>CAWBXO010000004.1:1227500-1516991 GCA_963792785.1 uncultured Acidobacteriota bacterium | reverse complement strand
TCCGCGACACTTCTCGGACACGCTTTTCCAGGCACCGGCGCTCTTCAGACAAGTGCCCGGATCTCCTCTTCGTCCCGTGGATGTATTTCAGATTTTGAAGCGGGCGTGTCCTGGGCCGAGGTGGCACCGAAGGGCCGGGTTTTCGAAATCGAACTTGATCGACCGCTGGCCAATTCGTCCGCGCCGCCACCTCCGGCACTATCGGCATCCCAGGCCCGGTAGTCCCTGCAGCGCTTGCCCTTCGAGCATCTACTGGAATGGCCTGAAACTGCTGCGCATTTGTTTGTTCCCTGACTCCCTGGCGGAGTATCACCGCAGTCTGGACTCGTCCAAGCGGCGGGTGGCGCAGTGCCCGAAACGACGATGGCGACGTGGTGGGGGCGTGCGCGCACCTGGCACGCGGGCCTGCCTTCTGGCACCGGCAACGTTTCCGGGAGAGGCGAACTTCGGCCTCTACTGTCCCCGAGGCGCGCTACCTGAAAGATCGTGTGCTCGAGAACCATCGCGACTCGCTGTTCGCGTTCATGTTCGATCGCGACTACATGGAGGCGGACGCCGCATTGCCTGGGACCATCCTGGCCGAAACGGAGGTCCGGCGCCTTCAGCGCGAAATCAATCACGCGCGGTGCTTTTCAGAGGTGATGAGCGGCGCGGCGATCCTCTACAACCTGTTCCTGGCTGAACTCGATCCGCCTCGAGAAGCGGTGATCGAGAGCTGCAGCGATGCTCAAAGATTGGGTCGAGCTCATGGAGATGAGGCGCGGGAATTCTCGCCTGGGACCGTGGAGACTTCTGGAAGCTGCTGGACGAGCGCAACTACGTCCCGCGCGGCGCAACTCGCCGTTTGTCGATGAGTGGTGCCGCCGGGTTCTGAGCGGTGACCCCGCCAGGTTCGTGAGGACGCGCGTAACCAGGAGTTGATATCGAAACGCGAGTCTCAAATCAAGGGCACGCTGGCCCGATTTGGCAACCGCCGGGCGCGCGAGAAATGGCGGGGTGACGCCGGGCTGGGACGGCTCGATTTTCGTGGTCCGAATGCCCGCGTGATCCTCAAAGACATCGCGGATGGCCTCGGAGAGCCGCATGCTTGAGCCGCGCGACCGCCAACTACTGTTCGAAGCCCTCCGCCCACCGGACGGATTTCGGTTCGATGAGGGCGTGGGCACGACGTTCTCGCTCGACCTGCTGGCGCTCCTCATGGCGCCGCTCGCGTCACTTGGTTCGAGCAGCCGGGCGAGGAAGGCACCCGCGCTGGCCTCGATTCGCTCGAGGTGCTCGAGAGCCTACGCCGACACGCCGATCACCTGACGCTCTTCTACCACGCCGGCCACATCGCGCCGCCACGACCACGTACCCGCAGCTCGCGTTTGTCGAGAATTCCATCGTCCAGTGCCACCCGGATAATGGCGGTGTGTTCCATCCAAAGGTCTGGGTCCTGCGATGCGTCAACGACGCAGGCGACGTTCGGTATCGAGTGTTGTGCCTGTCGAGAAACCTCACTTTTGCTCGTTCGTGGGACACGATCCTGACGCTCGACGGCAACCTGAAGGCGCGCCGGACGGCAGCATCGCCCGCAATCGAGGCCTGGTGGACTTTGTGCGGGCGCTGCCGCTGGTGGCGCTGCGGAAACCGGTCGATCCCCGGCGTAATCCAACGCGTGGAGACGCTCGCGGCTGAACTCGAGCGCACGGAGTTCGAGCTTCCGGACGGGATCAAAGACCTGCGCTTCTGGCCGCTGGGTATCGGCGGCCGTGCGCGTGACCCGCTGGCTGAGGCCGGGAGCCGGCTCCTCGTGGTGTCGCCGTTTCTCACGCTTGGTCGGCTCGAGGAGCTGGCCGAAGGACGCAAGGACGTCACGCTCGTGTCCACCGCCAACGCTCTCACGCACCTGGCCCGCAAGCCGAAAGGCGTCGGAGCGTTCTACAGTCTTCTCGATCGCGCGATGCTCGAGCCCGATCCTGAAACCGAGGAGACGCCGAACTCGGAGACGGAAGCGATCCAGCTCTCAGACTTGCACGCAAAGCTCTACGTGAGTGAAAACGGATGGGACGCGCACGTCTGGACGGGCTCGGCTAATGCGACGCACTCGGGCTTCAATCGAAATGTCGAATTTCTCGTCGAGCTGATCGGTCCCAGGAAGAGGTTCGGAATCGACGCGTTGATGGAGCCCGAGAAGGGCGAGGTCCGCTTCATTAATCTCCTCGAGGAGGCCGGGATACGATTTGTGGCCTCGGAGCCTGAAGAGTCTGAGGTCGAGGCGCTGGAACGAAGGCTCGACGAAATTCGAGAGTCTCTGGCGACGGCACTGCTCGAGGCCCACGTCAAGCAAACCGACGAGGAAACGTTCGACATCGAACTGACATGCGGAGGAGCCGAAAGGCCTGACCGTCGACGCTGACATCTCGCTTCGGTGCTGGCCCGCGACGGTGGTCAGCGCCGCCGTGTCCCTTGAAAGGATCGAAGCCGGCGCGCCCGTCGTCACATTTCGAGGCTTGTCGTTCGAGGCGCTGACATCATTCCATGGCGTTCGACCTCATGGGCCGCGCCGGCGGGGAGGAGCGGCACCTGCGCTTCATCTTCAACCTGCCCCTT
The DNA here is from genome assembly GCA_963792785.1 of uncultured Acidobacteriota bacterium. Classification (GTDB taxonomy): domain Bacteria; phylum Acidobacteriota; class Vicinamibacteria; order Vicinamibacterales; family CAVVIG01; genus CAWIMX01. The sequence goes on along the minus strand of CAWBXO010000004.1, from coordinate 1,514,399 downwards.
ATTGGCGCGCCCGAGGGGCGCCGCGATCAGGTGCTACGGTCGCTCGTCAAGGATCGTTCCGAGATGATGCGGTTCCTCTGGCTGCTTCTGGCAGATGAAGGGGTAGCGGTACCCGGACCCGCCGGGAGCCATTCCGGTGAGGTCGAACGTGGCGACGACCGCTCGGGCGTGGTGACGAACGGCCTGTTCGAGATGCTTCTTCGAAACCTTGAGCGTTCCCCCGAGTCGCCTCGACAACCTCCAGAGCCTACTGAAGGAACTGCGGCGTGGGGATGATGGCGAGGATCTGATGCCTGTCGGCTTCGATGCGATCTGGGAGCCGATCTGGCGTCAGCGCGAGCGACGGCGAGCGAGCGTCCCGGCATGAACAGCGAACGGACCGAACGAGCTCTGGCGTCGTTGAAGGACTTTCAGCGCGATACCGCGGACTATGCCTTCAGGCTGATGTACGGAGATCCCAATCCAGCACTACGCTTTCTGATCGCGGACGAGGTTGGACTTGGCAAGACGAAGGTCGCCGCGGGCATCATCGCGCGCGCGGTCGATCGGTTACGGGAGGAGGATCCGGGTCGTCGGGTTGACGTCATCTACATCTGCTCGAACTCGGGCATCGCGCGCCAGAACATCAACCGACTGAATGTAACGGGACAGCCGTCTCACGCTCTTCCCGATCGCATCACCCTGTTGCCCCGAGACATCAGCCGCTTCGCAAGAACAAGGTCAACTTCATTGCGTTTACGCCGGGGACCTCGCTCAGTATGCGGTCGAGTGGTGGCAAGGCTTCCGAACGGGCTTGCTGTATTGGCTCGTTCCGGAGGACTGGACGGCAAACAAGAAGGGATCGCTCTCGCTCTTGACGGGTGGTATGCGGCGAGACCGCTTCAAGGGTCGCGTTGACGAACTCGAAGGATATGGTTTCGACGAGCCACTGCAAACGGCGTTTCGCAACAGGCTTATCGAAGAGGCGAGTGGGCCCGGGGAACTGGGGTTCTCTTCGCGACCGATTCATCGCGCTTGCAGCGCAGCTGGGCAGCCGAGAGAGCTTGACAGACGAGGAGAGACAGGAGCGCCTGGAAATAGTTGGCGGCTTGCGGGAGCATCCTGGCGGGCGTCTGCATCGAGTCGCTCGAGCCCGACCTGGTGATTCTCGACGAGTTTCAGCGATTCAGCGATGTACTGCACGGAAAGGACGAGGCCAGCCTGCTGGCGCAACAGCTGTTCCGCTATCGCGACGACAGCGTGCGGGACGGCCGCGTGCGCGTGCTTCTGCTGTCGGCCACGCCCTACCGCATGTTCACGACCGCAGACGATGTTGGTGGTGACGACCACTACGGCGATCTCGTTCAGACGATCGGGTTTCTTCAGAACGATCCCGTTCGAACGCAGGCCTTCGAGCGCGCTCTTGCCGAGTATGGGAAGGAACTGTTTCGCATCAACATGGACGACCTCGAGCCGCTGAGGCGTGCAAAGCAGGCAGTTGAAGGCATGCTGCGGCGCGTTATGGTCCGGACCGAGCGGCTCGCCGTCACCGCCGATCGGAGCGGCATGCTGAAGGAAGTCGCGTGCCCGGACGTCCAGGTGATGGAGGGCGACATCGATTCGTACATGGCCCTGCAGGGCGTTGCGCGGTCGTTCGACCTGCCTGACATCACGGAATACTGGAAATCCGCGCCGTACCTCGTGAATTTCATGGACGAATACGGAGATCAAGCGGGCAATCGCCGATGCCCTGGATGGGCGCGGCCTGTCGCCGGACACTGCGCGAGCCTTGCGAAGCGAACCGGCGGCGCTTCTGTCCAGGGAGGACGTGTCGGCCTACCGCGAGGTCAATCCGGGCAATGCCCGGCTACGCAACCTGGTGCACGCGATGCTCGACTCCGACGCATGGCGAGTGCTCTGGATTCCGCCCTCGTGGCCCTACTACGAACCGGAAGGGGAGTTCGCTCAGCCCGGGGTGCAGGGGCTGACCAAGCGGCTAATCTTTTCGTCCTGGCAGGTGGTGCCGAAGGTCGTTTCCGCGCTCATGACCTACGAGGCAGAACGGCGGATGCTAGGGATGGAGGCGGAAGGCGAACCTGACAGCCAGAGTGGCGACGCGCGAAAGAAGCGACGGCCACTTCTCCGGTTCGGCGTCGCCGACGAGCGTCCGACGGGCATGCCGGTGCTGGGCATGCTGTATCCGTCATTCACCCTGGCAGCCGAGGTTGAATCCGCGCGCGCTGGCCTCGGCGACGCCGGGATCGCCGCGACCAACCTTGGCGGAAACGTTGGCGAGCGCGCGAGAGATTTGTCTTCGGCTGTTGACACCCATCACCAAGGGCGCGCCGGCCACGGGAGACGTCGACGAGCGGTGGTATTGGGCTGCACCGATGTTGCTCGACCTGGCTGCGGATCCAGCCAAAGGGTACGCGTGGTTAGGGCAGGCCAACCTTGCAGCCCAATGGCGAGGCACCGGTCCGGCGCTTTCAGAGGATGCTGACGACCAGGACGCCGAGAGCGACGATGCGTGGGCCGTGCATGTGAGGGTGGCGCGCGAGGTCGCGAATAACCCGAGTGAACTCGGCCGGGTGCCGGAGGATCTCGCGGACATCCTGGCACTTTTCGCCGTTGCCGGGCCCGCCGTCGCCGCCCTGCGTGCCCTCGCGCGAGTTGCTGGCGGCCTGCAGCGGGTGTCTGATCCGCCCCTCCGCAATCGTGCCGGGCAGGTCGCCGAAGGGTTCCGGTCGCTCTTCAACCAACCCGAAGTCACCGAGATGGTGCGCCGTGTCAATCGAGCCGAGCCGTACTGGCAGCGCGTATGGAATACTGCGCCCGAGGCGGGCTCCAGTCCGTTCTCGACGAGTATGGACACGTTCTGGCCGAGCACCTTGGCGCGTCAGGCCATTCAGTCGAGAAGATCGAGGCCGACGTGTCTGCCGCCATGCACGACGCGCTGACACTCCGCAGCGCCAATGTGCTGGCGGACTCGCTCGACATTGATGGGGCTGGCAATATCTCGAGAGGAGAGAAGCTCCGGTTTCGTACCCGATTCGCGGTGCGATATGGCGCCCGGGCACGGGAAGATGTCGGCACGGTCGAACGCCAGGGCGACGTGCAGAAAGCGTTCAATTCTCCCTTCTGGCCGTTCGTGTTGTGCTCAACCTCGGTCGGGCAGGAGGGCCTGGATTTCCATCTGTACTGCCACGCCGTGATGCACTGGAACCTGCCATCGAATCCTGTGGACCTCGAGCAGCGCGAGGGCCGGGTGCATCGGTACAAGGGCCACGCCGTCCGCAAGAATGTTGCTCGCGCCCATGCTGCCGGTGCGAAGCACGCCTCGTCAGGACCTGAGTCGGACTCGTGGAACCAATTATTCGAGGCTGCCAGAGACAAGAGGCCGCTGGGCAGTCAGACCTCGTGCCGTTCTCGGTCTACCTCACTGAGGGCGGCGCCCAGATCGAGCGTCACCTCCCGATGATCCTGTTGAGCAAGGATGTGGACAAAGCCGAGGTGCTTCGGCGCTCGCTGGCGGTCTACCGCATGGCCTTCGGGCAGAGCCGGCAGGACGATCTCGTTCAATATCTCCAGCGCTGGTTGACGCAAGAGCAGATCGACGCGGCTGTTGCGGAGTTGGGGATCGATTTAACGCCGGATCACTCGCCGGATCGCCAGAAATCAGGCGTGGTCCAGACTCCCGGTGACCTGACAGGCGATACGGAAGAGAACTCCGACGTCTTCACCACGCTAAATCTGCACACCCTCGAAGACTTGCTGGATACGTTCGCGGCGTTGAGGCCGGTCAGGAAGATCGTGTCCGCCGGCGCGCTCGAGCGCTTGATCGACGACTTTGTGGCCCTCCGCCAGGCGTGACCAAACTGGAGAATCGACATGGCAAGCCGGTACCACCGACGTGGATTTGATGATCCTGAAGCGCTGGGAGGACGTGAAGGCCCTGCGTGACGCGTTCGACGACCTCGTCGATCGCATGCGGGACATCGTCGAGGAATCGCTCCAGAAGGTGTCCGTGGCTTTATCGGAGAGAGGCCTGTTGTCAGACTTCGACCCCAAGCGCCCGTCCCTCTGGTTCTGGAAGGAAGGATGGGAGACCAGAAGGAAGGAGCCCGGCATCTACTTTGAGGTCTTCGACTTTGTCCCGTCCGCTTACGGCAAGGCGGTCGAAGACCATCCCTCGATCTGGCTCATCACTGAGGCGTTCGCGAAGCTCAAGATGCAGGAGAGCAGCGAGGATTTCGGCAAAGCGCTAAGGTCGGCGCTTGCGCCGGAGGTGCTGAAGAAGTGGAATCATCCCGACGTGGACCTGTCCGATTCGCCGCTCGGAAAGGATTGCGACGACGTAACAAACGCCGACCGGGTGACCGCTGGTCGGCAATCCCGATGCGATGTGCCGGTTCATTCTGGAGCGCGTCGACGAGAGTATTGAGGAACTCGTCCCGGCGATCGACGAAACGCTGCAGAAGATGACGACGGCGATGACGAGGTTAGCTGACCTTGGCGGTGTGTACGCGCAGACTGCCAGGTAGCTTGAGCGACGTAGTGGCTTCGCTCCGCGACAGACAGCGCTTTAAGCCGAGCTCTCAGATCGCCCGGCTTGCCGAACGAGCATCAAGCTTGGTCGCAGCTTGCTGGAAGGAAGGGAGCGCTTGACCCAGCGCGGATCGAGCGAGAGAAACATTGACTCGTTCCGGGTACACACCGCTGACGATGTGCCGGGAGATCCGGTACACGACCGAGGCCTTCGGCGCTTCTTCGGTCGCTGATGGGCATGAGGACGAAGTCCTGAAAAGCGTATACCAGAGGTCTTGATCTTCGAGGCTTGCGTCGATGATGACCCAAGGTGCCGGTAGCAGTCGCTCGTACGACACGCCGCCCTACTCCCGGCGCCCACATCACAGGATTGCTGGGACGGAGCCCGGCTCGTTGCTGAAGCGAGAGACTTCTGGCTCACCTCGCGAAGTAGGTGCAGCCATTGTGGAACAGGCGGTACGTCCACGTTCGATATTCGCCCCCATCACTTGAAAGGCCGTGCAGGACGAACTTCTTGAAGCTCGGCGCGGAATAGATCACCCGGCATCAGACCAGTTCGACCCCGCCTTCGGTGTCCAAGGGCCTTCTGGACCGCCAGCTCGAAGTCCGCACGGAGGGCCTTGCTCCAAGCGAGGTAATAGAGGCTCGGTCGATGGGTTCGAGGTGCGACCTTTGGGTTCGGTGTGACAGGATTTGAGTCTTCGGGGCACGCGCGGCGCGATACGTCCAGCGTGTGCGGCCTGTCGTGAGTTCAGTCGCGACAAATTTGGCACGTGAACACTTTGCAAGATTGAATATCGCGGGCAGCCTGCAGCCTCCTTCTCCGGGGGAGGTTGTCCTGCGAGACGGGGTTCAGCGCGACCTGAGGAGATCCGACATCGGGGCGCGCGTCGTCCGACACCTAGAACCGCGCGTGTGGTTACCGCGGTGCTTGAACCCGTCGGAGAAATGGCTCGCGCCAATCGCCGAACTGCAGGCTCCGCTCTCGAAGTCCGTGTTGCTGCGCGCTGGACTTTGCGACATGCCGGTACCAAGATGCACCAGGGCACGGGATCGCGCCCGAATAGCTGGAAAGGCTGGAGGACCGGGGAAATGATCCGTTCCTGGCTCGTGGGGCTCGCCGCGGTGCTGGCGCTCGCCGCTCCGGCGGCCGCGCAGACGGTCAAGACGAAGTCAGGCGACGTCGCCGGCGTCACCCGTGACGGCGTGGCAGCGTGGAAGGGGATCCCGTTCGCCGCGCCGCCCGTCGGCGATCTGCGCTGGCAGCCGCCGCAGCCCGCTGAGAGCTGGACGGGCGTCAGGCAGGCCACGGACTTCGGGCCGGCGTGCCCGCAGCCGGAACGCGGCGACGGCGGCGGCGTCGGCGCGCCCTCGTCTCAGGATGAAGACTGCCTCACGCTCAATGTGTTCGCCCCCGCCGGCGCCGCGAACCTGCCGGTCATGGTCTGGATCTACGGCGGCGCGTTCCGCCTCGGCTACTCGGGCGCGGCGCTCTACGACGGCACCGAGTTCGCCAAAGACGGCATCGTCCTCGTCACGATCAACTATCGCCTGGGCCTGCTGGGGTTCTTCGCGCATCCGGCGCTGACGTCCGCCGCCGCGGCTGATGCCCCGCTGGGCAACTACGGGCTGATGGACCAGATCGCGGCGCTCAAGTGGGTGCAGGACAACATCGCGGCGTTCGGCGGCGATCCGAAGAACGTGACGGCGTTCGGCGAGTCGGCCGGCGGGTCGTCCATGATCTACCTGCTGACGAACCCGAATGCGAAGGGGCTGTTCGCGAAGGCCATCGTGGAGTCGGGCGGGGGACTGCAGCGTCCGGTCGCGCTGAAGGAAACAGAAGCGCGCGGCGTGGCCTCGGCCGCGAACATCGGCCTCGGCGCCGGCGCGACGCTGGCCGATCTGCGCGCCAGGCCCGCGCAGGACTGGATCAAAGCCCAGGGCGGACTGCAGGGCGGGCTCGGCTTCGGGCCGTTCATCGACGGACGGTTCGTCACCGAGGCGCCGTGGGAAGCGTTCCGCGACGGCCGCGCCGCCGATGTGCCGCTCGTCATCGGCGCCAACTCGAACGAGGCGTCGGTGCTGACGACGCTCGGCGTGCCGACGGGCGCGCTGGCAGCCGCCGTCGGCCCGCGGCTCGCGGCGCTTCGCAGGCTCTACGGCGACGCGACGTCCGAGGCGGAGTTCACGCGCGAGGCGATGGGCGACGTGGTGTTCGTCGCGCCCTCGCGCTGGGTCGCCGGCGCGACTTCGTCAGGCGCGCCGAGCTGGCTCTACTACTTCAGCTACGTCGCCGCCGCCCGCCGCGCGGCGCTGCCGGGCGCCAACCACGGCTCGGAGATCCCCTACGTGTTCAAGTCGTGGACCGGGATGCCGCTGCTCGCCCGCGCGATGACCGCGGACGACAAGGCGATGTCGACCATGATGCACGACTGCTGGGTCGCGTTCGCGAAGACCGGCAGGCCGGCGTGCGCGCCGGCGCCGGAATGGCCGGCCTACGATCCGAAGACGGATCTGCAGATGTCGTTCGGCGTCGACGTCAAGGTCGAGAAGCCGCCGCGCGCGGCGGCGTTCGATCTGCTCACGGCGCAGTTTCCGCAACGGCCATAGCGGCGGACCCAAAGGTCCGCACTACTTCGGAAGCACCCGCTCGCAGTCTCCAGAACTCTCACCGGCCAATGGCCGGTTCCTCGACACGCCCGCGCGCGGGCGGCGTCCACCCGTCCATCGACGGCCCGTTCTGCACGAAGCGCACGTCGGCGCTGAGGGGATTCCCGGTCAGGTACTGCTGGCCTGCGTTGCCCCACCACTTGCCGGCGCGCAGCGCCGCATTGCGGCTCACGGTCAGGAGCGCCTGGTAGCGCGGATCGGCCTGCGCCCATCCCGAGAAGCGCGACAGGTCGTTGTTGCCCTGAATCACGACGTCGACGCCGAAGGTGTTCGCGATCTCGTCCGCGTTCACGATGCCGTCGAGCGTCTCGAGCATCACGACGACGAGCATGTTGTCGTTGAAGGTGTTCTGATAGCCGCCCGGCACGCCGGCCCACACGCGCGCCGCCTGCCCGGAGCCGGAGCTGCGGCGGCCGAGCGGCGGGAACCGCGAGTAGCGCGCCGCTTCGAGCGCCTGGTGGCCGTCGCGGATCGTCGGGAAGATCAGTCCGATCGCGCCGATGTCGGTCGCCTTCTGGATGCTCGACTCGTTCTGATCGGGCATGCGGATGAACGGGGCCGCGCCGTCGGGGCCGGGGCACGCCGCGATCATCTTCGCCACCTCGTCCCACGACATCGTGCTGTGCTGCATCTCGAACCAGACGAAGCCGTAGTGCTTGCGCACCTCGCAATATCGGTCCGGATCGTAGGCGCCGATGGTGAAGCTGGTGACCTGCTTGCCGCTGAACAGCAGCTCCTTGGCTTTGTTCCAGAACGGACGCGTGGAGCCGTCGCCCACGTAGGACCGGGACATCCAGCCCCAGCCGCGAGAGTCGACCGGCAGGGGGGCGGCGCCCCAGGCGCCCGCGATCATTGTTCCCTGGCGCGAGACGTCCTGGCTGGCGGCGCCTCGCTGCGCCTGCGCGGGCACGAACACGAGCGACGCGAGGGCGACGACGGCAGCGGCGTGGATCGAAGGAGTTCGGGCCATGGGTCCCTCCTGATGACGGCCGCCCTACTTCGGCAGCACGCGATCGATCTGGCTCTGGTCCATCCAGTAGATATCCGACATCCCCAGCGTGTTCCCCGGCCTCGAGCCGAACCAGCAGAACGTCTTCCCGTCCGGCCCGAGCGCGGGACACATGTCCATGCCGGTGGTGTTGATCGCGGAAATGTTCACCGCGGGACCCCACTGGTTCTTGCCGAGGTTGCGCGACGCCCAGATGTCCGCGGCGCCCTGGCCGCCGGGACGCGTCGAGGTGAAGTACACCCACTTCGCGTCCTTGTCCTCCATGAAGTGGAACTCGGACCCGGCGGTGTTGATGTTCGGCCCCTGGTTCACGGGCGCCTGCCACTTGCCGTCCGCGCGCTGCTCGGAACACCAGATGTCGTAGCTGCCGAAGCCGCCCGCGCGCGCCGAGGCGAAGCACAGGGTCTTGCCGTCCCTCAGCAGCATCGGGCAGTGCTCGTTGCCCTCGTTCGTGCTGATCGGCGCGGGCACGAGCTCGGGCGTCGTCCACTCGCCGTTCACTTTGTGCGTGACGAAGATGTCGTTGATGTTGAGCGGCGTGGTGGTGGCGAGGCGGTCGGACTTGAAGTAGATCGTGTTGCCGTCGTGCGTGATCCACGGCTCGCGGTCGTCGCCCTTCCGCAGGGGATCGACGCCGGTCGCAGGCGCGGCGTTCACGGGCAGCCCCATGTTCACGGGCGTGTTCCACGTGTTGGTCGCCTTGTTGAACGTCGCGATGTAGAGGTCCTTCGGTCGCCCGGCGCCACGGCGAGGTCCTCACGGCTCGACGTCAACACCATCGTCCCATCGTCGGCGAACGAGAGCTCGCCTTCGTCCCATTTCGTATTGATGGGCCCGCCGAAGTTGTGGACGGCCGTGTCGGCCGCGGCCTGCTGGGTCTGCGCGGCGGCCCGCTGGCTCAGATAGTGGCGCCCCGAGATACGCGGCCGAGGCGAGGACGAGAACGGCAATCGCAAGTTTCTTCATAACATCGCTCCCTTTAGGCCCAACGCCACCATTCACTTCGCCTGTCGGCTGGCGCGCTCACGCGCCCCCACGCGGAGGGCCGCCCGCTGGCGCGGCGGGCCGTGAAGTCGCCCCGCCACAACTCACGAAAAACCGCGCGGAGTGAGACCGTCGCGGCGGTCTGCCGGTATGCCACTCCAGGCGTCCGAATCAACCGGAACGGTACCAGTTGATCTGAGCGATGCCGCGAGCGGGTACGACCGCCGCGCAGCGCCAGGGTACCGAACGGCGCGCGGTTTTTCCGGGGCGACGGCCGACGGCCCGCGGCGCCAGCGGGCGGCCCTTCGCATTCGCGCGGCCCGCGAAGACTCCGCTAGGCCAGCGCCTTGCCGTAGAGGACGAGCAGCCGGCCCCACGCCTTCTCCGCCTGCGGCTCGTTGTAGACGGCCGTGTCGGGCGGGCACCAGCCGTGCGCCGCGCCGGCGTACACCTCGACTTCCGCCGTCAGCTTCGCCGCCGCGAACGTGTCGCGGATCGCGGTCTTGTCGGTCGGCGATCGCTGGTCGTCGTTCTCGGCGATGCACACGAGGAACTGCGCGTGGCTCTTCGCCGCCTGCAGGTGCGGGCTGTTCGGCTCCTTCGTCACGAGGCTCGCGCCGTGGAACGTGGCGACGGCGCCGACGCGGTCGGGCATCGCCGCCGCGGTGCGGAACGCCATCGGCCCGCCCATGCAGTAGCCCTGCGTGCCGATCTTGCGGCTCTTCGAGACGGCCGACTGCTGATCGAGCCAGCCGACGAACGCGCGCGCGTCGGTCATGTGCGTCGTCTCGGTCAGCGCCTGCATGAACGGCATGACCTCCGCGATCGGCGTCGCCCCGCCCTGCGCGGAGACCGGCGCCTTCTTCATCCGGTAGAAGGGATTGACGACGAGCACGGCGTAGCCGGATTCGGCGAGCCGCTTGCCCATCTGGCGGAACGCCGGCCGGAGGCCGAAGATGTCGGGCCACACGACCACGCCCGGCGCGAGGCCGCTCGACGGGTGCACGAAGTAGCAGTCGGCCGTGCCGTCCGGCGTCGTGATGTTGACGTCGGTCTCGGTCACGTCCACCGCGTGCAACACGCGCGGCAGGACCATCGCCATGCCCGCGCCCACCAGCACGCCGAACTGCCGCCGCGTGACCATCCCGCGCGCCTCGAATTCCTTCACGTCGTCATCGTGGTGGTCCTGATCGCACATGAGCGGCTCCTTCCGGGTTAACGGGAACGGGGGACCATGATAGCTCCGATACCCGGCGCCGATCCCGCCGCCCTGGGGCAGGGACGGCGTAGAATGCCCCTGCGGCAAGGGGAGGATTTCATGCAGTTCATCGACTCTTCGCGCTCACGGTCTGCGGCTGGCGGCTATCGGCCTCGGCACTGCTGCTCGTCACGGCGGCCGGGCCCGGCTCGGGCCCAGCAGCCGACCGCGGTGGTCGCGACCAAAGCGGGTCAGCTTCGCGGCTTCAAGGACGCGGCCAAGGGCGTGAACGTCTTTAAGGGCATCCACTACGGCCAGCCGACGGGCAGTGATCGGCGGTTCAAGGCGCCCCTGCCGGTGGCGCCCTGGGACGGCATCCGCGACGCGACACGCTTCGGCGACGTCTGCCCGCAGACGGGCGACGGCGGACGCGGCAACTCCGAGCGCGACGAGCCGATGACGATGAGCGAAGACTGCCTCGTGCTCAACGTCTGGACGCCGGCGCTGACGGGCGCGCGCCCGGTGATGGTCTGGCTCCACGGCCGCGGCTACTCGCAGGGCGCGGGTTCCGAAGCCTGGTACGACGGCGCCAACCTCTCCTCCCGCGGCGACACCGTCATCATCACGATCAACCATCGGCTGAATGTCTTCGGCTACCTCGATCTCGAAAAGATCGGCGGCAAAGACTTCGCGGGCTCGGGCAACGCGGGGCTGATGGACGTCCAGCTCGCGCTCGAGTGGGTGCGCGACAACATCGCCGCGTTCGGCGGCGACCCGCGCAACGTCACGATCTTCGGCGAATCGGGCGGCGGCTCCAAGGTGGCGACGATGATGGGCGTGCCGTCGGCGAAGGGGCTGTTCCAGAAAGCCATTATTGAAAGCGGCCCGTCGCGCACGGCGACGCCGGCGGCCGAGGCCGAGGCGCGACGCGCGCAAGGTGATGGACGCGGCGCACGCCACGAGACGCGCACGCGCTGCAGGCGATGCCGTTCATGGACCTGCTGAACGCGGTCGATCGCGCCGGCCTCACGGGCCTGATGCGCCCGGTGGTGGACGGCTCGTTCCTGCCGACGGACATGTTCGTCGATCGCGACGCGCCGTCGGCCGTCGGGATCCCGCTCATGATTGGCTCGAACCACGACGAGGAGATCTACTTCAGCCGCAACGAGAATCTCAGCCGGCAGATGCCGGAGAGCCGGAGCTGAAGCAACGCATCACGGCGATGTACGGCAAGGACGCCGACGAGGTGATCCGCGAGTATCGCCGCTCGCGTCCGACCGCGACGCCGTGGGAGCTCTACATCGCGATCGGCAGCGCGCGGATGGGATACGGCTCGATCCAGCTCGCCGAGGTGCATCAGGCGGACGCGCCGGTTTACATCTATATGTTCGAGTTCCAGGTGACGCCGCAGAGCCTGGCGAGCCACGCCACCGAGGTCCGCTTCGCGTTCAGCAACGCGAGCGGCCGGCCGAACGCGCGGCCGGGGACGGACACGGTCGAAGCGGCGATGAGCGAGGCGTGGATCGCGTTCGCGCGCACCGGCAACCCGAATCACGCTGGTCTCCCGATGTGGCCGACCTACAACCTCACGACCAGGCCGACGATGGTGTTCAACGTGGAGAGCGAAGTCGTGAACGACCTGCGGCCGATCGAGCGGCAGGTGCACGATCGGGTGGGGTTGCGGAGGTAGGCGGTCAGGAGACGACCGCGCTGACCGCGGAGAGGCCGGCCGCTGCCGCGGCGGGTCGTCGGTCTGTCGGCCCGGAAAAACCGCGCGCCGTTCGGTACTCTGACGCACCGCGGCGGTCCTGCCGGTTCGCGACATGCGCTCAGACCAACTGGTACCGCGTCCGGGTAATTCTGGCGCACGGGTGGCATACGGGCAGACCGCCACGACGGGCTCACTCCGCGCGGTTTTTCGTGCCGCCTGTCGGGCCGACTTCACGACCCGCCGCGTCAGCGGACGGCGCCTCCGCAGCGTGACCCGCACCCGGCACGGCCGATCGCCGTTGGTGAGCGGCGGCCCGCGAGAGGCCGCCCTCCTCAGGATCGATCCGTCGGCTCACTGGTCTTTCACGAGGGAGTCGGCCAGCCGCACCTTGATGAACGCCTGCCTGGTCACGCCGAGTCGACGGGCTTCCTGATCGATTTCACGCAGCAGGTCCACCGGGAAGTCGACGTTGACGCGTTGAACAGCCCGGCCAGGGCGGACGGCCCTGCCGAGATCCACATGAGCCGACAGGTCGACGCCAGCCTCGTGCATGGCATCCAGCTTGGCGGCCGGGAGTGCCCTAGTCTTGGAGGTACGCTGCTTTTTCTTCATCGCGTGCTCGCCGTCGATGCCGTGCTTCTCGAGATTGGCCACCGACTTCGCGGGGTCGAACTCGAAGTCATTAGGTATAGAAAATATACCAGAATAGACTCGATGCGTAGAATAGAGCCCATATTCTACGCATCATCTGCGTCTTTTACCTGGACTCTGCGTGGAATCGCCCTGATAATTCTACGCATGGAGTGCGTAGATTGACCCAGTACATTCATCAGCTTCGCGACTGGCCCAGGTTTCATTGGGACCAGGAAGCGCTCGCGGCGCCCCTGGCCCAGATCCGCCATCGCCAGGGCCGTCTGCTGGGACGGATGGAGGGTCTCGGGTTCTCGCTTCAGAAGGAGGCTGAGCTCGAGACGCTGACGCTGGATGTTTTGAAATCGAGCGAAATCGAAGGCGAGAAACTCCCGGCCGACCAGGTGCGCTCCTCGATCGCCAGACGGCTTGGGATCGAGACGGGCGGAACCGTCGCTGCCGAGCGCGATGTCGAAGGTGTCGTCGAAATGACGCTCGACGCAACGCAGAACTTCAGCAAGCCGCTGAGCGATGAGCGTCTGTTCGCATGGCACAGCGCGCTGTTTCCAACCGGGCGCAGCGGAATGCGCAGGATCATCCTCGGCGCGTGGCGGGACGACGCCGGCGGACCGATGCAGGTTGTCTCCGGGCCGGTGGGGAAGGAGAGGGTGCACTACGAGGCGCCGGCGGCTCCCCTGCTCGAGCGGGAGATGTCTGCGTTCCTGACCTGGGCCAACGACGCAGGCGACAAGACGGACTGGGTCCTCAGGGCCGGGCTCGCTCACCTGTGGTTCGTGACCATCCACCCGTTCGACGATGGGAACGGGCGGATCGCGCGGGCGATCGCCGATTGGGCGCTTGCGCGCTCCGAGAACGGCTCGCAGCGTTTCTACAGCATGTCGGCGCAGATCGGTCAGGAGCGGCATGACTACTACGAAATTCTCGAACGGACGCAGAAAGGAACGCTCGATGTCACCCCATGGATGGAATGGTTCCTGGGATGCCTCGGTCGCGCGTTCGACGCAACCAGCACCACTCTGGCTGCCGTGCTGCGCAAGGCGCGATTCTGGGAGCGCCACGCTCGAGTGGCGATCGAACGATCGTCAGCGCCGAATCCTCAACCGGCTTCTTGACGGATTCGACGGAAAGCTGACCACGACGAAGTGGGCCAGGCTGGCGACGTGTTCGCATGACACCGCCCTTCGCGACATCCAGGATCTGATGGCACATGGGATCCTGAAGAGGGACGAGGGCGGCGGACGCAGCACGAGCTACTCGCTGAACGAGAACTCTTGAACTCACGGACCGGTGGGCGCACAATCGGAAAGATAACAATCATGCTGAACTCGAGACGGACCGTCGTTGTCGCCGGCACGATCGCGGTCGCGCTGGCCGTTACCACCACGTGGACCGAGGCGCAGCGCCGCGGACGCGCCGCGGCTCCGCTCGCGCCGCCCGACCGGCCGGCGCCCGTCGTCGCCGTCACGGGCGGGCAGACCGCCGGCGGCATCTACGGCGACATCGCCATCTACCGCGGGATTCCGTTCGCCGCGCCGCCCGTGGGCGAACTGCGCTGGCGTTCGCCGCAGCCGGTGCAGCCGTGGCAGGGCGTCCGCGCCGGCCTCGAGTTCGGCGGCACGTGCACGGCGAGTGAAGACTGCCTCTACGTCAACGTCTACAAACCGGCGAGCGCGACCGCGAACTCGCGCCTGCCCGTGATGGTGTGGATCTACGGCGGGGCGTTCACGCAGGGGGCATCAAACAATTACGACGGCACGGTCTTCGCGAAGCAGGGCATCGTCTACGTGTCGCTCAACTATCGCCTCGGCCGCACGGGCTGGTTCTCGCACCCGGCGATCACGAAGAACGCGCCGTCGAGCGAGAGCGTGTCGAACTACGGCCTGCAGGATCAGATCGCGGCGCTCGAGTGGGTACAGAAGAACGTCGCTGCGTTCGGCGGCGACACCACGAACGTGACGGTGTTCGGCGAGTCGGCCGGCGGGATCTCCGTCGACTACCTGATGATCGTCCCGCAAACGAAGGGACTCTTCGAGCGGGCGATTTCCGAGTCGGGCTTCGGGAGAAGCGATCCGGCGCCGCTGGCGCGCTCGGAGCAGGTCGGCGCGGCGTTCTTCGAGAAGCTCGGCATCACCGGCGACTCGGCCGACACGCTGAAGGCGATGCGCGCGGTGCCGTTCGACCAGCTCGCCGGCGGCCTCGGCCTCGGCGCCGCGGGCCCGATCGCCGACGGCAAGCTCCTCACCATCGGCACGGCCGCCGCCTTCGACCAGGGGCTCGAAGCGAAGATCCCGTTCATGCTCGGCGGCAACAGCAACGAGGCGAGCCTCTTTCCGACGGCCAATCCGCCCGCGCGCCTCGAGGCGATTCGCGCGTCGGCGGGCGGCCTCGGGCCGTACGCGGCGCCGGGCAAGGGCGATCCCGAGCGCACGGTCAACCTGATGGTCACCGACTATTACATCGGCGAGCCGGACCGCGTGCTCGCGCGCGATCACGTGAAGAACGGCCAGACGGTCTATCGCTATCACTTCTCCTACGTGCCGGCGGACAGCCGCGCCGGCTTCGGCCTCGGCCACGGCGGCGAGATCCGCTACGTGTTCAGCCGCGCGCTGACCGATCCGGACGACATCGCGATCAGCAAGGCCGCCGATGCGTATTGGGCGGCGTTCGCGAAGACGGGGAATCCGGGCGCCGCCGGCGGACCGGCCTGGCCGAAGTACAACGCCAAGACCGATCCGGTGCTCGAATTCGGGATCGACGGCCTGCACGTGCGCGACGGGTTCCACAACGATCGCCTCGACTGGACGGAAGCGCATCGCGATCAGATCGCGTCGAGCGCGGCCGCGGGGAGCGGGAGGTAGGCCGCAGAGGTGGAGGGCGGCGTCTCGGGCGGCGCGCCGGGTTCCGTCAGCCCGAAAACCGACGCTGCGCTCGCTCGCCTGCCGCTGCCGCGGCCGTCCTACTGGTTCGTGGCATCGCTCCGATCAACGAGTACCGCCTCGGGTGACTCCTCGGTCCGTGTGACCTCGTGACAGACGGCCGCGAAGGCCTTCGCTCCGCGTCGGTTTTCCTGCGATCCCGCGGGCTGACTCCACACGGCGCGCCGCCCGAGACGCCGCCCTCCACACGAGGCGCCGGCCGCGGGCGGTGCTCCGCGTTCCGCGGACGGGCGCCTGCGTGCCGCGATACTACACGCGATACTCCGGCACCTTGTGGTCTTCGGCCGTCAGCAGTTTCATCAGGTTCGGGTGGATGAACAGCTTCTCACGCCCGGCCTTCACCTCTCGCAGGACGCCGATGTCGCACAAGTCCTTCAAGTACACCGACGCCGTCTGTCGCTTCGCGATGCCTGCCTCGACGACGTTGGTGATACGGCTGTAGGGCTGCTCGAACACCAGCTCCACGAGTTCCCGGCTGTACAGCGACGGGGCGTGCTCGCGCACATGCGCGCTTGCACGCCGGAGCAATTCCCGGATCGCCTTGATCTTCCTCGTCGTCCAGACGGCCGTGTCGTGCACCGCGTTGAGCATGTAGAGCGTCCAGGGCTCCCAGGCGTCGTCACGCGTGACGGCGTTCAGCAGGCTGTAGTACTCGGTCCGCCGCCGGATGATCGCGCGACTCAGATAGAGAACTGGCTGATCGAGGAGGCCCTGTTCCACCAGGAACAGCAGATTGAGAATCCGGCCGGTGCGGCCATTGCCGTCCCCGAACGGATGGATCGCCTCGAACTGATAGTGGCCGATGGCCATGCGAAGCAGCGGATCGAGAACCGTTTCGTCGTGAAGGAAGCGTTCCCAATTGGCCAGCAGACGGCGGAGCCGGTCCTCGCCCTCGGGCGGCGTGTACACGACGTCGCCGGTCGCCTGATTCTTCAGCGCGGTGCCGGGCACCTTCCGGATGTCGATGGCAATCCCGCGCAGCGTCCGGCAGATCCCGACCGCCATGCCCGTCGTCACGGGCTTCCTGGCAAGCTCGCGCAATCCCTGCATCAGGGCGGACTGATAGCGCAGCGCTTCCTTCGTCGCCGGATCGGCCTGATCGCTCGCGTCGTGCTGCGCAAACCGGAACAGCCGGTCCGCGGTGGTCACGACGTTTTCGATCTCCGAGCTGGCGCGCGCTTCGAGGACCGGGAGCGTGTTGATGAGAATGGACTGGTTCGGAATGAGCTCCCCGGCCTGTTTCAACTCCGCCAGGGCGGCTCGCGCGCCCACCAGCGCCCTCATGACGGGCTTCGTTTCCAGCTCGACCGTCGGGGGCAGCGGCGGGAGCGCGTTGTAGGGGGCGCCGGCCGAGAATCGGGTTCGGGAAGGCATGTCGACGGCATCGACAGATTATCACGAATATGTCGACTATTTGATGTTTTGTCGACATATTACTGGAACCCCCGTTTGCGCTAGGCTGGGGTCGCTTCGGGGCGCACGCGCCCCATGAGGAGGATCTGTCGTGACGAAACATCTGCGTCCGTTACTCGCCGTTCTGTCCATCGGCGTCATCAGCGTCGCTGGCGCGTGGACGCTTTCCGCGCAGGCGCCCGCACGCGGGCGCGGCGGTGAGCCGGCGCCGACGACGGCGCCCGATGCCATCATCGCGAACAGCTACCCGAACCCGTTCACGACGGTCACCGACTTCTTCAAGATGCCGGCGGGCCGCACGTGGGGGTCGACGGCCGGCGTGGACATCGACAAGGACGGCAAGACCGTCTGGCTCATCGACCGCTGCGGCGGGAACAGCTGCTACGACGCGGCGACCGGCAAGATGTCGGATCTCGATCCGGTGCTGCACTTCGACGAGAACGGACACCTGATCAAGAGCTTCGGCGCGGGCCTGATCGTGTTCCCGCACGGGATGGCGGTGGACGCCGACGACAACGTCTGGATCACCGACGGCAACGACAACGCGCCCCGAGCGGCACGCGGCGCGCGGGGCGGGGGCGGTCCCGTCGGCGCGGCGGCCGGCGCCACCAAGGGGCATCAGGTCTTCAAGTTCAGCCCCGACGGCAAGCTGCTGCTGACGCTCGGCACGCCGGGCGGCGCGGTCGATCCGGAGTGCTGCTACCAGCCGAACGACGTGTTCGTGGCGCCCAACGGGGACATCTTCGTCGCCACCGTTCACGGCGCGGGCGGCGGGTGGATCTACAAGTTCGACAAGACCGGCAAGCTCCTGACGAAGTGGGGCCGGCCGCAGGGCGGCGGCGACCCCGCGCGCGGCGAACTGAACCAGCCGCACACGCTCGCGATGGATTCGAGAGGGCGGCTGTTCGTCGGCAGCCGGAGCTGCAACTGCGTGCAGATCTTCGATCAGAACGGGAAGTTCATCGATCAGTGGAGCCAGTTCAGCCGGCCGAGCGGCGTGTTCATCGACAAGAACGACAACCTCTACGTCGCCGATTCCGAATCGGGCCCGAGCAACAACACGACGCACCCCGGCGGCTGGCAGCGCGGCATCCGCATCGGCAGCGCCAAGGACGGCAAGGTGAAGTACTTCATCCCCGATCCGGATCTCCTGCATCAGGGCACGAGCTCGGCGGAAGGCGTCGCCGTCGCCGCGAACGGCACGATCTACGGCGCCGAGGTGGGGCAGCGGGACGTGAAGAAGTACGTGCGGGAGTAGCCGACGCCGCGGTCGACGCGCGCGCAGGGGGACCGCCGGGCTTACAGCAGCGGCGGTCCCTGCTCGATGTCGCGCGGCACGGTCAGCACCTTGTAGAAGCACCAGCCGACGAGGCCCCACACGAAGGCCAGCGAGGCGACGAGAAACACCCACCCGAGCGTCGTCATTTACCACCCTCCGTGCGTATGCGCGCGCCCGGCGGGCTCGCGACCGTCGATGTCCATCCCCGCGGCCACCCAGCGCTTCTCGCCGATCCGCACGCACACCACCAGCAGCGCCAGCACCGCGGCGATGAGCATCAACGCGCCGAGCTGCAGCGGTTCGGCCAGCGCGTCGCGCACCCAGCCGCCGAGGTTGTTCCACGTGAACGCCGCGAACACGATCAGCAGATACGTGGGCGTCACGTACTTCAACACGAACCGATAGAAGCGCGGGATCTTGATCAGCGCGCCGTGGTGCGCTTCGGCCAGGCCGCGGTCCACGCCGAAGATCCAGCTGAAGCAGATGATCTGCACCATCGCCAGGATGAAGATCAGGAACGTCCCCACCCAGTTGTCGAGCGTGGACCAGAAGATGCCGTCGCGGCTGAAGTACATCACCAGGAACGATCCGACGATGCAGATCGACACCATCAGGGTGGTGGCGTTCCTGCGCGTCCAGCCGAGCGACTCCTGGAAGAACGCGAGCGACGGCTGATACATCGAGATCGAGCTGGTGATCGCGGCGAGGAACAGCATGAAGAACCAGATGGCGCCCATCAGGTTCCCGGCCCGGCCCATGTGCGCGAACACGACGGGCAGCGTGTTGAAGCCGAGGCCGAAGGTGCCGCCCTGCACGGCGCCGATCATGTTCGATGTTCCGAGGAAGATGAACGCGGCGGTCACCGTGATCAATCCGCCGAACCCGACCTCGAACATCTCGTTGGTCGCCGACGCCGTCAGCCCCGACAGCACCACATCGTCTTTTTGCCGGAGGTACGACGCGTAGTTGATGATCACGCCGAAGCCGACCGACAGCGTGAAGAAGATCTGGCCGGCGGCGGCCAGCCATGTTTGAGGATTGGCCAGCGCGGAGAGGCTCGGGTTCCACATGTAGGCGAGCCCGTTGATCACGTTCTGGTCGGGGTGCGTCGGGTCGGGCGTGCCGAGCGTCAGCACGCGCACGAGCACGACGAGGGCGCAGACGGCCATCGCGGGGATCGCGTAGGAGCAGAACTTCTCGATGCCCTTGGAGATGCCGCGGAAGACGAGCCAGATGTTGACGCTGAAGGCGATCGCCCAGAAGAGGGCCGTCTCGATCGTGCCGGCGCTGATGATGCCGTTGCCGGCCCGCCCGGTGATGTCGCTGTAGAACTGCGCCGCGCGCGCGGTCTGGTTGGCGATGGTGGCGGTCGCGTCCACGCCGATGCCGCCGGTCAGGTAGTACCAGAAGTACCCGAGGCACCACGACTCGATGTAGGTGTAGTAGAAGGAGACGGCGAGCGGGATGAGCACGCCCACGACGCCGATGTAGCGGGCGGTGCGGCCGCCGCCGAACACGCCGATGATCGCCGGCGCGCTGTGGAAGCCTTTGCGCCCGCCGTAGCGGCCCATGGTCCACTCGGCCCAGCCGATCGGGATGCCGAGGAAGAGCAGGGCGCAGAAGTACGGGATCATGAACGCGCCGCCGCCGTTGGCGGCCGCCTGTCCCGGGAAGCGCAGGAAGTTTCCGAGCCCGACGGCGGAGCCCGAGACGGCGAGGATCATCCCCACCCGCGAGCCCCATTCCTGATCGTGAGCCTTGTGGTCGGCCATGGCGTGTTACGGTAGCATCCGGACACCGCGCCGCCAAGCCTCACGATGACCACGGCGCGGCTCCCGCCGGATGGACGACAAGTCTCGCTACCCCGACGATCTGGCCCTCGCCCGCGCCTGTGCGGAGGGCGACGACGAGGCGTGGGACCGGTTCGTCCGGGACTACCGGCCCATTCTCTATCAGATCCGCCGACGCGCTCGACCCGTCGGGCGGCGCGCGCGACCTGGCGGACGCGCTGTACGGGGACCTCTTCAGCCGGTCGCTCTTCCGCTACTACCACGGCAAGAGCAGCCTCGCCACGTGGCTCCGCGCCGTGCTGGCCCAGCGCTACGTGGATCGCCTGCGCGCGAACCGCCGCGTCGATCCGCTTCCGGAGGACAACTCGCCGGCCGCGCTGCCGGCGCCCGACGCGGCGCCCGATCCGGATCGCGACCGCTACCTGACCTTGATCCGCCGCGCGCTGGAACGCGCGCTCGCCGCCCTGCCCGCGCG
This sequence comes from uncultured Acidobacteriota bacterium, assembly GCA_963792785.1. Taxonomy (GTDB): domain Bacteria; phylum Acidobacteriota; class Vicinamibacteria; order Vicinamibacterales; family CAVVIG01; genus CAWIMX01. The sequence goes on along the minus strand of CAWBXO010000004.1, from coordinate 1,493,759 downwards.
CGACCGCCTCCGCCTGGCCTGCTACTATGCGGACGAATCGACGCTCGCCGAAACCGGGCGCGTGCTCGGCGAACACGAAGCGACCGCATCCCGCAACCTGGCCAGGACGCGCCAAGCGATTCGACAGGACGTCGAACGAGAGTTGAAACACGAAGGCTTGAGCAAGGTCGAGATGGAGCAGTGCTTCGCGTGCGTCACGGAGGACGCCGGTCCGCTGGACGTGAACAGCCTGCTCGGCGCAAGAAATGAGCGCCTCGAACGTTCACAGACAAGAGGCTCCACTGAACGGACGAACGCCGCAACCAAGATCCGGAGCGTAAGCGACGGCAGTGCGCCGGGGGTGGGGCCCCGGCGCGAGTAAGAAAAGACCACCCATGCCAGCCGAAAAGCACGATCAAGCAATGGATCGGCTGTTGCGCCAGACGCTCAAGGCGTCCGAGGGCGCCGCGACCTCCGCCTGCCTCGACGCCGAGACGCTGGCCGCCTGGTTCGACGGTGGCCTGAAAGGCGCCGCGCTCGAGGACGCGCAGGCCCATGCCGCTTCGTGCGGCCGCTGCCGGGCGATCGTGTCGGCCATGGCGCGAGGTCCGGCTGAAGCCGGACCCCACAAGAAGGGCTTGGAAGAGCCGCGGCGCTTCGGCCTCCGCTGGCTGGCTTGGGCGGCGCCGCTCTCGGCAGCCGCAGCCGCGGTGGTTCTGTGGATCGTCGTCCCGACCGGAGGCCCGCCCGCGCCGCCGGTGGTGGATCAGGTGGCAGCCAAGTCCGACGCGGTCGCGGCGCCAGCGCCAGCGGAAGCGCCCGCGCCAGCGCCCGCTGCTCCGCCGGCGCCCGCGGCTGCGCCCGCGGCAGCGGCTCCATCGCCGGCAGCGGTAGGAGCGTTGGAGGCGGCACCGAAGGTGGCGGCGCAAGCACCGGCACCGGCGCCCCGGGATGAACTGCGCCGGGATCGCGCTGCCGGTCTCACGGCCGAGACGGTGGCCGGCTTCGCCGCCGTACCGATCATCGTCTCGTCGCCGGACGCCTCGATCCGCTGGCGCCTCACGGGATCGGCAGTGGAGCGCTCCGACGACGAGGGCGCCACCTGGACGACGGCGCTCGCCGACGCCGGCGAGCCGCTGACGGCCGCGTCAGCGCCATCGCCGACGATCTGCTGGGTGGTCGGCCGCGCCGGCACGGTCCTGGTCTCGACCGACGGCCGCACGTTCGTCCGCAAGACGTTCCCCGAGGCGGCGGACCTGACGTCGGTCGAGGCAGCCGACGCGCGGTCGGCGTCAGTGACGACGGCGGACGGGCGCGTGTTCGTCACCGCCGATGGTGGCGTCAGCTGGAAACTGAGGAGCTGAGGAGCTGGGGAACTGAGGAACTGAAGCGCTCCTCAGCTTCATCTTGTGGCTGCGTTTTCGAATCCAGTCGGCCAGCGCATCCTCGGCGACGCGGCTGTCGGCGAGCGCGAGGAATTCGGTCACGACGTCGGCATCGGTGGCGTCCAACTCGTGGCCGTTCAGCTCGAGAAACGTCGCCATCGCGAGGAACCCGATGCGCTTGTTGCCGTCGCGGTAGGGGTGGTTCTTCACCAGGCCGAACGCCAGCGCCGCCGCCAGCAGGGGCACGTCGACCTCGCCGCCGTACTCCCACTTCTGCCGCGGCCGCGCCAGCGCCGACTCCAACGCGTTCTCGTCGCGCAGTCCCGGCAAGCCTCCGTGCTCGCGAAGCTGGTCGTGGTGGATCGCGTCGATGACGACGCGCGTCAGCCAGTGCGGGTCAGCGCGGCGCGGGGCCACGGCTCACTCGGCAAGCTCTCGCAGCGCGTTCCGGTACTTCTTGGCGGCCTTCGCGGCGATCTTCAAGGCCCGTTCGGCTTCAGGGTCGTAGGGGGTCAGCAGAATCCCGCGGTCGGTTTCCACGGCCAGCACATGGTCGCCGGCCTCCAGCCGCAGCCGGTCGGCCATGTCCTTGGGCAGGGTCGCGCTGACGGAGCCGCCCGCCTGGCGAAGCGTCACTTCCTTGGTCACGGGCCGATGGTAGCACAATAGTGCTACACGGAAGCTGAGGAGCTGGGGAGCTGGGGAACTGACGGCGCCCCCTGAGCCGGCCGGCGCGTCGCGTCGGCACACGGTAGAACTCGGCGCGACAGCGCAGCACCAAAACGCGCCGCCGGCCCCCTCCGCGAGAGGCCAAGCCTGGCCCGAGCGCCCTGGCAGAAGCCGATGATGCCGGCGACGCGTTTTGCCGCGCCGACGTTCGTGTGTGCCGAGGCGACGCGCCGGGCGGCGATCAGGTCCGGCTGAAGCCGGACCCCACAACAGGTCCGGCTGAAGCCGCCGCCACATTAGCCGGCCGGCGCGTCGCGTCGGCACACGGTAGAACTCGGCGCGACAGCGAAGCACCAAAACGCGCCGACGTTCGTGTGTGCCGAGGCGACGCGCCGGGCGGCGATCAACGGCCGCGCAAGAAATCCGGACGGCTCCGTTCTAAGGACAGCGCCCCCGAAGCTCGAAAGGAGCTGTCCTATGTCCGCACGCTTGTTCATCGCCCCGCTGGTCTTCGCCGTCACGGCCGTCGCCGCCCTGCACCCCGCCGATCGACCCGCCGCCACGGCCGAGCCGGCGGCCGCCGCCGCGCCGCAAGCGCCTGGGCAGGCGGCCACGACGACCCTCGACGACCAGGCGGAGCTGGCTGTCACGATCTACAACTCGGATCTCGCGCTCGTCCGCGACGTGCGCAACCTCCAGATCGCCCGCGGCACGTCCGACCTCCACTTCATGGACATCGCCGCCACGGTCAACCCGGCCACGGTTCACTTCCGCTCGCTCACCGAGCCGTCGAGCGTGAGCGTCCTCGAGCAGAACTACGAGTACGACCTGCTCGAGCCCGACAAGCTGCTGCGCAAGTACGTCGGCCGCGAGGTCACGCTGATCCGCTCGCGGCAGGACGGCAACCGCACCGTCGATGAAGAGATCAAAGCGCGCCTGCTCAGCTACAACAACGCGCCGGTCTGGGAGATCGGCGGCGAGATCGTCACCGGGATGCGCGCCGAGAGCATCAAGTTCCCCGAGCTGCCCGGCAACCTGTATTCGCGGCCGACGCTGATCTGGACGCTCGACAACACCGGCGGCACGCGCCACCGCGTGGAGGCGTCGTACCTCGCGACGAAGCTGTCGTGGAACGCGGACTACGTGCTGACGGTGGCCCGCGACGACAAGACGGCGGACCTCGACGGCTGGGTGACGATCGTCAACGGCAGCGGGACGTCGTTCAAGAACGCCACGCTCCAGTTTGTCGCCGGCGATCTGAATCGCGTGCAGCAGGCCATCGGCCTGATGCGCATGGACGCGGTGGCGGAGCGGGCGGCCGCGGCGCCGGCGATGGCGCAGGAATCGTTCTCCGACTATCACCTCTACACGCTCGCGCGAAAGACGACGGTCAACAACAGCGAGACGAAGCAGGTGAGCATGCTCGGCGCTTCCGCCTTCCCCGTCGAGAAGCGCTACGTCGTCGAGGGCAACGCGTACTACTACCGCAACGCCGTGCATCCGGGTTCGCCGATCAAGGATGACGTCCAGGTGTTCTATCAGTTCAAGAACGAAGCGAAGGGCGGCCTCGGGATGCCGCTGCCCGCGGGCACGGTGCGCGTCTACCAGGCGGACTCGAAGGGCGGCGTGCAGTTCGTCGGCGAGGATCGGATCGACCACACGCCGAAGGACGAGGCCGTGAACCTGAAGATCGGCAACGCGTTCGACGTGGTGTGCGAGCGCAAGCAGACGGACTTCGAGAAGATCGCGGCGAACGTCTACGAGTTCGAGTACGAGATCACGCTGCGCAATCACAAGGATCGCGCGGTGTCGGTGGAGGTGAACGAGCCGATCGGCGGCACGTGGCGGATGCTGCGCTCGTCGCACGCGTGGACGAAGACGGCCGCGTGGGCGTCGCAGTTCACGGTGCCGGTGGCGGCCGACGGCACGGCCACGCTCAACTACCGCGTCCGCGTCACGTATTGAGACGCCTCGGCGGCCGCAGAAGGTAGTATGGGGCGGCTGCGGACGGAGGATCACACGGACGTCTACCTGATCGACGGCACCTACGAATTGTTCCGCCACTTCTACGCGGTCCCGTCGGCGCGCGACGCCGAGGGCCGCGAAGTGGGGGCGGTCCGCGGCGTGCTGGTGTCGCTGCTCGGCATGATGACGGTCGGCACCACGCACATCGGCGTGGCCACGGATCACGTCATCGAGTCGTTCCGCAACCGTCTCTATCCGGGCTACAAGACGGGCGAGGGGATCGAGCCGGCGCTGTTCGCGCAGTTCCCGCTGCTGGAGGACGTCCTGACGGCGCTCGGCGTCACGCTCTGGCCCATGGTCGAGTTCGAGGCCGACGATGCGCTGGCGTCGGCCGCGGCGAAGGCCGATGCCGATCCGCGCGTGGAGCGCGTGTTCGTCTGCACGCCGGACAAGGACCTGTCGCAGTCGGTGCGCGGCAAGCGCGTCGTGCAGTTCGATCGGCGCGCGCGCGCGATCCGGGACGAGGCCGGCGTCGTGGCGAAGTTCGGTGTGGGGCCGGCGTCGATCCCGGACTACCTCGCGCTCGTCGGCGACGCGTCCGACGGCTACCCGGGGCTGCCCGGCTGGGGCGCGAAGTCGACGGCTGCCGTGCTGGCGAAGTACGGGCACATCGAGTCGATCCCGGCGGACTGGAACGAGTGGAAGGTCAACGCGACGCGCGCGGCCGCGCTCGCCGCCACGCTCGAGCGCGAACGGGATCGCGCGATGCTGTTCAAGGATCTGGCCACGCTGCGCACGGACGTTCCGGTGTTCGAGAACGTCGATGACTTGAAATGGACCGGTCCGACCGACACGTTCGCCGCGCTGGCTGAGAGGCTCGACGCGGCGAAGTCGGTCGAGACCATTGGTAGGTCAGGTAGGTCTGGTGGGTCGGGTGGGGCAGGTAGGTCTGGTGGGGCGGGTGGGTCGGGTAGGTCGGGTAGGGATGATCTATGAAGGTCCTCATTGCTGACTCGTTTGAGCGTTCGGGCGTCGAGGCACTCAAGGCCGGCGGGTGCGAGGTGGTGTTCGAGCCCGGGCTTTCCGGAGAGGCGCTCGCGAAGGCGATCGCCGATACGGGCGCGGAGGTGCTTGTCGTTCGCGGGACGAAGGTCGACGCGGCGGCGCTGGAGGCGGGGCGGTTGTCCCTCGTGGTTCGCGCGGGCGCCGGCGTCAACACGATCGACGTGGCGGCGGCGTCGGGCCGCGGGATCTATGTCGCCAACTGTCCCGGGAAGAACGCCGCGGCCGTCGCCGAGCTGGCCATCGGCCTCCTCATCGCGCTCGACCGCCGCATCCCCGACAACGTCGCCGATCTTCGCGCGGGTGTGTGGAACAAGAAGGGCTACTCGGAGGCGCGCGGCCTGTTCGGCCGGACGCTCGGCATCCTCGGCTTCGGCCACATCGGCCGCGAAGTGGCGATTCGCGCGCACGCGCTGGGGATGCGCGTCGTCGTGTGGAGCCGCCGGTTCGCGGACGGCGCCGAGCCGGCGCCCGGCGATCCGCCGGTGACGATCGCGGCCTCGCCCGAGGATCTCGCGGCCCAGTGCGACGCGCTCAGCGTGCACCTCGCGCTCACGCCGGAGACGCGCGGGCTCGTCAACCGCGCGCTCCTCGATCGCCTGCGCCCTGGCGCCATCGTCATCAACACGGCGCGCGCCGGGATCGTCGACGCCGAGGCGCTGGCGGCGGTCGCGGCGGAGAAGCACGTGCGCGTCGGCCTCGACGTGTTCGCGCAGGAGCCGGCCGGCGGCACCGGCGTGTTCGCCGATCCGATCGCGCAACTGCCGAACGTGTACGGCACCCACCACATCGGCGCGTCCACCGCGCAGGCGCAGGAGGCGATCGCCGCCGAGGCGGTGCGGATCGTGCTGGCTTACACGCACACCGGCCACGCGCCGAACGTCGTCAACCTGGCCGCGCGGACGCCGGCGACGCACATGCTGATCGTCCGGCATCGCGATCGGCCGGGCGTGCTCGCGCACGTGTTCGATCGGCTGCGCGAGGGCGGGATCAACGTGCAGGAAACGGAGAACATCGTGTTCGACGGCGCCGAGGCGGCGGTCGTGCGCATCAACCTCGACGGGGCGCCGCCGGCCGATCTGCTGCGGGCGATCGAGGACGGGAACGACGATGTGATCGACGTGCGGGCGGTCGCGCTATAGGAACGGCGCGGCGATGGGGTTGCGCTCGGCGGCCGCCTTGGCCGCCCCGAAGGTGTCGGTGAGCATCTCGAAATCCGAGAACTCGAACCCCGGCCCGACGGTGCAGCCCGCGAGCGAATAGACGCCGGTCGATCGCGCGGCCTGCCACACGCCGGCTGGCACGACGTGCGCGGCCGTGGAGGTCAGCCCGGCGGCCGGCCCGAGTTCGATCCGCTCGACCTCGCCGAATTCGGGATCGGCCGTCAGCAGCTCGATCGGCGCGCCCTCGTAGAAGTGCCAGACTTCGTCCGAGTGGACGCGGTGCCACCGGCTCACCATGCCCTCCGGCAGCAGGAAATAGATTGTCGAGAGCGCCGCGCGATGCGCGCGGTCGTCGGCGGGCTTCACTTGGACGGTCGATCGGTGGAGCTCGCGGAAATAGCCGCCTTCGGGATGCGGCGAGAGGCCGAGCGAGTCGATGAGGTGGGCGGCGCGGCGATCCATACCTTGCAGCATACCAGCCTAATGAACCACAGAGACTCAGAGGCACGGAGGAATCTCGAGTTCGTCGCCGGCCTGCTTTGCAGGCCGGCCGCGAGGGCGAACGATCCGGACACACAAGACAGCAGGTCAGAGACACCGGTCTTGCGTGTCCGAATCGTTCGCTCTCGCAGGCGCCGCGGATGCGGCGCCGACGAACGGCAGCTATCGGGCCTCGGTGTCTCCGTGTCTCTGTGGCAGGTATCGAAATCCGGCTCGTCGAATCGGTAGTACTTCAGCGAGTACGGTCCGGCTAGTTCAGGAGGTCGTCGGCGGCGCGCACGAGGCCCGGCGCGGCGAAGGGCTTGGCCAGGAACGCGGAACGCCCCGGCGCCATCGCGGCCAGCGGCGGCGAGTCGCTGTAGCCGGACACGAACAACACGCGCAGGTCGGGACGGCGCGCGATGAACTGCTGGGCCAACGCGGGTCCGTGCATCTCCGGCATCACGACGTCGGTGACGAGCAGGTCGATCTCGGCGCCGTGCTCGTCGAAGATGCCCGAGGCCTCGCCGGGCGTGGCCGCGGCGAGCACGCGGTAGCCGGCCCGGCTCAGGATGCCCGACGTCACGCTCCGGACGGAGTCCTCGTCCTCCACGAGCAGGACGGTCGCGCCGCGGCGGTGGGGCGCCGCCGCGACCGCCGCCGGCGCGGGGCTCTTCGCGGCGCGCTCCGGGCCGGCGAGCGGAAGGTGCACGGCGACGGTCGTGCCGTTCGCCGCCGCGGTCTCGACGGTTACGAAGCCCCGGCGCTGCCGGGCGATGCCGAAGACGAACGCGAGCCCGAGGCCGGTGCCTTCGCCGACGCTCTTGGTGGTGAAGAAGGGCTCGAAGAGATGCGCCTGCGCCTCCGGCGTCATGCCCGAGCCGTTGTCCTGCACTTGCAGGCGCACGTAGGCGCCGGGCACGATCGACTGCCCGTGCGCGGAGCCGGGCGCGTCGATGCGCTCCGTCGCGGTCTCCACCCGAATCGTGCCGCCCCCGGGCAGCGCATCCCGCGCGTTGAGGACCAGGTTGAGGACGACCTGCTGCAGGTCGTCCGGTTCGATCTCGACGAAGGCCGGCTCGGGCGCCACGGCGATCTCGAGCCGCGTGTCCTCGCGGACGACGCGCGCCAGCAGGTCGCCGAAGCCCTTGATCGCGGCCGTCGTGTCGATCCGCTCGACGGCGGCCTGCCGCGTCCGTCCGAACGCGAGGAGCTGACGCGTGAGCGAGGCGCCCCGCTCCGCGGCCTCGTGGATCATCTGGAGGTCGCCGTGATCGGGCTCGCGTCCGCCGTTGCGCTCGATGAGGAGCTCGGCGTACCCCATGGTCACGGTCAGCAGGTTGTTGAAGTTGTGCGCGACGCCGGCGACCAGGCGCGCCACCGCCTCGGTCTTCTGCGCGCGCCGCAGGTGCTCTTCCTTCGCGCGCAGCTCCTGTTCGGCGCGGCGCCGCGCGTCGAGGCTCGCGAGCAGCTCGGCGCGCGCGCGGTTGCGCCCGTCCACGATGAACGTGGCGAGCAGCCCGACGCCCACGAAGACGATGAGCACTCGCGGCGTCCAGAGCTGCGGACCGAAGGGCGGGATGAACAGCCACTCGGCGCCGGCGCCCAGGGCGATCGCGAGGATCCCGGCCCGGCGGTTGCCCCACTGCGTCGCGGCGACGATGGCGCCGAAGAGCGGGAGGAGCGGCGTGCCGGCGAACACCGGCCAGGCGACGCGCATGAGCAGGATCCCGGCGCCCACGAAGCCCACGGCGGTGGCGTACGGCCGCCAGCCGGTTCGGGGGTATGCCGGGCGCGGCTCGTCGCTTATCGCGCGGGCTGCGTCGCTCAGGAGATCCTCACGAGACCTGATTATGGTTCATCTCGTGAGGATCCGGCGGCGTCGGACGAGCTAGCGGCTGACGGTGACGGTCACCTCGTCATCGGTGGTCAGCGCGCCGTCGTCGGCGCGCGCATGGAGCAGGTAGACGCCCGGCTCGGCGAACGTGGCGTGCACGGTGACCCGGCCGTCGGCCGGCAGATCGGGCGGGCTCCACACCGGCGCCCAGGGCGAGTTCGCCCCCGCGCGCGTGTCTTCCCACACCATGGCCTGCTCGGGGTCGAACGTGACCGCCCCGGCTCCGCGGTAGACGAACCACGCCAGGTGCAGGCCGATGTTCTTGCCGACGGTGATGCGCACGGGCGGCAGCAGCGCGCGATTCACGCGCGGGCTGGCGGCGCGTCCGGACGCGCCGCGGGGGCGGCTTGCGTTGCCGACCCTTCGCCCTCCACGGCGGCCCCGGCCAGACCGGCCCCGCGCCGCTTCGGAATGCCGTCGTCGCCGACGACCGCGGTGAGCGCCACCGGCTCGCCGACCTTCGCGGTGAAGGCCGCCGGTCCCTTGATCTTCACCGTCGGGGCCTTGTTCGCCCGCACTTCGGGGCTGCTGGACCCGGCGCCGAGCGCGCCGGTTTCCGACGCGATGATCATGTCGTCCATCTTGTAGTCGACCTTGAGCGTCGCGTAGGCCTTCTCCGTCTGGCCGTGCGTCGTCAGCGTCCACACGAGCTCGTCGCTGTCTTTGAAGTCGGGCGGCACGGGCACGCGGAACATGACGCGGTTGCGACGCGGCAGGAAGTGCGTGGGCTGGCCGAGGTCGGCCGCGCCGATGCTGAAGCCGTTGTCCGGCCCGACCGGGACGTCGATTTCTTCCTCCCAGTTCCGGTTCATGTAGCCGAACACGAACCACCGCGAGCCGTCGGCGTGCTCCTCCCAGCCTTCGTACGCCGGGAACACGACCTGGCCCTTCGAGTAGGAGAGCGACTGCGCGGCGGAACGGCCGCCGCCCATCGCCACCAGCGCCGCGCAGAGCGCGGCGCACGCCGCCACACGAGTGCGCGCGTTCACTGGCCGCCTCCCGACGTCGCCGGCGCGGGTTCGGAACCCGGCGTCGGCTCGATGTTGCAGAGCGGGCAGCCGATCACGACGGTGTTCCTCGTCACGCCGAGCGCCTTGCGCCGCGCGGCCATCTCCGCCTGGAACTGCTCGTCGGTGAGCGAGACGCGGTTGCCCAGGTCGATGAACATGTTCGTGATCGAGCGGTTGCCCGAACCGGACCAGTTCCGCGGGTCGGGCACGTTCTTGTTGCCCTTGGTGTTGTCCATGTAGCCGATGATGTGGAGGATGGTCCCCTTCGGCAGGAGCGGGGCGGCGTCGTCCGCGTAGTTGTAGCCGCGGACCCAGTTGTGGTCGTAGCCCACGCAGCTGAGCGTCTGGATGGTGTAGCCCCAGATGGCCTCGAGGCACATGCGCGTGCCGGGCGCGTGCAGGTGCGGCTCGAACGAGAGGATCTTCGTGTTCTCGTAGAGCACGGCGTAGGCGTGGAGCTCCTGGTTCTGCTCGTTCGGCGCGATGTCGATGTCCACGCCGTTGCCGAGCGCCACCGGCGAGCGCTTGTACGCCGGCTTGAAGCCCACCGGCGCGAACTTGAAGCCGATCCGCAGGTGCGCCGTCGTGTCGCGGCCGTTCGAGTGCATGTGGGCCGAGTCGGACACGATATAGGAGCCGGCCTTGAGCAGCCGCGCCGAGTTGAGATCGAAGAAGTCCGCCTCGCGGCCGACCTCGTGCACCGGCCACGACGTGGCGTCGGCGGCGTCGGCGGAGCTGAACGCGTCGCTGCCGCTCTTGAGCACCTTCGTGCTCCAGATCAGGTGGTGGAACACGAAGCGCCCGCCCACGGTCTCGCGGCCGTCGCCTTCCGCCGGAACGTCGTTGACTTCCTTCACCTCGAGGGCCACGACGTACCGATCCGCGGTGAGGCCGGTCGGCACGCTCGGGATCTCGCCCCACCAGTCGGGCGAGTTCGCCTTCACGACGACGTCGGTGGTGTCGACGATGAGATCGGGCGTGCCGATCGCCCACTTCGTGTCGTCCCACTGGAGCGGCGGCGGCATGTCGGCCGGGTTGCCGCGCGGCGCGCCGTTGGCGGCCCAGGCGCCGATCCGGGCGATCTCGTCGTCGGTGAGCGACGGGTCGTTCTTGAAGTGCTGGATGCCGATGTTCTTCTCGAGATACCACGGCGGCATCACGCCGGCGCGCGGGCCGAGGGAGGTCTTGCTGGCGATGGCGCGGGCCCAGGGCCGCACGTCCTCGTAGGTCGAGAGCGACATGGGCGCGGCGCCGCCCCGGCGGTGGCAGATCTCGCAGCTCCGCTGCAGGATCGGCGCGATGTCCCTGGTGTAGGTCGGCTCGGCGGCGGCGCCCTCCTGCGCCCTCAGGGCCGGCGCGCCGGCCGCAGCGAGCGTGAGGACGAGCGCTCCACCGATCCAGGTGGCCTTCGTCGTCGTGCCCGTCCTTCGCATTGCTCGCACTCCTTAGATAGTTGTAACGAGGTGTCGCAGGGCCGGCGCGGACGTTCAGTAGCCTGCGACGGACCTCGTTTCGCAAGAGCTGTGCCGTTCATGAGTGGCAAATCCTGAATATCCGCGTGGGTACTGAGGAACGCCCCGGGGAATTTTCAGCGGACTGCGAAGTTTCCCGCGGTGGAGCGAATTCGGCCGCAAGAGCCGGATGGCGCCACCCGCTCGCGCACGGCATCCTAGGGACATGAATCTGTACGGCGTCCGCACCACCGGCATCTACTGCCGGCCGTCCTGCCCCAGCCGCAAGCCGCGGCCGGAGAATGTCGTCCACTTCGACACGCCCGCCGAGGCCGAGCGCGCCGGCTACCGCGCGTGCAAACGCTGCAAGCCGCGCGACGCGGCCGCGCCCGCCGATCCCTGGATCGACAAAGTGCGGCGCGCGTGCGTCTACCTCGCGAACGTCGACGGCCACCCGTCGCTCGCCGCGCTGGCCGCGCGCATCGGCGGCAGCCCCTCCCACCTCCAGCGCAACTTCACGCGCATCGTCGGCGTGTCGCCGCGTGAGTTCGCCGAGGCGCGGCGGCTCGAGAAGGTGCGCGGGCGGCTGCGCGCGGGTGGCGACGTCACGACGGCCGTCGTGGACGCGGGGTTCGGATCGAGCAGCCGGTTCTACGCCGGCGCCCGCGAAAAGCTCGGCATGACGCCGACCGCCTACAAGAAAGGTGCGGAGGGGCAGCGGATCCGCTACGCGATCGAGCCGTCGCCGGTGGATTTCATTCTGGTCGCCGCGACGCCGCTCGGCGTGTGCCGGATCGCGATGGGCGCGTCGAAGGACGCGCTCGTCCGCGAGCTCGCGCGCGAGTTCCCGAAGGCGGCGATCAAAGAAGACGCGCGCGGCGTGGGCAAGTGGACGAAGCAGATCCTCGCGCACCTGAACGGCCGGCGCCCGCACCTCGATCTGCCGCTCGACATCCAGGCCACGGCGTTTCAGCGCATGGTGTGGGACGCGCTGCGCGAGATCCCGAGGGGCGAGACGCGCACGTATGCCGCGATCGCGAAGGGGATCGGCCGCCCGAGGGCCGTGCGCGCGGTTGCACGGGCCTGCGCGGCCAATCCGGTGGCGGTCGTCATCCCGTGTCATCGCGTCGTGCCCGGGGCGGGGGGCGCAGGCGGATATCGCTGGGGCGCGAAGCGGAAGGCCGCCTTGCTCGCGGGCGAACGGCGGGCCTGAAGGCTCGCACTACAATTGGGGAATGACTCGCTACGGAAAGTCCCCCTGGATGGACGGGGTCCCGAAGGCCCGCGTCCCGAGCTTCCCGAAGCACAAGGGCAACGAGCCGGCCGACGTCGTCATCATCGGCGGCGGGTTGACCGGCTGCGCGGCGGCCCAGGCGCTGGCGGCGGCCGGGCAGCGCGTGATCCTCCTCGAAGCCGATCGCCTCGCGCTGGGCGGCACCGCCCACTCGACGGGCTGGATCGCGGACGATCCGGGCGTCAGCTTCCACGATCTCGAGAAGGCCCTGGGCCTGAAGCGCGCCCGCTGGGCGTTCCAGGCCTGGCGCCGCGCCGCGCTGGACCTGACCGTGCAGCTCCGGCGTCTCAACATCAAGTGCGCCTACGAACCGGCCCTCACGCTCACCGCCGCGCTGACGCCGGAGCAGGCGGCGGCGCTGGCGAAGGAATACAAGTCGCGCAAGGCGGCGGGCCTCGATGCCGCGCTGCTGAACGCGAAGGCCGCGATCGCCGAGACGGGCATCGAGCGCGCCGTCGCCGGGCTGCGCACGCGCGCGGGCGGGACGATCGATCCGTACCGCGCCGCGCTCGGCTTCGCGCACGCCGCGAAGGCGAAGGGCGCGCGGATCTTCGAGCACTCGCCGGCGCGCCGCATCACCTTCACGCGCAAGATCGCCGACGTGTACACGGCCGGCGGCAGGATCCGCACGAAGAAAGTGGTCGTCGCCACCGGCGAGCCGACGCCGGGCCTGCATCGATCGCTGCGGCGCCACTTCTGGTTCCACAACGCGTTCCTCGCGCAGACCGATCGGATCCCGGCGCCGGTGCGGCGGGCGGTGGGCAAGGGCGGCGCCGTGCTGCACGATTCGTCCGCGCCGCCGCACACGCTGCGCTGGGTCGGCGGCGATCGCCTGCTCGTGTGCGGCGCCGACGCGCCGGCCGTGCCGGATCGCCTGCTGGCGAAGATGGTCGTGCAGCGCACCGGCCAGCTCATGTACGAAATGTCGACGATGCACCCGGATGTGTCGGGGATTCAGCCGGCGTACGGCTGGAGCGTCCCGTTCGCGCGCACGGCGGACTTCCTGCCGTACATCGGGCCGCACCGGAACTTCCCGTTCCACGTGTTCGCGTGGGGCGACTCGAGCCACGGGATCACGGGCGCGTATCTGGCGAGCCGCATCATCACGCGGTACTGCCTGGACGCGCTGGAGCCGCCGGACGCGGCATTCGATTTCAATCGGTAACGGCTAACGGCTAACGGCTAACTAACGGCTAACGGCTAACATCTACATGAATTCAACGATCGATCTGCTCGTCTTCGGTCCGCATCCCGACGACATCGAGATCGGGCTCGGCGGCACGGTGGCGCGTCACGCGGCGATGGGGCACGCGGTGGGCCTGTGCGATCTCACGGCGGGCGAGATGGGCACGAACGGCACGGTGGAGGAGCGGCTCGAGGAAGCCGAGGCCGCGCGCCAGGTGCTCGGCGCGGCGTGGCGCAAGAACCTGCGCTGGCCCGACGGCCGCATCGGCCGGAGCGAGAACCACCTGTCCGACGCCGTCAGCTTCATCCGCAAGCACCGCCCGCGCGCGATCGCGATCCCGTACTGGGACGATCGGCACCCGGATCACGTCGCCGCGTGCGCGCTCCTCACCGAGGCCATCTTCAAGAGCGGCCTGCGCCAGTTCAGATCGGAAGCCGAGGCCTGGCGCCCCGAGTGGATCTGCTACTACTTCATCAACGACGCGGCCGCCCCGTCGTTCATCGTGGACGTGTCGGATCACTACGACACGAAGCGCCGCGCGCTCGACTGCCACGCGAGCCAGTTCCGCCGCGACAACCCGAAGGCGGCGGCGACGCGGCTGAACACGCCGGTGTTCCGGCAGCTCATCGAGAGCCGCGACGCGCAGTTCGGCGCGCAGGCCGGCGTGGCCTGGGCCGAGGGCGTGATCGTGAAGCAGCCGATCGTGCGCGACAGCCTGCTGAAGACCCCATGAGTGTGAAGAGCCCGGGCCGGCGGATGAACGTCGGGATCGTCTGCTACGCGTCGATCGGCGGCAGCGGCATCATCGCCACCGAGCTCGGCAAGGCCCTCGCCGAACGCGGGCACCGCGTGCACATCCTGAGCGCCGACACGCCGTTCCGGTTCGGCGACTACCAGCCGGGCATGACGTTCCACAAAGTGGAGACGCCGTCGTACCCGCTGTTCCGCGAGCCGCAGTACATCCTCACGCTGGCGAACAAGATCGTCCAGGTCTCCCGGGAGGAGCAACTCGACATCGTCCACGCGCATTACGCGATCCCGCACGCGACGGCCGCGTACCTGGCGCGGCAGATCCTGGCCGGGTCGAACGGCGGCGAGGTGCCGAAGGTGATCACGACGCTGCACGGCACGGACATCACGCTGCTGGGCGCCGACCGGTCGTACTCGAAGGCCGTGGCGTTCTGCATCGAGCAGTCCGACGGCGTGACGGCGGTGAGCGAGAACCTGAAGCAGGAGACGATCGAGGAGCTCGGCGTGCGGCGCGAGATCCGCGTGATCCCGAACTTCCTCGACTGCGGCGTCCACAAGCGGCAGGAGGCGACGAAGCTCACGGCGGCGCTCGCGCCGGACGGCCAGAAGATCGTGATCCACGTGTCGAACTTCCGCCCGGTGAAGCGGACGGGCGCCGTCGTCGAGATCTTCAAGCGCATCCACGAGAAGGTGCCGTCGAAGCTGCTGATGGTGGGCGACGGCCCGGACCTGCGCGAGACGCAGCGCGTGGCGCGCACGCTCGGCCTCGGCAAGGACGTGGAGTTTCTCGGCGAGCAGGAACAGGTGCAGCGGCTGCTGTCGGCCGCGGATCTCTTCCTGCTGCCGTCCTCGTCCGAGAGCTTCGGCCTGGCCGGGCTCGAGGCGATGGCGTGCGAGGTGCCGGTGGTGGCCGCGCGCGTGGGCGGCATCCCCGAGGTGATTGAGGACGGCGTGAGCGGCTACATGTTCGACCTCGACGACCTCGACGGCATGGCGAACGCCGGGATCCGCCTGCTGACCGACCCGGCGCTGCACGCGCGCGTCGCCGCCGCCTCACGGAAGCGGGCGACGGACAAGTTCTGCGATTCGAAGATTGTGCCGATCTACGAGGCGTACTATCGAGAGGTGCTTGGCTCTTCGGTGTAGGGGGCTTGGCGCTTCGCTGTAAGGGGCTGGGGGCTACGGCGCGTCGTTCAGCGTAATGTCGAACAGCAGCGTGGCATTCGCCGGGATGATTCCGGCCCGGGTGTCGCCATAGGCCAGCGACGGCGGCACGACGAGTTCGCGCGTCCCGCCTACCTTCATCCCGAGCAGCCCCTGATCCCAGCCGGGGATCACTTCGCCCGCGCCGAGGTCGAACGTGAACGCCGATTTCCCGATCGACGTGTCGAACACGAGGCCCTTGTGGTCGGCCGCGCCGGCGTCGTAGAGCCAGCCGGTGTAGTCCACGGTGATCGACTCGCCCGAGTCGGCCGAGTTGCCCGTGCCCACGACGAGATCGGTCGCCGAGAACGGCACGTTCGCCGACGGCCCCGTCGGCAGCGCGCAGCCCGCAGAAATCGCGGCGAACGCCGCGAGCACCAGACCCGTCCGAATCCGCATATTCAATAACCTGCCTAGAACAACTTGAAACGGAGGCCGCCCATCACCGTGGTGAGGTGGTCGTGCATCACGCCTTCGCCGCCAGTCGTGTTGTTGCCGCGCACGGCGAGGATCCGCCCCTCGAAGTAGATCGCCAGCCGCGGCACCACCCACCCCTCGATGCCGCCGCCCGCGACCCAGCCCCAGCCTTTGGTCTCGAGATACAGCGACTGGCTGGCGTCGGCCGTCTGCTCATTCTGCGTGAACGTCGCCCGGTGATAGTTCGCGCCGCCCTGCCCGTAGAAGCGGAGGTTGGCGCTCGTGCCGCCGACGGTCGCCGCGAGGATCAGCACGCGGGAATCGAGCGCGCTGTCGAAGGTGAACCCCGTCCCCGAGCCGCTCGCCTTCGTCTGCGCGGGTCTCAGGTAGGACACCTGCAGGCCGAGGACCGGCAGCGCCCAGGCCATCACGCCGACCTCGGAGCCGAGCGCGAAGCGCTTGCCGTTGCAGATGGTGTCGCCGCACAGCAGCGACTTCGCGTTCGAGTACGACGCGATGCCGCCGCCGCCGAACACGCTGAGCCCGGCGCGCGGCCGCAGGCTCGTCGCGACGCCGCCCTCGATCGCCGCGCCGTCGGCGTCCAGGGGCGTGTCGGTGAGCCACGACGCGAACGGCGGGCCCTGCCGCATCCGCACCGACGCGCCCGATCCGCCGACGTTGATCACGAAGGTCGTGATCGGCCGGATCACGAACTGCGCGCCGCCGTCGCTGCGCGTGCAGTTCGCCGCCACGGGCGCGGGCGTCGAGCTCAGCAGCCGGACGTCGACTTCGCGGCCGCACGTGTCGACGTACACGGAGACGAGGGTCTCGGTCAGGGTCGCGGGCAGGTTGAGCGTGAGCGTGGCCACGCCTTCATCGTCGGCCGTGGCCGTGGTCGCGGGCGCCGTGTTCAGCTGCACCTCGACACTCGCGCCGGCCGGCGCGTGGCGGACGATCACTGTTTGCGCGGAGGCGCGGCCGGCGAAGAAGGTGCCGAGGACCCCGACGAGCGCGAGCCCCCGAGCCAGCCGCTGCGACGAAAAGGACATGTGCCTCTGTGATTCTACAGGACTCTGCGGGCCTCGCGCCCGAAGGTCATATCAGTAGACATGTATTTGACATACATAAAACATATGAAATAGCATCAATCATATGTTGCGCACGACGCTCATCCTTCCAGACGGGCTCGTCGACGAGGCCCGGGACGCCCTCGGCTACACCTCGAAAACGGACACGGTCGTGTTCGCCCTGCGCGAGGTCGTGCGCCGCAGTCGTTTAGACGAACTGAAGGCGCTGATGGGCCGGGTCGAGTTCGAGTTCGATCCGGCCGCGCTCCGCAAGAAGGAGCGGCGCCGGCCGTGATCGTCGTGGATACCTCGGTGTGGGTGGCGGCCATGCGCCACCCGCGTTCCGAGGAGGCCGGCGCGCTGCGCGCGCTGCTCGACGCCGACGAGGTGGCCCTGCCCCTGCCGGTGCGCCTCGAGCTGGCCGCCGGCGTCTCGCCGCGCGACCGGGCGGCGCTGCGGCGCGGCCTGTCCGCTCTACCGGTCGTCCACCCCTCCGAGGACACGTGGGCCCTCATGGAAGGCTGGGTGGACTCGGCCGCCGACGCCGGCCACCGCTTCTCCCTGACGGATCTGCTGATTGCCGGCCTGGCCCGCGAGCTCGGCGCCCTCGTCTGGTCCCTCGACGAGGACTTCGGCCGCATGGAACAACTGGACATGGTCCACCGCTACTCAGCCAAGCACCCAAGCACCTAAGCACCCAAGCACCCAAGCACCCAAATTATGGTTTGATAGCTCCATGCGGACCCGAATCGCCTGTCTGGCCTTGGTCTTCGCCGCGGCCGCCGGCTCGATCGCCCTCGACGGCCAGATGCGCGCCAATCCCCTGGACGACGAACAGGGCCATGTCGGCCTCGGCCTCGCCCTTCGCCACCTGGGGAACACCGGCATCGCCATGCAGGCAACGGCCCATCCCGACGACGAGAACAACGGCCTGCTGGTGAAGTTGAACCGGCTCGAGGGCTACCGCACGGCGCTCGCCACGGCCACGCGCGGCAACGGCGGGCAGAACGAGATCGGTCCGGAGCTGTTCGAGGCGCTCGGCGTCCTGCGCACGCAGGAGCTGGAGGCGCTCCATCGCTTCGACGGCACCGAGCAGTACTTCACGCGCGCCGTCGATTTCGGCTACTCGTTCAGCACCGACGAGACGTTCGAGAAATGGGGCCGCGACGCGATCATCGAGGACTACGTCCACCTGATCCGCCTCGTCCGTCCCGACGTGATGTTCGCGCTGAGCCCGACGGGCGGCGGCGGCGGCCAGCACCACCAGGCCTCGTCCATCCTCGCGCGCGAGGCGTGGAAGATCGCCGGCGACCCGACGAAGTATCCCGATCAGATCGCCGCCGGCCTGCTGCCGTGGCAGCCGGCGAAGTTCTACATCCAGCTCGGCTTCGCCGGCACCGGGCGCGGCGTCGACAGCGCGCCCACGATGCGCCTCGACCTCGACACCTACGATCAACTGCTCGGCAAGACCTGCTACGAGATCGGGATCGAGGCGCGCAGCATGCACAAGTGCCAGGGGCAGGCCGTGCTGCTCGCGATGCCCGGCCCCGCGGCCACGGCCTATCAGCTCGTGGAGTCCACGATCCCCGGTGAAATGGGCAAGGCGGAGACGTCGCTCTTCGACGGCATCGACACCTCGCTCGTCGGCCTCGCGCGCTTCGCGGGCCCCCAGCCGGTGCCGGCGCTCACGCGCGGGCTGCGCGAGATCGGGATCTTCGTCCAGCAGGCGCAGCGCTCCTTCGACGACGGGCACGATGAAGACACGCTGTCGCCGCTCGCGGCGGGCCTGCGGAGCGTCCGCGAGCTGCGCAACGAGCTGGACGTGGTCGTCGCCGATCCGGCCGGACGGTTCGACATCGACGCCCGCCTCGCGCAGAAGGAAGAAGAGTTCCAGAAGGCGATCCTGATGGCGGCCGACGTCCGCATCGAGACGCTCGCCGAGGACGGCGTGGTGATCCCGGGGCAGCCGCTGCGGGCGGACGTGCTCGTGGCGAACCGCGGCCAGGATCCGATCACCGTCGACGGCATCTCGTTCGGCGGCCTGCGCGTGGCCTCGGCGTGCCATCTGGCCGCCGCCACGGGCGGGCGCGGCGGCTTCGGCGGCCGGGGCGGGCGCGGCGGCGGCGGCGCGCCGCCGGCCGAGATCTCCACGCTCGACCAGAACGAGGTCGCGCAGTGCCAGGTCACGGCGACGGTGCCGAGCGACGCGCGGCCCAGCGAGCCGTACTGGCACCGCGACGGCGAGGCCGGCCGCTACACGTTCGACGCCGACGCGCCGTTCGGCCTGCCGATGCGGCCGACGCCGTTCACGGCGACGGTCGCGATGACGGTGGCGGGCGAGGACATCGTGGCCACGCAGCCGATCGAGTATCGCTACCGCGGCAACATCTTCAGCGGCGAGAAGCGCTCCAACATTCTCGTGGTCCCCGCGTTCTCGGTGCGCGTGTCGCCCGACTTCGCGATCTTCCCGACGGCCACGGTCGCCTCCGGCGGCTCGCGCGAGGTGCGCGTGACGGTGGTGAACGACGCGCCCGGCGCCGCGCATGGCGTGGCGCGGCTGCGGCTGCCCGAGGGCTGGACGTCGACGCCGGCCGAGCAGCCCGTCGACTTCACGACGGCCGACGAGCAGATCACCGCGCGCTTCCAGGTGAAGACGGCGGCGAACGCCGGCGCCGGCAGCTACGCCATCCACGCCATCGTCTCGTCAGGCGATGAGACGTTCGACCGCGGCTTCCAGGTGATCGAGTACGAGCACATCCGGCGCGCGCACATCTATTACCCGGCCGACGTCACCGTGAAGGTGCTCGACGTGAAGGTCGCGCCGAGCCTGAGCCTCGGCTACGTGCCCGGGGTCGGCGACGAGGTGCCCGAGGCGCTCGCGCAGCTCGGCGTCACCGTGACGATGATCGGAGACGACGACCTCGCGTGGGGCGACCTGTCGAAGTTCAACACGATCGTGATGGGCGTGCGCGCCTACGAGCGGGATCCGGTGCGCGTGAACAACGGACGGCTGCTGGCGTGGGTGAACGACGGCGGCACGCTCCTCGTGCAGTACAACCGCACCGAGTTCAACGACGCGCAGTTCGGGCCCTACCCGGCCAAGACGAGCAGCGATCGCGTGACCGACGAGTTCGCGCCGGTGACGGTGCTCGAGCCGAACGATCCGGTGTTCACCACGCCGAACCGGCTCACGTCGGCCGTGTGGGACCACTGGGTGCAGGAGCGCGGGACGTACTACCTGGGCGATCGCGATCCGCGGTACCGCGACCTGATCGAGATGGCCGATCCGTTTCCCTTCAACCCCGGCGTCAAGCGCGGCGCGCTTGTCGAGACGACGTACGGGCAAGGGCCACTGGATCTACACCGGCCTCGGCCTGTGGCGCCAGGTGACCGCCGGCACCGACGGCGCGTACCTGATCCTGGCGAACCTCATCAGTGTCGGGCACTAGATCACGCGATCGCGCTGCATCTCCGATCACGGAAATGCAACCACGAAGGCCCGAAGGCCCGAAGACGAACACGACGAAGACCATTCTCTAGAGATCTTTCTTCGGGTCTTCGGGCCTTCGTGTTGCATTTTGGATCATGACTGAACGCGTGACAGTGGTGGGCGCCGGGCCCGCGGGGGCGACGGCGGCGCGGGCGCTGGCGCTGGCCGGCGTGCCGGTGCGGCTCCTGGATCGATCTTCCTTTCCCCGGAACAAGCCGTGCGGCGGCGGGATCAGTCTCCGCGCGCTCGCGCGTTTCCCGTATCTCGAGCGCGCTCTTCCGCGCATCGCCACCCACACCGTGTCGCGGATCCATCTCGAGGGGCCCGACGGCGACGAGACGACGATCGACGCGGGCGGGCCGGTGGCGCTGATGATCCGGCGCGTGGAGTTCGACGCGCTGCTGGTGGACCTGGCCGTCGAGGCCGGCGCCGAGCTCGTGACGGGCGTGGACGTCGTCTCGGCGGAAGAGACCGCCGGCGGCGTGCGGCTCACCTCGCGCGACGGCC
The DNA here is from genome assembly GCA_963792785.1 of uncultured Acidobacteriota bacterium. Classification (GTDB taxonomy): domain Bacteria; phylum Acidobacteriota; class Vicinamibacteria; order Vicinamibacterales; family CAVVIG01; genus CAWIMX01. The sequence goes on along the minus strand of CAWBXO010000004.1, from coordinate 1,472,784 downwards.
GCGCGTTCGACGCGCCGCTCATCGTCGCCGCCGACGGCGTCCACAGCGTCGTCGCGCGCCGCCTGGGCCTGAACACGGGCTGGAAGGCATCGGCCGTCGCGATCGACATGATGGAGGAGACCCCGCGCACCCGCCTGCGCGACGTCGATCCCTCGATGCTGTGGGTCGCGTACGGGTACGTGCCCGAGGGTTACGCGTATGTCTTCCCCAAGCGGGATCATGTCAACATCGGGATCGGGTCCGTGCTCGGCGACTTCCGCCGGTCGCGGTCCGAGGCGCCGTACGATCTGCAGCGGCGATTCGTCGATCACCTCCGCTCCCGCGCCATCGTCGAGGGCGAGTCGGCGCGTGAGCACTTCACGCCGTTCCTGATTCCGGTGGGCGGGCCGCTGCCGCGGCTGGGGCGCGGGCGGGTGCTGCTCGCGGGCGACGCCGGCGGGTTCGTGAACGCGTTCACGGCCGAGGGCATCTACTACGCGATGGTGTCCGGCGAGCTGGCGGCCCGGACGATCGCGACGACGCCGCCGATGCGGATGGGGACCGTGGCCCGCCGCTATCAGCGCGCGTGCGATCGGGAGATCGGCGCCGAGCTGCGCGACTCGGTGCTGATCCAGCAGTTTCTCTTCCGCGACCGCCGGCGGATCGGGGCGCTGATCCGCGCGGCCGGCCGCCCCGGCGCGCCGGCCGGGCTGCTCGTCGACTACGTCGTGGGGCGCACGTCGGGCTACGGCGCGCTACGGCGGCGCCTGCTGACCCGCGCGCCGCGCCTCGCGCTGCACATGGTGGGTCAGCTGGCGAGGACGAGGACGCCAGGTGGATTGGGTAATTGAGTAATCTGGTAATTTGGTGATTGTTCAGATCCACAATTACCAAATTACCAAATTACCCAATTACCAAATGTAAGATCGCCCCATGCCTCCCATCAAGCGAACAAAGTTCAAGCTCGCGCCGGAACAGCTGCTCGAGATGTTCTACTGGCTGAAGCTGATCCGCGCATTCGACGAGCGGCTGAGCATTCTCGTCAAGCAGGGCAAGGTCCGCAGCGGCGTCTACACCGGCATCGGCCAGGAAGCGATCGTCGTCGGCACCTGTTACGGGCTGCGGCCCGAGGACTACATCTGCCCGCTGCACCGGGACCTCGGGACATTTCTGATGAAGGGCGTCGAGCCGCGCGTGATGATGTCGCAGATGTTCGCGAAGACGACCGGCCTCTCGAAGGGCCGCGACTCGGCGCTGCACAGCGGCGTGCCCGACCTCGGCATCTTCGGCAACACGAGCATGCTCGGGGCGAACCTGCCCGTGGCCGCCGGCATCGCGCTCACCTACAAGCTCGAGCGGACGGATCACGTCGTCATCGCGTACTTCGGCGAGGGCGCGAGCAACACCGGCGATTTCCACGAAGCGCTCAACTTCGCGGGCGTGCAGCACCTGCCCGTGATCTTCATCTGCGAGAACAACCAGTACGCGTACTCCGTGCCGCTCGAGAAGAGCATGGCGATCGACGATGTGGCGGTGCGGGCGGAGAGCTACGGGTTCGACGGCGTGGCGATCAACGGCAACGACGTGCTCGCGGTGTATCAGGCCACGCAGGGCGCGCTCGCGCGGGCGCGATCGGGCGGCGGGCCGATGCTCATCGAGTGCAAGACGTACCGCTGGCACGGCCATTCGGAGCACGACAAGGCCTTCTACCGGACGAAGGAAGAGCTGGCGATGTGGAAGAGCCGGGATCCGATCCCGACCTTCACGACATACCTGAAGGGCCTCGACGTGCTCACCGACGAGCACGAGAAGGACATCGCCGCCCGCGTCGTCCGCACGATCGACGACGCCGTCGAGTACGCGACGAACGCCCCGGATCCCGATCCGAGCGAAGCGGTCACGGATCTCTATGCGTAAAAACAAATGCAACACGAAGGCCCGAAGGCCCGAAGGAAGAACTTCAAGCTTCTCTTCTTCGAGTCTTCGGGTCTTTGAGTTGCCTTTTCGTGATCAGAATCGCAGAGTGATCAGCATGAGCGACAGAACTGACCTACCTCGAAGCGATCCGCGAGGCGATGCAGGAAGAGATGCGTCGCGACGAACGGGTGTTCGTCCTCGGCGAGGATGTGGGCGCGTACGGCGGGGCGTTCGGCGTCACGCAGGGGCTGATGGACGAGTTCGGCGAGGACCGGGTGATCGACACGCCGATCTCGGAGAGCGCGATCGTCGGCATCAGCATCGGCGCGGCGATGCGCGGCTACCGGCCGGTCGCCGAGATGCAGTTCGCGGATTTCATCTCCTGCGCGTTCGACCAGATCGTGAATCAGGCGGCGACGCTGCGCTTCCGCAACGGCGGCCGCATCAGCGTGCCGATCGTCGTGCGGGCGCCGAGCGGCGGCAACGTCGGCGGCGGGCTCTACCACTCGCAGAACCCCGAGGCGTGGTTCGTGCACCGGCCTGGCCTGAAAGTCGTCGCGCCGTCGACGCCCTGGGACGCGAAGGGCCTGCTCAAGGCCGCGATCCGCGACGACAACCCGGTCATCTACATGGAGCACAAGTACCTCTACCGGCGCGCGAAGGGCCCGGTGGGCGACGCGGACACGATCGTCCCGATCGGCGAGGCCGCGATCCGCCGCGAGGGATCGGACGCGACGCTCGTCACCTACGGCGCGATGGTCGCGCCGTCGCTCGAGGCGGCGGACCGGCTCGCGACGGAGGGCGTCGAGGTGGAGGTGATCGACCTGAGGTCGCTGATGCCGTTCGACAAGGCCGCGATCTTCAGGAGCGTGGAGAAGACCAGCCGCGCCCTCATCGTGCACGAGGACGTGAAGACGCTCGGCATCGGCGCGGAGATCTCGGCCGTGCTGATGGAGGAGCGGTTCGACCGGCTGGACGCGCCGGTGATGCGCCTGACCTATCCCGACACCTACGCGCCGTTCTCGCACGTGCTCGAGGCGGCGAACCTGCCGAACGCCGACACGATTACGGCGGCGCTGAGAAAGCTGAGCGCCTATTGATTCCGCTCTCCGTCCTCGACCTCGCGCCGATCGTCCAGGGCGGCACCGCCGCCGACGCGTTCCGGAACTCGCTCGATCTCGCGCAGCACGCCGAGCGGTGGGGCTACCGGCGCTTCTGGGTGGCGGAGCACCACAACATGCCCGGCATCGCGAGCGCGGCCACCTCGGTGCTGATCGGCCATCTGGGCAGCGGCACGTCGACGATCCGCGTCGGCGCCGGCGGCATCATGCTCCCCAACCACGCGCCGCTGCAGGTGGCCGAGCAGTTCGGCACGCTCGAGTCGCTGTTTCCCGGCCGCGTGGATCTCGGCCTCGGGCGCGCGCCGGGCACCGACCAGGCGGCGATGATGGCGCTGCGCCGCACGCTCCAGAGCAACCCCGACGAGTTTCCGCGCGACGTGCTCGAGGTGATGGCGCTGCTCGCCGAGCCGCGGCCCGGACAGGCCGTGCGCGCCGTGCCGGGCGCCGGGCTGAAGGTGCCGATCTGGATCCTGGGATCGAGCACGTTCGGCGCGCAGGTCGCGGCCGCGCTCGGCCTGCCGTACGCGTTCGCCTCGCACTTCGCGCCGGCGATGCTGTTCGAGGCGATGGCCGTCTACCGCGAGAACTTCAAGCCGTCGGAGCACCTGCAGGCGCCGTACGTGATGCTGGGCGCGAACGTGGTGGCCGCCGACACGGACGACGAGGCGCGCTTCCTCGCCTCGTCAGGCCGGCAGGCGTTCGCGAGCCTGCGCCAGGGCCGGCCGATTCAGCTGCCGCCGCCGTCGAAGGAATGGGAGCGCGACCCGTCCGAGCGGACGGATCCGACACAGCCGCCGCGCGTGTCGTTCGTGGGATCGGCGAAGACCGTCGCCGGAGAGATGCAGGAATTCATCGACCGCACGCAGGCCGACGAGCTGATCGTCACGTCACACATCTACGACCACACCGCACGGCTGCGATTGTACGAGCTCGTCGCCCCGGTCGCCCGATCCGGCGCGTGACGCGCTATTCGTGGCGCAGCGCGTCCACCGGATCGAGCCGGGACGCGCGCTGGGCGGGCCAATACCCGGCCGCGATGCCCACCCCGATCGAGGCGGCGAGACCGGTGGCGATCGCCCAGAAGGGCGCGACGGCCGAATAGCCCGTCAGGACGAGCTTCAGGAGCAGGCCGAGGCCGACCGCGGCGGCGACGCCCGCCGCCCCGCCGACGCCCGAGAGCACCGCGGCTTCGATCAGGAACTGCACCAGGACCTCGCGGCGCCGCGCCCCGAGGGCCAGCCGGAGCCCGATCTCGCGCGTGCGCTCGGTCACGCTGATCAGCATGACGTTGGCGATCCCGATGGCGCCGATGAGCAGGCTCACCGCGGCCAGGCCCACCGTGGCGACGCCGATCCGCGCGCTCACGCCGTCGAAGGTGGCGATGATCTGCTCGGCGGTGGACAGCGTGAAGTCGTCGTCGGCGCCTGGCGGCAGTCCGCGGAGCCGGCGCAGGATCGCCTCGGTCTCGCGGAAGCACGCGTCGCGCTGGCCCGGCTTGGCCTGGACGTACAGGACGACGCGCTCGGGCACGCCGAAGCGCCGCCGGACGGTGTTCGCGGGCAGATTCAGCACGTTGTCCTGCCGGTTCTCGCCGAAGAAGCCGCCGCGCCGCTTCGCCAGGACGCCCACCACCGTGTAGGTCTCGCCGCTCAGCGTGAGCGTGCGGCCGAGCGGCTGCGCGCTCCCGTAGAGCGCCTCGGCGAGGCTGGCGCCGAGCACAGCCACGCGCGCGCCCTCGCGATCCTCGAGATCGGTGAACGGCCGCCCGCGGTCGAACTCGGCCCCGATGATCGCGAAGAGCGAGGGCGACGCGCCCTCGACGAGCACGGTGTCGGACTCGGCGTCCCCCGCGCGCGCCACCAGCACCTCGCCGCCCGACGTGGTCGGCACGATCACCTGCGCGCCGACGGCGCGGGCGGTGGTCGAGAGCCGGGCGATGTCGGGCACGAAGCCGAGCTCGAGCGGCTTCCGGTCGATCTCGGCCTCGCTCGGCGTCACGTACGGATCGCCGGTGAGGTGGAACGCGAACACGTTGTCGGTGCCGAGGTCGCGGAAGAGCAGCGCGACCTGGTTTCGCGCGTTGACCAGAATCGAGGCGGTCATCACCACCGTGACGATGCCGATCACGATGCCCGCGACCGCGAGCGCCGACCGCGCCCGCTCGGCGCGCAGCGACTCGAAGGCCATGGCGGCCGGCTCGGCGATCGTGCGCGCCCAGAGCGACGGGGGCGTCATTCCTGTCTCAGCGCCGCGATGACGTCGAACGCGACGGCCCGGCGCGCGGGGTACCAGCCGGCCGCGATGCCGCTCAGCGCGGCGGCGGCCAGCGCGCCGGCGGCCGTCCGCCACGTCAGCGCGAGCGCGAGCCCCGCGGCGCCCGAGGCGGCCGAGAGCACGGCGGCCGCGGCCAGCAGGCCGGCCGCGCCGCCGGCCAGCGCGACGACGGCCGACTCGGCGAGCGTCTCGGCGAAGATGCTGGCGCGCGACGCCCCGAGGGCCCGGCGGATGCCGATCTCGCGGGTCCGCTGCGTGACGGACACGAGCGTCGTGTTGGCGACGACGATGAGGGCGGCGAAGAGCGCCATCAGCGAGATCGGCGGCCCGGCTGCGCCGAGCCGCTCGGTGATCGCGGTGACGAAGTCGCGCGACGCCTCGGGCGTGACGAGGTCGAAGGTGTCGTCGGCGCCCGGCGCCAGGTGGCGGCGGGCCCGCATCGACGCGCGCGCGCGATCCTCGGCCTCGCTCGTGCGCGCCACGTCGGGCGCGCGGGCGAACACCTGCAGGCTTCCCGGCGCCCCGAAGATGCGCCGGTAGGCGTCGAGCGGCATCCACACGTACCGGTCGAGCGACACGCCGCCGGTGCTGCCCTGGCGCGCCTGGATCCCGACCACGCGGAACGCCCGGTTGCCGATCCGGACGGTCCCGCCCAGCGGATCGCCCGCCGGGAACAGGACGTCGCCGAGCGCCGCGCCCACGACGGCCACCTGCGCGCCGCTCGCCTCCTCGGCGGGCGAGAAGAAGCGCCCACGCTCGATGCCCACGTCGCGGATGTCGGCGAGCGCGGCCTGGGTGCCGTTCACGGTGGCGTTCTCGAACGTGCGGCCGCCCGCGGTCACGTCGGCCCGCCGCTGCGCCGTGGCGGCGTACAGGACGCGCCCGCCGGCGACGCGGTCGAGGAAGCGCACGTCGGCGGGCGTGATGTCGGGGTTGCGCTCGAGCCTGATCGCGAGCTCGCGCCGGCTCAGGTTGCCGGCGGCGATGTTGGCCAGCACGAACGAGTCGCTGCCGAAGGCGCGCGCGCTCGCCTCGCGGGCCGACTGGGCGAGGGCGTCGAGCGCGGTCTGGACGACGGCGGTCGTGGCGACGGCGGCGGCCATCGCCAGGCCGGCCAGCAGCGCGCGCAGCGGCCGCGCCCGGATCGTGGCCAGCGCTTCGGTGAGGCCTCCCGCGTACACGACAGCGCGCGGTCCCGCCACGTCAGGGCCCCGTCGACCGGACGTCCACGGCTGCGCCGTCCTGGAGGTCGCGCAGCACCTGGTAGGGACCGGCGACGATCGGCGTGCCCTCGTCGACGCCGGTGACCTCGATGTCGAGGCCGCCGATCACGCCGGCCGTCACGGGCACGAACCGCGCCCGGCCGCCGCCGGTCGCGAACACGCCGGTCCGCTCGCCGCCGGCCGCGGGCCGCAGGACGACGCTCTGGAGCGGCACGGTCAGCGCGCCCATGCGCTCCGCGGTGACGATTTCGGCGTCGCAGCTGAGTCCCGGCCGCAGGCGCGCGTCCGGATCGGCCAGGCGCACCACGACCTTGAACTCGCGCGCGGCGGTGCCGGTGCCCGCGACGGGAAGCGCGCTCGCCCCGATCTCGACCACTTCGCCGTCGAACGTCGTGCCGCGCAGCGATTCGAGCGTGACCGTCGCCTTCTGCCCGGCCTGCAGCCGCAGCACGTCGGCCTCGGCGACCTTCAGCTCGGCGTCGATGGCGCCGAGGTCGGAGATCGTCATCAGCGTCGTGCCGGGCTGGTTCTGGATGCCGACCACGACCATCTCGCCCTCGCGGACCTGCAGCCGGGTGACGATGCCGTCGATCGGCGACTCGATGGAGGTCTTGGCGAGGACGTCGCCGGCGCGCGTCTGCTGGGCGCGGGCCTGGGCGACGCGGCGGTCCGCGGCGTCCTCGGCGTGCCGCATGCGTTCGCGCGCGGACTCGGCCGCCTTCACCTGGGCCCGCGCGGACTCGGCGGCGAGGCGGGCGGTGTCGTACTCGAGCGCCGGCAGGAGCTGCGCGTCGCGCAGCTCGCGCTTGCGGGTGAGCTGCTGCTCCAGGTCCTCGGCGCGCGCCTTCGCCGCGGCGAGGTCCGCGTCGGCCGTCCGCACCTGCTCGGCGGCCCCCTGCGCCTCGGCTTCGAGGGCCTGGACCTGCGCGCTCGCGCCCGCCGCGTCGCTCCGCGCCTGCACGGCGTCGATCTGCGCGAGGATCTGGCCCGCCGTCACGCGGTCGCCCTCGCGGACCGGGAGGCTCACGATCTTGCCCATCACGCTCGAGCCGATGTCGGCGTAACGCGTGGCGACGATCTGGCCCGAGGCGGTGACCGTGGAGACGAACCGCGCCTGCTTCGTCACCGGCGCCACGTCCACGGCGACGGCCGCGGGCCCGCGCCGGCTCACGGCGACGACGGCGGCCCCCACGACCAGGGCGCCCAGCAGCAGCCAGCCCGCGCGCGCGGCGCCGCTACGGGGCATCGATGGTCGAGATCGCGATCGCGCCGTCCTTCATCTCGCCGGTGACCTTCGCTTCCTCCCCGGCGTGCGCGCGCAGGCCGGGAAAGTCCTGGTTCGCGATCGGCACCACGGTCATTCCGTGGTCGATCACCAGCACGAACTTGTCGCCGGCCGCGACGCACTTGAGCGTGCATTCCTTGGGATCCACTTCGCCGCCGTGATCGGCGCCGCACTGGCTGTCGCTCACGTAGCCGGTCCACGTCTGCGGCGCGGGCCGCCCCGCGGCCGGGCCCGCCCAGAGGGCCGACAGGCCGATCGCCGCCGCCAAAACCACTGCTTGCTTCATGCCCACCTCGTGCCCCTACAATAACGCCGCCATGACCATCCTGCTCCTGATTCTCGCCGCCGCCGGGCTTCTCGCCCAGCAGCCCGCCGCGCCCTCCGCAGCCGCGGCTCCCGCGGCGCAGCTCGACTACGAGTACTTCAGGGTGAAGGTCCAGCCGATCTTCCTCGCGAAGCGCCCCGGCAACGCGCGCTGCATCAGTTGCCACGAGACCGGCAACCCGCGCCTCCGCCCGCTCGACGAGGGCGCCACGACGTGGACCGACGAGCAGTCGCGGCAGAACTTCGAGTCGTGGCGCCGCGTGGTGGTGCCCGGCAACCTCCGCACGAGCCGGCTGCTCACGCACCCGCTCGCGGCCGCGGCCGGCGGCGATCCGTTCCACGCCGGCGGCAAGCACTGGACCTCGAAGGACGATCCGGAATGGCAGACGCTGGCCGCCTGGGTGAACGGCGCCACGCTCTCCTCCACGCTGCACGCGCGCGTCGTCCAGACCAACGCCGCGGGCGACGACGTGCACGTGATCGATCCGGCGACCAATACGGTGGCAGGCATCATTCGCGGCATCGAGGTGCCGCACGGGGTGACGCTCGCGCCGGACGGCAGCAAGATCTATGTGACGGATGAATCCCTGTCGACGCTGGACGTCGTCGACGCGATGAGCCTGCAGGTGGTGAAGCGGATTCCGCTGAGCGGCCATCCGAACAACCTCGACGCGAGCAAGGACGGCAAGCGCGTGTACGTCGGCATCGCGCAGCCGCCCGGCGCCGTGGACGTGATCGACGTGGCGACGCTCACCAACGTGAAGAGCATCCCGGTCGACGGCGCGGTGCACAACGTCTACGTGACGCCGGACGACAAGTTCGCCGTGTCGGGATCGGTGGCGTCGAGCGTGATCAGCGTGATCGATCGCGCGACAGAGACCGTGGCGTGGAACATGAAGGAGACGAGCGGCATCCGCCCGATGGTGTTCACGAAGAATCCCGACGGCTCCACGAAGGACATCATCGTGCAGCTCTCGAACGTTCACGGGATCGCGGTGATCGACTTCGCGACACACAAGGAAGTCCAGCGCATCGAACTGCCCGAGATCCCCGGCGCGGAGAAGGTGACCGACGGCATCCAGGGCTCGCCCGCGCACGGCCTGGCGATCACGCCGGACGGCAAGACGCTGTGGGCGACGAGCAAGTGGTACGACTACGTCGCCGCCTACTCGCTGCCGGACCTCAAGTTGATCAAGACGGTGATCGTCGGGTCACATCCCGAGTGGCTCACCATCCCGCCCGACGGGAAGGATCTCTACGTCGCCGTCGCGGGCAGAACGCCACCGTCGTCGTCGACACCAGGACGATGGCCGTGGTCGCGAAGATCCCGGTGGGCCAGGTGCCGAAGAGAAACGGCAGCGGAATGCTTCGCACGCAATAAGAAGCTGAGGAGCTGGGCCTGGGGAGCTGGGGAGCTGAGGAAGTTGGGGAGCTGGGGAAGTGCGACGGACCGAGCCGCTATGAGAGGGCAGAGGCCGCCACGTATCCTGCCGATTCATGTAGCAGACTCTGCGTCCTGGTGATGTGATCGTCGCTGGATTCGCGCGAATCTGAACGGCACGCATTGTGCCAGCAGCCACTCCGTGGCTGGCGCCGATGATCTCCGCGCGCGGACGAAACGCTTTGCATTCGACGTTATCCGGTTCGTGGATTCCCTTCCGCGCCGACCAGCCGTCGACGTGATTGCGCGGCAACTCATTCGCGCCGCCACGAGCGTGGCTGCCAGTCATCGGGCCGCCGGACGCGCCCGCTCTCAAAGAGAATTCGTTGCGAAACTTGGTCTGGTACTCGAAGAGGCCGACGAATGCGAATTCTGGCTCGACGCGCTGAGTGAGAAACTGAGGAGCTGCGGAACTGGGGAAGTAACTTCCTCAGCTCCCCAGTTCCTCAGCTACTCGACGGGCTGAAAGGGCCACATCGTCGCGTTGCGCACGACGTTCATCCGTTCCTCGGACCCGCTGAACACGCCGTCGGGGTAGTGCCGGAACGGCAGCATCTCTCTGTAGATCTCGTCCTGCTTATAGAGGTTCAGGCCGAGGCCGGCGAGGTACTGCAGGCGCAGGTTCCGGTCGCGGTTGATCTGGGCGTCCTCGAGCCAGGGCGCGAGGTCCTTCGCGTTCGCGAGGTAGGTCGCGAACAGATCCTCGGCTGAATTGAACCCGATCTCCGAGAGCGACTTCTTCATCGTCGCGTATTCGGGCCGCTCCAGCTTCGCGTCCATCGCGTCGAGATCGATGTGCGTCGGCTCGACCTGTCCCACCAGTACCACGTCGTAGCCGTAGCCGTTGTCGGTGTTCGCGAACACCATCCCGTTCGGGAACGCGTCGAAGAACGTCCCGACCTCGCTCTTCACGGCTTCGGTGTTGCTCTCGTAGAGCTGCACGAACACCGTGACGACGCCGCCGGGGTTCAGGTGGCGCTTCGCGAGTTCGAAGAACTCCTTCGTATAGAGCGTTGCCGCGCCCTTCACCCACGGATCGAACGGGTCGGACGTGATCGCGTCGAAGTTGTCCTTCGTCGTCAGCAGGAAGTGCCGGGCGTCGTCGATGTGGACGTGCACCTTCGGGTTCGTGACGACGCTGAAGTTGTGCTCCGCGAAATAGGTGGACACCACGTACGGCACCAGCGGCTCGATCTCGGCGATCGTCTCGGACGTGACGATCGGGTCGACGCTCACCGCGCCGGCCGTGACGCCCGCGCCGCAGCCGATCACGAGCACGCGCGAGGCGGTGGGCGGGATGAGCGTGGTCATGTGGCCGAGCATGCGCTGGAGGCGCATGTCCTGCGGCTCGCTCGACGCCTGGATCTTGCCGGCGTTGTGGTAGTTCAGCACGCCGTTGGAGAGGCGCGACACGGCCATCGACGAGTTCATGCCCTCGCCGACGTAGATGATGTCGCCGTGATCGGTCTGGCGCATCGCGGCGAAGCGCCCGTAGGCGACGAGCAGATCGGGCGGCGGCGCCACGGCCGTCATGAGCAGGACGCCGATCGCCGCGGCGCCGATCGCGCGGACGGTGAACCGGCGCTGCGTCGCGGGAGACGACTCGGACGGCCAGGTCGCGATGACGGCGCTGGCGATCGCGACGCCGATGAGGATCCACTGCGTGTGCTGCGTGCCGACGTTCGAGATCAGCACGAGCGAGCCGAGCAGCGCGCCGCCGATGGCGCCGAGCGTGTTCGACGCGTAGACGATGCCGACGAGGCGGCCGGGGTCCTGACCGTCGGACGCCGCGGCGGCGAGCGCGATCGGGAAGCTCGCGCCCCAGAGGCACGCGGCCGGCAGCACGACCCAGAGGCAGCGCGCGAGGTCGGCCTGGAACAGCACGGAGCCCGCGGCGAGCTCGGGATCGACGGGCCAGAACGGGAGCTGGCGCGTGAGCGTGAAGCCGGCCCACGCGATCGCGACGGCGAGCAGGAACTGGCACCACCCGAGCGCGGCGCGCGGACTCTTCACGGCGCGCCCGACGAGCGCGCCGATGCTGCTGCCGATGCCGAGGCCCACGAGGATCGCGCCGAGGATGAGCGAGAACGTGTACACCGTGCCGCCGAGCAGCAGCGACAGCAGGCGCGTCCAGACGACTTCGGCGGCGAGCGCCGTGAAGCCCGACAGCGCGATCACGAACAGCACGGGTCGGCTCTCTCGCGGGATGGAGATGCGCGCCACGCCCCCGACACTGTCCCCGTGGCCCTCGTCGGCGCCGGCGTACTTCGTGCCGGTCGCGAGCGTCAGGCCGGCGATCGCGACCGCCGCGTTCAGGCCGACCGCGGCGAACGTGGCGACGGCCGAGTCGTGCACGCGCAGCAGGTAGAAGCCCGCGAGCAGCGTGCCGAGGACCGCGCCGAAGGTGTTGCCGCCGTAGAAGAAGCCGAGCCACGACACGCCCTCGGGCGACGACTTCACGAAGCGCGCCGCCGCGGGCAGCGTCGCGCCCATCATCATCGTGGGCGGCAGCAGGCAGATCGCGCAGAAGATCGCGCGCACCGTGAGGCCGACGACGCCGGGGCCGCCGATGGCGATGTAGAGCCCGCCGGCGTACGGCAGGCCGAAGAGGATGAGCAGGCCGAACACGCCGATTCCCGCCTCGAGCATGGCGTAGACGCGCAGCGGATGCGTCCGCGGCGAGACGATGCGCGAGAGCCCGATGCTGCCGAGGCACATGCCGCCCATGAACGTGGCGAGCACGACGCCCATCGACACGGCCGAGGAGCCCACGATGAGCGTGAGCATCTGGAACCAGACGACTTCATAGATCAGCGCCGCGCAGCCGCTGCCGACGAACAGAACCAGGAGAACCGGAAGAATGGGCATATGGAGCGTGGATCATGAGGCCAACCGCGCCCGCTGGCAAGTGAAACCATAGAGAGAGGCACGAAGGCATCGAAGAACCACGGAGGCACAGAGCCACAGAGACACCGGAAGACAGGTTCGACGCGGGGCCGCCGGAGGCGGCCGCAAGGCCGGGAGAGGCACGGTTCAACAAGGCCAGGAATACGAACCGGCCTTGTTGAACCGTGCCTCTCCCGGCCTTGCGCAGGCCTGCTCCGCAGGCCGGTCCGCGTCGAGCGCGGCGCGGCTGTCCTCCGTGCCTCTGTGTCTCTGTGGCTCTACCGTCCGAAGATCGCGGCGAACGCTGTCGTCGATGGTCTGGTAGCGGAAGGCGAAGCCGAGCCGTTCGGCCTTGTCGGGGACGGCGCGCTGGCCGGCGAGGAGCGCCACGTCGGCCATCTCGCCGAAGAGCAGGCGCAGCGCGAAGGCGGGCGTCGGGAGGATCGCGGGGCGGTGGATCGCGCGGCCGAGCGCTCGCGCGAACTCGGCGCTCGTCACCGGACGCGGCGCCGTGACGTTCACCGCGCCAGAGACGGTCGCCGTGGTCAGCGTCCAGATCACGAGCTCGATCCAGTCCTGACGGTGGATCCACGGCCAGTACTGGCGGCCGGAGCCCACCGGGCCGCCGACGCCGAGCGTGAAGGGCAGCAGCATCGGCGCCAGGGCGCCGCCGCCGCGCTCGAGCGCCAGGCCCGTGCGCAGGTGGACGACGCGCGTGTTCGCCGACGCGCGCGCGGCCTCCGCCTCCCATCGCGCGCAGAGATCCGCGAGGAAGTCCGAGCCGCGGCGGTCGCTCTCGGTCACGACTTCGTCGCCGCGCGCGCCGTAATAGCCGACGGCGGACGCGCTCGCGAAGACGGCTGGCGGATGTTCGGCGGCGAGGATGGCGTCGGCGAGGCGGCGCGTGGAATCGAGACGGCTGGCGATGAGCGCGGCTTTCCGCGCGTCGGTCCAGCGCTCGGCGATCACCTCGCCCGCCAGGTTCACGACGGCGTCGGCGCCATCGAGCTCTTTCGCCCAGGCGCCCAAGGCTGGGGACGCGGGGTTCCAGGTGACGGGCCGGCCCTGGGGCACGCTCGTGCCGCGCGTCAGCACCGCGACGTCCGCGCCGCGCATGGCCAGGGCGGCAGCGAGCGGCCGTCCGAGGAACCCGCTCCCGCCGGCGATGACCACTTTCATCATCGCGTGTTAACCCCTGGAACCCGGCCGAAATTCCCGCGCGGCGGCCGTCCGCGGCGTCAGAACTGGAGCCGGACCTCGAACGTCCCCGACCGCTTCAGGATATCGCCGAAGACGTGCTGCTGGATCTGCTGGTCGAGCAGGTTGTTCACCTTGACGACCGTCGTCACCCGGCCGCGATCCCACTTCACGCCGAACGATCCGTTCACGAGCGTGTAGGCGTCGCTGTAGCCGAAGTACGGCGTCGTCAGCACGTCGCTCCAGAAGGCCTGGCCGGAGTAGCTGACCGCCGCCGATCCCAGGACTCGCGCGTCGTCATAGGAGAAGCCCGCGTTGAAGCGGTTGGTCGGCGGCAGGGCCAGCTCGGCGGTCGGATACGGATCCGGATTGTCGAGGATCGTCGGCTTCGCCTGCCACGAGTAGTTCGCGTAGGCGTTGATGCCGTCGCGAATCCGCTGATTCACCGAGAGCTCGAGGCCTTTCTCGCGGAGCGGCCCGAGGTTGAGATAGGTGAACGCGGTGTGCGGCAGGTAGACGCCGCTCGCCGCGAGCACGGTGAGGATCGACGGCGGCAGCGCCCAGCCCGGCGGCGGGTTTGCGGCGGTGTACGGATCGAGCGCCGGCGGCAGCTGCGTGAAGTTGATGCTGTTGTGCAGGTCGTTCACGTAGAACGCCGCGCCGACAATCGTGCGCTCGCCGATGTTTCCCGTGTACGCCACTTCGTACGCCGTCAGCGTTTCCTTGTCCAGCTCCGCCTGATCCATCGTCCCGATCGGGAGCTCGCTGCCGACGCCCTTCACGACCAGCGGGAACGGCTGCGCGACGAGCGGCTGGAGCGAGGGCGGCAGGAGCGGCGCGAGGGCGCTGAGGTTCGCCGGCACCAGGATGTTCACGTCGAGGTAGTTGTTGATCGTGGAGGGGGAGCGGAACGCGCGGTTATAGGAGAAGCGGATCGCGTGCTCGGGCGCGGGCTTGAACGTGGCCGACAGGCGCGGCGAGAACACGGGCGTGCTCAGGTTGCCGGACTTGTCGACGCGGGCGCCGAGCGCGAAGCGCCAGCGGTTCACGAAGATCTCGTCCTGCGCGTACGCGCCGAGCTCGTTGCGATTCGCGGCGAGCGGCGCCAGCGTGATGTCGAAGTTGTTGCGGCGCGCGTTGCCGCCGACGCTCACGAGCTGCCGCGTGCCGATGGGCACGGCGTGGCCGGCCGAGACGTCGATCGTCGTGGTCGTGAAGGTGAGTTCGAGCGGCTTCGACGTCGTGGGGTCCGAGAGCAGCAGGTTCGGCCCCTGCGCGTCCACGAAGTTCACGAACGCGGCGAGCGTGGTGGCGCCGTGCGTGTAGCCGACGCGGCCGTAGCCCATGTAGGAGCCGCTCTCGATGTTGAACGGCCCGATGCCCGAGTGGATCGTGCCGCTCGTGCCCGCCACGCCGCCGGCGTAGGTGATCCGGCCGCCGTCGATCTCCTGGTCCACGCGCACGTCGAACTTCGGCTGCGACGTGCCGGTGTTCCGGAACGCGCCGACGCCGTCGGCATCGGCGGGGTAGAGGGCGCCGCCGACCGTGGACGACGGATCGCGCGGATCGGTGATGAGCGGAATCCGTCCCGTGGGCCGCGCGTAGGGATCCGAGTGGAAGTCGCCCGCCGACACGCGGTACGACCACCGGTTGTTCACGACGTGCGAGGTGCTCGCGTTCGCGCCGTACAGGCTCCCGGCGCTCCGGCCGCCCACGGCGTCGGTGTTGCGGCCGAACAGGCCCGCGCTGAAATTCACCGTGGTGCCGGGCGCCTCGCGCGGCGACTTGGTGATGATGTTCACCACGCCGGTGAGGGCGTTGGCGCCCCACACGGCCGACGCGGGGCCGCGGATCACTTCGATCTGCCGGATGTCGGCCGGGTTGTCGGGCACGAAGTCCCAGAGCACGAGGCCGAAGAAGTCGAGGTAGACGGAGCGGCCGTCCACGAGCGTGAGCTGCGAGTTGGAGAGTGTGGAGGTGGCCTGCCGGCTCGTGATGTTCACGTCGCGCGCCGACATCTGGATCACGTTCAGGCCCGGCACGGGGCGCAGCAGGTCGCCGTAGTTCTGCGCCGGCAGCGTCCGGATGTCGTCGGCGGTGATCACGCTCATGGTCGCCGGCGCGTTGATGAGAGACGATTCGAGGCGGGACGCGCTGACGACCACGACCTCGTTGCCGCGCGCGACCGCGAGGGTGATCGCGGGCGCGGCGACGTCGGCGCTCGCGACGTCGACGTCGGCCCTGCCTTCGGAGAAGCCGGCCAGCGACGCGCGCACCTCGTAGTGCCCGGGCGCGACGCCCCGAAACCGGTACTCGCCGACCGCGCCCGACGTGGTCGAGCTATTCACGCCCGGGCCCGCCAGCAGGACCGTGGCGCCCGGCACGACGCCGCCGGTCTCGTCCACGACCGTTCCCGAAACGCTCGCCGACTGCGCCTGGGCGCCGCCGGCTACGAGCAGCAAAAGTACGAACCACGTCCACACACGCGCCATCGACCGTCTCCTCACGTCTGAAACTCTGTATTTTACACGGCCGCGTCGCGGGCGGCCCGGTCCGTGTCGGTCACGAGGAGGATGGCGAGGCCCACGAGGAAGAGCACGATGACCGAGAGCATCGCGCGGCGGTAGGAGCCGGTCGCGCCGGCCACGGCGCCGAAGATGAACGGACCGATCCACGACGACCCGCGCTCGGAGATCTCGTACAGGCCGTAGAAGGACGCCTCGCGCCCGCGTGGAATCATCCGCGAGAAGAGCGACCGCGACAGGGCCTGCGACCCGCCGAGGACGATGGCGATGGCCGCGCCGAGGGCCCACGCCTGCGTCGTCGTCTCGAGCCAGCCGTAGGCGTAGAGGATGATTGCGGTCCAGATCACGAGCGACGACACGATGGCGCGCCGCGTGCCGACCATCGCGGCCACGCGCTCGAAGATCATCGCGCCGCCGAACGCGACGAACTGCACCATCAGGATCAGGCCCATCAGGAACGCCTCGTCGGTCTCGAGGCCGCGCGACACGAACAGCTCCTGCGCGAGGAAGACCGACGAGACGGAGATCACCGTCTGGATGCCGTCGTTGTAGAAGAGGTAGGCGACGAGGAACCGCAGCGTCTGCGGGAGGCGCCGGAGCTCGGCGATCGACTCGAGCGCGCGGGCGAACCCGATGGCGGCGTACGACCGGCCCGCCGGCTTCACCGCGGCGGGCTGGCGCGCCTTCAGCCGCGCGAACGTGATCACCGAAAAGCCGCCCCACCAGACGCCCGCCACGAGCAGCGACAGGCGCACCGCCAGGTCGCGGCTGATGCCGAGCGACGACGAGGCGGTGACGAGCGCGAGGCCGATCGCCAGCGCGAGGCCGCCGCCGACGTAGCCGTAGGCATAGCCGCGGCTCGACACGGAATCGCGCCGGGGCGGCGACGCGATGTCGTTCAGGAAGGCGTTATAGAGGACCACCGCGCCGCCGAAGGAGATGTTCGCGGCAATCAGGCACGCGCCGGCGAACAGCAGCCGGCCGGCGCTCGAGAAGAACATGAGGCCCGTGGCGATCGCGCCCGCGTAGCAGAACACGGCCATCAGCGTCTTCTTCAGGTGCGTGTAGTCGGCGATCGCGCCGAGCACCGGCAGCATGAACACCTGCACGAACACCGACAGCGCGATGCAGTACGGGAAGAACGACTTGGCGGTGACCGATCCGAGCGGCCCCAGCGAGAGCACGACGCCGTTGTCGCCGACCGACGATTGCGCGAGCGCGGTGAGATACGGCCCGGCCAGCGCCGTGATCACCACGGCCTGGAAGGCCGAGTTGGCCCAGTCGTACATGGACCAGCCGAAGATCTCGCGCTTGTCGTCGATGATCGGTGTCACGCTGCGATCTTTGTCACGAAAAGGCAACCACGAAGGCGCGAAGGCCCGAAGAAACCATTCGTCTGTCTTGAGTCATCTTCTTCGGGTCTTCGGGTCTTCGTGTTGCATTTGCTCTTGCAGGGCGGACCTTCAGGTCCGCTAGTAGTAGCGCTCGGGCAGGTCGACGATCACCCTCCGGCGCATCAGGTCTGCGATCGTCGCGGTCAGCGTGCCGGCGGCGAGCGCGGCGGCGTCGGCGGGGCTGAGCGTCACCTCCTCGGGCAGGTACTGGCGGCTCGCGCCGTACTCGTCCGCATAGTCGTCCGACGGAAACTGCAGGCGGAGCCGGAGGGCGCCGCCGTTCGGCGACTCGATCACGTACAGCGGGCTCACGCGCAGCACGCCGCGCGGCGGCGCGGGCGGCTCGAGCGCGTGCGGGCGGAACACGCGCGGATGGCGGCTGGCCACGATGGTGAGCGCGGGGTCGGCGTCGAGCGCGACGGCCGCGTCACGCCGCGAGAGGTCGAGCGGCCCGCCCGTCAGCACGTCCGCGAACAGCCCGGCCTCGCCGAAGATTCGCGGCACGATCGTCTCGAACAGATCCGCGTAGCCCTCGGGCGGCAGCGGCTGGCCGTGCGACGGGCTCCACGTCCGCTGGTTGTGCGTGTGGTTGATCACCACGGCGCCGGCCTCGCTCTCGCCGCGCTGGCGGGTCATGTCCACCAGGCGCAGCAACTCCTGCACGAACTGCCGCTTCGTCCAGATGTACTGAAACGCGTCGGCGCACATCGCGTAGCGGAAGGCGCCGCGCGCGAAGGGCAGCGGCGCGTTGCCGTCGCAGCACACGGCCTCGACGCCGGGCGCCGTGAACCGGCGCGCCAGCCACGCCTTCGCGAAATAGAGATCCGCGAGCACGGGCGGCTCGTCCGAGAGATCCAGGAGCGCGCGCGTCAGGTGGCCCGATCCGCCGCACACGTCGAGGGCGCGACCGCCGCCGCCCAGCACCGTCCCCGCCACGGCGCGGACGACGGCCTGCGCCACGAGGTAGGTGGGATCGGAAAAGCGATAGAGGAAGTAGCCGCCTTCGAAGTTCGGTCCGAGCGCCTCGACGAGGCTCTGGTACGTCGCGTCGGGCGAGGCGGCCGCCGCCTCGAACCGCTCGGTCTCGAGCGCATCGTCCAGGTTGAGCATCGCGCCGCGGGCGAGCCGTGGCTGGCCCGCCTCGACCAGCTCGCGCGCGCGCGTCGTGCCCGGCAGGAGATGGAGCACCGGGATGCCGTCGATCACGGGGAAGATGCAGCAGTGGCAGCCGAGGATGCCGTGGACGATCTCGTCGCCGTCGCGCTCGTGGAAGAGCGAGGCGACGAGCTCGAGACGTCCGCCGCAGTACGGGCACCGCAGGATGTCGAGCGTATCGTCACGCATGGCGCCGCATCTTCACGAAATCACCCAATTACCCAGATTACCCGATTACCCGATTACCCGATTACCCGATTACCAAATTCCTCGAAGTCCGACGTCCGGACGTTCACCGGGGCGCGCCTGAAGTATTCCACGCCGAGCAGGCGCCGCGCATCCGTCTCGTTCAGGCGCGCGAAGGGGTTGTCCGGGCGGAACTGCGAACGGTAGCAGGCGAGCGCCGCCAGCTTGCGATCCACCCAGGCGGCCACGTCGACGCCGAACGTCGGCGGCTTCAGCCCGAGGCCCCACGCGTCGGGCGTGATGCTCCACACGCCGTCGGGAGGCGGCACCCAGCCGGAACGCGCCGCGATGTCGGCGACTTCGCGCATCACGCCGGTTTTCATCGACACGTAGAACATCGGCGGCGCGCCGGCGCCGAGCGACAGGACGGCCGCGCGCGTGCGCTCGTGGATGCCCACGTGATCGGCATGCCAGTAGAGGCCGTCGTCGTCGAACGTGACGAGCGCGTCGGGGTCGTGCGCGCGGATCGCGCCGGCCACCTCCGCCTCGAACGCGTCGGCGTCGGCCCACCGGAGGCTGCCGTCGGGATGGTCGCGCACGATCACCTCGGCGATCCCGAGGATGCCCGCCGCCGCGTACAGCTCGGCGGTCCGCCGCAGCCCGAGCCCGGGGCCTGGCGCGAACGCCGCGTCCGGACCCGTGCCCTGTTCGCCCCGGGACGCGCAGAGCAGGACGACGCGCGCGCCGGCGTCGGCGAGTCGCGCGAGCGTGCCGCCGCAGGCGATCGACTCGTCGTCGGGATGGGCGAAGACGGCGAGGACGGTTCGTCCCGCCATCTCGCGCGCGTCAGGCCCTGCGGTTCGCGCGTCCATCGCGGTGCTGGTCCTGGATCTGCTGATAGACGGTGAGGTAGCCCTTCACCATGCGGGCGACGTCGAACCGGGCGACGGCCCGCTCGCGGACGCGCCGGCGATCGAGCGCGAGCACGGCCGGCAGCCCCGCGGCCATGTCGTCCACGCTGTGGAAGATCCGGCCCGTGACGCCCTCGTCGATGATCTCCGGCACGGCGCCCCTGTCGAGCGCGGCGACCGGCGTGCCGCACGCCATGGCCTCGACCATCACGAGGCCGAACGGCTCGGCGTCCTGCACGGGATAGAGCAGCGCTCCCGCGCCGCCGAGCAGCCGGACCTTCTCCGCGTGATCCACTTCGCCGGCATACACGACGCGCACGCCGTCGACGTGGGGCTCGACGACGTCGTGGTAGTACGCCTCGGGCGCGGCCGCCAGCACGAGCGGCAGGTTCGCGCGCGCCGCGACGTCGATCGCCTGGAGCACGCCCTTCCCCTCGGTGAAGCGCCCGAGGAACAGCAGGTAGTCGCCGGCACGCGGCTGGAACGCGAACGCGTGCGTGTCGATCCCGTGCGGCACGACGCCGGCGACGGCGAGGCCGTCGAGGCGGCGGGCCTGCTCGTTCGAGATCGCGATGAACCGGGCGTCGGGGTAGCCGCGATAGAGCGCGAGCTCGGGCGCGCGCGGCGAGTGGTGCAGCGTCTGGACGAGCGGCGCGGCCGACAGGCGCGAGAACGCGAGCGCCATCGGGTAGTACGCGGCCTGGTAATGAATGATGTCGAACTCGGCCGCGCGCTCGACGGCGGCCGCGAGGTTCAGCATCTCGTACAGCTCCCACGGCCACATCTCCGCATCGTCCCAGTAGCCGTGGGGGAAGGTCGCGTGGAGCCGGGCCCTGGTGACGGAGTCGCCGGTGGCGAAGAGCGTGACGTCGTGGCCGGCCGCGACGAGGCCCTCGGTGAGGAGCGACGTCATGAGCTGCACCGAGCCCGACTTCGCGGGCGGCGTCGCCGAGGCGACGGCCGAGACCTGCGCGATCCTCACGCCAGCGCCTCCTCGAGCAGCGCCGGCAGGACGACACGCGCGTCGAAGTGGGCGGCGGCGATCTCGCGCGCGCGCCGGGCGTGGCGGTCGTAGTCGGCGTTGATCCGCTCGATGCCGGCCGCCGCCTCGTCGATGGTCGAGAACGCGAGCAGGCCCTCGCCCGCGGGCAGGTGGCGCGACCAGCCGGTGTCCTGCACGAGGGCCGGGCGGCCCGCGGCGAGGTAGCACTCGGTGCGGTCGCTGAACCACCCGGTGTGGTTCGCGACGTACGTGTGCTTCGCCACGCCGAACTCGGCCCGCGATCCCTGGATGAAGTCGCGGTAGAGCGCCGGCGTGCGCGACACCCGCATCGCCTCCACCGGGTTCCAGCCGAAGCGGCGGAGCAGCGCCTGCGGGCCGTTGACGGCCAGCTCGAACGGTTGCGTCGTGCGCGACGGCAGCTCGATGAACTTCAGGAACTCCTGGTCCTTGTTGCCGCCCGTGTCGGCGAAGCTCTCGATCTGCCAGGTCATCACGGACGTGAAGCGATCCCCGGGCGGGCGCGCCGGCGTCCAGTCGTCGATCGTGACCGGCTGCCAGGTGTGGCGCCAGGCGAAGTCGCCGGTCGGCACGGGCGATCCGCTTGTGCCGATGTCCGCGCCGAACGTGAACAGGCGATCGAAGCCGCGGAAGAACTCGACGTACCACGGCTCGGCCTTCGCGATGGCGAGCTGGGTGAACGCCGGGTCGGAGTCGATGAAGATCCGGCGCGGGATGCGGACGTACTCGTCGCGCCAGAACCACGAGCCGCCCGACAGGTCGATGAACAGATCGGCGTCCGCGCAGAACCGCCGGACGTCCTCGCGCGAGCGGCCGTGATAGGCCTCGTCGTAGTTGACGAAGGTCCAGCGATCCGCGAGGCCGATTGCCGCCAGCGCGTCGTTGATGTACGCGGTCCCGTACGACGGATCGACCGCGCGCGTGTTCGCCACGGGGTCGTAGACGCACTCGCCCGTGTCTTCGATGTAGAACACCTCGTGCCCGAGCGCCCGCAGCCCCGCCAGGTACATCAGGGAGCACCACGTCACGCCGCCGAACGGATACCGGGCGATGATTCCGGCGAACAGGATCTTCACCGGGCCCCGAGGATCTCGTCCACCGTCTCCGGCTCGTCCAGCGACTTGCCGACCGACAGGCGCGCGCACATCCGGCGGTAGAGGTCGCTCGTCTCGAGCAGCGCCTCGTGGCGTCCGGCGGCGACGATGCGGCCCTGGTCGAGCACGAGGATGCGGTCGGCGTCGCGCACGGTCGACAGGCGGTGCGCGATCACGAGGGTGGTCCGGCCCTGCCGCAGGCGGCCGAGCGCCGCGAACACGATCTCCTCGGAGATCGAGTCGAGCGACGACGTCGGCTCGTCGAGGATCAGGATCGGCGCGTCCTTCACCAGCGCGCGCGCCATGCTCAGGCGCTGGCGCTCGCCGCCCGACAGGCCCGCGCCGCCCTCGCCGATCTCGGTGGCGTAGCCGTGGGGCAGCCGCGCGATGAAGTCGTGCGCGTGCGCCGCCCGCGCGGCGGCCTCGAGCTCGGCGTCGGTCGCGTCGAGGCGGCCGTAGCGCAGGTTGTCGGCGATCGTGCCGCGGAAGAGCACCGGCTCCTGCAGCACGATGGCGATCTGCTCGCGCAGGGAGCGCAGCGCGTACTCGCGGACGTCGCGGCCGTCCACGAGCACGCGGCCGGCCGTCGCGTCGTAGAACCGCGGAATCAGGCTCACGAGCGTCGTCTTGCCGGCGCCGGTGAGGCCGACGAGCGCGACCATCTCGCCCGGCTCGGCCGCGAAGCGGATGCCGGAGAGCACCGGATCGCCGCCCGGGTACGCGAAGCCGACCTGGTCGAACTCGACGCGCCCGCGAACGCCCGACGCGTCGACGCCGCTGTCGCGTCCGGCGGCCGCCGCGGGGGCTTCGGGCGCGAGCGCGAGCGCGGCGCGCACCCGGCGCGCGCCGGCCACCGCGCCCTGGATCTGGCCCGACGTGTGCGCGATCGCCGACAGGGGCCCGTAGACCGCGGCGAGATAGGCGATGACGACGATCAGGCTGCCGATCGTCATGCGGCCGTCGAGCACGTGCAGTCCGCCGACCACGAGCACGAGCGCCGTGCCGAGGACCGTGATGCCGGTCACGAGGACCGAGAAGAGCGACTGCTGCCACGTGAGCGCGAGCCGCGCGGTCATCGTCTCGCGGCCGGCCGATGAGTAGCGCGACGACTCGTGCCGCTCGCGCGCGAAGCTCTTGACGAGGCGGATCGCCGAGAACGTCTCGAACACGCGCCCCATGAGCGTCGACTCCAGCTCCTTCACGCGCTCTTCGCGATCGACGAGCGTCGACATGTAGTAGCGGAGCGACAGGTAGAGGAACGGCACGACCGCGAGCGAGAGTAGGGCGACGGTCGCGTCGAGCTTCAGCAGCACCGCGAACATCACGGCGAGCGTCACGACGGACGCGCCGACGGGGAAGATGCCGCCCATCACGAGGTTGTCGATCGCGTAGGCGTCCACGTCGATGCGGTACACCGCGTCGCTCGTGCTCGTGGCCGCGTGGTGATTGAGGCCGAGCGCCTGCAGGTGATCGAAGAGGCAATAGCGCAGGTCGTAGACCAGCCGCTGGCCCGTGCCGACCTGCACCTGCGTGCTCCACGCCGTCAGCAGCTCTTTCGACAGGTGCAGCAGCACGTAGCCGGTGACGAAGAGGACGAGCATCGCGACGAGGCTGCCGCCCGTGATCGCGGCGACCCAGGCGGCGGCCGGCGCCGGCAGGGGCTCGCGCGCGGGCGAGAGCACGTTGTCGATGACGAGCTTGAGCGGCCACGGCTCGAGCGCGCCGAGGACGATCAGGACCAGCATCAGCGCCGAGAGCAGCGCGACGCGCCCCCGATACGGCCGCAGGAAGCCGAGCAGCCAGCGCGTCATGCTAGCGGGCCCTGCGCGGCAAGGACGCCGGCGGCACGAGCCGCGGCGCGATCTCGGGGATGTTGAGCGGCACGATGCGGTTGTTGCTCGAGTCGGTCACGTAGAGCCAGCCGCGGCGCGGGCCGGCCATCGCGAACGCGAGGCGCGTGGGCGCGCCGAACTCGACGCGGCCGTCGCCGGTCACGTCGCGGATGATCCCGTTGGGGCCGACCGCGCGCACGACGCCGTTGTAGTAGTCGGCGATGAAGATCGTGAGGCCGCCGTTCTCGGCCGGCGCGAGCGCGAGGCCCGCCGGTCCCGCGAGCGCCGCCGCGGTGGCCGGGCCGCCGTCGCCCCAGTGGCCCCATTCGCCGCCGCCGGCGACGGTCGTGATGATGCCGGTGGCCGCGTCGATCCGGCGGATCCGGTTGTGGTGCATGTCGGCGATGTAGAGGTCGCCGTTCGGCGCGACGGCCACGTCGCTCGGCATGTTCAGGTGCGCGGCCGACGCCGGCCCGCCGTCCCCGACCGGGTCTTCGTCCCTGCCGGGCGTGCCGTCGCCGGCGATCGTGTCGATGTCGCCGGTCTCATGGTCGATCCGGCGGATGCGGTAGTTCAGCGTGTCGGCGATGTAGACGTCGCCGTTCGGCGCCTCGACGGCCGCCGACGGCGTGTAGAGGAGCGCCTTCACCGCGGGCCCGCCGTCGCCGCCGAACCCGCCGTCCTGGTCGCCGGCGATCGTGTCGATGTCGCCGGAGTCATGATCGATCCGGCGGATGCGGTCGTTGTGCGCGTCGGCGATGATCAGATCGCCGTTGGGCGCGATCGAGACGCCGTCGGGGTTGTCCAGCTGCGCGTCGGCGGCGGGGCCGAAGTCGCCGGAGAAGCCCGGGCCGAGCTCGTGGTTGCCGGCCACGGTCGTGATGACGCCGCTGCGCGGATCGATCCGGCGCACGACGTGGTTGTTCGAGTCCGCGAAGTACACGTCGCCGCCCGGGCCGACGGCGATGCCGCCGGGCGTGTCGAGCCACGCCTCGATCGCCGGGCCGTTGTCGCCGGCGAAGCCCTTCTGCTGGCCGATCACGGCGGCCGTCGCCGCCTCGCGCAGCATGAACGTGCCCGCGCCGACGGCGACGATCGCGACCACGAAGATCATCGCGCTGCGCAGGCCGTAGGTGCGCGCGAGCGACGGGGCGACCATCGGCGCCCGCACGACGCCGGAGCCGACGCGGATCATGCCCTGATCGCCCGCGACGCGCGCGATGGCGCGGCCGACGATCGCCGACACCTGCGCGGTGCGCCACGCGGCGACCGCGATCGCGGCGACGGCGAGGGCGGCGGTGGACGCGCCCGCAGCGGGCCAGCGCAGCGCCACGCCGAACGTCGCGCCGCCGAGCAGGCCCAGGCCGAGCACGATGGCGGTGAGCGCGCCGAAGAGCGTCGGGCGCACGTGCGTGCCGATGCGCAGCAGCGTGCGGCCGCCGCCGTGGTCCTCGGTCATGGCTCGCACGTCGAGCCACGCCCAGCGGCCGACCGCCACGCTCACGTCGCGGTCGTGCGACCAGCCTTCGTCCACGTCGATCGTGCGCACGGCGCGCGAGCGCCGCAGCCAGTCGGTCAACCGCGCGAGCGATCGCTCCGCCGACGTCCAGGTTTCGCTCCAGAAGCGATCCTCGGCGACGCCGCCCGAGAGGAGCAGGACGGCGCGCGCGGCCTCGCGCGGCGCGGGCGTCGGGCCGGCGCTCGTCTGCGCCGGGCCGACGGCGGGCACGGGCGGCGAGAGGGCGCCGCGGACGCGGCCGGCGACGCGCGCGAACGGCTGGAGGAAATGCAGACACGCGACGGTCAGGACGGCGCCGAGCGAGTCGACGTCGGACCGCATCGCGTACGCGACGTTCTTCGACAAGGTCGTCGCGAGCCCGACGAGACCGGTGCCGAGCAGCAGCGCTTCCGCCCACCCGTGATCGCCCGTGGCCGCCACGAGCACGCCGGCGAGCGTCAGCACCAGCGACAGCACCTGCCACCGGATCGAGTGCGGCAGGTAGGCGAACGGGTGCACGTCGGTGCGGTAGATCGACGGGAACGGCGCCGTGCCCCACACGCCGGAGTTGATGCGCGTGCCCCAGAGGGAGCGCACGAAGGGCAGCGGGCTGTAGATGCGCCCGTGCCACAGCATGCGGCCGTCGAGGAACTTCTCCGGGTGGTGGGCCATCAGCCACGTCTCGCCCTCGCCGTACCCGACCTGCTGGCGCCAGTACGCGCGGACCGAGGTGCGGTGGTGATGCCAGACCAGCGCGGACGAGGCGAACCCAATCTTCCAGCCCTGCGCCTGCAGCCGCCAGCACACGTCCACATCGTCGCCGGCGCGGAGGAAGACCGGATTGAACCCGCCGACGGCGAGCAGCGCGTCGCGCCGGAAGGCCATGTTGCAGCCCGGCACGTGCTCGGCAATGCGATCGTCGATGAGGACGTGCGTCGGTCCGCCGGGCGCGCGCGCGATGCACTGCGCCATCGGCGGGTCGTCGGGCGGCACGACGTTCGGCCCGCCGGCGGCGACCACGTCGGAGGTGAGGAACGGCTGGACGAGATAGGTGAGCCAGTCGGGATCGACGCGGACATCGGCGTCCGTGTAGGCGACGATCTCGCCGGTCGCCTCCGCGAGGCCGGCGTTGCGCGCGGCGCTCAGCCCGCCGTTGGGCAGGTCGATCACGCGCACGCCGGCGTGGGCGCGCGCCAACTCGCCCGTGCGATCGCGCGAGCCGTCGTTCACGAGGAGGATCTCAGCGTCGGGATACGTGAGGCGCTCGAGCGACGACAGGCAATCGTCGATCGTGTCGGCCGCGTTGTAGGCGCAGACGACCACCGATACCCGCGGCCACCCGCGGCGCGCCTCTTCGGAGAACGGCGCCTGGTCGAACGCGTCGGCCACGGCCACCGCCGCCGGCTTCAGCTCGCGATCGCGCGTCACCAGGCCGAACGCCCAGTCCTCGACCGGGTGGCCGCCGCGCCACCACTCGTCGGTCCACGCGAAGGCGATCGCCCCGGCGGCGCCGGCCTCGAAGGCCTTGCGCACGTGCATCGCGGTGATGCGCGCCTGGCCGTCGACGCCCTCCCGGATGCTGTCGGCGCCGGCTTCCGTCAGCAGCAGCGGCTTCTGCCCGGCGACGTGCTGCAGGCGCGCGAGGTAGGCGTCGAGCGCGGTGTCCTCGTGCAGGTACACGTTGAACGCGCAGACGTCGAAGAACGGCAGGTCGAGGAACTCGGTCGGCGGAAAGTTCACATAGGTGAACAGGCTGTCGGGCGACGCCGCCTTCAGCTCGCGGTAGACGTCGTGCAGGAACCGCTCGACGCGCACGCGGCCGTGCCAGCGCACGACGCCGGGCGGGATTTCGTTGCCGACGGCGAACAGCAGCGCGGCGGGATGGTCGCCCAACTCGGCGACGACGCGCCGCATGTCGCGGCGGATCCGGCGCTGCAGGCCGCGATCGTCGAGGAACGCGACGTGCTCGGGCCACGCGAGGCCGATCATCACGCGGAGGCCGTTCTCGGCGGCGGCGTCGAGCATCGCCCGCGAGGGCGGCGTGTAGGTGCGGACGGTGTTGATGCCGAGCGCCGCCATCTGGCGGAAGTCGGCGACGACCCGGGCGGCGGGCGGGAACTGCGGCGCCATCGCACCCGGAAGGTCCGGCGCGAACGTGCCGTAGGTCACGCCCTTCACGAGCAGGCGTTGCCCTCCGGCGCGCAGGAACTTCCCGTCGGTCGTCGCGCGACCCGTGACGGCCGGGACACGCGGGGACGCCTGTTCGCGCCGGGGTCCGGTCTGTGTAGGAATCACCTTGGGCCGCTCGAAAGGCGGCACACATCCATTCTAGCAAGTACCCGTCCGTGGGCAGGGAAAACGGCTCAGGTGCTAGGCCAGGTCGAGCTTGCCGGTATAGACGGCCATGCCGACGACGGCGTCGACGCCTTCGGCGTCGAGCGCGTCGATTTCCTCGCGCGTCGTGATGCCGCCGGCGGCCGTCAGCCGGCGGGTCGTGGCGCGGTGCACGTCGAGGATCGCCTGCAGATCGGTGCCCTGCATCAAGCCTTCCTTGTCGACGTGCGTGTAGAGAAACTCGCCGCAGTACGGCTCGAGCGCCCGCACGGCCTCGACGGCGGTGAGGGGCACGGCGGTCTTCCATCCGTGGACGACGACCTGGCCGCCCTTGCTGTCGACGGCGGCGATCACCCGATCGGCGCCGACGGCGTTCGCGAGGGCCTGGGCGAAGCCGGTATCCACCCGGCCGTCTTTGAATAAGGACGACCCGACGATTACCTGCGTGGCGCCCGCGGCGAGGATGTCCTGCGCGCGCTCGATCGTGCGGATGCCGCCGCCGACGCGGCAGGTCAGCGACCCGGCGATGCGGCGGACGAGGGCGAGGTTGTCGCCCGATCCCATCGCGGCGTCGAGGTCGATCACCTGGACCTTGGGAAATCGCTCGAACTTCCGCACCCACGCGAACACATCGTCGTGCCGGATGGCGAGGCGCTCGCCCTGCACGAGCTGCACGACGGCGCCGTCCTTGAGGTCGATGGCGGGAATCAGCATGTTCTTCGGATCACGCTGCGATCGTGATCACGGAAGGCGGCCACGAAGGCACGAAGGCACGAAGAAGAAATTCTCTTCTCTTCCGGAAAAAAGAATTCTTCTTCGGGCCTTCGTGCCTTCGTGGATGCATTTCGTGATCCGATTCGCTTGTCACAATCGCACAGGGATCTGGTGCTGCTGCAGGTGCACTTTCAGCGCGTGCACGCTGGTTTCGGCGTAGTGGAAGATCGACGCGGCGAGGGCGGCGTCGGCGCAGCCGGCGGTGAAGACGTCGACGAAGTCGTCGAGCTTGCCGGCGCCGCCCGACGCGATCACGGGGATCGAGACGGCCTTCGACACGGCGGCGGTCATCGCGCAGTCGAAGCCGATCTTGGTGCCGTCCCGGTCGATGGACGTCAGGAGAATCTCGCCGGCGCCGCGGGACTCGGCCTCGCGCGCCCACTCGACGGCGTCGCGGTTGGCCGCCGTGCTGCCGCTGCGCGAGTAGACGGCGAGGCGGCCGCCGTCGTGCTTGGCGTCGATGGCGACGAGCACGGCCTGGCTGCCGTAGCGCCGGGCCAGCGTCGTGATCAGATCCGGCTGCGAGAGCGCCGCCGTGTTCAGGCTGACCTTGTCGGCGCCGGCCTCGACCGCGGCCGCGGCGTCGGCCTCGGTGCGGATGCCGCCGCCGACGGCGAGCGGGATGAACAGCTCGCGCGCGACGGCGCGGATGGTATCGGCGAGCGCCCGCCGCCGCTCGATCGTGGCGGTGATGTCGAGGATGACGAGCTCGTCGACGCCCTCCGCGTTGTAGCGGCGCGCGAGCTCCGCCGGATCGCCGGCCGAGCGCAGGCCCTCGAAGTTGACGCCCTTGACGACCTGGCCGTCCCGGACGTCGAGGCAGGCGATGATGCGTTTGCTCAGCATGGTGTCAGGCTGTCACGCTGCGATCGAGACACGGAAAGGCAACCACGAAGGCCCGAAGGCCCGAAGAAGAACACTTTCATGTTCATCTGCCGCATCACGCCATCACGCCATTCACAAAGTTCTTCAGTATCCGCAACCCGACGTCGCCGGATTTCTCCGGGTGGAACTGGACGCCGGCGACGCGGCCCTGCTGCACGATCGAGGCGAACGCCTCGCCGTGCTCCGTGGTGGCGACGGCGGCCTCGGTGACCGGTGCGACGAAGCTGTGCGTGAAGTACACCTGCGAGCCCTCGACGACTCCATCGACGATCGAGTCGGGGCGGACGATCCGGAGGGCGTTCCAGCCGACGTGCGGCACTTTGATCGCGGGTGCCGTCGCGGTCGCGTCGCGGCCGGCCAGGCGATAGCAGCGCCCCCGCAGGACGCCGAGGCCGGGGCAGTCCGGCTCCTCGTCGCTGCCTTCGAAGAGCCACTGCAGGCCGAGACAGATCCCGAGGAGCGGCGCACCCGCGTCCACCTTCGCGCGGATCGCCGACACCCAGTCCGCCGTGATCGCCCGCGTCGCGTCGAAGTGCCCGACGCCGGGCACGACGATCGCGTCGGCCGCCGCGACGTCCGCCGGCGACGCCGGCACGTCGACCGGCGCGCCGATGGCCGCGAAGGCCTTCTTGACCGACGTCAGATTGCCCGCCCGATAGTCAATGAGCGCAATTTTCATCGAATCCCTAAGCCCTAAGCCCTAAGCCCTAAGCCCTAAGCCCTACAAGAGTCCCTTAGTGCTCGGGCAGCATGCGCGCCAGCCGCTTGTCTTTCGCGCACGCCACGCGCAGCGCCCGCGCGAACGCCTTGAACACCGCTTCGATCTGGTGGTGGCTCGAGCGGCCGTAGAGCACTTTCAGGTGCACGTTGGCGCGCGCGCCCATGGCGAAGCCGTCGAAAAAGTCGTGCACGAGGTCGGTCTCGAGGTCGCCGACGCGCTTCGACTTCACCTTCTTCAGATCGACGACCGCGTGCGGGCGGCCGCTCAGGTCGATGGCCGCGAGCGCGAGCGACTCGTCCATCGGCATGAGGAAGTAGCCCGCGCGGTTGATGCCGCGCCGCGTGCCGAGCGCCAGGCCGACGGCCTCGCCGAGCGCGATGCCGACGTCCTCGACCGTGTGATGCTGATCCACGTCGAGATCGCCCGTGGCGGCGACCTTCAGGTCGAAGCCGCCGTGCCGCGCGAACAGCTCGAGCATGTGATCGAGAAACCGGATGCCCGTGCGGACGCGATACGTGCCGCGCCCGTCGATCGCGATCGTGAGCGCGATCTGCGTCTCCGTGGTCCGCCGATCGATCGTGCCGCGTCTCACAGCAACTCCTCCATCACCACGATCGCGCGGTTGGTGTGCGCGACCAGGCCCGCGCCCACGCGGACGCAGCCCGCGCATCCGGGCTCGGTCGAGCGGTCGCGCAGGTAGATCCCGCGCGTCTCCGCGCCCGCGACGAGCGCCTTCGCCCGATCCCCGACGCGCACGAGCACGAAGTTCGCCGCGCTCTTCCAGTACGTGAGGCCCTTCCGGTCGCAGGCCGCGTAGACGAGCGCCTTGGACGCCTCGACCTGCCGCAGGTACTCGGCGACATAGGCGCGATCCTGGATCGCCGCCCGCACGGCGACGGTCGCGGCGACGTTCACGCTGTACACCGGGATCGCCAGGCGGATCGGATCGAGCACCTCCTGCGCGCCGACGAGGCAGCCGATCCGGATGCCGGCCAGGCCGTACGCCTTCGAGAACGTCCGCCCGATGACGACGTTCGGAAAGTCCTTCAGCTCGGGCAGCAAGGATTCGCCCGAGAAGTCGGCGTAGGCTTCGTCGAGAAAGACCACGACCTCGCGCGGCACGCGGCGCGCCAGCGTTCGGATGGCGTCGAGCGGCGCCGCCACGCCCGTCGGATTGTTCGGGTTCGTCACAAAGACGACGCGCGTCGCCGGCGTGACGGCGGCGAGGATCTCGTCCAGCGGGAACGTGAAGTCGGGCCTCGGCGCGACGCCGACGAATCGCCCGCCCACGAGTTCCGTGTCGACCTGAAAGATCTCGAACGCCGGCTCGGAGACGACGGCTTCCGGCACGAGGCCGTTCGCGCGCTCGCGCAAGTAGGCCACCGCCGTTGCCATGATCCCTTCATCCAGCCCGTTCACCAGCGCTACATCGTCGGGCCGGACCGAGAAGTGCGCGGCGACCGCGCCGATGGTGGCGGCGTACGGCGGATACACGCTGATCTGATCGGGGCGCAGCGCGGCCAGCGCCTCGATGACCCGCGGCGAACAGCCGCCGGTGTGCTCGTTCTGGTGCAGCCGAAGGCCGTCGTACAGCTCCTCGGGCTTCTGGTATTTGCGCAAAGTTATGTCTTCTTCGGGCCTTCGTGCCTTCGTGGTTGCATTTGCGTGATCCGTATCTCCACAGATTCCGCATGCGCGGTCAGGCCCTCTGCCCGCGCCAGCGTGACGATCGTCGGCGCGAGCCGCTTCAGGCCCTGCTTCGACGCGCGCTGCACGGCCATGACGCGCACGAAATCCGCGGCGCTCAGGCCGCCTCGGAATCTGGCCGCGCCGGCGGTCGGCAGCACGTGGTTCGATCCGGTCGCGTAGTCGCCCGAGGCCTGCGCCGTGAAGGGGCCGACGAACACGGCGCCGGCGACGAGCCGCTGGCGGGCCAGCGCCTCGCGATCCACGACGAGATGCTCCGGCGCCAGGCCGTTGACCAGCTCGATCGCCGCCGCCATCGTCGGCACGACGATGATGGCGCCGTGGCGCGCGAGGGACTGGCTGACGATCTCGCGGCCCTTCGCCCGCTCGTTCGTGGCGGCCGCGACCCTCGCGGCGAGCCGGCGGCTCCAGGTGATGAAGATCGACCGCGCGTCGGGATCGTGCTCGGCCTGGGCGACGAGATCCGCGGCGATCCAGTCGGCGGGACCCGAGCCGGCGACGATGGCGATCTCGGTCGGACCGGCGAAGAAGTCGATGGCGCAGTCGGCCGACACGTACGCCTTCGCGGCGGCGACCCAGCGGTTGCCGGGGCCGACGATCTTGTCGACGCGCGGCACGGGGCCCGCGCCGTACGCGAGCGCGGCGATCGCGTGCGCGCCGCCCACGCGGAAGAGGCGCGTCACGCCGGCCTCGAGCGCGGCGGCCATCACGACCGGCTCCGGCCGCGGGCACACGGCGATGATCTCGGGCACGCCGGCCACCCGCGCGGGAATGGCCGTCATGAGGAGCGAGGAGGGGAGTGGGAAGCGCCCGCCCGGCACGTAGCAGCCCACGCGCGCCAGCGGCTCGACGCGCTGTTCGATCACGACGCCGGGGACGATCGTCGTCCGCGTCGTCTTTGGCACCTGCGTCTTCGCGACGCGGGCGATGTTCGCCGCCGCGCGCGCGAGGGCCCGCCGCACGTCGCGCGGCACCGAGGCGGCCTGTCGGCGGATCTCCTTCATGGAGACCTCGAGGGCGCCGGTCGTGTTGTCGAACCGGCGCGCGAAGCGCGCGAGCGCCGGCCCGCCCTCGTCCCGGACCGCGTCGACGATCGCGTGCACACGGCGCTCGAAGCGGCGATCGGCGGCGCGATCGGTCGCAAGCAGGCGCTGGACAGCGCGACGGTTAGACGCGTTGATGATCGTGATCACAGAACGATCTTGTTCAAGGGATACTCGACGATCCCCTGGGCGCCGCCGGCCTTGAGCTTCGGGATCAGGTCGCGGACCGTGCGCTCCTCGATGATCGTGTTCACGGCCGCCCAGCCTTCGTCGCTCAGGCTCGAGATCGTCGGGCGCTGGAGCGCGGGCAGGATGCTGAGGATGGCCGGCAGATCGCCTTTGCGCACGTTGAGCATCAGGCCCACGCGGCCCTGCGCCTCGATGGCGGCCTTGAGCAGCAGCGCCACGTTCTCGATCTTCGTCTTCTTCCAGCTGTCGGCGAGCGCGGTGTGGTTGGCGATGAGCTGCGTGTTCGATTCCATCACCGTGTCGAGGATGCGCAGGCGGTTGGCGCGCAGCGACGATCCGGTCTCGGTGACCTCGACGATGGCGTCGGCGAGGTTGGGCGGCTTCACCTCGGTGGCGCCCCAGGAGAACTCGACGCGCTTTACGGTCACGCCCTGGCGCTTGAAGTAGTCCTTCGTGCCGCGCACCAGCTCGGTGGCGATCACCTTGCCCTCGAGGTCCTTCGCCGTCTTGAAGGGCGAGTCCTCGGGCGCGGCGAGCACCCAGCGGACCTTGCCGAAGCTCTGCTTCGCGTAGACGAGATCGACGATCGAGGTGAGCACGCCCGTGCGGCCGTCGCCGAGCTCGTGCTCCATCACCCAGTCGCGGCCGGTCAGGCCGGCGTCGAGGACGCCGTCCGACACGTAGCGCGCCATCTCCTGGGCGCGGATGAGCATGCACTCGATCTCCGGGTCGTCGATCGTCGGGAAGTAGGAGCGCGAGCTTACGTAAATGTTGAAGCCCGCGCGCTGGAACAGCGCCACGGTGGCGTCCTGCAGCGAGCCCTTCGGAATGCCCAGTTTGAGTTTCATGCTACTGATCCAGCTTTCGATAAAAGCACGTGCGCTCGCCCGTGTGGCACACGTTGCCGTCGCCCAGGCGCTTCACCTTCAGGAGCACCGTGTCCTCGTCGCAGTCGATGAGCGCCTCGACCACTTCGAGCTTGTTGCCGGAGGTCTCGCCCTTCATCCACAGTTTGTTGCGCGTGCGGCTGAAGAAGGTGGCGAAGCCCGTGCGCGTCGTATCGGCGAGCGCCTGCTCGTTCATGAAGCCGACCATGAGCACTTCGCCCGATACGTGGTCCTGGATTACCGCGGGAATCAAGCCGTCGAGTTTCGTGAAATCCATCGTCTCGCTTCCGTTTCTGGACAATAAAAAACCCCGCCACGGGGCGGGGCTGCGTGTCGTCCGAGGGGGTCGAATCGCCGACCCTAGCTCACGCGCAGCTCCGCTCGCCGGCCCGATGGCCGTGATGGTGGTGCACGTGATGGTGGCGAAGCCCGGTCAACATGAGCCGATAGCGTAACTGGAAGCGGAGAGATGTGTCAATTGCGCAGTTGACCCGCCGCGGCGCGGGTGATGGAATCGGCAGGATGGCGATGACCAAGTCGAAGGCGGCGCGTCTGGCGTGGGTGTGGGCGGCGTTCCTGCTGGCCGGAGCGGTGGGCGCCCGGGCGCAGTCGCCCGAGAGCCTGGCGATGATCGAGAAGCTGCGGACGCTCCAGCTGGACCAGCTGGGCAACCCGCAGATCAAGACCGACGCGATCCATCCGGTGCGCAGCACGCCGGAGAACCCGCACCGGCTGCTGATCATCCCGGTGCAGTATTCCGATCTCGGCTTCGATCGCTTCAAGGGTGAGCCGGACGCGGACGCGAAGAACCAGGCCTACCTGCAGCACCTGCTGTTCTCCGAGGATCTGAGGGCCCCGCGTGAAGGCACGCTGACGCACTACTACTACCAGCAGTCGAAGGGCCGCTACTACGTGACGGGCCAGGTGCTCGCGCCGGTGACGGTCGCTCACCCCGCCGAGTATTACGGCAAGCCGATCCAGAACTCCGACGGGCAATGGCGCAACGACGTGGCCCCCGAGCAGCTCGTCGAGGACGCGCTGGCGGCGGCGTACGCGCGGACCCCGGACTTTCCCTGGGCGCAGTTCGACGTCTGGGATCCGCAGGACTACGACGGCGACGGCGTCTACGACGAGCCGGACGGCTACATCGATCACTTCGTGCTCGTGTTCGCCGGCAAGGGGCAGGCGTCCTGCCAGGGGCTGTACAAGCTGGACCAGAAGTTCACCGAGAACGCGCCCGCCGATCTGTACGACCGGCTGACGCCGGCGGAGCAGGAATGCGCCCGGCGGATCTGGCCGCACCGCTTCTCGCTGACCAAGAACAACGGCCACGGGCCGACGGTCGAAGGGTTCGTCAACCGCCGCGGCGGCGTGCCGCTCCGGGACGGCCTCTGGGTCTACGACTACAACATGCAGTCGGAGTACACCGACG
Source organism: uncultured Acidobacteriota bacterium (assembly GCA_963792785.1). GTDB lineage: Bacteria > Acidobacteriota > Vicinamibacteria > Vicinamibacterales > CAVVIG01 > CAWIMX01. The sequence goes on along the minus strand of CAWBXO010000004.1, from coordinate 1,437,549 downwards.
TCTCGACGTTCATCCACGAGTTCGGCCACTCGCTGGGCCTGCCGGACATCTACGCCGCGCAGACCAGCAACTCGACGGCGTCGTGGGAGGTGATGAGCGGCACGGCCAGCCCGCTGCCGCAGGAGATGAGCGCGTGGTCGCGCCTGCAGCTCGGATGGCTCGACCCCTGCATGATCGTGCCGCGGATCGCGGGCGGCGCCCGCGTGCAGTCGGTCTACCTGAAAACGATGAACGACTGGTCGGGCGTGCCGGGCGGGCACAATCCCGAGGGGCTGTGCGACGCCGCGATGGTGATCCTGCCGCCGAAGATCCGGAAGCTGCGCATGGGACCGCTCGGCGAGGCCGAGGGCGCGCAGGCGGCGTACACCGGGCAGGGCAACGACATGAACCACTTCCTGTCCCGCACGTTCGACCTGACCGGCGTGGGGAACGGGCCGGTCACGCTCGATCTCGACACCTGGTTCGCCATCGAGGCCGACTGGGACTACCTGTACGTCGAGGCCTCCACCGACGGCGAGACGTACCAGCGGCTGATGCCTACCGACAAGTCGGATCCGTCGGACACGCACAGCGTGATGCCGTCACGGCGCGGCCACGACGGTCTCGGCACGATCCCCGGCTTCACCGGACGCAGCGGCGATCTGGACGGCGACGGCCGCGTCGAGACCAATCCCGCCTGCGATCCCACGGCGCCCCGAAAACTGGCGGAGGACCGCATCGGCGCCGCCGCGGCGGATCCCTGCGAGGCGCCGCAGTGGGTGCACGCCTCGTTCGATCTCGGTCGCTATCGCGGCGCCAAGGTCGAGATCCGCTTCCACTACTTCACCGACATGGCCTCGGTCGAGGACGGCGCGCTCATCGACAACGTCGCGATCGACGCCATCAAGTTCAAGGACACCTTCGAGGCCGAGGCCTTCCAGGGCTGGAAGGTCGAGGGCTTCTCGCTGAGCGGCGGCAGCCATGACATCCCCGTGCCGCAGTTCTATCTGCTCGAGTATCGAGATCCGTACGAGACCTTCCCCCACGCGTATAACTACGACAGCAGCCTCGCGAAGCCCGGCTTCACGTTCTTCGAGAACACCGACACGGGGAAGATGGAAGCGCTCGACGTCCGCTACCGGTCCGGCGTGCTCCTCTGGTACGCCAACGGCGAGTATCTCTGGAGCCAGAACGATCCGGCGGAGTTCGGCCCGGGCAACGGGTTCCTCCTGCTGGTCGACGCCAACCCGCAGGAGTTCCGCCTGCCATCGGTGCCCGCAAAGTACTTCAAGAACGACAATGGGTGGCTGCACTACGCGTTCGACGAGAGCGCGCAGCCGTGGCTGCACGCGTCGTTCCTGCACGTGATGTGCTTCGAGCGCCGGCGCGCGTATTTCCCGGTCGATCTGACGGAGGCCGACAAAGCGTCCTGTCGCGGCAACGCGCCCCCGGGCGAGCAGTTGACGTATCAGGGCCGGCATCTCCTGTACGGGTACACCCTGATCAACGAGCTGCTGCCGGGCGAGGCCAGCGAGAAATACAAGTCGATGGGCACGCTGTTCGACATCCGCGTCGACAAGGAGGTCGCGTCGTTCCGGCTCTACGACCGCCTGCTGCGCAACGCGCACTCCGCCGACGCGCCGTTCGCGCTCCACGATTTCGACAACGGCCTGCAGTTCTGGAGCCCCAACGATCGCGGCGAGATGACGCCGGCGCGGGGCGAGCCGTTCGCGGCGGTCAGCTCGTTCAGCGACGCCGATCCGTCGCGCTATCTGAACCCGTACCTGCCGTTCGGCAGCGCGAACATTCCCAGCGAAGGCCTGAGTTTTCAACTGGCCGAGCCCGGCGATCGCGCGCCCGAAGGCGCGAAGGTCAAGGTCTACTTCACGTGGGATCGGTAAGGCGATGACGTCGATCACAGAGGAGGCAGCGACATGGTGACCAGGCGGAGTCTCATGTTCTTCGTCGCGCTCACGGCGGCGGCGTGCAGCCGGCCGGCGCCCGCACCCGCGCCGCCCGCGGCGCTCGCGCCCGACACGCCAGTCGCCGTGTCCGGCGGCTCGGTGACCGGCGTCCTCGCGGACGATCCGGCGATCATCGCCTTCGAGGGCATCCCGTATGCGGCGCCGCCGGTCGGCGAGCTGCGCTGGAAGGCGCCCGCGCCGGTCGTCTCATGGGACGGAGTGAAGGCCGCGGCCGACTACGGCGCGAGCTGCATGGGCGCCGGCGGCCGGGGCATCACGTCGTCCGAGGATTGCCTGTACCTCAACCTCTGGACCGCGCGCGACAAGGTCGGGCCGGAGCCGGTGATGGTGTGGATTCACGGCGGCGGCTTCACGAGCGGCACGGGGTCGGGCCCCTCGTACGTCGGCACGCACCTGGCCGAGCGCGGCGTGGTCGCGATCACGATCAACTATCGCCTGAACGTCTTCGGATTCATGGCGCACCCGGCGCTGTCGGCCGAGTCGGGGTACGACGGTTCCGGCAACTACGGCCTGATGGACATCGTGGCCGCGCTTCAGTGGGTTCACGACAACGTCGCGGCCTTCGGCGGCGATCCGGGCAACGTGACGATCTTCGGCGAGTCGGCCGGCGCCGGCGCGGTGATGTCCACCATGCTGGTGCCGCAGTCGGCCGGGCTCTTCGAGCACGCGATCAGCGAGAGCGACTGGGTCTACGGCTGGGATCGCGATCTGAAGCAGGCGGTTCGCGGCCTGCCGTCGGCCGAGTCCGAGGGCGTGAAGGTGGCGGAGCTGCTCGGCGCGAGCGATCCCGCAACGGCGCTCGCGGGGATGCGCGCCGCGGACGCCGACGCCGTCTTCGCCGCGTACCGCAAGGTCGAGAACAGCCCCTTCACGCGGCAGGGCGATCCGTGGGGGCCGAACGTCGACGGGCACGTGATCCCCGACGATCCGGTCGCGATGTACCAGTCCGGCCGCCAGCACGACGTGCCGCTCATCGTCGGCATGAACGGGAACGAAGGCGCGCTGTTCAGCCGCAACCTGGGGATCGACAGCGTCGCCAAGTTCGACGCGCTCGTCCGGAAGGCGATTCCGGCGCAGGCCGACCAGGCGCTCGCGCACTTCGCCGTCAAGACGGACGCCGACGTCGTCGCGGGCATGGATCACTGGATCCACGACATGTACTTCGCGGGCCCCGTGCTCCTGCACGCGCGCTCGCAGGCGAACGTCGCGTCGCCGGGATGGCTGTACCACTTCACCCGGGTGCCGCCGACCACGCGCGGCGCGGCGCTCGGCTCGCACCACACCGCCGAAATCCGCTACGTCTTCGGCAACCTGACGGGACCGGGCACCTACACCGAGCCGCTGGCGCCGGAAGGACAGGAGCCGGCCGCGGTGGACAAGACGCTCTCGAACGCGATGATGAGCTACTGGGTCCAGTTCGCGAAGACCGGCAACCCGAACGTGGCAGGGGAGCCGGAGTGGCCGGAGTACAAGCCGGATTCCGACACGTACCTGGAGCTCGGCGAGCAGATCAAGACGGGCACGGGTCTCCATAGCGCGGGCTTCGCGCTGTTCAAGGCCGTGGAGGACGGGAAGCGGGCGGCGCGCTGAGGACGGGCGCGCGGACCCGGCGGAAGACGTCGTCGCGCAGTTGACGCGCCTGATGTGATGAGAACTGGAACGCGGACGTTCCGGTCCGCTGGAGCATCTCGTCGCGCCAGTGCGCCCGCATCAAGTACGTGCCCGACTGATGCCGGAGCCCGAGCAGATGTCCGATCTCATGCGCGATCACGCAGCCGAACAGCGTATCGGCATCGAGATCGAGCCGGGCGGCGGCCGCGCCGATGCGATCGGTGAACACGGAGGCCAGCGTGCCGGTCCCGGTGCCCGCATCCAGGTAAGCGACACCGAGGGTGCCGGCCGACAGGGACCTGGCCGGCAGCGGCAGGACCTGCAGGGCGACGTCGGATGAGACCGGCGTGCTTTCGCACGCCGGCTGCATTGGCGCGTGCACGGCATCGATGGTCCCGCACCGCACCCAGGTCACGCCGATGCCGACGGCGTTGAAGATGCGCTCCGCCGCGCCGAGGGCGGCATCGAGCCTCACATCGCGAGCGTTGTAGATCCGTACCACGAGCCGGCCGTTCGTCAGAGGCGCCGCGTCTCCAGGCCGACCGTTCGCGGCCGCCGTCGCGGCTGCCAGGAACATCACGATCATCGCGGCGGCGGCGTGCACGATCCGTGAGCGCTTCATCTTGCGGTGAACGCTCAGCAAGACGGCGGCCACGTGAGACACCGCACGAAACACACAGGAATCGACGAGCGGCGCGCACGATGCGAACAACTTTGTGCGGATCGCGCCGCCGGCGCCGCCAGGATCGTCGGGATTCATCTCGTCGATGCCGAGCGCGCGACCGCCGAGGATGAATTGGCCCCAGTTTCCCGAACGGTTGTGATCGGAAGTTGACGATCGGGCAACGAGGCGGGAAGTCTTTGGTCATTTCATCGACGCGGCCATCGACATACGTGTCGCATGAAGCAGCGGATCAGACATTATTGTCTGGCGCGGGCGGCGCGCTGACCGCGCGCTAGCGCGCTTTCTATTTCTCTGTCGCGCTCCGGTGCTTCGTGCCTGGTGCCTGGGCCGTTCCGGGGCCTTCGTTCCTGGGCCACGCGTGACGGCGCACCCGGGACCCCGAACGAGGAACGAACCAGGGACGAGGCACCAAGCACCAGGGACCGTCGGCGACACGGAATCGAAAAATGCTCTAGCCCGGCCCTGATCGCTGGCCGGTCGGCCAGCCGAGAAAGAGGCCCAGCTCTTCGAGGAACAGCGGCCAGGCCGGCTCCTCCTCGAGCATCAGGTGGTTCTGGCTCGGCAGCGAGACGTAGCGCGCGCCGGGAATGGCGGCGGCCAGTGACTGCCCGGCCTTCGCCGGCACCACGCGGTCGCGATCGCAGTGGATGACGAGCGTGGGCACGCGCACCTGCGCCATCAGCGGCCGCACGTCGATGTCGTCGTCGGTTTCCATGAGGCGCGCCGCGTAGCGCCCGGTGCCACGCGATCGTCACGCGGAATCCACGCGACTTCAAGGGATCGCCGGTGCGCGCGCTGGCGCCCGCCGAGGCCGCCGCCTGGCTGTCGGCTGCCGGTGTCCGCGGCCGCGCGCGCTGACCGATCCGCGTTCGTTTGCTCTTCGATCGCCCCTGTGCTATTCATGGGCCCCGCGCCCTCGCGGCCGGATCCGCGACGAGCCTTGAAGGTTGAGGTGAAGCGATGAGCGAACGCCAGAGCCGCAGAGCATTCATGGGTCTCACGGGGGCCGGCGTCGCGGGAGCGCTGGGCAGCCCGTGGCTGGGCGCCACGCCGGCCGCGCAGGCGTCGCCCGATACCGCCAGCCCCGATCTGGTGGTCTTCAACGCCAGGGTCTACACGGTCGATCCCGGCGCGCCGAGAGCGGAGGCGTTCGCCGTGAAGGCCGGCCGGTTCGTCGCGGTCGGCGCCACGGCCGACATCCGGGGGCTCGTCGGCAGCGGCACCCGGAGCGTCGACGCGCAGCAGATGACCGTCGTCCCGGGATTCACCGACGGCCACAACCACGCGGGCGGCGAAACGCTGCTCTACGAGGTGCTCGTCGGCAATCCCTTCGAGGTGGAGTTCGTCACGATTGCCAGCATCGTGGACAAGCTCCGCGCGAAGGCGCGGGAGACGCCGCCGGACACGTGGGTGGAAGGTTATTTCTTCGACGACACCAAGCTGAAGGACGATCGCGCGCTCAATATCCACGACCTCGACCAGGTCTCCACCGACCTCCCCGTCGTCGTCCGGCATCGCGGCGGACACACATCCTTCTATAACAGCAAGGCCTTCGCGATGGCCGGCGTGACGAAGGACACGCCGAACCCGCCCGGCGGGACGTTCGACAGGGATGCGAGCGGCGCGCTGAACGGCCGGGTGACCGATCGCGCGCGCAACGCCTTCAACCGCGTCGGCAAGCGGCCGAGCTTCACGGCGGCGCAGAACGAGCAGCGGGCGCGCGACGGCCTGGCGCACATCTCCAAGCAGTTCGTGCGGTACGGCTTGACGAGCGTCCATCACGAGGGCGGGGATCTCGGCGCGCTGCAGGACGTGCGGGCGCGCGGCGAGCTGTTGCATCGCGTCAGCTATGAAATGAGCGGACGCCTGCTCGACGCGATGATCGACACCGGCCTCATGACCGGGTTCGGCGACGAGTGGATCAAGCTGGGCGCGACCTCCGAGCACACGGTGGACGGGTCGTTCTCCGAGCGCACGATGGCGCTCAGCGTGCCATATCCGGACATGCCGAAGGAGTACTACGGCAACGTCACCGAGACGCAGGACGATCTGAACGCCTGGGTGGAGCGCGTGTGCCGGGCCGGCATCCAGCCCAACTGCCACGCGAACGGCGACGTCGCCATCGACATGTACCTGACGGCCCTCGAGCGCGCGCAGCAGCTGGCCCCGCGGACCGACGTGCGGCCGAAGATCACCCACTGCACGCTCGTCAACGATCAGTTGATTCGCCGGATCAAGGCGCTCGGCGCCGTCCCGGCGATGTTCACGACGTACGCCTACTACAACTCCGACAAGTTCGTCTTCTACGGCGAAGAGCTGATGAAGCACTGCATGGCGTATCGCTCGCTGCTCGACGCGGGCGTCCGGGCCACGGCGGGCTCCGACTTCTCGCCCGGGCCCTTCGCGCCGCTCATGGGTATCCAGGGCATGGTCACGCGCACCGGCTGGGACGGCAAGACGTGGGGCGCCAACCAGCGGATCAGCGTGGACGAAGCGATCGCCGTCAACACGATCAACGGCGCCTACGCCTCGCGCGAGGAGCACATCAAGGGCTCCATCGAAAGCGGCAAGCTGGCCGATTTCGTCGTGCTCGCCGAAGACCTCCACACGGTGGATCCGGGGAAGATCAAGGACATCCCGATCGTCCGCACGGTGGTCGGCGGCCAGACCGCCTATGAAGCGTAGCGGAGATGACGGGCGAGGAGATCGTCGCGCTCACGAAGAAGCACACGCTGTTCGAGTGGTCGGCGCAGGGCGCGGTGGATCCGATCCCCGTCAGCCACGCGAAGGGGTGCCACTTCTTCACGCCGGACGGCCGGCGCTTCCTCGACTTCAACAGCCAGTTGATGTGCGTGAACATCGGGCACGGCGACGAGCGCGTGATCGCCGCCATGCACGAGCAGGCGTCGACGCTCGCCTACGCGAACCCGTTCATGGCGACCGAGCCGCGGGCCCGCCTGGGCGCGAAGCTCGCCGAACTCGCGCCCGGCGACATCGACGTCTTCTTCTTCACCAACGGCGGCGCCGAGGCGAACGAGAACGCCGTCAAGCTCGCCCGCTTCTACACCGGCCGCCACAAGATCCTGGCGCGGTACCGCTCGTACCACGGCGCCACGGCCGGCAGCATGACGCTCACGGGCGATCCCAGGCGCTGGGCGAACGAGCCGGGCATGCCGGGCGTCGTGCACGTGCTGGACCCGTATCACGGCATCCAGCGCGGCTGGGACGATGCCTCGTCGTCTCTGGCGATGCTGGAGGAAGTGATCCAGCTCGAGGGCCCCGCGACGATTGCCGGCTTCATCCTCGAGCCGGTGACGGGCACGAACGGCGTGCTCGTGCCGCCGCCCGGATACCTCGAGGGCGTCCGCGCGCTGTGCGACCGGCACGGCATCCTGATGATCGCGGATGAAGTGATGGCCGGCTTCGGGCGCACGGGGCGCTGGTTCTCCGTCGATCACTGGAACGTCGTGCCGGACCTGATCACGATGGCGAAGGGCCTGACGAGCGCCTACATGCCGCTGGGCGCGGTCGGGATGCGGCGCGCGATCGCCGATCACTTCCGCGATCGCGTGTTCTACGGCGGGCTCACCTACAACAGCCATCCGGTGGCGTGCGCCGCGGCGCTCGCCACGATCGACGTCTACGAACAGGACGGCCTGATCGAGAACGCCCGGCGGATGGGGGAGGTGATGGCCGGCCTGATGCGCGATCTCTCCGGCCGCCACCCGTCGGTCGGCGCCGTCCGCAGCCTCGGCCTCTTCGGCCTCGTCGAGCTGGTGAAGAGCCGAACGACCATGGAGCCGCTGGCGCCGTTCAACGGCAGCTCGCCGGAGATGCAGGCGCTCGCCCGGGAGCTGCGCTCGAACGGCCTCTACACCTTCGTCCGCTGGAACACGTTCTTCACCAACCCGCCGCTGTCCATCACCGAGGCCGAGCTCCGCGAGGGCTTCGGCATCATCGACCGCGCGCTGTCGGTCGTGGACGGCATGCTCGCATGACGCCGACGGTGCCGTTCTGGATCGGCGGGCGCGCGGCCGAGGCGCACAGCCCCCGGCGGGGCCAGGTGATGAACCCGTCGACGGGCGAGGTGATCCGGACCGTCCCGATGGCGGACGCGGAGGATGTCGACGCGGCGGTGCGAAGCGCGCGCGCGGCCTTTCCCGGCTGGCGCGCCACCAGTCCCCTTCGGCGCGCCCGCGTTCTCACGCGCTTCCGCGAGCTGCTCGAGGCGAACCAGCCGCAGCTGGCCACCCTGATCAGCGAGGAGCACGGCAAGGTGTTCCTCGACGCGATGGGATCGGTGCAGCGGGGCATCGAGGTCGTCGAGTTCGCGACCGGCGCGCCGCAGCTCCTCGAGGGCTCGTTCTCCGAGTCGGCCGGCCGCGACGTGGACGCGTACTCCATCCATCAGCCGGTGGGTGTCTGCGCCGGCATCACGCCGTTCAATTTTCCGGCGATGGTGCCGCTCTGGATGATTCCCGTCGCGCTGGCGTGCGGCAACCCGTTCATCCTCAAGCCGTCGGAGAAGGATCCGTCGCCGTCGATCCGCATGGCGGAACTACTGAAGGACGCCGGCCTGCCCGACGGCGTCTTCAACGTCGTGCACGGCGATCGGGAAACCGTGGACGCCATCCTCGACCATCCCGGCATCGACGCGGTGTCGTTCGTCGGCTCGACGCCCGTCGCGCGGCACATCTACGCGGCAGCCGCGAGCGCCGGCAAGCGCGTCCAGGCGCTCGGCGGCGCGAAGAACCATGCCGTCGTGCTGCCCGACGCGGACATCCCCTTCGCGGCCGGCGCGCTGACCGGCGCCGCCTACGGCTCGGCGGGGGAGCGCTGCATGGCAATCTCGGCGGTCGTGGCCGTCGGCGATGCCGGCGATCGTCTGGTCGAGGAGCTCGCCGCCCGGGCGCGCGCGTTGAAGGTGGGCCCGAGCCTGGACGAAGGCATGGACATGGGGCCGGTGGTCACCGCCGAGCACCGCCGGAAGATTCTCGGCTACGTCGAGACCGGCGTGGCCGAGGGGGCGGCGCTGCTGGCCGACGGGCGCGGTCTCGTGGTGCCCGGGCACGAGCGAGGTTTTTTCGTCGGCCCGACGCTCTTCGATCGCGTCACGCCGGCGATGACGATCTACCGCGACGAGATCTTCGGTCCCGTGCTCGTGGTGCTGCGCGCGCAGACGCTCGACGAAGCCCTCGCGCTCGTGAACCGCAACCCGTACGGCAACGGCACGGCCCTGTTCACGCGCTCGGGCGCGGCCGCGCGGCGCTTCGAGCAGGAAGCGCAGATCGGCATGGTCGGCATCAACGTGCCGATTCCGGTGCCGACGGCCGCCTACTCGTTCGGCGGGTGGAAGCAGTCCCTCTTCGGCGACCTGCACGTGCACGGCGCCGAGGGGTTCGCGTTCTACACGCGCACGAAGGCCGTCTCGCGGCGCTGGACCGAGGATCCGGGCGCGGGCGCGTTCCACATGCCCACGCTCGAGTAGTGGATGTCATCGTTTGTCCTCGGGCGGCCCGGATGGATTTCCGGCGCCAGCGTGCTAGCATCTCGCGTCCCTCTTCATGCGTGGATCATCCAAGGGCCTGGCCCTCTGTCTCCTCCTGAGCGCGGTTCCCCCCGCCTTCGCCCAACAGCCCGCGGCTGAACCGCCGCGCAAGCAGGCGCAGGCCGTTCGCGTCGCGGACGGATCGATTCATCTCGACGGTCGCCTCGACGAGACGGTCTGGCAGACGGCGACGCCGGTCATGGACTTTTCGCAGGCCGAGCCCAACGAGGGCGCGCCGCCCACCGATCGGATGGAAGTCCGCTTCGTCTACGACGACACCGCGCTCTGGATCGGCGCCCGCATGGAGAGCGCCAGCGGTGTCGTGCAGGCGCCCATGAGCCGGCGCGACGATGGCGATCAGGCCGAGTACCTGCAGATCGAACTCGACACGTACCTCGATCGCCGGACGGCGTACATGTTCGGCGTCACGGCGTCCGGCGTCCGGCTGGATCACTACCATCCCACCGACAACGAAGGCGACACCGACTCGCAGTTCGACCCGGTCTGGCAGGCGAAGACCGTCGTCGACGATCACGGGTGGAGCGCCGAGCTCTGGGTGCCCTTCTCGCAGCTCCGCTTCAACGACGCACCCGAACGGGTCTGGGGGTTGAACGTCAAGCGGTGGCGGCCGACGCTGAACGAACAGGACTACTGGGTCGTGGTCGGCCGCACGAAGCGCGGCTGGGCGTCCCTGTTCGGCGACCTGCGCGGCATCCAGGGTGTCGAACCCAAGCAGCGGCTGGAAGTGCTGCCGTACGTGTCCGGCTCCTCGCGCCGGACCGGCAATCGCGATCTGAACAACCCCTTCGACGACGGGAAGAACCTGAGCGGCAGCGTCGGCGCCGACATGAAGATCGGGATCGGGTCGAACCTCACGCTCGAAACCACGTTCAATCCCGACTTCGGACAGATCGAGGCGGACCCCGCGGAAGTGAACCTGACGGTGTTCGAAACCATCTTCGCCGAGCGCCGCCCCTTCTTCATCGAAGGCAACAGCGTGCTCGAGGCGGGCACGAGCAACTACTACTATTCGCGCCGCATCGGCGCCCGGCCGACCGGCCCGGCCTCGGGCGACTACGTGGATTATCCGAACGTCAGCACGATCCTCGGGGCGGCCAAGCTGACGGGACGCACCAAACATGGCACGTCGGTCGGGTTCCTCGCGGCGCTCACCGACAAGGAATTCGCGCACGTCGAGAAGGCCGGCGTGCGATCGGACGTCGAGGTGGCCGCGCGCACGGCGTGGGCGGTCGGGCGCGTGATTCAGGAGTTCGGGAGCGAAGGCTCGACGGTGGGCGCGCACCTGACGCTCGTCCATCGCGACCTGGCGCCGACCGATCCCCTGGCGCTCCAGCAGGTGCGAAACGCGATCACCACCGGCGTCGACACGCGGATCCGGTTCGGCCACCGCAACTACGAGGCGACGAGCAACCTCGGCCTGACGTTCCTGAACGGCGAGGCCGACGCGATCACGAAGGTCCAGACCTCGAGCGGGCACTACCTGCAGCGGGTGGATCAGCCGACGATCCGGCTCGATCCGACGCGAACGAACCTGAACGGCGCGCAGTTCGTCGCCAACATCGCCAAGGTGGGCGGGCGCCACTGGCTCTGGAGCGAGAACATCCAGATCGAGTGGCCCGGATTCCACCCGCTCGACTTCGGCCGGCTGAACTTCGCGGGCGATCTGACGGGCGGGCCCCGCCTCACCTACCGTGAAACGCAGCCGGGAAAGATCTTCCGGGCCTACGCGTTCACCGTCGGCCTCAACAACTACTGGTACTTCGACACCAACCTGGGCGTCCGCCAGATCCTCAGCAGCAACAACAGCTTCACCTGGAAGAATTTCTGGGTCAGCTCGATCAACGGGAACTACTACTTCCGCGGCAACGACGTGCAGGCGACGCGCGGCGGGCCGGCCATGGGGACGCCGCTCGGCTGGACGCTGAGCTCGTCCCTGCGCAACAGCAACGGGTCCAAGACCCGCTGGAGCGTGAACGGCAACGTCAAGGGCAACGAGTTCGGCGAACGCGCCTGGGAGACGACCGGGAGCATCTCGGCGCGCCCCTCGCCCTCCCTCCAGTTCTCGATCGAGCCGGACTACCTGAACGAGCAGGGCGCCGCCGGCATCTTCAGCGGGCCGATCGCCCGCCAGTATCTGACGACGCTCACCGGGGGACGCGCCGAGACCTACGGCAAGCGCTACGTGTTCGGGCTCGTCGACCGCACGACGATTTCGTCCCAGTTCAGGGTGAGTTACACGTTCAAGCCGGACCTGACGCTCGATGTCTACGCCGAGCCGTTCGCGGCCAGCGGCCGCTACCGCGGCTTCGGCGAACTGCTGGCGCCGCGCTCGAAGGATCTGCGGATCTACGGAACCGACGGCACGACCATCACGCGCCTCGCCGACGGCTCCTATCAGGTGACCGACGGCGCGTCGGCGTTCGCGCTGAGCAATCGCGACTTCAACGTCCGGTCGTTCCGCAGCAACGTCGTGCTCAAATGGGAGTGGCGCCCCGGCAGCACGCTGTACGTGGTCTGGCAGCAGAACCGCGCGAGCTCGGTCCCGGATGGGTCGCACGTCGGCGTGAGCGACCTGTTCGGGTCCCTCTCCGCCCCGGGCGACAACATCTTCGCGATCAAGACGACGCTCTGGATGTCGCGCTAGGCCGCCGCTCGGCCGACCGCGCGATCATCACCTCGGTCGACTTCACGATCGCCAGCGCCTCTTCGCCCCGCCGCAGCTTCAACTCGTTCACCGCGTCGCGCGTGATGACGGCTGTCAGCGTCTGGTCGCCGACGCGCAGCCGCACCTGCGCGAGCAGCCCCTCGATGCGCACTTCTTCCACGAACCCGCGCAGCTGATTGCGCCCGCTGAGCGACACGATCACGGTGTGCTCGGCCGTCTTCACCTTGCGGCCGACGCCCTTGCCGCGCTGCGCCTCGAGGCGTTCGATTTCGCTCTCGGCCACGCGGTGGTGGCCGCCGGGGGTCTGCGTCGTGCGGACGCGGCCCTGGTAGATCCACTGTTTCATCGTGGAGTAGCCGACGCCGAGGCGGTGGGCGGCGTCCCGTACGGTCAGGAGGGGCATCGGGGGCTCCGGGGCTGGCATGAGTGCCTTGAATCGACTAACATAATCGGCTCTAATCATATTGAACCGGCTATCAATTGTGAAGTGCCATCCTGTGAAGCCCCTCGCGGCCGTCGTGGCGGCCCTGGCCGTGTCGATCGCCGCGGCAAGCTGCGGCGGTCCCGGCGCTCCGGCCCGTCCCCCGCGGACCGTCCGCGTGGCCGCCGCGGCCGACCTCCGCTTCGCGCTCGAGGAGATTGTCGCGGCGTTCGAGGCGGATCACGCGGACGTGGATGTGGCCGTCTCGTACGGATCCTCGGGGACGTACTACGCGCAGCTCCAGCGCGGCGCGCCGTACGACGTGTTCCTCTCCGCCGACGTCTCCTATCCGCGCCAGCTCGACGACGAGGGCCTGACGCTCGCGGGGTCCACCTTTACTTATGCGGTCGGCCGCATCGTGCTGTGGGTGCGGAACGACTCGTCCCTCGACGTCAGCCGCGGCTTCGGCGTCCTGCTCGATCCGTCCGTCGCGCACGTCGCGATCGCGAACCCGGAACACGCGCCGTACGGCCGCGCGGCTGAAGCGGCGCTCGCCTCGGCCGGCGTGCTCGATTGGGTCAGGCCCAAGCTCGTGCTCGGCGAGAACGTCTCGCAGACGATGCAGTTCGCGCAGAGCGGCTCGGCCGCCGCGGGCATCGTCGCGCTCTCGCTCGCGATGGCGCCGACCGTCGTGGGCGACGGCCGGTACTGGGAGGTGCCGCTCGACCTCTACCCGCGGATGGAGCAGGGCGGGACGATCCTGAAGTCGGCGGGCGATCCCGACGCGGCGCGCGCCTTCACCGCCTTTCTGCAGGGCGACGCGGGCCGCGCGATCCTCCGGCGCTTCGGCTTCTCCACCTTCGCCCAGGCTACGGCGGACAGGTCGATGGTGGAGGACTAGCGCATGGACTGGACGGCCGTGGGCGTGAGCCTCCGCCTGTCGCTGGCGACGATGGCGGTGCTCGTCGTCGTGGGCATGCCGATCGCGTACTGGACCGCGTTCTCGACGCGCCGCTGGAAGTTCCTGGTCGAGGCCGTCGTGGCGATGCCGCTCGTGCTGCCGCCCACGGTGCTCGGCTTCTACATCCTCGTCTCGATCGGATCGGCGAGCCCGATCGGCCGCCTCGTCGACGCGCTGGGCGGGCCGGCGCTCCCGTTCACGTTCTGGGGGCTGCTGGTGGCGTCGGTGATCTACAGCCTGCCGTTCGCCGTGCAGCCGTTCAGCGCGGCGTTCGCGTCGGTGGATCGGCGGCTGCTCGAAGCGTCGTGGTCGCTCGGGGTCTCGCGGGGCGCGACGTTCCGCCGCGTCGTGCTGCCGCTGTCGGCGCGCGGCATCGTCACGGGCATGGTGCTCAGCTTCGCGCACACGCTCGGTGAGTTCGGCGTGGTGCTGATGGTGGGCGGCAACATCCCGGGCACGACACGCACGATTGCGATCTCGATCTACGACAGCGTGCAGGCGCTCGACTATCACGCCGCGTGGGTGACGTCGCTCGCGCTGCTCGTCGTGTCGTTCGTCATCCTGTCGATCACCTATGCGCTGCAGCGATCGGTGTGGGCCGTATGGCCGATGAGCTCGTAGTCGCGATCGAGAAGCGGTTCGCGAGCGGAGCGGTCGTCGCGGCCGATTTCCGCGCGGCGCTGCCCGGCGGATCGGTGCTCGCCCTCTTCGGGCCGTCGGGCGCGGGCAAGACGACCGTCGTGCGCGCGATCGCGGGCCTCACGCGTCCCGATCGCGGGCGCCTCGCGTTCGGCGCCGACACGTGGTTCGACGAGGGCCTGTGGGTCGAGCCGCAGGCGCGCCGCGTCGGCTACGTCTCGCAGACGCCGGCGCTCTTTCCGCACCTCACCGTGCGCGGGAACATCGAGTACTGGAAGCACGGCGGGGCCGGCGCGGCCGGCGGCCCGCCGGCCGACGAGCTGCTGACGTTCGTCGAACTGGACGGCTTCGGCGGCCGCCATCCGCGCGAGCTGTCCGGCGGGCAGGCGCAGCGGGTCGCCCTCGCGCGCGCGCTCGCGGCCGGACCGCGGCTGCTGCTGCTCGACGAACCGTTCGCCGGCCTCGACGAGCCGACGCGCGCCCGGCTGCGCGGCCTGCTCCGGGCACTCGTGGATCGCCTGCGGATTCCCGCCGTGCTCGTCACGCACGATCGGACGGACGCGATCGCCCTGTGCGATCAGATGGCCGTGATCGCGGACGGCGGCGTGCGGCAGGTGGCGCCGGTCGCCGAGGTGTTCCGGCGGCCGGCCGATCTCGTGGTGGCGCGATCGGTGG
This sequence comes from uncultured Acidobacteriota bacterium, assembly GCA_963792785.1. Classification (GTDB taxonomy): domain Bacteria; phylum Acidobacteriota; class Vicinamibacteria; order Vicinamibacterales; family CAVVIG01; genus CAWIMX01. The sequence continues at coordinate 1,422,359 of CAWBXO010000004.1, read as the reverse complement.
GTGTCGAGTCGGTGCTGCCAGCGCGGATCGAGCGCGCGGAGGACGGGCTGCTCGATCTGCGCGTGGGCGGCGCGCTCTTGCGCGCGGCCGATACCGGCGCCGAGCGCGCCGGGGCCGAGGTGTTCGCGTGCATTCGCGCCGAGGACGTGGTGCTCGAGGCGGCCGCCTCGGCGACCGCCAGCGCGCGCAATCATCTGTCCGGCCGGGTCGTCCGCATCGACGCCGACGGCGTCGTCGAGCGCGTGACGATCGACTGCGGGTTCCCGCTCGTCGCGACCATCACGCGGAACGCCCGGGAAGAGATGGCCCTCGCGCCGGGTTCACCGGTCGTCGCCGCGGTGAAGGCGACGGCGATTCATCTGGTCGCCAGGTAGGGCGGGTAGGTCGGGTAGGTCGGGTGGGTCGGGTGGGGAGGTCGGGTGGGTCGGGTGGGTCGGGTGGGTTAAATCACGCTGCGACGCTGCTATCTCACCAATCGAAACGCCGTGAGCACGCGGCCGCTGCCGCTTCCCATCTCGATCAGGTAGTCGCCGGGCGCGAGGGGCGCGAGCGCGACTTCCGCCGTGCCCCACGCGGTGCCGTCGGCCTCGCGCGCGCCGGGCGTGACGGGCACGGGCAGCGGCGCGCCGTGGCGATCGAGGAGCCGCGCGTCCGGTGTCGAGGCGCCCATGCCAGGAACCTCGACGCGGATGCGCTCGTTTCTCCGGAAGCGGAAATCGGCCGTCGCGGCGTCGCGATTGCCGGTGGACGGCCCGCGGCGGAACACGATTGCGCCCGAGGCGCGCCCGGCCGCCACGTCCATGCGCGCGTCGCCGCCCGCGGTGTCTCCGCCGGCGAGCGCCCGCGCGCGAATGCTCACGCGATATTCACCCGGGGCCATGGCCTCGGACGGCTGAAATGGCAAGACGATGGCGCGCGCGCCCGGCTCGATGCGCCCGCGCACGGCGCCGACCGTGTCGCCATCTGCCGTGGTGACGATCGCATCCAGTTGCGCGCCGCCAGACCAGGCCGTGTTCGATCCCACCTCGCCGACAATCCACGCGGCGCCGCCCCCGGGCGCGGTCGCGGCGTGCACGCGCAGCGGTTCGTCGACGTCGGCGCGCGCCAGGACGCCGAGCGCATCGTCGACGGCGGCCGCCGCGGCGTCGGGTTCGGGCGCCGCCGGCGCGGCCGCGGCGCGCAGCGCGGCGGCGACCTCCTCGGGCGACGGCGCGAGATACCCGGAGCGGGCGCGGACGGACACGCCGGGACGCTTCACGCGCACGGTGATCTTGTGGAACCGGCCGTCCATCTTCACGTTCGTGGCGTAGTAGCCGATCAGGTAGTACGACGAGAGGTCCGCGACGATGCGATCGAAGCCTGCGGACAGATTGTTGGTGCCGACGACGGCCAGGCCGTCCGTGTCGTTGGCCAGCGTACGCAGGTTGAAATTGCGCTCGCGCAGGCGCGCGGCGTCGACCGCTGGCGGCGGTGGGGGATTGGGACCGAGCGGCGAGTCGAACGCCGCGAGACCCTGCGGATCGACCGGATAGAACGAGGCGTTGGCGCGATTGGCCTCGGCCAGAAGGCGCCGGAACTGTTCCGGCGAGTCGATCGAGGTCAGCGCCATCCGGGTCGACTCGCAATCCTGCGCGGTGACCGAGTAGGGCGGGCGCGTCGCCAGGCGACCCGTCAGAGGATCGGTTCCGATCGGCGGCGGAGGCGGCGGATTGTCGGGCCCCGAGATCGCGGAGGTCGGCCCGAACAGCCGCCAGCCGCTCGTAATCACGAGAATCGCCTTGCGCTCGTCGCGGACGCCGCCGACGAACTGCACGAGATCTTCGAGCGCGGCGAGCGTCTTCTGCTCGCGGTATCGGTCGATGAGTTCCTGTCCCGCCGCGCCCGTCGTGCCGGGCGCGCCCGGGGGATAGCACGCCTTGATCTTTTCCTCGACCGGGTCGCCCGTGTCGAGCCGATCGCGATCGCCCCACCAGTCGCGCGCCAGCACGCGCTCGACGGCGGTCGTCCGCCGCGCGAACGTCACGTCGGTCGCGCGCATGTCCGGCGTCATGAGGCCGACCATGTCGTCGGCGCCGAGATGGCGCTCGAGGAGATCGACGAGCGGCTGACCGATGCGGCGCGACGAATTGAGGTCGACGTGCGGCGTGTCGAAGAACACCGCGAGCACGCGCGCGCGCGCGTCCTCGAGCATCTGCCGCGACTCGGCGGCGGTCGAGGGCTCGCGCCGCGCCGCCTGCGGGACGTTGCCGGGAATCAGGACGCGCTCGAACTGATCGATCGTCTGCGGTACGCCCTCGTCGAGGATCTCGAAGTCGTCCTTGCCGAGGTCGGGCACGGCCACGCCGTCGCGCGTGGGGAACACGTCCACGCGGACGTAGTTGGCCTCGGTGCGGAAGGTCGGCTGCGGCTGGTCCTGGCCTTGCGCGGCGAGGGCGGCGATGAGCGCGGTGGCGATGACCGCGGCGGCGATGGCGGCGACGCCCAGGGTTCCGGCACGCTTCATCGGATCCTCTCGGGCAGGCGGTGGCAGGAATCAGTATAGCGAGGTTCGGGGCGCGGGGTTCGGGGTGCGGAGTTCAGTTCGGGAGCGGTTTCCCGGTCGTCTCCTCGCCGAACGGGAGCAGCAGGATGCCGATCGCGAAGGCGACCGCGGTCCACGCCACCGGCACGCCGAGCGAGCCGTACGCCGAGATGCCGGCGCCCACGAGGAACGTGATCCCGGCGCCCGCGAAGCGGCCGACCGACGTCGCGAAGGCGAACGCGCTGGCGCGGCACGAGGTGGGGTACTGCTCGGGCAGCCAGAGCGTGTACATCGCGAAGTTCGCGCCGCCCAGGCCGAGCACGAAGAGGTTCACGAAGAACCAGAAGAGCGCGCCCTCGGCGAGATAGAAGATGTAGCCGAAGCCCAGCGCGACCGAGACGAACATCAGGAAGAAGAACACGGCGAGCGTGGCGCGGCGGCCGATCGCCTCGGCCATCGGCGGCAGCATCACGCAGCCGACGATGGTGCCGACCGACAGCAGCATCGTGCCGTACGAGGCGAGGCGCGCGGCGGGGGCGGCGGCGTAGCCGGCGCGCACGGCGAGCTGCGTGACCGACGTCGGCACGTAGACCGAGCCTGCCCACAGGCCGACGATCGAGATCAGCAGGTAGATCGAGTTCAGGATCGTCCGGCGCGCGTACCGGGGCGTGAAGAGCTGCGCGAACGCCTGGCCCATCGACGGGCGCGCGACCGCGGCGGTGTGCTCGAACGCCTTCGACTCGTGCACGCCGTAGCGGATGAAGGTGATGAGCAGCGCGGGCAGGCCGCCGAGCGCGAACATCCAGCGCCAGCCGAACGACGCGCCGATGGTGAAGTTGGCGATCGCGGCGAGGAAGAAGCCGAAGTAGTAGCCCGTGTGCATGTAGCCGGCGCCGGTCTTGCGCCGGTCCTCGGGCCATTCCTCGGCGACGAACGTGCCGCCCATCGCCCACTCGCCGCCGATGCCGACGCCGGCGAGCAGGCGCAGCAGCGCGAGCTGCCAGATGTTCATGGCCACCGCGCTCAGGAACGTGAAAATCGAGTAGCAGAGGATCGTGAGCATCAGCGTGCGGACGCGCCCGAACCGGTCGGCGATCGGGCCCCACGCCATCGAGAGGCCCCAGCCGATGAGGAAAAGCGCGAACAGCACGCTGCCGTAGAAGCTGACGTTGGCCGGCGTGGCCTCGATCCCCGAGCGCGGGAGCAGCTCGGTCATCGCGGGCACGAGGACGAGGGCATAAATAAAGGAGTCCATGCCGTCCAGCGCCCAGCCGCCCCAGGCCGCCCAGAAGCCCCGGACCTGGTTGCTGGTGAGCGGCGTCGGCTGGGCGAGCGCGGTCGTTGACGACATGGCGCGTAGGATAGCGCAGTGGCCGCCCATCGCGTACGGCATCCGCCCGTCGATACTCGACAACGAGCAAAAGATCGCCGTAGGATCCGGTGAAGGAGCGTGTAGGAGGGTCATCGATGTTGAACAAATGGTGCATCGTCAGCGGAACGCTCGGCATCGCGCTGGGTCTCGGCGTCGCCCTGCAGGCGCAGGCCGGCGCCCCCGCCGACCGGAAGATCCATCTCGAGGGGTGCGTGGCGCCAGCCGGGGGCGGCTACGTGCTGCACGGGGTGAAAGTGATTGCCGCCTCCCCTGGAGTGAACGACTCGCCCGACCGGACGTTCACGCTGAAGCAGGTGGATCCCGAGCGGCTGCGCGGCCTCTCCGGCAAGCGCGCCGACGTGTCCGCGCGCCTCGCGGGCACCGAGGATGCACCGGAGCTGCAAGTGATAGCGATCACCGAGGCGATGGGCCTGTGCCCCGCCAGCCCCGCCGGGAAGTCGTAACCGCGATCCGGCACCGGTTTTCGCGATTGGGCTCGTGAACCCCTGATAGAATGCCGCCGTCGAATCCGGCGGCCGTCCGAGCGCGAGCGTCAGGGTGATTGGAACATCCGTCGGGCCCTACCGCGTGATCTCCCGCCTGGGCGCCGGCGGCATGGGTGAGGTGTTCCTCGGGCGCGACACCCGCCTCGACCGCCAGGTCGCGCTCAAGCGCCTCACGCGCGCGGTCGACGACCTGCCCGCGCTGCGCGAGCAGGTCCTGGCCGAGGCCCGCGCCGCCGCGCGCCTGAGCCATCCCCACATCGCCGCCATCTACGACGTCGTCGAGCACGAGGGCCAGCCGTTCATCGTGATGGAGTACGTGACGGGCGAGACGCTCGCCGCGCGGCTCGCGCGCGGCCGGATCGCGATCGATGAGGTGCTCGCGATCGGCGGGCAGCTCGCCTCGGCGGTGGCGGCGGCGCACGCGCACGGCGTGATTCACCGCGACCTGAAGCCGGGCAACGTGCAGCTCACGCCGGACGGATCCGTGAAGGTGCTCGATTTCGGGATCGCGAAGGTCGCGCCGCACCCCGGGTCGACGTCGGCGGCCACGGCGACCGGCCTCTTCGCGCCGGGCAGCGCGGCGGGCCCGGCCGGCACGCCGGCGTACATGTCGCCCGAGCAGTTGCTCAACGATCCGATCGACGCGCGCTCCGACGTCTACAGCCTGGGCGTGATCCTCTTCGAGATGGCGGTGGGGCGGCCGCCGTATCCCGAGCGGGACGCGATCGGCCGCGCAATGGCGATCGCGGTGGGCGCGCCGCCGCCGGCCGACGCGGTGAATCCCGAGGTGCCGCGCGCGCTGGCCGCGATCATCGCCAAGGCGCTCGCGCGCCAGCCGGCCGATCGGTATGCGACGGCCCGCGCGCTGGAGCGCGCGCTGGCCGTGCTCGAGGCGCCGGCCGGCGTGATGGAGGCCGGACGTCCTGTCGGGGCGGCGCCCCGGTCCTGGCGCGCGGACGTCGCTCGGCGAGCGGCCGCAGTGGCCGTCGGCGGGCCGATCGCGGTCGGCCTCATCGGTCTGGCCAACACGGCGGCGTTCAACGTCGTGCTCCAGCGCCAGCCGCCGTTCAGCCACGAGCCGCTGTCGACGATCCTCGAGTACGGCGCGCGGTCGCTCGTCGCGCCCGCGTTCTACGTCACGGCGTCGGCAGTCGTCTTCGCTGCCGGAGCGTTCCTCGTCCGCCTCGCCCGCCTCGCGCCGTTCGTCAATCGGGCGCTCACCACGTCCGGCGCCCGAACGAGGCACGCCGCCGCGCGCGTGGGCTTCGGCGAGCCCGCCGCGCAGGCGCAGGCCATCGCCGCCGCCGGCGCGGTCGCGATCGGCCTGGTCGTGTGGTCGCACCTCGGCTTGATCCTGGCCTTCACGAGCCGGATCAGCGACGAGCCGGTCGCGCGGTTCGCGCTGCTCGCCCCGGAGAACGCGCGCGACAAGGATGTCTACGGCATCGTGCTCGACGTCCTCACCGTCGTGTTTGTGACGATCCTGGCGCGCGTGGCGCAGCGCCGCCGGCGCACGGGCATGGTCGCGGTGGCGGGCGGCGTGGTGCTGATCCTGGTCCTGATGAACGGCCTGCCCTACCGCGTGCTGTGGCAGAACGCGTTCGAGAGGGTCGACTACGCCGGATCGCGGTGCTACGCCATCGGCGAGGCGGCCGCCGAGCGGCTGCTGTTCTGTCCGGATCACGACCCGCCACGCAATCGCGTGATCGATCGTGCCGATCCGGCCGCCGCGCCGACCGGTGTGGTGGAAAGCATTTTCACGCCGGCGGAACGGTAACGGCGGAATCTCCCGAAAGGAGTGTCCGATGCGAATGCGTCTCTGGGCTTTCCTGATCTGCCTTGCCATGTGGCCGGGCGTGGCGAACGCCGCGTGGTGGGGATTCCTGCAGGAGCTGAGCGGCCCCGGGCCGTTCTGGGGCGTCGGCGACTCCGTCCGTGTGTTCTGCGTGCGCGAGACTCCGAGCGGATCGGTGATCGCGACGTGCCTGCGCGGCCGAGAGCCCGGCGAGATCCGGCAGATCGTCAACCTGCAGTACGGCGTGCAGTGGAGCAGCGGCGAGCGATTCGGCGACGTGACCGGCGATGCCGGGCGCGTGTTCGCGTTCCGCCTCGAGCCGACGTATCAGGTCCGCGTGCACCCGTCGCTGGACGTCGGCCCGGGCGTCGGGCTGCTGCGCCTGTCGGGCTCGGGGTTCGATCCGCTCTGTCGGCTCAGCGTCACGCCGATCTCGATCACGTTCACGCCCGGGCGCGTGAGCGGCGGCACGAGCGCTCGATCGGGCCTCGTCCGTATCCGCTTCGACGAGCTCTATCTCCCCACGGGGTTCAGCGGGGCCGACTTCGGTAACACGGTCACGTCGTACGCCACGTCGCACGAGTGGCTGTCGAGCGTGACGGTGGACATTGACCTGTGGGGGCTGCACCATTAGAGAAGCGAACAACACAGGAGGTGCGAGACGAGAGGAGGTCCCATGAGCGAGGCGTGCCGATACGCTGCGTGGGCCGGCGCGGCGCTGGCCCTTTCGGTGTCCATTGCCTGCGGCCCATCGCAGGCCGAGGTGGCTCAGCCGGCGCAGGCCGAGTCCACCACGATCACGCCGGCCGATCCGGAGAGCGCGGCCCATCTGTTTCGCGGAGCCGTCCAGGCCGTCGATCCCGCGTCCAGGACGCTGACCGTCCTGAACGACAACGTCGAAGGCTGGATGACGCCGATGACCATGACCTACCACGTCGACAACGATGCCGTGCTCGACACGCTGAAGGTGGGCGACGTGATCACGGCGAAGGTTCACGACCGAGATTTCAAGACGCTCTACGACGTGCAGATCATGCCCGCGGAGAGCGGGACCGCGCCCGAGGTTCCGAAATGAGGAGGTGTCAGATGGCCGTTCGTCGCCTCACCGCAGCCGTCGTGTTCGCCGCCGTGGCCCTGGTGCTGGGCGCCGCGCCTCGAGCCGCGGCCCAGCAGCCGCTCACGCCCGCCGACATCGTCGAGATCCAGCAGCTCTACGCGCACTACAACATGGCGATCGACACCGGTGACGGCGAGGCCTGGGCGGCGACGTTCACGCCCGACGGCGTCTTCAACAACACGAACAAGGGGCACGACGCGCTCGTGCAGTTCATCAAGGACTGGCGCGAGAAGCGCGACGGCGCGAACCGCCGCCACTGGAACTCCAATCTCGCGTTCACGGCGACGCCCGGCGGCGCGAGCGGATCGTGCTACCTGATCCTGCTGAACGTCGGCGTGCGGCCGGCGACGATTGCGACGACCGGCGTGTACGAGGACGCGCTCGTGAAGACGCCGAAGGGCTGGCGGTTCACGTCGCGCGTCGTCCACGCGGATCCCGCGCCGCGTCCGCCCGCGCAGTAGGAGCCGGCGTGCCCTTGAGAGGGCGGGCGTATGCTAGACACGTGGCAGCCATCGAGTTCCTGCTGAACGGCGCGTCCGTGCGCGTGGACGAGCCGGACGCCCAGGCGACGCTCCTCGATTTCATTCGGGCGCGCGGCCTGACGGGCGCCAAGGAAGGCTGCGCCGAAGGCGAATGCGGCGCGTGCGCCGTCGCCATCATTGAGCCTGCCGAGCCTGCGGCCGGCGGCCGCAGCCGGTACGTCGTCATGAACAGTTGCCTGATGTTCCTGCCGATGGCCGCCGGGCGGGAGATCTACACGGTCGAGGCGCTCGCCGCGGGCGGCGCGCTGAGCGAGGCGCAGGCCGCGATGGCGGCGGCCGGCGGATCGCAGTGCGGCTACTGCACGCCGGGATTCGTCGTCAGCCTGTTTGCCGAGCAGCATCGGCCCGATCGCGCCGGCCCCTGCGAGACGTCCGCCCTGGCGGGCAATTTGTGCCGCTGCACCGGCTATCGTCCGATCCGCGACGCCGCGGCATCGCTCGGCCCTGCGCCGAGCGGGCCGTTTGCCGACCGGCTCGTGCAGCCCGCGCCCGCGCTCGGCGCCGTTGAGACGGCGACGTTCTCGCGACCGCTGACCGTCGAGGCGTGCGTCGCGATCCTCGCGTCCCGCGCCGACGCGCGGATCGTGTCGGGCGGCACCGACCTCGGTGTCGAGGCGAACCTGCAGCATCACCGCTGGCCGCATCTGGTCAGCGTGGAGGCCGTCGACGAGCTGCGGGCGTTCTCGAACGGCGCGGACGGCGTCTCGATCGGCGCCGCGCTGCCGCTCGCCGAGCTCGAGCGCCGGTGGCCCGACGCGCCCGCCGCCGTGCGCGAGTGGCTCGGGCTGTTCGCGTCGCCCCTGATCCGCAACCGCGCGACGCTCGGCGGCAACCTGGCCACCGCGTCGCCGATCGGCGACGCCGCGCCGCTGCTGCTCGCCCTCGACGCCAGCGTCGTGGCCGCGGGCCCGGCGGGGCGGCGGACGATTCCGCTGACGTCGTTCTTCGTGTCGTACCGGCGGACGGCCCTGGCGCCGGGCGAGCTGATCGTCAGCGTGGAGATCCCGAAGCCGCTGCCGCGGGATCTGCGCTTCTACAAGATCGCGAAGCGGCGCCTCGACGACATCAGCACGGTGGCGGCCGCGATTGCCGTCGATCTGGACGAGGGGCGGCGCGTGCGGCGCGCCCGGTTCGCGTTCGGCGGCGTGGCGGCGACCCCCGTGCGGCTCACCGACGCCGAAGCGGCGCTTGCCGGCTTTCCCTGGGGCGAGGAGGCGGTGGCGCGGGTGCAGACGATCATCGCGCAGGCCCTGCACCCGATGAGCGACCATCGCGGCTCGCGTGAATACCGCCTGGCCGTGTCGCAGAGCCTCGTCGACAAGTACCGCTGGGAGCGCGCGTCATGACGAGCGTCGGCCGCCCCCTCCCGCACGAGAGCGCGCGCGGCCACGTGACCGGCGAGGCGCTCTACACGGACGATCTCGCCGGCCGGTTTCCCCGGCTGCTGCATGCGTGGCCCGTCGTCAGCCCGCACGCGCACGCGCGCGTCGTGGCGATCGATGCCGCCCCGGCCCTCGCCGAACCGGGCGTCGTCCACGTGCTGACCGGCGCCGACGTTCCCGGCGAGGGCGACTCGGGCGCGAACCGCCGCGACGAGCCGCTGTTCCCGGTCGAGGTGATGTATCACCGGCAGCCGGTCGCGTGGGTGCTCGGCGACACGGCCGAGGCGGCGCGCCGCGGCGCCGGGCTCGTGCGCGTCGAGTACGAGCCGCTGCCGGCCATCGTGTCGATCGAGCAGGCGATCGACGCCGGCAGCTTCCTCACCGAACCGCTGCGCATCGCGCACGGCGACGTGTCGGCGATCGACGCCAGCCCCGTTCGCGTCGCCGGCGAGCTGCGGATCGGCGGCCAGGAACATTTCTATCTCGAGACGCAGGCCGCGATCGCGTGGATCGACGAAGCCGGCCTCGTCGCCGTGCACTCGTCCACGCAGCATCCCACCGAGACGCAGGAGATCGTCGCGCGCACGCTCGGCCTCGCGCGGCACGGCGTTGTCGTCGAGTGCGTGCGGATGGGCGGCGCGTTCGGCGGCAAGGAGGTGCAGGCGAACGGGTACGCGGCGATCGCGGCGCTCGGCGCCTGGGTGACCGCCAGGCCCGTGCGCGTGCGCCTGACGCGCGAGCTCGACATGGCGCTGACGGGCAAGCGGCACCCCTACCTCGTGCGCTACGACGCCGGCCTCGACGCCGACGGCCGCCTGCAGGCCGTGCGCGTCGCGCTCTTCTCCGACGGCGGCTGGAGCCTCGATCTGTCCGAACCCGTGATGTGGCGATCGCTCTTTCACGTGGACAACGCCTATCGGCTGCCCGCGCTCGAGGCGACGGGCCGCGTGTGCCGGACGCACAAGACCTCGCAGACCGCGTTTCGCGGGTTCGGCGGGCCGCAGGGCATGCTCGCCATCGAGGAGATCCTCGCCCGCGCCGCGCAGCGCCTGGGCCTGCCGGCCGACGTCGTGCGCGCGCGCAACCTATATAAGGATGGCGACGCGACCCACTACGGCGAGCCGGTCGGCGACGCCGGGCGCCTCGAGGTCATCTGGGATGGCGTGAAGGCGTCGAGCGCGTTCGACAGCCGGCGAATCGCCGCCGCGCGCTTCAACGAGGAGCACCCGCACACGAAACGCGGACTCGCCATCACGCCGGTCAAGTTCGGCATCTCGTTCACCGCCCAGTTCTTCAACCAGGCCGGCGCCCTCGTGCTCGTGTACCGCGACGGCACGGTGCAGGTGAATCACGGCGGCACCGAGATGGGGCAGGGCCTCTTCACCAAGATCCGGCAGGTGGCCGCCGACGCGCTGGGCGTGCCGCCGGAACGCGTGCGGGTCATGACGACCCGCACCGACAAGGTGCCGAACACGTCGCCGACCGCGGCGTCCTCCGGCAGCGATCTGAACGGCGCGGCCGTGGCCGACGCGTGCGCGATCATCGCCGAGCGCCTCAAGACCGTGGCGGGCGATCCGGCGATGACGTTCGCGGAACGGTGCGAGGCGGCCTACAAGGCGCGCGTGCCGCTGTTCGCGCAAGGCTTCTATCGCACGCCGGAGATCTACTTCGATCCCGCGACCGGGCGCGGCCGGCCGTTCCACTACTTCGCGTTCGGCGCGGCGGTGTCCGAGGTGGAAGTCGACGGCTTCACCGGCGACTACCGGCTGCTGCGCACCGACATCCTGCAGGACGTCGGCGACTCGATCTCGCCCGTCGTCGATCGCGGGCAGGTCGAAGGCGGATTCCTCCAGGGCATGGGATGGCTCACGCTCGAAGAGCTGCTCTGGGACGCCGAAGGCCGGCTGACGACCGGCGGCGCGTCGACTTACAAGCTGCCGTCGTGGTCCGAGATGCCCGAGATCTTCAACGTGGCCTTTCTCCCGCGCGCGACGCAGGCCGGGGTCGTCGGCGGCAGCAAGGCGGTCGGCGAGCCGCCGCTCATGCTCGCCTTCTCCGTGCGGGAAGCGATCCGCGACGCCGTCGCCGCGTTCGGTCCCGATAGCCGCACCACGCCCGTGTCGTTCGACAGCCCCGCGACACCCGAGCGCGTCTTCTTCGCGATCCGGCGGGCGAGGGAAGCGGCGCGTCCGTCGCCGCAGCCGGCGCCCGTCCCGCAGCACGCGCGCGCCCGCTCATGACGGATCGCCCCCAGCTCTACCAGCTTTACAGGGCCACGATCTTCCACGCGCCCGACAATCCGCTCACGGCCGACCGCTCGCCGTCGCGTGCGCCGTCGTTCATCTGCCACGACGATGGCGGCCTGCTCGTCTCTGACGGCCGCGTCGCCGGTTGTGGACCTTTCACGTCCCTGCGGAAGACGTATCCCGGCGCCGAGGTCGTGGACTGGCGCGGCGGCTTCATCCTGCCGGGCTTCGTCGACACGCACGTCCACTTTCCGCAGCTGCGCATCATCGGCGCGCTCGGCCGTTCGCTCCTCGACTGGCTCGAGCACGTGGCGCTGCCCGAAGAGGCGCGGATGGGCGACGCCGCGTACGCCTCGGCGACGGCGCAAGCGTTCACGCGCGCGCTCGCGTCCCACGGCACGACGTCCGCGATGGTCTTCGGATCGCACTTCGCCGGCGCGACCGCGGCGCTCTTCGACGCGGCCGAGTCGTCGGGCCTGCGAATCGCGTCGGGCCTGGTCGTCTCCGATCGGCTCCTGCGTCCCGAGCTGCACCGGTCGCCCGAAGCGGCGTACCGTGACAGCGTCGAGCTGATTCGCCGCTATCACACGCGTGGACGGCTGCGCTACGCGGTGACGCCCCGGTTCGCCCTCTCCACGACCGAGCCGATGCTCGAGATGTGCCAGACGCTGATGTCTGAGAACCCGGACGTTCTTCTCCAGACGCACGTGAACGAGGACCAGGCCGAGATCGCCGAGCTGGTGCGCCTGTTTCCGTGGGCCGGCGATTACCTCGCGATCTACGAACGGTACGCGCTCGTCGGCCGCCGGTCGATCCTCGCGCACAACGTGCACGCGTCGGACGGCGAGCTCGGGCGGATCGCCGCCGCCGGCGCGGCCGTCGCGCACTGCCCGGGCAGCAACGCCGCGCTCGGCAGCGGGCTGTTTCCGTTTCGCCGCCACCTGGCGGCGGGCGTCCGCTGCGCGCTGGGCACCGACGTGGGCGGCGGGATCGGCTTCGGCCTGCTGAAGGAAGGCCTGCAGGCGTACCTGATGCAGCGGCTGATGCCGGACGGCGTGCTGCTCGACGCGGGGGATCTGCTGTATCTCGCGACGCGCGCCGGGGCGGACGCGCTTGGCCTGGGCGCGGAGACGGGCGACTTCCAGACGGGCAAGGCCGCGGACTTCGTGCACCTGCGTCCCCCCGAGGACAGCGTGCTGGCCGCCGTCGTCGCGCGGGCGCCTGGCGCGAGCGACCTGCTGGCGGCGCTCTTCACGCTGGGCGGCGCCGACTGCGTCCGCGAAGTGCGCGTGGCGGGCGAACGGGTGCACCGGTCCGCGGCATGACGCTGGCCGAGCTGAACGCGCGCGATCGCGACGGCTTCGTCGAGGCCGTCGGCTGGGTGTTCGAGCACTCGCCCTGGGTCGCGGAGCGCGCCTGGGCGCGGCGGCCATTCGCGACGCTGACGGATCTGCATGGCGCGATGGTCGCGGAGGTCTCGGCCGGCGCCCCCGAGGAGCAGCTCGCGCTGCTCCGCGCGCACCCCGATCTCGGCGCGCGAGCCCCGATGAGCGACGCGTCGACCGCCGAACAGGCCGGCGCCGGGCTCAATCGATTGACGAGCGACGAGGGCGACCGGCTGCGCCGGCTGAACGCGGAATACCGTGAGAAATTCGGCTTCCCGTTTCTCTACGCCGTGAAAGGCGGCACGAAGCGCGATATTCTCGATGCGCTCGCGCGGCGCCTGGCCTCGGCCCGCGAAGACGAGCTGCGGGAGGCGCTGGGCCAGGTCGCCCGCATCGCCCGCTTCCGGCTGGACGGCGTGTTCGCTCAGCCCCAGGAGTCATCGTGAACCGATTCGACAGCGGTCCCAAGCGCGACTACTACGGCAAGGGCGACGTGATCGCCTACCGCCTGGACAGAACGGGGCAGGCGCCCGCGGGCGAGGCCGTGTTCGGCGCGAGCGTGCTCCTGCTCGTGTACGGCCGGGCGTTCTGGCCGACCTACACCGAGGGCGACAACACGTCGCTTGTCGCGACCGACTCGATGAAGAACTTCATCCAGCGCGAGACACTGAACTTCGCGGGCCACGACCTCGAGGACTACTGCCGCTTTCTCGCCGAGAAGTTCCTGGCGCGCTACGCGCAGGTCGAGGGCATCCAGGTGTCGGCCGACGAAATTCCGTACGCGCCCCTGGCGGGCAGCCGCGTGGCGTTCGCGCCAGCCGGGCCGGATCGCGCGCGCGCGCAGCTCGAACTCGATCGCAACGGCTTCGCGCAGGTGACCTCCGCCGTGCGCGGCTTCGAGTTGCTCCGCCTGGGCGGCAGCGCGTTCGCCGGCTTCGTCCGCGACGAGTACACGACGCTGCCGGAGACACACAACCGGCCGCTTCGGATGTGGCTCGATCTCGAGTGGACCTACGTCACGCCGAACGCGGCGTTCTCGGGCGGCGCGGTGACGGCGCGCGTGCGCGAGATCGTGCGCGACGCCTTCGCGACGTTCGAGTCGGGCAGCATCCAGCAGGTGATCCATCGCATGGGCGTGCGCCTGCTCGCCGAGATCCCGGTGATGGCGTCGGTGCGCCTCGAAGCGCAGAACCGCACCTGGGATACCATCGTCGAGGACGGCCAGACGCGCGGCGTCTACACCGAGGCGCGTCCGCCGTACGGGTGCCTGGGCCTGACACTCACAAGGGGCGACTGAGCTGGCTCGCATTTCCACGCACGTGCTCGACACCGCTCGCGGCGTTCCGGCGCAGGGCCTGGCGATCGAGCTGCATCTCGTCACGGGCGGCGAGCGGCGGCGGCTGGCCGCGGCGACGACGACCGCCGACGGGCGCACCGAGGCGCCGCTCGTGTCGGCCGATCGCCTCGAGGTCGGCGTCTACGAGCTGTCGTTCCACGCCGCCGACTATTTCCGCCGCGCGGGCGACGCCCAGGCCGATCCGCCTTTCCTCGGCATCGTCGTCATCCGCTTCGGCGTCGGCGATCCCGCGGGCGACTATCACGTGCCGCTGCTGCTGTCGCCGTTCGCCTACAGCACGTATCGCGGGTCATGACCTCGATCGAGCGGGCGCGGGAGGCCGTGCAGCGCTGCCGCGTGCTGGCGGGCTGCACCGAGTCGCCCGGTGCCATCACGCGCCTGCCACTATCGGACGCGATGCGCGGCGCCCATCGGCACCTGGGCGAGTGGATGGCGCGCGCGGGCCTGGCGGTGCGCGTCGACGCCGCCGGCAACATGCGGGGCGCGCGGCCGGCCGCGCCGGCACCCGGCGACGGCGATGGAGCGCCCCGGCTGTTTCTCGGATCCCACCTCGACACCGTGCCGAACGCCGGCGCGTTCGATGGCGTGCTCGGCGTCGCGATCGCCCTCGCGGTCGTGGAGACGCTCGGCGATCGCCGGCTGCCGTTCGGCGTGGACGTCATCGCATTCTCGGACGAGGAAGGGGTGCGGTTCGGCGTGCCGTTCATCGGCAGCCGCGCCTTTGCCGGCACGGCCGGCGAGGATCTGCTGGACCGGCGCGACGCCGGGGGGCGGGCCCTGCGCGATGCCATCTCGGACTTCGGACTAGACCCGCGCGGCGTCGCCGACGCGCGGGCGCCGCGCCACGCCCTCGGCTATCTGGAGTGTCACATCGAACAGGGGCCCGAACTCGACCGGCTGGGTCTCCCGCTCGCGATCGTCGACGCGATCGCCGGCCAGACGCGGTCGAACGTCACGTTCGAGGGTGAGGCCGGCCACGCGGGCACGACGCCGATGGCCGGGCGCCGCGATGCGCTGGCGGGCGGCGCGGAATGGATCGCCCAGGTCGAGCGCGACCCAGCCGCGGGCCTGGTCGCCACCGTCGGCCGCGTCACCGTCACGCCCGGCGCGTCGAACGTCATCCCGGATCGCTGTGCGTTGTCGCTCGACGTCCGGCATGCCGACGATGCCGTTCGCACCGCCGCCGTGGATCGGCTCCAGGCGGCCGCGCGGGAGATCGCCGCGCGGCGCGGCCTCTCCGTCGAGTGGTCGAACGAGATGGATCAGGCGACCGTGCCGATGGACGACGCCTTGACGGCCAGGCTCGAGCGCGCGGTCGCGCGGGCCGGGCGGCCGGTGCGCCGGATGTCCAGCGGCGCGGGCCACGACGCCGCGGTGGTCGCGTCGGTGATGCCGGCGGCCCTGTTGTTTCTCCGCTGCGACCGCGGCATCAGTCACAACCCGGCCGAATCGGTCCGCGAGGAGGACGTGGCGGCCGCGATCGAGGCGGCGGCGATGTTCGTCGACGAGACCGCGCGAACGTTCGATGACGCCGTCGATTGATCTGATCGTCCGGGGCGGCACGGTCGTCGGCGCGGACGATCGGCGCCGCGCGGATCTCGCCGTCGCGGAGGGCCGCGTCGTCGCCGTCGAGGACGAATTGACGCTGCCGGCGCGAGACGTCGTCGACGCGACCGGGCTGCTCGTCCTGCCGGGCGTGATCGACGTCCACCTGCATTTCAACGAGCCCGGCCACGACACGTGGGAGGGCGCCGCCACGGGCAGCCGCGCGCTGGCCGCCGGCGGCGGCACGCTCTTCTTCGACATGCCGCTCAACTCGCTGCCGTGCACCGTGAACGCGCGCGAAGTCGATCGCAAGCGGGCGGCGCTCGAGGCCTCGTCCATCGTCGATTTCGGCTTGTGGGGCGGGCTCGTGCCGGGCTCGGTCGCGGAGATGGCCGCGATGGCCGCCCGCGGCGTCGTCGGGTTCAAGGCCTTCATGTGCGACTCGGGCCTGCCCGAGTTTCCGGCCGTGGACGACGAGACGCTGCTGGCGGGCATGCGGGAAGCCGCGCGCCTGGGACTGCCGGTCGCCGTGCACGCCGAACGCGAGGAGACCGTGCGCGCGGCCGCCGGCGCGTGGAACGGGCCGGGCGCGCGGGCGTTTCTCGCGTCGAGACCCATCGAGGCGGAGCTCGAGGCGGTGCGCACCGCGCTCGACCTCGCGCGCGAGAGCGGCGCGAAGCTGCACATCGTGCACATGAGTTCGGGTCGCGCGGTCACCCTCGCGGTCGAGGCGCGCCTCACCGGCACGGACGTGTCGATCGAGACCTGTCCGCACTACCTGGCGTTTACCGACGCCGACGTGGAGCGCCTCGGTGTCGTCCTCAAGTGCGCGCCGCCGCTGCGGCCGGTGGACGATCAGGACCTCTTGTGGCGGCACCTGCTCGACGGCGACGTCGACATCGTGGCGTCGGACCATTCGCCGTGCGAGCCGTCGATGAAAGTGGCCGGCGACTTCCAGCGGTCGTGGGGCGGCATCGCGGGCGCGCAGTCGACGCTGTCCGTGCTGCTCGAGGAGGGCGTGGCGCGGCGCCGGCTGTCGCTCGAGCGGGTGGTGTCGCTGCTGGCGGCCCGGCCGGCCGAGCGGTTCCGGATCGGCGCGAAGGGATCGCTGGCCGTCGGCCGCGATGCCGACATGGTGCTGCTGGACCCGGCGGCCCCCGACACGCTCGACGCGCCGCGGCTGCTGCAGCGTCATAGAATGAGCCCTTACGTCGGCCGTCGCTTCACGGGCGTCATCCGGCGCACGATCAGGCGCGGCGAAACCATTTATGCCGACGGCCGGATCGTCGCGCAGAGCACGGGATCCTTCGTATGTCCGAGCTGACCATCACCGCCGCGTCGTTCACCTTCGTCGCCCGTCTCGAGACCGCTCGCGCGCCGCGGACGTGCGCCGCGTTTCTGAAGCTGCTGCCGTTCAAGGAGCGCCTGCTGCACGTCCGCTGGAGCGGCGAATCCACGTGGGTGCCGCTCGGCGATCTTCGCGTCGACGTCCCCGAGGAGAACGCCACGACGTATCCGCTGCCGGGCGAAGTCCTGCTGTATCCGGGCGGCGTCAGCGAGACGGAGCTGCTGATGCCGTACGGGCGCACGCATTTCGGGAGCAAGGCCGGCGAACTGGTGGGCAATCATTTCCTGACAATCGTGTCGGGAATCGAGCAGCTGCCCGAGCTGGGCCGGCTCACGCTCTGGAGCGGCGCGCAGCCCATCGTGATCGAGAGCCGCTGATTTGGGTGTAACCTTGCGCTTCTTCTTTGACAGGCCGTGCCCGACACGCTGACGATCGACGTAACGGTGAACGGCGTCCGCGAGCGGCGGACCGTCGAGCCGCGCCTTCTCCTCAGTGATTTCATTCGCCAGGATCTGGCGCTGACCGGCACGCACGTCGGGTGCGAGCACGGCGTGTGCGGCGCCTGCACGATTCTCTTCGACGGCGAGCCGGCGCGCGCGTGCATCATGCTCGCCGTGCAGGCCGACGGCCACGAGATCCGGACGGTCGAAAGCCTGGCCGGTTCCGGCGGCGAACTGAACGACCTGCAGGACGCCTTCTACCGCGAGCACGCCCTGCAGTGCGGTTTCTGCACGCCGGGCATCCTGATGACGCTCACCGCGTTCCTGCGCGAGCATCCCCGTCCGGACGAGCCGGAGATCCGAGACGCGCTCTCGGCCAATCTCTGCCGCTGCACGGGTTACCACCACATCGTCGAGGCCGTGAAGCGTGCCAGCCGAAGCCCCGTACCTTAGCGCCCGCGTCCTCCGGAACGAGGACGCGCGCCTGCTCACCGGGCGCGCCCTCTTCGTGGACGACGTGCAACTGCCGGGGATGCTGCAGGTGGCGTTCCTGCGCAGCCAGCACGCGCACGGGCGCCTCGTGTCGATCGACGCGTCGGCGGCGCGCGCGCGGCCGGGCGTCGCCGCGGTCTACACGGCCGCGGACCTCGGCGACTACTGGAAGCCGGGACCGCTGCTCGTGCCGCCGCCGCCCATCCCGGATCTCGTGTTCCACGCCTGCACGCAGGTGCCGCTGGCGAAGGACAAGGTCCGGTACGTCGGCGAGCCGATGGCGATGGTCGTCGCCGACACCCGCTACATCGCGGAGGACGCGCTTCGCGACATCGTCGTCGAGATCGAGCCGATCGACGCGGTCGTCGATCTCGAGAAGGGCCTGGCGGCCGGGGCGCCCCTCGTGCACGAGCAGTTGACCTCGAACGTGGCCGCGCACGTCGTGCAGCGGAAGGGCCGGTGGGACGAGGCGCGCGCGCGCGCCGATCTCGTCGTGAAGCGGCGCTTCCTGTACGACCGCGGCGCCGCGGCGCCGATCGAGAACCGCGCCGTCGCCGTGCACTGGGACGCGAAGGCCGAAGAGCTGCTGATCTGGGACACCACGCAGGCCCCGATCCCGATCCGCAACGGCCTCGCGAAGATGCTCGGCCTGCTCGAGTCGCAGGTGAACGTCGTCGCGCCGTTCGTCGGCGGCGGCTTCGGGCCGAAGATCATGATGTTCTACGCCGAGGAAGTGCTGCTGCCGTGGGCCGCGATGCGGCTCAACCGCCCGCTCAAGTGGACGGAGGATCGCCAGGAGAACTTCTTCGCGACGACGCAGGAGCGGGGGCAGGTGCACGAGTCGGAGATGGCGCTCACGCGCGACGGGCGCATCCTCGGCGTCCACGACCGATTTCTCTTCGACACCGGCGCGTACGATCCCTACGGGCTGACGATCCCGATCAACACGCAGTGCACGCTGCTCGGCCCGTACGACATCGAGCACTACGAGAGCGAGTTCACGGCGGTCTTCACGAACAAGATCATGGTGTCGCCGGTGCGC
This sequence comes from uncultured Acidobacteriota bacterium, assembly GCA_963792785.1. Lineage (GTDB taxonomy): Bacteria > Acidobacteriota > Vicinamibacteria > Vicinamibacterales > CAVVIG01 > CAWIMX01. The sequence continues at coordinate 1,403,269 of CAWBXO010000004.1, read as the reverse complement.
GGGGCCGGGCGCCAGCATGGCGTGTTCGTGAGCGAGCGGCTGCTCGACATCGCCGCGCACGAGCTGGGGATCGATCGAGTCGAGATCCGGAAGCGCAACCTGCTGCGGCCGGATCAGTTCCCGCACAACCACCAGATCATGTTCCAGGACTCGGCGCCGCTCGTGTACGACAGCGGCGACTACCTGCCGACGCTCGAGCGCGCGTCGGAGCTGATCGGCTACGAGGATTTCATCGCGCGCGAGCAGCCGCGGCTGCGGGCCGAGGGCCGGCACGTCGGGATCGGCGTCGCGTGCTACGTCGAGGGCACGGGCATCGGGCCGTACGAGGGCGCGCGCGTGGCCGTCGATCCGAGCGGCAAGGTGCGCGTCGCGACCGGCGTCGGCACGCAGGGGCAGGGGCACTTCACCGTGTTCGCGCAGCTCGTGGCGGACGTGCTCGGCGTCGCCGTCGAGGACGTGCGCGTCGTCACGGGCGACACGCGCGAGTTCCACTGGGGCACGGGCACGTTCGCCAGCCGCGGCGCCGCCGTGGCGGGCGCCGCGTGCCACGCCGCCGCGACGCTCGTGCGCGGCAAGGTGCTGACGCTGGCGGCGCGCGTGCTCGGCGTCGACGAGGATCGCGTCGTCCTCGCGGGCGGGCGCGTGCGCATCGCGGGTTCCGAGGCGGAGGGCATCGCGCTCGGCGACCTGGCCGGGATGGCGAATCCGCTGCGCGGCGCGGTGCGGGCCGGCACGGAGCCGGGACTCGAGGCGACGGCGTACTTCGGACCCGACCGCGGCAGCACGGCCAGCGGCGTTCACGCGATGACCCTCGAGGTGGACATCGAGACGATGGCCGTGAAGATCCTGCGCTATCTCGTCGTCCACGACTGCGGGACGATCATCAATCCGCTGATCGTCGAGGGGCAGATTCACGGCGGCGTCGCGCAGGGCATCGGCAACGCGTTCTACGAGCGGCTCGTGTACGACGAGCAGGGCCAGCTCATGAACGCGTCGTTCATGGACTACCTCATCCCGACGGCCACTGATGTGCCCCCGATCGAGACCGATCACCGCGAGACGCCGTCGCCGTTCAATCCCGTCGGCCTGAAGGGCGTGGGCGAGGCCGGCTGCATTCCCACCGGCGCGCTGTTCGCGCAGGCCATCGAAGATGCCCTCCGCGACACCGGGATCGAGATCGCCGAGATTCCGCTCAGCCCGAACCGGCTCTTCGAGCTCGTCGAGCAGGCGAAGGCGGCGCGCGCATGACGCTCGGCGGCACGTTCACGTTCGACGGCCCGCGCGCGGCGGTGTTCGCGCTGCTGCAGGATCCGGCCGTGCTCGCCAAGGCGCTGCCGGGCACGAAGACGCTCGAGCGGACGGGCGAGGATCGCTTCGCAGGCGTCATGAAGGTGACCGTCGGACCGGTGACGGCGGCCGAGTTCGCCGTGACCGTCGAGCTGATCGACAAGGTCACGCCCGAAGGCTTCACGATGCTGATCGACGGCAAGGGGGCGGTCGGGTTCACGAAGGGCACGGCGACGATCCGGCTGGAAGAGCAGGCGGGCCCCAGGACGGTGATGACCTACACGTCGGACGTGCAGGTCGGCGGCACGATTGCCGCGGTCGGGCAGCGGCTGCTCGAATCGGTCGGCAAGATGATGTCGAAGCAGGCGCTGGCGGCGCTGAACCGCGAGCTGGCCTCGCGCACGGGATCATGAAGCCCGCGCCGTTTCGATACGCTCGGCCCGGCGGCCTCGACGAAGCGCTCGCGCTCGTCGACGCGCATGCGGACGATGCCAAGCTGCTGGCCGGCGGCCAGAGCCTGATCCCCGCGATGAACTTCCGGCTCGCGACGCCGGCGATGTTGATCGACCTGAACGACGTGCGCGAGCTGGCGTACCTGACGAGCGGCGATGGCTGGCTGCGCATCGGCGGCATGACGCGGCAGCGCGCCGTCGAGCGGAGCGCCGACGCCGCGCGCCTCGCGCCGCTGCTCGCGGAGGCCATGCCGTTCATCGCGCATCCGGCCATTCGCAACCGCGGGACCGTCGGCGGCAGCCTGGCGCACGCGGATCCGGCCGCCGAGCTGCCGGCGGTGATGCTCGCGCTCGACGCCACGTTCACCCTGCGGCGCGCCGGCGGCGCGCGCACGGTCCCGGCCGACGACTTCTTCATCGGCCTCTTCACGACGGCCGTCGAGCCGGGCGAGCTGCTGGCGGAGGTCGCGATTCCCCCGAGGGCGCCCCGCACCGGCGAGGCGTTCGAGGAGCTGTCGCGGCGGCACGGCGACTTCGCGCTCGTCGGCGTCGCGGTATCCGTCGTGCTCGACGGCGACGGCCGGTGCGCCGCCGCCCGCATCGCGCTCCTGAGCGTCGGGGATCAGCCGACGCTCGCCGCGCAGGCCGCCGCCGCCCTCGTCGGGCGGGCGCCGTCACCCGAGGCGATTGGCGCCGCCGCCGACGCGGCCGCCCACGCCGACATCGATCCGCCGAGCGACATCCACGCCTCGGCGGCCTATCGCCGGCAGCTCGCGGCGGTGCTGACCCGCCGCGCGCTGACCCGCGCCTTTGAGAGGGCCCATGAAGATATTTGATCTGTCGCAGCCGCTGAACGAGCAGGTGCCCTTCTGGCCGTACTATCCGCCCTTCGAGGTGAAGTACATCAAGCGGAAGGCCGAGCACGGCGTCAACGCGCAATACATCATGACGTCGAATCACATGGGCACGCACCTCGACGCCCCGCGCCACTTCGTCACCAACGGCCGCACGATCGACGAGATCCCGATCGAGTGGCTGTGCGGCCCCGGCGCGATCGTCAACCTGTCGGACGAGATGGACGAGCTCAGCCTCTACACGCCGAAAATGATCGAGGATCGCGTCGAGGTGAAGAAGGGCGACCTGCTCTTCCTCCACACCGGCTTCCACAAGCACGCGCAGTTCGGCGCGGAGGCCGACGAGGAGAAGTACATCCATCGCCATCCCGGCGCGCATCCCGACATGGTGCCGTGGCTCCTCGAGAAGCAGATTCACATCTGGGGCGTGGACTGCGTCTCGACGGACCACCCGATGAACCTGCCGATCGGGCGCTTCCTCGGCAAGGGCATGCACGGCCACTGCGATCGCGTGCGGAAGCAGGCGGAGGAGAAGTTCGGCGGGAAGGAAGCCGTGGACAAGCTGTTCCCGGACTCCGCGTACCAGCTCACGCACAACGCGCTCTTTCCGAAGGACTGCATGCACATCGAGAACCTGGGCGGCGACATCGACGCGCCCGAGCTGCAGAACAAGCGGCTGATCCTCGGGTGCTTCCCGTGGAAGTTCAAGGGCGGCGAGGCCGCGTTCTGCCGCGCCGTCGCGTTCACCGGCGAGTGGCAGAAGCCGTGACCGATCTCGCCGGCCTCACGGCCGTCGAACAGCGCCGGAGAGTCGCCGCCCGCGACGTCGCGGCCGCCGACCTCGTCTCCGCGTGCCTCGAGCGGGTCCGCGCGCGCAACGGAGAGCTGAACGCGATCGTCACCGAGAACCCGCGCGCCATGGACGACGCGCGCGAGATCGACGCGCGGCTGGCGCGCGGCGAGACGCCCGGCCCGCTGTGCGGGCTGGCCGTCGGCATCAAGGACGTGACGCCCGTCGCCGGGCTGCGCACGACCTTCGGCTCGCCGATCTACGCGGACTACGTGCCGCGCGAGGACGCGCTGGTCGTCCGCCGGCTGCGCGACGCGGGCGCCGTCATCCTCGGCAAGACGAACTGCCCGGAGTTCGCGGCGGGCGGCAATACCTTCAACGAGGTCTTCGGCCGGACGCGCAATCCGTGGGATCCGACGAAGAGCGCCGGCGGATCGACCGGCGGCGGCGCGGCCGCGCTGGCGTCCGGCATGATCGCGCTCGCCGAGGGCACCGACCTCGGCGGATCCCTGCGGATCCCGGCGTCGTTCTGCGGCCTCGTGGGGCTGCGCCCGTCGGCGGGCCTCGTGCCGACCTGGCCGACCGACTGGGTGTGGGACACGCTGCAGGTGACCGGGCCGATGGCGCGGACCGCCGCGGACGTCGCGTTGATGCTGCAGGCGATTGCGGGCCCGAGCCCGTACTCACCGCTTGCCCAGCCGGCGCGCGGTGAAGACTTCGGCGCCATCGTCGACGCCGGCCCGGAAACCGGCCTGCGCGTCGCCTACTGCCCGGACATCGCCGGGATCGGGATCGATCCCGATGTCGAGCGCGTGTGCCGCGAGGCGGCGTTCGCGCTCGAGGACGCCGGCGCCACCGTCATGGAGATCGAACTGAACCTGTCGGCGGGCCGGGCGGCGTTCCTGCCGCTGCGCGGCCTGTGGTTCGCCGCCCAGATGCACCCGCGCATGGGCGACCGCGATCGCTTCGGCGCCAACGTCGCGAACAACGTCACCGCCGGCCTCGCGACGACGACGAAAGAGCTCGCCGCGGCCGAGGCGTACCGCGGCCAGCTCTGGCACCGGTTCCGCGACTTCTTCGGCACGTTCGACCACCTGCTCACGCCGTGCATGGCGGTGACGCCATTCCCGGTGGAGCAGAACTATCCCGAGACGATCGCCGGCAAGCCGATGGAGACCTACATCGACTGGATCGCGCCGACGTTCGTGCTGAGCCTGACCGGGCTGCCGGTGGCGTCGGTGCCCGCGGGTCTCGACGCGGGCGGGATGCCGGTGGGGCTCCAGATTGTCGGCCGGCCGCTCGGCGAAGGCGCCGTGCTCGCGCTCGCCGGCGCCATCGAGCGGTTGCGCCCGCTCGGCCGGTCGTTGACGGCTTCGTGACCCGCGCCGGAGTGGCGGTCGCTACCTGGCGTCGGCCGGCGCGTTCTCCTCGGTGACCCAGATCTCGGCGATGATGCCGACGTGCAGCTCGAAGACGTGGCCGCCGACGACCGAGCCGTCCTGCTTGGCGACGGCGCCGTGCCCGTGGACGGTCGCGACGCCCTGCGCGTTGGTCGAGATGCTGCCCTCGAAGGAGATCATCTCGGCTTCCTCGTCGACCGGGATCATCTTCTGCCCGTTGCCGCGTTCGGTGTCGGTCCACCCGAGGATGCCCTTGTCGATCGCGCCGAGGCCGACGAAGTGCGCGTTCGCGATCTTGTACTTCTGCGCGAACTCGGTCATCCCGGACATGATCTCGTCGCCCTTGGTGAAGTTCAGGCGGAACGTGCGGCCTCCCGTGCCGAGGTCCGTGACGCGCATGCCGGGCGCCATGCCCGGATCCGGACGCTTGCCGCGCGGCCAGTAGCCGTCAGGCAGCGGCGGCCGCTGGCCGTTCTGACCCTGCGGCGCGCGCTGCGCCATCATCCTGCCGCCCGGCAGCAGCGCCGCGGCGCACACCGCGGCCGGTATCAGCCGACGCCACCGTCTGGGAACGCGGATCATAGGCTCACCTCGCGGGAAGCCTATCCAAGTTCGGCCCTCGGCGCTACTGGCCGCTCTGGACGGGGACGGTCGTCGAGGACTGCACGATTGGGTTGGGGACGGCCGCGGTCGTGTCCTGCCAGAGGGCGCCGCGCTTGTCGGCGGCGAAGTGGCGGAAGCCCGAGGCGCCCGGGGTGATGGGATCGGCGCTCGCGAAGTACGAGCTGGCGAGGTTGTTGGTCACGGTGACGCACGCGGCCGTGCCGAGGTCCTCGACGCTTGGGGCCGCATCGGCCCCGAGGGCGAAGAGGTACCCGGACTTCGTGATGCCGTTCGCGCTGAGGTCCGGCGAGATGAAGCCTTGCGTGCTGCCCGACGGGACAAGGAAGAGATCCTCGAGCGCCGTTGCGTAGCCCCCGGTGCCGCAGCTCGCCGAGAACGCGGCCTCGCCGCTGTCGATTGCGCGCAGCGATCCGATGGCCGACGCCTCGTTGCCGGCCGAACGGGCGCGGAGCAGCCCGGGCACCGCGATCGCGGCGATGATGCCGATGACCGCGACGACGATCAGGAGCTCGACGAGCGAGAAGCCCGCCGCGCCGCGCCTCGAAATGCCTCGGTACATGCGTAACCTGATCCCCTTATCGGCCGCAACGGCCTCCGGCGTCAACGGTTTGCGCCCGCTCTGGGGCCGTGGGATGATACGACCGCTTCAGCTCACCGAAAGGACTCGATCATGAAGGCCGCCGCACTCGTCGCCAGCCTGTTTCTCGCCTTGGGAACCGCGGGGCACGCGCAGGGGGGAAGGAGCGTGCTGTTCATCGGCAACAGCTTCACCTTCGGCTCCGGGTCTGCTGTCCATTTCTATCGCAACAACACCGTGACCGACCTGAACGACGAAGGGGTCGGCGGCGTGCCGGCGCTCTTCAAATCGTTCACCCAGCAGGCGGGGCTCGACTACGACGTCTCGCTCGAGACGCGTGGCGGCGTCGGGATCGACTTCCACCTCGCCGAGAAGCGTGACGTGATCGCCGCGCGGGGCTGGGACACGGTCGTCGCGCACGGCTACAGCACGCTCGATCAGGAGAAGCCGCGCGATCCGGCGAAGCTCATCGCCACGGCCAAAGAGCTGAAGGATCTCCTGCGCGCGCACAACCCGAACGTGAAGCTGTACCTCACGGCGACCTGGTCGCGCCCCGATCAGGTCTACCCGGCGAAGGGCGACTGGGCGGGCCAGCCGATCGAGAAGATGGGCAAGGACGTCCGCGCGGGGTACGACAAGGCCGCCGCCGCGGCCGGCGCGCAGGTGGTTCCGGTGGGCGACGCGTTCAACCGCGCCATGGAGACGGGCTTCGCGGATACCAATCCGTACGACGGCCTCGACGCCGGCAAGATCGATCTCTGGACCTACGACCACTACCACGCCAGCACGTTCGGCTATTACCTCGAGGCGCTGATGGTGTTCGGCCGGGTCACCGGGCAGGATCCGCGCTCGCTCGGCGCGGCCGAGTGCTCGGGCTTCGAGCTGGGGCTGTCGTCGGCGCAGGTGACCGCGCTGCAGCAGATCGCGTTCGACGAGCTGGCGGCCACGGGTTCCATCACGCCGAACCCGAAGGAAGGCCGGCAGCGCGCGAGCCGCTGCGTCGCGCAGTAGTACGGATCAGATCGTGAGAAGGCTCATCGCGCCCCTCGGCCTCGTCGCGTGCCTGGCGTTCGCCGCCGGAGGGCGATCGACCGTCGCGCAGTCGGCGTACAAAGCCATCCCCGGATGGGGCCGGTTGCCCGGCGGAGAAAGCTGGGGCGAAGTGCCCAACATCTCGATCGACGCCAAGGGCACGATCTTCGTGTTCAGGCGCAGCGAGCCGCCCGTCATCGAACTCGACGAGGCCGGCAAGGTCGTCAAGACCTGGGGCGACGGGCGGTACGTGTGGCCCCACGGACTCCGCTTCGATCGCAACGGCTTTCTCTGGATCACGGACGGCCGCGCCGCGGACGGCAACGGGCAGATGGTCTACAAGCTGACGCCCGACGGAAGCAAAGTGCTGATGACGCTCGGCACGAAAGGCGTGTCAGGCGACGGCCCCAACACGTTCAACGGGCCGACCGATGTGGCCGTGGCCGAGAACGGCGATATCTTCGTCGCCGACGGGCACGTGAACAGCCGCATCGTGAAGTTCTCGAAGGACGGGACGTTCATCAAGGCCTGGGGCAAGAAGGGCACGGGCCCCGGCGAGTTCAACCTGCCGCACTCGATCGTCATCGACTCACGCGGCCGCGTGCTCGTGGCCGATCGGTCGAACAAGCGGATTCAGATCTTCGATCAGGACGGCACGTTCCTGGACCAGTGGACGCAGTTCGGCGAGGCGAGCGGCCTCTTCATCAGGCCGGACGACACGCTCTACGTCACCGACTGGCAGGACAAGAAGAGCGTGTTCATCGGCAGCGCCCGGGACGGATCGATCAAGACCCGCATCCAGGGCCTCGGCCTCGGTGAGGGCCTCACGGTGGACACGGACGGCAACATCTTCCTCGCCGAGACGCTGCCGGGACAGATCGGCGATCTCGTCACCGGCGCCAACGTCAGGAAGCTCGTCAGGAACTGAGCGGGCGCCTGGCCTACGGCCGCGAGGGAGGCCGGCGATCGTCGGGCAAGGCTTTCATGAGCCGTGCCCAGAGCTGTTGATCGAAGTCGCGGTCGGGCGCGGCCTGTCCCGTGCGCACCACGATGAGCCCGCGGCTGGGTACGACGTACAGCTTGCGGTCCAGCGCGCCCAGGGCGGCGACCAGGTCGGCCGGCGCAGCGGCGATGAGCTGTCCCTCGGTCCGTCGGGCCGCCCGCGTCGCCGCCACGGACCACGCGCCGCCATTCAGCCACCACAGGCGGCCGTAGGACGGGTTGGTGGCGGTTCGCTCGAACATCGCGTCCATCTGCCCTTTCGAGACGACCCTGGTGCCGTTGGCCGCTTTGCCGCCCGCGAGAACAAGCTGGCCCAGCTTCGCGATGTCGCGCGGCGTGGTGACCAGACCCGTGGGATTGCCCACATCGGCCATGGACTCCGGCCGCTTCATCCACGACGTATCGGACATGCCCAGCGGCTCGGTGAGCCAGTCCCGCGTGAGCGCGTCGAGCGGCCGCTTCGACGCACCCTCGAGCACCTTCTTGAGAACGGCGTACGCCGGCGTGTTGTAGAAGAATCTGGTGTCGGGCGCCGTGTCGAACGTCAGGTCCTCCCGCAGGCCCGAGTTCATCTGGAGCAGGTTGCGCACGGTGATCGCCGCTTCCTGTTCCACGGAAGCCTTCGACCAGCCCGCGCCCGCATACGCGGCGACGGGCTTCGAGATGTCGAGCATGCCCCTGTCGATGGCGACGCCCACGAGAACCGAGATGAAGCTCTTTTGCTGTGACGCGACGTCCTCGAGAAGCGCGCCGTCCGGGGCGGTGCCGTGGACGAAGTTGTTCGTGAACGCCGCGGCATCGGCTCCGAGCGGCCAGTTGACCTCGGCGACGATGCGGCCGTTCTGCACGATCAGGACCCCGGTCGACTTCTGGGCCTGCGCGTAGCTGACGACCTCGGCGAGGGCCGCCGCATGCCATCCAGCGCCGGCCGGGTCGACCGTGGCCACCGGCGCACTCTGCGCGTGCGCCGCAGGCGCCACGGCCATCGTCGCCGTGACGACCGCGATCGCCGGCCAGGTGATTCTCATCCGCAGCCCCGCTATTTCTGCCCGGCGAGCGCGATCGCCGGCGGCACCTTGCCCTGCGCCTCGACGAGCCGCCGGGCCGCGTGGTTCACCACGGTCGCGTCGTTGCGGATCGTCTCGAGGTAGGCCGCCTGCAGCAGCTGTTCGCGCTGCTGCCGCAACTGCGACGCGATGCCGTCGTGCACCTCGGGCATGCTGAGATCGCGCTGCCCCGCGGCCTGTTTGTCCACCAGGGCCACGATCGTGTACCCGCCTTCCATGCCGACGACGGTCACGCTGCCGGGCTGGAGCTTCAGGACGGCATCGCGCAGCGGCGGCGGCGTCTGGCCGAGCGCCGACTTCGTCACCAGCCCGACGTCCCCGCCCTGCGGCGCCGACTGCGGGTCCTCCGAGTAGTCCATCGCCAGCTCGTTGAACGGCGTGCCGGACTGCAGGCGTTCCATCAGCATCTGCACCTTCGCCGTCGCGGCCTCCGGTGTCCCCGCGTCGTCGCCGGTGCGGTTGTTCAGGCCGGCTGTCTTGCCCTGCGTCACGATGATCTGCGCGAGGTGGTACGCGTCCTCCGCCAGGTTGAATTGCGCCTTGTTGGCCTGGAAGAAGTCGCTGATGTCCTGGTCCGTCACGGTGATCTTCGACGTCACCTCTCGATCGATCACCTTCTGGGCGATGAGATCGCGCCGCAGCGCCTCGCGCATGTCCGCCGCCGTCAGGTTGCGCGCCGCCAGCTCCTGGTTGAAGGCGTCGTCCGACATGTTCTTCTTCTGCTCGTTGAAGGCGGTGTCCAGGTCGGCCTCCGTCAGCGTGATCTGCAGGTCCTTCGCTTTGGCGAGCAGGATGTCCTGTGAGATCAGCTGGTCGAGCAGGTTCAGCTTGGCGGCGGTCGCCTCCTCGACGGACACGGCGGCGCTGGGCTGCATCGTGCGGCGGTAGACCTTTTCGACCTCGTCCTGGTGGATCTCCCGGCCGTCGACGACGGCCCAGACGTCCGGCGAGACCGCCGCGGGCGTCGGCGGAGCGGCCGGCCCTGACTGGCACGCGCCGGCGAGGGCGGCCAACGCGAGGACGAGAGGGAATGGCGCGCGGGAGGCAATTCGCATCCCGGCATTGTACGCCGCGACTCCTGCGCTGGCGACGCAGTCAATCTCTAACGGCTAACGGCTAACGGCTAACGGCTAACGGCTAACGGCTAACGGCTAACGCTCCCCTAACCCCCAATCCCTACCATCGTCTTCATCAGGTGATCCAACACGCCGGCCGGGTTCGTGGTGCGTCCGGTGTGGACGGGAGACACCTGGACCATCGTGCTGCGCGGCGAGACCAGCCACCGGAAACGCTCGCGTGGCGTGAGGGCGCCGATCGGCCCGGCGGCAGGTCCGCCGGCGCAGACCGCGGGAATGGCGGCGAGGGCCGCGCGGATCGCGTCGAGATCGAAACCGGGGTCGAGCGCGCGCAGCCGCGCCTCGTCGATCTCGATGCGGCACTCGAGGAAGTCCGTGTCGACGCACGACAGGATCACGCCGACGTTGATTTGCTCGCCGCGCTCCACGCGCGGGACGACCCGGACGATCGCGTAGTCGTACGTGTACTCAGCGGGCACGCGCGGCCTCCCCGACGAACGCACGCGGCGACTCCAGGCGGTCCAGGAGATAGCGGGCATACGCGTCTCGCCGCGCCGCGGCGCCCGGACCACCCGGCTCGCCCGTCAGCCAGTCGTCCGGAATCCAGCCGGTGATCGTGCGAATCGTCTCCGGCGTCAGCGCGCGCACCATCTCATCGTCCACGCCGTCGACGTCGCGTGCATACCGGTGGAGCACGTGCTTCTCGATCAGCGGGAACGGGTCGCGCGCGCGCGCGGCGTCGGCCTCCCATCCTGGCGAGTGATGAAAATACAGCGTCGCGCCGTGGTCGATCAGCCACAGCCGTCGATGCCACATCAGCATGTTGCTGTTCCGCGGCGTCCGGTCCACGTTCGTGACGAACGCATCGAACCACACGATCCGCGCCGCGAGCGTCGTGTCGGGTTTTTCGACGATCGGGTCGAACGTCACCGAGCCGGGGAGATAGTCCAGCGCGAGATTCAAGCCCGCGCTGTCGTGGATGAGCGCGTGGATTTCCGGGTCCGGTTCCGTGCGCGCGAGTTCCGGATCGAGCTGCGCAAAAACGATCTCGGGGACCGGCAGCCCTGCCGCCCTGGCGATCTCGCCTGACACGAGCTCGGCGATCAGCGCCCGCGTCCCTTGACCCGCGCCACGGAATTTCAGCACGTACATCCCTTCGTCGTCGGCTTCGACGATGGCCGGGAGCGAGCCGCCTTCGCGGAGCGGCGTGACGTAGCGGGTGACCGTGATGGTCCGGGGCTCGCGCACGGCCAATTGTGGCACGCGGTGTCGAACCGGTCGACGTCGAACCGCAGCAGCGCCGCCGGCTCTCTCATCTTGGCGTATAGTTCCCCCTGCGTCTTCTTTCCTGAGGAGGATCCATGCGCAAGATACTGTTGGGAGCTCTGGCCGTTGCGGTCGTGTCGAGCACGGCCCTTGTGTTCACACAGGACGTCGGAACGCCGCACTCGGCGACCTACATCACCAAGGCGGAAATCGACGCCGTCAACAAGCTGCCGGGGACCGATCGCCCCATCAAGGTGGTGAACATCGGCCACGAGAATTTCGCGTTGGGCATCATCCACCGCGGCTCGACGACGGCACCGCCGGCGGCTCGCGGTGCGGCGCCGGCCGCGGCTGGCCGCGGGGCGGCCGCCGGACGCGGCGCGGCGCCGGCGCCCGAGCCGTGCGGCGTGCACATGGACACCCTGCCCCCGGGCGGAACGACCTCGATGTTCTTCCATGAGAACCAGACCGAGGGCTACCTCATCACGTCGGGCAGCGGCCTGCTGATGACGGGCGGCTACGTCGTCAACGGCCGGCGCGGGCTGTCGGCGGATCTGAACGGCCCGACGTGCAGCGGGATGACGTATGGCGACATCACCAAGCAGGTGGTGCACGAAGGCGACGTCATCATCATCCCGGCGGGCGTGCCGCACGGGTGGACGGACATTCCGGATCACGTGGACTACCTGAGCTTCCGGCCGTCGCCGGGCATCCTGACGGCGGGCTGGACGAGCCCGGCCATCAAGAAGTAGTCCTCGCGCCGTAATTGGAGGAATGAGATGAGCGCCAAGGTCGCCGCACGAGTCGGTCTGTCCGCGTTGCTGGTCACGGCGTCCGTCGCCGTCGGCCTCTCCTATCAGGCCGATCGTGCGCGGCCCATGGCGCCAGCGTTCGAAGTCGATCCGTTCTGGCCGAAGCCCTTGCCGAATCACTGGGTGACGGGCTCCACCATCGGCATCTCGGTGGACAGCCGCGACAACGTCTGGACGATTCACCGGCCCAACACGGTCGAGGACAACTTCCGCGCGGCCGACATCCACGTCGGCGACGCCGCGGGTCGAGACGAGGAGCAGGCTGCGGCGGGCACCGCCGCCGGCGCGCGAGGCGGCACGGCCGCCGCCGCCGGCGATCGCCCGCCGATCGGCGAGTGCTGCAAGGTGGCGCCGCCGGTGCTCGCCTACGATCCCGCGGGCAACCTGATCAAGTCGTGGGGCGGGCCCGGCGCGGGCTACGACTGGCCCGACAGCAATCACGGCATCACCGTGGATCACGCCGGCGATGTGTGGCTCGCGGGCAACGGGAACAACGACACGCAGATTCTCAAATTCGATTCGAACGGCAAGTTCCTGCTGCAGATCGGCAAGCACGGCACGCACCTGGGCAGCAACGACACGCAGAACTTCTGGGAGCCGACGAAGATCTTCGAGGATGCGGGTCAGAACGAGATCTACGTGTCCGACGGCTACCGCAATCGCCGCGTGATCGTGTTCGACGCGACGACCGGCGCGTTCAAGCGGCTCTGGGGCGCGTACGGCAAGAAGCCGAGCGACGAACGGATGCCCGCCTACAACCCGAAGAATCCGCCGTCGACGCAGTTCAACACCGTCCACTGCGTGATCGTCTCGAACGACGGGCTGGTCTACGTGTGCGACCGCGTCAACGATCGCATCCAGGTGTTCCACAAGGACGGCACGTTCGTCACCGAGGCGTTCATCGATCCGGACACGTACCGATCGGGAGCGGTGTGGGACCTCGCGTTCTCGCGCGATCCCGGGCAGACGTACCTGTATGCCGCCAACGGCGTGGACGAGAAGATCAACATCCTGCTGCGCAGCTCGCTGAAGGTGCTGACGTCGTTCGGCGACGGCGGCCGCGGGCCCGGGCAGTTCTTCGGCGTGCACAACCTGGCGACGGACTCGCACGGCAACCTGTACACCGCCGAAACCTACACCGGCGCGCGCGTGCAGAAGTTCCTGTATCGGGGCGTGCAGCCGGTCACGCAGGCCGAGCAGGGCGTCGCGCGTCCGGCGGGCCGGTAGCCAGCGAATTGGATCACGGAAGGAGCACCATGTCGAACAGCAAGCGCGGAGCGAATCGACGGACGTTTCTTGCGATCGGCCTCGGCGGCGTCGCGCTGGCGGGCGTCGGCGGCACGGCCGAGGCGGCGGCCCCGAGCGCTCTCGAGCAGGCGAACATGCAGGTCGTGAAGGCGTTCTGCGACGCGTGGCCGAGCCACGACCTCGACACGATCCTGGCGTTCTTCGCCGACAACGGCGCCTACCGCATGACGGAGACGATGGAACCCGCGAAGGGGCGCGAAGCGCTGACCGCGCGGATCAAGACCATCATCAACAACGTGGACCGCTTCGAGATCCTCGATACGTTCGCGCGCGGACCGATGGTCGTGAACGAGCGGATCGACCACTTCTCGAACTTCCAGCTCAAGCGCTGGCACGGGGTCGGCGTGTTCTTCCTGAAGGACGGGAAGATCGTCGAGTGGTACGACTACACGATCGACTCCGAACGCGCCTGACGCCGAGCCGATCGACCCGCCCGACACCGCCGGTGACACTGACCGCTGGCTCCGCCTGCATACGGCTCAGTTTGAAATGCCGAAGTCAGCGTGTTACCCAATAGGGTGCGGCTGATCGGAAAGCCACCGCGCTCGCCCCGCCTGCGCGCCACAACCCACCGCACAAGGAGTCCATGATGGTGCCTGTACGTCGTGCCCGTCACCAGAGCCTCCGCAAGGCTGTCTATTTCTGTCTCTTCGCGGCCGTCGCGATGACCGCCGGGCTCGAGGCCACGCCCTCGCCCGCGGCCGCGCCGACCGCGGCGGCGCCCACCTACGCCAAGGACGTCGCGCCGATCCTGTACGAGAACTGCGTGCGCTGCCACAAGCCGGGCGGGGTCGCGCCGATGTCGCTTCTCACCTACGAACAGGCGAAGCGATACGCGCCGATGATCAAGCGCCGCACGGGCTTGTTTCCCCATGCGGGGACCATGCCGCCCTACTATCTGGAGCGCAACGTCGGCATCCAGCAGTACAAGGACGACATCCGGCTGAAGCCGGAACAGATCGCGCTGCTGGCCGCCTGGGCCGACGCCGGCGCGCCCGAAGGCAATCCGGCGGACATGCCTCCCGCGCCCACGCTGACCGACAACCAGGGCTGGAGCATCCGCCCGGACATCATCGTGAAGTCCAGCGATCTCTTCATGGAGGGCGGACATCCCGACTGGTGGGGCGAGATCACACCCATTCCGATCCCCCTCGACGAGGATCGCTACGTGTCCGCCGTCCAGGTGCGTGAGATCAACGATGTGCCGCCGCAGGCCGCGAACGCGACCGCCGTCGGCGGGCGCTTCATCGTCCACCATATGATCTGGAGCACGGTGGCGACCGACGCGAAAGGGAAAAAGGAGGCCACCTTCTGGCCGGTCCACGAGCTCGGGCGTAATCCCGACGTCTTCGATCCGGGCGCGGGCCAGCTCCTGCAGGCCCACTCGGAGATCATCTCCAACTCGCTCCACATGCACTCCAACGGGCGCGACACCCACGCCCACCTGGAGATCGGCTTCCAGCTCCACGAAAAGGGCTACAAGCCGACGTTCCAGCCCTTCAGCCTGGGTCAGCTGGGCGACGGTCAGAACATCGATATCGAGGCCGAACAGGATCACCAGGAGCTGCATGCGTATCAGGTGCTGACGCAGAACACCAAGGTCGTCAGCTTCGAGCCGCATCTCCACGCGCCCGGCGAGCGCATGTGCCTGGAGTACATCTGGGGCACCGACCGCGAGACGCTGACCTGCGTGGGCTACGACCACAACTGGGTCAAGCAGTACACGTACGCCGATGGCTATCAGCCCCTCCTCCCGAAGGGGACCGTCCTTCACATCGTGGGCTACATGAACAACACGGACTCGAACCCGGAGATCCCGGAGCCGAGGAACTGGCAGGGATCCGGGAACCGCTCGGTGCAGAACATGTTCATCGATCTGGGCCGTCGGGTCGCCCTGTCGGACGAGCAGTTCGCCGCGGAGATGCAGAAGCGCCGGGAGCGCTTCCACTGGACCAAGAACGACCAGGTGATCGGATGCCCGCTCTGTCTGGCCACCGTGCCCACGCCTGGTCCGAAGCCCGCGGACATGATGACGTCCACGAACAAGGCCGGAAAGCCGGCCGAGGGGGATCGGTGATGTCGACACACATCGTCGCGAGACGCACGGGGCACCGCGGTTGTCGAGCCGGCGTGGGCCTCGCCCTCGGATGCCTGCTCGGGGCCGGGGCGCTCCTGGCGATGCCGGGAACCGCCCGCGCTCAGGGGGCGACCTACACGGCCGGCCAGGACGTGGCGCCGGCGTTCGAAGGCTGGGTCAAGCACGACGACGGCACGTCGGCCCTGGTCTTCGGCTACATGAACCGCAACTGGGAAGAGGAACCGGACGTCCCGATTGGCGAGAACAACAACTTCTCGCCCGGCTCCGCCGATTGGGGCCAGCCCACCCATTTCCTCCCGCGCCGCAACCGCTTCGTTTTCGAGGTGCCGGTCCCGAGCGACTTCGGCGACAAGCAGCTGGTGTGGACGCTGACCGTCAACGGCAAGACGCTGAAGGCGTACGGCTCGCTCAACCGCGACTACTTCATGGACAACGTGGTCCTGATGTCCGAGACCGGGGCCCTGGGGCCCGGGACCAGCGACCCCGCGATCCGCGCCAACAAGCCTCCGGTCGTCGATTCTCAAGACCGCCGGGGACCTCGATGCGCGGGTCGGCGTTCCCTTGACGCTCTCCGCAATGGTGACCGACGACGGCGTGCCGCCGCGTGCGCAGAGCAAGCTCCCGCTGACCGAGGACGGCGCGCTCGACCTGAAGAAGGCCGAGGCCCGCAAGACCGGCGGTGTGACCGTCAATAAGATGAACGGCCTGTTCTTCGCCTGGCTCCCGTACCGCGGCGCCAGGAACATGACCTTCGATCCGCCCCAGGTGAAGACCTGGGAGGACACCCGCTCGTTCGCCAACTCGCCGTGGTCGATTCCCGACTGGGTGCCGCCGGAGCTTCCGGCCGACCACATGTGGGTCACTCGCGTCACGTTCACCAAGCCCGGGACCTACGTCCTGCGAGGCCGGGCGGACGACGGCGGGCTGACCAAAGACGTGCAGGTCACCGTCCACGTGGCTGGAGGGGAAACCAGCCAGCAGTAGTGACACTGCTCCTTCCGCCGCGTCATGGTTCCGGAAAGCAGAAGCATGGCTCCGACGGGAGTGTGCGATGAGAAGAAGAGCGATGCGGCGTGTGGCCACCGTCGTGTTCGGTGCGCCGACGGTCCTGGTGCTTGCGGCGATGGTGGCGGGCTTCATCCAGTATCAGGTGAACGACCATGTCATCAAGCTGCCGTCGCCGCGCGGATCTCATCCGGTCGGACGGATGCTGGTGGACTGGACGGACGCCGGACGAAATCGAGAGCTGATGGTGTTCATCTGGTATCCGGCGGCGGGCGGCTCGGGCGGGCGGCAGAGCGAATACATCCCGGGCGCGTGGGGCGCCCTGGAATCAGAGAACATGGCGCCGATTCCGGCGACGCGCCTCCGGGACATCGAAGTCAGCGCGATTGACGATGCCACGGTCGCCGACGGCGTGTGGCCCGCCTTGATCTTCCTGCCCGGAATGGGCCGAATCCCCGCGCACTATACGACGCTTGCGGAAGACCTGGCCAGCTTCGGTTACGTCGTGGCGGGTGTCACGCCCACCGGAGCCGCGCCGGTCGTGTTTCCGGACGGACGGGTCGACCGCGGCCGTGAGTTCGATCCGGACACGGACGGCTCAGCCGCGGCCCAGGCATACGTCCGGACCTGGGCCGACGACGCGTCGTTCGCGCTGGATCGACTGGTCGCCGACTCCGCGTTTGCCGGCCGCGTCCGACACGACAGTGCCGGCATCTTCGGCCACTCCTTCGGCGGAAACGTCGCGCTTCACGCCCTTCAGGAGGACACCAGGTTCGACCGGGCCGCGAACCTGGATGGGTGGTTGTTCGGTGATCCGGTGAAAGACCTCGACAAGCCGATCCTGGTTCTCGTCGGGCAGGCCGGTATCCAGGCCTCCCAGCAGGCGGTCTGCGATTCCGATCGCGCCGGCGGCGTCCTCGAGACGTTCGCCGGGGCCGGGCACATGAACTTCTCCGATGCGGGCGTGCTGCCGTCGCGATTTCCCCTGCCGCGATCGCTGTTGCAGCTTGGGGAGGTGAACGGGGCCGCGTTTCTCTACGAGGTCTCAGACCGGCTGCGCACGTTCTTCGACACGATGCGATGATGCCCACTCGGCAGATCGCTGCGCGTCTGCTCTTCGAGGCCGGGTGAGCGGCCCCGGCTCGATCTTCGCGATTGACACCAACCGCGTTCGTGCCCATGCTCAGATGCCGGCCTCGCTCCCACCGGTAGCCGTTTCACGCGGTCGCCGGACAACTTCGGCGGAGTTGAGGACATGATGAAATTCTTACGCATCCTGCCTGTCGTGTTGCTCATGCACGCCACGGCATTCGCTCAGGCGATTCCCCCGAAATCCATCGAAGACGCCGAGCTCGGCTGGATGAAGGTCTACAACTTCACGGGTGTCCGGCCGCCCGTGACGGTCGACGATAAGCACTACACCGCGGCGCAGCTCGCCTACGCCGACGCATTCGCCAACTGGATCCAGGCCAGCTATCTGCCGAAAGGCGGGCTGGGCGACGTGCTGCTCGTGACGTCTCCCAAGCTGAGTGTGTACACCCTGAATGACGCGGCGCTGCCGCAGACGTACGGCGTGTACGCCAAGACCTATACCGAACTCAAGTACGACGCCAACCGGAAGATGGTGCCGTTGACCGACAGCCATGTGGGATGGAGTGTCCTGGCCAACGGCCTCTTCGGCTATCCGACGGACAACCTGAATACGCCGACCCTGTACTACTTCACCCTGCCCTCGTTCGAAGAGGCGGGGTATAGCCTGTCGCCCAACGACGCGAAGTATTACGACTGGTCCACGCATCCCTCACTGAAGAAGTACGTCTCGTACTACCAGCGCGACACGAAGTACGGCAACGCGGAGAATATCCTGCTCGCCAAGGACGGCAAATCGCCATTTGTCACGGTCACCAAGGGCGAATATCTGCAGGCTGTCGAAGGCGCCGTGGCCCGGCTGTACGAGTCGGAGAAGAAATCGATCACCGAGAAGGCGCACGGCGACCAGCGAGACATCGATTACTTCATGGCGGCGCTGAACGAGAAGAACGACAAGCGCATCGCCGTGCTGCGAGCGAACCGGGAGAAATACAAGGACCGCCTGCAGGAGACCGCGGAGATTGTCACCCTCCAGCCGGACGCGATGCTGGAGAACTCCGCCGACGTGTTCGAGGGCAACGGCGGGCGGCACTTGCGACTGCCCGTCTACAAGATCGACCCGGCGACAGCGGAGCGGTGCAAGGACAACGGCCCGCAATGGATGGTCGTGATGTGGCGCGGAAACGTGAACGATCCCGTCGGCGCGCACCTCTACGACGCCGTCGTCAATAATTTCGATTTCGATTACCTGTACGACTACGTCTTCAATCCGGAGAAGGTCAAGGGGCGTCCGTATCAACCGCTGCATTCCCCGCTGGTCAGGGAAGCGGCGGTGGTGACTGACGCGTCGGACGCGGCGAAGAAGAATGCCGCGGACGCCGGCGTGTATTTCTTCGAGGATTTCTCGACCACCGGCGTCGGTCGCAAGCCGGCGGCCTGGTCGAGCGGCACGCACAGTCTCGTCGCCGGCCGTGACGGCTTGCCCGGTAACTGGGCGGTGATGGAGGGCGACTCCAGCGCGTGGGTGCCCAAGGAACTGAAGATGCCGCTGCCGCGCAACTTCACGTTGAGCTACGACCTGGTCGTCCCGAAGGGTTTCACGTGGGGCGCCAAGGGACTCACGTTCGTGTTGGCCAACGAGCGCCCGGCGGGCAACCCGGTCTCGTTCCTGCGCCTGAAGCTGCGGCCCGGGTTCGATGGCCGTGATGGCGAGGCGGACATCGAAACCAAGTTCCCCGCGGGGTACGCGAAGGGCGAAAAGTGGGTCGCGGCCACCGGCTTTTCGAACGACAAGGCCAACAATCGCATCTCGGTCTCCATCCGGAAGACCGGCGAGACGCTTCAGGTGTTCATCGACTCGAACAAGATCGACGAGTACGACAAGGCGATGCCCGCCGATTCTCGTGTTCAACGCGCTGTCGTTCGCCGTGCTCGGTTCGTCCACCGGAGAGAACGACAAGTTCTACGTCAGCAACATCAAGATCGTCCAGGAGCCCTGAGCGGTCCCGCACGATGGATGTCACGCTGCCCGACCCCGGCCCTCCCAATCCTGAGTTCGAGCGTCCCGCGGATCGGAGCCGCCTCGAGCGAGCCGCGAAGGCGCTCGAGCGGCGAGGCTTCGTCGCCCGGGTCGCCGACAGCGCGGCGCACGCCAGGGAACTCGTGCTCGGCCTCATCCCGGAAGGCGCGGAGGTCCACGCGGCGAGCTCCGAGACGCTCCGGGAACTCGACATCACGTCCGTCATCGACGAATCCGGGCGCTACGACGCCGTGAGGCCCAAGCTGCGGAAGCTCGATCGCCAGACGCAGGCCCGCGAGATGCGCAAGCTGGCGGGCGCTCCCGATTTCATGCTCGGAAGCCCACACGCCGTGACGGACGAGGGAGAGATCCTCGTGGCGTCCGGGTCCGGCAGTCAGCTCGGCGGCTACGCTTACGCGGCGGGCACGGTCATTCTGCTCGTCGGCCACCAGAAGCTGGTGCGCGATCTGGACGAGGGGCTGCGGCGCATCCGCGAGTACTCGCTCCCGCGGGAGTTCCTCCGCATGAAGGCCGCGGGATTTCCGGGCTCGCTCTGGGCCGAGACGCTCCTCCTGCACTTCGACCGGCGCCACCGCGTGCACGTCATTCTCGTGCCGGAGACGTTGGGCTTCTAGCGTCGCCTGACTTGATCCATCCATGATCTCGTTGACCCGCATCAACAAGCAGTACGGACGGCAGGTGCTCTTCGTCGACGCCTCTTTTCAGCTGAATCCCGGCGAAAAAGTTGGCCTGGTGGGTCCGAACGGCGCCGGCAAGACCACCATCTTCCGGCTCATCACGGGAGAGGAGGTGCCCGACGAAGGCGACGTGTCGGTCCCGAAGAAGCTGACCATCGGGTACTTCCGCCAGGACGTCGAGGAGATGTCGGGCCGGTCGGTGCTGGACGAGGCCATCCTGGGCAGCGGCCGCGTGGGCGACCTCCATCACGAACTGGATCGGATCAATCAGCAGATGAGCGATCCGGCGTCCGGGGACGACTTGGACCGCATTCTGGCCCGTTTCGGCGAGGTGCAGGAGGAGTACGAGCACCTGGGCGGCTATGCGCTCGAGGCGCGGGCCCGCGAGGTGCTGCACGGCCTCGGGTTCGACGATGAGACGATCGACGGCGACGCGGGCGCGCTCTCCGGCGGCTGGAAGATGCGCGTGGCGATGGCCCGCGTGCTGCTCGGCGAGCCGGATGTGCTGCTGATGGACGAGCCGACCAACCATCTCGACATCGAATCCATCATCTGGCTCGAAGCGTTCCTGCGGTCCCGCACCGGCGCGCTGCTCATGACGTCGCACGACCGGGAGTTCCTCAACCGCATCGTGACGAAGATCGCCGAGATCGACGGCGGCGAGGTGACGATGTATTCGGGGAACTACGATTTCTACGAGCGCGAACAGGCGATCCGCGAGGCCAATCGCGAGGCGGCCTACGCCCGTCAGCAGGCGATGCTCGCCAAGGAGCAGCGCTTCATCGACCGGTTCGCGGCGCACGCCGCCAAGGCCGCGCAGGTGCAGAGCCGCGTGAAGGCGCTCGAGAAGATCGAGAAGATCGAGCTGCCGAAGCGGCGCCAGGTGGTGCGGTTCGATTTCCGGACGCCGCCGCGATCCGGCGAGCAGGTGGCCGTGCTGGAAGGGCTCACCAAGCGGTACGGCCGCCGGACCGTGCACGACGGCCTGACGATGACGATCCGGCGGGGCGAGCGCTGGTCGGTGATGGGCAGGAACGGCGCGGGCAAGTCGACGCTCCTCAAGATGGTCGCGGGACAGGTCGCGCCGGACGCCGGCGACGTGAAGCTCGGCGCCAGCCTTCAGATGGGCTATTTCTCACAGCAGTCGCTGGACCTGCTGGATCCGGATCTGACGATCGAGGAACAGCTCCAGAAGGACTTCCCGGCCGAATCGATGGGCGCGCTCCGCAATTTGGCCGGCGCGTTTCAGTTCTCGGGCGACGACGTCGACAAGAAGATCCGCGCGCTGTCGGGCGGGGAGAAGACCCGGCTGGTGCTGGCGCGGATGCTGCTGAACCCGCCGAATTTCCTCGTGCTCGACGAGCCGACGAACCATCTGGACCTGGCGACGAAGGAGATGCTGCTCGAGGCGCTGAAGGCGTTTGACGGGACGATGCTCTTCGTCTCGCACGACCGCGCGTTCCTGCGCGCCCTCAGCAACCGCGTGCTCGAGCTCGGCGGCGAGAGCGGCGTCGACGCGCAGCCGCATCTCTACCCCGGCTCCTATGTGGAGTATGTGGAGCGCACGGGCCACGAAGCGCCGGGCATCCACGCCTGAATGCAGGAGTGCCGCGAGCCATCGCCTGCCGTACCAGTACGATTTTAATACGGCACGCGCGCTCGAACGAGCGTATATTGGGCCGGCGTTTTCAACCACTATTTCAAGCGCGCGACACGCCGTGCGCGCAAGGAGAAGCCTATGCTACGAAGAGGGATCCCCTTACTTGCCACGATGGTCGGGGTCGCGGCGGTCGTCTCCCTGGCCGGCGTCCTGCACGTCACCGCCTCGGAGCGGAATGACCGCGACCACGATCACGATCACGACGACTCGATCGTCCGGATCGGCCTCGCGATTTCTCCGGTTCCGCTCAATCTCAGGCACAAGAACCGCGAACTGGTGGGAAAGGGCAGCTATCTCGTGAACGCCGTGGCGGGATGCAACGACTGCCATACATGGAGGCCGACCTCCATTCCCCCGAACTTCGGCACCAACTACGAGGACGGCGGAGATCCGTTCATCGGCCAGCCCGAAATGATCTACACGGAGGGCTTCCTCGGCGGCGGGCGCCCGTTCGGCCCGTTCTCTTCGCGAAACATCACGCCGGACGCGAGCGGACAAGTCGCGGACGGGTACGCGTCGTTCCGCAACATCATTCGACACGGCGTCGATCCGGACGGTCTTACGCCGTTGCTGCAAGTGATGCCGTGGCCGGTCTACCGGAACATGTCGGATGACGATCTGCGGGCCATCTACGAGTACCTCACCAGCATTCCATGCGTCGAGGGCACGCCAGGGGAACCGGTCAACGATACGCATCGCTGCGGTTCCTAACCCTTCTCGCACGTGCCTCCAGTCAGGGGCGCGCCACCGCGCCCCTGACCCCAGCGGCGCCCGCAGATGAATCCGGCCTCTCCTAGGAGCGCTCGATGGCCATGAAGTTGAACGGGCCGTCGACCAGCGTGCCTGATACGTTGCGGATCTCGATGTCGATCCCATTGTCGCCGGTGAGGCCGTCCTTCACGTAGTTGGCGACAGTGGCCGTTCCGGCAATCATGGGGCTCGCCAGCACGGTGAGAAAGAAGCCCGTGGACGTCCTCGGGATGGTGATGTGGTACTTGCCGGCTGACATCCGGACAACGGTGAAGCCGCCGCCGAATTTGACCACGCCGCTACTCAGCACCGACCCGGCGAAATAGGTGGGTCCGGACCCGCCCGAGCCGCCACCGGCGTCGCCCGCCGGTCCCGCTGGGCCTTGCTCGCCCTGCGGGCCTTCAGGTCCCGTCGGGCCCATGGGACCGACCGGGCCTTCCGGACCCGCCGGCCCAGAGGCGCCGACCGCGAGGTCGAGCGCCGCCACGAGGGGGAAGTGACGATGACGAATCACCAGCCGGTACGTGCCGGGCGTGAGGTCCGGCATCACCGCCACGAGCTGACGGCCGGTCGCGTCGACCTGCACGCCGCCCAGCGGCATCCCGCCGAGCGTGACGAACGGCTCGGTGCCGAGATTGACGCCGTCCACGAATAGCGTCGAGCCGTCGACCGAGACCGTCGCGGCATTGATCACCAGCCGCTGCGGAGGTGCGGATTGCTTCGAATTCTGGCTCTCCGCGTTCACCAGGGCGCCGGCCGCGAGGATGCACCCGGCCACCGTGAGAGCCTTCCATGTCAGACGAATCATGACGTCACTCCTTGCTCGACAGCCGCCCGCGGGAGGATGCGCTGGCAGAGTCTTCAAGAGCCGTTCCCGGGCCGATCACGCGAAATGTTCAGAGATTTCAAGCCGCGCGGAATGGCGCCTGTCTTCTTTCGGCACAGCTCACGCCGAAGACTGTGAGGCCGAATTGACTGACATTTCGTGGCCGTGGCGAGTGACAAGTATTGTCTGGCGGGCGTGCCAGGGCGCAACTCGCGCGGCGATCGGACCCGGCGCTACTCTCCTTGACATCCTAGGAGGGCAGGCGTTACTCTCCTCGTCAATCTAGGAGAGAGACATGGCGATCACGACCGAGCTCCTGCAGGGGACGCTCGATCTCCTCATCCTCAAGGCGGTGTCGCTCGGGCCGCTCCACGGCTACGGCGTGCTCCTGCGCATCCAGCAGATTTCCGGCGACGCGCTTCAGATCCAGCAGGGGTCGCTCTATCCCGCGCTCTATCGCCTCGAGCACCAGGGCCTCGTCGCCTCGACCTGGGGCGAATCCGAGAACCACCGCCGAGCGAAGTTCTACCGGCTGACCGCGGCCGGCCAGCGCCGCTTCAAGGAAGAAGTGGCGTACTGGGATCGGCTGTCGGCCGCGATCGCGTCCGCGCTCGCGACGGCGCCGAGGGACCTGTGAGTCTCGCGTCCCGCGTCTCGTCGTGGCTGCGCGCGGCGCTTCTCGGGCGGACGGTCGATCGCGACATCGAACAGGAGTGGCGGTTTCACCTCGATGCCCGCATCGACGCGCTCGCCGCCGGAGGCGTGCCGCGCGCTGAAGCCGAGCGGCTCGCCAGGCGCGAGTTCGGCGACCCCTCGCGCCTGAGGGAAGACAGCCGCGAGGCCCGCGGCGTGAGGGCCCTCGACGAGATCCGCTCCGATGTCCGCTACGCGCTCCGCCAGATGCGCCGCTCGCCCGGCTTCGCGCTCGTCGTCGTCGCGACGCTCGCGCTCGGCGTCGGCACGAACGCGGCCATCTTCAGCGTCGTCAACGCGGTGCTCGTGCGGCCGCTGCCCTTCCACGAGCCCGGGCGGCTGGTGCGCCTCTGGGAGGCCTCGCCGCAGGGCAGCAACCGCAACGTGGTGTCAGCCGGGACCTTCTTCGACTGGAAAGAGCAGGCCACGTCGTTCGAAGACATCGGCGCGCACACGGGTTCGTTCGGCCAGGCGCTCACCGGGAGCGGCGAACCCACGGCCGTCACCACAGTGCGGGTGACCGCGTCCGCCCTGCGCGCGCTCGGCGTCGAGGCCCTCGTCGGCCGCGTCTTCGATACGCCAGACACGGCCCCCAGCGCCGAAGCCGCGGTCGTGCTCCTCAGCTATCCGTTCTGGACGTCGCACTTCGGGGGCGATCCGGCGATCGTCGGGACGGTCGTGCGCATGAACGATCAGCCGTACACGGTCGTCGGCATCATGCCCGACGGCTTCGAGTTCCCGACACCGCGGGCCGAGGCCTGGGTGCCGGCCACGTTCGGCGGAAATGCCCGCACCGAACGACGGTCGCACAACTGGCAGGTGGTCGCACGGCTGAAGCGCGGTGTGAGCCTCGAGGCGGCGCAGGCCGAGTTGCGGACGATCGCGGCGAGAAGCGCCGCGCTCTATCCCGAGTTCATGGAAGGCTGGAGCGTGAACGCCGTCCCGCTCCAGCAGGATCTCGTGGGCGACGTCGAGCCGCTCCTGGCGATTCTCGCCGCGCTCGCACTCGCGGTGCTGCTCGCCGCCTGCACGAATCTGGCGAGCCTCATGCTCGCCCGGGCGCGCCGCCGCGAAACGGAATTCGCCCTGCGCGCCGCCGTCGGCGCGGCAAACGGGCGGCTCGTCCGCCAGATCGTCACCGAGGTCCTGCTCCTTGGCGGCATCGGCGGCGCCGCGGGCATCGGACTGGTCGCCCTCGCGCTTCCGGCGATCGTCGCGGCGATACCCGCCGACATCCCTCGGGTCACGCACGTCGCGATCGATCCGACGGTGCTCGCATTCGCTGTCGTGCTCACCCTCGTCACGTCGCTCGCCATCGGCCTCGTGCCGGCGATTCGCATCGCTCGTCGGGATCTCCGCCCGTCGCTCCAGACGACGCGCGGGCAGGGTGATCCGACGGCGGGGAAGGTCCGGGGCGGCCTCCTCATCGCGCAGTTCGCGCTGTCGGTGGCGCTCGTCGTCTCGGCGGCACTGCTCGTCCAGAGCTTCGGCCGGCTGGCCGCCGTCGACCACGGCTTCGATCCCGATCGCCTCGTCGAAGCGAGCCTCGACCTGCCGTCGGCACGGTACGACACACAGCCGAAGCAGGAGCAGTTTCACGCGCGATTGCTCGAGCGCGTCGGCGCCCTGCCGGGCGTGGAGGCCGCCGCCCTCGCGAGCGATCCGCCGCTCTACGGAAACTCGATGACCTTCAGCTTTGTGATCGACGGGCGGGCCGCCGTGAACCCGAGCGGCCGCGAGGATCCGGTCAACCTGCTCGCCGTGTCGCCCGGCTACTTCCAGGCCCTCGGCGTGCCGATCGAGGAGGGCCGCCCGATCGACGGCACCGACCGGCGCGGCCAGACGCCCTCCCTCGTCGTCAACCGGACGCTCGCCGATCGCTTCTGGCCGGGTGCCACGGCCGTCGGCCACCGCGTGAGCTTCACGGGCGCCGGAGGGCCGTGGTACGAGATCGTCGGCGTGGCCGGCGACACACGCGATCGCGGCCTCGACGAGCCCGCCGTGACGACGTTCTTCGTGCCGTACGAGCAGCGGATGCCGAACTGGACGTGGCTCTCGTGGGAGGTGCTCGTCGTTCGGGCCCGGCCGGGGATCGACCCGGCGTCGCTGGCGCCGGCGATCCGGCGCGCCGTCGGGGCCATCGATCCCGCCCTGCCGCTTCTGTCGTTCGATACGGTGGACGCCTTGTACGCGGAGAACACCGCGAGGCGCCGCTTCGCGATGCAGCTGGCGGGCGGGTTCGCGCTCCTGGCGCTCGCGCTGTCGATCTTCGGGGTGTACGGCGTGGTGAGCTACTCGGTCGGCGAACGGGAGCAGGAGATCGGCGTCCGCCTCGCGCTCGGCGCCCGGCCCGGACAGATTCTGGCGCTCGTCATGAAGGCCGGCATCTGGCCTGCGGTCGTCGGCGTTGCGCTCGGCGCGGCCGCGGCGGCCGGGCTCACGCGCTTTCTCCAGCCCGTGCTCTTCGGGATCGCTCCGACCGATCGCTCGACGTTCGCCTCGGTCACGCTCGCGCTCGTGCTCGTGGCGATTGCCGCCGCGTGGCTGCCGGCCCGCCGCGCGACGCGCATCGACCCGGCGAGAAGCCTGCGCGGCGAATAGTCGTCTACGTTCCGAACACCCCGAATCGACCTGGCAAGGCACGCGCCTCCCAAGCTCTACAATATACGGATGATCTTTGCCACCGTGCTCCACATCGTTCGTCGCGCGTCCATCATGCCGATCGTCGTGTGGGTGGCGACCGTGCTGGCGGTGTGCCTGGGTGCGCAGTCGCGCATGATGGTCGACGCCCCCGGCACCTGGAAGCCCTGGAAGTTCGAGGCCACCGTGGGCGCGCGCACGGAACGGTCGGCGACCGCCGCCGACGTGAAGGCGTTTGAAGGACAGCTCGTCGCGCTCCGGGCGATTCTGCAGCGCGCGCCCGGCGTGGCGACGCCGAAGGGTTTCAGCGTCGAGGTCTGGGGCCACCTGGCCGGCTACCGCGCCGCGCCGGGACAACCGCCCGCGTCGGCCGTGCCGCTGGGCGGCGGCGCGTCGTTCGGCGCGTTTCCCATCTTCGAGTACGAGCGGGGCGGCAAGACCATTCGCGAGGATACCGGCGAAACGGCGCTGCTCCAGTTCGTCGTCAACCAAGTGAGCGCGGCCGTCTTCGATGGTGAGCCGGTGCCCGATTGGACCGGCTCCGACTCCGAGGCCTTCCTCGAGCCTCCGGCCCGCGGCCTCGTCGCGGGGTTCCACCGATTCGGCGACGTGCTGATCATCAAGACGAATCCCAGGCCGGTCTGGGTGCCGGTGTCGATGGAGCAGGCCATCGGCCTCACGACGGCGGCCCGCGCGAAGGAGCTGGCCGAGTACCGCGAGGCCGCAGATCGCATCAAGGCGGACCTGGCCGACGCGCGGGATCCGGCCAAGAAGGCTGAGCGTTTCGCCGGCTTCAAGACGGTGGCCGCCTCGCAGCCCGACCCGCAGAAGTTTCTCGCTGACATGGAGCAGGTCGAGAAAGAAGCGGAGGCGCGTTTGGTAGCGGACCTGGCGCCCGACGGTGGCGGGACGATGACGAAGGTGGTGGAGATTGAGCGCGCGATGGCCGATGCCGGTGCGTGGCTCAAGGAACTGTCGCCCGCCGACCGCGCGGCGCCCGCGTGTTTTGCGCAGGCGGGCGCGACCCCCCGGGAGCGGTTCCGCGCCGGGTCCATCCCGGGCTGCGTGCCGGCCGTGCAGCCCAACCCCGCATTCTTCGACCGCTCGCTCCCGCGGTCGGTCCCGCAGGTGGTGGTCGTCCCGCAGGTGGCGCGCTGCATGGACAACCAGCCGGAGCGGGTGTCGACGCCGGCCGGCTGTCCGGCCAACCGCCAGTTGCTGGAGACGCTGGATAAGCAGGCGTTGCTGGAGTGGCTGAAGTGACGGGCTCGTGCACAGGCCCCAAGTCGTGAGCGAGTCGGCGACTCCGCATCCGCCGCACTGCACCAAATGGTTCAGGTGCGATGGCTGAGGGATGGGCCCGTCTGGGAGGCGGCAATGGCGGCGAGGTTGTCCGCGGCGGCTCGCCGCCTGCCGTAGATCCACTCCTGCACGCGGTCCATATAGAGGTAGAAGACCGGCGTGATGTAGAGCGTCAGCGTTTGCGAGACCAGCAGGCCGCCCACCACCGCGAGGCCAAGCGGCCGGCGCGCCTCGGCGCCCGCGCCCCAGCCGAGCGCAATCGGCAGCGTCCCCATCAGCGCGGCCATCGTCGTCATCATGATCGGACGGAAGCGGACGCGGCAGGCCTCTTGAATCGCCTCGGCCGCCGTCAGGCGCCGGTCGCGCCTCGCCTCGATCGCGAAATCGACCATCATGATCCCGTTCTTCTTCACGAGGCCGACGAGCATGATGATGCCGACGAAGGCGTAGATGTTCAGCTCCTGGTGGAAGAGCAGGAGGGTGACGAGCGCGCCGAAGCCGGCCGCGGGCAGGCCCGACAGAATCGTGAAGGGGTGGATGAAGCTTTCGTACAGGATCCCGAGCACGACGTAGATCACGAAGATGGCGAGCGCGAGAATCCAGCCGAGGCCCTTCATGGATTCCTGGAACGCCTCGGCGGTGCCCTGGAAGGTGCCCGACACGGTCGCGGGCAAGGTCTGCCGTGCCAGTTGCTCGACCCGCGCCACCCCGTCGCCGAGCGCGACGCCCGGCTCCAGGTTGAACGACATCGTCACGGCCGGCAGTTGCCCCGCATGGTTCACCGACTGGGGCCCGACGCTCTGGCGGGTGGTGACCAGCGTCGACAGCGGCACGAGCGTGCCGTTCGGCGCCTGCACGTCGAGCAGCGAGAGCGCCGCGGGATCGCGCTGGTACCTGGGCGCGACCTGCATGATCACCTGGTACTCGTCGTCGGGCGCGAAGATCTGCGACACCTGCCGCGATCCGTACGCGGCGCCAAGCGCCGACTCCACCTGGTCAACGGTGAGCCCGAGTGCGGCGACCTGCTCGCGATCCACGTCGACGACGATCTCGGGCGTCGTGATCTGCAGATCCGACGTCACGTCCTCCAGGCCGTCGAGCGCGCCGAGCGCCCGCTCGAAGGCCGGCGCCACGCGGTACAGCTCCTCGGTGTCGGGATCCTGCAGGGTGAACTGGTACTCGCTGCGCGACTGTCGGCCGCCGATCCGGATGGCCGGCGGGTTCGACAGGAAGACGCGGAGGCCGGGCACGGCGGCCAGCTTCGGCCGGAGCTCCTCGATGATCTCGTCGGCCGTCAGCGTTCGCTCCTGGCGCGGCCGCAGGTCGATGTTCAGCCGTCCGGAGCCGTCGCCGACGTTGGCCGTGTAGTTGGCCACGTTGGGGTCCTTGGCGAGGACGTCCATCACCTGCTTGGTGCGCGCGACCAGCGCGTCGTAGCCGATGCCCTCGATGGCCTGAATGTCGCCGCTCAACTGCCCGGCGTCGACGCTCGGAATGAAGCCCGTCGGCACGACGGTGAACAGGTAGACCGTGCCGGCCAGCAGCAGCACCGCCACACCCATCGCGGCCGCCCTGAACCGGATGGTCAGCCCGAGCGACCACGCATAGGCGCGCAGCAGGCCGTCGAAGCCCGCCTCGACGGCGTTGTACAGCCAGCCGTGCCGGACCTCGCGCGGCGAGTGCAGGAAGCGGCTGCAGAGCATCGGCGTCAGGCTCAGAGAGACGATGCCCGACACGAGCACGGCCGCGGCGATCGTGACCGCGAACTCGTGCATGAGGCGCCCGACCACGCCGCCCATGAACAGCACCGGAATGAACACGGCCGTGAGCGACAGCGTCATCGAGACGATCGTGAAGGTGATCTCCTTCGATCCGTCGAGCGCCGCCTGCATCCGCGGCTTGCCCATCTCCATGTGGCGGACGATGTTCTCCAGCATCACGATCGCATCGTCGACGACGAAGCCGACCGAGAGGGTCAGGGCCATGAGCGAGAGGTTGTCGAGGCTGTAGCCGAACACCCACATCACCGCGAACGTGCCGACGATCGAGAACGGCAGCGCCAGGCTCGGAATGATGGTGGCCGACACGTTCCGGAGGAACAGGAAGATCACGAGCACGACGAGGAACACGGTGAGGAGCAGCGTGAACTTGATGTCGTTCACCGACTCGCGAATCGACTCCGAACGGTCGCTCCTGATGGCGAGCCGCACCGTGCCCGGCAGGCTCTCCTGCACCTGCGGCAGCATCGCCTTGATGCCGTCGACGACGTCGACCGTGTTCGTGCCCGGCTGCCGCTGGATGGCCAGGTAGATCGCCTGCGTGCCGTTGCTCCAGCTCGCGTTCCGCTCGTTCTCGACGCCGTCGTAGACGTGGGCGACCTCCTCGAGGCGGACGGGGCTGCCGTTGCGGTATGCCACGACCACAGGCCGATAGCTCGCGGCATCGGTGAGCTGGCCGTGCGTCTCGACGACGAAGTTGCGGTCGGGGCCGTACAAGGTGCCCGTCGGGCGGTTGGCGTTCGCCGCGTTGATCGCCGCGGCCACCTGGTTGATGCCGAGCTGACGCGCGGACAGTTCGGTCGGGTCCACGTCCACGCGCACGGCGTACTTCTGCGCGCCGAAGACGCTCACCTGCGCCACGCCCGAGGCCATCGACAGGCGCTGCCCGATCACCGTCTCGGCATAGTGATCCACCTGCGACAGCGGAAGCGTGTCGGAGCTGAGCGTCAGAAACAGCACGGGCGCGTCGGCGGGGTTCACCTTCCGGAACGACGGCGGCGCCGGCATGTCGGGCGGCAGCGAGCGGGACGCCTGCGAAATCATCGACTGCACGTCCTGCGAGGCGGAGTCGATCGACCGGCTCAGGTCGAACTGCAGCGTGATGTTCGTCCGGCCCTGCGAGCTGGACGAGCTGATCGAGGTGACGCCGGCGATGGTCGAGAACTGCTTCTCGAGCGGCGTGGCGACCGACGCGGCCATCGTCTCGGGACTGGCGCCGGGCAGCCCGGCGCTCACCTGGAGCGTCGGGAAGTCCACGGTCGGCAGATCGCTGACCGGCAGCGTCCGATACCCGGTGATGCCGAAGATCAGAATCGACGTGACCAGCAGCGTCGTCGCGACGGGACGGCGAATGAACACCGCCGCGAGGTTCATGACCCTGACGCTCCCGAGCCGGCAATCGTCACATGGGCGCCGGCCGTGAGGCGCAGCTGGCCGTCGGTCACGACCTCCTCTCCGCCCTGCAGGCCGCTGGCGATCACCGCTTCGTCGCCCTGCTGGCGCTCGACGGTGACGTCCCGCATCTCCACGGTGCGGTCCTTTCCCACCACGTACACGTACTGGCCCCGCTGGGACGCCTCGACCGCGGCGGCGGGCACGACGACGGCCTTCGGCTCCGAGGAGAGCCGGAGCGCGACCTGCACGAAGAGGCCCGGCCACAGGTCGTCATCGGCGTTGGGGAACGTCGCCTTCAGCTTGATCGTCGCGGTGGCCGGATCCACGGCGTTGTCGATGAAGGTGACCTGGCCCGTGGCGCTGGAGGCCTGGTCCTTCACGGCCACCGTGAGCGGCGCGTGCGACTCGTTGTGCCGGATGTCCACCAGATAGCGGGCGGGCACCGAAAAGGTGACGTAGATCGGCGAGAGCTGATTGATGGTCACGAGCGGGCTGGTGTCGTTCGCGCGGACGAGGTCGCCGACGTGCGTCAGCAGCGCGCCGGTGCGGCCGTCGATCGGGGCGCTGATGCTCGCGTACTGCAGATTGAGTCGCGCCTGATCGACCTGCGCCTGATCGGCCGCGAGCGTCGCCTGGAGCGCCGTGGCGCTCGCCGCCTGGGTATCGAACTGATCGCGCGGGATGAGTCCCCGCTGGAAGAGGTTCTCGAAACGCGCGCCCTGGGCTTTCGCGTCGTTCGCCTGCGCGGTATCGCGCGCGAGCACGGCCTCGGCCTGGCGCTCCGCGGCCTCGAACGGTCGAGGATCGAGCGCGAACAACGGCTGACCTTTGCGCACGTCCCGCCCCGGCGTGAACTGCACTTCGCGAAGCTGCCCGGTCGCCTGCGCGCGGACCTCGACCGTGGAGATCGCTTCCACGGTCCCGACCGTGTCAAACGTGACCGGCATGGGCTTGACCTCGACCGTTGCGGTCACGACGGGAACCGATGGGCCGGTTCCGCCGTTCCGGCCGCGCGGCGCCGGCGTGGCCGCGTTCGGTTGAGCTCGCGTGCGCACGCACGCGGCCGCGGCACCGACGACAAGGAGAGTGAGCAGCAGGAGCAGGAAGCGTTTGGGCAGGGACGTCACTAGTAGGTATAACGACGCTCGGCGATGGATCGTTTCGCGCGCGCGTCTCGCATGGACTTGTCTCCAGCTGTTGACACTTGCGGACATCCTCGCCCGCTATCCCCTCCTAACTATTTCCTTCCATCACGAACGGCATCGGCGGCATCGAGCACGCGCAGAAAATTTTCGCCGGCGAGCTTGCGTAAATCGGCATCGCTCCAGCCGCGGCGGGCGAGTTCCTCCAGCAATGCCGGAAACGTGGAAACGTCCTCCAGGCCGGTGACGGCGAAATCGATGCCGTCGAAGTCGCTGCCGATCCCGACATGATCGATGCCGGCGATGTCGCGCGCATGCTCGACATGGTCGGCGACGTCGGCCACCGTCACCGGCGGCGCCGGATGAGCGGCGTCCCATGCGTCCATCAGCGGGCCGGCGATCGCGCGATCGCCGTCGTGATCCTTCAACAGCTGCGACCAATAGGCCTCGCCGGCGTCATACCAGTCGGCATTCTCCTTGCGGGTGAATTCCGGAACGAACGACACCATGATGATGCCGCCATTTCCGGCCAGACGGCGCAGCACGTCGTCCGGGACGTTGCGGGAGACATCGCAGAGCGCCGCCGTCGAGGAGTGACTGAAGATGACCGGCGCGATGGCTTGGTCGAGCACGTCGCGCGCGGTGTCGGCGGACGCGTGCGACAGATCGACCAGGACGCCGTTCTGCTGCAACCAGCGCACCATGCGCTGGCCCAGCGGCGACAAGCCGCCGAATTGCGCCGGGCCGGAATGCCCATCCGCCAACGCCGAGGGCTCGTCATACGCCAGGATGTCCGAGCGCAGGCCTTCCGCGGCCAGGCGCTTCACGGTGGCTTCGTCCGTCCCGAGACGCTCGGGATCTTCCAGCGCGAGCAGGATCGCCAGCTTGCCGGAGGCATGGATGGCGCGCACGTCGGCGGAGGTGTGCGCCAGGGCCAGACGGTCGGCGTAGTGCGCCGTCATCTCGCGGGTGAACGCAAGGCCTTTCAAGGTGCCAGCCAGATCGGGTTCGCTATCGATCCATCCGGAATTGAGCAGCTGCGCGCCGACCTGGCCTTGCTGCCAGCGCGGAATATCGGTGTGGCCACTGACGCGAGTCCCGATGTCATACGCGTCGAATCCACGCGGACAACCGTCGCGGCAGGCGTGATAGTGGATGTTCAGGTCGTTGTGGCCGTCGACGAGCGGCGTGTCGCGCAGGAGCGCTGCGACCCGCGCCGAAATCGAGCCCGCGGATTCGGCGCGTGGCTGGGTGGGGGGCGTCTGGCAGGACGACAACACGCCAGTGGATAGCGCCGCAACCAGGAGAGCGGGATGAATGTTCATTCGCAGGAACGCCTCCGCGCGCGCTAACGGATGTACACGACGGCCTGGCCGCTGAAGGCGGCCGTGGACAGTCGCCCGTCCGGGATGACCTCGATGCGGATGCGCCGCTCGTCCAGGAGCTGCACCACGAGCAGGCCGGCCTCCTGGGTGCCCGCCGCGCCGCCGGGATCACCCGTGGACTGCAGCCGGTAGACCACCACGCCAGACGCCGGTGTGATCGCGGTGAAATCGGGCGCATCGGGTAGCACGCCCCACAGCCCCGTCATGCCGAAGCCGCCAATCGACACGCGCTGCCGATCGGGAAAGCGCACGTCACGCGCAAACGCCAGCTGTCGCGTGCCCGTGGACGAATCGCCCCCGCTGCTGAATTGATCGACCGGCAGATCCTCCGCGAACCAGTTGCCCGACAGCGTGCCGCTCACGTCGTAGTTGAATTTCCCGTCGAGCTCGCCGCCCTCACGCTGCACCTTCGCGTAGTAGGCCGACCGGATCGGCTCGACGAAGAGTGAAGCGGCTTTCGCCGGACGGGCTCGTCGGCCCGTGGCTGCCGCCGCACGCGGCGGTCAGCGCAAGCACGCCCCCCACCAGGCCCGTGACAGGGACGCGCATCCCTTGGACGATACCATTCGCGCGGGGGCACGAGCGCACAATCGCATCGGATGGTCCTACGGCTTCCGGGGGCCCGTGCTTAGCGCCCTCGCCCCGCGCCTCGTCCCGCTCCGCGGCCGCCGGCGCCGCGCGTCCGGGCGTCCGACGGCTCGCTCGCGATCAGATGGGTCGGTCCCGGCCTGTTGAAGTACCAGTTGCCGATCGTCTCGGCGAGATCGTGCCCATCGATCAGGACCGAGTGGAACCGCTCCGTGGCCAGCGACGTGTGCACGTTGATGCTCGGGCTGAACACGGCAGGGAGGTCCTTCAGCTCGTCGCGGATCGTCTGGCTGTAGCGGTCGACGTAGGCGCGTTCCGCCGCGGTTCCGGCCGGCCCGACGATGCCGCGCACGCCGAGCAGAACGGGATCGCGTTGATCGGCGTACACGAACAACGGTGTCGTCAGATACGGGTAGAGGAAGGCTTCCTGCAGGCAGCGCCCTTTCTGCGTCGGGTTCGCGGCGGCGCACGAGTCGTCGGGCTGGGCGTTGAAATAGTCGACGAGCGACGGGTCACTGGGGCCGACTTCGAGCGTGCCGGGACCGAACGGCGCGAGGGGCGCTCCCCACGAGCTGTCGGCGAGGCCCTTCACGCGCGCCCACGACAGCCGGGCGGCCACGCGATCCAGGTTGTTGTGCATCCCCATGCCGCCGGCCGACGTGCCGGCAAACAGCACCTCGGTCGCCTGGCGGAGCGTCTGCGAGCCGACGATCGAGGCGTCCATGAGATCGTCGAGCACGGCATCGATGATGCGACGGCCGCGGAACTGCAGCGTGCGTCCGTCGAGCTGCCGCTGACCATCGCCCGCGTACGCATCCGAGCTGCAGTAGTGGACGACCGCGAGTGAGTATCGCGCGAAATCAGGATTCTCCTGCTCGTCGGCGGAGAGCAGCCCGTCCTGTTCGCGCCGCATCGGGAGCCCCTCGGACGTCATCAGGTTGTGCTGGTCGGCCCACCGCGTCCGGCAGTCATGGTCGGTGCCGCATCCGCCTCCGCCCTGGAGGAAGATGATCCACTTGTTGCGATCCGGATCGCGGCCCTGACGGAAGTAGAAGGCGGCCGGGGAGCCGTCGTTGCAGACCGCCTGCTTCTTCTTCGCGTCCGTCACTTCATGCTTCACCGCCGCCGTGCCGGCGTAGGCGCCGCGAGGGCGGCCGCCACGCGCCTGCCCGCCCGCGCGTCCGCGGCGCTGCGCCACAGCGCGCGCCGATGTCAGCGCCAGGATGCACAGGAGAAGGACGAACGGCAAGCGTCTCATCTTCAGACCCTCACTCGATGCGCAGCGCGGTTTTCATCAGCACGACGACATACGGATTCCAGGTGGACAGGGTGTAGTAGATGTCCAGATTCGAGCCCTGCTTTTTCGTCCAGCGCTCGACGAGGTAGGGAGCATATTCACCGCCGCGCACCGCTTCGGGGTTGTTCTGCCCTTGTCCGATCACCGGTCCCGCGAGGCCGTCCGGCGGTCGTGCGCGCGGATCGTGGATGAACGCGCCGAACGCCCCGTCGCGAGCGGCGCTGAAGATCAGCTGCGGCTCCGCCCACGGGCCCCACGGCGTCGGAGCGTAGGAGAATTCGATCCCCCGCGCGGCCGGAGGGCGGCTGTCGTACGTCATGAGCCACACCCCGATGTCGCCGGCCCACGTCACGGAGACGTCGCCCATCGTGCCGTTCTTCGCGACGGGGACCGCGTCCCCTTCCTCCGCGCTCCACGTGGGCGCGCCCTGGGCGTCAAGACCTGCGAAGTACTTCGTCCCCTGACCCGTGTCGAAGTGCGCCGCGGGGACGATCGCGAGATACGCGTCGCTCCGCCGGTACTCGCCCGTGCCCCACATCAGCACGTACGGGAGGCCGGGCGGCAGGCCGGGCAGGTCCGATGGCTCCTGCAGGTGCAGCGACATCTTGATGAACGTGCCGGACGGGCGCTTCGAGATCGTTCGCAACACGTCGAACGTGTCGGGCGGTGAGAACCGGGTCAGCACCGACCGGTCCGTCGATCGCGCATTGGAGTGGTCCGTCGAGACGACGATGTACATCCGGCCGTCGAGGCTGATACCGGACACGGGCACCTCGAACGCGCCCATGGAGACGCCAGGGGGATTCACGGTGAGGTAGGTGGCCGCTCCTTCCGGTGCGGCCTGCGCGCCGCGGCGCCCGCGCCCGCGCGCGCCGCCGTTGCGTCCACGTGCCGGCGGCGGGCCCGTCAGGAAATCGAGCCTGACACCGGACTCGGGGTCGCGCGCGTCGGTCGTGGCGATCGTGTCGAGGGCCCGGCCGATCGTGCCGACCGTGTCGCCGAACAGGAAATACACCCGCCCGTCGTGCTCGAACGAGTATCCGAGATCCGTGCCCTCGATGCCGTAGCGCGTGACGGTGCGGCTCGGTGACGGCGCGTGTCGCTGCTTGTCTTCTTCTCCCACGAGCTGCTCGACCTTCGTCGTCGAGCCGGGGTCGAAGCGCAGCAGGAGAGTGGTGCGTCGGGCCCGGGGGGGCGCCTGCGCCGAAGTCAGGAGAGATAAGGAGGCCGCGATCGCCGCGGCCGTCACGAGCACTCGCGCGGAGCCGTGCATGGCCGACGCGTCGATTATCGACAAGCCGGCGCGCGTGTCAAATGCGCCGCGGTCTTATTGGCGAGCTCCGGACCGGTACTGCGCAATCCAGCTGGAGCTGACGCTTCCCAGATCCTCCCGGGGACGGCGGAATCGGGCCAGAGTGACGGCCGCGGTGATGAGGATCGCGACGATGAGACCGATCCAGATCACCTCTTGGCGCCCCGTGTCAGCGTGGCGGGCCTCGGCGTCGCGGCTGGTCTGGCCCTGTCCTGGCTCTTCTGTTCCTTCTTCTGCGCCTGCTGCTGCCGGGACTTGTCCTTGTCCTTCTTCCCGCCCTTGTCTCCCACGGTCGCTCCTTGCGCTGACGCGCCTGGTCTGGCTCTCCGCCTGTAGCGAGTCTAGACGGTGATCTAGGAACGACGTGTGCAGTAT
The DNA here is from genome assembly GCA_963792785.1 of uncultured Acidobacteriota bacterium. GTDB lineage: Bacteria > Acidobacteriota > Vicinamibacteria > Vicinamibacterales > CAVVIG01 > CAWIMX01. The sequence goes on along the minus strand of CAWBXO010000004.1, from coordinate 1,365,669 downwards.
TGGACAGGCATCCGCCCGGGCGCGGACACGGTTCGGTCCTGGCGGTCGGCATCTGGCCGGGGACGAGGGTGTTCCGGTCTTCGTTGTGGACGACGAACAGCTCGCTGCCGGGCTGATATTCTTGGCGGAGACGCCGCCGACGGGGACCTGGACGCCGTGGCGGTCGGCGTTGTAGTCCTCAGCTCCTCAGTTCCTGAGCTTGATCTCTTCCCCACACGTAATCCGGTGCCCGTCCGGCGTCCGGAGCGTGAACTCCCGGAGCCCCCACGGTTTGTCGGCCGGTGCCGGCCCGACCAAGGCACCGCGAGCGGCGACTTCGCGGTAGAAGGCGTCCACGCCGTCGATGTTCCAGTAGGCGAAGTACGAGTGGTCGCCCAGCTCGCTCGCTGGGCGCTCGTCGCGGCACTCGCCGAGCATGACGCGGAAATTGTCGCGCGACAGGAAACTCCAGCCGTCCGCGTCGATCGGATCGCGGATGAAGCCGAGGACGTCGACGTAGTACTCGGTCGAGAGCTTCAGATCCCGGACGGCGAGGACGCATCGTGAATTGACGATGCGCCTCGTAGCCAGTTGCGCGGCGGCGATCGTCGGCTGGAACAGCTCGATCGGATTGCCGGACGGATCCTCGACCAGGATCTGGTTGCCGCCCACGCCAATGACCATCTCGTTGCGGAACCGCGCGCCCGCCGCCCGCAGCCGTTCGACCATCGCCGGCAGATCGTCCACCTCGATCGCGAAGCGGTTCCAGCCGCCCGGCTCCTGCTGGCGGCCGTCCGGCATCGGCTGCCCGCCGCCGGCCTGGGGGTTCGGGACGCTCAGCACGAGGCGCAGGTCGCCGCGCGTCAGCATCGCGAACGATGGTGGACGGTGCATCTGGATCGCGAAGCCGAGCTGCGACGTGTAGAACGCGACGGCGGAGTCGAGGTCGCGCACGATGTAGCGAATTTGCACTGTGGCCATGGTGTCAGGGATGTTTCAGGAATCTGAAGTGGAAGGCGGCTCTTGAAAGTGGCGCCGCTCTTCGGGTCCCGGATTGGCGACATCACTACTCGCGCCTGATCTTCGCCATCGGCCGGCCCTTCGCCAGCTCGTCCACCAGCTTGTCCATGTATCGGATCCTCTGCATCAGCGGGTCCTCGATATCCTCGATGCGGACGCCGCAGACAACGCCGGTGATCTTCTTGGCGTTGGGGTGGAGCGAAGGCGCCTCGGTGAAGAACGTTTCGAGATCCTTCTTCTCTTTGATCTGCTTCGCCAGGGCCTGCGGGCTGTAGCCGGTCAGCCAGCAGATGGCTTCATCGACTTCCTTCTTCGTGCGGCCCTTCTGTTCCACCTTCTGGACGTAGAGGGGATACACGCTGGCGAACGACATCTTGAAGACCCGGCGGTTGTCCATGGGTGGCCTCCGGACTCAGGGCTTCGGGCTCGGGAGATGCGGCCGGCTCTTGCGGTAGGAATTCTTCAGCGCGATCTTGCCGTCGCGAAACGTGAACAGATCGCAGCCGTGCACTTCGACACGCGTCCCGTCCGCACGCGTTCCCGTGAAGGTCCACTCGGACACGCCTCTATCCTCATGGACGAAATGGCGCGCGTTGCCCCAATGGGCGTCGGGGAACGTCGTCCAGACGTCCACGAAGCCGGCGCGCACGGCATCGTGTCCGACGTACCGCGTGCCGCAGACGTCCGGACCGGCGGAGGCGTCGAAGACGCAGTCGTCTGCCATGAATGTCATGAGGGCGTCGATATCGTGCCGGTTCCACGCGTCAGCGAAGGCCTGCAGCATCGCTGTCGTGACAGGGGCAATCGTCGAGGACATCTGACCTCCCGGACCGTCAGGCGCGCCGGCTCCATTCTCGGGTCAGACAGCGCCGGCCTGCAAGCCACACGATTGGGGTGGTGCGCCAGTCGGATCGGATCAGCCGCTGGCGCTTCAAGGGGAATGGAGATCGCCAGGCTGTCGTGCTCACTCTCCGGGGTGATACTCGCGTTCCGTGTGGCCCTGGAGCTGCTCAGGATAGAAGTACACGTCGCGGAGATCGCCCTTCGCGTAGCGCTCCGCCTGGTCGTTGAAGTGCGGCGACGCGGGATCGCCGCTCTCGCCGCCGGCGGAGACCGCCTTCGCGCGCACGCGGTCGCCGAATTCCACGGCCGCGACGAAGCTGTTGCCGCTGGTCCCGTACATCTTCTTCGTCCCGGGATAGGTGCGCGCGCCGAACGACGCCAGCGATCCCCACCGCGATGAGGTGAAGCCGACAGGAATGCTCGGGGCGTTGTCGTCGAAATGCTGTTCGATGTCGCCCGTCAGCCGCTGGTACCGGTTGATTTCGCCCCACGGCGTCTTCCAGGTGCCGAAGTCCGCCGTGAGCCGGTCCGACGCCGCGGCCAGCGCCTGTACAGGATCGCCGCCGCGCCGCCGTCCCGTCTCTTCACCCCAGTACTCCGCGAGCGACGTGGCAACGGACGATTCGCTCCAGCGGAAGTCCCACGCGCGCAGCGTCGCGATCTGTTCGGCCAGCGTTTTCTTCAGGGGATTCGACGCCGGCAGCCGGTCGTAGGCCTCGAGCAGCGCCGGAATCGACTGCTCGAACGCCGGCAGGTAGCTGTCGTACGCGGCGGCGATGAACGAGTCGAGCGTGAAGTCGGTCACGCCCGGGAAGATCTTGAGCGCGTGCAGGCCGCGCGGCGACTCGCTCGTGCCGCGATCCACGTACGCCGGATAGTCCTCGCGCGTCGGGCTGGACGGCCCGGCCGCCGACCACGGCCAGTTGTTGCTGTTGTACAGCCAGCCGCTCGCCGGATTCAGCAGTCCCGGCGTGTCGTCGATCGAGAGCGGTTCGCCCCAATCGGTCTTCGGATTGCTGCCGTCCACCGGCTTCGTCCAGTCGAACGACGGCTCGCGCTTCGGGATGAAGTTCGAGTGGAAGTACGCGATGTCGCCGTCCGTGTCTGCGAAGATCGTGTTGTTCGACGAGTTCGTGTGCAGCTCCATCGTGTCGCGGAACGACGTGTAGTCGGTCGCCTTGGTACGCGAGTACGACTGCTCGAGCGCCTTGAGCGGCTCCTGCATGAGGCGGATGCTGACCCACTTGCCGTCCGCCTCGCGGACGACGGGCCCGTGCTGCGTGTAGTACACGGTGAACGTCCGCTCGGCCGTTCCGGCGCCGGTCTTGTACGGAACGGTGATCGTCTTCTCCTGGACCTTCCGTTCCTCGTCTCCGTACTTGTAGTAATACCCGTCGTCTCGCCTGGTGACCGTCTCCAGGTACTCGTCGATGTTGTCCACGCCGCTCGAGGTGTGCATCCAGCCGGCGCGCTCGTTGAAGCCCTGGTAGATGAAGAACTGGCCCCACGTGACGGCGCCGTACGCGTTCAGGCCTTCGTCGCTCGTCATCTGGAGCTCGGAGCGGAAGAAGAAGGACGTGTGCGGGTTGATGAGGAGCAGCGCATGGCCGTCCGCCGTGTGCGACGGCGCGATGGCGACGCCGTTCGAGCCGGTCGGTTCCAGGAACTCGTCGCGCTCCATCACGCGCGTGCTCGCGGCCGGCGCCTTGCCGTAGAACGCCTCGAGCTGGCCCAGGTTCACCCGCTCGATGTCGCCGCCGATGCTGCCCTCGCTGAAGCTCAGCGCCATCCACGGCTCGAAGTGCGTGATCGCCCGCGGCTTCACCTCCGGGTGCGTGGCGAGATAGTAGTTGAGGCCGTCGGCCCAGCCGTCCATCAGCGCCTTCAGCCAGTCGGGGCTCGCCGCGTACTTCGCTTTCATGTCGTCGGGATCGATGAAGAGCTTCATCCGCAGGTCGCGGTAGATCGCCGAGTCGCCCTCGGCTTCGGCGAGCCGACCCATCGAGTTGAGATAGTTCGTCTCGACGCGGTTGAAGTCGTCCTCGGCCTGCGCGTAGATCATCCCGAAGACCGCGTCGGCGTCGGTCTGGCCGTGGACGTGGGCGATCCCCCAGTCGTCGCGGACGATCGTCACGCGGGCGGCGCGGTCCCGCAGGCGTGTCGAATCAGAATCGGGTGCCGGCGACGAGGCGCAGGCGGCGGTGAGCGCGAGCGCCGCGAACAGGACGAGCTTCTTCATGGTGGTCCTCGAGGGAAAAGACGCTCCCGATGCGCCTACTGTATGACGCATGGCCGTCTCGTGGCCAGACGGGGCCCCGGACGCGCAGGACGGTGTTTACTGGACGGGGACGGTCGTCGCGGACGCGACGATCGGGTTGTCGATCGCGACCGAGTCCCGCCACAGGGCGCCGCGCTTGTCGGTGGCGAAGAAGCGGAAGCCGGTGCTGCCGGGCACGACCGGACTTCCGCTCGCGACGAACGAGCTGGCCATGTCGTTGCCGACCGCATGCCGTTGGCGGTCAGGTCGGGCGAGATGAAGCCGGCATCGTGCCGGTCGGCATCAGAAAGAGATCCTCGAGCGACGTCGCGAGGCGCTCTTGCCGCAGCTCTCCCAGAACGCGGCTTCGCCGCTGTCGATCGCCCGCAGGGAGGCGATCGCCGACGCCCCGTGCCGGCGGTCCGGGCGCGGAGCAGCGACGGGATCGCGATAGCCGCGATGACGCCGATCACCGCGACGACGATCAGGAGCTCGACGAGCGTGAAGCCGCGCGGATTCCGCATTCTGGCGATAGCGTGTATCGGTACCAGCCGCCCGCGGCTGTACGGGGCGGGGCCGCGTAGAATACCGACGCGAGGTGACGCCATGATTCGCAGGAGACCGGGAGTATTGCTGACGTGCGCCGCGGCCGTGGTGGCCGGTCTGGTGGCTCGCCCTGCCGGGGCGCAGGGGCTCGCGCTGGAGGAGACCGCCGCGCCCGGCGCCAACTACGACAAGGCCCAGTTCAAGCTCTGGTATCCCGCCGGCGTCGATCAGGTCCAGGCGATCCTGGTGCTCGTGCCCGGCTCGAACGGCGACGGCCGCGGCGAAGCCGACGATCCGGACTGGCAGGCCTTCGCCGCGGCGCACCAGCTCGCGATCGTGGCGTGCCGCTTCACCGACAGGCCGCACCCCGAGGGCTTCATCGAGGAATACGTGGACGTCAGCCGCGGGAGCGGGCAGGCGCTCGTGGACGCCGTGACGTCGTTCGCGCGCCGATCGAACCATCCCGAGCTCGCCGACGCGCCGTTCCTGCTGTGGGGCATGTCCGCCGGCGGGGAGTTCAACTACGAGTTCACCGCGTGGAAGCCCGAGCGCGTCGTCGCGTTCGTCGTCAACAAGGGCAACATCTATTACCACGCGCTCGTGTCGAAGGCGGCGCGCAGCGTGCCCGGCATCCTGTTCACCGGCGAGAAGGACCTCGCATATCGCATCGACACGATCAACGGCCTCTTCGCGGTCAATCGGCGGGGCGGCGCGCTCTGGGCGCTCGCCCAGGAGCCCGGCATCGGCCACGCCGTCGGCCGCTCGCGTGACGTCGCGCTGATGCTGTACGAAGACGCGTTGAAGCTGCGCGTGACGCCGGGCTCGACCGTGTTGAAGCCGATTGACGAGAAGGCCGGCTTCATCGGCGAGATTGACGGCAAGACGTTCAAGGCGATGGGCGAGGACCGCGCGCCGAACTATCCGACCGCGTGGATGCCGACCGAGCGCGTCGCGAAGGCGTGGCGCGCCGTCGTCGCCGGCGCGCCGTTCGAGCCGTAGCGCGCGGGGGCGCGGAGCGGGGCCCCCGTTGCATTCCTGCTTTCGTGCATGCCTGCATTGACCAGCGTCAGTACCGATAGTGCTCCGGCTTGTAGGGCCCGTCCTTCGGCACGCCGAGGTAGTCGGCCTGCTCCTTGGTCAGCTCGGTCAGCTTCACGCCGAGCTTGGGCAGGTGCAGCCGCGCGACTTCCTCGTCGAGCTGCTTCGACAGCATCGTCACCGTCTTGCCGTACTTCTCGGCGTTCGCGTGCAGGTCGAGCTGCGCGAGCACCTGGTTGGTGAACGACGCCGACATCACGAAGCTCGGATGGCCCGTCGCGCAGCCGAGGTTCAAGAGGCGCCCTTCCGCGAGCACCATCACGCTGTGGCCGTCCGGGAAGCGCCACTCGTCGTACTGCGGCTTGATGTTGATCCGCTCGATGCCCTTCACCTTCTTCAGGCCGGCCATGTCGATCTCGTTGTCGAAGTGGCCGATGTTGCCGACGATGGCCTTGTCCTTCATGCGGGCCATCTGCGCGGCCGTGATGATGTTGTAGTTGCCCGTCGCGGTGATGAAGAGGTCCGCGGTCTCGAGCATCGCGTCGAGGGTGTTGACCTCGTAGCCTTCCATCGCCGCCTGCAGCGCGCAGATCGGATCGATCTCGGTGACCACCACGCGGCAGCCCTGGCCGCGCAGCGCCTGCGCACAGCCCTTGCCGACCTCGCCGAAGCCGCAGACCACGGCGACCTTGCCGCCGAGCATGACGTCGGTCGCGCGGGCGATGCCGTCGGGCAGCGAGTGGCGGCAGCCGTAGACGTTGTCGAACTTGCTCTTGGTGACCGAGTCGTTCACGTTGATGGCGGGGAAGAGCAGCGTGCCGGCTTCCATCATCTGATAGAGGCGGTGCACGCCGGTCGTCGTCTCCTCGGAGACGCCGCGGATCTTCGACGCGAGGCGCGTCCAGCGGCCCTTGTCCTTCTTGATCGACGCCTTGATGGTCTCGAGGATCACGCCCCACTCCTCGGGGTGGCCGTGCGGGTCGAACTCCGGCACGCTGCCGGCCTTCTCGAACTCCGCGCCCTTGTGCACGACGAGCGTCGCGTCGCCGCCGTCATCGACGATCAGCGTCGGGCCGGAGCCGTCGGGCCACTCGAGCGCCTCGCTCGTGCACCACCAGTACTCCTCGAGCGTCTCGCCCTTCCAGGCGAACACGGGCGTGCCCTTCGGGTTCTCCACGGTGCCGCCCGACTCGGGACGGCCCACCACGACAGCCGCGGCCGCGTGATCCTGCGTCGAGAAGATGTTGCACGACACCCAGCGGACGTCGGCGCCGAGGTCGACGAGCGTTTCGATGAGCACGGCCGTCTGCACGGTCATGTGCAGGCTGCCCATGATGCGCGCGCCCTTCAGCGGGTTCTTGCCCTTGTAACGCTCGCGCAGCGACATCAGGCCCGGCATCTCCTGCTCGGCCAGGCGCATCTCGTTGCGGCCGAACGCGGCTTCCTTGAGGTCTTTGACTTTGTACGGCTCGCGCCCCGCGGCCTTCGCGGCGGCGAATGCGTGCTGTTCCTTGACGGCTGTGGCCATTACATCTCTCCTTTTACGCTGCACTCATGATCACAAGAACAAATGCAACACGAAGACGCGAAGACCCGAAGAAATTCTTCTCAGATTGAATCTTCTTCGGGCCTTCGGGCCTTCGTGTTGCATTTAGGCTTTCTCCGCCCGCGCGACGAAGAGCGCGGGCCCTTTGGCCTCGGCGTCGGGTCCGAGCGGGACGATCCGCACCTTGCCGAAGCCGGCGGCCTCGAGGAGCGCCCTCATCTGGTCTTCGCCGAACCCGAGCCACACGTGGCCCATCTGCGCCCGGTAGTGCTCGCGGTCGTGCGGCTGCATGTCCACGATCAGCGCCGCGCCGCCCGGCTTCAGCACCCGCGCGACCTCCGCGAGCGCGCGCGAGGGATCCGGAACGTGATGGAGCACCAGCATCACCATCGCGGCGTCCAGCCGGCCGTCGTCCACGGGCAGCGACTCGAGATCGCCGCGCCGCAGGTCGACGTTGTCGAACGCGTGCAGGCGCTTCTTCGCCGCCTGGAGCATCGCCGCCGATCCATCCACCGAGACGACGTGCGCGACGAAGGGCGCCAGCGCGGCCGAGAGCTCACCCGTGCCGCAGCCGAGGTCGCCGACGGTCCAGTCCGGATCGGCGAGCGCGGCAAGCGCTTCGAGATGGAAGCGATCGCCGAACAGCTCCTCGCGCAGCCGATCCCACTGGCCGGCCGACGAGGAGAAGAATTCCTGCGACTTGGTGCGACGGTCGGCGAGCGCGGCCTGGAGGCGCCGCTGATCCTGCACGGCCGCCGGCGATGTCCCGACCTCTTCCTTCACGAGCTGCCAGAGGCGCCGCGTCGGTCCGTCGAGGCGGTCCTTGATCATCGAGTAGAGATTGCTCGTGCCCTCGGCGCGCGCGGCCACCCAGCCGCTGTCGGCGAGGGCCTTCAAGTGGCGGCTGACGGTCGACTGCGGGAGCTGGACGATGGCGCAGAGCTCGCCGACCGTCAGCTCCTGCCGATCGAGCAGGAGCAGCAGGCGGCTGCGCGTCGTGTCGGCGAGGGCCGACAGGTGATCCAGGATGGCCGGGGAGCGGGCAGGCATTTAATCCGTTAATCCGGATTAAACGATACAATGACGGGCCGTGTCAAGAGGGCCGATGGAAAGTGAGGAAGTCAGGAAGTGTGGAAGTCAGGAAGTGGAGCGTGGAACGCGTGCCAGCTGAACCAACTTCCGAACCTCCAGATTTCCTGACTTCCTCACTTTCAAAGTCACTTACACCCAAAGACCCCCTGGCCCCCATTGGGCTGGGCGGCGCAGTATTCCTGCAGCGCGCGCTCGAGCTCGGCGCGGGCGGCTTCCTTGTTGCGCTGCCGCTGTGCCTGCTGCAGGCTGTCGATGACCTTTGGCGTGAGCAGCTGCTGCATCATCGTCGTGAGCGACACCTGGAGCAGCTCGCTCTGCGTGAACGCGGCGTACGGCTGCGCCAGCGGGTAGCGCGTCGCGGGGAAGTTCAACCGCTGGATCTCGTAGGCGTAGTTGCCGCCGGGCACGGGGAAGCTCGAGTAGTCGTCCTGCTGGCCGTCGAACGACGTCGACCAGTCGCGCCGGTGCTGCTCGACCACCTCGACCTTGAAGTGCGGCACCTCGTTCAGGCCCCGCAAGGCTTCACCACGTTCGCCGCGCGCGAGGCCGCGCCGGATGTCGTCGAGCGACACGGCCAGGCTCGTGGCGGGCTCTGGAGCGGCCACGTCCTGTGCCGGTGACGGACTGTCGGCGGCCCCGGACGCCTGCGCCGACGCCGCGGCCAGCCCGGCAGAAAGGAATAACCCCAGTGCGGACAAGCAGATAGCAATTTTCTCCGCGCGCCGACCGAGAGGCTTGAACCTCATGGCATCCTCATAGACGTGCACGACCCGCGCCAGCACCCAGCACCTAAGCACCTAAGCACCTAGCACCCAAGCACCCAAGCACCCGAGCACCCTATAGTGCCTGAACTCCCCGACATCACCATCTATTTAGACGCCCTCCGGACGCACGTCGTCGGGCGGCGCCTCGAGCGCGTGCGGCTGCGCAGCAGTTTCGTGCTGCGGTCGGTGGATCCGCCGCTCGCGCGCCTCGAGGGGCAGGTCGTGACGCGCGTCGACCGGCTCGGCAAGCGGATCGTCTTCGCGTTCGCGGACGATCTGTTCCTCGTGATCCATTTGATGATCGCCGGCCGGCTGCGCTGGCGTCCGGCGCCGCCGCCCAGCAAGAAGCCGCCGGCGATCCCGGTGAAGATCATCCTCGCGACGTTCGACTTTCCGGCCGGCGCGCTCGTCCTGACCGAAGCCGGCACGAAGAAGCGCGCCTGGATGCGCGTGGTGCGCGGCCTGACGGATCTGGCGGCGCTCGACCCCGGCGGGATCGATCCGCTCGAGAGCACGGCGGAGGCGTTCCGCGAGGCGCTCGTCCGGGAGAACCACACGCTGAAGCGCGCGCTCACGGATCCCCGGTTGTTCAGCGGGATCGGCAACGCGTACTCGGACGAGATCCTGCACGCGGCGCGGCTGTCGCCGCTGACGCTCACGCGGAAGCTCACCGGCGAGCAGGCGCTGCGGCTCTACGACGCCACGCGGGCGACGCTCCTCGTCTGGATCGATCAGCTTCGCGGCGAGGCGGCGGGCGGCTTTCCCGAGAAGGTGACCGCGTTTCACGACGCGATGGCCGTGCACGGCCGGTTCAAGCGGCCGTGCCCCGACTGCGGCGCTCCCGTTCAGCGCATTGTCTACGCCGACAACGAGTGCAACTACTGCGCGCGGTGCCAGACGGGCGGGAACGTGCTGGCGGATCGGTCGCTGTCGCGGCTGCTCAAGGGCGACTGGCCGCGGTCGATCGACGAGTTGCTTTCTTAAATCAATACATATAGATTTAGTGATATGAAGGAGGCCGCCGCGCTTCACCGGCTGCTCGGCGACGAGGCGCGCCTGCGCCTCCTGCGGGTCCTGGCGCGCGAGCGCCTCAACGTGACCGAGCTCACCGGCGTCCTGGGTCTCGCGCAGTCCGGCGTGTCGCGGCATCTCGGCCTCCTCAAGGACGCCGGCCTCGTCGTCGAGGAGAAGGACGGCGGCTTCTCGTTCTACCGCCTGGCGCCGGGGCTGACCGCGGGTGAGCGGCCGATCTGGCCCGTGCTCGAGAGCCAGTTCCGCGCGGCCGACGCCGATCCGGCGGTGAAGGCCGACGAGGCGCGGCTGCAGGAGGTGTTGCGGCTGCGCAAGGAGAACTTCGAGCGCCACGCCAGCCCCGACACGCGCGACGCGCGGCAGCTCGTGCCGGGCCGGAGTTGGGCGGCGTGGTCGCGGGCGCTCGGCCTGCTGCTGCCGAAGCTGAAAGTGGCCGACCTCGGGTGCGGCGAGGGCTACCTCACGGTCGAGGCCGCGCGGTGGGCCGGGCGGGTGTTCGCGGTGGATCGATCCGACGCCGTGCTCGAGCGCGCGAAGGCGCTCGCGGCGCGGCGGCGCGTGTCGAACATCACGTGGAAGCGGGGCGAGCTGGAGAAGGTGCCGCTGGCCGACGCGTCGGTGGACGTGGCGCTGCTTTCGCAGGCCCTGCACCACGCGCAGGATCCGGCCCGCGCCGTGCGCGAGGCCGCGCGCGTGACCGTCCCGGGCGGCCGCGTCCTCGTGCTCGACCTGCGCAAACACGACGAGGAGTGGGTGCGCTCGAAGCTCGGCGATCGCCGGCTCGGGTTCACCGACCAGGAACTGAAGCGCCTGCTCGCCGACGCCGGCCTGCGCGACGTGACGACCAGCGTGGGCGCCAGCAAGTCCGGCGACCCGTTCGCCGTACTTGTCGCCGCAGGGACCAAGGCTGAGATCGCAACAAGAACAAAGGCAACCACGAAGACCCGAAGACCCGAAGGAAGAACCTAAAGAGATTTCTTCGGGCCTTCGGGCCTTCGTGTTGCATTTCCGTGATCGGAGTGCCGCGTGATCGATAAGCGCAAACAGCTCGACGAACTGCTCGCCAGGCGGATCCTCGTCCTCGACGGCGCGATGGGAACGATGATCCAGCGGCGCGGGCTGACGGAGGCGGACTTCCGCGGGTCGCGATTCGCGGACCATCCGCGCGACCTCAAGGGGAACAACGACCTCCTGATCCTCACGCGGCCCGACGTGATCGGCGACATCCACCGCGAGTATCTTGCCGCCGGCAGCGACATCATCGAGACCAACACGTTCAGCTCCACGGCCATCGCCCAGGCCGACTACGCCCTCGAGCCGATCGTTCGCGAGCTGAACCTCGAGGGTGCGCGTCTCGCGCGCGAGGCCTGCGACGAGTGGACCGCGCGGACGCCCGCTCGCCCGCGCTTCGTCGCCGGCTCGATGGGGCCCACGAACAAGATCCTGTCGATCTCGCCCGACGTGAACAACCCGGCGCTCCGCTCGATGACGTTCGACGAGCTGCGTGAGGCCTACAAGGTTCAGGCGCGCGGCCTCATCGAAGGCGGCTCGGATCTGCTGCTCCTCGAGACGATCGTCGACACCCTCAACGCCAAGGCGGGCATCGTCGCGATCGAGGAGGTGTTCGAGGAGCTGGGTGTCCGGCTGCCGCTGATGATTTCGGTGACCATCACCGACCGGAGCGGCCGCACGCTCTCGGGCCAGACGATCGACGCCTTCTGGGTGTCGATCGCGCACGCCCGGCCGTTCAGCGTCGGGATCAACTGCGCGCTCGGCGCGCGCGACATGCGGCCGTACCTCGCCGAGCTGGCGCGGATCGCCGACTGCTACATCAGCTGTTACCCGAACGCCGGCCTGCCGAACGCGTTCGGCCAGTACGACGAGCAGCCGGGCGACACCGGCGGCTTCCTGGGCGAGTTCGCGTCGAGCGGCTTCGTGAACATCGTCGGCGGCTGCTGCGGGACGACGCCCGATCACATCGCGGCGATCGCGACGGCCGTCGAGGCCCTGCCGCCGCGGGTGCCGCCCGCGAGCGGAGGCCACTTCACGCAGTTCGCCGGCCTCGAGACGCTCACGATCCGGCCCGACTCGAACTTCCAGATGATCGGCGAGCGCACGAACGTGACCGGCTCGAAGCGATTCTCCCGGCTGATCCTGGCGGACGACTACGCGGCCGCGGCCGCCGTCGCCGTCGAACAGGTGCGCGGCGGCGCCAACCTCGTCGACGTGAACATGGACGAGGGCCTGCTCGACTCCGAGCGGGCGATGACCGACTTCCTCAACTACATCGCCACCGAGCCCGAGATCGCGCGCGTGCCGTTCATGATCGACAGCTCGAAATGGTCCGTGATCCTGGCGGGCCTGAAGTGCGTGCAGGGCAAGGCCGTGGTGAACTCCATCAGCCTGAAGGAAGGCGAGGACGATTTCCTGCGCAAGGCGGACACCGTCAAGCGCTACGGCGCCGGCGTCGTCGTGATGGCGTTCGACGAGCAGGGCCAGGCCGACACGATCGAGCGCAAGGTGGCGATCTGCCGCCGCGCGTACGGCCTGCTCACCGGGCGCGCGGGCTTCGATCCGTCCGACATCATCTTCGACCCGAACGTGCTCGCGGTCGCGACGGGCCTCGAGGAGCACAACGCCTACGCGATCAACTTCATCGAAGCCACGCGGCAGATCAAGGACGCGTGCCCCGGCGTGAAGGTGAGCGGCGGCATCAGCAACCTGTCGTTCTCGTTCCGCGGCAACGACATCGTGCGCGAGGCGATTCACTCCGCGTTCCTCTACCACGCGATCCGGGCCGGCCTCGACATGGGGATCGTCAACGCCGGGCAGCTCGCCGTCTACGAGGACATCCCGCCGGACCTGCTCGAGCACGTCGAGGACATCATCTTCAACCGGCGGCCCGACGCCACCGAGCGCCTGGTCGAGCTCGCGGCCACGGTCAGAGGGGCGGGCACGAAGCGCGAGCAGGATCTCGGCTGGCGCGACGCCAGCGTCGAGGCGCGCCTGTCGCACGCGCTCGTCCACGGCGTCGTGGACTTCATCGACGACGACGTCGAGGAGGCCCGCCGGAAGTACGCGCGGCCGCTCGAGATCATCGAGGGCCCGCTGATGGACGGCATGAAGGTCGTCGGCGATCTGTTCGGCGCCGGCAAGATGTTCCTGCCGCAGGTGGTGAAGAGCGCGCGCGCGATGAAGAAGGCCGTCGCCTACCTCGAGCCGTTCATGGAGGCCGAACGGCAGGCGGGTGGCGCGGGCGGGGCGGGTGTGGCCCGCGGGAAGGGCACCATCGTCCTCGCGACCGTCAAGGGCGACGTGCACGACATCGGCAAGAACATCGTGGGCGTCGTGCTCGGCTGCAACAGCTACGACGTCGTCGATCTGGGCGTGATGGTGCCGGGTGATCGCATTCTGCAGGAAGCCGTCGATCGCGGCGCCGACATCGTCGGGCTCAGCGGCCTCATCACGCCTTCGCTCGACGAGATGGCGTTCGTCGCGAAGGAGATGCAGCGCCGCGGCCTCACGATCCCGCTCCTCATCGGCGGCGCGACCACCAGCCGGCAGCACACGGCCGTGAAGATCGCCCCCGAGTACGGCCAGTCGACGGTGCACGTGCTCGACGCCTCGCGCGTCGTGGACGTCGTCTCGAGCCTGTTGAGCGACACCGCCCGCCCGGCGTTCGAGCAGGCGAACCGCGAGGCGCAGGCGACCCTCCGCGAGCAGTACAGCGCGCGGCGGGCGGCGCCCCTGCTGTCGTACGAGGCGGCCCGCCGCAACGCCCTGGCGATCGACTGGGCCGTCGAGGTCCTGCCGCCGCCGCCCTTCGTCGGCGGCCGCGTCCTGGACGATGTGCCGCTCGCCGAGCTGGTGCCGCTCATCGACTGGACGTTCTTCTTCGCGGCCTGGGAACTGAAGGGGCGGTTCCCGGCGATCCTCGACCACCCGCAGTACGGCGTCGCGGCGCGCGAGCTCTACGACAACGCCCGGACGCTGCTGGATCGTATCGTCGGCGAGCGGTTGCTCACCGCGCGCGGCGTCTACGGGTTCTGGCCCGCGGTCAGCGAGGACGATGACATCGTCCTGTTCGGGGCGCAGGGCGCCACGAGCGAGGTGGCGCGCTTCGCGATGCTGCGGCAGCAGGAAGCGCTGGCCGCGGGCCAGCCGAACCTGTCGCTGGCCGACTTCGTCGCGCCGCGCGCGTCGGGACGCGTGGATGCGATCGGCGCGTTCGCGGTGACCGCCGGCATCGGCGCCGAGGCGCTGGCCGGGCAGTTCGAGCGCGCCGGCGACGACTACAGCGCGATTCTCGTGAAAGCGCTGGCCGACCGGCTGGCGGAGGCGTTCGCCGCGTGGATGCACCGGCGCGCGCGCGAGGAATGGGGCTTCGGCGCGGACGGGAGCGCGGAGGACGCGATTGCCGAGCGGCATCGCGGCATCCGGCCCGGGTTCGGCTATCCCGCGTGTCCCGATCACAGCGAGAAGTTCCTGTTGTTCGACCTGCTCGGCGCCCGCGCGGCGGGGCTCGAGCTGACCGACCACGCGGCGATGACCCCAGCGGCCTCGGTGAGCGGGCTGTACTTCGCCAACCCACGGTCGCGGTACTTCACGGTGGGGCGGATAGGCGAGGACCAGGTGGCGAGCTACGCCCGCCGGCAAGGGGCGTCGGTCGAGGCCGTGGAGCGTTGGCTGGCGCCGAATCTGGCTTACGAGAGGGCGCTCTGAAGGGGACTCAGTAGGACAAATGATCCACAATTGACAGCATTTAGACAGACACAGAAGGACAATACACGACTTCATTGTGTTCTATTTTGATGATCGTGTTCTTATTCGGAGCACATCGAAGGATATAGCAGGAATACCTCAGGCAATGCAGCAGTTCTCACCCGGTCGCCCAGAGTCCTCTGTAGCATTTCTGAACACCCGCCTGAAATTGTTGAAAATCGTGATGCCTAGTAAGTCATTGAAATAGCGTGACTTAGTAGTCACTACGATCGGTTGATCATTACGGTCCAGTTCTTGCGAATGAATTGACCGTTATGCCATTGCACTCTTCTACTAATGCCCCGCGGCGCAAAGCCGTCTGGGGATTTCGGCAAGTGAACTTCGCCCTGGCGATCCTCGTCGCCGTGGCGGGCTTTGCGCCTACGGCTTGGGCGGCGGGCGGCGGGAGGGGGCGGGCGATTCGCGCCGGCGAACCGAACGCGAACGCCACGCCCTACCGGATGGACCGTGAAGTCACCAAGCGCGCGCGGATCACGTCGGGCGGCACCACGAAGGTGATCGTCACGCTGATGCCCGGCGCGAGCGTGCCCACCGAGTTCACGAAGTACATGCGGGGCTCGAAGCTGAACATCCTGAACGGTCAGGTGCTCGAGATCCCGAACAACCTCCTCGATCGGCTGGCGGCGTATCCGGGCGTGTTCCGCGTCCACTACGACCGGCCGATCCGGGGGGCCAACTACCGGACGTCGATCACGATCGGCGCCGACATCGTCCGCGACCAGCTGGGCTACACGGGCGCGGGCGTCGGCGTCGCCGTCATCGATTCCGGCATCGCGAGCTGGCACGACGACCTCGGGGCGCCCTCCGGCCGCGGCACGGTGAAATATCCGTACGGCCAGCAGCGCGTCGCGAAGTTCGTGGACTTCGTGAACGGCCGTTCGCTGCCGTACGACGACAACGGCCACGGCACGCACGTGTCCGGCATCATCCTCGGCAACGGCGCGGATTCGAGCGGCGAGAAATCGGGCGTGGCGCCCGACGCCTCGCTCGTGTCGCTGAAGGTGCTCGACGCGAACGGGCTCGGCACCATCAGCAACATCATCGCGGCGATGGACTGGGTGTCCACCAACGCGAAGGCCTACAACATCCGCGTCGTGAACCTCTCGGTCGGCGCGGCCGTCCAGGAGTCCTACTTCACGGATCCCCTCACGCTCGCCGCCAAGCGGCTCACCGACCAGGGCATCGTGGTGGTGTCGGCCGCCGGCAACCTCGGCAAGAACGCGAAGGGCGATCCGCTCTGGGGCGGGATCTCGGCCCCCGCCAACGCGCCGTGGGTGCTCACCGTGGGCGCCTCCTCCACGATGGGCACCTTCGAGCGCGACGACGACACGATGGCGAGGTTCAGCTCCAAGGGGCCGACGGCCCTCGACTACGGCGCCAAGCCTGACCTGGTGGCGCCGGGCGTCGGCACGATCTCGCTGGCCTCGCCGGGCAGCACGCTCGTCAATCTGGCGGCCGTCAACAACCCGGCGGCGCTCGTCGGCGGCACGCTGACCAGCACGCTCTCCAGCCTGTCCGGCTCCTCGAGCTCGGCGCCGTACCTGGTGCTGAGCGGCACGAGCATGGCGGCGCCGGTCGTGGCCGGCACGGTCGCGGCGATGCTGCAGGCCAACCCGTCGCTCACCCCGAACCTCGTGAAGGCGATTCTCGAGTACACCGCGGAAGAGCACGACGGCTATCACCCGCTCGAAGAGGGCGCCGGCTTCCTCAATGCCGTCGGCGCCGTCAAGCTCGCCGCGTTCTACGCGCACGCCAAGCCGGGCCAGGCGATGCCGAGCCAGGGGGTCTGGAGCCGCCACATCCTGTGGGGCAACTACGAGATCTCCGGCGGCGTGCTCGTCCCGTCCGGCAACGCATATGCCCTCGACACGACGTGGGGCGCGCCGCAGGGCTTCGGCGACGACAACATCGTCTGGGGCACGACCTGCGGGTTCTCCTGCGACAACGTCGTCTGGGGCACCTGGGGCAACGACGACAACATCGTCTGGGGCACCTGGGGCGACGACAACGTCGTCTGGGGCACCTGGGGCAACGGCGACAACATCGTCTGGGGTACCTGGGGCGACGGCGACAACATCGTCTGGGGCACCTGGGGCGAGGGCGACAACGTCGTCTGGGGCACCGACTGCGGTGGCTTCAACTGCGACAACGTCGTGTGGGGCACCTGGGGCGATGACAACATCGTCTGGGGCACCTGGGGCGACGACAACATCGTCTGGGGCACCTGGGGCGAGGACAACATCGTCTGGGGCACCTGGGGCGACGATAACGTCGTCTGGGGCACCTGGGGCGACGACAACATCGTGTGGGGCACCTGGGGCGAGGACAACATCGTCTGGGGCACCAGCACCACCATCGGTGGCACGAACGGCCAGGCGGCGGACGACGGGCATGGCAAGCCGCTGCCCGATCCGACGCTCGAGTTCCTGGATCAGACGCTGACCCGCAAGGCGCAGCAGCAGGCCACGGTCGCGGCCAGGAAGTCGGCGCGCCTCGAACAGCGGCTGGAGCGAATGCGGCAGAAGTTCGAAGATGGCCAGGCCAAACTCGCGGCCTCGGGCAAGGGAAAGAAGTAGGGCCATGGAAAAAATGCCCTATCAGCCTTATACCGAGCCTGAGATGGCGACCATGGCCTCCACGGTAACGATCACGACCGACTGGCAGCACTCGCTGCCGGTGCTCCAGGGCGGGCAGGTCACGCTCCGCGAGCTCCGGACGTCCGACGCGGCATCGCTTCATGCGCTGCTGACGGCCGAAGAAGTCTCGCGCTTCATCTCGCCGCCGCCGACCACTGTGGAAGGCTTCGAGCGGTTCATCGCCTGGACGCACGCGCAGGCGGTGGCTGGTTCCTACGTCTGCTTCGCGGTGACGGTGGCCGGGCACGACACGGCGGTCGGGATCTTCCAGATCCGCGCCCTCGGCTCGTCGTTCGACAGCGCCGAGTGGGGCTTCGCGATTGGCTCGGCCTTCTGGGGCACGGGCGTGTTCGCGGACGGCGCCGCGCTCACCATGCGCTTCGCGTTCGACACGCTCGGCGTGCAGCGCCTCGAAGCGCGCGCGTCGGTCCGGAACGGCCGGGGCAACGGCGCGCTGAGCAAGATGGGCGCCGTGCGGGAAGGGGTGCTGCGGCGCTCGTTCTTCCGCAACGGCGAGTATCACGACCAGGCGCTCTACTCGATCCTGGCCGACGACTGGCGCGACAGGCAGTCGGTCGCCAGCCCGATCGTTCACTGATCGGCACGCGCGCGCGATCCGAAGGGCGGGGCCAATGGCTCCGCCCTTTTTCTGTGTACCGCGCGTTCGTCTATTCGATGGTCAGCTGCCAGGACGCCGAGGCGTGCGTGGGCGCGAAGCACACGCGATCGTCACAGGCCTGGAACGCGAGGGTCGCCGGGATCGTGAGCGTGGCGGGCGCCGTGCCGGCGGCGACGCGGACGACGGCCTCGACGGTGAACGACGGACCGTAGACGAGCAGCGGCTCGTTCGTGCCCGCCAGCGTGAACGGCTTCGGGTCCGGGTAGATCACCCGATCCACCGTCAGCCCCGCCGGCGCCCGCACGTCGAGGGCAGTCGGGATGAGGGCCGGGTCACGCGGCTCGTGCGCCTGGACGTGGTAGCCCTCCGGCACCTCGACCGTGAGCGACAGCCGCGCGGCGGCGCCGGCGTGAACGGGCGCGGGAGCGCCCGGCGTCAGCGCGAGCGCGGGCCGGCGCGACGGGCCCTGCGTGGAGGCGCCCACCGCCGGGGCGGCGCCGGCCGGCTCGGCCAGCAGCGCCTCGATGGTGTCGGTCGTCTCGCGCACCGCCTCGTCGTAGTACGAACCGCTGCCCGGGCTCGGGAACCCGGCGTGCACCGCGCGCACGCGGCCGTCACGACCCAGGATGAACGAGGTCGGGAAGCAATCCAGGTTCACCGTCTGCGGGAGCAGCTCGGTCGCCTGGTCGGGCTCGCCCGGCATCAGCACGGTGTACTCGATGCCGTAGGTCTTGATGAAGGCGCGGAGCTGCACCGGATCCGCCAGCTGGTCGGCGCGCTCGAACGACAGCGACACCACCTCGAAGCCGCGATCCCGGTACTTGCGATAGAGCGCGGCATGGAACGGCGCCTCGTCGTGGCAGTTGGGGCACCAGCTGCCGCTGATGCTCACGAGCACGACCTTGCCCTGGAATCGCGCGTCGGTGTTGCTGACGATCTGTCCGTTCAGGTCCGGGAAGCTGAAGGCGAAGGGCTCCGACAGATCGCGCACCGTCGTGTGATAGGTGGGATCCTCGGGCGTGCCGATCGCCGTGGCCGCCGCCGAGCCCTCGCGAACGGCCGTCGATTCGGTGCGTCCGTTCTCGACGAGGGTGAGCGTGCCGTCCGCGTTCGCCGTCACCTCCATCCGCATCGGCCGCGATCCGTCGAAATGGCCCAGCACGAACCGCGAGCCGTCGAACGCGCCGGTGAGCGCGCCGGTGTCGCCGTCGACGCGCAGGATGGCGGCCTCGACGTCCGCGTCGTGCTGCTTCACGATGAAGCGCCACGCGGCCTCGCTCTTCGAGCCGCGCGCCTTGACGATCCAGACGCCGTCGATCGACGGCGCCGGTTCGGCCAGGGCCGCCCGGGCCTGCGCGCGGACGGCATGGAAGGGATACGGTCCGCGGGCGCGCTCCCATTCGCCCTCGAGGCTGTCGCCGGTTGCGGTGAGGTTCAGCGCCGAGCCGTACTGATCGAACGCGAACCTCACGTTATCGCCCTCAATCGTCGTGCCGGTCGAGACGATCTGCAGCGAGCTGTTGAAGAAGGCGCCCGTCATCCCGGCGCCCGTCCCCGTGATCTGAAAGGCGCACGGGATGTCGACGCCGTTCACGACGACCGTGGCATCCCACCGGCCGGCCAGGTCGGGGCCTCGCGGAGCGCAACCGAACGACCCTGTCGTCAGCCCCGCGACCAGCGCCGCCCCCGCCCACGCACGAATGCCTGCTCTCATGGCGGGGAGTGTGGACCGTGGCGGTCAGGGTGTCAAGGTGGCCGGACTAGCCCCTTTCAATCGGCCGCGCCGGATCGCTCGACCACTCGCTCCACGATCCGCCGTACAGCGTCGAGCCCTTCAGCCCCGCGTGCTCGAGCGCGAGGACGTTGTGGCAGGCCGTGACCCCGGACCCGCAGTAGTTCACGACGCGATCGGGCGGCGTGCCGCCGAGCGCTTCGCGCAGGCCCGCGGCGGCATCCGCGAGGAACACGCCGCTGGCGTCCACGTTCGACGCGAACGGGTGATTCGTCGCGCCCGGGATGTGGCCGCCGACGCGATCGATGGGCTCCACGTCGCCGCGGTACCGTTCCGGCGCGCGCGCATCGAGCAGCCGCCAGGACGGATCGCCGAGGCGGGCGGCGACGTCCCGCGCGGTGAGGAGCATCTCGGGGCGAGGCGACGCGGTGAACGTCCGCGGCGCCGGGGCGTCCGCCGCCGTCGACACGGGCCGGCCCTCGGCGGTCCACTTCGCGAAGCCGCCGTTGAGCACGGCGACGGCGTCGTGGCCGAGCCACCGCAGCATCCACCACAACCGGCTGGCCCAGGCGCCGGTGTCCTGGTCGTAGACCACGACCTGGTCATTGCGGCTGATGCCGAGGCGCCCCATCGTCGCGGCGGCGACGGCCGGATCCGGGAGCGGGTGGCGGCCGTTGGTCCCGGTGACGGGCGCGGAGAGGTCGCGATCGAGATGGGCGTAGGCGGCGCCCGGGACGTGGCCGGCGGCGTACGCGCGTTCGCCCCAGCCGGTGTCGGCGAGCTGGAACCGGCAGTCCACGATCACGAACGAGGGATCCGCCATGTTTGCGGCCAGTTCGCCGGTTTCGATCAGCGTCGTCAGCGCCATGGGGGAATTATAGCCGCCGGGATTTTCCCTATAGAATGATCGGATTCATGAAGCCCGGGAATACCGAACCTGACACGCCGATTGCCGCCGGGACCGACTTCATCCGCGCCATCGTCGAGGACGATGTCGCGGCGGGGAAGCACGGCGGCCGCGTGGCGACGCGGTTTCCACCCGAGCCGAACGGCTACCTGCACATCGGGCACGCCAAGTCGATCTGCCTGAACTTCGGGATCGCCGCCGAGTTCGGCGGCACGTGCAACCTGCGCCTCGACGACACGAACCCGACGAAGGAAGACGTCGAGTACGTAGACGCCATCAAGGAAGACGTCGCGTGGCTCGGCTTCACGTGGCACGAGCTGCGGTACGCGTCGGACTACTTCGAGCGGCTGTACGGGCTGGCGGCCGACCTCGTCGGGAAGGGCCTCGCGTATGTGGACAGCCTGAACGCCGACCAGATCCGCGCGTATCGGGGCACGCTCACCGAGCCCGGACGCAACAGCCCGTACCGCGACCGGCCCGTGGAGGAGAGCCTCGACCTGTTCGCGCGGATGCGGGCGGGTGAATTTCCGGACGGCGCGCTGGTGCTGCGCGCGAAGATCGACATGGCGTCGCCCAACATGAACATGCGCGACCCGACGCTGTACCGGATCCGGCACGCGTCGCACCACCGCACGGGCAGCGCCTGGTGCATCTATCCGATGTACGACTTCGCGCACCCGCTGTCCGACGCGATCGAGGGCATCACGCACTCGCTCTGCACGCTGGAGTTCGAGGATCACCGGCCGCTGTACGACTGGCTCGTGGCGCACCTGTTCCCGAACGACCGGCCGCGCCAGTACGAGTTCGCGCGGCTGAACCTGAACTACACGGTGATGAGCAAGCGGAAGCTGCTGCAGCTCGTCGAGCAGGGGCACGTCGCGGACTGGGACGATCCCCGGATGCCGACGATCGTCGGCCTGCGGCGCCGCGGCTGCACGCCCGAGGCGATCCGCGACTTCTGCGCCCGCATCGGCGTGGCGCGGAAAGAGAACGTGATCGACGTCGCGCAGCTGGAGCACAGCATGCGCGAGGACCTGAACCGGCGCGTGCCGCGCGTGATGGGCGTGCTCCGGCCGCTGAAAGTCGTGATCACGAACTATCCCGAGGGCCAGGTCGAGATGGTGGACGTGATCAACAACCCCGAGGACCCGTCCGCGGGCACGCGCCCCGTGCCGTTCTCGCGCGAGCTGTTTCTCGAGCACGAGGATTTCATGGAGGCGCCGCCGAAGAAGTTCTTCCGCCTGGCGCCGGGGCGCGAGGTGCGGCTGCGGTGCGCCTACTTCATCACGTGCACCGACGTCGTGAAGAACGACGCGGGCGAGATCGTGGAGCTGCGGTGCACCTACGACCCGGCCACCCGCGGCGGCGACGCCCCCGACCGGCGGCGCGTGAAGGCGACGCTGCACTGGGTGTCGGTGGCGCACGCCGTGCCGGCCGAGGTGCGGCTCTACGATCGGCTGTTCTCCGTCGAGGATCCCGAGCAGGCCCCCGAGGGCCAGACGTTCATCGATTTCCTGAACCCCGCCTCGCTCGAAGTCCTGCGCGGCTGCCGGATCGAGCCCGGCATGGCGGGCGCGGCGCCCGGCACGCGCGTGCAGTTCGAGCGGCTTGGCTACTTCTGCGTCGATCCCGACACGACGCCGGACGCGCTCGTGTTCAACCGCACGGTGTCGCTGCGCGACACCTGGGCCCGCATCGCCGGGCGGCAGGGGGGCTGACCCGGTGGCGATGGAATACCGCATCACGCAGTACCCCCTGGAGCAGGGCGCCCTCGAGATTCAGTACATCGAGGAGTTCTTCTGGGAGTTCCCGCGGAAGAAGAGCGCGACCGAGATCGTGGCGCGCCTCGCCGACCGCCGCCACCTCATCCTGATGGCCAGCGCGCCGCTCCCCGACGATCCCGGCGTCGTCGTGCCGGCGTCGTTCAAGGTGGCCCACGAGCTTCGCGCCGTCGAAACCGACCCGAAGCTCGCGGACCTCGTGGCCCGTCTCGACGGCCACGTGCAGTTCGAGGGCCGCCACGTGCTCTACACCTGGATCGGCGGCACGCGGAGCGACTGGCGCGGCCAGGGCCACTTCCGCGCGCTCACCGAGCAGCAGGAGCTCTGGGCCAGCGAGCAGGGGTTCGACGAGATCGTCGTGAAGACGAAGAACCGGTTCTACGAGATGCGCGGCACGCTCGACCACCTCCGCTTCGAGGTGGTGAAGTACGAGCGGAACCCCGCGGACAACGCGGAATCGAAGGTCTACCTCGCCAAGAAGATCCACCCCGAGCTGCTGCGGCGGCATCGCAGCCAGAAGACCGTCGTGCAGGCCACGCTATGACGACGACGACGTACAGCGCCGTGCTCGGCGACCGCGAGCCCCTCGCGGCGATGCGCGACTCGATCGCGCGCGTGCAGGCGATGACGCGCGCGTGGGGCGCGGCCGAGTACGAACGGCCCCTGGCGCCGGGCAAGTGGACCGCGCGCCAGATCCTGGTGCACCTCGCCGAGACGGAGCTCGCGCTCGGCAACCGCGCGCGCATGGCGCTCACGACGCCCGGCTACGAAGCGCAGAAGTTCGATCAGGACGGCTGGATGGCGCTCGACGCCTGGCTGAGCGGCCCCGACGCGGTCGCGGCCCTCGCGGCGATCGGCCGGATGAACGTCGCGCTCTTCGACCGGCTCTCCGACGCGCAGCGCGAGGTCGCCATGGCGCACCCGGAGTACGGCGCGATCACGGTGGACTGGGTCATCCACATGATCGCCGGCCACCAGCTGCACCACATCGGCCAGCTGGACACGATCGGCTGACGGCGGGTCTGAAGACCCGCCCTACCTAGTCAGCGCGGCGATCGATGCTGCGGATCTTGAGCGCCAGCGCGATCACGAACAACAGGATCAGGCCGAGCGACACCGCGAGGCCGCGGCGGCGGAAGCTCAGCTCCTTCGCCCCGGCGTCGCCGGCGGCATCGACCTCGTCCAGGGCGGAGATCCCTCCGGCCACCGCCGCGTCGACGGCGGTCGGCGTGAAGGCGTGCAGGTCGGTGCGCGCCAGCGTGAGGGCGTTGCTGACCTCGCGGAGCTTCAGTTGCTCGTCGCCCACCTCGATGCCGGCGTTTCCCAGGCTCGCGACGCGCGCGGTCGACGTGGCGAAGCGGTCCTTCAGGCCGTCGATGGCCGCGCGCATGTGCTGCGCCGCCGCCGAGCCCGTGTCGTCGCTGTGGCACGTGCCGCAGAGCGCCCCGTCGCCCGTGCCGAGAAGCGCATCGGTGGGCCGCGCCACGGCGTGGTTGCCGTGGCATTCCACGCAGCCGCGATCGAAGACGAACGCATGCGCGCTCGTCGCGAATTTCTCCGCGAACACCGCGTGGCACGTGCCGCAGACGTTGACGATCGAGTCCACCCCGGGCGGCGTGGCGCCGTGGTTGCCGTGGCAGTCGTTGCACGTCGGCGCCGAGAGGTCGTTGCCCTCGACCATCGCCTGATGGTGCACGCTGGTCTGGTACTCCGCGAACTGCGTGGTCGGCAGCGGCGAGCCGTCCGGCAGCGTGTACCCGGCCATGTGCTGCGGATCGGCGTGGCACGCCGCGCAGGTCTCGGCGACGTGCGTCGGGTAGACGGGCGACTGCGCGTCGGCGACGGGCCGAATGCCGTGCGCGCCATGGCAGCTCGCGCACGTGGCGACCTTCGTGTCGCCCTGGGCGAGGCGCGCGCCGTGCACGCTCGTCGCGTACTCCGCCGCCTGGTCCACGCGCTCGCTCGGCGCGAACCGCCGCATCAGCGCCGCGTCGCTGTGGCAGCGGGCGCACGCCGCGATCTGCGCCTGCCCGCGCGGCGCGCCGTGGAAGCCGCGGGCGGCGCTGTGCGCGCCGGCCTCGTCGGCGGCCGTCGCGTCGCCGCCGTGGCAGTCGACGCACGCGAAGCCCCGATCGCGGTGGACGTCCGTGCCGGAGAACAGCCGCGTGGGCTCCGACAGGCGCGCGTCCGTCAGCCCCGCGTGGCACGACAGGCAGGTGTTCACCGCCGCCGCGGGCGCCTGGGCCCGCACCCCGGCCGCCGCCAGCAGAAGTCCCGCGCCGATGCATACGATGCGCGCGTATCTCATCCGTTCACACTCGCGTAGTACCCGATGATGGTGAAGATCACGAGGTAGAGGAGCCCCGCGATCGCCAGCGCCGTGAAGACCGGGCTCTTCTTGCCCTGCGACGCGCGCCGATCGAGGAACGGCACCAGCACCAGGAACGCCGCCACCAGCCCGAAGGCCAGCACGCCCAGCCGATCGCCCTCGATGCCGAACACGTGGGCCGGCACCAGCTTGAGCGTGTGGAACATCGCGAGGAAGTACCACTCGGGCCGGATGCCCGCCGGCACGGGCGCGAACGGATCGGCCTTCGTGCCCAGCTCCCACGGGAGGAAGGCGGCGAGCGCCGCCAGCACCGCCAGCGCGATGTACCACGCGAGGACGTCGCGCAGGATGTAGTTCGGGAAGAACGGCATCTGCCGCAGCTTCTCGCCCGGCTTGAGCTGCCGTTCGATCCCGGGCGGCACGCTCATGCCCTGGCGCTGGACCAGGAGCAGGTGCACGGCGACCAGCGCGGTCGTGACCGCCGGCAGGATGGCGACGTGCAGGCCGTAGAACCGCGAGAGCGTCGCGCCCGTCACATCGTCGCCGCCGCGGAGCAGGCGCATCATGAAGCCGCCGATGAACGGCACGGTGCCGGCGATGCCGGTGCCGACCTTCGTGGCGAAGAACGAGAGCTCGTTCCACGGCAGCAGGTAGCCGCTGAACCCGAAGGCGAGCATGAGGAACAGGAGGAGCGCGCCGCTCACCCACGTCATCTCGCGCGGCTTGCGGTACGCCTTGAGAAGAAACACGCTGAAGAAGTGCGCGAACGCGGCCGCGATGAGCAGGTTGGCCGACCAGCTGTGGATATTGCGGATCAGCCAGCCGAACTCCACTTTGGTGACGATGAACTGGACGCTCTCGTAGGCTTCCGACGCGCTCGGGCGGTAGTAGAGCAGCAGCAGGATGCCGGTGGTCACCTGCACGACGAACAGGAACAGCGTGAGGCCGCCCAGGTAGTACCACAGCTTCTGCGTGTGGATCGGCACGCCCTTCTCGGCCACGAAGTGGCGGATCCCGCTCAGATCCACCCGCTCGTCGATCCAGTCGATGGTGCGCTGCAGCATGGGATGCCTGAAGGCGCCTCAGGTCGCCTGGCGCGACACGACGATGTCCTCGCGGCCGGGATCGCCCCGGAGGTTCACCGCGAACCGCTCCAGCGGACGCGGCGGCGGGCCGGAGACGACGTTGCCGGCCAGGTCGTAGTAGCCGTTGTGGCACGCGCACCAGATCTGCGACGTGTCGGCCTTGTACTGCACGGTGCACTGCAGGTGCGTGCACACGGCGGTGAATGCACGCAGTTCGCCGTCGGGCGTGCGCAGGATCAGTCCCGGCAGGGCGCCGAACTTGAACACGCGGCCGCTGTTCGGCGGGAGATCGCCCGCCGCGCCGGCGACGGCCGTCATCGTCTCGGGCTCGCCGCTCGGCGGCGGCACCAGATAGCGGGCCACCGGATACGCCATCGCCGCGGCGGTGGAGACGAACCCGACCATCAGCAGGGAGTCGAGAAACGTCCGGCGGTCGAACGTGCCGCCGGCACTCGAGGGTGGAATCGCGGACTCGGAGAGCGGACCGGGCACTCCCGGCATGTTACACCCGGCTACTGGGTGGCGCCCGAGGGAAGTGGGCCGTCGACCGCGGAGAGATACAGCGCGTTGAAGAGGAGGGGGAAGGTGACGTGCGTCTGGCCCCGGTGCTGCGGGCGGATCCCGAAGAGCACGATGCGCCCGGGGTTCGTCTCGATCGAGACGACCGCCGCCCGGCCTTGCATCAGCGCGCCGCCCTTCATCCAGCCTGACGCCAGCACCTCGGTGTTCGGGTAGCGCACGACGGCCGAGGTGTGCCACGAGGCGAAGCCCTCCCCGATCATGAAGAACGGGCTGTTGTCGTAGAAGGCGTACGTCTCGGCGGGCATGCCGTAGCCCATCGGGTGCTGCGTGTCGACCTGGACGCGCAGGATCGTGCCGGGCGCGAAGTGATCGTCGCGGCCGAGAGTGTCCTTCACGTTCCGGACCGGCACCGGCAGGTGCTCGATCACGAGGTCGGACGCGCGGCCGAGCGTGATGAGCGTGCCGCCCGCCTGGACGAACGCGACGAGGGCCTCGAGGCCCTGCTGCCCGATGCCGCCGCGGTACTCGGGGCGGATCGCCAGCGAGTCGAAGCCGGTCAGGATCGAATCGGGATCCTGATCCGCGATCACGATCGCGTCGAAGCGCGTGTCGAGCGCGCCGGCGCGGATGTCGTTGTTGTGCACCGTGGTGAACGGGAACTCGTAGTGCTCGAACAGCCACCGCGTCCAGCCTTCGTCGAGGCCGTCGCCGGTCCACGGCTGGTACAGGCCGACGCGCGGCTGGCGCAGCGGCATCGCCGAGCCGGGGCGCGCGTCGGACGGCCGGGCGCCCGCGGCGACGTCGAGGCCGAGGTCGCCGGCGATCGACGCCATCCGGGCGCGCGGCACGCCGCTCGCCACGGCCCGCGCGCCCGAGGCCGCCGTCTCGAGCGTGACGCTCGCCCCGGCGCCGAGCAGCCGGTTCACGGCGATGGCCGAGTCGGCGCCGTGATAGGGGAACGTGAACGTCGTGCCGTTGCCGCGGATCCCGCCGTCGTCGTGCGGCTCCTCGTCGAGCCGTGTCAGCGCGAGCGACACCGGGAGGGGGTCGGCGATCATCTGGGTCCGGACGCCCATCTGCA
This sequence comes from uncultured Acidobacteriota bacterium, assembly GCA_963792785.1. Classification (GTDB taxonomy): domain Bacteria; phylum Acidobacteriota; class Vicinamibacteria; order Vicinamibacterales; family CAVVIG01; genus CAWIMX01. The sequence goes on along the minus strand of CAWBXO010000004.1, from coordinate 1,338,078 downwards.
TGCCGAGCGTCCAGGCCGTCACGTCGTAGGGCGAGTCCGCGCCGTCCTCGGCCGCGCGCCGGATTTCGGGATAGCTCTGCACCTCGAGCACGTCCTTGGCGAAGCGCGAGAAGACCTGCGCCATCGGGATCACGTAGGTGCCGGCGCCGTACCAGACGCGATCCGCGACGAACGCCTGATCGGCGCGGTACACCTGGACGCCGCCGAGCATCAGGCGGCCCACCAGATGGGCGGCCTCGCGCGGATCCGCCTGACGCGCCGGGATCAGGATCGCCGAGGGATTGCCCTTGTCGCCGTCCGCGATCGTCTGCCGGTTCACCTCGTAGATCTGGCTCACGATCGCCTCGCGGCGATCCGCCGTCGTCTCGAGCAGCGCCATCGTGGCGGTCAGCTCGTAGTCGACGATGTCGCGCAGCGTCCAGTGGCCGCCGAGCCACGGCCGCGGATACTCGGTGCGCGCGATCACGTCGGTCGGCGCCGGCAGCAGGTTGCCGAGCGAGAAGGCCGAGCTCGCGCGCCGCTGCGGATCGGGCGGCTGGTTGAGCGTGGCGCGCTGCTGGTCGATCGGCGAGGCGATGCGCACGCCCGCGACCTCGGTGAGCAGCCCGATCTCGTTGTGCCACCAGCCGCTCCACGCCATCGCGCCTTCCCAGAAGTTCGTGTACGTGGAGTTGTGGATGATGCCGGTCTTGCCCTCGGCCTCGAGCGCCGCCGCCTGCGATTGCCCGAGGATCGTGTTCCACCGGTAGATCAGCGGATGCACGTTCGGGTTGATCGGATCGGTCGCCGGCATCACGAAGATTCGCGGCCCGTCGCGCGCCATCTCGTGCTCGTCCAGCCACACCGACGGGAACCAGTCGTGCCAGAGCAGGTTGGCCATCCACCGGCTCTCGTCGAGGTTGAACATGTACATGTCGCGGTTGTTGTCGTGGCCCGCGTACGGATGGTAGAGGTAGGGCAGGGGGCTGTTCGCGAACTCCGTGCCGAGGTTCTTGTTGAACCAGTCGGTCACGAGCACCTGCCCGTCCGGGTTGAGGCTCGGCACGAGCAGGAAGATCACGTTGTCGAGGATCTTCCGCACCTCCGGCGAGTCGTCCGTCGCGAGCCGGCGCACCAGCTCGATCGACATCTGCGTGGCGCCGACCTCCGTCGCGTGGATCGAGCACGTGACGAGCACCACCACCTTGCCCTGCGCGACGATCGCGTCCCGCTCGGCCGTCGTCGGCGCGCCGCCCTGGAAGTACAGCTTCCGCTCCATCTCGCGGTAGCGATCGAGATCGCGCAGAGTGTCGGGCGCGCTGATCTCGAGCAGCACGAACGGCTGCCCGCCGGCCGTCGTCCCCAGCTCGCGGTAGCGGACGCGGTCGGACGACTCGGCTGTCAGCTTCAGGTAGTCGACGATGCGATCCCAGCGGGCGAGGTGGTTGTCGGACCCGATGCGGAACCCGAAGTACGTGTCGGGGCTGTCGACCGGGCCCGCGGCCTGTGACCCGAGGACGGCGACGGCGGCGAGGAGCACGCCGGCCAGGACGCGACGCATCGGGAAACTATAACCCAAGCCACATGTCTGCAACGATTTGCGACCCACCCCCGCTGTGATACAACAGGGGGCCCGTGCCCGAAACGCTTCGATTCCGCACCCGCATGGACGCCGTGCAGTCCCCGATCATCCCGGTGATCGGACGGATGATCCGCGAGACGCCCGGCACCATTTCCCTCGGCCAGGGCGTGGTGCATTACGGCCCGCCGGCCGAGGCCGTGGCGGCCGCGCGCGAGGCGCTCGGGAGCGACGAGGTCTACCAGTACGGCGACGGCGCGGGACGCCCGTCGCTCCTGGCGCGCATCGCGCGCAAGCTTGCCGAGGAAAACGGCATCGACGTCGCGGACGGCCGGCGCGTGATGGTCACGGCCGGGGCGAACATGGCGTTCGTCCACGCGCTGCTCGCCACGACGCAGCCCGGCGACGAGGTGCTGCTGCCGGCGCCCTTCTATTTCAACCACGAGATGGCGGTGCAGATGGCCGGTTGTCGCGCGGTGCCCGTGCCGACCGACGCGCGTTACCAGCTGCAGCCGGACGCCGTGCGGGCCGCGATCACCGATCGCACGCGCGCCATCGTCACGATCTCGCCGAACAACCCGAGCGGCGCGGTGTTCCCGCGCGCCGCGCTCGCCGAGGTGAATGCGATCTGCGCGGAGCGCGGCATGTACCACGTCGCCGACGAGGTGTACGAGTACTTCACCTACGGCGGCGCCGAGCACACGTCGGTGGCCGCGCTGCCGGGCGCGGCCGGGCACACGATCGCGATGTACTCGCTGTCGAAGACCTACGGCTTCGCGGGATGGCGCATCGGCTACGTGGTCTATCCCGACCACCTGGCGACCGCGATGATGAAGAGCCAGGACACGATCCTCATCTGCCCGACGATCCTCGCGCAGGTGGCCGCCGAGGCCGCGATCGAGGTGGGGCGCGCGTACTGCCGGCCTCATGTCCAGGCGCTCGAGGCGCTGCGCGGCACCGTCGTGAATCGCCTGGCGTCGCTCGCGCCGCTCGTCGAGCCGCCGACGTCCGACGGCGCGCTCTACTGCCTGATCAAGGTGAACACGCCGCTCGACCCGCTGCACGTCGCCGAGCGGCTCATCCGCGAGCATCGCGTCGCCGTGATTCCCGGCACGGCGTTCGGGATGACCACGGGCTGTTACTTCCGCGTGGCGTACGGCGCGCTGCAGGCCCACACCGTCGAAGAGGGACTGGGCCGGCTCGTCACCGGTCTTCGCGCCGTCTGCTCGTGACGCGCGGGCGCATCCTCACCCTCCTCGCGTTCCTCCTCGTCCTCGTCGTCTCGAACGTCACGTACTTCCGCAACTACGGCTACCCGCGCGGCTCGGTGTTCGACGAGTCCTACTACGTGGCCGACGCACAGAAGTACCTGCACGGCGTGTTCTTCATGCAGGACCACCCGCCGCTCGGCAAGCTGCTCGTCGCGGCGGGGGAGGCGCTCTTCCGCGTGAACGACGAGGCCGACGACGCGTTGTTCGTGTCCACGCCGGTCGCGCACGATCCGCCGGAGAGCCTCTCGTTTCTTGGCTACCGCTTCTTCCCGGCGCTCCTGGCCTGGTGGGCCGCGCCGATCTTCTTCGTCGTCTTCCTGACGCTCACCGGCCGCCGGCGGCTGGCGCTGCTGCTGAGCGCCTTCTACCTCTTCGACAACGCGCTGATCGTGCACGTGCGCACGGCGATGCTCGACGGTCCGATGATCTTCTTCGCGGCGGCGGCGATCCTGATCTTCGTCCTGCTCGACGCGCGCCCCGAGCGTGCCGCGCGATTTGGATGGGCGGCGCTCTTCGGCGTCACGCTCGGCCTGCTGGCGGCGACCAAGGAGCCCGCGATGATCCTCGGCGGCCTGGCGCCCTTCGCCGCGTGGCGGCTGCGGCCGCGGTGGCGCGCCGCCGCCGGATTCCTCGTCGTCGCCTTCGTCGCCTCGGCGATCGCGTACGCGGCCGTGTGGGATGTGCACTTCGCGATCGCGCGCCGCGTGAACCCGGCGCTGCCGAACGGCGGATACTTCGAGGCCTCGCCCGCGGTCCGGGCCGCGCTCGACGAGGGCCGCACCGGCTCGATCGGCATGCTGCCGGCGGAGCTGCGGAACCTCTGGAGCTACGAGGCCGGCGTGAACCGCGGCATCCCGGCGCTCGACATGTGCAGCGCGACGGAGAACGGCAGCCCGCCGTACTACTGGCCGCTCGGCGGCCGGGCGATCAACTACCGGATGGAGACCGGCGACGGCCACACGTTCCGGTACGCGTACCTGCAGTCGAACCCGGTGGTGTGGTGGCTCGGGCTGGCGGCGCTGCTGGCCGGGACGGGGTTGGTGCTGGCGTCGCCCTGGGTGCCGCGCCTGCGCGCGTGGCCGCACCGCGAGCTGGTGGCGGCGTTCGCGGCGCTGTACTGGATCTATATGATCGGCCTGAGCCTGCTGCCCCGCGTGCTCTATCTCTATTCCTATTTCCTGCCGCTCCTGTTCACGTTCGTGATCGCGGGCGCGCTGGTCGCCGACGCCGCCGCGCTCCTGGGCGCGTGGTGGACCGTCGGCCGGCGCACGGCCGTCCTCACGGGCGTCGCGGCCGCGATCGTCGCCGCGTACGTGTTCTTCGCGCCGCTCACGTACTTCCAGCCGCTGTCCGAGAAACAGTTCGCGAGGCGGGCGCTCGTGGGGATCTGGGATCTGACGTGCGGATCGTGCGGAAGGCGAGAGCCGCCACTCGGGTGCCGGCCCTCGCCTTGATTCGGAATCGCTCGTCGTAGGGCGGACCTTCAGGTCCGCTGGTCTACGACTTCGTGAGGACGATGTTGTAGATCACCTTGCATGAGCCGTTGTCGAACGTCTGGATCACGTTGATCGTGTTCCCGCTGACGGTGACCTGATCGGTCACCGAATAGCTGCCCTGATATGTCGTCTGACCGCTGAACGACGCGGAGGAGGAGTTTCCGTTCATCGTGATCTGGAAGTTGAACTCGGCGTTCGCATTGAGATGCTGCTTCTTCCACTCGCCGTGGCCGTTCTGGTCCACGTTGAGGATGCCGCGGATCTGCGCCGGCGAAGTGAAGTTGCAGCTATTGGTGGTCGCCGTGCCCGTGCCGTTGTACGTGCCGTTGTAGACCGTGAAGTCCGTGGCGGTCGAGCTGCTACTGCTGGACGAGGAGCTGGACGACGACGAACTGCTCGATGATGAGCTGCTCGACGACGTCGAACTCGACGTCGAGGTGCTGCTCGACGACTGCCCGCCGGTGCTCGTCTGGTTGTTGTTGCCCCCCGAGGCCGTGATCCCGATGACCGTCGCCACCGCGGCGCCGCCGCCGATCAGGCCGTATTTCACCGCGTTGGACAACCCGATGCCCGACGTCGCGATGCTGTCGGGATGCACGGTCAAGGTCCCGGTGTTGTTCAGAAGAAACCCGCCGATCAGTTTCCGGTTGCACTCGGGCGGCGGCTGCTGGCCCTGCGCGACGAGGTAGACGCGCGTGCTCTGGTCGGGGCAGTTCCCGATGTAGACGTCGACGGCCGTCGTATCGTTCTTCCCCAGGTTGCCGAGATCGAGTGCCAGCGCCACGTCGCCGGCGTCACTCGTCATGCCCGTGGCGGTGGCCTGGGGCACCTTCCCGATGTTCATGAGGACGTTGACGGCACTGCCCGGCGGGAGGCCATCCAGTTTCACGGTCAGAGACCGGCCCGCCTGCGCGGCCGGCATCACGTACCCGATCGTCGCCGCCAGTCCGACCGCGGCTATCAGCGCCACCACGAGTTTGCGCATGCGTCGCTCCTTGGGGATGCAATGAACCGAGTGCGCATAGCATAAAAGCCGGCAGTACGGCTGCGCAACCCTCAATTCCGTCGGCCGCGATCGGCGACGCTGAGGTAACATGGCCGCGTTTCCGAAGGAGGTCGCCGGCCCATGGCTCGAATGTTTGTGTACGCGGGGCTGCTTCTCGCGCTCTCTTCGGGCCCCGTGTGGGCGCAGGCGGCCCCGCTCACATTCCGCCAGGCGGTGGCGGAGGCCCTGTCGTCCAGCCCCACGCTCCGATCCCCTGACGACAACCGGACCCTCGCCGACATCCGCGCCGGCCAGACGCGCGCGCAGTTCGGGCTGAAGGCCACGCCCTCGTTTCAGCGCCGCACCGATCCCGCCGGCTTCGACCAGCGATCCATCGGTCTCGACGTCGCGCGCCGCCTCGAGACGGGGGCTGACGTGCGCGTGACGATGAACTCGCTGCGCTTCGGCAGCGGCGCCGGCGCGCTCGACGACACGGGCTACCAGGTCGCCGTGTCGCAGCCGTTGCTGCGCGGTTTCGGCGTGGAGCAGCGGCAGCAGCTGACGGCGGCGCGCCGGTCGCAGCAGACGGCCGGGCGCGCGTACCGCGACGCGCGGCAGCAGCTCGTCGTGTCGGTCGCCGACGCCTACTTCAGCGTGCTGCGCTCGAGCCGGATCGTCGAGTCCGCCGAACGCTCGCTCGGGCGGGCCGTGAGCCTGCGCACCTCGTCGGAGGCGCGCGCGAAGGTCGGCCTCGCCACCGAACTCGACGTGCTCCGCGCGGACCTGCTCGCCTCGCAGGCCGAGGCGGCGCTGGTCGCCGAGCGGCAGTCGCACGAGGACGCGCTCGATCGGCTCAAGCGGCTGCTGGGCCGGGCGCCCGACGCCGACGTCTCGCTCGATGCGTCCGCCCTCGACGATGAGGCGCTGCTCTCGGCGTTCGCGCCTCCCGTCGGCACGAAGGACGGCATGGCAGACGGCGGCGACCCTCTCGCGCGGCTCATCCAGACGGCCCTCGTGCAGCGCGTGGACGTCCAGGAGGCGCACGACCGCATCAACGATGCCCGGCTGAACGAATCGGTGGCGCGCTGGAACCTGCTGCCGCCCGTCACGCTCGACGTCTCGTACACGAAGCGGGGCATCGGCGGCAGCGGCGCGGAGATCTTCGGCGAGCTCTTCAACGGCTGGCGCGTCGGCGTGACCACGTCCTATCCGCTCAACCGCGCGGACCAGTCGGCCGCCGCCGCGACGGCGGCGCTGGCCGCCCGCGCCGCCGAGCGCGACTCGATCGACGCCGAGCGGCGCGTGACCGACGAGGTCCGCCAGGCGTACCGCGCGTGGATGCGCACCGCCTCGACGATCGAGATCCAGGCCAAGAGCGTCGGCCTCGCCGAGCAGCAGCTGCGCCTCGCCCAGCTCCGCTACGAGCGCGGCGTGGCCGGGAACTTCGACGTCGTGGACGCCGAAACGAACCTGTTCCAGGCGCAATCGAGCCTCGTCGCCGCGCAGGTGGAGCGGGCGCTCGCGGGGCTGTCGCTGCGCGACGCCGTCGGCACCCTCGATCCGGAGGCGTTCCTGCCGTGAGCCGCCTCGCGTCGAGCCTCGCGAAGCTGGGCGGCCGCCGCCGGGAGGCGGGTGTCGCCACCGCCGGCGCGATGGTGCTGCTGCTCGTCGTCGCCCTCGAGCTCCGCCACTCGGCGCCGGCGTGGCCGGCGGCCACCGCCGTCCGCCAGCCGTTCGTCGAGCACCTCGTCGAGGCCGGCACGGTGAGCGCCGAGCGCCTGATGCTGTACTCGTCGACGATCCCCGGCGCGCAGGCGAAGATCATCGAGCTCGCGCCCGAGGGGCAGACCGTGCGGAAGGGCGACCTGCTGGTGCGCTTCGACACGTCGACGTTCGAGCAGAACCGCGAGCGCGAACGCGCCGCGCTGCGGCAGGCGGAGGCCGAGCTCGTCCGCGTGCAGCAGGACGCGCAGGTGGAGTCGCTGCGCACGGCCGAGACGCTCGACGCCGCCACGCAGCAGATCGCGAACGCCCAGCGGGGCCTCGCCAACCAGGTGCAGGGCCGCGGACAGGTCGATCTGGTCGAGGCGCAGGCCGCCGCGGCGCAGGCCGACCGCGACCTCGAGCGCGCGCAAACGACCTACGACGACATGGCGCCGCTGCTCGACCAGGGCTTCATCACGCGCGCCGAGCTCGACGCGGCGCGTCAGGCCCTCGAGCACGCGCGGGACGCCCATCGTGTCGCCGCCGCGCGGCTCGACTCGCTCGTCCAGTTCGAGCGCCCGGCCGCGACGAGCCGGGCCGAGGCGGACCTGAACACCGCGCGCGACGGCCTCGTCCGCCAGCAGGAGACGTCGAACGCCCGCGCCGCCGAGCGCCAGGCCGCCATCGCGGCCGCCGGCAGCCGCGTGGACGAAATCAAGTCGCGCATCGCGATCCTGGACGGGCAGATCGCGCGCGGGACGATCCGGGCCGAAGGGCCGGGCCTGGTGGTCTATCGGGATCTGTTCTTCGGCAGCGATCGGCGCAAGCCGCAGGTCGGCGACGAGGTGTTTCCCAACCAGCCGATCATCGCGCTGCCCGACTCGAGCCGGCTGACGATCGAGACGCGGATCCGCGAGATCGATCTGCACAAGGTCGCCGAGAGCCAGCACGTGGTCGTGCGCGTCGACGCCTATCCCGACATGCGCCTCGACGCCCAGGTCTCGCTCGTCGGGGCCCTCGCGCAGGAGGACGCCGCCCGCGCCGGCACGAAATTCTTTCCGGTCACCGTCGATCTCCTCGACAACGACCCACGGCTGCGCACGGGCATGACCGCGCGCGTGGACATCGAGGTCGCGTCCCTCGATTCCGCCGTCGTCGTGCCCGTGCAGGCGATCTTCGACGACAACGGCCGCCCGTACGTCGTGGCGCTCGAGGACGGCGAGCCGGTCCGCCACCAGGTGGGCGTCGCCGCGGAAAACGAGTCGATGGCCGCGATCGCGAGCGGCGTGGCGGAGGGCGACGCCGTGCTGCTCGTCGATCCCACCGTGCCGGCGCGGCCATGACCTGGACGCCGCGCGTCTCCCCGCGCGATCTCGCGCAGGAGGCCATCGCGGCCCTCCTCACGCACCGCCTCCGCGCCACGCTCTCGGCCATCGGCATCGTCTTCGGGATCGCCACGGTCGTGGCCGCGCTCGCGATCGGCGAGGGCGCGCGCCGGACGGCGCTCGCCGAGATCGGCGCGCTCGGCATCGACAACGTCTTCGTGCGGGCGGCCGATCCGCCGCCGCCGGCCGATCCGAAGGCGCGGCCGCCCGCGCCGGCCCTCACCGACGCCGACCGCCGCGTGATCGCCGACACGCTGCCCATGGTGCGCGCCGTCTCGGCCGCGCGCGTCGCGCCGGTCGACGCGCAGGCGGGCGGCCACGCGGCGGACGCGTCGCTCGCCGGCGTCACCGCCTCCTGGTTCACGCTGACGAACGCGTCGCTCGCCGGCGGGCGCGTGATCTCGGAGGACGACCAGCGGACGCGCCGGCGCGTGGCCGTGATCGGCGCGACGCTCGCGCGTGAACTCTTTCCCGCCGGCGACGCGATCGGCTCGCGCGTGGAGGCCGGCGGCAACTGGTACTTCATCGTGGGCGAGCTGAACGCGCGCGCGGCCGGGGCGCGGCCCGTGCTGCAGAGCCTCGACACCGATCGCGCGCTCGTGGTGCCGCTGCCGGCGATGGACGTCAGCCTCGGCGAGGGCGACCGGATCGATCGCGTGCAGGAGATCGGCGTCGCGACCGGCGGCGCCGGCGCGGTCGAGGCCGCGGCCGAGGTGATCGACGGGATCCTCGCGCGCCGCGACGGCCCGGGCGCCTACACGCTCGTGGTGCCGCGCGAGCTGCTGGCGGCGCGGCTGCGCGCGCAGCGCACGTTCGACGTGGTGCTCGTCGGGATTGGCGCCCTCGCGCTGCTGATCAGCGGCATCGGGATCATGAACATCATGCTGGCGGGCGTGGCCGAGCGGACGCAGGAGATCGGCGTGCGGCGCGCGTTCGGCGCCAGGCGGGCGGACGTGATCGCGCAGTTCGCGATCGAAGCGGCGGCCTTGTGCGTGTGCGGCGGTGTGGTGGGCATCCCGCTCGGCGCCGCGCTCTCGGGCCTCGTCGCCCTCGCCGCCGGATGGCCGGTGAGCCTGTCGTTCTGGGCCGTCGCCGCCGCGCTCGCGCTCGCGACCACCGTCGGCCTCGTTTTCGGCATCTACCCCGCCCGCGTCGCCGCCGACATCCAGCCGATCGATGCGCTTCGAGCCCCCTAGCAGCGGTTCTGGAGGCTCCAGGGGTTCTGGGGGTTCTGGGGGTCGGGTTCTAATGTTCGGACGTTCGAAAGTTCAACAGGTTCCCGTGTGGAACCCTTGCACCTCCGAACCATCGAACCTTGGAACCCGACCTCCAGAACCCCCAGAACCCCTGGAACCTCCAGAACCTCTAGGAAGCCCCGACCTATTGCGCGGCGGCGAGGACCGATTGAATGTCGCGCCAGCGGCTGGGGACGACGCGATTGATCGTCGCCTCCATCGCGGCGGTCCAGGGCACCTTCGCGTTCTGCGCGTTCTTCTTCGTGCGCTCGAGGAAGTTCTTTCCGAACGCCGCCTCGTCCCAGTTCCCGATCTTCGACCAGAGGGAATACTGGCGGATCGCGTTCAGGTAAGCGCCCGGCTCGCTGTCGGGATGGAGTTGATCGGCGACCTTGTCGGCGGCCTGCAGCACTTTCTTCAACTGCGCGAATTGCCGCTGCACCTCGGGCGGCGCGAACCGGTACGCCTGGCCCGGCGAGGGCGGCTCTTTCACGAAGTCCATGCAGAACGCGCCCACCTCCTGCCGGATCGTGTTGCGCGGCAGCCGCGCGTTCGCGCCGTACGGCTTGGCACGTCCGGAGACGGGCTGCAGCACGATCCCGCCCGGCATCGCCATCGTCTTGATCTGTCCCGATCCGTCTGTGATCTGGACTTCGAGCGACTGGCCGAGCGATGCGCCGTTGGCGATGATCGCGACCGTCGGCTCGTCGGCGGCGAACGGCACGGGCAGCAGCCAGTCGCCGACCGCGCGCAGGACGCGGGCGGCCCAGACACCGTCGGGCGGCCGGGTGAGGGCGCCCTGGCCCGGGAAGATCGGCGCGACCGTGCTGTTGCGATCCTGGGGCGGCGCCGTGTAGCCGCCGCTGAAGAAGTTCTGGACGGACGAATCGACGCGGCCCTCGCCGCACAGGCTGTCGGCGCAGAACTGCGACATGTCGAGGCACGAGCCGCCCTCGCATTCCGTCGGCGGCGTGCACAGGCCGTCGCCGAACGGGCACGCGCTGAGCTCGTCGGTGGTGTTGCCCCCGCAGTTGTCGCCGACGCAGCCGGTCGGCTCGCTGCCGAAAAGGCGCGAGCACTGATCGTCGCAGGGGAGGGTGAAGTCTCCGGTCGCCGGATCGAAGCCCTTTACGTCGATGGGCCCGCTGTCAGGCGGGACGAAGCGTTGCCAGTCGGTCAGCCCGCCCGCCTGGGCGACCTGCCCGGCGATCTGGTTGTTGATCTTGGCTTCGACCGCCGGCCCCGACAGGATCGCCGGCGAGCCCGACGAGGTCCAGCTCGCCAGGCTCGTCAGGTCCTGGGGAGGGTCGTCGCTGAAGTAGCCGACGGCGTGGACGAATGTCGTGAACCCGTCGCCCGGAATCGTCGTGACGCTGGGCGGGCCGCCCGGCGTGTCCGGCTCCGTGAGGATCTGGAGCGCGTCGCCCAGCCCGCCGCCGTCGACGAGAGACGTCTTTCCATCCGGCCCGTCGGCGCCCCACAGAAAGGTGCCCGGCCCGTCCGACACGAACGGGTCGCCCCAGGCGGAGAATACGTTCGCGCCGGTGGTCGTTGAGACGACGGGGGCGTTGCGGTCGCCGTGCGTGATCACGACGTGGGAAGTCCCGTCAGGGGCCGTGTACGTCGCCACGATGTCCGTCGCGCCGTCGCCGTTGAAGTCTCCCGCCATCAGCTGCGCGGGCGAGCTCACGTCGTTCACCTTCACGTAGGAGGGACCGCCCGCGGAGGGATCGATGGGCGCCGGCGTCGCCCAGGTCGGACTGCCTGTGACCGAGAAGAACGTGCCGTCGTCGTCGCCGAGGAACAGGCCGCCTGGCACGAGGGTCATCGCGGACAGGCCGCCGACGATCGGACGGCTCACGACCGGCGTGCCCGTGAGGGCACTCACGATCGAGTCCGCGGCCGTCCGGAACGCGGTGAACTGCGAGATGTCGGTGGCGTTGGCGGTGGTCGAACCGGCGGCGGCGAGGTTGAAGGGCTGGTCGAGCGCTTCGGGATCCGTGATGCCCGTGAGCTGAAAGGGCACGAACCCGGTTGGCACGAACGTCGGGCCCGGCGCGCCACCGGCCATGTACGAACCCGAATACAGCTGGAGACCGGTCTGTTTGCCCGTCACGCCGAGCGCCACGTCGGCCATGCCGTCGGCGTCCGCCCTGAAGGAAGTGATGGAGGTGATCTGTCCGTCGACCGGAAAGTTCTTCCAGAAGCCGAAGCTCTGATCGCCGAGGCCCGCGAGGATCTGCAGCTGGCCGCTCGCGGCCTGCCGATCGACCACGGCGATGTCCTGGCAGCCGTCGCCCGTGAAGTCCCCGATCGCGACGTCGCTGGGCGTGACGAGGCGCGTCTGGCCGAGGCCTTTTCCGGACGACGCCAGCCGCATGCCGTTGATGAACGTGGTGGCCGTCTGCGCGTCCACCGGGCCGAGGCTCGAGACGTCCGGGCCCTGCGTGCACGCGGCGGACTGGCTCTGACCGGACGGTGCCTGCGCCCGCGCGGGCGGCCGGGTTGCTGCCTGCCACGCCAACGCCACGCCGACCACCAGTGCTACGACGAGACCGCGCCCCCCGGGATGACGCCAGAGCCTCTTTGCCGCTGTCGGCATGCGGACCCCCTTGGATTTCGGAGATCCTAACATCTTATTGTTTGCTTATGAACGGCCGGCCGGCGGCCTCGATGCTGGCTCCCGCCGGCGCCGCGCGGCGTTCTAGCGTCGTCCCTTGTCCTCGTACATCAGGCGGTCGGCCTCGTCGATGAGGGGCGCCATGTCGGTCGTGCCGTCCGGCACTTCGATCCAGCCGATGCTCAGCCCGAGGCCGGGCGGAAGGTCCACGGCTTCGGGCGCGGTGTCGAGCGCGGTCTTGAGGGTCATCGCCTTCAGCCCCGCGTCCGCCGCCCGGCAGGTGATCAGGACGAGGAACTCGTCGCCGCCCCAGCGGAAGATGTAGTCGGCTTCGCGGATGTGCTGGTGCAGGAACTGCGAGATGTAGCGGAGCACCTCGTCGCCGGCTTCGTGGCCCAAGGTGTCGTTGATCGACTTGAAGCGGTCCAGGTCGATGAACAGCAGCGACAGCGGCAGGCCGAACCGGTTGTGCCGCTGCAGCTCGCGATCGATCACCTGATCGAAGAAGCGCCGGTTGTGGCAGCCGGTGAGCGGATCGGTGATCGCGGCGCGCATCAGCTCCTGCTGCGCGGCTTCGAGCTGGCGGTTCGTCGCGGTCAGCTCGTAGGTCATGTCCTCGAAGACGAGCAGGTGCACGCCGAGCGCCCCGCACGCGTAGAGGATCACGCGCAGCACCAGAATCTCGAGCCTGATGTCAGGGGCGTTGCCGCGCAGGGTCACGTACGCCGTCGAGAGATTCACGATCGCCAGGCCGAGCAGCACGAACGCGATCAGGCCGGCGCCGACCATGCGGCGCTCGAGGAGCAGCGCGACGTACAGGGATCCGGCGCCGGCGAGCACGGCGGCCCTGACGAGGCCGCCCGGCACCACCGCCGCCAGCGGGCCGTACGCGAGCGGTGCGAGGAGCAGCCAGAGCGAGACGACGGCCACCCACCGCAGGTGCCAGCGTTTCAGCCAGTGGGTCTGCCGGAAGAGATCGGCGCTCCAGAAGAATAGCGAGGCGGTGGCCAGGCCGCACACCTGCTCGAGCCCGGCGGACCATCGCGCGAGCAGCGACCCGGGGCCGAGCGTCGTCAGCAGCATCGCCGGCGCGACGAACAGCCAGCCGCCGATCCACGGGAGGATGAACGTCGTTCGCCGGTGGGCGAACTGCAGGATCAACAGGCCGGCCACGAGGATCGCGCCGAAGGCCGCCGCCTGGCCCGGGTCGATCAGCATGCGCTAGACGTCGAGTTCCTCGGCCTCTTCGGCGCGCTCCATGATGAAGCGGAAGCGGGCCGACGCGTCCTTGCCCATGAGCTCGTTGATGACGCGGTCGGTCACGATCTGATCGGTGACCTCGACGCGCAGCAGCCGCCGCGTCCGCGGGTTGAGCGTCGTCTCCCAGAGCACCTTGGGCATCATCTCGCCGAGGCCCTTGAACCGCGTGATCTCGGGCGTGCCGCGGCCGTTCGCGCGCTGCGTGAGGATCTGGTCGCGCTGCGCGTCGTCCAGCGCCCAGAACGTCTCCTTGCCGATGTCGATGCGGTAGAGCGGCGGCTGCGCCAGATAGACCTTGCCGTTGGCGATGAGCTGCGGCAGGTGGCGGTAGATGAACGTGAGCAGAAGCGTCGCGATGTGGTTGCCGTCCGAGTCCGCGTCGGCCAGGATGATGACCTTCCCGTAGCGCAGCTTCGTCAGGTCGAAGTTCTTTCCGAGGCCGCAGCCGAGCGCGGTGACCAGATCCGACAGCTCCTTGTTCTCGAGCACCTTCGCGAGCGACGCGCTCTCGGTGTTGAGCACCTTCCCGCGCAGCGGCAGAATCGCCTGGCGCGCGCGATCGCGGCCCTGCTTCGCCGATCCGCCGGCCGAGTCGCCCTCGACGACGAACAGCTCGCTCGAGTCGGCGGTCGAGTTCGTGCAGTCGCTCAGCTTGCCCGGCAGGTTCAGGCGCGTGGACGTCGCGCTCTTGCGCGAGACCTCGGCCTGCGCCGCGCGGCTCGCCTCGCGCGCCCGCGCCGAAAGAATGATGCGGGCGACGATCGCCTCGGCCACGCTGATGTTGTGGTTCAGCCAGTGCTCGAGCGCGGGGCGCACGACGCCGTCCACCCCCGACGTCAGCTCCTGGTTGTTCAGCCGGTCCTTGGTCTGCCCCTGGAACTGCGGCTCCTGGATGAAGACGCTCAGCACGCCCGTCAGGCCCTCGCGGATGTCCTCGGCGGTGAGCGTGACGCCCTTCGGCGAGAGGTTGTGCGTCTCGATGAAGTTGCGCACCGCCTTGCCGATGCCGGCGCGCAGGCCGGTCTCGTGCGTGCCGCCCGAGCCGGTCGGGATGCCGTTCACGTACGACCGCAGGTGCTCGTCGGTCGCCTCGGTCCACTGCAGCACGAGGTCGAGCCGCAGGCTGTCGTCGCGGCTGATCTCGAACGGCGCGTCGTGCACCGGCTTCGCGCCGCGCTCGGCGACGATTTTCTTCAGGTAGTCCGCGAGGCCGTTCGCGTGCTCGTAGACGTGCTTGCTCTTCGAGGTCTCGTCCTCGAACGTGACCTTCACGCCTTTGTGCAGGTAGCTCACGACCTCGAGCCGCTCGGCGATCACGGCCGGGTCGAACTCGACGCGCGGGAAGATGGCCTGGTCGGGGTGGAAGTAGACCTTCGTGCCGGAGCCGCGCGCGGGGCCGATCTTCTTCAGCCCGCTCGTGACCTTGCCCTGCTTGAAGCGCATCTCCCACTGCGCGCCGTCGCGCGTCACCGTGGCGACGAGCTCTTTCGACAGCGCGTTCACGACGCTCGCGCCGACGCCGTGCAGGCCGCCGGCGGTCTTGTAGTTGCCCTGCTCGAACTTGCCGCCGGCGTGGAGCACCGTGAAGATCACTTCGAGCGCGCTCTTCTTGGTCTGCGGATGCTTGTCGATCGGCGCGCCGCGGCCGTCGTCCTCGATCGTGATCGACGCGCCGTCGGCGTGGAGCGTGACCCAGATGTTCGTCGCGTGCCCGTTCATCGCCTCGTCGACGGAGTTGTCGAGAATCTCCCAGACGAGGTGATGCAGGCCCGTCGACCCGACGCCGCCGATGTACATGCCGGGGCGCTTGCGGACGGGCTCGAGGCCCTCGAGCACGGTGATGTCTTTCGCGGTGTACGTCGACGGTGCCATCGATGGAGATTGTACCGAACGGCCGGCCGGCCGGCCACATCCGTATGCTAATGTCGTCCATTCGCCGCTGCTGTCATGTCAGCCAGTCCTGCCACGCGCGCCCGACTCGCTTGTCGTCCGCTCGTCCTGGCCGCGATGCTGTGCGGGGTGTGTCCCGGCGCCGCCCGCGCCGAGGACGTGCTCGTGCCGGGCGGACGCGACGTGGTGGCCAGCATGCTCGGCATCCGGCCGGCGCCCGACGCGCCGCGCTTCGCCAGCGAGCTGGTGCGCGTCCTCTACGCGCTGCCGCTCGACCGCAACGCGGAGGCCATCCGCAACATCGCCCGCTTCCAGGCCGCCGTGCCCACGCTGGGCACCGAGGGCGAGCGGGTGCCCATCCCGCTGACGGCCGCGTTCTGGACCACCCTCCTCGATCGCGGCGACGTCGCCCCGGCGGGGCTGCTGGCCGCGATCCTGAGCGACCGCGCCGCCGCGCTGCTGTGCTACGGCCTGTCCGGCCTGGACGACGAGACGCTGGAGTACGTCGCGGACCATCCGGACCTCACGCGCCGCCTGTACCGGCGCCCGGGCGTCTTCGCGGCGTTCGCGGGATCCCTGCACGTGCGCGGCGGCGTCGTGATCGCGCCCGGCGGCTCGCGCGCCGCCCCGTGGTGGGAAGCCGCCGTCGGCAAGCCCCTCGCCGATCCGGAGGCCTTCATCGCCGCCTGGCTCGAGCAGAAGCAGGGGCGCGTCGCCTACCTCTATAACGTGATCGACGGCCTCGACGAGGCGGGCGCGGCGTTCGCGCTCGGCGCCTGGATGGACGAGGCCCGGGCCGCCGATCGCTTCGCCGCGCTCGTCGGCGCGACCGACATGGCCGCGCGGGGCTGGGACATCGAGCGGCTGCCCTTCGCGCGCCAGCAGTACGACGTCGCGGCGCTCCTGTGGCGCGTGCGCGCCCTGCCCGGCGGCGCGCCGGCGCCGCCCGCGCGGCGCGGCGTCTGGAGCCAGGCGTTCCTCGACGACAGCCTGCGCGCGGAGTCGTCCCGCGACGCCGGCGACGACACGCCGATCGACGCGGCCTGGCTCGTGCAGCTCATGTTCCAGTTCGACGGCCGCGCGCGCTCCGCGCGGTTCGGCGCCCTGACCTTCGCGCAGCGCGCATTCGGCGCGGCCCAGCCCGGCGAGGCCGCCGACGCGCTCGTGGCCCTCCGCGGCTACCTCCGGTTCCCGTACCTCATGCTTGCGCTCGAGCGCATGGGCCTCCACTCGCCCGCGCTCTACGCCGCGGCCGCGCGCCGCGCCGATCGCATCGACGACCTCGATCCGACGCGTGCGTTCGCCGCGCTCGGGCAATTCCAGGGCGGCCTCGCGCTCGTGTCGCGCCTCGAGCGCGTGCGCGCGATCGATCGCGCGCAGGCCGGGGACCTGGCCTCCGCGCTCATCGCGATCGACTTCACCGACGGCTGGTACGCCGGCGCCGTCGGCGCGTGGCTCACCGATCGCGTGGTGCCGCTCCTCGATCCGGCGTACGACACGGAGCACGCGCTCCTCGGCGGACTCGGCGGCGCGGCGACGCCCGACGGCGCCGAGCACCGCGTGACGTGGGAAGGGCAGGAGTACCGCCTCGATCTCGGACAGGCCGAGCGGCGGCGGCTGGATCTCGTCCGATCCAAGCAGGGCGCCGAGCCGATCGACGTCGCGCTGGGCGTCGCCCTGGCCGGCCGGCGCCTCACGTCGTCGGCCCTCGGCCCCGACCTGGTGAGCGGCGCGATCGCCGACCTCCAGCATTTCGCCGACGACGTGCGGCGCAACCCGTCGCGCGGGATCACGCCCGATCGCGTGGCGCTGCCCGACGCGCTGTCGGTGATCGAGGAGGCCGTCGGCGAGCTGACGCGGGCCGGGCCGCGCGACCCGGTGCGTGCGGCGCGCGCGGGGGCGCCGCTCGTGCGGCTCGGCGACGTGATGCTCTCGCAGTCGCTCGTCTCGATCGTCTATGCGCTGTACGTCGGCGACCCCGACGGCACGGTGCTGCTCGCCGGCGACGTGTCGCGCCGGCATGATTTCGGCTTCGCCGCGCGCGACCCCGACGGGTGGACCCATGTCGCCTGGGGGATGCCGCGCGAGCAGGTCACGCCGGGCGAGCCCTGGCACGTCGCGGGCCCCGTGCTGGCGCTCGACGTTGCGCTCGGCTCGCTCGCGCTGCGCCGGATCAACACCGAGCGCGTCATTCCCGCGCCCGTCGTCACCATGAACGAGCGCGACACGGTGACCGACGCCGTGGCCCTGATGGATCCGCTGGCCCTCACCGACGCCGATCGCGACCGCCTCGCGGCGGCGATTGCCGTGGGGCAGGCGCGGCTCGCCGCGCTCACCGGTCCGGACGACGCCTGGGCGGCGATGGCCGACGAGGTGCGCGTGGATGGCTGGCGCCGCCGGGCGGCGGCGTGGCTGCTCGAGCACGACCGCGGCGCGTTGCCGTCGCTCTTCTCGCTCGAAGAATTTCTCGAGTGGGGCGGCGAGGCGCCCGGCGCCTTCGACGCCTGGGGCGCGTCGGGCCTCCAGGCCGACGACTGCCTCTGCCTCGAAATGATCCCGACATTTCAATGGCGGATCCGCAGCGGCCGGCCCCCGCTCGGCCTCCTGTCGACGGCCGTGGCCGACCTCAACCTGCATGTCGCCATGGCGCTTCAGCAGTTGCGGCTGCCGGCGGCCCTCGGTCAAGATGTCCTCAGGTCGGCCGCGCAGGACTTCGTGGACGAAGTGCGGCCGACCGATCCGGACGACTGGCTGTCGCTCATCCGCGGGGCGCGCACGGCGTCGCGGCAGCGCATTGAGGACTATGTCGCCGCGTCGGCGGCCGTCGGGCCGCTCGTGCCGGCCGAACCGTGATTCATGACACGCTTGCGACCCGGGGCGCTCGTCATCGCCGTGCCGCTGCTCGCGCTGGTGTGCGCGGCCCCCTCGACCGTGCTCGGGGCAGGCGCGCTGCTCGCGCAGGAGCCGGCGCGGACGGCCGCCCCGAGCGCCGTCGAGGCGCCGACCCTTCGCATCGTCTCGCCTGACGCCGACGCCTACGTCAGCGGCCTGCTGCTGCTGCGCGCCGAGGCCGGCCCGACCGATCGCATCGCGAACGTCACGTTCTATGTGGACGGCCGGCAGGTCTGCGCCATCGCCGCCGCGCCGTACGAGTGCCGCTGGGAAGCCGGCCCGACGATTCACGAGCACCAGGTGCGCGCCGTGGCGAACCTGACCGAGGGCGACCGGCTCGTCGAGACCGTGCGCACCAAGGCGCTCGGCTACGCCGATACGGCCGAGGCCAACGTCGTGCAGGTCACCGTGACCGTCACCGAGAACGGCAAATTCGTCCGCGACATCCCGCGGTCCGCCTTCCACGTGAAGGAGGACGGCGTGCCGCAGGCGATCACGTACTTCTCGTCCGAGGACGTGCCGCTCGAGCTCATCGCGGCCGTGGACATCAGCGGCAGCATGACGAACGCGATGAGCAAGCTGCGCAGCGCCGTGCGCGACTTCCTCCTCGCCGTGCCGTCGCAGGCGCAGGTGACGCTGCTCGGCTTCAACGACCGGATCTTCACCATCACGCGCCGCGCCACCGAGCCGGAGGACCGCGTGCGCGCCGTGGACCGGCTCGCGCCGTGGGGCGCGACGGCGTTCTACGACGTGATCCTCCAGTCGCTCGACATGCTCGGGCGCGAGACGGGCCGCCGGGCGCTCGTCGTCTTCACGGACGGCGAGGATCAGGGGAGCCACGCGACGATCGAGGACGTCGAGCGGCGCCTGCAGGCGAGCGACGTGACGCTGTACATCATCGGCCAGGGCCGCGGCGTGGAGCTCGAGCGGCTGAAGAGCGTGATGACGCGCCTGGCGAACCCGACCGGCGGCCGCGCCCTGTTCACCGACAACATCGACGAGCTCAACGATTGGTTCGCCGACTTGATCGAGGAGCTCTCGAACCAGTACCTGCTCGGCTACCCGCCGACCAACGCGAAGCGCGACGACACCTGGCGCGAGATCCACGTCGACGTCGACGGCTACCACAACGTCCGCGCGCGTCAGGGCTACCGCGCCGAGCCGGTGAGGCCGGGCCGGTGACCCGCCGCCGCGCCGGCCTGCTCGTCGCGGCGCTCGCCGCCCTCGTCGCGCGCCCGGCGGCGCAGGCGCCCACGCAGCCGCCCGTCTTCCGCTCGGCTGTCGAGGTCACGTCGATCGACGCGACCGTCGTCGACGGCGCGAGCCGCCCGATCACCGATCTCGGCGCCGGCGAGTTCACGGTCGACGTCGACGGCCGGCCTCGCCGCGTCGTGTCGGCCGACTGGGTGTCGATGCTGCCTGACGCGAACGCCGCGCCGCCGCCGCCGCTGCCCGAGGGCTACAGCTCGAACGAAGGCGGCACCGCCGGACGCCTGATCGTGCTCGTCGTCGATCAGCCGAACATCCGGTTCGGCGGCGGGCAGATGACTGCTGAAGGCCGCGGGCGAGTTCCTCGACACGCTCCAGCCCGCCGATCGCGTCGCCGTGGTCGGCTTCGGCACGGGCGGGCGCTCGACGGCGTTCCTGGCCGGACCGCGAGCGATCTGAAGGCCGCGATTGCGACGATGCACGGCCAGATGGAGGCGGCGACCGCCGGCAGCATCACGGCGACGCACATGTCGCTCGCCGAGGCGCTCGCCATCGAGCGCGGCGACGAGCAGGTGCTGCAGAGCGTCGACCGAGCGCGAGTGCGGCGCTGGAGGCGGCGGCGGCGCGGCGGCGCCCGTCGGCCAACGATCTGCCCCTCGTCCGTCCGCGACGACGCGCGCGACATCGCGCGGACGGCTCGGGAACGTAGGGCACCCAGACGATCCGCGGCCTGCGGGAGCTGCTGAAGGGCCTGGCCACCATCGACGCGTCCGAAGACGATGGTGATCATGACGGAGGGCTTCGTCATGCAGGACCGCACGAGTCGCCCGTCACCGAGCTCGGCGCCTGGCGTCGGCGTCGCGGACCAGCATCTACGTGCTGAAGCTCGACAACTCCTACTTCGACGTCAACATGCCGAGCGGGGACACGGCCCGCGGCGAGGACCGCCAGCGGCGGACGACCGGCGTGATGGCGCTCGCGGCCGCGAGCCGCGGCGCGGTGTTCAACGTGACGGGAACCGGCCAGCAGCTCTTCGACAAGATCGGCTCGGAGATTTCCGGCTACTACCTGCTCGGCGTCGAGTCGGCGCCGAGCGATCGCGACGGGAAGCCCCATCCGATCCGCGTGCGCGTGTCGCGCGCCGGCGCGACGGTGCGCGCGCGCCGATCGCTCCTCGACGGGACGGCGGCCGAGCCGGACCAGCCGCGGTCGATGAGCCAGGAAGTGATGGCGGCCATCACGGCGCCGCTGCTCTCGTCGGCGCTCCCGCTGCGCGTGGTCACGTTCTCGCTCCGCGACCAGGATCCGACGAAGGTGCAGCTGCTGATCCACGCGGACGTCGGCCAGCAGTACACGGCGAACCGCCAGATCGCGGTCGCCTACGTGATTGCCGACGAGAACGGCCGCGATGTCACGAGCCTGGGCGCCTCGGCGCGCGTGGGTCCCGTGATGAACGGCGTGCCGTCGCCGCTCCTCTACACGGCCGGCGCGAGCCTGCCGCCCGGGGACTACACGCTGAAGCTCGCGGTCGCGGAAGGGGACCGCGTGGGCAGCGTCGAGCACGCGTTCCACGCCGGACTCGTCGCCGGCGGCCAGGCGGACCTGAGCGATCTCATGGTCGGCGGTCCCACGGATCTGACCGAGCGCCTCCAGCCCATGGTCACGCCCGCCGCGAACTTCGGCGTCGTGCAGGGCTACCTCGAGGCGTACGGCCGCACCTCCTCGTCGCTCGCGGTGCGGTACGAGATCGCCGCGTCCGAGGACGGCCCCGCGATCATGGGCGAAGACGTGCCGGGCGCGCCGGCGGGGCCGACGCGCACGATGTTCTCGCACGTCATGGCGATCCGCCAGCTGCCGCCCGGTTCGTACTACCTGCGCGCGATCGTGACGGAGAACGGCGAGGAGGTGTCGCGGCTCGCGCGGGCGTTCGACATCGCGCCGCCCGACGTGCTGCTGACGTCGGCCGCCGGATCCCGGCGCCCGGCCGCGGCCGGCGAGGCGGACCTGTTCCTCCCCGTCGAGCAGAGCGACTTCACGTCGCCGTTCGAGAAGGGCGAGGCCCTGGCGGCGCCCGCGCTCGCTCGCTTCGAGGCGCGCGTCGACGCCAGCGTGCGGCCGGCGTTCGACGCCGGCGTGAAGGCGCTCGCGGCCGGCGACTATCCGAAAGCGGAGGAGCGCTTCAAGGACGCGATCCGTCCCGAGGTGGACAGCCTGCCCGCGCTGGTCTACCTCGCGGCCACCTATGCCGCATCGGGCCACGACCAGGAGGCCAGCGGCGCCTGGCAGACCGCGCTCATCGACGGCGGCGACATCCCCGAGATTTACCAGTGGCTGGCGGAGGCGCTGCTGCGGGACCGCGACATGAACGCCGCGCGGTCCATCCTCGACGAGGGCATTGCCAAGTGGCCCTCCGACCCGCGCCTCACGCGTCCGCTGGCGATGCTGTACGCGACATTCGGCCAGGGCCGCGAGGCCGTGCGCACGATGGAGCGCTACCTCGACGCGCGGCCCGACGATGTGGAGGCGCTGGAGCGGGCGGTGGAGTGGATCTACAACCTGAAGCTCGCCGGCGCGTCGGCGCACTCACCCGCGGAGGACGCGGCGCTCGCGAAGAAGTACGCCGCCGCCTATGAACAGGCCGGCGGCGTCCAGGTCGAGCTCGTGCGCCAGTGGCTGGCGTTCCTGAATTAGCGAACCGGCCGCCTAGCGGTTTCCGTCCCCATCATCCGCCTGCGCTTTCTTGCCCTTCGCGGCGCGGCGCGTGGCGGGCTTGCGCGTGCGGGTCGTCGTCTTGCGCGCGCCGGCCGCGGGTGCGGCCTTCGCGCGGCGCGGGCGGGCCTTCGCCCGGCCGAGGAGCTCGGCGGTGGTGTCGACGAGATCCGGCTGCGGCGCCTCGTCTCCGTCGCTGTCGGCGTCCGTCTCGAAGCCGGCCTCGCTCTCGGCTGTCATCAACGGCATGTCCGGGAGCCCGGCTTCCTCGGCTTCGACGTCCGGCTGCGGAAGGGCGGGTGCGGGCGCCTGGCGCTGCAGCGCGGCGCCGGGGAAGACGCGCATGCCGCCGCGGCGGTCGCGCTCGACGCGCAGCAGGTTGTCGCGCTGGCACGCGCGGACGAGATCCATCAGCCCGCCGAAGCCGAAGCGGCGCTCGTCGAACCCGCGATCGGCCTGCCGCAGGATCTGCTTCAGGTTGCGCACGTACATCGGCCATCGCGCGTTCGCGGCGGCGCCGAGGATCTCGGCGACCAGACGCACGCCGTCGGCCTGCGACTCGGTGGCCTCGACCGGCGGCCGGCCCTGCGGGTCCGGCGCAACCGGCGCGGCAGCCGGCGTGGCGGCGTCCGCCTCGGCCGGCGCGTCCGCCGGCGCCTCGGCGAACTCGACGCCCTCGTTCAGCTCGACGGTGACGCTGCGGCCGCTGTGCTTCAGGTTCACGACGCCCGTCTTCGCGAGCTTCTCCGCGAAGTCGAGGAACGAGCTCGCGCCGTAGCTGCGCTCGGAGAACGTCGAGTCGAGCTGCAGGAGCGTGCTCTTGAGCAGGCCCGTCTGCGGCGTGACCTCGCGGTCGGCGAGAATCTTGAGCGCGCGGCGGACGAGCGGCACGACCTGCCCGATCGACGCGGACGCGGCGGCGGGCGCGGGGCGCGGGTCCTTCACGCCGCCCTGCGAGCGGCGCGGCCGCGAGAGGTTCTCGTAGGCGATGAACTCGTAGCAGTTGCGCTGCAGGATCACGCTCGTGAACTGCCGGCCGCCGACGACGAACACTTTCTTGTCGTACTGCTTGAGCTTTTCCACCAGCGACAGGAAGTCGCTGTCGCCGCCCACGATCACGTAGGCGTTGATGTGCGGGTGCGTGAACGCCATCTCGAGCGCGTCGAGGGCGAGGTTGATGTCGGCGCCGTTCTTGTCGCCGCCGGGCGTGAGGTTGCGCTGCACCAGGCGGATGGCGTGCTGGGTCAGGGAGCGGCTGTACTCGCCGGCCCGGGTCCAGTCGGCGTAGGCGATCTTGGTGACGACCTCGCCCCGCTCCTTGATGGCCTCGAGGACCGTGCCGGCGTCGAAATGTTCGTGGAGGGTGGTGCGGACGCCGATCTCGATGTTGTCGAAATCGATGAAAACTGCAATGTTCAGGCGATCTTGAGCCAAATGGGCATTCCTTTCGCTGTCATTGTACTAGCGGATTGAACCACGGAGACACGGAGGCACGGAGGGCACCGAACGCTCGACGCGGGGCCGCCGAAGGCGGGCGGCAGGAGCGAGGGAGACGCGGAGACATGCCGCCGGACGATCCAGAGCGGCATGTCTCCGCGTCTCCCTCGCTCCTGCCACGGCCTGCTGCGCAGGCCGCCCCGCGCCGAGCGCACGTCAAGCGTGCACCGCGTGATCCCTCTGTGCCTCTGTGTCCTCTGTGGTTGAGATCTACTTCGAGTCCGGGCCGAGCGGGGCGGGGACGTCCGGCGTCGGCCAGAGGATCTTCACGAACTGGCCGCGCTGGAGCAGCTCGCGCCCCTTCCCGCCGCGGCCCGTCACCTCGTACTTCGCCGTGCTGATCGTCTGCTCGGCGCCGCGGCTCGTCTCGACGGTCAGCAGGTCGCGGTCGCCCGTCGAGGCGATGAAGCCGAGCACGCGATCGTCCTTGCCCAGTTTGATCAGCAGTACGCCCTTGCCGGGCCCCGAGAGGAAGTTCGCTTCCTCCGCCTTCGCGAGGATCCCGCGGGCCTCGGCGGTGGCGGCGATCAGGACCTCGTCGCCCGTGTATCGCGCGACGCCGAGCATCTCCGCGTCCTTGGACGGCCGCGCGTACCGCCGCCCGGCGCGCGTGCTCGGCTCGACGAGGCCGTCCAAACCGAACCGCAGCGCGTAGCCGTCGCTCGACACGGCCACGGCGTGAACCTTGGCCGGGTCGCCGGCTTTCTTCGGCACGATCGCGCCGGCCACGCGCGGGTCGAGACTCATTGCCGCGACGATCCGCTCCCCGTCCTTGAGCTTGAACTGCTTCTGGATGGGCTCGCCGTAGCCGGTCGAGGCGGGCACGTCGATGAACCGGCACGTGTAGGCCACGCCGGCGCTCGAGAAGAACACGCACGTGGCGCGCGTGCTCCCGCCGAACGCCGCCAGCACGGCGTCGCCTTCGCGCAGCCGCTGCGTGGAGAGGTCCTTGACGTCCTTCTGCCGCTTCACCCAGCCGTCGCGCGACACGATCACGACGTTGTCTTCCTCGACGATGAAGTCGTCGGCCGAGTACTCGGGCTCGTCGCTGTCGCTCGCGATGCGGGTGCGCCGCTTGTCGGCCTTCGGATCGGCGTAGGTCTTCAGGATCTCGTCGAGCTCGCCGCGCACGAGCGACCAGCGGCTGTCCTCGTCCTTGAGCAGCGCGCCGATCTGCCGCGCGCGCTTCTTCTTCTCGTCGAGCTCCTCGCGGATCACGAGGATCTCGAGGCGGGCGAGGCGGTAGATCTTCAGCTCGAGGATCGCGTCGGTCTGGTCGGCGTCGAGCTCGAACCGCTTCATGATCTTCTCCGCGGCGTCGGCCTTGCCGTCCGACTTGCGGATGATCTTGATGATCTCGTCGAGCGCGTCGAAGACCGTGGCGAGGCCCTCGAGGATGTGGATGCGCTTCTTGAGCGTGGCGAGCTCGTGCTCGAGCCGGCGCGTGACCACGTCGAGGCGGAAGTGCAGGAAGTGCCACAGGATCGACTTGAGATCCAGGCGCTCGGGCCGTCCCACTTCCGCCTGCTCGGTCGGAATCAGGCAGGTGAGGTTCACCACCACGTTGATCTGCAGCGGCGTGTGCTTGAAGAGATACGCCATGATCATCTTCTCGTCGGCGTCCTTCTTCAGCTCGAGCGCGATGCGGACGTCCTCGGTCGAGAGATCCTTCACGTCGAGGAGCTGCGGCAGCTTGCGGCTCAGCACCACCTCGGCGATCCGCTCGACGAGCGTCGACTTGTTCACCGTGTACGGAATGCTGTCGATGAAGATCGTCTTGGTCGAGCGCGTGTCCGGCCCGATGTCCCACGTGCCGCGCAGCCGGATCGATCCGGATCCCGTCCGGTAGATCTCGCGCAGCTCCTCGGGCGAGTTCAGGATCTGTCCGCCGGTGGGGAAGTCGGGACCCTTGATCACGCGGCACAGCGCGGTATTGCCCATGTCCTCGTTGTCGAGGAGCTTGATGAGCGCCGTGCAGACCTCGGCCAGGTTGTGCGGCGGCACGTTGGTCGCCATGCCGACGGCAATGCCGGTGGCGCCGTTGACCAGCAGGTTGGGGATCCGCGCCGGCAGCACGACGGGCTCGGTCTTCGTGCCGTCGTAGTTGGGCCGGAACGGCACCGTCGACTGCTCGATCTCGGTGAGCAGCTCGTCGCTGATTCTCGCCAGCCGGCACTCGGTGTAGCGCATGGCCGCGGCGCTGTCGCCGTCGAGCGATCCGAAGTTGCCGGAGCCGTCGACCAGGGGATAGCGCAGCGAGAAGGGCTGCGCCATGCGCACGAGCGTCTCGTAGAGCGCGGCGTCGCCGTGCGGGTGGAAGCTGCCCATCACGTCGCCGACGACTTTCGCGCACTTCCGGTGCTTGACGTCGGCGGTCAGGTTCTGCTGCCACATCGTGTACAGGATGCGGCGCTGGACGGGCTTCAGGCCGTCGCGGACGTCGGGCAGCGCGCGGGCGGTGATGACCGACAGCGCGTAGTTGAGGTAGCGGGACTGCGCGGCCTCGTGCAGCGCGACCGCCTCGATCGGCGCGGGCCACGACGGCGGGCCGCCGGCCGCACCGCCGCTGCCGCCGGCGTCCAGGTTGTCGAACAGGGATTGCGCTTTGGATCGACGCTTGGCCAACGGGGAACAGTATAAAGCCAGTAGCCGTTAGCCATTAGCCATTAGGGCGAACAGCTAACGGCTAACAGCTAACGGCTAACGGCTAACAGCTAACGGCTAACAGCTAACAACTAACGGCTACACGTCACTTGATGAACAACATCTCCCGATAGGTCGCCAGCGGCCACAGGCCGTGCGGCATGACGACCTCGAGCTCGTCGCCGGTCTCGCGCAGCGCGGTCATCGCCGGGATGACGATGTCGCGGAAGTACTTCGCGTGCTTCTCGGCCGAGGGCGCGTCGTGCTCGAGCGCCTTGGCCAGCTTGTCGGTGCCCTTCTTGAACGTGTCGACCAGCTTGATCACGCCGGCGAGGACCTTCTTCGACTCGCCCGCCGTGCCGCCCGCCTGCTTCACGGCCGCGACGCTCTGCGCCACCTGCATCTGGTATTTGATGGCCGCCGGCAGGATGTAGCGGTTGGCCATCAGCACCATCAGCTGCGCCTCGACGTTGACGACCTTGTTGTACGTCTCGAGCATGATCTCGTAGCGGGAGTGCAGCTCGCGCGCATTGAGCACCTTGTACTTCTCGAACGTCGCGATGACGTCCTTCGTGATGAGCTGCGGCAGTGCGTCCACCGTGTTCTTCAGATTGAACAGGCCGCGCTTGGCCGCCTCCTTCTCCCACTCCTTCGAGTAGTTGTTGCCGTTGAAGATGATCCGCTTGTTCTCCTTGATCACCTTCGGCAGGAGTTCGGCCGCCGCCTTCTCGATCGACTTGCCGCCCTTGACGAGCTTCTCGAGCTCGGTGGCCATGTAGTCGAGCGACTCGGTCACCGCGACGTTCAGCGCGATATTGGGGTACGCGATGCTCTGGTTCGACGACACGGCACGGAACTCGAATTTGTTGCCGGTGAACGCGAACGGGCTCGTGCGGTTGCGGTCGCCCGCGTCGCGCGGCAGCTTCGGCAGCACCATGACGCCGGTGTCGAGCTCGCCGCCGGACTTCGTGCTCTTCGCGCCGCCCTTCTCGATCTGCTCGAAGATGTCCGTGAGCATGTCGCCGAGGAAGATCGAGATGATCGCCGGCGGCGCCTCGTTCGCCCCCAGTCGATGGTCGTTCCCGGCGCTGGCAATGGACGCGCGCAGCAGGCCCTGCCACTTGTTCACGGCGCGGATGACGGCCGCGCAGAAGACGAGGAACTGCGCGTTGTCGTGCGTGTTGCGGCCGGGGCTGAGCAGGTTGTGGCCGTCGCTGTCGCTCATCGACCAGTTGAGGTGCTTGCCCGATCCGTTCACGCCGGCGAACGGCTTCTCGTGCAGCAGGCACGAGAGCCCGAACTTCGGCGCCATGCGGCGCAGCGTCTCCATCACCATCATCTGGTGATCGGTCGCGACGTTCGCGTTCTCGAACACCGGCGCGATCTCGTACTGGCTCGGCGCCACCTCGTTGTGGCGCGTCTTCACCGGCACGCCGACCTTGTACAGCTCGCTCTCGACCTCCGACATGCACGCCATGACGCGTTCGGGAATCGCGCCGAAGTACTGATCCTCGAGCTCCTGGCCCTTGGGCGGCTTCGCCCCGAAGAGCGTCCGGCCCGCGTTGATCAGGTCGGGACGCGACAGGTAGAAGTAGCGGTCGATGAGGAAGTATTCCTGCTCGGGCCCGCACGTGGTGACGACGCGGGTCGCCTTCGAGCCGAACAGCTTCAGCACGCGCACGGCCTGCTTCGAGAGCGCCTCCATCGAGCGCAGGAGCGGCGTCTTCTTGTCGAGCGCATCGCCCGTCCAGCTGACGAACGCCGTCGGGATGACCAGCGTCACCGCGCCGCCGCTCTTGAGCAGCCACGGCGGGCTCGTCGGATCCCACGCCGTGTAGCCGCGCGCCTCGAAGGTGGAGCGCAGGCCGCCCGACGGGAAGCTCGACGCGTCCGGCTCACCCTGGATCAGTTCCTTGCCCGAGAACTCCGCGACCGCCTTGCCGTCCGCCGTCGGATTGAGAAACGAATCGTGCTTCTCGGCCGTGATGCCGGTGAGCGGCTGGAACCAGTGCGTGTAGTGGGTCGCGCCGTGCTCGACCGCCCAGTCCTTCATCGCCGTCGCGACGGCGTCGGCGACCGAGAGATCCAGCGCTTCGCCGTGCGCGATCGTGCGCCGCAGCGCCTCGAACACCGGCTTTGGCAGCCGCGCCTGTTGCAGCGACTCGTTGAACACCAGGCTGCCGAACGCATCGTCGGCGCCGAGACCCCCGGACCCTTTTGCTTCATTCATCGACCAGGCGCGAATCGCGCTGATCGCGTCACCGAGCACTGCCGAACCCATCGCGTCCCCCTTTTGGCGTCAACCGAACAATATGGCGTGCGGAACTCCGGTTAGGAATGCGCATGATAGCGCGCCGACGCCGACGTCTGCATTATCTCTGATTTCGTGTATTTTCGGTACGAAATGGTCGTCATCATGTGTCTCTTAAGGACGTTTACTGCGCCGTGACGAGCATCGCGTGCAGTTCGTGCACGAATTCATGATCACGCTGGAATCACGCCGGAGATCGCCCTGGCCGGCGCCCCTTCCAGCCCGCGACGACGAGGAGCTCGGCGACGGCCATGGCCGTGGCGCCCCAGAGGTCCACGCCCCCGACCAGGAAGGCGGGCGCCTCGACGACCAGCGCGCCCCGCCGCCGCTCGGTGAGGCGCAGCCGCCCGGGATCGGTCAGCTCGTCGAAGGCAACCTCAAGAATCTGCTCCACTTCCGCGTCGGCGGGCACCAGCACCGGCCGCGCGTCCGTGGCGGCGACGATGGGGTGGAGGCGGAAGCCGGAGACGGCGATGTCGATCGGGGTGAGCCGGCCGAGGACGCGCGCGGCGTCCGGGGGGAGGGCGATTTCCTCGTGCGCTTCCCGGAGCGCCGCCGCCTCGAACGTCTCGCCGGGATCGACCACGCCGCCGGGGAAGGACACCTGGCCGGCGTGGCGCCCCAGCCCGGCGTGCCGCACGGTGAGGACCAGATGGGCCTGGCCGTCGATCGGGCAGACGAGCGCGAGGCCCGCCGCGTCGCGCAGGGGCAGCGCGTCGGCCGACTCGGCCGCGCGCCGTGGCCGCGGCTCGGCAATCGCGTGCGCCGCGGGGCCGGGCAGGGGGCGGGTCAGTCCCGCGTCGAGGCGGGCGATGAGATCGGTGAAATGCACGAAGGCGGAAATGCAAGAATGCAGGAATGCGGAAGGGCGGTCAATGATCCTGGCCACGCTGAAGGCGATTGCCGTCGGGCTGTTCAGGACGCTTTTCGCGCCGCGCGGCGGTCCCGTCGTGGACCTGCGGCCGGGCGATCCGGCGCCGGCCTTCGAACTGTGGGGGCCGGATCAGGAAATTTACCGGCTGGCCGATTTTTTGGATCGGCGGCAAGCCGTTGTCCTTGCTTGGTTTCCGAAGGCCTTCACGCCCGGGTGCACCGTGCAGTGCAAATCTGTGGGCGCGAGCAGCGCCGAACTCGCGCCGTTCAACGTAAGATACGTGGCCGCCAGCGTTGATCGGCCGGAGGACAACGCAAAGTTCGCGCGCGCCCTCGGCGCGACGTTCCCGATTCTGAGCGATCCGGGCGGCACCGCGGCGCGCGCCTACGGCGTCTTACGGCCGTCCGGATTCGCGGCGCGCTGGACGTTTTACATCGGCGCCGACGGCCGCATCCTCGACGTCGATCGCCGGGTGAATCCGGCGACTTCGGGCCCGGCCGTGGCGGCCAGGCTGGCCGAACTGGGTATTCCACGTCATGACGCTCCTCGATCGGTTTCGCACCAGCTCCCCGCATAAGCATCCCGACGCGGCGGTCCGCCTCGCGTTCGTCGAAGAGGTGCCGCTCGAGGATCGCGCGCTCCTCGCCGAAGTGGCGCGCGAGGACGAGGACCCGCGCGTGCGGGCGGCGGCCGTCGTGAAGCTGCTCGACCCGGCCGCGCTGGCGGCCGTTGTGTCCGCCGAGGCGGACGAGGACGTGCGCGCCCGGGCAATCGCCATGCTGCGCGACATCGCGCTCGAGGTGTTCGAGGACGTGAGCGAGGCCGACAGCCTCGCGGCGGTGGCCGCGCTCGCCGACGTGAAGGCCCTCACGGCGGTCGCCAAGGGCGCCCTCCGCGAGAGCGCCGCGCTCGCCGCGCTCGCGCGCATCGACGAGCCGCACGGGCGCGGCTCGATCGCGCGGCACGCGGCGCTCGAGGCGGTGCGGCAGGCCGCGCTCGACGGTCTGCAGGATCGCGCCGACATCGTCGCCGTGGCCATGAACAGCGAGTTCCGCGACTCGGCGCTCGCCGCGCTCGACCGGCTCGCCGAGCCGGCGGATCTCGAGCAGGTGGCGGCGCACGCGACCAACAAGAACGCGGCGAAGCGCGCGCGCGGGCGGCTCCGGGAGATCGAGGAGCGCGCCGCCGCCGAGGCGCGGGCGCGCGAGGCCGCGGCCGCCGAAGCGCGCCAGATCGAGGAAGCCGCCCGAGCCGTGGACGCCCGTGCCCGCGAAGACGCGGTCCGCGCGGCGGCCGCCCCCGAACCCGACGTGCAGGTGAGTGACGTGACGGCTGACGAACCGAAGATCGAGGACGTGCCCGTGCAAGAAGCCGCAGTCGTGCCCGAGCCGGCGCCGGCCGCCGAGCCCGCCGCCGCCCCGGCGCCCGCCGTCGAGACGGCCGCTGCGGACACCACCGCCGCGGACGACGCCGCGCAGGCCGAGACCGACGCCCGGAACCGGCGCGACGCGCTGGCGCGGCTGCGCAACCTCGCGCTGCGCGCCGAGTCGCTCGCGGCGAAGACGGATCTCACCCTGAAAGCCGCCGAGCGCGTGCTGCGCGACGTCCGTGCCGCGCTCGCGCAGATGCCCCCGCTGCCGACGCGCGACGATCACACCGAGCTCCACCGCCGCCTCGAGGCCGCGCAGGCCCTGCTCTCGCCGCGGACACTCGAGCTGCGTGAAGCCGCCGACTGGCAGCGCTTCGTCAACGCCGGCATGCAGGAACAGCTGTGCGCGAAGATGGAGGCGCTCGAGGCGGAAGCGAACACCGAGGCGCTGCTCGGCGCGATTCGCGATCTGCAGCAGCAGTGGCGCGCCGCCGCCGACGTGCCGCGCGCCCAGGCCGACGCCCTGTGGCGACGCTTCAAGGCCGCCCACGATCGCGTGTGGCCGCGCTGCGAGGAATGGCTCGCCGGGCAGGCCGCGCGCCGCGCCGGCCACCTCGAACAGAAGATCGCCCTCTGCGAGCGCGCCGAGGCCCTCACCGACTCCACGCACTGGCTCCAGACCGCCGAGGAGATCAAGAAGCTGCAGGCCGAGTGGAAGGCCGTCGGCCCGGTGTCGCGCGGCCAGGAAAAGGCGGTCTGGGAGCGCTTCCGCTCCGCATGCGATCGCTTCTTCAGCCGCCGCAACGACGACCTGAAGCAGCGCAAGGCCGTCTGGGTGGACAACCTCGCAAAGAAGGACGCCCTCTGCGTGAAGGCCGAGGCGCTCGCCGAGTCCACCGACTGGGACGCGGCCGTCGCCGTGATCAAGGGGCTGCAGGCCGAGTGGAAGACGATCGGCCCGGTGAAGAAGACCCGGTCGGAGGCCATCTGGCTCCGCTTCCGCGCCGCGTGCGACGCGTTCTTCGAGCGCTACACCCATCGGCACGACGCCGCCCATGCCGAGCGCGTCGCGGCGCGCGCCGCGGTCTGCGAGGAGCTCGAGCAGCTCGCGGCCGGCGAGGCCGCCGAGCCGCCCGCGGACCTGGCGACGGTCCTGCGCGGCATCGACACGCGCTGGAATCAGGCGCACACCGCCGGCGGCCGCGACCGCGCGCTCGACGATCGCTACGCCGCCGCGTGGGGCGCGGTGATCGCCCGCTGGCCCTCCGCGCTCGCCGGCACCGAACTCGACCCCGAGACGAAGCGCCGCCGCCTCGAGACGCTGTGCGAGAAAGTGGAACAGCTCGCCGCATCGGCGTCGGGCGCCGGCGACGCCGCGGCGGACGCCGCGCTCTCGCCGACCGAGCGGCTCGCCCGCCAGCTGAAAGAACGCCTCGCGTCGAACACGATCGGCGGCAAAGGGGACGACGGCAGCCGGTGGCGCGCCGCCGCCGACGAGGCCCGTCAGATCCAGGCGCACTGGACGCGCGTCACCGGCGTGCCCGACGCCGCCCGTCGTCCGCTCGCCGAACGCTTCGATCGCGCCTGCCGGCTGATCTTCAGCAAGGCCGGCGCGGCCTCCGGCCCCGGCCCCGGATCGGGCCGGCCGTCGGGAGGCCGTCGCCCCGAGCGGCCGCGCCAGGGCCGCTGAAACCGGCCGCCACGAGGGGCGGTCGGCTTAATACTTGACACGTCAATTAATGATTGGTATTGTAATTCACATGAGGGCGACACCGTCCCGGGCCGAGCAGGCGCTCATCGGCGTCGTCCGCACCGCGGACCTGTTCATGCGGCTCTCAACCGGACTGCTGGAGGCGCACGGGCTCACGCCGCAGCAGTACAACGTGCTGCGGATCCTGCGCGGCGCGGGCGGCGAGCTGCCGACGCTCGACGTGGCGGACCGGCTGATCGAGCAGACGCCGGGCATCACGCGGCTCCTGGATCGGCTCGAGGCCAAGGGGCTGGTACGGCGGCAGCGGTGCCCGAAGGACCGCCGGCGCCACCTGTGCCGGATTACAGACGAGGGCACGCGCCTGCTCGACACGCTGGATGTGCCGGTGGTCCAGAGCGCCGAACGCTGCTTGAAGGGGCTGAACCGGGCGGACCAGCAGGCGCTGGTGACCCTCCTGGATCGCGCCAGGGCGGCGCATGCCTGACCGAGCCGCGACACGAGGACGCGATCGGCTCAATTACATGACTAGTCAATCGTTCACAGGTTAACCACAGAGGAGACGACCATGGCACAGACGCAGACGATGACGGCGGTGGCGACACAGGCGGCGGCGGGCACGTACGCGATCGATCCGGCGCACAGCGAAGTGCTGTTCAGCGTGCGCCACCTGCTCTCGCGGGTGACGGGGCGGTTCCGCGAGTTCTCCGGGACGCTGACCTTCGATCCGGCGAACCCGTCCGCGTCGACGGCGGCGTTCCGCATCGAAGCGGCGAGCATCGACACGAACGTGGCCGATCGCGACACGCACCTCCGCTCGGCGGATTTCTTCGACGTCGAGCACTATCCCCAGATCACGTTCGAAAGTCGCCGCGTGACGAGCGCGTCGCCCGACGCATTCGTCGTGTCCGGGCCGCTCACGATTCACGGCGTGGAACGGACGATCGATCTGCCCGTGCGCTACCTGGGATCGGTGCGGGATCCGTGGGGCGTCGAGAAGACGGCGTTCGAGACGACGATCACGCTCAGCCGGAAGGACTTCGGCCTGGCGTGGAACGCGCCGCTTGAAGCCGGAGGCCTGGTCGTCGGCGACGAGGTCAAGGTGACGCTCGACATCCAGGCCGCCCTCGCTATTTGATCTGCAGCAGCTCTACGTCGAACACGAGCAAGCCGTACGGCGGCTGCTGGCCCTGGTAGGCGAGGTTCTCGGGAATCCAGAACCTCGCCTTCTCGCCTTCCACCATGAGCTGCACGCCCTCGGTCCAGCCCTTGATCACACCGTTCAGCGGAAACGTCGCCGGCTCGCCGCGTGTGATCGAGCTGTCGAAGAGCTTCCCGTCGGTCGTCCAACCCGAGTAGTCCACCGTGACCTGGCTCGTCGCCGCCGGATGGCGCGTGCCCGTGCCGGGCCGCAGCACCTTGTAGGCCAGGCCCGACGCCGTCTTCGTCGCGTCGGCGGGCGGCGCCTTCACGTCGGGCGGCGGGATCGTCGGCGACGGCGCGAAGGAGAAGAGCTCCACGTCGAACACCAGCATGCCCTTCGGATCGCGCAGGCCCTTGTAGGCCAGGTTCTCCGGAATCCAGAAGCGGCGCTTCTCGCCCACGACCATCTGCTGCACGCCTTCGGTCCAGCCCGCGATCACGCGGTCCAGCGGAAACGTCGCCTTCTCGCCGCGCGCGTACGAGCTGTCGAACATCTTGCCGTCGGTCGTCCAGCCCGTGTAGTGCACGGTGACCACGTCGGTCTTCGAGGGGTGGGCCGTGCCGGTGCCCTTCGTCAGCACCTTCGACGCCAGGCCCGACGGCGTCTTCTGCGCGTCGGCGGGCGGCGCGGCCACGTCGGGCGGCGCGGGCGTCTGGGCGAACACGGCGGCGGCGGCGAACACGAACGGCAGGGCGAGCAGCAGTCTCATACGGAAATCCTACCAGACTCGCAGCGGTCGAGGAGGCGCGCCGCGTCGGTGTCGATGAGAATGCGATCGCGGTGGTGCGCCTTCACGAACCCCTCGGCCACCGCCCGATCCAGGAACCTGACCACGTCGTCGAAATAGCCGGCCACGTTCAGCAGGCCGCACGGCTTGTCGTGCAGGCCGAGCTGCGCCCATGTGAGCATCTCGAACAGCTCGTCGAGCGTGCCGAGGCCGCCCGGGAGGGCGACGAACGCGTCGGAGCGCGCCGCCATCAGCGCCTTGCGCGCGTGCATCGTCTCGACGACGAGCAGTTCGGTGAGACCGGCGTGCGCGATTTCCTTCGAGGCGAGGAAGTCGGGGATGACGCCGATCACGCGCCCGCCCTCCGCGAGCACCGTGTCCGCCAGGACGCCCATCAAGCCGATGGCGCCGCCCCCGTACACGAGGCCGCAGCCGCGCGCGGCCATCAGCCGGCCCAGATGGCGCGCCGCCTCGGCATACTCGGGCCGGGCGCCTGTGGCGGAGCCGGCATACACGCAGAGGGAACGCACGGGCGGCATTCTATCGCGACGGCTGCACGATCACGTTCGCGGAGCGGGTGCGGAGGCCGCGCGAAGGGCGGGGATGAGCGAGGCGGCGATCGCGACAACGGCGAGGAGCGCCGCGACCGCCAGCGGGGTGACGGGATCGAACGGCCCGATGCCGAAGAGGAGCCCGCGCGCGAAGCGCAGCGCGATCGGCGTCAGCCCGATCCCGATCGCCGCGCCGATCGCCGCCAGCCCGGCCGCCTGCCGGACGACCAGCGCCACCACGTCGCCCGGCGAGGCGCCGAGGGCGATGCGGATGCCGATCTCCTTCGCGCGCGCGCTCGTCGTGTGCGCGATGACGCCGTACACGCCGAGCGTCGCGAGGAGCAGGGCGAGCGCGGCGAACGCGCCGAGGAGCCACGCCATCTCGCGCGGCCGCGCGAAGGCCTCGCGCATGATGCCGTCGAACGTCGTCTCCTGGGTGACCGGGAGCTGCGGATCGGCGCCGCGCACGGCCTCGCGCATCGCCGGGAGCGCCTCCTCCGCGCGCCGCCCGTCCGCGACGCGTGCCATCAGCGTGATCTCCACGGTCGGGTTCTGCGCGTACGGAAGGTAGAGCTGCGGGCCGGCCGGGCGCTCGAGCGGATCCTCGCGGACGTCCGCAGCGACGCCGACGACCGTGAGCGGGCCCTTGCGCGCGCGCGGGATCCAGAACGTGGGGCTGCCGGAGAACTTCGCCGTCACGCGCCGGCCGATCACGTCGGCCGTGTGCCAGTACCGCTCGGCGAACGTCTCGCTCACGATCGCCACGCCCGGCGCGTCCCCGTTGTCGGCGGCCGTGAAGTCGCGTCCCGCGTCCAGGCGAATCCCCGCCGCCGTGAAGTACCCCGGCGACATCACCCAGAAGCGCGCGGCCGCCGGCTCGTCTCCCGGCTGCGCGGCCTGCCCCTCGATCTCGAGCGGCACGCCCACGCGAATCTGCGACAGCGGCGGATAGTTCACGATCGCGCTGGCCGCGATCCCGGGCTCGGCCGCGAGGCGGTCGGCGATCGCCGACCCGGTCCGCGCGAGGACGCCGGCGTCGGCGTACTGCGGGCTGTTGAACGACACCTTCGCCGTCATGACCCCGCCGGTCTCGAGGCCGCGGTCGAGCGCCTGCAGGCCGATCGCGCTGCGGGTGAGCGCGAGCGCCGAGGCGGCGAGCACCACCGCGAGCGCGATCTCGCCGACGACGAGCGCCTGGCGCAGGCGCCGGTGCGACAGGCCGGTCGTCACGCCGTGCGTCGAGTCCTTCAGCGCGTCCAGCTGGTTCGGGCTGACGGCCGCCCGCGCCGGCAGGAGCCCGACGAGCGCGGCCACGGCGAGCGTGAGGGCGGCTGTGAAGGCCAGCACCCAGCCGTCCACGCGGAACGGCGCGAGGCGGTTGATGTCGTCGAAGCTGAGCGTCGCGTTCAGCGCCCGTACGAGGCCGATCGCGACGCCGATCGCCAGCGCGCCGCCGATCGCCACCATGAGCAGCGTTTCTCCGGCGAGATCCCGGGCGATGCGCCACGGCGAGGCCCCGAGCGCCTGCCGCACCGCGAGCTCCTTGCGCCGTCCGGCCGACGAGGCGAGCAGCAGGTTGGCGAGGTTGGCGCACGCGATGAGGAGCACGAGCGCCACCGCCCACTGCAGCGCGAGGAGGAGCGCGCGCGACTGGTTGGCGAAGCTGTCCGCCAGCCCCTCGACGCCCGCGGTCCAGATGCCGTCGGTGCCGGGCAGATCGACGTAGAGCGCGGAGAGCTGGCGGCGCGCGGCCTCCATCGAGACGCCAGGCCTCAGGGTCGCGTAGGCGTTCAGCGAGTGCGCGCGATCGGTCGGGTCCAGCACGAGCGGCCGGAACAGCTGCAGCTCCTGGTTCAGCACGTGATAAATGCGGAACGTCGCCGGCAGCACGCCGACCACCGTGCAGGGGATGCCGTCGACGGTGATGACACGCCCGACGACGGCGGGGTCGGCGCCGAACTGGCGGCGCCAGAACCCATCGGTCAGGAGCACCACCGTGTCGGCGCCGGGCCGCACGTCGTCGGCCGTGAAGCCGCGGCCGATCGCCGGCGCGACACCGAGCATCGGGAAGAAATGGTCATCGGCCTGAAAGCCCTCGACCTGCCGCGCGTCGCCGCCGATGGCGACGTTGAACGAGACGCGGCGGAAGAGGGCGATGTCGTCGAGCGCGTCGGCGCCCTGGTGCCAGAGGGCGTAGCGGACCGGCGCGACGCCGGCGTCGTCGACGCCGAGCGCCTGGCTGGTCTCGAAGACCCGGACGAGGCGGTCGGCGTTCTTGTAGGGGAGCGGCTGGAGCAGGACCTCGCGCGTGAGGCTGAAGATCGCGGCGTTCACGCCGAGGCCGACGGCAATCGTGGCGATCGCCACGGCCGCCACCACGGGCCGGGACGCGATGGATCGCCACGCCCTTCGCATTACCGGAGGGTCTGCAGTTGCTCCAGCTTCTGCTTCAGCGCTTCCAGGCGCTGGCCGGCTTCGCTGAGGCGGCCGGCGGCGGTCAGCCGCTGGTATTCCTCGAAATCCTGCGCGGCGCCGGCGATGAGCGCGTTCACGTCGGTCGATCCGGGCGCGGACGCAGGCGTAGGCGCGGCGGTGCCGGGTGCACCGGCTGCACCTGGTGACGTCGCCGCGTTGGCCGCGGCCGCGGCGGTGTCCGGGTTGGAGACGGCTCCCGAGGCGTTGTCCGGCCGGGAGCCCTGGCGCGGCGTCAGCGACGATTCCTGCTGGCCGAAGAGCGCCGACAGCGCGTCCTCGAAGGTCGGCCCGTAGGCCAGCCGATCCTGCAGCGCCAGGACCACGATCCGCAGCTGCGGCATCGGGCTGCGCTCGGCTTGCAGGTAGATCGGCTCGGCGTAAAGCAGGGCGCGGCCGATCGGGATCACGATGAGCGTGCCGCGGCGGACGTTCGATCCCTGCTGATTCCAGAGCGACAGCTGTCCCGACAGCTGCGCGTTCTGATCGATGCGCGCCTCGATCTGCAGCGGTCCGTCGATGAGCTTCGTCTTCGGGAAGTCGTAGACCATGGCCTTGCCATAGTTCTCGCCGTCGCTCCTGCCGGCGATCCAGCCGATGAGGTTATTGCGGTTGGCCGGTGTAAACGGGAGGATCTCGACGAACTCGAGCGACTCCTCGCCAGGCAGCCGCATCAGGACGAAATTCGGCTCCATGACCTGCGCGGTCTGCTGGCGCTGCGCCGAGAGCCCCACCTCGGCGGCGACCGTCCACAGATCCTCGCGGTTGTAGAACACCTCGGGATCCGTCATGTGATACAGGCCGTAGACGGCCGCCTGCATCTGCAGGAAGAGCTGGGGGTAGCGCACGTGCGCGAGCAGCCCGGCCGGCATCTCCGACCGATCGGTGAACAGCGTCGGGAACAGGTTCCGGTACGCCGCGATGACCGGATCTTCGTCGTCGAACACGTAGAACGTCACCGAGCCGTCGTACGCGTCGACCACCGCTTTCACGCTGTTCCGCATGTAGTTGAGGCGCGCCGTGCCGAGCCGATACGGCCGCGAGTACGGGAAGCGATCGGACGTCGTGTAGGCGTCCATGATCCAGAAGAGGCGGCCGCCCTCGCCGATCACGATGTAGGGATCGGCGTCGAAGGTGAGGAACGGCGCGAGCGTCTGCACGCGCTGCTGCACGTTGCGCCGCATCAGCAGCCGGCTCTCGGCCGTGATGTCGTCGCTGAAGGGCAGCCGCGAGATGTCGCCGCGCTCGAGCGCGATGAGCGTGCGCCGCAGGAACCCGCCGAGGACGATGCCGCCCTTGCCCTGGTACGACGCGAACGCGTTGGTCTCGCCTTGCGGGTAGTTGAACTCGTTCTGCCGCGTGTTCACGTACACGTCGGTGTTCGTCATCTGGCCGAAGTAGATTTCCGGCCGCGTGACCTGGATCGACGGGACCGTGCTCTCGACCGGCATGTTGCTGAGCGTGAGCGTCGGCAGGCCCTCCGTCGTGAAGCCGTTCACCGGGTTCATCGTCACGCCGTAGCCGTGCGTGTAGATCAGCTTCTCGTTGATCCAGTTCCGGCTGCTCTCGGGCAGCTTGTCGATGCTCAGCTCGCGGGCGGCGAGCATCATCTGGCGCACCGAGCCGTTCACCTCGTACCGATCGATGTCGACGTCGGGGAAGTCGTAGTACGTCCGGATCTCCTGGATCTGGCGCAGCGTGTCCTGGAGCGCGCGCCAGTCCCACAGCCGGATGTTGTCGATCGTGTCGGTGTTATTCGCGAGGTCCACGGCGCTCAGGCCGGCGTCGGCCGGGAAGTCGTGCTGCTCCACCCGATCGAGCGCGTAGGCCGCGCGCGTCATCTCGATGTTGTGCGCGATGTACGGCGTCTCGCGCACCAGTTCGTTCGGGCGCACGATGAAGGAGCCGACGTACCACGTGAGCACGCCCACGCCGAAGTAGGCCACCGCCGCCGGAATCACCGCCGCGACGATCCACCGCACGCGCGGCGCGGCCACGGCGTTGGCCGCCGCCATCAGGGCGCCGAGCACCAGCGCGCCCGAGACGACGAGCATGCCGGTGAGGCCCACGTGCGCGTCGGTGTAGCCGACGCCGCTGAAGATCGTGTGGTCGTCGAACAGGCGCTCGAAGCGTCCGAGATACGCCCGCGACGCGAGCGCGAGCAGCAGGAACGCGAACGCGAGCGAGACCCCGCGCAGCGACGGCGCGTGCGCGTCGCGCCGCCGGCCCACCGCCATCCACGTGCCCCCGCCGACGACCAGGAAGAACACCGCGACCAGGCAGGTGAGCACGGCGAGCACCATCGCCCAGCCGCTCACGAGCTGCCACACCGGCAGCGTGAACAGGTAGAAGGTGAGCGGCCGGCCGAAGATCGGATCGAGCACCGTCGACGCGGCCGCCGGCGCGTGCTGGTACAGCGCGAAAACGCGCCAGTCGCCCATCATGCCGAAGCCCGTGACGACGGAGATGAAGAGGGCGCCGCCGCCGGCGACGAGCCGCAGCACGGGCTCGACCGGGAGGCGCAGCGGCTGGCCGTTGATCAGGATCGGCCCGCCCATGAAGTCCGAGAGCTTCGCGGGCTTCAGCGCGAGGAACGCGCCGTAGAGGACGACGAACGTCGCCAGCGCGAAGATGCCGAAGACGATCGCCTCGTAGTTCAGTGACGTCCAGAAGACGTCGGAGAAGCCGAGCGAGCCGAACCAGAGGGCGTCGACGTAGTACGAGAGTACCGTGCCGCCGCCGATGAGCAGGACGGCGAGGAGTCCAAGGACGAGAAACCCGACCGGCCGCCCGGCCCGTCGGCCCGTCGGCCAGTCAATTGTTTCTGCCACACCGTCGATTATTCCACACCCGGCAGCAAACCACAGAGACACAGAGACACGGAGACGGATCGCGGGTGATCGGCGCGGGCCGCCGTAGGCGGCCCGTCCAAGGGAAGAAGACCGGAGGACACAAGCCCAGCCTGGCCCTCCGGGCTTGCGTCCTCCGGTCTTCTTCCCTTGGACTGCGGCCTGCGACGCAGGCCGTCCGCGCCGATCACCGCACCGGACGACCTCTGTGCCTCTGTGGTTGAGGATGAGTTACGGCG
Organism: uncultured Acidobacteriota bacterium; assembly: GCA_963792785.1. Lineage (GTDB taxonomy): Bacteria > Acidobacteriota > Vicinamibacteria > Vicinamibacterales > CAVVIG01 > CAWIMX01. Next base: position 1,297,420 of record CAWBXO010000004.1, on the reverse strand, counting down.
TGCGGCCGTAGTCGTAGCCGCCGTAGACTGCCTCGACCGCGGGAGGATCGACGACGGCCGTCGGCACCGGATCGGGGATCGCGTGCGGCACGGCGGGCAGGTGCCGCAGGTAGACGAGCACCGCGTGCCGATCTTCCTCGGTCCAGCTCGTGTAGCCGCCCCACGGCATCGTCCGGTACGACGTCACGTGGCCGTCGGGGAACGTGCCGCTGCGCAGCACGCGCTTCACGTCGTCGTCGGTCCGGCGGGCGAGGCCCGTCGCCGGATCGGGCGTGAGGTTGCGGCTCACGAACGTGCCGTGCGGTGTGACGAACCGCATGCCGCCCGCGAGGTAGCGCGAGAAGTCGGGGCCTTGCGCCGCCGGCACCTGGTGGCAGCCGATGCAGCCCGTGGTCATGACGAGATAGCGCCCGTGCTCGGCGATCGCGCGCTCGGCCGGGTCCGCGATCGCCGCCACGCCGGGGGCCGCGTCGTTCTGAGGACCGGAAAACTCCTCCGGCTCCATGAACGAGAACGGCGGGATGAAGTACAGGAATGCCAGGAAGGCGATGACACCCACCACGGCGATCGCGATCGCGGTGCGCTTGAGGATCTTCTTCATCGTCATCCCCTGGGGCTCCCCGCCGAGCCGACGTTGCCCGGGAAGAACAGCATCGGCGGATCGATCCCCATGACGAGCATCTTGAACTTGCCCCAGAGATACACGGGCAGGAACGGCCGCGAGCGCGGCGGGACGCGGTTCACGATCGGCGGAACGCTCCGCAGGTAGGCGACGATCGCGTTCAAGTCGTCGGGCGAGAGCGCCGAGAAGCTCGGCCAGTCCATCGGGAACGGCAGCATCTTCGTGCCGTCGGGCCGCACGCCGCGCGTGAGCACGGTCTTGATCTGGTCGTCCGACCACGTGCCGAGGCCCGTCCCGGGATCCGACGTGAGGTTCGCCGTCGGAAAATCGCCGTACGGCGTGATGCGTATCAGCTGGCCGCCGGCCATCTTCAACGAGGCGACCACGCGGCCGTCGTCGCCGAGCGGCGAGTGGCAGACGACGCACAGCAGCGTCTTCGACAGATACTCGCCGCGCGTCACGGGATCGGCCTTCGCCTCGTCCGCGTTCCGCGCGTAAAGGGCCGACACCTCGCCGGCGTCCATCTCCCAGACCGGCTTGCGGCCGAGCGAGGCGATGAAGTTCGCGAGGTCCCACATGTCGGCGTCGCTCGCGGCCTCCTTGAACGACGGCATCGGCGTGCCCGACATGCCGGTGCGGAAGCGCAGGTAGATATCGCGCGGCGCGGCGCCGCCGCGGAACGTCCACGGTTCGGTGAGGTCCGCTGCCGGGAGCGGCTGCCCCCAGTCGTCCTGGAAGTCGGTGGTGACGGCGCCCGTGCCGCGGCCGTCGACGCCGTGGCACTTCGCGCACTGCAGCGTCTGGTACACGAGCGAGCCGCGCGCGACGCTCTCGGGCGTGCGGGGCGTCTCGGGGCCGAGCGTGACTTCCTGCACCACCTCGCCGACGAACCGCGGCGACAGCGACTTCACGTAGCCGACGACGTCGCGGATCTCGTCGTCTCGCAGAATGCCGCGCCAGGCCGGCATCGCCGTGGACGCGAGGCCGTCGGAGACGGATCGGATCAGATCGGCGTCGGTCGGCAGGCTGCCGGTCTCGGTGGTCCGGATCTTGAACTTGCCGCTCGTGAAGTCGCGAGGGCGCGGCTCGAGCAGCGGCGAGGCCGGACCGTCGCCGCGGCCGTCCGTGCCGTGGCATTCCACGCAGTGCGCGTCGTAGATCACCTTGCCGCGCGACGGATCCGCCGCCGTCGCCCGCTGCGCCCGCAGCGCGACGCCGGCAGACAGGCCCAGCAGCGTGACACCCGTGATCAGACTTGTGACTTGCGCCTTGCGGCTTGCGACTGTCATGCGGTCAGCACGATTTTCCCGAGCGCCCCGTCACCCATGATCGCCTCGTGCGCCTTCGGCGCGTCGGCGAGCCGCATCTCGCGGCCGACGACCGGCGCGAGTGAGCCGTTGGCGAGACCCGCGACGAGCGCCGCGTGAATCGACGTGAGGTCGCCCTCGGTCGCGTTGAAGAGCGTCATGCCGAGAATCGCGGCGTCGCGCGCCATGGCCTGCCGCGCGTCGATCTCGACGCGTCCGCGGTTGCCGATGACGACGACGCGCCCGCGCGGGGCGAGCATCCCGAGATCCTTGTCGAGGTTGATGTGCCCGGCCATCTCGAGCACGACGTTCACGCCCTTGCCGCCGGTGGCCTGGAGGATCTGATCGGTGTAGCCCGCGGTCTTGTGGTTGAACACCGCGGCCGCGCCCTGCTGGAGGACCATCGCCAGGCCCTTCTCGGTGCCGCCCGTGCCGAGCACGCGCAGGCCGTACGCGACCGCGATCTGCACCGCCGCGAGGCCGACGCCGCCCGTCGCGCCGTGAACGAGCACCGTCTCGGCCGAGCGCGCGTTCGCGCGATGGAAGAGCGCGCGGTACGCGGTGGCGTACGGCACGCCGAGCGCCGAGCCCTGCGCGTAGGACGTGTTGTCGGGCAGCGGGTGCACCTGCGCCGGCGAGCAGACGGCCCGCTCGGCGTACGCGCCCACGTTGCCGCCGATCGTGCCGGTGATGTACACGCGATCGCCCGGCTTCACCGTCGTCACCTCGGCGCCCACCGCCTCGACATCGCCGGCCGCGTCCGAGCCGGGAATGTAGGGGAGCGACGGCTTGCGCGCGTAGGCGCCGCTGCGGATGTAGGTCTCCACGGGGTTGACGCCGGCGGCGCGGATGCGCACGAGGATTTCCGACGACCCCGGCTTGGGATCCGGGAGCGTCTCGAGCTTCATCACGTCGGGTGCGCCGAATTCGCGGACGAGAATGGCCTGCATGAAGGCGAATGCTATCATGATCAGTTGATGTCCCTGCTGCGGGTTCACCGGACCGTCGGCGTGCGCGTCGGGGAAGGCCCCGGCGCGGTGCAGGTCGGCGGCGGCGCGCCGATCGTCGTCCAGTCGATGACGATGACCGACACCGCCGACGCGCGCGCGACGGCGCAACAGTGCATCGAGCTGGCCGAGGCGGGCTCCGAAATGGTGCGCGTCACCGTGAACCTGCCCGAGGCCGCGGCCGCCGTGCCCGAGATCAAGCAGCGCATGCTCGACGCCGGCTGCACGGCGCCCCTCATCGGCGACTTCCATTACAACGGCCACCTCCTCCTCACGAAAGATCCCGCGTGCGCGCGAGCGCTCGACAAGTACCGCATCAATCCCGGCAACGTCGGCACGGGCAGGCGGCGCGACGAGCAGTTCGCGACGATCTGCGCGGTCGCCGTGGCCGAGGGCAAGCCGGTGCGGATCGGCGTCAACGGCGGCTCGCTCAACCAGGAGCTCGTCGTCCGCAAGATGCAGGAGAACACGGATCGCGATCTCGGGAAGTCGTCGGAGGAGATCGTCAACGAGTGCATGGTGATCTCGGCGGTCGAGTCGACGGCGCTCGCGATCGAGTGCGGCCTGCGGAAGGATCAGATCATCATCTCGTGCAAGACGTCGCGGCCGCGCGACCTGATCGGCGTGTATCGCGCGCTCGCGAAGGCGACCGACCAGCCGCTGCACCTCGGGCTGACCGAAGCCGGTATGGGGATGAAAGGGCTCGTGTGGTCCGCGTCGGCGATGGGCGTGCTCCTGAACGAGGGGATCGGCGACACGATCCGCGTGTCGCTCACGCCGCGCCCGAACGGCGACCGCCGCGAGGAGGTCTACGCGGCGTGCGAGCTGCTGCAGGCGCTCGGGCTGCGCGCGTTCTCACCGAGCGTCACGGCGTGCCCGGGCTGCGGCCGCACCACCAGCTCGACGTTCCAGGAGCTCGCCGAGCGCATCCAGGAATACATCCGCGAACAGATGCCGGTGTGGAAAACGCAGTACGACGGCGTCGAGGCGATGACGCTCGCGGTCATGGGATGCGTGGTGAACGGCCCGGGCGAGTCGAAAGCGGCGAGCATCGGGATCAGCCTGCCCGGCACCGGCGAGGCGCCCACCTGCCCGGTCTACATCGACGGCCAGCACGTGACGACGCTGCGCGGCACCTACGATGAACTCGCCGCCGCCTTCCAGTCGCTCGTCGACGACTACGTCGTGTCGCACTACACACGCAGGTAGTCGCACGTCGCAAGTCTCTCGTCGCAAGTCAGAGTCATCAGTCGCAAGTCATCATCGTCTTGCGACGTGCGACTTAGTGGATGGTGTACGGTTCCGAGAGCGCGAACGGCGCGATCTCGACCTCGAAGTGATCGTCGAGCTCGCCCTTCATGTGATACGTCCCGCGCATCACGCCGTTCGGCGTGTTCAGCCGGCTCCCTGACGTGTACTCGAACGACTCGCCCGGCGCGAGCACGGGCTGCACGCCGACGACGCCCGGGCCCTTCACGTTCTCGATGTGGCCGGTCTGGTCCGTGATGACCCACTCGCGGCTGATCAACTGCACGGTCCCGTGGCCTTCGTTCGTGATGCGCACGGTGTAATAGAAGGACCAGACGCCCTGGAAGGGCAGCGAATGCTCGGGCGCGTAGCTCGAGTGCACTTCGACGCGGACGTTGTTGGTGACGGCCTCCGACGCGGGCGCGTGCAGAGGGTAGTTGCCGGACTCGTATTCCATCGGATGCTCTCATCATACGCCTTGACAGCCTTGGCAATCGCTGCTACCTTGTCTGAAAAAGGTAGCTTGGTGACCACGCCCATCACCGAAAAATTCGCCGCGATCCGCAAAGGACTCCTGGAATTCGTGATCCTCCGGATCGTCGCCGGCGACAAGGTCTACGTCGCCGACATGCTCGCGCGCCTCAGCGCGACCGAGTTCGCCACGCAGGAAGGCACGCTCTATCCGCTCCTGAGCAAGCTGCGCCGCGACGGTCTCGTCGACTACGAATGGCGCGAGTCCGACGCCGGGCCGCCGCGCAAGTACTACGAGCTCACCGCGAAAGGCCGCGCGCATCTCGCCGAGCTCGACGACTACTGGCAGACCATCAACGCGACGATCACGCAGGTGGGACGATAGCCATGCAGAAAGTCATCACGATCAACCTGAACGGCAACGCCTACCAGCTCGACGAGGACGCCTACGCCGCCCTCGTCGCGTACCTCGAGCGGTCGGCGGCGCAGCTCAAGGACAACCCGGACCTCGCCGAGATCATGAGCGACCTCGAGCAGGCGATCGCCGAGAAGTGCCAGCGCTATCTCGGCGCGAACAAGTCAGTCGTGAACGCCGCCGAAGTGCGCCAGATCCTCGAGGAGATGGGCCCGGTGGCCGAGCCGCCGGCCGACGGCGCGGCGCACCAGGAGGGCCAGTCACAGGCGGGCGCGGGCGCCGGCGCCGCGCGTTCGGCCCCGGCCGGCGCGGCGGGCGACGCGGGCCAGGCCCACAAGCGTCTCTACCAGCTGCACGACGAAGCCATGCTGAGCGGCGTCTGCGCCGGGATCGCCGCCTACCTCGGCGTCGACGTCACCATCGTGCGCGTCGTCTTCGTGCTGCTCGCGCTCGTCACGAAGGGCGCGTGGATCCTCGCGTACGCGATCCTGATGTTCGTGATCCCGTACGCGGACACGTCCGAGGAGCGCGCGGCCGCGCGCGGCCGGCCGTTCAGCGCAAAGGATCTCGTCGACGATGCCAAGCGGCACTACAGCGACTTCGCCGATCGCCACGCCTCGCGGCGCGAGTGGCGCCAGCGCTGGCGGCGGCAGCACCGCGAGTGGCGGTCGCGGATGCGCGGCGCGGTGTACGGGCCGTCGCGGTGGTGGGCCGAGAACGTGGAGCACCAGCCCCGCTACGGGATGCAGGTGCTCGCCGGGATCCTCGTGCCGATCGTGGCCGTGCTCAGCGCGGCGCTCTTCTTCGTGCTCGTGTGGTCGCTCATCTCGCTCGGCACCCGCGGCCTCGTCTTCGGCTGGTCGCTGCCCGCGGGCATTCCGCTGTGGGCCGGCATGCTCGGGATCTTTCTCCTCTACCAGATGATCGTGACGCCGCTCATCATCGGCCGGCACACCATGCTGCGCTCGTACGGGCGGTATCATTACGGCTGGCTGGCGTTCTGGGGCGGGCTGATGCGCATCGGCTTCCTCATCCTGTTCTTCTGGCTCGCGTACACCTACATGCCCGAGTTCCGTGACTTCGTGCGCACCCTGCCGGGCCTGATCCGGGACTGGACGAACTCGCTGTGAGCGCGAAGGCGCTGGCTGACATCGCCGCCGGCATCGGCGTGCCCGCGGCGCGCCGGCACATCTTCCTCTGCGCCGACCAGACCACGCCGAAGTGCTGCTCGAAGGAGCAGGGCCTCGAGGCGTGGGACTACCTGAAGCGGCGGCTGAAGGCACTCGGCCTCTGCGAGCAGGGCGGGATCCTCCGCACGAAGGCGAACTGCCTCCGGATCTGCGAGGGCGGCCCGATCGCCGTCGTCTATCCCGAAGGCACGTGGTACGCGGGCTGCGATCCGGCGGCGCTCGAGCGGATTATCCAGGAGCACCTGATCGGCGGACGCCCGGTCGCGGACCTCCTCATCACCGAACGGCCCCTGCCGTGATCGAGCGCAGCATCGCCGCGCGCACGCACGGCCGCTACGTCGTGTCGGCGCCGGTCGGCGCCGAGCCGCGGCCGCTGCTCGTCGGCTTCCATGGCTACGCGGAGAACGCCGCGATCGCGTTGGACCGGCTGGCGACGCTCGACCCCGACGATGGCTGGCTGCGCGTCGGCGTCCAGGGGCTGCATCGCTTCTATCACCGGCGCACGAACCAGGTGATCGCGAGCTGGATGACGCGGGAGGATCGCGAGCACGCGATCGCGGACAACCTCGCCTATGTGGCGTCGGTCGTGGAGGCCGTGGCGGGGGAGTGGCCGACGGCCGGGCCGCTCGTGTTCTCGGGCTTCTCGCAGGGTGTGGCGACGGCGTTCCGCGCGGCCGCCGCCTCCCCGCGTCCCGTGGCGGCGGTCGTCGCGCTGGGCGGCGACGTCCCGCCGGAGATCGACCGCGCGTCGCTCGCCCGCATACCGCGCATCCTCGTCGGCCACGGCGCGACCGATCACTGGTACACGGCGGAGAAGTTCAACGCCGACACCGCGCGCCTGCGCGAGGCCGGCGTCGCGCTCGAGGCCTGTGAGTTCCAGGCCGGCCACGAATGGGCCGCGCCCTTCATCGAGCAGGCGGCCGCCTTCTTGCGAGATCTTCGATCCAATCCGTGATCGTCCGCTGGATATGGCCGTAGGCCTCCGCCTGTGGGTCGGCCATGCCGCGCCCGGCCAGCTTGAACGAATGGTCGCCGCCGTTGACGGCGTAGAGCGCCGGCCGTGGCGTCAGCGTGGCGAGGAGCGGTTCCAGTTCCGCGGGCGTGCCGAACGTGTCCCGGGTCCCCTGCACGAACAGCATCGGACGGTTGACCGACGGCAGGTGCTTGTCGCGCCTCTTCTCCGGACGCCCCGGCGGATGGAGCGGATAGCCGAGGAGCACGAGGCCGGCGATCGGCAGCACGGGATCCGCGGCGGCCACCTGCGTCGCGATGCGGCCGCCCATCGACTTGCCGCCGATGACGAGCGTGCGCCGCGCGCTCGGCACGGCGGCGCGAATCGCCTCGATCGCCGCGCGGTAGCAGGCCTCGAGCGCCGGCCCGCGGTCGGGCAGCCGGCGCCCGCGTTCGGTGTAGAGGAAGTTGAACGTCGCCACGTCGACGCCGCGCGCGGCGATGGCCGTCGCGAACGACACGAGGAACGCGCTCGCCTGGCCCGCGCCGGCGCCGTGCGCGAGCATCAGCGTGGCGCCGGCGCCCGCGGCGGGCGCGCGATATATACGCGCGGTCGTGCGGGCGTCGGGCGCCACGTGAACGGCGATCTCGTCAGGCATGCTCGAGCTCGGCCGAGACCTCGGCGGGGGTCTTCACGTCGAGCGTCACCGAGAAGGCGCTCGACTGGCCGACGATCGACCGCAGGATGGCCTTGTCCATCTCGTTGGTCACGACGCCCGTGATCGTGACGTGCCCGCGCTCCACGATCACATGGATCGGCGGGTTGGGCATCGTCGTCGCGTACCAGAAGTTCGGGTTGGTGTAGATCGCGCGCGCGATGCCGTAGCGCAGGTCGTCGTCCAGGAACGATAGCGGCAGCACCCCGAGATCGTTCGTCACCGACGTCACGCCCTCGAGCTTGCTCACGCGCTTCGCGATGTCGCGGCTCTTGTACGGCATCGTGACCTTGCCCGTGAGCGTGACCGCGCCATCGTGGACCGACGCATGCACGTCGTCGAAGATGGTGAAGAAGCCGTACGTGTTCACGCTGTTCGACACCGCGTTCAGCACCTGGAGATTCTTCGGCTGGCCCTGCGCGGCCGCCACGCCCGCCGTGAGCGCGAGCGCCGCCAGCGTGAGCCCCACTCGTTTCAGCAGCATATCTGCCTCCCATGAGAACGACGTCCGGGCTGGCACCCGAGGTGGTCTATTTCAAGGTTGGTGCCAGGCCGGCGGGACGGCAACCTGCTGCATTCGCAGGGATTTCGAGGACCTCATCGGCGGGCGCTTGTCCGCTCGCGAGGACAAGCGCCGACAATCAGGACGCGAACGCGAGGCCGAGGCCGTACGTGATGGCGGCTTCGAGGATTCCGACGATCGTCATCTCGATTCCCGTCGCCCACCAGGGGCGCGCGGTGACGAGCGCCTTCGAGGCGCCGACGACGAAGTGGGCGATCGTGCTGATGGTGAACGACGCGATCACCGCGGGCATGCCCACGGTGAAGAAGAACGGGATGATCGGGATGAACCCGCCGACGGCCGTCGAGAGCGCCGCCGAGATCGTGGAGCGCCACGGGTTGGGGAACGTCTCCTCGGCGAGGCCGAGCTCTTCGTGCACGAGCGCCCGCAGGAACTGCTTCGGGTCTTTCTGCAGCCGCTCGGCCATGTTCCGCGCTTCGTCGGGCGTGAAGCCCTTGAGCTGGTAGAACAGCTCCAGCTCGACCATCTCCTCGTGCGGGTCCTCCTCGATTTCGGCCCGCTCGCGCGCGACCTCCGCCTCGTACACCTCGCGCTGCGACTTCGACGCGAGGTACGCGCCCGCGCCCATCGAGAGGGCGCTCGCGGCCATGCCGGCCAGGCCGGCGGCCAGCACCACTTCGCTGCCGCCGGTGTAGCCCGCCATCCCCGAGACGATGCCGAAGACGGCGCCGAGGCCGTCGTTGACGCCGTAGATTGCGTCGCCGATCCAGCCCGTGCCCCGCACGTGCCAGCGCTCCCGGCCGAGGATCCGGTCGAGCGTGTGGCGGGGCGACGGCATGGCGCCGCCCGCGAGCGATCGCAGGATCACCGCGTGGTCGCGCTCTTCGTCCTTGGCCTCCTCGGCGATCTTCCGGTCGGACGGATCGGCGAGGCGCGCCATCAGGGCGTCGTACTCTTCTTCGGCGCGGTTCTCCTCCTGCTCGAGGCGCTGGAGGATCACGATCGGGTCGGCGATGCGCTCGAACCAGTTCAGGCCCTGGCGCACGGTCTGCGGATCGGGCGCCGTGCCGGTGGTGGCTTCGATGCGCTCGGACCAGCGCGCGGCGTGCGTCTCTTCCTGCTCGGCCAGGCGGTTCAGGATGTCGCGGCGGTTGGGGTCGGTTTCCCGCCCGGCGAGATACCGGTAGGTCGTCGCGGCCTCGACCTCGCGCCGCCACATCATCTGGATGGTCGCCAGGTTCTTCGCGTTGATCGCCATGCGCCCGCCTTATCCGATCAGCCGCCCGAACAGCACGATGGTGGCGATGCCGAGGCAGAGCAGGACGACCTGCCGGGCCCCGTTCGTGTCGAGCTGGCCGCGATGAAGGTTCGGGATGAGATCCGACATCGCGATGTAGAGGAGGCTCGCCGATGAGAACGCGAGCACGTACGGGCGAGCGTTCGGCAGGAGGGTGACCGGCGCCGAATGCGCCGACGGCTCCGACCAGCCCCGAGGCGCCGGAGACGAGGTTGAGCACGAGCGCGCGGGTTCGCGAGTACCCCGCCGCGAGCAGGATCGCCGATGTCGCCGACCTCCTGCGGAATCTCGTGCGCGGCGACGGCGATGGCGGTGTTGATGCCGAGCGGCACGCTGGTGAGGACCGCGGCGCCGATGATCGCGCCGTCCACGAAGTTGTGGAACCCGTCGCCGATCAGGACGAGCGCGGCGGCCGCGTCGTGCACCTCGCAGTCCGCCGTATGGCAGTGGCGGAACAGCACCAGCTTCTCGAGGATGAAGAAGGTGAGGATGCCGGCCAGGAGCGTCCCGAGCACCTGCTCGGCCGGCAGCTCGGCCAGCGCCTCGGGCAGCAGATCGAGGAGCGCGACGCCCAGCAGCGCGCCGACCGCGTAGCTCACGAGCCACGGCACGATGCGCTTGCGGATCGAGTCGCTGAAGAGCAGGAGCGAGGCCGCCACGATGACGCCGCCGAAGCTGCCGAGGAGGCTCAGGAGGAAGGCCGTCGCCAGAAGAGACACGGCCTATCTTAGTTCTAGTTCGCCATGAACCCCGTGCGGGCGCGAACGTGATAGGCCGGGTTGCGGGTCTCGACCCGAATCGCGTGCCACTTGCCGTCCTTGCCGGTGGCCGTGTCGTACCCCAGGAAGTACTGGCGGCTCAATTCGTCGGCGATGCCGGCCGTGGCCGGGTCCAGATCCCGGGCGTCGCGGATGATCTCGGTGCGCCCGCCGCTATCGTCGGTAATGTCCCGCAGCGCCGCGACGTTGACGCGCTCCTCGCTCGGCGAGGACGGTGACGTCCAGACGGTGGGTGGCGGCGTGGAGGGCGGCGGCAGCCGGCGGTCGCTCGGAAAGGGGAAGGGCACCGGCGTCCGCGGCGGCTCGGGGCCGCGGGGCGGCGCGCTGCCCGTGCCCGCGGCGGGATGCGACTCGGCGTCGATGCCGATCGCGTAGACCAGCACCTCGCTCTGCCGGATGGCCTCGCGCAGGTCGGTCACCCTCGTCCGGCTCGACGTGTCGTTCCCGTCCGAGATCACCACGAGGGCCTTCTTCTGGTGCTGGCCCCGCATCGCCGTCGGCACCGCCTGGGCCACCGCGTCGTAGAGCGCCGTGCCGCCCGTCGGCTTCAGCCGCGCGAGGGCGCGGCTCAGGAGCGACCGGTCGCTTGTCCAGCTCTCGGCCAGGCGCGGCTCGTCGCTGAACGCCGTGATGAAGATCTCGTCGTCCGGGCCGAGCAGATCGTAGAGGAACCGGTTCAGCGCGCTCTCGGCGGCGTGGATCTTCTCGCCGGCCATGCTGCCGCTCGTGTCCACGGCGATGCCGAGGCTCACCGGCACGCGCTCGTTGCTGAACTGCGTGACGTCCTGGCGAACGCCGTCCTCGTAGACGACGAAGTCGTCCTGAGTCAGCCCCTCGACGAACTGTCCGGCATCGTCATAGACCGTGGCCGTGACGTTAATCAGGTCCACCCGGCTCGAGAAGATGAGCCCCGGCGGTCGCGCCGGCTCCTGGGCCGGCGGCTGCCCGGCCGCGACCAGGAGGCCGGTGGAGGCCCCAGCGAACGCCAAGCTGGCCGCAATCAGGCGCACCTTCATTATCAGTACCTTGCAGCAAAACCCTTGCCGCCCCATCTACCCATCTTTTCGGCCAGACTCGCCCGAACTTGACCGCCAGCCGGGTCATTTCGTCCCCGTGCCAGTGCACCCAGCACCTAGCACCTAGCACGCTAGCACCGTTCTAAACTGTCCCATGCCCTTCTCCAAGAAAGTAATCGTCGTGACGGGAGCGTCGAGTGGCATCGGCCGGGCGACCGCCGAGGCCTTTGCCCGGGCGGGCGGCTCCGTGGTGCTGGTCGGCCGCAGCGATGCGGCCATCGCGCAGGCCGAGCGGGCCATCATCGAAGCCGGCGGCCGCGCGCGCGTGTGCCGCGCCGACCTCACCGATCCGGACGCGCCCGATCGCGTCGTCTCCGAGGCGGTCGACGGCTTCGGCGGCCTCGATATTCTCGTGAACGCGGCCGGCATCATCGGGACCGGCACCGTCGAGACGACCGAAGACGCGGCGTGGGACCTGATGATGAACATCAACGTGCGCGCGCCGTTCCGGCTGATGCGCGCGGCGGCGCCGCACCTGAAAGTGCGGAAGGGTTCGATCGTGAACGTGTCGAGCGTGAACGGCCTGCGGTCATTCCCCGGCGTGCTCGCGTACTGCGTCAGCAAGTCGGCGGTGGATCAGCTCACGCGGTGCGCCGCGCTCGAGATGGCGCCGTTCGGCGTGCGCGTGAACGCGGTGAACCCCGGTGTGACGGTGACGAACCTGCACAAGCGCGGCGGCATGGACGACGCGGCGTATGCGTCGTTTCTCGAGCGCTCGAAGACGACGCATCCGCTTGGACGAGCCGGCGAGGCGGATGAAGTCGCGAGCTTGATTCTGTTTCTCGCCTCAGATCGCGCGGCGAACATGACGGGCGAAACGATCCCGATCGACGGCGGGCGGCACCTCACATGCCTCCGGTAGGAAATGCAGGAATGCAGGAATGCAGGAATGCAGGAATGCAGGAATGCAAAATGGACCTTCACGCATGGCGAATGCAGACTCTCGCACGCCAGGGCGAGATAGGGACCTAAGCAATGAGCGTAGGCTGGGGCGGAGTATGGCGGTTCGGATCGTTAGGCGTCGACGACGCTCGCCATCGCGACCTTGGCCGGAACGCTGGCGGTCGGTTACGCCATCGGTGGCCGCGTGCCGGAACTATCGAACGTTGTCTCTGTGTTCGCGGTGCCGGTAGCCGTCGCGGTTGGGTTCTATCCGCTGTCCCGCGCTTACCCTCGTCGAACCGGTGCAATCGCGCTGGTCTATGCGCCCGTGATGTTCATCGTGCTGATCTACTCGGCACTCGCCCTGGCGGGTGTGCTTGGAGGCCCGTGACTCAAGATCTAAGAAGATCATGGCCCGATGGTTGGACCCGACGCTCGTTCTCGTGGCCAGTGGTCTCGTGTCTGTAATTGGCCGGCGGATGCCCGTGTTGGGAATCTAGCAGCCTCCTCTTGCAATTCCACCGAATGCCTTCAGCAACGAAGTTCCGAACGCCGGCACTGCTACTATCCGTTGTCGTTCCGCTGATTGCCCAGACGTTGTTTGTGCTTGCCGGCCCACGTGGTGGAGCCCCACCACTGTGGGAAATAGTCGCGGTTCTACTCCTGGGTTTAGCAGGTACTCGCGACCGAGTTTCGGTGGTTCACGCGTGGGCTGGCGTTGGTGTACGGTCCTGTAATGTATTTCGCCCTAGTGGCGTACTCGGTCGTTCTTGCCACAGGACTAAATGAATAGGCGGCGGTTTCCTGCATTCCTGCATTTTCATGACCTCGCCCGCGTGCCCTCGATGAACTTCAACCCGTCGCGCTCCGCCAGCAGCCGCACGGCCTTGAAGTTCTCCGCCGTCAGCCACGGCATCGGATCGAACGGCGGGCCGCTCTGCGCGCGCGAGATCAGCACGCCGACCCCGCCGCGCGGCACGGTGCCGATGATCACCACCCGTCCGCCCGGCCGTACGATCCGCCGCAGGTCCTTGAACACCCCCGTCCGATCCTCGGCGCGCATCGACGCCAGAAGGCCGCCCGTGTCGTCCACCACGACCAGGTCGAACGCGTCATTGTCGGCCTTCAGCCGTACCGGCGACGTGATCTCGATCTCGACCAGCGCCCCGGCCGCCGCCGCGCCCTTGCGCATGCGCTCGGCCGTCTCCCGGTCCGGCATCAGGCCGACCGCCCGCCCGGACAGGCCGACCTGCCTGGCAATCGCCCCCAGCCGGGCGCCGTTCGAGCACCCCACCAGGGCCACCTGATCGCCCATCTTCACGCCCGTCATCCGCACCGAGAGCATGTGCGGATCCTCGCGTCGTCCAAAAAGGTTCATCAGTATTGATGATATAGTTTTCGCCCGTGTCTACACCCGTTGAAATCGCTCCAGCCAAAGGCCGCCTGGGCATCATGCTCGTCGGCCTCGGCGCCGTCAGCACCACGACCATCGCCGGCGTCTTCGCCATCCGCAAAGGCCTCGCCAAACCGATCGGTTCGCTCACGCAGATGGGCACGGTGCGCCTCGGCAAGCGCACCGAAGGCCGGTCGCCGAAGATCAGCGACGTCGTCCCGCTCGCCGGGCTCGACGAGATCGTCTTCGGCGGCTGGGACATCTTCGAGGACGACTGCTACCAGGCCGCGCGCACGGCCGGCGTGATCGAGAGCGCGCTCCTCGATCAGGTGCGCCCCGAGCTCGAGGCCATCCGCCCGTGGCCCGCGGTGTTCGACCAGCGCTACGTGAAGCGCCTCGACGGCCCGAACGTGAAGAAGGGCAAGAACAAGATGGACCTGGCCGAGCAGGTCATCGCCGATATCCGCAAGTTCAAGGCCGACAACGGCCTCGATCGGCTCGTCATGGTCTGGTGCGGCAGCACCGAGATCTACATGACCGAGTCGGCCGCGCACGAGACGATGGAGAGCTTCACGCGCGCGCTCGAGGAGAACGATCCGTCGATCCCGTCGAGCATGGTCTACGCCTACGCCGCGATCCGCGAGGGGATCCCGTACACGAACGCCGCGCCGAACCTCACGGCCGACATCCCGGCGCTCGTCGACCTCGCCGCGAAGACGAAGGCGCCGCTCGCGGGCAAGGATCTGAAGACGGGGCAGACGCTGATCAAGACGATCATCGCGCCCGGCCTGAAGGCGCGCCTGATCGGCGTCGAGGGCTGGTACTCGACCAACATCCTCGGCAACCGCGACGGCGAAGTGCTGGACGATCCCGAGTCGTTCAAGACGAAGGAAGAGAGCAAGAAGTCCGTGCTGGACTACATCCTCCAGCCACACCTCTATCCCGACCTTTACAAGGATCTCTGCCACGTCGTCCGCATCAACTACTACCCGCCGCGCGGCGACAACAAGGAAGGCTGGGACAACATCGATCTCGTGGGCTGGCTCGGCTACAAGATGCAGCTCAAGATCAACTTCCTCTGCCGCGACAGCATCCTGGCGGCGCCGATCGTCCTCGACGTCGCGCTGTTCATGGACCTCGCGAAGCGCGCCGGCATGTCGGGCATCCAGGAGTGGCTGTCGTTCTACTTCAAGAGCCCCGTCCACGCCCCCGGCCTCTACCCCGAGCACGACCTGTTCATCCAGCTCATGAAGCTGAAGAACACGCTGCGCTACCTCAAGGGCGAGGAGCTGATCACGCACCTGGGGCGGGAGTACTACGATTAGGTGAATGTGGTGATGGAGTGATGTGGTGATGGGGTGATGGGGCGCCCATCACGCCATCGCCCCATCACGCCATCACGCCCATCACCCCATCTTCACGTCTCTTCCCACCCCTGCTCTCTATCGCTGCAACCGTATCGATCCGACACTCTGAGACGTGGAGTGGGTGTCGCTGCCGCTCGTCGTCATGCTGCTCGGGGCCGCGCAGGCGCCTCGGGTGCAGCTGCCGCCGCTGCCGCTGACGGAGCTCGATGAGGGGCCGCTCGCGGCGGATCTCGACGGCCGCACGTTCTCGCTGACCTTCGGCGAGCCCGTGCCGATCGGCGATCTTCTGCTGCTCCTCGTCCGCGGCACCAGCCTCAGCATCGTGCCCGCGCCCGGCGTCGCCGGCTCCTTCATCGGCGAGCTGAAGGAAGTGACCGTGCGCCAGGCGCTCACACTGATTCTGCCGCCGCTCGGTCTCGACTACGAGGTGCAGGGGAGCTTCATCAAGGTCTTCCCCCGCGCGCCCGAGACGCGCCTCTTCGATCTGAACTTCATCGCCGCCGAGCGCACCGGCGCGTCGGTGGTGGGCGAGACCGGCGTTGCGGCCGTCACCACGTCGTCGCGCGGCGACGCGTTCGCCGACATCGACGCCGCCGTGCGCGGGATGCTGTCGTCCGGCGCCTCGTACAGCGTGGACCGCAAGGCCGGGCTGCTGCAGGTGACCGATTTCCCCGAGCGCATCATGCGCGTCTCGGAGTACCTCGACGCGGTGCGCGACCGCGTGCACCGGCAGGTGCAGATCGACGCGCGCGTGATCGAGGTGCAGCTGAACGACGAGACCGCGCAGGGGCTCGACTGGGACGCCCTGGCCAGGGCCGGCCTGTCGCCGGGCTCGGGAGGGCAGGCGTCGCCCGGCACGCGGGTGCGCGACGTCGGCGCGTTCCTGGACGCGCTGGCCGAGCAGGGCGTCGTGACGACGCTCGCGTCGCCGCGGTTGCTGGCGCTCAACAACGAAGCGGCCGTCGTGCGCGGCACGATCGAGCGTGTCGGCGATCCGGGCCGCCCCGGCGGCATCACGCTGACGGTGACCCCGCAGATCGCCCAGAACGGCATGGTGACGCTCGCGGTCGGGCCGGTCGTTACCCTCAGGCAGACGGACGACGACAAGCACACGCCGGACGTCGTGGCAATCCGCGAGCTCGACACCCTCGCGCGCGTCGGCAACGGCGAGACGCTGGTCGTGTCCGGCTTCCATCGCGAGGTGGAGACGCGTGAGAAGCGATCGGGCGGCGGCTTCTCGGGCGGCTGGTTCGGCCGCTCCACCGTCGTCGTGCGCACGCGCGTGGAGCTGCTGGTGCTCCTCACGCCGACGATCGTGAACACGGCGGCCGAGTAGCGGGATCAAGCGATGTACGAGAGCTATTACGGATTCACGGAGAAGCCCTTCAGCCTCACGCCGGATCCGAAGTATCTGTACCGGAGCCAGTCGCACGCCAGCGCGTTCGAGCTGCTGCAGTACGCGATCCGCCGCCGCGAGGGCTTCGTCGTGGTCACCGGCGACATCGGCACCGGCAAGACGACGCTGTGCCGCGCGCTGCTGGAGCAGATCGATCGCACCACGTACACCGCGCTGGTGCTGAATCCCTTCCTGTCGGAAGACGACCTGCTGCGCCGGGTGCTGCAGGACTTCGGCGTGGTCGCGCGCGAGGAGCTGTGGGGCGGCGGCCGCGTCGCCGGGGCCGGCAAGGAGGA
Source organism: uncultured Acidobacteriota bacterium (assembly GCA_963792785.1). Lineage (GTDB taxonomy): Bacteria > Acidobacteriota > Vicinamibacteria > Vicinamibacterales > CAVVIG01 > CAWIMX01. The sequence goes on along the minus strand of CAWBXO010000004.1, from coordinate 1,280,484 downwards.
GCTGATCGAGCTCCTGTACGAATTTCTGCTGAGCCTCGTGGACAAGGGCGCGAGCGCCGTCCTCATCATCGACGAGGCGCAGAACCTGCCGCCGCAGGTGCTCGAGCAGATCCGAATCCTCTCGAACCTCGAGACGGACAAGGAGAAGCTGCTGCAGATCATCCTGGTCGGGCAGCTCAACCTGAAGGACGTGCTGGGGGCGCCGGATATGCGGCAGCTCGATCAGCGCGTGTCGATCCGGTACGAACTCCTGCCGCTCGACGAGGAAACCGTGGCCGCGTACGTCGCGCACCGCCTCGCGATCGCGGGCGCCGGCTCGTCGTCCGTGACGTTCTCGGGGAAGGCGCTCAAGCTGATTCACCGCCTCACGGGCGGCATCCCGCGGCTCATCAACCTGGTGTGCGACCGCGCGCTGGTGGCCGGGTTCTCGGCCCGGACGACCCGCATCACGCCGGAGCTCATCGTCCATGCGGCGAAGAGCCTCGATCTTCCGGGCGCGTCGCGCCGAAGGCCCGGGTGGCTCGCCCGGCCGTCGCTCGCGGCCGCCGCCGCGACGATCGTGATCGCGGCGGGGCTGGCCGCGGCCGGCACGGCGTACCTGTACGCGCGCTTCTCGGCGGAGCACGAGCCGGCCGCGGTGGCCGTCGCGGCGCCCGACGCCCCGTCGGCCACGCCGCGTCCCGCGCGCGCCAGCGCCGTGCCGCGCGCGGCCGAGCCGGATCGACAGCTGCCCGCGACGGCCGCGGTCACGATTCTCACCGGTTCCTATGCCGTCGCCGATCCGGATTCCTCGAAGCAAATCGCGGCGCTCACCGACTGGCTCGAGTCGTCCGGCTTCACGGTCTACTACGCCGACGTCGACCTCGGGGAACGAGGCCGCTGGCAGCGGGTGCTCGCGGGGGCGTACACTGATCCCGATGAGGCGCGCCGGCAGGCCGCCCGGCTGAACGAGGCGGCGCCTCGCCTCGACGCCGTGGTGGTGACGGCGCCTTTCGCGACCGGCGCGACAAACACCCTGTGAGCCTTCTGCTCGATGCCTTGCGGCGACGCCGCAACGAACCGTCGGACGAGACCGACGCGCGCGCCGGCGCGCGATCGGACTCGGTGCTCGCCACCCTCGGGTATCAGCGTCACGGCCATCGCCGCCGGCCGCTGAAGACGCTCGCGATCTACGGCGCCGGCGCCGTCGCGCTCGGCTTCATCGGCGCGACGGGGATCGTCCTGCTCCTCGCGCCACCGGCGCCCGTGACTGTGCAGCCCGCGCCGCGCCAGGCGGTCAATCGTCCGCCGATTCGTCCTGTGCCGTCGCCGGCCACGCCCGCGCCGTCGAACGCGACGGTCCCTCCGGCCGCAACCGCCACCGCGCCGTCGTCCCCGACGCCGACCACGGCGCGACCCGCGCCGGCGACGCCCGCGCCGGCCGCCGCGCCTACGATCCCGACGCCCTCGACTTCAGCGCGCCCGACGCCCACGCCGACAACGCCTGCGCCCACGACCCCGGCGCGGCCGACCCCGGCGCCCGCGGCTCCGGCGCGGCCGACGCCCACGCCGGCAACGCCTGCACCGACGAGTCCAGTGCGCCCGACGCCCGCGCCTCCCGCGTCAGCCGCCGTTCGTCCGTCGCCCGTGCCGTCCACACCGGCGCCGTCGGCCCCGCGCCCGGCTGCGCCGCGCCCAGCTGCGCCGCGCCCGACTGCGCCGCGTCCGGCTGCGCCGCGCCCGGCCGCGCCGCGCCCGGCGGCACGGCCCGCGACGCCCGCGGCCGCCGTGCCGGCGTCCGTCGCGCCCTCCAGGGCGACGCGATCGCTCGACGACCGCTTCGCGCTTGCGCTCTACTACCAGCGCGTCGGCGATCGCGAGCACGCGTTCGAGCAGTATCGGAGCCTGCTGGCCGACCACGAGGCGAGCGCGGAAGTGCACAACAACCTCGGCCTGTTGTATCAGGACGACGGGGATCCGGACATGGCGATTCAGGAGTTCCAGCGCGCCATCGAGATCGATCCGAATCACGCGAAGGCGCACAACAACCTCGGCATCGCCCGGATGCGGGCGGGCGCGCTCGACATGGCCATCGCCGAGTTCCGCGTGGCCATCGCGGACGATCCGCAGGACGTGGAGGCGCTCGTGAACCTGGCCCTCGCCCGGCGCGCGCAGAGCCGGCCGGCGGAGGCCCGCGATCTTTTGCTGCAGGCCGTGGCGATCGATCGCAGCCACGCCGGGGCGCAGTACAACCTCGCGCTCGTCGCCGACGAGACCGGCGATATCACCACGGCCGTCGAGCACTACCGCGCGTTTCTGCGCCTCGGCGGCGTGGCGCACGGCGAGCTGGCGGCGCAGGTCCGCGCGCGCCTGGCCGCGCTCGTCGGCTGATTCCGCGTCGATAGCTCGACGCGGTACGGTATCCTTCCGGCCATGGCCGACAAGATCCCCCCAGAAATCTCCGATCTCCTCAAGGAAGATCGCACGTTCCCGCCGCCGGCGGACTTTCGCGCCCACGCGATCGCCAACGACGACGGGATTTACGCCGAGGCGGCGAAGGATCCCGAAGCCTTCTGGGCGAAATTCGCCGCCGAGCTCGAGTGGTCGACGCCCTGGGACACAATTCTCGACTGGCAGCCCCCGCACGCGAAGTGGTTCGTCGGCGGGAAGCTGAACGTCAGCGTGAACTGTCTCGATCGCCACCTGCGCGGGCCGCGCCGCAACAAGGCCGCGCTCATCTGGGAAGGGGAGCCCGGCGATCGCCGCACCTATACCTACTTCGATCTCCACCGCGAGGTCTGCGCGTTCGGCAGCGTGCTGCGGTCACTCGGCATCAAGAAGGGCGATCGCGTGGCCCTCTACATGCCGCTCGTGCCGGAGCTCGCGATCGCGATGCTCGCCTGCACGCGCATCGGCGCCGTCCACAGCGTGGTCTTCGGGGGCTTCAGCGCCGAGTCGCTCCGCGACCGCATCAACGACGCGCAGGCGCGCCTGCTCATCACGGCCGACGGCGGGTACCGCCGCGGCCAGATCGTCGCGCTCAAGCAGATTGCCGACGAGGCGCTCGCCGCCACGCCGTCGATCGAGCACGTCGTGGTGGTGAAGCGCGGCGCCGACAGCGCGATCCCCGTGCACATGCAGGACGGCCGCGACCGCTGGTACCACGATCTGATCGCCGACGCCTCCTACGCGTGCGAGCCCGAGGCGATGGACTCGGAGGACATGCTCTACATCCTCTATACGTCCGGCACCACGGGGAAGCCCAAGGGCATCGTGCACACGACCGGCGGCTACCTCGTCGGCGCCTACGCGACGACCAAGCTCGTGTTCGATCTGAAGGAAGAGGACGTCTACTGGTGCACGGCCGACATCGGCTGGGTCACGGGCCACAGCTACGTCGTGTACGGCCCGCTGGCCAACGGCGCCACCGTGCTCATGTACGAAGGCGCGCCCGACTGGCCGAAGAAGGATCGGTTCTGGGCGCTCGTCGAACGCTACGGCGTCACCGTCTTCTACACCGCGCCGACGGCTATTCGCGCGTTCATGCGCTGGGGCGTCGACTGGCCCGCGAAGCGGGATCTCTCATCGCTGCGCCTGCTCGGATCGGTGGGGGAGCCGATCAACCCGGAGGCGTGGGTCTGGTACTACAAGATCATCGGCGGCGAGCGCTGCCCGGTGGTCGACACGTGGTGGCAGACCGAGACGGGCGCGATCATGATCACGCCGCTCGCCGGCCTCACCACGCTCAAGCCCGGCTCGGCCACGCGGCCGTTCCCCGGCATCTCCGCCGAGGTCCTGACCGACAAGGGCGACCCGGTGCCCGTCGGCGGCGGGCTGCTCGCGATCACGAAGCCCTGGCCGTCGATGCTCCGCGGCATCTACGGCGACCCCGAGCGCTTCGTGCGGCAGTACCTGGAGCCAGTGGGGGCCGGGCGTGTACGTGACCGGCGATGGCGCGAAGCGAGACGCCGACGGCTACTTCTGGCTCCTCGGCCGCGTGGACGATGTCATGAATGTGGCCGGCCACCGGATCGGGACGATGGAGGTCGAGAGCGCCCTCGTGGATCACCCCAGCGTCGCCGAGGCGGCCGTCGTGGGCCGCGCGCACGAGCTGAAGGGGCAGGCGATCGCCGCGTTCGTCACGGTGAAGGAGGGGATTACGGGCGACATGCACGCGCTCGCCGACGAGCTGAAGGCGCACGTCGTGAAGAAGATCGGCGCCATCGCGCGGCCCGAGGACGTGCTCTTCACCGCCGATCTGCCGAAGACGCGGTCGGGGAAGATCATGCGGCGCCTGCTGCGCGACATCGCCGAGGGCAAGGCGCTCGGCGACACGACCACGCTCGCCGATCCCGCCGTGGTGGCGCGGCTCAAGGCGAACTACGAAGAGGAGTACGGCGGCTAGCTAGCCGGGGCTCGCGGTCGAACGGTCCGCGCGCTCCACGCGGTTGCGGCCGTTGGACTTGGCGACGGCCAGCAGGCGCTCGGCCTCCGAGCGGACGAAGTCGGTGACGAGCCGGTCCCCGACGGCGATCTCGAGGTTCAGCACGGCGACGCTCAGCGTCACCACGACCGGCTGGTCGTTGCGGTGATCGATGAAGCCGAGCCGCTGCTCGACGGTGTGCCGCACGCGCTCGGCCAGCGTCGCGACGTCGTTCGGGTCCGTGTGTGTGATCAGGACCGCGAACGCGCCGCCCGTCCACCGCGCCATCCAGTCCTGCTGCCGGAAGTACTTGCTGATCAGGATCCCCACCCGCTCCAGAATCCGATCGCCGACGCCGTAGCCGTGCTCTTCGTTGATCCCCGACAGGCGATCGATGTCGAACAGAATCAACGACATGGGATAGCCGACGCGCGTCGCGCGCTCGACTTCGTTCTCGAGCACCGCGTCGAGCATCTGCCGGGAGTAGAGGGTCGTGAGCCGATCGATCAGCGGCGGGGTGGCGCCGGCGCCCGTCGGCTCCTTCTGCGCGCGCTCGGAGTACGACGCGAGCACGTCGAACGTCGCGCGCCGCGTCATCTGCTCGACCTGCGGCCAGGCGTCACTGGCCGCGCCGAACTCGTCCGACAGCGCCAGCTCGTCGAGCGCCGTCCGCTCGATCAGGTACGCGAAGGTGTAGAGACGATCCACCGGGAGCGCCCGTTCGAGGACCATGCGGTACAGGTCGCCGACGAGCATGCCGCGCGCGTCCACCTCGCCGCCGCGCATGGCCACGATCAGCAGCAGGAGGAGCGTCTGCCCGACTTGGCGGGAGAACTCCGGATCGACGGCCGCGTCGCCGCTGTACGGAAACAGGGCGACGGTGTCACCCGCGATCTGGTCGCTCCGCTCCACCAGGCGGGCGGTGACCTTGTCGCGCAGGTCCTGCTGCGTCGAGTCGAGAGGTTCTTTGGTCGGCACGGGTATCGGCCTGCCGGCGGGGGAGCCGGGAACCGGGTCCCATCGTTGCCCATCCGGCCGCCGGGAGGCAAGCAGTCAGGCCCTCTGCAGGCGGCCCCGCCTCGAGCCGAAACAGGAGGTGGTATTCATGGCTGCCCGTCTTGGCATCGAACTCGGCTCCGTCAGCTGCCGCATCCTGGACGTGGAGGCGCCCGACGAATCCGGCGCGTCCGCGGACTCGTGCGTGCGCTCGTTCAACCGCTATCCGCGGTTCGGGCGGGAGCTGCGCGAGGCCCTCGACGCCCTGACCGGCCGCCCCACCGCGCTCGTCGTGTGGGGGCTCGCCGCCGAGCACACGCAGGCCACCGTGGCCTGCGGACCCTACGCCCAGATGCGCCGCGAGGCGCTCGCCCAGCGCGCGCCGTCGCTCGGCGCCGGGCGGCGCGTCGCCGACATCGCGCCCGCGACGGCCGCGCCCGACGGCGCGACGCGGCGCGTCGTCCTGGCCTCGGCGCCGGCGGCCGCCGTCGCCGCCGCCGCCCAGCCCTTCCTCGCGGCCGGCCTCAAGCTGCGCAGCGTGGTCACGCCCGCCGCGGCCCTGATGTCGCTGGCCCGCCGCCGCCCCGCCGTCCGGGGCGCGCTCGAGGTGTACGTGGCCCTCGCCGAGACCGCGACCGCCATCGCGCTCGTGCGGGACGGCGCGCTGATCGCGGGCCACGAGATGCCCTGGGGCTATCTGGATCCCGACCGCAGCCTGCTCGTCCGCCGTAAGAGTGAAGTCGCCGCGTACCTCGCCGCGCATCTCGAAACCATGGTCGACGCGATCCGCCCGGCGCACGGCCCGGTCGCCGCCGTCTACGTCTGCGGCGGTTTCCCCGAGCTGCGAACGATGACGACCTCGCTCATCGAGTGCCTCGACGTCGAGGTCGAGCCGCTCGACTCGTTCTTCGGCATCGATGAGACGCGCCTGCCCGAGGAGGGGCTCACCCTGCACGACCGCGCCGCCGAAGTGCGGCTCGCCTGGGGCGCCGCGATCGACTGGCCCGCGCCGCTCGACCTGCTCCGCGAGCGCCGCCAGCAGCAGCAGCGCGCCTGGATCGCGCGCGCCGCGGTCGTCGCCGGGATGGCCACCGGGCTCGGCCTCGGCGTCGCGCTCGAGTCGTCGCGATGGGGGTTCACCGCGATTCCGGTCGCGGCCGCGGCCGCGCCGGACGCTGCCGAACGCGCCCCCCTCGAGCCGCAGCGTCGGCCGGAGCCCTCGTCGGTGCCCCGGCCGGAGTCTCCGCTGGAGAGCCGGCGGGAACGCGCGCCCGCCCTGGCGGCCGCCGAGTTCGTCCGGTCGTACGAACCGCCGCCCGATCTCGTCTACATGGCCGCGGCCTCCGCGCCGCGGCCCGTGGCCGTCACGCCCGCGCCGGCTCCTGCGCCGCCGCCCGTGGCCGCGCCGGCTCCCGTGACGCGGACAGCCGCCGCGCCGGCACCGGCGCGCACGGCCGCGCCCTCGCGGCCCTTCACCGCCGAGCTGCAGACGATTCTGTATGGTCCGGAGCGCAAACTCGCGGTGATCGACGGACGCATCCTGCAGCAGGGCGACGAGATCGACGGCGCGCGGGTGGTGGAAATCACCGCGACGGCAGTGGTCGTCCGCGACGAGGCCGGCCGCCTGACGCGGCTGCACGTCGGCCAGAGCAGTCGGTGAGGCACGAGGCCTAGCGTCCCAGAAACGGACCCCCACAACCCCTAGTGGAGCCTTCTCGGCGACAGGCAATCTGCCGATAAGGCCGTCGGTTGCACACGGATTCGTATTGAACCTGGCACGGCGGAGCCTCACACTCGAGGTTTCCCGTTGATCCGTCAGTGAGTTAGGGCGAGGACCCTCCGTTGCGCAAAAAGATCGGCGAGTGCCTGGTTCAGTCCGGGCTCATCACGGAAGAGGACCTGCAGGGCGCGCTCGACGAGCACAAGCGCACCGGCGAGCGGGTCGGTGTGGTCCTCGTCCGCATGAACCTCGCCACGGAGAAGCAGATCGCGAAGGCGCTCGCCTTCCAGCTCGGCTTCCCGTACATCAACCTCGCGGAAAACCCGCCGGATCCCTCGGCGGTGGTCCTGATTCCCAAGGACGTCTCGCTGAAGCGCATCTGCGTCGCCGTGCGCCTCGAGAAGAACCTGCTGACGGTGGCGATGTCCGATCCGCTGCTGTTCAGCCTCGTGCAGGACCTCGAGTTCCAGACGGGCTATCGCATCAAGCAGGTCGTCGCCACGCGCGCCGAGATCACCGAGGCGATCCAGACCGGCTATCCCGACAAGGCGCTCGTGCGCATCACGCAGCCGGGGCAGGGCTCGGACCTCGCCATTCCCGCGGGCCAGTCGCGCCGCGGGGGAGGCCGCGGGGATGTGGACCCGGGCACGGGTCTGGTGCGGCGGCCCGAAGAGGACGTCTTCGAGCCGGTCGCCGGCCTGAAGGAGCGCAGCGAGACCGCGCCGATCATCGACCTGGTCGACCTCGTGGTGAAGAGCGCCATCAAGAGCAAGGCGAGCGACATCCACGTCGAGCCCATGGAAAAGGGCGTGCTCATCCGGCACCGCCTCGACGGCCTGCTCAAGGAAGTGATGGACCTGCCCAAGTGGGTGCACGAGGGCCTCATCGCGCGCCTGAAGATCATGGCGGGCATGGACATCGCCGAGAAGCGCCTGCCGCAGGACGGCCGCCTGCGCATGCAGGCCGACGACGGCAGCGAGGTGGACTTCCGCGTCTCGACGCTGCGCACGCTCTTCGGCGAGAAGATCGTGATGCGCATCCTCGACAACCGGAAGGGCGTGCCGGCGCTCGAGGAGCTCGGGTTTTCGGCGGCGTCGCTCGAATTGCTGCGCGGCTTCCTCCGCCATCAGCACGGCATGATCCTCGTCGTCGGCCCCACCGGCAGCGGCAAGACGACGACGCTCAGCGCGGCGCTCAAGTCGGTGCAGTCGGAGAAGACCAACATCATCACGATTGAGGATCCGGTCGAGTATCAGATCCCGGGCGTGAACCAGACGCAGATCAACGAGAAGATCAAGCTGACGTTCGCGAGCGCCCTGCGATCGATCCTCCGCCAGGACCCCGACGTGATCCTCGTCGGCGAGATCCGCGACTCGGAGACCGCGAAGATCGCGATGCAGGCCGCGCAGACGGGCCACCTCGTGCTCTCCACGCTGCATACCGACGACGCGCCGTCGGTCGTGACCCGCCTCACCGACATCGGCGCCGAGCCCTTCGTGGTGGGCTCCGCCCTCGTGGGCGTGGTCGCGCAGCGCCTCGTGCGCCGCCTCTGCGACCACTGCCGCCGGCAGTACACGCCGCCGCCCGACACGCTGCGGCTGCTCAGCATCTCGGAGGCCGACGCCGCGACGATTCCCTTCTACAAGGCCGTCGGCTGCGACCAGTGCAACCACACGGGGTACCGGGGCCGGATGGGCATCTACGAGGTCATGGCGGTGACCGACAAGGTGCGCCGGCTGATTGCCGGCGGCTCGCCCGAGGCTCAGATCCGCGACGCCGCGCTCGCCGGCGGGATGATCACGCTCGGCGAGGACGGCCTCGCGAAAGTGAAGAGCGGCGTCACGACGGCCGAGGAGCTGCTGCGCGTCGTCACCGAGGTGCGTGAGATGCGGACGCTCTGCTCGGGGTGCGGCGCCGCGGTGGGTGTCGACTTCCTGGCCTGCCCGCAGTGCGGCAAGCGACTGAGCGGCGGCTGTCCGCACTGCGGCCGCTCGCTGCAGCCCGGCTGGAACTACTGTGCGTACTGCGCGCGCAGCACCGAGACGCCGCGCGCGGCGCGCCGCCTGAAGGCCCGGGGCAAGAGCGATGAGCGCCTCGAGCTGCCGGCCGGGAACGTCGCGGAGTTCAAGAAATAGGTGAAGGATTATTACCAGCTCCTGGGTGTGGCGCCGACGGCCTCATCCGACGACATCAAGCGCGCGTTCCGGGGGCAGATCGCCCGCTACCATCCCGACAAGGTCCAGCATCTCGGCCAGGAATTCCAGACCATGGCGGCCGGCCGCGCCGCCGAGCTCACCGAGGCCTACCGCGCGCTGTCAGATACGGGCCGCCGCGCCGAGTACCATCGCGCGCGGCTGGACGGCGCCGAGGCGCTGGACGCGGGGCCCAGGCCCAACGCGACACCACAGGCCCCCAACCCGGCCGCGGCCGCCGGCGCGCCGCGCGCAGAGGCCCCCGCCGATGATTCCCAGACCCAGGCCCCGAGGCCGAGCCAGTTCAGCCAGGAGCGCGCGAGCCGCGACGCGTTCGTGCGCCGCGCCCTGGTCGGCAAGCTGCGCGCCGTGCTCGCCGGGGTGTTCGGTTCGTTCGAGGAGCCGCTGGTCCGCGGCTTCGACGTCGTGGCGGTGCCGAAGAACAAGCTGTTCGCGCGCAGGAAGCACCCGCGGCTGCTCGCGCGCTTCGTGCCCTCGGTCGACAAGGACGCGATCGCCGAGACCTGGTCCTGGGCGGGCCGCTGGACGGTGCCCGAGGGCGAGGAAGTCTGCGTGATCCTGATGGGGTCCGCCATTGCCCCGGCGCGGGAGCTGGCCGACGCGATCGCGCAGCAGCGCCGGCAGCCGCAGCGGAGCGCCCGGGTGACCCTGATTCCGGTCGACGCCCGCGACTGGCACGCGCACATCCCGACCGACGCCCCGCCGGTGGCCAAGGAGCTGTTGGACCGCCTCCGCAAGGGCGAGTAAGATCGGTCGGTGGCGGTCACGGAACACGCGCGCGCGGGAATGCGTCTGAAGGCTACATGGCTCTGATTGAAACCGTCGACCTGTGGAAGACCTACGTGATGGGGGCCGAGGAGATTCACGCGCTCCGCGGCGTCTCGATCGTGATCGAGCGCGGCGAGTACGTCGCCATCATGGGGCCGTCCGGCTCCGGCAAGTCGACGCTGATGAACCTGATCGGCTGCCTCGACACCCCCTCGAAGGGGTCGTACCTGCTGAACGGCAAGCAGGTGAGCCAGATGAACGACAACGAGCTGGCCCGCATCCGCAACGAGGAGATCGGCTTCGTCTTCCAGACGTTCAACCTGCTGCCGCGCGCCACCGCGCTCCACAACGTCGAGCTGCCGCTGGTCTACGCGGGCGTCCCGGCCAAGGATCGCGAGATCCGCGCCAAGGAAGCGCTCGACAAGGTGGAGCTCGGCCCGCGCATGATGCACCGGCCGAACGAGCTCTCCGGCGGCCAGCGCCAGCGCGTGGCCATCGCCCGCGCCCTCGTCAACAACCCGTCGATCCTGCTCGCCGACGAGCCGACCGGAAACCTCGACTCGAAGACGGGCTCCGAGATCATGGGGCTCTTCGAGCGTCTCCACAAGGGCGGGAACACGATCGTGCTCGTCACGCACGAGCCGGACGTGGCGGCGTACGCCTACCGCTCCATCCACATCCGCGACGGCCAGGTCGAAAACGACGTGCGCCGCGCGGCCTAGCGCGGCCTGTGAGTTCCGAGCTCGACGCGCTCACGCGGCAGCTCGCGGAACTCAACGCCATCGGCGCAGCGCTCACCGCCGAACGCGACACCGACCGGCTGCTCGCGCTGATCCTGACCAAGGCGCGCGACATCACCGCCAGCGACGCCGGATCCCTCTACATCGTCGAGCCCCCCGCGTCGGGCGAGCCCGGCGCCCCCGACCAGCTGCGGTTCGCGATCGCGCAGAACACCTCGCGGCGGATCCCCCTGCATGAGGCGACGCTGGCGCTGTCGGACCAGTCGATCGCCGGCTACGTCGCGCTCACGGGCGAGATCGTCAACCTCGAGGACGCCTACGCCGTGCCGCCCGGCGCGCCCTACGGCTTCAACCCGCGCTTCGACGAGCTGACGGGCTACCGCACGCGCTCCGTGCTGGCGGTGCCGATGCGGACGCCCGGCGGGCGCACCATCGGCGTCATCCAGCTGATCAACCCGAAGGCCGGGCCCTACGACGCGCGCCAGGAGGCCCTCGCCGTGTCGCTCGCGTCCCAGGCCGCGGTGGCGCTCGAGAACAGCCAGCTCTACGCGGAAATCCGCCAGCTCTTCGAGGGGTTCGTCCGCGCGTCGGTCGTGGCCATCGAGGCCCGCGATCCCGCGACGTCGGGCCATTCGTTCCGCGTCGCGAACCTCACGGTCGCGCTCGCCGAGGCGGTCGACCGCGCGGACAGCGGGCGCTTTGCGCCCGTGCGCTTCTCGCGCGACGCGATGCGCACGATCCGCTATGCCTCGCTGCTGCACGACTTCGGCAAGGTCGGCGTCCGCGAGGACGTGCTCGTGAAGGCCAAGAAGCTCTATCCCTGGCAGCTCGAGCTCGTGCGGGAGCGCTTCAAGCTCGCGCGCCGCAGCCTCGAGGTGGCGTCCCTGCGCGGGCGCCTCGACGGCGATCTCGCGGCGCAGAACGCCGATCTGGATCGGTACCTCGCCCAGATCGAAGCGGCGAACGAGCCGAGCGTGCTGCCGGACGGCGTGTTCGACCGCCTCAACGAGATCGCCGCCGTCGCGTTCGACGATGTGGACGGCGCGCGGCGGACGCTGCTCGATTGGGAGGAAGTCCGGCTCCTGTCGCTCCGCAAGGGCTCGCTCTCGGCCGCCGAGCGCGCCGAGATCGAGCTGCACGTGACCCACAGTTACCGCTTCCTCAGCCAGATTCCGTGGACGCGCGAGATTGCCGGCATCCCGCTCATCGCCCGCGGGCATCACGAGAAGCTGAACGGCACGGGGTACCCGCGCAAGCTGTCGGCGCCCGAGATTCCCCTCGAGACGCGGATGATGACGATCGCCGACATCTTCGACGCGCTCTCGGCCGCCGACCGCCCGTACAAGAAGGCCGTCACGGTGGAGCGCGCGCTCGCGATCCTCGACATGGCCGTCGAGGACGGCGAGCTCGACGCCGATCTCGAACGCCGTCTTCCGCGAGGCGCGCATCTTCGAGCGCTGGCTCGTGGAGCCGTTTCAGTACCTGACGCTCCCAACTGAGGAGCTGAGGAACTGTGGAACTGAGGAACTGAGGAGTTGACCAACTGAGGAACTGGGTCACGCGTGCGGCGGCGGGTCTCGCGGTCGGGCTGGCCGCAGCGGTCCTCGTGATCGGGACCGCGCGGTTCGTCCCGGGGCCGTTCGAGTCCGTCGAGCTGAAGACCTACGACTGGCGTCTGTCGCGCACGGCGCGGCCGGAGACCGCGAACCCTGACATCGCCCTCGTCGAGATCGACGAGTCCAGCCTGCGCAACCTCGAGCCGAACGTGGGCCGCTGGCCGTGGCCGCGGATGATCCACGGCATCGTGATCGACTACCTCGCGCGGGCGGGCGCGAAGCTGATCGCCTACGACGTCAACTTCGCCGAGCCCGACCGGTCGCTCGGCTTCTCGGTCGGCGGCGGGACGATGACCGGCGCGGAGTCGGATGAGGCGCTGGCGACGTCGATCCGAGACGCCGGCAACGTGCTGCTGGCGGCCGACGCGTCGTACGACGGCGACGCGACCGGCGTGCTGCCGATGCCCGACGAGGGGTACCCGCTCGACGTCGACGGCATCATCGAGCGGCGGACGGTCTACCTCCCGTTTCCGCGGCTCGGCGAGGCCGCCGCCGGCTTCGGCCACAACCTGTTCGTGCTCGACGCCGACGGCCCGCTCCGCCACGCCGTGCCGTTCGTCCGGCGCAACGGCCGCGTCATGCCCCTGCTCGGCGCGGCCGCCGCCCTGCGCGTCGCGGGCATCGCGCCCGCCGACGTGCGCCTCGACGGCACGACGCTGCGCCTCGGCGATCGCGCGATGCCGCTCGAATGGCGCGAGGTCCGCACGGCGGACGGGTCGATCCGCTACCTCTGGTCGCTCGTCGACTTCCGCGGTCCAGCCGTCGGCGCCGACATGACCACGCGGACGTATCCCACCTACACGTTCTTCGACCTGCTGTATTCCGAAGAGCAGATCCGCGCGGGCGTCGCGCCGAAGGTCGACCCGTCGGTCTTTCGCGACAAGATCGTGTTCGTCGGCGCGACCGCGTCCGGCCTGTTCGACGTCTTCGAGACGCCGTTCTCGAACGGCAAGATGCCCGGCATCCAGGTGCACGCCGCCGTCGCCGACGACATCCTGTCGAACCGCTTCATGCGGCCGGCGTCCGCGGGCACCACGCTCGCGCTCGTCCTCGCGGCCGGTCTCGTGGTGGGGCTCGTCGCCGGGTGGCTGCCCGCGTGGTGGGCCGCCGCCGCGGCCGCGGCGCTGGTGGCGGCGTTCGGGTTCGTGTCGGTCCGCGAGTTCGCCGGCGGCGTGTGGCTGAACGTGACGCAGCCGGCGGCGGCGGCGGCGACGGCGCTCTTCGGCGGCGTCGCCTACCAGTACCTGGTCGAGGGCCGGGAGAAGCGGCGGATGCGCCGGCTGTTCGGGCAGTACGTCTCGAAGGACGTCTGCGAGCAGCTCGTCGCGAATCCCGCGCTCGCGCGGCTCGGCGGCACGCGGCGCGAGATGACCGTGCTCTTCTCCGACATCCGCGGCTTCACCACCGTGTCCGAGCAGGGAGAGCCTGAAGCGATCGTCCACATGCTGAACGAGTACTTCTCGCGCATGGTGGAGATCGTCTTCGCCCATCGCGGCACGGTGGACAAGTTCGTGGGCGATCAGGTGATGGCGCTCTTCGGCGCGCCGCTCGACGATCCCGCGCACGCGGATCACGCCGCGGCGGCCGCGCTCGACATGATCGCGGAGCTGGATCGGCTCTGCGCGCGGTGGCGCGCCGAGGGCCGGCCCGAACTCCAGATCGGCGTGGGCATCAGCACGGGCCCGATGATCGCCGGCAACATCGGATCGGAGGCGATCATGAGCTACACCGTGATCGGCGACGCGGTGAACCTCGGGGCCCGGCTCGAATCGTTGAACAAAACCTACGGCACCCGCATTATCATCAGTGACGCCACGCGCGCCCGGCTGACCCGCCCCTTCGAGGTGCGGCCGCTCGGCGAGGTGGTCGTGAAGGGCAAGACGCGGGCCGTGGACGTCTTTGAGCTGGTCGGCGTGTCGAGCGCGCCCCCGGCACCGATGAACCGAGAGGCAGAATCATGAAGCACTGGATGGTGGCGGCACTCGTGGCGGCGGTCGTGGTCCCGGCGGCGCCGGCGCGCGCGCAGCTCGGCGGCGCCTTGCGGCGCGCGCAGCAGGTTCAGGAGACCAAGAGCAAGATCGACGATCTGAACATCACCGAGGACGAGGAGAAGCAGCTCGGCCAGGACGTGAGCGCCAAGATCCGCGCGCGCTTCGGCGTCGTGCAAGACAAGGCGATCCACGTGTACGTCGCGAAGGTCGGCCTCCTGCTCGCGCAGCAGTCCGAGCGCCCGACGCTCGACTGGAGGTTCGTCGTGCTCGACACCGACGGCGTCAACGCCTTCGCCTCGCCCGGCGGCATCATCCACATCACGCGCGGCGCGCTCGCCCTGGCGAAGAACGAGGCGGAGCTCGCTGGCGTGCTGGCGCACGAGATCGGCCATGTGGCGCACAAGCACACCGTGAACGCCATCCGGAAGAACAAGGCCGTGCAGCTCGGCACGCAGGAGACGGTCGGCAACCGCGGGCTGTTCCTCGATCAGCTCGCGAACCGCGCCTACGAGATGATTCTCGAGAACTCGTTCGACCGCGGCGACGAGCTCGACGCCGACAAGGTCTCCGTCACGCTCACGCAGAAAGTCGGCTACGCGCCGGACGCGCTGGCCGACTTCCTGCAGCGCCTCGACGAGCGCAATAGCGACATGCCGCAGAAGAACGGGCTGTTCGCGTCGCACCCGGAAACCAAGGAGCGCATCGACAAGGTGCGCCAGGCGGCCGGCAAGAAGACCGGCGCGACCGTGGCGCCGCGCTACGCCCAGAACGTCAAATACGAACTGGCGCCGGTCACGTCCATCGCCGCCGTGCAGGACGGCTCCGCCGGTCTCGCCGGGTCGTCATCGTCGTCAGGCAGCAAGGACGGCAAGGACACCAAGGCCGCCGACACCCAGAAGAAGGGCATCGGCCTGTCCAACCTGTCGCAGTCAGCCCAGCCTGAGAAACAGAGCGCGCAGGTGTCGGCCTCCGGAGGCGCCCGAGGCGTCGGTCCCGACCGCGCCGCCAAAGGCGGCGACAATCCGAATCTGGTGAAGACGTCGGTATCGGCGGCGGAGCTCGAGGCGTTCAAGAAGGGAATCGCGTAGTCGCAAGTCACTAGTCGCAAGTCGCAAGTCCGAGTCGCAAGTCGCAAGTCCGAGTCGCAAGTCGCAAGTCCGAGTCGCAAGTCGCAAGTCCGAGTCGCCGGTCGCAGATCGGAGTCGCCAGTCACGAGGCGCAGCCACGACTTGCGAACGTGATCCTGCCTAGCGACGCGCGACTCGGACTGGTGACTCGGACTGGTGACTCGGACTGGTGACGTGCGACTTGTGACTCGCGACTACATTATCGTGTTCGCTCTTTCCAATCCGATCGTTTCAGATAGTCGATCAATCCCGTCAGCATCTTCCCGACTTCTTCGTAGCGCTCGCTGAGGGCGGCGGCATCATGTTCCGATAGGTGACGGCGCCCGACTCCCACTTGAAGATGCGTCCGAACTTCCCGCGCTCCGCCGCGCGCCGTGTAGAGGTATTGCGCGAAGTGTCGATCGGTCTTCTGCTCGAAGCCTTCCGAAATATTGGCGGCGACGCTGGCGGAGGCCCGGTTCATCTGCGCCGCCAGATCGACATCTCTGCGCAGACCCGTCCGCTCGATGAGCGCAAATAGTTCCCCCGCCGCGGCCAGCGCTTTCTGATACACCAACAAATCCTCGACCTGCGCAGCCATCGCCATCGCCCCAGCACGCATCGTGCCAGCGACACGCGACATGCGACTGGACTGGCGGCTAGAGCGACTCGGACTGGCGACTAGCGACTCGGACTAGCGACTAGCGACTAGCGACTCGGACTAGCGACTAGCGACTAGCGACTCGGACTAGCGACTAGCGACTCGGACTAGCGACTGGTGACTTGCGACCTGTGACTACAGCGCCGCCCAATGTCCGCCCGCGACTTCGCGCAGGGGCGCCTCCGGGCGGAACGAGGCGGGATCGAGCGTGATGCGCGTCCGGGGCGCGTCGGGATCGGGCTGCGGGATCGCCGAGAGCAGCGCCCGCGTGTAGGGATGCTGCGGCGACGTGAAGATCGCCGCCGTCGGGCCCATCTCCACGATCCGTCCGAGGTACATCACCGCCACGCGCCCGCAGATGTGTTCCACGAGCCGCAGATCGTGCGCGATGAAGAGGTAGGTGAGGTCGAGCCGCTGCTGCAGGTCGAGGAGCAGGTTCACGACCTGCGCCTGCACCGAGACGTCCAGCGCCGACACGGGCTCATCGAGAATCAGGAACGACGGGTTGAGCGCGAGCGCCCGCGCCAGGCCGATGCGCTGGCGCTGCCCGCCGCTGAACTCGTGCGGATAGCGATCGAGCTGCGCGGGGTCGAGCCCGACCAGCCGGAACAGTTCCGCGACCCGGGCCAACCGCTCGGCCCGGTTGCCGAGCTTGTGGATCACGAGCGGCTCCTCGACGATCTCCCGCACGCGCATCCGCGGGTTCAGCGACGAGTACGGATCCTGGAAGACGATCTGCATGTGCCGCCGCGCGTGGCGCAGGCGCGTCGCGTCCAACGCGAGCAGGTCTTCGCCCTGGAAGCGCACCGACCCCGACGTCGGCTCGATCAGCCGGATCAGGCAGCGCCCCGTCGTCGTTTTGCCGCTGCCCGATTCGCCCACCAGCCCGAACGTCTCGCCCGCCTCGATCGCGAAGCTGACATCGTCGACCGCGCGGACGACCGTGCCGGCGCGGAAGAGTCCCTTGCCGCGGACGAACTGCTTGACGAGATGGGACACCTCGACCAGCGGCATCAGCGGTTCTCGTGCAGGTAGCACTTCGCGCGGTGGTCCGGGCCGACGGCGTAGTCGGGCGGCGGGGCGGTGGTGCATCGGTCGAACGTGTCGGGGCACCGCGGGTGGAAGGCGCAGCCGGACGGCAGCGCGCCGGGCGCCGGCACCGATCCCTCGATCGCGCGGAGCCGGCCGCGGCCCGTTCCGGGAATCGACTCGAGCAGCCCGCGCGTGTACGGATGCTGCGGCTCGTGGAAGATCGCCCGCACGGGGCCGTCCTCGACGATGCGCCCCGCGTACATCACGGCGACGCGATCCGCGGTCTCGGCGATGACCCCGAAATCGTGGGTGATGAGGAGCAGCGCCAGGTTGAACCGCTCGCGCATCTCGCGCAGCAGGTCGAGAATCTCGGCCTGGATCGTCACGTCGAGCGCGGTCGTCGGCTCGTCGGCGATGACGAGCTTCGGGCGGCAGGCGAGCGCCATGGCGATGAGGACGCGCTGGCGCTGTCCGCCCGAGAGCTGATGCGGGTAGTCGCGGACCCGGGCGGAGGGGTCGGGGATCCGAACCGCCGCGAGCAGCTCCACGGCCTGACGGCGCGCCTCGGCGCGCGATGCGCGGTGGTGGACCACGAGCGTCTCGGCGATCTGGTCGCCCACCGTGAAGACCGGGTTGAGCGCCGTCATCGGCTCCTGGAAGATGAGCGCGATGCCGGCGCCGCGCACGCGGCACATCTCGGCCTCGGACAGGGACGCGAGGTCGCGGCCGTCGAACCGCACGTGCCCGGCGGTGATGCGCCCGGGCGGCTGCACGAGGCGCATGATCGAGAGCGCCGTCACCGACTTGCCGCTGCCCGATTCGCCGACCAGGCCGAGCGTCTCGCCGGCGTCCACGTGGAAGCTGACCTCGTGGACGGCCGCGGCCGCCCGACCGTCCGGCTGGTCGAAGACGGTCGTGAGGCCGTCGACCTCGAGCAGGCTCACAGCTGGGCCGCCTCGGTGAACTCGCCGAACACGCGTCGCAGCGCGTCCGCGATTTCGCCGACCGTCGCGCGGGCCTCGACGGCGGCGACGATCGGCGGCACCAGGTTCGCGCCGTCGGCGGCGGTTCGCTCGATCGCCTCGATTGCCGCGGTCCACGCGCCCGCGTCCCGGCCCTCGCGCAGGGCCCGGACGCGCGCGACCTGCGAGCGCTCGACGTCGGGGTCGACCTGGAAGATGCCCGGCGCCGGCCGCGCCTGCGGGTCGGCGAAGCGGTTCACGCCCACGACGACGGACGTGCCGTCGTCGATCGCGATCTGCGCGCGGTACGCGGCGTCCTGGATCTCCCGCTGAATCAGCCCGGTCTCGATCGCCGTCAGGGTGCCCCCGGCGGCGTCCACGCGCGCGAGGAGCGCCTCGGCGTCGCGCTCGATCTCGTTCGTCCGCGTCTCGATCGTGTAGGCGCCCGCCACCGGGTCGACGGTATTGGCCACGCCGGTTTCCGCCGCGAGGATCTGCTGGGTCCGGAGCGCGATGCGCGCCGACTCCTCGGTCGGCAGGGCCAGCGCCTCGTCGCGGCCGTTGCAGTGCAACGACTGCGTGCCGCCGAGCACGGCGGCCAGGGCCTGGACCGCCACCCGCACGATGTTGTTGTCGGGCTGCTGGGCGGCGAGCGTGCTGCCGGCCGTCTGCGTGTGAAAGCGAAGCTGCTGCGCGCGCGCGTTCGTCGCGTGGAACCGGTCGCGCATGATCCGCGCCCAGAGCCGGCGCGCCGCCCGGAATTTCGCGATCTCCTCCACGAAGTCGTTGTGCGCGTTGAAGAAGAACGAGAGGCGCTGGCCGAAGCGGTCGACGTCGAGTCCGGCGTCGATCGCCGCCTGCACGTACGCGATCGCGTTGGCGAACGTGAACGCCACCTCCTGCACGGCCGTCGAGCCGGCCTCGCGGATGTGGTAGCCGCTGATCGAGATCGTGTTCCAGTGGGGCAGCTCGCGCGCGCAGTAGGAGAAGATGTCGGTGACGATCCGGAGCGAGGGCCGCGGCGGATAGATGTACGTGCCGCGCGCGACGTATTCCTTCAGGATGTCGTTCTGGATCGTGCCCGAGAGGGCGGCGGGGGCCACGCCCTGGCGCCTCGCGACCGCCACGTAGAGGGCGAGCAGGACGATCGCCGTGGCGTTGATCGTCATCGACGTCGACACGCGGTCGAGCGGGATGCCGTCGAAGAGCGCGGCCATGTCGTCGATCGAGTCGATCGCGACGCCGACCTTGCCCACTTCACCGGCGGCGAGGCGGTGGTCGGAGTCGTAGCCCATCTGCGTCGGCAGGTCGAAGGCGACGCTGAGGCCGCTCACGCCTTTGGACAGCAGATAGCGGTAGCGCGCGTTCGATTCGGCTGCCGTGCCGAAGCCGGCGTACTGGCGCATCGTCCAGAGCCGCCCGCGGTACATCGTCGGCTGGATGCCGCGCGTGAACGGGAACTCGCCGGGGAAGCCCAGCGCTTCGTTGGCGTCCCAGCCGGCGAGGTCCTGGGGGGTGCGGACGGTCATGGGCGTCGGGCGATTTTACCGCGTCCCGACGCGTTTGGTGGCCGTAAGTGCTTGACAGGCTGGGTACTCGGGCGTACACTCCCTTTACCCTGCAGAGTTTTCCGACACACTTGAACACGTTTTGGCGCCCGATCCCTGTCATCGCCAAGATGGCAGTCTCGGATCGGGAAGCGCCCCCGGATCCCGGCCCGGCGGCGTGAGGGAGGAAGCAGGATGGACGAAGTCGTCAACCGGTTCGCGCGTGAGCTGGCCGACGCAATTGCCGCCGCGGTCGCTGAGAATGCCCAAGTGGAAGCCTGCCGCGAGAAAGCGCGCGCGGCCGGATTCGAGATGAAAGTCACCTTGGAGGCCGTCGTCGGCTTCGTGAGCCGCTCCCAGCCTGCGGGATCGGCCGCGCTGACGAAGGTCGCCGCGCCCGCGCGGGTCGTGCAACCGCGCCGCAACTTCGAAGTCACCGCCAACGATCGTCGGTTCCTGCGATCGCTGCGGATCGCCGCCGACGAAACGACTGAATCGGTCGAATAGCCCTGTAGTCGCTAGTCGTCAGTCGCTAGTCGTCAGTCGCTAGTCGCTAGTCGCAGTCGCCTGTCGGGCCGGTTCGCGCAAGCGGGCCGGCCTTTCTTTTTCCGACCCGACCCACCTGGCCTGCCCGCCCTACCCGCCCTGTTTCCCCTGCGCCGCCACGCGCGCGGCCGCGGCCGTTGCCGCCTCCGGATCGCCCAGGTAATAGTGCTTGATCGGCTTCAGCCGGTCGTCCAGCTCGTAGACCAGGGGGATCCCGGTGGGAATATTCAACTCGACGATCTCGGATTCCGGGATGCCGTCCAGGTACTTCACGAGCGCGCGCAGGCTGTTGCCGTGCGCCGTCACGAGCACGCGGCGCCCGTCCGTCAGCGCAGGAGCGATGGTCTCGTGCCAGTACGGCAGGAAGCGCGCCACGGTGTCCTTGAGCGACTCGGTCAGCGGGCGCTCGGAGGGCGCGAGATCCTGGTAGCGCGGATCGCGCGACGGGCTCCGCTCGTCGTCCGGGCTGAGCGCCGGCGGCGGGATGTCGTAGCTGCGCCGCCAGATCTTGACCTGCGCGTCTCCGTGTTTGGCCGCGGTCTCGGCCTTATTGAGGCCCTGGAGCGCGCCGTAGTGACGCTCGTTCAGCCGCCACGACTTGTGGACCGGGATCCACATCAGGTCCATCCCGTCGAGGGCGATCCAGAGTGTGCGGATCGCCCGCTTCAGCACGGAGGTGTACGCGACGTCGAACGTGTAGCCGCCCTCGCGCAGGAGCTGGCCCGCCGCGCGCGCCTCCTCCCGTCCGCGATCCGACAGATCCACGTCGGTCCATCCCGTGAACCGGTTCTCCCGGTTCCACGTGCTCTCACCGTGGCGAAGCAGAACCAGCTTGATCATGGGATTTGGTAATTGGGTAATTTGGTGATTTGGTAACTAGCTGGTCAACGATCGAATCGCCGAGCGGCCCGCGTACTTCGCGCGCGATCCGAGCTCCTCTTCGATGCGCAGCAGCTGGTTGTACTTGCAGACCCGATCGGTGCGGCTCGCCGATCCGGTCTTGATCTGGCCCGCGCCCGTGCCGACGGCGAGGTCCGCGATCGTCGTGTCTTCCGTCTCGCCCGACCGGTGCGAGATGATCGTCGCGTAGCCGGCGTCGCGCGCCATCTTCATCGCGTTGAGCGTCTCGGTGACGGTGCCGATCTGGTTGAGCTTCACGAGCAGCGCGTTCGCGACGCCGGTGTCGATGCCTTTCTTGAGGATCTCCGGGTTGGTGACGAAGATGTCGTCGCCGACCAGCTGCACGCGGTCGCCCAGCTGCCGCGTCAGCGTGCGCCATCCGTCCCAGTCACCCTCGGCGAGACCGTCCTCGATCGACACGATCGGGTAGTCCTTCAGCCATTCCTGGTAGAGGCGCACCATCGCGTCCGACGTGCGATCCGCCTCGCCCGACTTCTTGAACGTGTACTTGCCCCCGCCCGCCCAGAGCTCGCTCGACGCGACGTCGATCGCGACGTAGACGTCCTGGCCGGCCGTGAGCCCGGCCTTGCCGATGGCCTCGAGCACCACATCGACGGCCTCGCGGTTCGACTTCAGGTTGGGCGCGAACCCGCCCTCGTCGCCGACGCCGGTCGCCTGCCCGCGCCCCTTCAGGATGCCCCGCAGCGCGTGGAAGATCTCGGCACCCGCCCGCAGCGCCTCGGCGAACGAGGACACGCCGACCGGGACCACCATGAACTCCTGGAAGTCGACGCTGCTGTCGGCGTGCGCGCCGCCGTTCAGGATGTTCATCATCGGCGTCGGCAGCGTGAACGTGTCGTGGCCGTAGAGGCCGCCGATGTGCTGGTAAAGCGGCCGCTTGGCGGCGAGCGCCTCGGCCCGGAGCGCGGCCATCGACACGCCGAGCAGCGCGTTGGCGCCCAGGCGGCTCTTGGTCGGCGTGCCGTCGAGGCGGATGAGGGTCTCGTCGAGCGCCCGCTGATCGAACTCGCGCCCGGCGATCGCCTTCGCGATCTCGCCGTTCACGTTCGCCACGGCCTTGCGCACGCCCTTGCCGCCGTAGCGGCTCTTGTCGCCGTCGCGCAGCTCGAGCGCCTCGCGCTCGCCGGTCGACGCGCCGGAGGGCACGGCCGCCCGGCCGACGATGCCGCCCTCGAGCGTCACGTCCACTTCCACCGTGGGGTTCCCACGCGAGTCCAGGATCTCGCGCCCGTGCAGTCGCAGTATTTTCACGCTGGCCTCGTCCTCTCCGTTGTGCGGACCGTCGGGTCCGCCAGTCAGCCCCGCCGATCCGCCGCGGCTTCGCGCGCGAGCGCGTCCGGATCGAGCGGGCCGATGAACGGCTCGTCGTCCGGCGTGACCACCACCACGCCGGTCGGCGTCACCGTGTGGCGGCGGCGGTCCTCCTCCGCGTTGTAGCCGATCTGCGCCCCGCGCGGGATCAGCACGTCGCGATCGAGGATCGCCCGGCGGATGCGCGCGTGCCGGCCCACGCGCACGCCGGGCATCAGAATGGTCTGGTCGATCTGACAGAAGCTGTGCACGCGCACGTTCGGGCAGAGCACGCTCCCGCTGATGGTGCTCCCCGAGATGATGCACCCGGGCGAGATGATCGAGTCGAGCGCCTGGCCGCAGCGGCCGCCCTCGCCGAACACGAACTTCGCCGGCGGCGCCTGCGGCTGGTACGTCCGCATCGGCCATTCCGGGTCGTACAGATTGAACTGGGGGTTCACCTGGCAGAGATCCATGTTCGCTTCGTAGAACGCGTCGAGCGTCCCGATGTCCCGCCAGTATTTCACGGACGCCTTGTTCTCGTCGTAGAAGCTGTACGCGTAGACGCAGCCGTCCGGAATCAGCGCGGGCAGGATGTCCTTGCCGAAGTCGTGCGCCGAGTCGCGCGGCGCGTCGTCTTCGAGCGCGCGCACGAGGACGTCGGTGTCGAAGATGTACACGCCCATCGAGGCGAGCGCCACGGCCGGCGCGCCGGGCGTCACGGCGAGGTCCTTGGGTTTCTCGAGGAACCCGGTGACGCGGTCGGTCTCGTCCGCGGTGACGATGCCGAAGCGGTGCGTCTCGGTGAGCGGCACCTCGATGCACGCCAGCGTGGCCGCCGCGCCGTGATCGAGGTGGAACCGCAGCATGCGCTCGTAGTCCATCTTGTAGATGTGATCGCCCGAGAGCACGATGAGGTGCCGCGGCCTCTCGCGCAGGATGGAGTAGAGGTTCTGGTAGACGGCGTCCGCCGTGCCTTGGTACCAGTGCTCGCTGATGCGCTTCTGCGGCGGCAGGATCTCGACGAACTCGCCCAGCTCCTCCGACACGACGCTCCAGCCCATGCGGATGTGCCGGTTGAGCGAGAGCGATTTGTACTGCGTCGCGATGAAGATGCGCCGCAGGCCGGAGTTGAGGCAGTTGCTGAGGACGAAGTCGATGATGCGGTACGGGCCCCCGAAATACACCGCCGGCTTGGCCCGTTCCCGGGTCAGGGGGTAGAGGCGCTCGCCGGCGCCGCCAGCAAGAACGATCACAAGGCAGTTGTCGAGCGGAGAGGCCATGGTTCGAAACCGGCAACTCTTTATAGCACAGGGAGCTAGCGGTATTTTCCAGCGTGCCGGTGGCGTTTGACTTGGCCGCGCGGGGTGCCTATTATGAACTGTTCACGTAGACCTGATTCGGGGAGACACGTTTTTATGATGATTCGGCGAGTGGCCACCACCGGCGCCATCCTCGCGGTGGCTTTTTCCGCCGCGCTCGCGGCGCAGAACGTCGATAAGAAGCAGCAGGAACAGCGGAAGAAGGACACGTCCGCGGTGCAGAAGCTGGTCGATCAGGTGATCGACGGCAAGACGCAGCCGACCGACGACCTCGGTCTCGCCTGGATCCACGAGGACTTCCTCAAGGCCCAGAGCAACCTCGAGTACGTGCCGTTCACCATCTCCTTGAACGCCGCCGCGATCACCAAGGCGAACGTGACGTTCTACTGGCGCGTCATGCCGCAGGCCGCCGACGACAAGGGCAACAAGAAGGCCGCGTACGAGGGCATCACGTTCGTGCCGAAGGACGGCGTGGCGCGGATCAGCCGCTCGTTCGCGGTGCAGGCCGGGACCTACGACGTCTACCTCGTCGCCAAGGAACTGCCGACCGGCGAGAAGAACGACGCGCCCGCGAAGACGTCGGTGGTCACCCACACCGTGACCGTGCCCGATTTCTGGGCCGGCGATCTGTCGACCAGCACCGTGATCGTCGCCGAGCGCGTCGACCCGCTGGCCGCGCCGCTCACCCCCGAGCAGTCGAAGGATCGGCCCTACGCCATGGGGTCGATGGAGATCGTCCCGGATATCGGGCACGATTTCACGAAGCAGAACAACCTGTCGACCGTGATGTGGATCTACAACCCCAAGGCCGACGAGAACCGCAAGCCGAACGTCACGGTCGAGTACAGCTTCTACACGACGAAGGACGGCGAAGAGACGTTCTTCAACAAGACGCGGCCGACCGAGCTGAACAGCGAGACGCTCCCCGCGCAGTTCGATCTCGAGATGGGGCACCAGCTGCAGGCGGGCCAGGAAATACCGCTCGCCTCGTTCCCCGAGGGGCAGTACCGGCTCGAAATCAAGGTAACGGACAACATCGCGAAAACGTCGCTCTCCCGCGACGTGCACTTCACGGTGAAATCGTCGTAACCGGTCCCGCGGGTCGGACCGCGGGCATGGGACGGCACAACATGAGACGCTTCACCTCAGCGGCGTCGGCGATCGGTGGTCTGGTGCTGTGGGCTGTACCGGCGGTCGCGGCGGCCCAGGGCGTGGCGCCCGCGGCAGCGCCCGCGCCGCGGGCGGCGTCGTCCGCGCAGGTGGGCGCGGTGCAGGGCTTCGTGCACGACGAGACCGGCGCGCCGGTCCCGGGCGCGATGGTCTCGGCCGTCGGGCCTATCACCGCCTTCGCCGTGACCGGCGACGGCGGCCGCTTCGAGCTGACGGCGCTGCCGGCGGGCCCGTACCTGGTGCGCGTGCACCAGCCGGGCTTCGTGGCGCCCCGCGGCCAGCACGTCGACGTCCACGCGGGCGCGCGCGTCTCCTCGGCGATCGCCGTCCGCCATGAACCGGACGCCGCGGCGGCGCTTCCCCTCGTCCAGGCGGGCGTCGGCGGCGTGACAGATGCCACGGTGCTCGACCGCCTCGAGGCGTCGCTTCGCGCCGACGCCGATCAGGCGGCGACGCCCGCGGCCGACGCGGTTCCCGTGACCGACGACGACGCCGCGGCCGACGACAGCCCAATCGAAGACGAGGACGCGCTCGCCTGGCACCTGCGCCATCTGCGGCGCAGTATCCTGAAGGACGGCGTCACCGTCGCGCTCGTCACCGATGACGACGCCGACCGCGCCGGCGCGCTCGGCCGCGCCGCCGGCAACCCCGTCCGGATGGCCGCCGATTTCCTCGCCGTGCCCTTCACGGGCCAGGTGAACCTGCTCACCACGAGCACGTTCGACGACCCGGCGCAGCTCTTCGAGGGCAACAACCGCGCGCGCGGCATCACCTACGTCGCCGTGGGGGCGCCGGCCGGCCACGACGCCGACTGGGCCGTGCGCGGCGCGCTGACCGACGGCGACCTGACGTCGTGGATCCTCGCCGGCACCTTCCAGACGCGCGCCGACGCGCCCGGCCCGCATCGCTACGACGTGCGGCTCTCGTATAGCACCGAGCGCTACGACGGCGGCAACCCCGAAGCCCTGCGCGCGGTGGCCGACGGCAGCCGGAACGCCGGTGTGCTGTCGGGCTTCGACACCTATCAGGTCACCGATCGCCTCTCGGTCACCTACGGCGCGCGCTACTCGCATTACGACTACCTCGAGGACGGCGCGCTCCTCAGCCCCCACGTGGGCGCGACGTTCGCGCCCTCGCGCGCGTTCCGCGTGACCACGCTGCTCTCCCGCCGCGGACTGGCGCCCGGTGCCGAGGAGTTCGTGCCGCCAGTGGACGGCGTGTGGCTGCCGCCGCAGCGCACCTTCTCGCCCGCCGCGCCCCATGGGCGGCTCTCGGCCGAGCACGTCACGCACATGGACGTCGGGGTCGAGCGCGACCTGCCCGGCGTTACGCTCACCGCGCGCGCGTACCGCCAGCACGTCGAGGATCAGCTCGTCACGCTGTTCGGCGCCGAGCTGCCGGATCGCCAGGTGGGTGACATCGGCCACTATTTCGTCGGCGGCGCCGGCGATGTCGACGTGAGCGGCTGGGCGGCCGGCCTTCGCACCACGATCGCGGATCGCGTGACCGGATCGGTCGAGTACTCCGTCAGCAGCGCGGACTGGGTCCGCGGCGATGACATCGGGTACCTGCTGGTGCTGGCCCCGTCGGTGGAGCGGCCGGGCAGCGAGCGCGTGCACGACGTCAGTGCCAGAATTGAAACCGAGATGCCGGAAACGGATACGCGCCTCCTCGTGCTGTATCGGTTGAGCGACGGCTTCAGCCGCGGCGACAGCGGCACGACCCCCGCCTTCGACTCCCGGTTCGACGTCCAGGTGAGCCAGTCCCTGCCGTTCATGGACTTCAGCGCCGCTCGCTGGGAAATGCTGCTCGGCGTGCGTAACTTCTTCCGCGACCCGATGGCGGGCCAGTCCGTCTACGACGAGCTCCTCGTCGTGCGTCCACCCAAGCGCATCGTGGGTGGCCTCACCGTGCGCTTCTAGGACGGCGCCTTCCCACGCAGGCATCGCCTGATCCATGATCTTGGACAGGACGTTCGTGCTGTTGGACTCGAGCCGTTTTGCCGTGCTTTTTCTCGCTGCAAGGTCCAATCCCAACAAGTAGTTAGGTCATGCTCTACTCTGTGGCCGACTCCTCGCTAGGCCGGATTCCCGCCGAGAGCCGCTGGCTCATCTGGGGGAGATCCGTGTTCGCGCTGGCCGTCGTGGCGGTGCTCGTGGCGCTGGGCGTCGCGAACGTCCGGCTGCAGGCGCGCTGGCACGCGGTGGAGGACGGCGTGCTGTGGGCCGATCGCGGCGAGGGCGTGGTCGCGGTGGCGGTGGCGCCGGGATCGGCGGCCGAGCAGGCCGGCATCGCGCCGGGGGACGTGCTGCTGGCGATCAACGGATCGCCGATCGAGACGCGGCGCGAGGTCCTCGAATCGCAGCATGCGCGCAAGACGGGCGCGGAGCTCGCCTACACGCTCGCCCGGCTCGGCGCGCGCCAGGTCCTCGACGTCTCGCTCCAGCCGGCGCCGGCCACGAGCTCGATGTATTTCGTGCTCGCGGGGGTGGGCCTGTTCACACTGCTCGTGGGCGCGTTCGTGCGCCTTCGCCGGCCGCGCGATCAGGCCACGCTGCACTTCTTCTGGTTGTGCGTGGCGTTCTTCGGCACCTTCACGTTCTCGTTCGTCGGCCCGTTCGATCGGCTCGACTGGGCGTTCTACTGGGGGGATGCCGTGGCGATGGCGCTCCTGCCGCCGCTGCTCCTGCACTTCACGCTGGTCTTCCCCGAGCGGCCCAACCGGCGCCCGCTCAGGCTGCTGCTCCCGCTGATCTATCTCCCGGGCATCGCGCTCGGCGCGGCGCGCATCGCGGTGATCTCGCGCGGCGCGGGGGGCGACGGCACCGTGCTCGTCCGGACGCTCGGCTGGGTGGATCGGGCCGAGCCGCTGTATCTCTTCCTCGCGTCGGCCGCCGCGCTCGCGGTGCTGGTGCGCGCCTTCCACGAGATCACGTCGCTGACCGGGCGGCGCCAGCTGCGCTGGATCGCGTGGGGGACGGCGCTCGGCGCGGGCACCTTCGGGTGCGGCTACGCGCTGCCGTGGGCGCTCGGCCTGAACCCCCCGCTGGCGCTGCAGCTCACGGCGATCCCGCTCGGTCTCGTGCCGCTCACGTTCGCCTGCGCGCTGGTGCGCTACCGGCTCCGCGACATCGAGGTCATCATCAAGCGCGGGCTCGCGTACACGGCCTTCGGAGGCGCGACCTACGCCCTGTTCGTCGCGTTCCGCAAGCTGGTCACGTTCCTGTTCAGCGACACCGACCAGCACCACTGGATCATCGCCGCGCTCGCCACGATGGTGGTCGTGCTGCTGGCGCGCCCGGTGAAGGATGCGGTGCAGAACGCGCTCGACCGGATCTTCTACCGCGACCGCTACGACTATCGCCGGGCGCTCGTCGGGTTCGCCCGCGATCTCAACGGCGACCTCGACCTCCTGCGCCTCAGCCAGCGCCTCATCGCGCGCATCGTCGAGACGCTCGTCGTCGATCGCATGGCGCTGATGGTGGCCGACGAGCGGTCGGGTGACTTCATGCCGATCGACGACTTCGGCTTCAGCCAGCCGGTGCCGCCGCTCGCGCGCGCCTCGTCGTTCATCGCCCGCCTCGACTCGGGCCGCACGGTCGCGCTCGACGACCCGATCGCCGCCGCGCGGTTCACGGCCGAAGAGGTCGAGGCCTGGCGCGACGCGGGCATCTACTACTTCGTGCCCTGCATTTTCGAGGGCGTCGCGATCGCCGCGCTCGCGCTCGGCCGAAAGGAAAGCGACGAGCCGTTCAACAGCGAGGACCTCGCGCTGCTCACCGCCGTCGCGGGGCAGGTCGCGACCGCGATCGAGAACGGCCGGCTCTACCGCCAGCTCCGCCTCAAGGCGGAGGAGCTCGGGCGCATGCGGGAGTTCAACGCGAATATCCTCGAGTCGCTCGAAGACGGCCTCGTGGTGTTCGACGGTGACGAGCGCGTCGTCCTCTGGAACCAGGCGCTCGCCGGGTTTTACGGCGTCGGCCCCTCCCGGGCGATCGGCCGCGAGCTCGCCGACGTGTTCGACGCCGAGTTCGTCGGGGCGCTGCGCTCGTCGCGCGCGGACCATCCGGAGGGCGCCACGCTCTACCGCGTGCCGCTCACGAGCCGCCACGAGGAGGGCGCCGAGCCGGTGCTCGTGAACGCCACCGCCGTGCCGCTGCGCGAGTCGCCTGACGTCCTGGCGCCCGCGGCGGGCACCATCCTGCTGATCGAGAACGTCACGACGCGCGTGCGCCTCGAGGAGCAGCTGCAGATTTCCGACAAGATGGCGTCGATCGGCCTGCTCGCCGCCGGCGTGGCGCACGAGGTGAATACGCCGCTGACCGGCATCTCGAGCTACACGCAGATGCTGCTCGACGGCGCCGACCCGTCGGATGCCCGGACGCAGCTCCTCCAGAAGATCGAGCGCCAGACGTTCCGCGCGGCCAAGATCGTGAACGGCCTGCTGAACCTGTCGCGCCCGGGCGTCCCGGGCGCCGAGCAGCAGCGCATCGACTTGAACGCCGTGATCGGCGACGTCTTCGGCCTGCTCGAGCACCAGTTCGCGGTCGGCAAGATCAAGGTCCGCAAGGATCTCTTCGACGGCCCCGTCACGGTCGCGGGCGTCGAGCACCAGCTGCAGCAGGTGTTCCTGAACCTGTTCCTCAACGCGCGCGACGCGATGCCGCGCGGCGGGTGGCTCACGGTGACGACGCGTATCGACCACGGCTGCGCCCTCGTCGAGATCGCGGACACCGGGTCGGGCATTCCGCCCGAGCAGCTGTCGCGCATCTACGATCCCTTCTTCACCACGAAGGCGATCGGCCGCGGCACCGGCCTCGGGCTGTCGATCACCTACGGCATCGTGCAGGAGCACGAGGGCGCGATCCGGTGCACCAGCGTCGTCGGCCAGGGCACGCGGTTCTCCGTCACGCTGCCGCTCGCCTTGTCGCTGGCGACCGCGGGAGGCATGGGCTAGACCGGGTCATGAGCAATTCACGCGGCAACATCCTCGTCATTGACGACGAGGAGATCATGCGCGAGATCCTCGAGACCCTCCTCGTGAAGGAGGGCTACGAAGTGCACCTCGCGTCGTCGGGGGCGGAAGGGCTGGACCTCGCGCGCGCGCTGCCGTTCGACGCCGCCATCGTGGACATCATGATGCCGGGTCTCGACGGCATCGCCACGCTCGACGAATTGCGCCACATCGACGAGGATCTCGCGGTCATCATCATTACGGCGTACGCGTCGGTCGAGAGCGCCATCGCCGCCATGAAGAGCGGCGCCTTCGACTACATCTCCAAGCCGTTCAAGAACGACGAAGTGCTCGTCGTCGTGCGGAACGCCATGGAGCGGCACCACCTGCTCACCGAGAACCGATCGCTCCGGCAGAACATCCAGGAGCGCTACCATAAGTTCGCGAACATCATCGGGCGCAGCCCGCGGATGCGGCAGGTGTTCGACCTGATCATCCAGGCGGCGCCGAGCCGGTCGACGATTTTGATCCAGGGCGAGAGCGGCACGGGCAAGGAGCTCGTCGCGCGCGCGATTCACGCGAACTCCTCCCGCTCGGAGCGGTCGTTCGTCACGGTGAACTCCGGCAATCTGCCGCCCGATCTGCTCGAGTCGACGCTGTTCGGCCACGTGAAGGGCGCGTTCACCGGCGCCGTGTACCCCAAGAAGGGCCTGTTCGACCTCGCCGACCGCGGCACGATCTTCTTCGACGAGATCGGGAACGTGCCGCTCGAGACCCAGGCGAAGCTGCTTCGGGTGATCCAGGAGCGCGACTTCATGCGCCTCGGCGGCATGGAGACGATCAAGGTCGACGTGCGGATCATCGCCGCGACCAACGTCGACCTGCGTCAGATGATGGAGGAGGGCCGCTTCCGCGAGGACCTTTTCTACCGCCTGCACGTGATCTCGATCCAGCTGCCCCCGCTGCGCGAACGCAAGGACGACATCACGCTGCTCTCGCAGCACTTCCTGCAGAAATACGGCAGCGAGAACCGGAAGGCGGACCTCGAGGTCACGCCGGAGGCGCTGGATCTGCTGATGGAATACGACTGGCCGGGCAACGTCCGCGAGCTCGAGAACGTGATCGAGCGGGCCGTCGTGCTCACGGCCGGTTCGCGCATCGGCGTGGAGCTCATTCCCGAGCACGTCCGCAAGGCGCCGAACTTCCAGATGCCGCAGTTCGTGCTGCCGCCCGAGGGGATTTCGTTCAAGGACGTGATCACCGACTTCGAGAAGCGGCTGATCGAGTCGACGCTCGAGGCCGCCGGAGGCGTCCAGAAGCGCGCCGCCGAGCTCCTGCACATCAAGCCGACGACGCTGAACGAGATGATCAAGCGCTACGAGATCCGGCCGCGCCGCAAGCGAGCGTCGGGCGCCGATTCGTCCTCGGATTCTGGCGACGTCGCCATCCCGTAGCGGTCAGCGCGCGTTCTTCACGCGCGCGAACAGCCGCTCGTACTTCCCGATCACCACGTCCCAGCGGTAGTTCAGGCGAATATAGTCGCGGCCGTTCCGGCCCATCGCGGCGCGCAGCCGTGCGTCGTCCAGCAGCAGCGACAGGCACGCCTGGAACTCGTCGCGGTTCTCGTAGTACAGCCCCGCGTTGCTCCGGAGGCAGTGCTCCACCAGGACCTCGCTGCGGGCGTTGGCGAGCACCGGCGTGCCGGCCGCCATGGCCTCGAGCGCGAGCATCGACAGGCTCTCGTAGGGCGACGGGCACGCGACGACGGTTGCCGCCTCCAGCGCCTCGAGGCGCTCCTGATCGCTCAGCCGCCCGGCGAAGCGCACGTACGGCACCTCGGGCAGCGACATCAGCTTCACCCCCATCAGGGCGAGGGTCGCCTGGCCGCCGCCCTCGACGTACCGGCTGAAGTACTCGATCAGCTCCTCGCAGCCCTTCCCGGGATCGATCCGGCCGCCATAGAGGAGCACGGGCCCCTCGAGCCGGTGGCGACGGCGGAACACGGCACCGCGCGACGTGAGGTGCGACGGGAACTCGCGCGGCGACGGTTCCTCGTCCGCCTCGGCCGTCGGACGGCCTCCCTCTGGCGCCTGCGCCTCCTCGTCCGGCGCCGCCGGCATCCGCGGATACGGCCGCTGCTGCGGCAGGTCGACGCCGACGCCGATGACATCCTCGAGGGTCGGCCGATCGCGGAACTGCCGGTGCACGAAGGCCTGCTCGCTCCCCGTCAGGTAGCCGATCGCCGCCGGCTGCCGGAACACGTCCCGGAAGATGTCGAGCTGGATCGCGGGCTCGTCGTGCGCGGTGGAGATCAGGATGCTTCGCCCCGGATCGATCTCGAGCCCGAGAACGGTGAGCGAGTACAGGTACGTGAAGAAGACAATGACGTCGTATTGCCGATGCGTGCGCTTCAGGTACTCGATCAGCGCGGGGCACCACGGGCCCTGCTGCTTCAGCCACTCGAGCTCGTCCTCACGCGTGTGCGGGTTGTTGTAGATCCAGTCCGAGTACGTGTTGAAGGCGTCGATGTCGCGCTCGCGCGCGGACGCGAATCGGCGGACGGTGACGCCGCAGACCCGGTCGCTGCCTTCCGGGTACTCGTTCTTCCAGGTCACGTAATCGCGCGCGCACGTGGTGAGCACCTCCACCTCATGCTGCGGCGCGAGCCGCTCGGCCACGAGCCGGCACAGGTGCTCGGAGCCGCCCAGGACTTCCGCGCCGTAGCGCTGGATGACGAACGCGACCTTCATGAGACCCGCCGCACGGCGGCATCGAGCTCGCGCTCGAGGCGGTCGCCGCTGAAGTCGGCCAGGCGCCGGCGCTGGCCCGCGATCACGCCGGACCGAAGGTCGTCGTCGAAGGCGAGTGCCCCCAGCAGCTCGGCCGCGAACTCGAGATCCTTGGGCGCGAATTGGACGCCGGCGCCCCCGAGCGTCTCGGGAACCGCCGCCGCGGCGTAGGCGAGGATGGGCACGTCGGTCGCCATCGCCTCGATGAGCGGTGCGCAGAAGCCTTCGTGTTCGCTGAGGGAGATGTACACCGCGGCGTGGCGGTAGTACACCGCCAGCTCGTCGTCGGAGACGGCTCCCGTGAAGATAAAGCGCTCGTTGAGCAGCCGGTATTCGGTCATGAGTGCGCGAATCATCGAATAATACCGTGGCACGGCATCGCACCGGCCCACGAAGATGAAGCGGTAGTACGCGTCGATGTACCGCTTGTAGTGCTCGGCGAGGCGGATGTGATCCTCGATCTTCTTGTTCGGCGCGATGCGCCCGACGAAGAGGAAGTTCACGTATTCGTCGTCCAGGAGCTGTTCGAGCGCCGGCAGCTGCACCGGACGCGTCACGCGGGAGGTGTCGACGGCCAGCGGCAGGACGCCCGTGGGCGCGAAGCCGAGCGACTCCAGTTCCCGGCGGTTATAGTCCGACACGCCCAGCGCCAGGTCGGTGTGGCCCGCCAGCGTCGCGAGCTCGCGCCGGGCGAGCACCGCGAGGCGGAAGAGTGCCGGATTGTACGGCGCGAAGAACTCGGCGGGCGTGACGTTGTGGTACTGGAGCACGCGCGCGCCCGCGAGCGACCGGAACGCCTCCGTCATCGGCGAGGGGAGCGCGAAGTGGAAGATCGTCACCTGCCCGCCGTGGGCGCCGGCGTCGGTGAAGGGCAGGACGTCGCCCCGGAGGTCGTCGTCGACTGTGAGCGCGTAGATCTCGGAGTCGTGGCCCATCCCTCGCAGCATGTCCCGCATCCGGCGCGCACTGTCGCCGATGGCATCGCCGCGATGGGCGGCCGGCAACCACTGATTGACGATCAACGCCGCCCCTGTCCGGGGGCGGACGCCGGCGACTCGGGCTCCGGCGGGAGCGCCTTGTAGAGGGAGGGCCGGAACCTCCTGAGCTCTTCGAGGTCCTGCACGGCGTCGAAGCGCTCCCAGAAGTCGAACGCGACGCGGGGGCGCGGCGCCCGCGGCGCGGCGAGAATCCGATCGACGAGACCGAGGAGCGTGCCCCGGAAGTCCGCACCGCGCAGACGATCGACCGCCGCCAGCTGCTCGTCCACGATGATGTCCTGCAGACCCCGGTCCGACAGGATCGCGTCCATGAGCCGCGCCACCTCGAACGGATCGCGAGTCTCGTAGAGCACGCCCGCGCCGTCCATGGTCGAGGGCACGGCCGTCGCGGCATAGGCCAGGACGGGCAGCTCCATGTAGAACGCCTCGACGAGCGGCACACAGAAGCCCTCGTGCTCGCTGGCGCAGAGAAAGAGGTCGGCGGTCTCGTAGTACGCGATCAGCTCCTCGTCGGACACATGGCCCACGAAGTGGACGTCACGCACGCCGAGCCGCGCCACCAGCTCGTCGAGCGCCGCCGTGTAGCGCTCGTACCCGCGCTGGGCGCCCACGAGCAGAAGCCGTGAGCGCGGGTTGAAGGTCGACTGGTACGCGTGGAAAAAGCGGATCACGTCCTCGATCTTCTTGTTGGCGATCATTCGCCCGACGAACAGCACGTTCGTGAGGCCGTCGTCGAAGTCCCGAGCAACGAACCAGTTCGGCTCTCCATCGAGGTGCGAGAAACCCGGCACCACGGGCAGCACGGCGGTGCGCGGAAAACCGAGCGCCTCGAGATCGAGCCGGTTGAACTCCGAGTCGCCCATCGCGAGGTCGCAGCGCGCCGCGTAGGCGCGGAGCTCGCGCCGGCCCCGGAAGCAGCGGCGCGCGAGATCCCGGTTCAGGCCCACGAAATACTCGGGCGGCGTGATGTTGTGGTAGATGAGCGCCATCCGATCCGGCACGGCGAACGCCGTGCGCGAGGCCTTCGACCCGAGCGAGAAATGATGCAGCAGCAGATTGTCGGGATGGCTGAAGTCCACGAGCTCGCGATAGTCGCGCGTGAGCGATTCCAGGCGGTGATCCGCCGTCTCGACGAAGATCTCGGACTCGTAGCCGGCATCGCGCAGCACGCGCTGGATGCCGAGCACCTCGTGCCCGATGGCGTCGCCATAGCCGAGTGTGGCGAGGACCTGGTGGATGCGGATCACGCGCGCCTCCGCGCGGGCGGCTCAGCCCTGCGGGCCGGGCCCGACGGGAGCCCCGCCAGGACATCGCGGGCGGGCGGCAGGTTCTGCCGCCGGCGCTCGAGCCAGCCGGGCAGCGGCTCCATGCCAGGCGGCCGCGGCTCCTTCGACAGCCGATCCAGCATCCCGAGGTACTTCCGCTCGATCACCGGCCAGTCGTAGTGCTCGCGGTAGAAGTCGCGGCCGTTGCGCCCGAGGACGCCGTGGAGCCAGCGGTTCCCGACGATCGCGTCGAGCGCCGCCATGAACTCCGAGGCGTTCTCGTAGTACAGGCCCGCGTTGCTGCGCAGGCACTGACCGCGCAGGACGTCGCAGGCGCCGTTGGCCAGCACCGGCTTGCCAAGTGCCCAGGCCTCGAGGGCCACCATCGAGAGGCTCTCGAAGTACGACGGCATGACCAGAAGCTCCGCCGCCGCGATCGCGTCGAACTTGTCACGATCGTCCAGAAAGCCGAGATGCCGGATCTGCGGGTGCTCGGGGATCGGGAGCAGGGAGTGTCCGATGAGCACGAGCGTCATCGGCGGCGTCGGCGCGCGCAGGTAGGCCTCGAAGTACCCGAACAACTCCTTGCAGCCCTTATTCTCGTCGATGCGCCCCACGTACACGGCGAACGGGCCGTCCAGGCCGTACTTCTGCCGGAACCGCGACGGCTGCGGGTTGGCGGGCACCTCGGAGCCCACGCCGACCACGACACCAGGCACGTGTTCGTTGCCCGATACCGCGTTGATCATCGCGCGCTCTTCATGCGAGTTGTACATGAGCCCGCGCACGCCGCGGAAGACCGACTTGAACATCGTGAGCCCAATCGACGGCTCGCGCTCCGCCGTTGGCACCAGGAGCGCTCGCGGCGCGGTCGCGCGCGCGCCGTAGTACGCGTGGTAGTAGCGGTAGCTGAAGAATACGCAGAAGTCGAACGTATCGCCGTGCTGCCGCAGGTACTCGGCCAGCGCCGGCGACGTCGGACCCTCCGCATCCAGCCAGTCGAGCTCGTCGCCCAGCGAGTGCGGCCGCTCGAACACCCGCTCCGACCGCCGCCCGAAGACCAGGGGGTCGCGCGCGTGCTTGACGCGGAAGCGCCGCACCGGCACGCCGTTGACGGTGTCCGTGCCCTCGGGCAGCTCGTTCCGCCAGGTCACGTAGTCGGTCGCGCACGTCGTGAGCACTTCCACCTCCGCGTGCCGCGCGAGGTGTTCCGCGATGTAACGGGCGTGGAGTTCGGCGCCGCCGCTGATCGCCTCTCCATATCGCTGGACGACGACGGCGAGCTTCACGGCTCGTCGTCACCCGGAGGCGACGCGGGCTCGTGGCCGGGTGGGGCGCTGTCCGCGCCGCCGTCGCTGTCGTGCGCCTCGTCCGGCGTCTCGCGGGACTCGCCGGCCGACTCGGTCCCGGCGTCCGGGCTGGCCGAGCCCGCGCCCATGATGGCCGCCGCCGGCTGTCCGCCGCGCCGTCCGCGGCGCCGGCGGCGACGGCGGCTGCGCTGACCCGGGCCCTCCGCCGGTGCGGCGGGTGCGCCGGGCTCGCCTGGCGGCGCGGGCGCCTGGGCCGGGGCCGGCGCGGCGGCACGCTCCGGCGGCGGCTCGTAGCGGTCTTCGCGCGACGGTTTGTAGGCGACGACGCTCTCGAGCGCGCGGGCGCGTCGCTCGTTGAACTCCACCCGGCTCGAGAGCGACTCGACCTGCATGCGGAGGTTCTTGCTTTCGATGCCGAGGCGTGTCAGCTCGACCACCAGGTTGTGGATGATCTCGAAGTACAAATCATCCAGTTCGTGCCGGCTGGCGTCGCGCGCGATCTCGCGGTCGAGGCTGCCCTTGTTGATCGCCGCCTGGTTGTGCAGGGTTTGAATCAGCAGGTTGACGTTGAAGAAGAGCTTGAGAACCGGGCGCAGGAGGCGACGGAAGAACCCCACGACGGGCTGGCGGCTCTCAAACAGCGTCGTATCCTCGAACACGTACAGCGGAGCGGTCGGCGCCACGTAGGGCGGCCGTTGGCGCCGAAAAGCCTCGAGCAGGGCCGAGCGGACGCCGCGGGGATCCAGGATCTTCTCGAGCTTGACCTGGGCGAGTTCGCGAATCTGCTGCTCGGTGTAGTCGACGCCGCGCTTCTCGCTGATGCGCGCGCGGATCTGGTTCATGATCTGTTCGACGTCCACCGAGTCGGATCGGATGTTGAAATCGGACATAGCGGTTCGTTCCTCGGCGGGCTACGGCTGATACAGGATCAGCGCGACGGCCAGCGCCCAGAGCGCCACGCAGACGAGCAGCGGGCGGTCGTTGATAAGCATCTCGGCGGGGCTGCCGCCGCCCTCGCGCCGGTGCATCAGATAGAGGTACCTGAAGATGCCGTACAAGGGAAAGGGAATCGTGAGGCCCAGCCACGCCGTGCCGAACTTGGCCTGGGTCTCCGGACTGATGGTGTAGAAGATGTACGCGATCAACGTCGACGCCGTCACGATGGCGATCATCTGGTCGAGCAGGGGCGCCGAATACTCCTGCAGGATCGGCCGGTGCCCCGCCGCCTCGTCGGCGAGGAGCAGCAGCTCGTTCCGCCGCTTGGCCAGCGCGATGAACAGCGCCAGCAGGAACGTGCAGACGAGCAGCCAGTGGCTGATCTCGACGTCCACGGCCACGGCGCCAGCGATCGCGCGCAGCACGAAGCCGGCCGACAACGCCAGCACGTCCAGGATCACGACGTGCTTCAGCGGGCCGGAGTAGAGGCCCTGCAGCACGAGGTACGCCGCCGCCGTCGTCATGAACGCGGGCCCGAGCCACCACGACGCCGTCATCGCCGCCGTGCCCAGCACGCCCGCGGCCGCCGCGGCCGTGCCCACGGCCAGCGCGCCGGCCGCGATAGGCCGTCGCGACTTCAGGGGATGCCGCCGGTCGCTCTCGCGATCGATGATGTCGTTGACCAGGTAGACCGTGCCGGAGAGGGCACAGAAGATCCCGAAGGCCGCGGACGCGCGTCCGACCGACGCGGCGTCGAACAGCCGCAGGCCGAACAGCACGCCGGCAAAGACCAGCAGGTTCTTCGTCCACTGGACCGGCCGGAGGGAGATGACCAGGTTCGCGGCGACGGATCGCCGGGCCGCGTCCCTCGGCGGGGCGCTGGACACAGCCACAGGGGAGGGAGTACCACGCGCCATCGAGCGCGGTGGCGCTCAGACCTTGGCCGAGGCCGAGAAACTCCGAACCGCTTCCGGCTCCGAGTCGAACGTCTCGAAGACCGTCAGCAGTTTCGTGATGGACAGAAGGTCCGTGATGCGCTTGGTCAGGTTCACCAGCTTGAGCGACCCGCCCTGGCGGCTCACGGTCGTGTAGGTGCGCACGATCTCGCCGAGGCCCGCGCTGTCGATGTAGGGCACGTCGGCCAGGTTCAGCAGGACCTTCTTGTAGCCTTGGTTGACGACGCTATTGACCTTGTCCTTGAGCAGCTCGTCGCCCTCGCCCTGGGTGACCCGCCCCTTCAAGTCCAGCACCATCACGTCGCCGGTGACGCGTTCAACGATCTCCAAGAACCCCTCCCTAGATGAACCGCCGTGAGCTTAACACACCCGGCGCGACGAGGACGCGTGGCCCCCGTCGCCGCCGGGCTGATGTCGTGGATCGAAAAACGAGAAGTCCGGAGCGGCTAGAGGCCGTCCGCCCCGGCGAACTTCCGCGACTGGAAGCACTCTTTGCAGAAGACCGGGCGACCCTGCGTCGGACGGAACGGCACGGTCGTCTCCTTGCCGCACGCCGAGCACGTGGTGACGGTTTCCACCCGCTCCCGGCCCATGGGACCATTCGACGGCCGCCCCGCACGCTTGGCTTTGCACGCCTTGCATCGCTTCGGCTCGTTCTTGAAGTTCTTGTCGGCGAAGAACTGCTGTTCTCCCGCCGTCCAGACGAACTCGGCGCCGCAGTCGACGCAACTGAGAATCCTGTCCTGGAACTCCATGGTCCCCACCTCGTCGGATCGGTCTTACTCGAGCTCCCGCCGCATCTTCTTCCGATTCCGCTTTCGTGCCAGCGCCTGCTTCGCCCGGCGCTTATCGCCGGGCTTCAGGTAAAAGGAATGTTTCTTGATATCCTTGATGATGTCTTCCTGCTGGACCTTCCGCTTGAATCGGCGAAGCGCACTCTCGATCGATTCGCCGTCCTGGATCTTCACTTCAGCCACGCTGCTAACACCCCCTCACGAACTGGCCGCAATATGATGCACAAGTGCATCAATCCAAATATGTTAGGCTAGCACGGTAACGGCGGATTCTAGGCGCAATCCTGGCCGAGGTCAACGAAATAGTCCCACGGCGCCGGGCAACGTTGTGCAAGTCTGGTCTATGCCCTAACCTCTTGTATCCATGAGACTTCTCGTAATTGGCAGCGGGGCGCGTGAACATGCCCTCGTCGCCCGCCTCGCCGCCGACCCCGACACCACCGAAGTCCTGTGCGCGCCCGGAAATCCGGGCATCGCCCGCCTCAGCCGGACCTGTCCCGTCCCGGTTTCCGATGTCCCGGCCCTGGCCGGTCTCGCCGGCCGCGAGCGCGTCGACCTCACCATCGTCGGTCCCGAGCTCCCGCTGAGCCTGGGTCTGGTCGACCGGTTCATGGCCGCCGGCCGTCCCGTCGTCGGGCCGACGCAGGACGCCGCGGCCCTCGAGTCGAGCAAGGCGTTCGCGAAAGCCTTCATGGCGCGCCACGGCGTGCCGACGGCGCGCTTTCGCACCTGCCACACGATGGACGAGGCGATCGGCGCCGTGCGTTCGGGGGAGTTCGGCCTGCCGGTGGTCCTCAAGGCCGACGGCCTCGCCGCGGGGAAGGGCGTCGTCATCGCCGAGACGGCCGCCGACGCCGAGCGCGCCATCACCGCGGCGATGCGGGACCACAAGTTCGGCGCGGCCGGCGACTGCCTGGTGCTCGAGGAGTGCCTCAGTGGGCCTGAGGTGTCCTTCTTCGTCTTGAGCGACGGCGCGCGCGCGCTGCCGATCGGCACGGCGCAGGACCACAAGCGGATCTTCGACGGGGACGCGGGACCGAACACCGGCGGGATGGGTGCGTTTTCCGCCAGCCCGCTGATGGATGCGCCGCTCGGCGCGCGCGTCATGCGCGAGATCGTCGGGCCCGTCATCGCGGGGATGGCCGCGGAGGGACATCCGTTCGCCGGGTTCCTCTACGTCGGCCTGATGCTGACCGCCGACGGCCCGAAGGTAATCGAATTCAACGTGCGGCTCGGCGACCCGGAGGCGCAGGTCGTGTTGCCGCGCATCGACGAGCCGCTGGTGCCGCTGCTCGCGGCGGCCGCCGACGGCGCGTTGTCGCAGGCCACATGCCGCCTGTCGCCGGATCGCCTGGTCGGGGTCGTCCTCGCCTCGCGCGGCTACCCGGAGTCGTCTGAATCGGGCCGCCCCATCCACGGCCTCGACGAGGCCGCGCAGCTGCCGGGCGTGGCCGTGTGGCAGGCGGCCACTGCCGAGCAGGACGGGACGATCGTCACCGCCGGCGGGCGCGTCCTCACCGTCACCGGCCGGGGCCCCGACTTCAAGACCGCCATCGCGCGCGCCTATGAGGGCGTGACGCGGATCACCTTCGACGGCATGCAGTATCGGCGTGACATCGGGCGGAAGGCCCTCGCGTAGCAGGGCGGGAGAGACGATGCCGTTCCTCATCAAGCTGCTGGTGAACATGGCGGCCCTGTGGGTCGCGACGCGCCTCGTGCCCGGGGTGACCTACGCTGGCGGGGCGCTCGGCCTGCTCGGCGTCGCGCTGATCTTCGGGGTGATCAACGCGACGCTGCGCCCGATCATGAAGCTCGCCACGTGCCCGATCATCCTGCTGACACTGGGGCTGTTCACCTTCGTGGTGAACGGGCTGATGCTGTGGCTGACGAGCTCGCTCTCAGGGGGGCTCGGGCTCGCGTTCCACGTGGCCGGCTTCTGGGCGGCGTTCTGGGGGGCGCTGGTCGTCTCGTTCGTGAGCGTCCTGCTCTCGGTCGTCTTCCACAGCCGGAACGCGCGGGCGTTCTAGCGCTCGCCGAAGGCCGTGGCGGCGAGCCGCTGGCCCGGTGAGCGGCGATCGCCTTCGACGAGCAGCTGTCCACATGCCGCGCGGATGTCCCGCCCGCGGCTCTTGCGCACCGAGACGAGGAGGCCGCGGTCGGCCAGGATGCGAGCGAAGCGGTCGATCGCCTCGTCGGTCGGCCGCTCGAACGGGATCCCGGCGGCCGGGTTGAGCGGAATCAGATTCACCTTGGACTTCAGCCCGGCGAGGAGCGTGGCGAGCCGCCGCGCATCCTCGGGCGCGTCGTTCACGCCGGCGAGCAGCACGTACTCGAACGTGATCCGCTGGCGGCGTGTGAGCGGGAAGCGGCGGCAGGCCGCGAGAACGTCGGCAATGCCGTATTTGCGGTTGATTGGCACGAGCGCGCCCCGCTGCGCGTCGGTCGGCGCGTGCAGCGAGATCGCGAGGTTCGGCATCTTCGGCTCGCCGGCGAGCCGTTCGAGCGCGGGCGGGAGCCCGACGGTCGAGAGCGTCACGCGCCGCGGTGAGAGTGCGAAGCCCTGGGTGTCGCCGAGGATCCGCAGCGCCTTCATCGTCTCGTCGTAGTTGTGCAGCGGCTCGCCCATCCCCATCAGCACGATGTTGAAGGATGAGCCGAGGAGGCCGAGCGCGCCGGCCAGCACGCGCACCTGGCCCGCGATTTCGCCGGCCGTCAGGTTTCGCACGAGGCCCATCTTTCCCGTCAGGCAGAACGCGCAGGCCATGGCGCAGCCGACCTGTGTCGACACGCAGAACGTCTGGGCGGGGGTGTCGGGGATGAACACCGATTCGATCCGGCGGCCGTCGGCCAGGCGCAGCAGGAACTTCTCGGTGCCGTCCGCCGAGCGCTCGCGCGACACGACTTCCGGCGTCGCGAGCGAGAAGTCGCGCGCCAACGCGGCGCGCAGGTCGCGCGACAGATCCGTCATCTCGTCGAAGGCCGTGATGCCGCGGCGATAGATCCACGCGAAGAGCTGGCGGGCGCGGAACCGCTCGATGCCGCGCGCCTCGAGCTCGGCTTCGAGCGCGGGGCGGTCGAACTCGGTGAGGTCGGGTCGTGGGACGGTCACGGTATCTCGTTCCTGTCGTATCACTTGCCAGCATACGGGGAGCGGAGGGCTTTTGCCACCGCGGCGGCGCGTTCTCGCTCTTGTCCGGCGAGTCGCGCCGTGCTAGAATGCGTTCGGGTCGGTAAGCTCTTTTCTCTCAATGCTTTGCGGCACGTCCGGCCCCGTGCAAACCTGCTGCGAGCGTCACCATTGTCGCAACCCCTGATCGTTCGAGACGTTCTCGATAACGGCCTCCGTCTCCTCACCGAGCGGATGACGCAGGTCCGTTCCGTAAGTCTTGGTGTCTGGCTCACGCGCGGCTCGCGGCACGAGAGCGCGGAGCGGAGCGGCATCGCGCATTTCGTCGAGCACATGCTCTTCAAGGGCACGGCGACGCGCACGGCCGAGGACATCGCGCAGGCGATCGACTCGATCGGCGGTCAACTCGACGCGTTCACGGCCAAGGAATACGCCAGCTACTACATCAAAGTGCTCGACGAGCACCTGCCGCTGGCGATCGACATCCTCTCCGACATCGTGCTGAACCCGGCGTTCGGCGAGGACGACATCGCCCGCGAGAAGAAGGTCGTGCTCGAAGAGATCAAGATGGTCGAGGACACCCCCGACGATCTGGTGCACGAGCTGTTCACGCAGGGCTTCTGGGAGAACCACGCGCTCGGGCGCCCGATTCTCGGCACGCCGGAAACGGTGGGCGCCTTCACGCCGGAGATCCTCCGCGACTACTTCCGCCGGGCCTATGCGGCGCCGAACCTCATCGTGTCGGCGGTCGGGAACCTCGAGCACGCGCACGTGCGGGCGCTCGTCGAGGAGAAGTTCGGCGGGCTGCCGAAGGCCAGCGCGACGCTCGACAGCGACGTGCCGACGGTGGTCCCGAAGATCCTGATTCGCGACAAGGACCTCGAGCAGAGCCACGTGTGCCTCGGCGCGGCGAGCTATCCGCAGAACCATGAGGATCGCTATGCGAGCTACGTGCTGAACACGCTGCTGGGCGGATCGATGAGCTCGCGCCTGTTCCAGAACGTCCGCGAGAAGCGCGGCCTCGCCTACGCCGTCTTCAGCGGTCTCAGCGCCTATCGCGACACCGGATCGTTCACGGTCTACGCGGGCTGTGCCAACGAGGCCGTCGCCGAGCTGATCGACGTGGTGGTCGAGGAGCTGCGCGGCATGAAGCGCGCGGCCGTCCCGCAGGCCGAGCTCCAGCGCGCGAGGGATCACCTCAAGGGCAGCCTGATGCTGAGTTTGGAGAACACGGCCAGCCGCATGTCGCACCTCGCGCGACAGGAGATCTACTTCGAGCGCCAGTTCGGCCTCGACGAGACGCTGCAGGGCATCGAGCGGGTGACCCCCGCCGACGTGCAGCGGGTGGCGGAGGACCTGTTCAGGAACGGCTCGCTGGCGGCGACGGTGCTGGGCCACGTCAACGGCCTGCAGATCCCGCGCGAGCGGCTCGACCTCGCATGATCGCGCGCTACACCCACCCGGACATGGGCCGGATCTGGAGCGACCAGCGCCGGTACGAGACCTGGCTCGTGGTCGAGCTGGCCGCGACCGACGCCATGGCCGAGGCCGGCCTCGTGCCCGCCGACGCGGCGCGCGAGCTGCGCGAGAAGGCGGGCTTCGACATCGCGCGCATCGAGGATATCGAGAAGACCACCCAGCACGACGTCATTGCGTTCACCACGGCCGTGGCCGAGCGTGTCGGGCCGTCGGCGCGCTGGCTCCACTTCGGCCTCACGTCCTCCGACGTGATCGACACGGCCCAGGCCCTCCAGATGCGCGAGGCCTGCGACCTCATCCTGAAGGATCTCGACGGCCTCCTCGCGGCCATTCGCGACCGCGCGTTCGAGCACCAGCGCACGCCGATGATCGGGCGCACGCACGGGGTCCACGCCGAGCCGATGACGCTCGGTCTGAAGCTCGCGCTGTGGTACGCGCAGGTCGGGCGCGACGTCGAGCGGATCCGCCACGCCCGCGCCGCCGTGAGCGTCGGGAAGCTGTCGGGAGCCGTCGGCACGTTCGCGCACCTGCCGCCCGCCATCGAGGCTGCCGTCTGCCGCCGCCTCGACCTGGAGGCGGCGCCGGTCGCGTCGCAAGTGATCCAGCGCGATCGCCATGCCGAGCTCCTGTCCGCGCTCGCCATCGCGGCGGCGTCGCTCGAGACGTTCGCCCTCGAGATCCGCGGGCTTCAGAAGACGGAGATCGGGGAGGTGGAGGAGCCGTTCGCCAAGGGCCAGAAGGGCTCGTCGGCCATGCCGCACAAGCGCAACCCGATCGGCTGTGAGCAGATCGTCGGGCTCGCGCGCCTGGTGCGCGCCAACGCGCACGCCGGCATGGAGAACATCGCCCTGTGGCACGAGCGCGACATCTCGCATTCCTCGGTCGAGCGCGTGATCCTGCCCGACAGCTTCATCGCGCTCGATCACATGCTGCGCCGGTTCACGCGGATCGTCGCGGGCATGGTCGTGTATCCCGAACGAATGCGCGAGAATCTGAACCGCTCACGCGGCGTCGTCTTTTCGGGGGCCGTGCTGCTGGAGCTGGCGAAGAAAGGCGTGTCGCGCGAGCAGGCGTATGAATGGGTCCAGCGCAACGCGATGCGTTCGTTCGCGGAGGCCGCCGATTTCAAGACCCTGCTGCTCGCGGACGCGGAC
The DNA here is from genome assembly GCA_963792785.1 of uncultured Acidobacteriota bacterium. GTDB lineage: Bacteria > Acidobacteriota > Vicinamibacteria > Vicinamibacterales > CAVVIG01 > CAWIMX01. The sequence continues at coordinate 1,235,719 of CAWBXO010000004.1, read as the reverse complement.
GTGACCGCGCGTCTCACGCCCGCCGAGATCGAGCGCGCGTTCGACCTGAACGAGCAGTTTTCCCACGTGGACGACATTTTCACGAGAGTATTCGCATGCGAGCCCGTGTCTTCGTCACGCTGAAACCGTCGGTGTTCGACCCGCAGGGGCGCACGATCGCCGAGGCGCTCCATTCGCTCGGGTACGCCGGCGTCGAGGACGTCCGGCAAGGCAAGTATTTCGAGCTCGATCTGGCCACGACCGAAGCGTCCGCCGCGCGGTCGATGGCCGCGGAAGTGGCCGACAAGCTCCTGGCCAATCCGGTGATCGAGAGTTACCGCATCGAGGTGGACTGAACCGTCCCATGCCACGCGCGAAGTTCGGCGTCATCGTGTTTCCCGGCTCCAACTGTGACCACGACGCGTACCATGCGGCGACGCACGTCCTCGGCCAGGACGCCGCGTACATCTGGCACAAGGACACCGACCTGCAGGGCGCGGACGTCCTCGTGCTGCCCGGCGGCTTCGCCCACGGCGATTACCTGCGCACCGGCGCGATGGCGCGCTTCTCGCCCGTGATGGCGTCGGTCCGCGAGTTCGCCGCGAGGGGCGGCCCGGTGCTCGGGATCTGCAACGGCTTCCAGGTGCTCCTCGAGGCCGGGCTGCTGCCCGGCGCGATGCTCCGCAACCGAGGCCTCCAGTACCGCTGCGAGCACGTGCATGTGCGCGTCGAGCAGACCGATACGCCGTTCACGGGAGGGGCGCGCGTGGGTCAGGTCCTGCGCATCCCGATCGGTCACGGCGAAGGCAACTACTTCGCGCCGCCCGACCTGCTGGCGACGATCGAAGCCAATCGCCAGGTCATCCTCCGCTACACCGATCCGGACGGACATGTGGACGAGGCGTGGAACCCGAACGGCTCGGTCAACGGCATCGCCGGGATCTGCAATGAGGCCCGGAACGTCGTCGGGATGATGCCGCACCCCGAGCGCGCGTGCGAATCGATTCTCGGCAGTACCGATGGCCTCGTCATCCTCGAGTCGGCCATCGCGTCGCTCACGTCGGCGGTGGCCTGATGGCGATCGACGCGACGGTCCTCGACCGGCACGGCATCAAGCCCGACGAATACGAGCGGATCCTGACGCACATGGGGCGCGAGCCGAACCTCACCGAGCTCGGCATCTTCTCGGTTATGTGGTCCGAGCACTGCAGCTACAAGAGCTCGCGCGTGCACCTCAGGACGCTCCCGACGCGCGGCCCGCAGGTGCTGCAGGGCCCGGGGGAGAACGCCGGCGCCGTCGACATCGGCGAGGGCCTCGCGGCCGTCTTCAAGATCGAGTCCCACAACCACCCGTCCTTCATCGAGCCGTACCAGGGCGCCGCCACCGGCGTCGGCGGCATCATCCGCGACATCTTCACCATGGGGGCGCGGCCCATCGCGCTGCTCAACTCGCTGCGGTTCGGCGGTCTTGACACGCCGGCCACGCAGCGCATCCTGAGCGGCGTCGTCGCGGGGATCGCGGGCTACGGCAACAGCATCGGAATCCCGACGGTCGGCGGCGAGGTCGTGTTCGAGCCGTGCTACGCGGGCAACCCGCTCGTGAACGTGTTCTGCCTCGGGATCGCCAACGCGTCGGACATCATCAAGGGCGTCGCCTCGGGGCTCGGCAACGCCGTCTACTACGTCGGCGCGAAGACCGGTCGCGACGGCATTCACGGCGCGACGATGGCCTCGGCGGAGTTCGACGAGACGTCAGCGGAGAAGCGCCCGGCCGTGCAGGTGGGCGACCCGTTCATGGAGAAGCTGCTGCTCGAGGCGTGCCTCGAGGTCATGCAGACCGACGCGCTCATCGGGATTCAGGACATGGGCGCCGCGGGGCTGACGTGTTCGACGACCGAGATGGGGTCGCGCGGCGGCGTCGGCGTCGAGATCGACGTCTCGCTCGTGCCGCAGCGCGAGACGGGCATGACGCCGTACGAGATCATGCTGTCGGAGTCGCAGGAACGGATGCTGCTCGTCGTGAAGCGCGGTCGCGAGCCCGAGGTCGAGCGCATCTTCGAGAAATGGGACCTGCACGCCGTGCGCATCGGCATGGTGACGGCCGACGGTCTGCTGCGGGTGAAGGACCACGGGACGGTCGTGGCGGAGATTCCGAACCGCGCGCTCACCGACGAGGCGCCGGTCTACGAGCGGCCGATGACGCCGCCGGACGACCTGGCCTCGGTGCAGGCGCTCGACGTGGACGCCCTGGGTCCGGCGCCTGCGCCGCGAGACGCGCTCCTCGCGCTCCTCGCGTCGCCGACGATCGCCAGCAAGCGCTGGATCTACCGCCAGTACGACCACATGGTGCAAACCAACACGGCGTGCCTCCCGGGGCTCGGGGCCGGCGTCGTGCGGATCAAAGGCACGGATCGCGCGCTGGCGATGTCGGTCGATGGCAACGGCCGGTACGCCTATCTCGACCCGTACCGCGGCGCCGTGCTGGCCGTGGCCGAGGCGGCGCGCAACGTGGCGTGCGCCGGCGCGAAGCCGCTCGGCGGCACCAACTGCCTGAACTTCGGGAACCCGGAGCGCCCGGCGATCATGTGGCAGTTCGCGAGGGCCGTCGAGGGCATCGGCGCCGCGTGCCGCGCGCTCGACGTGCCGATCACGGGCGGCAACGTGTCGCTCTACAACGAGACCGACGGCAACGCGATCTACCCGACGCCCGTCATCGGCGTCGTCGGCCTGCTGGAGCACGCGGACCGGGTGCTCGGCCGGCGGTTCCGTGCGGACGGAGACGCGGTGGTGCTCCTGGGCGAGGGGCTCGGCGAGCTGGGCGGCAGCGAGTACCTCAAGGTGATCCACGGACTGGTGAAGGGCGTGCCGCCGGCGATCGATCTCGCGCGGGAGCGCGCGCTGCAGGATCTGCTGGTCGGATTCGCCGCGGATCGGCAGATCCGGTCGGCGCACGACTGCTCAGACGGCGGCCTCGCCGTGACGCTGGCCGAGTGCTGCTTCGGCGCCGGCACCGGCGCGGACGTCTCGATTCGCGGCGTGTCGGTCGCCGCCGACGCGAAGGTGAACCGCGCCGCGGCCCTCTTCGGGGAGTCGGCGTCGCGCGTGATCGTGTCCGCCGCGCCCGGCGACGTGTCGGCGGTGCTGGCGCGGGCGGCCGCCGCCGGCGTGCCCGCGGCCGTCATCGGCCGCGTCGGCGGCCAGGACGTGCGGGTCGCCGTCGACGGGGAGGTCCTCGTCGATATCCCGGTGCTGGAGGCCGAACGCGCCTGGGCGTCGGCGCTGGACGCATACTTGGGGAAGAAGGTCGCGTGAGCTTCGACAAGTTTCATGAGGAGTGCGGCGTCTTTGGCATCTTCGGCCATCCCGAAGCGGCCAACATGACGTACCTCGGCCTGTACGCGCTGCAGCATCGCGGGCAGGAAAGCGCGGGCATCGCCGCGAGCGACGGCGAGCGCGTCCGCGTGATGCGCTCGATGGGGCACGTCGCCGATATCTTCGACAGCACGGCGCTGGCGACGCTCCCGGGCACGGCGGCCATCGGCCACGTGCGCTATTCGACGGCCGGCGAGAGCGGCCTCTCCAACGCGCAGCCCATTCTGATCGACTGCGCCCACGGCCAGATTGCGATCTGCCACAACGGCAACCTCGTGAACGCGCGCGAGCTGCGCGACGAGCTGGTGCGGCAGGGTTCCATCTTCCAGTCGGGCAGCGACACGGAGGTCGTGCTGCATCTCTACGCGCGCTCGCGGGCGGCCACGGCGGAGGCCGCGATCGTCGAGTCCGTCTCGCAGGTGCAGGGGGCGTATTCGCTGGCCCTGCTCACGCGCGATCGCCTGATCGCGGTGCGCGATCCGCACGGCTTCCGCCCGCTCGCGCTCGGCCGCCTCGAGGGCGCCTGGGTCGTGGCGTCGGAGACCTGCGCGATGGACCTGATCGGCGCGACGTACGAACGCGACGTCGAGCCCGGGGAGATCCTCGTGATCGGGCCCGACGGCCTCAAATCGAGCCGGCCGTTCCCGGCGGCGCCGATCAACCATTGCGTGTTCGAGCACGTGTACTTCGCGCGGCCCGACAGCTACGTGTTCGGCCGCAGCGTGAACGAAGTGCGGACGAACCTGGGCCGCATCCTCGCCCGTGAGCAGCCGGTGGAGGCTGACGTCATCGTGCCCGTGCCGGACTCGGGCGTCTGCGCCGCGGTGGGCTTCGCCGAGGCCTCGGGCGTTCCGCTGCGCATGGGCCTGATCCGCAACCACTACGTCGGGCGCACGTTCATCGAGCCGGAGTCGGCGATCCGTCACTTCGGCGTCAAGGTGAAGCTCAACCCGGTGCGCAGCATCCTCGACGGCCGGCGCGTCGTGCTGGTGGACGACTCGATCGTGCGCGGCACGACGAGCCGGAAGATCGTGAAGATGGTGCGATCGGCCGGCGCGCGCGAAGTGCACGTGCGCATCAGCTGCCCGCCGACGATCTCACCGTGCTTCTACGGCGTGGACACGCCCCGCCGCGCCGAGCTGATCGCGGCCACGCACACGCTCGACGAGATTCGCACGTACCTCAGCGCGGACAGCGTCGGCTACCTGAGCCACGACGGCATGATGGAAGCCGTCGGCGACGGGCAGTCCCGCTACTGCAGCTCCTGCTACACCGGCCACTATCCCGTCGAGTTTCCGCGCGACGAAGCGGGCTACCTGCAGCTCGCGCTCAAGCTCGACAAGGAACCTGTCGGAAAGTGAACGCGCGCGCCCGACTCGCGGTCGGTCTGGCCGTCGGCTTCGTCCTTTGCGCCGGCGCGCTCCCGGCGCAGGAGCCCGCCGCGCCGCAGGCCGTGTCGATGGCGGAGCTGCGCGACGCGATCGATCAGCTGGGGCGCCTTGACTACGACACGCGTGTGACGGCGTCGCGCACGGTGCGCCGCGCGCCGGCCGCGCAGGCGGTTCCCGCGCTGCTGCAGGCCGTGAGCGAGCACGCCGACGGCTACGTGCGGTACCGCGCGCTGGTCCTGCTCACGGGCTTCAACGATCCGCGCGAGAAAGACGCGATGCGCGAGTCGCTCGACAGCCCGAACGATCGCCTCCGCACGGTGGCGTACAGCTACTACGAGCACCATCCGGACCCCGAACTGGCGCCGCCGCTGATGGCGAAGCTCGACACCGAGCTGGCCGAGTTCGTCCGGCCCGCCCTCATTCGCGCCCTCGCGGCGCTCGCGGCCGAGCACGACGTTCCCGGCCTCCGGCCCGCGCTCGTCCGAGAGGTCGGGCGCGGCGAAGACTTCTTCCGCAGCGTCGTGATCGAAGCCCTCGGCGACTACCGGGCCGATTACGCGTACGACGCGATTGCGGCCGTCGCCGATCTCGACGGCCCTCTTCAGGATGACGCCGCCCTCGCCCTCGGGCAGATCGGCGACCAGCGGGCGCTCGCCCTGCTCGCCGGCCTGCAGCGGTCGGCGCCGCGCGAGCGGCAGCCGACCATCGCGACGGCGATCTGCCGCCTCGGCGTGAACTGCGACACGCACCAGCGCTATCTCGAGGAAACACTGCGGTTCGCCGACACGAACCCCGGCTATCAGGAGCTGCTGCGCGGCGCGGCCGCGGGCCTGGGCGATCTCGGGGTCGCGGGCCGCGAGAGCGCGGTGGACACGCTCTTCGACGTGGGGATTCCGTCGCGCGACCCGACGCGCGCCCCGGTCGCGCTGGCGCTGGGCACGGTGGCCCTTCGCAACACGGAGTTGATGCTGTCGGTCCTCGGCGCGCGCCGGGATCAGGATGAGGCGGTGGGCCTGCTCGGCGAGGGATTCGACATGCTCGAGGAAGATCTCGACAAGGAACGGTTCTTCGCATTCGTGCGCCGCACCTATTGGGCGTCGGACGACGGATCGCCGCGCCGCGCGCTGATGCAGACCCTCATCACCAGGCTCGATTTCTGATGGACTACCGCCAGTCCGGCGTCGACATCGACGCGGGCAACGAGACCGTCCGCCGCATCAAGGCCCTGGCGCGCGCGACCGTGACGCCGGGCGTGCTGTCAGACATCGGATCGTTCGGCGGGCTGTTCCGTCTCGACACCACGCGCTACCGCGAGCCCGTGCTCGTGTCGAGCGCAGACGGCGTCGGCACGAAGCTCAAGGTCGCGTTCATGACCGGCCGGCACGATACCGTCGGCGCCGATCTCGTGAACCATTGTGTGAACGACGTGCTCGTGCAGGGCGCCGAGCCGCTGTTCTTCCTGGATTACCTCGGCACCGGCCGGCTCTCGCCCGCGGTCGCCGAGCAGGTGGTGGCCGGTGTCGCGCGCGGATGCCGGGAGAACGGCTGCGCGCTCATCGGGGGCGAGACGGCCGAAATGCCCGGCTTCTACGCCGACGGGGAATACGACATCGCCGGCTTCATCGTAGGCGTCGTGGAACGCGCGCGACTCGTCGACGGACACGCGATCCGCCCAGGGGATGTGCTTGTCGGCCTGCCGTCCGACGGCCTGCACACCAACGGCTATTCGCTGGCGCGGCGCGTGCTCTTCGACGTGTGCGGGTTCACGCCAGACACCCGCGTGCCGGAGCTCGGCGCCACGGTGGCCGACGCGCTGCTGGCGCCGCACCGCTCGTACCTGCCGGCCGCGCGGCCGCTGCTGGCGGAAGGCCTCGTGAAGGGCATGGCCCACATTACCGGCGGCGGGCTCACCGAGAACATTCCCCGCGTGCTTCCCGAGGGCTGCGGCGTCGTCATCGAGCGGAACCGGTGGCGCGTGCCGCCGATCTTCGCCCTGCTCCAGGCGCGCGGCGGGATCGAGGACGCGGAGATGTTCCGCGCGTTCAACATGGGCGTCGGCCTGGTCGTGATCGTCGCGCCGGAAGACTTGGCGCGCGCGACCGCGCTTCTTGGCGCGGAGGCCATCGCGCCGCTCGGCCGCGTCGAAGCGGGGGCGCGCGCCGTGCGCTACACGAGCTCGTGAACCGCCGGCTCGGCGTGCTGATCTCGGGGCGCGGGTCCAACCTGCAGTCGATCGTCGACGCGATTGCCGCCGGCCGCCTGGACGCGTCCGTGGCCGTGGTCCTGTCCAATCGGGCCGACGCCGCCGGCCTCGACCGCGCGCGAGCGGCGGGGATCGAGGCGCGATGCCTGTCGCCGAAGGACTTCGCCGATCGCGACGCGTACGATCGCGCCGTGGCCGAGGCGCTCGTGGCTCGACGCGTCGATCTGGTGTGCCTGGCCGGCTTCATGCGGCTCGTGGGCGCGCCGCTGCTCGAGGCCTTTCCCAACCGGATCCTGAACGTCCATCCCTCGCTCCTGCCGGCGTTCCCGGGACTGGACGCGCAGCGGCAGGCCCTCGACTACGGCGTCGGCGTCAGCGGCGCGACCGTGCACCTCGTGACCGCCGAGCTCGACGGCGGTCCGATCGTCCTGCAGGCGGCCGTGCCGGTCTTGCCGGACGACACCGAGGCCACGCTTTCGGCGCGGATTCTGGTGGAAGAGCACCGGATCTATCCGGAGGCGATCGCGCGGGTGTTAGACGGCGGGTGGCGCCTGGACGGCCGCCGTTTCATCGACGCGCGCTAGGGTCAGCACGGCCACTTCCGGCGGGCAGTTCAGCCGCACCGGCACGTACACCGTTCCCACGCCCCGGCTCACGAAAATCGTCGTCCGGCGCCGCCGGCCGAGGCCCGCGACGAGCGGAAACTTGTGCGCGGCCACCGCGCCAACGAGCGGCAGCACCACCTGACCCCCGTGCGTGTGGCCGGAGAGAACGAGCGGGATGCCGAGGTCCGCGGCTTCCGTCAGGCGCCGCGGATCGTGCGCCAGCAGGATCACCGTGCCGGCCGGCTGCCCGACGATGCCGCGGATGTGGTCGAGGCGGCGGGTCCAGTAGCGGAGCCCGACGAGATCGATCGACTCGCCTCGGACCGACAACGTGGTCCGGGCATCCTTCAGCATCTCGACGCCCCTGCGGGCGAGAGCCGCGGGCATGTCGCGGTCGTCGTCGTGATTCCCGATGATCCCGAACACGCCGAGCGGGGCGCTGAGCCCCTGGAGCGCTTCGGCCGCGGGCTCGACGTAGCGGCGATCGCCCCAGGTGACGTAGTCGCCACCGAGGACGATCAGGTCGGCGCGCTCGGCCGCGAGCGTGGCGGCGGCGTGCACGATCTGGTCGGCGGACACCCACTGGCTGCGATGGATGTCGGTGATCAGCCCGATCGTCAGCCCCGCGAGCGCCGGGGGCAGCCCGATCACGGGCACCGTTGTGCGGGT
>CAWBXO010000004.1:0-1222500 GCA_963792785.1 uncultured Acidobacteriota bacterium | reverse complement strand
TCCTCGAAATGCCTTTAGGGGCAGCCTCGGGAGGTCGGCGTTGGTGGTAGAGAACTGAATGGACTAGGGGGCTTACCAGCTTACTGAATCCAATCAAACTGCGAATGCCAACGACTCGTATCCCGGGAGTGAGACGGTGGGGGCTAAGCTTCATCGTCGAAAGGGAAACAGCCCAGACTATCGGCTAAGGTCCCAAACTTTGTGCTAAGTGGGAAAGGATCTGGAGACGCCCAGACAACCAGGAGGTTGGCTTAGAAGCAGCCATCCTTTAAAGAAAGCGTAATAGCTCACTGGTCAAGCGGCTCCGGGCCGACAATCCAACGGGGCTTAAGCACAAGACCGAAGCCATAGAATAGACGCGGACCTGCGGGTCTGCATATTGGTAGAGGAGCGTTCTCACAGCCGTGAAGCCAGATCGTAAGAACTGGTGGAGTGGTGAGAAGTGACCCTGCCGGCATAAGTAGCGATAAGAGAGGTGAGAATCCTCTCCGCCGTAAGACTAAGGTTTCCTGAGGAAGGTTCGTCCGCTCAGGGTTAGTCGGGTCCTAACGCGAGGCCGAAAGGCGTAGCGGATGGATATCTGGTTAATATTCCAGAACTACCTAATAGACGTTATCACGATGGGGAGACGCAGGAGGTTAGGCGAGCCTACGATTGGACGTGTAGGTTCAGACCTGTAGGGAGATCTGCCAGGCAAATCCGGTGGGTCATTATCCTGAGGGGTCATGGCGAGAGCCGCAAGGCTCGCAAAGTCGCTGACACCACGCTGCCGAGAAAATCCTCTAAGGAGTCTGTTGGGTACCCGTACCGTAAACCGACACAGGTAGTCGAGGAGAAAATCCTCAGGCGCGAGTGAGAACCCTCGTTTAGGAACTCGGCAAACTCGCCCCGTAACTTCGGAAGAAGGGGTGCTCCAGTAGCGTTAGACGGTTCGCCCGTCGAAGCGTGAAGGAGTTGCAATAAAGAGGCCCAGGCAACTGTTTACTAAAAACACAGGGCTATGCGAAGTCGAATACGACGTATATGGCCTGACGCCTGCCCGGTGCCGGAAGGTTAAAGGGAGAGGTCAGCCGCAAGGCGAAGCTTCGAGCTGAAGCCCCGGTAAACGGCGGCCGTAACTATAACGGTCCTAAGGTAGCGAAATTCCTTGTCGGGTAAGTTCCGACCTGCACGAATGGCGTAATGATCTGGGCGCTGTCTCAACGAGGGGCACTGCGAATTTGTGGTACCGGTGAAGACGCCGGTTGCCCGTGGCTAGACGAAAAGACCCCGTGCACCTTTACTACATCCTAGTAGTGAATGCTGGCGTGTTATGCGCAGGATAGGTGGGAGACTTTGAACCCAGGCTCTTGGGCTTGGGGGAGTCAACGGTGAGATACCACCCTTAACACTCCGGCGTTCTAACCTCGTTCTGTTATCCAGAACAGGGACACTGCTAGGTGGGTAGTTTGACTGGGGCGGTCGCCTCCTAAAGAGTAACGGAGGCGCGCGAAGGTTCGCTCAGGCTGTTTGGAAACCAGCCAGAGAGTGCAAAAGCATAAGCGAGCTTGACTGCGAGTCCTACAAGACGAGCAGGTGGGAAACCAGGCTTTAGTGATCCGGTGGTTCCGCGTGGAAGGGCCATCGCTCAACGGATAAAAGGTACGCCGGGGATAACAGGCTGATCCTTGCCAAGAGTTCACATCGACGCAAGGGTTTGGCACCTCGATGTCGGCTCATCGCATCCTGGAGCTGTAGCAGGTTCCAAGGGTCCGGCTGTTCGCCGGTTAAAGCGGTACGTGAGCTGGGTTTAGAACGTCGCGAGACAGTTCGGTCTCTATCTGCCATGGGCGCAGGAGATTTGCGTGGGTCTGACCTTAGTACGAGAGGACCGGGTTGGACGGACCTCTAGTGTACCGGTTGTCGCGCCAGCGGCAGCGCCGGGTAGCTACGTTCGGAAGGGAGAAACGCTGAAAGCATCTAAGCGTGAAACCCTCCACAAGATGAGATCTCCCGAGCCGTTAGGCTCCTAAAGGCTCCTGGAAGATGACCAGGTAATAGGTCGGGTGTGTAAGCGTGGCGACACGTTGAGCTTACCGATACTAATCAGCCGTGAGGCTTGACCATATTTTTTCAATGCATACAGAAACGCTGCGACACGTGTGCGTCGGGAAAAACTGCCGTTTGCAGGATATTCAGTTGGCTCTTTGACATTGTCTGGGACGATCCGCCTTCGCGCCTCACGGCGCTTCGGCGAGACAAGCGCATATAGGCTTGCCTCGACGTAGCTCGCGCCAGCGAGCGAAGTCGGGACCCCAGGCACCAAGTTTGCCGGTGGTCATAGGAGCAGGGTCACACCCGTTCCCATTCCGAACACGGAAGTTAAGCCTGTTACCGCCGATGGTACTGTGTGGGAAACTGCACGGGAGAGTAGGTCGCTGCCGGCATTATTCGCTCGAAGCCCGACGTCGCATTCGCGACGCCGGGCTTTTTTTGTATCCTCACCCGTGAGAGGAGACACCGGATGCAGCCTCGAGATGCCGTCATCATCGTGACCGGCGGCGCCAGCGGCATCGGCCGCGCGCTGTGCCGGCGGTTCGCCCGTGAAGGCGCGCGCGCCGTCGTCGTCGCCGACCGGGCCGAGAGCGCCCACGAGGTCGCGCGCGAGATCGGCGGCACCGCGGCGATCGCGGACGTGTCGGTCGAGGCCGACGTGCAGCGCCTCGTGCGCGCGACGCTGGACGCGTACGGCCGGGTCGACCTGTTGTGCTCGAACGCCGGCGTCAGCGGGCGCGGCGGGATCGGCGAGTCGAATGACGACTGGGAGCGCACCTGGCGGATCAACGTGATGGCTCACGTGTACGGCGCGCGCGCCGTGCTGCCGTCGATGCTCGCCGCTGGTCGCGGATACCTGCTACATACGGCGTCGGCGGCGGGCCTGCTGACGCAGATCGGCGCGGCGCCCTACGCCGTGACGAAGCACGCCGCGGTGGCGTTCGCCGAGTGGCTGGCGATCACCTACGGCGACCGCGGCATCGGGGTGAGCTGCCTTTGCCCCCAGGGCGTGCGGACGGCGATGCTCGAGGGCGCGCCGGCGAAGGCCTTGGCCATGCTCGGCGACTCGGCCATCGAGCCGGACGCGGTGGCCGACGCGGTCGTCGCCGGCCTGGCGGACGAGCGGTTCCTCATCCTGCCGCATCCGGAAGTCGCCGAGTACGTGAAGCGCAAGGCCACCGATCCCGATCGCTGGCTGCGCGGGATGCGCCGCTGGCAGCAAACGCTGCCGGAGTAGGTCGGGCCCTGTTCTACTGCCCGTCGAGCTCGGCGTAGATCGCCTGCACGGCCGCCGCCACCCGATCCGACTTGTAGCCCGGATACTTCGACGCCAGGTCGATGCCGGCCGCGGCCTGCTCGGCCGTCTTCCCCGCCGCCTTCGCCGCGCGCGTCTGCGCGAGCAGGTCGGCCGTGTAGCGCTGGTACTGCTCGAGGTCGCTGCGCTGCATCAGCGGGCTGTGGCCCGGAATCACGACGTCGAAGTCCGTCACGCGCGCGAGCGCCTTGGCGAGTGTCTGCGGCTCGTCCACGCCGCTGCCGCCGTTGGCGCGGTCGTAGAGCGGCGCGTCCTTCCACGCGAACAGATCGCCGGTCTGGAGCACCCGCAGCGACGGGTAGTAGATCATCGCGTCGCCGCTGGTGTGGCCGCGGCCGAAGTAGAAGAGCTCCATCCGATCGGCGCCGCTGCCGAGCGTCAGCGAGTCGGTGAACGTCTCCTTCGGCAGGAACTTCGCGTTCTCGCCCTTGAACGCGTCCATCTTCTCCATGTTCGCCTTGGTGTTCGCCTGGGCGACGATGTCGACGGTCGGCGCGAAGAAGCTGTTGCTGCCGGTGTGGTCCCCGTGCGTGTGGGTGTTGATAATCCGGATGATCGGCTTGTCGGTGACCGTCCGGATGCGGTCGAGAATGACCTGGCCCCAGCCGGCGAGCTTCGTGTCGACGACGACGACGCCCGCGCCGGTGACGAACACGCCCGTGTTGCCCCCACTGAACGCCCCACGAACGGTGGGATCGGACCCGGTGATGACATAGAGGTTGGCCTTCACCTGCTGGATCTGCGTGGCGTTGAGGGCCGCCGGCGAGAGCTGCTGCTGGGCGGCGAGGGCCACGGCGGCCACGGCGACGAGCCCGACGAGCGCGATCACACGTTTCATCACGGTCCTCCCCTACTGCTTCCCGAAGATCACGAACCACTTGTCGTCGAACATCGGCACTTCCTCGACCGGCTTGAACCCGGCGTCGGCCATCCAGCCCGTCGCCGTCGCCTGGCTGACCTGCAGCGAGGGTTCGTTGCGGTGGCCGCCCTTCTCGGGGATGAACTCGACGATCGCGACGCGGCCGCCGGGCTTGATGTAGCCCGCCAGCGTCTTGAGGTACTCCGCGCGCTTCTCGATGTGGTGCAGGACGTCGGCGATGAGCGCGACGTCGACCTGCTCGGGCAGCAGGGGATCGCCGTAGTCGCCGTAGATGGCGGTCACGTTGCGCATGCCCTGCTCCTCAGCGGTCTCGGCGATGTGGTTCACGAGGCCTTCGTCCACTTCGACGGCGTAGACCATGCCGGGCTTGACGGTCTGCGCGAGCGGGATCGTGAAGACGCCCGTGCCGGCGCCGATGTCGGCGACTTTGTCGCCGGGCTTGAGGCCGAGCTTGGCGATGACCTCGCGGACTTTGAGTCCCGCGATGCGGTCGGGGTTGTCGAGGGTGCGGATCCAGTCTTCGGTCGGGCGCGCGCCCAGCTGGGCCGAGGCCGGGGCGGCGAGGCTAAACGCACCGGCGCACAGGGCCAGGCAGCAGACGACGAGGGTTCGACGCATGAGGGATGCTCCTTCCGCGTCGAATTATAGTGAACCGCGCAGGCGGGTGTCAGGGGTGGCCACCCTGATGCCGACATCGAGCGTGTAGAGCGCGCTACGGGCCCATCAGCAAGGCGCCAGTTGGCCCTTGCGGAGCGCCCGACCGCCCTGGTAGACAAGATTGGGCCCGGCATTTGTCTATTCGCCTGAAATGGTCTAATGATTCTGGCTAGCATCTCCTCTTGTATGAATGATCTTCACTACGTGCTGCGCCTTTCCCGCCGTGCTCCGCTGTGGACCGCGCTTGTCGTCGTGTCTCTTGCCCTCGGCATCGGAACGACGAGCGCCATCTTCAGTTTCACGAACGCCGTACTCCTCGCGCCGTTTCCCTATCGGGATGCCGGCCGCCTGACGTTCATCTGGGGATCCGCGGATGCCGGCGTGACTCGCGGTATTAGCGGCGTTGATTTGGAGGACTGGCGTCGCGACTCGACCGCGTTCGAGGACATGGCGCGGTTCATCGATGCTGGCCCAGTGTCCGTGGGATTGGACGCGTCCGATTGAATCATGGCGGCGTGTATCGGTCCGTCGGTGCTGCCCGTTCTTGGTGTGACGCCGGCGGTCGGCCGCAATTTCACCGCTGACGAGGGCCGCTCCGGTGGCCGCGCGGTCGTGATTGTCAGTGACGCATTCTGGCGCTCGCACTGCGGCAGACGCCGGACGTCCTGGGCCGCACCCTTCGCATCGAGGGTCGCGTGCACGAAGTCGTCGGCGTGATGCCGGCCGGTTTCTTCTTCCCGGACACCGATGTCCGCCTGTGGCGGCCGACGCCATGCGGTCTACGGACGAGCGATCAGCGCGGCGACGCGGTCTTCCACGCCGTCGGCAGGTTGAAAGCGGGCGTCTCGGTGGCGGACGCCACACGGGATCTCGATCGGATCAACCGGCGTCTCGCGCTGGCGTATCCGGACACGAACAACCGGACGGTGGCGGGCGTCTTCCCTCTGCGCCAGATCGTCATTGGCGAGTACGAGCGCGCACTGTGGACCTTGCTGGCGGCGGTGGGTCTTGTGCTGCTGATGGCATGTGTGAATGTCGGTCAACTCTATCTGGCCCGGGCGGCGGATCGCGAATATGAGCTCGCGGTTCGAGCGGCCACCGGGGCGTCACGCGGACGGCTCCTGCGGCAGCTCCTGATGGAGGCGTTCGTGTTGTCGATCGTCGCCGGCACCGTTGGGCTCGTGCTCGCCCAGGCCATCCTTCAGGGCGTCAATCGCCTCGCACTCGTGGATATTCCACGATTGCAATCGGCTCGGCTCGACGGACGAACGCTCGCATTCACCGCAATCGTGACAGTCGGCACCGCGCTGGTCTCTGGCCTCTGGCCCGCATGGTCGGCGTCGAGGCGCGACGTGTCGCCGCTGCTGACAGCCGGATTCCAGACGACGGCTGGAGCCCGTCACTCGCGCGCGCGCAACTTCTTTGCGTTCGTCCAAGTCGCTATTGCGCTCCCATTGGTTGTCGTTGCCGGACTCCTGGTCCGAAGCTTCGTCGGCTTGACTCGTGCCGACTGGGGATTCGACGCGGATCGCCTGCTCCTCATGGACGTGCGTCCTCCGGAGACGGTCGGCAGTGAACGACAACAACTCCGCGATTGGAGCGACGCCGTCGTCGGTCGCCTCCGTCAGCTCCCCGGAGTGACGGCCGCATCGAAGAGTGACGGCGTCCCAATTCGATGGACACAGTGGAGTCCTCGATTCGTGGTGCCGAGCGGGTCGCCACCGGCCGCTGCGGGCTTGGCGGGCATCTGGGTGGTCGGCGCCGGCTACTTCGAAACTGCGGGCATCCGGCAAGTCGACGGGCTGGGGCTCGACAGATACGACGACTCGCCGGCGCGGCGTGTCGTCGTCAGCCGTGCGCTCGCCGACCGTCTATGGCCGGATCGCCGTCCGCTCGGACGTCAGCTCGATATCCTTGAGCCCGATCGTTCCACGGGCCGTGCGTCTAGACGGCCAGAGGATATGCGGCCCGTGAGCGGCGGGTCGTGGACGGTTGTCGGGGTTGTCGGAAACGTCCGCATGTTCTCACTCGATTTTGTCGATGAGCCTGCCATGTACATCGAAGATGGCGATCGGCCGTCGGATTGGCTCTCGCCACGCACGTCGATGAAGTTCCTGCTGCGAACGAGCGGTGATCCGATGGCCGTCGTGCCGAGTGCCAAATCGGCGATCGCGGCGCTCGCGCCTGAGGCGGAGTTCAACGAGATTGCCCCAATGCGTGACCTTGTCGATCGTACGATTGGCGGCCGGGGCTCGAACAAACTACTCCTCGTGATCGCGATAGCGTTTGGCACCACGACGTTCGCGTTTACGATACTCGGCATCTATGGCGTCGTGTCATGGACCGTCAGCACGCGGCTGGTGGAGATTGGGATCCGCAAGGCCCTCGGAGCCCACCACGCGCATCTTGCCCGTCTGATCCTCGCGAACGTTCTGCGGATGATCGCCGCCGGACTCGCCGTGGGCATTGCCGTCGCGTGGGCGGCATCTCGAACGCTCGGTCCGCTGCTCTTTGCCGTCAGTGCGACCGATTGGCCGACATATCTCGGTGCATCGCTGGCCGTCGTCGCCGGAGGCGTCCTCGCGTGCGCGCTGCCGTTTCGCCGTGCGGTTCGGGTCGATCCGTGTGCGCTGCTGCGGCGCTGAGGGGAGCATGATGTACGAACTGAGGCAGCTTCGACGCGAGTGGCGCTTCGCCGGCAGCATTACGGCGATGCTGGCGGTCGCGACGGCCGCGTCGGCCCTTCTTGTGGCGGGCGTGGACGCCGTGCTGACCGTTCACATTCCCGCCGTCGATGCTCGACCGCTCGTGGAGGCGGCTCGAACCATGCGGGGGCAATATTATCCGGCGTGGTCGTATCCCCAGGTCGAGGCCCTCTCGCCGGCGTACGTACGCAGCCTACGCGGGCGCCACGTACTTCCCGAGCACCGTGCCGACTGCTTCCGGGCCGATCTTCTCCCGGTTTGCCGCTGTCACGACGAACTACGCGGACGTGGTTGACGTCCATCCGGCGGCGGGGCGTTGGTTCCTGCCGTCGGAAAACGAGGCGCCGCTTCGCGACGCCGTGGTGGTGGTGAGCGATGCATGGTGCAGGCGAGCGTTCGGCGCCCCGGCGCGTTGCCTGGACGAAACGATTGTCGTCGCCGGTCGGCCGCTCTCGATCATCGGCGTGATGCCACGGGGTTCGTCGGTCTCCGTGACGGCATCGGCGACATCGACGCGTGGGCGCCGATTATGATGGCGCCTCTCGCGTTCCCCCGGCGGGCATGATCCGACCACCTATTTCACGAGCGCACGCATGAACGTTCGTCGGGGTCATCGGCCGGCTCCGGTCGCCCGAAACCACGAGTCAGGCTCGAGACGAGCTGCGGCGGATCTCGACGTCGTTCGCTGCTCGCGCAGGGCCTGGTGTGACGCCGAAGCAGCTGCGAGTCGCTGCGCTACGAGGTGGCGCCGCTCCTCGATGCCCGCACGGATCCGAACCTGGCCAGGGCAGCCCGGATGATCGACGTCGGCGTCATCCTGCTGGTGCTGATGGCCGGCGCGAGCGCGGCGCTCCTCGTGCTCGCGCGCGTTTACGGGCGCCGGCGGCAGTTCGCGATTCAGACAGCACTCGGCGCGTCGCCGGGGCGGCTCCTCGCAGGCCTTATGGCTGACGTTGGCTTCATGATCACGTGTTGGCGACGGGGCTCGGCATGGCCGTCGCGCTGGCGGGAGCCATAGCGCTCCGCGCGACTGACCGGCGGCGCCGACCTGCGCATCGGCGCATTCACGCTTCTCACCGACCGACCCCGACGACAGTGCTGCCTGACGCGGTGGCGAGCGGCTGGCTGTGATCTTCCGGGTGCTGACGATCGCGGTCGCAGCCGGCGGGCGGCTCGTCGCCACGGAAGCTACGGGGCGCCGGCGGTCTCCTCGCCGGCGCCCAGCCGGCGCGACTCGCTGCGGATTCGCGGATGGCAGGCCGCGATCATCGTCGCGCAGATCGCGGCGATCTGCCGTGCTGACCTCGGGTGCTGTGCTTGCTCGTCGTTCAGCTATCTGCACGCCGTCCAGGTCCCGCTCGGCTTCCGGAGCGAAGACACTCTCAGTGTCTCCATGCCCCGCGTCACCTCGGACGCGGACGAACGAGCCAGCGCCGCCGCCATGCGTGCGACTTCCGAAACGCCCGGTGTGGCCGGTGTCGCCCGTGTGTCCTGCCTTCCGTTGTCCCGCGCCTGCACGGGCGGCTAGCGTCAGTGCTTGCCGACGCGGCTGGCGAGCGCGCCAGCATCAGCGCCATTCTCAACAGGATCGATCCGGATGCCCTGAGTGTTCTCAGCGTCAGTGTGCGCGAGGGCCGAAGCTTCACGGATCGTGGACGCCGCGGTGCGACAGCAGCGCGGATCATTCTCAGCCGTCTCGCGGCGTCGCGCCTCGGGCTTCGAAGACCGGCGCCGTCGGTCGGCGCGTCGAGGTCGGTGCTGGGGGCTCGGCGATCGTGGTCGGCGTCGTGGACGACGTGAAGTACGACGGCCTGACTGATGCCGTCAAGCCCACCATCTACATTCCCTGGAGAGCCGACGGCACCACGTCGGCCGCGTGGCTGGTGATTCGCACCGCGGAGCCGCCGATTGTCGCGCCGTTGGCGCCATTCAGATCCGCGCTGGCCGCTGTCGACTCCGGACTGAGCGTCGCCGAAATCCAGCCGCTGGCGGATCAGGCTCGACGCCGTGGCGGCCGATCGGCGGCTGCAGGCGCTAGCTCCTCGTCGTGTTCGCCGCCGTCGCGGCGTTGATTGCGGCGACCGGCGTGCTGGGCGTGACGCGCCTCGTCGTATCCGGCGGGGTCAAGGAAATCGCCCTGCGGCTCGCGTTGGGCTCGACGCGCGCGGGCGTCGTCGGCCTTGCCGCGGGGCGCGTGGGCCGGTACGTCGCGCTCGGAGCCGTGGCCGGACTCGGCGTGATCGTTCTGACGCAGAGATCGTGGGGCTCCGCTCTTGTATCGCGTGAACCCGCGCGATCCGGTCCTTTTGGGCCTGTCGGCGCTGGCCGTCGCGACCCTGGGGCTGACTCGTCGTGTGGGCTGTGGCGATTCGCGTTGCCCGATCTCGATCCGTTCGCGACGCTGCGGTCCGACTGAGCCGAACTACGCGTCGGCGATCAACTTTGTAATCGGACTGACCAACTTGTCGACACGGGGGGAGGCGGCCAGGGGTATCCTGTCGGCCAGTGGCAGCCCGAGACCAGGTACGCCGTTTGCGAGGGCGCGTAGCCAGACCTTTAAGGAGCCAGCCCATGAATGCATCGCAGATTGGACCCTCGATTCGGATCAAAGGCGAAATTTCGGCCCAGGAACCCCTGATCATCGCGGGCCAGGTGGATGGGTCCGTAGACGTGAGCGGACACGAATTGACGGTGTCGGAGGGCGGGCGCGTGACCGCAGACCTCACCGCCGACCGGATCGCGATCGGCGGCGAGGCGACGGGCAAGCTGGTGGCGGCCTCCGCGATCTCGGTGTCGGCGACCGGCCGTGTCGAGGGCGAGCTCTCGGCGCCGGCGGTGAGCTTCGCCGACGGCGCCTACGTCAAGGGCCGCGTCGAGGCGTCCGGGAAGGCGCCGAAGTTGTCGCTGCTCAAGACAGCGTAAAGTTCAGCGTCACGACCATCGACACGTCGACCGGCGCCCCGTTCAGGAGCGTCGGTTCGAACGTCCATTCGCGCACGGTGTCGATCGCCGCCTGATCGAGCATCGGGATCGAGCGCAGCACCTTGGCGTTCGAGACGTGCCCCTCGTGGTCGACGGTGACTTCCAGAATCACGGTGCCTTCGACGCGCGCTTTTAGCGCCTCCTGCGTGTAGTACGGTTTCGTCCGCGTCAGGACGCGGGGCGCCTTGATGCCTCCGCCGACCCGAAGCGGTTCGCCGGGAGCCGGCGCCGGCGGCGGCACGGCGTTGGGCGATGACACCGTCACCTCCTCATGCTGCCCGAGCGCCCGGAACTCGAACCGGATGCCCGTCTTCCACTCCGACGCTCCGGCATCGAAGCGCCACTGTCTGGCAGCCTGCTCCGCGACGGCCACGAACCTCTTGTTGATCGGCTCCGCCGCGAGGAAGGCGTCACGTGCCTGGCTGTCATCGCCGGAGACGTGGTAGCCCCAGGAGACTGCTTTGGTCTCGATCACCTCGCCGGACGGCGCGACGGTCACGCCCACGCTGACGTCGGCGAGAATGCCCAGGCCTCGCGCCTCAGCGGGATATTCCGCGTTGACGACGGTGGTCGCGCGCTTCAGGGGCCCCGTCTCGTTGACGGTCGCCGCGCCGACCTGGGCGGCGAGCAGGGGCAGCGGCAGCATCTGCGTGAGCGACCACGCGCCGGCGGCGACAACCGCTGACGACAGGACGCTGAGGATTGCGGCCTTCCGGATCGACATGACTTCCTCCTTGGCGAGCGCGCGCAGGCGGGCCGCCAGGTGACGCGGGCGAATGAACGGAATGGCCGGCGCGCGCCCGGCAGGCGAATCGGCGAAGTGCAGCAGCGCCGCCATGTAGGCGTCGCGGACGCCCGTGTGCCGGACGACGCGCGCGTCCACGAGCTGCTCGCGTCCCAGGTGAATCTGCGCCAGCGCCCACCGTACGAAGGGGTGGAACCAGAACGCCGTGCGCACCGCCTCCTCCACCGGAAGCCAGAGCCAGTCGCGGCGGGCCACGTGCACGAGCTCGTGCGCCACGACGGCACGCTGCGCGGCGGGCGGCAGCTCGCGCAGCCGCGCCGGCAGCAGTACGACCGGGTGCCGGGCGCCGAACGTCGCGGGCTGCGCGATCCGGTCATTCCAGCGAATGTCCGCATGAGGCGCGATTGCGGCGCGCAAGTCCGCGAACGCATCCACTTCGCCGGCATCGCCGTGGCGGCCGAGCGCGTGCAGCTGCAGGAATCCGAGGACAAGCCAGACCGTCCGCAGCAGTGCGCCTCCGACGAGGATCGCAAGCGCGATCCGGGAGAACGACGGCTGGGCGGCCGCGGTGGCGACGACGATCGACGCCGGTGCGGCGAGCGCGGGGGCGGACGGCCCGACGATGCCGGTACCGGTCGGCGCGGCGATGAACACCGGCACGACCGGCAGCAGGAGACAGGCGGCGACCACCGCCTGCCAGAACGGGTAGCGGATCGCGGCTATCCTGAGGCGGAGGGCCGCGGCGGCAGCGGCGGCGATCGTGACCAGCAGGGCGATCTGGCCGCACCACACGGCGATCCAGGGCAGCATGGCGCCGTTCATGACGGGCTCTCCCCGGACTCGCCGGCCTGCTTGATGAGCTTGAGGAGCTCGCGGCGCTCCTTCTCGGAGAGGCGGCTGTCGTTCACGAGATGGACGAGCAGGGGACTGGTGGCGCCATCGAACACGCGGTTGACGAACTCCCGCACCATGCCGCCGACGATGACGCGCTCGGGCTTGGCGGGGCGGTACACGTACGCGCGGTCGTGTTTGTCCTTCTTGAGGTACCCCTTGGTCTCGAGGATGTTCATCATTGTCATCACCGTGGTGTAGGCGATACGCCGGGTCTCGAGGAGGGCCTCGTAGACGTCGCGGACGGTAGCGGTACCGCAGCGCCAGACGATCTTCATGATGGCGAGCTCCTGGGTCGTGAGCGTGGCGTGCGCGCGTCTCATATACTAATTATTTAGTACTTAAGAACTCGAAGTCAAGCCCCCGACTACAATTAAAGGGATGGCGGACATGAAGAGCGAACCCCAGGGCGCGGCGCGGGCGTCCGAAGAGGAGTGGCGGCGGAAGCTCACGCCGGAACAGTTCCAGGTCCTGCGCGAGCACGGCACGGAGCATCGCGGCAGCAGCCCCCTCAACCACGAAAAGGGCACGGGCGTGTTCTCCTGCGCCGGGTGCGGACAGCCGCTGTTCACGTCCGACACGAAGTTCGACAGCGGCACCGGCTGGCCCAGCTTCTGGCAGCCGATTGAAGGCGCGGTCGACACGAGCGTCGACTCGAGCTACGGCATGCGCCGAGTCGAGGTCCTCTGCTCGAAGTGCGGCGGCCATCTGGGGCACGTGTTCCCGGACGGCCCGCGGCCGACCGGCGAGCGGTACTGCATGAACGGTGTCGCGATGACCTTCACACCGGAATAGAGTCGAAACGAATTTCACTCCGGACCTGGCCATCAAGATCCGGAGCGTAAGCGACGGCAACGAGCGGGGGTGGGGCCCCGCGAGAGACTAAAAAATGTTTGGCAAGCCGACGACAATTCCTGGCGCCGCCGACGCGTTGCCGGGACGCGAGACACGCATGCCCGTGCCCGAGGCCCACTTCGTGAACGGCCATCGCCTCGCCGCGCCGTTTCCCGAGGGACTCGCGCGTGCCGTCTTCGCGATGGGCTGCTTCTGGGGCGCCGAGAAGGCGTTCTGGAGCGTGCCGGGCGTGTACTCGACCGCGGTCGGTTATGTGGCCGGGCACACACCGAACCCGACGTACCGCGAGGTCTGCTCCGGCATGACTGGGCACACCGAGGCGGTGCTGGTCGTGTACGACCCGAAGGCCGTCAGCTACGACGAGCTGCTGAAGATCTTCTGGGAGAGCCACAATCCGACGCAGGGCATGCGCCAGGGAAACGACGTCGGCACGCAGTACCGGTCGGGCATCTACACGGCCGACGAGGCGCAGCGCGCGGCGGCCGAGCGCACGCGCGACGAGTATCAGAAGAAGCTCACGGCTGCGGGGCACGGACGGATCACGACCGAGATCCTGCCGGCCGGCGAGTTCTACTACGCCGAGGACTACCACCAGCAGTATCTGGCCAAGAACCCCGGCGGCTACTGCGGGCTGGGGGGAACAGGGGTCAGCTGCCCGGTGGGAGTGACGGCGTGAATCGCGGCGAGCGCCTGGGCGATCGCCTCGCCTGGGCCGTGCAGGAATACGGGACCGTGACGTTCGGCACCGGCTTCGGCGCCGAAGGCTGCGTGATCATCGACGCCATCGCGTCGCGATCGCTGCCGATCGATGTCTTCACGCTCGACACCGGCCTGCTGTTCCCCGAGACCTACGATCTGTGGAAACAGCTGGAGGCCCGTTACGGCCTCACGATTCGCGCAATCACCCCGGTGCAGACGGTCGACGAGCAGGCCGCGGCCCACGGCCCGGCGCTCTGGACGCGCGAGCCGGACGAATGCTGCCGGCTCCGGAAGGTGGAGCCGCTCAAGCGCGCGCTCGCGGGCTTCAACGGCTGGGTCACCGCGATTCGCCGGGATCAGTCTCCGGATCGCGCGGACGCGCCAGAACTCGAGTGGAACGCGTCGCACGCGATCCACAAGATCAATCCGCTCGTCGAATGGACGTCCGACGATGTGTGGGCGTACGTGCGGGAGCGGGACGTGCCCTACAATCCGCTGCACGACGCGCACTATCCGAGCATCGGCTGCTGGCCCTGCACGGGGCCCGTCGCGCCCGGCGAGGACCCGCGCGCGGGGCGCTGGCGGGGCCAGGCCAAGAGCGAGTGCGGAATTCACCTCGTCCTGAACCCGGTCACGGGCAAGGCGGAGTCCGTTCGCGATGAATCGCCCAGAAACCTCCATGACGACTGACGCGGGCACCATCGTCTGGCTGACCGGGATGTCCGGCGCCGGCAAGTCCACGCTCGCCGAAGCGCTGACCGGCCGCATCCGCGGGACGCGGCGCCTCGAGGTGCTGGATGGCGACGAGGTGCGCACGCATCTGTCCAAGGGCCTCGGCTTCTCGAAGGAGGACCGCGACACGAACATCCTCCGCATCGGCTACGTGGCGCGTCTGCTCGCGCGCAACGGCGTCACCGTGATCGTGTCCGCGATCTCACCGTACGAGGCCACCCGCGCCGAGGTCCGCAAGCTGGCCGAAGGCGACGGCGTCCGCTTCCTCGAGGTGTTCGTGAGCGCCGATCTCGAGGCGCTCGCGGCGCGCGACGTGAAGGGCCTCTACAAGAAAGCGCTCGCCGGCGAGCTGCCGCACTTCACGGGCGTGTCCGATCCCTACGAACCGCCGACCCGGCCCGAGGTGATCGTGCGGAGCGATCGCGAGACGGTCGAGGAAAGCCTCCTGCGCATTCTCGCCACGCTTGACGCCCGGCCTGTCTAACCTTCCGATCGACGACCACCTGCCGGCGATCGTCGGCGCCGTCCGGCAGCACCGCGCCCTCGTCCTCACCGCCGAACCCGGCGCGGGCAAGACCACGCGTGTGCCGCCGGCGCTGGCCGCCGACGGACCGGTGATCCTCCTGCAGCCGCGGCGCGCCGCCGCCCGCGCGATCGCTCGGCGGATCGCGGATGAGCGGGGTTGGACGCCGGGCGCGGAGGTCGGCTGGCAGATCCGCTTCGAGCGTCGGTTCGGCGCGGCGACGCGGCTGCTGGTCGTGACCGAAGGGATTCTGACGGCCCGCCTGCAGCGCGATCCCCTGCTCTCCGAGTTCCAGACCGTGGTCATCGACGAGTTCCACGAGCGCAGCGTCCACGCGGATCTCGCGATCGCGCTGGCGCGGCAGGCGTGGCGCGCGCGCGACGACCTCCGGCTCGTCGTGATGTCGGCGACGCTCGACGCCGCGCCGGTCTCCGCGTTCCTCGGCGGCTGCCCGGTGATCGCCGTCCCCGGCCGGACGCATCCGCTCGAGGTCACCTACGAGGCGGGAACGCCGATCGAGACGGCGATCGCGGGCGTCATGGCCCGCACGCCCGGCAGCGTTCTCGGCTTCCTGCCGGGCGCCGGCGAGATCCGGCGCGCGATGGCTGCCGTGGCGGGGCGCGTCGGCGGCGACGTCGACGTGCTGCCGCTCCACGGGTCGCTCGACGCCGACGAGCAGGATCGCGCGCTCCGCGCGGCGCCTGACGGCCGCCGCCGCGTCATCCTCGCGACGAACATCGCGGAGACATCGGTCACCGTGCCCGGCGTGACCGCGGTCGTGGACACCGGTCTGCAGAAAGTGGCGCGGTACGACGCCGATCGGGGCATTGACAGCCTCGACGTTGAACGCGTGACCGCCGATGCGGCCGATCAGCGCGCAGGGCGCGCGGGCCGCGAGCGGCCCGGCGCGGCGATTCGCTTGTGGGACCGTCTCGATCGTCTGCGGCCGCATCGTGAGCCGGACATCCAGCGCGTCGATTTGTCGCCGGTCGCCCTCGACGTCATCGCGTGGGGCGGCGACCCGCGCGCGTTCGAGTGGTTCGAGGCCCCGCCGGGCGACGCGCTCGATCGCGCGTTGTCGCTGCTCGAGCGGCTCGGCGCCATCGACGGCGGGCGCCTGACCCCTCTCGGCCGGCAGATTCACCGGTTTCCCCTCAGCCCGAGGCTGGCGCGCATGCTCGTGGCCGCCGGCGGCGCGCGGCCGATGGCGCGCGCATGCGCGCTGCTGTCGGAGCGGCACTTTCTCGCGCCCCGCCGGGCGTCGACGTCCTCCGATCTGCTCTCCGCGCTCGACGACTGGCCGGCGGCGCCGCCGCACGTGGCGGGCATCGCTCGCGAGTTCGAGCGCATCGCGGCCGGCGTCGTCGGCGGCACGCCGGCGGCGGCGATGGGCGACGAGGCCTTCCGGCAGGCCGTGCTCGTCGGCTATCCCGACCGCGTCGCCGCGCGCCGCGAGCCGGGATCGCCGCGCGTGCGTCTGGCCTCGGGCGCCGGCGCGGTCGTTGCGAACGACAGCGGCGTGCGGGACGGTACTTTTCTCGTCGCGGTGGACGTGCAGGCGTCGACGCGCGCCGACGAGCCTGACGCGCGCGTGCGGATCGCGAGCCGCGTCGAGCCGGAGTGGCTCGAGCCGAACCGGTCGAGCGTCGAGCACCGGTTCGACGAGTCGCGCGGCATCGTCACCGCGACGCGCATCGACCGGTACGACGCGCTCGTCCTGGTGGAACGGCCCGCGCCGCTCGATCGGGAGCAGGCGGCGGCGTTGCTGGCGGAGGCGTGGCTGCGGCGAGGGCCGACGGAGGCGGACGAGCAGCTGCTCAGGCGCCTGCGGTTCGCCGGACTCGATGCCGGCATCGACGCGCTCGCTCGCGCGGCCGCGGCCGACGCGCGCGCCTTGAAGGATGTCCAGATCGGTCACGCGCTGTCGCCGGCGGATCGGCACGCGCTGGATCGCGAAGCGCCCGAGACCCTGATTGTGCCGAGTGGCCGATCGACGCGGCTCGACTACGCGGCCGACGGCTCCGTCGGGGCATCGGTGAAGTTGCAGGAGGTCTTCGGGTTGGCCGAGACACCGCGAATCGGGCGAAGGCGCGAGCCGGTCGTGTTCTCCCTGCTGGCGCCGAACGGGCGGCCCGTGCAGGTGACGCGCGATCTCAAGAGCTTCTGGGAGCGGACGTATCCGGAGGTGCGGAAGGAACTACGCGGGCGCTATCCGCGGCATCCCTGGCCCGAGGATCCGTGGAGCGCGACGCCGACGGCGAAGACCACGAAGCGGCCGCGCCGCTAGCCGCCGCCGACCTTGCGGGGTGTGCGAGCGCGCTGGACGAAGCCGCGGGTGGTCGCGGACTTCCAGGGCTGTTCGGTCTGGTGCTTGGGAGCGCGGGTTCGACCGGGCGCCGGCGCGTCGGAAGCTTCAGCGCCCTCAGGGGCCTCCGGGGCCGGCGACTTCGCGGCGGCTTTCGCCCGCGCGGCGGCGGCCTTGGCTTCATCCTTCGCGAGGCAGCAGTGCTTGTACTTGCGTCCGGAACCGCACGCGCACGGTTCGTTACGGCCGGGGCGTGCGGTGGTCGGCTTCGTCACTCGTTCAGTGTACCGCACGCCGAGCAGCCCATGGCAGAAGGGCCCCCGGGCTGCGAGACCCGGAGGAAGCAACCACAGAGACGCGGAGACACAGAGAATTCCAGGGTCTTCTCGGTGTCTCCGTGTCTCTGTGGCCCAATGCTCTGTGCCTCGCAGGCCGTGACGACTTTGACCACGGCCTCCCTAGGTGAAGAACACGCGTTCGACGAACCAGAAACTCCCGGCGACGACCACGACGACCGACCCGGCGACCGCGAGGCGCCGGCCGGCGATCTCGCTCCGCGATCGGACCGCGCCGACCGCGGCCGCCACCACGGCCACGACGAGGAGCTGGCCGGTTTCGACGCCCAGGGCGAGCGAGGCGATGGACCAGCCGAGCGCGCCCGCCGACAGGTTCAGCCCGCCCACGACGCTCGCATAGCCGAAGCCGTGGATGACGCCGAACGCGCCGGCAATCCACGCGCGCATGTCGCGGCCGCCCCGCACGAGCAGGTTGTCCACGCCGACGTACACGATGCCGAGCGCGATGGCGGGCTCGATCACGCGCGGCGACGGTGTCACGAGATTCAGGGCCGCCAGCGCGAGCGTCACCGTGTTCGCCGCGGTGAACGCCGTTACAACGAGCGCGAAGCGGCGAAGGGATCCGCCGAGCAGCATGAGGCCGATCAGGAACACCAGGTGATCGGGACCGAGCACGATGTGTCGGATGCCGTCGGGGAGGAACCGCGCGACCACCGCCGCCGCGCCACGCGGCGAGTCCGTGAAGTATTCGAGCGTCGGGTGGTTCGCGTCGAGGATCGCCTGCGTCGCGAGCGCGCCGCCCTCGTAGATGTTGAGGAACGTCTGATGATTGGGGTCGTAGGGGAACAGGCGGGCGTCGAGGGTGAGCGCGCCCGGATTCCCGACGGGGTACATCGCCGTGAACTGCAGCGACTGCCGGTCCTGGAGAATCTCCGGCGCGGACCACGGCGCGTGGATGGCCTGCCCGCCGACGAGGAGCGTGAGGCGCGGCGAGAGAAGCCGCGAGATCGCGTCCGCGGCCCGGCGCGCTTCGGCGGGCTGCAGGAGGCGCTCGGGCGGCTCGAGCGCGAGCTCGTGCGCGATGTCGAACATGTGCGCGACGATCGTGGCGTGCACGGCGCCGCGGTCCACGTGCACGTCGACATAGCTGAACGGCACGGGGTGCGCCGACGCCGTGCGCGCGAGCAGCGTGATCAGCGCGGCGGCGATCGCCAGCCGTTTCATCTTCGGCAGATGGTAACGTACGGCCGATGGACGGTTTGTTCGCGGAGGCCGGTCCCGTGACGATCGCGCCGGGCGCCGTGCACCTCCGCGGGTGGCTCGATCTCGATGCGCAGCGGGCCATCGTCGCCCGCTGCCTCGCGCTCGCGGACGGCGACACGCCGGCCTACGTGCCGACCGTCCGCGGGGGCGGGAAGATGCACGTCCGCATGCTCTGCCTCGGGCGCCACTGGAACGGCCGGCTGTATCGCTACGAGCCGACGCGCGCTGATTACGACGATCGCCCGGCGCCGCCGCTGCCCGACGAATTCCGCGCGGCCGCCCGCGCCGCGGCGCGCGCGGCGGGCATGGATCTCGATCC
The DNA here is from genome assembly GCA_963792785.1 of uncultured Acidobacteriota bacterium. Lineage (GTDB taxonomy): Bacteria > Acidobacteriota > Vicinamibacteria > Vicinamibacterales > CAVVIG01 > CAWIMX01. The sequence continues at coordinate 1,203,299 of CAWBXO010000004.1, read as the reverse complement.
CGACGTCTGCATCATGAATCTGTACGGCGCCGACGGGCGGATGGGGCTGCACCAGGACAAGGACGAGAGCGAGGCCTCGCTCGCTTCGGGGGCGCCGGTCGTGTCGATCTCGATCGGCGACACGGCGCGATTTCTCTTCGGCGGCGTGCGGCGGCGCGATCCGGTCGAAGCCATCGGGCTCGCATCGGGCGACGCGTTCGTGTTCGGCGGCCCCGCGCGGCTGCGGTACCACGGCGTGACGAAGATCGTTCCGGGCACCGCGCCGGCGGCTCTCGAATTCGCGGGCCGCGTCAACCTGACGTTCAGGCAGTACTGATGACGATCGATCGCATCGCCGGCTCCGACGACCCGCGCGTGGCGGACTACCGGATCGTCTCCGACGGCGAGCTGCTGCGGACGCGCGGGCTGTTCGTCGCCGAGGGGCGGCTCGTCGTGCGCCGGCTGATCGAAGACGGCCGCTGGGTGGTGCGGTCGGTGCTCGTGAGCGAGACGGCGCGCGCGAGCCTCGACGGCGCGCTCGACCGGCTGCCGGCCGGCACGCCGGTGCTGGTCGGCACGCCCGAGGAATTCCGGGGCATCACCGGCTATCACATTCATCGCGGCTGCCTCGCGCTCGGCGAGCGCGGACCCGGCGCCGACGCGGCGGACGTCCTCGAGACCTCCCGCACGGTCGTCGCTGATCGAAGGCGTCGGCAACGCGGACAATGTGGGCGCCATCTTCCGCAATGCGCTGGCGCTCGGCGCCGACGCCGTCCTCATCGATCGCGCGTGCGCCGATCCGCTCTATCGCAAGGCGATCCGGACGTCGATGGGCGCGGCGCTGCGCGTCCCGTTCGCCCGCCTGCCCGCGTGGCCCGACGCGGTCGAGCGGCTGCGCGCGCGTGGCTTCACGATTGCGGCGCTCACGCCGCGCGAGCCGGCGGAGGATCTCCTGGCGGCGACCGCGCGCGGGCGTCCGGAGCGGCTGGCGCTCGCCGCGGGCGCGGAGGGCGACGGCCTCTCGGCCGAGCTGGCGCGCGCGGCCGATCTGCGCGTGCGCATTCCCGTGCGCCCCGAGGCCGACTCGCTGAACGTGGCCATGGCGGTCGGCATCGCACTCCACGCATTTCAGTCGCGGTATACTGCGTAACCCGTGGCCGCGATCCCCGTCGAGTACGCGTCGCAGCGCAAGATCCGCACGCGCAACAAGCTTTATTACCGATTCAACCACTGGCCCATCTGGATCTTCGTGTTCTTCATCGCGCCGGGGCCGCTCACGTTCGATCTGTTCGAGCGCGGATTCGATGCGCGCATGGCCACCTGGCTCGGTCTGGTGCTCGTGGGTACGGCGATCGCCGGCCTGCGCGGCCGGCTGCCGGGCTCCGAGCCGGCGCCCTACATCATCCGGTTCACCGAGGACCGGCCGAATCCGCTCTACCGCCGCGTCTGCTACACGATGGCCTGGAGCGAGGTGGTGACGTTCGCGGTGCTGAACATCGCCGGCCTCGTGTGGGCGATCGCGACCGGCGACTGGCGCCTCAAGCAGATCTATCAGGTGGCGTACTTCCCGATCGCGGGGACGTTCTGGCTGCTCGGCGCGATCGGCCAGCTGCCGCGCGTGAAGGCGTCCACGAAGGGCGAAGGCACCGAGCGGCGGTACTTCTACGGATCGGTGTGGGCGGTCTGCTGGGCGCAGCCGGTGCTCTGGTTCCTCTGGAAGTTCCTGCCCGAGACGCGGACCGGCGCCGCGGTCAAGCTCGCGATCTTCATCGGCATCCTCGCCTTCGTCGGCAACCTCGCGCGGCTCGGCCGCCTGCCGCGCACCCGGCCGATCGTGCCGGGCGAGCTGGCGGTGTCTGATTAGCAATCCTGTAGGGCTTAGGGCTTAGGGCTTAGCAGAATCACGATGTCCAGCCGAACTCGTGTCAGGCGTGATCCCGCTAATCCCCAACCCCTATCCCCTAACCCCTCCAGAGACGGCACCGAGGGCTGGGACGCCTATGCGCCGTTCTACGACTGGGAGAATGCGCGCACGCTCGGGCGGCGCGACGTCCCGTTCTGGCGCCGCGTCGCGGCGCGGGCGGACGGACCGGTGCTCGAGCTGGGGTGCGGCACGGGACGGGTCTCGTGGCCGCTCGCGCGGGCCGGCGTCGACCTGGCCGCGATCGATCGCTCGCAGCCGATGCTCGACCGCGCGCAGCGGCGCGGCCGGCGTCCGCGGACGGCGGCGCCCCGCTTCGTGCGCGGTGACATTCGCGCGCTCCCGTTCGAGGCCGCGCGCTTCGCGATGGTCCTTGCCCCCTACGGCATCCTGCAGTCCATCCTCAGCGACCGCGATCTGGCCGCCGTGCTCGCCTCGGTGGCGCGCGTGCTCCGCCGGGGCGGCACGTTCGGCATCGACCTGGTGCCCGATGTGCCGAACTGGCGCGAGTACCGCAACAAAGTGCAGCTCCGCGGCCGCGCCGCCGGCGGGCGCCACCTCACGCTCATCGAGTCGGTCCGCCAGGACGTCCGGCGCCGGCGGACGACGTTCGAGCAGCGGTATGTGGAGCGGCGCGGATCGCGCACGACCGAGCATTGCTTCGAGCTGACGTTCCGGACCCTGACCGTGCGGGCCCTGACCGCCCGATTGCGGCGGGCGGGCTTCGCCGTCGAGGCCGTGCTCGGCGATTACGACGGCCGCCCCTGGGATGAGCGGGCCGATGTCTGGATCCTGCTGGCCCGGCGGACGTAACGGTCCCCTGTGGTAACATTTTCAGTCCTGTTTCCGGCCTGTTTCTGGGGGTAATTCCGATATGTCCGGCCATTCCAAGTGGGCGTCGATCAAGCACAAGAAGGGCGCTGCCGACGCCAAGCGCGGCAGGGTCTTCACGCGGCTCATCAAGGAGCTCACCGTCGCGGCGCGTGCCGGCGGGGGCGATCCCGACATGAACCCGCGGCTGCGCACGATCATCAACGACGCCAAGGCGCAGAACATGCCCGCCGACAACATCAAGCGGGCGATCCGCCGCGGCACGGGTGAGGAGCCGGGCGTGTCGTACGACGAAATTCAGTACGAGGCGTACGGCCCGGGCGGCGCCGCCCTCATCATCGACATGCTCACGGACAACAGGAATCGATCGGTCGGGGAGATTCGCCACATCCTGACCAAGCACAACGGCAACCTCGCGGAGACCAACGCGGTCGCCTGGATGTTCTCGAAGCTCGGATACATCGTCATCGCCAAGTCGAAGGCGCAGGAGGACGCGCTGATGGCGGCGGTGCTCGACGCGGGCGCCGACGACCTGCGCGACGACGAGGACAATTGGGAAGTGCTCTCGCCGCCCGACGCGTTCCAGGCGGTGCTCGAGGCCGTCAAGGGCCTCGGGATCGAGCCCGACGCGGCCGAGATCTCGATGGTTCCGCAGAACTACGTGAAGCTCGAGGGGAAGCCGGCGCAGCAGATGATCAAGCTGATGGAGGCGCTCGACGAGCAGGACGACGTCCAGCACGTGTGGTCGAACTTCAACATCGAGGAAAAGGAGATCGAGGCCTCCCTCGCGTGAAGATCTTCGGCATCGACCCCGGCTCCCAGCGCACCGGCTACGGCTGCGTGGAGAGCCACGGGTCGCGCCATCGCCTGCTGGTCTGCGGCGCCATCGCCACCCCGCCCCGCGCGTCCTTTCCCGACAAGCTGCTCGTGATTCACAGCCACCTCGAGGCGCTCATCGCGCGGTGGCGCCCCGACTGCGCCGCGATCGAGAACGTGTTCGTCGCGACGAACGTCCGCAGCGCGCTCAAGCTGGGCCACGCGCGCGGCGTGGCGATGCTCGCCGTCGTGGAGGCGGGCCTGCCGGTCGCCGAGTACACGCCGGCCGAGATCAAGCGCGCGGTGGTTGGCTACGGGCGCGCCGAGAAGCATCAGGTCGCCCGGATGGTGCAGCTGGTGCTCGGGCTCGACGCGCCGCCCACGCCGCACGACGCGGCGGACGCCCTCGCCGTGGCGATCTGCCACGCGCACTCGCAGGCGCCGAGGGGCGTCGAGGCGCCGGTGCCGGCGACGGGGCGCGCGGCGACGAGCTGGCGGCACTATCGCCCCGCGCGTTGAGCCGTGATCGCACATCTCTCGGGCACGCTCTTCGAGAAGCATCCCAACCGGCTGATCGTCGACGTGCAGGGCGTCGGCTACGAGGTGTTCGTCCCGTTCTCGACCTTCTACGGCCTGGGCGAGCCCGGCGCGCCGGTGTCGCTGCGCATCCACACGCACGTGCGCGAGGACGCGCTCACGCTGTACGGCTTCGGCTCCGCCCTCGAGCAGGAGCTCTTCGAGAAGATGATCGCCGTGAGCGGCATCGGCCCGAAGCTCGCGCTCGCCGTGCTCTCGGGCATCGAGCCGGAGGAGCTGGTGCGGGCCGTGGAGATGGCCGACGTCGCGCGGCTCACGGCCATTCCCGGCGTGGGCAAGAAGACCTCGGAGCGCATGGTGCTGGAGTTGAAGGATCGGCTGCCGAAGCGCGCGCCGCCGGCCGCGGGCGGCGCGGCGCCGCCGCCGCGCGTGCGCGACGAGGTGCTCTCCGCGCTGATCAACCTGGGGTATCATCGGCCGCTCGCCGAGCGGGCCGTCGACGCCGCGCTGAAGCCCGCGGGCGGCGCCGCGGCTTCGGGAAACGACGACGCCGGGTTTGAGCGCATCCTGAAGCACGCGCTCCGAGAACTGGCGAAATGACCGATCCGCGACTCGTGACCGCCGCGCGCGTCGAGGAGGACGCGCAGTACGAAGCGGGTCTGCGCCCGCGCGTGCTCGACGAGTACATCGGGCAGGACCGCGTACGCGAGAACCTGCAGGTGTCGATCGCCGCCGCGCGCCAGCGCGCCGAGGCCCTCGACCACGTGCTGCTGTACGGCCCGCCCGGACTCGGCAAGACCACGCTCGCCTACGTCATCGGCAACGAGATGGGCGCCGCCGTGCGCGCGACGTCCGGTCCGGTGCTCGAAAAGCCGGGCGACCTCGCCGCCATCCTCACCAACCTCGCCGAGCACGACGTGCTCTTCATCGACGAAATCCACCGCATGGCGCCCGTGATCGAGGAGATCCTCTATCCGGCGATGGAGGACTACGAGCTCGACATCATGATCGGCCAGGGGCCGAGCGCCCGGTCGGTGAAGGTGCCGCTCCAGAAGTTCACCCTCATCGGCGCGACGACCCGCGCGGGGCTCCTCACCTCGCCGCTGCGCGCGCGATTCGGTATCGTCCATCGCCTGGAGTTCTACGAGGCGGGCGATCTCGAGGAAATCGTCCGGCGATCGGCGCGGATCCTCGCGGTGCCGATCGACGAGGCGGCGGCCGCCGAGCTCGCGCGGCGCGCGCGCGGGACGCCCCGGATCGCGAACCGGCTGCTGCGGCGGGTCCGCGACTTCGCGCAGGTGCGCGCCGACGGCACCGTGACGTACGACGTGGCCATCGCCGCGCTCAAGCTCCTCGAGGTGGACGAGCACGGGTTCGACGACATCGATCGGAAGCTGCTCCGCACGATCATCGACAAGTTCGGGGGCGGGCCGGTCGGCGTGGCGAGCCTCTCGGCAGCGATTTCCGAGGAGAAGGACGCGATCGAGGACATCTACGAGCCGTACCTGATCCAGGTCGGCTTCCTCGATCGCACCCCGCGCGGTCGCATGGCGACGCCGCGGGCGTACGCATATTTCGGGCTGGACGCCCCACGGAGGGATTCACGGCTGTGGTAAGCGACGCAAAACAGGGAACGCGGTGCGGCGGGCGCCCGGTGGCCATTCGGGCGCTGGCCACCTACGTGCCGCCGAAGCTGCTCACGAACAAGGACCTCGAGAAGCTGGTCGAGACCAACGACGAGTGGATCCTGCAGCGCACCGGCATCCGCGAGCGGCACGTCGTGGAGCCCGGCGTGGCGACGTCCGACCTGGCGACGGAGGCCGCGCTCGCGGCGATCGCGCAGGCCGGGCTGACGCCGGAGGACATCGGCTTCATTGTCGTGGGCACCGTGACGCCGGACATGATGTTCCCCAGCACGGCGTGCCTGCTGCAGAACAAGATCGGCGCGCACCACGCCTGGGGCTTCGACGTGAGCGCGGCGTGCTCGGCGTTCACGTACGCCCTGACCGCCGGCTGCCAGATGGTGGCCGGCGGCTCGGTCGAGCACGCGCTGGTCGTCGGCGCGGACGTGATGTCGAGCATCATCGACTACACGGACCGCAAGACCTGCGTGCTCTTCGGCGACGGGGCTGGCGCGGTGGTGCTGTCGCCGGCGCGGGACGGGGAGGGCGCGATTCTCGATTTCGAGCACGAGATCGACGGCTCGGGCGGGCCGGCGCTGTGCATGCCGGCGGGCGGCAGCCTGCGGCCCGCGTCAGCCCAGACCGTGGCCGACCGGCTCCACTTCGTGAAGCAGGACGGCCAGACCGTGTTCAAGTTCGCCGTCCGGAAGACCGAGGAAATCGCGCGCCGGGTGCTCGAGCGGAATCACCTGACGCCGGCCGACGTCGACCTGTTCGTCTCGCACCAGGCCAATCGCCGAATCATCGAGTCGGCGGCCCAGCGGCTCGGCCTCGAAGACCGCCAGGTGATCATCAATATCGATCGCTTTGGGAACACCACGGCCGCGACCATTCCGTTGGCGCTGAACGACGCCCGCAGCCAGGGACGCCTGAAAAAGGGGGATCTGGTGCTGCTGGCGTCGGTCGGCGCGGGATTCACGGTCGGATCAGTCCTGGTCAGATGGGGGATTTGAAGGCTTTTTATGTTCGATTGAGGTACATGTGTCCTACAGTAGGACATTCGACCATTAATCGCATAAATCATTAGTATTTATTCGAATATTTGGCTGGACTTCGGCTGGCCGTGTGGTATTCTTCGACATGACCACGTTGTCATATGGAGTCATCAGCCGTACCAAGCATTCCGTTAACCTCCTGCGTGGACGGCTCTTGTCCGATATTTCCAGGAGACGGCCGAAGCTGGCCGACACTTTGCAAACCTTCCCTTCGATGATGCCCCTCCGTAAAGCTCTCGGCACAATCCTCGCGGCCACCGCGCTGGTCGCCCTGTCGCTCGCGCCGGCATCGGCGCAGGAGCAGCCCAAGCTCGACCGGGCCGTGCAGCAGGGCATCGCCAACGGGGCCGGCAACCAGAAGCAGAAGGTGATCGTCACCGTCAAGCCTGGCAGCCGCAACGCGCTGGGGCAGACCATCCTGAACAACGGCGGCAAGGTCAAGGCCACCTTTACGTCGGTGGACGCGATTGCCGTTGAGCTTTCCAATAACTCGATTGTCGCGCTCGCCGGCAGCCCCGATGTCCAGTACATCTCGGCTGACGCGCAGGTGTATGCGGGCGCCGCTGTGCAGGCGTCCTCGAACGCCAGCAAGAAGAGCGTCACGGCGACGAGTGGCCCGACCTGGTCGGCTGCGGCGCCCACCTCGATCCTCCGCCAGACGCTCGGCCTCAATAAGGCCCCGGTGGCGGGAGACGTCACGGGCCTCGGCGTTGGCGTCGCGGTCCTTGATTCCGGCATCGCGCCGACCTCGGACCTCGGCCCCCGCATCTCCGCGTTCTACGATTTCACCAAGGGCGGCGTCTCGGCGACGCCCTATGACGACTACGGCCACGGCACGCACGTGGCGGGCCTGATTGGCAGCAGCCTGACCCTCCCCGACGGCGGGGTGGTCGGCGTGGCGCCGTCGGTCCGCTTCGTCGGCCTGAAGGTGCTCGACGCCAACGGCGCGGGCTCCACAAGCGACGTGATTAGCGCGCTCGACTTCGTCACGCGCAACCAGAAGCGCCTGGGCGTGCAGGTCGTGAACGTGTCGCTGGGCCACGAGATCTACGCGCCGGCCGTGCTCGACCCGCTCGTCGCGGCCGTGCAGCGCGCCACGCAGTCGGGCCTCTACGTCGTCGTCTCGGCCGGCAACAACGGCATTCAGTCCGACGCGGCCGGCAACCCGTACGGCCCGGCCGGCGCGGCCGCGGTCGACAGCCCGGCCTACTCCGCCAGCGTGACGTCGCCCGGCAACGCGCCGTCGGCCATCACGGTGGGCGCGAGCACGTTCGGCACGCGGCTCGGCGGCTACAACTGGACCACCTCGGAGACCGCCGCTCGCGGCGATGACTTCGTGGCCTCTTACAGCGGCCGAGGCCCGACCTGGTTCGACGGCTTCGCCAAGCCGGACGTCGTGGCGCCCGGGCACTTCGTCGTGTCCGAGGGCACCGGCGCGCTGTGCGCCGATTCGAACACGCGCTGTGAGAACGGCCTCCTCTGGCTGCAGGGCGCCAGCATGTCGGCGGGCGTCACGAGCGGCGTCGTCGCCCTCGCGGTCGAGGCGCACAACCGCGCCAATCTGCGCCAGGATCTGACGCCCAACACGGTCAAGGCGCTGCTCGAGTTCAGCGCGACGACGCTGACGGCCGGCAAGACGGCGATCGACAACGACGAACTGGCGGAGGGCGCCGGCGAAGTGAACGGCCTCGGCGCGATCACGCTGGGCGGCGGCATCAACACCGACGCCAGGCCCGGATCGCAGTGGCTTTACACCGGCGGCGACAGCAGCTGGTCGCAGCACCTGATCTGGGGCGACGCGGTGCTGACGGGCTCGGTGCTCGACCGCAATTCGCGCCTGTTCTCGACCAACATCGTCTGGGGCACCAACATCGTCTGGGGCAGCTCGCGCGACCGGATCGCGCTGGGCGGCTCGCCGAAGCAGACCGGCCGCCACGCTCGCAGCAGCTGGGGCGGCGACAACATCGTGTGGGGCACCTCGGCGCGCTCGCTCAAGGGCAGCGCGGCGCGGCTCTACAAGCGCGGCCCGGTGAAGGGTTCCTGGGGCGGCGACAACATCGTCTGGGGCACCATCTTCGACGACAACATCGTCTGGGGCACCTCGGCGGTCTGGGGCGCGCTGCTGCCGCCGGACCGCGTCCTCGGCCAGCGCTTCGACGACAACATCGTCTGGGGCACCTGGGGTAACGGCGACAACATCGTCTGGGGCACCTGGGGCGGCGATAACATCGTCTGGGGCACCTTCTTCAACGACAACATCGTCTGGGGCACCTCGACGGCCAACGGCGCGATCATCAGCGTCGACAACATCAAGGGCGCCGTTTCGATGGCGCACATGATTGGTGCCGGCTGGGGCTTCGACGACAACATCGTCTGGGGCACCTGGGGCGACGACAACATCATCTGGGGCACCTGGGGCGAGGGCGACAACATCATCTGGGGCACCTGGGGCGAGGGCGACAACATCGTCTGGGGCACCTGGGGCGATGACAACGTCGTCTGGGGCACCTTCGGCAACGACAACATCATCTGGGGCACCTGGGGCGACAACATCATCTGGGGCACCTGGGGCGACAACATCATCTGGGGCACCTGGGGTGGCGACAACATCATCTGGGGCACCTGGGGTGGCGACAACATCATCTGGGGCACCTGGGATGGTGACAACATCATCTGGGGCACGGCAAGGAACGCCGTAGGCACGGTCGGGAACGTCATCAGCTCGGTTGCGGCTTCCAGCAAGAAGGGAGGCCGGTAATGGAGAAGATGCCGTACTCCACCGAAGTCGAGGCGACTGAGACCATGGTTCCCGCCGAAGTCCGAACGAGCGAGCGTGCTCCGACTTCGTGGCGCGACCGGCTGCCGACGCTGGTGGGCCGGATGGTGACGCTGCGGGAACTGCGGACGAGCGATGCGCCGGCGCTGTTCGCCGCGCTGACGACCGAGCAGGTGACGCGCTTCATCTCGCCGCCGCCGGCGACGGTCGAGGGCTTCGAGAAGTTCATCGCCTGGACGCACCGCCAGCGCACGGCCGGTCAGTACGTCTGCTTCGCCGTCGTGCCCAAGGGGTCGGAATCGGGCGATCGGGATCTTCCAGATTCGCGCGCTCGACCTCGTGTTCGAGACCGCCGAGTGGGGTTTCGCCCTCGCCTCGGAGTACCTGGGGCACGGGCGCGTTCCTCGACGGCGCCGAACTGGCGCGTCGAGTTCGCGTTCGACACGCTCGGGGTGAACCGCCTCGAGGCGCGCGCGGCGGTCCGCAACGGCCGCGGCAACGGCGCGCTTCGCAAGCTGGGCGCCGTCCAGGAATGCGTGCTGCGGCGTTCGTTCCTCAAGAACGGCGAGTACCTCGACCAGGCCCTGTGGAGCATCCTCGAAGAGGACTGGCGCGCGGAGATGGACGAGGACCTCACGTCCTGGGGCGAGCCGACGCTGCTCGTGCACTGAACCCCGGCACGACCTTCCGATAACATGAGTCGCGGACATGGATGTCCGCGACTTTTTTTTTGAGCTCCCGCCCGAACTGATTGCCCAGGAGGCGCCGGCGGACCGCGCGTCCGCGCGGCTGCTCGCGCTCGATCGGGTCACGGGCGCGGTCGTCCACCGCCGCATCGCCGATCTGCCGTCGCTCCTCCGGCCCGGCGACCTGCTGGTCGTCAACGACACGCGCGTGTTCCCGGCGCGCCTGCTCGGGCGGCGCGAGCCGAGCGGCGGTGGCGTGGAGTGCCTGCTCGTGGCGCGGCTGTCGGCCGTGGGGCCGGCGGAGGAGACCTGGGAGGCGTTGATGCACCCCGGGCAGAAGCTCAAGCCCGGGGCGCGCGTCCGGTTCAGCCGCGAGGCCGCCGGCGGCGTCGCCGTGCTGCACGGCGAGGTCCTGGACCGGCACTTTCACGGCCGCCGCTCCATCCGCCTCTGGACCGACGACGGGACGCGGGTCGAACAGGCGGTGGACGCGATTGGTCACGTCCCGCTGCCGCCCTACATCAAACGGCCCGATCGCGCCGAAGATCGGGAGCGCTATCAGACGGTGTTCGCGCGCGCGCGCGGATCGGTGGCGGCGCCGACGGCCGGCCTGCACCTCACGCCGGCGTTGCTGGCGGCGCTCGGCGAACGCGGGATCGCGACAGCGCGGGTCACGCTTCACGTGGGCTACGGGACGTTCCAGCCCGTGCGGGTCGAGCGCGTCGAGGATCATCGGCTCGAGGCGGAGCGCTATGAGGTCAGCCCGGAGGCCGCGGCGGCGGTGAATGCCGCCCTCGACGAGGGCCGGCGCGTCGTCGCGGTCGGCACGACGACGACGAGAACGCTGGAGGCGGTGGCGAGGGCGCACGGCGGCCGGTTGGTGGCCGGGTCGGGCGCGACGGATCTCTTCATCTCGCCGGGATTCGAGTTTCAGACGGTCGGCGGCCTGCTGACGAACTTCCATCTGCCCTGTTCGTCGCTGCTGATGCTGGTGTCGGCCTTCGGCGGGCGCGAGCGGGTGCTCGACGCGTACCGAGAGGCGGTTTCCCAAAGCTATCGGTTTTACAGTTATGGGGATGCGATGTTGGTTCTCTGAGGTGCTGGGAGCTGACGCTTCAGGGGGCTGGGAGCTGACGCTCCAGGGGGCTGGGAGCTGATGACCGTGGTGCTGGTCTGGCCGACTTCCGAACATCTTCCGAGTTATGTCGCGGCGCTCGAGCGGGGCTGGTCGCCCGACAATCTGCGCGGCGAGGCGGCGGCGCGCGAGGAGCTCGCGCGCATCGCGTCGGATCCGGACGCGTTCCTGCGATCGCTCGTCGACGTCGAGGCGGCGGGCGCGCCGATCGCCTTGCCCGACGGCACGACGGTGCCGCGGCTGCCCGGCTACGTGAAATGGATCTGGGACGGCGAGTTCTGCGGCAGCGTCGGCTTCCGCTGGCGGCGGGGCACGGAAGCGCTGCCGCCGACGTGCCTCGGGCACATCGGCTACGCCGTCGTGCCCTGGAAGCGCGGGAGGGGCTATGCGACGCGGGCCCTGAGTGAGATGCTGGCCGACGTGAAGAGCGCCGGCCTGCGCTACGTCGAGATCACGACGAAACCGGAGAACATCGCGTCGCGGCGGGTCATCGAGGCGAATGGCGGCGTGCTCGTCGAGGAGTTCACCGCGCCGGCCTCGCTCGGCGGCGCCCGGCACGCGCGCTATCGCATCACCGCACCGGTATGACCACGACCAGGGCCATCCTCTGGGACAACGACGGCGTGCTGGTCGAGACCGAGCACCTCTATTTCGAGGCGACGCGGGACACCGTGCGATCGGCCGGCTTCGAGCTCACCCAGGACCTGTACGTGGAGCACTTTCTCGTGAACGGCCGCGGCGCCTGGCATCTGCTCGAGGCGCGCGGCGTGCCCGCGGACCGCATCGAGGCCCTGAAGGCCGAGCGCAACGCGCTGTACGCCGCACGGCTGGCTGAAGCGCCGCGCGTCGTGCCGGGGATCCCGGAAGTCCTCGACGCCCTGCACGGCCGGTACGTGATGGGCATCGTCACGAGCTGCCGGCCCGAGCATTTCGAGGTGATCCACCGCGCGACGGGCCTCCTGAAGTATTTCGACTTCGTCCTCGCGAACGGCGACTACGCGCGCAGCAAGCCGGCACCGGATCCCTACCTGCGCGCCGTCGAGCGGGCCGGCGTGCCCGCCGAGGCCTGCGTCGCCGTCGAGGACTCGGAGCGAGGGCTCATCGCGGCCACCGGCGCCGGGGTCCGGTGCATCGTGATACCGTCTTGGCTGACGCGACGCTGCCGGTTCGCGGGGGCCCACAAGGTCCTCGATAGCGTGCGGGACCTCCCCGGCGCGCTGTGAGGCGGGGTGGACGGCATGGCAGGGGCAAAGTACGGACTGATCGGCGGACTCGCAATCGTGGCGCTCCAGGATTGGGCGCCTCAGCCAGCCGGCTCCATCCTGTTCTGGAGCCTGCTCTCGATTCAGATCGCGCTGGGCAGCTGGATTCTCTGGCGGCGGACGGGGCTCCGATTCCGGTGGTTCCTGCTGAGCGGGATCGCGGCGCTCCTGTCGAGCGCGGCGATGGTCGCCGTCTCCACGCGCGGCCTGAGCCTGACGACGATGATGATGGAGCTTCCGCTCGGCGTCGTGGCGGCGATTTGGTTGGGCATCCTGTTCGTTCCGCTGGCCGTCGGTCTCGAATCGCAGCGCCATCGGCAGGCGTGGGACGAGTGGAAGCGGTTCATGGCCGACGCGTCCATTCTGGACGTCCTGCGATTCCGCCACATTCCAGATCTGCGGCACCGGCAGGGTTGACCGATGAACGCGCTCCCGATCCCGGAGCTGGCGATTGTCGCGATCGTCTGCGTGGTGATGCTGGCGCTGCGGGCGGTGCTCCGCGTCACGCCCGTGCCGTTCGCGCCGCGCCCGGACGACTTCCGTCCGTCCCGGGCGGCGATGCCGCTCGAGCGGCTGCGGGCGCGCCTGATCGCCACGTGCGTGATCTTCGCGCTCATCAGCGTTCCCCTGATTCTGAAGCTGGTGCCGCCCAACGGCGTCTACGGGTTCCGGACCTCGATCACGCGGGCGAGCGACGCCAACTGGTATCAGGCCAACTTGTTCTCGGGGCTGGCGCTCCTGACCGCCGCCGCCGCGAGCGCGGCGCTGCTCGTCGCGATCCCGGCGCGGACGCCGCGTTGGGCGGTGTGGTCCGCCTATCTGCTCCCGGTGGGCGCGGCGGTCATCGCGTCGTTCCTCTACCTCTCGCGGCTCGCCTGAGACGATGAAATTCACGTACGACGACTTCGATCTGTCCACCATCAGGACCTATCCCCTCGCGTCGCGCGCGAGCAAGGCCAGGGTCGAGGACTTCGCGACGCCGGCGCCGCCGGGCGGCGGTATTCGCGCGCTCGTGGACTCGATGCCCGACATCCTCGCGGCGGCCGACTTCAAGGCGGTCGTCGCCGCGATTGCCGCCGCGCGGAAGGCCGATCGCGGGATCGTGTGGGGCCTGGGCGCGCACGTGATCAAGACCGGGCTCGCGCCGGTGCTCATCGATCTGATGGCGCGCGGGTTCGTGTCGGCGATCGCCGTGAACGGGGCGGCGGTGATCCACGACTTCGAGATCGCGTTGAGCGGGTCCACGTCCGAGGACGTGGACGAGTCGCTCGGGCCCGGCCGGTTCGGGATGGCGGAGGAGACCGGCCGGTTGCTGAACCAGATCATCACCGACGGCGTGGGGCAGGGCCTCGGCCTGGGCCAGGCGGTCGCGCGCCATCTCGCCGCGGCGGATCCGCCGCACGCCGACGCGAGCGTGCTGGCGGCGGCCGGACGCCTCGAGATCCCGGTGACGGTGCACGTCGCCGTGGGCACCGACATCATTCACATGCACCCGTCGGCGTCGGGGGCGGCGCTCGGCGAGGGCAGCCTGCGCGACTTCCGGTACTTCGCGTCGAACGTCGCGCGGCTCGAGCGCGGGGTGTACCTGAACTGCGGATCGGCGGTGGTGCTGCCCGAGGTGTTCCTGAAGGCGGTGGCGCTCGCGCGCAACGCCGGCCGGTCGCTCGACGGCCTGACCACGGTGAACCTGGACTTCGTGCGGCTGTACCGCCCGCAGACCAACGTCGTGTCGCGCCCGACCGCGGGCACGGGCCGCGGCTACGCGCTCGTCGGCCACCACGAGATCATGATTCCACTGCTGGCGGCGGCGATCGTCGACGCCGTGTGATCGTGCTAGTATCGACAGTTCTCGCGTCCCGGCCGGAGTAGCTCAGTTGGTGAGAGCACGCGTCTCATAAGCGCGGGGTCGGCGGTTCGAATCCGCCCTCCGGCACCATCCTTCGCTCGCGCGTCGCGCGAGCTTCGGCCAGGCAGGCGCACCTGAGCTTATGCACGTCCTCGATCGCGTCCGCGAGACCATCCGGCGGCACGGTCTGGCCGCGCCCGGCACGCGCGTGCTGCTGGGGGTGTCGGGCGGGTCTGATTCCGTCGCCCTCGCCTTCCTCCTGCGCGAGCTCGACGCGGCGCGGGAACTCACGGTCGCCGGGCTCGCGCATTTCAACCACCAGCTGCGGCCCACCGCCGCGCGCGACGAGGCGTTCGTCCAGACCCTCGGCGAGCGCCTGGGCTGGCCCGTCGTGGCGGATCGCGGCGACGTCGCCGGCCGCGCCCGGCGCGAGCGGCGATCGATCGAGGACGCGGCGCGTACGTCGCGCCACGAGTTCTTCGAGCGCGCGCGGATCGAGACCGGCGCCGCCCTCGTCGCGCTCGGGCACACCCGCGACGACCAGGCCGAGACGTTCCTGCTGCGCCTCGTGCGCGGGGCGGGCGTGCGCGGCCTCTCCGCCATGCATCCGCGCGCGGGCTGCATCGTCCGCCCGCTCCTCGACTGCCGGCGCGCCGAGCTGCGCGCGTATCTGGCCGAGGTCGACGCCGCGTTCGTCGAGGACGAGTCGAACGCCGACCTGGCGATCCCCCGCAACCGTGTCCGCGCGGAGCTCGTGCCGTTCCTCGCGCGCTTCAACCCCGGCATTGTCGACGTGCTCGCCGACGAGGCCGATCTCGCCCGTGAGGAGGGGCGCTGGATCGAGGCGGCGGCCGACGACCTCGTGGCCCGCGCCGCGCGCCCGGCGCCCGACGGCCTCGCGTTCGAGGCCGCGACGCTCGCCGCCGCGCCCGTCGCGGTGCGCCGGGCGGCCCTGTGGCGCGCCATGCGGGACCAGGCCGGGGGCCGCGCGGTGGGGTTCGGACACGTGCAGGCGGCCCTGGCGCTGCTCGAGCGTCCGGCGGGCACGCTCGACGTCCCCGGGCACCGCCTGGAACGCATCGGCCCGGTCCTCGTCTTAACAGGTAGCCCGCACGCGCGGGTGAACCTTTTCCAATATCCGCTGTCTATCCCTGGAGAGGTCCACCTGGCGGAGGTCGGCCGGCTCGTGTCGGCTGAGGTCGGGCCGGACGCGGCGCAGGCTGGGCGGGCCACGCCCTCGGGGCCGCTCGCCATCGTGCGGCTCGACGTCTGCCGAGGTCCCCTCGTCGTGCGCAACCGGCGGCCGGGTGACCGGTTCCGGCCGGTGGGGCTCGACGGGCGCAAGAAGCTGCAGGACTTCTTTGTGGATCGCAAGGTGGCCCGAGCCGAGCGCGACGCGGTGCCGATTATCGTGGATGCGGCGGACCGGATCGTCTGGGTGGCGGGTTACGGAATTGACGCGGCGTTTCGGGTGACGGACCCCGCGCAAGGCGTGTTAATCTTCAAAGTAAGGCATGTAGGAGGCTCGGCTTGAACTCGACTCTGAAGAGCGCGGTGTTCTGGGTGGCATTGATTCTGGTGGCCATCCTCGTGTGGAATTTTTCCACGCGCTTCCAGCAGCACGACCGGACGGTGACCTTCAGCGAGTTCATCAACTGGGTGCACAGCGACAGTGTGGAGAGCGTGGTCATCACCGGCCAGGATCTGACCGGCAAGACGCGCCAGGACGAGAGTTTCCGCACCTACGTGCCCGCCTCCTACGACGGCCTCAGCAACGAGCTCGTCGATCGCAAGGTGATCGTCACGGCGAAGGAGCCGACGGCCAGCCCCTGGGCGTCGCTGCTCTACACCTGGGCGCCGGTCCTGCTGATGGTCGGGTTCTGGATCTTCTTCATGCGCCAGATGCAGAGCGGCGGCAACAAGGCGCTCTCCTTCGGCAAGAGCAAGGCGAAGCTCTCGTCGAGCGCGCAGAAGAAAGTCACGTTCAAGGACGTCGCCGGCGTCGACGAGGCGAAGGAGGAACTCCAGGAAATCATCGAGTTCCTCAAGGAACCGCAGAAGTTCCAGAAGCTCGGCGGGCGCATCCCGAAGGGCGTGCTCCTGATGGGCCCCCCGGGAACGGGGAAGACCCTGCTGGCGCGCGCCGTGGCCGGCGAGGCCAACGTGCCGTTCTTCTCGATCAGCGGCTCGGACTTCGTCGAGATGTTCGTCGGCGTGGGCGCCAGCCGCGTCCGCGACCTGTTCGAGCAGGGCAAGAAGAACGCGCCGTGCATCGTCTTCATCGACGAGATCGACGCCGTCGGCCGGCACCGCGGCGCGGGCCTGGGCGGCGGGCACGACGAGCGCGAGCAGACCCTCAACCAGCTCCTCGTCGAGATGGACGGCTTCGAGTCCAACGAGGGCGTCATCCTCGTCGCGGCGACGAACCGGCCCGACGTGCTCGATCCGGCGCTGCTGCGCCCAGGCCGCTTCGACCGCCGCATCGTGGTGAATCGGCCGGACGTGAAGGGCCGCGAGGGCATCCTCGCGGTGCACACGCGCAAGATCCCGATGTCCGACGATGTGCAGGTGAGCGTGCTGGCGCGGGGCACGGCCGGCTTCTCGGGCGCCGATCTCGCGAACCTGGTGAACGAGGCGGCGCTCAACGCCGCGCGCTACAACCAGAAGGTCGTGCGGATGCACGATTTCGAGTTCGCGAAAGACAAGGTGCTGATGGGATCCGAGCGCCGCTCGATGATCATCAGCGACGCGGAGAAGCGGGTGACGGCGGTCCACGAGGCGGGGCACGCCCTGCTCGCGGTGCTGCTGCCGAACGCCGACCCGATTCACAAGGTGACGATCATCCCGCGCGGCATGGCGCTGGGGCTCACGCAGCAGCTGCCGGCCGACGAGAAGCACAATTACTCGCGCGACTACCTGAACGACCAGATCGCGATCCTGCTCGGCGGCCGCATCGCCGAGGAGATCACGATGAACAGCCTCACGACCGGGGCCGGCAATGACCTCGAGCGGGCCACCGACCTCGCGCGCCGCATGGTGTGTGAGTGGGGCATGAGCGACGCGATGGGGCCGCTCACGTTCGGCAAGAAGGAAGAGCAGATCTTCCTCGGCCGTGAGATCGCGCAGCACCAGGACTACAGCGAGGACACGGCGCTCAAGATCGACCAGGAAGTGAAGCGCTTCGTCACCTCCAACTACGAGAAGTCGCACGTGCTCCTCGAGGATCACAAGGGGACGCTCGTGCGGATGGCCGACGAGTTGCTCGCGCGCGAGGTGCTCGACGCCGACCAGGTGATACGCCTCGTGAAGGGGCTGCCGCTCGACGATCCGGAGCGCGCCGGCGACGCGCCGACGCCCACGCCGCCCGGCGAAGACGAGGGGCGGCCGCGCCAGAAAGAGCGGACGCCGATCGTCCCGTCTCTCAACACGCCGATCGGGCAGGAGTAGTCGTCAGTCGTCAGTCGTCAGTCGCTAGTCGTCAGTCGTCAGCATTAGCCGGGTGGCGACCATCTACCCCACTCGCACAATTTATCGCGTCCCGCTGGCTCACGGCGGGACGCTCGTGCTTGGCGAGCGCCCGCTCGTGATGGGCATCCTCAACGTCACGCCCGATTCCTTTTCCGGCGGACACCTCGCCGGCGATCCTGCCGCGGCCGTCGAGGCCGGGCTGCGGCTCGAGGCCGAGGGCGCGGATCTGATCGACATCGGCGGCGAGTCGACGCGGCCCGGCGCCTCGCCCGTGCCCGCCGAGGAGGAGCTCGCGCGGATCCGCCCCGTGCTGCGCGGCCTCGCCGGCCGCGTGCGCGTGCCGCTCTCGGTCGACACCTACAAGGCGTCGGTGGCGGAGGCCGCGATCGGCGAGGGCGCGGCGATCGTGAACGATGTGAGCGGCCTGCGGTACGAGCCGGCGCTGGCTGGCGTGGCCGCGCGCGCCGGCGCGGCGATGATCCTGATGCACATGCGGGGGCGCCCCGCCACGATGTACGCCGACGCCGAGTACGGCGACGTCGTGGAGGAGGTCGTGGCGGAACTGCGCGCCTCGATGGCCGCGGCGGCGGCGGCCGGCGTCGAGACGGCCCGCATCGTGCTCGACCCCGGGATCGGGTTTGCCAAACGGGCGGCCCACAGTTATGGTGTGCTGGCGCGCGTGGGCGAGGTGTCGGCCGCGCTCGATCGGCCCGTCCTGGCCGGGCCTTCGCGCAAGTCGTTCCTGAACGAGGCGATTGGCCAGCGCCCGCCCCGCGAGCGCGATTGGGGCACGGCCGCGGCCGTGACGGCCGCCGTGCTCGGCGGGGCTCACATCGTGCGCGTGCATGCCGTGGCCGAGATGGTGCAGGTCGTGCGCGTCGCCGAGCTGGTACGCCACAATGCGTAGTGGATTTCCGCGTTAGGTCCCGTTCATGAACGCTCTGGCCGCGCTCCTGCGCCGTCCGCCCCTCGGCTGGTGGGATTTTGTCGACATCCTCGTCGTCTGGATCCTCGTCTACGAGCTCCTGAAGCTCATCCGCGGCACGCGCGCCGTGCAGATGGCGCTGGGCGGCAGCGTGCTCGTCGCCCTGTTCTACGGATCGCGCTGGGCGCAGCTGGGCACGGTGAACTGGCTCGTCCGCAACGTGGCCAGTTACATCGTGATCGCGATCATCGTGCTCTTCCAGTCCGACATCCGCCGCGCGCTCGCGCACCTGGGCCGCGCGCCGTTCTTCCGGTACTTCGCGAAGGCCGAGGCGGCCGAAGATTCGATCGAGGAGCTCGTCGTGGCCGCCGGCATGCTGTCGTCGCGCCGCATCGGCGCGATCGTGGCGATCGAGCGGCAGATCGGCCTTCGGAATTACATCGAGGGCGGCATTCCCCTCGACGCCGTCCTGTCGTACGACCTCCTGCTCAGCATTTTCCAGACCGCGTCGCCGCTGCACGACGGCGCGGTGATCGTGCGGGAGGACCGCGTGGCCGCGGCGGCGTGCTTCCTGCCGCTCACGATCAACCCGCGACTCAGCAAGGAAACCGGATCGCGTCACCGCGCGGCCATCGGCCTGACCGAGGAGAACGACTCGGTCGCGATCGTGGTGTCGGAGCAGACGGGCGGGATCTCGGTGGCCGTGGAGGGGCAGATCGAGTCGCGGTCTGGATGCCGATGGCCTGCGCGCGCGGCTGCGCGAGCTGATCCTGCAGCCCCGCGGCGCGCCGGCACGCGCCCGACGGGCGACGGCGACCTAACCCATGCGCATCTTCAACTACTTCTGGCTCAAGCTGCTGTCGCTCGGCCTCGCCGTCCTGCTGTGGCTGGTCGTGTCGGGCGGGCAGATCGTCGAGCGCAGCCTGCGCGTGTCGCTGGAGCTGCAGCAGTTCCCGGCCGGCCTGGAGCTGCAGAACGAGCCGCCGTCCGGCGTTGACGTTCGCGTGCGCGGCGAGGCGGGCGCGCTCGCGCGGCTGTCCCAGGCGGATCTCGTCGCCGTGCTGGATCTCGAGGAGGCGGGGCCCGGCCGCCGCCTCTTTCATCTCGGGCCCGACGAGGTGCAGACGCCGTACGGCGTCGAGGTCGTGCAGGTGGCGCCGTCTTCCGTCAATCTCGTCTTCGAGCGCACCGAGACGCGCACCGTGCCCGTGGAGCCGTCGATCGAGGGCCACACGGCCCAGGGCTACAGCCTCGGGGAGGTCGTGAGCGCGCCCGCGCAGGTGGAGATCGTGGGGCCCGCGAGCGTCGTGTCTCGGGCGGATCGTGCCCTGACCGAGACGATCGACGTCGAGGGCGCGACGGCGCCCGTGCGGCGCACGGTGCGGATCGGCCTGGCCGATCCCCACCTGCGGCTGAAGGCCGGGCAGACCACCGCCGTAGTCACCATCCAGGTGCTCCCGATCGATGCGGCCCGCTGACGTGCCGGCGCGGCTGTTCGGGACCGACGGCGTGCGCGGCGTCGCGGGCCGGTATCCCCTCGACCACGAGACGGTCCGACGTCTTGGCGCGGCGCTGGTCCGCGCGCTGCCCGGCGGCGGGCGCCCGCGCGTCCTGATCGGGCGCGACACGCGCGAGTCCGGCGGGTGGATCGAAGCGGAGCTGGCGCACGGCGCCGCCGGGCAGGGCGCGGCGGTCGCCAGCGCGGGCGTGCTGCCGACGCCCGCCGTGGCCTACCTCACGCGGTCGGAGGGCTTCGACGCCGGTGTCGTGATCTCCGCGTCGCACAACCCATTCGAGGACAACGGCATCAAGGTGTTCTCGGGCCGCGGTGAGAAGTTCACCGAAGCCGTCGAGCGCGAGGTGGAGGCGATCGTCGCCGACGCGTCGTGGCGCCCGCGCGATGGCGACGCGGCCCCGGTGGACCAGGCGGCCCTCGGCGTCACGTATCTCGACCACCTGCGCGCGATCTTCCCGGATGCGTCCGCGCTCGGCCCGTTTCCGATCGCTGTCGACTGCGCCAACGGCGCGATGTCGGCGCTGGCGCCCGAGCTGTTCCGCCGGATCGGGCTCGATCCCGTCGTGATCGGCAACGGACCGGATGGCCGCAACATCAACCTCCGGTGCGGATCCACGCATCCCGAGCTGCTGGCCGAGACCGTCGTGGCGCGCGGGTGCCGCCTCGGCGTGGCGTTCGACGGCGACGGCGATCGCGCGATCTTCGTCGATCACCGCGGGCAGGTCGTGAACGGCGACGCCGTGCTGCTGATGTGCGCGCGGCAGCTCCAGCGCGACAAGCGGCTCGCCGGCGACGCCATCGTCGCGACCGTGATGAGCAACATCGGCCTCGAGCTCGGGCTCACCGCGCTCGGGATCGGCCTCGTGCGGTGTCCGGTAGGCGACAAGTACGTCATGGAGGCCATGCGGGAGCGTGGGCTGGCGCTGGGCGGCGAGCAGTCGGGGCACATCATCTTCGCCGAGTACCTCTTCACGGGCGACGGCCTGTGCACCGCTCTGCACGTGCTGGACGTGATCGCCCGCACCGGCCGCCCCTTCGCGGACCTTGCCGCCGACCTGGTCACGTATCCGCAAGTGCTGGTGAACGTCCCCGTTCGCGCGAAGGTGGACTGGCGCGGAGTGCCCGCGGTGGCCGCCGCCGTCGCGCGCGTCGAGGCGCGGATCGCCGGACACGGCCGCGTCCTCATCCGCTACTCGGGGACGGAGCCGCTGCTGCGGGTGATGATCGAGGGGGAACGCGAGGACGAAATTCAGGCCTGGGCGGAGGAAATCGCCGGGGCGGTCCGGGAGCAGCTGTCGTGATCCGGCTGTCGGTCAACGTGAACAAGGTCGCGACGCTGCGCAATTCGCGCGGCGGCTCGGCGCCGAGCGTCGTCGACGCCGTGGACGCCTGCGTGACGGCCGGCGCGCCCGGCATCACGGTGCACCCGCGCGCGGACCGCCGGCACATCACGCCGGCCGACGTGCGCGACATCGCGCGGGCGCTGCGCGACCGGGTGCCGGCCGTGGAGCTGAACATCGAGGGCGACCCGCGGCCCGAGCTGCTCGATCTGGTCGACGAGATCCGCCCCGACCAGTGCACGCTCGTGCCCGTGCGGCCGGGCGAGATCACCAGCCAGGCCGGCTGGCAGGTCGGCGGCCGGATGACGGAGCTGTACGACGTGGTGGCGCGCCTCAAAGCACGGGGCGTACGGGTCAGCCTGTTCGTCGACGCCCATCCCGAGCCGATTCGATGGGCGGCTGCGACCGGCGCCGACCGCATCGAGCTGTACACCGAGCCGTTCGCCCGCGCCTTCGAGCGCGGCCTCGAGGAGGCGCGGCG
Organism: uncultured Acidobacteriota bacterium; assembly: GCA_963792785.1. Taxonomy (GTDB): domain Bacteria; phylum Acidobacteriota; class Vicinamibacteria; order Vicinamibacterales; family CAVVIG01; genus CAWIMX01. The sequence continues at coordinate 1,181,103 of CAWBXO010000004.1, read as the reverse complement.
CACGTTCGTCGCGTTCGCCGACGCCGCGCGCCTCGCCCAGTCGCTCAGGCTCGGGATCAACGCCGGCCACGATCTCGACCTGATGAACCTGATGCTGTTTCGCGAACTGCCGTTTCTGAGCGAGGTGTCGATCGGCCACGCGCTCATGTCGCGCGCCCTGTTCGTGGGCCTGCCGGCGGTGGTGCGGGAGTATCTGGACGTGCTCCGGCCGCCTGCCTAGCGCCCGCCCCCGCGCGGCGGTCTGCTATGATCGACGCGAGCCCAACGAACCTATGAAGACCGACGCGATTGCCTTCGGCCTGGCGGGAGTGCTCTTCGGCCTCCTCGCCGGGTGGATCATCGGCACCGAGCAGGGGCCGCGGAGCCCTGCCACGGCCCCGCCCGCGCCGGCGGCCGCGGCCCAGACCACGCCCGCCTCACGGCCCGCCGAGGTGGATCAGGCGCAGGTCAACGCGCTGACCTCGCTCGCGCAGAACCAGCCGAAGGACGCCGGACCGCGCGTGCAGCTCGGCAACCTGTACTTCGACGCCGAGCGCTACGACGATGCGATCAAGTGGTACAGCGAGGCGCTGGCGATCTCGCCGGACGACCCCGACGTCAGCACCGACCTCGGCGTCAGCTACTACTACACGAACCAGCCCGACCGCGCGATCGCGCAGTTCAACCACTCGCTCGAGGTCAATCCGAAGCACCCCAAGACCCTGCTGAACCTGGGCATCGTGCGCGCGTTCGGCAAGCAGGATCTCGAGGGCGCCACCAAGGCGTGGGAGCAGCTCGTCGAGATCGCGCCGGACAGCCCGGAGGGCCAGGCCGCGAAGCAAGCGCTCGCCAGCCTCCGATCGGCGCACGCCGGCGGGACGCCGGGTGCGTAGTGCTGCGCGTCGCGCTGCTCCTCGTCCTGATGGCGGTGGTCGCGCAGGGATTCTGGCGCCTGGTGGACGGCGTGGTCGAGGGGATGCGGCCCGAGTCGCGTTCGCCGGCGCGCCGCGTGTCGATGGTGCGCGATCCGGAGTGTGGCACGTTCGTCGTGCCCGATCGGGCCGTGACGATCACTGAGGGACGGCGCGTCGTGCACTTCTGCTCCACGCGCTGCCGGGACGCCTACCGGGCCCGCACCGCATGACCACCGCCGAATCCGCCCTGCGCGCCGACATCGTCGAGGTCGGGCGCCGCATGTACGCGCGGCACTATACGGCCTCGAACGACGGCAACATCAGCGTGCGGCTCGGATTCGGACCGGCTGCTCATGACGCCCAAGAGCGTGTGCAAGGGCTTCATGACGCCGGACATGATGTGCATCACGGATCTCGAGGGCCGCAAGCTGCAGGGCGATCGCGATCCCTCCTCCGAGATGCTGATGCACCTCGAGGTGTACCGGCAGCGCGCCGACGTGCGGGCCGTCGTGCACGCCCACCCGGCGATCGCCACCGGCTTCGCCGTCGCCGGCATCCCGCTCGATCGCGCCGTCCTCGCCGAGGTGCTGACGACGCTCGGGAGCATCCCGATCGCCGAGTACGCGACGCCCTCCACAGCCGAGCTGCCGGCGGCGGTCCGCAAGTACGTGAAGGCGCACGACGGGATGCTGCTCGCGAACCATGGCGCCCTCACCGTCGGCGTCGATCTCTTCAGCGCGTACTACAAGATGGAGACGATCGAGCATTTCGCCACGATCAGCCTCGTGGCGCGGCTGCTCGGCCGCGAGAACGTGCTCGCCCGCGAGGAAGTCGAGCGGCTGCAGGCGCTGCGGGGCTCGTACGGCATCCAGGCGCCCGCGCCGATCTGCGCCGACGAGGGCGAGGCGCCGGCGGGAGAGGCCGCCGCCTGCCAGACGGTGCAGTCGCCGCTCGGCGGCGGACTGCGGCTGGTGCCCGAGACCACCGGCGGATCGGGACGCGATCGGGCCGGTGACGACCGGGAAATTCGGTTAACATACCGCGAGCTCTCCGCGCTCATCGAAGACGCCGTGCGGAGTCTGCGGTAACGCGGGGAAGCGGCTCGGGCGGGTGGCCCGCGCTACGAAGGAGACCGTATGGGTGAGGCGCTTGGGATGATCGAGACGAAGGGCCTGGTGGCGATGATCGAGGCCGCGGACGCCATGGTGAAGGCGGCGAAGGTCACGCTTGTCGGCTGGGAGAAGATCGGCGCGGGCTACGTCACCGCGATCGTGCGGGGCGACGTGGCGGCGGTCAAGGCCGCGACCGACGCCGGGGCCGCCGCGGCGCGCCGCGTGGGCGAGCTCGTGTCGGTGCACGTGATCCCGCGGCCGCACGCCAACCTCGAAGACGCGCTGCCCATCGGCAAGGCCACGGCCGGCAAGGCCTGAGTCGACGTGCTCCTCGCGAAGATCGTCGGGACGGTGGTCGCCACCCGCAAGGACCCCCGCCTCGTCAGCAGCAAGCTGCTGGTCGTCCGGTCCATGGACCCGCGCGGCAAGGTTGACGGCAGCTATCTCGTGGCCATTGACACCGTGGACGCCGGCGTCGGCGAGACGGTGCTCGTCGTGAGCGGCAGTTCCGCCCGCATGGCGTCCGGCCTCAAGGACTGTCCCGTCGACGCCGCCATCATCGGCATCGTCGACGCCATCGACCTGGCGGACTAGCGGTCCATGCAGCTCGCGCGCGTGATCGGCGCCGTCGTCGCCACGCGGAAGGACGGGAACCTGACGGGCGTGACGCTGCTCGTGGTGCAGCCGATCACGCCGCAGCGCGAGCCGGCCGGTCGGCCGTTCGTGGCGGCCGACAGCTCCGGCGCCGGCGTGGGCGAAGAGGTCTTCGTCGTCCGTGGGCGGGAGGCGAGTTTTCCGTACTACCCGGTCGAGCCGCCCGTCGACGCCGGGATCGTCGGCATCGTCGATCACTGGGATCTCGGGAGCTGAGGAACTGGGGAGCTGAGGAACTGAGGAACGGATGCAGCTCGGTCGGGTCGTCGGCACGCTGGTCTCCACGCAGAAGCACCGCAAGTTCGTAGGCGCGAAGCTCCTCCTCGTCCAGCCGATCAATCCCGATCGCACGCCGCGGGGCTTCGCGGTGCTCGCCGTCGACGGCGTCGGCGCCGGGGTCCACGAAACGGTGCTCCTCGTCATGGAGGGGCGGGCGGCGGGCGAGGCGCTGGGCCAGAAGGCGGCGCCGGTCGACGCGGCCGTCATCGGCATCGTCGATCACATCGAAATGGAGTAGCGTGCCGGCCGTTCTCGTGACCCGTAAACTGCCGGCCTCGGTCCTCGCCACGCTCGAAGCGGTCGCCTCGGTCGATGTGCACGCGAGCGACGTCCCGCTCGCGCCCGAGGCGCTCCGGGAGCGCGCCGCCGGTAAGGACGCCCTCGTCTGCATGCTGACCGACGTCGTGGACGCGGCCCTCCTCGACGCGGCCCCGACCCTCCGGATCGTGGCGAACGTGGCCGTCGGCTACAACAATATCCAGGTCGCCGAGGCGCGTCGCCGCGGCGTGATCGTCACGAACACACCCGACGTGCTCACCGAGTCGGTCGCGGACTTCACGTGGGCGCTGATCCTGGCGATCACGCGGCGCCTGGCCGAAGGCGATCGCCTGGTGCGGCGGGGCGCCTGGAAGGGGTGGGCGTTCGACTTCATGCTGGGCTCCGACCTGCGGGGCAAGCAGCTGGGCCTCGTGGGCTTCGGGCGTATCGCGCGCGCGGTCGCGGCGCGCGCGCCGGCTTTCGGCATGCGCGTTGCCTACGCATCGCGCCGCGAGGCCGCCGCCGACGGCGCCGAGGCGATGCCGCTGGATCGGCTGCTGAACACGTCGGACGTCGTCTCGCTGCACGTCCCGCTGACGCCCGAGACGACGCATCTCATCGACAAGCGCTCGTTGGCGCGCATGAAGCGGTCGGCGTACCTCGTCAACACGGCGCGCGGGCCCGTGGTGGACGAGGCGGCGCTCGCCTGGGCGCTCCAGCAGCGCCTGATTGCCGGCGCCGCGCTCGACGTCTACGAGCGCGAACCGGAGGTGCACGCGGACCTGCTGCCGCTCGAGAACGTCCTGCTCGTGCCGCATCTCGGCAGCGGAACCACGGAGACGCGCACGGCGATGGCGGACCTCGCCGTCCGCAACGTCGTCGCGGTGCTCGAGGGCCGCCCGCCGGTCACGCCGGTCCCATGAGCCCGCGCCCGCGCCCGCTGCCGGTCCGGCGCGTGCCGGCGCGTCGCGTCGAGGCGGTGATGCGCGCGCTGGCGCGCGCGATCGACGGCCTCGAGCTGCCAGCCGTGGAGAAGATCTCGAACAGCCAGGAGGAGGATCCGTTCCAGGTGCTCATTGCCACGCTCCTCTCCGCCCGCACGCAGGACCAGACGACGCTCGCGGCGTCGACCCGGCTGTTCAAGGTCGCGCGGACGCCGCGCACGATGGGCCGCCTGACGGTGAAACAGATCGAGACGCTGATCTATCCCGTGAGCTTCTATCGCCACAAGGCGAAGCACGTGAAGGAGGCCTGCCGCCTGCTCGTCGAGCGGTTCGGCGGCCGGGTGCCCGGCACGATGGACGAGCTGCTCACGTTGCCGGGCGTCGGCCGGAAGACCGCCAACCTGGTGCTCATCCTGTCGTTCGGGAGCCGTCGCAACATCTGCGTGGACACCCACGTGCACCGCATTGCGAACCGCCTCGGCTGGGTGCGCACGCGCACGCCGGAAGAGACCGAGCAGGCGCTGTATCGCGCGACGGCCGCGCGCTGGTGGCCGCTCATCAACCTCTATCTCGTCACGTGGGGGCAGAACGTGTGCCGCCCGGTCTACCCCCGGTGCGCCGAATGCGTGCTCAAGCCGCTCTGCCCGCAGGTGGGCGTCACGAGGTCCGCGTGAACCGCGCGGCCCGCCTGGTCGCCTGCGCCTGTCTGGCGGCCGTCGCCGCGCTCTCCGCGGCCCCGCAGGACGACAGCGAGGCGCCCGTGATCGTGGTCGAGACGACGCGCGGCACCTTCACGATCGGCACGTATCCCGAAGAGGCGCCGCTCACCGTGGCGCACATCGTTCAGCTGGCGGAGGAAGGCTTCTACGACGGGCTGCGGGTGCACCGCGTGGTGGACGGCGTGCTCGCCCAGTTCGGCGATCCGCAGACGCGCGACATCTCGCTGCGGGATCTCTGGGGACGCGGGCCGGCGGCCTCGAGCGGGCATCCGATCGGCGTGGCCGAGATCGTGCCGAAGCTCAAGCACCGCCGTGGCGCGGTCGCGGTCGCGCATCCGGGCAATCCCGCGCTGGCCGACAGCCAGATCTACGTGACCTTGAGCGATCGTCCCGAGCTCGACGGGCAGTACGCGGTGTTCGGGTACGTGGTGTCGGGCGAGGACGTGCCCGCCCGCCTGCAGGTCGGCGACCTCATTCGTCGCGTGTCCGTACGCCGCTGAAGAGCCCGCGCTCGATCCGCACGGTCCCCTCGAGGTCCGGATAGCGGTCGGCGAACGCCGGCAGATACTCGCCCTCGATCGGCTCCCCGAGCTGCTGCTTGATCATCGCCGCGTTGGCGACCGACTTCGCGGAGAAGTGGTTGTTGGTGTAGAGGTACGTCTTCTTCACGAGCTGACGGGCGGCCTGCGCCGTCTCGGCGAACTCGCGCAGCTCGCCGGCGGAGTACAGGTAGTCGTACCGGTCCTCGGCCGCGCCGTGGCGCCACCAGTTCGCGGCGTTCCGGCCGTGCAGGCGCATGTAATAGAAGCCGTGCACGTTCGGCAGCTGGTTCTGCCGGATGGAGAAGCGGAACTTCGGTTCGTCGATTTGCACCCACGCGGCCTGGAAGGTGTTCAGCAGGCCGAGCGTGCCGTCGAGGTCGTCGCTCCACGAGCGGTGCCGCAGCTCGACGGCGACGGGATAGTCGTGGAACGCGCGCAGCAGGCCGTCGAGGTAGTCGCGCGACGCGGGGCTGCTCGTGAAGCTCGGCGGGAACTGGGCCAGGAGGGCGCCGAGGCGCCCGGCCGCGGCCAGCGGCTCGATCCCGGCCCGAAACTCGTCGACGTCGGCGGGTGTCGGTGCCGCCAGCGCGTCCACCAGGGCATCGCCTCCGACGCCGGCGGCGGCCTCGGGCGGCAGCGCCCGCTCGACGCGCTCGCGGAACAGGCGCGGGTGGGTGAACTTCTGGTACAGCTTGACCGAGAACTCGAAGCCGGGTGGCGTGCGCTCCACCCAGCCGCGCGTGACGCGCGCGCTCGGCTGGCCGTAAAACGTGGCGTTGACTTCGACCGTGTCGAAATGGCGGGCGTAGAACCGGAGCTCGTCGAACCCCCGGGGCTGGTCCCGCTTCGCGGGATAGAAAATGCCGTTCCACGTGCCCCGTCCGGTGGGGTAGTGCCAGCCGCTCGTTCCGATCCGCACGTGATCGCCCATGCGCCGTGTTCCCGTCCTCGCTTGGATACAATATTAGCGTTCCACCTACCATGCTGACCGTCAACGAAATCTTCTATTCGGTGCAGGGCGAATCGACGCATGCAGGCCTGCCATGCGTCTTCGTCCGCCTCACGGCCTGCGACCTGCGCTGCTCGTGGTGCGACACGCCGTACGCGTTCACCGAGGGCCGCAAGATGGCCGTCGACGAGGTCGTGGACGCCGTCGAGGGCCACGGCTGCCCGCTGGTCGAGATCACCGGCGGCGAGCCCCTCCTGCAGGACGATGTGTATCCGCTGATGCAGCGGCTCCTCGATCGGGGGCTGACGGTGCTCCTCGAGACGGGTGGTCATCGTTCGATCGCGCGCGTGCCGGCCGGCGTGCTCCGGATCGTCGACATGAAGTGCCCCGGGAGCGGGGAGTCCGCGGCGAACGACTGGAGCAACCTGGCGCACCTGACGGCGCGGGACGAAGTGAAGTTCGTGCTGAAGGACCGCGCGGACTACGAGTGGGCGCGGGATGTCCTGCGGCAGCACGACCTGGCGTCGCGCGGCGGCGCCGTGCTGTTCTCGCCGGTGCACGGCGTGCTCGAGCCCGCCGCGCTCAGCGCGTGGGTGCTGGCCGATCGGCTGCCGGTGCGCGTGCAGCTGCAGGTTCACAAGTACATCTGGAGCCCGGAGACCCGGGGCGTGTGATGCGGGCGGTGGTCCTGCTGAGCGGCGGTCTCGATTCCTACACCGCGGCGGCCATCGCGCGCTCGGACGGTTTCGCGTTGAACGCGCTCACCGTGAGCTACGGCCAGCGGCACGCGCGCGAGCTGGAGTCCGCCCGGGCGGTGGCGCGGGCGCTCGGCGTGGAGCGGCATCTCGAGGTCTCCGTGGATCTGCGCGGCATCGGCGGGTCGGCGCTGACGTCGGCCGCCCCCGTGCCGGTCGATCGCGATCTCACGGCGACCGACATCCCGTCGACGTACGTGCCGGCGCGCAACACGACGTTTCTGGCGCTCGCGCTGGGGTGGGCCGAGGTCCTGGACTCGCGCGACCTCGTGATCGGCGTCAACGCGCTGGACTACTCCGGGTACCCGGACTGTCGTCCCGAATTCATCTCAGCGTTCGAGCAGCTCGCGGCGCTCGCGACGCGCGCCGGCGTGGAGGGCGCGCGCTTCCGCGTGCACACGCCGCTCATCGCGCTCTCGAAGGCCGAGATCATCCGGCGCGGTCTCGCGCTCGGCCTCGACTACGGGCTGACCCACAGCTGCTACGATCCGGCTCCGGACGGCCGGCCCTGCGGCCGCTGCGACAGCTGCCGCCTGCGCGCGAAAGGCTTCGCCGAGGCCGGCGTGCCCGATCCCGCCCTGCCGGCGGATGTCGCGAGGCGCCCATGACGCATCCGTCGCGGCCGATGCGGTCGCAGATCATCACGGTGGCCATCATCGCGGCGGCGCCGCTCCTGGGCCTCGCGGTCTGGGCCGCGACGAACACGCTCCGGGATCGGCAGCGCGAGCTCCGGCAGCACGCGACGACCATCGCGTCCACGGCTGCCACGTTCCTCGGCCACGAGACGCCGTCCGACGACGGCGTCGCCCTGGCGCGGACGATCGCGCGCCTCGAACTGCCGCCGGGCTCCAGCGTCTCCGTGCGCGATCGCGACGGCCGGATCCTCGCCGGGCAGATATTCGGGAACGCGGACCGCGCGCGGTCCACGGCAACGGCGACCGTCGACCGGCTCGGATGGACCGTCGAGGTGGGCCTGCCCACCAGCCAGACCGAGATGCAGCTGCTGCCGCTGCAGGTGCGCAACGGCGCGCTGCTGGTCGTCCTCTGCGGCTTCGCGCTGTTCGCCGCGCTCGCTTTCGCCGACTACGTGGCGCGTAAGCTCGGTCCCCTTCAGCTGGCGGCCCGGCGGATCGCCGATGGCGACTTCTCGGATCCGCCGCGCACGGAGACGTCGAGCCTCGAGCTCGACGAGCTGCAGGACGCGTTCATCACCATGGCCCGCCGCCTCCGGGAGCAGCGCGACGACCTGGATCGCCAGGTCGAGCACGAGCGGGCCTTGCGCGAGGAGATGCAGTCGCTGCAGCGGCAGCTGGTGCGCCAGGAGCGCCTCGCCGCGGTGGGTCTGCTCGTGTCGGGCGTCGCGCACGAGCTCAACAACCCGCTGCAGGCGATCCTCGGCGGCATCGAGCTGCTCGAGCACCAGCCGGCGCCGGACGCCGAGGCCCGTGAGGAGCTCGGGTTCCTCAAGACCCAGACCGGCCGGGCGCGCGACATCATCCGCAAGCTGTCGCGCTTCAGCAGCCCCACCGAGGGGCCGCCCGCGCCCGTCGACCTGCGCGAGGTGGTCGCTGAGGTCGTGCGCATGCGGAGCGCGCAGATCGACGCGGCGAACATCCAGCTCGACGTCGAGCTGGGCGAGGCGCGGCTCGTTGAGTCGAGCTTCACTGAAATGCAGCAGGTCCTGCTGAACTTTGTCGTGAATGCCGAGCAGGCTGTTCAGGGCCTGGCGCAGGGACGGATCGCGATCCGGCTTCACGATCAGCGCGGGTTCACCGCGCTCGAGGTGGCGGACAACGGGCCCGGCGTGAGCCCGGACGACGAGGCGAAGCTGTTCCAGCCGTTCTTCACGACGAAGCCGGTCGGGCGCGGCACGGGGCTCGGGCTGTCGGTGAGCTACGGGATCATCGAGTCGTACGGCGGGGCGATCGGCTACCGGCGCAATGAGTGGGGCGGCGCGACGTTCTACTTCGAGATGCCCTGCATCACGGGCGATCCCGTTCGAACCGCGTGAGCCGCACGACGCACGCGTCAATCGCCTGATCGACCGCTGCCCCGGGCGCGTCGAAATTGTTGCCGAGCACCGCGAACACCAGGCGCTCGCCGTCGGCGGCCGTGACGTAGCCGGCGAGGGCGCGCACGCCGGACATCGATCCCGTTTTCGCCCGCGCGTTGCCCGCGGCGGGCGTCCCCGCGAACCGCGCCTCGAGCGTGCCGTCCTCTCCGGCGATCGGCAGGGCCTGCGCGAACACCGCGCGCGCGGCCGGGTCGCCGTCCACGCGCGCCAGCACGCCGGCCAGCGCGCTCGCGGTCACCGCGTCGTACCGCGAGAGCCCCGACCCGTCGACCTGCGCGAACGCCTCGGGGGCGATCCCCCACGCCTCCAGCGTCGCGCGCACCGCCCGCGCGCCGCCGGCCGCTGTCGGCACGCCGCTGCGGCGGCCCATTGTCAGCAGCAGCGTCTCGGCGTGCAGGTTCTGGCTCTGTTTCATCAAACGGACGGCCACCTCCGCGAGCGGCGCCGATCGATGCGTGGCAATCGGGTGTGCCTCGGTGCCCGCCGGCGCCCCATCCAGTTCGTCGACGCTCAGGGCCGGCCCCGTCACGTCGAGGCCGTGGGCCACGAGCGCGCGCCTCAGGGACGCGGCGAAGAACGCCGTGGGGTCGTCCACCGACACGGTGCGAGCCGACGGCTCACCGCCGAGAGGCGCCGTGCCGCGCACCGTCAGGCGCGGGCTGCCCGGCAGGCGCTCGATCCGCAACGCGGCCACGGCGTCCGCCGGGCCGGTGACGACGTCGTTCTCGATCTCCAGCCCGGTCTCCGGTGGATCGATGGCGATGGCCGCTGGGGCGCCGGGGGCCGGGCCCGGCGACACCAGCAGGCCGGCCAGGTTGTCGTTGAACTGCAGGGCGGTCACGCGCGCGGCGTAGCCGTAGGGCAGGTCGTCCCACGCCCAGCCGTTGCCGAGGCCGAGCTCACGGAATGCCCGGTCATGGCCGACGACCCGCCCGTCGATCGTGAAGATGCCCGCGTCCCGGAGGGCGACCGCCCATTCGGCGAAGAGTCGCTCGCCAGACCCATCGCGATCGAGGATGGTCGGGTCGCCCGATCCGACGACGAAGAGGTCGCCGTGGAGCGTGCCGTCTGAAATCGCGCCGAGCGCGAGCAGGCGCGTCTCGAACCGGAAATCCCAGCCGAGGCGTTCACCGGCCGCCGCGAGCGTGAGGATTTTCAGCGTGGACGCCGGCAGCAGCAGGCGATTGGCGTTACGGGCGTAGAGCGTGTCGCCGCGATCGAGCGAGCGCACGACGGCGCCCCAGGCGCCGCGGGCCAGCCCGGGTGCGTCGAGGAGCGCGTCGAGATCGTGCTGCAGGTGAAGCGCGGCGCCGCCGGGCGGCGGCGCGGGGGCGACCGCCGGGCGAGTGGAGGGGGTGCAGGCGGCGGCGAGCGCCGCCGCCAGCAGGACGGCGGGGCGGCGGTCAGCCAGCCAGCCCATCGAGCGCCGAGAGGACCTCGTCGAGCGCCGATGCGTCGATCTTCGCGGCGCCCTCGTCGCCCGGAATGGCGGCATACGCGCTGCCGCCGGAGCGGCCGAAGGTGACCTGCTCCTGATCTTTGCCGTCGTTGAACGTCACGTGCACCGAGAGGGCCGGGTCCGCCAGGCCGGTGCCCGCGGCCGCGCGGACGAACGAGTCGGCGCGCAGGTCGGCGAGCTTGGCCAGGAGGGCTTCCACCTTGGCTTTGTCGGCGTCGGCCGCCGGCGCGGGCGTGGAACGGCGCCACGAGTCCGTCGCGCCCTCGCCGTCGCCCTTCACGCGCTCGAACGTCACCGTCTTGCTGCCGCGGGTCAGCTCCACTTTCGTCGCATTGTAAGCGCGAAAGTCGAAGAGGTCCTTCCGCCGGTACTCCTCGGGCGCGCGGCGCAGGTCGCCGGCGAGCGCGGTCTCGACGGTGAATACGCCCGGCCGCGCGCTGTTGCGCGCGTACAGGGTGTCGGAGCCGGCGTCGCCGCCGATCTCGAGCGTCACCGGCGCGGCGCTCGCCCGCCTGGAGGGTCGCGGAGATCGCGGGGTGATCCAGGCCGTATTTCCGCAGGTCCGCCGCCGCGACGCCCTCGTCGGACACGACGCTCTTCATCTGCGTTGTCAGCAGCCGGCTCACGACGCCCTCGACGGTGCCGAAATCGGCGCGCGCGTTCGCGGGGGCTGCCATCCGCCACTCCGCGTCGCCCGTCTTGTTCAGATCGACGGTGTGCCCCTCGGCGCTCACGGCGAGGCTCTTGAGGTCGTCGCGGTTGAACGTGAGGATGGACTTGTCGCGGAGATCGAACGTGGACTTGTTGAACGTGGACTCCTGGTACTGCGGGACGAGGAACACGGCCGGCTCGCCGTCGCGGGTGGCGTAGAGGCTGGCCTTCGTCGGGTTCGTCGCGCCGAGCACGAGCTTGTGGCTCACGCCGTCGTTGGTGGTGAAGTCGACCTCGAGCTTCGGCGAGTCGAGGCCGTACTGCGCCGGCTGCTGTCCGGCCTCGTCGATCGTGCGCTGCCGCTCGAGCGCCGTCAGCGCCTGCGTGATACTGGTGACGGTCGCGGGATCCGCGCCGCCGTCGAGCGGCGCGGTCATGTGCCACGATCCTTCGGTCTTGGTGAGGGTGGTCGTGTCGCCGCCCTCCGCCTTCACCGTCAGGCCCGTGATGTTGTCGGTCTCGAGGCCGGCGAACACCTTCTCGGTCGCGGACGCGGCGTTGTCTGGCTGCCGCCACGTGACGAAGTAGATGTACGCGCCGAGGCCGGCGAGGGCGACGACCAAGAGAAGTGTAGACCGCAGGCCTCGCATGTCTAGCGCCTCCGCCACCAGGCATAGATGCCCGATCCGAAGATCAGGCCGGGGATCACCAGCAGCGAGAGCCACTCAACGTTGGTCTGCTGGGTCTCGGTCATCGTGACGCGCCGATCCTGGGGATCTTTCGGGCGGATGGAGATCAGGTTCTCCTGCTGGGAGAGCCAGCCGAGAATGTTCATGAACAGGTCCTTGTTCCCCTGGATGCCGAGGGCGCTGTTCGTCGCGAAATCGGAATCGCCGATCACGACGACCCGTGTCTCCGGCTTCGGCGCGTCGTCGGCCGGCTTGTCGGGGGGCGCCGGCGCCTCGTCGGCCTTCGGCGCCGACAGGGCCGCCGCGATCGCGATCGGGCCGAGCCGGTCTCCCTTGGCTTCGTCGTAGCCCACCTCGGCGCCCGAGGTCAGGCTCGCCAGGTCGGTCTCGGCCCAGCTCTGCGGGCTGGTCTCGACGAACGCCTGCGGCGTATGTCCGTTCACGCCGCCCGTCACCGGATCGACCGATCGCGCCAACGGAAACGCCGTAATCAGTTTGAAGTTCTCCGTGATCGGGTGCGTCGGATAGTTCGCGGCCACCGGCACCGACTCGTTGGCGCCGAAGAGGCGGCCCATCCCGCTGACGTCGACAACGACGTTGTCGCCCGACGTCGAAGCCCCAGTCGTGCGCGAGCGCCAGCAGGTTGGTCAGGGGCGCCGCGTTCGACGTGAGCGGCGGGTCGAGCTCCAGCAGGAGCTTGCCCTGCTTGTCGAGGTAGGCCTGCAGCGCCTCGATCTCGGGCTGGAAGAAGTCCGTTTTCGGCCCGGCGACGACGACGGCGGTCGCGTCGTCTGGGACGGCGCCGGTCTGCGCGAGCACCAGGGGCGCGACCGTGTAGTTCTCTTTCGTCAACTCTCCGACGATGACGTTGTAGCCGTCGCGCTCGGAGGCGGAGGTGGTGTCCTTCTCGCCGTGGCCCTGGGTGAAGTAGATCTTCCGCGCCTCGCCGGTGATGACCTTGATGATGCCGTTGGTGATGTCCTGCTCGGTGTTCGTCGTGATGCGCTCGGTGCGGCCCCCGTACTTGAGCACGATGGTGCCGTACTGGGTCACCTGGTTCTCGTCGGCGCGCGCGCGGTCCTTATCGATGTCGATGAATTCCGGCGAGACCTGGCTCGACACGTACTGGTACGCCTGCAGCCGGTCGCGGTACGGCTGCATTTCGATGTCGCGCGCGAACACGAGCACCTGGAGCGGCGACTTGAGGCCGTCGAGGACGGACTTGGTCTGGTCCGACAGGCTGAACTGCTGGTTCGCCGTGAAGTCCCAGCGCTTGTTCTGCTTCTGGCCGATGTAGTTGATGGCCACCAGAACGCCGAGCATGACGAGGACGCCCGTCGCCGACAGGGTGCCGTAGCGGGCCTGCCGGCCCGCCAGCAGCTGCCCGATCTCGCGCCACTGGCCGGCGAGGTAGAGCAGGATGGCCGCGAGGCCGGCCCACGCGAGGTAGACGCCGACCTGTTCCTGCTGGGGGAGCCCGAAGCGGATGGCGACGGCGGCGATGACGAGCGCCGTGCCGAGCCAGCCGACGATGTTCAGAATGCGGTTCACCACGGTCAACCCCTCCAGCGTTCGCTGTCGATCGACTTGGCCGTGAGGTACAAGCCGAACGTGATGAAGCTCAGATAGAAGATCAGATGCGTCGTGTCGATGACGCCCTTGCTGAAGTCATCGAAGTGATCGACGACCGACATATAGCGGGCGATCGCGCCGACGGTCGGGCTGGCGAAGTCCGCGATCCAGGTGCTGATCCAGAGGAGCAGGAAGACGACGAACGTGACCGCGCCGGCCACGATCTGGTTCTTCGAGAGGCTCGAGATGAACAGGCCGACCGAGATGAACGAACCGCCAAGGAGCAGCAGCCCCAGGTAGGCCGTGGCGATCGGTTTCCACTCCGGCGATCCGTAGAGGAACAGAATCCCGAAGTGGATCAGCGTGACGGCCAGCATGATCGTGTACAGCGACAGGGCGCCGAGAAACTTGCCCATCACGATCTGGAAGTCCGTGAGGGGCGAGGTCAGGAGCAGCTCCATCGTGCCCGACTTCTTCTCCTCCGCGTAGGTCCGCATCGTGATCGTCGGCATCAGGAACAGGATGAGCACGGTCACGTTGTTGAGCAGGCCGCGGATCATCAGGTCGTTGATGTTCACGGTCTGCGGGCCGGCCGCGCCGAACTGGCTCATGCCCATGCTCTGCTGGATGAAATAGAAGAGCAGGGCCACGTAGAAGTAGCCGAACGCCAGCGCGAACACGCCGATCACGACGTAGGCGATCGGCGAGGCGAAGTAGGACTTCAGCTCCTTGTGCGCGACGGCGAGGATGTTACCCATGGGCGGCCTCCGGTTCCGGCGCGGACTCCGGCTCGGGCGGGGCGCCGGCCCGCGCGGCATCTTCGGTCGTGAGCGAGAGGAAGATCTCCTCGAGGCTCATGCGCATCGGCCGGAGCTCGAGCAGCCCCCAGCCGCCAGCCACCACGGTCCGCGCGAGTTCCCGGCGGACGTCGCGGTCGTGCTCGCTCTCGATCTCGTACCCGACGGCGGACCCGCGCCGATCCACCTCGACGATGCGCACGACGCCCGGCAGCCGGCCGATCGGCCCGCTCACGTCGGCGCCCGCCGCGTCGATCTGCAGGTACATCGTCTCGGAGCCGCGCAAGCGGGCCGTGAGGTTGTCCGGCGTGTCGACGGCCACGACCCGGCCCTTGTTGATGATCACGACCCGCTGACAGGTCTGCGACACCTCGGGGAGGATATGCGTGCTGAGGATGATCGTGTGGTTGCCGGCGAGTTCCTTGATCAACTCGCGCGTCTCGATGATCTGCTTCGGATCGAGGCCGGCCGTGGGCTCGTCGAGCACGAGCACGTCCGGGTTGTGCACGAGCGCCTGGGCGAGCCCGACGCGCTGCTTGTAGCCTTTCGACAGCTTCCCGCAGAGCCGCCCGGCCATGTCGTCGATCCGCGTGCGCGCCATCACGGTCTGGATGCGCGTCTTGCGCTCGTGCGCCGGCACGCCCTTCACCTTCGCGACGAACTGGAGGTATTCCAGGACGGTCATGTCGGTGTAGAGCGGCGGCGTTTCGGGGAGGTAGCCGATACGGCGTTTGGCTTCGATGGGCTGCTCGAACACGTCGAACCCGGCGACCACGGCTTTGCCCGTGGTGGCCGGCATGTACCCGGTCAGGATTCGCATGGTCGTGGTCTTGCCGGCGCCGTTGGGACCAAGGAAACCGAGGATTTCACCGGTTTCCACGCGAAAACTGACGTCGTCGACAGCCGTGACGCGGCCGTATCGTTTCGTCAGGTGCTGAACCTCTATCACTGGTGGGGCGCCTCCACGCCAACCAAAAATGCTATCCGACCGCGAAGGACAGGGCAAGGCGGTTCGCCGCCCCGTCCGGCGGTGGACGTCACCGAATGTAAAATGCCGAGCCAGGAGACTGTCATGACTGTAGACGTCGGAACCCCCGCTCCGGACTTCACCCTTGTCGATCAGGACCGCCAACCCGTGACCCTGTCCGGCCTCCGGGGCCGCCCGGTCGTGCTGGCGTTCTTCCCGGCGGCCTTCAGCGGCACGTGCACGAAGGAGCTGTGCACGTTCCGCGACCAGCTGGCCGTGCTCAGCCAAGCCCACGCGCAGGTGCTGGGCATCAGCGTGGACACGTTCTTCTCGCTCAAGGCCTACAAGGACGCCCAGCAGTACAACTTCCCGCTCCTCAGCGACTTCAACAAGACGGTGATCCGCGAGTACGGCGTGTTCAACGAGGACATGATCGGCATGAAGGGGATCGCCAAGCGCGCGGTCTTCGTGGTCGACCAGGCCGGCGTCGTGCGGTACCGCGAGGTGCTCGAGGACGCGCGGAACGAGCCCGCCTATGACCGGATCTTCGCGGTCCTGGGCCAGCTGGCCTGATAGGGGGGGCGGCTCCGGCGGCCGCCCGTGTTAATATATGAACACCTGTTCATATGAGCCTAGATAAGGGCCTGCTCGCGCCCGCGTCCGTCGCCGCGCTCGCCGAGACCTTCCACCTGCTCGGGGACGCCACGCGCGTGCGCATCCTCGACGCCGTGTCGCGCCGCGAGCTGTGCGTCCGCGACATCGCCCGGCTGCTCGGCGCGAGCGAGTCGGCCGTCTCCCACCAGCTCCGCCTGCTCCGCAGCGTGCGCCTGGTCCGCCCGCGCCGCGCCGGCCGGCAGATCTTCTACAGGCTCGACGACCACCACATCGTGAACCTCTTCGCCGAGGGTCTCGAGCACGTCCAGGAGGCGGCGCCCCGCCGCCGGAGGCGCCCGTGACCCGCGCCCCGGCCTGCGACGTCTGCGCCGTTCACGCCGAGTCCACCTTTCGCGTGGAAGGCCTCGACTGCCGGGAAGAGGTCGACCTGATCGAACGGCGCTTCCGACACCTCGACGGCCTGGAGGATTTCACGGTCGACCTGATTGGACAGCGGCTCCACGTCCGGTACGATGCCGCGCGCCTGACGACCTCGACGATCGCCGGGGCGGTGGCCGACACCGGCCTGCGCGCGTGGCTCGAGCACGAAGCGGAGGAGAGCGGCGCCGGCCGCGGGCCCCACCGCCTCGCGATCGCCGCCGCGGGCAGCCTGTTGTTCGGCGTGGCGGCCGCCGCCGGTGCGCTCGATCGCCCGGTCTCCGCCACGGTCCTGTACGCGGCGGCGCTCGCCGTCGGCCTCACGCTCACCGCCCCGCGCGCCTGGCGCTCGCTCCGGGCCCGCGCGCTCGACATCCACGTGCTGATGCTCGCCGCGGCCGCGGGCGCGGTGGCGCTCGGCCAGTGGGCGGAGGCGGCGGCGGTCGTCCTGCTGTTCGCCGTGGCGCAGCTCGTCGAGGCGCGGACGCTCGAGCGGGCGCGCCACGCGATTCGGTCGCTGATGGATCTGGCGCCCGCCGAGGCGCTGGTGCGGGAGGCGGAGGGGGAGCGGCGTCGGCCGATCGCCGAGGTGCCCCGAGGGGCGATTGTCCTGGTGCGGCCAGGGGAGAAGGTGCCGCTGGACGGCGAGGTCGTCGCGGGCGAGAGCGCCGTGAACCAGGCGCCCGTGACGGGGGAGTCGCTGCCGGCGGACAAGGCGCCGGGCGACGAGGTGTTCGCCGGCAGCATCAACGGCGCCGGTGCGCTCGACGTGCGGGTGACGCGGGTGGGCCGCGACACGCGCCTCGCGCGCATGATCCACCTGGTGGAGCGCGCCCAGGCCCAGCGCGCACCGACGCAGACGCTCGTCGATCGCTTCGCCCGCGTCTACACACCGGCCGTGGTCGGTCTGGCCGGTCTGCTCGCGATCGTCCCCCCGCTGGCATCGGACCTGTCGTGGCGCACCGCCGCCGGCCGCGCGCTCGTGCTGCTCGTCGTCGCGTGCCCCTGCGCCCTGGTGATCTCGACGCCGGTGTCGGTCGTGGCGGCGCTCGCGGCCGCCGCGCGCCGCGGCGTGCTGTTCAAGGGAGGCGTGCACCTCGAGCGCGCGAGCCGCGTGCGCTGCATCGCGTTCGATAAGACCGGCACGCTCACCTCCGGCCGCCCGGAGGTCGTCGACGTCCTGGCGCTCGACGGCCTCCCTCCGCCGGCGCTGCTCGGCCTGGCGGCGTCGGTCGAGCGGCGGTCGTCGCATCCGATCGCCCAGGCGATCCTCGAGCACACCGCGTCGCTCGGCATCGCCGTGCCGCCGGGTGACGAGGTTCGCGCGCTCGTCGGCCTCGGCGCCGAAGGCCGCGTCGGCGGGGCCCGAATCCTGATCGGCAACCACCGGCTGTTCGAGGAACGGCGCCTCTGCTCGCCCGCGCTGCACGCCCGCCTCGCGTCGGTCACGGCCAGCGGCCGGACGGCGGTGCTCGTGGCGCGAGACGACGCGCCGGTGGGCATCATCGCCGTGCGGGATCGCCCGCGGCCCGCCGGCCGCGAGACCGTGCGCCGGCTCAGGCTCGAGGGGCTGCACCCGATCGTCCTGCTGAGCGGCGACGCGCCCGCCACGGCGCGCGCCGTCGCCGACGAGCTCGGCGCCGACGAATGCCTCGCCGAGCTGCTGCCCGAGGACAAGGTGGCGGCGGTGGAGGCGCTGCGCGCCCGGCACGGGGCCGTGGCGATGGTGGGCGACGGGATCAACGACGCGCCGGCGCTGGCGGCGGCCGACCTCGGCATCGCGATGGGCGCGGCCGGCAGCGACGCCGCCCTCGAGACCGCCGACGTCGCGCTGATGGCGGACGATCTGCTGATGATTCCCTACGTGTTCCGCCTGAGCCGCGCGGCGGTCCGGAACATCCGCGCGAACTTCGCGATCGCGCTGACGCTGAAGGCGGCGTTCGTGGCGCTCGCGGCCGTCGGCGTCGCCACGCTGTGGATGGCGATCGCCGCCGACACCGGGGCGTCGCTCATCGTCATCGCCAACGCGCTGCGGCTGCTGCGCGCCGACTGAGTCAGTGCTCTCGGGCGGGCGCCGCGCCCTCCACCGTCGACAGCCACACGCGCTCCACGCGGAGGCCGTCCAGCGCGTCCACGCGCAGCACGCGCCCTTCCACGTCCACGGTGTCCCCGAGCTTCGGGCGCCGCCCCAGCCGGCCGAGCACGTAGCCGCCGACCGTGTTGTAGGTCTCTTCGTCGATGTGGAGGGCGAACTGATCGTTGATCTCGGCCACGAGCGCCAGCCCGTCGATCTCCGCCGATCCATCTCCGAGCACGGCGACCCGCGGCGGACGGCCGCCGAACCCGCCGCCGATGTCGCCGACGATGCGCTCCATCAGCGACTCGAACGTCACGAGGCCGGCCGTGCCGCCGTACTCGTCGATCACGAGCGCTTCGCGCACGCCGCGGCGGCGCATCTCGGCGAGCACATCGTCGGCCGGCAGGGTCTCGGGCACCGCCAGGGCCTCGCGGGCCAGCGCGGCGGGATGGATGGGCCCGGGTGTCGACGCGATGGCCTTCAGCAGATCGGTCGCGTGCAGGATGCCCACGACGTCGTCCAGGTCGCCGCGGTAGACGGGGATGCGCGCGTGGCCGCCCTTCGCGAGCCGCTCGATGAGCGCGTCGCGCGGCGTGTCGGCGGACACCGCCACGATCTCGGTGCGCGGCACCATCACCTGGCCGGCGGTGAGGTCCGCGAAGCCGAACACGCGGTGGAGCATCTGCTCCTCTTCCTCCTCGAGCACGCCGGCCTCCTGGCTGGCGGTGACGAGCATCTTCAGCTCCTCCTCCGAGTGCACCAGGGCGTGGCGGCCCGAGGGGGGCAGCCCGAACAGCTTCACGACGGCGCGGCCGGTGCCGTTCAGCATCCGGATGAACGGCCACAGGGCCTTCATGAACAACTCGGTCGGCTTCACGACGAGCAGGGCCGTGGCCTCGGCGCGCTCCAGCGCGATCGTCTTGGGCGCGAGTTCGCCGAGCACGATGTGCAGCGACGTCACGATCGCGAACGCGATGCCGACGGCGATGCTGTGGGCCGTGATGGCGGCGAGGCCGCCGGGGAGGCCGACGAGGAGCGGCTCGACGAGCGACGCGAGCGCCGGCTCGCCGATCCAGCCGAGGCCGATGCTCGCCATGGTGATGCCCAGCTGCGTGGCTGCGATGTAGCGGTCCGGCTGCGAGACCGCGCGCCGGACGGCGCGGGCGCCCCGGTGTCCCTCGGCGATCAGCTGATCGACGCGGGTCTTGCGCACCGTGACGATCGAGAACTCCGCGGCGACGAAGAAGCCGTTGGCAAACACGAGGGCCAGCACGCCGGCGAGACGCCAGGCGATATCCGTGAACGAATGTTCCATGGTCAGGCCTTGCGGTTGGAGAAGAAGTGGGCGTCGACGAAATTGTCGATGATGGCCTGGTTGGCCGGCTCGACCTGGTCGAACTGGATGCCCATCCCGACGCGGCGGTCGCTCCAGGCGATGTGGCCCTCGGCGTCGATGTCGCGCTTGCTCCCGGGCATCCGGAAGCGCACGCGGATCTTCGCGCCGCCGTCGAGCGGGCTGGTGGTGCGGATCGCGATGCCGCCGTGGCTGAGATTCAACGTGAGGGCGGCGGCGATGGTGTTGCCGAAGCGGTACTGGATCGGGATGCCGAGGACGACGCGCGGGCTGTTGCGACGGTTGAAGTTGTCGGGGAACAGGTGGGGCGCGAGCGACGGCAGGATGTGCTGCACGGCGCTGTACTCGTTCACGTAGCCGGCGACGCCGAGCGCGGCGAGGTCGCGGACCTCGTCGGCGCTCGCGATGGTCCCGCTGAACACCAGGATCGGGAGGCGCCCGTCGTCGAGCTTGCGGATCGCGCGGACCAGGTCGACGCCCGGCGCGTGTGGCAGCCGGAGATCGAGCACGAGGAGATCGATGTCGTCGCGATCGGCGCGCACGCGGGCGAGCAGCTCGGCGGCGCTCTTCACGGTCACCGCCTTGTGCCCCGCGCCTTCGAGCGCCGACCGGAAGCGATCGCGTACGAACGCGGTATCGTCCGCGACGACGACGGTCTTGGTCGTGACTGACGTGGCGGTCATCTGCATCCGGTATCGGAAAGCGGCTCCGCACGCACAGGACGCGTTGCGGACCTCCGCACGATATCGCTATAATCCGGGCAGAACGCACGTGATGCCCGCCCGCGGGATTCTGGCACGGCCGAGCCGGAAAAGCCACCCCGCAGCGAGCCCGATGCGCCGAGGTCCGTCATGGCTACGTGTCCCGAGTGCGATGCTGAAATCGAGATCGACGAGCTCGATGTCGATCGGGGCGACCAGCTCACTTGCCCAGATTGCGGTTCCAACCTCGAAGTCACCGGCGTGTCCCCGATCGAGCTGGACTTCGCGCCTGACGACGACGACGAGGACGACGACGACGACGACGAGGAGGACGACGAGGACGAGGACGAGGAAGACGAGGACGACGACGAGAAGGACGGGGGCTGGGACGAATGATTGAGAAGGAAGCCGCGCTGCGCGAGACGTTGTCGTCGCTCGGCTCGGTCGTCGTCGCGTACAGCGGCGGCGTCGACAGCGCGTACCTCGCCTACATCGCCGATCGCACGCTCGGAGACCGCGCCCTCGCCGTCACGGCCGACAGCCCGAGCTACCCGGAGCGCCACCGCCGGCTCGCGATCCGCATCGCCGAGGAATTCCACCTTCGCCACGAGATCATCCGCACCGACGAGATGGAGCGGCCCGAGTACCGCGCCAACCCGGCGAACCGCTGCTACTACTGCAAGCACGAGCTCTATACGCACCTCACGCGTCTCGCGTCCGGCAAGCAGGCTGTGGTCGTGGACGGCAACAACGCCGATGATCGCGGCGACTACCGGCCGGGCCGCCAGGCTGCGCGCGAGTTCGGCGTGCGCAGCCCGCTCGATGAGGTCAACCTGGGCAAGGACGAGATCCGCCAGCTGTCGAAGCGTGCCGGCCTCCCGACGTGGGACGAGCCGGCGTCCGCCTGCCTGTCCTCCCGCATTCCGTACGACCACGAGGTCACCGACGAGAAGCTCCGGACGATCGAGACGGCGGAGCAGGCGCTGCGCGATCTCGGGTTCCGCGTGTGCCGCGTCCGCCATCACGACGACCTTGCGCGCGTCGAGATCGCCCGCGACGAGATGGCGCGCGCGCTCGATCCCGCGGTGTCAGCGGCCATCGTCCGCGCGCTGAAGGCGGCGGGCTACCGCTACGTGAGCCTCGATCTGCAGGGCTACCGCACGGGCAGCCTGAACGAGGGCCTGCTCCTCACGCCGGCCTAGCCTCGAGCGCCCGCACGCCCGTCAGGGCGATGCCTTCGCGCGCGAGCGCCGCTCGCACCCCCGCGTCGCACAACGCCGCCGTCTCGTCGTCCCAGCTGTAGTTCCAGTCGTACGCGCGGGCGATCGCCGCCCGGTCGAGTCCCGGGTGCGTGACGAGCTCGGTGACGCCCGCGACGCACGGCGCGAGCGCGGTCAGCCGCGCGGCCGTGAGCCGGCCGGCGTCCAGAATGCCGATCGCGTGATCGTTGGTGCGCAGGCCGGCCGCGCGCGCCACGCGCCGGGCGCGCCGGGCGAGGCGGCCCAGGACGCCGACAGCGCCGCGCCGCAGCGAGGGACGCCCCGCCGGCGAGCGATCGTCGGGAATGCGAACGTAGCCCACGCCGTACTCGCGCGCGAGCCGCACCACGACGTCGAAGACGGCGGGCAGCACGTGCAGGTGCTGATGCCCGTTCAGGTGGCACGGCGACAGGCCGCTGCCGAGCACCCGTTCGATCTGCGCGCGCAGGGACGCCTCGATGTCCGCGAGCGGCACGCCGCCGCGCGCGTACCGCGCGAGGAAGGGCTTGTAGTCCTCGGCGATCACGAGATGGACGCCGACGTCGAGATCGGGACAGCCGGAGAGTTGCTCAACGGCGTGCGCGAAGGCCGGACCGGTGGCGGCGACGCCGCACGCGGTGACGATGCCCTGCCGGTGGGCGCGGATGGCACCGAGCGTCATGCCCTCGTGCAGGCCGACGTCGTCGGCGGTCACGAGCAGCCGCTTCACCGGGTGTCGGCCTTGGAGATCCCGGTCTGGGCGGGCCGGGGCGGCGGCTCGCGGCGCGCCGGGCGGCGCATGTCGGGGTAGAGCGAGACGAGCTCGCGGAAGATCCGCAGGATCACGCCGACCGACGAAAGGTTCGACTGGCCGTAGGCGCGCGGGAAGTAGTCCACGCCGATCTGCTGGACGACGAACCCGCTGTTCTTCGCCTTGATGATGAGCTCGGCGTCGACGAGCGAGCCATCCGACCGGATCTCGATCGTCTCGAGGACCTCGCGGCGGAACAGCTTGAACGCGAAGTTGATGTCGCGGAACGGCCAGCCGAACAGCAGGCCGATGAGCCCGTTGTAGGCGCGCGAGTAGATCGTGCGGCGCAGTCCCTCTGGGACGCGGTCGAAGCGGAACGCCGCGATGACGTCGGCGCGGGTGACGCGCATGGCGCGGATGGCGCGTCCGAGCACGTCGGGATCGACCGGAAGGTCCGCGTCCATGTACAGGACCACGTCCTTGGTCGCCGCCTGGATGCCGGTCCGGATCGTGGCGCCGAGCTTGCGGTTGCGATCGTGGCGGAGCAGGCGGATGCGCGGGTCGCGCTCGGCCGCGCGGGCCACGACGGCCGCCGACGCATCGGTGGACGCGTCGTCCACGACGATGATCTCGTGCGAGGAGGCGTAGCGCTCGAGCGGTCCGGCGAGCGCTTCGAGCGCGTGGCCGATGTTGTCCTGCTCGTTGTACATCGGCAGGACACACGAAACCGATGGCCGCTCCGCGAGGGGCGGCAGACGGGGTGGCATGGCGGTCGCATGATACGCTACCGCGAGCCGGCTGGCGACGCGATTCAGGACGTCGGGCGCGTGGCGGTGTAGAGGATGTGGGGATGCGGATAGCCGCGGTCGATGGCCTGGAACGTCACGTCAGTCAGGCCCGCGCGCTCGAGCCTCCGGCCGACCACCGCGCGGCTCTCGTAGGTCTGTCCTTCTCCGATCGTGATCCGCAGCACGTGAATCGCGAGCGCTTCCTGCAGGACGTTCCACGCGTGCTTGACCCGGTGGCCCGGGTCGATGTCCTTGATCACCAGCGTGCCGCCCGGCGCGAGGCGATCGGCCAGGCGCGCCAGCAGGCCGTCGCGCTCGGCGCGCGGCACGCGGTACAGCACGTCGCACAGGACCACGGCGTCGAACGTGCCCCGCACGGCCTCGTCGTATCCGACGATCCACTGGATGGCGGGATGACGCAGGGCGCCGGCCCGCTTGCGCGCGTCCGGCTCGATCGCGACGATCCGGCACCCGCGCTCGGCCGCCAGGCGCGCCAGCACGCCGTGGCCCGCGCCGACGTCGAGCACGCGGCCGCCCGGCGGCAGCGCGTCGACAATCGGTCCCATCGGGCACGAGAGGCCGCGCCCCAGCAGGTGCAGGCGTGATCCCAATGGCAGCCCCCGGGACGAGCGGCGGAGGATCGCCATGGCCGCCGCCGCGCTCATCGGCATCGGGCGATTATACGGAGGCCGCGCGCGCTTTCTGGATCGCGGCGGTTGCCGCCGCCGCCGGGCTCCTGGCGCTCGTCGCCGCCACCGCGCCGCTGACGTTCTGGGAATACGACGAGTTCCTGTTCGCGGGAGCGGTCGAGCGGTTCGAGCCCCTGCTGCACCATCCCCATCCGCCGGGGTACCCCGTGTTTGTGGGCCTCGGCAAGCTCGCCAACGTCTTTCTCCACGACCCGTTCGCGTCGCTCGTCGTCGTGAGCGTGGCGCTGACGGTCGTGGGGTTCCTCGCGGCGGCCGCGGCGTTCCGCCGGCTGCTGCGGGACCCCTGGCTCGGCCTCGGCGGGGCCTTCCTGTTCTACACGTCGCCCGGGATGCTCGTGCACGCCAGCCTGCCGCTCTCCGACGCGGCCGCCGTGGCGTTTCTGGCGCTGGCCGTGTGGCAGACGGCCAGGACGGACGCGACGGGTGCGATCGACGCCGCGCTCCTCGGCGTGTTCGCCTCCCTCGCCGTCGGATGCCGCCCGCAGCTCGCGATCATGGTGGTGCCGCTGGTCGCGATCGCGCTGCTGTCCCGTCGATCGCTCAGGCAGGCGGTCGTCGCCACCGCGGCGTTCGCGGCGGTGGCGCTGGCCTGGGTGCTGCCGCTCGTGGTGGCCACGGGCGGCGTGCAGGGATTCCTCCACTACCAGCTCACGCAGGCGTCCGACTTCGCGGCCAACGACGCGGATCTCGCCCGCAGCGGGTGGCGCTGGACCACGCTCGTGCTGACCTTTGTCGCGCATCCGTGGGGCACGAAGGAGCTGTCGTTCCCCGTGCTCGCCTTCGCGGCCCTCGGCGGGCTCGCGCTTGCCGGCCGGCGCGCGCGCGCGGCGGCGCCGTTCGTCGTCTCGGCGGCCATCTATCTCATCTTCGCGGGCCTGACGATGGATCCCATCGACAGCGTGCGCTACGCGCTGCCCGCCACGATGGCGGTGGCCATGCTGGCGGCGGCGGGCCTGGGCGCGATCCTCACGCCGGCGCTGGGCGCGCGGCGCTTATGGGCGGCGCTCCCGTGCGTCGCGCTGTTCGCCGCGGGTTCATTCCACTACACGGCGCCCGTCATCGTTCAGCGTCATCGGGAGGCGTCGCCCCCGGTCCAGGCCGCCGACTACGCGCGTGCCCACCTGCCCCCGGACGCGGTGATCCTGTTCGAGCGCCCGCTGCAGCCGCACGCGCGCCAGCTGTTCGCCGCGTTCGAGACGGCGCCGCTCGGTCAAGACTTCGGCGACTACGCCGATCGGGGCGACACGCCCGTGTACGTGCTGGCCGACGGCGGGAGCGACGTGCCAGGGGCCGTGTCGTTCACCTGGGACGACAGCGACGCGTACGGCAAGCTGACCCGGAACCACTATCGCGTCGTCTCGATCGTGCCCGTGCCCGCGTCCCGACGCTACCGGGCCGTCAGCGGCGTGTACAGGCCCGAGCGCACGGTCGACGGCACGAGCTGGCGCTGGCTGGCGCCCTCGGCGACGCTGGAACTGCCGGCGATCGGCGCCGCGTCGGTCGTGCTGCGGCTCGGCGTGCCCCACGACTATCCGTGGCCGTCGGTGGGCGTGACGGTGCGCGTCGACGGGGGCGCGGCCGTGACGGCGAAGGTTCGTCCGGATGCGCCGGCCGAGGTGGTCGTGGGCGCGCCTCCGGGGTCGATGGCGCGTGTGACCATCGAGAGCGGGCGGACGTTCGTGCCGGCCGACGCGCCCCAACTCCTTCAGCGGGACCGGCGGACGCTCGGCGTGATGCTGCTCAGCGTCGAGCAGCGCTGATCACGCGGCCGGTCGCCGCGCCAGGCAGAGCAGGGAACTGCCGAAGGGCAGATCGAACCGGCGGACCCACCACGCCTCGAGAGCCAGGGCGGCGCTGAGCGCGGCGTTCACCGGCGCAAGCGGCACCGTGATCTCCCGCCGGGCGTCGGCGGCCTCCTCCGCGGCGAGGCCGCGCCATCGCTGCGCCGCGCGCAGGACCGCGAGCGGCAGGAACAACGTCGCGTTCGTGTACGTCAGGCGCAACGGCGTCAGACCGTGCGCCTCGAGCAGGGCGCGAAGGCTCGCGCGCGAATAGCGGCGCGCCTCCTGGCTGAGCACTGAATGGTCGCCGCGGAGGACGTCCATCGCGGCCACATTGATCAAGACGTGGCCGCCCGGGCGCACCAGGCGCTGCATTTCGGCCACGGCGTCGGCTTCGATCGGCGCGGGCAGGGCGTAGAGCACGTCGAACGATGTCACCAGATCGAACGCGCCGGCGGCGAAGGGCGCCGCCGCGACGCTGGCCCGGGCGAGTCGTGTGCGTCCCGCGCGTCGCGCGATCTCGACGCCTGTCGGCGACAGATCGAAGCCCCAGACCTCGCCGAAGCCGCCGAGCCAGTCCATGTTGGCGCCCGTTCCGCAGCCGCAGTCGAGAATCCTGGGCCGCGCGACGCCGGCGAGTGCCTGGCGCGCCATCGGCTGCACGAACGATCGAAAGCCCCGGAACCAGAAGTGCCGCTGCTCGGCCAGCGCGGTGGCGCGTAGCAGATGCTCCACGGGGCCGATTGTATCCTTTCAGCCACAACGCTATGTCGTTAGAACGATTGACACTGGGGGATCCTCTTTGTAAGCTGCGTCAGCGAAGGGAGTGTGCTGATGGACCGTGTTCGTCGATATCTGACCGTCGTCGCGCTGTGCGCGGCGCTGGCCGCGGCCACGGCCGCATGTCACAAGAGCGTACCGGCGCCCGCACCTGCGCCGCCGCCACCGCCCCCGGCAGCGCCCGCGCCGCCGCCGCCGCCGCCCCCCCCGCCGCCGCCCGCGCCAGCGCCTCCGGCGCCGCTGTCGGAAGCGGAGCAGTTCGCGCGGAAGTCGCTCACCCAGCTCAACTCCGAGCGGCCCCTCGACGATGTGTTCTTCGACCTCGACCAGTCCGTGATCCGGGCCGACGGCATCGCGGTGCTACAGCGCGACGCCGACTGGCTGCGCCGGTGGACGTCGACACAGATCACGGTCGAAGGCCACTGCGACCCGCGCGGCACCGCCGAATACAACCTGGCGCTCGGTTCGCGGCGTGGCGATGCCGTGAAGGACTACCTGGTGAGTCTCGGCGTACCCGCCAGCCGAATCACGGTGATCAGCAAGGGCGAGGAACAGCCGTTCTGCACGGACGAGACCGAAGCCTGCTACCAGCAGGACCGGCGCGGGCACTTCGTCATCACGAGCAAGTAGGGCAAGCGGGGCAGGTAGGGCAGGCGGGTCGATCCCGCCGGTCCTACCTGCCTTCGTTCGTTCTGGCGAGCAGCACCTTCCTCAGATCCACCTCCGCAATCCGGTACTTCGCGGCTTTTCGTCCTTCCACCAGCAGCACGGGAATCTCGTGGCCGTGCTCGCGTTCGAGCGCGGGATCGTTCGAAATGTCGATCTCGGTGAGCCGCAGCGGGACGTCCCGTCCGACGCGCGAGACGACCGCCTTCATGTCGTCGCAGAGATGACAGCCGGGCCGCGAGTAGAGGGTGACGGCGATCACGGGGCCGGCGGACGGCAGGACGCGGCCAGCGCCTCGGCGGCCGTGACGGGATCGGCGGCGGCGGTGATCGGACGTCCCACCACGAGGTACGTCGCGCCCGCGGCCAGGGCGTCCTTCGCCGAGAGCGTCCTCGACTGATCGCCTTTCGTGTCGCCCGCTCCCCGGATGCCCGGGGTGACGATGGTGAAGCGATCGCCGCGCTGCTCACGGAGACGGGCGGTCTCCCTGGGGGAGGCCACGACGCCGTCGAGCCCGGCGTCGTGCGCCAGGGCCGCCAGCCGCTCGACCTGCGCCGCCGCGCCGCCCGTCATGCCGATCTCGGCGACGGCCGCATCGTCCAGACTGGTGAGCATGGTCACGGCAATCACGAGGGGCGGCGCGAGCATCATCTCGGCGGCGGTGTTGTCGGCGGCCTCCCGCGCGGCGCACATCATGTCGCGGCCGCCCGCGGCGTGCACGTTGACCATCCACGCCCCGAGCCGCGTGGCCGCGGCGACGGCTCCCGCGACCGTGTTGGGGATGTCATGGAACTTCAGATCGAGGAAGACCTGATCGCCGCGGGCGGCCAGCTCCTCGACGATGCGGGGCCCCGCGCTCGTGAACAGCTGGCTGCCGATCTTGAAGCCGCCGACGACGTCGCGGAGGCGGTCGGCCAGCGCGCGCGCTTCGTCCGCGGTGTTCACATCGAGGGCGACGAGGAGTTGCTGCATATTGATTGATTAGTCAGAAGTCAACCGTGCCCACCAGATCGGCGACCCGTGTGACGCCGTGGCGGCTCATGTACGCGGTGAGGCCGTCGAGCAGCTTCGGCCAGATGAACGGGTCGACGAAGTTCGCCGTGCCGACCTGAACGGCCGACGCGCCCGCGATGAGGAACTCCAGCATGTCGCGCGCGTCGGCGATGCCGCCCATCCCCACGATCGGGATCTTCACGGCCTGACGGCATTCGTAGACCATCCGGACGGCGATCGGCCGGATCGCCGGGCCGCTCAGGCCGCCCATCCCGTTCGAGATCTTCGGCCGGCGCGTCTCCACGTCGATGGCCATCGCCAGGAACGTGTTGACGAGCGAGACGGCGTCCGCGCCGGCGTCCTCCGACGCGCGCGCGAACGACGCGACGTCGGTCACGTTCGGCGTGAGCTTGGGGAGCAGCGGCAGGCGGGTGGCCTTGCGGACGGCGCTGACGACGTCGAACGTGCCGTTCAGGCTGCAGCCGAACTGGATGCCGCCTTCCTTGATGTTGGGGCACGAGATGTTCAACTCGATCGCGTGCACGCCATCGGCGTCCGACAGGATCCGGGACACCTCGGCGTACTCGTCGATCGACGATCCGCAGACGTTGACGACGACGGTGGCGCGGTGCGCGCGCAGGGCCGGCAGGTAGTCGGCGACGAAGCGGCGGACGCCGACGCCCTGCAGGCCGATGGCGTTCAGCATGCCGGCAGGCGTTTCGACGATGCGGGGCGCGGGGTGGCCCTCGCGCTCGGCGAGGAACAGTCCTTTCACGACGACGGCGCCGAGTGTCGAGAGGTCGACCGTTTCGGCGTACTCGACGCCGTACCCGAAGCACCCGCTGGCGGACATGAGCGGGTTCTTCAGCGTCAACGCGCCGATCCGCGTCGTGAGATCCGTCACCACGCGATCCGATCGCCGTCCATCACCGGCCCTTCGAGACACGCGCGGACGTGGTGCGTGCCGCCCGACGGCAGCCGGACGGGCACGACGCAGCTGTAGCAGCCGCCCATGCCGCAGCCCATGACGCGCTCGACCGAGACCTGGCACGGCCGGCCGTGCGTCGCGGCGGTCCGGGCCGCGGCGTGCAGCATGCCTTCGGGCCCGCAGGCGTACACGGTGACCGGCTCCGCGCGATCGCGCGCGGCCAGGCGCCGATCGAGGGGGGCGATCACGCGGCCGGCCTCGCCGCGGCTGCCGTCCTCGGTGGTGAGGACCAGCTCCACGCCGAGTCGCTCGAAGAACTCGAGATGGAAGAGCTCGGCGGCTCGGCGCGCGCCGTAGAACAGCGTGGTCGGCACCCGCCGTTCGGCGAGGGCTTCGGCGAGTGTGGCGAAGGGCGCCAGGCCGACACCGCCGGCGACCATCCAGGCCGCGTGCGGCGGTTCGACGAGCGTGAACGCGCGGCCGAGCGGGCCGAGCACGTCGACGGGGTCACCGACGGCCGCGTGATAGAGGAGCGACGTGGATGGCCCGATGCGCTTGTTGAGGAGCGAGAACGCCGCCGGCGCGCCGCCGCCGGTGCGGAGGATCTCGAACAGGGAGAAGGGACGGCGCAGCAGCGGGTCGTGTCGCCGGCCCGCCTTCACCATCACGAATTGCCCCGGTCGCGCGAGCGCGGCGATCGCGGGAGCCTCGAGCGTCAGGATGTTGTAGTCGGAGGAGAGCGCTCGGTTGGCGACCACCGCCGCCGCCACGTCGAGAGGCATTCGGGGCAGTATACTGCGACCCCGTGCGCTACCTACGCATGTTGAGCAACTCGCTCGTGGCGGCGGCGCTCGCCACGGCGTACGTGCTCGCGCTCATCCTCACGCTCAACTCGACGCTGCCGCTCGACCCGTGGCGGATCTGGCCGCTCGCGTCCACGGTCGGCCTCTTCTACATCGTGCACCTGACCGTCCTCTTCTACGTGGCCCTCGTGGTGCGGCAGCTGCTGGCCCGCGAGGTGTTCTCCCCTGGGTGGCTCAGCGTGGGCGTGCTGGTGTGGCTGGGCGCCGGCGCGGCGGCGGTGGGCGCCGCGCTCTTCTGGATCAACCTCCGCACGTTCGGGGTGGTGCTCGAGCCGGCGACGGGCGCGATCATGAACCGAAGCGCCGTGGTGCTCGGCGCCTCGGCCGCGTTGTTCGTCCTGCTGTCGGTGATCCGGGTGCAGCTCCTGCCGCGTGGGCGCTGGGTGTCCGGCGTGCTGTTCGTGTGCATCGCGGCGGGATCGATGGGCGGGCCGCTCGTGCTGCGCGGCCGGGGCGTGGTCCCGGTGCTGGCGGCGCGCCCGATCGAGACGCCGCCGTCGGTCGACGAGACGGTGGTGCCCGGACGCGTCCATGTCATCGCGATGGACGCCGGATCGCTCGACTTCATCACGAGCGTGACCGCCGAAGGCCGGCTGCCGAATTTCGGGCGCCTGCTCGATGCCGGCGCCGTCATGCGGCTCGCGACGATCCACCCGACCTCGCCCGAGGCGGTCTGGGCAGCGGTCGCCACTGGCAAGCTGCCGCAGAAGAACGGCGTGCAGTCGGCGGGCGTGTACCGGCTGGCGGGCGGCCGCGGCGACGCGCTCCTTCTGCTGCCGAACTACTGCTACGCACAGGCGCTCGTGCGCTTCGGCTTCCTGGTCGAGGAGCCGCAGACACAGGCCGCGCTGCGCGCGCGCACGCTGTGGAGCATCCTGAGTTCGCTCGGGATCTCGGTCGGTGTCGTCGACTGGCCGCTCACCTCGCCCGCGCCCGTCGTGCGCGGGTACGTCGTGAGCGACACGTTCCACGAGCTGGCCGACGCGCCGTCGGGCCTGGGCGGGCCGCCCCGCCTCTACCCGAACGACTTCCTGGTCGACGCACTCGGGCTCATGGAACAGGAATTCGCCGCTCCCACGCCGCTGGCGCTCGCCGACGGCGAGGGGCCGCTCGAGCCGCGGTTCGAGCAGCCGACGCGCATCGACCGCGTGTACGACCGGCTCGCCCGCGAGCTGGACGCGCGCATGCCCGCGCAGGCGACGATCGTCCGGTACCAGAGCCTCGACACGGCCGGGCACTATTTCCTGCGCTTTGCGTCGCCCGGAGAATTCGGCGACGCCACCACCGCCGAGGAGCGGCGGCGCTTCGGGACGGTGCTCGAGCGGCACTACGCGCTCATCGACGAGGCGATCGGCCGCGCCATCGCGTCGCTCGGCCCGAGCGACCTGCTGATCGTGATGTCGGGGTTCGGGATGGAGCCGCTCAGCTTCGGCCGCCGGCTGCTCGAGCGCGTCATCGGCGACCCCGAGGTGAACGGCACGCACGAGGGCGCGCCCGACGGGTTCCTGATGGCGTACGGCGGCATGGTCGGCCGGGGCCGCCTGCCGGCGCGCGCGTCGGTCGTGGACGTGGTGCCGACGGTGCTCTACTTTCTGGGCCTGCCCATCGGGCGCGACATGGACGGCGACGCGCGCGCCGATCTCTTCGAGCCGTCGTTCACCGACGAGCGGCCCATCACCTACATTCCCAGTTATGACAGGTGAAGAAGCTGAGGAGCTGAGGAGCTGGGGAAGTGGTGCTATACTGCACCCGACCGTCTTTAAGGCGTTCCCGCGAGAACGCAAAGAGGTGCCGCATGATGTCCGTTTGCCCGCTCGCGCGACTTCTTCAGTTCCTCAGTTCCTCCGCTCCCCAGTTCCTCAGTTTCCCAGTTCCTCAGCTTCTTCGCGGGCTCCCATGTCTGTCGTGATGGACGCCGACCGGATGGGGCGGACGCTCGCGCGGATCGCGCACGAGATCCTGGAGCGCAACCGCGGCCTCGACGAGCTCGCGCTGGTCGGGATCCGGCGGCGGGGCGCGCCGATCGCGCGGCGGCTCGCGCAGGCGATCCAGAAGATCAGCGGGCACGACGTGCCGACCGGGGCGCTCGACATCACGCTCTATCGCGACGACCTGATGCGGACCCCGGTAGGCCCGCAGCCGGTCGTGCGGCGCACGGAGATCCCGTTCTCGATCGACGACAAGCACATCATCCTCGTGGACGACGTGCTCTACACCGGGCGGACGATTCGCGCGGCGCTGGACGCGCTCATCGACTTCGGCCGCCCGCGATCGATTCAGCTCGTGGTGCTCGTGGACCGCGGGCACCGGGAGCTGCCGATCAAGGCCGACTACGTCGGCAAGAACCTGCCCACGTCGCCGTCGCAGATCGTGCAGGTGCAGCTCACCGAGATCGACGGCCAGGACGCGGTGAGCATCCTGGAGGAAGGGCAGGTGCAGCCATGACGACCGAGCCCGTGGCGGCGGCCGGCCTGCGCAAGAAGGACCTGCTGAGCATCGCGGATCTCACGGCTGACGAGATCCGGCTGATCCTCGACACCGCCGACGCGATGCGCGAGATCGGCGAGCGGCCCATCAAGAAGGTCCCGACGCTGCGGGGCAAGACGGTGGTGAACCTCTTCTTCGAGGCGAGCACGCGCACGCGCACGTCGTTCGAGATCGCGGAGAAGCGCCTGAGCGCCGACACGCTCAATATCGCCGCCTCCACCTCGAGCGTGCTGAAGGGCGAGACGCTCGTCGACACGGCCCTCACGATCGAGGCGATGGCGCCCGACATGATCGTGCTGCGGCACTCGTCGTCGGGCGCGGGGCACCTGCTGGCCCGCATCTGCCGGTCGCGGATCATCAACGCCGGCGACGGCATGCACGAGCATCCGACGCAGGCCCTGCTCGACGCGTACACGATTCGCGCGCACAAGGCGCACATCGCGGGGCTGAAGGTCGCCATCATCGGCGACCTGCTCCACAGCCGCGTGCTGCGGTCGAACGTGCTCTCCCTCACCCGCCTGGGCGCCGACGTGTGGGTCTGCGGCCCGCCGACGCTCGTGCCCGTCGGCATCGCGGAGCTTGGCGTGCGCGTGACGACCTCGGTGGACGAGGCCGTGGAGGGCGCCGACGTCGTGATGATGCTCCGCATCCAGCAGGAGCGCATGCGCGGCGCCTTCGTCCCGTCGCTGCGCGAGTACTTCACCGTGTTCGGCCTCACCGCCGAGCGTGTGGCCCGCGCGAAGCCCGACGTCATCATCATGCACCCCGGTCCGATGAACCGGGGCGTGGAGATCGCCGGCGACGTCGCCGACGGCCCGTACTCCGTGATCCTCGAGCAGGTCGCCAACGGCGTCGCCGTCCGCATGGCGGTGCTGTACCTGCTGGCCGGCGGCGCCGAGGTGGAAGGATGATCCTGCTCAAGGGCGGGCGTGTGGTGGACCCGGCCAACGGCCGGGACGGCGTGTTCGACGTGCTGATCGACGGCGACCGCATCGCGGGCGTGGGACGCGACCTGCCGGCCGGCAGCGCGCGGATCCTCGAGGTGCCCGCCGGCCTCGTGGTGTGCCCCGGGCTGATCGACATGCACGTGCACCTGCGCGAGCCGGGGCAGGAGCACAAGGAGACGGTCGCGACCGGCACGGCGGCCGCGGTCGCCGGCGGCTTCACCGCCGTGGCGTGCATGCCCAACACGGCGCCGGTGAACGACAACGCCGGCGTGACCGCGTTCATCCTGCGCAAGGCGGCCGAGGCCGGGCTCGCGCGGGTCTATCCGATCGGCGCGGTCTCGCGCGGCCAGGCGGGCGCGGAGCTCGCCGACCTGGCCGAGCTGCGGCAGGCGGGCTGCGTCGCGGTCACCGACGACGGCCGCCCGGTGGCGACAGCGCTGCTGATGCGGCGCGCCCTCGAGTACGCCTCGATGTTCGGCTTGCCTGTGATCGAGCACTGCGAGGAACAGACGCTCAAGGGCGACGGCGTCGCCCATGAGGGCGTGTACGCCTCGACGCTCGGCCTGCGCGGCATCCCGGGCGAGGCCGAGTCGATCATGGCCGAGCGCGACATCGCCCTCGCCGGCCTGACCCGTGGGGCCGTGCACGTGGCGCACATGAGCGCGCGGCAGACGCTCGACGCCGTGCGCACGGGCAAGGACCGGGGCGCGCGCGTCACGTGCGAGGTCACGCCGCACCATTTCGTCCTCACCGACGCGCAGCTCGCCCATCCGGTGCCCTACGATACCAACGTCAAGATGAACCCGCCGCTTCGCTCCGCCGCCGATCGCGACGCCATGCTGAAGGGCCTCGCCGACGGGAGCATCGACGTGATCGCCACCGACCACGCGCCCCACCATTTCGACGAGAAGAACGTCGAGTTCGATCGCGCGCCGTTCGGCATCACGGGGCTTGAAACGGCAGTCTCGCTCTGCTTCGACCGCCTCGTGCACGCCGGCGTCATCGGCCTGCCGCGGCTCGTCGAGCTGCTGTCGGTGAACCCGGCCCGAATTCTCTCCGTGCCCGGCGGGTCGCTCGCCGAGGGCGCGCCCGCCGACCTCACCATCCTGGCGCCGGACCTCCCGGTCGTCGTCTCGGCCGCGTCCATGCGATCGAAGTCGAAGAACACGCCGTTCGATGGCTGGACGCTGCGGGGCGGCGTGGCGGCGACGATCGTGGGCGGGAAAACGGTCTATGTGAACCAAGCCGTGCAGCTGGGGATTTGAGAAACTAGGGAACTGGGGAGCTGAGGAGCTGAGGAACTGGTGAATAAGCACGCCGGGCTGCGCGACAAGGCGCTGCAGGACTTGCAGCGCGCAGAAGTGCTCATGTCGAACGGGCACTTCGATTTCGGGAACGGCTATCACGGCACGGTGTATCTGAACCCGCACCAGCTGTTCCGCCACCCGTCGACGATCTGGCGCTTCGCCCAGGATCTGATCGATCTGCTGCCGCCGGCGATCGTGCAGCAGACCGAGGTCGTGGCCGGCCCCGCCACCGGCGGCGCGCTCCTCGCGCACACGATCGCGGGACTGCTCGACAGCCGCCGCAGCCTCACGCACGCGCCGTGCCTGTTCGCGCCGTTCAACCGCGACCCGTCGGGCGACCCGACGCTGCGCCCGTTCTACCGCCGCGAGCTCGGCGGCCAGCGCGTCCTGCTGGCCGACGACGTGCGCAACACCGGCAAGACGTTCGCGCGCTGCGCCGAGCTGGTGCGCGAGGCCGGCGGCACCGTACTCGCCACGGTCCAGATCTGCGACCGCCACGGCAGCCTCGCCGACCTCGGCGTTCCCAATATCGCGCTCGCGGAGATCCAGGCCGGCGAGAACTACGCGGCCGCCGCGTGCCCGCTCTGCCGGGACGGGCGGGGAATCACCAAATTCTGAAAGTCTGGAAGTGAGGAAGGCTGGAAGTGAGGAAGTTGGTTCTCGACGACATACTTCCACACTTCCAGATTTCCACAGTTCGACACTTCCTGACTTCCTGACTTCCTGACTTTCAAGTGAGCTCCCTCACCCTGCGTCTCCCCCTCGATCGTCTCTACGCCGGCTTCAACGCGCCGGACTCGGCGGCCGACCCGATTCAGATCGTCCGGCGCTACACGCGGGACGACGACCGCGAGGTCGTGGGGTTCTGCGCGGCGGCGCTGGCGTTCGGCCGCGTCTCGAGCGTGCTGCAGTCGATCGAGCGGCTGACGGCGCTGATGGGCGCGCGGCCGGCCGCCTACGTCCGCGCGTTCGATCCAGCGGCCGAGGCGCCCCGGTTCCGCGGCCTCGTGCACCGCTGGACGCGCGAGGCCGACCTGATCGCGCTGCTGTGGCTGCTCCGGCAGATGATCGAGCGCGCCGGTTCGATCGAAGGGTTCTTTCTGGAGGGCGACGACGCGGCCGCGCCGGACGTCGGCCCCGGGCTCGACCGCTTCTCGACGCGCGCGCTGGCGCTCGATCTGCGGGCCGCGTACGGCCGCGTGCCGCGGCGGCCCGGCGTCACGTACTTCTTCCCGCGCCCCTCGGCCGGAAGCGCCTGCAAGCGCCTCAACCTGTTCCTCCGGTGGATGGTGCGCCAGGATGCGCTCGACCTCGGCGTGTGGCGCGGCGTGTCCCCGGCGCGGC
Organism: uncultured Acidobacteriota bacterium; assembly: GCA_963792785.1. Classification (GTDB taxonomy): domain Bacteria; phylum Acidobacteriota; class Vicinamibacteria; order Vicinamibacterales; family CAVVIG01; genus CAWIMX01. The sequence goes on along the minus strand of CAWBXO010000004.1, from coordinate 1,145,042 downwards.
TGATCGTGCCGCTCGACACGCACATCATCCGTGTGGGCCGCTGCCTCGGGCTGACGCGCTACACGAGCCCGGGCTGGCGCATGGCCGAGGACATCACGCGGGCGCTGCGTGAACTCGATCCCGACGATCCGGTCCGCTACGACTACGCGCTCTGCCACCTCGGCATGATGAACGCGTGCGGGTTCAGTCGCCCGCAGGGGGACGCGCAGTGTCCGCTGCGTGGCGTCTGCCGGCCACGCGCGCGTAGACGTCGGCCGTCCCGGCGATCATCCGCTCGAGGCTGAACCGTCCGCGGACGCGCGCCAGGCCCGCAGCGCCCATCGCGGCGCGCGCCTCGGCGTTCCCCAACAGCCTGATGATCGCGTCGGCGAGGGCGTGATGGTCGCGCGGCGCCACGAGGATTCCGGTTTCGCCGTCGGCGACCACTTCCGGGATGCCGCCCGTGTGCGAGGCCACGACGGCGCGCGAGCAGGCCATCGCGTCGAGCAGCGACGTGCCCAGCCCCTCGGTCACCGAACTCAGCGCGAACACATCGAAGCCCTTCAGGCACCCGAGCACGTCGGTGCGGAAGCCGGGGAGCAGCACGTGCTTCTCCAGGTGATAGTCCCGGACCTGGCGCTCGAGCGACTCGCGGAGCTCGCCCTCGCCGAGGATCACGAACCGCGCGTCGGGCACGGCCTGCACGACCAGGTGCGCGGCATCGATCAGGTGCCGCTGGCCCTTGTGCGGCGCGAGCGCGGCGATGTTCCCGACGACCGGCGCCTGGTGGGGCAGCCAGAACGCCTCGTGCACGTTGACTGCCGGCGCGGCGAGCACGTGGTCGATGTCGATGCCCTCGTGCACCGTCACCGTACGGGACGCGGGGACGCCGTCGGCCACGAGCATCTGGCGGATGGCTTCCGAAGCGGCGATGAAGCAGTCGACCTGGCGGTACTTCCAGCGTGAGAAGGAGTTGCCCTTCAGGTGGAAATCGACGCGGCGCGACGCCACGAGCGGCGGCGCGATCGCGCCGCCGGCCATCGGCAGCGCGAGGCCGGCCATCGCCACGCCGTGCGGGTCGTGCGCGTGCACGACATCGGGCCGGAGGCGCCGGATGACCCGCGCGAGGCGGAACGCCGCCGTGAGGTCGACCTCCGTCCGCGGCGCGAGGGGCACGAGCTCGAGGCCCTCGGCGGCGCGCCGCCGCAGCTCGCCGTTCGGGTGCGCGACGAGCGCCGCGCGCTGGCCGATCCCGCGCAGGCCGTTGACCGTGAGGAGCACCTGGTTTTGGCCGCCGCGCCAGGTGCGCGCCGTGTCGATGTGGAGCGAGAACATCAGCCTCGGCGCTGCAGCTCCCAGAGCTTCGCGAATTTGAGAAAGACGTAGTACGCGTTCATGCGCGAGATGACGAAGCCGGCGGCGCCGTCGCGGATGCCGCCCTTCGCGAGGTAGTTGCGCAGGAACGCGAGCGGCGGATGCACGGCCAGGTCGACGAGGCCGGCCCGGCGGCCGCGCTCGAACATCTCCTTCGCGGCGTACGTGGAGTAGCGGTCGATCGTCTCGAGGTGGTCGGCGATGCCGTGGTAGGCGTAGTGCTGGAGCTCGCCGCGCAGGCGCCCGACCGACCCGTCGGCCGACACGGATTCGTGCACGTAGCGGCCGGTCCAGCGGGCGGCGCGGCGGTCGTAGAGGCGCGTCTGGAAGTCGGGGTACCAGTCGGTCGTGCGCACCCAGCGGCCCAGGTGCCACGTGACGCGCGTCAGCCGGTAGGCGGCGTGGGGCGGATCGCCGGCCAGCGCCGCGCGGATGGCGTCGGCCAGCTCGGGCGTGACGCGCTCGTCGGCGTCGAGCGAGAGGATCCAGTCGTGCGAGGCGATCGACGCGGCGTAGTTCTTCTGCTCGACGTAGCCGGGCCAGTCGCGGACCTCGACGCGATCCGTGTACTGGCGCGCGATCGCCACGGTGTCGTCCGTGCTGCGCGAGTCGATCACGACGAGCTCGTCGGCCCACGCCACCGACTGCAGCGCGGCGCCGACGTGCTCGGCCTCGTTCCTCGTGATCACCGTGACCGAGAGCTTCGGCACGGGGGTGAGTCTAACGTAACTGAGGAGCTGAGGAGCTGAGGAGCTGAGGAAGTTCCTGAGTTCCCCAGTTCCTCAGTTGTGAGAGCTACCGGGTCGTCAGCGGCACTTCCTGCACGGCTTCCAGGTCCACGAGCGACTTGTTGTAGTCGGCGATGGCCTGCACCTCGCTGGTGCGGGCGACCGCGAGGTCGCGCTGCGCCTGGATCACCTGGAAGTTGGTCGAGAGGCCGGCGGCGAACTTCTTCTCCTCCGCGTCCAGCTTCTGCTCCTGGAGCGAGCGGGAGGCCCGCGCGGCCTGCACGCGCTGCTGGTTGGTCGTGACCTGGCGCGCGGCGGTGCGCACCTGGCTGGTCACCTGCAGCTCGAGGTTCTTCAGGTTGCCCTCGGCCTGCTGCTGCTCGAGGCGCACGCGGGCGAGGTTGGCTTCCGACGTGCTCGTGCCGATCGGGTAGCCGAACGTCACGCCGAACGCCCACGTCGGGTACGCGCTGGTCAAGACGTCGCCGAGCACGGATCCGAAGCCGACCTGCGACACCACGTTCCGGGGGCCGGCCGTGGGGTTGAGGAAGTTCACCGCTTGCAGCTGGGTGCCGCCGAGGCCGCCGGCCTGGTAGCTGAGCGTGGCGTTCACGTCCGGCCGCAGCTGGTTGCGGAGGTAGCGGATGTTGAGGTCGTTCTGGTCCAGGCCGTTCTTCGCCTGCAGCAGGTCGGTGCGCTTGGACAGCGCGTTGCGCACGGCGGCATCCACGTCGACGGCCTGGGCCTGGAACGCCACGGTGTCGGTCGGATCCAGCGTCACGTCCCAGAAATCGGGCCGGTCGGGATCGAGGATGAGGACGCGCAGCCGATCCTCGGCGTTGGTGATCGCCGCCTGGGCCACGATCACGGTCTGCTGGTTGTTGGCGACCTCGGCCTGCGCCTGCACGATGTCGATCGGCGCCATCGTGCCCACGTCCACGCGCTTCTGGTTGTCGGCGAGCGACTGCTGCGCGAGCGCCAGGGACTGCTGCGTGGCCGCCATGTTGTCCCGCGCGTACGCGAGATCCCAGTACGCCGTCTTCACGCTGCGGACCGTCTGCGAGATGACCGTCTGCAGCTGGATGTCGGAGAGGTCGCGCAGCGTCTCGTTCAGCTGCACCTGGTCGCGAATCGCGTCGATCGAGAAGTTGCGCAGGAGGGGCTGCGTGTAGCTCACCGTGAGGTTGCTCGTGAGCTGCGGGCTGAAGTTGTTGAGGATGTTGGTGGACGTCTGCCGCCCGTTCGACCAGTCGGCCTGGTACGATCCGCCCCACGGCAGCGTCTGGCTCGCGCCGACCGCGGTGGAGAAGAGGCTCGTGGTGCTGCGCGGAAGAATCGTGCTCGTCGGGATCTGGGTCGAGTCGCGGGTCGAAAACGTCGAGGTGAAATTCGGCGTCCAGTTCGCCCGCGCCGCGGCGACATTCATGTCCTGAATCTGCGGGCTCAGCCGCTGCACCTGGATGCCCAGGTTGTGCTCGAGCGCGAGCGAGACGGCCTCGTCCACGGACAGCTCCATGGCCGGCGTCTGGGGCTCGGCGGCGGAGGGCGCCTGCGCCGCGGCGCTCTGGACGACGCTGTCGAACAGCGTCGGCCGGGCGGTCTGGGCGGCGGCCGGCGACGCGCTCCACAGGAGGGCGGCCGCGGACAGGATCCCCAGGGTCTGGTGGGCACGACGGGGCTGGCGCATCACTCTCAACTCCTCTGACGGAAAAGGGCGGAAATACTGAGCTTCTAACACTAGACGTGTGGCGGGGTCGCTCGGTTCAGGCCTGGCGCGAATTGTATACTACCGGCCTGATGAAGCCCCGCCCCGCCCCCACCCGGGAGGACCTGCTCGACGTGTTCCGGCGTTCCGGCGCCCTGCTCGACGGTCACTTTCGCCTGTCCTCCGGTCTCCACAGCCCCGGCTACCTCCAATGCGCCCTTGTCCTGCAGCATCCCGAGCGCGCCGAACAGCTCGGCCAGGCGCTGGCCGCCCGCGCCGCGGATCTCCGGCCCACGGTCGTGCTCTCGCCGGCCCTCGGCGGCGTCGTGATCGGCCACGAGGTGGGACGCGCTCTCGGCGTCCGGGCGATCTTCGCCGAGCGCGCGGACGGCGCGCTGATGCTGCGGCGCGGCTTCACGCTCGGCGAGCGCGACCGCGTTCTGGTCGTCGAGGACGTGGTCACGACGGGCGGCTCGACGCGGGAAACCATGCAGGTGGCCCGGGCCGCGGGCGCCCAGGTCGTCGGCGCGGCGTCGATCGTCGACCGCGGCGGCAGCCTGGCGTTCGACGTGCCGTACTTCACCCTGCTCGAGATCGCGCTGCCGACCTACGAGCCCGACCAGTGCCCGCTCTGCGCGAAGGGGCTGCCCGTCGTGAAGCCCGGCTCGCGTCCGGTGGTGGCGTGAGGTGCCCGCGTTCCGCATCACGGTGGCCTACGACGGCACGGACCTGGTCGGCTGGCAGCGGCAGGCGGCAGGCGTTTCCGTGCAGGGCCTGCTCGAAGACGCGCTCGGCGCGCTCGACGGGGCGCCGGTCGCCGTGACCGGCGCCGGGCGCACCGACGCCGGGGTGCACGCGGCCGGGCAGGTCGCCAGCTTCCGTCTCGCGCGCGTGATCAGCGCCTCCGCGCTGGCCGGCGCGCTCAACGCCCGGCTGCCCGACGCGGTCCGCGTCGTGGCCGCCGCGTCCGCGCCCGACGACTTCAACGCGCGCTTCGCCGCCGCGGCCAAGACGTACCGCTACCAGATCTGGCAGGGCGACGTCCTGCCGCCGTTCGTCCGGCGCTTCGCGTGGCACGTGACCGGCGCCCTCGACGTCGCGGCGATGGACGATGCGGCGCGGCGGCTCGAAGGCCGCCGCGACTTCTCGGCGTTCCAGTCCACCGGCAGCGCGGTGAAGACGACCGAACGCACGGTGCGGCGATCGCGGGTGCGCGAGGAGCCGCCAGCGGCGGGCGCGCTGCCGGCCGCGGGCCGGCTCATCCTCTACGAGGTGACGGGCGACGGGTTTCTCCGGCACATGGTGCGCGCGATCGCGGGCTCCCTGGTGGAGGTGGGCCTGGGGCGGCGCCCGGCGGCGTGGCTGGCGGAGGTCGCGGCCGCCGGCGATCGCGGGCTGGCCGGGCCGACCGCGCCCGCGCACGGACTGTTTCTCGTACGCGTCGACTACAATGGTGACGAAGAGCGAGGACGCGTGCATGTCGCTTGAGCAGCTCCTGGCGAAGATGCCGCCGGGGTCCCCCGATCGAGCGCTGGCCAGCCAGATCCATTTCGAACAGCTTCCCGCGCACGTCGCCATCATCATGGACGGCAACGGGCGGTGGGCGGCGCAGCGGCACCTGCCGCGCGTCGAAGGGCACCGCGCGGGCATCGACTCGGTCCGCGACGTCGTCGAGACGTCGGCGCGGCTCGGGATCGGCGTGCTGACGCTCTATGCCTTCTCCGTCGAGAACTGGAAGCGCCCGGCGGCCGAGGTGAGCACGCTGATGCTGCTGCTCAAACGCTACCTGCGCTCCGAGCTCGGCACGCTCCTCTCCAACAACATCCGTTTCCAGGTGATCGGCCGGCAGGACGAGCTCGCCGCGGACGTGCGGCGCGAGCTCGACCAGGCCACGGCGCGCACGGCGTCGAACACGGGCATGCTGTTCAACATCGCGCTCAACTACGGCGGGCGCGCCGAGATCGTCGAAGCCGCGCGCCGCGCGATCGCGGAGGGCATCGCGCCCGAGGCGCTCGACGAGGGGCGCTTCAGCAGCTTCCTCTACACCGCCGGCCAGCCCGATCCCGATCTCCTGATCCGCACGAGCGGCGAGATGCGCGTGAGCAACTTCCTGCTGTGGCAGATCGCGTACGCGGAGATCTGGGTCACCGACACGCTGTGGCCCGACTTCCGCCGGCCCCACCTGCTCGAGGCGATCGTGGCCTACCAGAAACGCGACCGCCGGTACGGCGGCATCAAGCCGGCGCCCGCCGCGCTCGGCGCCAAGTGACCCGCGTCGCGAGCGGCGCGGTCCTCGTCGCCCTCGCCGTCGCGGCGGTGTTCCTGGCGCCGCCGCTGGTCTTCCTCGCGGCCGGCGGCGCGCTCGTCCTGATCGGGTCGTTCGAGGTGACGGCGATCGCCGGCGCGAGCGGCGCGACGGTCTCCGACTGGCCCGCGGCCGCCGCGGCCCTCGCGGTCTGCGTCGCGTTCGCGAACGTCACGGCCTTCAATACGGGCGCCGTGCCGCCCGAGGCCATCCTGCTCGTCGCCCTCGTCGGGATCGGCGCCGTCTCGCTGGGCGAGTGGGACGGCGGCGCCCACGCGACGACGTCGGCGGCCGCGGCGCTGTTCCCGAGCCTGTACCTGGGCCTGCCGATCGGCGCGCTCGTGACGCTGCGCGAGACGCGCGGCCCGCAGGCGCTCTTCCTGCTGATGCTCACCGTGATGGCGAGCGACACCGCGCAGTACTACTCGGGGCGGCTGTTCGGGCGCCGGAAGCTCGCGCCCGCCGTCAGCCCGAAGAAGACGGTCGAGGGCGCTGTCGGCGGCGTCGTCGTCGGGACGCTGGTGCTGGCCGTGGGCGGCGCGTGGTGGCTCCCGCAGATGGCGCCGGGCGCGCGGGTGCTCCTTGGCCTGGTCATCGCCATCGTCGGGATCGTGGGCGACCTCTTCGAGTCGATGCTGAAGCGCAGCGCGAACATGAAGGACAGCTCCGATCTCATCCCGGGCCACGGCGGCGTGCTCGATCGGATCGACGCGCTGCTGTTCGCGGCGCCGGTGTACTACCTCGCGTTGCGCTACTTCTAGCAACCACAGAGACGCAGAGACACAGAGGGGATGACGACACAGCGGGACGCAAGGCCTGGCGCGGCCGGCCTGCGGAGCAGGCCGGGCGGCGGGGCCGTCGCCCCACGCATACGAGCCACTACAGGAACACGCGTGGCTCGTGTGCGCGGGGTGACGGCCTCGCTCCGCCGCTTCGCGGCGCCGCGCCTGGCCGTCTCAGTCTCTGTGCCCTCCGTGCCTCCGTGGTTCGATTCTCGTGTCCTCGTGATGAGATCAGCCTGATGAAGCGCATCGCCATCCTCGGTTCGACCGGATCCATCGGGCGCAGCGCGCTCGACGTGGTCGAGGCGCATCCCGATCGGCTGCGCGTCGTCGGTCTGGCCGCGGGGGAGAACAGCGAGCTGCTCGCCGCGCAGATGGCGAAGCACCGCCCGGCCGTCGCCGCCATGGCGACGGGCGCGGCGGTCGATCGGCTGCGCGCCGCCGGGCTGCCCGCGGGCACCACGATCGCCGGCGCCGGACGCGCGGGCCTGGTCGCCGTCGCGTCGCATCCCGACGTCGACCTGGTGCTGTGCGCCTCGTCGGGCACCGACGGCCTCGAGGCCGTGCTCGCCGCCATCGACCACGGGCGCACGATCGCGCTCGCCAACAAGGAAGTGCTCGTGATGGCGGGCGGCCTGGTCACGGAGGCGGCGCGTGCGCGCGGGGTGGCGATCCTCCCCGTCGACAGCGAGCACAACGCGATTCACCAGTGCCTGCACGGCCGGGCGCCGGGGGAGCTCAAGCGCCTGATCCTGACCGCCTCGGGCGGGCCGTTCCGCGGACGCGCGGCCGGCGACCTCGGCGCGGTGACCGCGGAGGAGGCGCTGCGGCACCCCACCTGGCGGATGGGACGCAAGATCACGATCGACTCGGCGACCCTGATGAACAAGGGCCTCGAGGTGATCGAGGCGCACTGGCTGTTCGGCGTCGGCGCGTCGCAGATCGACGTCGTCGTCCACCCGCAGAGCGTGGTGCACTCGATGATCGAGCTCGTCGACGGATCGGTGATCGCGCAGCTCGGCGTCACCGACATGCGGCTGCCGATCCAGTACGCGTTCTCGTATCCCGATCGCTGGAGCGCGCCGCTTCCGGCGCTCGATCTGGTCGCCGCCGGGCGGCTCGAGTTCGCGAGGCCCGACACCCGCGCGTTCCCGTGCCTGTCGCTCGCGTATCGCGCGCTCGAGGCGGAGCGCAGCCTGCCCGTGGTGCTGAACGCGGCGAACGAGGTCGCCGTGGCGCGTTTCCTCGAGGGCACGCTGGCCTTCACCGGCATTCCCGCGGTGATCGCGGCGACGATGGACGCGCACCGGCCGGCCGGCGTGGCGAGCCTCGAGGCCGTGCGGGCGGTCGACGCGTGGGCGCGCGAACGGGCGGTCGAGATAGCCCGCGAGGTAGAATTGAATCTGAACCGCTGAGGGACCAGAGACACACGTGATTACGCTGCTCGCGTTCGCATTCGTCCTGGGCGTGCTGGTGTTCGTCCACGAGCTTGGCCATTTCCTGGCGGCCAAGCGCGTCGGCATCCGCGTGCTCAAGTTCCAGCTCGGCTTCAACCCGACGGTGTGGAGCTTCCGGCGTGGCGACACGGAGTACGGCATCGGCGCGGTGCCGCTCGGCGGCTACGTGAAGATGGCGGGGGAGAGCCCGGAGGAGAACCCGTCGGGCGCGGCCGACGAGTTCATGTCCAAGAGCAAGTGGCAGCGCTTCCAGGTGCTCGTCATGGGCCCGCTGATGAACCTCGGCCTGGCCGTCGTGCTCACCGCGATCGTCCTGTTCAACGGGCAGGAAGTGCCGGTGTTTCTCGATCAGGCGCCCGTCGTCGGCGCCGTGCAGGCCGATTCACCCGCCGCGCGCGCCGGCATCCAGCCGGGCGATCGCATCGAGACGGTGGGCGGCCGCCGCGTGGACACGTGGGAGGCGTTCTCAATCGCCGTCGGGTCGCGCCCGAACCGCGAGGTGGAGATCGGGTTCGTCCGGGACGGCGAGACCGTCGTCCGGCCCGTGACGCCCGTGCTGCAGAAAGGCACGCAGTTCGAGATCGGCGAGATCGGCGTGTTGCCCAACGTGCACCCGCACCTGACCAGCATCGTTCCGGGAACGGCCGCGGAGCGGTCGAACCTGCAGGCCGGCGACGAGGTCCTCGCGATCGGCGGCGACCCAATCAACTTCACCGGCCAGCTGCGCGAGGCCGTCGTCGGGCGGCCGAACCAGACCGTGGAGTTCCGGATCCTGCGCAACGGCCGGCCGCTGACGGTGTCGGTGACGCTCGGCGAGCAGAGCGGCGCCGGGTATCTCGGCACGTTCTTCGCCGACGCGACGAAAACGATCAAGCCCGGGCCGATCGGCGCCGTCACGCTGGCCGTCCAGCAGAACGTCCAGCAGGCCGGGATGATCTTTCAGACGGTGGGCGACCTGCTCACGCGCAAGACGTCGCCCAAGCAGCTCATGGGGCCGGTCGCCATCGCGCAGCTGTCCGGCGAGTCCGCGCAGCTCGGCTGGGCCGCGCTCTTCGGCCTCATGGCGATCATCAGCCTGAACCTCGGCATCCTCAACCTGCTGCCCATCCCGATCCTCGACGGCGGCCACATCTTCATCATGGCCCTCGAGGGCCTCACGCGGCACGACTTCAGCATCAAGGTGAAGGAGAAGATGCTGCTCGCCGGCTTCGTGGTGCTGATGATGCTGATGGTCACCGTGATCTACAACGACCTGATGCGCATCACGTGGATCCAGAACCTCGTGCCGTGGCGGTGAACGGATCCCGCCGCGCTACCGGGCGGTTTTCATCGCCTCGCGCGCCGCGGTGATCGTGCCGTCCACGTCGCGGGCCGTGTGGGCGGCCGACAGGAACCACGCCTCGAACTGCGACGGCGGCGGATAGACGCCGCCGGCGAGCATCGCGCGGAAGAAGCGCGCGTAGCGCGCGGTGTCGGCGCCCGTCGCCGATCGATAGTCGCGCACGGGCTCGCTCGTGAAGAACGGCGTGAGGATCGAGCCCATCGCGTTCACCTGGAGCGGCACGCCCGCGTCGCGGGCGGCGTCCGCCAGGCCCGCCGCCAGGCGCGTCGTCAGTGCCGCGAGCTGCCGGTACAGCGCGGGCTTCAGGCGCGCGAGCGCCCACAGCCCCGCCGTCATCGCCAGCGGATTGCCCGACAGCGTGCCGGCCTGGTAGACCGGTCCTGCCGGCGCGACGAGCGCCATCAGGTCGGCCCGGCCGCCGTAGGCGCCGACCGGCAGGCCGCCGCCGATGATCTTGCCGAGGCAGGTGAGATCCGGCGTGACGCCCGCCAGCGCCTGCGCGCCGCCGGCTCGACGCCCGGAACCCCGAGATCACCTCGTCGAAGATCAGCAGCGCGCCGGTCGCCGTGCAGCGCTCGCGCAGCCCGGCGAGGAAGCCGTCGGCGCCGGCGGCACCACGCCCATGTTGCCGGCGATCGGCTCGACGATCACCGCCGCCATCGTCGCCGCGGTACGCGTCGAGCAGCTGCGTCGACCGACGCGAGGTCGTTGTAGGTGGCGACGAGCGTGTCGGCGACGGCGGCGGCGGGCACGCCCGGGCTCGTCGGCACGCCGAGCGTCAGCGCGCCGGAGCCGGCCTTCACGAGAAACGGATCGGCGTGCCCGTGGTAGCAGCCCTCGAACTTGATGATGCGGTCGCGGCCCGTGGCTGCGCGCGCGACGCGCACGGCGCTCATCGCGGCCTCGGTGCCCGAGCTGACGAAGCGCACGCGCTCGATCGACGGCATCAGCCGGCGGACGAGCTCGCCGAGCTCGACTTCGAGCGGGCTCGGCGCGCCGATAGCTCGTGCCGCGCCGCGCGGCCGCGGCGAGCGCCTTCACGAGCGCCGCGCGGCGCGTGGCCGTGGATGAGCGGCCCCCACGACATGACGTAGTCGATGTACGTGTTGCCGTCGACGTCGGTCGAGCCTGGCGCCGGACGCGCGCTGGATGAAGAGCGGCGTGGCGCCGACGGCCTTGAACGCGCGGACGGGACTGTCGACGCCGCCGGGCAGGATGTCCTGCGCGCGGCGGAACCACTGCGACGATGTCTTCTGCGTCATAACTCTCGGGACAGCGCGGGACTATCCCAGCAGGCGGGCGGCGTCGCGCGCGTAGTAGGTGATGATCATATCGGCGCCGGCGCGGCGGATCGCCGTGAGGGACTCGAGCATCGCGCGCGGCTCGTCGATCCAGCCGTTGCGCGCGGCCGCCTTGAGCATCGCGTACTCGCCGCTCACGTGATACGCGGCCGTCGGGATAGCCGAAGCGATCCTTCACGCGGGCGATCACGTCGAGATAGGGCAGCGCCGGCTTGACCATCACGATGTCGGCGCCCTCGGCGATGTCCTGCTCGACCTCGCGCAGCGCCTCGGCCGACGTTCGCGGGATCCATCTGGTGCGACCGCCGATCGCCGAACTGCGGCGCCGCTCTCGGCGGCGTCGCGGAACGGCCCGTAGAACGCCGAGCAGTATTTCGCCGCATAGGACATGATCGCGACCTGGTCGAAGCCGCGCGCGTCGAGCGCCGCGCGAATCGCGCCCACGCGGCCGTCCATCATGTCCGACGGCGCGACGATGTCGGCGCCGGCCGCCGCGTGCGACACGGCGGCCTGCACGAGCTGCTCGACGCGTCGGGTCGTTCACGATCTCCTCGCCCACCACGATGCCGCAGTGGCCGTGGCTCGGTGTACTCGCAGAGGCAGACGTCGGTGATCACGAGCAGATCCGGCACGCCGCGCTTGATCGCCCGCACCGCGGCCTGGACCGGCGCGTCGGGATCGTACGCCGCGCTGCCCACCTCGTCCTTGTGATCCGGCAGGCCGAACAGCAGCACCGCCCGCACGCCCATCGGCGCGCGCCGCCTGCGCCTCCTTCACGGCCTCGTCGACCGACAGCTGGAACACGCCGGGCATCGACGGCACCTCGCGGCGCCGCCCCTCGCCCTCGCAGACGAACAGCGGCAGGATCAGCTGCTCGGGCGAGAGCCGCGTCTCGCGGACGAGTGCGCGCATCGCCTCGGAGCGGCGGAGCCGCCGCAGACGGTGCGACAGCGAGAGCGTCGTCGTCAGATTCAGTGGGCGTCATGGCGGAAGTGCTCCACGATGGCATGCACGAGGCCGGGAATCGTGTACTCGGCCGGCATGATGTCCGTACGGATGTCGTACTGCGCCGCGGCCTCCGCTGTCACGGGGCCGATGCAGGCGACCGCCGTGGCGTGCAGCAGGTCGGCGGCCGGCTCGGCGCCGAGCGCCCGCACGAAATTGCGCACGGCGGAGGGGCTCGTGAAGGTGACCACGTCGAGCCGGTGCTCCAGCAGCATGCGGTACACGTCGGGCTCGCCTTCGCGCCTCGGCGTCGGCGGCGACGGTCCGGTACGCGATGACTTCGGTGACCTCGGCGCCGTGCCGGCGGAGGTCGTCGGCCACGAGCTCGCGGCCGATGTCCGCGCGCGGCAGCAGGATTCGCAGCCCGCCGACGGCCCCGAGGCCCTCAATCGCCTCGACCAGCGCCTCGGCGCGGTACTCGTGCGGCACCGAGATCGACTTTCAGCCCGTGCTGCGCGCAGGCGCTCGGCCGTGGACGGGCCGACGGCGCAGAGCTTGCGTCCTGCCGAGCGCGCGGAGGTCGCGTGGGCCGGCCAGGAGGCGCGCGATGAACGGCGTCGACCGCGTTGCCGCTCGAGAAGATCGATCCAGTCGAACCGCTCGAGTCGCCGCGCAGCGCGGCGTCGAGCGGGCCGTAGTCGTCGGGCGGCGCGATCCGGATCATCGGGGCCTCCACGGTCTCCGCGCCGGCCTGGCGTCAGGCGTTCGACGAGGTCGGCGGCCTGTTCGCGCGGCGCGGGTGACGAGGACGCGCCGGCCGAAGAGCGGCCGCGCGTCGAACCAGCGCAGGTGCTCGCGCAGGGACGCGACGCGCCCGACGACGAGGATCGCCGACCGGCGGTCGCCGGCCTCGCGCGCCTGCGCCGCCAGGGTGCCGAGCGTGCCGCTCGAGCGTCCGCTGCGTCGGCAGCGTGCCGTCGTAGACGAGCGCGGCCGCCTCGCCCGCCGCGCGGCCGTGCGCCACGAGCGCCTCCAGCATCGGCCGGCGACCTGGTCGGGCCCCGCGTAGCAGACGATCGTGCCGTCGAGCCGCGCGAGGCTCGCCCAGTCCACGCTCGCGGCGCAGCGGGCCCTGGCCTTCGTCGCCCGCGCACGAACGTCAGCGTGTCGCCGCCGTCGGGATACGTGACCGGCACGCCCGCGTACGCGGGCGCGGCCACGCCGGCGGGCACGCCGGGCACGACCTCGAAGGGCACGCCCTGCTCGTGCAGGAAGAGCGCTTCCGAACCGCCATGGTCGAAGAAGAACGGGTCGCCCCACTTCAAGCGCGCGATCGTGCTTGCCCCTCGCGCGCCTTCTCCGCGAGGAGGTAGCAGATCGCTTCCTGCTCGAGCGGCTGCGGCGCGGCGGCGCCCACGTCGATGCGCTCGGCGTCGGCGCGCGCGTGGCGCAGGACGCGGGCGTGCACCAGGTGGTCGTACAGGACCACGTCGGCGCGCTCGAGGCATCGGAGGCCGCGCACCGTCAGGAGATCGGGGTCGCCCGGGCCGGCGCCAATCAGGTAGACCGTGCCGCGTGCTCACGGCGATCCCGCCCGCCGTATCGAGCAGTTCCGCGGCGCCCTCGGCGATGAGCGTCGCGCCCACCCGGGCGCCGACGCCCACGGCGTCGCTCCACGCGCCGGACGCGCGCGCCTTCAGCGCCTGTTCGCCGTCGAGCGACACCACCGTCGCGACCAGCTCCAGCGTGTCCGGCCGCGGCGTCGTCGCCAGCGCGCCGATCGGCATCTGGCAGCCGCCGCCGAGCGCGATCACGAGCGCGCGCTCGGCCTCGAGCGCCGCCGCCGCCGCGGGATCGTCAATGGCGTGGAGCGCGTCGCGCGCGCGGGTGTCGTCCGCGCGGATCTCCACGGCCACGATGCCCTGGCCCGGCGCGGGCACGCAGGCCTCGGCGGGCAGGCAGAGCGAGATGCGCTCCGCCAGGCCGAGGCGGCGGAGGCCGGCCGCGGCGAGCACGATTGCGTCGAAGTCGCCGGCGTCGAGCTTGCGCAGGCGCGTGTCGAGGTTGCCGCGCAGGCCCGCGAAGCGCGCGAGCGGGAGCAGGCGCTTGATCTGCGAGATCCGGCGCACGCTGCCGGTGCCGAGCCGCGGCGACTGGCCGAGCACCGCGATCATCGCGTCGACGGCGGGCGCCTCGGGGAGTTCCGGCGCGGTCGCCGGCAGCACGATGGCATCGAGCGGATCTTCGCGGGGCAGCGTCGCGGCGATCGCGAGGCCCTCGGGCAGGATCGCCGACATGTCCTTGGCGCTGTGCACGGCGAGATCGATCCGGGAGGCCAGCAGCGCGTCCTCGATTTCCTTCACGAACAGGCGCTTGCCGCCGATCTCCGACAGCGCGCGGTCGGTCTCGCGGTCGCCCTCGGTCCTGATGACGACGAGTTCGCAGGCGGGGCCGCCGGCGGCGGCGATGCGGGCGGCGGTCTCGCGGGCCTGCCAGAGCGCCAGCTGGCTGCCGCGCGTGCCGAGCCGAAGGGGGGCGCCGCCACCTTCAGCGCCGGTTCTTGGCGCGCGGAAATGGCGCCACGTTGGTGCCGCTCGGGGACTCCTCGTCGTCGGCGCGGTCCCCGAGGCCGAAGAGGCGCGTCAGCGCTTCGGAGTAGGCGCCGATCGTCTCGGTGTCGCCCAGGCCCTTCAGCTGCTCGGTCGGCGCGAGCAGCAGCTTCTCGATGATGAGGCGCGTGACTTCGTCCACGCGCGCGCGGCCCTCGGGCGGCAGGCCCGACAGCTTCGACTCGAGGCGCGTCAGCTCCGAGCGCCGGATGTCCTCGAAGTGCTGCCGCAGGGCGACGACGGTCGGGATCGCGCCGCGGGCGCGCAGCCACGCGTCGAACCGCTGGAGCTCCTCGCCGACGATTGCTTCCGCGCGGTCCACCTCGCTGGCGCGGCGCGCGAGGTTCTCGCGCACCGTCGCCTGCAGGTCGTCGATGTTGTAGAGGAACACCTGCTCGAGCTCGCCGGCGGCCGCTTCGACGTCGCGCGGCAGCGCGATGTCGATCAGGAAGAGCGGCGTGCGGCGGCCGCGCATCACGGCTTCGACGCGCGCCTTGGTGAAGATCGGCGACGCGGCGCCGGTCGCCGTGATCACGATGTCGCTCGCGCGCAGCGCCTCGTCCATGTCTTCCCACGGGGCCGCGGCCGCGCCGCCGATCGCCTCCGCCACGCGGGCCGCGTGGCTCATCGTGCGGCTCATGATCGTGACGTGGTGCACGCCCTGGGCCTTGAGGTGGCGCGCCGTGAGCTTGCCCATCTCGCCGGCGCCGACGACGAGCACCGATCGGCCCTTCAGGTCGCCGAAGATCTTGCGGGCGAGGGCCATCGCCGCGAAGCTGATCGACACGGCGCCCGAGCCCAGGGCTGTCTCCGATCGCACGCGCTTGCCGACGGCGAACGACGTGTGGAAGAGGCGGTTGAGCAGCGGCCCGGCGGACCGGTGGCCGGCGGCGGCGGCGTGCGCCTCCTTCACCTGGCCGAGGATCTGCGGCTCACCGACAACGAGCGAGTCCAGCCCGGCGGCCACGCGCAGCAGGTGCCGGGCGGCGTCGATGTCGGTCCGCTCGTAGAGGTGCGGCTCGAACTCCGCGCGGGCGAGGTGGTGGAACTCGCCGATGAAGTCCAGGACGTCCCGGCGGGCGTCGGCCGCGTCGTCGCACACCGCGTAGAGCTCCGCGCGGTTGCACGTCGAGAGCACGGCGGCCTCGCGCATGGAGCCCCGCTCCGCGAGGGCCTGGAGCGCCTGGTCCAGCCCGCGCGCCTGGAAGTCGATCCGCTCGCGCAGCTCGACCGGCGCGGTCTTGTGGCTGATTCCGACCAGGAGCAGGTGCATGGCTCAGAAGTTGTGGCTGCGCGTCAGGAAGTAGCTGATCGGCACGAAGTTCAGGAGCACGATCGCGAAGCCCACCGCGGAGAGGTAGGCCGTGCGGCGGCCTCCCCAGCCGATGCGCCGCGCCGCGAAGAGCTCGAACGTGTACACCAGCCACGTGACGAGCGCGACGAAGATTTTCGGGTCGCCGAGCGCCATCGCGCGCACGCGCGGGTCGGCCGGCGCGTAGCTCTGCGCCTGCGCGGCCCAGATGAAGCCGACGATCAGCCCGATCGTCAGGAACACCCAGCCCAGCACGATCGCGATGTGGTTCATCCGGTCGAGCACCTGCAGCGACGGCAGGCGCGTGTAGAACACGCCCAGGTGCTTCGCCTTGATTTCCTTGAACAGCAGCACGTACGTGATGCCGATCATGCAGGCCAGCGCGAAGCACGCGTAGGCGAAGAGCAGCGACGACACGTGGACGCCGAACCAGGCGCTCTGCAGCACGGCCGGGTGATCCTCGGGGCCGGGCGTGACGGCGGACACGGCCTCGAGCGCGACCAGGAGGGGCAGGATGAAGACGCCCATCGCGCGCTCCTCCGTGATCATCTCCAGCGCCAGGTACGCAATCGCCAGCAGGCAGACGAACGTGCTGATCGCGGGGGAGGCCCCGGCCACCGGAACGTGGCCGTATTCCATCGTCTCCATGCCGATGATGAAGGTGTGCGCGAAGGCCCCGGCCACGAGCAGCGTCGTGGCCGCGCGGCCCACCACCGGCGAACGCCCGGAGAAGTGCCAGACGTACGCCATGAACGCGATCGCGTACAGGCCGAGGGGAACGAAGTTGCCGAGCGGAACGACGTTCATGTTATTGAGGCGCCGGCGCGAAATAGCCCTGCTTGGTCCGTGCCGTGAGCTTCGGCTTCTCGATGCGCACGACCAGGCGGCGCCACGCGCCGTCGCGCCGCGGATTCCTCGACACGTAGCCGACGGTGTACTGGCTCGAGAGCTCGTCGGAGATCCGGCCGTAGACGCCGGCGAGATCCGACAGCTTCTCGGGGAAGAAGGCGCGCCCGCCGGTTTCCTGCGCCAGCTGGCGCAGCACGAACTCCGCTTCGCGGAAGCCCTTGACCTGCGCCTGGTCCTCCACCCGGAGGCCGATCGGGTAGATCGCCGTCTCCGAGCGCTTCGACAGATCGAGGACCTCTTCGAAGGGGAGGAGGCTCGACGTGTCCTCGCCGTCCGAGAGCAGCACGATCGCCTGCCGGTGCACGTCGTCGCCGTCGCGGACGACGACCTTCTTCAGGTCCTTGAGCGCGATGTAGAGGGCGTTGTAGAGCGAGGTCGAGCCGCCCGCCGACGTCCGCCGGATGGCCTGCTCGATGGCGGCGGGCTCGTTGGTGAACGCCTGGAGGATCTCGACGCGGCTGTCGAAGTCGATCACCTCGGCGAGGTCCTGCGGCCGGAGGCGCTTGGCGAAGCCGATGGCCGCCTCCTGCGCGGTTGGCAGCTTGGTCTCCATGCTCGCGCTCGTGTCCACGAGCAGCGCGAGCGCGATCGGCATGTTCGTCCGGCTGAAGAAGGTCACGTCCTGCTTCACGCCGTCCTCGAACACGCTGAAGTCGGCGGCGTCGAGGCCGGTCACGTAGCGGCCGTCGGGGTCGGTCACCGTGACGTTCAGCGAGACGACGTCCACGCCCGCGCGGAACGAGGGCTGCTGGTCCGCCGGGGGCTGCTGCGCCGCCGGCGCCCCGGCCAGGGCTGCCACGAGCGCCGCCGCGGCGAGGTGCTTCACCGGCCTCCCCGCGCGTCCGGGTCCTTCACGGGCACGCCGTACGCCGTCAAATCCGGGTTGGCCGCCGACACCGTGATCTCGTCGGGCGGGATCAGCGTCTCGGGCCGGGCGTACGTCACGCGGTACTGGTTCGTGAGCTCCGACGCGAGCTGCGCGAGCTTGTCGGGCAGCGCCATCGGCGTCAGGAGGATGTCGCGGTGGCCCCCGTGCTCGGTCGTGCCCTGCCCGAGGACGATCGACCGGTCGCGGCCCTCGTCGGACAGGTCGGTCGCCGACGGCCCGACGATGAGGGCGTCGAAGACGCCGCCGACGCGCTCCAGGGCCTCGAGGGCCTGCTCGCGGCGGCGCGTCGAGTACTCGGGGCCTTCGGTCGTGATCGATACGAGGACGGGCCGCATGGCGCCGCGGCGCACGAGGCCCTGGCTGGTCTCGACGATCCCGTCCATCAGGTACGCGGCGCTCGACGAGTCCGAGAAGATCCGGTTGGCCGCGTCGAGCAGCGTCTGGCGGTTCGTCGAGTAGTTGGCCGCGATGGTCGGCCGGCCGGCGAGGGTGACGATCGCCACCTCGTTCAGCCGCCCGTCGTCGAGCGGCTCGGTCACGGCGGTGATGAACCGGGTCAGCGCCTGCCGCAGGGGCGTGATCATCGACGCGGCGGCGGCGCTGTTGTCGACCAGCAGGGCGACCTGCATGGGTTCAGCGGCGGGCACGACGCGGAGCACCTCGCGCGCCACGCCGTCCTCCCGCACGATGAACGCCGCGCTGTTGAGGCCCTCGACCGGGGCGCCCTTCTCGTCGACGACGCTCGCGTAGATGGCGTGCTCGCGCGGCTGCGCCGAGGCGGGAGCCGGCCGGAGGATCGCGCACGCGCACAGCACGCCGACGGCGACGAGCGAGCCTGTCAGTTTCATCGGATCAGTATAGGTCCCAGTTCGACGGCTGGTCAAGCGCTCTTGAGACAAAAAACTGTTTAGTTTCTAGTAGTTACGGGAACCCAGGGGACCTGCCGAGGGGGGGCCATTTCTTGACACCCCTCTGAGCGCATGTTATAAACCATCGGTTTTTCTACAGGTTTCTGCACGGCGGCCTTTCATATTCATATCTGATGCCCTCAGCCTACATTCCGATTGCCATCTTTGTGGCTGTCGCGACGGGTTTTGCCCTCTTCACGCTCGTCTTCTCGGGCCTGATCCACTCGGAGAAGTACAACAAGGTCAAGCTCGAGCCGTACGAGTGCGGCATCGAGCCGGCGACCGACGCCCGCGATCGGTACAGCATCCGCTATTACCTGGTGGCGATGCTCTTCGTCATCTTCGACGTCGAGACGGTGTTCATGTTTCCGTGGGCCGTCATCTTCGATCGGCTGCTGCTGTTCGGGCTGATCGAGATGCTCGTCTTCATCTTCATCCTGGTGGTCGGTTACTACTACGCCTGGCAAAAGGGCGCGCTGGAGTGGGTGTAAATGGCTGACGAAGCCCACGTCCCGAAAGCCGCGCCGGCCGAAGGCCCGCCCGATCCCCCGCCGCCGGCCGACACGCCCGCGCCCGCCTGGGTGGCGGCGCTCGAGGCCGCCGTGCCCGGCAGCGTCTCCGCGGTCAGCTACTACCTCGGCGACTGGACGCTCATCGTGCCCGTGGCGCAGCTGGTGCCCGCCGCCACGCACCTGCGCGATGCGGCGGACGCGTCGTTCGATATGTGCTCGGACCTGACGGCCGTCGACTGGCCCCTCCGGCCCGAGCGATTCGACGTGGTCTACTGCCTGTACTCGACGCGGCTGCGCCATCGCGTGCGGCTGAAGGTGCGCGCGGCGGACGGCCAGGCCGTGCCGTCGGCGACCGTCGTGTGGTCCGGCGCGGACTGGTTCGAGCGCGAAGTGTTCGACATGTTCGGCATCGTGTTCACCGGCCACCCCGACCTGCGGCGCATCCTGATGCCGGAGGACTGGCAGGGCTACCCACAGCGGAAGGACTATCCGCTCGAGGGGCCGGGCGAACTCCTGATGGAAAATCCGATCGACTGGCTCACGCTCCGGCAGGCGCGTGACGAGGCGGACATCGAGTAATGGATACATCGACGGTGCACCACGGCGCGATGTTCGACACCGACGAGCTCGTGCTCAACATGGGTCCGCAGCACCCGAGCACGCACGGCGTGCTGCGCGTCGTGCTGCGGCTGGACGGCGAGACGGTCGTCGACGCCGACGTCGTGATCGGGTACCTGCACCGCGGGATCGAGAAGCTCAGCGAGAATCGCAACTGGACGCAGATCGTCCTGCTGACGGACCGCATGGACTACGTCGCCGCGGCGACGAGCAACGTCGGGTACTGCGAGACCGTCGAGAAGCTGATGGGCCTCGAGGTGCCGCGCCGGGCGCGCTACGTGCGCACGATTCTGTGCGAGCTGCAGCGGATCGCCAGCCACTGCCTCTGGGTCGGCACGCACGCGATGGACATCGGCGCGATGACGGTGTTCCTGTACGCGTTCCGGGAGCGCGAGCTGATCCTCGACCTGTTCGAGGAGTTCTGCGGCGCGCGCCTCACGTACAACTCGATGCGCATCGGCGGTCTTCCGCTCGACATTCCGCCCGGCTGGGACAAGAAGGTCCTGGAGTTCTGCCGGATCATGGAGCAGAAGGTCGGCGAGTACGAGGAGCTGCTCACGCACAACCGCATCTGGCTCGAGCGCACCAAGGGCATCGGTGTGATCGGAGGCCCCGAGGCCGTGAGCCTCGGCCTGTGCGGCCCCACGCTGCGCGGGTCGGGCGTGCCGCGCGACGTCCGCAAGGACGAGCCGTACGCCGCCTACGACGAGATGGAGTTCGACGTGCCGGTCGGCACGGCGGGCGACACCTACGATCGCTACCTGGTGCGCATGGAGGAGTTCCGCCAGTCGCTGCGCATCATCCGGCAGGCGACCGAGGGCCTGCCCGAGGGGCCGATCGTCGGCAAGGTGCCGCGCCTCATCAAGCCGGCGGCGGGCGAGACGTACCACGCGATCGAGTCGCCGAAGGGCGAGCTGGGCTACTTCATCGTCAGCGACGGCAAGAACACCAATCCCTACCGGTTCCGCGTCCGGCCGCCGTCGCTCTGCAACCTGCAGGGCCTGCGCCGCCTGGTCAAGGGGCACCTGGTCGCCGACGTCGTGGCGCTCATCGGGTCCATCGACATCGTGCTCGGCGAGGTGGACCGGTGATCGACACGTTCGTCGTGCCGCTCCTCAAGATTCTGATCGTGCTGAACGCCACGCTCGTGGGCGTCACCTACATGGTGCTGCTCGAGCGGAAGGTCATCGCCTGGGCGCAGTCGCGCCTCGGGCCGATGCGCGTCGGGCCCTACGGCATCCTGCAGCCGGTCGCCGACGCCGTGAAGCTGATGCTCAAGGAAGACATCACGCCGGTGCGCGCCGATAAGTGGGTCTTCACGGTGGCGCCGATCATCTCGATGGTGCCGGCGCTCATCGTCTACGCCGTGATCCCGTTCGGTCCGGAAGTGAGCCTGTTCGGGCGGCACGTCACCCTCTACGTCACCGACGTCAATGTCGGCCTGCTCTACATCGTGTCGGTCGCCTCGGTCGGCGTCTACGGCATCATCCTCGCGGGCTGGTCGTCGAACAGCAAGTACCCGCTGCTCGCGAGCCTGCGCGCGTCGGCGCAGCTGATCAGCTACGAGGTGGCGGTCACGCTGACGCTCGTGAGCGTGGTCCTCGTCGCCGGCTCGCTGAGCATGGTCAGCATCGTCCGCGCGCAGGAGAGCGGGCACGTGTGGTTCGCGTTCCTGCAGCCGGTGGCGTTCGTGATCTTCTTCATCGGCAGCCTGGCCGAGACCAACCGCGCGCCGTTCGATATGCCGGAAGCGGAGCAGGAGCTGACGGGCGGCTTCCACACCGAGTACAGCGGCATGCGGTTCGCCCTGTTCTTCCTCGCCGAATACGCGAACATGATCGTCGTCTCCTCGGTGGCGACGACGCTGTTCCTCGGCGGGTGGCTGCGGCCGTTCCCGAACGTCGAGGCGCTGGCGTTTCTCGGATTCATCCCGAGCTGGAGCTGGTTCCTGCTGAAGTCGTTCGCGTTCCTCTACGTGTTCATCTGGATCCGCGCCACGTTGCCGCGCTACCGCTACGACCAGCTGATGCGCCTGGGCTGGAAGGTGCTGATCCCGCTCGCGATCCTGAACCTCGTGGTGACCGGCATCGTGAAGGTGGTGGTGCCCTGATGGGCGAAGCGATCGCCTTCTATACCATCGCCGCGTTCATCCTCGGCTTCGCCGTGCTCGTGGTGACGGCGAGGGAAACCGTGCACTCGGTGCTGTTCCTGGTGATGGACTTCCTGTTCGTGGCGGCGCTCTACGTGCTGCTCGGCGCGGAGTTCCTCGCCGTGATCCAGATCCTGGTCTACGCGGGCGGCATCGTCGTCCTGTACCTGTTCGTGGTCATGCTCGTGAACCTGAAGCGGCCGCCCGAGGCCTATCACGATCCGCAGCGCCACGGGCGGTTCGGGCTCCTGCTGTCGCTGGCCATGCTGGCCGAGCTCGCGGCGATCGGCCTGCTGACGCGGGGCGCGCCGAACACGCCGGTCCCGCCGGCCGAGGCGCTGCCCGTCGTCGGCAACACGCAGATCGTGGGCTGGCTGCTGTACACCAGTTATCTGATTCCGTTTGAAATCGCCTCGATCCTGCTGCTGGTCGCGATGATCGGGGCGATCGTGCTGGCGAAAAGGGAATTGTGAGGATTGGCTGATGTGTTGATGTGCTGATTTGCTGAAGGGCGCGTGACGATGTGACGCCCAATCACCAAATCACCAGATCACCCAATCACCAGATGTCAAGATGATCACACCGACGCACTACATGATGCTGTCCGCGGCCCTCTTCATGATCGGGGTGATCGGCGTGCTCGTGCGCCGTAACATCATCATCATCTTCATGTCGATCGAGCTGATCCTGAACGCCGTGAACATCAACCTGATCGCGTTCTCGCACCAGCTGCAGAACGCGGTGGGGCAGGTGTTCGCGATCTTCGTGATCGCCGTGGCGGCGGCCGAAGCGGCGGTCGGCCTGGGCATCATCCTGGCCTTCTACCGGAACAAAGAGTCCGTGAACATCGACGAAATGAACTTGATGAAGTGGTGATGCAGTACATCTGGCTCATCCCCGTTCTCCCCGGCATCGGGGCCGCCATCAACGGCCTCGTCGGGATCCGTGCGTTCTCGAAGAAGACCGCCGGGATCGTCGCCTGCACGATGATGGGCGCGGCGCTGGCCCTCTCGCTCTGGGCGTTCTGGCAGCTGCTCGCCCTGCCGGGCGATGCGCGCGCCTACGACGTGACGGTGGCGCAGTGGATCCCGTCGATTCCGTTGATGCTGCGCGACGGCACCATCGGCGGGTTCCAGGTGCCGTGGGGCTTCCGGCTCGATCCGCTGTCCGGGATGATGATCCTCATCGTCACCGGCATCGGCACGCTGATCCACATCTACTCGACCGCGTACATCCACGACGAGCCGCGGGGCGGGGTCGCCCGGTTCTTCTGCTACCTGAACCTGTTCTGCTTCTTCATGCTCATGCTCGTCCTGGGGAACAACTTCCTGGTGATGTTCGTGGGCTGGGAAGGCGTGGGGCTCTGTTCGTACCTGCTGATCGGCTACTGGTACGAGAAGAAGAGCGCGTCGGACGCGGGCAAAAAGGCGTTCATCACGAACCGCATCGGGGACTGGGGCTTCATCCTCGGCATCTTCCTCGTCTACTTCACGTTCGGCACGCTCAACTTCCGCGCGGTGCAGAACGCGGCCGCGACGATGCCGGTCGAGGCGCAGTTCGGCGTGCTGTCGGCGATCTGCCTGTTCCTCTTCATCGGCGCCACCGGCAAGAGCGCGCAGATTCCCCTCTTCGTCTGGCTGCCGGACGCGATGGAGGGCCCGACGCCGGTGTCGGCCCTGATCCACGCCGCCACGATGGTCACCGCGGGCGTCTACATGCTCGGCCGCAACGCCGTCCTGTTCTCGCACGCCCCGATCGTCCTGACGATCGTCGCCATCGTCGGCGTGCTGACGGCGTTCCTGGCCGCGTCGATCGGCCTCGTGCAGTACGACATCAAGCGCGTGCTCGCGTACTCGACCGTGTCGCAGCTCGGCTACATGTTCACCGCCATGGGCGTGGGCGCCTTCTCGGCGGGCGCGTTCCACCTGATGACGCACGCCTTCTTCAAGGCGCTGCTCTTCCTCGGGAGCGGCTCGGTGATCCACGCGATGGGCGGCGAGCAGGACATGCGCCGCATGGGCGGCCTGAAGAAGTACATGCCGGTGACGTTCGCTACGATGATGGTCGCGACGCTGGCCATCGCGGGCATCCCGCCCTTCGCCGGGTTCTTCAGCAAGGACGAGATCCTCTTTCAGGCGTTCCTCCACAACAAGGTCGTGTGGGTGATCGCCGTCGCCGCGGCGATGATGACGGCGTTCTACATGTGGCGCCTGATGGCGATGACCTTCATGGGCGCGTACCGCGGCCGGGCCTGGGAGGGCCACGGGGCCGACGCGCACGAGCACGCCGCGCACGACGCCCACGCGCACGACGCCGTCCCCGGGGCTGACGACGCGCACGGCGGCCACGGCGCGTGGCACGGGCCGCACGAGTCGCCGACGGCGATGACGTTTCCGCTGATGGCGCTGGCGGTCGGCGCGGTGGTGGCCGGCTTCGTCGGCGTGCCGGCCGCTCTCGGCGGGCCCAACGCCATCGAGCACTTCCTGGAGCCGAGCTTCACCGCCGAGCACGTGGTGGTCGAGGGCGGCGCGGCCGCCTCCATCGCGGCGGCTGGCCTCGAGGCGACCCCCGCGGAGGGCGCCGAAGGCGTCGAGGAAATCTCGCGCACCGGCGAGCTGGGCCTGATGCTGTTCTCCGTGCTGATCGCGGGCGCCGGCATCCTGCTCGCGCGCAAGTTCTACGTGACGAGCCCCGAGGTCGCCGAGCGGATGAAGGAGCAGTGGGCCTGGCCGCACCGGGTGCTGTCGAACAAGTACTACGTCGACGAGCTGTACGGCGCGACGGTGATCAAAGGCACGATGTCGAGCGGCCGCGGCCTCTGGGCGTTCGATCGCACGGTGGTCGACGGCGCCGTGAACGGCGCCGGGTGGCTGACGCTGGCGGGCGCCTGGCTGTCGAGCCTCACCGATCGCACGGTGGTGGACGGCCTGGTGAACTTGGTGGGCCGCGTCTGCGAGGAATCCAGCTTCTGGTTCCGGCGCGTGCAGAGCGGCCTCGTGCAGAACTACGCGCTCCTGATGCTGGTGGGCGTGTTCGCCTTCGTGAGCGTGTATCTGTTCATGCGGTGACGACGATTTTATGAGCCATTACCTTTCGCTGATTCTCTTCACGCCGCTCGCCGGGGCGATTCTGCTGCTCTTTGTGAACAAGGAGAACCAGAACGCGATCCGGTGGATCGCGAACCTGGTGGCGCTGGCCGGCTTCCTCATTTCGGTGCCGCTCTGGTTCCAGTTCAACGCCTCGCAGCCCGGCTTCCAGTTCGTGGAGCGCGCGCCCTGGATCCCGTCGATCGGCGCCGAGTACTTCCTGGGCGTCGACGGCCTCGCGACCCTGCTCATCCTGCTGACCACGCTGATGGGCTCCATCGCGGTGCTGTCGTCCTGGACGGCGATTACCGAGCGCGTGAAGGAGTACTACATCTTCCTGCTGGTGCTGCAGACCGGGATGCTCGGGGCGTTCATGTCGCTCGACTTCCTGCTCTTCTTCCTCTTCTGGGAAGTGATGCTGGTGCCGATGTACTTCCTCATCGGCATCTGGGGCAGCGCCAACCGCCTCTACTCGGCGATCAAGTTCTTCCTGTACACCCTGGTCGGGAGCGTCGTGATGCTCCTGGGCATCCTGGCGCTCTACTTCTACGCGCACAGCGTGACCGGGGTGTACACGTTCGACGTCACGCAGTTCCACCAGCTCAACGTGCCGGTGGGCCTGCAGTGGTGGATCTTCCTGGCATTCTTCCTCGGCTTCGCCATCAAGGTGCCGATGTTCCCGTTCCACACCTGGCTGCCCGACGCGCACACCGACGCGCCGACGGCCGGGTCCGTGATCCTGGCGGCGGTCCTCCTGAAGATGGGCACCTACGGGTTCCTGCGCTTCAGCCTGCCGATCCTGCCGGACGCCTCGCGGACGTTCGTGCCCTTCGTCGTGACGCTCTCGATCATCGGGATCGTCTACGGAGCGCTCGTCGCCCTGGCGCAAAAGGACTGGAAGCGGCTGGTCGCGTATTCCTCGGTCAGCCACATGGCGATCGTGATGCTGGGCATGTTCGCCCTGAACCCGGTGGGCATCACCGGCAGCATCATCCAGCAGCTGAACCACGGCATCTCGACTGGCGCCCTCTTCCTCATCGTCGGCATCGTGTACGAGCGCCGGCACACGCGCGAAATCTCGGAGTACGGCGGCCTGTCGAAGGTCATGCCGGTCTACGCCGCGATCTTCCTGCTGATGACGATGTCCTCGATCGGGCTGCCGGCGCTGAACGGCTTCATCGGCGAGTTCCTGATCCTGCAGGGCGTATTCGTGGCGAACAAGATGTGGGCGTTCTTCGCGGCCAGCGGCGTCGTGCTCGGCGCGGCCTACATGCTCTACCTCTATCAGCGGACGATGTTCGGCAAGATCGAGAACCCGAAGAACGAGCATCTGCCGGACCTCAATTTCCGTGAGTTCGTCACCTTCGCGCCGCTCATCGTGCTGGCGGTGTGGATGGGCCTGTATCCGACGCCGTTTCTGCGCCGGCTCGACACGTCCGTGCAGCACATCATCGCCCGCGTGAACCCGCAGTACGCGCAGGCGAACCAGGCCGCGCGCTCGCCCGAGGCGACGGCCGCGGCGGCGGGCCTGACGGCGGCGGCGGAGCCCCGGTAATGCCAGCCGGCCTCTCCCCGAGCGACTTCTACTACATCCTCCCGGAGATCGTGCTCACGGGGGGCGCGCTGCTCGTGCTCGTGGCCGACGTGCTGCTGGGCCGGAAGCGGGGCGGCGCGCTCGCGGCGCTGACGCTCGCCGTCATCGGCGCGACGCTGGCCTCGCTGGTGCCCTTCGCGGGCGTCCACGTCGAGGTGTCGCACGGGCTGATGGCCGTCGACGGCTTCGCCCTCTTCTTCGACGCGGTGTTCCTCGTCGCCGCCGCGTTCACCGTGGCGATGTCGGTGCAGTATCTGGATGTCGAGGGCGCGAGCCCCGGGGAGTACTACTTCCTGATCCTCTGCGCCACGCTCGGCATGATGGTGATGGCGAGCGGGATCGACCTGATCACGATCTTCGTCGGCCTCGAGACCATGGCGGTGTCGTTCTACATCCTGGCGGGCTTCATCAAGCCGAGCCAGAAGTCGAACGAGGCGGCCGTGAAGTACTTCCTGCTGGGGGCCTTCTCGCTCGGGATTCTTCTCTACGGGATGTCGCTGCTCTACGGGCTCTCGGGGACGACGAGCCTGAGCGGGATGGCGGAGGTGCTCGCCAATCAGACGAGCGACCCGCGGCTCATCCTCGCGGTGATCCTGGTCGTGGCGGGTGTGGGCTTCAAGATCGCGGCCGTGCCGTTCCACATGTGGGCGCCCGACGTGTACGAAGGGGCGCCGACGCCGGTCACCGCGTTCCTGTCGGTCGGCTCCAAGGCCGCGTCGTTCGCGATGATTTTCCGGATCTTCGCCGGCGGGCTGCCGGCGATGAACGCCGACTGGCGGCTCCTGTTCGAGGTGCTGTCGATCATCTCGATGACGGTCGGCAACATCGCGGCGCTCACGCAGACCAATCTCAAGCGCATGCTCGCGTACTCGTCGATTGCGCACGCGGGCTACGTCCTGATGGGCGTCGTCGCCGGCACGACGCGCGGCATCACGGCCGCGCTGATTTACCTCGTGATCTACTCGTTCATGCAGATGGGCGCCTTCGCCGTGATCGTGCTGATGCGACGCGCCGACGCGGTGGGCGACGAGCTGAAGGACCTGAGCGGCCTCGCCTTCCGCCGGCCGTTCGCGGCGTTCGCGATGCTCATCTTCATGCTGTCGCTCGGCGGCATCCCGCCGACCGCCGGGTTCATGGGCAAGTTCTGGCTCTTCGGCGCGGCCGTCGACGCCGGTTACATCGGCCTGGCCGTGATCGGCGTGCTGAACAGCGCGATCTCGCTCTACTACTACGTGCGCGTCGTCGTCTTCATGTATCTGAAGAAGGAGACCACCGGCTCCGAGCCGGTGCTCGGCGCGCCGCTCGCCATCGCCCTCGGCGTGGCCGTCGTTGCGACCCTCGTGCTCGGGATCTACCCGCGGCTGCTGTTCGACCTGGCGGCCGGCTCGGCGCAGGCGATTGGCATGGCCGGGCTGACCGCGGCCATTCGCTGATCCCCCCTGCAGATTCGCGCGAACCACGAGTGTTTTCGGGCGTTTTCGCGTGTTGTGAACTCTTTCACAAATAGGCTATACTCCAGTGTCCGTCCCGCCCCGCGGGCGCCGGACCGATTGCCATGACCGCTGACGGGCGCTTTCCGGGCTGGCTGCGGTTCTCGGGCGTCGGCTTCGAGCTGGCGGGCGCCGTCGCCGGTTTTTCGCTCCTCGGCGTCTGGGTCGATCGCCACTACGGCACCGGGCCGTGGGGCGTGGTCGCCGGGGTGATTCTCGGGCTCGTCGGCGGCTTGTACACCCTGGTGCGGCAGTCGCTGGCGGCCGTGCGCGAGGGGGCCGCGGAAGATCGCGAGGCGGCCGAGGACGCCAAGGACGCCGCGACGTCGAGGGAGGAGGGGCGCTCGTGAGCCCTGCCAACCGGTACTTGAAGTTCCTCGTCGTGGCGGTGCTGGTGATTGTGGCGGTCGGCGTGGTCGGCCTCGTGCCGACCCAGCGGCTGGGCGGCAAGGCCGCGGTGCCGGCGATTGCCGTGGGCTGCGCCATCAGCCTCCTGGGCGCCGCGCTGGCGGCCTGGCCGCTGGCGGCGATGCAGAACCCGACGCCGACGGTGCGGATGCAGACGGCGATGCTGGCGATGGCGGTGCGGCTGGCGGTGGTCCTGGGGCTGGGCGTCGCGGCGGCGCTGAGCGGTCTGGTGCCGCGCTCGCCGCTGCTGGTCTGGCTGGCGACGAGTTACGTGGTGCTCCTTCCTCTGGAAGTGAAGCTGGCGGTGAACGCGTAGGATTGCGGAGGCGGCAGTGGAGCAGGAATCACCACTCGAGCACATCGTCCAGCACCCGCTCATCGAGCGGCCGGCGAACCTGGGTCCGCTGACGCCGAACGGCGTCGTCACCGTGTTCTCGGATCAGATCGCGATGCTCGTGCTCGCGGGCGTGATCCTGCTGTTCGCCATTCCGCTGCTGGTGCGCCGCCGCAGGGGCAAGGACGACATCGGCGCGCTGGTGCCCTCCGGATCGGCGAACGCCATCGAGGCGATCTGCCAGTATCTGCGGACGGAGGTCGCGGAGCCGGCGCTGCACCAGCACACGGATCGTTTCATCAAGTACATCTGGAGCGTCTTCTTCTTCGTCCTCACGGTGAACCTGCTCGGCCTGCTGCCGATTCCCGTCATCTCCTCACTGTTCGGCACGCATCTGGGCGGCACCGCCACGGGCAACGTCTGGGTGACGGCCACGCTCGCCCTCGTCACGATGGTGATGATGGTGGTGAACGGGCTGCGGATCGGCGGCAAGGCGTACCTCGCGCATTTCTGCCCGGGGCCGATCTGGATGGCGCCGCTGCTGGTGCCGGTCGAGCTCATCGGCCTGGTGGCGAAGGTCTTCGCCCTGGCCATTCGTCTCTTCGCGAACATGATTGCCGGGCACATCCTGCTCGCGGTGCTGCTGTCGTTCATCATCGCCGCGGGCACGGCGAGCGCCGGGCTCGGGGTCGGCATCGCGGTGCCGGTCGTGCTGGGCAGCGTCGCGATCAACATGCTCGAGATCTTCGTGGCGTTCCTGCAGGCGTTCATCTTCACGTTCCTGACGACCCTGTTCATCGGGATGTCGATCGTGCTGCACCACGACGAGCCGGAGCACCAGGCGGCTCACTGAGGTTCTTTCACTCGCCATGCCCGCGGCTACGGGGCGGATGCGGGCCATGAGGCGTGACTGCGATGGCGGGTTCGGACGACGCGCCGCTCCCCGTGCGGCGGACTTGAAAGGGTAGTGACCATGGATCGCAAGCAGTGGAGCAAGATCGCGTTGGGAATCGCGCTGGCGGGCGTCGCCGTGATGCTGACGCCGGCGAATCTGTTCGCGCAGGAGGCCGGCGAGGCCGCGACCTTCCTGACGAGCAACGGCGCGGCATGGCTGGGCGGCGCGATCGGCGCGGGCCTCGCCATCATGGGCGGCGCGGCCGGCATCGGCCGCATCGGCGGCTCGGCGGTCGAGTCGATGGCCCGGCAGCCCGGCGCGGCGGGTCAGATCTCGACCGCGATGATCATCACGGCCGCCATGATCGAAGGCGCGACGCTCTTCGCGGTCGTGGTCGGCATGATGGCGGTGCTCAAGTAGAACCAGGCGGTTCCTGCCGGCGGGATCGGGCGTGCCCCGGTCCCGCCCGGTTTTTCGAGCCGGAGCAATCATGAAGCGACTGACATTTTTCGCCCTGTTTCTCCTCGCGGCGCTGCCGGCCGGGGCCCAGGAAGCCGGGGGGCTGAACCCCTTCTCCGGCAACGTGGGCAATGCCGTGTGGACGCTCGTCATCTTCGTGCTCGTCGTCGTCGTGCTCGGCAAGTTCGCGTGGGGACCGATCCTCAAGCTGCTGCAGGATCGGGAGGATTTCATCCACCGGTCGCTGAGCGACGCGAAGCGCGAGCGGCTGGACGCCGAAGCCAAGCTCAAGGTCGTGGCCGACCGGCTGCAGGCGTCGCACGCCGAGGCGGCGGCGCTGGTGGATCAGGCGCGGCGCGACGCGGACCGGCTGCGCGGGGAATTGCGCGAGAAGGCGAAGGCCGAGGCCGAGATGATCCTGCAGAACGCGCGGCGTCAGGTCGAGCTCGACACGCAGCGCGCGCTCCAGCAGATCCGCCACGAGGCCGTCGATCTGTCCGTGATGATCGCGTCGAAGATCATCCAGAAGAACCTGTCGAAGGAAGACAACGAGCGCCTGATCGGCGACGCGCTCAAGCAGGTCGAAGGCGGCCTGAACTAGCCGCTGGCACTCCGTGCCGCAGGGCGGACCTTCAGGTCCGCCCTGCTGCCACGGCGGGGCATTCGCTCCGTCGGCCCGTCTCCGCAGGCCGGAAGAACGCCGCTCCGGCTCAACGTCACCTGGCAACACGCGGTCGGGTCCCATCCCGACCGCCACGTCGTCGGCCTGCGCGGCGTTCTTCGTGATCATGACGGCCTGCTCCGAACGGGCCGACGGATCGAATGCCCCGCCGTGGCTATGTCCCGCTTCTGATGGCTGCCTCCGCCACGACTGGCCTCGAGCAGAAATTCCGCGTGTAGGCTCGTCGGGCGAGGTTCAATAGTGCCATGCCCGATGGCCCCCTGCTGTTACTGACGGTCGTACCGAAGACCGATGCCGACCGGGAAAGGCTCGGCCATGCCCTCCAGACGCTGACGGCTGAAGATCCAACACTCCGGGTCACGACTCACCAGGCCGCCGGCGAGGTTGTGATCGGCGGCATGGGCGATTTGCATTTGGAATGCATCGTCGATCGCCTGTGGCGCGAGTTCGGTGTCGTGGCGAGCGTCGGGCGCCCACAGATTGCCTACAAGGAAGCGCTGACCAGTCCGGCTGACGGCGAGATGAAGTACGTCCGGCAGACCGCCGCCGGCGGCGAGTACGGCCACGTGAAGATCCACCTGTTCCCCGGTGAGCCCGGCGCCGGGTACATCTTCCAGAACACAATCGTGGACGGCGCGATTCCCCTGGAATTCATCGGGGCGATCGACGAAGGGATCCAGGAAGCGCGTTCGCGCGGCGTGCTCGCGGGCCATCCGGTGGACGATGTCCGTATTGAGCTGTACGACGGTAGCCATCACGAAGTCGATTCATCGGAAATGGCATTCAAGATACGACGTTGTCCCTCGCACTCACGATGGCGGCGAACCTGACTCGTTCGTGCGTGCGCCACGAAGGCCATCGTCGACGCCGAGGGATTCTCGCGTGGCATTACCGGAACCGGAGGGGGACACCGCCGGTGAGTGAGAACGAACCAGGCACGAAGCACGAAGCACGAAGCACCGGAACGCGACAGAGAAGTGAACGCGCTCTAGGGCGGCGTGACGCCCAGGCCCTTCGCTCTCGCCCCCGGCCGCCGCACCCCGACGCGCACGTCGTCGGCGGGCTCGGCGCCGGGCGGCTCCAGAAATTCCACCATCATCTCCGCGAGCAGGCGGTCGGCCACCCGGTCCACCGCCGGGTCGAACGACACCGGCGAGAAGATCGGGATGTACTGCCCGCCCGTCTGCTCGCTCAGGTTGGCGAGGTAGTCGAGGTTCGTGCGGTCGCGCAGGCCGCGCCGCCGCGTGACGACGTACAGCCGGGCCCGGCTGTCGGCCAGCGACTCCACGAGCCGCGTCGTCGACGTCTGCGTGGTCTCGGTCGCCTCCGACGACAGGACGACGATCGCCGAGAAGGGGTACTGGGCCTCCGATAACAGGCCGGCCGCTTCGATGATGCCCTGCGCCGGCGAGCTTCGCGTGGGCAGCATCTCGAGGCTGCCGAGCGCCTCGGCGACCGCGCCGGGGCCGTCGCCGAAGCCGGTGAGCATCGCCGGCGGGTTGCTGATCCGGCCGAGCGCGATCGGCCGCGGCCCGAGCCGCTCGATGAAGTGATCGGCGGCGCGCCGCAGGGGTTCGAAGTCTCCAGGGGTGCCGTTGCCGTTGTCGATCATCAGCACGATCGGGTAGTCGGCGAGCCGGGCGTTCAGCACCTCGCGCGCGTCCCCGCCTTCCTGGACGATGAAATCGTCCGGCAGCAGATCGATCACGGGGCGATCGCGCTCGTCGGAGACCGTGAGAAGAATCGTGCGGCTCCGACCGAGCTGCTGGCCCCACGGTGCGGCCGTGGCGAGGGTGGCGAGGCCGACGAGCGCGACGACGGCCGCGCCGCGGCCGCCGGTCACTGCTGTCCGGCGGCCTCGGGGCCGGGCGTCGTGAGGGACGCGACACGGGCGAGCGCGGCGGCCGCGCGGTCGGCCTGGCCGGCGCGCGTGGCGATCTCGGCCGCGTCCTGCCAGACGTTCGGCTGGTTCGGATCGGCGCGCAGCAGGCGATCGAGGCCGTCGAGGGCGGGCGCCCACTGGCCGTCGGCCGCCAGGGCCGTCGCGGCGCGGTAGCGCTCGACGGCCGCGACGCGGGCGGCGGGATCGAGCGGCGCGGCCGTGCCGGCGGCGGCCAGCCGCGTGCGTCCGAGGGCATGGGCGAACCGCGGGTCGGCATCCTCGGGCCGCGTGCCGGCCACCGGCGGCGGCTCGCCGTCGAGGAGCGCATCGAGCGCGTGGCGGCGCGGCGCCAGGTCGGCATCCGGGGCGACGTCGGCGCGCTCGTCCGGATCGGCGGCGAGGGCGTAGAACTCCTCGCCCGCACCACGGATGTACTGGCTCGCCCCGTCGATGAGCGAGGCGAGCGGCGCCCATCCGAAGAACGTGCGGCCGTACGCGGCCTCGGAGTACACGAGGCGCTCCGGCAGGGCGGCGTCGCCCTCGAGCACGTCGTCGAGGGACCGTCCCGCGAGGGCCCACGGCGCCGGCGCCTTCGCGAGGTCCAGGATGGTTGGCGCGACGTCGGCGAGCTGGGCGGTGCCGTCCACGCGCCGGCCGCGGCCCCCGCCGGCCGGTTTCACGATGAGCGGCACGTGGATGTCTTCCTGATACAGGAGCAGCCCGTGCTCCTGTTCGCCGTGGTCGCCCAGGCCCTCGCCGTGGTCGGACACCAGAACGATTGTCGAGCGGTCGTACAGCTGGTGCGCCTTCAACCAGTGCACGAGCCGTCCCACTATCTCGTCGGCGTACGCGATCTCGCCGTCGTACGGGGCCAGGTCGGCGAAACGATCGGGCGGGCGGTAGGGCGCCTGCGGTTCGTTCAGCTGCAGGAACAGGAACACGCGCGAGGAGTCCTGCGACTCGAGCCAGCGCTCGGCGATGGCCTCGGACGTCGCGCCGTCGCGCTCGATGCGATCCAGCGGGCCGGCGGGCGGCGCCTCGGGCATCTCCCCGTCGAAGAACTCGAAGCCGCGCGCGATGCCGGTCGACGGCCTCAGCAGAAACGACGACACGACGCCGCCGGTGGCGAACTCGCGGTCGCTCAGGAGCGCGGCGAGCGTCGGCTCGTTCTTGTCCAGGCTGAAACCGACGTCGTCGCGCACGCCGGTCTGGAACGGGAGCCGGCCGGTGAGGAGCGACGCGTGAGAGGGCAGTGTCTGCGCCGCGTTGGCGTACGCGTGCTCGAAGACGATGCCGTCGGCCGCGAGGGCGTCGATGGCTGGCGTCTCGCCCCGGTCGTATCCATAGGCCGCGAGGTGATCGGGGCGGAGCGCCTCGATCGAGATGAGCACGATCGGCCCGCTGACCGGCGCGGACGCGCGCGCGAACTGCCAGCCGCCGACCGCGGCCAGGACGGTCGCGAGCAGCGCGAGCCCGAGGATGACGGTATAGCGCGCGGGGCGTGCCACGGCGGAATCCGCCTCAGCGCTGCAGCTGGGACAGCGCCGACTGCGCCTCCGCTGCGTCCGAAGAGAGCGGATCGGTCTCGAGCACCTTCCGCATCAGGGTGACGGCCGTTGCCGTGTCGCCGCGGTCCATGGCGAGGCGTCCGAGCTTGTAGATCGGTCGGCCCCAGTACGGGTCGGCAGTTGCGGCGCGCCGGTACCACGTGGCCGCGCCATCGACGTCTCCGCGCGCCGCT
Source organism: uncultured Acidobacteriota bacterium (assembly GCA_963792785.1). Taxonomy (GTDB): domain Bacteria; phylum Acidobacteriota; class Vicinamibacteria; order Vicinamibacterales; family CAVVIG01; genus CAWIMX01. Next base: position 1,110,647 of record CAWBXO010000004.1, on the reverse strand, counting down.
CGCACGTCGCCGAGCGCGAGCAGGACCTCGCGATTCGGATACGGCGCGTTGTTCACGGACGCGAGCAGCGGCGCCTCGGCGGCATCGAGGTCGCCGCGCTCGATGTTGGCCATCGCGAGGCCGACGAGCGCCTTGTTGTTGCCGGGCGAGGCCTCGAGCAGCGCGCGATACGCGGTGATGGCGTCGTCGTAGTTGCCCTTCTCGCGATCGATCGCGCCGATCTGCAGGTTGATCACCGAGAGCGCGGGCGTGCGCGCGAGGATGTCCTGGTACTTGACCAGGGCATCGTCCCACTGGTTGGAGTTGAACAGTTGATCGGCCTCGGCCAGCGCGGCTTGGAGATCTTTGGGCGAGAGGGCGCCGAGCGCGGCCACCGGGCCGCCGAAGGTCTTCGCCAGCGAGAACAGCAGGGGCTGGCTGGGCATGCCCTGCGCCTGGACCCGCAGGCTCGCGGCCTGCGAGTCGTAGCCCGGCGCCTCGGCCGTGAACGTCCAGTTCCCGGGCCGGAGGCCGACCATCTGGAAGCGGCCTTTGTCGTCGGTGCTGGCGGTGTAGCTCTTCGGCTCGCCGGTCGGGTTCTCGGCGCGCACGGTGGCGCCTTTGATCGGCTGGCCGGTCTCGTCGTGGACCACGCCGCCGGCGCGACCCGTCTGCGCGGACACTGAGGCGGCCAGCGTCGCGGCCAGACAGACCGCAAGTGCGGCACGGAGCGCCGGTCCGGGGCTGGGCATCGTCGGCATTCCTCTCGAAACGGGTGGGGCCGTCGGCGCCAGTATAGCGTGAAGCCCCGAGGCGGCGGCGATTAGATGAGCCAGGTCGGCTGGTAGAGCAGGACGTAGACGAGGACGCCCGTCAGCGAGACGTACATCCAGATCGGCCACGTCCAGCGCGCGATGCGCCGGTGCTGGGGGAACCGGCCCTTGAGGCCCCGCGAGAGCGTGATGATCGCCAGCGGCGGCACGGTGGCTGCGAGCGTGACGTGCGTGATCAGAATCGTGAAATACAACGGCCGGACGAAGCCCTGGCGCGGGAAGTGCACGGACCCGACCTGCGCGTGGTAGACGACGTACGAGACGAGGAAGAGCGACGAGGCGACGAACGCCGCGATCATGAAGCGGCGGTGCTGGGCGACGCGCTTCGTGCGGATGCACACGTAGCCGGCGAGCAGCAGCACGCCGGCGATGGCGTTCAGCGTGGCGTTCACGGCGGGCAGGTCGTGGACGGTCATGGCTCAGGCGTTCAGGATCATCACGACCCAGAGCACGGGCAGGTACGTGATCGATCCCAGGAAGAGCCGGCGCGCTGAAACCTCGTCGCGGCGCGAGGCGAAGCGCCACGAGAGCCACAGCAGCGCGAGCCCGAGGGGGAGCGCGGCCGCCATGTACCACGCGCCGCTCACGCCCGTCAGCCCGGGGACGAGGCTCACCGGCACGAGCGCCGCCGCATAGAGCAGCGCCTGGCGCCCCGTGCGACGTCCGTCGCCGTCCACGACCGGCAGCATCGGGAAGCCGGCGCTGGCGTAGTCCTCGCGGAACATCCACGCGATCGCCATGAAATGCGGAATCTGCCAGAGGAACACGATCGCGAAGAGCGCCAGGCCGCCCACCGACAGCCGGCCCGAGGCCGCCGTCCAGCCGATGAGCGGCGGCAGCGCGCCTGGGATCGCGCCGACGAGCGTCGCCGCCGGCGACCGGCGCTTCATCGGCGTGTAGACCAGGAGGTACACGACGATCGTCGTGAGGGCGAGGAGGGTCGCGAGCGCGTTCGTGCCGAGCGCGAGCGTCGCGAGGCCCGCGCCGGCGAGGATCACGCCGAAGACGAGCGCCTCGGCCGGCGTCACGCGGCGGTCGGGCAGCGGGCGCAGCCGGGTGCGCCGCATGAGGCCGTCCGTGTCGCGCTCGTAGAGCTGGTTCAGCACCGCCGCGCCTGCGGCGACGAGCGTCGTGCCGACGACGGCGGGTGCGAGGGCCGCGACGGTCGGCGGCGCGCCGCCCAGGTACGCACCCGCGGCGCTGGTCGCGACGACGAGCGCGTTCAGGCGCGGCTTGGTCAGCGCGACGTAGTCGGCGACGCGCGACGACGACCGGCTCGTGAGGCCCGTTGCCACGGCGGCCCGGGCGGGCGCTCTCACGCTCCGGCCCTCGCGTGCGTGGCCGGCAGCTGTCCGGCCGCCCCGGCGCGCTGCTCGGCCGTTTCCGCGAAGCGCACGCGCCAGCTGCGGAGCGTGATCACGAGGGAGGTCGTCAGCACGAGCGCGCCGCACACGACGTGTGCGCTGTTGATCCAGACGTTGCGCCGGCTCAGCACGGTGAGGGCGCCGAGCGTGACCTGCACGGCCACGAGCCCGACGATGAGCGCGGCGGGCGCCGCCAGTTCGCGCCGCCCGCGGTGGTGATACCAGATGTGCCCCGCGGTCGCGAGGACCGCGGCGGTGACCACCAGCGCCCCCACGCGGTGCGAAAAGTGAATCGCGATCGCCGGGCTCCAGTGGTCGGGCACGAGGTGGCCGAACATCAGCGGGAAGTCGGGAATGGCGAGCCCCGCACCCGTGTGCCGCATCGTGGCGCCGATGAGAATCTGCACGTAGATGGCCGCGGTCGTGGCCGTGGCGACGCGGCGCAGGAGCGCATCGTCGACCCCGGGGACTCCGGGCGCGCCGGCGCCGCCGGCCGGGTTGCCCCGTGGGCCGTAGCCCGCGATCCAGCGCGGCGAGGTGAACAGCGCGATCGAGACGGTCAGGCAGAAGAAGATCTCGGCCAGGCCGGCGTGCGCCGTGGAGATGGCGGCAGGCAGGAAGAAGAGGACGGTGAGGCCGCCCAGCACGCCCTGCGCGATCACGGCGGCGAGCGCGACGAGGCCGAGGCGGCGCAGCCAGCGGCGCGGCTCGCGGAGCCACAGCCAGCCGGCGAGCAGAATGGTGAGGAAGCCGACCGAGCTGGCGATGAGGCGGTGACCGTGCTCGTAGAAGATGCCGCCCACCCATTTCGAGGGCGGGAAGGTGAACATGTTCCAGCCGTACGTCGTGGGCCAGTCGGGCACGGAGAGGCCCGAGCCGGTGCTGGTGACGAGGCTGCCTGCGAGCAGCAGAAGGACCGTGCAGGCGGCGACAAACGTCGCGAAGCGGTGGAGCATCGTTCGGGAACGGACCGGGGCGGGCGGGCCGTGGCGCCGCCCGCCCCGATCGACTGTCGCTGGAAGATTACGGTTAGTTCGTGGTCGCCGCGTCGGTCATCGCGTACGAGAAGTCGGCGGTTGCCGTCCCGTTGGCCGCGATCGTGACGCTCTGCGTCTTGGTGCCGAGCTTCTCGTGCCACGCCTCGATCGTGTAGGTGCCCGGGGGAAGGCCGCCGATCGTGAACGTGCCGTCGGCCGCGCTGACCGAGAAGAACGGGTTCGAGACCACGCCCACGTAGGCGTTCATCCAGCCGTGCACGTCGCACTTGAAGGGCACCATCACTTCCGGGTTCTTGAAGACGTGCGTCGTCTTCATGCCCTGGATCGGCTGGCCGGTGTTGAACTCCTGGTTGCCCTTCGGGAGCGCGTGGATGTTGTGGAGGGTCGGGTCGCTGTTCACGATGTTGAGCGTCTGGCCGACCATCATGCCGAACACGTGCGGGTGGTAGCGGCAGTTCTGCTGGTTGATTTCGACCGGCTCGGTCGGCGTGTCGAACACGTAGTTGCCGAGGCCGTCCTTCACGTACACGAAGACGTTGGCCAGCTTGCCGTCCTGCACCATGTACGTTTCCTGCGTCTGCGGCGTCTTGTTCTCGGTGACGCAGACCGGATCGGCGTTCATGCGGATCGGCTCGTTCGGCGGCGGATCGCCCATGAGCGACACCGTGCCCGTCAGCGTGCCGGCCGTCGCCGGGTCGACGTGCTGCCCGCCCATCGACGCGGCGGGTGCCGCCGAGGACGCCGGGGCTTCCGAGCCCCCACCGCCGCACGCGGCCACCGTGACCGCGAGCGCCATTCCAATGACCGAAGCCCGGGCATGTCGTAGATGCATTGCGTTTCTCTCCTAAGACGAAAAAAGTGCGAGCCGTGAGCGCGCGAACAACTTCCTATCATACCTCAATGGTGATAAGATCGGCGTTTCTTAACGATGAGTGGCGGTATCGTCTAGGGGTTAGGACACGTGGTTCTCAGCCACGGGACCGGGGTTCGAATCCCCGTACCGCTACCAGGACTCATAGATCTTCCTCCCGATCACAGCCCCGGCTCCGTCCGGGGCTTTTTTCGTGCGAGCGCGCCAGCGACACGAGGCCTCATCTGCTGATCACCGGCTCCGTCCTCTTCCTCCTGTCGGCCGCCGCGCTCGCGGCGACGGGAAACCGGCAGGTGCGCGGGAAGCTCACCACGTCCGCGGTGACCTTCGCCGTGACGGCGGTGCTCGCCGCGCTTGCCGCGTACGCGCCCGTCTCGCCGGACGTCCGCGCGCAGATGACGACCATCGCGCCGCTCTTCGCGCTCTACGGGGTGCTCAACGGCATCGTCGCGATCGTCATCAACCCCTGGCGGGCGGACCGCGTGCCCGATCGCTTCCCGAACATCGTGCAGGACGCGATCGTCATCGGCCTCTTCGGCCTCGCCGCCACGATCGTGCTGGGCGAGCGGCTCCTCACGACGACCGCCGTCGGCGCGGTCGTCGTCGGCCTCGCGCTGCAGGACACGCTCGGCAACCTCTTCGCCGGCCTCGCCATCCAGGTGGAAAAGCCGTTCAAGGTGGGGCACTGGGTCAACGTGGCCGGCGACGACGGCCTGGTGAGCGAGATCACGTGGCGCGCGACCAAGATCCGGACGAAGGCCGGCAACCTCGTCGTGGTGCCGAACAGCATGCTGGCGCGCGATCGGATCACGAACTACTCGGAGCCGACCGATGAGGTGCGCCTCGAGGTCGAGGTCGGCGCCGAATACGCCGCGCCGCCCAACCGCGTGAAGCGCGTCATCCTGAACGCGCTCGCGGGCGAGCCACTGCTGTCGGCGTCGCACCCGCCCACGGTGCTCCTCGGCGATTTCTCCTCCTCGAGCATCACGTACCGCGTGCGGGTGTGGACGCGCCACTTCGCCGTCGACGATCAGGTCCGCGACCGCGTGCGGTCGCTGATCTACTACGCCTTCCGCCGCGCCGACATCACGATTCCGTTCCCGATCCGTGTGCTGATGCGCGGGCCGGCCGGCGCCGGCGCCGACGAGCGCACTGTCGCCGACGTGCTGGATCGCGTGGACGTCTTCGAGCCGCTCGACCCGGATCAGCGCGCCGAGCTCGCGCAGTCGGCCCGGCGTGTCGCGTTCGATCGCGGCGAGGCCATCGTGCGCCAGGGCGAGGCGGGCGCGTCGCTGTTCGTGGTGCTCGCCGGCGAGGCCGTCGTGACGGTCGCCACGCCGCACGGCGCGCGCGAGGTGCGGCGGCTCGTGCCCGGGATGGTGTTCGGCGAGATGTCCCTGCTGACGGGCGAGCCGCGCACGGCGACGGTGACGGCGGCCGCCGACGACTGCGAGGCCGTGGAGATCACGGCGGACGCCTTTCGCCGCACGATCCTGGCGCACCCGGCCGCGCTCGAGCGTCTGGCTGGCGCCGTGGCCGCCCGGTCCGCGGAACTGTCGGCGGTGCGCGACGCTGACGGGCCGGCGGCCGCCGCGCCCGAGGCGCCGAAGACCTTCCTCGCCCGCGTCCGCCAGTTCCTCCGCGTCCCTTCCCGCTAAGCTAGTCGGTCCAGATCAGGACCTGCGATCCGTCCGGCGTCGTCGTGTCGAGGACGAGGCCCGGGCCGCGGCGCTCGATATCCTGGAGGCGGATGCGGCCGGGCAGCTCCAGTCCGTTGACGTCGCGCACCTGAACGTCGCCTCGCCCCATGAGGCGCAGCGCCCAGCCTGGGATCTCGACGCGGACGAGGCGCTCGGTGTCGGCGTCGAAGGCGAGCACGTGAAGGGTCCCGATCGGCGTGGGGCCGCCGGGGACGGGCTCCCGGGTGACGACGGGGCGTCCGTCCTCGAGGCTGACGGCGGGCGGCTGGCCCGCGAAGCGGGCGCGGGCGGCGGCGAGCGTGGCGGCGGCGTCGGCCGAGGAGCTCTCCTGGGAGTGAATATGGCGCGACACCCAGTAGGCGCTGCCGCCGACGGCGGCGGCGGCGACGAGGAGGAGGGCGCCCAGAACGGCCAGGGCGATGGGGACCCAGGATCGCCGGGGCCGGGGCGGCGGCGCGTCGCTCATGGCGCGATATTACGCGTGTTCCGAGCCGGTTGCGCCGCTTGTGATTTCTGCATACAATCTCCGGCTACACACGTCTTTCTGTTGTTTCTTCACACGCCTATTTTTGAAGGAGTCGGGCGTTGGATAACTCGACCACGGTCGGGACCGCGGCGCACGGGCATGCCGGGCATGGGCATGCCGAGCACGCCCATCACGAGCTGGGTTTCTGGCGGAAGTACGTTTTCTCCGTCGATCACAAGGTCATCGGGATCCAGTACGCGGTCACCGCCCTGCTGTTCCTGCTCTTCGGCTTCACGCTGATGATGATCATGCGGTGGCAGCTCGCGTATCCGGGCTCGCCGATTCCGCTCATCGGGAACCTGTTCGGTCAGGACAAGGCCCCCGGCGGGATCATGCTGCCGGAGTTCTACAACCAGCTCGGCGCGATGCACGGGACGATCATGGTGTTCCTCGGCGTCGTGCCGCTCGCCGTCGGCGGGTTCGGCAACTTCGTGATGCCGCTGCAGATCGGCGCGCCCGACATGGCGTTCCCCAAGCTCAACATGATGAGCTACTGGGTGTACTTCACGGGCGGCGTGATCATGCTGAGCAGCTTCTTCGTGCAGGGCGGCTCGGCGCAGTCGGGCTGGACGTCCTACGCGCCGCTCTCGGTGATCTCGCTCGGCAACGGCCAGACGATGTGGCTGATCGGCATGGTCTTCCTGATCACCTCGTCGCTGCTCGGCTCGGTGAACTTCATCGTGACGATCGTGCAGCTGCGGGCGAAGGGGCTGACCTACATGCGGCTGCCGTTCTTCGTGTGGGCGCAGCTGGTCACGTCGTTCCTGCTGCTCCTCGCGTTCCCTCCGCTCGAAGCGGCCGGCGTGCTGCAGCTGATGGACCGCGTCGCGGGCACGAGCTTCTTCATGCCCAGCGGCCTCGTGGTCAGCAACCAGATCCTGCAGAACTCGGGCGGCGGCAACCCGCTCATGTGGCAGCACCTGTTCTGGTTCCTCGCGCACCCCGAGGTCTACGTCCTCATTCTCCCGGCGGTCGGCATCGTCGGCGAGATCATCGCGAACAACACGCGCAAGCCGCTCTGGGGCTACAAGACGCTGGTGTTCGCGTTGACCTGGCTCGGCTTCATGTCCTTCATCGTGTGGGCGCACCACATGTTCATGACGGGCATGGGCACGACGATGAGCTCATTCTTCCAGGTGACGACGATGATCATCTCGATCCCGTCGGTCATCGTGCTGAGCGCGTTCCTGCTGTCGCTCTGGGGCGCGTCGATCCGGTTCAACACGCCGATGCTCTTCGCGCTGTCGTTCCTGCCGATGTTCGCGATCGGCGGCCTCACGGGCCTGCCGCTGGGCCTGGCGCCGTCGGACATCTTCCTGCACGACACCTACTACGTGATCGGGCACTTCCACTACGTGGTGGCGCCGGGGACGCTCTTCGCGCTGTTCGGGGGCATCTACTACTGGTTCCCGAAGGCGACGGGCCGCGTGATGAACGAGACGCTCGGGAAGATTCACTGGCTGGCGTCGTTCATCTGCATCAACCTCGTCTTCATGCCGATGTTCATCGAGGGCCTGGGCGGCATGAACCGCCGGATGTACGACGGCGGCATGCAGTACGCGCACAACGCGAGCCTGCTGCACTGGAACGTGGTGATCAGCATGGCGGCGTGGGGCCTCGGCCTCTCCCAGCTGCCGTTCATCTACAACTTCTTCGCGAGCATCAAGTGGGGCAAGCTCGTCGACAAGAACCCGTGGGAGGCCACCACGCTGGAGTGGTCGGCGCCCTCGCCCCCCGGACACGGCAACTTCCTGACCGAGCCGATCGTCTACCGCGGGCCGTACCAGTACAGCGTGCCCGGCGCCAAGAAGGACTTCTTGCCGCAATTCGAGCCGGAGCACGCGTAAATCATGGAAATCCCCTACGTCGTCGAAACGCGGCCGGACTCCGGCCTGTACAACGGCAAGCTCGGGATCTGGCTGTTTCTGGCGTCGGAAGTGATGCTCTTCGGGGCGCTGTTCTCGACCTACATCATCCTGCGCGTGGGATCGGTGGAGTGGCCGCACGGCGAACTGAACATCTGGCTCGGCATGACCAACACGTTCATCCTCATCGGCTCCTCGGTGACGATGGTGATGGCGTGGGCGTCGCTCAAGATGCGCAACTGGGCGAAGCACCGGATGTACCTGATCCTCACGGTCATCCTGGCGGGCGTCTTCCTCGTCAATAAGTACTTCGAGTACGCCAACCACTTCGCGAACGGCGAGACGCCGTCCCACAGCACGTTCCTGGCGATCTACTTCACCCTGACCGGGCTGCACGGCATCCACATCATCGGCGGCATGATCGTGATGCTCTATTTCATCGGGCCCGGCGCGAAGCTCTACAAGACGAACCCCGAGCAGTTCACGAACCGCATCGAGTGCACCGGGCTCTACTGGCACTTCGTGGATCTGGTCTGGATCTTCCTCTTCCCGATCCTGTACCTCCTCTAGAGGCATCATGAGTTCTCATTCGATCGACGACGTCAAGAAGTCCGTCGGCACCTACTGGAAGATCGGCGGAGCGCTCTTCGTGTTCACGGTGCTCACCGTGGGGGCGAACCGCCTCCACCTGGCCGTGCCGTTCGCCATCGCCGTGGCGCTGCTGATTGCTGCCACGAAGGGGTCGATGGTCGCCGCGGTGTTCATGCACCTCACGCACGAGAAGCCGTGGATCTACTGGTCGCTCCTGCTGACGGTGGTGTTCTTCATCGCCTTGATCTTCCTGCCGCTCCTGACCGTCAGCGACGGCATCGGCACGCCGACCCATCTGCCGTCGGCGATCAGCGAGCCGGCGGGAGGGCACTGACATGTCGCTGCGAAACATCCACGTCCTGTTCATCACGGTGTCGGCGATGCTGGCGATCTTCTGCGCCGGCTGGGCGGGCACCAACTACCGCGCCGATCAGGGCACGGGCTACCTCGTCGCCGCCCTGGCGGGGATCGCGGGCGCCGCGGGCCTGGCCGCCTACGCCCGCGCGTTCGTGCGGAAGACCCGGGGGATGTCATGAGCATGCTGACGCGCCGCCTGGCCGCCGTGGCCGCGGCCGCTGTCCTGATGCTCGGCGTGCCGCGCGCCGCGTTCGCCTGCCCGGTCTGCTTCGGCGCCAGCGACGCGCCGATGGCCCAGGCGACCAACGCCGGCATCATGTTCATGCTCGTGATCGTCGTCGGCGTGCTCGCCGGCTTCGCGAGCTTCATCGTGTATCTGGCCCGGCGCGCCAAAATCGCCGGTGAGCGGGAAGAGGCCGACGTGGCCGCCTACGCACGACTGTCGGGCGGACGCCCGACCGAGGGGACGCTGTAATGTTGCACCTGCTGGGCATGCCGGTCGAGGCGTCGACGCACGCCGCCGAAATCGACCAGATGATCGTCCTGGTCCACTGGCTGATGGCCGTGCTGTTCGTCGGCTGGGGGATCTATTTCGTCTACGTGCTCTTCCGCTTCCGTCGCGGCGCCAACCCGCACGCCAGCTATGAGGGCGCCCACGGCAAGTTCGCCAAGTACGTCGAGATCGCCGTCGTCGTGGCCGAGGCCATCCTCCTCGTCGTCTACGCCATCCCGGCGTGGGCGAACCGCGTGGCCGATCTCCCGGACGAGAGCCAGGCCGTCGTGGTGCGCGTCACCGGGAAGCAGTTCGAATGGGACATCCGCTATCCGGGCCGCGACGGGCGCTTCGGCCGCACGGACATCACGCTCGTCTCCGCGGAGAATCCGCTCGGGCTCGACCGCACCGATCCGGACGCGAAGGACGACATCACCGAAATCAACCAGCTCAACCTGCCGGTCGATCGCCCCGTGCTCGTGCACCTGACGAGCATGGACGTGATTCACAGCTTCGGCCTCTTCGAGATGCGCGTGAAGCAGGACGCGATTCCCGGGCTGGACATCCCCGTGTGGTTCATCCCGAACCGCATCGGCCAGTACGACATCACGTGTTCGCAGCTGTGCGGCCTCGGCCACTATCGGATGCGCGGCTTCCTCAACATTCAGTCCGCGCAGGACTATCAGGCGTTCCTCGACGGAGAAGAGGCGGCCCTCCAGCCGCCGCCTGCGGCAGCGGTGCCGGCGCCGGTGCAGCAGCCCTGAGCGCAACCTGACGACGCCACGCGTCTTTCGCACGATTGACGCACACTGCGCTGGCGAGCCGCTGCGGCTCGTCGTGGGCGGATTCCCCTCTCCCCGCGGCCACACGATGCTCGAGCGGCGCGACTGGGCGGAGCAGCATGCCGACGACGTGCGTCGGATGCTCATGCTCGAGCCGCGCGGCCACGCCGACATGTACGGCGCCGTGCTCACCGAGCCCGTGTCGCCGGGCGCGCACGCCGGCCTGCTCTTCATGCACAACCAGGGATATGCGGCGATGTGCGGCCACGGCATCATCGCGGCGACGACGATCGCGCTCGAGCGCGGCCTGGTGATGCCCGGCGGGGACGGGACCACCATCGTCTACGACACGCCGGCGGGTCTGGTGCGCGCGCGCGCCACGCTCGACGGCGGCCGCGTGTCGAGCGTGCGGTTCACGGGCGTGCCGTCGTTCGTCCTGGCCGCCGGCGTGGGCGTCACCGTGCACGGCCGCCTGCTGCGCGCCGACATCGCCTACGGCGGCGCGTTCTATGCGATCGTCGACGCCGAGTCCGCCGGCCTGCCGCTCGACCCGTCTCACCTGCCCGAGCTGCGCCGGATGGGCGTCGCGATTCGCGAGGCCGTCGAGGCCGTGGTGCGCGTCGTGCATCCCGCGGAGCCGGGCCTCTCCGGACTCTACGGCACGATCTTCACCGGTCCGCCCAACGACGCGCGCGCCGACCTGCGCAACGTCACGGTGTTCGCCGAGGGCGCCGTGGATTGCTCGCCGTGCGGCACCGGGACGGCGGCGGTGATGGCCGTGGTGGATGCGATGGGCCTGCTCGATCCCGGGCGGCCCTTCGTGCACGAGAGCCTCATCGGGACGACGTTCAGCGGACGGCTGTCCGGACGGTCGGAGGTGGGGGAGCTGCCGGCCATTCTGCCCGAGCTGGAAGGCGCCGCGTGGGTCACCGGGGAGCACACCTTCTTCGCCGAAGTCGGCGATCCGCTGGCGGACGGGTTCCTTCTGGGCTGACGTGTCAGCCGCGCGAGAGGAATACGTTCGCGAGGCGCTCGAGGAGCGCGGCCAGCGGCTCGCCGTCGAGCGCGAACACCCGGCGGTCCGGCGCCCACCCGAGTTTGTAACTTTTTGCCATCGCCGACACCCAGATCTGCCGCACGGGGGCGTTGGGCGACACCACGAACGTCCCGTCAGCGGGCTCTTCGAATACCAGCTTCAGCACGCCCTGCGCCAGTTCAACCTCGAAATCGACCCGATCGGCGAGCGGCAGCAGCGCCCGCCGGGCGTCCTCGAGGGCGCGATCGCTTTCCAGACGGAATTCCTGTTCGGTCATCGCGTTAAACCTTTGGCCGCCGGCACGCGTCTAAGCCAGTAGTTGAAGGAGCGATGCTGATGCGTGAATGGACATTTTCGGCGACGGCGGAGTATGCGGTCGGTGTGATGCTGGTTCTGGTTCTAGCCGTGATGATGTTTGCCTGACGCCGTGCTGGCGGACCTATCGCGGATCGATGGTGAAGCGATCCGGGTCCGCCACATAGCTTCGACGCGCCCGCGCGGTCATGCCCGCCTGTTGGACCTTCAGTGACAACTTGTGCACCTTGCCATCGAGCCGCGTCGGCGTGAAGCCCAGGACGTACTGGCTGTGCAGTTCCTGCGCCACGCGCGTGAACGTGGGCGCCAGCTCGCTGGTCTTTTTCAGCTCGAAATAGCCACCGCCGGTTTCCTCGGCCAGCCGTCGCAGGCCGCGGTCGGGACTCGTGTGCACCGTGCGTCCGGTCTCGTCGAGCATCTCGCTCTCGAGGCCGATCGCGTACACCATCACCTCATCGGCGCGGGCGCGATCCGTGACCTTGCCCTGGCTGGTCTTGCTGGCGGTGTCGTCCCCATCGGTGAAGACGAGGACGACCTTCCGGCCCGCCACGTGCTGCAGCCGATCGAGGCTCGCATCCACGCCGTCCCAGAGGCGGGTGCCGTTGCCGTAATCGAGGCCGCTCAGCTCGGCGACGAGACCGTCGCGGTCGCCCGTGAAGTCGCCGCCGAACTCGATCTTGTCGTTGAAGGCGCCGACGGCGCCGCGGTCGTCCGGCAGCAGGCGGATCAGGAACTGCTCGGCGGCGGCGCGCAGCAGCGGGATCGACGCCGTCATGCTCCCGCTGGTGTCGAGCATGACGACCACGGTGATGGGCTGGATCTGGTCTTCGAAGAAGACCAGCGGCTGGAGCTCGTTGTTGTCGAAGACCTGGAAGTCGTGCTGTTCGAGGCTCGGGACGAGGCGGCCGTCGCGGTCGGTGACGGTGGCGAAGAGCGAGACCACCTGGGTGCCGGCGCGAAACGTCGGCTCCTGGCCCGCCGCGAGCCGGGCGGCCGCGTGCGGCCCCGCGGTGGCCGGGAGCCAGAGCAGGACGGCCAGAGCCGGGAGCCATCGCGGCAACGTCTTCATGCACCCCAGCTTACCGCAAACGGGATTGGCGACTTGACTGGTCGGATATCCGCGAAGTACACTCGCCAAGTCATACTGAGATTGAGTCTCAGTTCATAAATTCAGTCCAGTCACGTTCATGGTTCAGGCGTTCGTCATCACCCTCCGCGAAGGCCTCGAAGCCTTCCTCGTCGTCGCGATCAGCCTCGCCTATCTGCGCAAGAGCGGCCGCCGGGAACTCGTGCCCGCGGTGCAGTGGGGCATCGGTCTGGCCCTGCTCCTCAGCGTCGGCGCGGCGTTTCTCTTCAGCCGGGCCTCCAACCAGTCGCTGTGGGAGGGCACGCTCGCCATCGTGGCGGCCGTCTCGGTCGCGTCGCTGACGGTGCACATGTGGCGGACGGGGCGGCGGATCAAGTCGGATATCGAGGGCCACCTGCGCGCGTCGACGCTCAAGACGGGCCGGGCCGCCTTCATCGGCGTGTTTCTCTTCACGCTGCTGATGATCGCGCGGGAGGGCATGGAGACGGCGCTCCTGATCGGGGCGCTGATGTTTCAGGTCCAGTCGGCGAGCCTCATCACCGGCGCGGTCGTGGGCACGCTGGCGGCAGCGGGCGTGGCCTGGCTGTGGTCGCGTCACGGCCACAAGGTGAACCTGGGGCTCTTCTTCCAGGTCACGGCGATCTTCCTCCTGGTGTTCGTCGTGCAGCTCCTCATTACCGGGTTCCACGAGCTGATGGAGGCGAACATCTTCCCGTACAGCGAGGTGCTCCATCAGGCGACGGAGCCCTACGGCCCCGACGGCCGGTACGGGCACTACCTGAGTTACATGCTGGTGGTGCTGCCGCTCGCCTGGCTCGCCGTGAGCTCGCTGATTCCGCACCGGACGGCCGGGACCCCCTCCGCCCCCCGCAGCTAGGCGGGGCTCCCTCCCACGGCTGCACACACTTTCCCGCAATGTCACGGCTATAACCCGTTTAAGGTGTTATAGTTAACTGGATTAATCGCGGGTGGCCCCTGCCCGGATTTGGCAGTACAATTTCCGTCTTTGGGCCTGTTTCCGAGAGGCCCGACGAGAGCATCGAGACCGACGACATGATCAACGTAGCCGCGATCCGGATGCAGCAGTTCGGGGTGACCTTCTACCAGGCCTCGCTGACGGCGAGCGATATCGACAAGCTCGTCCGCTTCGAGGTGCTGAGCTACGGCGAGAACGCGCAGCCGCCCGTGCGGGGCGGCCGCCAGAAGCCGAGCGTGGCCCCGTCGAAGGTGAACTGGGATCTCCTGGAGCGCCGGATCGCCTCGAGCGACAAGGCCTATCAGCGGCAGATCATCCGGAAGAAGATTGAGGAGCTGGTGCTCTACTACGAGCAGTGCCGCCAGGCGCGCGACCTGCCCTCGATTCCCGGCGCGGTGATCATTTCCTGCGACGAGAAGCTGGCGTTCCAGCCGATGAACGACACGCCGCTCGGGACGCTGAAGGTGCCGGAGCGCGAGGGCATCCTGCGCGCGATCGACGGGCAGCATCGCCTCCTGGCGCTGCACGCGGACATCGCCCGCTTCGCGGGCGAGACGTTCACGGTGCCGGCGGTGATCTTCGACCGCCTGCCCGAGGATCACGTCGTGCAGATGTTCGTGACGATCAACGCGAAGCACACGCGGCTGAACGCGTCGCACCTGGTCAGCCTCTCGGGACGGCAGCTGTACCGCGACGAGAACCTGGCGACGGCGCACGACGTGGTGCGGGCGCTGAACGACCGCGAAGACTCGCCGCTCTACGACGAAATCAAGCTGCTCGGCGTGGGCCGGGGCCGCGTGGCGCAGGCGCCGCTCGCGCAGGAGCTCAAGAAGATCTTCTCGGCCGACGCGTTCGGCGGGCCGCGGGCCGACTTCCACGAGAGCGCGAAGCGCTTCTTCGTGAACTACTTCAAGCAGATTGCCGTGGTGTTCGACGCGGCCTGGAACGGCCGCAAGTACGCCATCCGGACGGCGCCGGCGCTGCGGGCCTTCATCCGCGTGGCGCCCGATGTGATCCGCCGCCTCGACCAGGAGCACGCCGAGCGCTCCGACTTCCGCGCGATCGGGCGCGTGATCGCGCCGTGGGGCCGCCGGATCGGCGACCTGCGGTTCGAGACCGACGGCGCCTGGAAGCGCGGCGGCACCACCGTCGACTCGCTCGCCAAGGAACTGCGCCTGGCCTTGCAATACCCGGAGGGGGCTGCAGTCTAGGCCGGTGTCGGTGCTCCTGATCACCGGCGGCGCCGGCTTCATCGGGTCGAACTTCGTCCGTCACGCGCTGGCCCACACCGACGACACCCTCGTCATCGTCGACAAGCTCACCTACGCCGGCAGCCTGCTCAACCTGCACGATGCGCGCGAGGACGCCCGCGTCTCGTTCGTCCGCGCCGACATTGCCGACGCCACCGCGATGGGGCGGCTGTTCGACGAGCAGCGCCCCGACGCCGTCGTGAACCTCGCCGCCGAGACGCACGTGGATCGCTCGATCGACGGTCCAGCGCCCTTCATCGCCACGAACATCGTCGGCACGTTCGTGCTCCTCGAGGCGGCGCGCGCGCTACTGGCCGCGCGCGGGGCCACCGCGCGCGAGCGGTTCCGCTTCCTGCACGTGTCGACCGATGAAGTCTACGGCACGCTCGGGCCCGATGGCGCGTTCGCCGAGGACACGCCCTACGCCCCGAATTCGCCGTACGCCGCGAGCAAGGCCTCGGCCGATCATCTGGTGCGCGCCTACGTGCACACCTACGGCGTGCCGGCGATCATCACGAACTGCTCGAACAACTACGGGCCGTACCAGTTTCCCGAGAAACTGATCCCGCTGATGACGCTCAACGGTCTCGACGGCCGCCCGCTGCCGATCTACGGCGACGGCGAGCAGGTGCGAGACTGGCTGCACGTCGAGGACCACTGCGCGGGCCTGCTGCTGGCGCTCCGGCGCGGGCGGCCCGGTGAAGAAGTACAACATCGGCGGCGCCGGCGAGCGGACGAATCTCGAGGTGGTGGACCGCCTGTGCGACGCGCTCGAGGCGTGCCGTCCCGCGGCGTCGAACCCGGCGCTCGCGTCGAAGGAGGTGGCTTCCTACGACGCCCTCAAGACGTTCGTTCCCGATCGCCCGGGACACGACCGGCGCTACGCGATCGACGCGGCGAAGATTCGCCGCGAGCTCGGGTGGGCGCCGGTGATCACGTTCGAGGCCGGGCTGGCCGACACCGTCCGGTGGTACGCCGGGCACGGCGACTGGTGCGAGGCCGTGCAGGCCGGCCGCTACGATCGCGAACGTCTCGGATTACGCTGATGCCGATGCCAACTCCGATTGAGAATGCCTGCGCCTGCGGCCATGCGAGCCCGGGGCCCCGCCGCCACAAGTAGATGAAAGGGATCATTCTCGCCGGCGGGTCGGGATCGCGGCTGTTCCCGCTGACGCGCGCCGTCAGCAAGCAGCTGATGCCCGTCTACAGCAAGCCGATGATTTATTACCCGCTGTCGGTGCTGATGCTGTCGGGCATCCGCGACGTCCTCATGATCACGACGCCGCACGATCACGACGACTTCGTCCGCCTGCTGGGGGACGGCTCGGACTTCGGGCTGCGGCTGACCTACGCCGTGCAGCCCAGCCCGGATGGCCTGGCGCAGGCGTTCATCATCGGGCGCGCGTTCGTGGGGGCGGATCGCGTGGCGCTCGCCCTCGGGGACAACATCTTCTACGGCGCGCACCTGTCGGACTACCTGCGAAGCGCCACCGAGCGCGCGGAGGGCGCCACCGTCTTCGGCTACCAGGTGAGGGATCCGCAGCGCTACGGCGTCGTCGAGTTCGACGCCGCGGGGCGCGCGATCAGCCTGGAGGAGAAGCCGGCCCACCCGAAGTCCGCCTACGCGGTGACGGGGCTGTACTTCTACGACAACCAGGTCCTCGACATCGCGGCCCGGCTGCAGCCGTCCGCGCGCGGCGAGCTGGAGATCACCGACGTCAACCGCACGTACCTCGATCGCGGCCGCCTCCACGTCGAACGGCTGGCGCGGGGCATCGCGTGGCTCGACACCGGCACGCAGGAGTCGCTGCTGCAGGCGGCGAACTACATCCAGGCCATCGAGGAACGGCAAGGGTTGATGGTCGCGTGTCCCGAGGAGATTGCGTTCCGCCTCGGCTACATCACGGGCGACGACATCGTCCGGCTGGCGAAGGGCCTCGGGCCGAGCGCGTACGGGCAGTACCTGCTGCACCTGCTCGAGCACGAGGCGTAGCCGTGCGGTTCGTGCCGACGGACCTGCCGGGCGTCGTGGTGGTCGAGCCCGACGTGCATCGCGACGGGCGCGGCTTCTTCCTCGAGACCTATCAGGCCGCGAAGTACGGCGACGGCGGCATCGCCGGCCCATTCGTCCAGGACAATCAGTCGCGCTCCCTCCGGAACACGCTCCGGGGCCTCCACCTGCAGCTGCGGCGCCCGCAAGGCAAGCTCGTGCGCGTGATCGCGGGCGAGGTGTTCGACGTCGCGGTGGACCTGCGGCGGGGGTCCCCGGCGTTCGGGCGCTGGACCGGCGTCGCCCTGTCGGCCGAGAACTTCCGGCAGTGCTACGTCCCGCCCGGCTTCGCCCACGGGTTCTGCGTGGTGAGCGAGGTGGCCGACGTCGAATACAAGTGCACCGAACTCTACGACCGCGCGAGCGAGATCACGATCGCGTGGGACGATCCCCGGCTGGGCGTGCGCTGGCCCGTGACCGAGCCGATCCTGTCGGACCGCGACCGCGCGGCCCGGCCCCTGGCGGAGCTGATGGACCTGCTGCCCGGGTTCGGGTCGACAGAACTGTAAGTGGAGCGACGAAATCCGCGGGCGGTCCGGCACGCTTATCCCAGGAAATTGGCTGGAATACACCGAAACTCATCCGGTACGCGGCTTGCTCTCTCTCGCGGTGAATCGTCGGTCTGTTTACGGCAGGGCGCCGTGAATTTGCTGGGGGAGCCAGACCGGCGGAGCAGAAGGGTACCGCAATTACGCGGTGCCCTTTTGTTTTGTACGGGCTGTTGGTGATGCGCATCGACCTCAACGCCGACCTCGGTGAATCGTTCGGGCCGTACACCATCGGACATGACGCAGAGCTCATGGCCTCGGTGACGTCGGCGAGCGTCGCCGCGGGCTTCCACGGCGGGGATCCGACGGTCCTCCGCGCCACGCTTCGGCTCGCGCGGGAGCGGGGCGTCGCCGTGGGCGCGCATCCGGGCCTGCCCGATCTCGCGGGCTTCGGGCGGCGGGAGATGCGGATGAGCGGCGCCGAGGTCGAGGATCTCGTCCTCTACCAGCTGGCCGCGGTCGCGGGCGTCGCGCGAGCGGAAGGCATCGCGCTGCAGCACGTGAAGCCGCACGGCGCGCTGTACCACATGGCGGCGCGCAGCGCCGAAGTGGCCGCGGCCATCGTCCGCGCGGTGAAGGCCTTCGACGCGTCGCTGATCGTATTCGGCCTGCCCGGATCGGAGATGCTGAAGGCGGGCCGCTCGCAGGGCCTGCGGGTCGCGGCCGAGGTGTTTGCCGATCGCGCGTACCAGTCCGACGGCTCGCTCGTCCCGCGCACGGTCGCCGGCGCCGTCATCGACGACCCGGGCACTGTGGTCCGGCGCGCGGTCCGCATGGTCAGCGACCGCACGGTCGCCGCCGTCGACGGCGGCGTGGTGGGGCTCGAGGCCGACTCGATCTGCGTGCACGGCGACACACCGGGCGCGGGCCGCCTCGCCGCGCAGCTGCGGCGGGGCCTCGAGGAGGCCGGGATCACGGTGAAGGCGCTCGCCGAGCGGTAGGATCGGCACTCGGACGGGCGCAGCCTCGGCCTCATGGAGCTCGCGCTCGAAACCGTCCCTCCGTCCGCGCGGATTTCGGTACTGACGCTCCTCGCGTCAGGCCTACCCGGCCTGGATCGTGCGCCTACGGCCATGACGCTCGAAATCCGCGCTCCCTCCGGTCCGGTTTCGTACCTGACGCCCATCGCGCGACTCCAAAGTCGGCCGACGCCGCACCCGCCCGAGTGCTCGTCACGGGCGCACGGATGTCCCGATCGCAGCGAGTCCCGAGCCGCGTGACATCAGACACTCCCAACCTCTTTCACGAGGGCGCCGCGGGTCACTCGCACCGCAGAGCGAGGATTGGATCGACCCGCGTCGCCCGATAAGCGGGAATCAGACACGCTGCGAGTGTGATTCCAAGTAGCAGCATTGACACAGCGGCCAGCGTCAACGGATCCGTCGGTCCGATACCGAACAGAAAACTCCTGAGAAACCGCGTGACGCCGATCGACGTGACGAGCCCGACACCCACGCCGACAAGCCCGAGGCTGCCTCCTTCAAGGAAAAACTCCTGCAGCACGTCTTCCCGCTGTGCCCCGAGCGCTATCCTGATGGCGATCTCACGCGTGCGCTGACCGACCAGGTACGTCACCAGCCCGTACACGCCCAACGCGGCCAAGAGGACTGCAGCCGACGCAAAGGCACCGGTGAAGCTAGCCATCACGCGCGGTCGGTCAAACGTCTCAGCGGCGACGTCTTCCATCGTCTTTGTGTCGAATATGGGTTGATTCTGGTCCACCGCCCAGATGGCCCGGCGCACAGCCGGAGCGGCATCGAACGGATCGGCGCGCGTTCGGATGACCAGGTGCATCAGCCATGCGGGGTTCTGGCGGTACGGGATATAGAACAGCGGTACGTCATCCCTGCCCTCCAGCGCCGGGCCATCGTCCCGAATGTCTCCTACGACGCCCACGATCGTAAGCGCCTGATTGCCAAAGGCGGCGTCCCAGAAGTTCTGGAGTCCCCTGAACTGCGGCTGGATCTGATGGCCAATCGGACTGTCGTTGGGCCAGAACCGTTGCGCCATCGACGCGCTGACGATAGCCACACCGCGCGATTCGTCGGCGTCGGTGTCGCGGAATGCACGTCCTATCAGAACGGGCGTCTGGATGGTTCGAAAATACTTGGGATCAATCACGGAATAACGCGCTCGGATCGGCTCGCCCGCCGGACTGTTAGCCGGGCCATCGATGTGCAACGCGACGCTGGTGTCCTGAGCTGCCAACGGCAAGAAGTTGATGACGCTCGCAGACTCGACGCCGGGAATCTGTTCGACGTTCTCGAGGACCCGATCGAAGAAGGTGGCCACGCGCTGACCATCAGGGTAACTCTGGCGAGGCAGCCAGATCTGCATCGTGAGGACCCGATGCAGGTTGAGGCCGCGCGGCATGCCCAGCAACGTTGTCGCACTCGCAATCAGAAGGAGGGCGCCGCTCGACACGACGACCGCTAACGCAATTTGGCCCCCGACGAAGAAGCGACCCGTGCGCCGAGTCAGCCGAGCGCTTTTCACCCATGCGCCGCTGTCGATCCGTGCGCCGCTGGACGGATCGCGGTGCAACGCGAGCACGGCGGTCAGCCCGCAGCCGGCGCCACAAGCGATCGACAGGAGCAACGCGAGACCAAGGACACGCCCGTCGAGACGGAACTCGCGCATTCGACTCACGACATCGAAGGGCACGACGCGGTTGAGCAGCCTAGCGCCCCATCCTGCGGCAGCAATCCCTACCGCACCGCTGGCAACGCCGAACACGATGCCTTCCGTGACCAGCTGACGGATCAGCCGACCTCGGCCGGCGCCGAGAGCGACCCGGATGGCCATCTCTCTTTCGCGGGCGACAGCCCGACCAAGGAGCAGACTGGTAACGTTTGCACAGGCGATCACGAATACCAGAGAGACGGCCGCCATCAGGAGCAGAAGTACCGGCCGGCTTCCTCGCGCGAATGTTCCTGGCATCGACAGAAGGCGGACGCCGAGCGACGCATTCGTCTCCGGATACCTCCTTGCCAGATTTCGGTATAGCGCGTCCATTTCCGCCTGAGCCTGGGTAACCGAAACGCCGGGTTTCAGCCGCGCGTACACGTTTAAGTCGTGATTCGTCCGGTCCTGCGGTGCGACGTCGAGTACCAACGGCACATACAGATCGATGGGCCGGTTAAGGATCTGGAAGAAGTGAAATGTCGGCGGCAGGATCCCGATGATGGTGTACGGCTCTTCGCCAAGCCGAATGGTCTGGCCGACGATGTCAGGCAACGCTCCAAAACGCCGGTGCCAGAGCGCATCGCTGATGATTACGACGTGGTCGCGTCCCGCCTGATCCCTGTCATCAGTGAACAGAGTGCCCTCTTGCGCGGCCGCACCAAGAAGTGCCAGAAACCGCGGCGAGACGCTGAGGCCTTGCACTTGCTCGGGCTGATCGCGTCCAAGAACGTTGAAGTACGCGAAGCGCCACGCGGCCGCCGCCTGAAACGATCGCACGCGAGGCTGCCAGTCGAGGAAGTCGCCCGACGAGACCAACGAGCTGCCGCCGTTCTGCAGGTCGAGCTCGCGGATGTTAACTAGCTGCTTGGGATTCGGAAAGGGTAGCGGACGGAGCAGGACGGCGTTCACAGCACTGAAGATGGCTGCCGTTCCGCCAACGGCCAGCGCCAGCGTGAGGATGGCTACGATGAGCAAGCCAGGTGTGGACAAGAACGACCTAACTGCGTAGCGCAGGTCTTGCCGCAGCTCGTCTAGCAGCCGCAGTCCCAATGATTCGCGGCAGTCTTCCCTGATGTGGACAAGGCTACCGGTCGTTCGCAGGGCCAGGCGACGAGACTCTTCCTCAGTCATGCCGGCGCGAATGTTCTGTTCGACTTCCTGCTCGATGTGAAAACGCAGTTCCGCGTCAAGCTCGCGCTCGACGCGGCCGCGCCGAACGAGTGAACGCGTCCTCACGCGCAGCTTGTCGAACCAACGCATTTCCGCTTACTCCGTTGTGCGCACAACGAGATTGATCGCGCCGGAGAGCCTATTCCACGCGGATAACTCGTTCTCCATCTGTCGGCGGCCAGCTGCAGTGAGCGCGTAGAACTTCACGTCGCGGCCATTCGCGGTCTTCCGCCATTCGGACTTCAGCCAGGCTTGCCGTTCCAGACGGTAGAGTGCCGGGTAGAGAGAGCCCTGCTGGACCTGCAGAACGTCCCGAGAGATCTGCTCGATGCGCTTCCCGATGGCCCACCCATGCTTGGGCTCGAGGGACAGCACCTTGAGAATGAGCAGGTCCAGCGTGCCCTGTACCGAGATCGTTCGGCTTTCCCATCCAGACTACCTTGACGGTCGACAATACCGAGCCGATTGTAGATAGTCAAGGGTTGACCGCATTTCCGCGGCAGCGTCAGATTGCGGTACGGATCCGCGACGATTACCGCAGACGAGGCCGACCTGCATTTCACGGACCGGCACCCGGTCGATCTGGACGTGGATCTGCGTGGCCACGTGCGCGTGCTGCTGACGCCGTCCACCATGCGGCGGTAGGGAGCGACCGCTACGGGCTGACGGATGTTCCGATCGCAGCGACTTCGGAGCCGCGTGACATCCGATAGTCCTAAAACCGGTCCGCAGGCGGTCCCGGCGGCGTCGGCAACGAGTACGCGATCGGCGATCGGCGAACCCGACCGGTGAACAGTCGGCTCACCGGGGATTGGCAAACCCGAGCCGAGGCCGGTCCGTAAGTCCAGCGCCGGAGGGCCGGTTTTTCCACGCGGCGGAGAGGAGCGCGAGCGGAACGTCCGTCGGCCCGTCGAATCAGGGGCGGGCGGCGGCTGGGGCGAGCAGCATCAGCAGCAGCGCCTTCTGGCAGTGCAGCCGGTTCTCGGCCTGATCGAAGACGACCGAGGCCTCCGACTCGAACACCTCGTCGGTCACTTCCTCGCCGCGGTGCGCGGGCAGGCAGTGCATGAACAGTGCACCGGGCTTCGCGAGCGTCATCAGGGCCTCGTTCACCTGGAACGCCGAGAACGCCTGGCGGCGGCTCTCGGCTTCCGACTCCCGCCCCATCGACGTCCACGTGTCCGTGTAGACCGCGTCGGCGCCAGACACGGCGTCGGCCGCCTCGCTGAAGAGCCGCAGGCGCGCGCCGTGCTGCGCGACGCTCGTCGCCTGCTGCACGACGGCGTGGGGGAGCTGGTAGCCGTCGGGGCTGGCCACGTGCAGGTGCACGCCCAGCATCGCCAGCGCGTGCGCGAGCGACGCGGCCACGTTGTTGCCGTCGCCCACGAACGCGAGCGTGCGGCCCTTGAGCGCGCCCCAGCGCTCGCCGAGCGTGAGGCAGTCGGCCAGCGCCTGGCACGGGTGCTCGTCGTCGGTCAGCGCGTTGATCACGTGCAGGCGCGCCGCCGAGGACGCGAACTCCTCGAGCAGAAGCTGGGAGAAGGTCCGGATCACGACGGCGTCCACCCAGCGCTCCAGGTTGCGCGCGACATCCGCGACCGCCTCGCGCCGCCCGAGCGCGACGTCCGGCTGCAGCACGACCACGTCGCCGCCCAGTTCGCGCACGCCGATCTCGAACGTGATCCGCGTGCGCAGCGACGGCTTGTCGAAGAGCATCGCCACGTGGCGGCCGGCCAGGGCGCCCGCGGTGGGCGCCCGCAGCCCGAGCGCGCGATCGGCCTTCAGCCGGCCGGCGAGCGTCAGGCAGCGCGTGAGATCCGCGCCGTCGAGATCGAGGATCGAGAGGAAGTCCTTCCGGCGGCCGACGCTGGCGGCATGGGTCATGGCTAGGTCCGGTACTCGGCGTTGATCCGAACGTACTCCGCGCTCAGATCGCACGTCCAGACCGTGGCGGCCGCCTCGCCGGCGCCCAGGTGGACGCCCACCTCGACATCCCGGCGCGTCAGGTACTCGGCGGCCTGCGGCGCGGCCTCGTCGTGCGGCCGGCCCTGGTCGAACAGCACGATCGGACCGATGGTGACGCGCGCGCGCGACGCCTCGAAGGCGACGCCCGCGCGCCCGGCGACGGCGATCAGCCGGCCCCAGTTCGGGTCGCCGCCATGGATCGCGGTCTTGACGAGCAGGGAGTTGGCAATCGCCTTGGCCGCCTTCTTCGCGTCGGCTTTCGTGGCCCCGCCGGTCACCGTCACCGTGACGAGCTTGGTCGCGCCCTCGCCGCCGCGCACGATGCCGATGGCGAGCGTGCGGCACACGGTGCGCAGGGCCTCGGTGAACGCCGCGTAGCTCGCCTCGGTCACCGTCGCGCCGCTCGCGCCGTTCGCGAGCAGCATCACCGTGTCGTTGGTCGAACTGTCCCCGTCCACGGTGATCGCGTTGAACGTGTCGTCCACGACCTCGCGCAGCGCGCGGTCGAGCAGCGGCCGGGGCACCGCCGCGTCCGTGGTCACGAAGCCCAGCATCGTCGCCATCATCGGCTCGATCATGCCGGAGCCCTTCGCGGCGCCGCCGATCCGCACCTCGCGGCCGTCGATCGTGAAGGTCGCGCTGGCTTCCTTCGGAAACGGATCGGTCGTCATGATGGCGCGCGCGGCCGCGCCGCCCTCGCCCGCGCCGAGCGCGCGCGCCGCGGCGGGCAGGCCGGCGCGAATCTTGTCGATGGGCAGCATCACGCCGATCACGCCCGTGGAGGCCACGAGCACCTGCTCGACGGGACACCCCACCAGGGCGGCGGCGGCGGCGGCCATGTCGCGCGCGGCCGCGAGGCCCTCATCGCCGGTGCAGGCGTTCGCGCACCCGCTGTTCACGACAATGGCCCGGGCCTGCCCGCCGGAGCGGGCGAGGTGGTCCTTCGACACCAGCACGGGCGCGGCCTGCGCGAGGTTCGTCGTGAAGACGGCGGCGGCGGTCGCCAGGCCGTCGGACACGATCAGCGCGAGGTCGAGGCCGCGGGCCTTGATGCCGGCGCTGACGCCCGCGGCCCGGAAGCCGCGCGGCGTGGTGACGCCGCTCGGCGCGGTGGAGGCGGTCGCTTCCCGTGTCGCCATCACGCCGACTGCGCGACGGCCATCGGGATCGTCGTCTCGGGCGCCCGCTCGCGGCAGTCCTCGAGCGCCAGCGCCATCGCGGTCTGTCCGCACCGCCGGAAGAGCGGGCAGCCGACGCAGTCGGCGAACACCTTCTCCGGCACCCAGAGATGCGGAACGATTGAAAAACCCATGTGCGCGAAATAGGCCGGTGCGTGGGTGAAGGCCGAAAGCTTGTCGAAGCCGCCGGCGCGCGCGCGTCGCGTGAGCTCGCCGACGAGCGCCTGGCCGACGCCGTGGCCGCGCGCGTCGGCCAGCACGACGAGCGATCGCACTTCGGCCACGGTGGCGCTGAGGGGCGCCAGTTCGGCGAACCCGGCGAGCCGCCGGCCCTGCATCGCGACGATGAACCGCGCGATGTGCCGGGTCACGTCCTCGCGCGTCCGCGGGAGCAGGTGGCCGGCCTCCTGGTTCGCCGCGATCGCGGCGGTGATCCGGGCGGCCTGCGACGGCGACGCGGCGCGCAGCGTGAGTCGGGTTCCAGCCATGGTCAGCCTTTCGCGTCCATCTTCGACTCAACCGCGCCGAGCGCCTGATCCAGGCGGCCGAGCGCCTCGTCGATTTCCGCTTCCGAGATGACGAGCGGCGGCAGCAGCCGCACCACCGTTTCCGCGGTCCGGTTCACGACGACGCCCCGTTCGAGGGCCGCCGGCACGACCGGCGACGCGTCGCGGTGCAACTCGAGCCCCCAGAACAGCCCGGCGCCGCGCACGTCCTTCACGATCGGACGCGCGGCCTGGATGGCGCGCAGCCGGCGCTCGACGTGGGCGCCGACCCGGCGCACGTGATCGAGCAGCCCGCCCGACAGCGCGTCGAGAAAGCAGATCGCGGCGCGGCACGCCAGCAGGTTCCCGCCGTACGTGCTCCCGTGATCGCCGAAGGCGATGGTCGACGCCACCTGATCCGACACCAGCGCCGCGCCGACCGGCACGCCGGCGCCAAGGGCCTTGCCGACCGAGACGAGATGCGGCGTGAGACCGATCGCCGAAAAATAGAACGGGTGACCGGTGCGTCCCAGTCCGCTTTGCACCTCGTCCGCGATGACGAGCGCGCCCGTCTTCGCCGACGCCGCGTTCAGGGCCGCGGCGAACGCCGGCGAGAGCGGGCGAACGCCGCCTTCGCCCTGGATCGGCTCGACGATGATCGCCGCCGTCCGGGTCGACACTGCCGCCTCGAGCGCCGCCGGCTCGGCGGGGATCCAGCGGACCCCGGTGAGCAGCGGCTCGAACGGCTGGCGGTAGTGCTCGTCCGACGTGACCGACAGCGCGCCGAACGTGCGGCCGTGGAACGACTCCTCGAGCGCGATGATCTCCGGCCGCGCCTCGCCCTTCGTGTACCAGTAGCGGCGCGCGAACTTCAGGCACGCCTCGACCGCTTCGGTGCCGCTGTTGCAGAAGAACGTGCGCGGCAGCCCCGACAAGGCGGACAGCCGTTCGCCCGCCTGTCCCTGCAGCGGGTGATAGAAAAGGTTCGACGTGTGGAGCAGCGTGCGCGCCTGATCGGCGATCGCCTCGGCCAGTCCTTCGTGCGCGTGGCCGAGCGAGGCCACGCCGATGCCCGACAGCAGGTCGTAGGTACTCACGGCCCTCGGTGTCGTACAGCCGCACGCCCTTCCCGCGGACGAACGTCACCGGCAGGCGCTTGTACGTCTGCAGGATGAACCGGGCCTCGCGGGCCTGAATCTCGTCGGCGGCACTCGTTGTCGTCACTGTCGGATCTCCACCCTGGCGTCCTTCGCCTCTCGCACGAGCCGCGTCGCGGCGCGCGGCGCGGTATCGACCCCGGCCGCCGCGAGGACGGCCGGATCGCGCCCGTCCACAATCACCACGTCGTCCACGCCGGCCGCGAGCGCCTGTTCGCAGGCGCGCAGCTTCGCGATCATGCCGGCCGTCGCCGTGCCCTCGCCGATCAGCCGGGCGATGCCGGCGGCGTCGACGAGGGGCAGCGTGGCGCCGCCCGGCGCGAGCACACCGGGCGTCGTGCCGGCGATGACGAGCCGCCGCGCCCGCAGGCGCGCCGCGAAATGGCCCGCCAGCGTGTCGGCGTTCACGTTCAGGAGCCGGCCGTCGAGGGTGGCCCCGATGCAGGCGACCACCGGAACGAACCCGTCCGCCGTGAGCGTGCGCAGCACGGCGACGTCGGCCGCCGCGCTGGGGAGGCCGACCGATCCCAGCGCGACCTCGCGCCCGTCGACGGTGCGGTGCGGCGGCGCGGGCGCCGAGCGCCCGCAGCCGGCGTCCACGCCGGTCAGGCCGACCGCGGGCACGCCGGCGGCCACGAGCGCCGCGACGAACCGCGTGTTGATCGATCCCGCCAGCACCGACACCACGAGGGCCAGCGTCGCCTCGTCTGTAATTCGCAGCCCCTCGACCTGGCGTTTCTCGATCCCGGCCGCCCGCAGGGCCGCATCGATTTCCCGGCCGCCCCCGTGCACGACGACGAGGGGGCCTTCGGCGGACAGGGCGCGGACGGCTGCGGCGGCGCCGGCCACGGCATCGGGCGTCTCGAGCAGCTCGCCTCCGAACTTGAGGACCCGCACGGCGGCGGTCACAGCAGGCCGGTCCGTTCGTCGAGGCCGAGCATGACGTTCATGTTCTGGACCGCCTGGCCCGCCGCGCCCTTCACCAGATTGTCGATCACCGACACGAGCACCGCGCGGCCCGACGCGTCCACGCGCCAGCCGACGTCGCAGAAGTTGGTGTGCGCGACGTGCTTGATCTCGGGCAGCTGCTGGCCGACGAGGCGCACGAACGTGGCGCCCTGGTAGGCGCGCTCGAGGACGGCGCCGACGGCGTCTTCCGTGGTGCCCGGCGCGACGCGCGCGTAGATGGTCGCGAGGATGCCGCGGTCGAGCGGGACCAGGTGCGGCACGAACGTCATCGGGTGCGTCTGGCCGGCGACATCCACGCCCTGCTCGATCTCGGCGCCGTGGCGGTGGCTGAACACGCCGTACGCGCCGAGGCTGCCGTGCACCTCCGAGAAATGCGTGCGTTCGGACGGCGTCTTGCCGGCGCCCGAGACGCCGGACTTGGCGTCCACGATCACGTCCGAGCCGGGGACGAGGACGCCGGCGTCGGCGAGCGGTGCCAGCGCGAGGAGCGTCGCCGTGGGGTAGCACCCCGGGTTGGCGACGAGCCGGGCCTCGGCCACGCGCGCCCGCTCGTGTTCGGTGAGGCCGTAGGCGAGGCCGCCGGGCACGTCGTGGGTCTCCGGATACCAGCGCGCGCGGGCCTCCGCACTGCGGAGGCGGAACGCGCCGGAGAGGTCGATGACGCGCGCGCCGGCGGCGACGAGCGGCGGCGCGAGCATGGCGGCCGCCGTGTCGGGCAGCGCCAGGAACACCACGTCGGCCTCGGCGCCGAGCGTGTCGGGATCGAGGGGCGTGATGGTGCCGTCCCACAGCCGCGCGAGCGCGGGCAGGCGGCGCGCGGACGTCGCGCCCGAGGACGTCGCCTTCGTCACGGTGACGTCCGGGTGGCGCGCCAGAATGCGCAGGAGCTCCTGGCCGGCGTAGCCGGTGGCGCCGGCCACCGCCACGCGCACGGGCGCCGCGCCCGACCGGTCCGCTCCGCCGCTGATCCGACTGCGTCGCCGTATGCATAAAAGGGGATAAGTATACATCATGATGCGGCAGATCGTGTATCCTGTTTCGAGCGACACATGAAGGCCCGCCGACAAGCCGCGATCCTCGATCTCATCGACCGCCACGCCCTCGACAGCCAGGAGGCGCTCCGGCGGCGGCTGCGGCAGCTCGGCTTCCGCGCGACGCAGGCCACCATCTCCCGCGACATCAAGGGCCTCGGCCTCGTGAAGCGCGCCGGCGACGGCGCCTACCAGCGCCCGGGCGCCGAGACGACGAGTCCGGCGTCGGCGGCGGCCTCGCTCGAGCGCCTCGCCGCCGAGTTCCTCCGCCGCGCCGACCGCGTCGAGCAGCTCGTCGTCCTGCGCACCGGCCCGGGGCAGGCCCAGCCACTCGCGCTCGCCATCGACCGCTCGGGCCTGCCCGAAGTCGTCGGCACCATCGGCGGCGACGACACGATCCTGATCGTCGCCCGCGACGGCCGGTCCGCGCAGGCGCTCGTCAAGCGCCTTGCGGGACGCCGGGGCGGCGGACGATGAAGCGCGTCGTCGTCGGCTATCCGGGCGGCTTCGACGCCGCCGTCACGGTGCCGTGGCTGGCCGAGTCCTACGGCGCCGAGGTGGTGGCCCTCACGCTGGACCTCGGCCAGGGCGTGGAGCTCGAAGGCGTGCGTGATGCCGCGCTCGCCCGCGGCGCGGCGCGCGCCCATGTGCTCGACGTGCGCGAGGAGTTCGCTCGCGACTACGTCCTGCCGGCGCTCCGGGCCGACGCGCTGGACGACGGCGGCTTCCCGATGCCGGTCGCGCTCAGCCGTCCGCTCATCGCGCGCAAGCTCGTCGACATCGCGGGGATGGAGGGCGCCACGGCGATCGCCAGTCCCGGCTTCGAGGCCGACGGCGCGCCCAGCCGCGTGGCGGCGGTCGTGCGCGGCCTCAACCCGTCGCTCGAGATTCTCGACGGCGCGCCCGCGTGGGCCGCGGATCGCGAGGCCGTGCGTGCCTACGCGCGGACGCACGGCGTCACGGCCGGCCCCGACGAGGCGTACCGGGCCGACGCCAATCTGTGGGGCCGGTCGGTGGTGCCGACCGACGCGGCGCCCGGCTGGCCGCCGCCGGCCGTCTATCGGCGCACGAGGGCGCCCGATCGCTGTTCCGACGAGCCGGCGATCGTCGAAATCGCCTTCGACGCCGGCGCGCCGGTCGCGCTGAACGGCGTCACGATGCCGATGGTCGAATTCGTCGCCGCACTCGACGTGATCGCTGGCAGCAACGGCGTCGGCCGCCTGGAGCCGACGGCGCGCGAGATTCGCGAGGCGCCGGCGGCGGTGGTCCTGCACGCCGCGCATGCCGCGCTGCGCGCCCGCCTCGCGCCCGGCGACGCCGCTGGCCGCCTGGCCGCGAGTGCCGCGTACGCCGGCCTCATTCGGGAGGGCCGCTGGTTCACCCCCGCGCGCGACGAACTCGACGCCGCCGCCCGAGCTGCCGAGAACGGCCTGACCGGCGTCGTCCGCCTGCGCCTGTGCCGCGGCGCCTGTAAGATTGATGACTTGTGACTAGCGACTTGTGACTTGTGACTGAGAAGCCCTCTTCCACCCTGTGGTCCGGCCGCTTCGCCGGCGCGCCCGACCGGGCCGCGTTCGCGTTCGGCGCCTCGTTCGCCTTCGATCGCCGCCTCTTCGAGGACGACGTGACCGGCAGCCTGGCGTGGGCGCGGGCGCTCGCGCGCGCGGGCGTGCTGCCGCGTGAGGACGCCGAGGCGATCGAGGCCGCGCTGACGGACCTGCTCGAGCGGGGCCGGGCCGATCCCGCGCTCGTCGACGGCCCGGATGAAGACGTGCACAGCTTCGTCGAGCGATCGCTCGTCGAGCGGCTGGGCGACGCCGGACGCCGGCTGCACACCGGGCGCTCGCGCAACGAGCAGGTGTCGCTCGACCTCCGCCTCTACCTGCGCCGGCGGATTCCCGCGCTGCAGCAGGCGGTCGCCGGACTGGTGGCGGCGCTCGCGGCGCAGGCCGCCGCCGCCGGCGACGCGCTCATGCCGGCCTACACGCACTTCCGGCCGGCGCAGCCCGTGCTCGTGGCGCACTTCTTCCTCGCCCACGCGGCCGCGATCCGGCGCGATCACGCCCGGCTGGCGGCGGCGCGCGACGAGGCCGACGCGCTGCCCCTCGGTTCCGGCGCGATCGCCGGCACGAGCTACGCCGTCGACGTGGACGCCATCGCCCGCGATCTCGGTTTCTCGCGGGTCGTCGCCAACAGCATCGATGCCTCCTCGGACCGCGACTTCGCCGCATCATTCCTGTACGCGTCGGCCCTCGCGATGGTGCACCTGAGCCGGCTGGCCGAGGACCTGATCATCTTCTGCGGCGACGAGCACCGGTTCTTCGAGCTGTCGGACGCGCTCAGCACCGGCAGCAGCATGATGCCGCAGAAGAAGAACCCCGATCCGCTGGAGCTCGTGCGCGGAAAGTCGGGCCGCGCCATCGGCCATCTGGTGGGCCTGCTCACCGCGCTCAAGGGCCTGCCCGGCGGGTACAACAAGGATCTGCAGGAGGACAAGCAGGCCGTGTTCGACACCGAGGACACGCTCGCCGGATCGCTGGCCGTGACCGGGTCCATCGTCGCGGGCCTGACCCTCAACCGCGCCCGCGCCGAGGCCGCCTCAACGGGATTCCTGCTGGCGACCGACGCGGCGGATTACCTGGTGGGGCAGGGCGTGCCCTTCCGCCGGGCGCACGAGATCGTCGGCGCGCTCGTCCGGCGCCTCGTGGCGGAGGGCGGCGCGCTCGAGTCGTTGTCGGCGGCGGAGTGGCGGGCGGCGAGCGAGCATTTCGGGCCGGATATCGTCGACCGCGTGCGGCCGCGGGCGTCGGTGGAGGCCAAGCGCACGCCGCAGTCGACGGCGCCGGCGGCCGTCGAGGCGCGGCTGGAGGAGATCGCGGCGTGGGCGGCCGTCCAGGCCGGCTGATCGCACCGCTATTGCCACGCGGAAAGGGCCTCTGTTAAAATCGCCTCGCCTTTCGCGCTTTCTTCCCTACAGTAGGTTCCTTCGAGGGCTTTTGGATGCAGCAGCGCCAGCTACGGCTTGGTGATATTTTGGACGATTACTGTCCCCGGGAGCGGCGTCTCACCAACCACGTCGTCGTGGCGATGGTCGGTGAGGACGTGAAGCGGACCCGGTGCTCGACCTGCGACACCGAGCACGAGTACAAGCACGCGAAGGTCCCGCACCAGCGACGCAAGGCCGACACCCCCGCCGCGCTCTACACCCAGGTGCTCGCCGGCGGTCCCAAGAAGATCCCGCACGACGCCGAGGCAGGGCCGGGCGAGAACGGTGTCGAGGCGTTGGAGGCCTCGGAATCATTCGAGGATGCCGATCCACTCGAGCACGCCGCGAGCCCTGCGAACTCCGAGAACCTCGAGAACTCCGAAAACCCCGAAAACTCCGAGAACGCCGAGAACGCCGAGAACCCCGACGAAGGCGTGATCGAGGGCCCGGTCCACCGCCGGCTCATTCGCGCGACGCTGCCGCGGCTTGACGGTGTCCCGCCGCCGCAGCGGCCGATTCCGGAATTCACGATCCGCCAGCCCGCCGGGCGGCCGTACAACCGGTTCCGCGCGCGACAGGGACAGGGACAGGGACAGGACAGGGGCAGGGACGCGGAGGGGGCGGCGGGCAGTCCTTCCAGGGCGGCGGCAACAGCCGGCCGAACGGCGGGCGCCCGCAGGGCTCCGGGCGTTCGCGGCAGGGCGGCCACGGCCGCAAGCGATCGAAATAACCACCATGTGCGAACTCACCGGCAAGCACGGGCTCATCCTCGGTGTCGGCAACAAGCGGTCGATTGCGTGGGCGATCGCGCAGGCGGCCGCTGCGGGCGGCGCGCGCCTCGCCCTCACCTATCAGAACGAGCGCCTCGGCGAGAACGTGCGCGATCTCGCGGCGTCGCTCGAGAACCCGCTGATTCTGCCGTGCGACGTCTCGAACGACGGGGAGATCGCCAGCGCGATGGCGGCGGTGGACCGCGAGTTCGGCGGGCTCGACTTCCTCGTGCACGGGGCGGCGTTCGCGCCGCGGGAGGCGCTCAGCCAGCCCTTCGTCGAGACGACGCGCGAGGCCTTCAGCATCGCGCTCGACGTGAGCGCGTACTCGCTCGTGGCGCTCACGCGCGCGGCGGTGCCCCTGATGGAGAAGCGCGGCGGCGGCAGCGTGGTCACGCTCACCTTCATCGGCAGCGATCGCGTGTTCCCGAACTACAACGTGATGGGCGTGGCGAAGGCCGCGCTCGAGTCGACCGTGCGCTACCTGGCGAGCGATCTCGGGCCGAAGAACATTCGCGTGAACGCGGTGTCGGCGGGCGCCATCAAGACGCTCGCGGCGTCGGGCATCGCCGGGTTCACCAACATGCTGAACGCCTATCGCGAGAAGGCGCCGCTGCGCCGATCGGTGGAGGCGGCTGAAGTCGCCGACGCCGCGATGTTCCTGCTGAGCCCCGCGTCCCGCGCCGTCACCGGGGAAATCCTGATGGTCGACGCGGGATACCACGCGATGGGGGTTTAGAGCCCTTAGCCCTTAGCCGTTAGCCGTTAGCCGTTAGCCGTTAGCCGTTAGCCAAGCTAACAGCTAACGCCTAACAGCTAACGCCTAACGCCTAACAGCTAACGCCTAAGAGCTAACAGCTCTTATCACCACGTCTCTATCCTGATCCGCTCCTGGGCGACGCCCAGCTCACCGAGCAGCTTCGGGATCTCCTCGACCAGGGCCGGCGGGCCGCACACGAAGCACAGCGTCTCGGGATCACGGACGAGCGGCGCGAGGTCGGCGCGGCCCAGGCGTCCGCGCGGTCCCGTCCAGCCGTCGCCGCCGCGGGTCACGGTCTGGTGCAGCTCGAGGCGCCCGGCCGCCGCGAGCGCGCGCAGCTCCTCCTCGTACGCGAATTCGTCCGGCGTGCGCGCGCTGTAGAGCACGGCGATTCCGGCGTCCGCGCGCGCGAGCGCGCGGTGCAGCATCGCCCGGAGCGGCGCGATGCCGGTGCCGCCGGCCACGAACGCGAAGCGCCGCTCCGCGGATCCCTCGGGAAACGTGAATTGGCCGATCGGGCGGTCGACGTCGACGCGCTGCCCCGGCACGAGCGTGAGGTGCGGACCCGCGTCACCCGAGGGTTTCAGGCCGATGAGGAGCTCGAGCCAGCCGTCGCGCGCGGCGTCCTCGGGCGCGCTGGCCAGCGAATACGGGCGCGGCCGTTCGCGGGATCCGTGGTCGGCGACCATCACCGCCTGTCCCGGCGCGAACGGGAAGGCCCGGCCGCCGAGATCGAGCCGGACGATGCGGGCGCGGGGCGTCGCGGCTATCACGTCGTTGATCGTCAGGGTCACCACGCGGACTATGCTACCGCATGGCTTTCATCCGACGGACGCGCGGGCTCGTGCTGCGCCTCGTGCGGCGTCGCGCGGCCGCGTCCCTCCTGGGGCTCGCGCTGGCCGTGCCCGCCGGCTGGATCGAGTGGAGCGGACGCTTCGATGCGTGGTGGGTGGACGGCCTCGCGCTCATCGCCGGCGCGACCGGCCTCGCGCTCATCTGGACCGCGATGACGGGCCTCCCGCCGGATTGGATCGAGCCGGATGGTTGAAGCTCACCGCGGTTCTCGAGGTTCCAGGGGTTCTGGAGGTTCTGGGGGTCAGGTTCTGGGTTCGGAAGGTTCAAGGGTTCTGAAGGTTCTGGCTTCTGAAGAACCAGAACCTCCGAACCTCAAGAACCCAGAACCCGACCTCCAGAACCCCCAGAACCCCTGGAACCTCCAGAACCTCTAGAGCACTCCAACCGCCGCCCGGGCGATCTCCTCCTCGGAGATGCCGACGGCGACCGCGACTGCCGCGCCGGTATCGGCGCCGCGCTCGTAGGCGCCGGGGCCCGAGCGCTTCCGGCGGGTCTTGTCGCGGTACATCCGGCTGTCGGCCGTGGCGAGCAGGGCCTCGTA
This sequence comes from uncultured Acidobacteriota bacterium, assembly GCA_963792785.1. Taxonomy (GTDB): domain Bacteria; phylum Acidobacteriota; class Vicinamibacteria; order Vicinamibacterales; family CAVVIG01; genus CAWIMX01. The sequence continues at coordinate 1,076,474 of CAWBXO010000004.1, read as the reverse complement.
GGAATCGCCGTCGTGCGGGAACACCGACGCGCCGATACTGAGGCCGAGCGCCATGCGCTGGCCGGGGCGCGGCTCGAAGGCGAGCTCGTCCACGGCCTGCTGCAGTTCGATCCGCTTCCGCTCGGCCTCCTCGGCGCCGCAGCCCGAGAGCACCACGATGAACTCGTCGCCGGCGTACCGCACGCAGATGTCGTACGGGCGGATGCCGGTGCGCAGCACGCCGGCGACTTCGCGCAGCGCGCGGTCGCCCACGTGGTGGCCGTAGGTGTCGTTGATGTCCTTGAAGTTGTCGAGGTCCATCACGAGCAGGGACACCTCGGATTTGAGGCGCTCGGCGCGCGCGAGCTCGCGCGTCAGGTGCATGAACATGAACCGCGTGTTCGGGAGGCCGGTGAGCGGATCGGTCAACGAATCCTCCTGCGTCTGCTCGAAGACGATCGAGTTGTAGATGACCGCCGCGGCCTGCTCGGAGATCCGGTCGAGCAGGCGCCGGTGGTCGTCGGTGTAGATCGACGGCTCCGTGTGGTAGACCGAGATCGTGCCGATGAAGCGCTCGTTGAAGACCAGCGGGCAGACCAGCGCCGACTGCAGGGACGTGCGGTGCGCGGGGAACCCCGCGGCCTCGATGTCGGCGCTCGGCCGCGCGTTGACCAGCGGGCGCCGGTTGCGCGCCACCCAGCCGGTGAGGCCCTGGCCGCTGCGCACCGAGAGCTGCTGCACGATGTCCGACTCGATGCCGGTCGCGAACCGGCAGCGCAGCATCTCGGACTCCTCGTTGTAGAGGAACAGGGCGCAGCAGGAGAACGGCACGATGTTGCTCAGCTTGGACGAGATCAGCGCCATCGTGTCGGACACGCCGAGGCTGCTGCCCATGGCCTGCGCGATTTCGTACAGCGCGTAGATCTCGCGGTGGGCGAGCGCGATGTCCTGGAAGACGTTCGTGCGCGCCGGCTCGCTCTTGACGAGCCCCACGGCCGGCTCGGCCATCGTGGGCTCCTCGGACGCGCGCGTCAGCTTGCGCGCCGGCTCCTGGCTCGCGTCGGCTTCGGCGGCGAGCTTCGGGTACATCTCCACGAACGTCCCCACGACCCGCGGGATCGAGCGCCTTGCCCGCCTCCTGCTGGAGCAGGCCCACGGCCGCGTCGACGCTCATGGCCTTGTGGTACGGCCGCTCCGACATCAGCGCGTCGAAATAGTCGACGACCGTCAGCACGCGCGCGCCGAGCGGAATCTCCTCGCCCTTGAGCCCCGCGGGGTAGCCCTTGCCGTCCCAGCGCTCGTGGTGGCTCAAGATCAGCGGCGACACCGGATAGGGGAACGGCACGCCGCTGATGATCTCCGCGCCCACCTGCGGATGGATCCGGATCTTCTGGAACTCTTCCTGCGTGAGCGGACCGGGCTTCGACAGGATGTGCTCGGGCACCGCGAGCTTGCCGATGTCGTGGAGCAGCGCGGCCGTCTTCACGCCCTGAATCTCGGTCTCCGGCATGCCGAGGGCGCGCGCCAGGCCGGCCGCGTACACCTGGACGCGGCGAATATGGCTCTGCGCCGTCTGATCCTTGGCGTCGATCGCCAGCGCGAGCGCCTCGATCGTCGCCAGATGCAGGTCCGACACCTGCTGCACGTGGTTCTGCTGATCCTGGATGCGCCCCAGGTAGACCTTGTAGGTGCGGTAGGTGAGGTAGAGCGGCGCGGCCGCCAGCGTGGCCATCCAGTACCCGCCGTAGTGCACGACCGATGCCGCGAGCGCCGCCACGCCCGCGCCCACGAAGTAGCTGGGGGCGCTCCACAGGAAGTTTTCGTTCCAGACCCGCGGGATCGACTGGCGCGTGGACAGTCCGATCGCGCTGGCCACGAGCAGCGTGTTGATGACGAAATAGGTCGTCGCCGCGCCGACGAGCGGCTTGGGCAGGGTCGAGAGCGAGAACGCCGCGGGCGAGGGGCCGCCCAGCCAGACGTACGCGACGCCGGCCGCCTTCACCGTGAGGACGAGCGCCGCCATGCTGAACGCGGTGCGGTACGCCACGCTCCGCGTCTGCGTCCGGAACGTGCACTGGCTCCACGCGCTGGCCGCCGCCACCAGCATCGTCTCGTTCGGGCCGATGAGCAGCAGCGCCGCCACGTCCACGGCGTACGAGACCGACATCGTCGAGCCGGACGTCGTGAGGGGGAGGCTGACTTTCAGCGCCGAGGCGAGCGAGGACAGCAGCAGCAGGGCGAGAAAGAGCCCCGGCCGCTCCAGGCTGCGCGGGGCGTAGCCCACCAGGACCGCAACGCCGGCCGCGAGCACCATCCCGACGTAGAGCCGGGCTCGGATCGGGAGTTCCTTCATGCTATCGGTCAGTCCAGACGAACTTCTTTCGCATGCGGGGAGGGCGCCAGGGGCTGATGATACGACACGTCGGGGCCGGCGGGATCATGACGCGGCCCCGCCGCGGCTCCGCCGCCCGGTCGGCCGCGTCTCGGGCTCGAGACCGTAGTCGACGATCTTGCGGTACAGGGTGCCGCGGCTGATGGCCAGCACCCGCGCCGCCTCTTTCTTATTCCAGTCCACGGCCTCGAGCACGCGGATGATGTGCGCGCGCTCGGCTTCGGCAAGAGACGGCAGCCGCTCGCCCGTGGCCGATAGCGCGGCGGCCGGCGACGTGGCGTGGAGGAACTCGATGTCGGACGCGCGAATCACGCGGCCGGGCGCCGACAGGGCGGCGCGCGACACCGTGCTCTCCAGCTCGCGGATGTTCCCCGGCCAGTGATAGGTGGCGAACAGGTCCAGCGACTCCTTCGAGAACTCCTTGCTGTCGAGCGGCAGCCCCTGGGCGGCGCAGTAGCGGTTCAGGAACCGCTGGGCCAGCACGGGGATGTCGACCTGGCGTTCGCGCAGCGACGGCAGGCGGATCGCGAACGCGTTCACCCGGTAGTACAGATCCTCACGGAAGCGGCCGTCGCGGACGAACTGCTCGAGCGGGCGGTTCGTCGCGGAGATCAGGCGGAAGTCCACCGCAATCGACTTCTGGCCGCCGAGCCGCTCGAAGCGCCGCTCCTCGAGCACGCGCAAGAGCTTGGCCTGCGCGAAGAGGGACATGTCGCCGATCTCGTCGAGGAACAGCGTGCCGTCGTCGGCCAGCTCGAGGCGCCCGGGCTTCCGGTCGTGCGCGCCGGTGAAGGCGCCCTTCTCGTACCCGAAGATCTCCGACTCGAACAGGGTGTCGGGCAGGGCGGCGCAGTTCACCGCCTGGAACTTCGCGACCGACCGCCGGCTCAGCTCGTGGATCATCCGCGCGACGACTTCCTTGCCCGCGCCCGTCGGCCCGAGGATCAGGACCGAGATGTCCGACTTGGCCGCCGTCCGGATCCACTCGAAGACGATCAGCATCTTCTCGTCGCGGCCGATCATCTCGCGGAAGCGCTGCACCGACGGTGACTGGTCCTCGGTGCTGACCAGGGCCCGGCGCTCGAGGAAGGAGTCGAGCTGCTCGGCGAAGGCCTCCGCGGCCGGCCGCGCCGCGGTGTACTGCGGCGGCACGCCGGGCACGACCCGGGCGAGCCCGAAATCGGCGAGCTCGCGGACGCAGTTCTCCACGTCCAGCCGCAGGCGGCCGAACGTCTGCATCAGCGACTCCACGTCGAAGGCGTCCTGCGGCCGGGCGTTCAGGTAGCGCAGGATCCCGGCGCGCAGGGGCGACTGCACGAGGTTCCGGAAGCGCGACTCGGGGTCGGTCGGTTCGGCGCCGCGGGCCTCGGCGGCGGTGGCGCGGCGTGCGCTGAAAGTGAGATCGTCCATTGCTTGCGCTCAAGGTATCGGCCGGAAAGTCCGAGCGCGACAGTCCCTGGAGGCGGCGAGATGTTAAGCTATTCGCGTCCTACAGGAGTCATCCGTGCCGCATCGCGTCCCAGGGTCACCCGGTTCCGGTTCCGCCCCGTCCGCCAAGGGTTTCTTGTCCGGCAAGCCGATCCAGTACTACCGCCCGCGCGGCAGCGCGGAGATCCGCCACCTGATCGACGAGGGGTTCCAGGCGTTCAATGCCGGCCGGCTCTCCGAGGCCTGCCAGGTGTTCGCCGACCGCATGCTCGACCCCGCCAACGACACGACCATCGGCCTCACCGTGGCCGGGGCGATGACGCCCGCCGGCCTCGGCGGATGCGTCATCGAGCTGATGGATCGCGGGCCTGGTCGACTTCATCATCTCGACCGGCGCCAATCTGTACCACGACCTCCACTACGCGCTGAACTTCACCCTCCACCGCGGCTCGCCCTTCGTGGACGACGTGGAGCTGTACGAGCAGGGCGTGATCCGGATCTACGACGTGCTCTTTCCGGCCACCGTGCTGCTCGAAACCGACGCCTACATCCGCGATTTCATCGTGCGGTCCGGGCTGAACGAGGCGATCTCGACCGCCGACTTCCACTACCGGCTCGGGTGCGACCTGCGCGAGCGCTTCCCGGGCTGCGAGGAGCACTCGGTCGTCGCGCGCGCGGCGGCCGCCGGCGTGCCGATCTACACCTCGTCGCCCGGCGACAGCTCGATCGGGATGAACATCGCCTATCACGAGCTGATGAACGACAGCCGCTTCATGATCGACCCGAACCTGGACGTCAACGAGGTCTGCGCGATCGTGATGGCGGGCAAGCAGAACGGCTGCGTGATTCTCGGCGGCGGTTCGCCGAAGAACTTCTACCTGCAGGCGCAGCCGACGCTCTGGGAGGTCTATGGCATTCCCAAGGGCGGCAACGACTACTTCATCCAGATCACGACCGACTCGGTCGTCTGGGGCGGGCTCTCCGGCGCCACGCCCGCGGAGGCCGTGAGCTGGGGCAAGGTGAACCCGGGCGTGCTGTCCGGCACCGTCGTCGCGTACTGCGATTCGACGATCGCGTTCCCGCTCTTCTGCGAGTACGCTGTGGGCTCGCCCAACGGCCGGCGGCCGCGCAAGGAACTGGTGCACAAGCGCGGGGCGCTCGTGGCCGACCTCACGAAGGCGGCGAAAGCCGCCAGGGCGAAGCAGGACGCCACCACCTGACGCATCGACGTGGGCACGTTCTCCTCGGAACTGGAGCGGCACCCCGACGCGCTCGCGGCGCGTCCGAGAATCTATGCGGACGCGAACGTGCCCGCGCGCCTCGTGGGCTACATGCGCGAGACGCTCGGCTGGGACGTGCTCTTCGTGCTCGAGGACGACGGTCTGCGCCGCGCGCCCGACGTGCGGCACTACCAGCTGGCGCGCCAGCTGCACCGCACGCTCGTGACGCTCGACCGCGACTATCTCGACGACCGCCGCTTTCCCCCCGGCGAGGGCGGCGGCGTGCTGGTGATGAGCGCGCCCGACGAGCGCGCGTTCGAGGATCTGCTGGGACGACTGGATCGCTCGTACTTCGGCGAGGGCGCCGCGCCGCTGCCGCTCGCCGGCCGCAAGATGCAAGTGCATACCGATTGGACGGGTGAGCCGTGACGCTGGGCCTGGAACTCCGTGACGTGGCCGCGACCGCGATCGCCGTGGACGCGGACGGCCGTGTGACCGCGCGCGTCGAGCAGCCGCTCGCCGCCGACCGCGCCACGGGCGCGGTACGCCTGCTGGCCGCGCTCGCCCCCGGGGGAGACGGCGACGTCGGCATCGCCGAGGCGTCGAGCGCGCCCGGCCGGACCCCGATCGACGCGGCGCTCGCGCCCCGGCGCGTCCGCGCCACCGCCGCCTCGGGCGTCGCGGCGGCCGTCGCCGAAGCGTGGACCGGCGCCGCGCGCGGCGCGTCCGACGTCGTGTACTTCGGCGTCGCCGATCACGTCTCGGCCGGCATCCTGCGCGGCGGCGTGCCGGCGACCGGCGCGCACGGCCACGCGCCGGCCGTCGCGTGGATGGCGCTGAACCCGGTCGAGCGCGAGGACTACCGGCGCACGGGTTGCCTCGAGGCCGAGGTCGGCGGCATCGGGATCGTCCGCCGCCTGGTGTGGCGCGTGAAGGCCGGCGACCGATCCCGCGTGGAAGACATCGTCGGCGGCGACCTGAGCGCGATCACCGTCGAGCACGTGCTCGTCGCCGCGCGCGATCACGACGGCGTGTCGATTTCCGTCGTACGGGACACGGCCCGGTACCTCGGCATGGCCGCGGCGAACCTTCTCACGTTCGCCGATCCGGAGGTGCTGGTGCTCGGCGGGTTGATGGCCTCGGCCGACGATCTGCTGCTCGAGGCCGTGCGGAGCGAGCTCGCGCGGCACCTGCCGCCGGGGCTGGCCGGCGCGGCGCGCGTGGTGGCGGCGGTGCTCGGCGCCGACGCGCCCGCCATCGGGGCGGCCCGCCTCGCGTCCCTGGCCTAGCCGGCCACGAACCGCCCGTCCGCATACGTCGTCGGATCCCGGATTCCCTCCTCGAGAAACGCGTCGTGGCGCTCCCGGCACTTGCTGCACAGCCCGCAGTGGCGGGGCGGCGTGCCGGCAACGGGCTGCATGCACGACAGCGTCAGATCGAACGGCACGCCGATCGCGAAGCCGCGCCGGATCACCTCGGCCTTGCTCGCGTCGGCGTACGGCGCGTCGACGGCGATCGGATGATCGAGCCCGAGCGTGAGCGCGCGGGCCATGGCGTCCCGGAAGGCGGGCGTCGCGTCGGGAAACGGATTGTGGCCGAGCGAGCCCACCACGATGCGATCGAGGCCGGCCGCGGCGCAGTGCACGCCGGCCTTGCCGAGCAGGACGATGTTCCGTCCGGCGAGGTACACGTCCTCGTCCGGCGTGTGATACCCCGGCGCCTGCCCGGCGACGGCCCAGTGCGACGCCGCGTACACGTCGCGCATGTCCATCGACAGGACGACGAGCGGCCGGCGGATGGCCGCGTACGGCGCCGTGGCGAGCAGCCGCCCGACCATGTCACGCTCGGCCGCCTCCCACGCGAGCCCCACGCTCACGTAGACCGGCTGGACATCGCCGGCCGCGGCCTCCTCCGCCAGGAGTACGGCGCTGTCCAAACCTCCGCTGAGAAGAACCGCCGATGATCGGGACATTTAGTGATTGGGTAATCTGGTAATTTGGTAAATGTCTTCAATCAAAACGCGGCCGGCCTTCGGCGCGGCCACGCTGCCGCCCGATGATAGTATTTCAGCTTCGGCCCGAGAGACCCCCGAGGCGCGATCAGTTAACGTCAATTACCAAATCACCAAATCACCCAATTACCAAATGTATTCCGTCACCAAACGCATCGACTTCTGCTACGGGCACCGGCTGCTCGACTACGACGGCGTCTGCAAGCATCCGCACGGCCATAACGCCGTGGCGGAGATCGAGGTGCGGACCGGCGCGCTCGACAACCGCAACATGGTCTGCGACTTCAGCGACATCAAGCGCGTGGTGAAGGGCTGGATCGATCGCGAGCTCGACCACAAGATGCTGCTGCGGCAGGACGACCCGCTCGTGAAGCCGCTCCAGTCGCTCGGCGAGCCGATCTTCCTGCTCGACAGCAACCCGACCGTCGAGCGCATCGCCCGTCTGATCTTCGACTACACACGCGAGCAGGGCTTCCCCGTCGTGCGCGTCAGGGTGTGGGAGACCCCCACGTCGTTCGCGGAGTTTGGGGAATAGGGAATGTGGTGATGTGGTGATGTGGTGAGTGCGGACATCACCACCATCACCACATCACCACATCACCACGTCACCACATCACCAAATCCCACCATACTTCAATGTTCTCCCTCTTCGTCTTCGACCTCGACGGGACGCTCGTCGATTCCCTCCGCGACATCACCGAATCGGCCAACGCGCTGCTGGCGGAGTACGGGGCCGCGCCGCTGCCCGAGGCGCAGATCGTGGAGATGGTGGGCGAGGGCGCGGCGCGGCTGGTGGCCCGCGCGCTCGAGGCCGCCGGGGTCGATCGGCTCTCCGGCGCGCTGGAGCGGTACCTCGCGATCTACGCGACGCGCCTGCTGGACCACACGCGCCCGTATCCCGGCATTCCCGAGGTGCTCGAGGCCCTGTCGGCCCGCGCCCCGCTGGCCGTGCTCACGAACAAGCCGCTCGCGGCGACGCGCGTGATCCTGGACGGCCTCGACCTCGCGCGCTACTTCGATCCCGCCGCCGTCCTCGGAGGCGACGGCCCGCTGCCGCGCAAGCCCGATCCCGCCGGGCTCCGGAGCCTCGCCGCGCGCGCGGGCGCGCCCGCCGCGTCCACGGTTCTCGTCGGCGACTCCCTGACCGACTGGCGGACGGCTCACGCCGCGGGCGCGGGAATCTGCCTGGCGCGCTACGGTTTCGGGTTCAGGAGTGTTCCAGCCGACCGGCTGGAGCCCGGTGATCTGTCGGTGGGGACGCCGGCCGAACTGCTTCAACTAGGAGCTTCGACGCCGCCCGCGCGCCGATCGTGATCTCGCGCCGGTCGCCGCCGCGCAGCCGCACGGCGTCGGCCGCATCGTCACGGCCGTCGACTTCGACCGGCTCGCCCGGCATCAGCCCGTGCCGCTCGACAAAGCGCAGGAACGCGGGATCCTGATCCAGGATGCGGATGACGCGTAGCGGCGTGCGCGTGGGGCAGGTGAGGAGATCGTCGAGCTGGTGCGGCGCGATCGAGCCGTCGGCGTCCGGAATCGGATCGCCGTGCGGGTCGTGCGTCGGGTGGCCGAGCATCTCGTCGATCCGCTCGATGAGCCGCTCGGACACCACGTGCTCGAGCTGCTCGGCGTCCTCGTGGACGTCCGCCCAGCTCATGCCCATCACGCGGACGAGGAAGAGCTCGACGAGCCGGTGCCGCCGAAGCACCAGGCCGGCCAGGCGCTCGCCCGCCGCCGAGAGGCGCACACCGCTGTACGGCTCGTAGTCGACGAGGCCGGATTCCGCGAGCGCCTTGACCATCGTCGTCGCCGTGCCGGGAGTGACGCCGACGGCGGAGGCCACCTGGCCGATGGCGACGAGGCGTTCGCCGGCGTCGAGCGCCGCCTGGCCTTGATAGATGGCCTTGAGATAGTTCTCGACCGTGCTCGACGGGAGCATCGGTAGCGATATTATCCGAAGATGTCCGTGGACACCTCCAACTGGTCGGGCGAAGGGCTCTTCACGCAGCTGCTGATCGAGCGGCTGCCGGCGATCGAGGGCGTCGCGTTCGTGCGCGTCGAGGACGCGCCGGCCAGCCGGTCCGAGGCCGACTACAACTTCATCAGCAACGAAGTCTACGTGGGGTTCGCGACGCGCACACGCGTTGAGCCGGCCCGCCGCTTCGGGATCCTGCCGGGGACGCGGGAGGTCCAGGAGCCTGCGCTGACGGTCGCGGGGCTGGAGGCCGCGCTCACGGCGATTGCCGATGTCGGCGCGCCGGACTACTCCGACAACGGGATGCTGCAGTACCTGCGGGCCGAGCGGGTGATTCCGCCCTACCAGACCCGCGGCTACAAACTGGTGGAGCTGGTGCGGATTTACGACGTCGGCGCGGCCCCTCGCGCCTAATGCCGGGTGCTGATCCGGCCGACATCTATTGACGTGAGCCTCGTCCCGTCGCTCCTCCACTCGATTCTCCAGGTGAACGGCGAAGCGCTCGTGCTGCACGTGGGGGAGAAGCCGTACGTGGTGACGCCCACCGGGCAGGTCGAGCTGGCGCCCAAAGGGCTGACCTACGAGGCCGTCAGCGGCATCGTCAGCCAGCTGCTGTCGGTCGAATCGCAGCGCGCCCTGGACGAGTTCGGCGCCGCGCAGTACGAGCTGCCCGCCAGTCCCGATTTTCCGTACGAGCACTTCACGATCGTCGCCGCCTGTGGGGGCCACGACGTGTGGTGCGAAATCCGCCGCCGCCGCGTGCCGGACGAGGATTTCGTGCCGGGCGACATCTTCGAGAAGCCTCCGGAGACGGACGCGCCGGCGCCCGCGGCGCCGGTCGCGGCCGCCCCGAAACTGACGGTCGTCCCGAAGCCGGCGCCTGCGCCGGTGGCGGCGCCGCCGCCCGCACCGGTGCCCGCGCCCGTCCAGGCGCCCGCAGCCAGGATCGCAGTCCCCCCGGTCGTGAAGCCCGCGCCGCCGGTCGCCGCTCGGCCACCCGCGGCTCCGGCGCCGGCGGCCCCGAAACCGCCCGCGCCTGTGGCCGCGCCGCGTCCGGTCGTCGCCGCGCCTCCGCCCGCGCCCGTGGCCGCGCCGCCGCCAGCCCCGGAGCCGGCCCGTCCGATGGCCGCGCCGCTGGCGGCCCCGGAGCCGCCGCGTCCGATCGCCGCACCGCTGCCGCCGCCCATGCCCGCGCCGCTGCCGCTGCCGATGCCGCCGCCGGTTTTGCCGATGACGCGCACGCCGATTCGGTCCGACGCGCCCGGGCCGGTGGGGCCGCAGGTGACGGGGCTCGATCGCCTGCTGCGGCTGGCCGCCGCGCGCGGGGCGTCGACTCTGTATCTCGCGTCGAACGCGCCGCCGTCGGTCCGCGTCGAGGGCGACGTGCTCACGATCGACGGCGAGACCGCGCTCGGGCCGAACGACGTCGAGTCGCTGCTGCTCGGGCTGATGCCGCAGCGCAACCACGAGTCGCTGCGCGCCGGGGCGGCGACGGAATGGATGTGCGACATCGCCGGCGTGGGCCGCGTGCGCTGCATGACGTTCCGCGATCACCGCGGCCCGGGCGGCGTGTTCCGGATCATGCCGGGGCGTGCGGTCACGGCCGATCAACTCGGCCTGTCGCGCCACCTGCAGGCGCTCGCCATCGAGCCGGAAGGGCTGCTGCTCGTGACCGGTCCGCGGCTGAGCGGGAAGCGGACGCTGATCTCGGCCTTCGTGGATCTCATCAACCGCACGCGCCGCGACCACGTGATCACCGTCGAGAGCGAGATCAGCGTGGTGCACGAGCGGATGAACGCGTTCATCAGCCAGCGCGAGGCGCGGGGCGGCCCGGCCGACATGCTGGCCGTGGCGCAGGCCGCGCTCCGCGAGGATCCGGACATCCTCGTGCTGGAATCACTGCGCGCGCCGGGGCTGGTGAACGTGGCGCTCGAGGCGGCGGCCGCCGGCCAGCTCGTGATCGGCGGGTTCCCGGCGCATTCGACGACGAGCGCGGTCGACCGGATCATCAACGCGTGCCCGCCCGAGGAGCGGCGCCAGGTGCAGCTCTCCCTCGCCGAGAACCTGCGCGGGGCCGTGGCGCAGGTGCTGGCGCGGCGCATCGACGGCGGGCGGCTGGCGGCGCGCGAGGTGCTGCTGAACACGCCGGCGGTCGCCAGCGCGATTGCCGAGGGCAAGACGTCGCAGCTGCCGATCGCGATCGAGGGCGGCCGGCGCTACGGCATGGTGTCGCTGAACGACGCGCTCGCCGGCCTCGTGCAGAGCGGCGCGGTCGACGCGCGCGAGGCCTACCGCGCCAGCGCGGATCGCATGGGCCTGCTCACCACCTACGAGCGCCTCGGCCTCGACACGTCGTTCATCGAACGAAGGGCCTAGGCAGAATCTCTGCGGTTCTAGGGGTTCCGGGGGTTCTGGGGGTTCTGGAGGTCGGGTTCTGGGTTCGAGGGTTCAGCGTTCGGTTCGCGAACCTCCAGAACCCCTTGAACCCCCGAACCCAGAACCCGACCTTCAGAACCCTCAGAACCCTGGAACCCCGAGAACCGCTGTAACTCGTCCTACCTCTCCACGAACGGCCCCAGCTCCTTCAGCAAGAACCCGAGCACCTCGTCTTCGGTGAGGTCGGCGATCGAGCCGTCCTCGTTGAGCGGGCGCTCGGTCTCGAGCACGCGGCCGCCGTGACGGCGGCAGGTGTGGCACAGGACGATCGGGCGATCGCCGTTCAGGTCGAGTGACAGGTGAATGAATTCGTCGCCCGAGCGCTCCGACGCGATCCGGACGCCGCCGCCCGGCGTCGCGAGCGTGAACGGCCGGCCTTCGGCTTTCAGCACGTTGACGATCTGCCGGCACAGGGGCACGGCGACGGCGTCGAGGAAGCGGGCATACTCCGCCGCACCCTGGTCGTTGCGCGCGCGCCGCCCGCCGGCGGCGGTCTTGGCGCGCAGGATCGTGTCGAGCACGCGCTTGCGAACGTCCGCAATCTCCATCACACCACGCCTTCCTGTCGCAGGCGGGCCACGTCGCCCGCCGGAATCCCGAGTTCGCCGAGCACGTCCGCGGTGTGCTGACCGAGGAGCGGTGGCGGCGTCCGCACCTGGCCCGGCGAATCGGACAACTTGATCGGCGTGCCGAGCACCTGGATTTCGCCGGCCGACGGGTGGGTCACCGCGGCGACCATCTCGCGCGCCGCCATCTGAGGGTCGGCGAACAGCTCGGCGAGATCGCGCACCGATCCGCACGGCACACCGACGGCCGTGAGCCGATCGATCCAGTGGCGCCGCGGGTGCGCGCGCAGCCGCTCCGCCAGCACGGGCCGCAGCTCGCCGTAGCCCTCCACGCGCGCGCGGTTCGTCGCGAAGCGTTCGCCGAGATCGAGGCCGGCCACGCCGCAGAACCGCCGCCACTGGTCGTCGTTGCCGACGGCCAGGACGAAATCGCCGTCCGCCGCCGTGAACGTTTCGTACGGGACGATCGTCGGATGCCGGTTGCCCATGGCCTGCGGCGCGCGGCCCGTGGCGAAGTAGATGCCCGCCTGGTAGGTGAGCAGCGCCGCCACCGAGTCGAGCATCGCGATGTCCACCAGTTGCCCGCGGCCCGTCCGCTCGCGCGCGAGGAGCGCCAGGGTGATGCCCTGCGCCGCGAACAGGCCCGAGACGATGTCGGCGATGGCCACGCCCAGGCGGACCGGCGGGCCGCCGGCCGCGCCCGTGATGCTCATCAGCCCGCCCTCTGCCTGCACCACGGCGTCGTAGCCGGCTTCGCGCCCCCGCGGGCCTGTCTGTCCGAAGCCCGAGATGGAGCAGTAGACGAGGCGCGGGTGCGCCGCGGCGAGGCTCGCGTAATCGAGGCCGATCTTCGCCAGTGTCCCGGGGCGGAAGTTCTCCACCAGGACGTCGGCCTTCGCGATGAGCCGATCGAGGACCGCCCGCCCTTCGGGGCGCTTGAAGTCGAGGCTCACGCTCTCCTTGTTGCGGTTCACGCTCAGGAAGTAGGCGCTCTCGCCCTCGAGAAACGGCGGCCCCCAGGCGCGGGTGTCGTCGCCCGTCCCCGGTTGTTCGACCTTGACGACCCGCGCGCCCATGTCGGCGAGCATCATCGTGCAGTAGGGACCCGAGAGCACGCGCGTGAGGTCCAGCACGAAAATGTGATCGAGGGGCGTCATGGGGGGAGCCACGATTATGGTCTATTAGCGGCAATTTCACGAAGAGAGACCGAAACCGGCGGCGATTCGCTGGTCTATACTCGGCCAGACATCTAGGCGTGACAGCACCCAATCTGGCCCGCATACCCGCCGGGGAATTCCTGATGGGCGCCGGCGACGGCTCCGCCGATGAGCGCCCCGTCCATCGTGTGTCCGTGAGCGAGGTGTTCATCGGCCGGTTCCCGGTCACCGTCGACGAGTACGCCCGCTTCGTCCGCGCCACCAGTCATCCGGCGCCGGCGCTCCGCGAGCTGCCCGCCATCGCCTCCGGCGGACGCGAATCGCCGTTCCGCGAGTTCGCCGCGCCGTACACCTGGCACCGCGGCGAGCCGCCGTCAGGACACGGTAATCACCCGGTCGTGCTCGTCACCTGTGAAGACGCTGAGGCCTACTGCCGGTGGCTCTCCGAAACGCAGGGCGGTGTCTTCCGTCTGCCGACCGAGGCCGAATGGGAGAAGGCCGCGCGCGGCGGTCTCGAGGGGCAGGCCTACCCGTGGGGGCCGACGCTCGACCCGTCGCGGGCCAACTATCTCGCCGACCCGGCGCAGAAGCGCCAGCGCGGCACGAAGCCGACCGGCACGTACCCGCCCAACGCGTTCGGTCTGTACGACATGACGGGCAATGTCTGGGAATGGGTATCCGACTGGTACGGACCCGAGAGCTACGCGTCGTCCGACGAGCGCGATCCGCGGGGCCCGGCGGGCGGCCAGATGCGCCTCGTGCGCGGCGGGTCGTGGGTGTGCGACGATCCGGCGATGCTCCGCTGCGCCCATCGCCACGCGGTCCCCCCCGACACCTATGCCCACAGCATCGGCTTCCGCATCGCGCGCACGGCGTAGCCCACGCGCGGCCGCCGCCGGCCGTCCGCGCGCCCTCACCGCGAACGACTACGCGCGCGCCCGGCGCCTGCTCCTGCGACGGGATCCGATTCTCGCCGCCGCCATCCGCCGCATCGGCCCGTGCGGCCTGGCCGCGCGCCAGCGCGCCGATCATCTCTCGGCCCTGGTCGGCGCGATCGTGAGCCAGCAGCTCTCCACGAAGGCGGCCGCCACGATCTACGGGCGGCTGGTCGGGCTCTTCCCGGGCGGCGCCATCCCGGGCTGGGACGCGATCGCCGGGGTGGACGACGCCACGCTCCGGAGCGTGGGGCTGAGCGGGCAGAAGGTCAGCTACGTCCGCGACCTCTGCGCCCGCGTCGGCGACGGCCGGCTCCGGCTCGACACGATCCACACGCTGCCGGACGAGGACGTGATCGCGCACCTGACATCAGTGCGCGGCTTCGGCCGCTGGACCGCCGAGATGTTCCTGATGTTCCGGCTGCACCGGCCCGACGTCCTGCCGGTGGGCGATCTCGGCATCCAGACCGCGATGCAGCGCCTCTACCGGATGCGCCAGCGCCCGAAGCCCGCGCGCATGCAGAAGATCGGCGAGGCCTGGCGCCCGTACCGATCGGTGGCGTGCTGGTATCTGTGGCAAACGCTCCACAACACGCCGGCTTAGGACAGGCCGGGCGGCAGGACGCGCGCCTTCAGGATGAGCAGCAGCGCGCCGGCGGCGATGGCGATGATCGTGCCGCGCTCGCTGTAGAGCGCCTGCGTCCAGGTGTACGCCGCCGGCCGCGTGGGGACGTCGGGCGGCGCCGCGAGCGACGGGAGCCACCGCGGCACGCGGCGGAGGTACGCGCGGGTACTCGTCGCCGCGCCGCGCGAGCAGCAGCTGCTCCTCCCAGCGGACGATCGCGTGATACTCGAACCCAATCAGGAGGACGACCGCCGGCGCCAGCCACACGAGCCGCGCCGCCAGCGCGAAGCCGGCCCAGATCAGCAGGTTGCCGATGTAGAGGGGATTGCGGACGAAGCGGAACGGCCCGCCGGCCACCAGGGGGCCGAGCCGATCGGCGCGCGTGCGCGAGATCGCGCCGATGTGGCGGACCGCCCAGAAGCGGAGCAGCTCGCCGGCGAGGACGAGCGACGCGCCCGCGCCCACCAGGGCCCGCGACGCGGCGGCGTCACCGGCCGGGACCACGAGCAGGACGAGAATGATCGGAACCGGAATGGACGTGCGGCGTTTGAACAACCAGCCGCCGAGCGCCTCCAGCCCCGTGAGGGTGGGGGCCGCGTCAGCCGATCCCGGATCTCGTTTTGTATGAGAGACTTCTGTCGATTGCGGACGTCGTCACCGGCCGCGCCGGAGTATAGCAGACTCGTCACGATGCTATACTCCGACTAGTATGGTCGGATATGTAACTTCCGGTCATCGGTCGCCGGTCATCAGTCTATGAGTCAGGCCTCGGCTCCGGTTTCGTCCATCGGCGTGTCCATCCTGGACCTCATCGGCCGCACCCCGCTCATCCGGCTGCGCCATTTCGAACGGGAGACGCCGGGCGTCGAGCTCTACGCGAAATTCGAGGGCCGGAACCCGGGCGGGTCCGTGAAGGACCGCGCGGCGGCGCGGATGATCGCGGACGGCGAGGCGTCGGGCCGGCTGGTGGCGGGCAAGACGATCCTCGACGCGACCTCGGGCAACACGGGCATCGCGTACGCGATGATCGGCGCGGCCAAGGGCTACCCGGTGACGCTCTGCGTGCCCGACAATGCGAGCCCGGAGCGCAAGCGCATCCTGCGCGTCTTCGGCGCCGAGCTGGTGCTCACGAGCCCGCTCGAGAGCACGGACGGCGCGATTCGCGAGGCGCGGCGGATGCACGCCGCGGATCCGGACCGGTATTTCTACCCGGATCAGTACAACAACGAGTCGAACTGGCGCGCGCACTTCGACACGACGGGCGCCGAGATCATCGAGCAGACGAGCGGGCGGCTCACGCACTTCGTGGCCGGCCTGGGCACGAGCGGGACGTTCATGGGCACCGGGCGGCGCCTGCGCCAGTTCAACCAGGCCATCAAGCTGATCTCGTTCCAGCCCGACTCGCCCTTCCACGGGCTCGAGGGGTTGAAGCACATGGAGACCGCGATCATCCCGGGGATCTACGACGCGACCCTCGCCGACGAGGACCTGCGCGTCGGCAGCGAGAAGGCGTACGAGATGGTGAAGCGGCTGGCGCGCGAAGAAGGCGTGCTGGCGGGCATCTCGTCGGGCGCGGCGCTCGCGGCGTCGCTCGATGTGGCGTCGCGCCTGCGCGAGGGGGTCGTCGTGACCGTGTTCCCGGACGGCGCGGAGAAGTACCTGACCGAGAAGTTCTGGACCGCCGATGCCTGAGGCCGCGCACCCGCCGTTCACGCTCGGCCCCGCGGTGGCGCGCGCCATTCGCGATCACGGGCAGGAAACCTATCCCCACGAGTGCTGCGGCGCGATGGTCGGGCGCGACGGCCGCGTGGACGCCGTCGTGGCGCTGCCCAACACGACCGAGGAGGGGCCGCGCCGGCGCTTCCTCGTGCGGCCGTCCGACTACCGCCTCGCCGAGCAGCGCGCGGCGGAACTGGGCGGCGAGCTGCTGGGGTTCTACCACTCGCATCCGGATCACCCGGCGCGGCCCTCGCAGTACGATCTGGATCACGCGTGGCCGACGTTCGCCTACGTCATCGTGGCGGTGGCGGGCGGGCTGGCGGCGCAGATGACCGTCTGGTGGCTGAAAGACGATCGAACCGTATTCGAAGAAGGCGAGCTCAATGGCGACGAAAATTCTGATTCCCACTCCGCTCCGGCCCTACACCGATAAGCAGGACGCCGTCGAGGCCAGCGGCGCGACGGTCGGCGATCTGCTCACCGATCTCACGACGAAGCACGCGGGCCTCAAGCCGCACCTGTACAACGACCAGGGCAAGCTGCGGAGCTTCGTGAACATCTACGTGAACGACGAGGACATCCGGTACCTGCAGAAGGAACAGACCCCGGTGAAGGCGGGCGACACGATCAGCATCATCCCGTCGGTGGCCGGAGGACGGGAGTAACACCGTGGCTGACGCACTGCCCGAGCTGACGAACGAGGAAATCAAGCGCTACAGCCGGCACCTGATCATGCCCGAGGTGGGCATGGACGGGCAGCGCCGCCTGAAGGGCGGCAGCGTGCTGTGCATCGGCGCGGGCGGCCTCGGCTCGCCGGCCGCGATGTACCTGGCCGCCGCCGGCGTCGGCACCATCGGCATCGTCGACTTCGACGTCGTCGACTACAGCAACCTGCAGCGGCAGATCATCCACGGCACGCCGGACGTGGGCCGGTCGAAGCTGGCGTCGGCGAAGGATCGCCTGCTGGCGATCAACCCGCACATCACGGTCAACACCTACGAGACGGCGCTCACGTCTCAGAATGCGCTGGAGCTGTTCGCGCCGTACGACGTCATCCTCGACGGGACGGACAACTTTCCGACGCGGTACCTCGTGAACGACGCCTGCGTGCTCCTCGGCAAGCCCAACACGTACGGCAGCATCTTCCGGTTCGAGGGCCAGGCGTCGGTGTTCGGCACGAAGGACGGCCCGTGCTACCGGTGCCTCTATCCCGAGCCGCCGCCGCCGGGGCTCGTGCCGAGCTGCGCGGAGGGCGGCGTCCTCGGCGTGCTGCCGGGCGTCATCGGCGTGATCCAGGCGACCGAGGCGATCAAGCTGATCACCGGGATCGGCGAGCCGCTCGTGGGCCGGTTCCTGATCTACGACGCGCTGCGGATGCACTTCCGCGAGCTGAAGCTCAGGAAGGATCCGGACTGCCCGGTGTGCGGCACGCACCCGACCGTGACGAAGCTGATCGACTACGAGGAGTTCTGCGGGATCCGGCCGGCGGTCGACCAGGACGCGCTCGCCGCGGCCCTGGGCTCGGCCAACGCGTCCGAGATCACCGCCGTCCAGCTCAAGGCGCGCCTCGATCGCGGCGACCGGCTGCAGATCCTCGACGTCCGCGAGCCGAACGAGTACCAGATCAACCGGATCGAGGGCTCGCGGCTCATGCCGCTCGGCGAGGTCCCGCGGCGGTACGCGGAGCTCGATCCCGCCGAAGAATGGATCGTGCAGTGCAAGGTGGGCGGCCGCAGCGCGAAAGCGGCTGATTTCCTCCGATCCGTGGGGTTTACCCGCGTCTTGAACCTCAAAGGCGGGATTCTCGACTGGATCGACAAGGTCGACCCCTCCCAGCCGAAGTATTAGGATGGGGATGTGCTGAGGCTGTCCAAGAAGGCCGATTACGCGCTCATCGCCATGAAGCACCTCGCGCTGCGCGGCCCGGACGGCGCGGCCAGCGCGCGCGAGATCGCCGAGCAGTACGACATCCCGCTCGAGCTGATGGCGAAGGTCCTGCAGCGCCTGGCCCGGCGGAATCTCCTCACGTCGCACCAGGGCACCCGCGGCGGGTACCAGCTTGTCGCGCACGGCCGATCGCATTTCGGTCGCCGACGTCATCCAGGCGATCGAGGGCCCGGTCACCGTCACGGCGTGCTCGGTCGAGGACGAGCGCTGCGACCAGTACGCGAAGTGCAACGTGCGCGATCCGCTCTGGCGCGTCCGCTCGCGCATCCTGTCGGCCCTCGGCGACTGCAGCATCGCCGAACTGGCCTCCGAACCGCCGCCGGAACCCGTGGCGCGGCCCGCGGTGCTGCGGCCGGCATAGCCGCGCGAGAACACCCATGGCGTTGAAATTTCCGATCTATCTGGATCATCACGCGACGACGCCGGTCGACCCCCGGGTGGTCGAGGCCATGCTCCCGTACTTCACCGATCGCTTCGGCAACGCGGCGAGCCGCAACCACGCATTTGGCTGGGCGGCCGAGGAGGCCGTCGACACGGCACGGAAGCAGGTGGCGGACCTCATCGGCGCGAGCCCCAAGGAGATCGTCTTCACGAGCGGCGCGACCGAGGCCGACAACCTCGCGATCAAGGGCGTCGCGGAGATGTACCACGAGAAGGGCGATCACCTCATCACGTGCGTCACCGAGCACAAGGCGGTGATCGATACATGCAAGCACCTTGAAAAGAGCGGGTATCGCGTCACCTACCTGCCGGTGCAGACGGACGGCCGCATCAGCCTCGACGAGCTGCGCGCCGCGATCACCGACAAGACGATCCTCATCACGATCATGGCCGCCAACAACGAGATCGGCGTCATCCAGCCGATCGCCGAGATCGGGGCCATCGCGAAGGAGAAGGGCGTCCTCTTCCACACCGACGCCGTCCAGGCGATCGGGAAGGTTCCCTTCGACGTGAACGCGATGAAGGTGGACCTGGCCGCGATGAGCGCGCACAAGATGTACGGGCCGAAGGGCGTCGGCGCGCTCTACGTGCGGCGCCGCAACCCGCGCGTGCTGCTCACGCCCCTCATCGACGGCGGCGGCCACGAGCGCGGCATGCGCTCCGGCACGCTGAACGTGCCCGGCATCGTCGGCTTCGGCAAGGCCGCCGAGCTGTGCCGGCTCGAGATGGACGAGGACACGGCGCGCCTCATGGCGCTCCGCGACCGGCTGAACGCTCGGCTGCACAAGGGCCTCGACGAGATCTACATCAACGGATCGATGGAGCACCGCCTGCCGCACAACCTCAACGTCAGCTTCGCGTACGTCGAGGGCGAGTCGCTGCTCATGGGGATCAACGACGTCGCGGTGTCGTCCGGATCCGCCTGCACGTCGGCCAGCCTCGAGCCGTCGTACGTGCTGAAAGCCCTCGGCGCCGGCGACGACCTGGCGCATTCCTCGATCCGCTTCGGCATCGGCCGCTGGACGACCGAGGAAGAAATCGACTACGTCGCCGACAGGCTCACGACGGTGGTGACGCGGCTGCGCGAGATGTCGCCGCTCTACGAAATGGCGAAAGAAGGCGTCGATCTGTCGACCATGCAGTGGGAAGTCCACTGAAGCTGAGGAACTGAGAAGCTGGGGAACTGAGGAACTGAGGAACTGAGGAACTATGGCGTACTCAGAGAAAGTCATCGATCACTACGAGCACCCGCGCAATGTCGGGTCGTTCCCCAAGGACGACCGCAACGTGGGCACCGGGCTCGTCGGCGCGCCGGAGTGCGGCGACGTGATGAAGCTGCAGGTCAAGGTCAACCCGGACACCGGGGTAATTGATGAAGCGAAGTTCAAGACCTTCGGGTGCGGGTCGGCCATCGCGAGCTCGAGCCTCGCGACCGAGTGGCTCAAAGGCAGGACGGTCGACGAGGCGCTCGCCATCAAGAACACCGACATCGTCACCGAGCTGAGTTTGCCGCCCGTCAAGATTCACTGTTCGGTGCTGGCCGAGGACGCGATCAAGGCGGCCATCGCCGATTACCGGAAGAAGCAGCAGGGCTGATCATTCAGGCGTTCGGCGATTACTTCGCGTTCCTGGGGCTGCCGCGCAAGCTGAACGTGCCGGCCGGTGCGCTCGACACGCGGTTTCGCGCGCTGAGCCGGGAGTGGCACCCTGACTATTTTCACAACGCCAGCCCCGAGGAACGGCGCACCAGCCTCAGCCGCGCGTCGTACCTGAACGACGCGTACCGGACGCTGCGCGATCCGGCGGCGCGGACCGCGTACCTGCTGGAGATCGAAGGCCTGGCGGCCGCGAGCCCGCGGGAGGCGTCGCGGCAGGTGCCGCCGGCGCTCCTGGAGGAAGTGTTCGCGCTGAACGAGGAGCTGGACGCGGTGCGCGAACTGCGCGCGTCGGGCGCGCCGGAGGCCGAGTGGCGGCCGCGGCTCGAGCAGGCCCGCGGGCCGATCGACGCCAAGCGCGCCGATCACGAGGCCGCCCTGGCCGAGCTCGCCGACCGGTGGGACGCGCTCGTGGAAGCGGACGCGCCGGCCGGGGCGCGGCGCGGCGTGCTCGAGCAGTTGCGCGACCGCGTGCTCGAGCGGAACTACATCTCGAACCTGATCGCGGGAATCGAACGCGAACTGTCGTAGGGCGGGCCTTCAGGCCCGCCGGAGGCTCATGAGCAAAACCGTCGGCATCGATCTCGGCACCACCAACAGCCTGGTCGCCTTCGTGCGCCACGGCGTGCCGGTGGTGATCCGCGACGATGGCGGCGATGCCCTGGTCCCGTCCATCGTCTCGGTCGCCGCGGACGGCGCGGTGTTCGTCGGGCGCGACGCCGAGCGCCGCCTGGCCGCCGACCCTGTCAACACGGTCTACTCGGTGAAGCGCTTCATGGGCCGCGGCATCGAGGACGTCGCCGGCGACGCCGCGCTCTTTCCGTTCCGCGTGTCGGGCGAGCCGGGCGGTGTCGTCCGGATCGGCCTCGGGCCGCGCGAACTCACGCCGCCGGAGATCTCGGCCGTCGTGCTCCGGGCGTTGAAGGCGCGCGCCGAGGCGTTCTTCGCGGCCCAGGGCGACCCGGACCCCGTGGTGGATCGAGCCGTGATCACGGTGCCGGCGTACTTCAACGACGCGCAGCGCACGGCGACCCGCGACGCGGGCCGGCTCGCCGGCCTCGAGGTGCTCCGCATCGTCAACGAGCCCACGGCCGCGTCGCTCGCGTACGGCCTCGATCGGCGCGACGCGGGCCTCATCGCCGTGTACGACTTCGGCGGCGGGACGTTCGACATTTCGATCCTGCGCGTCGAAGACGGCGTCTTCCAGGTGCTGGCGACCAACGGCGACACGCACCTGGGCGGCGACGACGTCGACCGCCTGCTCGTCGAGCGCCTGCTCGCCGAGGCGGGCGGCGCCGCGGACGCCGATCGCGTCGAGCGCGTCCGCCAGGCCGCGATCCGGGCGAAATGCGATCTGTCGGACCGCGACGAGACGGCGATCGTCGTGGACGGAGGGACGCGGCGCCTGACACGCGCCGAGTTCGAGGAGATCGCCCGTCCGGTCGTCGACCGCACGCTCGGCCCGTGCCGGCAGGCGCTGGCCGACGCGGGCGTCGAGATTGCGGCGATCGACGAGCTCGTGCTCGTGGGCGGATCGACGCGGATGCCGCTCGTGCGCCGGCTGGCGGGTGAGCTGTTCGGCCGCGCGCCGCACGTGGGGTTGAACCCCGACGAGGTCGTGGCGCTCGGCGCCGCAATCCAGGCCGACATCCTCGTCACCGGCAACCGGGATCTGCTGCTGCTCGACGTCACGCCGCTCTCGCTCGGCCTGGAGACGATGGGCGGCGTCGTGTCGCGGATCATCGTGCGCAACTCGACGATTCCGGCGACGGGCAGCCAGACGTTCACGACGTTCGCCGACGACCAGACGGCGGTCGATATCCACGTGCTGCAGGGCGAGCGCGAGCTCGTGGCCGACAACCGCTCGCTCGCGCGGTTCCGCTTGCGCGGCATCCCGCCGATGCCGGCGGGCCTGGCGCGCGTCGAGGTGACCTTCCAGATCGACGCGAACGGCATCCTGAGCGTCACCGCGAAGGAGCTGCGGACCGACGTCGCGCAGACGATCGAGGTGAAGCCGTCGTACGGCCTGACCGACGACGAAGTCGAGCGCATGCTGCTCGACTCGTTCGAGCACGCCGAAGCCGACGTCGCGGCCCGCCGGCTCGTCGAGGCGCGCACCGAGGCGGAGTCGGTGATTCAGGCGACCGAGAAAGCGCGCCGGTCGCCCGAGTTCCCCGAGATCGTGCGGACGGAGCTGGGCGACGGCGAGGCCGCCGCCATCGAGGCGGCCCTCGCGGCGCTGCGGGAGGCCGTCGAGGCCGGCGACACGGCGGCCATCGGCGATCGGACGCGCGCGCTGAACGAGGCGACGGCGCACCTGGCCGAAATCATCATGGACCGCTCCGTGCGGGCGGCCCTCACGGGCCGGAACATCGACCGCTATGCCTAGGGTCACCTTTATCATCGACGGCGATCCGCGGACCGTGGAGTTCGAGCACGGCAAGCTGCCGTATTCGAACCACGGCAAGGCGGAGTCGTTCCTCGACGTCGCGAAGCACTTCCACATTCCGCTCGAGCACGCGTGCGGCGGGAGCTGCGCCTGCACGACCTGCCACGTGATCGTCCGAGAGGGCGAGGAGCATCTCAGCGAGATGCAGGACGACGAGGCCGATCGCCTCGACACGGCGTGGGGGCTGACGGCGCGGTCGCGGCTCGGCTGCCAGGCCGTGATCTCCGGCGACGTCGTCTGCGAACTGCCGATGTACACGAGGAATTACGTGCAGGAAGGCGGCGGCATCCAGCTCGGCAAGTCGACGCGCGAGGGGCGGCCCGGCGAGGTGCCGCGATGAAGTGGGTCGACTCGGAGACGATCGGCATCGCGCTGCGCGAGAAGTTCCCCGACGTGGATCCGCTCACGCTGCGGTTCACCGACCTGCGCGAGCGCGTGATGGCGCTCGAGGGATTCGACGACGACCCGAAGGCGTCGAACGAGCCGAAGCTCGAAGCGATTCAGATGGCGTGGTACGAGGAGTGTCAGGAATGAACGTGGGCACGATCTTCCGGCCGGGCATGCGCGTGTATTTCTTTCCGCTCGTCGCCGGCCTCGCGCTCGCCGCGAGCGCGTTCCTGCCGTGGGTGGTCATCGGCGACGTCTCGCTCGGGGGCGTGCCGGAAATGGCCGCGCTCTGGGCGCTCGGCCTCGGCCTGCTCGCCGCCATCCTGGCTTTCCTCAGCCTGGTCACGCGCCGCAACTCGCGCCACCCGCTGCTCGTCGTCGGCCTCGTGGCGCTGGGCGTGATGTTCCTGTCGTGGCGGATCATGCCGCGCTCGGCGGCCGAGCGCGCCGACCTCGTCTCGCAGGCCTATGCGATCGTCGAGCACACCGAGAAGGCCGAGTCGCCCGAGGCGCTCACCGGCGCCGGGATTTACCTCGGCATCGCGGCCTCGGTCGTGATCGTGCTCTTCGGCCTCACGATCGTGGTGAAACGCGTGGCGAATCCCTACGCCGTCCAGAGCGCCGACGACGACGTCGAGTGATGCGCATCCTGATTGTGGCGGCGACCGACGCGGAGGCCGCTCCGCTGATGCCGGGGCTCCGGCGCGGCGTGGATGTGCTCGTCACGGGCGTCGGGATGGTCGCGACGGCCGCGCGCGCGTCCCGGGCGCTCGCCCTCGACACCTACGACTTCGCCATCAACGTCGGCGTGTGCGGCGCCTTCGATCCGTCGCTGCCGCTCGGCACGGCGGTGCACGTGGTCGCCGATCGCCTCGCCGAGCTGGGCGCGGAAGACGGCGACGCCTTCCTGTCGTTCGACGAACTGCGGCTCCCTGGGGTGAGTGTGTTCTCCAGCCCGTCGGTCGTGAAGAATCCGGCGCTCGCGCGCCTGCCGGCCGTCTCGGGCATCACCGTCAACACCGTGCACGGCCGCGATCGGTCGATCGAGGAGGTCGTGCGCCGGTACGCGCCGCAGGTCGAGACGATGGAGGGCGCGGCGTTCATGGCGGCGTGCGGGGTGAACGGCGTGCCGTTCGCGCAGATCCGAGGCGTGTCGAATCGGGTCGAGCGGCGCGACCGCGGCGCCTGGCGCCTCCAGGAGGCGATCGACGCGGCGGCGCGCGCCGTGCTCGCCGTCGTGGAGGAGGCATGACCCTGTGACCCTGTCGCTCGGGTTCTCGCCCTGTCCGAACGACTGCTTCATGTTCGATGCGATCGTGAACGACCGCCTCGACCGCGGCGGGCTCGACTTCGACGTCCGCCTCGCCGACATCGAGGCGCTGAACCAGGCCGCGCTCGCCGGCGCGGTCGACGTCACGAAGCTGAGCTATCACGCGTATGCCTACTGCGCGGATCGCTACCAGCTCCTCGATGCCGGCAGCGCGCTCGGCCGCAACTGCGGGCCCCTGCTGATCTCGAAGCGGCCCATTTCGCGCGACGAGGTCGCGCGCGGGAACCTGCGCATCGCGATTCCCGGCCGCTACACGACCGCGGACTTTCTCCTCAGCCTGGCGTTCCCGGCGGCGACGCGGAAGACCGAGGTCGTGTTCTCGGCGATCGAGGCCGCGCTCGTCCGCGGCGAGTTCGACGCCGGCCTGATCATCCACGAGAACCGCTTCACGTACGAGGCGAACGGCCTTCGGAAGATCGTGGATCTCGGCGAGTACTGGGAAGAGGCGACCGGCGCGCCCATTCCGCTCGGCGCCATCGCCATTCGGCGATCGCTGCCGGAGGACGTGAAGGCGCGGGTGAACAAGCTCGTGCGCGCGAGCGTCGAGTACGCGTTCGCGCACCGGGACGCGAGCCTGCCGTACGTGCGCGAGCACGCGCAGGCGATGAGCGACGAGGTGATGTCCAAGCACATCGACCTCTACGTGAACGCGTTCTCGATCGATCTCGGGTCCGAAGGGCGGCGCGCGGTGGAGACGCTGTTCGCTCGCGCCGCCGCCGCGGGGATCCCAGTGCCGACGCGCGACATCTTCCTCACGTAGCCTCCGGCTTCAGCCGGAGCGTGCTGCGGCGGCCAGGTGCGCGTGCAGCGCGCGCACGCCCTCGGTCAGGCTCGCCGGGCCCGGTTGCAGGATCAGCGTTGACGAGATCTCGTGCACGCGGCCGTCGCGAACGGCGGCGACCTCCGACCAGCCCGGGCGGGAGCGAATCGCGTCCAGACGGACGCGCTTGCCGCACCACGACGCGAAGATCACCTCCGGGTTGCGCCGGGCCACTTCCTCGGGCGTCACGACCCGGCCGGGCGCGAGCCGCGCGCCGGCCAGTTCGGGAAAGATCGGCTGGCCTCCCGCGATCTCGACGAGCTCCTCGACCCAGCGGATGCCGGAGATGAGCGGGTCGTCCCATTCCTCGAAGAAGGTGCGCGGGCGCCTCGGAAAGCGCGCCGCCGCGTCGCGGATCTCGTCCAGTCCCGCGCCGAGCCGCTCGGCGAGCGCTTCGGCCTCGGCCTGGCAGCCCACGAGCGCGCCGATGATCCGGACGGCCTGGAGGATCTCCGCGATGCTGCGCTGGTTGAACGTGACGACCGGAAGCCCGCGCCGGACGAGCTCCGCGGTGAGGTCGGCCTGGAGGTCGGAAAAGGCCAGCACGAGGTCCGGCCGCAGCGCGACGATGCGGTCGAAGTGCGCGCTCGTGAAGGCGGAGATGCGCGGCTTGCTGCGCGCTTCGGGCGGGCGCACCGCGTAGCCCGAGACGCCCACCACGCGGGCGCCCTGGCCGAGCAGGTACAGCGTCTCGACGGTCTCCTCGGTCAGGCAGACGATGCGTTCGGGATACGCGCCCATCAGGCGGGCACGAGGTCCGCGAACACGAAGCCGTCGC
Organism: uncultured Acidobacteriota bacterium; assembly: GCA_963792785.1. Taxonomy (GTDB): domain Bacteria; phylum Acidobacteriota; class Vicinamibacteria; order Vicinamibacterales; family CAVVIG01; genus CAWIMX01. The sequence continues at coordinate 1,050,227 of CAWBXO010000004.1, read as the reverse complement.
GCGTGACGACCTCGCCGCCGCGGATGGGCACCGGACGCGAGAACATCGGCCCCGCGTACGCGAACGAGTGGAACTCGCCCCGCTCGCCGCACGGATCGATCGACGCCGGCAGCTCGGCGAGGAGCTCCGCGTCGAACTCCCGGCCCGCGAACGCCGCATCCAGCACGCGCGGATCGACGCAGGTGAGGCGGGCGCGCAGGCCGCCGGCGATCATCTCGCGCGCGAGCGCCGCGGTGTCGGCGCCGAAGAGCGGAAAGATCGGTGTCAGCCCGGTGCCGGCGAGCCGGTCGACGCGATACTGCCGGATGTCCTCGAGGAACAGGTCGCCGAACGCCATGTGCGTGAACCCCTCGGCCACGGCCCGCGCGACCTCCGCCGCCATCGCGCGCTCGTAGACCTCGTTCGGGCACGGCGAGGGGATCGGCACCTCGCGCAGGGGCAGCCCGAGGGCCTCGGCCTGCGCCTGCACGAGCGCGCGCCTGACGGCGTGCATCGCCACGCGATCGGCCGACATGTTGATCGTGGTGAGGATGCCGGCGAGCGCGACGTCCGGATCCGACCGCAGCACGTGCACCATCCACGCGCTGTCCTTGCCGCTCGACCAGGAGACCAGCGTCTTCTTCATCGTCCTCACGTCCTCAGGGTTGGAAGGCGTCCGGGTGCAGCGCGCGGGCGAGCCGCTCGACGGCGTCCGCCACGCGCGGGCCCGGCACCACGAGGTCGTTGCCTTCGAGCTCGTACACGCGGTGGTCGCGCACGGCCGGGACCGCCGGCAGCCGGTCCCACACGGCGCGCGAGCCCGCGAGATCCGCCGTCGACAGCTCGGAGCCGTAGTGCAGCTCGATGATCACGCCGGGCCGCCGCGCCAGCAGCATTTCGGTGCTCACCTGCACGTTCTCGCGCGCGATGTCGGCGACGGCGTCGGCGCCGCCGGCCGCGACGATCATGTCGTGCATGAAGCCGTAGCCGCCGCTCGCCACGATCTGCCGCAGCGTTCCGGCCTCGCGGCCGATCACGAGCAGCGTGGAGGGACTCGGCCGGCCGGCCACGCGCGCGCGGATCGCGGCCAGATGCCGCTCGATAGCCGAGGCCAGCGCCTCGGCGTCGGGGCCGGCCCCGATGCGGGCGCCGAGCGCGCGGATCGTTTCCGTGATGTCGGGCAGGCCGCGGTGGATGTACGGGAAGGTCGGGATGTCCGCCCGCGCCAGCCGGGCCTTCAGCTCGGTCTGCGTGTCGTACGCGATCACGAGGTCAGGCCTGAGCGACAGCAGCACCTCGATGTTCGGATCGAGGAGCCCGCCGACCCGCGTGCGCGACTCGACCGCCGGCGGATAGTGGTCGTAGCTGCTGACGCCGATCACCTGGTCGCCGGCGCCCATGGCGAACAGCATTTCGGTGACCGCCGGGACCAGCGACACGATGCGGTGCGGGACGGCAGCGGGGGCCTGCGGCGCCGGGCGGGCCTGAAGGCCCGCACGACTCCAGACGGCGAGAGCCGCCAGCGCGGCGACGCGGGCTACGCGCGGCGGAACAGCAGCCATAGGAATACCGGACCTCCCACAATCGCCGTCACGATGCCGACGGGCAGCTCGACGGGCGCGAGCACGGTGCGCGCGGCGAGATCGCACGCGATCAGAAACGCCGCGCCGAAGAGCGCCGACGCCGGCATCACCAGGCGGTGATCCGCGCCGACGACGAGCCGCACGAGGTGCGGCACGATGATGCCGACGAACGCGACGCCGCCCGCGAGTGCCACTGCCGTGCCGGTCGCGAGCGAGGCGCTCACCAGCCCGATGCGCTCGGCTCGCGCCACGTTCACGCCGCGGCTCTCGGCCGCCTCGGGCCCGAAGCTGAGCAGATCGAGCGCGCGCGGCAGCGTCGCGAAGCCGGCCGCGGCGAGCGCGAGCGGCGCGAGCGAGGCCAGGATCGGCGTGAAGCTCGCCACGTCGAGCGACCCCATCATCCAGCGCACGGTCTGGAACGTGCCGGTGAAGTCCGCGAGGAACTGGATGAACGTGGTCAGCGCGCCCAGCAGCGTCGCCAGCGTCACGCCCGCCAGCAGCAGCACCATCGTCGACGTGCCGCGCCGGCGCGCCACCGAGAGGCCGTAGACGATGGCGAGCGCGCCGAGCGAGCCGGCGAACGCCGAGAGGGGCACCGCCGACACGCCGAACAACGCGAGGCCCGGCCGGAAGACGATGGCCAGCATCGCGCCGAGCACGGCGCCCGCCGAGACGCCGAGCGTGTCGGGCGAGGCGAGCGGGTTGCGCAGCAGCGCCTGGAACACCACGCCGGACTCGGCGAGCGCGGCCCCGACGAGCGCCGCCGCGACGACGCGCGGCAGGCGCGCCACGAAGAAGATCTGCGCGTCGAGATTGTCCGCGAACGGGATCGAGCGATCGAACACGCGCGAGAGGCTGAGCGGCGCCGTCCCGATGAGCGGCGCGAAGAGCAGCGCCGCCGCCAGCAGCGCGCCGAAGCCCGCGAGGGTGAGCGTCAGCCGCCGCGCGAGATCAGTGCGCGCGGGCAATGGGCACCACCGTGAGATGGCCGGCGCCGGCGTGAAAGCGCACGTCGGCGTCCACGCCGTACAGGGCGCGGATGTGATCCACCGTGAGGACGTCGGCCAGGCCGCCGCGCGCGAGCACGCGCCCGCGCTGGAGCAGCACCACGTCGCGCGCGAGCGAGGCCGCGAGGTTCAGGTCGTGCGTCGACACGACGATCGTGACGCCGCGCTCCGCGTTCAGCCGGCCGAGAAGCGCCGCGATCTCGATCTGGAAGCCGAGGTCGAGCGACGCCGTCGGCTCGTCGAGCAGCAGCACGCCCGCCGCCTGCGCGAGCGCGGCCGCGATCACCACCCGCTGCTTCTCGCCGCCGCTGAGCGTCGAGAACCGGCGGTCCTCGAGGCCCGCCGTGCCCGTGGCCGCCAGCGCGTCGCGCGCGATCGCCACATCGTCGGCGCCCTCGAGCTCGAACGTGCCGAGGTGGGGATACCGGCCCATCAGGACCAGGTCGAGCACGCTGAAGTCGAAGGCCGCGTGGGTGTCCTGCGGCACGACCGCGAGCCGCCGCGCCAGCTCGCGCCGGGAGAGCGTCCGGACATCCCGGCCGCCAAGCCGCACGCGTCCGGCCTGCGGCGCGAGCAGGCCGGCGAGCACGCGCAGGAGCGTCGTCTTGCCCGAGCCGTTCGGCCCGAGCAAGGCGACGATTGACCCGGCCGGGACCTCGAGCGACACATCGTCGAGGACGAGGGCCCCGCCGGGCCGGCGATCGAACGCGAACGAGACGTTATCGACCTGCAGCAATCCGGACCCCGCCGACGAGGTTGCGGCCGAGCGCGGGATAGCCGAGCGTCTCCTCATACTGACGATCGGCGAGGTTCTGCACGCGGCCGTACAGCTCGACGCCGCGCGCCACGCGCACGCTCGCGCCCGCGTTCGCGACCGCGTAGCCGGGCGCGTCGAACAGGCCGCCGAACGTGCCGTAGTTCGGCTCGACGTCGAGCGTCGTCCCGCGCGAGAGGATCTGCGCGTACGCCGTCACGCGCCCGCGCGCGTACGTGACGTCCACGTGGCCCGCGTGCCGCGGCCGGCGGATCAGCGGATCGCCGACGGCGAAGGGCGGCGGCGCCGCCGCGACGGCGTCGACCGCGAGGATCCGCGTGTCGAGGAAGGTGTAGGCCGCGTCGACGGTGAGCGCGGGCAGGACGCGCGCGCGCGCGGTGAGCTCGAGCCCGCGCGACCGGGCGTTCGAGATGTTGTCCGAGTAGTACCGGCTCGCGCCGGACAGCGCCCGTCCGACCGTGACGATCAGGTCGTCGTAGCGGGTGAGGAACGCCGTCGCGCCGATGGCGATCACCGGGCCGAGGCCCTGTTCCACGCCAAGCTCGAGGCTGCGGCTCTTCTCGGGGCGCAGCGCCGGGTTGTCGGTGAAGGCGATCTCGAACGTGTCCGGCGGACGGATGCCCGTGCCGGCGCTCGCGTGCAGCCGCGTCGTGTTGGCCGCGCCGGGCGCGGAGAGGAGATAGCTCGCCGCGATTTTCGGATTGACCGACGTCGTCGTCTCGTCGGCGAAGGGCGGCCGCGGCGGGTAGCCGAGGGCGTTGCCGGGCACGGCGCCGCGCGTGATGCGGTCGAGCCGCACGCCCCCGGTGATCGCCAGCCGGCTCCGCCAGTCGTAGCGCAGCTCGCCGAACGCGCCGACGATGCCCCGGCGAACGCCGAACGCGTCGCCGGCGTCGTCGGTCACGTAGGTGCTCGCGCCGCGCTCGCGCATGTACTGCACGCCGAACGACGCGCCGAGCGGGCCGGTGACGACGACGTCCTCCTGGAGCCGCGCCTCGAACCGGTGCGTGCCGCTGGACGACGGGCCGTACGCGCTCTGGAACGCGCTGGCCAGATCGGTGTAGTTCGCCTCGATCCGCTGCCTGACGCGCGGCGACCACGGGTGGAGGATCCGCGCGCCGATCTGGCGCGTGTCGTTCGTGCCGCGGGCCACGCGGTCCACACCGGCGAACGCGCCGATCGGATTGCTGCCGTACGGCCCGGGGGAGCCGCGCTCGTCCTGGCCGATGTTCGCGGAGACGAGGACGTCGGCGCCGCCCGGCCGCTGCCAGCCGAGCGAGCCGGACGCGTGGGTCGCGCGATCGTCGTCGTTCGACACGGTCTCGCCGCTGGCCGGCGCGATACCCGTGAAGCCGTCGCTGCGGCGGTACTCGGCGCCGCCGCCGAACGTCCAGGGGCCGCTCGATCCGGCGGCCGACACCGACGTGCGCGCGGTCGCCTCGCTGCCGCCCTCGACGACGGCGTCGAGGCGCGGCGCGCCGCCGCGGCGGGTCACGATCTGGATCACGCCGCCGATCGCGTCGGCGCCGTACAGCGCGCTCTGCGGGCTGGTGAGGACCTCGATCCGTTCGATGTCGCCCACCGGGAGGTGGCCGAAGTCGAAGCCGCCGCCGAAGCTGTTCACGCGCATGCCGTCGACCAGCACGAGCGTGAAGTCCGACTCGCCGCCGCGGGGAAAGATCGAGGTGATCGCGCCGCGGCCGCCGCTGCGCGTGACGCTCAGGCCGGGCACGAGCCGCAGCGCGTCGGCCACGGTCTCGACCTGGTGCGCGGCCAGATCGGCTGCCGTCACGACCGTCACCCGGTCGGCCGCCTGCGAGAGCGCGACGCCGACCTGCGCGGCCGAGACGACGATCGATTCGTTCACCGCGCTCAGCCGCAGCGCAAAGTCGATCCGGCGCGCGGCGTCCGCCGCGAGATCGACCGTGGCGGGGTCCGCGGCGAAGCCGTCGGCGACGACGAGGACGTCGTAGCGGCCCGCCGGGAGGCCGTCGATCGAGAACAGGCCGTCGCGATCGGTGGTGGTATCGGCGGCCGCGCCGACCGGCGTGGTCACGACGATCCGGACGCCGGGCACGGGACGGCCGTCGGGATCGACGGCACGGCCGGTGAGCGTGGCGGCGGAGGCGGTGGCCGCAAGGGCCGTGAATAGAAGGGTGGTGACGAACGAGCGGACGAGTCGTCCTGCGCGGGACGGGCGCATATGTGATCCTCCTCGGCGTCTGGCGCGCCGATGTGAAGGACGCCCCCGGAGGACCAGGTTTCCTGACTTGCGGATCATTGCGGCGTTTCGCCGCCTTCCCAGGCTCCCGAGGAGCCCAGTGGCGGTCTCGGCCGGGCCGGAGCCCGTCCGAAGACTGAAGCAAAACGTCGCTCCCCGCTTACAGTGGCGGGACCGTGTGGGCATCACACCCACTTCGCGTGGCCGCCGGGGCGAGCGTCGGTTGTGGCCGGAGTATAGCAGACGCGCTTCAGGGTTGCGGATTCGGCAGGCTTTTTCGTAACATACACGGTTGACGTCAGGCACGACCGTAGGGACCGAACCCCCAACCGACTTAGAGGGAGCGCATGAGCAAGAGCTCGACCGTCACCGTTCGCGAGAAGCCCGTCGACGACGTGGCGTCGGTGAGCGTGGCCGGCCTCACCATTCACGGTGAGACGATCGTGATTTCGACCGATGAGCGCGTGGAACTGGTGGACCTCACCAACCGCGTGATGGAATTCGTCAAGAAGTTCAACGTCCGCGAAGGTCTCGTCAGCCTCTGGTCGATGCACACGACGTGCTCGCTGTTCATCAACGAGTTCCAGACGGCGCTGCTGTCCGACATCCGGCGCTTCCTCGAGCAGATGGTGGCGCGCGACGCGGAGTGGCTGCACAACAACCCGGATCACTCCGACTGCGATCGGTCGAACGCCGACTCGCACCTGCGGGCACTGCTCCTCGGCCACAACCTCACGCTGCAGGTGAGCGGCGGGGAAGTCGTGCTGGGCCAGTGGCAGCGGATCCTCATGGCGGAACTGGATGGCCCGCGTGCCCGCTCCCTCCGCATCCAGATCTTCGGCGTCTCCTGACGCGGCCGGGCGGCGTGTCCGCTCGGCCGGCCTGGCCGACATCGACGAGCGGCTCCGGACCGGCGGGCGCCTGACGCTCGCCGACGGTATCCGCCTGTTCGAGGCGCCCGACCTGCTCGCCGTCGGCTGGCTCGCCAATCGGGAGCGCGAAAAGCGCTTCGGCGCACGCACGTACTACAACCACAACATCCGGCTGGAGGCGACGAACGTCTGCGTGGCGAGCTGCCTCTTCTGCTCGTTCGCGCGCCTGAAGCCCGGCGACGCCGGCGCCTACACGATGTCGCTCGAGCAGGCCTGGGACAAGCTGCGCGCGCGGCAGGACCAGCCGCTCACCGAAGTGCACATCGTCAACGGCCTCCACCCGGACCTGCCGTTCAGCTACTACACGGACCTGCTGCGCGGCTTCAAGCGGATCCGCCCCGACGTGCACCTGAAGTGCTTCACCGCGGTGGAGATCGCGTTCTTCGCGGATCTCTACGGCAAGACCGACGAGCAGGTGCTGCGCGAGCTGATGGACGCGGGGCTCGATTCGCTGCCGGGCGGCGGCGCCGAGATCTTCGCCGAGCGCGTGCGCCGGAAGATCTGCCACGACAAGTGCGGCACCGATCGGTACCTGGACATTCACCGCACCGCCCACCGCCTCGGCCTCCGCACGAACGTGACGATGCTCTACGGGCACATCGAGACGATGGAGGAGCGGGTCGATCACATGCTGCGCGCGCGGGCGCTGCAGGACGAGACGGGCGGGTTCCAGGCGTTCATCCCGCTCGCGTTCCACCCCGACAACAACCAGATGCGGAAGCTGCCCGCGCCGAGCGCGGCCGACACGCTGCGCGTGCACGCGGTGGCGCGGCTGATGCTCGACAACATCCCGCACGTGAAAGCGTTCTGGATCGCGACCGGCGTGGAGGTGGCGCAGACCGCGCTGTGGTTCGGCGCCGACGACCTCGACGGCACCGTGCAGGAAGAGAAGATCTACCACATGGCCGGGTCGCGGACGCCCGTGGCGCTCACGCCGCGCGAGATCGAGCGGCTCATCACCGTCGCCGGACGGGAGCCGGTGCAGCGGGACACGTTGTACAACGTTGTCGCTGTTAGCCGTTAGCCGTTAGCCATTAGCCTGATGTCCACGGCTCTGCCCGTCCTGACCGCTTACGAGAAGACGCAGATCGGCGAGCGCCAGCCGCTCCCCGAGCGGTACCTCGCGCTGTCGGACGAGGAGATGGACGCGCGCATCGCCGCCGCGCGCGCCGTGCTCGGCCGCCGCCTCGTCATTCTCGGCCACCACTACCAGCGCGACGAGGTGATCCGGTTCGCCGACTACACCGGCGACTCGTACAAGCTGGCGCAGCAGGTGGGCCGGCATCCCGACGCCGAGTTCATCATTTTCTGCGGCGTCCACTTCATGGCCGAGAGCGCCGACGTGCTCAGCGCGCCGCATCAGCAGGTGATCCTGCCCGACCTCGCCGCCGGCTGCTCGATGGCCGACATGGCCGAGATCGATCAGCTCGAAACGTGCTGGCACGAGCTCGGCGCGATGGATCTCCGCACGGCCGCCTCGCCCGTCGTGCCCGTCACGTACATCAATTCCTCCGCGGCGATCAAAGCCTTCTGCGGCGAGCAGGGCGGCGTGGTGTGCACCTCGTCGAACGCCGCCGCGACGCTCGAGTGGGCGTGGGCGCGCGGCGAGCGCGTGCTGTTCCTGCCCGACCAGCACCTCGGGCGCAACACCGCGTACGCGATGGGCGTGCCGCTCGACCGGATGGTGGTGTGGGATCCGAACGAGCCGTGGGGCGGCCTCGACCCGGATGCCGCGCGCCGCGCGCGCATCATCCTCTGGAAGGGGCATTGCTCCGTGCACACGCGCTTCACCGCGCGGCAGATCGAGACGCTGCGCGCGCAGTATCCCGGGATCCGCGTCATGGTCCACCCCGAGGTGCCGTGGGACGTCGTCCAGGCCGCCGACCTCTCGGGCTCGACCGAGCGGATCCTGGAGGCCGTGCGCGAGAGCCCGAACGGGTCCGTGTGGGCGATCGGCACCGAGATTCACCTCGTCAACCGGCTGGCGCATGAGGTCGAGCCCGGCCGGACGGTCGTCTCGCTCGATCCGTTCGGCTGCCTCTGCTCGACCATGTTCCGCGTGTCGCCCAACCACCTGCTCTGGACCCTCGACGGGCTCGTCGACGGGGAGGTGCGCAACCGCATCGTGGTGCCCGACGAGCAGAAGCGCTGGACGCGAACGGCTCTCGATCGGATGCTCGCGATTTCGTAACCTGCCTTGCGCCGCGTCCGGGGCCGGGAGGTACGATCAGAAGGTTCTGCGACGCACGATTTTCGTCCTTGAAGGAGGAACGATGGCCTACACACTTCCACCCTTGCCATACGCGCCCGACGCGCTCGAGCCCCACATCGACAAGATGACGATGGAGATCCATCACGGGAAGCATCACCAGGGGTACGTCAACAACCTGAACGCCGCCCTCGAGAAGCATCCCGAGCTCCAGTCGAAGACCGTCGAAGAACTGCTGAAGGGCATCACCTCGGTGCCGGACGACATCCGCACCGCGGTGCGCAACAACGGCGGCGGCCACGCGAACCACTCGATGTTCTGGACGATCCTCGCGCCGAAGGCCGGCGGCGAGCCGACCGGCCCGGTCGCGGAAGCGATCAAGGCGTCGTTCAACGGCTTCGATCAGTTCAAGGAGCAGTTCGGCAAGGCGGCGATGGGCCGGTTCGGCAGCGGCTGGGTGTGGGTCATCGACGGCGGCGCCGGCAAGCTCACGATCGAGAGCACCGCGAACCAGGACAGCCCGCTCATGGACGCCAAGCGGCCGCTCTTCGGCCTCGACGTCTGGGAGCACGCCTACTACCTCAAGTACCAGAACCGCCGCGCGGACTACGTGGGCGCGTTCTGGAACGTGATCAACTGGGCGGAAATCAACAAGCGGCTCAAGTAGGTCGGGTAGGTCAGGTAGGTCGGGTAGGTCGGGTAGGTCGGGTAGGTCGGGTGGGTCGGGTGGGTCGGGTAGGACCGGACTCACCAGACCCACCAGACCCACCAGACCCACCAGACCCACCAGACCGACCAGACCGACCAGACCCAGACCCACCCGACCTGCATGGTTCTCTACCTCTTCCTCGCCCATCTCGCGATCGGCATTCTGTTTTCCCTGCTGGTCGTCTCGCCCGAGGCCGGCATCAAGTTCTTCCGGTTCAACTCCGGCATGGTCGCGATCCTGATCGCGGTGGCGCTGGCGTTCCGCCCGTCCGATGAGGCGCGCTCGGTCGCGTCGCAGGCGGCGTTCTGGGGGATCTGGGCGACCGAGGCGCTCGTCGTCGTCTACTGGGCCACGATCGGCCGCGCGCTCACGCGTTACCGGCGGCTGCTGCTGGCGGCGGCGTCGCTCGTCGGGCTCGTGGTCCTCGTGGCCGGCGGGCTCGCCGTATCGGCGGGCTGGCCCATCACCGTGCGCGCTCTCACGGTGGCGAGCTTCATCAGCTCGGCGGCGCTCCTCGGCGGCGCGTGCACGGCGATGGTGCTGGGCCACTGGTACCTGATCCTGCCGTCGATGGAGGTGAGCCACCTGCAATCCATCGTCAAGCTGCACATCGTGTCGATGGTGATCCGCATCGCGGTGGTCACGGCGGCGGTCTTCTTCGCGATCGCCACGTGGGAGCCGGGGATGGGCCTGAGCTTCGGGCGCTACGTGCTGTCGATCCGGGGCGTGTTCTTCTGGCAGCGCGTGCTGTTCGGGCTGGCCGGCCCGGCGCTGCTGTCGTATCTCACGTGGGAGACGGCGAAGATCCGCTCGACGCAGTCGGCGACGGGCATTCTCTATGTGGACTTCTTCACGGTGGTGGTGGGCGAGGTGCTCGCGAAGTACATCCTGCTCGTGACCCGGGTGCCCGTCTAGTGGGGCGTGTCGGCTGAATCAGTACCAAGGCAATGAACCACAGAGACTCAGAGGCTCGGAGGGCCCGTATGTCGTCGCCGGCCTGCCGTGCAGGCCGGCCGCGAGGGCGAACGATCCGGACACACAAGGAGGCAGGCGCGGGACACGGGCCTTGCGTGTCCGGATCGTTCGTCCTCGCGGGCGCCGCGGAGGCGGCGCCGATGACGGACAGCGCTCCGGCCTCGGTGTCTCCGCGTCTCTGTGGTTGATCTCGAAATCCCGGTTCGTCGAATCGGTGGTACTCAGCGAGGATGGTCCACTAGCCGTAGTAAAGTTAAGGGAGTTCGCGGGCTGCACCGCGGTCCGGAACCTGTGCAATGCCAGCCTACGAACCGCGTCAGGGCCGGAAGGCAGCAGCGCTAAGTGGATCCTGACATGTGCCCCAGGCCACTCCGGACCGCGGTGGAGGCCGCGAGCGCCTCCGAGCCGTTCTGAAATCATCCATGTCGTACCAGGTCATCGCGCGCAAGTGGCGCCCCCAGCGGTTCGCCGACGTCATCGGCCAGCAGGCGGTCACGCGCACGCTCCAGAACGCGATCGCGAGCGGGCGCCTCGCCCAGGCGTTCGTATTCGCGGGCCCGCGCGGCGTCGGCAAGACGACGACGGCGCGGATCCTGGCGCGCGCGCTGAACTGCGAGAAGGGCCCGACGGCGGAGCCCTGCGGCACGTGCGAGGCGTGCGTCGAGATTGCCGAGGGGCGCGACATGGACGTCCTCGAGATCGACGCCGCCACCCACACCGGCGTCGACAACATCCGCGAGGTCATCATCTCGGGGCTGTCGATCCGGCCCGTGCGCGACCGCTACAAGGTGTTCCTGATCGACGAGGTGCACCAGCTGTCGGGCGCGTCGTTCAACGCGCTGCTCAAATCGATCGAGGAGCCGCCGCCGCACGTCGTGTTCATGATGGCGACGACCGAGCTCGAGAAGATTCCCGAGACGGTGCTCTCGCGGTCGCAGGTCTACGAGTTCCGGACGATCGGCACGAAGGCCATCGCCGACCAGCTCCGGCACATCGTCCAGGCCGAGAAGATCGAGGCCGCCGAGCAGGCGCTGCAGCTCATCGCGCGCGACGCCGAGGGCAGCATGCGCGATGCCGAGAGCAAGCTGGATCAGGTGATCGCGTTCACGGGCGCGACGGTCGGCGTCGAGGACGTCGCGACGGTGCTCGGCCTGGTCGGCCGGGATCTGCTGCTCGACACCGTGGACGCCGTGGCCGCCGAGGACGCGTCGGCGGCGTTCGCCATGGCCGCCCGCGCGGTGGAGCTCGGCTACGACCTGCGGCTGGTGTGCCGCGAGCTGTCGCGCGTCGTGCGCGACCTGCTCGTCCTGTCGGTGGATCCGTCGCGCGTGTCGGATCCGGAGATCGCGGCCGAGTCCGAGCGCGAGCGGCTCACGGACCTGGCCCGCCGCTTCTCGCGCGAGGACCTGCTGCGCGCGTTCGACCTGCTGGTGCGCGCGGAAGGCGAGGTGCGCAACGCCGCCCAGCCGCGCTACAACCTCGAGATGGCGCTGCTGCGCTGGATCTACCTGCGCAAGCTCGTGGCGATCGAGGATCTGATCCAGGGGAACGCGCCGTCGGCCGCCCCCTCGCGGCCCGCGCCGCTCGCGTCGCCCGCGGGACGGCGTGTCGCCAGCGCACCAGCACCTCCAGCACCTCCAGCACGTTCAGCACCCTTAGGACCCTCAGAACCTCCGAGAAGTTCGGATCCGAGAAGCCGTTCGTTCAAGGATCAGCTGCTCGCCGAGATCCGGAAGCAGAAAGTGGTGTTCTATAACACCGTCGTCGCGCAGGCGCAGGCGATCGACGCGGGCTCCGACCGCGTGACGTTCACGTTCTCGCCGGCGCAGCGCGCGCTCCAGGGCATGTTCGAGCAGAATCGCGTCTGGCTCGAGACGATCGCGCGCAAGCTGACGGGCCGGCAGACGGTGGTGGCGAGCGCGCAGGGCGCCGCCGCGCCCGCGCCGCCGGCCGCGGGCGGCGACGCGTCGAACGGCGAAGCGGCCGCGCCCGATCCCGATCGCCAGGCCGCGTTGCGCAAGCGGGCGATGGATGACGCCGGCGTCCAGGCGCTCCTCGAGGTGTTCCCGATGGAGATCCGCGACGTCGAAGAAATGTGAGGCAGTGCTCGATGAACCCGCAGCAGATCCAGCAGATGATGAAGCAGGCGCAGCAGATGCAGGAGCGCCTGCAGAAGCAGATGGCCGAGCTCCGCGTCGAAGCCACGGCCGGTGGTGGCATGGTGACCGTCGTGGTGAACGGCGCGAAACAGATCCAGTCGCTCACGATCGATCCCGAGGTCGTCTCGAAGGACGATGTCGAGATGCTGCAGGACCTGATCGTGGCGGCCGTCAACGACGCGCAGCGCAAGGCCGACGAGCAGCTGCAGCAGCAGATGGGCGGGTTGCTGCCGCCCGGACTCAACCTCTAAGTGTCGCTGCCCGATCCGCTCGTCCGGCTGATCGAGGAACTGCAGCGCCTGCCGGGCATCGGCCCGAAAGGCGCGCAGCGGCTCGCGTTCCACCTGCTGCGCACGCCGCGTGACGAGACCGAGCGCCTCGTCGCGGCCCTCCGCGACGTCAAGGAGCGGGTCACGTACTGCTCGATCTGCAACAACATCACGGACGTCGACCCGTGCCGGTACTGCTCGAATCCCGACCGCGACGCCCGCCTGATCTGCGTCGTCGAGGAGCCGCAGAATGTGTCGGCAATCGAGAGGACGCGCGAGTTCCGCGGCACGTACCACGTGCTGATGGGCGCGATCTCGCCGCTCCAGGGCGTGGGGCCCGACGATCTCAAGATCAAGAGCCTGCTGGCTCGGATCGCGGGCGGCGTCAGCGAGGTGATCCTCGCGACGAACCCGAACGTCGAGGGCGAGGCCACCGCCCTCTACCTCGCGCGGCTGCTCAAGCCGCTCGGCGTGAAGGTGACGCGCATCGCGATGGGCGTGCCGGTCGGCAGCGATCTCGACTACGCCGACGAGGTGACGATGCACAAGGCCATCGAGGGCCGGCGCGAGGTATAGCGACGTGATGCTGCCGTCGGCCTACCAGGTCCCCGCCGCCATCGCCCTCGTGCTCACCGGCGCGCTCGCGTGCCTCGCGGGGTACCGGCTGTTCCGGATCATCCTCGGCATCTACGGGTTCATCGGCGGCGCCCTGGTGGCGAGCACGATCGTCGGCAGCGCCAGCACGCTCTACATGGTGCTGGCGGCGCTCTTCGGTGGCATCGTCGGGGCCGTGGTGTTCGTGCTCGCGTACTTCGTCGGCGTGGCGCTGGTCGGCGCCGGGCTGGGCGCGCTCCTGACGCAGCTCGTGTGGAACCAGGCGATCGCGGGCGATCCGCCGGCCGCGGCGATCATCGTGATGGCGGTCGTCGGCGGCGTGGCCGCGATGTGGCTGCAGCGGTACGTGATCATCGTCGCGACGGCGTTCGGCGGCGCGTGGACGGTGATCGTGGGCGCGCTGGCGCTGGCCGGCACGCGGGCGGGGGACAGCGACACGTGGATTCTCTATCCGCTGACGCCTGACGCCCCGCGGACGTCGGTGGTGATCGCGTGGGTGGTGATCGGGTTCGCCGGCACGGCGCTGCAGCTCAGCCTGACGGGGAAGAAGCGGAAATAACACTGGAGGATTTCGATGACATTCGAACGGCACGTGGACGTGGACTGGGCGGGTTCGGTGATGGAAGGCAAGGGCGAGGCGAAGGCGGGGACTGGCGCGTTTTCGCTGCCGGTGACGTTCGGGTCGCGCATCGGCGATCCCGCCGGGCGGACGAGCCCTGAAGAGCTGATGGCGGCCGCGCACGCGGCGTGCTACGCGATGGCGTTGAACGCGACGCTGGGCCGCAAGAGCGCGTCGGCGGACCGCACGGTCGTGCGCGCGACGGTCACGGCCGACAAGGGCGACGCGGGGATCAAGATCCAGTCGTCGAAGCTGGTGGTGACGGCGTACGGCCTGAAGGGCCTCGACGCGGCGCAGTTCGCGGAGGTCGCGAAGGAAGCCGAAGGGAAGTGCCCGGTGTCGAACGCCTACCGCGGGTCGCTGGAGATCACGGTCGAGGCCAAGGTCGCCTAGGACATCCGGCCTCCGCGTTGACCCTGTCGCGGGGGTTGCAGGACTATCGTGAGTCCGGTCGTCGCCACGGGGCGGCGACCGGTCGCGTCCCGCCCGTGTTCCTCAGTAGCTCAACGGCAGAGCATCCGGCTGTTAACCGGAGGGTTGCTGGTTCGAATCCAGCCTGAGGAGCCAATCTTTTCAACAACTTGCCGCCGTGAAACGAAACTGAAGATCTGAACAAGTTTCTCTGGCCCGATTGACCTCATCGGCGGGTAGACCGTGCCGATTTTCGGAAACGCTAGCCATTCTCGCCAATGCACCTCTGAGACGCACGCAGAGATGATCGATCGCAGGTTGAAGATCACGGGATAGGCGTTCCGCTGAGAGGCAGGAGAGACGATCGTGGGGCCGCTATTGGTCAGCCAACGGCACCCAAGAGTAAGCTTGGCGGACATGACGAAGGTCTGTATCGTCGGGGCCTCCGGGAAGCTCGGGAAATACATGGTGCAGCACGCGCTCGATCGGGGCTACGCAGTGGTTGGCGTGTGCCGCGAGCGCAGCGTGGAGAAGCTCGATGCCTTCAAGGGGCGCATCACTGTCATTCCGGGAGACACGAACAACCGCGACGTCATCAAGCACGCCGTAGCCGGGTGCGACGGGGTGCTCGTCGTGCTCGCTCCAATGGGAGTCCACCAGTACGCGTCGGGAACGGCCCAGGCGGTCCTCGACTATGCGCGTCCGGGCGCGCGGCTCATCTTCTCGTGCGGGTGGCACATCACGCGCGACGGTCGGGACGTGTACTCGTGGAAGATCAAAGTGCTCGTGAACGTCGTCGGCCGGCTCGCGCGACTCGCTCGCGTCGTGGACCTCGACGACCAGGTTGAGGCGTGCCGGCGGGTGTTTGCAAGCGACACGCGGTGGACCGTCGTGCGCGGGAGCGACCTCGAGGAGGGCGAGAGCCAAGGCCTGCCAGTGTGGAGCCGGCACGTGGGCGACCCCATCCTCGAAAGCAACATCACGCGTCGCGTGGACTTTGCCCTCTTCATGGTGGCCGCCATCGAGAACGACGAGCTCGTCCAGGAGGCCCCGGCTATTGTCGGCCGCAAGACGCCCTCTGCGCTCGCGCACGCCTTCGGTAAATAGACGTCAGAGGCCGCAGTACGACGTTGGCGCGAAACGGCGCTTCGTCATCAGCACGGTGCTGGACGGGGCGTCACCGCGCGTATCAGGCTGCGCAGATCCGCGCTCTTGACTCGAGGATGCCTGATAGTTGTTGGGCGGGCCCGATCTCAGACTCCATTGCCCGGAGTCGACGCCCCGGTTGCCGGCTTCACGACAATCATCGCGACACTGGCAACCGAGAACCAGATCACCAGCAGTCCCTGGCCAGTCATCGTCACGTAGCCGGTAGCGGTGTAGAAAGCCCTGTCGTCAGGTCCCATCAAGATCGAGGGAGCGGCCGCGAAGTTGGCAACCGCAGCGCCGCACGCAACCCAGCCTGTCCACTTAGGGAGCGCGCCAGTGGCAAGAGTGGCGTAGCCGGCCGAGGACAAGAAGAGCGCAGACATCAAGAGTCCGACCGCACCGAAGAACGGAAAGCTGGCCTCTATGAGGCCTCTGACGACGGCGGGTTCGGCGTTCACGACCGTGTCCAGGGCTGCGGCGGCTTGGAGCGCGTCGCCAACCAGCTCCAGTGTGATCACGACCAGGCCGGCACCGAACACGAGAGTCGAAACCCACTCGTGGTCCGGCCGCGCCAGCCTGATGGTGTGGCGGAAGCCCGCAAGAAACACCAGGAAGCCGATCTGAACCGTACCGGGATCGTCGGAGGGCAAATGCCGTGCGTCAGGCCACTGGGGCCTGCGGTAGCCGCGTCCAAGTTCCGTCGCTGCACATGCTCCGGTCATCGTCACGTCTGGTGCATTCTGGTGCAAGACGGTGTAGAATGAGGGTATGGCCGTCACTGAAAAAAGCGTCCGTCAGAGTGTCACGCTCCCGGCGCGCGTCGCTCGCCGGGTGAAATCGTTGGCGAAGACCAGCAGCACGAGCGCCAACCGCATCATCGTTGAGCTCATCGAGTCCGGCATCGAAGCCCGGCAACAGGAAAAGAAACGCTTCCTCGAGCTCGCTGACCGCCTGGCACGTTCGCGCGATCCGGAAGAGCAGGCCCGTCTCAAAGAAGAGCTTGCCGTCATGACCTTCGGTGAGTAGTGCCCAGAATCCGGTGGACCGGTCTGCCTCCCGCTCTCCGCGATCATCTGTTTGAACGGCTGCGCGAACGCAAGATCACCGCGGAAGACTTGTATCAGCTGAAGGCGTGGAGAGAATCGAATCCCGATGCCCCGGATGGCCTCTGGTATAAGGACTTCGGTTCATTCAAAGTCTGCGGCGATGGCAAATACCCGAAGACCTTCTTGCTCGCGGGTCAAGCAGCCAAAGGGCAGAAGCTCTGACGTCTCCATGCCGGGCCAGCACTGAACAATCTCTGAACAATTCTTTGCCGAACACCGCGTATCACCAGGTTCTCATCCGAGCTACCGGCACGAAGAACCCGCGAGCCCAACCACCTCGTTACGCTGTTAACCGGAGGGTTGCTGGTTCGAATCCAGCCTGAGGAGCCAATTTCCCTAGGTCCGTTCCGGAGACATGGGTAACACTTTGGAGCCGAACGGGTTCTCGATGGGCTCCAACCGGCACGTCTCGTCGTCGAAGTAGCCCAAATCGTACTGCATGAAGGTCACGAGCCACGTGCGCTCGCCGACCTGCGTCACGCCGACGTTCTGCCCGGCGAACACCTGACTCAGATTCACCTTGTGGCCCTTGAAGCAGATGCGGCCGCAGTGCGTGACCGTGAAGGTAGCATCGTGAAACGGGTAGGTCAGATCCTCCAGCCCGCGATAGACCCGCGGCGAGCGCTCGTACCGGGCAGCCGGGACCTGCATGTCGAGGGCTTGGTGCGGCCGTTCCTGGTTGTACTGCTCGACGAACGCATCGAACCGGGCCTGCTGTTGTAGGACATTCGCCGCGGCGGGCTTGGTCGCCTCCGTCTTGAGCGTGAGATGCATGCGCTCATGTCGCCCGTTTTGCTGCGGATGGCCAGGCTGGATGCGCTCGAGGTGAATCCCCAGCCGGAGCCACCAGACGGCCAGCTTGCTGAGCCCGTAGATCGCATGGGCAGACGCGAAGGGCACGCCGTTGTCGGTGCGGATGCCCTGCGGGAGGCCAAACTCCTTGAATGTGCGCTCGAAGACGGCAAAGGCGAACGTCTCTTGCGTGGTCGACAGGGCTTCGCAGGTCAGCAAGTAGCGGCTGGCGAAATCCGTGATCGTCGAGCGGGTAGCAGTATCGGCGATTCGAGCACGGCATGGACGGTGCTGATCGCCGGCAGGTGGGGCCCCGTGAACTGCTGGCGCAGTTTCTCGCGAATCTTCGGCGCGCCCCAGGCCGGATACTCGCGCTTCAGGCGCACGATCAGTGCCTCGACCGGCATCGGGAGCTGATTGGCCTGGCGATACGGCCGCCGGCTGCGATCGGTCAGCGCGTGGATCCCGCAGGTCTTGTAGCGATCGTAGATCGTGTACCCGGTCTTCCGGGAGATCCCGAACTCCGCGCACAGGGGCGCCATCTTCTCGCCCTCGAGCCGGCGGGCGACAAACCGGAGCCGTTCGTCCATGATGTGACACTCCCTCCAAGGCATCGCCCCCTCCCATGTAGAGGGCGAAAGTGTCACCCATGTGCTCGGAATACGGTGTTACCCTTCTCGCAGGTAGCACATCCCGACGCCGCGGTCGCGGGTGCTACCCCGCCCCGCAATCATTCCCTTCTCCAATGGACGTTGATCGCAACACACAGGCGGGCAACTACTTGGCCTGCATGGCCAAGAGTCCGTCCTCGTGCTCTGGAGTCACTCGCGTTCTGCCGCCAGGGCGTATAGTCGGAATATTCTCGATGTTGTCGAGAGTGGAGTGACCTGAACAGGGGGGCAGGGCTATGGGCGACACCGCCCACCACGAGACCACGGACACGCTGATCGCACGCCTCCATGTCCTCAGTCGTGCCGCCAGTGTCTTCAGTGTTGGCATCGGACTGCTCGTGCTGTTCGGATGGATTGCTCACATACCCATCCTGACAAGCGTGGTGCCAGGCCTGTCGACGATGAAGGTGAGCACCGCCAGCTGCTTCGCGTTGTGCGGCGTCTCCTTGTGGTTCCGCCTGCGGCCCGCGTCGTTCCGAACGACGAGTGTGGCGGCAGGGGCGGCCGTCATCGTGGTGATCATCGCGGCCCTGACGCTGCTCGAATACGGGACTGGATTCGACCTCGCGATCGATCGGCTACTGGTAATAGACCGCATCAGCACAACGGGCATCCCCGGTCGCATGGGCGTGAACACGGCGTCGTGTTTCGTACTGCTGGGGGCGTCGCTGGTCCTGCTGAATACACGCCATGTGCTCGCACAAGCACTGGCCCTTGGCGCCACCGGCGTCGCGGGTATCGCGTTGCTGGGCTACTTATACAGCGCGCCCGGCGTGGGGGGGCTGACCTCCTCCACGCAGATGGCTCTTCACACAGCCATGACGCTGGTTGTGTTGGGCACGGGAGTCGCGTCGGTCCACGCCCGCCGCGGTGCCATGGGCATCCTCACGAGCAACGGGCCTGGCGGTGCCCTCAGTCGACGGTTGGTGCCGGCGGTGTTCGCGGGGCCCGTGCTTCTGGGGTGGTTTCGGTTGCTCGGCGAGCGAGCGGGGTGGTACGACACGGAATTGGGCGTGGCATTGCTGACGATCTCGACGATCTCGGTGTTGAGCATCGTGGCCGCGAGCCTTGCACGTCGGCTTGATCGGGCCGATGCGACGGAACGCACGGCCCGCCAAACCGCAGACGTGGCGTCTGAGCGTCTGGCAGCGCTCGTGGCCTTGTCGGACGACGCCATTATCGGCAAGGACCTCAATGGCATCGTGACCAGTTGGAACATCGGGGCGGAACGGCTGTTTGGCTATGCTGCGCGCGAAATGGTCGGCGCGTCCATCCTGCGAGTGATTCCACCGGACTGCGAGGCCGAAGAGCGCGACATTCTCGAGCGCATTCAGCGCGGCGAACGGGTGCAGCAACTGGAAACCGTACGACGAACCAAGGACGGCCGGTTGCGCGATGTTTCGATCACCGTGTCGCCAATTCCCGATGCCCTCGGCGCGATTGTCGGCGCGTCGACCGTGGCACGAGACATCACGGACCGCAAGCAGGCCATTGAGGCCTTGCGGACGACAGAAGAGCGCATGCGGTTCGCACTGGAGAGCGCTGAAGTGGGCATTTGGGATATTGACTATGCGACCGGCGTTCTTCGATGGTCGGAGACGATCGAGGCGCACTATGGACTCGCGCCAGGAACCTTCGAGGGTACCTTCGACGCCTTTGTCGAGCGCGTCCATCCCGAGGATCGCGCGTCTCTTCTGGAGACCATTGACGCCGGGATGCGGTCGGGGAGCGATTTCTCAACGGAACATCGGTCGGTCTGGCCCGACGGCACGGTTCACTGGATCACGGGCGCGGGCCGCGTCCGGCTGGACGAGCAGGGCCAACCGATCCGCGGTGTCGGCATTTCCCTGGACACGACCGAGCGCCGCATGCTGGAGGCACAGTTTCAACAGGCCCAGAAGATGGAGGCCGTGGGACGGCTGGCCGGCGGCGTGGCGCACGACTTCAATAACTTGCTCACCGCGATTCTCGGATACTGCGAGCTGTTGACCGCGGACCTCGGGCCGGACGATGCGCATCTGGCCGACATCACCGAAATTCAAAAAGCGGGTGTGAGCGCGGCGGGGCTGACGCGTCAACTGCTGGCCTTCAGCCGCAAGCAGATTATCAATCCGACGCTGATCGATCTCAACGCGGTCGTCAATGGCATGCAGTCCCTGCTCGGGCGCCTGATCGGCGAAGACATACAGATCGTGCGTGCGCTGCAGCCTGCGCTGGCGCTCGTGAGGGCCGACCGCGGACAGGTGGAGCAGGTCATCATGAACCTCGCCGTGAATGCGCGGGATGCCATGCCGGGAGGCGGTCTCTTGACGCTCGAGACGGCCAACGTCGATCTCGACGAGCATTATGTCAGCAGGCATTTCGCCGTCATGCCGGGGACGTATGTCGCCCTCACGGTGACGGATACGGGAGCCGGCATCACACCACAGGTGCAGGCGCGCCTCTTCGAGCCGTTCTTCACCACGAAGGACGTCGGGAAAGGCACCGGGCTCGGCCTGGCCATGGTCCATGGCGTCGTTACGCGGGCCGGCGGAAGCGTCAACGTCTATAGCGAAGTCGGCCAGGGAACGTCGTTCAAGGTGTATTTCCCCGCGGCGGATGCCACCGAAATGGTCGTTGACGCACCGCCACCATCGGCGCGGCCGCGCGCCGGCGGCGAGACCGTGCTCGTCGTCGAGGACTCCGATGGACTTCGTGAATTGGCGAAGCGCCTGTTGGTGCGCCAGGGCTACACTGTGCTGGCCGCGGCGAATGCCGAGGAAGCGCTTCGGTTGTTCGCGCAGCACCCTTCGATCGACGTGATCCTGACGGACATCGTCATGCCTGGCGCCAGTGGACCAGAGTTGACGAAGCAACTGATTGAGCAGCGGCCCGCGCTGAGAGTGATCTATATGTCTGGATACACCGAGGAAGCCATTGTCCAGCACGGAGTGCTCAAGTCTGGGATTGCGTTTCTCGACAAGCCGTTCAACTCAGAGACGCTGGGACAGAAGATTCGTGAGGTGCTGGACCGGTAGTCGAACGGCGCCGGACGTTGGCCTCGCCACGAAGGGCATCATCGGCACGGAGTCTGCCGGGTTTCGAGGCGCCTCGTCGCCGGGCTCTTGTCGTCGATTCAGGTCGCCGTCCCGGCGCGCCACGGCTCCGAGCATTCCATGGATGCCCATTCGGTGCCCAGAAGGTCAAGAATCGCGAGATTCGTTCGAATCCAGCCTGAGGAGCCAGCCACGTAGCCGCACTGCTGGCCCCCGCCACCTCATCCGCATCCGCTCACCACTCTTAGAAGAAAGGTTGACGGATGCATTGGGCTATGTCATCGTTAATCGACGATTAACGATGACTACCAAGACCATTTCTAAGGCTCAGGCTGGCGAGTCCGAACCGCCGGTCTGCTGCCCACCTGAAGGGCAAGTCGTTGAGTTGCTCACGGCTCAGGTTGATGGACCGGCAGCCGACGACGAGCTGGCCGCCTTTGCCAAGGCGATTGCGCATCCGACGCGTGTGCGGATTCTGCGGATGCTCGCGAAGAAAGAGGCGCGGATGTGCAGCCACATCGTGGACGAGTTGCCGCTGGCGCAGTCCACGGTGTCGGAGCATCTCCGGATCCTCCGAAACGCGGGTCTCGTCCAGGCGAACGAGAAGGGGCCTCGCGTCAGCTACTGCATCGTCCCCTCCGCGTTGAAGCGGATGAAGGCCTTGCTCGAGGCGATGTGAGTCGTGCGGCTTTGCAACGATGTGCGGCCGCACTGAAGAGGGATGTTCGATCGTGAAACAGAGTGTTGCGAAGAACCTGTCATTCCTCGACCGCTACCTGGCGGTCTGGATTTTCGTCGCGATGGGGCTCGGCGTGGCGGTCGGCTACCTGTTTCAGACGGGGGTCGACCGCTTCAATGAGGCCCTGACCGTCGGCGCGCACACCAACCTGCTCATTGCCTTCGGGCTCATCCTGATGATGTACCCGCCATTGGCGAAAGTGCAGTACGAGCTGATGCCCAGGGTCTTCGCCGATTTCAGAATCCTCGGCCTGTCGCTCGTGCAGAACTGGATCGTCGGCCCGCTGGTGATGTTCGGGTTGTCGGTGGCGTTCTTCGGGTTCATTGCGCCGTCGGTCTTCGGGCCCGATCCTCGGTGGGGTTCCTACATGGTGGGACTCATCCTGGTGGGCATTGCCCGCTGCATCGCCATGGTGCTGGTGTGGAACCAGCTGGCCCGAGGCAACAGCGAGTACGCCGCCGGGCTGGTCGCGCTGAACAGCGTGTTCCAGATTCTCACGTTCGGTCTGTACGCCTGGATGTTCGTGACGGTGCTGCCGCCGCTCTTCGGACTGCCAGGCATGGCCGTCGAGGTGAGCATCGGAGAGATCTTCGGCAGCGTGATGGTCTACCTGGGTATTCCGTTCGCGGCGGGCATCCTCAGCCGGTTGATCCTCGTGCCGCTGAAAGGGCGCGACTGGTACACCCGCGTGTTCATCCCGATCATCTCGCCGATCACGCTGATCGCGCTTCTGTTCACGATCGTTGTGATGTTTTCGATGCAAGGCGAGCGGATCGTGTCGCAGCCGCTGGATGTGCTGTGGATCGCCATTCCGCTCAGTACCTATTTCGCGTTCATGTTCCTGATCAGTTTCTTCATGGCCTGGAAGATTGGGGCGGACTACTCGCGGGCCGCCACGCTGGCGTTCACGGCCTCGGGCAACAACTTCGAGTTGGCCATCGCGGTGTCCATTGCGGTGTTCGGCATCACCTCACCCATCGCGTTCGCCACCGTTGTCGGCCCGCTGGTGGAGGTGCCGGTCCTGATCGGACTGGTCCACGTGAGCCTGTATTTCCTGCGCAGGATCTATGGCGGCAGGGTCGGCGACGGTGGCGTGGCACCTGCGGCAGTGCTTGCCGGCGAGAGCGCTACGCCCTTATCGGCGACAACGCATTAGGAGGACGTCATGGTATTTGTCACGGTCTTTCGTCATGTTCCCCGGCCGATCATCGGCATGATCGGCGTGCTCTACGACCGCACCTTCTCGACGTTCGAGGAGAACTTCGACTGGCTCGAAACGACGGGAATTCTCGTCGAGCGATTCGACCCGAGCACGGCGCCGAGCGAGGTGGCGATGCGCCCTGTCGTACAGCAACTGCTGTCGGCGGAGGGTGACGCGTGCCTGCCGCTCATTCTCGTGAACGATGTTGTCGTCTCCCGAGGGGCATACCCGTCACGCACGCAACTGGCGCGTGCCGTGGGCAGTGTGCGCAGTGGCATTCCGCAGGCCGTCGCTCGCCAACTCGCGGCCATTGGTGCCGCCGCCGCGGCCGGCACTGACGACGACATCCAGCGCGAGACCGTCGGCGCGCGTCAACTCGGCATCGGCGAAGAGACGGCCAGACAGGCGAGGGAGTCCGGCGCCCGTCTTCGGCATGCCGACAGACCGGCCGCCTGACCTGGCCGGGACCGTATGCCGCGACGGCCGCGGCGCGATGTGACCAGCAGAGAGACAGGAAAGGACCGGCATGCAGCAGTTTCCGCATCACTATTCGGTCGTCGCGAAGGCAGACACGCAAGGTGACGTCGCGCTGGCGGGCGAGCGGCTTCCGCCGATTCCGTCTGCGCCGCCAACGGAGTTCGGCGGACCCGGTGACCGGTGGTCTCCAGAGACCCTGCTTGTGGCCGCCGTCGCGGACTGCTTCGTGCTGACCTTCCGCGGCATCGCCAGCGTTTCGCGGTTTGCGTGGGTGTCGTTGGAGTGCAGCGCCACCGGAACGGTCGATCGAGTCGATCGCGTCACCCAATTCACTGCGCTCGAGGTCCATGCGCGCCTCCGGGTGCCATCAGGCGCCAGCGAAGACCAGGCTCGACGTCTGCTGGCGAAAGCAGAAGAAACCTGCCTGGTCACCAACTCCCTGAAGGTTCGGCCGCACTTGGAATCCGTGGTGGAAGTCGAGGGCCCGTGAAGACCGTCGGGGACGGCAATCGTTCCAGCCCTCGACCGCTTCGACCTGCGGTGACGGTGGCGCGTCCCGTCCCGCAATGAAGATCCTCTTGACGGGGGCAACCGGCTACGTCGGGGGGCGCCTCCTCCCGGTCCTTGAAGCCAGGGGGCATGAGGTTCGTTGTCTGGCGCGCCACCCCGCGAACCTCGCGTCGCGCGTCGGCCGCAGCACGCAGGTCGTCGCCGGCGATGTCCTGAATCCCGCCTCGCTCGCCACGGCGCTCGCGGGCATCGAGACGGCGTACTACCTTGTGCACGCGATGGGGGACGCCAGCGGCTTCGAACAGCGCGAAACCACTGGGGCGCAGAACTTCGGCACCGCCGCACGCGCCGCCGGCGTGGCGCGCATCATCTATCTGGGAGGCCTGGGTGAGGACCGCGGCGAGCTCTCCCCCCACCTGCGCAGCCGGCACGACGTGGGCCGCATTCTTCGTGAATCGGGCGTGCCGACGCTGGAGCTGCGCGCGTCGATCGTCCTCGGATCGGGCAGCCTGTCGTTCGAGATGATCCGTGCCCTCTGCGAGCATCTGCCCGTGATGATTACGCCTCGCTGGGTCTCAGTGCTCGCGCAGCCGATTGCGATCCAGGATCTCATCGAGTACCTCATGCAGGCGCTCGACGTGTCGATCGACGGCAGCACGGTTGTCGAGATCGGCGGCGCCGATCAGTTGTCCTACGCCGCGCTGATGCGCGAGTACATGCGGCAGCGGCGCCTCAAACGACTCATGATCCCGGTGCCCCTCTTGACGCCCTGGCTCAGCAGCCTGTGGCTCGGGCTGGTGACGCCGTTGTACGCGCGCGTCGGCCGAAAGCTGATCGAGAGCATGAAGTACCCGACCGTGGTCCAGAGCGATCGTGCGCAACGGCTCTTCCGCGTGCAGCCCCGCGGTGCGGCCGAAGCCATCCGCGCGGCGCTCCACTACGAGGATCGCGAGTTCGCGGAAACGCGTTGGTTCGACTCACTGTCGGCGTCGGGCACGCCGCAAGGTTTTGGCGGCACTCGCTTCGGACAACGGCTGGTCGATCGGCGTATGGTCCCCGTGGACGCGCCGCCCACCGCGTGCTTTGCCACAATCGAGCGTCTCGGCGGCCGGAACGGCTGGATCGCCTTCAACGGGTTGTGGCGGCTGCGCGGGTTTGTCGACTTGCTGGTCGGCGGCGTCGGCATGCGTCGAGGCCGCCCCGAGACCCGGCCGCTCCGTGTCGGCGACGCGCTCGACTTCTGGCGCGTCGAGGCATACGAGCCGCCGAGCCGATTGCGTCTGTTCGCGGAGATGAAACTGCCAGGCCGTGCCTGGCTCGAGTTCGCGGTCGAGCCCGATGGCCGTGGATCGCGGATCACACAGACGGCCATTTTCGATCCGGTCGGCCTCCTGGGCCGTGCCTACTGGTACGGCGTCTACCCGCTTCACAAGCTGGTGTTCAACGGCATGCTCGACGGCATTGCGAAGCGTGCGAACCACGCTCGGCCCGCGGGCGCGCACGATACGGCCGCCTGACCGTCGAGCCCGGATTGCGAGAGGCTCCGCAGGCTCGATGGCGTGCCATGGAGCCGACCATTCCTGGTCAAACGCAAATCTCGAGTCAAACAACAAACAGGGAGTGTCTCATAACGATTAGTTCGGTGTTGGCCGCTGTTCGGTATCGTAGTGGCCGTGGCTCTTGGCTCTCCTGCCCGAGCCGACGCGCAAGCGGTGTACGCGTGCGTGAACGAGGCGAGCGGCACCTGGGGACACCGGCGCGGAGGGGGATCAGTCTGCCTGCGGGCTCGTATGTCGCGACGGGCGTGGCGTTCATCAGGAATAGCAGTAGCTCGACCGTCACGGGACACTGTTTCATTCAGGGCGACAATGTTCACGACCGGCGCTCGGCGGTGTATTTCGTGATCGAACCAGGCGAGCCGTATTACCGTTTGACGAATGTGCCGCTTCAGGCCTCGACAACGCTTCTCGCGGCGGGGCAGATGTCGATTTCGTGCGAGGCCGATTCGACCGGCGGCGCCGCGGAAATCATCGGCGGCACATTGGTCATCACGAAGGTCGGTACGATCCACTGAACGTGCGACGCAGTTGAGGCGCGCCAGGGATCCACGGAGGGAAGTCCCCCCATGGGACCCCGGCGTCTTGGGCGAGCGCGTCGGGCAAGCCCGCCTAGCTCTGAGTGACGCGACTACGGTCACTTGATTGGGTGTCGACTTTCGTCCCAATCGAGCGGTAGATCCACACCGCATACGTCATGGCCAGGACAAACCCGGCCGACCACCATCGAATGCCAATCCGCAAGCCATAGGCCGGGGCCAGCGCGTTGAGGGTTGTCAGGCTCGGGTGTGTGCTGTTGCTCGAGGGGAGGAGCAACGGATAGAGGGCAAACGCGGCCCCGGCGAGCATGGCCGTGATGAAGAGACTCGACGCGCCAAAGGCCGCGAGATCGCGTCGGGTGCGACGGCCGTAGGCCATCGCGATCGCCGAGGCGAGCACGACCGCCGGGATTAGCCATCCCACAGGCCACCGCCTGTAGTTCTCGAGCATGCCGGGCCGAACCCAGACCGTGGCCGCCAGGCCGACCAGCGCCAACAAAAGCATCGGCAGCCAGAGCCGCGTCGCGAGCCGCGCCGCGCGGTCGTGGACCGTGCCGCTCGTCTTGAGCGCGACGAAGTGCGCGCCATGGGACGCGAGGATGACGAGTGTGAGCGCGCCGGTCAGCACCGTATACCAATCGAGAATGCCGGGCGACGGTGTCACCGTGAACGTGGTCCACAGCGGCTCGAAGAAGTAGCCGTCGGGCCCGAGTGGGACCCCGCGAATCACGTTGCCGAGTGCCGCGCCCAGGAAAACCGCGAGCAGCGCGCTCGATCCCGCGAAGACCGCGTCGAAGAACGTGTGCCACAGCGGATCCACCAGATGCGATCGGACCTCGATGCTCATGCCCCGAAGCATCAGCAGCCAGAGCACGATCATGAGCGGCAAGTAGAACCCGCTGAAGCTCGAGGCGTACACGACCGGGAACGCGAAGAACAAGGTGCCGCCGGCGGCAATCAGCCAGACCTCGTTGCCGTCCCAGACAGGACCGACCGCGCGCATCACGAGCAGACGCTCGGCCGGACGGCGGCCGACGAGCCACTGAATCGCGCCCGCACCGAGATCGAAGCCGTCCAGGATCGCGTAGATGGTGATCATGCCGCCGACGATGAGGAACCAGAGGACACCCACTCAGTGCTCCCGGTCCGGTCCGTGCTCAAGCTCTCGGATGATCAAAAACATGAACAGAATGCTGAGCAGCGCGTACATGCCGAGAAACCCGATCAGCGTGAACAGGCCAGTGCCGGCCGAGACGGTCGGTGAGACACCTCCGGCCGTGCGCATCAGGCCGTACACGATCCAGGGTTGTCGCCCGATCTCCGCGGTGACCCAGCCAGCGGTATTCGCGATATAGGGGGCCGGCACCATCAGCATCAACACCCAGAGCATCGCCCGCGAGGTCGTCAGCGTCCCGCGCCACAGCTTCCAGGCCGCGACGCCGAAGGTGGCGATCAGCAGCGTGCCGAGGCCGACCATGATGTGGTACGCGTAGTAGAGGAGCGGAATGTTGTCCGGCCACTGATCGCGCGGAAACGCATCGAGCCCGCGCACGTGCGCGTTCCATCGCCGGTACGTCAGGACACTCAGCATGCCCGGCACGAGGATGGGATTGTCCAGTCGCTGGTCCGCCATGTTGGGCTGGCCGATGATCACGAGCGGCGCGGCGCCTCCGCTGACGAAGAGCGCTTCCATCGCGGCCAGCGTCGTCGGCTGATCGCGAGAGACGAGGAGCCCTTGATGGTCGCCTGTTGGATAGGCCTGCAGGAGTGCGGCCACGCAGCCGATCGGCACCGCGACCCTGAGGAACAGCTTCCCGTATTCGCTCGCGCGTCGGGAGAGAATATAGAAGGCGCCAACCGCCGCCATCACGACGGCGCCGGTCTGGACCGCGCCCACCATCGTGTGCAGGTACCCCCAAATCGCCCACGGGTTCAGGAGGAGCGACCAGAAGCTCGTGAGCTGGGCCGCGCCACTCGCGCCGATCTCGTAGCCGACCGGGTGCTGCATCCAGGCACTGGTGGCGACAATGAAGTATCCCGACAGCCACGATCCGAGCCACACCGCCACCGCGGAGGCCCAGTGCGCGCGTGGTCCGAGCCGCTCCCGTCCGTAGAGAAACAACCCGAGGAACGTCGACTCCAGGAAGAAGGCGAACATGCCTTCCATCGCGAGCGTCTGGCCGATGACGCCGCCGGCATACCGCGAAAAGCGCGCCCAGTTGGTCCCGAACTGGAATTCCATCGGGATGCCGGTCACGACGCCCATGGCGAAGTTGATGCCGAAGACGATGCCCCAGAACCGCGCGGCCTTCGTGTACCGCTCGTCTCCGGAGCGCAGCCCCGTCGTCTGGAGCACGACGATGAGGAGCGCGAGCCCCATCGTGAGCTGCGGGAACAGATAGTGGAAGGTGATCGTGAACGCGAACTGCAGGCGGTCGATGACGAGCGCGCTATCCATCGAACCCTCGCCAGGAAGCGTCTACTTCACGATGGGTGTCGACCCCGCCGGAGGCGGATCCGTCCTGCGGATGCGTTGATCCTGGACGCGCCCGAGCGTGTGTTCGAGCAATCGGGTCAATTCGCCCGCTGCGGCGTCGACGGCCTCGTCCACGGTCGCCGCCTGGGACGTGACGGCCACCGGCTGGCGGCCCTGGAGGCGGGCCTCCATCACGCAGCGTTTGTCGTTCTGCCCGCGCTTGTTGCCGTCCTCGTCGCTCACGTGGACTTCCACTCGCGTGATCTGATCGCTGAACCGGCTCAGGGCACTTTCGACCGTGGCACGGACGGCGGCCGCCCACGCCTCATGGCCCGTGACGTGATTGTCGGTATTGACTTGGATCTGCATACCTCCCAGTATGGCGGAAAAAGAAGCGATTTCATCGTTGCCAGAGGATGCGAGCGGATTCCAGGGGAATCGCCACGCCTGATCGCTGAGGGATCACGCGCGCCGTGTAGTCGCCCGCCGGACGCGTCGTGGGTACCCTGGCGCGATACACGCAGGGGCTCGTGGCGTCGGCACGCGGCCGCGCGCGCGTCATTTCGTTCCGTTCAGGATCGCCGCCGTTCCGTCCATTCGCATAAAGCTCGACGCGCACCGCATTCGGGTCGAGATCGTTCAGGAAGAGCTCGACTTCGAACGCGTAGTGATCGGCCTGGGTGTCGACCCGCACGTGTCCGAATCGCAGCGAGTCCCAGTGCCGATCCACCGCCCGCCGCCACTCGGCCAATGCCCGGCCGACGGCGCCGCCGTTCGCCGCACGCTCGCGGTACTCCGCTGCCGCGGGGAGGTAGTGGTCCTCGGTGTACTGACAGACCGTCCGGTTGGCCGAGAAGCGCGGCGTCAGGTGCGCCATGCTTTCCCGCATCCGCGCGACCCAGGCGGTCGGAATCCCGTGCTCGTCTCGCGCGTAGAACTCCGGAATGACCGTCCGTTCGAGCAGGTCGTAGAGCGCCTCTGCTTCACGAACGTCCCACGCCGGATCGTCGCCATGCTCCTGGCCATCTCCCAGCGCCCAGCCCACGTCAGGCGTGTACGCTTCGGCCCACCAGCCGTCCAGTTCCGAGAGGTTGAGGCCGCCATTGACGAGCACCTTCATGCCGCTCGTACCGGACGCTTCCCAGGGGCGGCGCGGCGTGTTGAGCCAGACATCCACACCCTGCACCAGGCGCTCGGTCAACTGCATGTCGTAGTCGGTGATGAAGATGGCATGCGGACGGACGTCGGGCCGGCGAATGAAGTGCACCCATTCCTGGATGAGCGCCTGTCCCGCCGTGTCCGCGGGATGGGCCTTGCCCGCCAGGATGAGCTGCACCGGACACTGAGGATTGGACAGGAGGCGCAGTAATCGTTCCGGATCGTGCAGCAGCAGGTTGGGACGCTTATAGGTGGCGAAGCGCCGCGCAAAACCGAGCGTCAACACGTGGGGATCGAAGAGGTGCGACGCCGTCTCGACCATCTCTGGCGATGCGCCGGCCGAGACGTAGTGACGGGCGAGACGTTGGCGCGCGTAGTCGATCAGCGACGTGCTGGCGGCGGTTCGGAATTGCCAGAGCGTGGCGTCGGACACGCGGCGGATGTCCTGCTCGAGGTGGACCGGTGGCCCCAGCCAGCGGTCCTTGCCACAGGCCTCCGTCCAGAGCGTATCCGCGGCCGCCGAATCCCAGGTCGGCATGTGCACGCCGTTGGTCACATGTCCGACGGGCACGTCGGCTTCCGGCCAGCGGGGAAACAGCGGCGCGAAGAGGCGCCGGCTGACGGCCCCGTGCAAGCGGCTCACGCCGTTCACCGCCCCGCTCCCCCGGATGGCCAGATAGGCCATGTTGAACGGCTCCGACGAGTCGTTCGGATCCCGGCGGCCGAGGGCCAGCAGATCGTGACGCGTGATGCCGAGCGTCGTCTCGGCATAGTCTCCCAGGTACTGTTCGATGAGGGCGGGCGAGAACTGATCGAAGCCCGCGGCGACGGGCGTGTGCGTGGTGAAGAGGTTCCCCGCGCGCGTCGCCGACAGCGCGACGTCGAAGGGGTGCCCCGTGTCTTCCATGAAGCTGCGGGCGCGATCCAACACCGCGAAGGCGGCATGCCCCTCGTTCAAGTGACAGACGTCCGGTTTGATGCCCAGCGTGCCGAGCAACCGCCAGCCGCCAAGTCCGAGCAGCAACTCCTGCTTGAGGCGCACTTCCGTCCCGCCCCCGTACAACTCGCTGGTAATCGTTCGATGCGCGGGGATATTCGCCGGGTCATTGCTGTCCAGCAGGTACAGATGGACTCGACCGGCCTGGACCTGCCAGGCGCGCAGCCAGACGGCGTAGCCGGGCAAGGCGATCGAAAACCGCACCCACTCGCCGTTCGTGGCGCGCAGCGGCATGATCGGCAACTGTCCAGGGTCGTTGTACGGGTACAGCGCCTGTTGCGCTCCATCCGCATCGATCACCTGGCGAAAATACCCTTGTTGGTACAGCAGCCCGACGCCGACCACCGGCACGCCCAGATCGCTGGCGGCCTTGAGCTGATCGCCGGCGACATTGCCCAGTCCGCCCGAATAGATCGGCAGGGCTTCGCTCAACATGAATTCCATGCTGAAATACGCGACCGACGTTAATGGAGCGTCCGCATGTTCTGTTTGAAACCACGCGGGCGCCGCCGCCGCCTGACGCGTGGTGTTCAGCAGATCATCGACCTTCTTCCGAAAGCCGGGATCGGCGAGCTGTCGCTCCAGCGTGTCTCGCGACACGGTTTGCAGGACCATCCACGGATTCTGCGTGAGCTCCCACAAGACGGGGTCGAGCCCGCGCCACACATCGTCGGTGGCATGGTTCCACGACCACCGCATGTCGAGCGCCAGCGCGGCCAGGGAATCGAACCCCTCGATTTCAGTGGGCAGCAGGTTGTAGATCGGATGACTGACCGGGGTACGTGGGCTCATGGTGCGACAACGCTGGTTTTGTCAGGCGGCGCCCCCAGCGCCCGTCCGACGATGGTCTGGGCTTCCTCCAGGATGCGGCGGAGATGCTCCGCTCCCCGGAAGCTCTCCGCATAGATCTTGTAGATGTCCTCGGTCCCTGATGGGCGCGCCGCGAACCATCCGCTGGCGGCGATCACTTTGATTCCACCGATAGGCGCGCCGTTGCCTGGCGCGTGCGTGAGGACCGTCTGAATGGTCTCGCCGGCCAGTTCGGTCATCGTCACCTGCCGCGGTGAGAGCTTCGCCAGAAGGGCTTTTTGATCCGGAGTGGCGGGCGCCTCGACGCGGTCGTAGACCGGCTCGCCGAGCTCGCGCGTCAGGTCGCGGTACAGGTCGCCGGGATCGCGGCCCATCCGCGCCGTGATCTCCGCGGCCAGCAGCGCCGGAACGATCCCGTCCTTGTCCGTCGTCCACACGGTGCCATCCAGCCGGGCGAAGGACGCCCCGGCGCTCTCCTCGCCGCCGAAGGCCAGCGAACCGTCGAGCAGGCCGTCCACGAACCACTTGAAACCCACCGGCACGTCGTAGAGCGGTCGGCCGCGCGTCGCGGTCACGCGATCGATCATCTGACTGGTCACGACCGTCTTGCCGATCGCCGCGCCCGGGCGCCATGCCGGCCGGTGTTGGAGGAGATAGGAGACGGCGACCGACAGGTAATGGTTGGGCGGCAGCAAGCCGGCGCTTCGGGTGACGATGCCGTGCCGGTCGTGGTCGGTATCGCAGGCCCAGGCGACGTCGAACCGATCCTTGATGTCGATCAGTCGCTGCATCGCATAGGGCGAGGACGGATCCATGCGAATCTGGCCGTCCCAGTCCACCGTCATGAAGCGGAAGGTCGGATCGACGGCGTCGTTGACGACGGTGAGGTTCAGCCCGTACCGCTCGGCAATCGGTCCCCAGTAATGGACGCCGGCGCCTCCCAGGGGATCGACGCCAAGGCTGATCGTCGCGCCTCGAATGACGTCCATGTCGATCACGTGGCCGAGGTCGCCGACGTAGGCGGTCAGGTAATCGTGCCGATGCGTCGTTCCGGCGCGAAGCGCCTGTTCATACGGCTGCCGGCGCACGCCCTGCAGTCGAGCCGCGAGGAACTCATTCGCCCTGGCCTCGATCCAGCCGGTGACGTCGGACTCCGCCGGGCCGCCGTTGGGCGGATTGTATTTGAAGCCCCCGTCACGCGGCGGATTGTGCGACGGCGTGATCACGATGCCGTCGGCGAGTCCGGACGTGCGCCCGCGGTTATACGAGAGAATCGCGTGCGAGATGACGGGTGTCGGCGTGTAGGTGTCGCGTTCGGCGAGCATGACGTCCACGCCGTTGGCCGCGAGGACTTCGAGCGCGCTCGCGAGCGCGGGCACCGAGAGCGCGTGCGTATCCATGCCGAGAAACAGCGGGCCGTCGATGTGGTGCTGCGTGCGATACAGGCAAATCGCCTGGCTGATGGCCAGGATGTGCCACTCGTTGAACGCGGTGTCGAAGGACGAACCGCGATGTCCGGATGTGCCGAATGCGACGCGTTGGCCCGGAATCGACGGGTCAGGCACGCCGGTGTAGTACGCCGTGATGAGCTTCGGCACGTCGACGAGCGTGCCGGGCGCCGGTGGTTGTCCGGCCGATGGATTGACGTTCATGGATGTCCTGCGTTCATCACACCGTTAGTCACCGCAGGGACCGGCAGCAGGGACCAAATTCAAAACTAGCCCGAGCCTCCTCCCGTCATAACACGCATCTAGAGGAGACCCATGAAAAAATCGGTACTCGCCGCCGCCGTACTCGTTGCCGCCCTCGCCATGCCGCTCGCCGCGCAAACGCCCATGTACGGCGTCCGCGTCAACGCGGACAAGCACGCGAACTTCTCGTCCTTCAAAACCTACAGCTGGACGCCCAGCCAGCCGGCGTCGTCGCGCACGGTCGACGCACAGATCGTCGCTGCCATCGACCATGAGCTGTCGGCGCTCGGCCTGACGAAAGCCGCGAGCGGCGCCGGCGACGTGATCGTGACCTACTCGGCGCTCGCGGGAACCGACGCCGGGCAGGATCCGGGCACGCTCGTCGTGGGCATGCTCGAGCCGGGCCGCCGCAAGGCGGTGCTGCAACTGCGCACCGATCGGCCGGTCGCCGGCGCGGACATCAGCGGCGCGGTCGCGGCGCTCTTCGAGCACTACCCCACGCGCATGAAGGGGTAGCCATCGACTCGTCGGTTACCGGGGCGGCGTGGATCTGGGCCGGCACGTGAGCTTCGTGCCGAACCAGTCCACCGCCGCCTCGCCCTGGTGTTCCCAGGTACTCGACGTTCGGCGCGGTGTACCGCGCGCCGCTGCCGGACGGCGCGACGAAGGCGACCACCTGATCGTCGCCGTAGGTGAGCACCGCGGCATGCGGCGTCGTGTCGTTGTAGAAGGCCGCGAAGAACCGCTGGTTCGCGCCGCCGGTGCAGGTGAAGGCGACCGTCTCGGGCGCGACCAGCTGGCCGGACGTCACCTGGATCTGGACGATCCTGGTCTGATACTCGCGCGCGACACACGCCCGCACGTCGTCGGCCTTCGAGCAGCCGTCGCGGCCCGCGATCCACCCGCGCTGATACGCCCGCTGGGTCGTCACGATGCCGGCCGGCCAGCGCCCGAGCGCGGCCGCGTACACCTGAGCCATCTTGCGGTCGAGCGCCGCGAGCGCGGCGTCGCGGCAGACGAGCTGCTCGACCTGGCCCGAGGCGGACCGGCAGTCGAAGCTCGGCGCCTCGGCGGCAGGAGACTGGGCCGACGCCCGCGCGCCCGGCAGAGCGATCGCCAGGCAGGTGAGGAGGGCGAGGCTCACGTTCACGCGGATGGGCACGTCAGCCATCTTACGCCGGGCGAGGCGTCAGTGAAGCGTCGTCAACCGCCGATCGATATGCGCGAGCTTGTCGGGATTGCGCACGACACGGATCCCGGCGATGGTCCCGTCCTCGATGGAGAACACGAAGACCGACTCGAGACGCCCGCGGTTGTGCATCACGAGCGCGGGCTCGGAGTTCACGTCTTCGAGCCGGAGGGTGACGTCCTGCACGATGCCGGCCTTCTGCGCCGTCCGATGCAGGCCGACCAGGAAGTTGAGCACCTCGTCCCGGCCCAGGAGCGGTCGGCGCGCGGCCGAGACCTTGCGGCCGCCATCGCTCCACATGCCGACGTCCTTCGCCAGGAGCGCCGTCAACCCGGCGCCGTCGCCTGAGGCGAACGCCCGGGCGAAACGCTCGGCGACCGCGCGCCTCGAGTCCGCCGTGCCCGACAGCCTGGGCGGGCGCCCTTCCGACAGCCGCGCCTTCGCGCGATGCAGGAGCTGGCGTGAATTCGCCACGGTCGTGTCGAGCATGGCGGCGATTTCCGCATGGTCGTACTCGAAGATCTCCTTGAGGAGGAACACGGCCCGCTCCTCGGGCGAGAGCGCTTCGAGCAGCACGAGGAACGCGAGCGTCACGGACTCGGCTCGCTGCAGCCTGTCGGCCGGGTCCAGCTCCGAGGTCAGCACCGGCTCGGGCAGCCACGGGCCGATGTACTCTTCCCGCGTCGCGCGCGCGGACTTCAGCCGATCCAGGCAGAGGCGGGTCACGATGGTGGTGGCAAACGCCTTCGGCGATCGGATCGTCGACGCGTCGGCGCCGCGATACCTGAGCCACGCGTCCTGCAGCACGTCTTCCGCGTCCGACGCGCTGCCGAGCATCCGGTACGCGATCGAGAACAGCAGTGGCCGATCCGTGTTGAAGACGTCCCGATCCATCGTCATGCCGCGTGCCTGAACATCCGCGCGAGGCCGTCGCGCATCGTTGCGTATTGCGGCTGCCAGCCGAGCTCCGCCCGGGCGCGCGCGCTCGAGAGCGGCAGGTGTATCGACGTCATGCGCGCCATGTACGGCGCCACCAGCTTCGGCAGCCAGGCCGGCACGCGCCGCGGGGCCGACGATCCAGTGTATGCCGCCAGCGCCTCCACGATCTCGGTGAAGCTCACGGGGCGGTCGTCGACGATGTCGTAGACGGCGCCGGCGGGCGCCCGATCGAGGGCCAGCACCGTGGCACGCGCGGCGTCGTCGATGTGGATCACCGGCAGCTGGCTCGAATCACCGCGGATGACCGGCAGCCGGCGCTTCCGCACCATATCGGCCATCGCCTGCGTCGACGGCACCCCGGGCCCGTAGAACAGACCGTAGCGCAGGATCACGCCTTCGATGGCGCCGCGTGTCGACGCCTCGAGGACCTGGGTTTCCATCGAGCGCACGGCTTCGGCCGCCGGGTCCGTCGAGGGCGCCGCCGCGCCACGCGGCGCGAGCGGCGCGAACGATCCCACGAGGAAGCGCCGCGCGCCGGCCTTGATCGCGGCGTCGAGCAGGTTCGCCGTGCCCTCCACGCGCAGCCGGTTGGTCGGCTCGATGTCGCTGGCCCGGCGCGCTCCGCCTTTCGGCAGCGCCGTCAACTGATGGATCACGGCATCGGGTCGCGCGGCGGCGACGGCCTCGGCGAGCGCGTCGCGGTCGAGCGCGTCGGCGACGGCGACGGACGCACCGAGGGCGCGCAGTTCCTCCTGCTTGCGCGCCGATCGCGTGAGGGCGGTCACCCGATGGCCCGCCGCCACGAGGTCGCGGATGAGCGGCACGCCGATGGCTCCCGATCCCCCGGCAACGAAGACGTTCATGGCAGCTTCCTTTCCCTCACGAACCGGATGGCCAGGCCCGCGCCGAGCGCTTCGGTGGCCGCCAGCAGCACGGCCGTCGTCGCGAACAGCGGCCGCCAGCCTGGGCCGACCTGCGACACGTGGTCCGGGCTCGTGAGCACGAAGTGGTTGACGATGCCGAAGACGAGCGACGCCGCCATTGTGGCCGCGATGAGCCAGCCGCCCAGCCGGCGGGCCGGCCGGATCAGCGCCAGGCCAGCCAGCGGTCCCGCGAGAATGACGGCGTAGACGAAGAGGTTCGCCGCCGGCGAGAGCGGGACGTTCGCTCCGGTATGCGCCGCGCCGTGCACCACGGAAATGACGAGGTGGACCAGAACGGCCGCCGAGAGCCAGATCCAGGTCGTCGGGCGTTGTGCGCGCATGCCCAGTAGACGATCGGGCGGGGCGGAACGTGACATGGCGCCGCCCCCGATCAGGTGGGCTCTTGAGCGAGCACCAGCGGTGGCCCGTTCGCGGCCAGGGTCGGCGCATCAGGATCGAGCGGCACGCGCACCCGGACCAGGCATCCACGTCTGTCGCCGGCCGGGTCCATCGCCGTGACGGCAATCGAACCGCCGTGCAGGTTGACGATCGTCTGCGCGATGGCCAACCCCAGTCCGCTGCCGTCGGGCGCGTGCCGGCGCGCGCGCGCACCTCGATAGAAGCGCTCGAAGAGTCGAGGCCCATCGACCGGATCGAGGCCGATGCCCGTCGTCGGACACCTCGATGAGCACTCCAGGAGCCGTGTCGCCATCGTGCGGCGCCAGGCGCACGCGCACATCGACGTGCCCGCCAGACGGCGTGTACCTCAGCGCGTTGTCGAGCAGGATCAACAGGAGGCGGTGCAGCGATCGACCGTTGCCCCGGACGATGAAGGGCGTCACTGGAGGCCTCGAGGCGCAGGTGCACCGACCGGCGTTCGGCCAGCGGCTGCACTTCGCGCCCGGCGGCCGCCGCGATCGCGCCGACATCGACCGCCTCCCGGCCGGCCGGATCGAGGCCGGCATCGCTTCGCGCGAGGAGCAGGAGATCTTCCACCAGTCCGGACATGTGGCGCGCATAGTCCTGGACTTCGTCGAGGGCCTGGCGGTACTCGTCGGGCGTTCGCGCCTGGCGGAGCGACAATTCCGCGGTCGTCCGGATCAGCGCGACCGGTGTTCGAAGCTCGTGCGACGCGTCCGCCGTGAAACGGACGATGTCGTTCACGGCCGACTGCAGCCGGGCGAGCATGTCGTTGAACGTCGACGCCAGCCGCCGAAGCTCGTCGTCGGCCGGCGGCAACTCGAGGCGCCGGTCGAGCCGTTCGACCGTGATCGCCTGGACGGCGTCGGTCATCTGCGCGACGGGCGCCAGCGCGCGGCGGCTGACCCAGTAGCCGCCCACGCCCGCGAACACCAGGACCGCGGGCCACAGCCAGATCAGCAGACGATGAAACTGTTCGAGCGCCGCCTGCGAGGGACCCATCGGCGCCGCCACCGTGACGCGGTACTCACGGCCCGCCGCCTCGACGCGCGTCATGGCCACGCGGAAGGGGAGGCCTCCCAGCAGGCGGGCCGCGGGGACGCCGTCGGCCGCGCCGCCTCGCGCCGCTTCGGCGTCCGTCATGTCCGTCCAGCCGGGAATCGACGGCTGGCACAACACCACCCCGTTGCCATCGATCACTTCGAGCAGGGCTTCGCTCTGCGTCAGCTCCGCGTATTCCCTGAACTCGTCGCGCAGCCTCTCGACGGTGAGGCGCGTTCGCGGATTTTCGAGAAAGCGCTGCACGCCTTCGATGCGGGCGTGCAGGCTGAGATCGGCCGCGCGGTCCACGCTCTGGCTCGACAGCCACCAGCTCGCGCCGGTCAGCGTCAGCGTGGCGACCGCCAGGACGGTCACGTACCACGCGGTCAAGCGAACGCGAATCGATTGACCGATCACACGGCCTCCCGGACGCTGTAGCCGATGCCTCGGGCGGTGTGGATGAGCGGCGGCCGTCCAGGGCCGTCCACCTTCTGACGAAGCAGCCTGATGAACGCGTCGAGCGTGTTGTCTTCCACCTGGCGGCCGCAGCCCCACACGCCCTCGATTAACGCCTGGCGCGTCACGACCCGTCCGCCCCGGCGCATCAGGTGCTCCAGCAGACGGAACTCCGTGCGGGTCAGGGGAAGCGCGGCGCCGGCCCTGCTGGCCCGGTGCGACGCCGGATCGAGGATGAGGTCGGAGACCTGCAGGTGCACGGGGTGCATGGCCGGCCCGCGCCGCGCGAGCGCCTGGACCCGCGCGAGCAGGACGTCGAAGGAGAAGGGCTTGGTGAGGTAGTCGTCCGCGCCGGCGTTCAGCCCCTGCACGATATCCGTCGTGGCATCGCGCGCCGTGAGCATCAGGACGGGCGCCCGGTTGCCGGCGGATCGCAGGCGATGCACCACGTCGAAGCCTTCGACGTCGGGCAGCATCACGTCGAGGATCAGGACGTCGAATTCGATCGTCCGGGCCAGCTCGAGCGCTTCGAGTCCGCTGGCCGTGCAGTCGACGACGTTGCCCTCCTCGGTGAATCCCCGGTCGAGCAGCGCCGCCATGCGCGCGTCGTCTTCGGCGAGGAGGATGTGCACGAGGCCCATTGTGCCAGATCGGTCCGTCAGGTCGTTTTCACGCGATCTTCAGGTTGGATGTGGTGCAATGGCGGAAGTTGTACCGAGGGGTGATGACGATGCGGCGAATGATTCCGGTGTTGCTGTTGTGCCTCGCGCCGGCGCTGTTGGCCCAGTCCTCGTCCAGCTATCACGTCGCGCGGAGCTACGACCTGGGCGGTGACGGCGCGTGGGACTACCTCGTGACGGAGCCCGCCCAGCACCGGGTGTTCATCGGGCGCACGAACCGCGTCATGGTCGTGGACACGAACACGGGGCGGCTGCTCGGAGAGGTCACCGGCATCAACGGCGCCCACGGCACCGCGATCGCCGAGGCCAGCGGCCACGGGTTCGCGACCTCGGGCAACGATCAATCGGTCGTCATGTTCGACCTCGCCACGTACAAGACGCTCGGGCGGATTCCGGCGGCCGAAGACGCGGACGCCATCATCTACGATCCCGCGTCGAACCGGGTGTTCACGTTCAACGGGGATGCGCATTCCTCGACGGTCATCGATCCCGCCGGCACGTTGATCACGAACATCCCGCTGGGGGGCAAGCCCGAGTACGGCGTCTCGGCCGGCGACGGCCAGGTCTTCGCGAACCTCACCGACGTCAGTGAGGTCGTGGCGATCGACGCGAAGACGGCCACGGTGTCGCGCCGCTGGTCCACGGCTCCGTGCAAGCAACCCGTGTCCATGGCGATCGACACGGCGCACCACCGCCTTTTCAGCGGCTGCCGCAGCGGCGTGCTGGCGGTGTCGGACTACCAGGCTGGCAAGATCATCACCACGCTGCCGATCGGGACGGGTGTCGACGGCGCGGGGTACGATCCCGCCGCCGCCGACGTCTTCGCCAGCAGCGCCGACGGCACGCTCACCGTCATCCACCAGGACGGTCCGGACGCGTATCATGTCGCCGGGACCGTGACCACGCCGACCGGCTCGCGCAACCTGGGACTCGACCCGACGACCCATCGCCTGTTTGTCGCCGCCGCGACCTTCGCGCCACCCGCATCGGGCCGCGGCCGGCCGACCGTGGTTCCCGGCACGTTCAAGCTCCTTGTCATCGAGAGGCCTTTATGACCAGACGTCGTGAGCTCTCCACCCTCGCCGCGCTCCTCGTCGCCGGACTGGCGGCTGGCGCCGCGCAGGCGCAAACGTTCAAGGTCCAGAAGTTCGACATCAAGGGCGACGGCGGGACGGACTATGTCAGCGTGGACGCGGCCACGGGCCGTGTCTTCGTGTCGCGAGCCATGCACGTGATGGTGGTCGACGGCGCGTCGGGCCGGGTGCTCGGCGACATTCTGAACACGCCGGCGGTGCACGGCGCCGGCATCGCCACCAAGGCCGGCCACGGGTTCACCACGAACAGCGGCGACCAGACCGTCACGATGTTCGATCTGAAGACGCTGGCCGTCCTCCGGCAGATCAAGGTCGGCCCCGGCCTCGACGGCATCATGTACGACGCGCCCGACGACAAGATCATCCTGACGAATCACAGCCGTCCGATTGGCACGCTGACGGCCCTCGATCCCCAGACCGGCGACATCGTCGCCACGGTCCAGCTCGAAGACACGGCGCCCGAAGGGGCCGCGGCCGACGGCCACGGACACATTTACGTCAACAACGAAGGCAAGAGCACGATGCAGGTGATTGACGTCAAGACGTGGACGGCGACGGCGTCGTGGCCGCTCGCCCCGTGCGAGGGGCCGACGGGCATCGCGTAC
Source organism: uncultured Acidobacteriota bacterium (assembly GCA_963792785.1). Taxonomy (GTDB): domain Bacteria; phylum Acidobacteriota; class Vicinamibacteria; order Vicinamibacterales; family CAVVIG01; genus CAWIMX01. The sequence continues at coordinate 1,009,510 of CAWBXO010000004.1, read as the reverse complement.
GACGCGGCGTCGAACCGCATCTTCTCGGGGTGCAGCAATACGTCGGTCGTGGTGGATCCGAGCACGGGCAAGGTCGTGGCGTCCATCAAGAACGGCACGCGCGTCGACGCGCTGGGGTGGGATGCGTCGAAGAAACTGATGTACATCCCGAACGGCGGTGAGGGCAACGTGACCGTCGTGCACCAGGACTCGCCGGACACCTACAGCGTGGTGGCCACCGTCCCCACCGTCGCGGGCGCCAAGACGATCGCCGTGGACCCGACGACGCACAACGTGTATCTGTTCCAGCCGGAGCGCGGTCCGGCGCCGGCATCGGCGGACGGAGCGCCGCCGGCGGCGGGCGGCCGCGGCCGCGGCCGCGGGCCGCAGGGCCCCATCGTCGCGTCCTGGTTCGTCGTGATCACACAGTAGCAAGGGGCGACGACACGCGAAGTTCACGACTGATTTCGGGTATGGTTCGGGGTGTGCCGACGTTCACGAGCCGGGGGCTCACGGGCTGTCTCGCCGTGGCCCTCGGTCTTGCTGCCTCCGCCGCGGCGCAGCCGCCGGGACCATCCGTTACGCTCCAGGCCGCCGTCGAACGGGCGTTGGCCGCCAATCCCACCATCGTGGCGGCGCGCCTGCGCGGCGCTGTCGACGCCGCCGGCCTCGACGTCGCCCGCGAGCGGCTGAATCCGGAGGCCTCGGTCGAGATCGAGAAGGAAACGCCCAAGCAGTCTTTCGGCCTCGCCGTGCCGCTCGAGCTCGGCGGCAAGCGTGCGAAGCGCATCGCCGTCGGCGACGCGACGATCCTCGCCGGTCAGGCCGAGGTGGCGGCGACGATCGCGGAGGTGCGGAACGAGGTGCGGCGCGCGTACTTCGACGTGCTGATCGCCAACGCGCGTCTCGACGTGCTCCGCGAGCTTCGGGACCTGTCCCAGCGCGCCCGCGACGCCGCCCAGGCGCGCTTCGACGCCGGCGACGTGCCGCGGCTCGAGGTGCTCCAGGCGGAGCTGGCGCGGGCGGCGGCCGAAAACGAAGCGACCGCGGCCGAGGGCGCCGTGACGGCGGCACGGGCGCGATTCAACGCCGTGCTCGGCCAGCCGCTCGACACGAACCAGACGCTGTCGACGCCGATCGATACCGGCGGCCCGGTCGTGAGCTCCGCGGTGCTGGAACTGGCGCAATCCGCCAGCACGGAGCTCACCCTGCTCGACCGCCAGATCGACGAGCAGCGCGCCCGGCTCACGCTCGCGCAGGCGATGCGCGTGCCCGACCTCACGCCGACGGCCACGGTCACGCACGATGCGGCGCCTGAATTCGACTACGGCTGGCGGGCCGGCGTGGCCATCACGGTTCCGCTCTTCACCCGCCACGCGGCCGGCGTGCGCGTGGAGCAGGCGACGCTGGACCAGCTCGTCGCCGAGCGGACGGCGGCGCTCGCGCGCATCACGGGCGACGTCAGCGCCGCGGCGGCCTCGGCCGAGGCTCAGCGGCAGGCGTACCTGCAGTACCGCGATCAGATCCTGCCGCAGGCGCAACAGGTCGAGACGCTCGCGCAGGATTCCTATCAGCTCGGGCAAACCGGGATCGCCGCGCTGCTGCAGTCGTTGCAGGCCACGCGCGACATCCGCCTGCGCTCGCTCGACGCCGTGTCGCAGTTTCAGACGGCGCTCGCCGACCTCGAACGCGCCATCGGAGCACCTCTGCCATGACTGTTGTGAAGTCCCATCGCGCGCTGCTCGCGGCGCTGTCCATCGCCGCGCTCGTGGGCGCCGTCTCCTGCGCGACGCCGGCCCCCGAGGAAGTCGACAGCGAGACCGTCGTTCCCGTGAAGACGGCGCCGGCCACGCGCGGCGCGATCCGCGGCGTCGTGCACGCCACGGGGATGGTGACGCCGGCGCCCGGCGCCGACCTGCTCGTCGTGGCGCCCGATGCCGCCCGGATCACGGCGATTCCCCATGCGGCCGGCGATCGCGTGCGGCGGGGCGACGTCCTGGTCGAGTTCGAGATTCCGGGCGCGACCGCCGAGCTCGAGCGCCAGCAGGCCGAAGTGAGCCGTGCCCGCGCCGCGCTCGACAACGCGACGTCGGCCCAGGCGCGCGCCCACGATCTCTTCGATCGCGGCGTCGCCGCGCGCCGGGACGTGGAGGACGCCGATCGCGCCAAGGCGGAAGCGGAGGCGTCACTCGCGCAGGCCAACGCCTCGCGCGCGGCGGCGCAGGTGGTGGCCGGCCGGGCGACCGTCCGCGCGACATTCGACGGCGTCGTCGCGAAGCGGTATCACAATCCCGGCGACGTCGTCGAAGCCTCGTCCGGGGATCCGGTGCTGCGCGTGATCGATCCCCGCCGTCTCGAGGTCGTGGCGTCGGTGCCGCTGGCCGACGTGTCGCGGATCAAGGTCGGCGCGACGGCTCGCGTGTCCAGTGCGCCGAGCGACGCGCCCGAGGCCCGGCTGTCGGTGCTGTCGCTTCCCGCCGCGGTCGAGGCCGGCACGGCGACCGTCCCCGTGCGGCTGGGCTTCGCCGGCGAGGCGAACGTCACGGCCGGCGCGCCCGTCGAAGTGGACATCCAGGCCGAGCAGCACGACGACGCCGTGCTGGTGCCGGCCGATGCGATCGTCCGCGAGGGCGAAGAGACGGCCGTGTTCGTCGCGAACGCGGGGAAGGCCGAGCGGCGTCCCGTCGAGGTCGGTCTCGTCGACGGCGCGCAGGCCGAGATCGTGTCCGGGCTGCAGGGCGGGGAAGACGTGATCGTCGACGGCCAGGCGGGCCTGCCCGACGGCGCGGCGATCAGCACGGCGGCCCCCGCGGAGGACGCGGGCCGGTGAACGTCGCGGGCCTGTCCCTGAGGCACTCGCGCGCCGTCGGGCTGCTGGCCGTGGCCCTCGTGGTGAGCGGCGTCTTCGCCGCCGTTCGGCTGCCGAGCGGGATCTACCCCCCGCTGCAATTTCCCCGCATCGTCGTCGTCGCGCACTCGGGCACGCTGCCGCCGCAGTCGATGTCGCTCATCGTGACGCGCCCGATCGAGCAGGTGATCATGGCCGTGCCGGGCGTGCGGCGGGTCCGGTCGCGGAGCATCCGCGGCGCGTCGGAGATCTCAGCGCAGTTCGATCCAGCGACCGACATGATCGTGGCGCTGCAGATGGTGCAGAACCGGATCGCCGAGATCACCGGCGACCTGCCGGCCGACACCCAGATGCAGGTCGAGCGCATGACGCCGGAAGTGTTTCCCGACTTCATCCTCAGCCTGACCGGCAACCTGCCCACCGCCGATCTCTACGACTACGCGAACTACGTGATGAAGCCCGAGCTCGCCCGCGTGCCCGGCGCCGGGATCATCGAAGTCCAGGCGAGCGACACGCGGGAGATCGAGGTGATCCTCGATCCGGCCCGGCTGGCGGCGGCAGGCCTGACCGTGGTCGACGTGGCGGACACGCTGAAGGCGCAGAACACCATCCTCCCGGTCGGCCGGTTCCAGGAGTCGGGGCAGCAGCGCCTGGCGCTCGCGACCGGCCTCTGGAAGGACGCCGGTCAGATTGCGCAGGCGCCGCTGAAGGTCCAGAACGGCGCGACCCTGCGGGTCTCCGACCTGGGCGTCGTCACGCAGGGAGCGCCCGATCGCACCATGCTGATCACCGGCAACGGCCGCGACGCCGTGTCGATCAGCATCGCGCAGCAGATCGGCGCCAGCATCCTCAACGTCAAGGCGGGCGTGGACGGCGTGCTCGCCCGCCTCTCGGGCGTGCTGCCGAGCGGGATCCGGATCAACCGCGTCTACGACCTGGCGGAGTTCGTCGAGGAATCGATCGCCAACGTGCGCGACGCGATCCTGATCGGAGGCGTGCTCGCCATCCTGGTGCTGCTGGTGTTCCTCCGCGACTGGCGGCTCACGATGATCGCCGCGGTCACGCTGCCGATGGCGGTCATCCCGACGTTCGCGTTCATGTGGCTGTTCGGCGGCACGGTCAACCTCATGTCGATGGGCGGGCTGGCCGTCGCGATAGGCCTCGTGATCGACGATGCGGTCGTCGTCGTGGAGAACATCCACCGGCGGGCCGGCGAGGGCGGGTCGAGCGTGGTGGACGCCGTGCAGCAGCTCATGGCGCCGCTGGTGAGCTCGACGCTGACCACGGTGGTCGTCTTCGCGCCGCTGGGCCTGCTGTCCGGCGTGCCGGGCCAGTTCTTCCGCGCGCTGTCGATGAGCCTCTCGGTGGCGGTCCTGATTTCGCTCGCCTTGTCGGTCACGGTCGTGCCGCTGATGTCGCGCTGGGCGGCGACGCATCACCGCCCGACCGGCGAATCGCACGGGCGCCTCGATCGCGGCTACAGCCGCCTGCTCCACGTGATGATCGGCCGGCCGGTCGTGGCGGTCGGCGTCGCGCTCGCGCTGGCCGCGTTCACGGCCGTATTGTTCACGCGTGTCGGCACCGGGTTCTTCCCGGCGGCCGACGAGGGCGGCTTCGTCCTCGACTACCTGACGCCGGCTGGCAGCGCGCTCTCGGAAACCGATCGGCAGGTCCGGACGATGGAGCGCCTCATCGCGGATACACCGGAGGTCCTGTCGTATTCGCGGCGCACCGGGTCGGAGCTCGGACTGTTCGCGACGGGGCAGAACACCGGCGACATCCTCGTGCGCCTGAAGCCGCGCGCCCAGCGCGATCGCTCGTCGGACGAGGTCATCAGCGATCTGCGCGAGCGGGTGCATCAGGCCGCGCCGCTGGTCGATATCGAGTTCGTCCAGCTCCTCCAGGACATGCTCGGCGACCTCGAGGGGAACCCCGAGCCGGTCGAGGTCAAGATCTTCGGCGACGATCCGGATCGCCTGGCCGCGCTCGCCGATCCGGTCGAGGAGATGATGAACCACGTGAACGGCCTCGTGGACATCGTCGGCGTCCAGCAGGGCAACCCCGAGGTCAACTGGACGGTGGATCCGGTGGCCGCCGGCCGCTACGGGCTGACCGTCGAACAGGTGTCGGACCAGATGGCGGGCAACTGGCTCGGAGAGGTCGCGACCGATCTCCGCCTGCCGGACCGCACGATTCCCGTCCGCGTCCGGCTGCCCGACTCGTTCCGCTTCGACGTGAACAAGCTCGCCGGCACGCTGATTCGCGGCGGCGAGGGACAACTCCTGCCGGTGTCGGCGGTCGCGACGATGGAGCGCGTCAACGGCCAGGGGGAGCTGCTGCGCGAGAATCTGCGGCCCATGGCCGTCGTCAGCGGGAGGCTGGAAGGCCGCGACCTCGGGAGCGCCGTCGCCGAGATCCGCTCGCACCTGGAGGACCTGAAGCTGCCCGTGGGCTACACCTACGAGATCGGCGGACAGTACCAGGCGCAGAGCCAGTCCTTCCGGGAGCTGTTGATGGTGTTCGGGCTCGCCGTCGTCCTCGTGTTCGTGATTCTCGTCGTGCAGTTCCGGGCGTGGCTGCCCGCGATCCTCGTTCTGTTGGCCGCGCCCCTGTCGGTGGGCGGTGCGCTCCTGCTGCTCATTCTCACGGGAACCGACCTCAACATCTCTTCCGCGATGGGGCTGATTCTGCTCGTGGGCCTCGTGGTGAAGAACGGCATCATGCTGCTCGACTTCTCGGAGAAGCTGCACGAGGAGGGCGAGCCGTTCGAGGCGGCGGTCGCGCACGCCGGGCGCATCCGTCTCCGGCCGATCCTGATGACGACGTTCTGCACGCTGTTCGGCCTGCTGCCGCTGGCCCTCGGCCTCGGCGCGGGCGCCGAGCTGCAGAAGCCGCTCGCGCTGGCGGTGATCGGCGGTCTCGCGCTCTCGACGCCGGTGACGCTGCTCGCGATTCCCGGGCTCTACGCGGCGATTAAACGATTCCAGAAAGAAGGCAGGTAACCGATGCGCTCAGTCCTCACGGCCGCGGCTCTCACGCTCGCGGGGTTCGCCGTCGTCTCGGCCGCCGGCCCCGGGTACCACGTGGTGAAGGAAATCCAGATCGGCGGTGAAGGCGGGTGGGACTACATCATCGCCGACGCGGCCGCGCATCGTCTCTATGTGTCGCACGCGACGAAGATCGTCGTCACGGATACGGAGAGCGGCGCGGTGGTGGGGGAGATTCCCGACCTGGCCGGCGTGCACGGGTTCGCGATCGCGGCGGATCTCGGCCGCGGGTTCACGAGCAACGGGCGGTCGAATTCGTCGACGATCGTCGACCTGAAGACGCTGAAGCCGCTCGGCACCGTCGCCGTGGGCGCCAATCCCGACAGCATCCGGTATCTGGCGGATCGGAAGGAGGTCTGGACCATCAACCACACCGGCGGGTCGATCACCGCGTTCGATCCGATGACGGGCAAGGTGATCGCGACGATCGAGGTCGGCGGCACGCTCGAGGAGGCGATCGAAGATCCCGGCGCGCACCGGGTGTACGTGAACGTCGAGGACAAGGGCGCCCTGGCCGTGGTCGACACGCTCACGCACGCGCTGGTGGCGACGTGGCCGATGGCCGGCTGCGAGGGGCCGACCGGGCTCGCGTTCGACGCGAAGAACCATCTCCTGCTGAGCGCGTGCGACGGGAAGATGGCGATTACCGACAGCACGTCGGGCCGGGCCGTCACGAGCTTCCCGATCGAGGACGGCGCCGACGGCAACGGCTTCGACCCGTCCACGGGGCTGGCGTTCGCGTCGAGCGGCACAGGGGTCCTGACCGTCGCGCATGAGGACGCCCCGAATCGCTTCACGGTGGTGGAGACGGTGAAGACGCAGGTGTCGGGCCGCACGATGTGGCTCGATCCGACGACGCATCGCGTCTACGTGCCGGTGGCGACGGCGACACGCGGCGCGAACGGCCGCAGCCAGATCACGCCGGGGACGATGAAGGTGCTCGTCCTGGCAGCCGGACAATGACCCCTGGCGTCGAAGCGGTCGGCTATGCGGCCGCGCTCCTGACCACGGTCGCCTTCGTGCCGCAGGTCTGGAAGACCTGGCGCACACGCTCCGCCGGCGATCTGTCGACCGCCATGCTCGTGATCTTCACCGCGGGCGTGGCGCTCTGGCTGGTGTACGGGCTCCTGCTCGGGTCCGCGCCCATCATCGCGGCGAATGTGGCGACCCTCGCCCTGAGCGGCCTGCTCGTCGCGCTGCGGCTGCGCTTCGATCGGCAGTGAACCCGCCGGCGCGCTACTTCTTGTCGTCGATGTGCGAGTAGAAGCGCCAGAACGTTACGGCCCACAGGGCCGAGAACGACGCGCCGAAGAGCACCACGAGATACGCGGAAGCCGGTCCGCCCATGCCATCCTCCTGAAAGGCGCGCTTGCGCGCGCGCTGCGGGAGGGGCAAGCGGCGTGCCCGATCGCCGCCGCTCGATTCAGGCCTGTTTTCCGGCTGTGGTTCGGACCGCCGGTCGAAACTCCGTCAAGACCACGGGCGCGGCCGCCGGAAATCCGGCGGCCCGCCCGCTACTCCACGCGCCAGGGCGACATGTTCGACCAGCCGCGCATCGCGTTGCGCGCCCACTCGGTCGTCTCGCCCGTGTGGCAGGTCGTGCACGGGTTCGGCACCTTCAGCGTGTCGGTCGTCGTCGGCGTGATGAACTCGAACGTGTGGCTGCGCACGTTCACGTCGGAGATCTCCGACTCGATCGGCGGCATGTGGCAGGCGATGCACTGGCTGCCGGCACTGTCGACCGCGTGGTGCGTGTGCGCCTCGATGGTCGGCGCGTGCGGTCCGTTCGGAGACGACGGCCCGTGGCAGGTGAGGCATAGTTCCTGGGCCGGCTTGATGAGCAGCGACTCGTTGCCGGTGCCGTGCGCGTCGTGGCAGCTGAAGCACGTGACGCCGCGGCGGTACATCAGGCTCTGCACGAAGTCGTTGCCCTGCATGCGGTTCTTGTGCGCCGTGCCGTCGGCGTAGTGGGTGAACGTCGTCTCGCCGAGCGTGTGCTCCTCGAGCTTCCAGTAGTCCCGCAGGTTCGCGCCCTGGTGGAACCCGACGGGCCAGTCGTAGTACTTGCCCTCGATCGGGTTCGCGAGCGGCTGGCCCTGCGAGTGGCACTGGATGCACGTGTCGGTCGCGCGCACCGAGTCGAGCTTCGCGGGGTTGACGATGTTGACCGCCGTCGGGTTGGCGACGTGCGCGCTGCCGGGTCCGTGGCACTTCTCGCAACCGACGTTCCATTCGGTCACGGTCTTCGCGCGGATGTCGTAGTTCACCGAGTGGCAGCCGTCGCAGAGCGGGCCCGTGGGCCGCTCCTTGTAGTCGCTGCCGTAGTGCGGCACCCACCAGTCCGTGTTCGGACGGGCGCCGTACGGCCGCCAGACCTTGTGCTGCACGTCCCACTGAGCGGGCAGCGGGAAGTAGTCGTCGCCGATCTTCGTGAAGTAGCGCTGCTTCCACCGCGAGCCGTAGACGAACGCGACGTCGGCCAGGCTGAAGGTCAGGTTGGGATCGGGCTTCGAGAAGTCCGGCAGGACGTTCTCGGGGTGCTCGCGCGGATCGGTCACGATGTTGGCCATCACCGTATGCGACCACCGTTCGTACGTCGCCGGGTGACATTCCTGGCAGGCCTTCGACCCGACGTACTTGCGGCCGTTGGGCAGGGGCGCGTCAGCAGGTGACTGGGCCGCTCCGGGCTGAACAGCCTGGATGGCCTGGACAGGGCGCTGGACCAAAAGGGCCGCGACGAAGAGGGCGGCCGCCGAACCGATGAGCAGACTCGGGCGGATGCGCATGACGGCGATCATGACGCATCAGAAACGCGATCTGCAACCGCCGGGTTCGGCTATCATCTGACTCGATCCGCCGCGCTCGGCAATGGGAGGAACGATGGGGAGCCGCCGCATTCTCGCGTTGACCCTGGGAGCTGTCACGGCCGGCCTGCTCGCGCCGGCGGCCGCGTCCGCGCAGGCGGCCGCGCCCGCGCCGACCTTCACGAAAGACGTCGCGCCGATCCTCCAGCGCTCCTGCCAGCAGTGCCACCGCCCGGGCTCGATCGGGCCGATGTCGCTGCTGAGCTACGACGACGCGCGGCCGTGGGCGCGGTCGATCCGCGCGCGCGTCTCGAACCGCCAGATGCCGCCGTGGCACGTCGACCGCAACGCCGGCACGCGCCACACGTTCAAGGACGACCCGTCGCTGAGCGACGGCGAGATCGCCACGATCGTCGGCTGGGTGGACGGCGGGATGCCCCGCGGCAACCCGGACGACATGCCGCCGCCGCGCCAGTTCGACGACTCCGGCCGCTGGCACATCGGCACGCCGGACCTGATCGTCTCGATGCCCGCGGCCGTCACGGTCGCCGCTGAAGGGCCCGACTGGTGGGCGAACTATCTGGCCGACGCGGGGCTCACCGAGGACCGCTACATCAAGGCCGTCGAGGCCAAGCCGGGCGCCGGCGCCGCCGCGCGCATCGTGCACCACGAGGTGGCGAGCCTCGTCGGTCCCGACGATCAGCCGCTCGGCGGCGGCACGCTCGTCGAGTACGCCGTCGGCAAGAACGGCGACATCTATCCCGACGGCGCCGGGAGGCTGATGAAGGCGGGGTCGAAGATCCGCTTCAACATGCACTACCACTCGGTGGGCGAGGAGATCTCGGATCGCTCGCAGGTGGGCATCGTCTTCTACCCGAAGGGCTACGTGCCGACGCACGTGATGCACACCGTGCTGGCGCCGAACGCCGACGATCTCGACATTCCGGCGGGCGAGGACAACGTCCGCAGCGACGCGTACTACCGGATGGATCAGCCCGCGCGTCTCGTCGGCTTCATGCCGCACATGCACAACCGCGGCAAGCGGCAGTGCCTCGAGGCGATCTATCCGAGCATGGTCGTGGAGCAGTTCAACTGCGTGAACTACGACTTCAACTGGCAGATCGTCTACAACTACACGGACGATGTGGCGCCGCTGCTGCCGGCCGGCACGATCATCCACGTGATCAGCTGGCACGACAACTCCGCCGGCAACCGCAACAACCCGGATGCCCGCAACTGGGTCGGCTTCGGCAACCGCACCACCGACGACATGGCGCGGCACTGGCTCACCTTCTATTACATGAGCCAGCAGGAGTTCGACGCCGAAGTCGCGGCGCGCAACGCCGCGACGACGCATGACCATCAGCAGTAGCCGGTCCGCGCTCGCCGTGCTCGCCGGATCCGTCGTCGCGGCCGTGCTTTGCCTCGGCGGCGCGCCCGCCGGCGCCCAGGTGCACTACGACACCGGCCAGAACGTCGTGCCGGTGTTCGAGGGCTGGGAGCACAACGCCGACGGCTCGTTCAACATGGTCTTCGGCTACATGAACCGGAACTACGCCGAGGAGATCGACGTGCCGGTCGGCCCCGACAACCACATCGAGCCCGGAAGCGCCGATCAGGGCCAGCCCACGCATTTCTACGTGCGCCGCCAGCAGTTCGTGTTCAAGGTGCGCGTGCCCGCCGACTGGGGCAAGAAGGATCTCGTCTGGACGCTCAACGTCCAAGGGCGCCCCGAGAAGGCGTACGCCTCGCTGCTCCCGTTCTGGGAGCTGGGGCCGCTCGTCTACCAGGAGAACCGCGGCGGGATCACGCAGATCGGCGACGAGCCCGAGCCGAACGAGGCGCCGACGATCGCGCTCGGTGGCCCGCCGCCCGCCACGGTGGCTGTGGGGCAGCCCGTGACGGTGACGGTGAGCGTCGCCGACGATGGGCATCCGGTGGGACGGGCGAGAACCGTGCGGCGCAACGCTGACGGCTCGGTCGCGACGCCGACGGGCACGCCGGGGCCCGGCGCGAACGGCCCGCGCCGCGAGAACCCGCTGACGCAGGCCGTCGTGCGGAACGAGCCGGGCGTCGCGCTCGGCGTGACGTGGATTGTCTATCGAGGCTCGACCGAGGGCGTCACGATCTCCCCCATGAATCAGGACGTGGAGAACGGCCGCGCCACGGTCACGATCACCTTCGCGCACCCCGGCCGCTATACGCTGCGCGGCTATGCCGACGACAGCGTGTACGTCACCCCGCTCGACGTTTCCATAACAGTGGAGTAGCAGCCGTTCCGATCAGGGCCCAGGTGGCCAGGTCGCGACAGTCGATTTGACACAGAGCACTTTGTACTATAAAGTCATCGCCTCCTGTGACACCGATCGAGCCGTGCTCAGACATGCGGGGGTGACTCGTGATGAAGGTAGTTCTCTCGGCGACCTCGCGTGAAGACCGGGGGGTGCTCCACTCCATTCTCTACGGGCTGCTCGCGCTCGTCTCCATTGGTGCAGCTACCGTCACCGCGCAATCCGGCCGGGCCCTCGGCGCGCGGCTGGACGCCATGGCGGGCGCCGGCGTTCGTGAGAAGCGCGCCGTCGGCATCGTCGCCGCCGTGGTCAAGGGGCACGAGACGCTGCTCCTCAAAGCCTACGGCGAGGCTGACGCCGAGAGCGACGTGCCGATGACCGTGGACACGGTGCTCCCAATCGCCTCGGTCACCAAGCAGTTCACCGCCGCCGCGATCCTCCAGCTGCGGGATCAAGGAAAACTCAGTCTCGACGATGACATCACGAAGTGGCTGCCGGATTTTGAGGCGCGGGGCACACAACTGACGCTGCGCCACCTCCTCGATCACACCTCCGGCATTGCCGACCTCGGCGACATGCGGGAGCTTCGCGACATGCAGCTGATGAGGAACCCTGCCGCCACTCGTGACGAGGTGTACGAAGTCATCAGGCACTATCCGGTCCAGTTCCCGACGGGGACGATGGAGATTCTACAGCAACACCAACTTCTGGCTCCTCGGTCTCGTCATCGAGAAGGCGAGTGGGATGTCGTACGAGGACTACGTTGAGACGAAGATGTTCGGGCCCCTTGGCATGACACGTTCGATGTACTGCAACCACTCAGAGAACATCCCGCGCCGCGCGTACGGGTACGGCATGCGAAACGGCATCACTCGCCGCGCGCCCGACGTCGTGTACACGGGGATCTACGCCGCCGGCGCCCTCTGTTCGACCGCGGAGGACATGATCACCTGGCTGCGGGCATTGCACGGCGGCAAGGTGCTCTCACCGAAGTCGTACGCCGAGATGATCACGCCGTCGACACTGAACGACGGAACGCCGCTCCGGTACTCCATGGGGCTCACCGTCGCCGAGGACCGTCGGGGTCTCCGGTACATCGGACACGACGGCGGCGGCTTCGGCTTTTCGTCGGTGGTGAACTGGTATCCCGAGGCGCAACTGGCGATCGTTGTCCTGACGAACAGCGAACCGGACAGTATCGCCGTGATGACCGAGGATCTGGCGGCGGCGGTGCTGCCGGTGCCGAGCCCGGCGGGCCCGTTTCCTGGGGATGCCTCGTCGCTGGTCGGCACGTACAAGGGTCTCGGGCACGGAGGCGAGATGGCCGTGGAGGTGAGGCAGACGCCGCGGGGGCTCATGTTGTCCCTCGCCGGCGCCGAAGCGGATCCCGTGACGTGGATCGCGGGGTGGAGTTTCCGGCGAAACAGCTCGATCTTAACCTTCCGCCGTGGCGGGACGAATGGTCCGGCGACGGAACTTCGGTTCGATACGGGCGGTGACCATTTCATTCTGAAGCGGCAGTAGTCGGCCTATCGGCTCACCCTGACGTTCGCGCACCCCGGCCGCTACACGCTGCGCGCCTACGCCGACGACCGCGTCTACGTGACGCCGCTCGACGTCGCGATCACCGTCGAATGACGTCGGTGGCCTCCCAGGCCTCAGCCGATCTCCATCGCCCAGTCCGAGGCGTTGACGATGCGATACCGTGGGCCGTCGTGCCCGTCTGCGGCGCGGTCGTGATCGTAGACGAAGATCAGGTTGTCGCCGTCGAAGGCGGCAAACCACTCGCTCCAGCTGATCAGGCGGAACGGGGCGAACCCCGGAAAATTGAACCGGATTCTCACTCCGCCGTCGCGGACCCTACGACGGATCAGGTATGAGCCGGCCGGCGCGACGTGCCGGCCGGCCGAAGCTGGACGCCACGCGTCACGGCGGACCTGAAGGTCCGCCTTACGTACTGATCCCTACTTCGTGACGGTGACCGTGACGTTGCGATAGGTGAAGATGGATCCGTCGCTCGCCACGCCGCGCAGCACGTAGGTACCCGGCTGGTCGAACGTGGCGGTCGCTTCCCAGCGGTTGTCGGGCGGCGGCTCGGGGATGAAGTAGGGCGGCGACCACGCCGAGTTCCCGTACGCGCGCGTGTCGGTCCACGTCTTCATCTGATCCGGCGTGAACGTGACGTGCGACGCCGGGCCGCGGTAGACGATCCACGAGAAGCGCAGCCCGGGGCCGCTCTGCGGCACGATCGCCGACGGCGGACGGTAGATCGCGCTCGCGGTGGCCGGCGTCGCGCGGTCGCGCCGCGCCGTGCGATCGGGGCCAATTTGCGCTGTCCGGATGCCCCGGGGTCTGAGAACCAGCGTTATGCGAACCCCAACCGCCCTAATATTTCCTATCGGCTTGCCGTGGTGAAGAGCGACTCGCGCTGGTCGTCGAGCGCAATCCTTCCGCGCCAGCCGTCCACTCTGGCGGTGTCGTGGCGAGGGCGGCGATTTCATGCCCGCAAAACCTGGCCTGGATTGTCGCATCTGGCGCCATCTGCGTGACGGGATCGAGCACGCTGTTATAGAGGTGTTCGAGCTGTCATCCACAATTGCAATTCAAGGCAAAAGTGGATACCGTCCGTGTCCGGACAAGATATCACTGCCCATCAAGACGGGAGGACGACATGAAGCGACTGTTGTTCGGATTGCTGGTAAGTATCGGCATCGCCGCCCTGAGTGGAGTCCCATCCGAAGCCGCGAGCTGCACGGCCACGGGGTACGTCCGCGATGGCATCGATCTGACCGCTGCGCTCCTCAATCCGGGTGCCACCGTGGCCTGGCCCGTCAATGCAACAGGCTGCAATATCGGCATCTACTACGACAGCAACGGCGCCGGGGGCACGGTCAAGAACGCGGAGGTCTACGGCGCAAATTACTACGGCGTCGTCGTCAATGGTGACGCCGGTCCCGTGTCCGTGGACGTCATCAACACGTCGATCCATGACATCGGCGAATCACCGCTCAACGGCAGTCAGCACGGGGTAGGCATCTACTATCGGGCGTTCTTCCTCGATGGCAGCGCGACGGGCAAGGTCTCGGGCAACACGTTCGAGCGGTACCAGAAGGGCGGGATCGTGGTCAACGGCGTCGGCGCGAACGTGGTGGTGAGCAACAACGTCGTGAGCGGCGAGGGCCACGTCTCCTACATCGCTCAGAACGGCATCCAGTTCGGCTACGGTTCCTCGGGCTCTGCCATGAAGAACGCGGTGACCGGCCATTCCTACACCGGCACGTCAACGGCCTCCGGCGGCATCATCGTGATCGGAGGCGAGTGTTACGGCGGACCGCTCACAACCGGCATTCAGATCGTGCAGAACCTTGTGGAAGACAACGATATCGGCATCTGGCTGTCGAACGTCGAAGCAGACTGTGCCTCGGCTCCGGGCAGCCAGACGAACGTGAAGGTTGTGAACAACACGATTTCGAGCGACGGCCTGTACAACAACTACGGAGGCTTCGGCTACCAGGCCGGGGTCGCGGACCAGGGCGACAACGACAAGATCATCAACAACCGCATCTCGGGCAACGGTTACGACCCCGCGGTCAACCCGAGCGCATACACGGTGCACATCGACGAGGATTCGTCGTTCACCAACCGCGCCAAGGTGCACGCGAACAAGTAGGCAAATCCACGCGAGTCGAAGGAGGGAAGAGATGAGCGAACCAGGAAGAACGTCACCCACTCTTGGCGTGTCCGTCATACTCGCGTTGCTGACCCTGGCCGTTTCTGTTGGTGCGTTGTCAACGCAATTCAACGGCGCGCCAGATAACCAGATCGATCAACTCGGGTACTACTACGTCATGACCGGCGGGAATTTCCAGACAGGTGACATTCCCAACGGCGACAATGCCTCGGGCGGCACGTTTCGGTTCCTGACCGATGATCCAAGCTGGGGATACCCGATAGACCAATGGCAGAAGGACGACTGGTTTCCCGATAACGCAGGCTTCGCTCTGACCTTGAAGAACGCGGGCGCCATCGTCTACGACAACAACGGCATCGAAGATGGCACGTACGGCGATTACTACGACGGATCTGGCAGCCATGGGACCCACGGCCTCTATCGAGGCTATTCCATGGCGAACAACTACGATTGGATCTACGCCGGGTATTTCAAGCTGACCGCGGCAACGACCTTCGACCAGATGATCGGCTACTTTGATCCCAACGGCGGGAGTGGCGATTCGTACCCGTTCAATCCCGCTTCGCCGGCGATTCGATATCGGATGAACGTCTGGTCGAATATCAATAGTGATCTGCTGCCCGTCAATACCAGTTCTTTTGCGGGAGATGTGTTCTCAACGGACAGCGTTCCGGGTCATTTCTCGTGGGGAGACACCGGCGCCGACCGTGTGTATCCAAGTGTTCCGGGGTTTCCAGAGGACATCTACCGCCTGATCTTCACACCTGAACAACCAGTTACGCTGCAACCTGGAGTGTATTGGTTCAGCCACGACGCGTCCGTCCTGGCGGTTGCGACTAGCGCTGACGCGTGCAAGAAGTCAGGATGGAAGTCCCTCAGGAGGGGCAACTTCACCGTGTTCAAGAACCAGGGGGACTGCATCCAGTACGTCAATACCGGGAAGTAGTCTGGCGGCTCTTCGCACGGGTGCCTGAGGCCACGTGCTGCGGCTAGCTTCGTGGACGGATCGGGCGCTATTCCAGCATGTTTGACAAGGGATTTCACCAGCGACTGGTAGCGTTCGTCGGTGATCGGGTGTCGTAACGTGTCGCGCCGGTTTGCCCCTGCCGGGTGACGCGGCTTCGGATTTTGGACGACCTGCCCGCTGGACACCCTGCGCCTGGCCCCGAGCCGTGAGCGGTCGGGGCGGCAGACGCTGCTCACCTGGTGCACGTGCGGGACGCTGGATTCGTTGACGGATGCGGCGGGCCACGTGACGGCGTGGACGCTAATATTTCCTATCGGCTCGCCCTGCCGGGCGCGCACCGCGGCCGCTACACGCTGCGCGGCTATGCCGACGACAGCGTCTACGTGACGCCGCTCGACGTCCCCATCACCGTCGAATAACGTCGTTTCGTAGCAGGCGTCCGACCTCTACTTCGTGACGGTGACCGTGACGTTGCGATAGGTGAAGATGGATCCGTCGCTCGCCACGCCGCGCAGCACGTAGGTACCCGGCTGGTCGAACGTGGCGGTCGCTTCCCAGCGGTTGCCGGGCGGCGGCTCGGGGATGAAGTAGGGCGGCGACCACGCCGAGTTCCCGTACGCGCGCGTGTCGGTCCACGTCTTCATTTGATCCGGCGTGAACGTGACGTGCGAGGCCGGGCCGCGGTAGACGATCCACGAGAAGCGCAGCCCGGGGCCGCTCTGCGGCACGATCGCCGACGGCGGACGGTAGATCGCGCTCGCGGTGGCCGGCGTCGCGCGGTCGCGCCGCGCCGGCAGGTTGTCGGGGTCGGTCGCGACCACGGCCAGCGCGAGCGGCTGGCCCGCTTTGACCGTGCGCGCGGCGGCGCCGTCGACGTCGATCGTCGGCGGGATGTTGTCGCGCAGCTCGTCGCGCAGGCTCCCGAAGTCGCCGCCCACCTCGGTCGAGATCACCTGGTTGTCGATTTCGTAGTCCGACTTGAGCGACGCGTACGCGTGCTCGGTCTGCCCGTTCGCCGTCAGCGTCCACACGATCTCGGTGGAGAGGTCCTTGGGCACCTTGACCGTGAAGAGAAACGGATTCCTGCGCGGGTAGAAGTGCGTCGGCTGGCCCTGATCCGGGTTGCCCCCCGAAAAGCTGTTGTCCGGGCCGATCGGGATGTCGAACTCCTGGAGCCAGTTCGAGTTCATGTAGCCGAAGTACATCGTCGCCGAGCCGTCCGGGTTCGGCATCCAGCCTTCGTAGGACGGCGACAGCCCCTGGCCGCTCGAGTACGTGAAGCGGGTCTGCGCGCCCGCGGAGGGTGCCCAGATGAAGGCCGCCAGGGCCGCGGCCGCCACGAGCGCGCGCATGTTACTGCTGGCCTCCGTCGCCGGTGTGCGTCTCGATCGGCGGCGCCCAGCAGAGCGGGCAGCCGATGTCGTAGTCGTTGCGGTTCTTCATCTTCGCGCGACGCTTCGCCATCTCGGCCTGGAACTGCTCTTCGGTGAGCGACACCGAGTAGCCGAGGTCGATGAACATGTTCGACACCGAGCGGCGCCCGCCGCCCGCCCAGTTGCGCGCGTCGGCCAGGTTCTTGTTGGCCGGCGTCGTGTCGAGGAACCCGATCAAGTGGACGATCGTTCCCTTCGGCAGGAGCGGCGCGGAGTCGTCATCGTAGACGTACTGCTTCACCCAGTTGTGGTCGTAACCCACGCAGTTGAGCGTCTGGATGTTGTGGCCCCAGATCGCTTCGAGACACATGCGCACGCCGGGCGCGTGCAGGTGCGGCTCGAACGCGATGATCTTCGTGTGCTCGGTGAGCGTCGCGTAGGAGTGGAGCTCCTGGCCCGACTGATCCGGCTTCACGTCGATGTCGATGCCGTTGCCCAGGCGGAGGCTCGAGCGCTTGTAGAGCGGCTGGTAGCCGACCGGGAACAGCTTGAACCCGAATTCGAGGTGCGCCGTCGTCTTGCGGCCGTTCGCGTGCATGTGCGCGGCGCCGAGGTGCAGGACGGAGTTCGCCGCGAGCAGCCGGCCCGCTTCCGGCGGGAAGATGTCGGCGTTGCGGCCCACCTCGTGGATCGGCCAGCTCGTCGAGCTTTCCTCGGGCGCGCCGGACGGCGTCTCGTTCTGCGCCTCGCTCGTGTATGTCATGTGGTGGAACACGTAGCGGCCGCCGACGGTTTTCGTCGCGCTCTGCGCGGGCACGTCGTTGACCTCGCGCACTTCCACGGCCGACACGTAGCGGTCCTCGGTGAGCCCGACGGGCACGACGCCGATGTCGCCCCACCAGTCGGCGCTCTCGGCCTCGACCGTGACGTCGCGCGAGCGCAGGATCAGGTCGGGCTGCCCGATCGTCCACGTCTCGGAGCTGTCCCAGTTGATCAGCTTCGGCATGTCGGCCGGGTTGCCGCGCGGCGCGCCGGCGTCGGCCCACGCGGAGATCATCGCGATCTGGTCGAGGCTGAGCGACGGGTCGTTCTTGAACTTCTGGATGCCGATGGTGCGCTCCACGAACCAGGGCGGCATGACGCCCGCGCGCGGGCCGAGGCTGGTGCGGGTCTTGATCGCGCGCACCCACGGCCGCACGTCTTCGTAGGTGATCAGCGCCATCGGCGCGCCGCCGTCCGGACGGTGGCACTGCTGGCAGTGCTGCTGGAGGATGGGCGCGATGTCCTTCGTGAAGGTCACGGCGGGCGCCGCCTGCGCTCTGAGCGCGGCGGGCACGGTTGCCGCGCCGAGGGCCGCCAGTGTCGTCGCAAGCGCCAGGGTCGACAGTCTCACCATCATCGCCACACTCCCTCTCAAGGCCGACGGTCCACCTCGCGGGCCGGATCGGTGCCCGCAGGCGGATCGCTGAACAATACGCCCGGCCACCGGGCCGGTCAATCCGGATTCGCGGCCAGCGTGAAGGCCATCAGCGAGGCCCCGGACGGGATGATCACGTACTGCTTCCCGTCGAGCATGTAGGTCATCGCCGCCGCGCCCCAGATTGGCGAGCCGGTGGCGTAGTGCCACAGGTTCCGCCCGGTCTTCGCGTCGAACGCCATGAAGTTGCCCTCGTTGTCGCCGGCGAACACGAGGCCCGCCGCCGTCGAGAGCACGCCCGCCATGCTCGGGCTCGTGTAGCGGAACTCCCAGCGCCGCTCGCCCGAGGCCGGGTCGATCGCGCGCAGCGCGCCGTAGCCCTGCGACGCGTCCACCCGCACGGTGCCACCGAAGTTCGGTTCGCCCGGCACGGGCTCGGCGGCCTGCGGCGTGTAGGTCGCGCACGTCTCGCGCGCGGTCAGGAAGAAGAGCCCGAGATCGGGATCGAACGACGGGGGCATGAAGTTGGTCCCGCCCCACTGATCGGGCACGCAGCCCTGGGTGCCGTCGTTGAGGACGATCGGATGGCCGTCGGGGCCGATCTCGCGCGCCCACGTGGTGTCGGTGAACGGCTTGCCGACCAGCAACTGGCCGGTCACCCGATCCAGCACGTAGAAGAACCCGTTGCGGTTGGCGAGCATCACGACCTTGCGGCCCGCCAGTTCCGCGAGCACGGGGATCTGGTTGGCGTCCCAGTCGTGCGTGTCGTGCGGCGTGAACTGGTAGTACCACTTCAGCGCGCCGGTGTCGGCGTCGAGCGCCACGAGGGAGTTCGTGTAGAGGTTGTCGCCCTGCCGCCCGGTGCCGTTGTAGTCCGGGTTCGGGTTCCCCGTGCCCCAGTAGATCAGGTTCAGCTCGGGATCGTAGCTGCCGGTCGTCCACGTGGCGCCGCCGCCGCGGGCGAGCTGCTCGGGGGCGTCGGGCCACGTCTCGCTGCCGGGCTCGCCGGGCGCCGGCACGGTGTAGAAGCGCCAGAGGCGCAGCCCGGTCGCCGGGTCGTACGCGTCGAGAAAGCCGCGCGTCGGGTACTCGCCGCCCGAGATGCCGACGATCACCTTGTCCTTCACGACGAGCGGCGCGACGGTTGCCGCGTGTCCGATCTTGTAGTCCGCGAGCACGACGTCCCAGAGGATGCCGCCGGTGACGCGATCGAAGGCGAGCAGGTGCGCGTCGAGGGTGACCATGAACAACCGATCGCCGAGGATCCCGAAGCCGCGGTTCACCGGCGCGCGCGCGCCGTAGGTGAGGTCGTCGGGCAGCGCGCGGCGGTACGTCCAGAACGGGCGGCCCGTGCGCGCGTCGAGCGCCCAGGCGAAGTTGTTCGAGCCGGTCGCGTAGAGGACGCCGTCCCAGAGGAGCGGCGTCGTCTCGAAGCCGCGGCCGCGCGTGAGCGTGCCCGTCTGGAACGTCCAGGCCGGCACGAGGCGCGAGACGTTCTCCGGCGTGATCTGGGTCAGCGGGCTGTGGCGCTGCGCGGAGTAGTCGCCCGAGTGCGTGAGCCAGCGCTCCGGGTTCGAGAGGCCGCCGAGGATCTGCTCGTAGGTGACGCCCGCCTCCGCCGCGGGGGCTGGCGCTCCCGCGGCTTCGACGACACCGCGCTTGCGAGCCTTCGCGAGCGAGATAGCGCGAGGAGGTCGTCGAGGTCCGCGTCGCTCGACGCGCGCGGCGTCGAACGCCGGCATGAGGGAGCCCTCGTCGCGCGCGATCTCGCGCACGGTCCGATTTCAGAAAGCCCCGCAGCCGCTCGTTCGTGTCGAGCATCTGGATCGAGAACGCATCCTCGTTCTTGAGCACGCCGCGGACGCGGGTGCCGTCGCGCTCGACGATCGTGACGGCCTCGAAGCCCCGCGCGATCGACGCGTTCGGCTCGCGGATCGCCTGCGCCAGCGCGTCGCGCGATCGGCCGTCGCCGATGCGCGAGAGATCGGGGCCGAGGCGCCCGCCCCGTGTGTTGACGCGATGGCAGGCCGCGCACTGCGCGGCGAAAAGGGTCCGCCCGTGCGCCGCGTCGCCGGCGGAGGCCGCGCCGGCGCCCGCCGCGCCGAGACCCTTCAGGTACGCGACGAGGGCGCGAATCTCGGCGTCGGGCGCCGTGGCCGGCGGCATGATGCTGCCGGGCACGCCGTTGCGGATGGTCTGGAAGACGCGGTCGTCCGAGAAGCCGGATTGCCAGAGCCGCGTGAGGTTCGGCCCGCTGACGCCGCGCGCGTCGGGGCCGTGGCAGTCGGCGCAGCGCTCGGCGTAGAGCGCGGCGCCCGAGCGGTCCTGGGCGGCGGCCCCCGGCGCCGCCGCCAGCGCGGCAAGGGCGAGCACGGCGACGGTCCGGCTGAAGCCGGACGCCACAGGGGCACGGGCCATTGCGCCGAACCATACCACTTCCCCGGAGGCCCGGGCGCGCTAATATAGAAGGTGATGATTGAACTGACCGAGAACGCCTCGGCGCAAATCCGGAAGATGATCGCCAAGCGGGCGGCCGGGGAAACCGGCCTGCGCGTCGGCGTGAAGGCGGGCGGCTGCTCCGGCTTCGAGTACACCTTCGGGTGGGAGCAGGCGCCCCGCGAGGCCGACCTCGTCTTCGAGGGATCGGACGGGGCGAAGATCTTCGTGGACCCCCGCAGCCTGCGCCTGCTCGACGGCACCGTGCTCGACTACGACACGAGCCTGCTCAGCAAGGGGTTCCTCTTCAACAACCCGCACGCCACGAGCACCTGCGGCTGCGGCGCGTCCTTCAGCGCCTAAGCCGCGTTGCCGCGCGCCGCGCGCATCTTCCTCAACGCCTGCGCCTCGATCTGCCGCGCGCGCTCGCGTGTGATCGCCAGCCGCTGCCCGATTTCCTCGAGCGTGTGCTCGCGATCCAGCCCCAGGCCGTAGCGCATCCGCAGCACCTCGCGCTCGCGATCCGTGAGCGGCGCCATCGCGCGCGCCACCTCGCCGGTCAGCTCGCTCCGCATCGCCGCCGCTTCGGGTGATCCGCTCGACTCGTCGGGCACGAGATGGCCGAGCGGCGTCTCCTCGTCGGCGCCCACCGGCGTCTCGAGCGAGGCCGGCCGCCGGGAGGCTTCGAGGAGGTGCTCGACCTTCGCGGCGGTGAGGCCGAGGCGCGCCGCGAGCTCGTCGGCGCGCGGCGTGCGGCCCAGTTCCGCGGTGAGGCTCGTGCGCGCGCGCGTGAGCTTGTAAATCGACTCCATCACGTGCACCGGCAGGCGGATCGTCCGTCCGTGGTCCGCGACGGAGCGGCCGACGTTCTGGCGGATCCACCAGGTCGCGTACGTCGAGAACTTCAGGCCGCGGCGGTACTGAAAGCGATCGACGGCCTTCATGAGCCCGATGTTGCCTTCCTGGATCAGATCGAGCAGCGAGAGGCCCCGGTTCAGGTACCGCTTCGCGATCGACACGACCAGGCGGAGGTTCGGCTCGATCAGCTCGCGCTTGGCGTCGACGAGCGCGGCTTCCTTCTCGCGCACGGCCGCGCTGCCGTCGGCGAACTGGGCGCCGAGGTCCTCCACGAGCGATGGCCGGATCGGCAGCTCGCGCAGCACGCGGCCCATCTCGTCGTGGATCGCACGGATCTCCCGGGCGAATCCGGCGCGCGTCGCCTTCGTCGACCGGCGATCGCGCGCCCGGACCTGCCGCTGGTCGATTTTGCGCTCGAGCCGCCGGACTTTCGCGAGCGCCTGAAGGATCGGCTTCACGCGGTCGGCCTGGAGCTCGCCGCCGTCGGGAAGCAGGATGAGATCCGCGGGCGGCGTCGTGCCGCGCCGCACGGCGTCGCCCAGGGCGAGCAGCGCCGCGCGCCCCGCGGGGATCGCGGCCACGGCCGCCAGCAGCTCACCGCGCGCCGCCTCGATGCGGCGCCCGATCGCCTGCTCCTGGTCGGCCTTGAGCAGCTTGCGGCGCCCGACGTGCCTCAGGTACAGGCGAACCAGGTCCACATCGTCGGCCGACGCCTCGACGTGAGGCGGCTCCTCGTCGTCCCACCCCGGGCGCCCGGCGGCCAGTTCCGCGCGAAAATCATCCATGTCTGGTAAGACGACGGGCAGGGGTGATCCGGTCCGAAGTAAGTCGCATATCCTGACCCGGTGAGCCGCCTCGACGCCGTTGTCGTGGGAGCCGGGCCCAACGGCCTGGCGGCGGCCATTGCGCTCGCCCGGGCCGGCCGCCGCGTGAACGTGTTCGAGGCCGCCCCGGTGGCCGGCGGGGGCGTGCGCTCGGCCGAGGTGACCCGGCCCGGCTTCGTCCACGATCTCTGCTCGGCGGTGCACCCCTTTGCGGTCGCGTCGCCGTTCTTCCGCGCGCTGCCGCTCGCCGACCACGGCCTCGAGTGGATTGAGCCGCCCGCCATGCTCGCGCATCCCTTCGACGACGGGTCCGCGGCCGTCGTGTCGCGATCGCTCGACGACACGGCGGCCGGACTCGGCGCCGACGCCGGCGGCTATCGCGCCACCGTCGGGCGCGTGGCCGGGATGTGGCCCGACATCGAGCAGACCGTCCTCGGTCCGCCGGCGTGGCCCCGCCATCCGGTGTCCGCGGCGCGCTTCGCCCGGCTGGCGCTGCAGACGGCCGAGGGACTCGCGGGGCGCGCGTTCCAGACGCCGCGCGCGCGGGCCCTGTTCGCCGGGATCGCGGCGCACGGCATGCTGCCGCTCGATCGCCGGCCGAGCGCCGGCTTCGGCCTCGTGCTCGCCGCGATGGCGCACGTCGCGGGCTGGGTGCTGCCGCGCGGCGGATCGCAGCGGATTGCCGACGCGCTCGTGTCGTATCTGCGGTCGCTCGGCGGGGAGGTCGTGACCGGGACGCCCGTCGCGTCGCTCGACGAGCTCCCGGAGGCGCGCGCGATCCTCTGCGACCTGTCGCCCTGGCCGTTCCTGCGCCTGGCCGGCGATCGCCTCCCGCCGCGCTATCGCCGCCGGCTCGAGCGGTATCGGTACGGCATGGGCGCGTTCAAGGTGGACTGGGCGCTCGGCGCGCCGATTCCGTGGCGAAGCGACGCCTGCCGCCGCGCGGCGACCGTGCACCTCGGCGGCACGCTCGAGGAGATCGCGCGCTCCGAGCGCGACGCGTGGGACGGCCGCGTCGCCCCGCGGCCGTACGTGCTGCTGACGCAGCCGTCGCTGTTCGATGCCTCGCGCGCGCCCACCGGATGCCACACGGCCTGGGCGTATTGTCACGTGCCGCACGGCGCGGACGCCGACATGCTGCCGCGCATCGAGGCCCAGATCGAGCGGTTCGCCCCGGGCTTCCGCGACATCGTCCTCGACCGCGCGGTCCGGAGCCCGGCCGACCTCGAGCGCGCCAACCCCAACTTCGTGGGCGGGGATATCGCCGCGGGCGTCTCGGATCTCGGTCAGTTGTTCCGCCGCCCGACCTGGAGCGCCTACTCGACGCCGGTCAGGGGGCTGTATCTGTGCTCCGCCTCGACGCCGCCGGGCGTCGGCGTCCACGGCATGTGCGGATATTTCGCGGCGCAGCGGGCCCTCGCGGACGTGCTGCGGACCTGAGGAAGGGCGGGCGGGATCCGGCGCGTGCCGGATCCCGCAGCAACGCCGGGTCAGTCAGCCGCGGCCTCCCGCATCGGCGGCGCATAGAGCGGGCTCATGCCGATGCTGTTGCCCTGGGTGAACCACGAGGCCATGCGGACCGGGGACTGCGCCCCCACGCGCTCGAACGTCACCATCGGCCGGTTGTCCTCGGCGTTCCGGGTGACCGGCGTCGTGAAGAACGTCGAGTAGACGATCGAGCGGTCCGGGTTCGTCACGCGGACGAGCGACGTGCCCTCGATCGGCTCGAACACATAGGTCCCGGCGCGCAGCGCGACGCCCGGGATCTCGACCGGCCCGCTGAAGGTCAGGTAGTGATCGGCGGGCGACCCCTTGACGTCGGCCGCGTGGCCCGTGACCGTCACCGTGGCGGTCATCCTCGTGGGTTCCTTGGACGGCGCCGCGGCGGCGGGCACGACGCTCGCCAGCAGGGCTCCGATCGCCACAAGCGTTCCGAACATCTTCATAAGAGCACCTCCTTCGATACCCGGAAGAGGAGGCAAACCGTGTTCCAGGCCGGGGAGCCCGGAACGGCCCTAAGTGGCGGTGGACAAGGCAAATACTTGAGCCCTCGGGTGGACGGCTGAGCCGAATTTGAGACAGGCCGGGTCCCTCTTGCGAAAGTCCCCTCGAACACGTTAATCTAGGACTAAATCGGTCGGATATTTCTGAGGACAGCGACCCACAACCATGAGCACGTCTACTGAAGTCATCCAGGATCTGGCGAACCAGGAATACAAGTACGGTTTCGTCACCGACGTCGAGCAGGAAAGCCTCCCGCCCGGGCTGAACGAGGACGTCATCCGCCTCATCTCCGCGAAGAAGCACGAGCCCGAGTGGCTGCTGGAGTGGCGGCTCAAGGCGTACCGCGTGTGGCTGACGATGACGGAGCCGACCTGGGCGTACGTGAAGTACGAGCCGATCGACTACCAGAAGATCGTCTACTACTCGGCGCCGAAGTCGAAGCCGTCGCTCACGAGCCTCGACGAGATCGATCCGGAGGTCCGGAAGACGTTCGACAAGCTCGGCATTCCGCTCGAGGAGCAGAAACTGCTCTCGGGCGTGGCGGTCGACGCCGTGTTCGACAGCGTCTCGGTGGCGACGACGTTCAAGGACAAGCTCGCCTCGCTCGGGATCATTTTCTGTTCGTTCTCCGAGGCGGTGCAGGAGCATCCGGAACTCGTCCGCAAGTATCTCGGCACGGTCGTGCCGTACACCGACAACTTCTTCGCGACGCTCAACTCCGCGGTCTTCACCGACGGCTCGTTCGCGTACATCCCGAAGGGCGTGCGCTGCCCGATGGAGCTCTCGACGTACTTCCGCATCAACGCCCGCAACACCGGGCAGTTCGAGCGGACGCTGATCGTGGCCGAGGCCGGCGCGCACGTGAGCTACCTCGAGGGCTGCACGGCGCCGATGCGCGACGAGAATCAGCTGCACGCGGCGGTGGTCGAGCTGGTTGCGCTGGACGACGCGACGATCAAGTACTCGACGGTGCAGAACTGGTACCCGGGCGACAAGGACGGCAAGGGCGGCATCTACAACTTCGTCACGAAGCGCGGCAAGTGCCTGGGCGCGCGCTCGAAGATCACGTGGACGCAGGTCGAGACGGGCTCGGCGATCACGTGGAAGTATCCCGGCTGCATCCTGCAGGGCGACGAGTCGATCGGCGAGTTTTACTCGGTGGCCACGACGAACAACCGCCAGCAGGCGGACACCGGGACGAAGATGATCCACCTCGGGAAGAACACCCGGAGCACGATCGTCTCGAAGGGCATTTCGGCCGGGCACGGCCAGAACATCTACCGCGGCCTGGTGCGCATCGCGAAAGGCGCCGATGGCGCGCGCAACTACTCGCAGTGCGACTCGCTGCTGATCGGCGATCAGTGCGGCGCGCACACCTTTCCGTATCTCGACATCAAGAACTCGGGCGCGAGGGTGGAGCACGAAGCCTCGACGTCGAAGATCGGCGAGGACCAGATTTTCTATTGCCGGCAGCGCGGCATGTCCTCGGAGGACGCCGTGAACCTGATCGTGAGCGGCTTCTGCAAGGAAGTGTTCCGCCAGCTGCCGATGGAGTTCGCCGTCGAGGCCCAGAAGCTGCTGAGCGTCACGCTGGAGGGAAGTGTTGGCTGATCCGATTCTCGTTGTCGAAAACCTGCACGTGCGCGGCGGCGGCCGCGAGATTCTCCGCGGGATCGATCTCACGATCCACGCCGGGGAAGTGCACGCGATCATGGGCCCGAACGGCTCGGGCAAGAGCACGCTGGCGCGCGTGCTGTCGGGGCACCCGGAGTACGAGGTCACCGAGGGCTCGGTCCGCTACAAGGGGCAGGACCTGCTGGCGATGGAGCCGGAGGTGCGCGCCCGCGAGGGCGTGTTCATGGCGTTCCAGTACCCGGTCGAGATTCCCGGCGTGAACAACGCCTACTTCCTGAAGGCGGCGCTGAACGCCCTGCGCAAGCACCGCGGCCAGGAGGAGCTCGACGCGATGGACTTCATGACGCTCGCGCGCGACCGCATGAAGTGGCTCGAAATGGACGAGACGCTGATGAATCGCGCCGTCAACGAGGGCTTCTCCGGCGGCGAGAAGAAGCGCAACGAGATCTTCCAGATGGCCGTGCTCGAGCCGGCCCTCGCGGTGCTGGACGAGACCGACTCGGGGCTCGACATCGACGCGCTCAAGGTCGTCTCGACCGGCGTGAACAAGCTGCGCGGCCCGGAGCGGGCGGTGCTGCTCGTCACGCACTACCAGCGGCTGCTCAACTACATCGTGCCGGACTTCGTCCACGTGCTCACCGACGGCCGCATCGTGCGGTCGGGCGGCAAGGAGCTCGCGCTCGAGCTCGAGGACAAGGGCTACGCCTGGATCGAGCCGCAGGCCGCGGGCGCCCGGAGCTGACATGGCGGTGACTCTCGACAACACCCTGGCCGAAGCGGCGCACCGCGTGGCCGCGGCGGGCGGCCCCGACTGGCTCGTGCGCGCGCGGCGCGCGGCGCTCGACCGCTTCCTGGCGCTCGGCTTTCCCACGGCCCGCGACGAGGAATACCGCTTCACGAACGTGGGGCCGATCGCCGAGGGCGGCTTCGTGCCGTGCACGACCGACGTCGACTCGCTCCACAAGAGCGCGCTGAACCCGTACGCCATCCCCGGCGCGGTCGCGGCCACGCTGGTGTTCGTCAACGGCCGCTTCGTGCCGTCGGCGTCCGGCATCGGGCGCCTCCCCAGGGCCGTCCGCGTGGAGCACCTCGGCGCGGCGTTCATCGACCCGCGCGGCGGCGTCGAAGGCTACTGCGGCCGGGCCGCGTGCTTCGAGGATCGCGCGTTCACGGCGCTCAACGCGGCGTTCCTGGCTGACGGAGCGTTCATCCGCGTGCCCGACGAGACGGTGGTCGAGGCCCCGATTCACCTCGTGTTCCTCACCTCCGCCGAGGGTGGCCCGACGATGGCGGCGCCGCGCGTGCTGATCGTGGTCGGCCAGAGCAGCCAGGCGACGGTCATCGAGAGCTACGGCGCGCTCGGCGAGGGCCGGTGCTTCACGAACGCCGTCACCGAAGCGTTCGTCGGCGAGAACGCGTCGCTCCAGCACTACAAGCTGGAGCGCGACGTGCCCGGCAACTACCACATCGGCGGGCAGTTCTTTCACGCCTCGCGCAACTCGCAGATCACCGCGAACAACATCACCCTCGGCGGCGCGTCCATCATCCGCAACGACGCGACGGCGGTGATGGGCGGCGAGGGCGGCTTCTGCACGATGAACGGCATCTACGTCGGCGACGGCGACCGGCTGGTGGACAACCACACCACGATCGACCACGCCGTCCCGCACTGCGACAGCCGCGAGGTCTACAAGGGCATCCTCTCGGGCCACGCGCGCGCCGTCTTCAACGGGAAGATCATCGTGCGGCCCGACGCGCAGAAGACCGACGCGAAGCAGACGAACAAGGCGCTGCTGCTGTCGAACGACGCGCAGATCAACACCAAGCCGCAGCTGGAGATCTTCGCGAACGACGTGAAGTGCACGCACGGCGCGGCGATCGGCCAGATGGACGAGGACGCCATCTTCTACCTCCGGGCGCGCGGCGTCGGGCTCCGTGAGGCCCGCCACATGCTGATCCGGGCGTTCGCCGGCGAGGTGCTGAGCCAGATCCCGCTCGAGGACCTGCGCCACCAGATCGACCGCGAGCTCGGCGAGCGCCTGCCGGAATTGGGCCGATGAGCCAGGCCGCGTCACCCGCACGCGCCGCGTTCGACGTCGACGCCCTTCGGGCCGAGTTCCCGATCCTCGGCACCCGCGTGCACGGCAAGCCCCTCGTCTACCTCGACAACGCCGCGACGACACAGAAGCCGCAGGCGGTGCTCGACCGGCTGGCGACGTACTACAGCCGCGAGAACGCCAACGTCCATCGCGGCGTGCACTGGCTGAGCGAGCGCGCGACCGAGGTGTACGAGGGCGCGCGCGGCACCGTCGCCCGGTTCCTGAACGCCGCCGACGCCCGCGAGGTGATCTTCGTCCGCGGCACCACTGAGGCGATCAACCTCGTCGCGGCGACCTTCGGCCGCGGGCGCGTGGGCGCGGGCGACGAGATCGTCCTCACGGCGATGGAGCACCACTCGAACATCGTGCCGTGGCAGATGCTGGCCGAGGCGACCGGGGCGCGGATCCGGGTCGTGCCGATGACCGACGCCGGCGAGCTGCGCCTCGACGAGTACGAGGCGATGCTCTCCGAGCGGACGAAGCTGGTCGCGGTCGTGCACGTCTCGAACGCGCTCGGCACGGTCAACCCGATCGCGGCGATGATCAAGACCGCGCACGCGCGCGGGGTGCCCGTGCTCGTGGACGGCGCGCAGGCCGTCGCGCACACCCCGGTGGACGTGCGCGCGCTCGACTGCGACTTCTACACCTTCTCCGGTCACAAGGTCTTCGGCCCGACCGGCATCGGCGTGCTGTACGGCAAGGCGGCCCTGCTCGAGTCGATGCCGCCGTACCAGGGCGGCGGCGACATGATCAGCTCCGTCTCCTTCGAGCGCACGACGTACAACGTGCTGCCGTACAAGTTCGAGGCGGGCACGCCCAACATGGCCGGCGCCGTGGGCCTCGCCGCCGCCCTCGACTACGTGACGGGCGTCGGCCTCGATCGCATCCAGGCGCACGAGCACGAGCTGCTCGACTACGGGACGGCGCTGCTGTCGCGCGTGCCGGGCCTGACGCTCACCGGCACCGCGCCCGGCAAGGCCGCCGTGCTCGCGTTCGTGATGGACGGCGTGCACCCGCACGACGTCGGCACGATCCTCGACCGCGAGGGCGTGGCGATCCGCACCGGCCACCACTGCTGCCAGCCCCTCATGGACCGGCTCGGCGTGCCCGCCACGGCGCGCGCCTCGCTCGCGCTCTACAACACGCGCGACGAGCTCGACGCGCTCACGGCCGGCCTCGAGAAGGTCCGCAAGGTGTTCGCATGAACACGGACCTGCAGGATCTCTACCAGGAGGTGATCCTCGATCACCACCGTCGCCCGCACAACTACCGCGCCATCGAAGGCGGGAAGAAGGCCGAGGGCTACAACCCGCTCTGCGGCGATCGCGTCACGATCTACGTGCGCCTCGACGGCGACCGCATCGCCGACGTGAGCTTCGAGGGCTCCGGCTGCGCGATCTCGCGCGCGTCGGCGTCGCTCATGACCGACGCCGTGAAGGGCAAGACGATCGAGGAGGCCGACGCGATCTACGATCGCTTCCACGCGATGATCACGCGCTCGCCCGACGAGCCGATCGAGGATCTCGGCAAGCTCTCCGTGCTCGCGGGCGTCCGCCAGTTTCCGAGCCGCATCAAGTGCGCGAGCCTCGCGTGGCACACGCTGCGGTCCGCCGCCGAGCAGGACGGCGACACGGTGTCGACCGAATGAGCCAGCTCCCCGTCATCCAGCCGCCGCAGCCCGAGCCGCCGCCCGACGGGAAAGACACCGCCGGGATGGTGGCGGATCCCGCGCGGACCGAACAGCTGAAGCCCGAGATCGTCAAGGCGCTCCAGCAGGTGTTCGACCCCGAGATCCCGGTCAACATCTACGAGATGGGGCTGATCTACGACATCCTCGTCGACCAGGCGGGCATCGTCGGGATCCGGATGACGCTCACCGCCCCGGCGTGTCCGGCGGCGCAGAGCCTCCCGGGCGATGTGCGCCGGCAGGTCGCCACGGTCCCCGGCGTGGCGGAGGTGCGGGTGGACGTCGTGTGGGATCCGCCGTGGGACCGGGACCGCATGTCCGACGCCGCCAAGCTCCAGCTCGGCCTACTCTAGTTCCACCCCCGCGTCCGCCATCTCCTGCAGCGCGCGATCGACGTCGCCCGGCTTCGCGTCGATGCCGGTGACCGCGTCGGCCAGCACCACGACGTCGAGCCCCGCGCGCCGCGCGTCGAGCGCCGACGCCTTCACACAGTAGTCCGTCGCGATGCCGGCCACGAAGAGGCGCGTCACGCCGCGCGCGGCCAGGTCGTCGGCGAACGCGCGGCCTTCCGCCGTGCGGCCGTCGAACGCCGAGTAGCCGGGGCGCTCCGGGTCGTCGCCCTTGCTGATCACGATCGCGTCCGGCGGCAGCCGGAGCTCCGGATGGAACGCGGCGCCCGCGGTGCCCTGCACGCAGTGCGGCGGCCACTCGCCGCCGTACGCCTGGAAATGGGACGTGACGGGCGGATGCCAGTCGCGCGACGCGTAGATCGGCTGACCCGCCTCCTGCGCCCGTGCGATCGCCCGGTTCACGGCCGGCAGGATCCGCGCGCCGCCCTCGGCCGCGAGCGCGCCGCCCGGACAGAAATCCCGCTGCACGTCGACGACGAGCAGCGCCTGATGATCGGACGTCGGGTGGATGGTTCCTCGCCTCCCGGCCTTCGTGGCCCTGCCCATTCTACGGACTCCCGCGTCAGTGTGGCGTCGGAATCAGGGGATGCTGCTCGAAGTGATAGGCCAGATGAATCGAGAAGGTGGTCAGGACGCGGCTGTCCGAATTCCGGCGAACCACGACGGCGTTCACGACGGGCCTGATGGCGATGTGGCGGGAGACGTAGAGGTTCACCCCGCCGCCGATGATGAACGACGGGTCGGTGAACGTGTCCCTGGAGGTCGGCGCCATCCCGTGCCCGCCCATGCGGAGACGATAGAACGCGGGCACGTCGGGCGCGCCGGCGTTGAACGAGGCGCGGTAGAACCCGATGCCCGCCTCGAGGAACGGAACGGCGACACGTGGGCCGGCGAGGCCGGCCTGCACCGTCAGGTCCGCGGCAAACGCGTCGGCGCCTCGTCCGCGATCGAACCAGGTGCCGCTCCCTTCGATGCCGAGGGCCGGCGTGATCTCCCAGCCGAGGGCGGCGCCCGCGAGGCCGCGTGTCGTGGACGCTCCACTCGCGAGGCCTCCGAAGACATTGACCGTGGTGCCGTGTCCCCAGACGCTGTCCGGGGACGGCGGTTGCGCCAGCGCCGATCCGGGCAGTGCCAGGAGGAGCGCGACCCCGAGCCCCAAGTAACCTGCGATGCCCTTCATGGAATGAACACTCCTTTGCTGCATGCGAGTGGAACTGCAAGGCTCGTGCCCCAGGCCCTGGCGTGCGCGAGCGGCGGGCGCGAGCGTCCGATCGCCGGAAGTCCGGCACGGGCGCCTCTCTGCCCGATAAAGAGATCCTGATAGGCTTAGGACCGTGACTTTGCAGCAAGCCGATCGCGAGGTATTTGTTGCCTGGTACCGCCAGAACCGGGCGCGCTCGCGGGCGATCTTCGATCTCGTGTCGGACGAGGCGTACTACACGCGGCCGATCGCGCTCCGCAACCCGATCGTGTTCTACGACGGCCACCTGCCCGCTTTCAGCTTCAACACCCTGGCCAAGCGCGGCCTGGGCCGGCCGAGCATCGACGCCGGGCTCGAGGACCTCTTCGCGCGCGGCATCGATCCCGACAGCGTCGAGTCGGCGAAGCCGCGCGGCAACCACGACGGGTGGCCCTCGCCGAGCGAGGTGCGCGCCTTCATCGCGCGCGCCGACAGCGAGGTGATCGCGTGCCTCGAGTCTGCCGCGATCGATGTGCCGGGGCGGCCCCTGCTCGATCGCGCGGAGGCGGCGTTCGCGATCCTCGAGCACGAGGCGATGCATCAGGAGACGCTGCTGTACATGTGGCATCGTCTGCCCTTCGACATGAAGCGCCGGCCGGACGGGTACGCGCCGCGGACGACGGGGGAGGTGCCGCGCGACGAGTGGATCGACGTGCCGGAGGGCACGGCGACCCTCGGCGTCGACCGCGACGCGCTGCCGTTCAGCTGGGACAACGAGCAGCCGGCGCGTCGCGAGCGCGTGCCCGCGTTCCGCGTGGCGCGTCACGACGTGACGAACGCGGCGTTCCTCGAGTTCGTCGAGGCCGGCGGCTACCGGACGGAGCGATGGTGGCGGCCCGAGGACTGGACCTGGGTGCAAACCGAGCGGATTGCGCATCCAGGTTTCTGGGAGCGCGCCGAGGGACAGTGGCGGTGGCGCGGGATGTTCGACCTGCTGCCGCTCCCGCCGGCGTGGCCGGTGTACGTGAGCTATGCCGAAGCGCTGGCGTTCGCGCGCTGGCGGGGCGCGCGTCTCATGACGGAGGCCGAGTTCCAGCGCGCCGCCTACGGCACGCCGGATGGCCCTGGGGACACCGAACGGCGCTACCCCTGGGGCGACGCCGAGCCGACGCCCGCGCACGGCGTGTTCGACTTCACGGCGTGGGATCCCGAGCCGGCGGGAAGCCACCCGGCCGGACGAAGCGCCTGGGGCGTGGACGACCTCGTCGGCAACGGCTGGGAATGGACGGGGACGCCGTTCGCGCCGTTCCCCGGGTTTTCGCCGATCCCGTCCTACCCCGAATACTCCGCGGACTTCTTCGACGGCCTGCACGTCGTGATGAAGGGCGCCTCGCCGGCGACGGCGCGCGCGCTCGTGCGGCCGACGTTCCGCAACTGGTTCCGGCCGCAGTATCCGTACGTCTACGCCACGTTCCGCCTGGCGGGAGACGCGCGGTGAGCCCGCTGGGCCCATTGAGCGACGCCGAGCAGTTCGCGGAAGACGTGCGCTGCGGCCTCTTGAAGCGCCCGCGCGAGCTGCCCTCGCGCTATTTCTACGACGAGCTCGGGTCGGCGCTGTTCGAGGCGATTTGCCTGTTGCCGTGGTATCCGATCACGCGCGCGGAGTTTCGCCTGCTGGCGGCCCACGGCGGCGAGATCATGCGGCGCGCGGCGCCGGCCACGATCGTCGAGCTGGGGCCGGGCAGCGGCGAGAAGCTGCGGATGCTGTTCGAGGCGTCCGCGCACCGCGACACCCTCGCCGTGCACGTGGTCGACGTCTCGCCCCGCGCGCTCGAGATCTCGGCGCTGACGCTCGCGCCGGTCGTGGCGTCGCCCGTGGTCCCGCACCGGGCGCGCTACGAGGCCGGCCTGCGCGAGGCGGTCGCGTCCGCGGAGCGGGCGGGTCCGATGCTCGCGCTGTTCCTCGGCTCGAACATCGGGAACTTCGAGGCCGGCGCGGCGGCCGCGCTCCTGGGCCGCCTGCGCGCCGTGCTCGCGCCGGGCGACACGATGCTGCTCGGC
This sequence comes from uncultured Acidobacteriota bacterium, assembly GCA_963792785.1. Classification (GTDB taxonomy): domain Bacteria; phylum Acidobacteriota; class Vicinamibacteria; order Vicinamibacterales; family CAVVIG01; genus CAWIMX01. The sequence continues at coordinate 975,899 of CAWBXO010000004.1, read as the reverse complement.
GTCGACCTCGTCAAGCCGGAGCGCGACCTGATCCTCGCCTACGACGACCCGCTTGGCGTGACCGCGGCGTTCAACCGCAATCTGCTCGCCCGGATCAACCGCGAGCTCGGCGGCGACTTCGACCTCGCCGCCTTCGCGCATCGCGCGACCTGGAACGCCGAGGTCTCGCGCGTCGAGGCGCATCTGGTCGCCCGCGCCGATCAGGTCGTCAGGGTCGAGGTCGCGGGGCTCGTCACCGAGTTCGCGCGCGGCGACACCATCTGGACGGAGAGCTCTCACAAGTACGACGAAGCCACCCTTGCCCGCCTGCTGACGGACGCCGGGTTCGAGCCCGCCGGCACGTGGATCGACGAGCCCGGACGCTTCGCGCTCGCGTTGGCCAGAAGAAGCTAGAATCCGCCCATGCGATTCCACCCGCTCGCGCTGGCCGCCGTTCTGGCCATCGGCTCGGCCACTGCCGTCGTGCTCGCGGGCCAGGCTCCCGCGGCCGATGCGCCGCTCATCACGCCAGGCCCCTCGGCGGCGCGGTTCCCGCGCAACGCCGAGGAGTTCGATCAGATGTTCGACCAGGTGAAGAACTGGGGACGCTGGGGCGCAGACGACGAACTGGGCGCCGCGAACCTGATCACCGTCGAGAAGCGGCGCGCCGCGCTGGCGCTCGCCACGGAGGGCATCGCGATCGGCCTCGCGCACGCGCCGCTCACCGAGGCCGCGGCCGACAACACGAGCCCGTTCGAGCACACGATGAACCGCGGGCTGTCGACCGACACCTACAAGGTGTCGTACCACGGCTACGCGCACAGCCACGTCGACGCGCTCTGCCACATCCTCTATAAGGATCAGACCTACAACGGCCACGCGCGCGACGAGGTGCTCACCGAGCACGGCTGCGCGAAGCTCGGCGTGCAGAACCTGAAGGACGGCATCGTGACCCGCGGCGTGCTGATCGACATTCCGCGCCTCCGGAACGTGCCGTACCTCGAGCCCGGCACCCCCGTCTTCGTCGAGGACCTCGAGGCCTGGGAACGCTACGCGAACGTGCACGTCGAGCCGGGCGACGCCATCTTCCTGCGCACGGGCCGCTGGGCCCGCCGCGCCGCGGTCGGCCCGTGGCCGGTCGGCCGCAACGAGGCCGGGTACCACGCGTCGGTCGCCCCGTGGCTCAAGGCCCGCGGCGTCTCCTTCATCGGGAGCGACGACGCCCAGGACGTGACGCCGTCGCTCGTCGAGGGCGTCAACCTGCCCGTGCACACGCTCGCGATCACCGCGATGGGCATCGACATCTTCGACAACCAGGATCTCGAGGTGATTGCCGAGACGGCCGCGCGGCTCAAGCGCTGGGACTTCCTGCTGACGGTGGCGCCCGTGCCCGTCACCGGTGGCACCGGCTTTCCGGTGAACGCGCTGGCGATCTTCTAGAATGAGGATATGACCCGGACCGACTGGATCGTGACGGCGGCCTCGGCGGGCATCGTGATCGCCGCGTTCGTCTTCATTCGCGTCGGAAAAGACGTCGCGCCGGCGCCGCCGGTCGCGTCGGACGCGCCGGCGCCGATCCCGGCGCCCGGAATGGACGGTCTCGTCCTCACCGACGTGCACGGCGTGAAGGTGCCGCTGGCGTCGTTCAAGGGGAAGGTCGTGATCCTGAACTTCTGGGCGACCTGGTGCGGCCCCTGCCGCGTCGAGATTCCCGATCTGCTCGCGCTCCAGGCCGAGCACCCCGCCGACCTCGCCGTCGTCGGCATCGTCGTGATGGATCCGATCGACGAGAAACTGCCGCGCTTCGTCGACGAGTTCAAGATGACGTACCCGATCCTCGACGGCAACGATTGGCAGGATGTCGAGGCGGCCTACGGGCCGTTCGTCGGCCTGCCGACGTCGGTCATCCTGGACAAGCAGGGCTACGTCGTCACCAAGCGAACGGGCATGGCCACGAAGCAGATGTTCGCCGACGCGATCGCGCCCCTCCTCGAGGGGTAGCGTTCACAGCCGCACGATCACCGCGACCAGCAACAGACCCGCAAGCGCGACCAGCCACCACTGCCGCAGCAGGAACCCGGCGATCCTGAACCGGTCCGCATCGACCATGGGTCAACGGTAGCGGCGCGCGCCTGAGGCCCGGCTGAAGAAGTCCTGAAAAGTCCCTGAAAGGCCGTGGCGGCGGACGCCTGGCGGCTGTAGTATCAAGGCATTGAAGGCCTAGACCGCCCGGAACCGGGCGGTGCGGGGGACCCAACCGGAGCCCGGCTGTTGCCGGCTCCTGGGGCGAATCCGGACGCGCGGCCCGCGTCCGGTAGAGGACTTCCAACCTCGAGCCCGTCAGCTAACCCCGTCGGCCGTTGGAGGCATCCGTGCCCGAAGCGGGTCCGTTCACGCAGCTCAAGCGGCTTGTCGTCGGCAAGCCGATCCCCTCGCACCTCGCGCACCACGAGCGGCTGTCCCGGCTCACCGGGCTCGCGGTCCTGTCCTCGGATCCGCTCTCCTCGGTCGCCTACGCGACCGAGGAGATCCTGCGCGTCCTGGTGCTCGTCGGCGGGGCCGGCGCGCTCGGCCTCGTCAGCCCCATCGCGCTGATCATCGCCGCGATCCTCGCGATCGTCGTCTTCTCGTACCGGCAGACCATTCACGCGTACCCGAACGGCGGCGGCGCGTACATCGTCGTCGAAGGAGAACCTCGGCGATCTGCCGGCGCTCGTGGCCGCCTCGTCGCTGCTCATCGACTACGTCCTCACCGTGGCGGTCAGCATCGCGGCGGGCGTGGCGGCGATCACGTCGGCGTTTCCGGCCTGGCACGCGAACCGCGTGGAACTGGCGCTGGTCTTCGTCGCACTCCTGATGATCGGCAACCTGCGCGGCATCCGCGAATCGGGCCGCATCTTCGCCGCGCCGACGTACTTCTTCGTCGTCACGATCCTCGCGCTCGTCGGCGTCGGCGCGTGGCGGGTGCTCACCGGCGGCGTGGCGCCGATCGAGACGGCGGCGCCGCTCGCGTCCACCGGCCAGCCGCTCACGCTCTTCCTGCTGCTGACGGCGTTTTCGAACGGCTGCACGGCCATGACCGGCGTGGAAGCCGTGTCGAACGGCGTGCCGGCCTTCAAGCCGCCCGAGTCGAAGAACGCCGCGGCGACGATGGTGACGATGGTCGTGCTGTCGATCACGATGTTCCTCGGCATCACGCTCCTCGCGCACGCGTATCACATTCTGCCGAGCGAGCAGGAGACGGTCGTCTCGCAGCTCGCGCGCGGCGTCTTCGGCTCGCGCGGCGTGCCGTACTACGCGGTCCAGGGCGCGACGATGCTGATCCTGGTGCTGGCGGCGAACACCGCCTACGCGGACTTCCCGCGGCTGGCGTCGATCCTCGCGCGCGATCGGTACGTCCCGCGCCAGTTCATGAACCAGGGCGACCGGCTCGCGTTCTCGAACGGCATCGTCGGCCTGAGCGTGCTCGCGGCCGTGCTGCTCGTCGTCTTCGGCGGCGACACGCACGCGCTGATCCCGCTCTACATGATCGGCGTCTTCGTGTCGTTCACGCTGTCGCAGGCCGGGCATGGTGGTGCACTGGCGGCGCCTGCGCGCGCCGGGCTGGCGCACCAGCGCCGCCATCAACGGCTTCGGCGCGACGGTGACGGGCCTCGTGCTGCTCGTCGTGGCGGCGACCAAGGCGCACGAAGGCGCCTGGATCATCATGCTGCTCATTCCGTTGAACGTCGTGTTCTTCCGGACGACGCGCCGCCACTACGACGGCGTGGCCGCGCAGCTGACGCTGCGGCGGCTGGCACGCCGTCGATGCGGCGGCACAACACCGTGCTCGTGCCCGTCAGCGGCCTCCAGCGCGCGGTCGTCGAGGCGCTCGACTACGCGCGATGCCTCTCGGACGACGTCCGCGCCGTCTACGTCGACGTCGACCCGGCGGCGACGGCGGAGCTGCGGAGCGCTGTGGAGCGAGTGGGGCGCAGGGCGTCCCGCTCGTGGTGCTCGAGTCACCCTACCGCTCGCTGATGGAGCCGCTGCTCGAGTACATCGACGGGCTGCACGCCCGCGCGACCCGACGACTACGTCACCGTCGTCCTGCCGGAGTTCGTGCCGGCGCGGTGGTGGCATCACCTCTTCCACAACCAGCGCGCGCTGCTCATCAAGGGCGCGCTGCTGTTCCGGCCGAACACGATCGTGACCAGCGTGCCGTATCACCTCACGCACTGAGCGGACGTCATCCCTGGCGGCGCGAGCGGTCGGCGACGACCGTGACCTGCATGTCGTGCGCCAGGCTCACGATCCGCTGGACAAGACCCTCCCGGAACCACGATCGCGTGGTGCGTTCCTTCCGCCGGGAGATGAAGATCTGCGTGATGCCGTTGCAGCGCGCGAAGTGTGCACGAGCGTGTCCGCGACGTCGTCGCCCTGGAGGATCCGCGTCTCGATCTGGAGGCCCGCGCGCGAAGTTCAGCTGCCGCTGCAGCGCGTCGCGCTCGTCCGGCCGGCAGCTCGTCGAGGTCCGCCGGTGCTTCGAGACGTACACGGCGAGGCACTCGGCGCTGCAGATAGTCGGCCACACGCCGGCCGCGGCGGATGAGCGCGGCGCTGGCCGGGTCCGGGTCGATCATCAGGAGCAGCAGCCGGTCGCGCGGCGGCTGACGCGCGGCGCGCGGCTCCGGCTCCGCCGCGCGGCTCGTCGTCGGCTGCCGGCGTCTCGACGGCGTACGCGGTCTGGCGCATCGCCAGCTCGCGCAGCGCGACCAGCGTCGGCTCCTTGAAGAAGTTCTGCAGCGCGGCGCGTCGCGCGGTCCGGCGGATAGACGACGCCGCGCTCGAGGCGGTTGAGCAGGGCGCGCGGCGTGAGATCCACCATCACGACCTCGTCGGCCTGCTTGACGACCCAGTCCGGAATCGTCTCGCGCACCCGGACGCCGGTGCTCTGCCAGATCTGATCGTTCAGGCTCTCGAGGTGCTGCACGTTCATCGTCGTCAGCACGTCGATGCCGGCGTCGAGCAGCACGTGCACGTCCTCCCATCGCTTCGCGCGCGGCCGAGCCCGGCACGTTCGTGTGCGGAAACTCGTCCACGACCGCCACGTGCGGGCCGGCGCCGCAGGACGGCGTCCGTGTCCATCTCCTCGAACGACGACGCCGCGGTACTCGACGCCGCGCCGCGGCACCGTCTCGAGCCCCCGGTCAGCGCCATCGTGTCCTGCGGCCGTGCGGCTCGAAGTAGCCGATGACCACGTCGACGCCGTCGCGCCTTCAGCTCGCTGGGCCTCGGTCAGCATCTGGTACGTCTTGCCGACGCCGGCGGCGTAGCCCAGGAAGATCTTCAGCCGCCCGCGCGCCGTGGGTTCGCGGCCACGTGCAGTGCGGGAAGACGCGGACGTCGATGCCTTCGGCGTCGCGAATGAGCCGATCGAGCGGGCTGCCGCTGAGGCGGGTGCGCCAGCGTCGCCGGAGGTTGTGGCCCGACGAAGAGCTGCGTGATGCCGTGCTCGCCGGCGTAGTCGAGGATCGCCGCCGATCGGGTCGCGTGCCGTCGAGCGATGTCGACGTGCGCGCTGCTGCGCGCGCGCCAGCATCACGTTGCGCTCGATCGCGATCGGTCCTCGCGGCGTCAGGTCCGGCTGGTTGACGTAGATGGCGAACAGCTCGCCGTGGAACCGGTCGGCGTTGCGGCGGCCGCTGGCCAGCATCGCGGCGGCGTTGGCTCGCGGCGTCATGCACACGAGAATCCGCTCCTGCGTGCCCCAGGACGACTCGATGCCGTGGAGCTCGAGGTACGCCTCGAGCTGCCGATCGACCACGTCCGCGGTGAGCAGCAGCGCGCGCTCGCGGAGCCGCGACAGCTGCTGAGCAGCTGCGGCAGCGCGAGGCCGTCGTGGTCGTGCTCCGCCAGCACGGTCTCCGGCGGCGCGTCGACGACGACGACCTCGTCGGCGCGATGCGATGAAGGCCTGCGGCACCGTCTCGGCCGGCGCGCCGCCCGTGCACGCCGCGCACGAACGCCTGCTGCTCGGCGATGTACTCCAGGTTGATCGAGGTCAGCACCGAGATGCCGCGCTCGACGAGCTCCTCGACGTCCTCGTACCGCTTCGCGTGGCGGCTGCCGGGCGGATTGTCGTAGGCCAGGCCGTCGACGAGGCAGACGCCGGGGCGGCGCGCCAGCACGGCCGTCGACGTCGACGACGGGCACCCCGTCCGACCGTCGCGCGTCGGGATCGACCTCGAGTCGCGCGTGACCTGCGCGCACGCCGTCGGGCGACCTCCGGCTGCATGGCGGCGATCACGACGTCCTCGCCGCGCGCTCGCGCCGGCGCGCCCTCGTCGAACAGCCGGAACGACTTGCCGACGCCGGAGGCGTAGCCGAGAAAGATCTTGAGCTGGCCGCGCTGCGCCGCGCGCTCCTCGGCCTGCAGCTGGCGGAGGAGCGCCTCGGGGTCGCGGCCGGTCGGGCGGTCGGAGGCCCTGGGAGCCCATGACGTGGACGAGTCTCGATTCGAGCACGCAGCTCACGCCAGGCCGACCGCCACGAGCAGGAGGTCGATCGCCTTGATGCCGACGAACGGCAGCAGCGACGCCGCCGACGCCGTAGATCAGCATATTGCGGCGCAGAATCGCCGCCGCGCCGAGCGGCCTGTAGGGGATGCCGCTGCAGCGCCAGCGGGATCAGGGCGATGATGATGACCGCGTTGAAGATCACGGCCGAGAGGATCGCCGACTGCGGCGTCGCCAGCCGCATGACGTTGAGCACGCGCGAGCTGCGGGAACGCGAGGATGAACATCGCCGGAATGATGGCGAAGTACTTCGCCACGTCGTTGGCGATCGAGAACGTCGTCAGCGCGCCGCGCGTCATCAGGAGCTGCTTGCCGATCTCGACGATCTCGATGAGCTTGGTCGGATTCGAGTCGAGGTCGACCATGTTGCCGGCCTCCTTGGCGGCCGTGGTGCCGGTGTTCATCGCGACGCCGACGTCGGCCTGCGCCAGCGCCGGCGCGTCGTTGGTGCCGTCGCCGGTCATCGCCACCAGCTTGCCCTCGCGCCTGCTCGCTGCTTGATGAGCGCCAGCTTGTCCTCGGGCGTCGCCTCGCGCCAGGAAGTCGTCCACGCCGGCCTCCGCGGCGATGGCGGCGGCGGTGAGCGGGTTGTCGCCGGTGATCATGACGGTCCGGATGCCCATCGCGCGCAGGTGCGCGAACCGCTCGCGCATGCCGCCCTTGACGATGTCCTTCAGGTGCACGACGCCGAGCGGCGCGGCCGCTCTCGGCGACGACCAGCGGCGTGCCGCCCGATGCGCGCGATCGCGTCGACGATCGCCTGCAGTCTCGGGCGGCACCGTGCCGCCGTCGCTCGCGACGTACTGCGGAATGGCGTCGGCGGCGCCCTTGCGGATCTCGCGGCCGTCGAGGTCGACGCCCGACATCCGCGTCTGCGCCGAGAACGGCACGAACACGGCGCCTCGTCGCGCCGAGCTCGCGGCCCGCGGATGCCGATACTGCTCCTTCGCCAGCACGACGATCGACCGCCCTTCCGGCGTCTCGTCGGCCAGCGAGGCGAGCTGGGCGGCGTCGGCCAGCTCGGCCTCGGTGACGCCGCGGCACGGGACGAAACTCGGCGGCCTGGCGGTTGCCGAGCGTGATGGTGCCGGTCTTGTCGAGCAGCAGCGTGTCGACGTCGCCGGCCGCCTCGACCGCGCGGCCCGACATCGCCAGCACGTTGTGCTGCACGAGCCGATCCATGCCGGCGATGCCGATCGCCGAGATGAGCGCGCCGATCGTCGTCGGAATCAGGCAGACGAGCAGCGCGATCAGCACCGGCATCGGAATCGCCGTGCCGGCGTAGTAGGCGAACGGCTGCAGCGTCACGACGACCAGGAGGAAGACCAGCGTCAGCACCGCCAGCAGGATGTTCAGCGCGATCTCGTTCGGCGTCTTCTGGCGCTCGGCGCCTTCGACGAGCGCGATCATCCGGTCGAGGAACGTGTCGCCCGGGTTCGGAGGTGATGCTGCACGTTGATCCAGTCGGAGATGACGCGCGTGCCGCCGGTGACGGCCGATCGGTCGCCGCCGGACTCGCGGATGACGGGCGCCGACTCGCCGGTGATCGCCGACTCGTCCACGCGACGCCACGCCCTCGACGATCTCGCCGTCGCCGGGAATGAGCTCGCCCGCCTCGACGCAGCACGAGGTCGCCCTGCGCGAGCTCGCGGCCGGCACCGTCTCGACGCTGTCCGTCCGCGTCGACGCGGTTGGCCGACGGTCTCGGTCCGCGCTCTTCCGCAGCGTGTCCGCCTGCGCCTTGCCGCGCCCCTCGGCCATCGCCTCGGCGAAGTTCGCGAAGAGCACCGTGAACCAGAGCCAGAACGGCGACCTGCCCGGTGAAGAGCGGCTGGCCCGTTGCCGGTCGATCAGTTCCTGCACGAAGATGATCGTCGTGATCAGGCTGCCGACCTCGACGATGAACATCACCGGATTCTTGACCTGGATCCGCGGATCGAGCTTGCGGAACGAGTCGACGACCGCCTGCCGGATGATGGCCGGGTCCCAGATCGAGATCCGTGCGCGTGTTCTGACATGAGCGTGTCCTGACTACCTGGCTCCGCGGCGACTCGGCGGTCCGAACGTCTCGTCGAGCGCGAGATTCAGCTCGAGCACGTTGACGCGCGCCCGCCCGAAGAAGCCCGAACGCCGGCGGCTCGGTGTGCGCGCGAACGAGCTCCCGCACGCGATCGACCGGCACGCCGCCGGGCCGCGGCCACGCGCGGCGCCTGCAGCTCGGCGGCGTTCGGCGGGATGTGCGGATCCAGGCCGCCGCCGCTCGCCGTCACCATCTCCGACGGCACCTGCGCCGGCGGCGACGCCTTCGAGCTGCGATCACCGCGTCCAGCCGCTCCCGCACCGCCTTGAGATGGTCGGGATTCGACGGCCCGTAGTTGCGTGCCGCCGGTCGAGGCGGCGTTGTAGTCCACGGCCGACGGCCGCGGATGGAAGTACTCCGGCCGGGTGAACTTCTGCGCGATGAGCCGCGAGCCGACGACGGTGCCGTCCGCGCGCCGAATCAGGCTGCCCTCGGCCTGCGACGGGAACAGCGACGCGGCCGACGCCCCACAGGACGCACGTGGTAGACGCCGCCGAACAGCACCATCGTGACGACCGTGAACAGGACGCCTCGCTTGATTTCGCGTGCAGCATGGGTCGCCTCCTACCTCAGCGCCAGGTGCTCGGCGATCGGGCCGAGCACGGCGACCGGCATGAACATCAGCAGGCCGAGAATGACGACCACGGCCCACAGCGTGAAGCCGAACGTCGCGCTGTCGGCGCGGAGCGACCCGGCCGTCTCCGGCGCCGCCGGCTTGGCCGCCAAGCGACGCCGGCCAGCGCCAGCGGCGCGATGATCGGGATGTAGCGCGAGAGCAGCATCACCAGGCCGGTCGAGATGTTCCAGAACGGCGTGTTGTCGCCGAGCCCCTCGAAGCCCGACCCGTTGTTGGCGGCGGCCGAGCGGAACTCGTAGAGCATCTCGGAGAAGCCGTGCGGGCCCGGGTTCTTGCAGCCAGCCGAGCGCGGTGTCCGGGATCGCGCGGTCGTGCGCCCAGACGTAGCAGGCGATCGCCGTGCCCGACCAGGATCGCGCAGCGGATGCCACAGCAGCGCGAGGCTCGCCAGCTTCATCTCCTTGGCCTCGACCTTCTTGCCCAGGAACTCGGGCGTGCGGCCGATCATCATGCCCGGCGACGAACACCGCGACGATGATGAAGATCAGCATGTTGATGAAGCCGACGCCGACGCCGCCGAAGATGTTGTTGAGCCACATGCCGACCATCGGCATCAGCCCGCCGAGCGGCGTCAGCGAGTCGTGCATCGCGTTGACCGAGCCGTTCGACGTCACCGTCGTGGTGACGCGCCCAAGCGCCGACAGGCCGGCGCCGAAGCGCACTTCCTTGCCCTCCATCGATCCGGTGGACTGGTCGACGCCCATCGCGGGCGATCGCCGGATTGCCGCGCGGCCTCCTGCGCGACGGCGAACGTCACCATCGGCAGGTAGAGCGCCAGCATCATCGCGAAGACGACGACGGCGAAGCGCCGGCGGCCGACCATGTACGCCGAGCGTCCAGACCATGCGCCATCGGGATGACGAGGATCGACCACGTCTCGACGAAGTTCGAGAGCGGCGTCGGGTTCTCGTACGGGATGCGTCGAGTTCGGCCCGAAGTAGCCGCCGCCGTTGGTGCCGAGCTGCTTGATCGCCACCATCGGCGCCGCCACGCCGCGCGCGATCGTCTGCTCCGCGCCCTCGACGGTCGTCGCCGTGCGCCGCGCCCTCGAACGTCATGCGGCGTGCCCTGCCACATCAGGATCGCACCGACGAGGAGCGCCAGCGGCAGCAGCACGCGGACGGTGGCGCGCGTCAGGTCCACGTAGAAGTTGCCGATCGTGCGTCGAGCCGGTTGCCGCGCCAGCGCGCGAATGATCGCGATGCACGCCGCCATGCCGGTGGCGGCGGTCACGAACTGCAGGAACGTGATCGACGAACATCTGCGAGAGGTACGAGAGGCCCGTCTCGCCGCTGTAGTGCTGCAGGTTCGTGTTCGTCGTGAAGCTCGAGATCGTGTTGAACGCCAGCGTCGGCTCCATGTTCGCGATGCCGTCGGGATTGAGCGGCAGCACCCGCTGCAGCGACACGATCGCGAACGTCGCCAGCCACATGACGACGTTCGAGATCAGCAGCGAGACGCGAGTACTGCTTCCAGTCCTGCTCCTCGTTCGGGTCGACGCCGGTCAGCCGCAGCACGCAGCCGCTCGATCGGCACGAAGCATCGGGATCGAGCAAGGTGCGCTGCCCGGTGAACACCCGGGCCATGTACCGCCCGAGCGGCATGCTCGTGACGATCGTGAACAGAATCGTGAAGCCGACGGCGAGATATTCGGTGCTCATGACGGACCTCAGAACCGCTCGGGCCGCAGCATCGCGTAGACGAGATACGCCGCCGCCGCGACGCTCAAGACCAGTGACAGGATCCCCATACGGACTCCTTTAGACCGCGCTCGCTGAAGTACTGCCAATTCGATGAACCGGATTTCGATACCAACCACAGAGGCACGGAGACACCGAGGCCCGAGAGTTGCCGGTCGTCGGCGCCGCATCTGCGGCGCCTGCGAGGACGAACGATCCGGTCACGCAAGGCCCGTGTCCCGCGCCTGCCGCCTTGTGTGTCCGGATCGTTCGACGTCGCGATCCTTCGAGCCTCTGCGTCTCTGTGGTTCATTGCCTCGGGTACTCATTCAGCCGATACGCCCCGCTAGACGCGATCGCACAGCACGACGAACCCGAGAAGCGCCGCGAACGTCGCCACGCCGAGCGCGATCATGCCGATCGTCAACATCACGGACACAGTATAGGGGCCCGGGCATTAGGAAGGCGTTAGGCCGGTCTTACGATTTCTGTGCCGTCCCCGGCTCCGAGAGCTGGAAGCGGTACCCGACCCAGGGCTCCGTCAGGATGTGGACCGGTTTGGAGGGTTGTGCCTCGATCTTCTTCCGCAGTTGATTGACGACGACCCGCAGGTAGTCGACTTCCTCGCCGTAGTCCGGCCCCCAGACCGCCTGCAGGATCTCGCGATGCGTGACGACCTTGTTCGCATGCGCCGACCAGGAAGCGGAGCAGGTCGAACTCCTTCGGCGTCAGGCGGAGCGCCGGCGGCCTCGCGTGACCTGCCGGGCGTCGAAGTCGATCTCGACCGCCGGCAGGTCGAGGCGCCCCGTGGGCAGTCCGTGCGCGCTGGGCGTCCGCCGCAAGCGCCGCGCGGATCCGCGCCAGCAGCTCGGGCGTGTTGAAGGGCTTCGTGACGTAGTCGTCGGCGCCGGCATCGAGCGCCGAGACCTTGTCCGCCTCGGTGTCCCGCACGGTCAGCATGATGATCGCGATCTCGGAGCGCTCGCGGATGTGCTGCAGGCCTCGAGCCCGCCCATGCCCGGCATGTTCATGTCGAGCAGCACCAGGTCGAACCGCGGCTCCCGCAGCCGCTCGAGCGCCTCCTCGCCGCTCTTCGCATCGTCCACCTCGTAGCCCTGACGCGTGAGCGCCACGCGCATCACCCGCCGGATCTGCGGATCGTCGTCCACGACGAGAATGCGGCCCGCGCTCATGCGGCGGCCTCGCGTGGCAGCGACAGGATGAATGCCGTGCCGGCGTCCGGGCTGCTCGTCGACCCGCACGGTCCCGCCGTGCGCCTGGGCGATCTGCCGGACGATGGAGAGGCCGATGCCGGTGCCCGGCACCAGCCGCGCCTGGACGCCCCGGTAGAAGCGCTCGAAGAGCGGGGCTGTTCGGGTTCGGATATCGCCGACCCGGAGTTGCGCACGACGATCTCGACATGGGCGTTCGCCGAGGCGCTCACCGCGATCGTCCGAGCCGGCCGGCGAGTACTTGGCGGCGTTGTCCAGGAGCTGCCGCAGCGCGAGGCCCAGGAGCTTGCCGTCGGCGTCCACGGTCGTGCCCGGCGGCACGAGGTTGGCGAACCGGTGGCCATCGAGCCTCGGGCGCACCTCGCGCAGGGCCGCGGCGACCAGCGTGGCGAGCTCGTGGCGCTCTCGATGCACGGCGAACGTCGCCCGCATCGATCCGCAGCATCTGCACCGCGTCGGTGACGAGCGCCTGCGAGCCGGTCGGTTTCTTCGTCGCACGATGTCCACGAGCTCGCGCGCCGACGGCGGGACGGCGTCGGCGAGCTCGGTCGCCGCCGCCTTGATGGACGTCAGTGGCGTCTTGAACTCGTGAGCCACCGCGTCCAGCACGGCCGCTCGCAGCTCGCTGCTGTGCCCGCGCGGCCTCGGCGCGTGCCGCGGCGTCGCGGCCGTGCGCGCGCTCCAGGGCGATGGCCGCGAGGTTGGCGATCGACTGCAGCACCGTATCGCCGGGCGCTCCGCCCAGAAGCGCGAGCGCGCCAATCGGCGCGCCCCCGAGGCGCAGCGGCATGACGATCGCGCCCGATTCGTCCCGGACCTGCACGCCTCGGCGCGCGATCTCGACGAGCGTCCGCTCGATCTCGGGCAGGTCCGCCTGGCCGGCTCGCGAGAGGATGCCCGCGCGGTGGTCGTAGAGGGCCACGCCCGCCATCCCGAACGCTTCGGCGATGCGATGGGTGATCACGTCCAGCCCGGACGCGCCGGTGTCGGAGAGGAGCAGGGCGCGGCTGAGCGCGTACAGCCGCTCGAGATCCGCTCGTCGCGCGAGCGCGTCCTTCGCGCGCTGCCGCGCCCGTCCCGACAGCTGGCTGGCGACGATCGCCGTCACGAGAAACGCCAGCAGCGCGACCCAGTCCTGGCGGTCGGCAATCGTCCACGTGCCGGTCGGCGGCAGGAAGAAGTAGTTGAAGCAGGCAAACGCCAGGAGCGAGGCCACGGTCGCTTCGGCGATGCCCCAGCCCGGTCGCGATGAACAGGATCGAGACGAGATAGCTCAGCGCGACCGTCGCCGGCTTGGCAGGGAGAACGAGAGAGTAGACGGCGGTGATCGCCGCGACCCCGAGTGTGGAGGCTGTGATCCGGCCCGCAAGGGCGAGACGCCGCATGAACGGATCGAGCGTATCCGCGGCCTCCCGCCGCGTCAAACCCCGTGTCGTCGCGGCGCCGAAGTTCTCATGGAAAACTTAGGACTTCGTAATTCCCCGCACCCTACGCTGCAAGACAGAGGATGTGATGGGGATGACTGTTCGCGCGGCGAGGATCGCCGCGCTCTCGGGATCGGTCGCGGCCGTCGGCCTGTCGGCGGCGTTCATCGCGGTGGCGCCGTGGCCGGCGGCGTTCCTGGTGGCGGTGGCCGCCGCCTACTGGTGGTGCCGCTGGCTGGAGCGGCACCCGGAACCGGACGAGGGACCTAGTCGTCGCTCCTGAGCGTGCCCACCGGATCGATCCGGGCGGCGCGCCACGCGGGCCACGCCGTGGCCCCGAGCGCGACAATCGTCAGGATCCCTGCCGCCGCGGAGAGCGTCACCGGATCGTTCGGCCCGACGGCGAAGAGCAGCGTCGACAGGAACCGCGTCAGCGCAAACGCGCCCGCGAGGCCCGCGACGAGTGCGACGAGCGTCAGCGCCAGGCCCTGGCCGACCACGAGGCGCAGGATGCCGCTCGGCTGCGCGCCGAGCGCGAGCCGGATCCCGATCTCACGCCGCCGCTGCAGCACGTCGTAGCTCAACATCCCGTGCACGCCGATCGCCGCCAGCAGCAGCGCCAGGCCGCCGAAGAAGGTGATCAGGATCATCGCGAACTGCCGCTGGGAGATCGATCGCAGCAGCGTGCGGTCGAGCGTCTCGAGGCCGAACACGGCGAGCTGCGGGTCGAGCTGCCGAATCACCGACCGGACGCTTGCGGCGAGCACGGCCGGGTCGCCCGCGGTGCGCACCAGCAGCGTGCCGTTCGCCATCGGCACCTGCGCCAACGGCACGTACATCGCGGGCGGGTCCGGGCGGCCGAGGCCCTGGAACTTCTCGTCCGACACGATGCCGAGGACCGTCCAGGCGGTGCCCCAGACGCGGATCCGCGACGGCACGGGGTCGTGTCCCTGGTAGTACATCCGGACCGCCGCCTCGTTCAGCAGGCACACGGGCGACGTGTCGGCGTCCTGGTAGAGACGCCCTTCGCGGAGCGCCACGCCGGCCGTCGCGAAGTACTCCGGCGTGACCAGCCGCATCGAGACTTCCGGCCAGCCGCGCCCCTCGGCCTCGCGCCCGACGACGCGGATCGAGTTGGTGAAGCCCGGGTCGAGCGGATGGTTGGCGGCGACGGCGGCCGACGCGACGCCCGGGAGCGCGCTCGCGCGCGCGAGGAGCGCCGTCGTGAACGCGCGCTGCGGAGGCGAGACCGGAAAGCCGGTGGCGCCGCGCCCGATCGGATAGCGCGCCTCCGGGAGCTGGTACTCGGCCTTGAGCACGCTGGCCGTGTTGAAGCCCGGATCCACAGCGAGCAGGTTCCAGAAGCTCCGGATCAGGAGTCCGGCGCCCGCGACCAGCATGACCGCGAGCGCGAGCTCCGCGACGACGAGGGCCGCCCGCGCGCGGCGGCGCGCTGGCGTCGACGTGCTCCGCGCTCCCGCGCGCAGCATCGGCTGGACCGCCTGGCCGCGCGCCTGGATGGCGGGCACGATCGCGAAGACGATCGCGATCGCGAGGGTCGCGCCCAGCGCGACCGCCAGCACGCGCAGATCGAGCGTGACGGTGTCGAGGCGCGGGATGTCGGCCGGCGCGAACCTCAGCAGCGCCTCCAGGCCGGCCCGCGCCAGCGCCACGCCGATCGCGGCGGCGCCGGCGCAGAGCAGGAGCGTCTCGGCGAGGAACTGGCGCAGCAGGCGGCCGCGGCCCGCGCCGAGGGCCCGCCGCACCGCGATCTCCTGGCCGCGCGCCGCGCCGCGGGCGAGCAGCAGCCCGGCGACGTTGACGCACGCGACGAGCAGCACCAGCGCGACCGCCGACAGCAGGAGGTAGAGCATCGGGCGCACCGGTCCGAGCACCACGGCGTCCATCGGCTCGATGTGCACGCCGCGCGCTTCGTTCTCCGGATATTTCCGCTCGAGATCGGCGGACATCGCGGCGAGCTCCTGCTGGGCCGACTCCACGGTCGCGCCGGGCGCCAGGCGGCCCGCCATCAGGATCGGGTGCGTCGACCTCGGCAGGACCGCCGGGTCCGGGCGCAGCGGAAACCAGACGTCCACGCGTGTCCGCTCGCCGCGGTCGGCGAACCCGCGCGCATACGCGGCCGCCGACAGGATCTGCAGCACGCCAAAATCGGCGGACTGCGGCACAACTCCGACAATTGTGTACGGCCGCTCGTTCAGCCGCAGATCCCGGCCGATCGCGCCGGGATCCCGGTTGAACGCCGAGGCCCACAGGCGCTCGCTGATCACGGCGATCGGCGGTCCGCCGATCGCGTCATCTGCCTCCGTGAAGCGGCGGCCCGCGAGGGGCGCGACGCCGAGGAGCGGGAGCAGGTCGTGCGTGACCTGCAGCGACGCGACGCGGACCGGATCGCCGTCGGCGGGCGTGAGGTTCACTTCGCCGGCGGTGAAGGCGGCCACGCCGTCGAGCGTCCGCGCCTGCTCGCGGTAATCCAGGAAGTCGGGCACCGACCCCGGCTCGCGCGTCGTCTGGCTGCTGCGGTCCGTTTCCCACAGCATGACGAGGCGATCCAGGCTCGCGACCGGCGCCGCGCGCAGGAGCACGCCATCGACGATGCTGAAGATGGCCGTGGTGGCGCCGATGCCGAGCGCGAGCGTCAGCACGACGGCGAGGGTGAAGCCCGGGCTGCGGCGCCAGCCCCTCACGGCGTAGCGGGCGTCCTGCCAGAACGTGTCGAGGAGCGCGAGCCGCTGCTCGTCGCGGCACGCGTCCTTGGCCTGTTCCAGGCCGCCGAACGCGAGGGTCGCGCGTCGTCTGGCGTCAGTTTCGCTCAGGCCGTCGGCCAGACCGTCGCGGACGAGGCGGTCGAAGTGTTCGCGCAGCTCGGCGTCGAGCTGCCGCTCCCGGCGGGCGCCGCGGCCGAAAGGAAGCCAGGCCATCGGCTTACTCCGCCGACCGAAGGATCAGGCCGACGGCGGTGGTGAGCCGCCGCCAGCTCTCGACTTCCCGCTCGAGCTCGACACGTCCCTTCCGGGTGAGCCGGTAAAACTTGGCGTCGCGCCCGGTGTCGGACGTCTTCCATTCCGCGGCGAGCAGGCCGCGCCGCTCGAGGCGGTGGAGGGCGGGGTAGAGCGATCCCTGCTGCACCTGCACGGCGTCCTTCGACACCTGCTGGAGCCGCTGCGCGACGGCGTATCCGTGGAGCGGGCCCGGCGCCAGGATCTTCAGGACGAGCAGATCGAGCGTGCCTTGCGGCAGATCGGGAACGGGAAGGGGCATGACACCTCCGTCTTCGACATATACACCCGTGATGTGTCGAAGGTCAAGGTATGGGTCCTGGGATCGGCGTCCGGGGCGGGCCAGAGACCTTTTCGATTCCGTGTAGCCGACGGTCCCTGGTGCTTGGTGCCTCGGGCCTTGGTCCCTAGGGCGCCGTCAGGCACGGACCAGGAACGAAGGCCCAGGAACGGACCAGGCACCAGGGACGAAGCACGAAGCACCGAAGCGCTACAGAGAGAGAAGGCGCTCTTAGGGCTTGAACCGGCGCCAGTCGATGCCGTACTGACGCACGCGGTAGTTGAAGATGCGCTCGCTCGTGCCGACCAGCCGCGCGGCCTTCGCGCGGTTGCCGCGCGCGCTCTTGAGCGCGTCCTGCAGGATGTCGCGCTCGTACGCCTCGAGCATGTCCTGGAGCGTCGTCGAGACGGCGGTGCCCGAGGCCTCGGCGGTCTGGAGCGTGGGCGGGAGGTGATGCGCGTGGATGACGCGCGCATCGCACACGACGACGGCGCGCTCGAGGACGTTCTCGAGCTCGCGAACGTTGCCCGGCCAGTGGTAGGCCATCAGCATGTCGATCGCGGGCGTCGAGATGCGCTTCACGTGCTTGCCGTGTTCCCGCGAGAACTTTTCGAGGAAGTAGTTGGCCAGCAGCAGGATGTCGGGCTTCCGCTCGCGCAGGGGCGGCAGGAAGATCGTGAAGACATTCAGGCGGTAGTAGAGATCCTCGCGGAAGTCGCCCGCGGCGATCGCCTTTTCGAGGTCCTTGTTCGTCGCCGCCACCAGGCGGAGGTCGACTTTGATCGTCTGGGTGCCGCCGAGACGCTCGAATTCCCGCTCCTGGAGGGCGCGGAGGAGCTTCACCTGGGTCGAGGGGTTCAGGTCGCCGATCTCATCAAGAAAGAGCGTGCCGCCCTCGGCCAGTTCGAAGCGCCCCTTCTTTTGGGTCGCGGCGCCCGTGAAGGCGCCCTTCTCATAGCCGAACAGCTCCGACTCGATCAGCTCCTGCGGCAGCGCCGCGCAGCTCACCTTCACGAACGGCTTCTTGGCCCGCGGCGAGTTGTAGTGCAGGGCGTGGGCGACGAGCTCCTTGCCGGTGCCCGATTCGCCGCGCAGCAGCACCGTCGTGGTCGCGCGGGCCACCTGCGCCACCTGCTCGTAGACCCGGCGCATCGGGCCGCTGGTGCCGACGAGGCTCGAGAAGTCGTAGCGCGACTTCAGTTCCTCGCGCAGGTGCGCGTTCTCGTCGACGAGCTGCTGCCGGTCCGCCTCGATGAGCCGGTGCACCTTCAGCCCCTGCGCGATCATCGAGCCGACCACGCCGAGGAACTTCGCCGTGCGCTGGTAGTCGCGATCGGGCTTGAACGGCAGGTCCACGCCGATCGCCCCCACGGTCTCGCCGTCGAGCGAGATCGGGGCGGCGACGTACGTGAGCTCGGACGTGGCGAGCTCCTGCCGGGTGGCGGCGCGGTTGAGGAACGACGGCTCGCGGCTCACCTGCGGCACGATCGCGGGCTTGCCGCTCGCGATCACCTGCCCGGTGACGCCCTCGCCCGGCCGGTACCGCACCCGCCGGCCGGTGTCGATCGCCCCCGCCGCGGCCTCGAGCTCGACGTCGCCCGTGCGCTCGTTGAGGAGCAGCACCATGCTGCGGACGGCGTCGTGGTGGCGCCCGAGGATGTCCAGGGCCTTGCGCAGGCCGTCCTTGAAGAAGCGCTCGGTGAGGAGCGCCTGGCTGATCTCGAGCAGGGTGGACAGCTTGCGGACTTCGCCCGCGTGCGCGTCCACCGTGTCGGTCCGCACTGAGGCGCTCGAAGCCATGTACGGCGTGTAGCAAACCGGGTTCCACCCACCGGTTCATCGCCCGCCGGAAACATTGGGAAAAATGCGCGAGACGCCGCCCGCGCCTGGCCGCAGATTCAACAATCTTGTTGAGATGTCTCTAAGTGCCTACCAAAACGTAGCTACGAGGTACTAACGTCCTATCCAATACGCGAACTTCACGAGCACCACGTCGTCGCCCGGCGCGCCGAAAAGGGCGGCGGCGTCCCGCCCGAGGGAGAAATCCCCCGGGTTCGACTGGTCCACCTGTTGCCGGGTCCAGACGGCGTAGACGTTGGTGCCGGGCTTGAGCTCCCAGCGGAACACGGCGTTCAGCCGCAGGGACTTGAAGTTGAAGTCGGGGTTCTCGAAGGTGAACTCCGGCGCCGGGCCGCCGGCGTCCGGATCGACGACGTAGCCGTCCGCGCCGGACGCGATCGTTCCGCCGTCGCGGCCGTACTCGAAGAAGTCGTATGTGCGCGGCGCCGCCAGCTCCTTGAACCCGCCGTACGCCCCGGTGGCCAGCAGCGGCTGCATGAACACCTGCAGCGACACCTTCGGCGACAGGATCACGTTCACGCGCGTCGTGAGCGTGAGCTGGGTCTGGTCGAGCAGCCCGAACACGTCCCGCTCGCCATAGGTGGCCGTCGCCGCTGAGTCCTCGACCGTGCGGACGTATTGTGCGATCGTGCGCGATCGGCTCCAGTCGGGCCCGGTCGAGATCGTCAGCATCGACGATGGCTTGAAGCTCAGCGTGAGGCTCGCGGAGAGCGTGCGGCCGCCCGCCTCGTTCACCGAGCGGCTCGCGAAGGCTTGCAGCGAGAGCGGGCGCCGGCGATCGGTGCTGACGTTCAGGTTCAGCGTCGCCCCGCGGGGCTGCATCGCCGTGGGCCCGCCGCGCGTGAGCCGGTCGTCTTGCACGCGGCGGCGGACGCTGCCGCTGGCGCCGAATTCCCAGTAGTTCAGCAGGGTGAAGAACACGTTCCCGTTCACCCCGTCGCCTTGAAGCTGCCGGTCGAAGTTCCACGTCCACCACTTCGCGAGCCACCAGCTGTGCGACCGGAACACGCGGCCCGGCGAGACGTAGCGCCGGAAGTACACGGCATGCGCGCCGGCGCGATCGCCGGACCCGAAGAAGCCCAGGTCGTTCGACTCGAACCCCGGGCTGACCGCCCACGCCGCCATGTTCCACTGGCCGAGCCCGGTGTTCTGGTTCAGGTTCACGCGGCCGTTCCAGCCCGAGAGCGAGGTCCGCGTCGGATCCAGCTCCACGTGCGGCGCGTCGGGCCGCTGGAAGTAGCGCTGCGGCGCCCGCTGGAGCTTCTCGATCACCGTCGTCGTCCCGTTCACGCGGCTGAACGCGATCTTGCCGTTCACGACCCAGTTCTTCGCGTCCGACAGGAACCAGTAGCCGTCGGCGCCGACGACGTACGCCTGGCCGGGGAGGGCGTCGCGCAGCCGGTCGTCGCTCAGGCTCCGGTTTACCGCCGTCGTGATCAGCCCGATCCCCGTCCGCGCGTTCAGGTCCCGCTGCAGGCGGGCGACGAAGTAGTTCGTGCGCGGCTCGACGACGACGTGGGAGATGTTCGGCCCCGTGGCCACGCGCGCCTGCTCCTGGTCCGCGACGGCGTTCAGCACGCCGATGCTCCAGCCGCTGGCCGTCTTGCCCGAGATCTTCGCCGCGCCGAGGATGGTCGTCGCCGTCGGGCTGTCGGCGAAGTCGCCGCCGGCGCTGAGCTCGGGCGAGCGGCCGATGCGGCGCGAATAGAAGATGTTGGGATCGGAGGTGTTGAAGCCCCAGTAGTTGTTGGCGCCGATCGAGCCGAAGTTGTTGAGGATCTGCGAGCCCTCGAGGAAGAACGGACGCTTCTCGTTGAAGAACGTCTCGAACTGCGAGAGGTTGACCACGGCCGGATCCACCTCGACCTGCCCGAAGTCGGGGTTCACGGTGCCGTCGATCGTGAGGTTGGTGGTCAGGCCCCACTTGAAGTCGAGGCCGGCGCCGCCGAGCGCGCGCGATCCGTCGTTGAACGGATCGCCGGAGGCCGGCGCGATGAACTCGTTGCGGGCCGCGGCGTACGGGAGCAGTTCGCCCCGCCGCTTCGGATGGAGGCCGTTCAGGCCGGTCAGGTGGCCCATGCGCGACGCCAGCCCGTTCTCGCTCTTCGGGGTGAACTCCAGCCAGTCCCACTCGTTCTTGCGCCGGATGAAACGCTGCACATTGAAGCCCCAGACCTGGGCGTCGCCGGCGGGGAAGCGGAGCTGCGACAGCGGGATGCGCACCTCGGCCGTCCAGCCCTGCTCGTCGACCGAGACCGCGGACTCCCACACGGCGTCCCACGACGAGTCGCTCCACGTGTCGTTGTAGAGGACCTGATCCTCCTGCACGCCCGCGGCGTCGACGCGGAACGACGCGCCGGTGAGGTGATCGTGCAGCGGATCCAGATAGAAGGTGACGCGGTCGGCGTCGGCGTCACCGTCGCGCGCCGAGAGCCGCCGCGCGATGAGGTCCGGGCTCTCGTCGTACATCCGCGCGCCGATGTACAGCGCCGCATCGTCGTAGAGCACGCGGATCTCGGTGCGCTCGGAGGCCGGTTGTCCTTCGGCGGGATCGGTCTGCGTGAAGACGCCGGCGGGCTCGGCGGCCGCCCAGGCCGCGTCGGTCAGGCGGCCGTCGATCTTCGGGGGCTCCGCCGCCCGGGTCGCCCGGAGCACGGTGTGCGGCTCGTGCGATCCCTGGGGATCGGCGCCGGCCGGATGCGCCAGGCCCCAGAGGGCCGCGCACAGGACTGCAAGTCTGGCGATTCGCTGCATCGTTCCGGCCTGAGCCCCGCGGTGCACGGGTCCTGAGCAATGGGATTCGGGCTATTAGACGGCATGTCGTGACAAAAGGTTGGCGATGACTTACTGCCCGCCCTTACGCAGATAGACGTTCCCGTTGAACGTCCTCAGCTCGAACTCCGGCCCCCCGCCGTTTACCGCGCCGTAGATCGACTTGTCGATCTCGACCCGATAACGTCCGT
The DNA here is from genome assembly GCA_963792785.1 of uncultured Acidobacteriota bacterium. GTDB lineage: Bacteria > Acidobacteriota > Vicinamibacteria > Vicinamibacterales > CAVVIG01 > CAWIMX01. The sequence goes on along the minus strand of CAWBXO010000004.1, from coordinate 954,191 downwards.
TGTCCTGCCGGCCCGAGACGACGGCCTGCGGCGCGTCGGGCCGCAGGGCCACCTCGAAGTCGCTGTAGATGTCGCCGTTGTCGGTGCGCATCTTGAGGTTGGCCTTCACCGTCGGCGGGAGGGTCACGTCGACGTTCCCGTTGAGCGAGGTGAACGCCATCGGCGAGTCCGTCTTGACCTGCGAAAGCGTGGCCACGACTTTTCCGTTCGTCGAGTGCGCCACGACCGAGCCGCCGACGTCGGTCAGCGTGATCGAACCGTTCACGTTGTTCACCTCGATCTCGCCCTGCACGCCCGAGACGACGATCTCTCCGCCGTTGACGGAGCTGAGCTTGAGGTTGACGCGCGCGGGCACCTGCAACTCGATCGTGGGGCCGTCGGACATGCTGCGCGTCCGCACCGTCATCTCGTTGTTCTCTTCCTCGACCACGAGTCCCGGCGGGCTCGTGAGGCGGGTGAGGCCGTTGGCGGCGTCGGGCTGCGAGCGGTTGCGGGTCCGCCCGGGCCGTCCGGCGGTCGGGGCCGCCGTCACCTGGACGTCGCGCCGGTCGCCGCCGTGCACGGTGATGCTGCCCGAGACGACCTTCACGCTGATGGTGCCGATGCGGGCGGGGTCGCTGAACGGCACGGTCACCTGGTCGTTGGCGGCCTGCACCGCGTTCGTCGCCTGCGCCGCCGCTGATCCGGCCGCGAGCGCGAGCACAGTCGCCGCGGCTCCGGTCCAATATGTGAGTCTCATCGATCCTTCTCCCCTCAATCGCGTCAATCGTTCTTCAGCACGCGAATGCGGCTGTTCAATCCTTCGAAGGTCAGCTCCGGCCCGCCCCGGCCCACGCGCACGGCGGCGAACGCGTGGCTCCGGTAGACGAACCGCCCGCCGCGGCGCTCGGGCGCCGCGGACGCCGGCGTGGGCTGCGCGGTCACGTCGAAGTCCGTGAACATGCCGCCGTTCATCGTTTTCATACGGAGATCGGCGGAGAGATCCGCCGGGAAGCGCGCCTCGATGTCGCCGTTCACGGTCTTGAACGTGGAGTTCGCCGCCGGGCTCTTCACGAACGCCGCCGTCACGCCGCCGTTCACGGTCGTCGCCGACCCCGACCCGCCCATCCCCGTCAGCCGGATGGCGCCGTTCACATTCGACACGTCGAAGTCGCCCGCGAGGCCGTCCACCGTCAGCGCCCCGCCGTTGATCGTGCAGGCGAGCAGGCGCGTGTCGCGCGGCACGCGCAGCTCGAACGCGACCTCGACGCGATTCCACTCGCGATCGCCGCGCCGGTCGCCCGATCGGGTGTCCGACCGGCACCCGCAGTGCTCCGCGTCGGCGCAGATCCGGATCCCGTTCGCGGTCGTCCCGATGTCCATGTGCACGCGGGCCAGGGCCTCGGCCGCGGTCGTGTCACGACGCGATCGCCCGGTGCGCTCGGCCACGAGCTCGACGGCCGAGCCGTCGTAGCCGACGATGTGGACGGATCCCGAGATGTTGCTCAGCTCGAGCGCATGGCCGCTCGCGCCGGCGGGCCACGCGAGCGTCTGGCGGACCGTCTCCGTCTCCGGCGCCGCCGCCTGCGGCGCGAGCGCCGGCATGACGAACACCGTGGAGAGGGCCGAGATCAGCCACGCGGCGATGGCGGCCAGGATCGTGGACAGGTTCATGGCGACTCCTCCTACCCGGCGAGTTGATCGGCGCCCCAGGAGGCGCGGCCGCGCACGGCCTCGTCCTGTGAGCCGTCCTGGGAAATCCGGCGCAGCGTGGCCGCGGCGTCGCGCTCGCCGCGCTCGACCAGGAAGTCGATGAGCGCGATCTGCACGAGCGGTGACGAGGCGTCGCCCACGGCTTGGAGCGTGCCGTCGTGCACGCGCGGGTCGTCGCCGAATCGCCGCAGCGCGTCGACGCAGGCGAGCCGCACGTTGACGTTCGAGTCGTGCGCCAGCGAGTCGAGCAGCGCGTTCACCACCTGCCCGTTGGGCTGGTCGATCTGCGCGCTCCAGCCGACGCCGCGCAGGCGATCGGCGGCCGACGACTGCTGCAGCAGCGAGATCATCACCATCTCGCGCGTGTCGTGCAGCTCGCGGCGCAGATCGGCGAGCGTCGCGCTGGTCCCCGCCTCGGGCGAGGGCGCCGGCGGCGCCGTCTGGCGCCGCGCGCCCGCGGCGAAGCCCGCCACCAGGAAGAGGCCGGCGATCGCCGCCTGCAGCACCGGCCGCGACGGCCACCACGCGCCCATCCAGGCGTTCATGCGATCCCACAGGCCCGGCGCCGCCGCGCGGGAGAGGCCGTCCTGATAGAGATCGAGCGCGGCCTCGAAGCGCGCGCGCATCGCGGGCGAGTTCGCCGGCTCCGCCGGGGCCGCGTCGAGCGCCGCCCAGGTGTCGCCGAGCGCCGCCGCCTCGGCCCGGCATGCCGCGCACGCGAGCAGGTGCTCGGCCACGGCCGCCTCGAGCGCCGCGTCGCCGCTGCCGGCTACGCGGGCCGCAAGTTCGAGCCGGACTTCTTCGCAGTCCATGTGTGTTCCTCGAGAATGGCGCGGAGTTCTTTCACCGCGCGGTGCACGCGCACTTTCACCGCGCCGACCTCGATGTCGAGAATCGCCGCGATCCGTTCGTACTTGAGCCCTCGGTACTTCGCGAGCACGAGCAGCTCGCGCTTGTCCTCGGGGAGCTGCCACAGCGCCCGGCGGACGCGCTCGGCGTCGCGCCGCGCCTCGAGCTGCTGCTGCGGACCGGGCGCCAGCGCCGGCGGATCGATCTCGTGAAGGCCGGTCTCGGGCCGACGCCGCTTGAAATGATTGGTGCGCGCGTTGCGCGCGATGCGGTACAGCCACGCCTCGAAGCAGCCCTCGTCCCGGTAGCTGTCGCGGTACTTGAGGACCCGCACGAACACGTCCTGGACGAGGTCCTCAGCCGCGGCGCGGTCGCCGGTGGTTCGGCTCAGGAAGTCGAAGAGCGGCAGGTGATAGCGGTCGAAGAGCTCGCCGAGCCGGCCGACCTCGCCGGCCCGCACGGCCAGCATCAGCGTCTCGTCGCTTCGGGGATCGAGCCTGCCAGGCGTCACAGGAGAGGAAACTCCCAGGCGGCCGAAAGGTTACGGCGTCAGGAGGAAGGGCCGGCCCTGTCGATAGAGGGCCTGCCGCTGGCGCATGGCCTCGGCCGCCGGGCCGTCGGCCACCAGGCGCAGCGCGGCGCTCGAGGCCTCCACAGCCCGATCGAAGGCCCCGCTCGCGGCGTAGGCCGCCGCCAGGACGTCCAGCGCCTCCGGGTCGTGGCGGTCCGTGAGGGCCACGGCGTGCTCGGCCAGGCGGACGGCTTCGGCCGGGCTGCGGCGCGCGCCGTCCGGCGTCGTCGCGAGCAGCCACGCCAGGTTCGCGAGGGCCGGCGCCCAGTCCGGGCGCAGCGTCGCGGCCTCGCGATAGTGGTCGATCGCGCCGCCGAGGTCGCCCTGGCTTCTGAGCGCCAGGCCCATGCTCAGATGCGCCTGGGCGTTCTTCGGATCCAGGCGCACGGCCTCGCGGAGTTCCTTGACCGCCTCGTCGCGCCGCCCGAGCGAGAGCAGGACGTTGCCGAGGTTGTTGTGAGCGGTAGCCAGGTCGGGCTGGATCGCGAGCGCTTTCCGGTACTCCACGATCGAGTCGTCGATCCGTCCGGCCATCGTCAGCGCAGTGCCGAGGTTGAAGTGGCCCTGGGCGGAATCGGGCCGCATCGCGACCGACGCCTGGAAATGCGCCACGCCCTTGTCGATCTGTCCCAGCTCGAGATAGATCAGCGCCACGTCGTCGTGCAGCTCGGGCACGTCGGGCTCGGACCGGATCATCGACTCGTAGCCGTACGCGTCCTCGGTGAGGACCTTGGGCCGGAACGAGTCGATGAGCGCCTCACGATCCTTGTCCGACCGCGTGAGCACCTGCACCCACAGATCGCCCATCTCGTCGCGCGACCGCTGGCCCCAGTGCACGCGCTGGGGCGGCAGCTGCGGGTTATGCGGGTTGTCCGCCGAGTTGTCGTACAGGTAGTGCATCGACAGCGTCGATCCCTTCGGCACCCAGTACGGCTGCCGCAGGCGGTAGACGTGCTGCCACTTGAAGTCCCAGTCCTTGATGTAGATCAGCCACTTCGTGGTGCCGTCCGGCAGCGTGACCTGCCCCTTGATGTCGCGGGCGCGGTAGTGCGCGTGCGGCTGGATGGCCTCGATCTCGGCGTCCACGGGCAGCGTGTACGAGTCGTCGATGGTGTACGACGCGTCGCCCGCGGGGATGTCGATCCGCTGATCGCCCAGGCGCAGCATGACCGGCAGCCGATCCGGCGGGTCGTCGCCGAAGAAGAGGCCGATCTCCGGGCTGACGGTTTCCGGCTTGCCGTCCGGCTGCATGTGGATCTCGACGACGAGATCGGTGCCCGGATTGAGGCGCCACGCGAGGCCCTTCGGCAGCAGCGGCGCGACCTGGCCCGGCGTCCAGCCGAGGAAGTGCCCGTCGGGATACTGCGCGGAGCGGAGGATGATGTCGGGGTACCCGGGTGCGGGATCCGCCTCGTCCATCTTGCGTGACGCCGGCGTCGGGTCGACGCGGATGTTGGCGTGGTGCACGACGCGCGCGTTGACCGGGTGGAACTCGAGGCCGCGGACGAACTTGGGTGTGTCCACAGGGATCGGCACCACGAACACGCGGAAGACATCCGTGCCGTCGCCCTGCAGCGTGTACGGCTCGGGCAGCGTCACGACGAGATCGGGCGTGCCGAGCTGCCAGCCGGAGGTCAGCGCCGGCGCCTTCGGGAGCGCCGCGGGGTCGCCTTCCGGCGTGCCGCCGTCGGCCCAGCGGCGCAGCAGCGCGATCTCGTCGGTCGTGAGCGGGTACTGGCCGACGAACGGCCCGCCGTAGCCCGGCTCGGCCTTCCACGGCGGCATGTAGCGCGTGGCGGTGACCTGCGCGATCTGCTGCGCGTGCCGCTTCACCTCGTCATAGGTCAGCAGGCTGAAGGGGCCGGAGCCGCCGGGCTGGTGGCACTCGACGCAGTGGCTGAAGACGAGGGGCGCGACGTCGCGGGTGAAGGTGGCTGCGGCGTCCGGGCGCGGCGATGCGGCCGCGCCCAACATCGCCGCCGGGGCGCGCGGCCGCGGCGACGGCGGCGAGGACGAGCCCCGCCGCGCGGCCCGCGGTCATCGCGCGAAGTCAGCGAGGTAGCAGCCGACGGCCTGCGTCACGGGCTCGGCGATCGGCGTCCCCGCGAGCGTCGCCCCGATGGCGGCGTCCAGATCGTGCACGGTGGCGGCCGGCCGCTCGACGCCCAGGCTGACGAAGCGGTTGTCGATGCGGCCGTGATAGACGAGGGCGCCGGACGCGTCGAACACGGCGGCTTCCGGCGTGACCTGCGCGCCGACCTGTGCGACGAGCGCGTGCGACGGATCGCGCAGCGGCACGCCGGGGTACTTGTAGTCGCGCAGGTGCGCTTCGATCTCGGGCGCCTGCTCCGCCGGGTCCGCGTAAATCGGATAGAAGCGCACGCCTTGGGGGGCGTACTTGTCGCCGAGCCGGCGCAGTTCGGGGGCGTAGCGGTTCGACACCGGGCACTCGGTGCTGATGAACACGACGACGGTCGCTTTGACGTTCGTGGCCGGGGCGAGCGGCTGGACCGGACGGCCCTGCAAGTCCGGCAGGCTCACGGGACCGCCCGCGGCGGCCGCCGCCGCACCGGCCCCCAGCGCCAGCAGCAGTGCCGCGCCCGCGACCGTCGCGGCGCTCGCAAGCCCCTGGGCAATATGGGATTTCATGGGATCTAGCCTAGCACGTCGACGTGGCACGGCCACAGAGACACAGAGGAACAGAGGCGCGACTGGAGATCGCCCGACGCGGGCCGCCGAAGGCGGCCGCGCAGGGGAACGGTCCGGCGGACGCAAGCCCGGAACGACCCCACTTGGCTTGCGTCCGCCGGACCGTTCCCCTGCGCCGACGGCCTGCTCCGCAGGCCGTCCCGCGTCGAGGCGCAGTCCTCTGTGTCTCGGTGTCTCCGTGGTTCTAGCGCGTTCACGGTCGGCGTCGGTCGCGATGGGCATGACGACGTGGAACGGCTGGCGCTGCGCGTAGAGGTCCCGCCGGGCACGGATGTCGGCGACCATCTGGGAGGACCCCGTGCCGACGGCGAGCGTCATCGCCGCGCCGGCGGCCGCGACGGCATCGTCGTAGCGGCCGGCGGCGGCATAGGCGGCCCCCAGGGCGTCCATCGCGAGCAGGTTCGACCGGCCGGTGAGATCGGCCGCGCGCTCGGCGAGCGTCACCGCCTCCGCGCTGTTCATCAGGAGCGGATTGGGGGTCGTCGCGAGGGCCCAGGCGAGGCCGGTGAGCGCATCCGGCCAGTCGGGCCGGAGTTCGAGCGCCTTGCGGAAGGCCGCGATCGCCGGCGCGGTCTCGCCCTGGAGGAGCAGCAGGCGGCCGAGGTTGTTCCTGGCCTCGACGTTGTCGGGCCGCAGGGCCAGCGCCCGCTCGTACTCCGCGCGCGCCTCGTCAAGCGCACCGAACGCGTGCAGCAGGGCGCCGAGGTTGTTATGCGCTTCGGCGTTGTTCGGATCGAGCCGCACGGCCTCCGCGAACTCCTGCGCGGCATCCCGGCCCTGGCGCAGCGCCGAGAGCGCGACGCCGAGGTTGTAGTGCGTGGACGCCGACTGCGGGTTCAGCCGGAGCGACTCCCGGAACTGCGCGGCGGCCTGCTCGTATTCGCCGCCGTCGAGGCGCAGCATGCCGACCATGTCGTGGCGGAGGGGGTTGTTCGGGTCCTGCTCCATGAGGCGCGTGTACGCCTTCAGATCCTCGACGCGGCCCTTTCCCCGGATGTCACCCGTCAGGTACTCGAGATCGTCGGGATGCGTGGGCACCATCTGGAGCCAGAGGTCGCCCATCTCGTCCGTGGTGTTCTGCCCCCACACGACCCGCACCGGCGGATGGCTCGGGTTGCGGACGTTCGCGTCGGAATTGTCGTACGTGTAGCGCATGACGATCGTCGTGCCGGCCGGCAGCCGCACCGGCTCGCGGTAGCGGTAGACGTCCTGCCACCGGAAGTCCCAGTCGTCGATCCGGATCAACTCGCGCCGCGAGCCATCGGGCAGCGTCGCGTACGCGTTCATCTGGTGGCCGAGATAGTGCGCGTGCGGCTGCACGGCGATCAACTCGACGTCGACCGGCAGCAGGTAGGTGTCCGAGATCGCGTAGTCGGCGTCGCCGGCGGGAATGTCGATCGTCTCGCTGCCCATGCGCAGGCCGACCGGCGTCCGCGTCGGCGCGTCATCGGTGAAGTAGAACCCGACGCTCGGCTGCACGAGCTCCACGCGTCCGGTCGGCGGCATGTGGAGCTGCATCACGAGGTCGCTGCCGGCTTCGAGCCGCCACGCCATGCCGTCGGGCGAGGGCTGCGGCACGCGGCCCGGCGTCCAGCCGAGAAGCTGGCCCTCGGGATAGCGCGCGTCCTGCACCATGCCGCCGACGTAGCCGGGCGCGGGATCGAGCAGGTCGAGGCGGCGCGACGAGCGGGTCTTGTCGATCCCGAAGCTCGCGTGGTGCACCGCGCGCGGGTTCCCCGGCTGGAACTCGACGGCCTTCACCCAGCGCGCCTCGGTCAGCGGGATCGGGACGACGAACGTGCGGAAGACGTCGGCGCCAGACGCCTGCAGCTCGTAGGGCTGGGGCAGCGTGACCACCAGATCCGGCGTGCCCAGGCGCCAGCCGGACACGACGTCGGGGGCCGGGGGCAGGTCGGCGGCCGCGCCTTCCGGCGTGCCGGCATCGGCCCAGGTGCGCAGCGTCAGGATCTGCGCGTCGGTGAGCACGCGCTCGTCGTCGAAGACGCCGTTCATGCCGACGGCCTTCCACGGCGGCATCACGCGCCGCGCCGTGACCTCGGCGATTTGCGACGCGTGGGCCTTCGCGTCGGCGTACTGCACGAGCGCGAAGGGGCCGACGCCGCCCGGGTGGTGGCACGACACGCACTGCGCGTAGAGGATCGGCGCGACGTCGCGCGTGAAGGTGGGGGCCGCCGGCGTCTGGGCCGCCGGCCGGGCCGATGCCGCGAGCGCGATCGCCGCGGCCGCGCACGCGAGTCCCGCGAGCGGCCGCCGCGCTGGCATCTGAATCACGATTTCTGATGCTAGCATACGGGGATCCCGCCGTACGGCAGCCCATGGCCCGCGCCAGACGTCCCCGTCCTTCGACCGGTCCGGCCGCCGCGCCCGCGCGCGAAGACGCCGCGGAACCATCGTTCGTCCGATCCGCGCTCCTGATTGCCGCCGTCGCGCTCGCCATCCGTCTGCTGCACATCTGGCAGATTCACCACGCGCCGTTCTTCAGCGTGCTGATGGGCGACTCCCGCGGGTACGACGACTGGGCGCGCCAGATCGCGGGCGGAGACTGGATCGGCCACGACGTCTTCTATCAGGCGCCGCTGTATCCGTATGTCCTCGGCGTCCTCTACGCGCTGGCCGGCCACAGCCTCGTGGCCGTCCGCGTGGTGCAGGCCCTCATCGGCGCCGGCTCGTGCGTTCTGCTCGGGCTGGCCGGGCGCCGCCTGTTCTCGCCGCGCGTCGGACTGGTCGCCGGGCTGGCCCTCGCGCTGTACGCGCCCGCGATCTTCTTCGACGCGCTCGTGCAGAAATCCGTGCTCGACGTGTTCTTCGTCTGCCTCGCGCTGTGGCTCGTCGCCGCGATCGTCGACGGCCGCGGCCGCCGGCGCGCGTGGTTCGCGCTCGGCCTCGCGATGGGGGGCCTGAGCCTCACGCGCGAAAACGCGCTCGTCCTCGTCGCCGTCCTCATCGCATGGGCGTTGCTGCGCGCGCGGGAGGCGTGGCGCGATCGCCTCGTCACATCCGCCGTGTTCGCCGCCGGACTCGCCGTCATCCTGCTGCCGGTCGCGGTCCGCAACCAGGTGGTGGGCGGACAGTTCTTCATCACCACGTCGCAGTTCGGACCGAACCTTTTCATCGGCAACAACCCTCGCGCCGACGGCACCTATGCGGCACTGCGCGAGGGCCGCGGCTCGCCCGAGTACGAGCGCCAGGACGCCACGGAGCTGGCGGAGCAGGCCTCGGGCCGTCCGCTGACGCCCGCCGAAGTGTCGAGCTTCTGGACCAGTCGCGCGATGGCGTTCATCGTCGGCGACCCGGCCGCGTGGCTGAAGCTGATGGCGCGGAAGGCCGCGCTGCTCGTGAATGCCGACGAGATGCTCGACACCGAGAGCCAGGCGACCCACGCGGAGTGGTCGATCCCCTTGCGCATTACGGGCTACGTGGGGCACTTCGGCGTGCTCGTCCCGGTGGCGCTGTTCGGCCTCATCGCGACGTGGAGGGACCGGCGGCGGCTGGCGGTCGTCTACGCGCTGGCGGGCGCCTACGCCGCCAGCGTCGTGTTGTTCTACGTCTTCGCGCGCTATCGCTTCCCGCTCGTGCCGTTCCTCATCGTCTTCGCCGCCGCGGGCGGCGTGGCGGCCGTGCCGTACGTGCGAACCGCCTCGCCGCGGCGACGCCTGGAGATCGCGGCCGCCCTCGTCCTGACCGCGGTGTTCGTGAACTGGCCGCTGCTCTCGACGAGCACGATGCAGGCGGTCACCGAGAACAACCTCGGCGCCGCGCTCCAGGAGCAGGGCCGCACCGACGATGCGATCGAGCACTACCGGCGCGCGATCGGATTCGAAGACGACTACGCGCCGGCGTACAACAACCTGGGTACCGCGCTCCGGGCCACCGACCGGCTGGACGAGGCCATCGCGGCGTTCGAGCGCGCGATCGCGATCAACGCCGGCTACGGCGACGCCCACTACAACCTGGCCAACGCGCTGATGGCGAAAGGGACGACCGTCGAGGCCATCGCCCAGTTCCGCGCGGCGGCCGCGGCCGAGCCCGGGTCGGTGAACGTGCACAACAACCTCGGCATCGCGCTCGCCGAGGCCGGCCGCCCGCAGGAAGCGGCCGCCGAGTTCCGGGAGGCCCTGCGTCTCGATCCCGATTCGGCGCTGGCCCGGCAGAACCTGGGCAAGGTGCTCGCCGCCGCCGGGGGATCGCCCGAGCAGACGCTCGAGGAAATGCGGCGCGCGGTTGCCCTCGCGCCGTCCGATCCCGACGTCCGGTACGATCTGGCCAGCACGCTCCTCGAGCAGGGCAAGCTGGACGAAGCTGAGCGGGAGTTCCGCGAGACACTGCGGCTGGCGCCGCGCTCGGTGGCCGCGATGAACAACCTCGGCATCACGCTCGGCACCGAGGGCCGCCTCGACGAAGCGATCGCGCAGTTCCGGCATGCCCTCGAAATCCAGCCGGATTTCGAGGATGCGAAGGTGAACCTGGAGCGCGTGCTCGCGGTCCAGCGGCAAGTGGGCAGGTAGGTCTGGTGGGTCGGGTCGGTCGGGTCGGTCGGGTGGGTCGGGTCGGTCGGGTGGGTCGGGTAGGTCGGGTAGGTCGGGTCGTAGGTCGGGTGGGTCGGGTAGGTCAGGTGGTGGAAGAGATCAACAGCGCCTGCGGCCATGCCGAGCCGAGGCAGCGAAGGCCGAGGCGAGGCGTCGGCGTCAGTTCGCGGCGACAGCCTTGAGCCGTTGCGAGGAGCGAAGGCGCCGAGCAACAGCGATGGGGGTGGGGCCCCGTCGCCAGGAAACAAAGTGGGGCCCCGCCGCCAGTGAATAGACGCGGACCGGCCCGCCTATAATCGGCCGGGAGGAGGCAGCAGCACCATGGTCAAGATCTTGTCAGCGCTCATTCTCGCGCTCGGCGTCCAGCAGGGCGCGGCGCCCTCGACGCCCGGGAAGTTCGTGGACGGCAAGGCGCTCAAGGCGGCCGCCGACAAGTCCCTGGTCGAGCGCGCCAACGGCATGGGCTCGGCCAATGTCGTCACGGGCGATCACTACGGCATCAATCTGGTGAAGCGGTCGCAGCCGGCCGGCGCCATCTCGCATCCGAACGGGACCGAGGTGCACTACATCACGGACGGCGGCGGCACGGCCGTCACCGGCGGGCACATCGTGCGCCCGGCGGGCGGCGGGCAGGCGATCATCGAGGGCGGGGTGAGCCGCCACGTCACCGTCGGCGACATCGTGTTCATTCCCGCCGGCACGCCGCACTGGTACTCGCAGATCGACGGGTCGATCACCTACCTCGAGACGCGCTTCGAGGTCGAAGGGAAGTGACGCGTCGCGGGCGGACGCGCGCGTCCGCCGCGGTGCCGTCCCGGACCGCGGATGCCGGCCGACCGGGCCGCCTCCGCGGCCTGGCGCTCCTCCTCGTCGTCCTCGGGGCGGTCGCGTTCCTCAACAGCCTGCGCGCGCCCTTCGTCTTCGACGATCACGGATTCCATCCTCGAAAACACGACGATCCAGCACGTCACGACGGCGTTCTCGGGGCCCATCCAGTCGGCGCTCGCCGGCCGTCCGGTCGTGAACCTCTCGCTCGCCCTCAACTACGCCATGAGCGGCGTCGACCCGTGGTCGTACCACGCCTGGAACCTCACCGTGCACCTGCTGGCCGGCCTCGCGCTGTTCGGCCTCGTCCGGCGGACGCTGCTCCTGCCTCCGCCTCCGCCCTCGGGGCTTCGGCGAGACAGGGCGGTAGACGTGTTCGGTTCAGCGGCGGCGCCGCTCGCGTTCGTCGCGGCGCTCGTGTGGCTCGTCCACCCGCTCCAGACCGAGGTCGTCGACTACGTCACACAGCGCACCGAGTCGATGATGGGGCTCTGCTACCTGGGCACGCTCTATTTCGCGCTGCGGGCGTCGACCGCGGCGCGATCGGCTCGACGATGGGCGGCCGCGGCGATCGCCGCGTGCGCCGTGGGCATGGCGTGCAAGGAGTCGATGGTCAGCGCGCCGGTGATGGCGCTGGTGTTCGCCGCGGTGTTCATCGACGGGAGCCTGATCGCCGCCTTGAAGCGCCGGCCCGGGTTCTACGGGGCCCTGGCTTCCACCTGGATCGTGCTGCTGGCGTTGAATCTCGGCGGGCCGCGGGCGCGGAGCGCGGGGCTGTCGGCGGGCGTCTCACCCTGGATGTACCTGCAGGACCAGGCCGTGATGCTGATGCAGTACCTGAAGCTCACGGTGTGGCCGCACGGCCTCGTGATCGACTACGGTCTCCCGGGCCCGGTGCCCCTGGCGCGCGTGATCCCCGGCGCGCTCGTCGCGCTGGCCCTCGCGATCGCCGTCGTCGCGGGCTGGCGGCGCCGGCCCGCGCTCGCGTTCCTCGGCCTGTGGGTGATCGTGACCCTCGCGCCCACGAGCAGCGTCATTCCCATCGCGACCGAGGTGGGCGCCGAGCGGCGCATGTATCTTCCGCTAGCCGCCCTCGTGGTCGCCGCCGTGATCGGGGCGTGGTGGCTGTTGCGGGCGGCCGGGTCTCGTCGCGGACGCCTCGCGCTCGTCGCCACCGTGATCGTGTACCTGGCGCTCGCCGGCCTGACCGCGGCGCGCAACGCCGAGTATTACTCGCCGGTCGGGCTCTGGCAGGCGGCCCTCGATCGCTATCCGAACGGCGGCGCCCACTACGGGCTGGCGATGGCGCTGCGTGAGGCCGGACGGCGCGACGAGGCGATGCGCGAGTTCGGGGCGGCGGCGCCAGACTACCCGGAGGCCGAATACGCGCTGGGCGTGGAGCTCACCGCGGCGGGTCAGCGGGCCGAGGCGATCGATCACTTCCAGGCGTTCGTCGAGCGCCGGCCGATGGACTTCAAGGTGCCGGCGACATATCGCCTGATGGGCGAGGCGCGCACGGCGCTCGGACAGTACGACGCGGCCGCCACTGCCTATCGCCGGTCGCTCGAGATGCAACCGTCCAACGTGGACGGCCTCCGAGGTCTGGCGGAAGCCCTCTCCGCGGGTGGGCGGTACGAGCAGGCCGTCGACGTGTACCGGCGCCTGCTCGAGCGCGAGCCGGAGAGCGCGGAGGCGCACAACAACCTGGGGCTCGCGCTCGTCGGCCTGAGCCGCGAAGCCGACGCCGTGCCGGAGTTTCAACAGGCCGCCGCCCTGCGGCCCGACGACGTGCGGTTCGTGAGGAATCTGGGCTACGCCCTGGCGGGCAGCGACCGGCCGTCCGATGCCGCCGACGCGTTTCGCCGCGCGCTGCAGTTGGCGCCGCGCGACGCGGAGCTGTATTCGTCACTGGGCCTGGCCCTGGCCGCGCAGGGCAAAGCCGACGAGTCGCGCGACGCGTTCCAGCAGGCCATGACGATTGCCCCCGACGATCCACAGATCGGCGCCGAGATCGCCCAGGCGATGAGGCTGTTGGGGATTCGATGAAGCTGAGGAACTGAGGAACTGAGGAACTGGGAAAGTTCCCCAGTTCCTCAGTTTCTCCCTGACTTACCTCTTTACCAGCGAAGCTGCGCGCCGATCCCGATCAGGCGGCCCTGGACGATCGAGTTCGGCTTGAGGAAGCCGGACGACGACAGGGCGCTGGTCGAGACGTAGCTGACGATGGTGTCGGCGTTGAAGATGTTGAAGAGTTCCAGCGTGGGCGCCACCGAGAGGCGCTGCACGCGGAAGTTCTTCGCGAACTTCAGGTCGAGCTGGGTGATCCGCTCGACGCGGGTCCCGGCCGCGGGCTCGAGCGCGATGCTCTGCGACGACTGGCGGAAGGCCAGCGCGCTCGGCACGATCGAGCTGCCGGCGGGGCAGGGCGACGGGCAGGTCGACGGGTACTTCGTCGCCTTGGTGAAGGTCATCACGCGGGTGCTCGCCGGGCTCTCGTTGCTCTGGAGGGCGGCACTGACGGTGACGCCGCCGGGCAGCGGATATGAGCCGGCCAGCTTGAGGTTCTGCGAGTACTGGATGCCGTTCTGGGTGTCGTCGCAGAACCGGAGCGAGTTCGGGTTGTCCGGCGCGGTGCAGTTCACCTGCAGGTCGCGCTCGATGGCCACGCCGCCGAACACCTGCGCGCCGTGGCCGGGCCGGAGACGGAACTCGAAGTTGTAGGAGTTGTAGATCTCCTTGCGGTTGGGATCGACCGTGTCGAGGTTGTCGGTGGCCAGCGTCACGTTGCGGCTGTAGGCCGTGATGGCTTCGCCCGTGAGCGGGTTGTACACCGTGAACGGGGTGTAGTTCGGGTTCGACGCGGGGTCGCCCGTCGTCTCGTAGGCCCGGTTGATCGTGGTCGTCAGGTTGTGGAAGTTCCCGTGGAACCAGCTCACGGTCACCGACAGCTGTGGCATCAGTTCGTGCTGCAGCTCGACGCCGTGCTCGAGGTTCCAGGTGCGGGGTACTTGCCGTACTCGTTGAGCGACCGCACGCCGAAGTTCGACGACAGACCGGCGAAGTTGATCTCGCAGCCCGCGGTCAGGTACGTGCAGCCAAGCTCGCCCTGGGCGATGTCGTCGCCGTTGAGGTCGGTCCAGGTGAGCGCCGAGCTGGTCACCGACAGCGGGTTGTAGAGGCCGGCGATGCCGGTCGTCTGCGCGCGGTTGTACCGGTTGAGTGAGTACTTGATGGCCGTCTTGGCGTCGCCGAACACGTCGTAGACCGCCGCGAAGCGCGGGGCCCAGTCCTTCCAGTTCGGCACGTCCAGCACCTCGTCGAACGAGCGCGCCGGGGCGAACCGGCCCGCGGGCGACGTGGAGGAGTGGACCTTGGAGTTCAGGTACTCCCAGCGGATCCCCATGTTGAGGGTCAGCCGCTTGAGCGTCCACGCGTCCTGCGCGTAGAGGCCCATGTCGGCATTCAGGTTCTCGCCGTAGAGGGCGAGCGGCGTGTTGTGCACGGCCACCTGACTCGGCACGGAGAACGGAATGCCGGTGCTGCCGCTGCGGTAGGTACTGATACAGGTCGGCGTTCATGTGGTACGTGTGGTCGAAGATGCCCCACTGGTACTGGACGCCCGCCTTGAAGTTGTGTGAGCCCGTCACATACGAGGCCGACGCCTGGATGTTGTCGCGGATCGGCAGCTGCTGCGTCTGGCGGCGGCCGTTGGTGTTCGACCCGCCGAGATCCAGCTCATAGTGCGCCGCCGTGGCGTACCAGGCGGCCGAGCCCCAGGGCTGATCCAGGCCGTCCTGGTAGCTGTTGGTGTAGTCCTCGGTGTTGTTCGAGAAGCCGGCTTCGAGGAGCAGCTTGCTCGTGGCCGTCGAGGTCCACTTGACCTGGTCCGTGTGATACGCGGGCGAGAACCACTGGATGCCGGTCTCTTCCGGCACGTAGAGGCTCTGCATGTCGTGCCCGCGGTACTTGTCCACTTCGTCGAAGTAGCCCGCCAGCTTGTTCTTCGGCGTGATCTGGAACGTGAGGCGCGCCATGATGCTCTTGATCAGCTGATCGTCGATGCCCTGGCTGCCGTCCTTGAAGAAGGTGTTGGCGATGAAGTTGTTCACGCGGAAGTAGCGGCCCGACATGAAGAACCACGCTTTGTCCTTCATGATGGGCCCGCCTTGCCCGAACGTGTACTCCTCGATCTTGTCGGTGGCGTTGCCGCCGCCGGCCGGGAGGCCGAGGTCCTGCAGGCGCGTGCCGACGTTGTCGCTCTGCCAGGTGCCGGGCCGGTACGCCAGGTTCAGCGAGCCGCTGAAAGTGTTGCCGCCCTCGCGCGGAATCATGTTCAGGCGGACGCCGCCAGCGGAGTTCTCGGCGGAGATGCCCGAGGTCTGGTAGCTGACCTCCTGGCTCATCTCGGTGTTGACGTAGGTCTGCACCGCGCCGTCGGCCTGCAGGCCGTTGATCGTCATGCCGTCGACCATCACCGAGGTGTTGGACGCCGACATGCCGTGGGTGGACATGTAGGTCTGCTGGGCGCCGCGGGCGCCGCCCGTGTCGGGCAGGCTCAGGTTGACGCCGACGATCAGCTGGCCGAGGCCCTGAATCGTCTTGCCGGTCGGGATGGCGTCGAGGGCCTCACGGTTGAGGACCTGCGTGTGGACCGCGCTCTGGACGTCGACGATCGGCGACTGGGCCGAGACCGTGACCGATTCCTCGAGGGCGCCGACGCGCATCTCGGCATTGATGGTCGCCGTGAACTGCGACGGCAGGTCGACGTTCTCGCGCCGGAAGGTCTGGAAGCCGGGCAGCGTGAAGGTGACGACGTAGGTGCCGGGGCGCAGGTCGACGATCTTGTACTGGCCCTGACCGTCGCTGACGGCCGAGCGGACTTTCTCGATGAGAACGCTGCTCGACGCCTCGACGGTCACGCCGGGCAGCACGCCGCCGGACGTATCCCGGACGACGCCGGCGATAGCGCTCTGGGCGTGGGCCACACCGGGCAGCACCACCAGGGCGGCAAGGGCGGCCAAGGCCACCGTTGCGATTCGGTTCCGTGTCATTCACTTCCTCCTGTGAGTTCACATCGGTCATTTCCGGTTCCGCCAGCCCTCACTTATAAGGAAGACGCGCGGTGTGATTTGGAAATGCCGAGTCGAACGTGAGGAAGATACAAGGACTACCTGCTGTGGGCAATGGAACGGATAGTCGGTATATCCGAGAATTTATCTTCTGACGTCTCCGACATTCACACAGTTGGAGACATCAAGCTTTGTTGAATAGTTGAAAATGTAAACATTACGGCTACGGAATGAGACAGTAATGGAAACATAAAAATTGAGAAAGTCACAGATAAGAAACTAGTAATTAGCGAGGAACGAGGTGGCTGGAGGCAGGAGACACAGAAAACCGGGGGCGGATTCCCATGGAATCCGCCCCCGGCTGGAACCGGAGTCGCTAACCTACCAGCGAAGCTGTGCGCCGATCCCGATCAGGCGGCCCTGAACGATGGAGTTCGGCTTGAGGTACCCGGTGGACGACAGCGCGCTCGTCGAGACGTAGCTGACGATGGTGTCGGCGTTGAAGATGTTGAAGAGCTCCAGCGTGGGCGCCACCGAGAGGCGCTGCACGCGGAAGTTTTTCGCGAACTTCAGGTCGAGCTGGGTGATCCGCTCGACGCGGGTGTTGGCTGACGGCTCGAGCAGCGTCGTCTGCGACGACTGGCGGAAGGCCAGTGCGGTCGGCACGATCAACTCCCCGGCCGGGCACGGGCTCGGGCAGGTCGACGGGTACCGCGACGCCTTGGTGTAGGTGATCCCGCGGGTGCTCGCCGGGCTCTCGTTGCTCTGGAGGGCGGCACTGACGGTGACGCCGCCGGGCAGCGGATACGAGCCGGCCAGCTTGAGGTTCTGCGAGTACTGGATGTTGTTGCTCTGGTCGTCGCAGAAGCGGAGGGAGTTCGGATTGTCCGGCGCGGTGCAGGTCACGTTCAGCTCGCGCTCGAGCGCGATCCCGCCGAAGAGCTGCGCGCCGTGACCCGGCCGGAGCCGGAACTCGAAGTTGTACGAGTTGTAGATGTCCTTCGCGTTCGGATCGAAGGTATCGAGGTTGTCGGTGGCCAGCGTCACGTTGCGGCTGTAGGCCGTGATGGCCTCGCCCGTGAGCGGGTTGTACACCGTGAACGGGGTGTAGAACGCGTTCGACGCCGGGTCGCCGGTCGTCTGGTAGGCCCGGTTGATCGTCGTCGTCAGGTTGTGGAAGTTCCCATGGAACCAGCTGGCCGTCACCGACAACTGCGGAATGACCTCGCGCTGAATCTCGACGCCGTGCTCGAGATTCCACACGCGCGGGTACTTGCCGTACTCGTTGAGCGAGCGCACGCCGAAGTTGCTCGCCAGGCCGGCGAAGTTGATCTCGCAGCCCGCGGTCAGGTACGTGCAGCCGAGTTCGCCCTGGGCGATGTCGTCGCCGTTGCTGTCGGTCCAGGTGAGCGCCGTGCTGGTCACGGTCAGCGGGTTGTAAAGGCCCGCGATGCCGGTCGTCTGCGATCGGTTGTACCGGTTGAGCGAGTACTTGATGGCGGTCTTGGAGTCACCCGACACGTCATACACGGCCGCGAAGCGCGGCGCCCAGTCCTTCCAGTTCGGCACGTCGAGCACCTCGTCGAACGAGCGCGCCGGGGCGAACCGGCCGGCCGGTGACGTGGAGGCGTGGACCTTGGAGTTCAGGTACTCCCAGCGGATGCCCATGTTGAGGGTGAGCCGCTTGAGCGTCCAGGCGTCCTGCGCGTAGAGCCCCATGTCGGCGTTCAGGTTCTCACCGTAGAGCGCGAGCGGCGTGTTGTGCACGGCCACCTGGCTCGGCACCGAGAAGGGAATGCCGGTGCTGCTGCTGCGGTAGTACTGATACAGGTCGCCGTTCATGTGGTACGTGTGGTCGAAGATGCCCCACTGGTACTGCACGCCCGCCTTGATGTTGTGCGAGCCGGTCACATACGAGGCCGAGGCCTGAACGTTGTCGCGGACCGGCTTCTGCTCGGTCTGGCGGCGGCCGTTGGTGTTCGACCCGCCGAGGTCCAACTCGTAGTGCGCCGCCGTGGCGTACCAGGCGGTCGAGCCCCAGGGCTGATCCAGGCCGTTCTGATAGCTGTTCGTGTAGTCCTCGGTGTTGTTCGAGAAGCCCGCTTCGAGGAGCAGCTTGCTCGAGGCCGTCGAGGTCCACTTGATCTGGTCGGTGTGGTACGCGGGCGAGAACCACTGGATGCCGGTCTCTTCCGGCACGTAGAGACTCTGCATGTCGTGGCCGCGGTACTTGTCCACCTCGTCGAAGTAGCCCGAGAGCTTGTTCTTCGGCGTGATCTGGAAGGTGAGGCGCGCCATGATGCTCTTGATGAGCTGGTCGTCGATGCCCTGGCTGCCGTCCTTGAAGAAGGTGTTGGCGATGAAGTTGTTCACGCGGAAGTAGCGGCCCGACGAGAAGAACCACATCTTGTCCTTCATGATCGGCCCGCCCTGCCCGAACGTGTACTCCTCGATCTTGTCGGTGGCGTTGCCGCCGCCGGCCGGGAGGCCGAGGTCCTGGAGGCGCGTGCCGACGTTGTCGCTCTGCCAGGAGCCGGGCCGGTACGCCAGGTTCAGTGAGCCGCTGAAGGTGTTGCCGCCCTCACGCGGAATCATGTTCAGCTTCACGCCGCCCGAGGAGTTCTCGGCGCTGATGCCGGAGGTCTGGTAGCTGACCTCCTGGTTCATCTCCGTGTTGACGTAGGTCTGCACCGCGCCGTCCGATTGCAGGCCGTTGATGATCATGCCGTCGACCATCACCGTGTTGTTCGCGGACGACATGCCGTGGGTCGACATGTAGGTCTGCTGGGCGCCGCGGGCGCCGCCCGTGTCGGGCAGGCTGAGGTTCACGCCGACAATGAGCTGGCCGAGGCCCTGAATGGTCTTGCCGCTCGGGATGGCGTCCATGACCTCACGGTTGAGGACCTGCGTGTGGACGGCGCTCTGGACGTCGACGATCGGCGACTGGGCCGACACGGTGACGGACTCCTCGAGGGCGCCGACGCGCATCTCGGCGTTGATCGTGGCCGTGAAGCTGGACGGCAGGTCGACGTTCTCGCGCCGGAAGGTCTGGAAGCCGGGCAGCGTGAAGGTGACGACGTAGGTGCCGGGGCGCAGGTCGACGATCTTGTACTGGCCCGAGCCGTCACTGACGACCGAGCGGACTTTCTCGATGAGGACGTCGCTCGACGCCTCGACGGTCACGCCGGGCAGCACGCCGCCCGAGGTATCCCGGACGACGCCGGCGATGGCGCTCTGAGCGTGCGCCACGCCGGGCAGCACCACCAGGGCGGCGAGGGCGGACAGGGCCGCCGTCGCGATTCGATTTCTTGTCATTCTCATCCTCCTCGTTCGTCGGCGCCCGGTCGTTGTCTCCACCAGGCACCAGAAACCGCGGCACCCTTCGGAAAGGCGTTCGAACGTCAGGTGAAGATATTCGGAGGCGGGATGCGCAAGGGAAAGATTGGGATGAGGAGTCGCATATTTATCTCCGAATGTCAGTAAATGTCCGTTGAAATGGATCTACCGGTGTTAATTGGATACTTACGAAGACAAACAACACGACTCACTGTTAGTTCATGACGAAAAGACGATGGAAATAAAATAAATCTGCCATGGCTCACGACAAAAAAAGGGGGCGGACCCCTATGGGTCCGCCCCCTTGGCGGGAAACGAAGGACTGGTCAGCTTACCAGCGAACTTGCGCGCCGATTCCGATCAGGCGGCCCTGAACGATCGAGTTCGGCTTGAGGAAGCCGGTCGACGACAGGGCGCTGGTCGAGACGTAGCTGACGATGGTGTCGGCGTTGAAGATGTTGAAGAGTTCCAGCGTGGGCGCGAACGTGTAGCGCTGCACGCGGAAGTTCTTCGCGAACTTCAGGTCGAGCTGGGTGATCCGCTCGACCCTGGTCCCGGCCGACGGCTCGAGCAGCGTCGTCTGCGACGACTGGCGGAAGGCCAGCGCGGTCGGGACGATCAGCTGTCCGGCCGGGCACGGGGCCGGGCAGGTCGACGGATAGCGGGTGGCCTTCGTGTAGACCATGTTGCGGCTGCTCGCCGGGCTCTCGTTGCTCTGGAAGGCGGCACTCACGGTGACGCCCGCCGGGAGCGGGTACGAGCCGGCCAGCTTGAGGTTCTGCGAGTACCTGGATGCCGTTCTGGGTATCGTCGCAGAACCGGAGCGAATTCGGGTTGTCCGGCGCCGTGCAGTTGACGTTCAGGTCGCGCTCGACCGCGATACCACCGAACACCTGCGCGCCGTGGCCGGGCCGGAGACGGAACTCGAAGTTGTAGGAGTTGTAGATCTCCTTGCGGTTCGGGTCGACCGTGTCCAGGTTGTCGGTGGCCAGCGTCGCGTTACGGCTGTAGGCCGTGATGGCCTCGCCGGTGAGCGGGTTGTACACCGTGAACGGCGTGTAGTTCGGGTTCGACGCGGGGTCGCCCGTGGTCTCGTACGACCGGTTGATGGTGGTCGTCAGGTTGTGGAACGTTCCGTGGAACCAGCTGGCGGTCACGGACAGCTGCGGCATCAGCTCGTGCTGGATCTCGACGCCGTTCTCGAGGTTCCAGGTGCGCGGATACTTGCCGTACTCGTTGAGCGAGCGCACGCCGAAGTTGCTCGCCAGGCCCGCGAAGTTGATCTCGCAGCCCGCGGTCAGGTACGTGCACCCGAGCTCGCCCTGGGCGATGTCGTCGCCGTTCAGGTCGGTCCAGGTGAGCGCTGAGCTGGTCACCGTCAGCGGGTTGTAGAGGCTGGCGATGCCGGTGGTCTGCGCCCGGTTGTACCGGTTGAGCGAGTACTTGATGGCCGTCTTCGCGTTGCCGAACACGTCGTAGACCGCCGCGAAGCGCGGGGCCCAGTCCTTCCAGTCCGGCACGTCGAGCACCTGGTCGAACGATCGCGCCGGGGCGAACCGGCCGGCCGGTGCGGTGGCGGCGTGGACCTTGGAGTTCAGGTACTCCCAGCGGATGCCCATGTTGAGCGTGAGCCGCTTGAGCGTCCAGGCGTCCTGCGCGTAGAGGCCCATGTCGGCGTTCAGGTTCTCGCCGTAGAGCGCGATGGGCGTGTTGTGCACGGCCACCTGGCTCGGCACCGAGAAGGGGATGCCGGTGCTGCTGCTGCGGTAGTACTGATACAGGTCGCCGTTCATGTGGTACGTGTGGTTGAACACGCCCCACTGGTACTGCACGCCGGCCTTGAGGTTGTGCGAGCCGGTCACGTACGAGACCGAGGCCTGGACGTTGTCGCGGATCGGCAGCTGCTGTGAATTGCGGTAGCCGGCGGTGTTCGAGCCACCGAGGTCCAGCTCGTAATGTGCGGCCGTGGCGTACCAGGCGGCCGAGCCCCAGGGCTTGTCGACGCCGTCCTGATAGCTGTTGGTGTAGTCCTCGGTGTTGTTCGAGAAGCCGGCTTCGAGGAGCAGCTTGCTCGTGGCCGTCGAGGTCCACTTGACCTGGTCGGTGTGGTACGCGGGCGAGAACCACTGGATGCCGGCCTCTTCCGGCACGTAGAGGCTCTGCATGTCGTGGCCGCGGTACTTGTCCACCTCGTCGAAGTAGCCCGAGAGCTTGTTCTTCGGCGTGATCTGGAAGGTGAGGCGCGCCATGATGCTCTTGATCAGCTGATCGTCGATGCCCTGGCTGCCGTCCTTGAAGTAGGTGTTGGCGATGAAGTTGTTCACGCGGAAGTAGCGGCCCGACATGAAGAACCAGGCTTTGTCCTTCATGATCGGCCCGCCCTGCCCGAACGTGTACTCCTCGATCTTGTCGGTGGCGTTGCCGCCGCCGGCCGGGAGGCCGAGGTCCTGCAGGCGCGTGCCGACGTTGTCGCTCTGCCAGGTCCCGGGCCGGTACGCCAGGTTCAGTGAGCCGCTGAAGGTGTTGCCGCCCTCGCGCGGAATCATGTTCAGGCGGACGCCGCCGGCGGAGTTCTCGGCGGAGATGCCCGAGGTCTGGTAGCTGACCTCCTGGCTCATCTCCGTGTTGACGTAGGTCTGCACGGCGCCGTCCGACTGGAGGCCGTTGATCGTCATGCCGTCGACCATCACCGAGGTGTTGGAGGCCGACATGCCGTGGGTGGACATGTAGGTCTGCTGGGCGCCGCGGGCGCCGCCCGTGTCGGGCAGGCTCAGGTTGACGCCGACGATCAGCTGGCCGAGGCCCTGAATCGTCTTGCCGGTCGGGATGCTGTCGAGGGCCTCACGGTTGAGGACCTGCGTGTGGACGGCGCTCTGGACGTCGACGATCGGCGACTGGGCCGAGACCGTGACCGATTCCTCGAGGGCGCCGACGCGCATCTCGGCGTTGATCGTGGCCGTAAAGCTGGACGGCAGGTCGACGTTCTCGCGCCGGAAGGTCTGGAAGCCGGGCAGCGTGAAGGTGACGACGTAGGTGCCGGGGCGCAGGTCGACGATCTTGTACTGGCCCGAGCCGTCACTGACGACCGAGCGGACTTTCTCGATGAGGACGTCGCTCGACGCCTCGACGGTCACGCCGGGCAGCACGCCGCCCGAGGTATCCCGGACGACGCCGGCGATGGCGCTCTGGGCGTGTGCCACGCCGGGCAGCACGACCAGGGCGGCGAGGGCGGCGAACACCGCCGTCGCGAACTTGTTCCGTGTCATTCCTTCTTCCTCCTGATGAGATTCAGACCGGTCATTCACGCCAGCCACATGCCGAAGTAAGTCCTCGCGCAGGGCCGAATCAGAAAAACCGCGTCGAACGTGAGGAAGATACATGGGGACACGAGTGTGCGAGACGCACTGACGTCGCCATGTGGTCGGGAACTTATCTCAGAATGTCACGCCATTCGGACGCTTGGACTTCTTCGGTAGAGTTGAATAGTTACGAAGGCAAACGTGATGACGTCGATTCCAAGTCGTAATGGATGAATAACGGAATAGCCTGTAGAGGCGTAATTGAATTGTAATGAGGAAAAGAAAAGGGGGCGGATCCCGGTAGGATCCGCCCCCTTTGGCGTGAAACAGGACGCTAGCCTACCAGCGAACCTGGGCGCCGATCCCGATCAGGCGGCCCTGAACGATGGAGTTCGGCTTGAGGTACCCGGTTGCCGAGAGCGCGCTCGTCGAGACGTAGCTGACGATCGTGTCGGCGTTGAAGATGTTGAAGAGTTCCAGCGTGGGCGCGAACGTGACGTGCTGCACGCGGAAGTTCTTCGCGAACTTCAGGTCGAGCTGGTTGATCCGCTCCACGCGGGTGTTGGCCGCGGGTTCGAGCGGAATGGTGAGCGACGACTGGGCCAGCGCGACCCCTGTCGGCACGATCAGCGCGCCGGCCGGGCAGGGCGACGGGCAGGTCGCCGGGTAGCGGGTCGCACGCGTGAAGACCATCGTGCGGGTGCTCGCCGGGCTCTCGTTGCTCTGGAGCGCGGCGCTCACGGTGACCCCGGCCGGCAGCGGGTAGGACCCGGCCAGCTTGAGGTTCTGCGAGTACTGGATGCCGTTCGCCGTGTCATCGCAGAACCGGAGCGAGTTCGGGTTGTCCGGCGACGTGCAGTTGACGGTCAGGTCGCGCTCGAACGCGATGCCGCCGAAGATCTGCGCGCCGTGGCCCGGGCGGAGGCGGAACTCGAAGTTGTACGAGTTGTAGATCTCCTTGCGGTTCGGATCGAACGTGTCGAGGTTGTCCGTCGGCAAGGTCTTGTTGAGGCTGTAGGCCGTGATGGCCTCGCCCGTCAGCGGGTTGTAGACCGTGAAGGGCGTGTAGTTCGGATTCGACGCGGGGTCGCCCGTCGTCTGGTACGCCCGGTTGATGGTGGTCGTCAGGTTGTGGAAGTTTCCGTGGAACCAGCTGGCGGTCACCGAGAGCTGCGGCATCAGCTCGTGCTGGATCTCGACGCCGTTCTCGAGGTTCCAGGTGCGCGGATACTGGCCGTACTCGTTGAGCGAGCGCGAACCGAAGTTGCTCGGCAGGCCCGCGAAGTTGATCTCGCAGCCGGCGGTCAGGTACGTGCAGCCAAGCTCGCCCTGGGCGATGTCGTCGCCGTTCAGGTCGGTCCAGGTCAGCGCCGTGCTGGTCACCGTCAGCGGGTTGTAGAGGCTGGCGATGCCGGTGGTCTGCGCGCGGTTGTACCGGTTGAGCGAGTACTTCAGCGCGGTCTTGGCGTTACCGAACACGTCGTAGACCGCTGCGAAGCGCGGGGCCCAGTCCTTCCAGCTCGGCACGTCGAGCACCTCGTCGAACGACCGGGCCGGGGCGAACCGGCCGGCCGGTGCCGTGGCGGCGTGGACCTTGGAGTTCAGGTACTCCCAGCGGATGCCCATGTTGAGGGTCAGCCGCTTGAGCGTCCAGGCGTCCTGCGCGTAGAGGCCCGCATCGGCGTTCAGGTTCTCGCCGTAGAGCGCGATGGGCGTGTTGTGCACGGCCACCTGGCTCGGCACTGAGAAGGGAATGCCCGTGCTGCTCGAGCGGTAGTACTGATACAGGTCGCCGTTCATGTGGTACGTGTGGTTGAACACGCCCCACTGGTACTGCACGCCGGCCTTGATGTTGTGCGAGCCGGTCACGTATGAGACCGAGGCCTGGACGTTGTCGCGGATCGGCAGCTGCTGCGACTGGCGGTAGCCGGCCGTGTTCGAGCCTCCGAGGTCCAGCTCGTAGTGCGCCGCGTTGGCGTACCAGGCGGCTGAGCCCCAGGGCTGGTCGATGCCGTCCTGATAGCTGTTGGTGTAGTCCTCGGTGTTGTTCGAGAACCCGGCCTCGGCGAGCAGCTTGCTCGTCAAGGTCGAGGTCCACTTGACCTGGTCGGTGTGGTACGCGGGCGAGAACCACTGGATGCCGGCCTCTTCCGGCACGTAGAGGCTCTGCATGTCGTGGCCGCGATACTTGTCCACCTCGTCGAAGTAGCCCGACAGCTTGTTCTTCGGCGTGATCTGGAAGGTGAGGCGCGCCATGATGCTCTTGATCAGCTGATCGTCGATGCCCTGGCTGCCGTCCTTGAAGAAGGTGTTGGCGATGAAGTTGTTTACGCGGAAGTAGCGGCCCGACATGAAGAACCACATCTTGTCCTTCATGATCGGCCCGCCCTGTCCGAACGTGTACTCCTCGATCTTGTCGGTGGCGTTGCCGCCGCCGGCCGGGAGGCCGAGGTCCTGCAGGCGCGTGCCGACGTTGTCGGCCTGCCAGGTGCCGGGGCGATACGCCAGGTTCAGGGATCCGCTGAAGGTGTTGCCGCCCTCGCGCGGAATCATGTTCAGGCGGACGCCGCCGGCGGAGTTCTCGGCGGAGATGCCCGAGGTCTGGTAGCTGACCTCCTGGCTCATCTCCGTGTTGACGTAGGTCTGCACGGCGCCGTCCGACTGGAGGCCGTTGATCGTCATGCCGTCGACCATCACCGAGGTGTTGGAGGCCGACATGCCGTGGGTGGACATGTAGGTCTGCTGGGCGCCGCGGGCGCCGCCCGTGTCAGGCAGGTTGAGGTTGACGCCGACGATCAACTGGCCGAGGCCCTGAATCGTCTTGCCGGTCGGGATGGCGTCGAGGGCCTCACGGTTGAGGACCTGCGTGTGGACGGCGCTCTGGACGTCGACGATCGGCGACTGGGCCGACACGGTGACGGACTCCTCGAGGGCGCCGACGCGCATCTCGGCGTTGATCGTGGCCGTAAAGCTGGACGGCAGGTCGACGTTCTCGCGGCGGAACGTCTGGAAGCCGGGCAGCGTGAAGGTGACGACGTAGGTGCCGGGGCGCAGGTCGACGATCTTGTACTGGCCCGAGCCGTCACTGACGGCCGAACGGACTTTTTCGATGAGGACGTCGCTCGACGCCTCCACGGTGACGCCCGGCAGGACGCCGCCGGAACTGTCCTTCACGACGCCGGCGATGGCACTCTGGGCGTGCGCCACGCCGGGCAGCACCACCAGGGCGGCGAGAGCGGTAAAGACCGCCGTCGCAATTCCACTTCTCCTCATAACCTTCTGCCTCCTTGTGAGTCCCTCGACGGGACTCCGAGGCCATGAAAGTAGCGGGCGTGGAGACGGCGATCAATTGAAACGGGAGCGTTTTGTCGGCCGACGTCACCGCTATTCAACAGGGCCGAGGCGAGACCGTGACGGATTCGCCGGCGCGAATTGTTCAGGGGCTGGGGCCTGATGGAGGGAGAGGAAGCGGTTGTGAAGCCGTAGTCTCCAGGCTACTGCCTGGTAAGCAAACCAAGAGTCGGCGCGTTGGGAATCGGTGTGCGCATAAGGAAAGAAACGGGACGGGCCCCGGGCGGGCCCGTCCCGTGCGGTCAGGCGGAGGCTACCAGCGAACCTGCGCGCCGATCCCGATCAGGCGGCCCTGCAGGATCGAGTTCGGCTTGAGGAACCCGCTCGACGAGAGCGCGCTCGTCGAGACGTAGCTCACGATCGTGTCGGCGTTCGCCACGTTGAAGATCTCGAGCGTGGGCGCGAACGAGACGCGCTGCACGCGGAAGGTCTTCGCGAACTTCAGGTCGAGCTGCGTGATCCGCTCGACGCGGGTCGACCCCGACGGCTGGAGCGCGATCGACAGCGACGACTGCCCCATCACCGACGTCGGCCCGATGACCGAGCCGGCCGGGCACGGGGCCGGGCAGGTGGACGGGTACTTCGTGGACCCCCGCACGAACGTCATCACGCGGGCGCTGTCCGGGCTCTCGTTGCTCTGGAACGCCACGCTGACGTTCACGCCGCCCGGCAGGGGATACGAGCCGGCCAGCTTGAGGTTCTGCTTGTACGGAATGTCGTTCTGCTTGTCGTTGCAGAACCGGAGCGAGTTGGGATTGTCCGGCGCCGTGCAGTTCACGTCGAGCTGGCGCTCGATCGCGATGCCGCCGAAGATCTGCGCGCCGTGGCCGGGCCGCAGCCGGAACTCCACGTTGTACGAGTTGTAGATCTGTTCCCGGTTGGGATCGACCGTGTCGAGGTTGTCCACCGCGGCGCTCCGCTTGTCGGCGTTCAGGCCGTACGCCGTGATGGCTTCGCCGGTGAGGGGGTTGTAGACGGTGAACGGCGTGTAGTTCGGGTTGGCGGCCGGGTCGCCGCTGGTCTGCAGCGTGCGGTTGATCGTGGCCGTCAGATTGTGGAAGGCGCCGTGAAACCAGCTCACGGTCACCGACAGCTGCGGGATCAGCTCGTGCTGGAGCTCGAGGCCGTGCTCGAGGTTCCACGTCCGCGGATAGTTGCCGTACTCGTTGAGCGAACGGGAGCCGAAGTTGCTCGGCAGCGTCGCGAAGTTGATCTCGCAGCCCGCCGTCAGGTACGTGCAGCCGAGCTCGCCCTGGGCGATGTCGTCGCCGTTCAGATCGGTCCAGGTCAGCGTGCGGCTGGTCACGGCGAGCGGCGTGTAGTTGTCGGTCGTGCCGGTCGTCGCCGCGGCGTTGTAGCGGTTGAGCGAGTACTTGATCGCCGTCTTCGCATCGCCGAAGACGTCGTAGACGGCCGCGAAGCGGGGCGCCCAGTCGGACCAGTTCGGGATGTCCTGGACGGCGTCGAAGCTGCGGGCACCGATGAACCGGCCGGCCGGCGACGTCGCGGCGACGATCTGCGAGTTCAGGTGCTCCCAGCGGATGCCGTAGTTGAGCGTGAGCCGCTTGAGCGTCCACGCATCCTGCGCGTAGAGTCCGAAGTCGGCGTTGAGCTTCTCGCCGTAGAGCGCGAGCGGCGTGTTGTGCACGGCCACCTGGCTCGGCACCGAGAAGGGAATGCCGGTGCTGCTCGAGCGGTAGGTACTGATACAGGTCGGCGTTCATGTGGTACGTGTGGTTGAACTGGCCCCACTGGTACTGCATGCCGGTCTTGATGTTGTGCGAGCCGGTCACATACGAGGCCGAGGCCTGGATGTTGTCGCGCACCGGCAGCTGCTGCGTCTGGCGGCGGCCGGCCGTGTTCGACCCGCCGAGGTCCAGCTCGTAGTGCGCCGCCGTCGAGTACCACGCCAGCGATCCGTACGGCTTGTCGATCCCGTCCTGGTAGCTGTTGGTGTAGTCCTCGGTGTTGTTCGAGAA
This sequence comes from uncultured Acidobacteriota bacterium, assembly GCA_963792785.1. Lineage (GTDB taxonomy): Bacteria > Acidobacteriota > Vicinamibacteria > Vicinamibacterales > CAVVIG01 > CAWIMX01. The sequence continues at coordinate 925,964 of CAWBXO010000004.1, read as the reverse complement.
GCCGGCTTCGAGGAGCAGCTTGCTCGAGGCCGTCGAGGTCCACTTGATCGAGTCGGTGTGATACGCGGGCGAGAACCACTGGATGCCGGTCTCTTCCGGCACGTAGAGGCTCTGCATGTCGTGGCCGCGGTACTTGTCCACCTCGTCGAAGTAGCCCGAGAGCTTGTTCTTCGGCGTGATCTGGAAGGTGAGGCGCGCCATGATGCTCTTGATCAGCTGATCGTCGATGCCCTGGCTGCCGTCCTTGAAGTAGGTGTTGGCGATGAAGTTGTTCACGCGGAAGTAGCGGCCCGACGAGAAGAACCACATCTTGTCCTTCATGATCGGCCCGCCCTGTCCGAACGTGTACTCCTCGATCTTGTCGGTGGCGTTGCCGCCGCCGGCCTTGAGGCCGAGATCCTGCAGGCGCGTGCCGACGTTGTCGCTCTGCCAGGCGCCGGGCCGGTAGCTGGCGTTGAATGAGCCGCTGAAGGTGTTGCCGCCCTCACGCGGAATCATGTTGAGACGGACACCGCCCGAAGAGTTCTCGGCGGAGATGCCCGAGGTCTGGTAGCTGACCTCCTGGCTCATCTCGGTGTTGACGTAGGTCTGCACCGCGCCGTCCGACTGGAGGCCGTTGATCGTCATGCCGTCGACCATCACCGAGGTGTTGGAGGCCGACATGCCGTGCGTCGACATGTAGGTCTGCTGGGCGCCGCGGGCGCCGCCCGTGTCGGGGAGGTTGAGGTTGACGCCGACGATCAGCTGGCCGAGGCCCTGGATCGTCTTGCCGGTCGGGATGCTGTCGAGCGCGTCACGGTTGAGCACGGAGGTGTGGACCGCGCTCTGGACGTCGACGATCGGCGACTGGGCCGACACGGTGACGGACTCTTCGAGGGCGCCGACGCGCATGTCGGCGTTGATCGTGGCCGTGAAGCCGGCCGGCAGGTCGACGTTCTCGCGCCGGAAGGTCTGGAAGCCGGGCAGCGTGAAGGTGACGACGTAGGTGCCCGGACGCAGGTCGACGATCTTGTACTGGCCCGAGCCGTCGCTCACGACGGACCGGACTTTTTCGATGAGAACGCTGCTCGACGCCTCGACCGTCACACCGGGCAGCACGCCGCCCGACGTATCCCGGACGATGCCGGCGATGGCGCTCTGGGCGTGCGCCACGCCGGGCAGCACCACCAGGGCGGCGAGGGCGGCCAAGGCCACCGTCGCGATTCGATTCCGTGTCATGCGATTTCCTCCTCGCGGTTTACGCCCGATCGCTGGTTTATAAAGAAACACCGGGCGAGGTGAGGAGAAATTACGCGTTTATTTACGATGAATCAACGTGATCGCATATTGAGTAGTGTGATTTTTATCACCTGATGTCTTCTGGCATCGGAATGGTTGAATCGGCGCACACATTGTGGATTGTTTACAAAGAAATAACTACTTAAAGATATATAAATAATAAATATATTATAAAGAAAACTATAAAGAGACCGAAATTCTGAGGCGGGAGGGAGAAGAGAACGGCGGAGAGGGCCGACTGGCCCTCCCCGCCGGCGGGAGACGCTCTTACCAGCGGACCTGCGCACCGATCCCGATGAGGCGGCCCTGCAGGATCGAGTTCGGCTTCAGGAAGCCGCTCGAGGACAGCGCGCTCGTCGAGACGTAGCTCACGATCGTGTCGGCGTTCGACACGTTGAAGATCTCGAGCGTCGGCGCGAAGGAGTAGCGCTGCACGCGGAAGGTCTTCGCGAACTTGAGGTCGAGCTGGTTGATCCGCTCCACGCGAGTGGCCGCGGGCGCATCGAGATTGACGGAGAGCGAGGACTGGTTCATCACCCCCGACGGGGCGATGAGCGATCCGGCCGGGCACGGCGACGGGCACGTGGACGGATAGCGGCTGAACCGCGTGAAGAACATGCGGCGCAGGCTGTCCGGGCCCTCGTTGCTCTGGAACGCGGCACTCACGGTCACGCCACCCGGCAGCGGGTAGGTCGCCGCCAGCTTGAGGTTCTGCTTGTAGGGGATGTTGTTGTTTTTGTCGTTGCAGAACCGCAGGTCGTTCGGGTCGTCCGGCGCCGTGCAGTTGACGTCGAGCTGGCGCTCGACTGCGATGCCGCCGAAGATCTGCGCCCCGCCGCCCGGCCGCAGCCGGAACTCGAAGTTGTACGAGTTGTAGATCTGCTGCCGGTTCGGGTCGACCGTGTCCAGGTTGTCCACCGCGGCGCCCGCGACGTTCTTGTTCAGCCCGTACGCCGTGATGGCCTCCCCGGTGAGCGGGTTGTAGACCGTGAACGGCGTGTAGTTCGGGTTGTCCGCCGGGTTCGCGCCGCTGTACTGGAGCGTCCGGTTGATCGTCGTCGTCAGGTTGTGGAAGTTGCCGTGGAACCAGCTGACGGTGACCGACAGCTGCGGCATCAGCTCGTGCTGGAGCTCCAGCCCGTGCTCGAGATTCCACGTGCGCGGGTAGTTGCCGTACTCGTTCAGCGACCGGGCGCCGAAGTTGCTCGGGAGCGAGGCGAAGTTGATCTCGCAACCCGGCGCGCCGAACGTGCAGCCGAGCTCGCCCTGGGCGATGTCGTCGCCGTTCAGGTCGGTCCAGGTCAGCGAGCGGCTGGTGATCGCCAGCGGCGTGTAGTTGTCGGTCGTGCCCGTGGACGCCGCGGCGTTGTAGCGGTTCAGCGAGTACTTGATCGCCGTGCGGGCGTCGCCGAAGACGTCGTAGACGGCCGCGAAGCGCGGCGCCCAGTCGGACCAGTTGGGGATGTCCGTGACGGCGTCGAAGCTGCGGGCGCCGATGAACCGGCCGGCTGGCGAGGTCGCCGCCGTCACCTGCGAGTTCACGTGCTCCCAGCGGATGCCGTAGTTGAGCGTCAGCCGCTTGAGCGTCCACGCGTCCTGCGCGAAGAGCCCGACGTCGGCGTTCAGCTTCTCGCCGTAGAGCGCGAGCGGCGTGTTGTGCACGGCCACCTGGCTCGGCACCGAGAACGGCACGCCCGTGCTGGCGCTGCGGTAGTACTGATACAGGTCGCCGTTCATGTGGTACGTGTGGTCGAACTTGCCCCACTGGAACTGCACGCCGGTCTTGATGTTGTGCGAGCCCGTGACGTACGAGGCCGACGCCTGCACGTTCTTCCGGACCGGCAACTGCTGCGTCTGGCGCCGCCCGGCGGTGTTCGAGCCGCCGAGGTCCAGCTCATAGTGCGCCGCGTTGCCGTACCAGGCCGCCGAGCCGTACGGCTGGTCGATGCCGTCCTGGTAGCTGTTGGTGTAGTCCTCGCTGTTGTTCGAGAACCCCGCCTCGAGGAGCAGGCGGCTGGTGGCCGTCGACGTCCACTTGATCGAGTCGGTGTGATACGCGGGCGAGAACCACTGCATCGCCGATTCCTCGGGGACGTACAGGCTCTGCATGTCGTGGCCTCGGTACTTGTCCACCTCGTCGAAGTACGCCGACAGCTTGTTCTTCGGCGTCGCCTGCCAGGTGAGGCGCACGAGCAGGCTCTTGATGAGCTGGTCGTCGATGCCCTGGCTGCCGTCGTTGAAGGTGGTGTTCGCGATGAAATTGTTCACGCGGAAGTAGCGGCCCGATGTGAAGAACCACAGCTTGTCGCGCTTGATCGGACCGCCCTGGCCGAAGTTGTACTCGGCGATCTTGTCGGTCGCGTTGCCCTTGCCGGCGGCGAGGCCCAGGTCCTGGAGGCGCTGGCTGACGTTGTCGCTCTGCCAGGCGCCGGGCCGGTAGCTCGCGTTGAACGAGCCGCTGAAGGTGTTGCCGCCCTCGCGCGGAATCATGTTCAGCTTGACGCCGCCCGACGAATTCTCGGCGCTGATCCCCGAGGTCTGGTAGCTGACCTCCTGGCTCGCCTCGGTGTTGATATACATCTGCACCGCGCCGTCCGCCTGCAGGCCGTTCACCGTGAGGCCGTCCACCATCACCGTGGTGTTCGTGGCGTTCATGCCGTGGGTGGACATGTACGTCTGCTGGGCGCCGCGGGCGCCGCCCGTATCCGGCAGGTTCAGGTTGACGCCGACAATGAGCTGGCCGAGGCCCTGAATCGTCTTGCCGGTCGGGATGCTGTCGAGCGCGTCCCGGTTGAGGGTCGAGGTGTGGACGGCGCTCTGGACGTCGACGATCGGCGACTGCGCCGACACGGTCACGGACTCCTCGAGGGCGCCGACGCGCATCTGGGCGTTGATGGTCGAGGTGAAGTTCGTCGGCAGGTCGACGTTCTCCCGTCGGAACGTCTGGAAGCCGGGCAGGGTGAACGTCACGACATAGGTGCCGGGGCGCAGGTTGACGATCTTGTACTGACCCTGGCCGTCGCTGACGACGGAGCGGACTTTTTCGATGAGGACGTCACTCGACGCCTCGACAGTCACACCTGGCAGGACGCCGCCGGATGTGTCGCGCACGACACCCGCGATGGCGCTCTGGGCATGCGCAAGCCCCGGAGCCATGGCCACGATAGCCAGGGCGCCCAGGAGCGCGCCAACAAAGCGAACTCTCTTCATTCCATAACCTCCTCAAACGGACTCATTCGTTGCAAACGCAGATAAAAGTTAAGCAACGAAGTGTAAGGAATATATGTATGTGTGTAGATGTAATCAACATGTAATGAATACAATGGTTTGTCGCTCATCATTAATACGAGAATTACGCTATATTTATGGAATATTCACATATCGATGGATCATTCATAAATAAACAGTAATGAAACATGGTCGATTCTTCTGTCTGATGACCGAAAACAACCGAGTATTCAGCGGGCCCGACCCGCTCCATCAACCGCGCCGGCCGAGGTAGGATGGCGCCCACCAGACACGGGGGAGTTGTGACGCTAGCCGACCGGATGGCCGCCGCGCAGGTCTACGACCTGGAGCAGCCGCGCTTCGCGGGCATGCCGGGGCATCCGGCTCATCGGCCCGCCTACTTCTACGCGCTGTACCGCCGTCACCGCGACTACTTCCGCCCCGAGGGCGGCGGCCGCCGCACCAGCGCATCGGGTGTGCTCACCATGATGGAGCACTCGGGCACGCACATCGACGCGCTCTGCCACCAGGCCTACGACCAGACGCTGCACGGCGGCGTGGCCGTCGCCGACGTCGAGCGCGCCGACGGGTTTCGCCAGCTCGGGATCGAGACCGTGCCGCCGCTCGTCGGCCGGGGCGTCCTGCTCGACGTCGCCGCATGGAAAGGCGTGCCGCGGCTGCCGGCCGACTTCTCGATCTCCGGTGCCGACCTGGCGGCCTGCGCCGAGTCGACAGGCGTCGACGTCCAGCCGGGCGACGCGCTCCTCGTCCGCACGGGCTACGGCGCTTGCTGGGACGACGACGACACCTACCAGCACGCGGCCGGCATCGGCCGTTCCGGATCCGAATGGGCCGCCTCGCGCGGCGTCCGCGCCGTCGGCGCCGACAACATGGCCTGGGACGCGGTCGCCGACACCGATCCCGACACCGGCCTCATGCTCTTCGCCCACGCCTTTCTGCTCGTCGAGCAGGGCATCTACATTCTCGAGAACCTGAATCTGGAGACGCTGGCGGCCGCCGGGCATCGGCGCTTCGCGTTCGTCGGCATTCCGCTCAAGCTACGCGGTGCGACCGGCTCGCCGATCCGCCCGCTGGCGCTGGTCGACTCCGGGGAGGGACGGTGATATGCGCGCGCTGATGATGGACTACCCGTTGACGATTCCCACGATGCTGCGGCGCGCGGAGACGCTGTTCGCCCCCAGGCGCATCGCGACGCGGCGCCCGGATCGATCCATCGTCCACCACACGTACGGCGAGATGGCCGACCGCGTCCGCCGGCTGGCGGTGGCGCTGGGCGATCTCGGCGTCGGGCCCGGCGATCGCGTGGCGACGCTCGGGTGGAACCATCACGAGCATCTCGAGGCGTACTTCGCGATCCCCGCCGCGGGCGCCGTGCTCCACACGCTCAACCTGCGGCTCCATCCCGACGACCTGACCTACATCGTCAACGACGCCCAGGACAAGGTCCTGCTCGTCGACGAGAGCCTGCTGCCGCTGTACGAGTCGTTCCGCGACCGCGTGAAGATCGCGCGCGTGATCGTGATGGCGGGCAAGGCGCCCGGCGGCTCGGACGCGCTCGACTGCGCGGAGCTCATCGCCCGCGCGGATCCCTCGCGCTACACCGACCTCGCCGTCGACGAGCACCAGGCCGCCGCCATGTGCTACACGTCGGGCACGACCGGGCGCCCCAAGGGCGTCGTCTATTCGCACCGCACCACCGTGCTGCACGCCATCGCCCACGGCCTCGCCGACTGCCTGGCAATGTCGGAGGCCGACGTCGTGATGCCCGTGGTCCCGATGTTCCACGTCAACGCCTGGGGCTTTCCGTACAGCGCGACGTTATTTGGCGCCGGACAGGTCTTTCCGGGGCCGTTTCTCGACGCGCCGAGCCTGCTCGACTTGATCGCGCGCGAGCGCGTGACCGTCACGGCGGGGGTCCCCACGGTCTGGCTGGCCGTCCTGCAGGAGCTCGACGCGAATCCCGGGACCCACGACGTGTCGAGCGTCCGCCTGGTGGCCGTCGGCGGGTCGGCCGCGCCGCTGGCGATGATCCAGGCGCTCGAGGATCGCCACGGCCTGCACGTGCTTCACGCCTGGGGCATGACGGAGATGAGCCCGCTCGGCACGGTGTGCCACGTGCCGTCGACCGAGCGCGACGCGCCGCGCGAGCGCCAGCTCAAGTACCGATCCCGCCAGGGCACGCCGCTGCCGTTCGTCGAGATCCGCGCCAGCACCGCCACGGGCCTCGCGCCCTGGGACGGCCAGACGATGGGGGAGCTCGAGGTGCGCGGCGCGTGGATCGCGAGCCGGTACTACAACCAGCCCGATCTGGGCGATCGTTTCACGGCGGACGGCTGGTTCAAGACCGGCGACATCGTGACGATCGATGCCTGCGGGTGCGTCGAGATCACGGACCGATCGAAGGATCTCGTGAAGTCGGGCGGCGAGTGGATCAGCTCGGTCGCCCTGGAGAGCGCGCTGATGGGCCACCCGGCGGTCGCGGAAGCCGCGGTGATCGCCGTGCCGCACCCCAAGTGGGACGAGCGGCCGCTGGCCGTCGTCGTCCTGAAACAGGGCCAGCAGGCCAGCGCGGCCGACCTGGTCGAGTTCCTCAGGCCGTCGTTCGCGAAGTGGTGGCTGCCCGACGCCGTGGAGTTCGTGGACGCGATCCCGAGGACGTCGGCCGGGAAGTTCCGGAAGTCGGCGCTGCGCGACCAGTTCCGCGAGCGGTATCAGAACGCCTAGCGGGGCGTATCGGCTGAATCAGTACCAAGGCAATGAACCACGGAGACTCAGAGGCACAGAGGATCGCGAGTTCGTCACCGGCCTGCTGGCCAGGCCGGCCGCGAGGGCGAACGATCCGCACACACAAGACGGCAGGCAAGGGATACGCGTCTTGCGTGTGCGGATCGTTCGTCCTCGCAGGCGCCGCGGAGGCGGCGCCGACGAACGGCAGATCTCGGGCCTCGGTGTCTCGGTGTCTCTGTGGTTGATCTCGAAATCCGGCTCGTCGAATCGGTAGTACTTCAGCGAGTACGGCCCACTAGCGATAGTTGCCGAACTGCAGGGCGACGCCGAAGTCGTGCGCCCGCAGCGCCTGCATCGTCTGCTGCAGGTCGTCCTTCGAGGGCGAGCTGACGCGCAGCTGGTCCCCCTGGATCGCGGCCTGGACCTTGCGGAGCTTCAGCTCTTTCACGAACTTCGCGATCTCGCGCGCGGCGTCGGTCGAGATGCCCTGTTGAATCTCGACCACACGCCGCACGGCGCCGCCGCCGGCGGGCTCACTGTCGCCGGCCTTGAAGTTCTTGACCGGCACGTTGCGGCGGACGAGCCGCGTCTGCACGACCTCCCACAGCGCCTTCATCTTCAGCTCGTCGTCGGTCAGCAGCGTCAGCGTCTTGTCGGCGACGTTGAGGACGATCTCCGCCTTGGCCCCCTTGAAGTCGTAGCGCTGGGCCACTTCCTTGCGGGCCTGGTTCAGGGCGTTGTCCACTTCCTGGAAGTCGATGGTCGAGGTGACGTCGAACGACGCGGTATCTGGCATACGGGTAAATCATGAAGGGTGCTGGGCACTGACGCAATAGGGGGCTCGGAACTGACGCTGCAGGGGGCTCGGAGCTGACGCTGCAGGGGGCTCGGAGCTGACGCTGCAGGGGGCTGGGAACTCACGCTGCAGGGGGCTGGGATGAACGCTGTGGGGGGCTGGGAACCGGCGGCGTAGAATGGCCGGCGGGGGAGCGTGCCGTGAAGAAATCATTCTTTCAGGCTGCGGTGGTCGCGCTGGCGCTGGCGGGGACCGCCGGCCTGCTCGCCAACGAGGGCATGTGGCGGATCGACCAGTTGCCGTACGCGGCCGTCGCGCAGCAGTACGGCGTGCAGCTGACCCCCGCCGATCTGGCGCGCGTGCAGGGCGCGGTGGTCCGGCTGCAGTCGCCCGGCGGCGGCGGGACCGGCACCTTCGCGTCGCCCGACGGTCTGATTCTCACCAACCATCACGTCGCGCTCGACTGCATCCGCACGTCGGCGCTGGCCGAGCAGAACCAGGCGTCGGCCGACAATCTGATCGCGACCGGTTTCACCGCGCCGAACCGGGCGGGCGAGCTCCCGTGCAAGCGCTTCAGCGCGCAGATCGAGCGCAGCGCGCGCGACGTCACCGCCGAGCTGAACGTCGGCGTGACGCCCGACACGCCGATTCAGGACGTGCAGCGCCGGCGCCTGGCCGCGCGCTCGGATCTGGAACGGCAGTGCGCCGCCGAGCGCGGCGACAACTTCACCTGCGCGGTGGTCGACTTCAACAGCGGCGCGCGGTCCCTGCTCATCGTCTACGAAGACTTCAACGACCTGCGGCTCGTCTACGCGCCGGAGAAACAGCTGGGGTACTTCGGCGGCGACGAGATGAACTTCCGCTTCCCGCGCTACGTGTCCGACATCTCGATCCTGCGCGCCTACGAAGGCACGGACGGCCGCCACGGCGAGTACGAGGCGTCGCACCTTCCGGTGAAGCCCGCGAACTACCTGCACGTGAGCCTGGACGGCGTGAAGGACGGCGACTTCACGCTCGTCGTCGGCAATCCCGGCAACACGAACCGGTACCGCATGAGTTATTCGGCGCGGTACAACCTCGTGAAGGGCATTCCCGATCAGATCGCGGATCTCACGACCGAGCTCGAGCTGCTGCGGCACTACGCGGCGGAGAAACCGGACAACCAGCTGCTGCTCCAGAGCCGGATCTTCGGCCTGGCGAACACGCTCAAGTACCAGCAGGACGTGCTCGCCGCGCTCCGCTCCACGAGCATCGTCGAGGATCGTGTCGAGCGCGAGCGGCAGTTCATGGCCTTCGTGGCCAGCCGGCCCGAGCTTGCGCGCGAGTTCGGCGACGTGCTGACGAGCCAGGCCGCCGTGTACGCGGAGGACGTCGAGGCGAACGCGGACCTCGACGCCGCGCTCGGCTGGTTCAACCGCTCGGAACTGCTCGGGTACGCGTCGGGCCTCTACGAGTTCGCCGAGGCGCGCGCGCAGGCGTCCGACCGCGAGCGGCGCCCGCAATTCCAGGAGCGGAGCTGGCCCAACCTGCGGGCCGCGCTGCTCGACGACGAGCCGGTGCTCGCGCCGCTCGAGGAAGACGTGCTCGCGCTGGCCTTCGAGAAGGCGCTGGCGCTCCCGGCCGGCCGGCGGCTCGCCGCCGTGCAGGCGCTCTCGACCCGCGCCGGCACGACCGACCCCCGGGCGCTTGCGCGCGCCGTGCTCTCCGGGTCGACCGTCGCGTCGGCGGACGCGCGCGCGCGCCTCGCCGATCAGGGGGTGGACGCATTCCGCGCGTCAACGGACCCGCTGGTCCGCTTCGCCGTCGCGCTCGAGCCCGCGCTCGCGGATCAGCGGACGCGGATCGCCGTCCTGAACGAGAAGATCTTCCGCAACCGGTCGGCCTTCGCGCGCGGCCTCACCGCCTGGAAGGGCGGCGATCTCTATCCCGACGCGAACTTCACGCTGCGGGCGACGTACGGCAAGGTCGCGGGGTACACGAACCGATCGGGCGAGGCCGTGCCGTTCACGACGCGGCTCGGCGGGCTGTTCGCGCTCGCCGACGCCCGCGGGAACGCGGGCGACTACGCGCTGCCGCCGAAGATCCTCGCCTGGCGGCGCGGGATGAGCGACGCGGCGTTCCGCGAGCGCTACGCGCAGCTGCCTGTCGACTTCGTGAGTACGAACGACATCACGGGCGGTAATTCGGGGAGCGCCACGCTGAACCGGTCCCTGCAGATCGTCGGCCTCATCTTCGACGGCAACGAGGAGGCGATGGCGGGCGACTGGACCTACAGCGAGACGGCGGGGCGCGCCCTCAGCACCGACATCCGCTTCGCGCTCACCGTGGCGCGCGAGGTGCACGGCGCCGGCTGGGTGGTCGACGAGCTGCTCGGATCGCCCGCCGCCGCGGCGGCCGCGGCGAACGGCGCCGACGCGGCGTTCGATCGCTTCTGGGCGGCCGGGTCGCCGGCCGAGGCGTCGGCCGCCGTGGACGCCATCGCCGCGAGCGGTGTCGGATTCGACGAGGCGTTCGCGCGCCTCCGGCGCGGCCGCCGCTACGCGGCCGATGTCCCGCGCGGCGTCGTGCGGCTCAGCCACGACATCGACGGCGTGACGTTTCCGTACACGCTCGACGTGCCCGCGTCCTACGACCCGGCGCGCCCCTGGCCCGTGCGCGTCCAGCTGCACGGCGGCGTGACGCGGCCCGACGACAGCCTGCGCGGCGACGGATCGATCGGCGACCTCGCCGGCGCCGATCAGATCTACGTGCTGCCGATCGGCTGGGGCGACGCGCAGTGGTGGACTGACGCGCAGGTCAAGAACCTCGATGCCATCCTCGACACCCTCAAGCGGCGATACAACGTGAACGAGAACCGCGTCGTGCTGTCGGGGCACTCCGACGGCGCCACGGCCACCTTCTACTTCGCCATGCGCGACACCACGCCGTTCGCGGCGTTCCTGCCGCTGAACGGGTTCATCAAGGTGCTCGGCAACGACTCGCTCGCAATCCGCGAGGAGCTCTTCCCGAACAACCTGCGCGACAAGCCCTGGTTCATCGTGAACGGCGGGCTCGATCCGCTGTTCCCGCCCGACCAGGTCGAGCCGTACGTGAAGCACCTCCAGGCGGCCGGCCTCGACCTCACCTACGATCCCCAGCCGGCCGGCGGCCACAACACGCGCTGGTGGCCCGAGGTGAAGGGCGACTTCGAGGCCTTCGTCGCGGCGCATCCGCGCGACCCGAACCCCGCCGTGCTGACGTGGGAGAGCGACATGACCGGCACGAGCAACCGCGCGCACTGGCTCGTGATCGATCGGCTCGCGCCGCGCGCCGCGGCGGCGCCGCTCGCCGACCTGAACGACATTGTCGTCGGCCAGGAGCTCAACTTCGGCGTGCAGAACAGCGGGATGCGCGTGACCGGCGTCCTCGCCGGGAGCAACGCGGACGCCCTCGGGCTGCGGCCCGGCGATGTCGTCGCCTCGGTGAACGGCCGCGCCCTGCCGTCGGGCGTCGACCTCCTCGACATGCTGAGCCTGAACGACGCGGGCTCGCCGATCGTGCTCGGCGTCACGCGCGACGGCGCGACGATCGAGCTGACGGGCACGTACGCGCCGGCGCCGATGCCGCGCACGGCCCAGATTTTTCAGCACGCGCGGCCGTCGGGCCGCGTCGACCTCGTCCGCGAGGGCAACGTCGTGCGGGCCACGACGCGGGGCGTGGCCGCCTTCACCCTGCTGCTCTCGCCCGACGCCTTCGACTTCTCGCAGCCGATTCGCGTGATCGCGGACGGCCGGACCCTGTTCGACGGCCGCGTCACGCCGAGCCTCTCGACCCTCCTCGAGTGGGCCGCGCGCGACAACGATCGAACAATGCTCTACGGAGCCGCCCTGCACCTTATAATAGAAGGCTCCTGATCATCGTCAGGAGCCGGACGGGCATTCTTTTCGCGAGGAACTAAATGGGCGACGCCGGAGAAGGACTGATCGACGCGGAATCCCGCATTCAGGAACGCATGGACGAGCTGGCCCAGGAGCGCGCGAAGGCGCGCGTCCAGCCGGCGATCGACGCCGATCGCATGCGCGAGCTCGGCAGCCTGCGCCTGGCGCGCACCGAGCTGGCGAGCCAGCGTGAGGCGACGACGAACGAGCGGCGCCGGGCGCAGCTGGACCAGGCCGTCGCCGAGCTCGATCGCCGCATCGAGCAGGTGTGAGGCGGTCCCGTCCGTGGACGCCATCGTGCGGGTCGACGATCCGCCCGGGTGGCGGCTCTTCCGGGATCCTCTTCGCGTAATCGAAACCCATACGCCCGGCCGCGTGGCCGCCGTCCTCGACGAAGCCGAGGGCGCGGCGCGCGATCGCGCCCTCTATGCCGTCGGCTTCGTCGCGTACGAAGCCGGCGCCGCTTTTGGCCTTACCGGCCATCCGGCCACTCCGGGCCTGCCCCTCGCGCGGTTCGCGCTCTACGATCCGGCCGCCGTGCGCCACATCGACGCGGCGCCCGCCGGCGGACCGTGGACCATCGGCGCGCTCGCGCCGTCGCTCGATCGCGCTGCGTTCGGCGCGGCGCTCGACCGCATCCATCGCGCGATTGCCGAGGGCGACACCTACCAGGTCAACTTCACCTTCCGGCTGCGCGCGGCGTTCGACGGCGATCCGCTCGGCCTGTTCGCGGATCTCGCGGCCGCCCAGCAGGGCGGCTACGCCGCGTTTCTCCGCGCGGGGCGCCACACCGTCTGCTCGGCGTCGCCGGAGCTCTTCTTCGAGCTGGTCGGCCGCGACGTGACGGCACGGCCGATGAAGGGCACGGCCCGCCGCGGACGGACGGGCGAGGAGGACCGCGCGGCGAGCGCCGCGCTGGCGGCGTCGGCCAAGGAGCGCGCCGAGAACGTCATGATCGTGGACATGGTCCGAAACGATCTGGGGCGCGTCGCCGATGTCGGATCGGTCGAGGTGCCCGCGCTGTTCACCCTCGAGCGCTATCCGACCCTCTGGCAGATGACGTCCACGGTGACCGCGCGCGCGGGCGCTCCGCTCTCGCGCCTGTTCGAGGCCGCGTTTCCCTCGGCATCGGTGACCGGCGCGCCCAAGGTGCGGACGATGGCGCTCATCCGGGATCTGGAGCCGGGGCCGCGCGGCGTCTACACCGGCGCCATCGGCGTCATCGATCCCGGCGGGCGGGCGCGCTTCAACGTCGCGATCCGCACGGCTGTCGTCGATCACGAAACGGGCCTCGTCGATTTCGGCGTGGGCAGCGGCGTGGTGTGGGACTCCGTGCCCGAGCGGGAATATGAGGAGTGCCTCCTGAAGGGTGCGGTGCTCGGCCGCCGCCCGCGGGCGTTCGACCTGCTCGAGACGCTGCGCTGGTCGCCGGCGGACGGCTACGTCCTGCTGGCGCGCCACCTGGCGCGGATGGCGGCGTCGGCGGACTATTTCGGCCGGCCGTTCGACGAGTCGCGCGCGCGCGACGCCCTCGCGCGCGCCGCCGCCGGGGCTGCCTCGCCGCTTCGCGTCCGCCTGCTCGTGGCGCCGGCTGGCGGCGTCCGGGTGGACACCTCGCCGCTCGACCCGCCGCCCGACGCGCCCGCGACGCTGGCGATCGCCGAATCGCCCATCGATCCGTCCGACACCTTCTTGTTTCACAAGACGACGGCGCGCGAGGTTTACGATCGGCTGCGGCGGCCCGGCGCGGACGACACGGTGCTGTGGAATCCGGCGGGGGAGGCCACGGAGACGACGGTGGCGAACCTGGTGGTGGCGCTCGGCGGGCGAAAGGTGACGCCGCCGGTGTCGGCGGGGCTGCTCGCGGGGACGTTTCGCGCGGAGCTGCTGGCGCGGGGGGAGATCGTGGAGGCGCCGGTGCCGCTCGAGGCCCTGCGGGGGGCGTCAGGCGTGTGGTTGATCAACTCGGTGCGCGGCTGGCGTCGGGCGGCTGTGGTCGACATCGTCCCGGGAAAGCGATAGCATGGGCCGTTAGCTTGCGAAATCGTTCACAAGCCGGTTTCCCTCGGCCTCGGTCGCAGTAACTATGCAGGGCTGGCTCTCCATCCTGATCATGACCACGCTGGGCGCGCTGTTCGCGCTCGTCTCGGTCCTGCTCTCGGGGATCCTCGGCCCGCGCAAGCCCAGCCCCGAGAAATCCGCACCCTACGAGTGCGGCATGCCGCCGGTCGGCGACGCCCGCGAGCGCCAGTCGGTCAAGTTCTACCTGGTGGCGATGGTGTTCCTGCTGTTCGACATCGAGGTGGCGTTCCTCTATCCGTGGGCGATGGCCCTGCGCGACCTTGGCTGGCTTGGCCTCGGACAGGTCACGCTGTTCTTCGCGCTCCTGCTGACGGGCTACGTGTACGTGTGGCGCAAGGGCGCGCTCGACTGGGGCGAAGAGCGCTGATGGCCCCGGACCTCGAACTCCCCGTTCTCACCACGACCGTCGAGAAGATGGTGCAGTGGGCGCGCCGGTCGTCGATCTGGCCGGTGACGTTCGGCCTCGCCTGCTGCGCGATCGAGATGATGGCGATGAGCGCGTCGCGCTACGACATCGCGCGGTTCGGCGCCGAGGTGTTCCGCGGGAGCCCGCGCCAGTCCGACCTGATGATTGTGGCCGGCCGCCTGTCGCGGAAGATGGCGCCCGCGCTCCGCCGCGTCTACGACCAGATGCCCGAGCCGAAGTGGGTGATCTCGATGGGCGCGTGCGCGTCGATCGGCGGCGTCTTCGACAACTACGCGCTGGTGCAGGGCGTCGATCAGGTCGTGCCGGTCGACATCTACGTGCCTGGCTGCCCGCCGCGTCCCGAGGCCCTGATCTACGGCATCGTCCAGCTGCAGAAGAAGATCGCGGGGCAGCACCTGTGACGCCGGCCCTCGACATCGACGCGATCGTCGCCGCGCTGGGCGAGGCGGCACCCGGCGCCGCGCTCGAGCGCGCCGAGAGCCGCGACGCGCATCCCACGCTCGTCGCGCAGGCCCGGGATCTGCCGGCCCTGGCCCGCGCGCTGCACGACCGCGCGGATCTCGCGTTCGAGTACCTCGCCGAGCTGACGGCCGTGGACTATCTGCCGCGCGAGCCGCGCTTCGACGTGATTTATATCCTGGTGTCCGTCGCGCACCGGTTCCGCCTGCGGCTCAAGGTGCGCGTGGGCGGCGCGCGCCCGGCCGTGGACACGGTGAGCGGGATCTGGCCCGCGGCCAACTGGCTCGAGCGCGAGGTCTGGGATCTCTTCGGCATCGACGTCGTCGGACATCCCGATCTGCGCCGCCTGCTGACGCCCGAGGACTGGGAGGGCCATCCGCTGCGCAAGGACTACCCCGTGCAGCTCCGGAAGGCGGCCAGCGCCGCCGAGCCGCTGCAGGTCACGGCCGAGGAGTTCCGCGCCAACGTGGAAAGGGATCGCCATGCCCGGTCCTGAGGCCGCCGCCTAGTCATGCCCGAGATCCGCACCGAGACGATGACGGTGAACATGGGGCCGCAGCACCCCAGCACGCACGGCGTGCTGCGCCTGGTGCTCGAGCTCGACGGCGAAACGGTTCGATCCGTCGCGCCGACGATCGGCTACCTCCACACCGGCATCGAGAAGACGACCGAGCAGAAGAAGTGGCAGCAGGTGATCCCGCTCGTCGAACGCATGGACTACCTGAGCGCGCAGTCCAACAGCCTGGCGTTCTGCCTGTCGGTCGAGCGGCTGCTCGCCATCGACCCGCCCGAGCGCGTGCGGTGGATCCGCGTGCTGATCGCCGAGCTGCAGCGTATCAACAGCCACCTCGTGTGGCTCGGCACGCACGGGATGGAACTCGGCGCCGTGTCGGTGATGCTGTACTGCTTCCGCGAGCGCGAGCTGATGCTCAACCTCAACGAGATGCTCGCCGGCTTCCGCATGTTCCCGAGCTACATGCGCATCGGGGGCCTGCGCGAGGATCTGCCGCGCGGCTTCCACGAGGCGGTGGCCGGCTTCCTCGAGCGCTTCGCGCCGAAGCTCGATGAGTACGAGGATCTGCTCACGCAGAACGAGATCTACCGGAGGCGCACGCAGGGCGTCGGCGTGCTCTCGCGTGAGGACGCGCTCGCCTACAGCCTGATGGGGCCGATCGGCCGCGCGTCGGGCGTCGACTACGACGTGCGCAAGGCCTTCCCGTACCTGGGGTACGAGACGTTCGAGTTCACGGTGCCGGTCCGCGCCGAGGGCGACACCTACGCGCGCTACCTCGTGCGGATCGCCGAGATGCGCCAGAGCATCGGGCTCTGCCGGCAGGCGCTGGCGCGGATCACCCCGACCGGACCGTTCGCCGTGGAGGACCCCCGCATCACGCCGCCGCCCAAGGATCGCGTGTACACCGAGATGGAGGCGCTCATTCAGCACTTC
Organism: uncultured Acidobacteriota bacterium; assembly: GCA_963792785.1. Lineage (GTDB taxonomy): Bacteria > Acidobacteriota > Vicinamibacteria > Vicinamibacterales > CAVVIG01 > CAWIMX01. The sequence continues at coordinate 909,582 of CAWBXO010000004.1, read as the reverse complement.
CTGATCTACTCGCAGGGGTTCAACGTGCCGGCGGGGGAAGCCTACGTGCCGGTCGAGGGGCCGCGCGGCGAGCAGGGCTTCACGGTCGTGTCCGACGGCACGAATCGTCCGTGGCGCGTGAAGTCGCGCGCGCCGTCGCTGCTCGCCTGCCAGGCTCTGGAGCGTCTGGTCGTCGGCGGGCTGATCGCCGACGTGGTCGCCGTGATCGGATCGATCGACGTGGTGATGGGGGACGTGGACCGATGAGGTCCACTGGAGACGACGTCCGGTGAGTTTTCACCCCAAGATGGCGTACGACGCCACGTTCCACAAGTCCACGCGGGAGGTGGGCCCGGCCGAGGAGGCGCCCTTCGCGTACACGCCGGAGCGGCGCGCGCGGTTCGACGAGGTGGTCGCGCGCTATCCGCCGGAGCACAAGCGCTCGGCCGTGCTGCCCGCGCTCTATCTCGTGCAGGATCAGCAGGGCTACATCACGCCGGCCGCCATGCGGTACGTCGCGGGCCTGCTCGAGCTGACGCCGGCGGACGTCGAGGACGTCACGACGTTCTACTCGATGTTCTACACGAAGCCGGTGGGCCGCTACGTCCTCCAGGTGTGCCGGACGCTGTCCTGCGCGTTGCAGGGCGCCGAGCGCGTGACCGAGGAACTGGCCGGCACGCTCGGCATCGCGCCGGGCGAGACCGATGCCAGCGGCACGTTCACGCTGCTCGAGGTCGAGTGCCTCGGCGCGTGCGACCGCGCGCCGGTCGTGATGGTCAACGACGCCTGGCACGAGTGCCTGAAGCCGGACGATGCGGCGACGCTCGTCGACGATCTCCGGGCGCGCGGCGACGCGGCGCTCTCCGGTTGCCACCATGTGGTGGAGAGGCGTAAGGACTAGGGGTTAGGGATTAGGGATTAGGGATTGGCCTTCGAACCGCTGCTGACGCGTGACGTGCGGGAGCCGAACAGCTTCACGCTCGACTTCTACCTCGCGCGCGAGGGCTACGAGGGGCTGCGCAAGGCGCTGGCCCTGACGGCCGAGCAGGTGGTCGACGTCGTGAAAGCCTCGGGGCTCCGCGGCCGCGGCGGCGCCGGCTTTCCGACGGGCATGAAGTGGCAGTTCGTCGACAAGAAATCGCCGAAGCCGAAGTACATCGCGTGCAACGCGGACGAGAGCGAGCCGGGCACCTTCAAGGACCACCTGCTGCTCGAGCGCAACCCGCACCAGATCATCGAGGGCTGCGCGATCGCGTGCTACGCGATCGGCGCGCGCACGGCCTACATCTACATCCGCGGCGAGTTCTTCCACGCGCAGCAGGTGCTCGAGGGGGCGATCGCGGAGGCGTACCGGGCGGGGTATCTCGGGCCGAATGTGCTCGGCTCGGGCTTCGCGTGCGACGTCTACGTCCATCGCGGCGCGGGCGCGTACGAGGCGGGCGAGGAGACGGCGCTGCTCGAGTCGCTCGAGGGCAAGCGCGCGCAGCCGCGCAACAAGCCGCCGTTTCCCGCCGCCGTCGGCCTCTACGGGTGCCCGACCGCGGTGAACAACGTCGAGACGCTGGCGAACGTGCCGCTGGTGCTGCGTCGTGGCGCCGAGTGGTACGCGGCGCTCGGGCCCGAGAAGAACGGGGGGCCGAAGCTGTACTGCGTGAGCGGCCACGTGAAGCGGCCGGGCGTGTACGAGGCGTCGATGAACATCACGATCCGCGAGCTGGTGGAGGGCTTCGCGGGCGGCGTCCCGGATGGCCGGACGTTGCGCGCCGTGATCCCCGGCGGCTCCTCGGTGCCGATCCTGCTGCCCGATCAGCTGGACACCCAGGCCAGCTTCGACGGCGTCCAGCGCGCGGGCTCGCTCCTCGGATCGGCCGGCATCATCGTGCTCGACGACACCGTCTGCATGGTGTGGCTGGCCACGAACCTGCTGCGGTTCTACCGCCACGAGTCGTGCGGCAAGTGCACGCCGTGCCGCGAGGGCACCAACTGGCTGGTCCAGATTCTCGAGAAGATCGAGCGCGGCGAGGGCGAGGCGAGCGATCTCGATCTCCTCTCGAGTGTCGCCGGGAACATCGCCGGCAAGACGCTCTGCGCCTTCGGCGACGCCGCCGCGACGCCCGTGATCACGACGCTGAAGCACTTCCGGGACGAGTACGAGGCGCACGTGCGCGAGGGCCGCTGCACACGACCGGCTCCGTGGAGACGCCAGCACGCCGTCACGGCCGCACACTGAGACGATGTCGACGCTGCTGATCGCCCAGATCGTCCTGACGCTCTTCGTCTTCACCGCGCTGCTGTCCTCGGCGGCGGTGATGGTGTACGTGGAGCGGAAGGTCGCCGCGCTGCTCCAGCAGCGCCTGGGGCCGTACCGCGTCGGGCCGCAGGGCCTGCTGCAGCCGCTCGCCGACGTCATCAAGCTGATGTTCAAGGAGGAGCTGCGGCCGAAGGCGGCCGACGCGTTCCTCTTCGCGCTCGCCCCGATCATCTCGGCCACCTGCGCGTTCGCCGCTTTCGCGGTCGTCCCCTTCGGCGCCGAGACGACGCTCTTCGGCCTGCTCGACGAGCCGATGAAGCTGCAGGTCGCCGACGTGAACGTGGCGATGCTGGTCATCCTGTCGTTCGCGGCGATCAGCGTGTACGGGATCGTGCTCGCGGGGTGGAGCTCGAACAGCAAGTACTCGCTCCTCGGCGGGCTCCGCTCGGCGGCGCAGATGATCAGCTACGAGCTGTCGTACGGGCTGGCGCTGGCGAGCGTCCTGCTCGTCGGCAACTCGCTCTCGCTGACCGAGCTGGTCGCCCGCCAGTCGGGCGCGTGGCTCGGCGTCATCCCGAAGTGGTTCATCGTCGTCCAGCCCGTCGGGTTCCTGATCTTCGCGATCGCCGGGATCGCGGAGACGAACCGCGCGCCGTTCGATTTCCCGGAGGCGGAGCAGGAGCTCGTCGCCGGCTACCACACCGAGTACAGCAGCATGAGCTTCGCGATGTTCTTCCTGGCGGAGTACATCAACATGGTCACGGTGTCGGCCGTCGCGGCGGACCTGTTCCTCGGCGGCTGGAACGGGCCGTTCCTCCCGGCGTCGCTCGGCTGGGTCTGGTTCCTGGTGAAAGTGGCGGCGATCCTGTTCTTCTACGTGTGGATGCGGTGGACGCTGCCGCGGTTCCGCTACGATCAGCTCATGGCCTTCGGCTGGAAGATCCTGCTGCCGATCGCCGCGCTCAACCTCATCGCCACCGCGGCCGGAGTCCTCGCCTTTGGGCGTTGAGTTCTTCACGTTCGGCGCCTTCGCGATCGTCGCCATCGTGGCGTCGCTGCTCGTGATCTCGCAGTCGAACCCGATCTACAGCGTGCTGCTGCTGATCGCGTCCTTCGGCGCGCTCTCGGGCCTCTACGTGACGCTCGACGCGCCCTTCGTCGCCGTGATCCAGATCGTCGTCTACGCCGGCGCGATCATGGTGCTGTTCCTCTTCGTCGTGATGCTGCTGAACGCGCCGCGCGAAGCGACCGAGCACGACGTCGAGGTCCATCGGGCGTCGGGGCGGCCGCTGGTGTTCGGCGCGATGCTCGCCGTGGTGCTCGGCGTCGAGCTGGTGTGGGCGCTCGAGACCGGGAACGAGACGGGCCACTTCGGCGCGGCCTCCGTGAGCCGCGTCGCCGACATCGGCCGCACGCTCTTCGGCGCGTACGCGTTCCCGTTCGAGGTGACCTCGGTGCTGATCCTCGTGGCGATGGTCGGCGCCGTCGTGATCGCCCGGAAAGAGCCGAAGCCCGGCGCGGCGGGGCGGGGGGAGGCGCGCTGATGGGGCCCGGCGCCGTGCCGCTCAACGCCTACCTCGTGCTGTCGGCCATCCTGTTCGCGATCGGCACGGCCGGCGTGTTCGTCCGCCGCAACGTGATCACGATCCTCCTCTCGATCGAGATCATGCTGAACGCCGTGAACCTGACGTTCGTCGCGTTCGGCCGCGCGCTCGGCCAGGCTGACGGGCAGATCATCGTTTTCTTCGTGATGACCGTGGCGGCCGCCGAGGCCGCCGTGGGCCTCGCGCTCGTCATCACGCTCTTCCGCCAGCGCGAGTCGCTCAACCCCGAGGCGTTCCGGACGCTCAGATGGTGACCGAGGGAGCCGCATGCTGCTGCTGATCCCCCTGCTGCCGTTCCTGGGCTTCCTGGCGAACGTCGTCTTCGGCCGGCGGGCCGGCAAGACCGGGGCCGGCGCGATCGCGTGCGGCGCGATGGTCGCCTCGTTCGGCGCGGCCGTCGCGGCCTCGTGGCGGCTCCTGCAGCTCGACCCGGCGTCGCGCTCGGCCACCGAGCGCGTCTACGACTGGATCCGCGCCGGCGCCTTCGACGCCAGCCTCACGCTGCGGCTGGACGCGCTCTCGGTCGTGATGATCCTCGTCGTCACGGGCATCGGCGCCCTGATCCACATCTACTCGACCGCCTACATGCACGAGGAGTCCGACGCGGAATACGCGCGCTACTTCTCGTACCTGAACCTCTTCGCCGCGTTCATGCTCCTGCTCGTCCTCGGCGCGAACTTCCTCGTGATGTTCGTCGGGTGGGAGGGCGTCGGCCTCTGCTCGTACCTGCTGATCGGATTCTGGTACCGCAAGCGCTCGGCCACCGACGCGGGCAAGAAGGCGTTCATCGTGAACCGCATCGGCGATTTCGGGTTCCTGCTCGGCATGCTGATGCTGGCGACGCGCTTCGGCACGCTCGACTTCCAGGAGATCGCCCGCGCCGCCGCGTCGCTCGGCCCTGAGGCGCAGGCCGGCGCCCTCACCGTCGCGACGCTGCTCCTGTTCCTCGGCGCCACGGGCAAATCCGCCCAGATCCCGCTCTTCGTCTGGCTCCCGGATGCGATGGAGGGCCCGACGCCCGTCTCCGCGCTCATCCACGCGGCGACGATGGTCACGGCCGGGGTGTACATGATCGCCCGCAACGGCGTGCTGTTCAGCCGCGCGCCCGTCACGCTGGGCGTCATCGCCATCATCGGCGCCGCCACGGCGCTGATGGCGGGGTCGATCGCGATCGTGCAGAAGGACATCAAGCGGGTGCTCGCGTACTCGACGGTGTCGCAGCTCGGCTACATGTTCCTCGCGGTGGGCGTCGGCGCCTACGCCGCGGGCATCTTTCACCTCTTCACGCACGCGTTCTTCAAGGCCCTGTTGTTCCTCGGCAGCGGCGCCGTGATTCACGCGCTCGGGGGCGAGCAGGACCTGCGGCGCATGGGCGGGCTGCGCCGCGCGCTCCCGGTGACCTACTGGACGTTCCTCATCGGCGCGGCCGCGATCGCCGGCGTGCCCGGGCTCGCCGGCTTCTTCAGCAAGGACGCCATCCTCTACGAGACCTTCGCGAGCGGCCACACCGTGCTGTGGGCCGTCGGGCTCGTGACGGCGCTCCTCACCGCGACCTACATGTTCCGGCTGGTGTTCCTCGCCTTCCACGGCGAGCCTCGCGGTGAACAGCACGAGCACCCGCACGACCCGCCCCCGGCGATGGCGTTCGCGCTCGTCATGCTCGCGGCGGGTTCGGTCGCGGCGGGCTACCTCGGGCTGCCGGCCTCGCTCGGCGGCGCGGATCGATTCGCGCGGTTTCTCGAGCCGGTCCTGACGGCGGGCGGCGCGGCGGTCGGCGCGGCGGCCGGGCCGGCGGCGCCGGCCGGGCTCGAGATGGGGTTGATGGTGGTCTCGACGGTCGCCGCGATCGCCGGCATCGGGCTCGCCGTGTACCTCTTCCTCGGCAGCGGCCGGGCGGCCGACGCGGTGGCCGCGCGGTTCCCGGGCCTCTATCGGGCGCTCGACCGGAAGCTCTACGTCGACGAGATCTACGACGCGGCGATCGTGCAGCCGGTGCGCATCGTGTCGGAGGACGGCCTCTGGAAGGGTGTGGACGTGCGCCTCATCGACGGCGCGGTGAACGGCGTCGGCGAGTCGGTGCGCGGCGCCGCGGAGGTGCTGCGGCGCGCGCAGACGGGATCGCTGCGCGTCTATGCGGCGTCGCTGCTCATGGGCGTCGTGCTCGTGGTGGGGTACTACCTGTGGTGACGTTCCCCATCCTCTCGACGCTCGTCGCCCTGCCGGTGGTTGGCGCGCTCCTGCTGCTGCTCGTGCCGAAGAGCGACACGGACGGCACGATCGCGCGGCGCGTGGCTCTCGTCGTCTCCGCGCTCGTGTTCGTCGAAGCGCTGCTGCTCTGGTGGCGGTTCAACCCCGCGTCCGGCGAGTTCCAGTTCGTGGAGCGTCACGCGTGGATCCCGGCGTTCGGCATCAGCTACGCGGTGGGCGTCGACGGCATCAGCCTGCTGCTCGTCGTGCTGACGGCGTTCCTCACCCCGATCGCGCTCGTCTCGAGCTGGGAGTCGGTCAAGAGCCGCCCGCGCGCGTTCTGCCTGTTCATCCTGCTGCTCGAGAGCGCGATGCTCGGCGTGTTCGTCTCGATCGACCTGTTCCTCTTCTACATGTTCTGGGACGCGATGCTCCTCCCGATGTATTTCCTCATCGGGATGTGGGGCTACGACCGGCGCGTGTACGCCGCGGTGAAGTTCCTGCTCTACACGATGGCCGGCGGCGTGCTGATGCTGGTGGCCATCATCGGCCTGGCGTACCTGCACAGCCTGTCGACCGGGGTCTACAGCTTCGACCTCACGGACCTGTACAACCTGCAGATCGCGCCGCAGCTGCAGTTCTGGTTCTTCCTCGCCTTCGCGGTGGCGTTCGCCATCAAGGTGCCGCTGTTCCCGTTCCACACGTGGCTGCCCGACGCGCACGTGGAGGCGCCGACGGCGGGCTCGGTGATCCTGGCCGGCGTGCTGCTCAAGATGGGCACCTACGGGCTCTTGCGGTTCGCGTTCCCGCTCTTTCCTCTGGCGGCGGCGTTCTTCGCGCCGTATCTCGCCGCTCTCGCCGTCGTGGGCATCGTCTACGGCGCGCTGGTCGCGATGGTGCAGCCGGATCTGAAGAAGCTCGTCGCGTACTCGAGCGTGAGCCATCTCGGGTTCGTCGTGCTCGGCATCACCGCCATGAACGCCGAGGGCGTCCAGGGCGCGGTGTACCAGATGGTCGCCCACGGCGTGAGCACGGGCGGCCTCTTCCTCATCGTCGGCATGCTGATGGAGCGGCGGCACACGCGGCTCATCACGGAGTTCGGCGGCCTGAAGGGCGTGATGCCGCGGCTCGTCTCGGTGTTCCTGCTCGTGACGCTCTCGTCGATCGGCCTTCCGGGGCTGAACGGGTTCGTGGGGGAGTTCCTCATCCTGCTCGGCACGTTCGCGCGGGATCCGCGGCTCGCGGCGGTGGCGGCGACGGGCGTGATCCTGTCGGCGGTCTACATGCTCTGGATGTTCCAGCGCGTCAACTACGGCGAGGTGCGGCAGGAGGCGAACGCGCGTCTGAAGGACCTGTCGCCGCGCGAGTGGGCCGTGCTCGTGCCGATCGTCGCGGTGATCGTGCTCATGGGCGTGCTGCCGAACCTCTTCCTCCGGCCGATCGCGCCGTCCGTCGATCGGACGCTCGTGCGCATCCACGCCGTCACGGCCGAAGAGGTGCGGGCCTCGCGATGATGACGTCCCTGCAGGCGATCGTGCCGATGGCGTGCGTGACGGCCGCGGGTCTCGCGTCGATGCTGGCCGAGGCGTTCCGCGAGCGCGGTGAGCGCATGCCGATCGGGCCCCTCGGGGTCGTCGGCCTGGTGGGAGCGGCCCTGGCGACGATCGTCCTGTGGAACCACGGCGCTTCGAGCTTCTCGGTGGTCGAGGCCGACAACTTCGGCCTGTTCGTCACCGGCATCCTGATCGTCGTCGGCCTGCTGTCGCTGGCAATCTCGGCGCCCGTCATTGCGCGCGAGCACCTGCCGCAGGGCGAGTACTACGCGCTGATGCTCTTCGGCCTCGCGGGCATGATGCTGATGGCGACGGCCTCGGACCTGCTCGTGATCTTCCTCGCGCTCGAGGTGCTGTCGCTCTCGGTCTACGTGCTGACCGGGATCCGCCGCGACTCGCCGGCGGGCGCCGAGGCCGCGTTCAAGTACTTCTTCCTCGGCGGCGTGTCGAGCGCGTTCTTCCTCTACGGCATCGCGTTCACCTACGGCATGACGGGCAGCACGCGGCTGGATCGGATCGGCGCGCTGGTCGCCGCGCAGTCGCTCTCGCCGACACCGATGCAGCTCGTCGCGGTCGGCCTGCTGTTCGTCGGGTTCGCCTTCAAGGTGTCGGCCGTGCCGTTCCACGCCTGGACACCGGACGCCTACGAGGGCGCGCCGGCGGCGGTGACGGGCTTCATGTCGACGGGGGTGAAGGCCGCGGCGTTCGCGGCGTTCGTCCGCGTGTTCCTGTCCACGTTCAGTCCGCTGCAGACGCACTGGATCGGCGTCGTGTGGGCGGTCGCGGCCGCCACGATGATCTTCGGGACCGTGGTCGGCGTCGTGCAGACGAACGTGAAGCGCCTGCTGGCCTACTCGAGCATCGCGCATGCCGGCTACCTGCTGGTGGCCCTGGTCTCGGCGAACGACACCGGCAAGTCGGCGATCCTGTTCTACCTGCTGACCTACGCCGTGGCGAACCTCGGGGCGTTCGGCGTGCTGGCCGTCCTCGACACCGCCGACCGGCCCCACGACCGCGTCAGCGACTTCGCCGGCCTCTCGCGCGCGCATCCGGGCCTGGCCGCGCTGATGACGGTGTTCCTGCTGTCGCTCGGCGGCCTGCCGCCCACCGCGGGGTTCATCGGGAAGTGGTACATCTTCACGGCCGCCGTGCAGTCGGGGAACACCGCGCTCGCGCTCATCGGCGTGCTCACGAGCGTCGTCTCGGTGTTCTTCTACTTGCGCATCGTCGTGATGATGTACATGACCAGCGGCGGCCGCGCCGAACCGCTGCCGGCCATCCCGCGCACCGCCGGCGCCGCCCTCGTCACGGCGGCCATCCTGGTGTTCTACCTCGGCGTGCTCCCCTCGAGGATCCTGTCGCTCGCCGCCGCCTCGATCGCGACCATCTTCTGATTCGGGATCACGACTGCGATCGTGATCACGAAAATGCAACTTGAAGGCCAGAAGGCCCGAAGAAGAAGGGCTTCCTGGTCTTCTTCCTGGTGTCGTCTTCGGGTCTTCGCGTCTTCGTGTTGCCTGTCCGTGGGGACGTGCAGGGCGGCCGGATCACGATGTTATGCTTAACGCGTCATGACCGCCGACCCGCCGCGCTACCGACCGCTGGAACGCTTCTGGCCGTACGCGGACCTTGCCGAGCAGCCCACGGCCGAGGAGCTGGCGGCGATCGATCCCGACCTCCAGGAAGCGCTCTTCGGGGCGCGCGAGCGGCCGTTCTCGTTCACCGTGGTGTTCGCTCAGGGCGAGGGGCCCGCATTCGAGCGCGCGCTGGCGATGGCGAGGGACTCAGCCGAGTTCCGCGAGACCGGCGCGGGCGACGCGCGCCGGTACCGGGCCCGGTTCCTGCCGGCCGACGCCGCGAAGCTGCGCGAGCTCTTCGAGCTGGTCAGCGGCGGCCCCGCCACCGAGGTCCTGATGGACGACAAACCCGTGCCCTTCGCCCGCGAGCTGTGGCTGCCGCTCGTGTGGTTCCTGATCCCACGGTAAGCCCGTGCCGGAACCGTCGACGATCGAGCGCGACCTGCGGCGGCTCGAGTCGGAACTGAAGCGGCTCGAGGCGGAATACAACATGTACTTCTCGGGGCGCCTGCCGCGGCCACCCTGGGAAACCCGCACCAAGGTCGACGGGATCGTCAAGCAGCTCGACCGCGCCTACATCCAGAACTTCGGCGACCGCTTCCGGTTCCAGACGATGCAGTCGCGCTACGCGGCGTTCGTCGAGCTTTGGGATCGCGGGATGCGCACGCGGGAAGAAGGCCGGCCCGGCGTGTTCGGCGTGGCGCCGAAGACCGAACCGAAGGCGCCCGCGCGGCCGGAGGACAAGATCGTTCACGTCGCGTCGTTTCACGACCCGATGCAGGAGATGGACAAGCTGCACGGCCTCTACGACTCGCTGGTCGACGCGCGCCGCGCCATCGGTGAAGAGTCCGTGCCGTTCCACAAATTCGCCGATCTCGTGAAGGGACAGGTCGGCAAGCTGCGCGAGGCCGGAAGCTCCGAGGTGGCCTTCCGCGTGGCGATCAAGGATGGAAAGGTGAACTTTACGGCGAGAGCCTTGAAGGGCGTGAAAGAGTAGCGCGGGAGCTGGGGAACTGGGAAGCTGAGGAATTACAAGCGCGGGGGGCCGGGCGCCGAAGCGCCCGGCCTCGCGATGTGCTTAGATTTTGGTCACGTTGCCGGCTTGCGGGCCCTTGGGGCCGTCAACGATCTCGAACTCCACCGCCTGGCCTTCCTCGAGCGAACGGAAGCCGTCGCCCTGGATCGCCGAGTAGTGGACGAAGACATCACTGCCTCCGTCGCGTTCGATGAACCCATAACCCTTGGCGTTGTTGAACCACTTGACCTTGCCTGTGATGCGCATCGTTCTCTTCCTGCTTGCGGGGACCCGACCATTTCGGTCTCAGGTCCGTGGAACCAACCCCGGCACGTCCGCCGGGGCATAAAAAAAGGCCGCAGTGTTGCGGCCTTTTCCTTGCGGCGCCAGGCCCGCCCGGCGTCGAAGGGATAATACCGGAACTCAAAGACCGATGCCAAGAGCTTTGCTGAGCGTCTCGAACAAGACCGGAATCCTCGATATCGGCCGCGGTTTGGCCGCCCGGGGGTTCGAACTGGTCTCCACCGGCGGGACGGCCCGGGCCCTGTCCGAGGCCGGCCTGCCCGTCACCAACGTGTCCGACGTCACCGGTTTCCCGGAAATGATGGACGGACGGGTCAAGACCCTCCACCCGGCCCTGCACGCCGGTATCCTCGCCCGGCGCGGCCGGCCCGACGACCTCGAGGCCCTGGCCCGGCACGGCCTGGCGCCCGTGGACGTCGTCGTCGTGAACCTCTATCCGTTCGTCCGGGCGGCCTCGAACCCCGACACGCCCTTCGACGGCCTGGTCGAGGAGATCGACATCGGCGGGCCGTCGATGGTCCGCGCCGCGGCCAAGAATTTCCAGGACGTGTTCGTGGTGGTCGATCCGGCCGACTATCCGCGGCTGCTGGCGGCGCTCGACGCGCCGACGCTCGCGTTCCGGTTCGAGTTGATGCAGAAGGCCTTCGCGCACACGGCGGCCTACGACACGGCCATCGCCGGCACGCTGGCCGGCGTCACGCTCGACGGCGACCGCTTTCAGCGCGCGGCCGCCGCCGGCGCGCTCGGCGATCGGCTCGACGTCGGCGCGAGCAAGGTGCGCGACCTGCGCTATGGGGAGAACCCGCATCAGAAGGCCGCCTGGTACGTGGACCGCGGGCCGGCCGCCGGCCTGGGCGCCGCGACCGTGCACCAGGGGAAGGAGCTGTCGTACACGAACCTGCTCGACCTCGACGCCGCGGCCCGCATCGTCCTCGAATTCGACGAGCCCGCCGCCGTGGTGATCAAGCACACCAACCCGTGCGGCGCCGCGACCGGCGACTCCGCCGCGGATGCCTACGTTCGCGCGCGCGAAGCCGACCCGTTGTCAGCCTTCGGCGGCATCGTGGCCGTCAACCGGGCGATCGACCGGGCGGCGGCGGAGGCCATCGCGTCGACGTTCATCGAGGCCGTGGTTGCGCCCGCCGTGGACGCGGACGCGTGGGAGCGCCTCGCGAAGAAGAAGAACATGCGCGTGCTCACCGGAGACTTCGCGTCGTTTCGCGCGGGGGGTGTCGAGATCCGGTCGATTCTCGGCGCGCTGCTCGCCCAGGAGCGCGACCAGGTCGTCGAGGCCCGCACGGCGTGGGCGCCGGGCGCGCTCCCCGAGGGCGTCCGCGTGGTCACCGATCGCGCGCCGACGCCGGAGGAGTGGGAGGCGCTGCGCTTCGCATGGCGCGTGTGCGCGCACGTGAAGTCGAACACGGTGATCTTCACCGACGCGCAGCGGACGCTCGCGATCGGCGCCGGGCAGATGAGCCGCGTGGATGCCGTGAACGTCGCCGTGCTGAAGGCGAGCTCGTCGCACCGATCGCTCGCCGGCTCGGTCGCGGCGTCAGACGCCTACTTTCCCTTCCGTGACGGCCTCGACGCCGTGGCCGCGGCCGGCGCCACCGCCGTCGTTCAGCCTGGCGGCTCGGTCCGCGATCCGGAAGTGATCGCCGCGGCGAACGAGCAGGGGATCGCCATGGTGTTCACGGGGCGCAGGCACTTCAGACACTGACGGGGAAGCTGAGGAACGAACTTCCCCAGTTCCTCAGTTTCTCAGCTGCATGATCTCTTCCGGGGTGGCCGTCGCGGTGCCGAACTTGCCGACGACGATCCCGGCGGCGAGGTTGGCGAGGGCCGCGGCCTCGGCGAGCGTGGCGCCCGTGGCGAGGGCGAGCGCCAGGGTCGCGACCACCGTGTCACCGGCGCCGGTGACGTCGGCGACCTCGCGCGCGGTCGCCGGCACGGACCCTTCCACGCCCGGCCCCGTCACGAACATCCCGTGCTCGCCGCGCGTCACGACCGCGGCCTCGCACGCCGCGACGGCGAGGAAGGCCCGGCCGGCCTCGCGCGCCTCCTCGTCCGTCCGGATCCGGCGGTGTGTGGCGGCCTCGGCTTCGTGATGGTTGGGCGTCACGAGCGACGCGCCGCGGTAGTCGGCGAGGTGCGGAATCTTCGGATCGATGATCACGGGCGGGCCGGTGGCGCCGCCGCGCGCCCGGCCGTCCCGGACGGCGAGGAGCGCCTCGACGAGCGCCCGCGTCACGGCCCCTTTGAGGTAATCGGACGCGACGAGCGCGTCGGCGCCGGCGCCCAGCTCGCGCACGCGCGCGACGAGCGCGGCCTCGGCGGCGCCGTCGGCGTCAGCGTCGCGCTCGTAGTCGATGCGCGCGATCTGCTGGTTGCGGCGCGTCACGACCCGCACCTTCTCGGTGGTGGGCCGCGTGGCGTCCTCGACCAGCCCCGAGGGATCCACGCCCGCTTCTTCGAGCGCCGCGCGCAGGCGCGCGGCGGCGTCGTCGCGCCCCACGAGGCCGACGAGGATCGGACGCCCGCCGAGCGCGGCGACGTTGTGCGCGACGTTGGCGGCCCCGCCCAGCCGCGCGTGCTCCGAGCCGAACCGCAGCACCGGCACCGGCGCCTCGGGCGAGATGCGCGTCACATCGCCGACGATGAAGCGGTCGAGCATCACGTCGCCCGCGACGAGGACGGCGCGGCCGCGGATGCGATCGAGGAGGGCGCGGACGCGGGCGGCGTCGAGCGGCGGCAGCGTCATGCGTCGGCCGCCGTCATCCGCCGGGCGGCGAACGGCAGCGTGACGAGGACGAGGAAGATCATCAGGAATTCCGAGTCGCCGAAGTTGTACTCGAACAGCCCGGCCGTGAGCATCGCCGCGACGGCCGCCAGGCCTCCGGCGGCGAGGAAGGGATACGGCGTCTCGCGGAACTCGCGCCAGAGGTCGGCGATGAGCACCCCGATGAAGCCGAGCCAGATCGCGAGCGCGGGGAGGCCGCGTTCGGCCGCGATCTGCACGGGCACGTTGTGCAGGTGCGGGTTGACGGCCTCGACCGCGTCGGCGTCGCGGAACTCGGCGTAGCGCGGCTCGACCATGTTCGGCCCGACGCCGAAGACCGGATACGCGGCGATCATCCGCCCCCCCTCGCGGATCATCGCGAAGCGATCGCGCACGGTCGCGTCGTGCATGTCGAAGATCGACAGGACGCGCTGGTTCACACGCGCGGGCGCGAACAGAAACAGGAGCGCCGCGGCGATGGGCAGCAGCGCGAGCAGCCGGAAGTCCTTGAGCAGGAACAGCAGGGCCGCCGCCGCGCACACGCCGATCACGGCGCTGCGCCCGAAACTGAACACGACGGCCACCGTGAGCGCGGGAATCACCAGGCCCGCCCACAGCCGTTCGCGCGCGCCGAAGAGCACGCGCGCCAGCGCGGCGGCGATCACCAGCATCAGCTCGCCCGAGAATGTCATGTAGTGCCCGAGCGTGCCGCGCGCGCGCATGCCGAGCTGGTCGTAATGAAGGATGCCGTACTGGAAGATGCCGTAGGCCGCGCTGATCGCGCCGAAGGTGACCAGCACCGTGACCATCGATGCCCCCCGCCGGCCCGGCACGAACCGGTACACGAGGGGCACGACTAGAAACAGCACGAGCTGCTTGGAGTCGATGAGGCTGCGCACCGGGTCGGTCGACGCGGCCGCCGAGACGAGCGTGATCACCGCATACGCGGCCAGCGGCCAGAAGAAACGCGGCACCTCGATCGACTCGCGCCGGACGATCAGGAGCGCGACCCAGCAGGCGATTGCCGCCGCGAGGAAGATCTGCGAGACCGCGATGGAGAAGAGCGCGCCGGCGGCGACGCCGAAGATCAGCAGCGTGCCGGCCTGCTCGAGCCAGTTCGAGGGCGCGGTGTCGGCGGTGAGGGTGGCCACGGCCATGCGCATCATCTTATCCAATTCTCGCGGGGCCCCACCCCGCTCGCCGGTCGCGCGGCGGTCGTGTTCCTCGGCCCTTCGCGCTACGCGCTCGGCCTCGGGGTCACGCGGACCGGGGATCGGGCCAGCGCTCGTTCGACGGCGGCGGCGACCTCGGCCGGGGCGATGCGGGTCAGGCAGCGGAAGTCGCCGGGGGCGCAGCGCCGCTGGTCGCACGGCCGGCACGGCAGGCCGTCCACCTGCACGGCCTCGGCCACCAGGGTGGCGGGCCGCCAGGGCGCCGACCGCGCGGGGAGCGTCGGGCCGTACAGGGTCACGATCGGGATGTCCGAGGCCGACGCGAGATGGGCGGGCCCGCTGTCGCCGCCCACGTAGACCGAGGCGCGGGCGATGAGCGCTCGCAGCTCGACCAGTGTGAACTCCCCGCAGGCCAGCACCTGCAGGGTTCCCGCCGGCCCCAGCTGCCGCCGCGCCAGATCCACGACGCGGTCGGCCGCCAGCACTTCCGACGGCCCCGACGTCACGACCACGCGACGATCGGGACGCGCGGCGACGAGACGCTCGATGAGCTCGGCGAACGACGCCGCCGGCCACCGCCGGAACGGGTTGCCGGCGCTGACGTGCACGACGACGAGCGTGTCGCGCTCCGTCACGCCGGCCTGCCGCAAGCGGTCCTCCACGGAACGCTCCGCCCGCGGGTCCACGGGCATTTCGACGCGATCCGCCTCGAGATCCGGCGCGCCGATCCCCAGCGCCTCGAGCAGGTCCCACTGGCTCCGGACCGAGTGTCGCGGCAGCAGGGCCCGCGATCGCGCGACCCGGCGCGTGTACAGCCAGCCGCGGCCGGCCACGTCGTAGCCGATGCGCTCCGGCGCGCCGCTCATCCACGTCAGCAGCGACGCGCGCGGGCCGCCGTGAAAGTCGATCGCGAGGTCGAACGCCGCGGCGCGCAGCCGGCGGCCGAGGCGGAGATCGCCCCACCACCCGGTCCGCGGCACGATCAGCACGTCGTCGAGGTGCGGATTACCGACGACGATGGGCGCGGCGGCGGGTTCGACGAGATAGGTGAGGTGGGCGTCGGGAAAGCGGCGGCGGATGGCGCGAACAGCCGGGGTCGTGAAGACGACATCGCCAATCTGGCGCAGCCGGACCAGGAGGATCCGGGAGAACTGAGGAGCTGAGGAACGGAGGAACTGAGGAGCTGCGGAGTTCGGAGTGGTCACGGGCGACAAGTTCCCTGAGTGCCTGAGCTTCTCAGTTCCTCAGTTTCTCAGTTCCTCAGTTTTCGATCGTCGCTTCGTCGATCAGCATGATCGGGATGTCGTCCTTGATGGGGTAGACGCGCTTGCACGTCCCGCACTTCAGCGCCGTGCCGTTCTTCACGAGCACCACCGGCGTTTTGCAGTTCGGACACGCGAGAATTTCGAGCAATTCCGGGTCGACGGCCATGGCCGCACTATATGACACCTCCTCCCTTTTGTGGAACAATTCTGGGGACATGAACGCCAATTCCCACACGAAGTTCGCGGCGGTGTGCGTCGCGCTGGCGGCCGCCGTGGCTTGGGCCGCGCCGGCCCGCGCGGCACAGGCCGCGCCGGCCACGCCGGCGCCCTCTGGTCCGGCGACCGAGACGGATCGGGCCGAGGCCTATCACCAATTCCTGCTGGGCTCGTTCCTCGAGACGGAGGACAACGCCGACGCCGCGATCGCGGCGCTCCGCCGCGCGCTGGAGCTCGACCCGTCGGCGGCGGGCGCCGCGGCCGAACTCGCCGATCTCTACGTGCGCCTGAATCGCGAAGACGAGGCGATGCGCGCCGCCGGGCAGGCGCTCACGATCGATCCCGAGAACGTCTCCGCTCACGAGACGCTCGGCTTCCTGTATGCCGGCCGCCTCGACGGCAACCGGAGCGCGCCGGGACGGTCGGCCGCGGTCGACGACGCGAACGCGGCGCAGGCGATCGACCACCTCGAGAAGGCCGTGCAGTACACGGCGGCCCAGGCGGACGCGAACGTCCGCGCGACGCTCGCGCGCCTCTACGTGCGCGCCTCGGAGTTCGACAAGGCGATCCCCCTGCTGACGACGCTGGTCGCGCAGGAGACCGGGTGGCGCGACGGCCCGCAGCTGCTGCTGCAGGCGTACGTCGGCGCCGGCCGGACCGGTGATGCGGTGGCGTGGCTCGAGGCCCATGCGCCCGACGACCCGAACCTGTACCCGACGCTCGGCGACTTCTACGATCGCGCGCACCGCTGGCAGGACGCGGCGGACGCGTACGCCGAGGCCATCAAGGTGGCGCCGCGCAGCGTCGACCTGCGCACGCGATACGCCTCGTCCCTGATGAACGCCGGCGGCCGCGACCAGCTCGGCCAGGCGCGCGACGCGCTGACCGACGCGCTCGCGATTCGTGGCAACGACGCGAACGTCCTCTACCTCCTCGCGCAGGCCAACCGGCAGCTCGGCGACCTGGACGCCGCCGAAGCGGCGGCGCGCCAGGTGATCGCGCAGAACGCCGACAGCCCGTGGGGATACTACGCGCTGGCCGAGACGCTCGAGCAGCGCGGCCAGGCCGCCGCGATCGTGGACGCGCTGGCGCCGGCCGCCGCGAGAATGACCGCGCGCGGCGACGCGGCCGCGCGCGATCTCGCGATGCTGCTGCCGCACCTCGGGTTCGCGTACCAGCAGACGGGCCGGTACGGCGAGGCGATCGACACCTTCGAGCAGGCGCGGACCCTCAACCCCGGCGACCCATCACTCGTCGGCTACCTCGTGGAGGCCAATCTCGCCGCCAAGCGGTACACGCAAGCGGCCGCGATCGCGCACGAGGCGCGCACCGGCCGGCCCGACGACCTCCGCCTGGCGCGTCTCGAGGCGCAGGCGCTCGTGCGCGGCGGCAAGACGAACCAGGGCGTGAAAGTGCTCCAGGATCTGGTGGATCGGAACCGCGACAACCCCGCCAGCGCCATCGCGCTCGCGGACCTCTACCAGGACGCGCACCGCGGCTCCGACGCCGTGCGTGTGCTGCGCGACGCGCGGTCGCGGTTTCCCGTGAACACGGCCGTCGCCTTCGAACTCGGCGCGGTGCTCGAGCGCCAGAAGAAGTTTGACGACGCCGAGGCGGCGTTCCGCCAGACGATCGAGCTGGATCCGGAGTACGCGCCGGCGCTCAACTACCTCGGCTACATGCTGGCGAATCGCGGCGTGCGCCTCGAGGAATCGGTGGCCCTGCTGAAGCGCGCGCTCGCGCTCGAGCCCGACAACGGCGCCTACCTCGACAGCATCGGCTGGGCGTACTTCAAGGCCGACAACCTGCCGCTCGCCGAGGACAACCTGCGGCGCGCCGCCGAGCAGCTCCAGGCCAATTCGGTCATCCAGGAGCACTACGGCGACGTGCTCGCCGGCCTCGAACGCTACGACGACGCGATCGACGCGTGGACGCGCGCGCTCCAGGGCGACGGCGAGTCGGTCGACCGCAGCGATATCGAGAAGAAGATCCGCTCGGCGCGCCAGAAGATCGGCAACCGCCGATGAGGCGCCGCGCGTCCCCGCTCGTCGCGGGGGCGGCGCTGCTCTCATGGTCGTGCGGCGTGCCTCTGATGACGCTGCCGACCGGGCCCGGCGCGCCCGCCGACGCGACCGCGGCCCTCGCGGCCGCGACCCGCTCCTGCCGCGGCCTGTCGAGCCTGTCCGCGGAGATTCACGTCCGCGGTTCGATCGCCGGCGAGCGCGTGCGCGGACAGCTCCTGACCGGCGTGGCCGCGCCCGATGCCCTTCGCATCGAGGCCGTCGCGCCGTTCGGCCAACCCGTCTTCATCGTCGTGGCGCGCGGCGGCGACGCCACGGTCGTGCTGAGCGACAACCGCGTGGTCGAGCACGGCGCGCCCGGCGCCGTCCTCGAGGCGCTCACCGGCGTGCCGATTGACGCCCCCGATCTGCTGCCCCTGCTGACGGGCTGTCCCGTCGCACCGTCGGCGGCGCGCGCGCGCGCTGTCGGCGACTGGCTGGTCGTGCCCGACGGATTGGCCGACGTCTTCCTCCGCCGCGACTCGAGCGCCGGGACCTGGCGTCTGCTGGCCACCGTGCATCGCCCTGAGCCGGGCGCGGGCTGGCGCGTCGAGTACCGCGACTTCCTGGGTGCCCAGCCGCACACGATCCGCCTCGCGAGCCTGGAACCCGGCCGCTTCGATCTGCGGCTGACACTGGCGCAGGTGACGCTCGACGACCCGCTGGGGCCGGAGGTGTTCGAGGTGCGGATGCCGGCCGGGGC
Source organism: uncultured Acidobacteriota bacterium (assembly GCA_963792785.1). Taxonomy (GTDB): domain Bacteria; phylum Acidobacteriota; class Vicinamibacteria; order Vicinamibacterales; family CAVVIG01; genus CAWIMX01. The sequence continues at coordinate 890,918 of CAWBXO010000004.1, read as the reverse complement.
GGCGCCGATTTCGATCGACGCGCTGCGCGACAGCGTGTGGGGACGGTAGGTCGGGTGGGTCGGGTAGGTCGGGTGGGTCGGGTAGGTCGGGTGGGTCAGGTGGGTCGGGTAGGTCGGGTGGGGCAGGCCATTACGCTGAAGGCGCACGCGAAGCTCAATCTGTCGTTGCGTGTGGTCGGTGTTCGTCCCGACGGGTTCCACGAGCTCCAGACGGTCTACCAGTCGATCGCGCTGCACGACACGCTGCGCGTCAGGCGGACGCCGGGGCCCTTCCGCCTGACGGCGGACGACGCGCGCTGCCCGGTTGATCGGCGCAACCTCGTCTGGCGCGCGGCGGCCGCGGTGTGGCGGGCGGCCGGGCGGCAGGGCGCGCCGCGCGGCGTGTCCGTGCATCTGGAGAAGCGCATTCCCATGGAAGCCGGCCTCGGCGGCGGCAGCAGCGACGCGGCGGCGGCGCTCCGCGCCTTCGCCGCGCTGTGGCGCGTCGGCGCCGATCGGCTGCCGGGCATCGCGGCGTCGCTTGGCGCCGATGTCGCGTACTTTCTCCGCGGTGGCACGGCGCTCGGCCTCGAGCGCGGCGATCTGATCGTGCCGCTGCCCGACGCGCCGCCGGCCTGGGTCGTGGTCGTCGTACCGTCCTTCGGCGTGCGGACGGCGGATGCCTACGCGTGGTGGGATCGGCGCCCGTCGCGGACGGCGCGCGTCGACCGGCCGGGGGGGAACGATCTGCAGGCCCCGGTGGTCCGGCGCCACCCCGTGATCGGCCGGATCGTGCGGGATCTGGCGCGGCGGGGGGCCGCCACGGCCGCCATGTCGGGCAGCGGGTCGAGCGTCTTCGGGACGTTTGCCAGCCAGGCGCGGGCCCGGGCCGCCGCCCGGGCGGTGTCGGCCAGGGGGCGCACGGTGGTCGTGACGCGCACGATCGGGCCGGCCGCGTCGCTCGGACGCCAGTTGCCCGGATCGCGCGGCATCGGCTAGACTTTCTGTTTGCGCACCGTTCGGTGACGCCACTCTGGGTCGGCTTTCGCGGAGCGGCGCCAGGAGATGGGGCGTGGCCAAGCGGTAAGGCGCGGGACTTTGGCTCCCGTATTCGAAGGTTCGAATCCTTCCGCCCCAGCCAGTTCACGAGGCTCCGAGAGGAATGGCGACCGGGTTCGGTGAATTGAAGATTTTCTCGGGCAGCGCGCATCCGGATCTTGCGCGGGAGATTGCCCAGGTGCTGGGGCTGCCGGTGGGGCAGGCCCGGTTGCGGCGGTTTGCGGATTCGGAAGTCTCGTTCCAGATCGACGAGAACATCCGGGGCACCGACGTGTTCCTGGTGCAGCCCACGTGCACGCCGGTCGATCAGCACCTCATGGAGCTGCTGATCATGGTGGACGCGTTCCGCCGCTCGTCGGCGGCGCGGATCACCGCGGTGATGCCGTATTACGGCTACGCCAGGCAGGACCGCAAGGACAAGCCGCGCGTGCCGATTTCGGCCAAGCTGGTGGCGAACGTGATCTGCGCCGCCGGCACGAATCGCGTGCTGACGATGGACCTGCACAAGGCGCAGATCCAGGGGTTCTTTGACATCCCGGTCGACCACCTGTTCGCGGCGCCGGTGATCATCGATCACCTGTCGCGGCTGGAGTACCCGGACATCACGATGGTGGCGCCCGACGCGGGCGGCGCCGAGCGCGCGCGCGCCTACGCCAAGCGTCTCGACGCCGAGCTGGCCGTGATCGACAAGCGGCGCACCGACGACGGGACGGCCGAGGTCATGAACGTGATCGGCGATGTCGCGGGCCGCACGTGCATCATCCAGGACGACATCATCGACACGGCCGGGACGATCACGAAGGCGGCGATCGCGCTCAAGGCGAACGGCGCCGAGCGCATCATCGCCTGCGCCGTGCACGGGGTGCTCTCGGGCCCGGCGATGGAGCGGATCGAGAAGTCGCCGATCGACAAGCTGATCGTGACGAACACGATTCCGCCGACCGGCGAGCGGGCGAAGAACGGGAAGGTGGTCGTGCTGTCGGTGGCGCGGCTGCTCGGGCAGGCGATCAAGAGCATCCACGAGGAGACGTCGGTCTCCTCCTTGTTCGTGTAGGGCTAACGGCTAACGGCTAACGGCTAACGGCTTAGGGCTTAGGAATTAGGAAAGAGATATGGACGCGACACTCGAAGCGACGCGGCGCGACACGATCGGCAAGGGCGAAGCGGGGCGGATGCGGCTGCGGGGCCTCGTGCCCGCGGTGGTGTACGGCGGCCCGCAGGGCGCCACGCCGATCTCGGTGGAGCCGAAGGCGCTCCTGAAGATTCTTCACTCGGAGGCCGGGGCCAACACGCTCATTGCGCTGAAGCTCGACGGGTTGGGCGACGCGCGCGTGCTCGTGAAGGACTACCAGGTGGATCCGATCACGCGGCAGCTCCTGCACGCGGACTTCTACCAGATCGCGATGGACCGGACGATCGAGGTCACGATCCCGATCGTGCTGCGCGGCGAGCCGAAGGGCGTGAAGCAGCAGGGCGGGATCCTCGAGTTCGTGCGCCGCGAGATTGAGATCGAGTGCCTGCCGGGCGACATCCCCGAGCACGTCGAGATCGATGTGTCCGAACTGATGCTCCACCAGGGCGTGCGCGTGCGCGACGTCGCGGTGGACGTGAAGTGGAAGCCCGTGAGCGAGCCGGAGATGCTCCTCGCGCACGTGATCATGCCGAAGGTCGAGGAGGCGCCGGCGGTCGACGCGGCCGCGGCGGCCCCGACGGCGGCGGCCGAGCCCGAGCTCATCAAGAAGGGCAAGAAGGAAGAGGAAGCGGCGAAGGAGTGAAGCTCGTCGCCGGCCTCGGCAATCCCGGCGAGCCGTATCGCGGGACGAGGCACAACATCGGGTTTGCCGTCGTCGACGAGGTGGCGCGCCGCGCGGGCGTGACGTTCGAGACGGCGCCGGTCGAGGCCCTGATGGCCCGCTGGCGGCGGCCCGCGCCGGACGATCCGGTGCTGCTCGCCAAGCCGCTCACCTTCATGAACGCGAGCGGCCAGGCGGTGGCGGGGTTGATGCGGTACTTCAAGATCGACCCGCCGGACCTGCTGGTCGTGGTCGACGAGGTGCAGCTGCCGCTCGGCAAGCTTCGCGCGCGGGCGCGCGGGTCGGCCGGCGGGCACAACGGGCTGAAGTCGCTGGTGGCCCACCTGGGCGACGGCTTCGCGCGGCTGCGGATCGGCGTCGGGCGGGGCCAGCCGGAGCGCGATCTGGCGGACCACGTGCTGGCCCGGTTCGAGCAGGACGAGACGGCGGAGGCCGAGCGCGCCACGGCGCGGGCGGCCGACGCTATCGAGATGTTCATCACGTCGGGGATCGAGGCGGTGATGAACCAGTACAACGGCGGCGATTCGGCGACAATTGAATAGCACGACACCTTGCCACCCCCAGGAGTGGGTGGCCCCACCGAAGCCCCGACAGGGGCGAAGGCGGGTCCTCAAGGAGCAGCAATGGCGGATCGACAGTACGAGCTCGTTTACATCATTCCTCCCGACACCACCGAACAGCAGGCGGCCGAGCTGCACGAGCAGATCCTCGAGGTCGTCACGCGCCTCGAGGGGCGGATCGACGTCACCGAGACGTGGGGACGCCGCCGGCTGGCCTACGAGATCGGCCACCTCAAGGAGGGCTTTTATGTCCTCGAGGTGATCACCGGCTCGGGCGACCTGATGAAGGAACTGGACCGTCGTCTGCGCGTGATGGATCAAGTGGTGCGCCACCTGGTCGTCCGCGTCGACGAGGAGAAGAAGGTGGTGGAGCGGACGCGGTCGCGGCGGCAGAGCGAGTCGGAGCGCCGGCGCGCGAAGCGCGGCCTCCCGCCCCAGCGGCAGCCCGGCGAAGGCCGCTCGCGCGACGACGATCAGGATGAAGGATACACCGCGGCCGAGTAGGCGCGGGTTCAGGAGCAACGACCGATGGCAATGGGACATAGCAAGGGCGGCCGCGGCCGCAAGACGACCGGCGAGAAGAAGGAAGGGCAGCGGCGCACGCTGTTCCGGCGGCGGAAGGTCTGCAAGTTCTGCGCGGACAAGATCGACGACATCAACTACAAGGACGTGAAGCTCATCGCGCCGTTCGTGCCGGAGCGGGGCAAGATCCTGCCGCGGCGCATCTCGGGCACCTGCGCGATGCACCAGCGCAAGCTGCAGACCGCGATCAAGCGGGCGCGGCAGATCGCGCTCGTGCCGTACGTGACGGACTAGAGGGCGCTATGGAAGTGATTCTTCGCGAACACGTGGACAACCTCGGGCAGCGCGGCGAGATCGTCAGGGTGGCCGACGGCTACGCCCGCAACTACCTGCTCCCGCGCAAGCTGGCGCTGCTCGTCACCGACGGGAACCGGAAACAGGTCGAGCGCGAGCGCGCCAAGTTCGACGTGAAGGAGGCCGAGGAGAAGAAGATCGCCGAGGCCATCGCCGAGCGCATGACGACGATCGAGATCGTGATCGCCCGCCGGGTGGGCGAGACCGAGGCGCTCTACGGGTCCGTCACCTCGGCCGACATCGCCATCGCGCTGGCGGGCAAAGGCTTCGATGTCGACCGCCGCAAGCTGGTGCTGCACGATGCGATCAAGTCGCTGGGCGACTTCGAGGTGCCGGTGAAGCTGCACCGCGAGGTAACGGCGGCCGTCAAGGTGAAGGTGGTGGCGGAAGGTACGGACGCGTAACAGGGAGGCGCCGGTGGCACCAGACGTCGTCGAACGCGCGCTGCCGCACAACCTCGAGGCGGAGCGATCCGTGCTCGGCGCGATCCTGCTGCACAACGACGCCTTCAACCTCGCCGTCGAGGTCATCGACGCGCCGGATTTCTTCCGCGATGCGCACCGGCGGATCTTCGAGAAGATGGTCCGGCTCGTCGAGCGCGGCGACGCGATCGACCTGGTGACCCTCAAGGAAGAGCTGGGGCGGTCGGGCGAGCTGGACGAGGTCGGCGGCCCCGCCTACATCGCCGCGCTCGTCGACGGCGTGCCGCGTTCGACCAACGTCGAGCACTACGCCCGGATCATCAAGGAAAAGTCGACCCTCCGGAATCTGATCTACTCCGCCAACAAGATCGTCTCCTCGGCCTACGAGGCCGAGGAAGACGCCGACCTCATCCTCGACCGCGCCGAGCACGCGATTTTCGCGATCGCCGACGACCGCGTGCGCGACGGGTTCGTGTCGCTGCGCCAGCTCGCCGAGGGGAGCCTCGAAACCATCGAACAGCTCCACGCGCGCAAGGAACTGGTGACCGGCGTGCCCACCGGGTTCGTCGATCTCGACGAGATGACGTCGGGCCTCCAGTCGTCGGACCTCGTGATCGTGGCCGCCCGGCCGTCGATGGGGAAGACCAGCCTCGTGCTGAACATCGCGCAGCACGTGGGCACGAAGACCGAGCGCACGGTGGGGCTGTTCAGCCTCGAGATGTCGAAGGAGCAGCTGTTCCTGCGCATGCTCACCGCCGAGGCCCGGATCGACGCGCATCGCCTGCGCGGCGGCTTCCTCGGCGAGCGCGACTGGGGCCGTCTCGCGACGGCCATCGGCACGCTGAGCGACGCGAAGATCTTCATCGACGACACGCCGTCGATCGGCGTGCTCGAAATGCGCGCGAAGTGCCGGCGCCTGGCCGCCGAACACGGCCTGGATCTCATCATCATCGACTACATCCAGCTGATGCAGGGGCGCGGACGCTTCGAGAACCGCACGCTGGAGCTCGCGTCGATCTCGCGGTCCCTCAAGGCGCTCGCCAAGGAGCTGAGCGTCCCGGTCGTGGTGCTGTCGCAGCTGAGCCGCGCGCCCGAGTCCCGCGCCGACCACCGGCCGCAGCTCTCCGACCTGCGCGAGTCGGGCGCCCTCGAGCAGGACGCCGACGTCGTGATCTTCATCTACCGATCGGATCAGGTACGTCGACAAGAGCGAGCCCGCCGCCGAGCAGAACGGCGTGGCGGAGCTCATCATCGGCAAACAGCGCAACGGCCCTACCGGCGTCGTGAAGCTCGCGTTCATCCGCGAGTTCACCCGGTTCGAGAACCTCGCCGTCGGCGCATGATCCGCCCCACGACCGCGCACATCGACCTCGGCGCCGTCCGGCGCAACTACGAGGCGATTCGGGCGCACCTCGCCCGCGAGCAGCCCGCGCATCCGCCCGCCGTGATCGCCGTGGTGAAGGCGAACGCGTACGGCCACGGCGCCGTGCAGGTGGCGCGCGCGTTCGAGGCGGCGGGCGCGGCGATGCTGGCCTGCGCGGACATCGAGGAGGGGGCGGCCCTGCGCGCGGCCGGCGTCGAGACCGGGATCCTGGTGTTCGGGGCGCTGAGCGTCAGCGACCTCGACGGCCTCTTCGACTACCGCCTGACGCCGACGATCTCGACGCCCGGCGCGGCCCGCGCCGTGCAGGCCGCGGCGGCGCGCCGCCAGGCCCGCCTGCGATACCACCTGAAGATCGACACGGGGATGCACCGCCTCGGGTTCCGCGACGACAACCTGGCGCGCACCCTGCCCGACCTGCTCCGCAGCTCGAACCTCGAACTCGAAGCCGTGTACACGCATTTCGCCACGGCGGACGACCCGGAATCCCCGCTCTTCGACGAGCAGCGGCAGCGGTTCGAGCGCGCGCTCGGGATCGTCGTGGCGCTCGGCGCGCGGCCGTCGTACCGTCACGCCGCCAACAGCGCGGCGCTGCTGCGCGACTCGCGCGTGTGGCTCGACGCCGTGCGCCCGGGCCTGCTGCTCTACGGCCTCGTGCCGCCGCCGCTCGCCTCGACGCTGCCCGTGACGCCCGCCCTCACCCTCACCAGCCGCGTCGTCGCCGTGAAGGGCCTGCGTGCCGGCGAGGCCGTCGGGTACGGCGCGCGGTTCCAGGCCGAGGCGCCGTGCCGGATCGCGGTCGTGCCCGCCGGGTACGCCGACGGCCTCGACTGGCGCCTGGGCGGCCGCGGCGCCGTGCTCGTCCGCGGGCGGCGCGCGCCGATCGTCGGCGCCGTGTCGATGGACATGATCACGATCGACGTGACCGGGATCGAGGTCGCCCCCGGCGACCCGGTCGTGATCCTGGGCACACAGGGCGAGGACCGCATCGACGTGCGCGAGATGGCCGCGACCATCGGCACGATCCCGTGGGAGGTCGTCTGCAGAATCGGCAGCCGGATCGAGAGGCTTTATGATGGGGGAAGTTAGGAAGTCAGGAAGTGAGGAAGTTAGGAAGTGTGACAGCAAGAACCCACTTCCATACTTCCTCACTTCCTGACTTCCTCACTTCAAGGATCACCCCGTGGCGAAGCGTCCATCCACCATCTTTGCCTGTCAGGAGTGCGGCGCGCAGTCGCCCAAGTGGCTGGGGCGCTGCCCGGACTGCGGCGCGTGGAACTCGTACGTCGAGGAGCGCGCGGCGCCGGAGACGGCCGCGGGCGACCCCCACCGCTACGCGCTGCCGCGCGCCGCGCCCGGGCACGTGGCCGCCCGGCTGTACGCCGACATCTCCACCGAGCAGAGCGCGCGCCTGTCCACGGGCATCGGCGAATTCGATCGGGTGCTCGGCGGCGGCGTCGTGCCCGGCTCGCTCGTGCTCCTGGGCGGGGAGCCCGGGATCGGCAAGTCCACGCTGCTGCTCCAGGCCGCCGCCCTCATGGCGCGCACGATCGGTCCGGTGCTCTACAGCTCGGGCGAGGAATCAGAGCACCAGATCAAGTTGCGCGGGGAGCGGCTCGCCGTCGGCGACGCGCCGCTCTACCTCCTCGCCGAGACCTGCCTGGAGCGGATCCTCGAGGAAATCGCCCGCCTCAAGCCGGCGCTCGTCGTCGTGGACTCGATCCAGACGATCTTCTCGCTCAAGTTCCAGTCCGCGCCGGGCAGCATCGGCCAGGTGCGCGAGGCCGCGACCCAGCTGCTGTTCGCGGCAAAGGGCCAGAACATCCCGACGTTCCTCGTCGGCCACGTGACGAAGGACGGCAGCCTCGCCGGCCCCAAGGCCCTCGAGCACGTCGTCGACACCGTGCTGTACTTCGAAGGCGAGCGCCACCATTCGCACCGCGTCGTCCGCGCCGTGAAGAACCGCTTCGGCGCGGTGAGCGAGCTCGGCGTGTTCGAGATGACGGGGGCGGGCCTCAAGCCCGTGCCGAATCCCTCGAAGCTGTTCCTCGCCGAGCGCCCGACCGACGCGCCGGGGTCGGCCGTCCTGTGCACGGTCGAGGGCTCGCGCCCGATCCTCGTGGAGGTGCAGGCGCTGGTGAGCACGAGCACCTACGGCACGGCGCGGCGCACGGCGAGCGGCATCGACCAGGCGCGCCTCTCGCTGCTGCTCGCGGTCCTCGAGAAGCGCGCCGGCCTGCACCTGGCGGGCGACGACGTGTTCGTGAACGTCGCGGGCGGGATCGACGTCGACGAGCCCGCCTCGGACCTCGGGATTCTCGCCGCCGTCGCGTCGAGCGTGCGCAATCGGGCGATTCCCGCCACGACGGCGATGTTCGGGGAGATCGGCCTGGCGGGCGAGGTGCGGGGCATCACGCAGGCGCCGCTGCGCGTGCGTGAGGCGGCCCAGATGGGATTCCGCCGGATCGTGATGCCCGAGGCCAACATCGATCCCGCGGATCGCGACCAGGCGGGCTGCGCGCTGGTCGGCGTCCGCACGATCGGTGAAGCGCTCGACCACCTCTTCGACTAGTGGTAACGTCACCCGTGGAGCCGGCCGTCGGGCTCCGCCTTCTATAACGTCCGGCTTATTTCGACCGACGGATTTCATCCCCCGGAGTCGCACCATGGCCTGGTTCGCCCTCGCGCGGGTGCTGTTCGCAGCGGCCGTCGCCTACGTGGCGGTGCTGCTGCGCCCGCTGCCGTTCGGCCTCATCGTCAACGCGGGCTTCGGCCTGACGCTGGCGATGCTGGTCAGCCTCTTCGAGAGCCGCCTGCGGGAGACACCCGCGTGGCGCGTGCTCGGCTCGCTCATCGGCGGCACGATCGGCCTCGCGATCGCGCGCGCGATCGGCCTCGGTCTGTTCTGGGCCAACTCCGGCGATCCCCGCGTCGAGTTCCTGCACAGCTTCACGCTGATCGTCCTGCCGTACATGGGCCTCGTGCTCGGCGCGAAGCACGGCGAGTGGCTCGAGCCGGCCCGGCTGGTCGGCCTCTTCAAGTCGGACAGCTCCGCACGACGCTACAAGATCCTCGACACGAGCGTGATCATCGACGGCCGGATCGCCGACGTGTGCGAGACGGGCTTCGTGGACGGCACGCTGGTGATCCCGCAGTTCGTCCTGAAGGAGCTGCAGCTCGTCGCCGACTCGTCCGACTCGCAGAAGCGGAACCGCGGCCGCCGCGGCCTCGACATCCTGCAGAAGATCCAGAAGATGTCGGGCGTCGAGGTGACGATTTCCGACGTCGACTTCCCGGACGTGAAGGAGGTCGACCTGAAGCTGATCGAGCTCGCGCGCACGATCCGCGGCAAGATCGTCACGAACGACTTCAACCTGAACAAGGTCGCGCACCTGCGGGGCGTGGAAGTGCTGAACGTGAACGAGCTGGCCAACGCGCTCAAGCCGGTCGTGCTGCCGGGCGAGATCATGACCGTGTTCATCCTCAAGGAAGGCAAGGAGTACAACCAGGGCGTCGCCTACCTGGACGACGGGACGATGGTGGTGGTGGACAACGCGCGCCGCATGATCAGCAAGACCATCGACATCGTCGTGACGAGCGTGCTCCAGACCACGGCCGGCAAGATGATTTTCGGCCGCTACATCGATCCCGCCGTCGCCGCGCAGGCGCACGCCGTGATGGCTGTGCCGGCGTCGGCCGCCGTCCAGGCCAGGCAGAGCTAGCGTGCGGGTTACGGCCATCGTCGCCGCTGGCGGGCGCGGCACGCGTTTCGGCGGACCGCAGCCCAAGCAGCTGATCACCGTCGGCGGCCGGCCGCTGCTCGAGTGGAGCGTGGCCGCGCTTGCGGGCCACCCGTCCGTCGACGAGGTCGTCGTGGCGCTGCCGCCGGAGTGGGTGGCCGAGCCGCCCGCGTACCTGCGCGCGGGCGCGCGTCCGCCGCGGATCGTCGCCGGCGGCGCGCGGCGGCAGGACTCGGTGGCGAAGGCGTTTCGCGCGGCCGACCCCACGAGCGACGTGATCCTGATTCATGACGCCGCGCGGCCGTTCCCGAGCGCCGCCCTCATCGCCCGCACCATCGAGATCGGCGCCGAGACGGGCGCGGCGCTCGCCGCGCTGCCGGCGCGCGATACCGTGAAGCACATCCTGCGCCCCAGCAAGGGCGACCCGGGCGAGCCGTGGCTCGTCTCGGCGACGCTGGCGCGCGAGGAGATCTTTCTCGCGCAGACGCCGCAGGTGTTCCATCGCCGCGTGCTGCAGGACGGCCTCGCGATCGCCGAGGGCCTGGGCATCGACGTGACCGATGAGGCCTCGCTGGTCGCCCGCGCGGGGCACCCGGTATGGCTCGTCACGGGCGAGGTGACGAATATGAAGATCACGACTCCCGAGGATCTGCCGATGGCGGAGGCGATCGCCGGGGGCGGTCCGGCGCGGCCCGCGCGCACGGGCCGTGTGGGCACCGGCTACGACCTGCACCGGCTGGCGGCCGGGCGGCCCCTCGTCGTGGGCGGCGTGCGGATTCCGTTCGATCGCGGCCCGCTCGGCCACTCCGACGGCGATGTCGTTCTGCACGCGGTGACCGATGCGATGCTCGGCGCGGCGGGGCTCGGCGACATCGGGCAGCACTTTCCGGACTCGGATCCGCAGTGGAAGGGCGCCGCGAGCCTCGACCTGCTCGCGCGCACGAAGGCGCTCGTCGCCGCGCACGGGTACGAGGTGGGCAACGTGGACGTGACCGTGGTGCTCGAGGCGCCGAAGATCCGTCCCTACATCGACCAGATGCGCGAGGCGATCGCGCTCGCCGTCGGGATCGCGCCGGACCGCGTGAGCGTGAAGGGGAAGACGAACGAGGGCGTTGACGCCGTCGGGCGGGGCGAGGCGATCGCCGCGCACGCGGCCGTGCTGCTGAGGCGCGCGTGAGGGTGCGCTTCGCGCCGAGCCCGACCGGTCAGCTCCACGTCGGCAACGTGCGCACGGCCCTGTTCAACTGGTTCATGGCCCGGGGGAGCGGCGGCACGTTCGTGCTCCGCATCGAGGATACCGACCAGGAGCGATCGACGCGCGAGTCGGAGCGCACGATTCTCGACGACCTGACGTGGCTCGGGCTCGACTGGGACGAGGGCCCCGACGTGGGCGGCCCGCGCGGTCCGTATCGATCGTCCGAGCGCCTGCATCTCTATCACTCCTATGCGCACGAGCTCCTGACCGCCGGACACGCCTATTACTGCTTCTGCCCGCGCGAGCAGCTCGAGGCGGAGCGCAAGAAGGCGATCGCCGAAGGGCGGCCCGCGCGGTATACGGGCGCGTGCCGCGGCATCACGCGCGAGGAGGCCGAGGCGCGGATCGGCTCCGGCGAGGCGCCGGCGATTCGCTTCCTCGTGCCCGCGCGCGGCGAAGTGGTGATCGACGACGCGGTGCGCGGCGCGGTGCGCTTCGACACCGAGGTGATCGGCGACCCGATCATCGTGCGCGCCGATGGCCATCCGGCCTACAACTTCGCCGCCGTCGTGGACGACGCGCTGATGGAGATCACGCACGTGGTGCGCGGCGAGGATCACATCTCCAACACGCCGCGGCAGGTGCTCCTGTACGAGGCGCTCGGGTTCGAGCCGCCGGTGTTCGCGCACCTCGCCCTCGTGCTCGGACCCGACCATAGCCCGCTCAGTAAGCGCCACGGCGCGACGTCGGTGGCCGAGTTCCGCGCGAAGGGCTACCTGCCCGAGGCGCTCGCGAACTACCTCGCGCTCCTCGGGTGGTCGCCCCGGACCTCGGGCGGCGCCACCGCGGACGACGCGGAGCTCATGGGGATGGATGCGATGGCGGGGCGCTTCTCGCTCGAGAGCGTGGGCCACAGCGCCGCGGTGTTCGACGAGGAGAAGCTGGCGTGGGTGAACCGCCACTACCTCAAGATGGCCGACCCGCTGCGCCTCGCCGCGCTGGCCGCGCCGCAGTTCGCCGCCGCGGGGCTGGCGATGGCGCCGGATGCCGCCGGCCTGGCGTATCTCGCGTCGGTGATGCCGATGGTCGCCGCGTCGGTCGATCGGCTCGACCAGGCGCCGTCCCGCCTGGCGTTCCTCTTCGAGTACGCGCCGGCGGCGGCGCTGGACGACGCGGGCGTGCGCGAGGAGATGGAGGCGCCCGCGGCGCGCGCGGTCGCCGCCGCGCTGGCGGAGGTCCTGGCGGGCGCGCCCCGGCTCGACAAGGACGGATTCCGCGCCGCGGCCGCCGAGGTGCGGGCGCGCACGCAGCAGAAGGGGCGGGCCCTCTTCCACCCGATTCGCGTGGCGCTGACCGGGCGGGCGGCGGGCCCGGAACTGGACCTGGCCGTGCCGGCGATCGATCGCGGCGCGGCGCTGGACGCCTCCGCGGGCGTGCCGTCGATCACCGGCTGCCGCGAGCGCGCGCGCGCGTTCGCCGATGCACTTGTCACGCTGTGACGCGGGCCGCCATGGCCACGAAAAGGCAACCCGAAGGCACGAAGACCCGAAGACGGAAGGGCAAAGGAGAAGACGAAGAGGTTTTCTTCGTGCCTTCGGGCCTTCGTGGTTGCCTTTTCGTGACAAGGAATCCAGCGTGACAGTGTCGCTATGCTGATCTACGGGATCAATCCGGTCCTCGAGGCGCTGAAGCTGGGGCGGGCGCGGGTGGCGCTCGTGCGCGTGAGCGATCGCGCGGGCGGGCGCGCGCGCGAGGTCATGGCCGCGGCCGAGCGGGCCGGCGTGCCCGTGCGGCAGGTGCCGGCGGCGGACCTCGATCGCGCCGCGTCGGGCGGCGTGCATCAGGGCGTGGCGGCCGATCTCATCGGCGCCGTGGCGCCGACGCTCGAGGGGCTCGTGACCGGCGCGTCCGGCGCGCCGCTCATCGTCGTGCTCGACGGCATCGAGGATCCGCACAACGTCGGCGCGATTATCCGCACCGTGGACGCCGCGGGCGCCGGCGGCGTCGTGCGGCAGTCGCGGCACGCCGCGCCGCTCGGCGGGGCGGCCGCGAAGGCGTCGGCCGGCGCGGTCGTGCACGTCCCGGTCGTGGAGGTCGTGAACATCGCGCGGGCGCTCGAGGCGCTGAAGACGGCGGGGGTGTGGACGGTGGGCCTGTCGGGCGGCGCGTCGACGCGCTACGACGCGATTGACTTCACGCTGCCGACGGCCATCGTGCTGGGCGCCGAGGGGGCCGGGCTGCGCCGGCTCGTGCGCGAGCGGTGCGACTGGCTCGTCTCCATCCCGATGGCCGGCCAGGTCGAGAGCCTGAACGTGTCGGCGGCGGCCGCCGTGGCCCTCTTCGAGGCCGTCCGGCAGCGGCGGACGGCGGCCGGGCGAGGCTGATCGGCCGTTTTTGGCCTGTTTTTCCCTCCCCCAGCGGTGTCCCACGAGGGCTCGGCTTCGTGTAGAATCAAAGGTTGCCGGACACCCCGGGGACTCGGCAGGCCGTGATGGTCCAACGAGTTGCGCGGGTGGCACGCGTCGTGCTAAAGTCCATCTTTTGTCTGGCTGGCGTAGCTCAGCCCGGTAGAGCAGCTGATTTGTAATCAGCCGGTCGGGGGTTCAAATCCCTTCGCCAGCTCCAACGGCTTTCTCAAGTCGCGCCAGCAGGTGACTTTTTTTCGGGAAAGGTCCGCACGAATCGCGCCGAACGACCGCAATCCACAACAGACATCGGCGAGGTAGCGAAGCGGTCAAACGCAGCAGACTGTAAATCTGTCGCCCTAGCGGCTTCGAAGGTTCGAATCCTTCCCTCGCCACCATCGTGAAGTGAGTAGGGATCAGGGACTGGGGATTAGGGAGTCAGCGCGGACGACGGAACGGCAGGGGCGAGAGACGCGGAGGCGGGAGTAACTCAGTGGTAGAGTCACAGCCTTCCAAGCTGTTGGTCGCGGGTTCGATCCCCGTCTCCCGCTCCATATTTTTTGAACGTGACTGACGACTGGTGACTGACGACTTGTGACTCTTTCGCCGATGTAGCTCAGTTGGCAGAGCGCGTCCTTGGTAAGGACGAGGTCACCAGTTCGATCCTGGTCATCGGCTCCAGCTAGGCACGACGCGCGACCGACAACACCGCAGACGACGAGGACCGTAGAGATGGCCAAAGAAAAATTCGATCGCTCCAAACCGCACGTCAACGTCGGCACCATCGGTCACATCGACCATGGCAAGACCACGCTGACCGCCGCCCTCACGAAAGTGGCCTCCGACAAGGGCTGGGCGAAGTTCATCCCGTACGACGAGGTGGCCAAGGCCTCCGAGTCGCAGGGACGCCGGGATGCGACGAAGATCTTGACGATCGCGACGAGCCACGTCGAATACTCGACCGCGAACCGCCACTACGCGCACGTCGACTGCCCGGGCCACGCCGACTACATCAAGAACATGATCACGGGCGCCGCGCAGATGGACGGCGCCATCCTGGTCGTGAGCGCGGTCGACGGCCCGATGCCGCAGACCCGCGAGCACGTGCTGCTCGCCCGCCAGGTGAACGTGCCCTACCTCGTCGTCGCCCTGAACAAGGTCGACGCGATTGACGACCCGGAGCTGCTGGACCTCGTCGAGCTCGAGGTGCGCGAGCTGCTCAAGACCTACGAGTTCCCCGGCGACGACGTGCCGGTGGTGCGCGTGTCGGCGCTGAAGGCGCTCGAGGGCGACCCCGAGGGCGTGGCCAGTGTCGTGAAGCTGATGGAGGCGCTCGACTCCTACGTGCCGCTCCCGGTGCGCGAGATCGACAAGCCGTTCCTGATGCCGATCGAGGACGTGTTCTCGATCTCGGGCCGCGGCACCGTGGTGACCGGCCGCGTCGAGCGCGGCAAGGTGAAGGTGGGCGACGAAATCGAGATCGTGGGCTTCGTGCCGACGACCAAGAAGATCGTGACCGGCGTCGAGATGTTCCGCAAGCTCCTCGACGAGGGCGTGGCGGGCGACAACATCGGCGTCCTGCTCCGCGGCGTGGAGAAGACCGACGTCGAGCGCGGCCAGGTGCTGGCCAAGCCGGGCACGATCACCCCGCACACGAAGTTCAAGGGCACGGTCTACGTCCTGTCGAAGGAAGAGGGCGGCCGGCACACCCCGTTCTTCAACGGCTACCGCCCGCAGTTCTACTTCAACACGACCGACGTCACCGGCACGCTCCACCTGCCCGAAGGCGTGGAGATGGTGATGCCGGGGGACAACACGCCGATTTCCGGCGAGCTGATGACGCCGGTGGCCCTCGAGAAGGGCGCGCGGTTCGCGATTCGTGAGGGCGGCCGCACGGTCGGCTCGGGCACGGTCACTGAGATTGTCGAGTAGGCCATGAGGGACATCATCGCGCTGGCGTGCACCGAGTGTAAGCGGCGCAACTACAGCACGACGAAGAACAAGAAGAAGACGACGGAGCGGCTCGAGATGAGCAAGTTCTGTCGCTTCTGCCGGAAGCACACGGCGCACCGCGAGAGTAAGTAGGCTCGCAGGGATAGGCCAGTAGCTCAATTGGCAGAGCACCGGTCTCCAAAACCGGGGGTTGGGGGTTCGATTCCCTCCTGGCCTGCCAGCCCCCCGGGCAGGCCGGGGAACGGACACGGGTAGCGCGAGAGGCGAATGGCGGACGACACCACAACCATCGACCAGGTCCGGCAGGCGGCTGGCGGGCGCATCGAGCGCTGGCGGCTGTTCCTGAGCGAAGTCCGCAACGAGCTCAAGCGCGTCACGTGGCCCTCGAGCCGTGAAGTGTGGGCGACGACGGTCGTCGTGATCCTGGTCTCGATCTTCTTCGGCCTCTACCTCTGGACCTTCGACCAGGTGGTCCTGCGGGTGGTGTCGGCGATCTTCCGGTTCTTCGGCGTCACGGGGCCGACGGCGTGAGCGAGGTCATGACCAAGGCGTGGTACATCGTTCACACATACTCGGGCTTCGAGAAGAAGGTCGCCGACTCGCTGCGCCAGCGCGTGCAGGCCTACGGGCTCCAGGAGGAGATTGGCGAGGTCCTGATCCCGACCGAGGACGTGGTCGAGATGCGGGGTGGCCGCAAGGTCGTCAGCGCGAAGCGGTTCTTCCCAGGCTACATCCTCGTCGAGATGACGATGTCCGACGATGCGTGGCACGTGGTGAAGAACACGCCGAAGGTCACCGGCTTCGTCGGCGCCGGCGCCAAACCGACGCCGCTCACCAAGGACGAGGTCGACCAGATCCTCGACCAGGTGAAGTCGGCGGCCGAGAAGCCGAAGCCGAAGTACATGTTCGAGAAGGGCGAGCAGGTGCGGATCAACGAGGGGCCCTTCACGAGTTTCAACGGCGTGGTCGACGAGGTGAACCTCGACAAGAACACGCTGAAGGTGATGGTCACGATTTTCGGACGGTCCACTCCCGTGGAGCTGGACTTTTTGCAGGTTGAGAAGATCTAGATGTCGAAAAAAGTCCAGGCCATGGTGAAGCTCCAGATTGCGGCCGGCAAGGCGACGCCGGCCCCGCCCGTGGGCACCGCGCTCGGCCCGCAGGGCATCAACATCATGGACTTCTGCAAGAACTTCAACGCGAAGACGGCGAAGGACGAGGGGCTCATCATCCCCGTCGTGGTGACCATCTACGCGGATCGGTCGTACAGCTTCATCACGAAGACGCCGCCGGCGGCCGTGCTGCTCAAGCGCGCGGCCAATATCGCCAAGGGATCGGCGGAGCCGAACAAGACGAAGGTGGGGACCGTGACGACGCAGCAGGTCGAGGACATCGCGAAGCTGAAGATGCCCGACCTGAATTGCGAGTCGCTCGAGGCGGCGATGAAGACCGTCGCGGGGACGGCTCGGAGCATGGGGCTGGATGTGATTGGGTAAGTGAGGAAGTCAGGAAGTGAGGAAGTGAGGAAGTAGGTTCGGCGGTTCGGCGGTTCGGCGGTTCGGAAGAGTCCAACTTCCAAACCTCCTGACTTCCTGACTTCCTCACTTCAGGGATCACGTTTGGGTGGGAGGGCCTGACGGCCCGCTTGGACCACGGGGAGCAAGACAGCATGCGCAAACGCGGAAAGCAGTTCACCGCGGCGCGCGCGCAGATCGCGGTCGATCGGACGTTCACGATCGAAGAGGCGATCCCGCTCGTGCAGAAGGTGAAATACGCGAAGTTCGACGAGACCGTCGAGCTGTCGCTGCGGCTCGGCGTGGACCCGAAGCACGCCGATCAGATGGTGCGCGGCACCGTCGTGCTGCCGCACGGCCTCGGCAAGAGCAAGCGGGTGCTCGTGATCGCCTCCGGCGAGAAGCAGAAGGAAGCCGAGCTGGCCGGCGCCGAGATCGTGGGCGGCGAGGAAATGGTCGAGAAGATCAACGGCGGCTTCATGGACTTCGACGCCGTCGTGGCCACGCCCGACATGATGCGGGCCGTCGGCCGGCTGGGGAAGGTGCTCGGGCCGCGCGGCCTCATGCCGAATCCGAAGACCGGCACGGTGACCACGGACATCACCAAGGCGGTCACCGAGATCAAGGCCGGCAAGGTCGAGTTCCGCGTGGACAAGACGGGCATCATCCACGCCCCGGTCGGCAAGATGTCGTTCGCGGCGGACAACCTCGTCGCCAACACGCACGCGCTGGTCGACAGCATCGTGCGCGCCAAGCCGTCGGCGGCGAAGGGCAAGTACCTGAAGAGCGTCACGCTGTCGTCGACGATGGGCCCTGGGGTCCGCATCGACACGACGCACGTCGACGTGCTGGTGAAACACTAATGGCCGTCTCCCGAGCGGACAAAGAAGCGGAACTGCAGCAGCTGGAAGCGGCCTTCAAGGGCTCCGACAGCGCCATTCTGATCGACTACCGCGGGATTGACGTCCCGCAGGTCACCGAGCTCCGGCGCCAGCTGCGCGGGGTGAAGGCGACCTACAAGGTGGTCAAGAACACCGTCGCCCGGCGCGCGCTCAAGGGCACGGCCTTCGAGCCGCTGACGGAGCACTTCCGGGGCACGACGGCGGTCGCCTACACGGAGGCCGATCCCGTCGCGCTCGCCAAGACGATCACGACGTTCGCCAAGACGACGCCCGCCGTGGTGGTCAAGGCGGCGGTCGTGCAGGGACGGGCGGTCCCGGCGGCCGACATTGCGGCGCTGGCGTCGCTGCCCGGCCGCGAGGAGCTGCTCGGGCGGCTGCTCTACGTGCTGCAGGCGCCGATGACGCAGCTCGTGCGCGTGCTGAACGCAGTGCCGCGCGACCTGGTCAACGTGCTGGCGCAGGCGGAGAAGAAGCGATCGGAATAGGGATTCGAGGTTAGGGCTTAGGGCTTAGGGATTCGGGGATCACGCAGGCGCACTGCGATCGAGAAAGAGAGAGAAGACATCATGGCCGAACTGACGCAGGAGCAGGTTGTCGATTACATCAAGGGAATCAGCGTGCTCGAGCTCTCGCAGCTCGTGAAGACGCTCGAGCAGGAACTCGGCGTGTCCGCGGCGGCGGCGATGCCGATGATGATGCCGGGCATGATGGGTGGCGGGGCCGGCGGCGCGGCGGCGGCCGAAGAGAAGACCGAGTTCACGGTCACGCTGACCGGGTTCGACGCGGCGAAGAAGATCAACATCATCAAGGTGGTGCGCGAAGTGACCAGCCTGGGCCTCAAGGAAGCCAAGGACCTGGTCGAGAGCGCGCCGAAGGCCATCAAGGAAGCCGTGTCGAAGGACGAGGCGGCCGCCATCAAGAAGAAGTTCGAGGAAGCCGGCGCTCAAGTCGAAGTCAAGTAGGGATTGTCCGACGCTCGCTCATCGCGCAGTTAGGCAGGGGTCCCGGCCGGGCTCGAGTCAACGAGCCACGGCCGCGGCGCCCCGAATCCCGAGGGACTTTTGACGATGTACAGCCTTCCGAAGAACGTCTACCGCGAGCGCAAGGACTTCTCCAAGATCCGCACGACCATCCCGATCCCGAACCTCATCGAGATCCAGCGGAAGTCGTACGAGCGGTTCCTGCAGATGAACCGCCTGCCGAGCGAGCGCGAGGACGCCGGCCTCCAGTCGGTGTTCAAGTCGGTGTTCCCGATCTGCGGACTTCCGCGAGAACTCGTCGCTGGAATTCATCGAGTACTCGATCGGCAACTGGGAGTGCAAGTGCAGCAAGCTGCAGGGCCTCCAGCACCTGCGCAAGCCGTGCGGCCACTGCGGCGCCACGCTCGTCGCCGACCCCTACGGCGACCATGACGTGCTCTGCCCGAACTGCGGGAAGGCGAACCAGGCGCGCGGCGACGTCTGCGACATCTGCGGCAACACGGTCGGCCTGAAGCTGAAGTACGACGTGGACGAGTGCCAGGAGCGCGGCATGACCTACGCCGTGCCCCTCAAGGTCACCATCCGCCTCGTCGTCTGGAACAAGGACGCCGAGACCGGCGTGAAGACCATCCGCGACATCAAGGAGCAGGAGGTCTACTTCGGCGACATCCCGCTGATGACGGACAACGGCACGTTCATCATCAACGGCACCGAGCGCGTCATCGTCAGCCAGCTGCACCGCTCGCCGGGCGCGTTCTTCCATTCGGAAGACAAGACGCTCTACGTCGCGCAGATCATCCCGTACCGCGGCTCCTGGGTGGAGTTCGAGTACGACACGAAGAACCTGCTGTACGTCCGGATCGACCGCAAGCGGAAGTTCCTGGCCTCGGTGTTCCTGCGCGCCCTCGGGCTGCGCGGCGCCGACGAGATCATCCGGACCTTCCACAACGTCGACCGGGTGCTGCTGAAGGACGGCCAGATCAAGTGGGCCGTCGCCGACAGCCTGGTCGGCCTGCGCGCGGCCAAGGACATCGTCGTCCCCGGCGAGCACTTCACGGTGCAGTCGGGCAAGAAGATCACGAAGAACGCCGTCGAGGCCCTCAAGCGCGCGAACGTCGAGGCCGTGGAGATCTCGGACGCCGAGCTCGAGGGCGCGTTCGCGGCCGCCGACGTGGTGGACCCCGCGACGGGCGAGGTGATCCTCGAGGCGAACGAGGAGCTCACGCCGCGCGTGATTTCGATGGCGCAGGAGAAGGCCGTCGACCGGCTCGAGATCTTCTTCCCCGAGCGCGACGAGGTGGGCTCGATCATCAGCGCGACGCTGAAGAAGGACCCGATCCACACGCACGAGGAGGCGCTCATCGAGATCTACCGGCGCCTCCGCCCGGGCGACCCGCCGACGCTCGACAGCTCGCGGTCGCTCTTCGAGAACATGTTCTTCAACCCGCAGAAGTACGACTTCTCGCGGGTCGGCCGGCTGAAGCTGAACACCAAGCTCGGGCTGAACACGCCGCTCGACGAGAAGATCCTGCACCCGCAGGACTTCTACGAGGTGATCCGGTACCTGCTGAAGCTGCGGAAGAACCCGGCCAACGTGGACGACATCGACCACCTCGGCAACCGCCGCGTCCGGTCGGTGGGCGAGCTCCTGGAGAACCAGTTCCGCATCGGCCTGGTCCGGATGGAGCGCGCCATCAAGGAGAAGATGTCGGTCTACCAGGAAATGGCGACCGCCATGCCGCACGACCTGATCAACGCGAAGCCGGTCATGGCGGCGATTCGCGAGTTCTTCGGGTCGTCGCAGCTGTCGCAGTTCATGGACCAGACCAACCCGCTCTCCGAGATCACGCACAAGCGGCGGCTCTCGGCCCTCGGACCGGGCGGCCTCTCGCGCGAGCGCGCGGGGTTCGAGGTGCGCGACGTGCACCCGACGCACTACGGCCGCATCTGCCCGATTGAGACGCCGGAAGGCCCGAACATCGGCCTGATCTCGTCGCTCTCGTGCTACGCGCGGATCAACGAGTTCGGGTTCATCGAGTCGCCCTACCGCAAGGTCAAGGACGGCCGCGTCACCGACTACGTCGTGGTGACCAACGCCGGCGGGTCCAAGTACAAGGCCGGCGAGGTGGTCGAAGCCGACGACCTCGTGACCGACGACGGCCGCGCCAAGAAGAAGGGCGTGGAGTTCGAGCCGTACTCCTTCTACCTCTCCGCGTGGGAGGAGGACCAGTACGTCATCGCGCAGGCCAACGCGCAGGTCGACGACAACGGCAAGCTGGTGCGCGAGCGCGTGCACTCCCGGCAGGCCGGCAACTTCATGCTGGCGCCGCGCGAGAACGTCCAGTTCATCGACGTCTCGCCGAAGCAGCTCGTCTCGGTGGCCGCCTCGCTCATCCCGTTCCTCGAGAACGACGACGCGAACCGCGCGCTGATGGGATCGAACATGCAGCGCCAGGCCGTGCCGCTGCTCCGCGCCCGGGCGCCCTTCGTGGGCACCGGCATGGAGTACATCACGGCGCGCGACTCGGGCGCCGTGATCGTGGCGCGCCGGTCGGGCACCATCGACTACGTCGACAGCCAGCGCATCGTCGTCCGGGTGGAGAGCGAGACGGATGAAGGCAAGGAGATGGGCGCCGACATCTACCCGATGACGAAGTTCAAGCGGTCGAACCAGAACACGTGCATCACCCAGAAGCCGATCGTCGCGGGTCGGCCAGAAGGTGCACAAGGGGCAGGTGCTGGCCGACGGCCCCTGCACCGAGCTGGGCGAGCTGGCGCTGGGGCGGAACGTGCTCGTGGCGTTCATGCCGTGGCGCGGCTACAACTTCGAGGACGCGATCCTCGTGTCCGAGCGGATGGTGAAGGACGACTACTACACCTCCATCCACATCGAGGAGTTCGAGATCGAGGCGCGCGACACGAAGCTCGGGCCCGAGGAGATCACGCGGGACATCCCGAACGTGTCGGAGACCTTCCTGCGCGACCTCGACGAGAGCGGCATCATCCGGATCGGCGCCCAGGTGAAGCCGGGCGACATCCTGGTGGGCAAGGTCACGCCGAAGGGCGAGACGCAGCTGACGCCGGAGGAGAAGCTCCTCCGCGCGATCTTCGGCGAGAAGGCCGGCGACGTCCGCGACGCCTCCCTCATCTGCCCGCCGGGCATCGAGGGCATCATCGTCGGCGTGAAGATCTTCTCGCGGAAGGGCATCGAGAAGGACGACCGCGCGAAGGCGATCGAGCAGGAAGAGCTCGACATGATGGAGAAGAACCTGCAGGACGAGATCCGCATTCTTCACGACGAGGTGAAGAAGCGCCTGATCATGATGCTGCGGGGGCAGGAGCTGCGCGCGGACCTCTTCGACGAGTACGGCCGCGAGCGCCTGCTGAAGAAGGGCACCGCGCTCACGCAGGACGTGCTCGACCCGATTCCGTACGAGGCGATGGTGCGGATGAAGATCGCGACCGACGACCCGCGGCTCGAGAGCGAGCTGCGGCTGCTCGAGGAGCGCACCGAGCGTCAGGTCGAGGTCATCAAGAATCTCTTCGAGGAGAAGAAGGAGAAGATTCGCCGCGGCGACGAGCTGCCGCCGGGCGTGATCAAGCTCGTCAAGGTGTACGTGGCGATGAAGCGCAAGCTGTCGGTCGGCGACAAGATGGCCGGCCGCCACGGCAACAAGGGCGTCATCGCGCGCATCCTCCCCGAGGAGGACATGCCGCACCTGCCGGACGGCACGCCGGTCGAGATCGTGCTCAACCCGCTCGGCGTGCCCTCGCGTATGAACGTCGGGCAGATTCTCGAGACGCACCTCGGGTGGGCCGCGCACGCGCTCGGCCTCTACTTCGCGACGCCGGTGTTCGACGGCGCGACCGAGGTCGAGATCAAGAACTGGCTCGACCGCGCCGGCCTGCCGAAGGGCGGCAAGACGCAGCTCTCCGACGGCATGACGGGCGAACAGTTCGAGCAGGACGTGACGGTCGGCTACATCTACATGCTGAAGCTGTCGCACCTGGTCGACGACAAGATCCACGCGCGCTCGATCGGACCGTACTCGCTCATCACGCAGCAGCCGCTGGGCGGCAAGGCGCAGTTCGGCGGCCAGCGGTTCGGCGAAATGGAGGTGTGGGCGCTCGAGGCCTACGGCTCGGCGCACATCCTCCAGGAGCTGCTCACGGCCAAGTCGGACGACGTGACCGGCCGCGCGAAGATCTACGAGGCCATCGTCAAGGGCGACGCGTCGTTTACGGCGGGCCTGCCCGAATCGTTCAACGTGCTCATCCGCGAGCTGCAGTCCCTGTGCCTCGACGTCGAGCTGATGAAGACGAAGAAACCTCCGGTTGAGGCTGAGCCTCAGCCCGTGCTGGAGGAGGTGTAAATAGATGCGACCTTCATTCCACGAGCGTTCGGCCCTCACGAGCGACTTCGACGCGATCCGGATCAGCCTGGCCTCGCCGGACAAGATCCTGTCGTGGTCGCACGGCGAGGTGACCAAGCCGGAGACGATCAACTACCGCACGTTCAAGCCGGAACGCGACGGCCTGTTCTGCGCGAAGATCTTCGGCCCGATCACCGACTGGGAGTGCCTCTGCGGCAAGTACAAGCGCATGAAGCACCGCGGCGTGATCTGCGACAAGTGCGGCGTCGAAGTGACGCAGGCGAAGGTCCGCCGCGAGCGCCTCGGCCACATCACGCTGGCCACGCCGGTGAGCCACGTGTGGTTCTTCAAGGGGCTGCCGAGCCGCATCGGCCACCTGCTCGACATCTCGCTGCGCGATCTCGAGCGCGTGCTCTACTTCGAGGCCTACGTCGTCGTCGATCCGGGCGACACCGAGCTGAAGCAGAACCAGCTGCTGAACGAGGAGCAGTACCGCAAGGCGCGCGAGGAGTACATGCACCGCTTCAAGGCGCAGATGGGCGCCGAGGCGATCAAGGAGCTCCTGAAGCGCGTCAACGTGGACAAGCTGGCGGTCGAGCTGCGCGAGAAGATGCGCGGCGAGTCGTCGGCGCAGAAGAAGCTGAAGTACGCCAAGCGCCTGAAGGTGGTCGACTCGTTCCGGAAGTCGAGCAACCGCCCCGAGTGGATGATCCTGGACGTGATTCCGGTGATTCCGCCGGAGCTGCGGCCGCTCGTGCCGCTCGACGGCGGCCGGTTCGCGACCTCGGACCTGAACGACCTGTACCGCCGCGTCATCAACCGGAACAACCGGTTGAAGAAGCTGATGGAGCTGAAGGCGCCTGACGTCATCATCCGCAACGAGAAGCGCATGCTCCAGGAGGCGGTCGACGCGCTGTTCGACAACGGCCGCCGCGGCCGCGTGCTGCGCGGCGCGAACAACCGCCCGCTGAAGTCGCTGTCCGACACGCTGAAGGGCAAGCAGGGCCGGTTCCGCCAGAACCTGCTCGGCAAGCGCGTCGACTACTCGGGCCGTTCGGTCATCGTCGTCGGCCCGGAGCTGAAGCTGCACCAGTGCGGGCTGCCGAAGAAGATGGCGCTCGAGCTGTTCAAGCCGTTCATCTACAACAAGCTCGAGGAGCGGGGTCTCGTCGCCACCATCAAGCAGGCCAAGGAGATGGTGGAGATGCAGCGGCCCGAAGTGTGGGACGTGCTCGAGGAGGTCATCCGCGAGCACCCGGTGCTGCTGAACCGCGCGCCGACGCTCCACCGCCTCGGCATCCAGGCGTTCGAGCCGGTGCTGGTCGAGGGCAAGGCCATCCGGATCCATCCGCTCGTCTGCACGGCGTTCAACGCCGACTTCGACGGCGACCAGATGGCGGTGCACATCCCGCTGTCGCCCGAGGCGCAGATCGAGGCCTCGGTGCTGATGCTCTCGAGCAACAACATCCTGTCGCCCGCGCACGGCGCGCCGATCGCGGTGCCGTCGCAGGACATCGTGCTCGGCTGCTACTACCTGACGAAGGCCAAGTCGGGCGCGCAAGGGCGAGGGGCGCGCGTTCGGCAACCCGGACGACGTGATGCTGGCGCTCGAGGCGGGCGAGCTCGAGACGCTGTCGCCGATCCGGCTGCGCTACACGGGCGACCTGCAGGACCTGACCGCCGCGCGCGACGATCAGGACGTGCTCCGCACCGAGATGCAGACCGGTCAAGAGCAAGATCATCAACACGACCGTCGGCCGCGTGATCCTCAACCAGGCCGCTGCCGTCCGGCATGCCGTTCGTCAACGGCCTGCTCAAGAAGAAGGGCCTGCAGCAGCTCGTCCAGAGCTGCTACCTGCGGTTCGGCCTCGAGAAGACGGTCGAGATGCTCGACTCGCTCAAGAACCTCGGCTTCACCTACGCGACCCAGTCGGGCCTGTCGATCGGCATCGACGACCTGGTCATCCCGAAGGAGAAGGCGCAGCTCGTCGACAAGGCGCGCGACGAGGTCATCAAGGTCGAGTCGCAGTACCTCGAGGGCGCCATCACCAACGGCGAGCGCTACAACAAGGTCATCGCCATCTGGTCGGAGGCGACCGAGGAAATCGCGAACGCGATGTTCACCGAGATGGAGGCGCTCGACAAGGAAGGGCGCACCTTCAACCCGGTCTACATCATGGCCGACTCCGGCGCCCGCGGTTCGAAGCAGCAGATCCGCCAGCTCGCCGGCATGCGCGGCCTGATGGCCAAGCCGTCGGGCGAGATCATCGAGACGCCGATCACGGCGAACTTCCGTGAAGGCCTCGCCGTGCATGGAGTACTTCATCTCCACGCACGGCGCGCGCAAGGGCCTCGCGGACACGGCGCTCAAGACGGCCGACTCGGGCTACCTGACGCGCCGGCTCGTGGACGTGGCGCAGGACGTCATCATCTCCGAGGACGACTGCGGCACCCTCGACGGCATCGAGGCCCGGGCCATCGTCGAGAGCGGCGAGATCATCGAGCCGCTGCGCGACCGCATCATCGGCCGCGTGACGCTCGAGAAGATCACCGACCCGTTCAACGGGGAGACGATCATCGACGTCAACGACGAGATCGACGGAGGACCTCGCGTCCGCGATCCAGGACGCCGGCATCGAGAAGGTGAAGATCCGCTCGGTGCTCACCTGCACGTCGCGCCGCGGCGTGTGCGCGCAGTGCTACGGCCGCGACCTCGCCACCGGCAAGCATGGTCGAGCTGGGCCAGGCGGTCGGCGTCATCGCCGCGCAGTCGATCGGCGAGCCGGGCACGCAGCTGACGATGCGGACGTTCCACATCGGCGGCACGGCGTCGCGCGTCTCCGAGCAGAGCACGCTCGAGGCGCGGCACGACGGCACCGTCCGGTTCCAGGGCATGCAGGTCGTGGAGGCCAAGGACGGCGGGCTGGTGGTGATGAACCGCAACGGCTCGCTCGTCATCCAGGACGCCAAGGGCCGCGACCGCGAGCGCTACCCGATCGTCTACGGCGCGCGCCTCAAGGTGAAGGAAGGGCAGGAGGTCGAGCAGCGGCCAGGTGCTGGTCGAGTGGGATCCCTACACCTTCTCGATCCTCACCGAGGACGCCGGCCAGATCCGCTTCAAGGACATCCTCGAGGGCATCACGGTGCACGAGGAAGTGGACGAGGTCACGGGCCTCTCGCGCCTCATCATCGTCGACTCGCCGGACGAGAAGAAGCAGCCGGCGGTCGAGATCAAGGATCAAGGACGGCCAGATCGGGCGCAAGTACCACATGCCGGTGCACGCCCACCTGATGGTGCAGGACGGCGAGAACGTCTCGGCGGGCGACGTGCTCGCGAAGATCCCGCGCGAGACGACGAAGACGAAGGACATCACGGGCGGTCTGCCGCGCGTCGTCGAGCTGTTCGAAGCGCGGAAGCCGCGCGAGACGGCGGTCATCTCGGAGATCGACGGCATCGTGAAGCACGGCGGCATCGTCAAGGGCCAGCGGAAGATCATCATCGTCCCGGACGAGCCGGGCGCCGAGCCGCGCGAGTACGCGCTGCCGCGCGGCGTCCACGTGAACGTGCAGGAAGGCGAGCGCGTGCGCGCGGGCGAGCCGCTGATGGACGGCCCGAGCAATCCGCACGACATCCTGAACGTGCTCGGCGAGAAGGCGCTGCAGAGCTACCTGGTGAACGAGATCCAGGAGGTCTACCGGCTGCAGGGCGTGAACATCAACGACAAGCACATCGAGACGATCGCGCGCCAGATGATGCGGTGGGTGAAGATCGAGGACGTCGGCGACACCGAGTTCCTCATCGACGAGCAGGTGGACAAGTTCCGCTTCCTCGAGGAGAACGAGCGCGTGATCAACGACAAGCGGACGTCCGGCGCAGGGCCGGCCGCTGCTGCTCGGCATCACGAAGGCGTCGCTCTCGACCGACTCGTTCATCTCGGCGGCGTCGTTCCAGGAGACGACGCGCGTCCTGACCGAGGCGTCGATCTCGGGCAAGGTCGATCACCTGCGCGGCCTCAAGGAGAACGTCACGATGGGCCGGCTCATCCCGGCCGGGACGGGCTTCGAGTATTACCGGCACGTGCGGATCCCGACGGACGAGCCGCCGCCGCCGCCGGCCCCGCCGCAGCCGACCGACGAGGAGCTCGATCTCGAGCGCGACATGGAGTACTTCGTCGAGCCGGAAGAGGCGCTGGCGCCGCGGGAACCAGCCGAATAGATCGAGAAGCTGAGGAACTGAGGAGCTGGGGAACTTCGAAACCCAGCGCGCAGAACCCTGAAGGGCGGGTGCCGAAAGGTGCCCGCCCTTTTTTTGTGCCCGGTTGGGGGAGGCCGGTCTTGTGTGGATGAGCTCGATTGTTTACGTGTGGACCGGTGCGAGTGGATCTATGCTGAGCGCCCATTCTCACTGAGGAGGTGTTGCCATGCGAGTGCGAACGTTGTTAGCGGTGTCGGCCTGCGCCCTCTTTGTCATGCTGGCCACCCAAACGAGTTCGGCGGTCCCACGGGTCCACCTCGTCTCGCCGGCGATCGGGCCTGGCCCGGTCAGCTACCTCGAATGCCAGGTCACCAACATGGACGACTCGTCTCATACGGCCGAAATCAAGTTCTACGACTCGACGGGTACACTGGTCAGTGGCAATCCGCCTCAAACGATGCCTCCGCATGGTTCGGCAGGCCTCTCGTTTCCCCCTGGCTTCGGCGCGAATCACTGCGAGATCACCGCCGACGGGAGACCCGAGTTCTTCCGGGCGTCGATCGACGTGCTGACGACGCCTGGTGGCCCGCCCGTGCTCGCGCTTCCGATCTGGTAACACCCGGCTGAACTCGGAGCCGAAAGCCGACCACCAAGAACGCGGAACTGGAGCGGGCGGGGACCGGAAGGCCTCCGCCCGTTTTCCTCGTACGGCGGCGCCCGGCGGACGGCGTCCGGCGCGGTCCTGCCCACCCGCCCCTTGATCATTCGAGGACGACGATGGCATCGTCGTCACTGGGATGGCGGAAGCCCTCAGACTACTGGACCAGGTGCGGATGCTGATTCGAGCGCGGCACTACAGCCGGCGCACCGAGGAGGCGTATGTTCACTGGATCCGGCGGTATATCGCGTTTCACGGGATGCGGCATCCACGCGACCTCGGGGCGCCTGAAGTGGGCGCGTTCGTGACCTGGCTTGGGGCCGTCAGGCAGATGGCGGGCGCGACGCAGAATCAGGCGCTCAGCGCGCTGCTGTTCCTCTACAAGGATGTGCTGCGGATGGAGGTCGGCGGCATCGAGTTCGTGCCGCATGCGAAGATGCCCACGCGCGTGCCGGTTGTCTTGAGCGTGGCCGAGGTGAGGACGGTGCTTGCCCACATGCGAGACGTGCCGTGGCTCGTGGCGGCGCTGCTCTATGGGGCGGGGCTTCGGCTGCAGGAGGCGCTCGAGTTGCGAGTGAAGGACATCGACTTCGAGCGTCGCGAGATCGTGATCCGGCGAGGGAAAGGCCAGAAGGACCGCCGGGTGATGCTGCCCGAGGGCGTTCGCGAGCGGCTGCGGCGGCATCTCGAGGGCGTCCGGGCGCTGCATTCCAACGACCTGGCGGACGGCTGCGGACGGGTTGTTTTGCCGTCGGCGCTGGCGCGGAAGTATCCGCAGGCGGCGACGGACTGGCGCTGGCAGTTCGTGTTTCCTGCCGGCCGGATCTGCCGCGACGACCGATATGGGCCGCCGTCACGTTTTCACCTGCACGAGTCGGTGATCCAGCGGGCGGTAGCGGAGGCGGCGCGGCTGGCCGGGTTGAGCAAGCGGGTGAGTTGTCACACGTTCCGCCATTCGTTCGCGACCCATCTGCTCGAGGCCGGGTATGACATCCGGACGGTACAGGAGCTGCTCGGGCATGCGGACGTGAGCACGACGATGATCTACACGCACGTGCTGAACCGGGGCGGGTTGGGCGTGCGGAGCCCGATGGACGCGCTGGAGGCGGCAGCTCCAGCATTGGCTGCGAAGCCTTCGCAGTCATAGCCGCCGCCGCGGAGCGGGTATGTCCCAGAAGCCAAGCCTGGTCAGCGGGATAGCGGCTGGCGTGCATATCGCGTGGCGGTGTTTAGCTGCGAAAGTCTCGCAGTCATACACGGTCTCGCAGCCAATGACGGACGGCATTTCGCGTGTGGCCGGTGCTAAGATGCGGCTGAGCAAGGAGATAGCTCTCGGGAGGTCCGCCAGTGCGGTCGTGTATGACTGCGGACGGATTAGAGCGGTCTACTTCAATACTTGTTAGGCCGACGTGAGCATCCTGAAAGCACCGTATCACGATTTGGAACGCTGCCCTTTGGGTGAACTACTGCCGTCGGCTCCTCGGCACGAGCGGTCGACCTGTTCGAGCGGGCTCTCGGAGCTCATCGATGCCGCACCAGAACTGAGCAAGCTTGCATTCTGGACCGATCTCAGGATCGACTAAGACTCGACGACCTTTGTCTCCATCGACTCCGAAACCGCCACTCTCCCGGTCGGTAACGTACGGCGTCTGGTCAGCGGACGCTGCGCACAAGGATGTCGAGATCGGCGCGCCGGAGTTGTATCGCCAGGCTGCCCTTGAGGCAGCCGGGCGGTTGACGCAGCGATTTGCTTGGGCGCTTGATGCGAGTAACGATCGGCGGAATCCGACTGTCGGCTCACAGCGCGATGAAGCGCGTTCGCCCTTGGCCGGCTCGCGCCGGCCCGCGGGTTCCCACGCGGCGGTGCTGTCCTGACGCCGCGTGGCGCGGCTTATCGCGGTCCGTTAGGCCTCGGGGACGCCCGACAGACTTGACCCGAATCGCGGACCGTGGGACGCTGGATTCATGACGCAGGCCACCAAGAAGCTTCTTGAGGAAATCGAGGCTTTGCCCGACCAAGAGCGGTCCGAGTTGGTGGCGGAGCTCGCTCGAAAGGTGGCATCGGCGGCTCACGACCTTCCGACAGAGGCCGATCTCGTGGCGTCAGCGGATCGCCTGTTTTCTGAGCCTCGATCGCCGCGAGTTGCCTGAATGACGCCGCCGCGTCGTGGCGAGGTCTGGCTCGTGGACCTCGGCATGGCGGCGAAGGTCAGACCGGCCGTCGTCCTCAGCATCCCCGCCGAAGATACCGATCGAGCGCTCGTCACGTTGGTCCCTCACACGACCAGCGTCCGGCAGTCGCGCTTTGAGGCCGCCGTTGCGGTGCCATTTCTCCGTGCGGGGGCCTTTGACGCGCAGAATCTCGTGACCATTCCGCACGCGAAGCTTGTACGGTTGCTCGGGCGACTTGGCCCAGGTCAGTTGTCGGTGGTTGAGCGGGCGGTTTGTCTATGCGCTTGGCATTCGAGTCGTCCAGCTCCGAGGCCTAACACGGCTTGCAGCCGGCGGCGGCTGGTGCGATGCTGAGCCGCCGCGGCTGAAGCCTGGACGTTAGGCGGCTGAGCGATGCAGACGAGGATTGGTGATGCAGAGGGTCAACCTACTGTTCGGCGCCAGCCACGGCTTTAGGGGGCCAGAGCTCGTTGCAGTCAGCCCGTGATCACATGCGTTCAGCGTTGGTTCTCTTCGATGCCAGCCCCTATTGCCTGGACTCCGCTGGATACCTTTCTCACCTCTCGATCGAGCTGTTGTTGAAGGTGCTCCTTCTCGCCGTTAAGGGCGAATTTCCGGCGACCCACAGCGTCCAACAACTTTTTAGGGACCTGCAGCGGGAATTGCCCGAAACAGTCCTCACCGATCGCGGTGAGTACACGCTGACTCTCGTCGACGGCTGGGTGAGCTTCGGTATCCGCGGCCGCACGATCCTGTCGAAGTTGGAAATGAGGAAGTCGATCTCGTAATCAGTCTCTTTAGACTCTCGTCGCTTTCGTTCCAGAAGACATGCGACCCGTTGAGGATCCGAGTGGATTCGTGACAAAGCACGGCCGCGTGCTAATCGCAAGCTCAGAGAAGAAGCGACGCCGCCTAACAAGCGTTTGCAGCCGACGGCGGCCAAGCGCAAGAGGCGGGTGCCACCGCGGCTGAAACGCGGACGTTAACAGGCGCGAAAGATCCGCCAAGTACTCATACGCTCTCGCTCTGGGGGTGGTTGGGTCTCCTGGGCACGCTCGCTCGCCTCTTCGGAGGCACCTGGCTGCTCATCTCGTCCTTGCTGCCTTGGGCCGCGCGGGCTTCGAGCGACTCGCGCCCGGTCGGGGTCCGACACGGAAACCAGCGTCCAGGCCCGGCCGGGCCGCTTGGCAGTGGGCTCACTCGACGGGCTGTCTAACCTCCGGCTGCACCTGACGGCACCGCGCGGGCGTTGTTCATATTCAGGCTGCGGCGAATTGCCAGCGGTGCGATACTTCGCACAATCGGGCTGGCTCACTGGCCGTGATCGCGTTCGGCGTTCGGCCGCATCCGAGCAGGGTGGCGTGGGACGCAATTCGCCGCAGCCTGAGCGGACGCGCGGTGCCGCAGGTGAGCCGGCCCGTTAGGCGGCTGAGCGATCAGACGAGGATTGGTGATGCAGAGGGTCAACCGACTGTTCGGCGCCAGCCACGGCTTTAGGGGGCCAGAGCTCGTTGAGTCAGCCCGTGATCACATGCGTTCAGCGTTGGTTCTCTTCGATGCCAGCCCCTATTGCCTGGACTCCGCTGGATACCTTTCTCACCTCTCGATCCAGCTGTTGTTGAAGGTGCTCCTTCTCGCCGTTAAGGGCGAATTTCCGGCGACCCACAGCGTCCAACAACTTTTTACGGACCTGCAGCGGGAATTGCCCGAAACAGTCCTCACCGATCGCGGTGAGTACACGCTGACTCTCGTCGACGGCTGGGGTGAGCTTCGGTATCCGCGGCCGCACGATCCTGTCGAAGTTGGAAATGAGGAAGTCGATCTCGTAATCAGTCTCTTTAGAACTCTCGTCGCTTTCGTTCCAGAAGACATGCGACCCGTTGAGGATCCGAGTGGATTCGTCACAAAGCACGGCCGCGTGCTAATGCGCAAGCTCAGAGAAGAAGCGACGCCGCCTAACAAGCGTTTGCAGCCGACGGCGGCCAAGCGCAAGAGGCGGGTGCCGCCGCGGCTGAAACGCGGACGTTAGCCAGACAGAATAAGATGCCGTATTGCTGCCAGACGATGGAGCAACAGGTGAATCACGCGTGCGACGTTCACGCAAATCCAGCGGATTGCCCTGACGCTCTAATCGTTCACATTTCGGAGTCCGGCGACTTCGGGATCCGTATCCACGACGGCGGCAGTTCCTTTATCCAAATACGTTATTGCCCGTGGTGTGGAGCGACATTGCTCCAAGGCACAAGGGGATGGCGCCCGCCACGTCATGCGTCATGAAGGTGCTGGCTAACATGCCGCTGCACCTGACGGCACCTGGCCGCGCTCACGCGCGCCCCTCGCGCGCGGTGCTATCGTTGAAGCGCGCGTGCCGCAGGTGAGCGCTGTGCGTTAGACGGATAGAGGAAGAACACCTTTCGGATTTGGGCTCACTCGGCCGTTTGAAGTGGTTCACTCACTCGGCTTCTCCGCCCGGCTGTTCGAGCGGGCTTCGGGCTCCATCGATTGATCGTGTGGGTAGCGGCGGGTCGGCGGCACCTTGGACGTTCAAGCTCGGTCCGGGGCGCGGCGCGCGGGTTCCGAGCGCGGCAGGGCCGAAGTCGTCGCCTTGCCTTGTGCGGACGCAGGGGCTCGTCGAGCGCGCGCCGCTCCGGGTGGTTTCTGGGCCGGTGGTCGGCCCGGCGTCGATACGGTCGGCGTGGTGCTCCATCGACGGACCGTCTAACACGCGCTGCAGCCGACGAGCTGCGCATCACCATCGGGGCTCAATCGACCGGTACGACGCCGGTGAACTGGATCGGCGCAGTGGCGTTATCATCGACCGGGCTCAACCGCGCGCCGGGCTGCTTCGCTCGCGGCTGAGCGCTGTGCGTTAGGCAGCCGCGACTGAGAACGAGGAGAAGGTCGCCAAAATGTTTGTCGCTGTCGCGATCGTTGTCGGTGCCGGCCTTTGGCTACTCGTCCGCCAATCCAGTCATCGACACGGATCCGCTCCCCTTGTGCTAACCGGGCTTCCTCTGGCCCTGTTGTTTCTCATCACCCCTGTGCCATTCACGGCTGTTCAATCCGCTCGCGCATTCCAGGCAACAGCGAAGATCAGCGACGCCGGTGTGAAGGAGGCCGCAACGTTGGCCCTTCTGGTTGCCCGCCCGTTGTGGTTTGGTGCAGTGGGCTTTGTAGTTGCCATCAGCATTGCGGCTGCGCTTCAGATGTCGATTCGGAGACGGTGGGCGCACGATTCCGCTCCAGTCGCGACGCCGGCGCCACGAGCAACCTGGTTCGTGCTGGCGTCCGCCGTGCTGATCGCGCCGGTTGGCATCCTGACGTATCTTACCGAACGGATTGCAACACTTGTGATGGAGGCAGGTGTTGCTCTGGCGCCCACTTCTGGCGTCCGAGTCGCGGTGACGCGGGCAGAGGTTGCCAGATTCAGCGACGTGATATCACATAGCATCTTGCTTGCCGGCTTTGCTGGTTTCCCTTTGCTTGTCCTCGTGTTCGCGTTCGCATTGGGCAATGTGATCGCGGCGAGGTATGCGAACACCTCCGACACGATTGAGAGGGTGTCCTGGGCACTATTCACGGTCGTCGCGGTCGGTGCAGTTGCCAATGTGATTATCCTGACCATTGCGGTTCAGTCATTTGGACGAGCGGTGCAATGAAGGTAGTACTAGCCGCAGGGCGTGTTCAAGCGCTGCCTAACACGGCTTGCAGCCGTCGGCGGCAGGTGCGATCCTGAGCCGCCGCGGCTGAAGCCTGGACGTTAGGCGGTAGACGACATTAGCGCAGATTCGGAAAATGGAACCTCGAACTCTTCGAGAACCATTCTTGGATGAGGCTGCACGTTTCATACGAGCGGCAAGCGACGTTCCTGGTGTGCGGCGGATTGTCATCATCGGATCGATTGTGACCGACAAGCCAAGCCTGAAGGACATCGACCTTCTCGTCACCGTGACTCACGAGGCTGACTTGGGGCCATTGGCGCGAGTCGCGCGACGCCTGCAAGGTACGCTACAGGGTTTGAACCGGACGGCGGACGTGTTTCTCGCGGACGAAGCGGGGCGCTACTTGGGCCGGACATGCTATCGGCGCGACTGCCGTCCCGGCATTCGGCAGGCCTGCGATGCATTGCATTGTGGTCGACGCCAGGACCTTCACGATGATCTGGCAACGATCAGCTTGGCGCCGTCCGCAATTGCGGGTCGCATTCAGGTGTGGCCGCACGTGGAGCGCTCCGGACCGCTTCCGGCGGACGTTGAGCGCTTTCTTGAAGCATTGGAACACGCCGCCTAACACGGCTTGCAGCCGTCGGCCGCTGGTGAAATCCTGAGCCGCCGCGGCTGAAGCGCTGGACGTTAGGCTGCGTGATTCCGAGACTTGGGAATCAATAGACGAGCCACGTCCCGCGGACTAGCGCCGAGTCGAAACAGAGATTTCAGGAGCAGATCAGTCGTGACGGAGCCGTCCGCGCGTTCCATCTTGGCCACTCGCGACTGGCTTGAGCCGAAGCGCTCGGCCACCTCGCTCTGGGTCAACCCGAGTTGCTCCCGTCGACGTCGCAACCCGTCAGCTAGCGCGAGCTTGACCTCGACGAAGCGTCGCTCATCGGCGGACAACCCCAGGAAGTCACCGGCATCCCCGACCGTCCATCCGGCGCGTTCGAGCTTCTTCTGTTTATCGGCGCGCACGGCTTATTCCTTTCTGGGCTTCGACCACTCGTGTGAACGCAGCCAACCGTTTGCGGCACTCGGTCATCACCGACTTCGGGATGGCGGCCGTCTTCTTCGGAAAGACGTCGAGAATGACGATCGCGTCCTGGGCAATGTGGTACATGATGCGCCAGTTCATAGGTCCGTCCACGATTCGCAGTTCGTGACACCCTGGTCCGACAGCCGGCATCGGTCGAGAGTGCGGCAGCCGAGCCCCTCACCGCGTTGCAGGCGTCTCAGCAGGAAGCCGGCCTCAACGCGGGCATCCGGGCCAAACGGCGGCGTCTTGACCTGCCCGCGCAACCAGACCAGCGGTTTGTCGCGCGGGCTCATCGGATTTCAGGATATGTCAGAGTCGACATACATGCAAGCGCAGCCTAACATGGCATGCAGCCGACAGCGCGAGCGCAAAGGGCGCGCTGCGGCTGATGCCTGACGTCAGACGCACAAATGAAATTGGACGACAGTGCATCCTCTCTCGGCCACTTCAGGGCGTTCGGCGAGTTCGCGGCGCGATTGGCGCCCGTGTCTATGCGATCTTCGAACATCATTTCGACTATCTCACTTCAGCTCGCGGGTCGTGGTGGCTGGCAATCGGCATCGGCGGGTTCGGCTGACGTGGGACGGCCGCGAATCCTTGCTCGTTTGCGAGGCAGCGGACTTCGTCGGAAGCTCGACTCCTGCGCAGTGGCAAGAAGTCGAGACATGGTCCGCAACTGACGGCGCTCTCGATACGCTCTGTTCCGGACAGCAGATGAGCTCGCACGAAAGCATCTTGGGGTCACGGAGCCGCATCATGGCTGACGATATTGATACACTGCGCGGTTGCGGGCATCCTTTGCTTTGAGCGACGGGGCGTCTAACAGCGGCTGCACCTGTCGGCGGCCGCCTACCGAACGAGTCGTTCGACGCCCCAGATAGCGGCCGCCGCAGGTGAGCCGCATGGCGTTAGCCAGACGACACTACTTCTATGAGCCGACACTCATGGGTCTTGGCGCTCGTGACGATCGCCAGCGTGGCCGGTTGCGCGACCGCCCGAACGTCGCCCGCCCTGAGCGTGAATGCGGACAAAAATCGGTCTGCGGTGACTAGGCTGTCGCCCGGCGGTCGCCTGCATGTGGAAGCCATCGGCGCAGGACCGATCACGCTCGATTCTTGTCCGCCCAAGGAGATTCCATCACGTTATCGGATGGGCCGAGGGTGATCTCCCTCTCAAGATCCGATGTCCGCCGGATTCTCCTGATCCAACGGCAGACAACTCAGAAAGCCAAACGCGGCCTGGTCGTGGAGCGCGGTTCGCCGGGAGTGTGCCGGGATTTGCCAGCACTGTGACCAACCGCAGCGCCTGGCGGCGATGCTCGCGGCCGGTTGGGGCGCTGTGGGCGCCGGGATTGGCGCGGCAGATGGTGCTGGCGACCGACGCGAAGTGATCTTGTACGTGAACGAGCCTCTTGTGCAAGATCCAACGCGGTGAGCTGCCTAACACGGCTTGCAGCCGTCGGCGGCCGGTGCGATCCTGAACCGCCGCGGCTGAAACCCGGACGTTATACGGATCTTCGATGCACGAACCCAAGATCGGAGGTGAACACAATGTCGGAAAGCGCACAAGGCCCTCGTCTCGCAATCGCTTCCGAATATGGAACCGACGCGCCCTTGACATTCGTGCGAGGTCATGGCGGCCGAGGCACATTATCACGGGCCGCACATGCCAGATGGCATAGGCGACCGCGAGAACTGGAGGCAAGCTATCGCGATGTTCCGGTCCGCCTTCCCGGATTCCCACGTGACGTTCGACGAGCTAATCAGCACAGGTGACACGGTTGTCGGGCGCTGGAGTGCAACGGCGACACACACCGGCCAGCTTCCGGGTGTGGCGGCAACCGGCAAGCGAATCGCCATCGGCGGTATCACGATCTATCGCCTCGCTGGTGGCAAGATCGTTGAGGCGTGGAGCACTCGACATGCTGGGCATGTGGCAGCAGTTGGCTGTCTCTCTCCGTGCTCGTGATGCCTCGACAACGCCGCTAACAGCGCTTGCGCTACCGCCTTTCGCAGCTCATTCGCACGTTAGACGCACTGAACGGATCGGGGGGATCCTCGAATGTCACCGCGTTACCGACATGCTACTGCCGCATTTGTCGTCGGCTTGGCCTTGTTGTCGCGCCCGTCCCGCGGGCAGGTGCATTCCGTGGGGCCAGGGACTCTCCCTCCATCCGTGGAACTCTCAGACGTGCTGATTCAGCTAGTGACCGGCGGCGGCGACGGATGCGCGGGACGCTGCGTAGACTATCGCGTTCGGGTGCTTGGTGACGGCTTCGTGGAGCTCGAGGACCTGGGGACGCCCCCAAGAGCAGCCACTCAGCGACGGCCCATTGAGCCTGACGAGGTTGTTGCACTCGTTAATGCGTTTCTTGGCGCGAGGTTTTTCGACGCCCTCGACTACTATGGCGGAGTTGGATCGGCAGTCAGAAAGGGCGATGCGCTGCTCCTGTACGGTGGCGTGGCTGGCACTGGCCGCTGGACGGAGCTGACTCTCCAACTCGGATCTACGAGCAAAACGGTGCGCCTCCACGAGAACATTCCACCGGAACTCCTCGCGCTGCGGGATTCAGTGTGGCAGCTGGGAGGACCAGAAGCGTGGGCGGCGAAGTAGTCTGTTGGACGGCGTCTAACCTCCAAATGGAGCCGACGCACCGCCCGTCTGGTGTGATCGTGTCGCAGCGGCGCGCGGCTCATTTGGCACGTTAGACGGGCAGACGAGTAGAGCTCTTTCGGCTCGGCAGGCTTGGCGATTCCGGTGTTGCCCGGTCTTAGCTTCTTCGAACGACCGTCCGGAGTGCATTCGGGCTCCAGCGTCGGCCAGGCTGGTTTGCAGCATCTCGCAGGCCCGTCGTGCGACCCGGCGCGCCGTCGGGCGGCGGTGGCCGTCCCGTCGACTGGTCGTGCGCCGCCATCGATAGGAGTGAGCGTGGTGCGGCTTCGACGGGCCGTCTAACCGCGCGATGGAGCCGACGGCTCGCGGCGCATCATGATCATGACGATAGCGGTGGCGCCGCGCCCGCGGCTCATCGCGTGTCGTTAGCCAGACAGAATAAGATGCCGTATTGCTGCGAGACGATGGAGCAACAGGTGAATCACGCGTGCGACGTTCACGCAAATCCAGCGGATTGCCCTGACGCTCTAATCGTTCACATTTCGGAGTCCGGCGACTTCGGGATCCGTATCCACGACGGCGGCAGTTCCTTTATCCAAATACGTTATTGCCCGTGGTGTGGAGCGACATTGCTCCAAGGCACAAGGGGATGGCGCCCGCCACGGCATGCGTCATGAAGGTGCTGGCTAACATGCCGCTGCACCTGACGGCACCGGGCCGCGCTCGCGCGCGCCCCTCGCGCGCGGTGCTATCGTTGAAGCGCGCGTGCCGCAGGTGAGCGGCGGGCGTTAGGCACGCGAGGATGGGACGGCCTGAGGACTTATGCGGTGACTCTCCGCTACGTCAACACCACCGGAGATGCAGTGGCCTATTCGTGGTTCCTGGCCTCTGAATCCCAACGCTTTAGACGCGCCATTACAACTGCGCGTTGGGCCGCTGGCGTGACGGCGGCTGCGACGTTCATCTTCATGACCACTGGCACCTCCTCAGGATTGTGGCTCGTCCTTGGGGTCGTGATCGGCGTGGTGACGGCGATCGGATTTGGCGAGGTATGGCGATGGTTGTTGCGCCGAGACATTGCACGATCAGCAGCGCGTATGGCGGGAGACCACTTTCTATGTGAACATCGGCTTACGCTCGACGAGGCCGAGCTGGTGGAGACGACACGCGCGACCGAGCACCGGGTCGCCTACAGTGCAATTCATAGAGTCGCTAGAACCGATTGTCACGCGTTCATCTTTGTCGACAAGACTCTCGCCCATGTGATTCCAGTGGCGGCGACGTTGCCGGACGTGGATGCCTTTCTTTCAGAATTGGCAGCAAAGCGTGAGCAGGCCGGTGCCTAACACGGCTTGCAGCCGACGGCGGCTGTGCGATCGTGAGCCGCCGCGGCTGAAGCCTGGGCGTTGATATGACTTCGGTTTGTCAATCGCGCGGCGCGTGGACACACGGGTAGTACGTCGATACGAGCGAAGCGTGGTCCGTCTGGTGATGGGCGTGGCGACGAAGCGGCTGGGCCGAGACGGGACCAGTAAGACCGACGGTTGATCCTGCTGATATCCGTGGGTTGGGTACCACCGTACTGTGATCCGTCACGCGCCTGCCTCGGTCTAGGGACGAGGGTCGACTTGCGTCGCCTCTTAACGCCGTCGAGGATTGCGCTGCACACCGGGGTCCCGCCTCGGCCCTGCCGCTCCCCGCCATCCCGCTACGCGGTCAGCGGCACCGTCTTCGCAATCGCCCACATGAAGGCGATGAGTTCACGCGCGATCGCCGTGACCGCGACGTTCGGATGCTTGCCGCGCGCGGTCAATCGGCGAAACCGTTTGCACAGCCGCACCTGCGCCTTCCAGCCGATGTCCTGCAGCGGCTTCGGCAGGCGATCGATGCGCTGCTGGATATGCGCCGAGACCTTCGCGGGATGGCGATACGCCCAGGCGGCTTCGATGAGCGCGCGGCGCGCGCGCCCGTTGCCCGCCTTGGTGATGCCGCCCTGGCGGCGCGACGCGCCACTGGAGTACTCCGACGGAATCAGGCCGACGAAGGCGGCGAGCTGGCGGGGATTGTCGAAGCGCGTCAGGTCGCCGAGCTCCGCGACGACCGTGATCGCGACGAGCCATTGCACGCCGCGCAGCGCTTGCAGCGCCTCGACGACCGGCGCGAGCCGCCAGTGCGGTGTCGCGTCGCGGAGTTCGGTCTCGAGCCGGGCGACGCGGTCCACCTGCTCATCGACGGCGCGGACACTTTCCTGAAAGACGATCTGCTGCGCGGGCGTCGGACACACGACCTTCGCGAGATAGCGCTGGTGCGCGGCATTCCAATCGGCGCGGCCGACATAATGCAGCCCGAGTCGGAGGAGGAGGGCCTTCAGCCGCAGCTTCGCGTCCTTCATCGTGACCCGCGCCGCATCCCGCGCCCGACACAGATCCCGAATCGCCTCGTCCTCGACCGCGGGACATACACCGGCGTGAGATCGCCCGACCGCAGCAAGCGCGCGAGCGTGACCGCATCGCGTCGGTCGGTCTTCACCTTGTCGCCGGGCCTGCGCGGAATCAGCGAGGGCGCGACGACCTGGCAGGCGACGCCCTTCGCGGTGAGATAGCGATAGAGGCCATAGCCGCTCGGCCCGGCCTCGTAGGCGACCGCGAGCGACGCGGCCTTGCTCTGCAGCCGCCGCAGCAACTGGTCGAGGTCGGCCTCGCGGCTGCCAATGGCCCCGACGAAGACCGGAGGAGCGGTGCTGTCGCCGGCCGCATGCGCGACCGCGATCGAATCTTTGTGGACGTCCAGACCGACGAACAGCGGAGTAGACTGGCGCATGGCTGACCTCCGGGAACACGCCGCCGCGGACCATGCGGCGGTGCGGCTCTGGCCGCTCAGGCTAACCCGCGATCACTCCCGTGGGTCAGCCATCTGTGACCGAAGTCATTCTGTCTAGCCTGCGACAATCGCTGCGCTTCAGATAACCGACGGATGGAGGCCCGACGGCATGAACTCAACCAAGGCCGCTGCGAACGGCGCGAACCGCGAAGGGGCGAGGGGAAGTCTCGCTTCGATCAATCCCTTCTTCATCGTGCAAAACCTACAGGCGTCAGTCTCTTACTACAGGGAGCGCCTCGGCTTCCAGCTCGACTTCCAGGGTCCAGACGACGATCCGTTCTACGCCAGAGTGAGCCGGGATGGGATCGGCATCATGCTGAAGGCCATTCTTCCCGACGTGCTTCCGTGTCCAAACCGAACCCGGCACGAATGGGCTCGTTGGGACGTGTACATCTACACCATCGACGCCGACGCGCTCTTCGACGAGTTCAGCCAGCGCGGTGTGTCGTTCGTCAGCAGGTTGTCGTTCATCGACGAGGGGCTCTGGGGTTTCGAGGTTGCCGACGCTGACGGATATGTCCTTGCCTTCGCTCAGGTCCGGAACGCGTAGGGGCCATTGCCGAGCATCGCAGGCTAACAGGCAAATGGAGCCGACACGCCCGACGGTCCGTGCCATCCTATCGCTTCGGCGTGCGGCTCATTTGCAACGTTAGGCAGCCGCGACTGAGAACGAGGAGAAGGTCGCCAAAATGTTTGTCGCTGTCGCAATCGTTGTCGGTGCCGGCCTTTGGCTACTCGTCCGCCAATCCAGTCATCGACACGGATCCGCTCCCCTTGTGCTAACCGGGCTTCCTCTGGCCCTGTTGTTTCTCATCACCCCTGTGCCATTCACGGCTGTTCAATCCGCTCGCGCATTCCAGGCAACAGCGAAGATCAGCGACGCCGGTGTGAAGGAGGCCGCAACGTTGGCCCTTCTGGTTGCCCGCCCGTTGTGGTTTGGTGCAGTGGGCTTTGTAGTTGCCATCAGCATTGCGGCTGCGCTTCAGATGTCGATTCGGAGACGGTGGGCGCACGATTCCGCTCCAGTCGCGACGCCGGCGCCACGAGCAACCTGGTTCGTGCTGGCGTCCGCCGTGCTGATCGCGCCGGTTGGCATCCTGACGTATCTTACCGAACGGATTGCAACACTTGTGATGGAGGCAGGTGTTGCTCTGGCGCCCACTTCTGGCGTCCGAGTCGCGGTGACGCGGGCAGAGTTTGCCAGATTCAGCGACGTGATATCACATAGCATCTTGCTTGCCGGCTTTGCTGGTTTCCCTTTGCTTGTCCTCGTGTTCGCGTTCGCATTGGGGCAATGTGATCGCGGCGAGGTATGCGAACACCTCCGACACGATTGAGAGGGTGTCCTGGGCACTATTCACGGTCGTCGCGGTCGGTGCAGTTGCCAATGTGATTATCCTGACCATTGCGGTTCAGTCATTTGGACGAGCGGTGCAATGAAGGTAGTACGAGGAAGTCGCTGAAAAACGAGTGATCATGCGCTCGATCTCTGTCGGGGATGTGGGCAACGCCATCGAAACGGCGACGGTCCGCGTTCCGTTCGTCCCGCCGGACCGAGCGAATCGCAGCCCGTGTGCCAGGTGTCGCGTGTCATCCGGCCGCCGCCCGCAACGTGACGATCCGTTTGATGTTGAAGGCGGCACTGGCGAAGACGAAGAGCGCATCCACGGTCGCGAGGCCGCGCAGCTTGACCTTGCGCAGGCCCGCAATGGTCTTGAGCCAGGCGAACGCCCGCTCGATGCGCGGACGCGCGTGCTGACTCATCGCGTAGCCGGCGTGTCGCGTCGTGCGGCCGTCGATCGCGCTGCCACCGCGTCGGGTGTCGTTTTGCGCGACGTGGGGCGTCATGCCGACCTCGCGCACCTGGTCGACGAAGTCGAACGTGTCATACGCTTTGTCGGCGCCGACGGTGCGGTGCCGCGGCGGCGCAAACCGCCAGTGCGTACTGAGCATCGTCGCCGCGGCCTCGCGCTCGGCAAACCCGTCGGCGACCGTCGCCTGGGCGTCGACGATCAGGCCGTGGCGATTCTCCATCAGCAGGTGGCCCAGATACGCCAACCGCGCCTCCGCGTTGTTCGACTTCCGATACAACCGGGCGTCGGGATCCGTCGTCGAGGCATGCGTGTCGTTCTTGCGCTCCTGCCCCCGGAAGTTGCGCCCATCACCGTCGGTGTCGCCGTCCTTCCGTTGAAAACTCTTCTGACTGGCCCACGCCTCGAGCAGCGTCCCGTCGACGGTGAAATGCTCGTCCGACATCAGATCGGACGCGCGCGCGATCACGCGCTGAAAGAAGCTGTGGGCCACGGCATGTTGCAGCAGCCGATCCCGGTTCTTCGTGAAGACCGTCGGGACCCAGACCGGTTCGTCCATTTCCAGGCCCACGAACCAGCGAAACAGAATGTTGTAGTCGAGTTGCTCCATCAGCAGCCGCTCACTCCGAATCGAGTAAAACAGTTGCAGCAACTGCGCCCGCAACAGGCGCTCGGGCGGAATCGACGGCCGGCCGTCCTGCGCATAGAGCGCCTCGAACTCGCGCGTCATCTCCCGCAGAATCTCGTCGACAAAGGTGCGGATGGCTCGGAGCGGAT
Organism: uncultured Acidobacteriota bacterium; assembly: GCA_963792785.1. Lineage (GTDB taxonomy): Bacteria > Acidobacteriota > Vicinamibacteria > Vicinamibacterales > CAVVIG01 > CAWIMX01. The sequence continues at coordinate 847,913 of CAWBXO010000004.1, read as the reverse complement.
GATCCTGCGGCACCCGCTCCTCGGCGGACACGTAGCTGAACATCGCACGCGGCTGTCGATCGTCTCCTCGCATGATCGCCATGGTAGTACGCGACCGCGCATCTGTCGATCATTTACCATGCGTTTTTCAGCAACCTCCTAGCCGCAGGGCGTGTTCAAGCGCTGCCTAACACGGCTTGCAGCCGTCGGCGGCAGGTGCGATCCTGAGCCGCCGCGGCTGAAGCCTGGACGTTAGAGACGGATAGAGGAAGAACACCTTTCGGATTTGGGCTCACTCGGCCGTTTGAAGTGGTTCACTCACTCGGCTTCTCCGCCCGGCTGTTCGAGCGGGCTTCGGGCTCCATCGATCGATCGTGTGGGTAGCGGCGGGTCGGCGGCACCTTGGACGTTCAAGCTCGGTCCGGGGCGCGGCGCGCGGGTTCCGAGCGCGGCAGGGCCGAAGTCGTCGCCTTGTTTTGTGCGGACGCAGGGGCTCGTCGAGCGCGCGCCGCTCCGGGTGGTTTCTGGGCCGGTGGTCGGCCCGGCGTCGATACGGTCGGCGTGGTGCTCCATCGACGGACCGTCTAACACGCGCTGCAGCCGACGAGCTGCGCATCACCATCGGGGCTCAATCGACCGGCGACGCCGGTGAACTGGATCGGCGCAGTGGCGTTATCATCGACCGGGCTCAACCGCGCGCCGGGCTGCTTCGCTCGCGGCTGAGCGCTGTGCGTTAGGCCGGCGAACGGGCATCCATGACTAACGCGGACGAATCTGGCGTTCTGAAGGTCATCGTCTACGCAGCACCGTTTGTATTGGTCGGCCCGGTTGTGGGAGTGGCTATTCGTTTCGGGTGGCACACCATCTTCTGGGCAACTCTCACTCCACTGGTCTCAGCCGGGTGCATGTTGGCGATTTGCAGCCTCACCGGCGCGATCCAGCGGCCACCACAATGGCGATTGATCTCATGGGTGATTTCGGCGGCCAGCTTCTTGGCGGCATGCGTTGTTATCGTCGCTATGTGGCCCCGCACTCCAATGGCGCGCGATTTCATTGCCTTTGTCATGCTGTCCGCCGGCATCCCTCTCCTGATCGGCCGTCTGGCCTTACGAGCTCGAGAGGTATTCGGGCGGCGATGGGTGATCGCCGCGTGGATCGTGACGGTGTCACTGCTCTTCGCGCAATGCCTCCCAATCATCATGCTGTTCGTACACTGCACGAGCGGCGATTGTTTGTGACGTGCGGTCTGATATCAAGTTTGAAGTGCAACATCGATAGTCACGGGACATAGACCTCCTCAGGGGTTCTGAATCCGAGACGCTTGCGTGGCCGGCGATTGAGTGTGTCGGCGATGCGTTGGCAGTCGCGCTGGGTCACGTGCTCCATGCTGGTGTGCTTCGGCAAGTACTGCCGGATGAGCCCGTTCGTGTTCTCGTTGGTGCCTCGCTCCCAGGCGTGATGCGGCGTTGCGAAGTAGCACGGGACCGCGGTCCGCGCCTCGAGCGCCCGGTAGCGGTGGAACTCGGTGCCATAGTACCTTCGGAATGTGAGGTCAAGGCAGGACAAGTGCTTCTCTAGAATGGGTTTGCCACAACTCAGACCAGAGGAGACTGCCAGCCATGACCTCGAAATCTTCTACCACGTCCTCAGCCGTGCGGGTAGCGATCGACGTTGCGAAGCTGACCCACGAAGTGCTGGTGGAGCTGCCGAGCGGCCAACGGCGTGCGATGCGCATCGCGAATACCAAGACCGAGATCGACCGCTTCGTGGCGACGCTCTGCGCGTTCGAGCGGCCGTGCGAGATCGCCTTCGAGCCGACCGGCGACTACCATCGGCCTCTGGCCTACGTCCTCGGGCAGGCCGGGTTCCATCTCTGCCTGGTGTCATCGATTGCCGTCGCCCGCACCCGCGAGGCCCTCTACAACTCGTGGGACAAGAACGATCCGAAGGACGCGCAAGTCATTCTGCATCTGCTGAAGAGTGGGATCACGCAGCGGTATCTTGATCCGCTGATGACCGGGCATCAGGACCTGCAGGAGATGGCCAAGACGTATCAGCAAGTGTCCCTTCGGAAGGTACGGCTGCAGCACAGCCTCCTCACGCACCATCTGCCGCTGTACTTTCCCGAAGCCGAGCGCTATCTACACAGCTCGCGAGCCGAGTGGTTCACCGAGCTGCTGCTGTTTACGCCATGTCCCGCCGCCGTCCGCCGCTACACCAAAGCCGCATTCGTCGCCGCGGCCTGCGCGCAAATCGCCGGACGGAAGGTCGATAAGAAGCGGTGGCTCGGCGACTTCTATGAGACCGCGTGTCGCAGTGTCGCACTGCCGGTGGCCGACACGTCGGAGACGATCGTGATGTTTCGGATCGTGCTCGAGGAGTACCGAGCGCTGTGCCATTTGCGCAAACGTCTGGAAGCCGATATCGCGACGCAGCTGGCGACGCAGCCCGACTTCGTCCGGCTGCAGACCATCCCGGGCATTGGGCCGATTCTGGCGATGACGATCTTGGCGGAAGCCCGTGACCTCCGCCGCTTCGGCTGCGCGCGCCAGTTTCTCAAGTACTGCGGTTTCGATCTCTGCACCGAGCAGTCCGGGCAATTTCGCGGAACCACGCACTTGTCGAAGCGCGGCAACGCCCGCCTGCGCTACGCCTTCTGGATGGCCGGGACGGTGGCCATTCGGATGCAACAGAACAGCTTTCGCCGGAAGTTTGAGGACTACATTCGCCCCGATCCGAAAAGCGCGGATCGCCGGCGGAAAGGCTACACGGCGGTGGCGGCCAAGATGGCCCGCGTCGCGTACGCTGTGGTCACCACCGGCAGCGAGTATCGCCGCTTCCCGGAAGCGACGAGACCAGGCGGGAGGATCCCTTCGCCAGGAGCCGTCGAGGCGCATGCGACCTCGTAGATAATGCTCGGACCTTCCACCTGGAGTACGACGCTCTGTTAAGCCCCGTCAGGGCAGGCCGCTCGACCTGACCCTGTGTGACTATGGTCAGCGTGTGATTCCGCAATGGTGGAACCGCTTGGCGCCTCGCGTCGTGCGCTCGGGCTGACACGCGCGTCAGATCAGAGAAGCTCTGTCTCCTTGACTTCTGAGGTAGCCCGTTGTCGAGGGTGAGGGAATGCACGGGACGTGGCTGCGCCGCCAAGAGCCGCCGCAGGCGGGCGTTGACCTCGGGAGCCGCGCGGCGGCGGAGGCGTCCGATCGCCGTGAAGCCGGACTTGCGCTCGACCACGGTCACGATGCAGGCCCCGGGCTGCGTGTTGCCCAGTACAGTGTCGCCCTCCCAGTGCCCGAAGCGCGAGCGGTGCGCCGCCCCGGCGGCGCGTTCCGAGATGTGCCGCTTGCCCGCCAGGCGCCCCCGACTATCGTAGGCGCCGTACCGTTTTGCGCCGCTGCTTCCGGGCCCCGCGGAGGTGTTGCCGCAAGGTGCCGCCCTGGCGCCAGTCCGTCCACACGTGCCGATAGATCGTTTCGTGGCTGATCGCGAGCTGGCCGGTTCGCCGCAAGCGTCCGGCGATCTGCTCGGGACTCCAGTCCTGACGGAGCCGGGCCTCGACCTGGCCCCAGTCCGCGGCCGTGAACTGGGTGTTGCGGCGGGCGTGGCGACGCCGATGATTCGTGTACGCTTGCGCGCGGCCGGGCAGGTACGAGCGGCGGTCCTCGCGCCAGACGTTCCGACGCATCTCACGGCTGATCGTGCTGGGCGCGCGCGTCAAGACGCGCGCGATGGCCCGCACCCCGAGCCCTTGCCGACGCAGCAGCGATAGTGCGAATCTCTCTTCTGAGGTGACCTGGGTGTACGGGGTCATGGCGTCCTTTCTCTTGGCGGAGGATGGAAGCCTACCCTCTCCCAGGTCGCTTCACTCACGCGGGAGCATCGCGACGGTGTTGCACTTAGTATATGAATGCACGCTGGCTAACACGGCTTGCAGCCGGCGGCGGCTGGTGCGATCCTGAGTCGCCGCGGCTGAAGCCTCGACGTTAGCCAGCCACTTTCGGAATTCAACAAGACCGGACCATCACATGCCTACGACACGGGCCGACGTCCTCGAATTCGTTCGTGCTCATTCTCTGGGAGTTCAGGCTTCCGTGTCCTCGGCCTTAAGTCCACAAGCAGCCGTCGTGGGGTTCGTCGTGACCGACACATTCGAGCTGTTCTTCGACACGGTTGAATCGACACGCAAAGTCTCCAATTTGCGGAAGAATGCCAAGGCGGCCTTCGTGATCGGCGGACTGGTCAATGGTGACGAGCGCACCGTGCAGTACGAGGGTGTGGCGGACGAGCCGCATGGGCCTGAACTGGAGGCACTGAAGAAGCTCTACTTTCAGCAATTCCCCGCCGGAATCGACCGACAGAAGTGGCCTGGCATTCTCTATCTCAGGATTCGGCCCAGTTGGCTGCGGTTCAGCGACTTCGGTACGAATCCTCCGGAAATCGTCGAGTTCACGTTCGGCTAGCTTTGGCGGGCCGGGATCGTACTCTTTTCGGCGGAAGAACTGTGTTTCAACGGGCTGGCTAACGGGCGTTTGCAGCCGTCGACGGCTGGTGCGATTATGAGCCGTCGTCGCTGAAGCGCGAACGTTGAGCGGACAGGTTCGTTCAGCACAGCAGGACCGTGGCGGACGGGTCGAGGCATGTAAGCATGTCTGAAAGGCGTTTACCAGCTCACTCGGACCGGCAACGGGGCCGCTTCTTTTTCGGCGGCATGGCAACTGCGGCCATCCTGACCGTGTTCGTCGGGTTCGCACCCACCTACTACCTCAAGGGCCACTTTCGCCGCTGGTCCATCTAATTCCCCCGGACGCGAGCGTTCATCCCGAGGCGAATCCTGTTGGCCTGGCCCCAGTTCTACGTCGCTGCAAGCTGGGCCGGAGTGGAGGAGATATTCGGACGCTTGGAAGAGCGCGCCGACGATTCAGTTGGGTTCGCGAACGATGCCGAAACACTCTTCGAGGCGGTTCGGCTGACCGCGGTCGACTTCGAAGGAAAGACACGGATGTGCGCGTCAACCTGCGACCTGTCGGACTTCGTCGAAGGCACGCCCGGGATCTTCGACACGCGTGTCGACCTGTTTCATGCGCTTGGTACGCTTGAGACCACGTGGCGGGGGAAAGCGTTTGAGTTGCTCTACGCAGGCAGGAAGAGCGCATAATCCGAAGACTGCCTCACACCAATGGGTTCTCAGAGTCGACTCCTGAGCATGATGCGGGTTAACGCGGGCGTGCCGCTGATGGCGAGGTCCGCCGTCGGGCGCGCCGAGGAACATCGCTTCTTCGCCGGGCTCGCGCTGGCGATGCTGGGGATGGTCGTGGTGGGCTTCTCGCGCACGTACCTGCTCGTACCGCAGCTTGGGTTGCCGGCCGACACGCTGCCCTTCACGCCGCTGGTGCACCTGCACGCGGCCGTGGCCTTCGGATGGTGCATCCTGTTCGTCGTGCAATCGTGGCTCGTGGCGTCGGGCCGCACGCCGCAGCATCGCAGGCTCGGGGTGCTCGGCGTCGGTCTGTACGGCGCACTCGTCCTGCTGGGGCCGTTCGTGGCGGTCAACTCAGTGGCGCGCTATGGGTCCCCGCCGGACGAACTGGCCTTTCTCGCGGTGAGCGCCGGCAACATCGTCGCGTACACGCTGCTGTTCGGAGCCGCCCTCCATTGGCGGCGGCGTCCCGATCTGCACAAGCGGTTGATGGTGCTGGGAATGGTGGCCATGCTGACGGCACCCTTTGGTCGCATCCTCCCGTTTCCCTACCTCCTCAACCACGTCGCCGGGCCGGGCCTGGTGGTGGTGGCGCTGGCATGGTGGGACTACCGGGCTCTGGGGCGGTTGCATCCGGTGACCCACTACGGCGGTCCGGCCATCTTGCTGTGGGAGCTGCTGCCCAATGCGTACATGACGAGCGCCTGGTGGCTGGCTACCTCGCGGTGGCTGGTCACGGCCTTTGCAGGATGACGCCAGAGGGACGCGTGCCCACTCAGCCGAGCCCGACGCGGAGCGCATTTGTCACCTGGATGGCTCTGGGTGGACTGTGTGTGGCGCTCCTCGGGTTCTCCACGACGTTTATCACACCGCTCATGAAGGGGGACTTCGAGGCTCCCAGCATCGTGTACGTCCACGGCGCACTGTTCTTCTCGTGGTTGCTGCTGCTCCTGTATCAGGCAGAACTCGTACGGGCCCGTCGGATCGCGGCGCATCGACGATCGGGGTGGGTGGGGGCGGCCATGGCCATCGCCATGGCCGTGTCGGGCGGTGCCGTCGGGGTCTGGGCCACTCGGCGAGACCTGGCAGGAGGCCTGGGCGATGCGGCGAGAGGACAGTTCGTGAACATCCTCATCGAAATGGGCGTGTTTCTCGGCCTGGTCGTCGCGGCCGTGGTGCTGCGCCGCAACCGAGGCTGGCACAAACGACTACTCCTTCTCGCAACGATTTCGATCCTGGGCCCTGCGTGGCTGCGCTTCAGGCACTTCCTTCCAGGAGTGCCGAACCCGTTCGTGACGTTCTCACTTATTGCCGACTCGGTGCTGCTCATTGCCGTCGGGCACGACCTCGTGACCACTCGGCGCATACACTCGGCATACGTATGGGTGGGCACTGGAATGGTTGCCGTGCATCTGGTCGAGTTGGCTGCCAGCGACACCAGGCTCTGGGTCGCCGTTGCGCGAGTGCTTCTTGGCGAGAGTTAGTCGAGTTCCCGCGGTTGAAACACGGTCGCTAGCCGGACATGCAGGTCGAAGACGCAATCGGGATCGCAGGGGCCGTATTCTTCGCGATCAACGGGCTGTGGGCGTTTGCCTCTGCTCGTCGCGGGCGCCAGTTGTGCCGGCGCTTTGCGGAGCGGTGTCCCGAGCAGTACGCGGAACTCGGGAGCCCATCTCCACACGCCTTCCACGCACGCAAGCGCGGCGCCTACTCTCGGTTTATCATGCAGCGCGAGTTCGCCACGATCACTGATCCACTCCTGGTGCAAGAGTTCTCCAGGCTTCGCGCTTCCGAGTTGCGTCAGATGGTGTTCCTGCTTTCTGGTTTCGCCCTGTTCGGTCTGGCCTTCCTCTGGCTGCGTTTCTCGGCAGCCGCCTGACTCACGATGGATTTCGATCTTCACGCCGCCGTGGTCGTCCTGTCACGGACTCCGGAGGTCCTTGATGTCCTGCTCCGCGATCTCCCTCCAGAATGGGTATGGAGCACGGAGGGGCCGGACACCTGGAGCCCCTACGACGTCGTCGGGCATCTGATTCACGCAGAGCGGACAGATTGGATGCCTCGTGCGGATCATCTTCTCGCCCACGGAGAGGCCATCCCGTTCCCCGTCTTCGATCGATTCGCTCAATTCGAGGCATCACACGGCAAGGGCATTTCCGAGTTGTTGGATACCTTTCGCGAGCTGCGGATTGACAGCCTTCGCCGTCTTGCGGCGTTGAGTCTGACCGCTGCCGATCTGGACCGCACGGGCCGGCATCCGGAGTTCGGACGAGTGACGCTCCGTCAGCATCTGGCCACCTGGGTGGCACACGATTTCGATCACCTGGTTCAGATTTCTCGCGTCATGGGCCGGCAATACACGGAGGCCGTGGGGCCATGGCGCAAGTATTTGCGAATTACGGGGCCTGCCTGATTGCCGCCGGCGCATCTGCCATCTTCTGCCAAACGATAGAATGGTGACCGAGCCACACCCATGAACAACACGGTTCTGGTCATCACGGGCGCCAGCCGCGGCATCGGCGCCGCGACCGCCCGGCTGGCCGGTGCGAACGGCTATGCCGTGTGCGTCAACTACCGCGAGAACCGCGAGGCTGCCGAGGAGGTGGCCCGGGATATTGAACGCGCCGGATCGCGATCCATCGCGGTGCAGGCGGACGTGGCGAACGAAGACGATGTCGAGCGCCTGTTCGACGCGGCGGACAGGCTCGGCACCCTGTCGGGACTCGTCAACAACGCCGGCATTCTCGAGAGGCAGATGCGCGTCGTGGCGATGGACGCCTCACGCCTGCAGCGCATCTTCGCGACCAACGTCGTCGGCGCGTTTATGTGTGCACGGGAAGCCGTGCGGCGCATGTCCACTCGCCACGGCGGGGCGGGCGGCGCGATTGTCAACGTGTCTTCGGTCGCGGCCCGTTCGGGTTCGCCCGGAGAGTATGTGGACTATGCCGCCTCGAAAGGCGCGATCGACACCCTCACGATCGGTCTCGCGCAAGAAGTGGCGGAGGAAGGCATTCGCGTCAACGCGGTACGCCCTGGATTCATCTACACGGCGATGCACGCCAGCGGCGGCGAGCCCGGTCGCGTCGACCGAGTGAAGGCCTTCGTGCCTTTGAAACGCGGAGGGCAACCGGAAGAGGTGGCACAGGCTATCCTGTGGTTGCTGTCCGACCAGGCATCGTTCACAACGGGCGCGTTCATCGATGTCGCCGGGGGCCGGTAGGCCGGACAGGAGCACCGTGGGCAAATCCCTGATTCCCGCTCTAGGCCTTTGCATCGTTTGGTGCGGATGTGGTCAGGTTGGGCAGCCGGCCGGTCACTCCGTGGGCACGGTTCACTTTCCCATCAGCTGTTCCGAACCAGCGCAGGTCGAGTTCGATCGAGCAGTGGCGCTCCTGCATCACATGACGTACCCCCAAGCACGGGAGGCCTTCACCCAGGTCGCGACGATCGATCCCCAGTGTGCGATGGCGCACTGGGGCATCGCGATGACGCTGTTTCAGCCGCTCTGGCCGACCCGGCCGGGGCCGGAAGCGCTGCAGCAGGGCTGGGAGGCCGTGCAGAAGGCCAAGGCCCTGCGTCCGCCGACGGAGCGGGAACGGTTCTTTGTGGACGCAGCAGAGGCGTTCTTTCTCGAACCGGCGTCGCCGGATTACTGGCTCCGCATCCGCCGGTGGGAACAGGTCATGGAGAAGGTCCATACGGCTTTCCCCGATGACGACGAGGCCGCCGCGTTCTATGCGTTGGCGCACCTCGCCACCGCCCCCTCCGACGACCTCGTCCTCGCGCGAGCGCATGCCGACCGGGCCGCCGAAATCCTCCTCCGCGTGTATGAACACAATCCGGACCACCCGGGCGCGATGCACTACCTGATCCATGCGAACGACGTGCCGGGGCGCGAACGGGACGAGCTTGAGATCACGCGCAAATACGAGACCCTCGCGCCGGACAATCCGCACGCGCTCCACATGCCGACCCATATCTACACTCGCCTCGGAGACTGGGACGGGGTGATCCGGGGCAACCTGCTGGCCGCGGACGCTGCCCTGAAGTATCCGGCGGGAACCGACGCAGAACTCGTCTGGGACGAGTTTCCCCACGCGATCGAGTATCTGATCTACGCGTATCTCCAGAAAGGCGCGGACGACGAAGCCTCCGCGCAGTTGACTCGCCTGCTCGCCGCCGCCCGATTGGAGCCGAGCTTCAAAACCGCCTTCCATCTGGCGTCGACGCAAGCCCGTTACGCCCTCGAGCGGCATGCCTGGGACGAGGCTGCGCGGCTCGTACCTCGCGAGCCCGCAGTCGTCGATTGGGATCGTTTCACCTGGCCTGAAGCCATCGCGCGGTTCGCACGCGGCTTGGGCGCCGCGCATTTGGGTCAGACCGACGAGGCCAGAGCAGCCAGCGAACGCCTTGGGGACCTCGAAGCCGCGACCCGCAAAGCGGGGGAGGACCTGTTTGCGAGGAACATCCACGTGCTCCGCCTCGAGCTGAATGCCTGGGTCGCCCACGTGGAAGGGCAGAGAGATCCCAGCGTGGCGCTGATGCGAGAGGCCGCCGAGCTCGAGGCCTCAACGCCGAAGCACGCCGTGACGCCGGGCCCGACGCTCCCCGCCGAGGAACTACTGGGAGACCTTCTCATGGAGCAGAAGCAGCCGGCCGAAGCGCTCGCGGCGTACAAGCGCTCACTGGAGCTCTATCCGGGGCGGTTCAATAGCCTGCTGGGCGCTGCCCGGGCGGCAGGCGCACTCGGTGACGCGTCCCTGGCGCGGACCTTCTACCAGGAGCTTCTCGACGTCGCTGGTGGCGGGACGCGACAGCCCGCGCTGCAAGAGGCACGCAGCTATGTGTCTCAGCGTCGATGATCATAGTCTCGAAATGACGAAGACCTCTGGCGACCGGTGGCTGGCGGGTGACGCGTACGAGGCCTACATGGGCCGCTGGAGCCGGCGGATGGCCCGAGCGTTCGTCGAGTGGGTCCGTCCGACGCCGCTGGCCAACTGGCTCGAGCTCGGGTGCGGTACGGGAGCGCTCACATCCGCCATCTGCGACGTTGCCGTGGCGTCCATCCGCGAGCGCTTGCGTCGCGGTGGCACGTGCGCGGCGTACGTCTGGGACTACGCGGAAGGCCTGGAGTTCCTAAGGGTGTTCTGGGACGAAGCGATCGCGTTGGACCCGCCCGCGGCCGCCCTCGACGAGGGGAGGCGTTTTCCGCTCTGCGAGGCGCCGGCGCTGGCGTCCCTCTTCCGAGCGGGCGGGCTCGCGGAGGTGGAGACTGGCGCTCTCGAGATGCCGACAGACTTCACGACGTTCGAGGACTACTGGATGCCGTTCCTCGGCGGCACCGGCCCGGCTCCGAGCTACGTCGCGTCGCTGGATGCCGGCAAGCGGGAGCGTTTGAGAAAGCGGCTCGAACGACGTCTCCGCCCGGGACTCGACGGGGGCATTACACTTGGTGCGCGCGCGTGGGCAGTGCGCGGCGTCTCATTCATATGATTACTTCAGCGCTACCGCTACTATTCGGAGTCGCGGCGATTGTGGTGCTTGCCGTCACAGGCAACCTTTTCAGCGCCTCACCGTTCGTCATTGCCGCGCAGGTCCTGGCCGTGGGCCTGAATCTGTGGGCACGGCGCTCATTCCAGCCAGGCACGTTCCGCGTGACGGCCGTGCCCGGCGGCAGTTCCATCATCCGCCGCGGGCCATATCGCTTCATCCGGCACCCAATGTACTCAGCGGCACTCCTGTTCGGATGGGCCGGGATCCTCAGCCATCTGTCGGCGATGACGCTGGCGATTGGTATCGCGGTGACCGCTATGATCATTGCGCGAGTCATCGCGGAGGAGCGCTTGCTGATCGCGAAATACCCTGACTACCTCGAGTACGCGCGATCCACGAGAGCGGTCGTGCCGTACGTGTTCTGAAGGGGCTGAGCCGGCCTGGAGGCTTGACCATGGCGACAACGAATTCTCGCGTGACGATCCACATGGCCGCGAGTCTCGACGGTTTCATCGCTCGACGGGACGGACGTGTGGACTGGCTCGAGACCGCGGACACCTTCGAAGCGGGGGACACCATGACCCCGGAATTCGTCGAGGCGTTCGTCAAGACGATCGACTGTTACGTGATGGGATCGCGAACCTACGAAACCGCTTTGGCCTTCGAGGCCAAGGGGCTCGGCTGGGCGTACGGCGACACGCCAACCTTCGTCCTCACCACTCGCGACCTGCCGAGGTTTCGGGACACCGTCGAGTTCTATTCAGGCGACCTTGCGCGGCTGGTGAACGAGCGACTGAAGCCGGCCTTTCCCAGCATCTGGTTCGTCGGGGGCGGCGCGGTGTGCGGTGAGTGCCTTCGCCTCGGGCTCGCCGACGAAGTGCGCTACTCGATCATGCCCGTTCTCATTGGTGATGGAATTGCGTTCTTCGAGGACCTCGACAGGGACGTCGCCCTGCACCTTGTCGAGGTGAAGGCCTACCGGAGCGGCATGGTGGCGCTGCGCCACGACGTACGGAAGTAGACCGATGCAGGCGCCTCCGCTGGTGGAAACCCCCCGGCTCGTCCTGTCGGCGCCCGTTGCCGAGGATGCCGACCTGGTCTTCGAGCGGTACGCCAGCGACGAGGACGTGACGAGGTACCTGGGATGGCCCAGGCATCGGACGGTCGCCGACACGCAGGCCTTCCTGGCGTTCAGTGCCGTTCAGTGGGAGCGGGAAGGGGCCGGACCGTACCTGATCTGGGCGCGAACCGACGGTCGACTACTCGGGAGCACAGGGCTGGGCGTGGAGCCACATGGGCAGGCGATCACCGGCTACGTGCTGGCGACGGACGCCTGGGGGCACGGCTACGCCACCGAGGCGCTCACCGCCGTCGTGGAGGTCGCCACCGATATCGGCGTCAGGCAGCTCTACGCGTTGTGTCACCCCGAGCATCGAGCGTCATGGCACGTCCTGGAGAAATGCCGCTTCGAACGCGACGCGACGTGGGAGCCAGTCAGGTGGCGTTCCCCAATCTCGCGGCGGGAGTCGCGCACGACGTTCTCTGCTACCGTCGTGGGCTCAATCGACACGTGGGCTAGTTGATCGTCGGCCGGCGCCACTGGAGGAGGACTGAATGCCCAAGGGCTACTGGATCGCGAGACTCGACGTCACGAACGCGGATGAGTACAAAAAGTACGTCGCCGCCAACGCCAGGTCGTTCGCGACGCACGGCGCGCGGTTCATCGTCCGGGCCGGCCCGTTCGAAGCGCCGGAAGGCACGAGCCGCAGCCGGAATGTGGTCATCGAGTTCCCGAGCTATCAGGCGGCGCTCGACTGCTATCGGTCGCCCGAATACCAGGAGGCCATGAAGCTGAGGCTGCCCGTTTCGACGGGCGACCTGGTCATCATCGAGGGCTACGAAGGCCCTCAGCCCTCCTGATGCGCTGGGCCTTCCTGTTGCTCTGCTTCCTGGCCATCGCGCTTGGGTTCGCGCTCCGCCCCGTCTGCGTGCCGCTGAGCGCCGAGGATCTTCAGGGGTTCACCGTGCCTATCGAGCAGCGGACAGATCGGGATTTCTACCTGCAGGTGTTCCAGCGGCGCGACGGCCAGTGGTACCAGTGCAAGACGTGGCTGTCGCGTCAGTTCTTCTTCTGATAGCCGCAGGATCACGATCTGGTGATGCTGAACCGATGACCGCTCAAGGCTTCCGGCGCATCGCATTGGGGATGGAGGGCGCCGTGGAAAGCGCGCACATGGGCCATCCCGACTTCCGCGTCCACAACCGCATCTTCGCGACACTCCATCACGATCCGCTGTTCGGCAATCTGTCCCTCACGCCGGAGCAGCAGGCGGTGTTCCTGCGCGACCATCCCGACGCGTTCGAGCCCGCGAGCGGTGCGTGGGGCCGATCCGGGGCGACGACCGTCTCGTTGGCATCGGTCTCCGAAGAGGCGCTGGGCGAGGCCATGACCCTGGCGTGGCAGAACACGGTGGCGAAGTCCGCGTCGCGATCGCGGAAGCGCCGAGCGTCCTGAATAGCCTCGCATCGCTCGATGACGACGCGCCCCAATCCGTTCGCCATCGTCAAACGGGTCGGGCTCGCCCTGCCGCGCGTCGAGGTGTCGACGCGGTATGACGGGTCGCCCGTGCTGAAGCTCGGCGGCTGCTTCATGGCTGGCCTGGCCAGGCATCCGTCCGCCGAGCCCGACACGCTGGTCGTGCGGAGCGAGTTCGAGGATCGCGACCTCCTGCTCGAGGACGCGCCCGAGACCTACTACCTGACGGACTACTACCGCCCGTATCCGCTCGTGCTGGTCCGCCTGTCGCGGATCGACCGCGACGCGCTGAGGGACCTACTGTCCGTGTCGTGGCGTCTCACCTCCCGGAAGACGCGGAAGCGATGAAACCATTCAAACTGGCATACGATGGAGGCTCGGAGGCCTTATGCCGAAGTATGTGATCGAACGCGAGATCCCTGGCGCGGGTGCGCTCTCCGGCGAGCAACTGCAGGGCATTTCGCAGACGTCGTGCGGCGTCCTGAAGAACCTGGGGCCGCAGATTCAGTGGGTGCACAGCTACGTGACGGGCGACAAGATCTACTGCGTCTACATCGCGCCCAACGAGGACATGGTGCGCGAGCACGCCCGGCTGGGCGGGTTTCCGGCCAACCGCGTCTCAGAAGTGAAGACGATCATCGATCCCACGACGGCGGAGTAGCCGTCCCGCCAGTGCAGGAGGGGCACGCGTGAAACGGCGCGAGTTCATGGCGGGCGCCGCCGGCGCCATCGGCGGCGCGGTCGGCGCGGCGGGGTGGGAGCGGTTTGGTCCCGGCCGCCGGCAGGTCGTGCCCGAGTTCGGCCGCCTCAGCTTCTCCCAGCAGGGCGAGGACATCGTCCTGTACCACGCGCTGCACGACGTGCTGGGTCTCGAGCGGCCGACCTACATGGACGTCGGCGCCGCCCATCCCGTCCGGAGCAGCAACACCTACCTGTTGTACGGCACCGGTTCGACCGGCGTGCTCGTCGAACCGAACCCGATGTACGTCGAACTGCTGCGCCGGCAGCGGCCGAAGGACGACGTGATCGCGGCGGGGATCGGCGTGACCGATGCCGCCGAGGCCGATTACTACGAGATCAAGGGCAACCCGCTGCTCAATACGTTCTCCTCCGAGCAGGTCGCGAAGCTGCAGGCGGGCCAGACGGAGAGCGTGGTCGAGCGGATTACGCAGATGCCTCTCATCAACATCAACCGCGCGATCGAGGAGCACCTGGGGCGCGCGCCCGATCTGCTCTCGACCGACATCGAAGGCCTCGACGAGGCGATCCTCCGCTCGCTGGATCTCGAACGGTTCCGCCCGGGCGTGATCTGCTGCGAGAGCGTGCCGTTCAACGCCAAGGGCGAGGAGGCGGACATCACGCGTTACCTGACCTCCAAGGGCTACATTCTTCGCGGCGGCTCGATGGTGAATTCCGTGTTCCTCGACGCCGCCCGGGTCGCGGCCTGAGGGAGCGGCCGGCGCTGTCGTGGGTGTGAACGTCGAGATCAAGGCGCGCGTGGACGACCTGGCGCCCATCCGCGCCCGCGCGATGGCCCTGGCCGGCGGGCCAGGCGAGCGGCTTCGGCAGACGGACACGTTCTTCCTGGTCCCGTCGGGACGGCTGAAGGTGCGGACGTTCGCGGACGGATCGGGCGAGCTGATCGCGTACGAGCGTCCCGACGTGGCCGGTCCGAAGACGTCCACCTATACGCGCATCGGGTGCGCGCGGGGCGAGACGCTGGCCGAGATCCTCGGCCGGGTGCTGCCCGTGCGCGGCAGTGTCGTGAAGGAGCGCGAAGTGTATCTGGCGGGCCGCACGCGCGTGCACCTCGATCGTGTCGAGCGCCTTGGATCGTTCGTCGAGCTCGAGGTCGTCCTGGGCGACGGCGAGCCGATCGCGGAGGGCGAGGCGGAGGCCCGCCGGCTGCTCGAGGCGCTCGGCGTCCCCCCGTCGGCGCTCGTCGCCTCCGCGTATGTCGATCTGCTCGAAGCGCAGGACCAGCGTGCGGCTCGCGACGCTTCGTGACGTGCCCGGCGTGGCCGGGCTCGCGCGCGCCTGCATCGCGGAGATGCGGCGGCGGGGCATCGAGCAATGGGACGATCTCTATCCCACCGAGCTGACTTTCCTCGCCGACGCGCGGGCCGGAGCGCTCTACATCCTCCCGGGCGCCGACGCAATCCCGGACGGCGCGTTCACGATCGACGATCGGCCGAGTCCCGAGTACGCCGCCGTCCCGTGGACGATCCACGCCGATCGCCTCGCGATCGTGCACCGGCTGATGGTCCATCCACGGCGGCAGGGCGAGGGCCTGTCGCGCGCGCTCATGGAAGAGGCCGAACGGCGCGCCGCCGCGCTGGGATTCGGCGCCGTCCGCCTGGACGCGTTCTCACGTAATCCCGCCGCGCTGCGCCTCTACCGCGGTCTCGGCTACCATGACGCGGGCTGCGTGATGCTGCGAAAAGGCGAGTTCCACTGTTTCGAGAAAGCGCTCTGAGGTGTGGTCATGAACGATCGTGTCGTACTCATCACGGGCGCCAGCTCGGGCATCGGGGCGGCGCTGGCCCGCGACCTCGCCGGCCGCGGCTCGTTGCTCGCGCTGGTGGCGCGCCGCGCGCCGGAACTGCAGGCGGTGGCGGCGGCCTGCGGCCCCAACACCCTGGCGCTGGCCGCCGACGTCACGGTGCGCGCCGATGCGGAACGCATGGTGCGGGAGACGATCGCGCGCTTCGGCCGCCTCGACACGCTGGTGAACAACGTGGGCCAGGGGATCACGCGCGCGCCGTCCGAGCTCACCGACGAGGACATCGACCAGATGATGCTCGTGAACGTGAAGTCGGCGCTCTATGCGATCCAGGCGGCGCTGCCGCACTTCAAGGCGCGGGGCAGCGGCCACGTGATCAACGTGTCGTCGATGCTCGGGCGGATGCCGTTCGCGACGCAGCGGTCCGCGTACTGCGGCGCGAAGCACTTCCTGAACGCGCTGACGGCCACGCTCCGCGACGAGGTACGGCAGACGCACCCGGGCATCCAGTTCTCGATCGTGTCGCCCGGCGTGGTCTACACCGGGTTCGGGCTGAACGC
Source organism: uncultured Acidobacteriota bacterium (assembly GCA_963792785.1). Classification (GTDB taxonomy): domain Bacteria; phylum Acidobacteriota; class Vicinamibacteria; order Vicinamibacterales; family CAVVIG01; genus CAWIMX01. The sequence continues at coordinate 831,639 of CAWBXO010000004.1, read as the reverse complement.
GGTGCACGGGGGCGTGGACTCCCGAAAGATTCCCGACGGCCAGACGCCCGAGGAGGTGGCCGCGGTCATCGCGAGCGTCGTCGAAACCCGCCGGCCCGACGTGTACACCCGGCCCGGTGCGCGGGAGCGCATCGCCGCCTACTATTCCGCGATCGCGGAAGATCCCTGAGGTATGGTATCGGGCCTATGGTCGAACCACGGAAAGACCACCTGCCGTCCGCGTCGGCCATGACCCCGTACCGTCATACGCAATACGGCTGGGTGAACGTGGGCCTTGCCGCGGTCATCTTCGGCGTCACCACTGCCGTGCTGGGCGCCGGCTCGGCGGCGCCGACGGCCATTCTCGTGATTGCCGTGACGGCGCTCCTGCTGTTCTCGGTTCTGACCGTGACCGTGGACGCGACGCACGTGTCGGCTCGGCTCGGCATCGGGTTGATCAAACGGCGGATTCCCCTGACGGACGTCGTGAGCGTCACGCCCGTCCGCAACCGCTGGTGGCACGGTTGGGGCGTGCGGGTGATTCCCGGCGGCATCATGTACGGCGTGTACGGCCTGTCGGCCGTCGAGCTGGTGCTGACGGACGGATCGCGATTCCGCATCGGCACGGACGAGCCGGACGCGCTGACGCGCGCGATCAATCAGCGCCGGCCTGGCGGATAGGCTCTGTCGCCATAGGAGATGCCTGCGCCTGCGGCCATGCGAGCCCGAGGACATGGAGATCCGAGGGCGAGCATCGGCGTCAGTTCGCGGCGGGGGTGGGGCCCCGCCGCCAGTGATGGAAGGAGCCACGAACATGGTTGCATTGACGTCGCTCGTGATTCCGATCGTGCTGTCGGCCGTGCTCGTCTTCGTGGCGAGCTCCCTCATCCACATGATGACGCCGTTCCATCGGGGCGACTGGCGCCGCGCGCCCCGCGAAGGCGAGCTGCAGGACGCGATCCGTCCGTTCGAGATTCCCCCGGGCGACTACGCGCTGCCGCAGCCCGGCTCGATGGAGCAGATGCGATCGAAAGAATTCGCCGAGAAGATGACGAAGGGGCCGGTCGTCTACATGACCGTCCGCGCGGCAGGGCCGGTGGCGATGGGCAAGAACCTCGTGATGTGGTTCGTCTATTCCCTGGTGGTGTCGGTGCTCGCGGCCTACGTCGCCAGCCGGGCCGTCCCCGCCGGTACCGACTATCTCCAGGTGTTCCGCTTCGCCGGGACCACGGCCTTCATCGCGTACGCGCTTGCGCTGCCGCAGCAGTCGATCTGGTACGGCAAGAGCTGGGCGACGACTTTCAAGTCGATGATCGACGGCCTGCTCTACGGGCTGCTGACGGCGGGCGTCTTTGGCTGGCTGTGGCCGCGGTAGGGCGGGTGGGGCGGGTAGGTCGGGTAGGTCGGGTAGGTCGGGTAGGTCGGGTAGGTCGGGTGGGTCGGGTGGGTCGGGTGGGTCGGGTGGGTCGGGTCACGGGTTTGCGGTAGGATTTGCGGCTATGCACACACGCACGCTTCGATTCTGTGGACGCATCGCCGCTGTGGTCCTGACGCTCGGGCTCGCCCCGGCGCTCGCGCACGCGCAGGGCGACGAAATCCAGGTGTACGACGGCGGACTGGCCCCGGTCGGGACGTTCAACCTGACGCTGCACAACAACTTCACGCCCGATGGCATCAAGGATCCGGCATTCCCCGGCGCCGTGGTCTCGCACCACTCGCTGAACGGCGTGCCGGAATGGGCGCTGGGGGTCACGAACTGGTTCGAGGCGGGCCTGTACATGCCGCTCTACAGCATCGACGCGGACCAGGGCGCCCTGATCGACGGGTTCAAGCTGCGCGCGCTCTTCGCGGTGCCGAACGGCGACGACCGCCGGTTCGTCTACGGCGTGAACTTCGAGTTCAGCGTGAACTCGAAGCACTGGGACGAGAAGCGCATCACGTCGGAGATTCGCCCGATCCTCGGCTGGCACCTGCACCCGGTGGACGTGATCGTCAATCCGATCCTGGATACGTCCTACGACGGCCTGAAGAACCTGGTGTTCGCGCCATCGATCCGCGTCGCCTACAACGCGTCGCCGGAATGGGCCGTGGCGCTGGAGGAGTACGCCGAGTACGGGCCGCTGCACGACTTCGCGCCGAAGAGCGAGCAGTCGCACCAGATCTTCGGCGTGGTCGATCGCTCCGGCGGGTTCTTCGACTGGGAGGCGGGCATCGGCTTCGGGCTGACCGACGGGTCGGACAACCTGCAGTTGAAGCTGATCCTGTCGCGCGATCTCAACTGACGGCGGCGCGCGCGGCGAGTGCCGCTAGTCGGCCTTGCGCACGAACGGCCGCATCTCGCGCGCCACGGTCTCCTCGACCGTGATGGCCGCGCGGCTTTCGAAGCGGTGATCGACGTTGGCGTCCAGGACGCCCGCGTACTTCAGCCCCGCGTAGTAGCGCGCCATCGACGCGGTACTCACCACCGCCGGCGCGTCGGCGATCTCCACGGCGTGCTGCAGCTCGTGCGCGAGGATCGACACCTGCCGCACCCGCGGCAGCCGCGTCATCAGGCCGATCGTCAGGTACCGCCGCCCGCCCGCCGCCGACACGAACGAGATCTTCGACGCGAGGTTCTGCCCCGGCTTGCGGTCGTACACCACGAACACGACGACGTCGGACGCTTCGAGGTGGGTGACGAGCCCCTGAAACGTGCCCGAGTGAGCGATGCCATCGTCGAGCGCCGCGCGCAATTGCCGGTCGGTGGTGCGGATGTGCGAGTCGTGGCTGACGAGTTCGGACTCGCCGGCGGCGGAGATCACAGCGGGGAGGCAGGCGAAGGCCATCGCGAGTCCACTCGCTGCCAGCCGGCCGCCGCACCCGCGTGCGTGCATGGGCGGAGTGTCGCGGCTTTGGGTCCGGCGCTCCAGTTGTCTTGCAGTGAAAAGATCGTAAAGAAAAGCTAAGTGTCGTTATTCGTAACGGAGCGCGCGCATCGGGTCCACGCGCGACGCGCGCAGGGCCGGCACGTAGCCGGCGGCGAGGGCCACGAGAGCGAGCGCCACGGCCGCCGACGTGAGGACGATCGGGTCCGAGCCATCGAGCTCGTAGAGGAGGGACCCCGCCAGCCGCCCGATCCCGATGGCGGCGGCCAGGCCCACCGCGCCGCCGACGGCGGTCATCATCCCCACCTGGCGGAGGACCATCGCCCGGACGCGTGACGGCTCGGCGCCGAGGGCCATCCGGACGCCGATCTCGCGCGTGCGCTGGGCCACCGTGTAGGCGAGCACCCCGTAGAGGCCGATGGCCGCCAGCAGCGTCGCCAGGCCGGCGAACGCCGACGACATGATCGTGATGAACCGGTCCAGGAAGATGTTGTCGCGCACCTGGTCCGGCAGCGTCCGGAGCTCCTCCACGGGCAGGGTGGCGTCGACACTCGACACCACTTTCGGCACGGTGGCGAGGAAGTCTTCGGCGCGGCCCGCTGTCCGGATGTAGTAGTAGGCCGAGCCGAGGCTCTCGTCCTGGCGCGCGGGCTGGAAGACCTGCGGCGGCGCGGCCTCCTTCACGTCGTTGTACTTGGCGTCGCGCACGAGCCCGACGATCTCGATGTCGAGCGGCTGTCCCTCCTCGCGGCCGAGGGCGATGCGTCGGCCGATCGGAATCGGCCAGGCCGAACTTCTTCGCGAACGCCTGGTTGACGACGGCCACCTTCGGCGCGCCGATGGCGTCGGCGTCGGTGAACTCGCGCCCGGCCAGGATCGGCACCTCCATCACGTGGAAGTAGCCCGGCCCGACTTCATTCCGCCGCGAGCTGGTGTCGGTGTCTGGCCCCGCGTCGAAGCCCTCCGCCCGCACGCTGGTGCCCCAGCTGTTGCCGGCGAGGACCGGGATGCGCGCGGCCGTGACGCCGTCGACGCCGGGCATGCCGGCGAGGCGGTCTTCCAATTCGGTCAGCAGGGCGCGCGAGCGCTCGGGCGGATAGCCGTTCAGCGCGGGCGAGACCCCGAACGTCACGACGTTCTCGGTGGAGATGCCCAGCGCCACGCGGCTCACGTTCACCAGGCTTTTCACGAACAGGCCGGCCGACACGAGCAGGGCCATCGACAGCGCGATCTGGGCCGTCGCGAGGAACCACCGGAAGCGCGCGGCCGCGCGCGCGCCGGACGACTGGCCCGCCTGCGTCTTGATCGAGGCGATGAGATCCGGCCGCGTGCCCTGCCACGCCGGGAACAGGCCGAAGAGGAGTCCCGTGCCGAGGGCGACGACCGCGGCGAAGACGAGCACCCGCCAGTCCATGGTGAACTGGATCGTGCTCGTGGCTTCGGGGGGGAGAATGGCGCGAATGCCCTGAAGCGTCCAGCGCGCCACCACGAGGCCCGCGGCGCCGCCGGCCAGGGCCAGCAGGCAGGATTCGAACAGGAGCTGCCGCACGAGCTGCCAGCGGCTCGCGCCGATGGCGAGCCGCACGGCGATTTCGGTTTGCCGGGCGGCCGCGCGGGCGAGGAGCAGGTTGGCCACGTTGGCGCACGCGATGAGCAGCACGAACGCGGCGACGCCGAGCAGCAGCGTGAGCGGCGCGACGGCCTCCGTGTTGATCTGGCTCTGGCCGTGCGCACCGGGCGAGACGAGGATCGACTTTGCGCGGAAGCGCTCCATCGTCTGATCGCTCATCCCGGTCTGGAGGCCGGCCTCGACGTTGTCGAGGATCGCGTGGTACGGCACGTTGATCGCCGTGCGCGCCTGCTCGAGCGACGTGCCCGGCTTCAGCCGCGCGAAGAGATAGGCCCAGTAGGAGCGCCGGTTCTCGAGCCGGCCCGGCGCGCGGTCCAGCGTGTCGCTCAGCGTGACCGGGACATACGCGAAGGGGCGCGACCCGAGCGTCATGCCGTCGAAGCCCGCCGGCGCCACGCCGACGATCGTCAGCGGCTCGCCGTTGACGGTGAGCGCCTGGCCGACGACACCCGGATCGCCGGCGAGGTGCGTCTGCCAGTAGGCGTGGCTGATCACGGCGACGGGCGACTCGCCCGGCGCGCGGTCGTCGGCAGGCCCGAGGAGCCGTCCGAGCGCCGGGTGGAGGCCGAGCATCGGGAAGTAGCTGCCGGAGACGAACTGCGCCTCGCCGTTGATCGTCTGGCCGTCGATCGCGAAGTTCGCGCCGAAGGCGCGGTGCAGCGCGACGGCCGTGAACACCGACTGCTCGCGCTCGAGATCGCGGAACATCGGGTAGCTGAACACCTGATCGCAGTCGCCCGCCTGGTTGCACGACGTGGAGCCCGGCTTGGGTCCGGGGGCTCCCAGGTTCACGAGGCTGGCCGGGGCGTCCACCGGCATCGGCCGGAGCAGCAGCTGGTTGAAGATCGTGAAGATTGCCGTGTTCGCGCCGATCCCGAATGCCAGGGAGGCCACGGCCACGGCGGTGACGAACGGCGTGCGGGCGAAACTCCTGAGGGCGAACTTCAGGGTGAGCACGGTAAGGAGGTAGACGAGTGTCGGGTCGAAATGGTTTACTCCGGCCGATGGCCGGCGATGTGACCTTCGAGATTCGCCCGGCGCGGCCCGGCGACGAAGCCGCGGTGCTGCGGCTCATCCGGGCGCTGGCCGCCTACGAGCGCCTGCCGCACCAGGTCGTCGCCACGGAGGCGGACCTCGCCGACACGCTCTTCGGGCCACGCGCGTACGCGGAGGCCGCGATCGGCTACGCGGACGGGGAGCCCGTGGGCTTCGCCGTGTTCTTCCATTCCTTCTCGACCTTCTGGGGCCGGCCCGGCATGTACCTCGAGGACATCTTCGTCGACGAGCGGTGGCGTGGGCGCGGGTTCGGCAAGCGGCTCTTCACGCACGTCGCGCGCCTGGCCGCCGAGCGCGACTGCCGGCGGATGGAATGGTCGGTGCTGAACTGGAACGAACCGGCGATCGGCTTCTACCGCAGCCTCGGTGCGCGGCCGATGGACGAGTGGACGGTGTATCGGCTGGACGGCGAGGCCCTGGCACGAGTGGCCTCGGGGTAGTGCATTTCACCGATCGCCGCGCAGCGCCTCCAACACCTCTTCAGCGTGGCCGGTGACCTTCACACCGTCCCAGCGCCTCGCCACCTTGCCGTCAGGCCCGATGAGGTAGGTCGTCCGCACGATGCCCATGAACGATCGGCCGTAGAGCGACTTCTTCTGCCAGACGCCGTATTTCTCCGCGACGGCGTGGTCCGCGTCGGCGAGCAGCGGGAACGTGAGGCCGTGCTTGTCGGCGAATTTCGCCTTGCTCTTCTCGTCCAGGATGCTGACGCCCAGGATCACGGCCTTGTCCGATCGGAACTTCGGCAGGCGGGCCTGGAAGTCGCACGACTCCTGCGTGCAGCCCGGCGTGTCGTCCTTCGGGTAAAAGTAGAGCACGACCGGCCGGCCCGCGTAGTCGGCGAGCCGATGGGTCTTGCCGTGTTGATCCACGAGGGTGAAGGCGGGCGCTTTCTTGCCGGCGTCGATGAGGGGCATGACCGGCGATTATAATGCGCCACAGGGACGGACGAGGCGATGTTGACACGACGCTCCCTGCTCGTCGCCGCGGCGACGATGGCGGTGTGCCTCGCGTGGTTCCGCCCGGCCTCGACCGGACGCCTCGGCGAGCCCGCGCTGCCCGACCGGCTGAGCGACGCCGAGTTCTGGCAGCTCGCCACCACGCTCTCCGAGCCGAACGGCTTCTTCCGATCCGACAACCTCGTCTCGAACGAAGCCGGCTATCAGTCCGTCGTCCCCGGCCTGCAGCGCGCGATCGCGCCCGGCGGCGTCTACCTCGGCGTCGGGCCTGAGCAGAACTTCACCTACATCGCGGCCATCCGCCCGTCGCTGGCGTTCATCGTCGACATCCGCCGCGGCAATCGCGATCTGCAGCTGATGTACAAGGCGCTCTTCGAGCTGTCGGCGGATCGCGTGGACTTCGTCGCCCGGCTCTTCGCGCGCCCCCGGCCCGACGGCCTCGCGCCCGGCGCCTCGCCTGGCCAGATCTTCGCGGCGTTCGAACGTGTGCCGCGGGACACCGACACGTACACTCGCACGCTCGCGGCGATCCAGGGTCAGCTCGTCTCGACGCACCACCTGCCGCTTTCACAGGAGGAGCTCGACGGCATCGAGCAGATCTACGGATCGTTCGCGCGCTACGGTCCCGGCCTGCACTATTCCTCCAGCGAGGGCGGCGCCACGACGAGCCAGCCGACCTTCGCCGATCTGATCGCGTCGACCGACGACGAGGGCCGTCCGCGCAGCTTTCTGGCGAACGACGCCTCGTACCAGTTCGTCAAAGACCTGGAAGCGCGCAACCTGATCGTGCCGATCGTCGGCGACTTCGGCGGGCCGACGGCGCTGCGGGGCGTGGCGGCGTTCCTCAGCGCGAGGGACGCGCCGGTCTCGGTGTTCTACCTCTCGAACGTCGAGCCGTACCTGCGCCAGGACGGGCGGTGGGAGGCGTTCTGCGGCAACGTGTCGGCGCTGCCGCTCGACGCCTCGAGCACGTACATTCGCGCGGTGCGGGGGGAGCAGGACGGCCGCCGGTTGGGCGGCCTGACGACCGAACTCGGCAGCCTCGGCGCCTTCGCCCGCGCCTGCCTGTAACGTTTCCCGCGCGCCGAGGTTGTCACGCTCATGCAGGACATCCGCTACGCCGTGCGCGGCTTGCGCCGCCAGCCGGTCTTCACCCTGGTCTCGCTCGCCACGCTGGCCCTGGGCATCGGGGGCAACATCGCCATCTTCAGCCTGCTGTACCAGCTCCTGCTGCGGCCGCTGCCCTACAAGGACGCCGACCGCCTCGCCTTCGTCTGGAACACCTATCCCAAGATGGGCCTGCCGACGGCGGCGGTCTCGATTCCCGACTACCTGGACCGGATCCAGCAGGCGCCGTCGATCGAGGACGCCACGCTCGTGACGTCGACCCGCCTGAATCTCGCGGGCGACGGGCGTCCCGAACAGCTCCGGGTCCTCCGGGTCACGCCGTCGTTTTTCAGCACCTTCCAGCTGCAGCCGGCCCTCGGACGCGCGTTCACCGGCCCGGACGCGCAGCCCGGCACTGATCACGTCGCGATCCTCACGGCGGGGTTCTGGCGGACGCGGTTCGCCGCCGACCCCGGCCTCGTCGGCCGGGAGATCCGGCTGAACGGGGAGGCCTACGACGTCGTCGGTGTGCTGCCCGCCGGATTCGAACTGCCGGTGGCGGATGTGTCGCTGCTCGTGCCGTTCTCGTTCACGCCGGCGCAGATGTCCGACCAGGGGCGCGGCAACGAGTTCAGCAACATGATCGCGCGGCTGCGCCCGGGCGCGACCATCGACGCCGTCGACGGCGAGATGGCGGCCATCGTCGCGCGCAACCTCGAGCGGCTGCCCGAGCGGCGGGCGTTCGCCGAGTCGGCCGGCTTCGGGGGCTACGCGGTGCCGATCCGCGAGCAGCTGGTGGGCAACGTGCGGGCGCCCCTGCTGCTGCTGCAGGCGGGCGTGCTGCTCGTGCTCCTGATCGCGTGCGCGAACGTCGCGAACCTGCTGCTGATGCGCGTGTCCGCGCGGCAGCGCGAGCTGGCGATTCGCTCGACGCTCGGCGCCGGCGCCGGGCGTCTGGCGCGCCAGCTGATGACCGAGAGCCTCGTGCTCTCCACGGCGGGCGCGGCGATCGGGCTGGGCCTCGGCCTGGCCGGCGTCCGCGCGCTGGTCGCGCTCGCCGGCAGCCAGATGCCGGCGCCCGTGACGGCGTCATTGCAGCTGCCCGTCGTGGTGTTCACGGTCGCGATCGCCGTGGCGACCGGCCTCGTGTTCGGGCTCGTGCCGGCGGTCGCCGTGATGCGCGGCGACGCGGCCGCCTTCCTCAAGGAGGACGGCGGGAGCCGGGGCACGGCCGGGAAGGGATCGACGCGAGCGCGGACGGCGCTCGTCGTGGCGGAGACGGCGGTCGCGTTCATGCTGCTGGCCGGCGCGGGCCTGCTCATCAAGAGCTTCGCGGAGCTGCGCGGCGTGGATCCCGGGTTCTCGCCCGACCACGTGCTCACGGCGACGCTCGCGCTGCCCGAGGCGACGTACCCGACGCCGGCCGCGCGCGGCGCGTTCTGGGCGCGGCTGCTCGAGGCGACGCGCACGCTGCCCGGCGTGACGGCCGCCGGCCTCACGTCGAACATTCCGCTCAGCGGCAACGTCGGCTCCGGGTCCTACACGATCGTCGGCTACACGCCCGGCCCGGGCGAGCCCATGCCGCACGGGCGCCAGGAGGTGGTCGGCGGCGAGTACTTCCGCGCGATGCAGATTCCGCTCGTCGCGGGGCGTGTGTTCGACGACCGCGACGGCCCCGACAGCCCGCCCGTCGTGGTGATCGACGAATACCTCGTGAAGCGCTACTTCCCGGACACCGATCCGATTGGCCGGCAGATCCGCCGCGGCGGGCCCGACAGCCCGCCGTTCACCATCGTCGGCGTCGTCGGCACGGTGAATGCGATCGACCTCGGCCAGCCCGTCGACAAGGAGCGGATCTACTACCCGGTCGCGCAGGCCCGCCAGCCGATGCTGTCGCTCGTGCTGAAAACGGCCATCGAGCCCGGCGCCCTCGTCTCGCAGGTGCGCGACGCGGTGCAGCAGATCGACCCCGAGGAGCCGCTGGCCACCGTGCGGACCATGGACGACTGGATGGCCCGGTCGCTCGAGACACGGCGGGCGCCGATGGTGCTCCTGGCGCTGTTCGGGCTCGTGGCGCTCCTGCTCGCGGCTGTCGGCACCTATGGCGTGCTCGCCTTCGGCGTCTCGCAGCGTGGGCGGGAGCTGGGCGTCCGGCAGGCGCTCGGGGCGGACCGCCGTGCGATCCTCGCTCTCGTCCTCTCCCAGGGCCTGCGCACGGCGGCAGGGGGCATCCTCCTCGGCCTCGGGGGCGCGCTCGCCCTCACCCGGTTCCTCCAGAGCCAGCTCTTCGGCGTGGCTCCCCGGGATGCGGGCGTCCTCGTGGGGGCGACGGTCCTGCTGCTCGTGGTCTCCGCCGCCGCCTGCTACCTGCCCGCCCGGCGCGCGACGCGGATCGATCCCGCCGACGCCCTCCGGGACGCCTGACGCCGCGGCGCGTGTTCCGAGAGGAAAATCCCCTCGGAAGCCCCCACGCGCAGGCGATTTCGTGGTACTCTGCGCGCCGACGCTGTTCCCGCGTCCAGAAGGAGCCGACATGGCGAAGAAGGCGAAGAAGGCGAAGAAGAAGTCCAAGCGGAAACCGAGCGCGGCGTTCATGAAACCCATGACGCCCAGCGCGGCGCTCGCTGAGGTGGTCGGCTCCAAGCCGCTGCCGCGCACGCAGGTCACCAAGAAGTTGTGGGAGTACATCAAGAAGCACAAGCTCCAGGACAAGACGAACCGCCGCATGATCAACGCGGACGCGGCGTTGAAGGCCGTGTTCGGCGGCAAGTCGTCGGTCAACATGTTCCAGATGACGAAGCTGGTCAGCAAGCACCTCAAATAGGTTTGGCCGGCACTTGATAATTGGGTAATTTTGCTAATCTGGTGATTCACCAGACGGAGGGCGGCGATCGCGCGATCGTCGCCCTTTTGCTTTTTCAGCCATGCACACCACACGCCGCGCGCTCACGCCTCCCGGGCCGCTGTGGCCCATGCTCTCGTTCATCGCGCCGTGGCAGGATCCGCTGCGGCGTTTCGCCGATCTCGCCCGCACGTACGGCGACGTGGTCTCGTTCCGCACGCCGGCCGGGCGGATGGTGTTCCTGAGCGCGCCGCAGGACATCCGCGACGTACTGGTGACCCACCAGGCGAACTTCACGAAGAGCCGCGGCCTCGAGCGCGCGAAGGTGCTGCTCGGCGAGGGCCTCCTCACGGCCGAGGGCGCCACGCACCGCCGCGAGCGTCGGCTGCTGCAGCCCGCCTTCCACCGCGATCGCATCGCGCGGTACGCGGCGGCGATGGTCGAGAGCGCCGACCGCGCCCAGAGCCGCTGGCGCGCCGGCGAGCCGTTCGACGTCGCCCGCGAAATGAACCACCTCACGCTCGCCATCGTCGGGCGCACGTTGTTCGATCTGGACGTGGAGGCGCAGGCCGACGATGTCGGCGCGGCGCTGACGCGCGTGCTCGAGAGCTTCTGGATCGGGCTCCTGCCGTTCGGCCAGACGATCGAGCGGCTGCCGGTGCCGGCGTTCCGCCAGGCGCGTCAGGCCCGCGACGATCTCGACGCCATCATCTACCGCGTGATCGCCGAGCGGCGCGCCGACGGCCGCGATCACGGCGACCTGCTGTCGATGCTGCTCGCGGCGCGCGACACGGCGGAGGAGGGTGACGGCCGCGGCCTTTCCGACGCGCAGGTGCGCGACGAGGCGATGACGCTGATGCTCGCGGGCCACGAGACCACGGCGAACGCGCTCACGTGGACGTGGTACCTGCTGAGCGAATGGCCCGAGGCCCGCGCCGCGCTCGAGGCCGAGCTCGACTCGGTCTTGGGCGGGCGGCTGCCGACGCTCGCCGATGTCGCGTCGCTGCGCTACACCGACCAGGTCGCGCACGAGGCGCTGCGTCTGTATCCGCCGGCCTGGCTGATCGGCCGCCGCACGATCGAGCCCTACGCCGTTCGCGGCTACACGTTGCCGTCACGGACCGTGGTGATGATGAGCCCGTACGTCGTCCAGCGGGACGCGCGCTGGTTCCCGGATCCCGAGCGTTTCGCGCCTGAGCGCTGGACGCCGGCGTTCAAGGAGTCCCTGCCGAAGCAGGCGTTCTTCCCGTTTGGCGCCGGGTCGCGCCAGTGCATCGGCGAGTCGTTCGCGTGGATGGAGATGACGCTGCTGATCGCGACGATCGCGCAGCGCTGGCGGCTGGCGCACGTGCCCGGCCATCGCGCCGTGCCGCAGCCGCTCATCACGCTGCGCGCCAAGCACGGCATGATGATGACGGGGGAGGGGCGAGGCTGAATGTGGTGATGTGGTGATTGGGTGATCTGGTGATTGGGTAATTGGGTAATTGGGTAATTGGGTAATTTGCCATGACCAAGAAGATCGCATTCCTGTTCACCGTGCTCGTCGCCATCGTGGCGTGGACCGCGGTGTCCGCGCGCGACGAGGTCGCGGCGCAGTCGCGCACGCCGGTCGTGGCGACGCGGATCTTCACCGGGCCAGACGGCCTGACGCACGCCGAGCAGGTGCCGATCGATCTGGCCGGGCGCGGGTCGACCGAGCTGTCCGAGATGATCGCCGTCGACGGCCTGCAGTTCCGCCGTCAGTCGCCCGGGTACTTCCAGGACTGGCACAACGCGCCGCGCCGGCAGTACGTGATCACGCTGAGCGGGCGTGGAGAAGTCGAGTTGTCGGGCGGCGGGACGGTCCAGCTCACGCCAGGCCACATTCTGCTCGCGGAGGACACCACGGGGAAGGGTCACATCTCCCGCGGCGTCGGCACCGAGGATCGCGTCTCGCTTTTTATTCCGCTGCCCGCGAAATAGGCGCTAGACTGCGACTCACAGAGGAGGGACCGATGGACGTTCGACGCCTACCATCGCGCTTGCGGCTGGCGCTCTCGGTGATCGCCGCCGTGGCCTTCGTCGGCCTGCTGCTGGCGAGCCAGTCGCGGCCGTCGGCGCAGCAAAGCCACTTCATGGGCGGCACGCCCTCGCGCGCGGACCTGGGCGGCCTGAACACGTCGAAGCTGATCTTTCCCGCCGGCAGCCGGTCGAACTGGCATTCGCACGAGCAGGGCCAGCTGCTGATGGTCGAGACGGGCCACGGCCGCACGCAGGAGCGCGGCAAGCCGGTGCGGGTCGTCAACCCGGGCGAGCCCTGGTACACGCCGGCCGGCGTGGAGCACTGGCACGGCGCCGCGCCGGACGAGGACGCCCTGCAGTGGACGATCTACGCGGGCGCCGTGAAATGGCTCGAGCCGGTTTCGGATGCCGAATACCGGGCGACGCCGCAGCGCTAGCGCCCGCGTGAGACGGGCTCCCGAATAGTGCGGGTCCGGTTCCTCGGCACGGGCGACGCGTTCAGCAGCGGCGGCCGGTTCCACACCAGCATCCTCGTCGAGGGCGCCGGCGCGCCGTTTCTGTTCGACTGCGGGGCCACCGCGCTCACGGCGCTCAACGCCGCGGGCGCCAATCCCCACGCCATCCGCACGATCCTCCTCACCCACCTGCACGGCGATCACTTCGGCGGCCTGCCGTTTCTGCTGCTCGAGGGGCAGTACAGGGGGCGCTCGCTGCCGTTGACGATCGCCGGCCCCGAGGGCGCCGAGGCGCGCGTCGCGGCGGCGATGGACGCGTTCTACCCCGGCTCGTTTCATGCGCGCCGGCCGTTCGCCACGGCGTTCCAGACGCTCACCGCCGGTACGGCTGCGGCGGTCGACGGGCTGCGCGTCACGCCGTTTCCCGCGGTGCACCCGAGCGGCGCGCCGGCGCACGCCCTGCGGGTCGAGGCCGGCGGCCGGACGATCGTCTTCTCCGGCGACACCGCCTGGACCGATGCGCTCATCGACGCCTCGGCGGGCGCCGACCTCTTCATCTGCGAGTGCACGTTCCACGAGCACGCGGTCGGCGCTCACATCGATTTCGAGACGCTCGAACGCCACCGGCCCCGGCTCTCGTGCGCGCGACTGGTGCTCACGCACCTGGGCCCGGAGATGATTGCGCGGTCCGGCACGCTCGGGGCCGAGACGGCGCACGACGGCCTTGTCATCGAGCTCTAGCGCGCGGCGCGCGCGGGAGGAGGAGCCATGATCGATCGCATCGACGCGCTGGTCGGGTCGTACGAACGGGGGCGGCTCAGCCGCCGCCAGTTGCTGCAGGCGCTCGCGGTCGTCGCGGGTGCGCCGGCCGCGGTGGGCGCGCAGGGCGAGGCGCCCGTCTCGCGCGGCCGCAACCTGCACCACATCAACCTGCAGGTCGCCGATCTCGCCCGATCCGAGGCGTTCTACCGGCGGCTGTTCGGCCTGGGGCCCACGCGCGTCGTGCAGGGGCCCGATAACCACGGCTTCGACCTGCCGGGCGGCGGCATCGTGATCCTGCAGCGGAGCGACACGCCCGGCCGCATCGACCACTTCTGCGTCGGCGCGGACGGGTTCGACGCGGCGCGGATGCGGGACGCGGCGCGCGGCGCGGGTTTCGAGTCGCAGGGCGCCGCCAGCGACAACTTCTTCGTGCGCGATCCCGACGGCATCCGCGTGCAGGTGTCGGATCCGGACTGGGCGGCCTAGCAGCCCGTGGCAGAAGTGCCTCTGGGCTGCGAGACCCGGAGGCAGCAACCACAGAGACGCGGAGACACAGAGAATGCCAGGGTTTTCTCGGTGTCTCCGTGTCTCTGTGGCCCAGTTTTCTGTGCCTCGCAGGCCGTGTCGACTTTCACCACGGCCGCATAGGGTGATGCGGGGAAGCCGCGGCGCCGCGCGGGCCCTTGCCAGATCGGGCGCCGGGGCGGTTTACTAGAGCCCGTGCCCGTCTTCGGCCGCGACGCCATCGTCGGCGCCATCACGGGATTCCTGGCCAATCAGGAGTCCGGCGGCATCGCCGACCTTCGTCAGGCCCTGAAGCGCGAGATCGATGCCGCGGGACCGGCGGCGCTCGTCTCGCTCAACGAGCGGCTCGCCCGCGCGGGGCAGGACTGGACGTACTCGCCGCCCGACCCGCTCGCGCGGCGCGTGCACCACGTGCTGGCGGACTGGCTGCTCGAGCCGAGCTCGGCGTTCGAGGGCCTGGAGCACGTCGGCGCCGTGGCGGGGCAGCCCGCGCTGATCGTCGTCAACCACCTGTCGGTACTCCGACGCCAACCTGATTGAAATCCTGCTGCACCGCGCGGGCGGCGACGAGCTGGCGGATCGCCTCACGGTGATGGCGGGCCCGAAAGTGTATTCGAGCACGCGCCGCCGCTTCTCGAGCCTCTGTTTCGGCACGATCAAGACGCCGCAGAGCAGCGCGCTGTCGTCCGAGGACGCGGTGATGAACCCGCGCGACGTGGCGCGCGCGGCGCGGCGGTCGATCGAGATCGCCCACGAGCGCCTCGCGCTCGGCGACGCGGTGCTGGTGTTCGTCGAGGGCACGCGCAGCCGCACGAGCGGCATGCAGCCGGCGCTGCCCGGCGTGGCGCGCTACCTGGATGGGCCGGCCCGGTTCGTGCTGCCGATCGGGATTACGGGGACCGAGGCGCTGTTTCCCGTCGGCGACGAATCGCTCCACATCGTGCCGATTCACGCGCGCGCGGGCCGGCCGATCGCGGCGGCGGCGCTGCGCGCCGACGCGGGCGGGGATCGCCGCGTCTTGATGGACGTCGTGGGGCGCCGGATCGCCGAGCTGCTGCCGGCGTCGTATCGCGGCGTCTACGGCACCGCCGCCTGACCTATGGCCGCCTCGCCGGTCCTCCATCGCGGCTGCGCGATCGCGTTCGAGACCCACGGCAGCGGTCCGCCGGTGGTCCTGCAGCACGGCTTCCTGTCGAACCGCCGCAGCTGGGTCGAGCGCGGCGTGGTCGCCGAGCTCGCACCGGCCTACACGACGATCCTCGTGGACTCGCTCGGGCACGGCGACAGCGACAAGCCGATCGATCGTCCCGCCTACGGCCGCGCGGCGCGGGCGGGCGACATCGCCGCCGTGCTCGACGCGCTCGGCATCGAGCGCGCGCACTACGTCGGCTACTCGATGGGCGCCTGGATCGGCACCGGCATGGCCTGTTTCCAGGCGGGGCGCCTGCGCTCGCTCGCGCTGGGCGGCTGGGATCCGGTGCGCGGGCCGGCGAGCCCGCGGCCGGCGTCGACGCCGTTGCCGCCGCTCGAACCGGTCGTCGAACGCGCGACGAAGCGATCGCCGTCGCTGACCGCCTGGATTCAGCCGCGCGATCTCGATGCCCTGCGCGCGTGCCTGGCCGCGCTTGGCGACGTCGACGGGTCGATCGAGGCGCTGGCCGCCTGCGGCGTGCCCCTCCGGCTGTGGGCGGGCGTCGACGATCCCTGGCACGCGGGCGTGCAGGAGGCGGCCGAGCGGCTGCCCGGCGCGACGTTCGCCTCGGTCGCGGGCGATCACATCGGCGCGGTGCTGGATCACGGACCGGACGTCGGCCGGATGCTTCGCGCGTTTCTCGACAGCATGCCCGCGCGGTGAACCACCATCACCTCCGGCGCGTCCTCGTCGCCCTCTGGCTCGTGACGATCGCGGCCGCGATCGCCGTCCTCGTGCTCGATCGCGCGTTCGTCCAGGGCCGGCTGCAGTCGGCCGCGTCGGCCTCGGCGCTGGCCGCCGCGGCGATCTATCTGTTCTTCGGGTGCCTGCGGGGCTTCACGCTCGTGCCGTCCACCGCGCTCATCGTCGTGGCCATTCCGTTCTTCCCGCCGGGCCGCCTCTTCGGCCTGACGATGGCGGGGATCCTGATCTCGGCGGCGAGCATCTACTGGTTCGCCGAGGCGCTGCACCTCGAGGAACTGCTCGCGAGGCGGCACCAGCGCCACGTCGATCGCCTCAAGGCAATGCTCGAACGGTACGAGCTGCCCGTGATCATCGGGTGGAGCTTCTTTCCCCTCGTGCCGACCGACATCATTTGCTACGTGTGCGGCCTGCTGCGTGTAAATTTCATTAAATATCTGGTCGGCGTGGGCATCGGCGAGGGCGTGATTTGCGCGCTGTACATCTTCCTTGGCGATCACGCGGCGCGGCTTCTCCAGTTGAAGCTGTAAGGCGGAGGCCGGTAAAATCGTCCGGGTGGCGAATGCCAGCGCGGATGCCAAGAAGGCCGATCTCCTCCAGCGGATGAACGACGCGGCGGCGCCGATCGCCGCCTGGATGCAGGGCGTGGCGGCGGAGATCGCGCCGCAATCGCATCCCGTCGGCGATTCTGGCTTCGAACGCCTGCCCGCGTACTTTCCCGAGCCGTGGCTGACCCAGACGCGCGTCGCGACCGTCCCCCGGATTCCGCTTCCCCCGTTGTCGCGCTTCGGCCTGCCGGAGTTCGCCAGCCTCGAGCAGATGGCCGCCGCCGGCATCACCCTCGATCGCCTCTGCGTGGTCCACGAGGAGCAGGCCACCGAGAGCGTGCATTTCCACGAACTGGTGCACGCCGTGCAGTGGGCCGCGCTCGGCCCGACCCCGTACATGCTGACCTACGCCGTGGGTCTCCTCGAGCACGGCTACGCGCAGAGCCCGCTCGAGGTCGCGGCCTTCGACTTCCAGAGCCAGTTCGATCGCGAGCAGCCGATCCTCAGGCTCGTCGAGACTGTGACCGCGCGCGCGCGGCGGGCGCACGCCGAGGCGGCCGCCCTGTTCGATCGCCACGGCCTCGTGCTCGGCGAGTGATCCCCGGCCGAGCCGCCGGTTATGGCGCGATGACGTGCTCGATGCGCCGGTCGGGCACGAGCCACGTCAGCGCGACGAGGATGTAGATCGCGTCGGCGGCCGCCGGCCTGACGAACGCGAGCAGCACGGCGATCAGATACAGGACCGGCGAGATCTTGCCCTTCAGGTCCCGGCCGAGCGCCGCGCGCAGGCGTGAGTCCAGGCCCTCCGCCCTGACGATCAGCGTCTGCAGCACGTAGTAGGCAATCCCCGCCAGGAGCAGGACGACGCCGTACACCGCCGTCGGGATCGGCTCACGCCAGTGCTCGCCCATCCAGCTCGTCGTGATCGGGACCAGCGAGAGCCAGAAGAGCAGGTGCAGGTTCGCCCAGAGAATGCCGCCGGTGACGCGATGGGCTGCCTGGAGCAGGTGGTGATGGTTCGTCCAGTAGATGCCGAGGTAGAGGAAGCTGAGCACGTACATCAGGAACGCCGGCAGCGTGGCCGAGAGCGCGGCCCAGACGTCCCCCGCGGGAATCTTCAGCTCCAGCACCATGATGGTGATGAGAATCGCCAGTACGCCGTCGCTGAACGCCTCGAGCCGTCCCTTGGTCATGCCCCGTCCCCCGTCAGCGCCCATCCTACCCGGGATGGATCCGGGCTAGACTACACGCATGTTCTCGGGCCGCCGCCGGCTCGTGGTCGCGATCGCATCCGTGCTCGTCGTGGCGCTCGCCGCGGCGGCGTCGGCGCAGTTCGGCCGCCAGCGGCGCCGCGGCGGCGGCGGTTTCGGCGGCTACGGCTTCCGCGAGGGCAGCATCCCGCCCGTCTTTCCTCCCGTCGCACACTTCTCGGACGGTGCGTTCACGTTCTGCAAGCTGATGTACACGCAGGTCCGCTACGAGGACATGGGCGTCGGCTGGGCGACCGACTACCCGTACGCGGGCATCAACCTGAGCACGCGGCTCGGCGAGCTCACCAAGACGCCGATCAGCCACGACGAGGACGGCAACCCGTACCGCTGGGTCGTGCACGCCACCGACGACGCGCTCTTCGATTGCCCGTTCGTGGCGGCGTCCGATGTGGGCACGCTGGCGTTCTCCCCGGAGGAACGCGCGCGGCTTCGCGAGTACCTGCTGAAGGGCGGATTCCTCTGGGTGGATGACTTCTGGGGCACGCCGGCGTGGCGCGCCTGGTCGAGCGAGATCGGGCAGGTGCTGCCGGAATATCCGATCGAGGACGTGCCGCTCGACCACCCGCTCCTGCACACGCTCTACGACGTGACGAAGATTCCGCAGATCACGAACATCCAGTTCTGGCGCAGCTCAGGCGGGCTCATCACGTCGGAGCGCGGCGCCGACAGCCCGCACGCCGATCTCAGGATGATCGCCAACGAGCAGGGCCGCATCATGGTGCTCATGACGCACAACACCGACGTCGGCGACTCCTGGGAGCGCGAGGCCGAGGATCACGAGTTCTTCCTGCAGTTCTCGCCGGACGGCTACGCGCTGGGCGTCGACGCGCTGCTGTACGCCATGACGCACTGACTACTCCACGATCCACGTCTGCTGCTCGATCGCCTGCCGCAGGCGCCGCAGCGTGTCGTCTTCCCCTGCGAAGAGATCGTCCGGAAAGGCGCGGTAGCTCACGATCTCCTTGTAGATCTCGTCGCTTTCGTACGTGTTCAGGCGGAGCCCCGCGAGATACTGCAGGCGCAGGCTGCGGTCACGGTTGATGACGGCGCCGGCGAGCCACGGGCCCAGCTCGGTCGCGCGGCCGGCGTAGGTGCCGAGCAGGTCGACGGCCGACGCGATGCCCACGCCGCCGAGCGCGGCCTGGACGTCCGGCTGCCGCGCGTCGTGCAGGCGCCGGTCGATGGCGTCCACGTCGATCGTCAGCGGCTCCACCTGGCCGATGAGGACCACGTCGTAGCCCTGCCCGTTGTTGTTGTTCGCCCACACCGTGCCGTTCGGGAAGACGTCGAAGAACGTGGCGATCTCGCTCTTCACCACGTCCGTCGAGCTCTCATAGAGCGGCACCCACTGCGACACGATCCCGCCTGGATTCAGGTGCGCCTTCACGAACTCGAAGTACTCGCGCGTGTACAGCGTCGCGGCGCCCTTCACCCAGGGGTGAATGGGATCCGACGTGATCACGTCGAACGTCCGGTCGGTCGTCCGCACGAAGTGCCGCGCGTCGTCGATGGTCACGGTGACGCGCGGGTCGTCGAGGACGTGCTGGTTCTCGACGGCGAAGAACGGCGCGACGTGCCTGACGATGAGCGGCTCGATCTCGCAGATGTCGATGCGCTCGACGCCTCGGTACGGCACGAAGGAGCCGGCCGTCACGCCGGCGCCGAAGCCCACGACCAGCACGGATTTCGGATCCGGATGCAGCAGCGCCGGGAGGTTGCCGAGCATGCGCTGGAGGTGCATGTCCTGCGGCTCGGTGGACGCCTCGATCTTGCCGGTCACGTGGAAGTTGCGCACGCCGTTCGCCAGCTCGGTCACCGCGACCGATGAGCTCATGCCCTCGCCGACGTAGAGGACGTCGATCGACTCGTCCTGCGTGACCGAGCGGCCGTACGCCACGACGATCGGCGGGAGCGCGGGCACGCTGAGCGCCGCCGCGACCGTCGCGACGCCGACGACGCCCCCCGCCGCGGCCTGTCGAATCGTGTCGAGGGCGGGCATCAGCACGGCGATCGCGGCCAGCGCCGACACGACGACCAGCGCGCGCTCGGCGGTCTGGGTGCCGGCGGCCGGCACGACGAGCATGCTGAAGCCGAGGGAGCCGGCGATGGCGCCCAGCGTGTTCGCCGCGTAGACGGCGCCGACCGTCCGCGCGGGGTCGGCGCCCCGGCGCGCCACCGCGGCGAGCGCGAGGGGGAAGCTCGCGCCCCAGCACAGCGTGGCGGGGAAGATGGCCCACAGGCAGCGCAGGGTATCGAAGCGGAAGAGCGTCCAGGGATCGGTCGTCACGGCCTCGGTGGTCCACCCCGGCAGCACGCGCGCCAGCGCGTACGCGGTCCAGGCGATCCCGATCGCCGCGGCCAGCTGGCACCAGCCGAGGGCGATCGCCGGCCGCACGCGCCGGGCGAGCCAGGCGCCGCCGCCGCTGCCGAGGCCCAGGCCGAGCAGGAACACGGCGAGGATGATCGAGAACGTGTAGACGGTCGCGCCCATCATCAGCGCGAGGAAGCGCGTCCACACCACTTCGGCGCCGAGGGCCGCGAGGCCCGAGAGTCCGATGGCGGCGAGCACGAAGGGCAGCCGGTGCGGCGCGTCCAGCGCGTTCGGCGCCTCCGGCGTGACTGGATCGTCGGCGTTGGCCGGCGCCTGGCGGTCCGCCCGCGCGAGGCCGAGGGCGACCGCCGCCACCAGCGCGTTCAGCGCCACGGCCGTGTACGTCGCGATCGCGGTGTCGAACACTCGCAGCAGGTAGAACCCGGCCACCGCGCAGCCGAGCACGCCGCCGACGATGTTCGCGGCGTAGAGCAGGCCGAGGCGCGACGACCCCTCGGGTGTCGAGTCGAGCCAGCGCGACACGGCGGGCAGCGTCGCCCCCATGAGCACCGTGGGCGGCAGCAGGCAGACGATGCAGACGAGGCTCCTGAGGATCAGGCTGGGCAGGCCGTGCCCGACGGCGGTGGTGTAGAGCCCGCCGATGGCCGGCATGCCGGCGAGCACCAGGAGGCCGCACACGCCGATGCCGAGTTCGATGGCCGCGTAGACGCGGAGGGGATGGCGCGCGCCGCCGACGAGCCTCGCCACCAGCAGGCTGCCGAGGAACATCCCGCCCATGAACGTCGCCAGCAGAACGCCGAGCGACACGGCCGAAGAGCCGATGACCAGCTCCAGCAGCTGGAACCACACGATTTCGTAGACGAGGGCGGCGGCGCCGCTCGCGACGAACAGGAGCAGGAGCAGTGGGAGCCTGCGGTGGGAGCCGCCCGAGTGCATGGCGGAATTATCCTTCAACACGCTATCCTTGGGTCACTGTGGACATCCGCCCGACCATCCTCGAGACCATCGGCCATACCCCCCTCGTCCGCGTGAACCGCCTCACCCGCGGCCGCATCCCGGCCGCGGTCCTCGTCAAGCTCGAGACGTTCAACCCGGGCCATTCGATCAAGGACCGCATGGCGCTCCGGATGATCGAAGAGGCCGAACGCTCGGGCGCGCTGAAGCCCGGCGGCACGATCATCGAGGGCACGTCGGGCAACACGGGCATGGGCCTGGCCATCGCCGCGGTGGTGAAGGGCTACCGGTGCGTGTTCACGACGACGGACAAGCAGTCGAAGGAGAAGATCGACGCGCTGCGGGCGTTCGGCGCCGAGGTGATCGTCTGCCCGACGAACGTCGAGCCGGAGGACCCGCGCTCGGTACTATTCCGTGTCGTCGCGCCTGGAGGCCGAGACGCCCAACGGCTGGAAGGCGAACCAGTACGACAACCCGGCCAACGCGGCCGCGCACTACGAGCAGACGGGCCCCGAGATCTGGGAGCAGACCGACGGCCGGATCACGCACCTCGTGGTCGGCGTTGGCACCGGGGGCACGGCGACGGGCACGGGGCGCTACCTCAAGGAACGGAATCCCGCCGTTCAGGTGCTCGGCATCGATACCTATGGCTCGGTCTTCACGAAGTACAAGGAGACCGGGATCCTCGACAAGCACGAGATCTACCCGTACATCACCGAGGGGATCGGCGAGGACTTCCTGCCCAAGAACGTGGACTTCGACGTCATCGATCACTTCGAGAAGGTCACCGACAAGGACGCGGCGGTCATGACGCGCCGCATCACGCGCGAGGAGGGGATCTTCGCGGGCAACTCGGCCGGGGCGGCGATGGCGGGCCTGCTGCAGATGGCCGATCGTTTCACGAAGGACGATCTCATCGTGGTCATCTTCCACGACCACGGCACGCGCTACCTGGGCAAGATGTTCAACGACGACTGGATGCGCGAGAAGGGCTTCTTCGAGAAGACGGGCCTGACGGCGCGCGACCTCGTCGCCAAGGGCCTGTCGGGCGAGGTGCTGTCGATCGAGTGCAACGAGCCGGTCGAGCACGCCCAGAGGATCATGAGCGAGCGCGATTACTCGCAGGTCACGATCACCCACGACCAGCGCATCGTGGGCGCCCTCAGCGAGGGCCGGCTCTACGAGGCGCTGCTCGAGAATCCGCACGTCAAGAACGAGCCGGTCGAGACGATCATGGAGCCGGCGTTCCCCTTCGTCGACGTCTCGACGCCCGTGGACCTCCTCGCGACGATGATCACGCCGACGAACCGGGCGGTGCTCGTGCGGGACTTCCAGCGCAACAAGACGTTCATCATCACGCGATCGGACATGATTCGGGTGCTTTAGGTGCTGGGTGCTAGGTGCTAGGTGCTGGGTGCGATGCGAGTGGCGCTGACACGCGACATCAGTCCGGCCTTCGCGCGGTGCGAGCTGACGCACCTGGCGCGGCAGCCGATCGATCTCCGGCGGGCGCGCGAGCAGCATGCGGCGTACGAGCGCGCCCTCGGCGACGCGGGCTGTGAGGTGCGGCGCCTCGAGTCGGACGACACGATGCCGGATGCCGTGTTCGTGGAGGACACGGCTGTGGTCGTCGACGAGATCGCCGTGGTCGCGCGGCCGGGCGCCGAGTCGCGGCGCGGCGAGCCGACGGCGGTGGCCGACGCGCTTGCGCCGTTCCGGACCGCGCGCTGGATCGAGGCCCCGGGCACGCTCGACGGCGGCGACGTCCTGGTCATGGGGCGCCGCGTGTTCGTCGGCGCGTCCACCCGGTCGAACGCCTCGGGCCGCGAGCAGCTGCGGCAGGCGCTCGAGCCGTTCGGGTACGTCGTCGTCGACGTGCCGCTCGACGGGTGCCTGCACCTGAAGTCCGCGGTCAGCGACATCGGCGACGCGCAGCTGCTGATGAACCCGGCCTGGGTGTCCCGCGATCCGTTCGTGGACTTCCAGGTGCTCGACGTCGATCCCGAGGAGCCGTTCGCGGCCAACTCGCTCCGGATTCGCGGCCGCGTGATCTATCCTGTGGCGTTTCCCCGCACGCGGCAGCGGATCGAGGCGCGCGGGCTCGAGGTGCTGGCGGTGGACGTTTCGGAGCTGCAGAAGGCCGAAGGCGCGGTGACGTGCTGCAGCGTGGTGTTCGACGGGAGGACCAGATGAGCGACGGGGCACGGGAGTTGCTGCGCCACACGGTGGCGACGGTCGCGTATCGCGGGGGCAAGGCCCTGCGCGGCGCCCCGGCATCCTTCGCGGCCTACAACGCCGGCGACGCCACGCGCACGCCCGCGCAGATCCTCGCGCACATGGGTGATCTGTACGACTGGGCCTACGCGATGGCCTCGGGCGCGCCCGCCTGGAAGGACTCCGTGCCGCTCGCGTGGGACGACGACGTCGCGCGCTTCTTCGCGGCCGTCGGGAGGTTCGACGCGTACCTCGCCTCGGACCAGCCGCTGCACGCGGGCGCCGACAAGCTGTTTCAGGGGCCGATCGCCGACTCGCTGAATCACGTCGGTCAGTTGACGATGCTGCGCCGCCTGGCCGGCGCGCCGATCAAGGGCGAGAACTACTTCAAGGCCGACATCGCGACGGGGCGCGTGGGCCCGGAACAGACCGCGCCCAAGCGCGAGTTCTGACGCGGCCGATCACGCCGCCGCGGCGATCGCCTCGTCGAGGATGGCGATCGCCGTATCCACCTGGGCGCGGCTGATCACGAGCGGCGGGCACAGCCGCAGCGTGCTCTCGCCGGCCCCGAGCACCAGCAGGCCCCGGCGGAACGCCTCCTGCACGACGCGGTTGCGGGTGTCCGCGTCGCCTTCACGCGTGCCGCGATCCTTCACGAAATCCAGCCCGATCATCAGCCCCAGCCCGCGGACGTCGCCGATCGCGTGGTGGCGATCCATGAGCGCGCGCGCCCGGTCCTTCAGGTACGCGCCCACCTCGGCGGTGTGCGCGAGGAGGCCGCCCTCGAGCAGATCCATCGTCGCCAGCGCGGCGGCGCAGGCGACCGGGTTGCCGCCGAACGTCGAGGCGTGCGCGCCGCGGCCCCAGGTCATGACGTCGGCGCGCGTCACGAGCGCGCCGAGCGGCAGGCCCGACGCGATGCCCTTGGCGACCGTGATCATGTCGGGCTCGACGCCGAAGTGCTCGACGGCGAACATCTTCCCGGTGCGCCCCATGCCGGACTGCACCTCGTCGCAGACGAGCAGGATGCCGTGCTCGTCGCAGATGCGCCGGAGGCCGCGCAGGAACGAGGCCGGCGGCACGATGTAGCCGCCCTCGCCCTGGATGGGCTCGACGAAGATCGCGGCCACGTCGCGAGGGGATACGAGCTTGCGGAAGACCACGTCCTCGAGCTCGCGGAGGCCCTGGTCGCAGCAGCCCGTCTCCCTCGACGCCGCGCCCGGGAACGCGCAGCGGTAGCAGTTCGGGTACTCGATGTGCGTGACTTCGGGAATGAGCGGCGTGAAGAGCCGCCGCTGGCCGACCTTGCTGGCCGTCAGCGACAGGGCGCCCAGCGTGCGGCCGTGGAACGCGCCGTAGCAGGCGATCACGTGCTGGCGTCCGGAATGGTGGCGCGCGAGCTTGAACGCGGCCTCGATGCTCTCGGCGCCCGAATTGGTGAACAGCACGCGCGAGGGCCCGCGCCACGGCGCGACCGCCGCGAGGCGCTCGGCCACGGCCACCTCGGGCTCGTAGTAGAAGTCCGTGCCCGACATGTGGAGGAAGCGATCGACCTGCGCGTGGATCGCCGCCACGACATGCGGGTGCCGGTGGCCGGTCGAGCAGACGGCAATCCCCGCGCTGAGATCGAGGAAGCGGTTGCCGTCGGGATCCTCCGCGACGAGGCCGATCGCGTGATCCATCACGAACGGATAGTCGCGCGTGTACGACGGGCTCAGCACGCGGCCATCGCGCTCGACAATCGCGGCGGCCTTCGGGCCCGGCAGCGGCGTCACGAGGCGCGGGGTGTCGGGTTGATCGGGAATCAGGGGTGTCACGGGTTCGGGCCTTCTCTCCATCTTACGCGAGGGGGAGGCGGCAATTGCCGCGGGTGCTCTGAACCAGGCACCGCCCGGGATCGTCTTAGTCCGCATGGCGAACCTGCTCCAGGACTTCCGATACGCGCTGCGCCTGCTGCGGCGGGCGCCGGCGTTCTCCCTCGCCGCGATCCTGGTGCTCGCGCTCGGCATCGGCGCCAACACCGCCGTCTTCACCGCCGTCGACGCCCTCGTCCTCCAACCGCGGCCGGGCCGCATCGACACGCTGACCGGCGTCTTCAACCGCGACCGCGAGAAGCCCGACGCCTACCGCGATTTCGCCTACGCCGAATACACCGCCCTGCGCGACCGCGGCGACGTGTTCGAGAGCCTCATGGCTCACACGTTCGCGCTCGTGGGCGTGAAGAACGGCGAGGAGACGAGGCGCAACTTCGTCGAGCTCGCCTCGTCGAACTACTTCACGACGCTCGGTGTCGGCCTTGCCGCCGGCCGCGCGTTCACGCTCGAGGAGGAGCGGCCCGGCTCGGCGCCGTCCGTCACGATCGCGTCCTATGCCGAGTGGCGCCGCCACGGCCTCGACGCGGCGTTCCTCGGCAGCACGGTCGACGTCAACGGCTTGCCCTTCACGGTGGTCGGCATCGCGCCGAAGGGGTTCGCCGGCACGTTCACGATCCTCTCGCCGGAGTGGTGGTTCCCGCTGGGCGCCTACGACGTGCTCGTGAACGACATGTTCCAGCAGGGGGCGGGCGGCCTGGGGGGGCGCCGCAACTACGCGCTCAACATCGCGGGCGCGCTCAAGCCCGGCCTGTCGCGGGCGGCGGCCGAGCAGGGCCTCGAGCGCTCGGCGCGTGAGCTCGAGGCCGAGCTGCCAGGCCCGGAAGGCCGGCGGACGTTCATCCTGGCCAGCCTGCCGCGGCTCTCGGTCGCCTCACGGCCGCTCACCGAGCGCTGGACGTCGACCACTTCAACGCTGCTCCTGCTGATGTCCGCGCTCGTCCTTCTCGTCGCGTGCCTCAACCTGGCGAACCTGCTCCTCGCGCGCGGCGCGTCCCGGCGCCACGAGATGGCCATCCGCCAGGCCCTCGGCAGCAGCCGCCGCCGGATCGTCCAGCAGATGGTCGCCGAGGGCTTCCTGCTCTCGCTCGGGGGCGCGCTCGCCGGCATCGTGTTCGCGCGGTGGGCGACGGGCGCGCTGACGCTCTGGCTCTCGACCGCCTTGCCGCTCGGCGTCGCGCTCATCGTCGAGCCGTCGTCCCGCACGCTGTTCGCCGCGGGCGGTTTCGCGATCCTGAGCACCGTGTTCTTCGCCCTCGGCCCCGCGTGGGCGCTCTCGCGCCCGGCGGCGCTGGCCGACGCGCGGGACGACGCGACGCGCGTGACCGGGCGGCGCCGCGGGCGTCTGCTCGTCGCCGGCCAGCTCGCCGTCTCGCTGGCGCTCGTCGCCGTCGGCGCGCTGTTCACGCGCTCGGCCCTGCGGGCCGCCGCGGCGGACCCGGGCTTTCCGATCGCGCACGAACTGGTGATCGATCTCGATCCGAGCCTCGCCGGATACGACGAGGCCGGCACGCGTGCGGCGTTCCAGCGCGTGCTCGACCGCGTCCGCGCGACGCCTGGCGTCGATCAGGCCAGCCTCGCGTCGGCCGTGCCATTCGGCGATCTGAGCGAAGATGGCACCGTCACACTGCCGGGCCGCGACCTGAGCGTCGCCGCCGAGTACACGATCGTCAGCGCCGGCTACTTCGACACCCTGCGGCTGCCCGTGCTCCGCGGCCGCGGGTTCCTGCCGTCGGAGGACGAGCCGGCGGCCGGCTCGCACCCGGCGGTGATCGACACGCAGCTCGCGCGGCAGCTGTTCGGGGACGAGGACCCGCTCGGGCGGCTCTTCCAGATCCGCGTGCGCCAAGGCGCCGACGCCGAGACCCTGCAGATCGAGGGCGTCGTGCCCACCGTGCGCAACGACCTGTTCGAGATCGAGCCGCGGCCGCACGTGTACGTGTCGCTCGGCCCGCACTTCCGGGCCGCGATGACCCTGCACGTCAGCACCGCGCCGACGGTCGACGATCGCGCGATGCTCGGCACGCTGCAGCGCGAGTTGCGCGACCTCGACGCGCGATTGCCGATCCTGACGGCGCGCACGCTCACGATGCACCGCGACGCCAGCATCTCGGAATGGGCCGTGCGCGCCGGCGCGGTGACGTTCGCGACCTTCGGCGGCCTCGCGCTGTTCCTGGCGGCGCTCGGCGTCTACGGCCTCAAGGCGTACGACGTGTCGCGCCGGACCCGTGAGCTCGGCATCCGTCTGGCCCTCGGCGCCACACCGGGCGACGTGATCAGGCTGGTGGTCGGGGAGGGGTTCCGCACGGCGGCCGCCGGGCTGCTCGTCGGCGTGCTGCTCGCCGCCGGCGTCGGCCAGCTGGTCGGCGGCCTGCTCTACGGCGTGAGCCCGTTCGATCCCGTCGCGCTCGCCGCCGCGGTGGGCGCGCTGCTCGCGGCGACGCTCGTGGCGTGCTACCTGCCGGCGCGCCGGGCGGCGCGCGTGGCGCCCCTCGAGTCGCTCCGGTCGGAATAGCGCTCAGCCGACGTCGATCTGCGCCTTCTGCAGCCGGCCGCTGTAGTCCACGAAGACCGACTTCCACTCGCTGAAGATGTCGAGGCCGGTGCGCCCGGCCTCGCGATGGCCGTTGCCCGTCTTCTTCACCCCGCCGAACGGGAGCTGCACCTCGGCGCCGATGGTCGGGCCGTTCACGTACACGATGCCCGCCTCGATCTCTCGCACGGCGTGGAGGGCGGCGTTCACGTCGCGCGTATAGATGGACGACGACAGGCCGTAGGCGGAATCGTTCAGCAGGCGGACCGCCTCGTCGAGCGAGCCGGCCGGCACCACGGAGAGCACCGGTCCGAAGATCTCCTCGCGGAAGATCCGCATCCGGGGCGTGACGCCGGCGAAGATCGTCGGCTCGACGAACCAGCCGTGCTCGCGGCCATCGCGCCGGGCATCATGGCCGCCGAGCACGAGGCGGGCGCCCTCGGCGACGCCGGTCTGGATGTAGCCCATCACGCGATCGAACTGCTGCTCGTTTACGAGCGGGCAGACCTCGGTGGACGCGTCCGTGCCGGCGCCGAGCCGCAGGCGCCCCGCGCGTTCGCAGAGGCGGCCGAGGAACTCGTCGTGCACGGCGCGGTCGACGATCAGCCGGCTGGTGGCCGTGCAGCGCTGGCCGGCCGTGCCGAAGGCGCCCCAGAGCACGCCGTCGAGCGCCAGATCCAGGTCGGCGTCCCCCATGACGATCTGCGCGTTCTTCCCGCCCATCTCGAGGCTGACGTTCGCGTGTCGCGCCGCGCACCGCCCGCCGACGCGCGCGCCGACTTCCGACGAGCCCGTGAAGGAGATGAGATCGACGCCGGGGTGATCGACGAGCGCGGCCCCGACAATCTCGCCGCGGCCCTGCACGAGGTTCACGACGCCGGACGGGAAGCCGGCCTCCTCGAGGCACGTCACGAACTCGGCGGCGCAGGCCGGCACGTCCTCGGCCGGCTTCAGGACGAACGTGTTGCCGCAGATCAGCGCGTGGAAGCCCTTCCACGCGGGAATCGCGGTGGGGAAGTTCCACGGGGTGATCAGGCCGCAGACGCCGACGGGCTCCCGGAACGTGAGCGCCAGCTTGTCGGGCAGCTCCGACGGCACCGTTTCGCCGTAGAGCCGCCGGCCCTCGCCCGCGGCGAGGTGGGCCATGTCGATCGCTTCCTGCACGTCGCCCAGGCCCTCGGCCAGCGGCTTGCCCATCTCGCGGCTCACCAGATGGCCGAGGCGATCCTTCTCGCGCGTGAGAATCTCCGCCGCGCGCCGGATCAGGTCGCCGCGCCGGGGCGGCGGCGTCCGCCGCCAGCCGGGCAGCGCCGCACGGGCGGCCGCGACGGCCGCATCCACGCTGGAGACGGGCGAGTCGGGCGTGGTGGCGACGACCTCGCGCCAGTCCGCCGGGTTGCGTGAGGCAATCGACGGGGCGCCCTCGGGCCATGCCCACCGGCCGCCGATGTGGTTCAGCGCGCGATCGCTCATCGACTCCATCTTACGCCGCCCGCTCTGTGGCAGAGTGGGGCATGGCCCGCGACGCCGGCCGCTATCTGCAGCGCATCGGGTTCGGGGGGCCGCGCGATCCCGAATGGATCACGCTCCGGGACCTGCCCGTGGCGCACCTCTTCGCCAAAATCGCCGCCGATCGACGCGGCGCTTCTGCTACGAACTGAACGGCCTGTTCGCGTGGCTGCTCGGGGAGCTGGGCTTTCGCGCCACGCTCCTGTCAGCCAGGGTGGCGCGGTCCGATGGCACCTTCAGCCCGGAGTTCGACCACCTCGTGCTCAGAGTGGGCCTGCCGGACGGCCGGCCCCCCGCCGAGGGCGACGTGCGCTCGTGGATCGCCGACGTCGGCTTCGGAGACTCGTTCCTCGAACCGGTCCCGCTCGTCGCGGGGCGGGTCGTCGAGCCGGCCGGGCAGGCGTTCCGCCTGGTCGAGGCCGCGGAGTCCACGGACGGCTGGTGCCTCGAGCGCCGCGACGGGGCGGGCGCGTGGCGGCCGCAGTACGCGTTCACGCTGCGCGAACGGATGCTCGGCGAATTCGACGAGCGCTGCCTCGACCAGCAGCGCTCGCCGGCCTCACCGACTACGCGTCGCTGCTCACCGAGCGCTTCGGCCTCGCCCTCCCGGACCACGATCTCCGCCGACTGCACAGCATTTCTTATACAGGCGCTCACCCGGCGGGCCGATAGTCCACGAGACGTGACGGGTGTCGGCGCGGGGCCGGCCGGATCACACTGCCGGGGCGAGAGCGTGCTCAGAGCGTACGGGGTCAGCGACCGGGGTCGGACGCGGCCGACCAACGAAGATTGCTTCGCGATCGAGGAAGACCTCGGATTCTGCGTGGTGGCCGACGGCATCGGCGGGCACCAGGGCGGGGAAGTCGCGGCGCGCCTGGCGGTCGATGCCGTGCGCGAGGCCGTCCGCGAGCGCGCGCGGCCGTCCGAGCCGGCCTCGGATCCCTGGCCGATGGGCTTCGACAAGACGCTCTCCGAGCCGGGCAACCTTCTGCGGACCGCGATTCAGCTCGCCGGCCTCCGCGTCCTCGAAGCCGCCGTCACCGGAACCGGGCTGGTGGGGATGGGCACGACGGTGGTGAGCGCGCTCGTCGCTGGCACCCGCCTCTCCGTGGCGCACGTCGGGGACAGCCGTCTCTACGTCGCGGGGCGCGGCTGCCTGCGTCTCCTCACCGAAGACGATTCGTGGATGGCGACGCTGCTCTCGCGCGAGCCGTCGGCCGATGCTTCCCGCTTCCGCCACCATCCCATGCGCGGCGCGCTCACCAACGTCGTCGGCTCGCGGATCGGCACCGACGTGCACGTCGTGGAAGAGACGCTGGAGGGCGGGGAACTGCTGGTGCTGACGACCGACGGCGTGCACGACACGCTCGACGAGGGCGAGCTGTCGCGGATCGTGTTCGGGGGCGGGCACGCGGGCGAGCCTCGCGCGCTGGCGGCGCGCCTGGTCGCCGCCGCGATCGAGCGCGGCAGCCACGACAACTGCACGGCCGTCGTCGCGCAGTTCGACTGGACGAGTAGCCGTTAGCGGTTGGCCGTTAGGCTCAACGATAAACCGTTCGCCATATTTCCGCCGGGCGCCCGAGTGTGGTACCTAGGGGCATGAAGCGCCTGCTGCTCGTCGCGGTCCTCGTCGTGCTCGTCGGCGCCGCCGCCTCCACGTACCGGCGGTGGGAAGGCTCGGCGCCGGCCGTCACCATCACGCCGGACATCACCCTTGTCGGCCGGAATCCACACATCGCCGTCGCCGTGTCGGATCCGGGTGCGGGCCTGCGGCACGTCGCTATTCACCTGCGGCAAGGCGATCGCGACGCCGTGCTGGCCGACGACGCGTTCGACGCCGTGGCCGAACACACCTACGACGTCGGTGCGCTGATCGAAGCGGCGGGCGGGCTGGCGGAGGGGCCGGCCGAACTGTCCGTGACGGCGACCGACGCCGCGCTGCGCCGCCTGGGACGCGGCAACGAAGCGACGCTCACGAAGGCGTTCACCGTCGATGTGACGCCGCCCCGACTCGACGCGGCTCCCGGACTGCACTACATCAACCAGGGCGGGTCGGAGTGCGTCGCCTACACGGTCGACGACAATCAGCCGGAGGGTCTGGTCCACGGCGTGCAGGTGGGCGAGCACTTCTTCCCCGGCGTCCGGAACGGCGACACCTGGATCGCGCTCTTCGCGCTCGCCTACGACCAGCCGCCCGACACGCCGATCCGGCTGCTGGCCCGGGACGCCGCCGGCAACGAGACCGCCGTGGACGTGCCGCACCAGGTGATTCCGAAGACGTTCCGCAGCCGGACCATCGAGCTGGACGACGCGTTCCTGAACAAGGTGGTCACCGAGATCATGTCGCACACCCCGTCGGTGCGGGACCAGGGAAGCCTCGTCAAGAACTACGTGGAGATCAACGCGAACCTGCGCCGCGTCAACCACGCGGCGATCGCCGAGCTGGCGAAACGGTCCGCGCCGCAGTTCCTATGGGACGGCGCGTTCGTGCAGCTCAGCAACTCCCAGGTCGAGGCCGTGTTCGCCGACCACCGGGCGTACGTCTACGGCGGCGAGATCGTCGATCGGCAGGATCACGTCGGGTTCGACCTCTCGGTGGTCGCGCGCACGCCCGTCGAGGCCGGCAACACCGGTCGCGTGATGCTGGCCGAGTACTTCGGGATCTACGGGAACGCCGTCATCATCGACCATGGGGCGGGGCTGCTGTCGCTCTATGGGCATCTGAGCCAGATCGACGTCCAACCCGGGCAGGCCGTGACGAAGGGCGACATCATCGGCCGCAGCGGCGCGACCGGGCTGGCCGGCGGCGACCACCTGCACTTCGGGCTGTTCCTGGACGGCGTGCCCGTCAATCCGCTCGAGTGGTGGGACGCCCGCTGGGTGCGGGACCACGTGCTCGCGCGGCTCCCGGTGTCCGGCTCGGGAGCCTAGCGTCAGCCGACGAACTTGTAGCCGGTCCCGTGCACGGTCAGGATGTGCTCGGGCTCGCGCGGCGACCGTTCCACTTTCTGCCGCAGCTTGGCCACGAAGTTGTCGATGGTGCGGGTGGTCGGCGACTCCTCGTAGCCCCAGACCTCGTTCAGGATCTGCTCGCGCGTGACCACCTCGCCCTTGTGGGCGACCAGGTAGCGGAGCAGGTCGAACTCGCGGGCGGTGAAGTCGAGGCGCTCGGCGCCGCGGTGCGCCTGGTGGGTGCGGAAGTCGATCTCGACGTCGCCGATGCGGCAGGTCTCGAGGCCCGTGGGCCGCGCGCCGCCGCGGCGGAGCACGGCGCGGACGCGCGCGAGGAGCTCGGTGATGCTGAACGGCTTGGTGACGTAGTCGTCGGCGCCGAGCTCGAGGCCGAGCACCTTGTCGGTTTCCTGGGAGCGGGCCGTGAGCATCACGACCGGCGTGGGGTTCGCCCGGGCGCGCAGCTCGCGGCACACGTCGAACCCGTTCTTGTTCGGGAGCGTGATGTCGAGCAGCACCAGATCGGGCGCGCTCGAGATCGCCTTGGCGAGTCCGTCCTCGCCGTCCGCCGCCGTGAGCACCTCGTAGCCTTCGAGTTCGAGGTTGTCACGCAGACCGAGCAACATCTGCGGTTCGTCCTCGATCACCAGTATCCGTTTCGCTGCCATGTGCCTCGCCTCGATACACCGGGAAATTGAGCGTGAACGTGCTGCCGCGCCCCGGCTCGCTCTCGACGGCGACCGAGCCGCCGAGCGCGCGCATGATGTGGTCGACGATCGCCAGGCCGAGGCCGGTGCCCTGGGCGCCCTTCCGGGCGTCCTCCTGGACGCGGTAGAACTTCCGGAAGATCTGCCGCTGCAGACGCGGCGGGATGCCGATGCCGTGATCCGTGACGCGCACGCGGCCGTAGCCGCCCGCCGCGTCCACCTCCACCAGGATCTCGTGCCGCTCGGGGGAGTACTTGATCGCGTTCGAGATCACGTTCTCGAGCGCCTGCTCGACGGCCTCGACGTCCACCATCACGGGCGGCACGTCGGGCGCCATCTTCGTCGTCACCGTGAAACGGCTCTGGCGGAACTGGCTGTCGAGCGACTCCAGCACGCGGCGCGTGATCTCGGCGAGATCCTCGGGCTCGCGCTTGTACTGGCGCAGGCCGGCCTCGATCTTGGAGAAATCGAGGAGGTTGTTGATCCGCCGCGTCAGCTTCCGCGCCTCCGCGTTGATGACGCGGTAGTACTCCTGCTGGCGGTCCGTGTTCTTCAGTCGTCCCAGCTCGAGCGTCTCCGCGAAGAGCTGGATCAGCGCCAGCGGCGTCTTCAGGTCGTGCGACACGCTCGAGACGAAGTTCGCCTTCATCTCGGCCAGCCGGACTTCGCGCGCGGCGGCGCGTGACACGAAGAACACGCCGAGCGCGAGCACGACGGCGAGCACGGTCATGATGGCCCGGATCGGCGCCGCGCGGGCGGCGATGATCTCCGGAATCGTCTGGTCGCCGTATCCCGTGCGCAGCCGCCAGACGGCCGCGCCGGGGCTGTCGGCGCCCGAGGTGTCCACCGTGCCCGCGAGGCGGAACAGCTCGCGATCGAGGAACACCAGGGGGATCTCGCGCTCATCCACGTACGTCCGAGGCGCCGTCCCGCCCGGCGGGTACACGACCTGCCCCTGGTCGTCGATGAGCGTGACGACGAGCGGCGGGAAGCCGGTGGGCGCCGGCCACGCGTGGGCGCGCGTCGCGAGCAGCGCCGGGAAGAACTCCGACCGCAGGCTCTGGGCGTCGACCGAAAAGGCCACGAAGCTCGTGAGCCGGTCGCGCGAGGGATACGTGAAGCGCAGCTGCGCCTGGACGTAGTACTCGCGGCCGGCGTCGGTCATCGTGAACACGATCGGCGCCCGCTTCTGCGCCGAGAGCTCGCGCACCTTGTCGACGAGCACCGTCGACTCGGGCGGATTGATCTCGAAGTCGGGCTCGCGGCGATTGTACGCGAGCAGCTGTCCGCGGTGCTGGTCCGTTTCGTCCGACCAGACGTAGAAGCGCGTGACGAACGCGCTGCGATCGAGGGCGCCCTCGAACGCGCTCTGGATGAAGGGCAGGTTGAGCGGCTCGGTCTGCGCCTGGGTCGTGCGCAGCAGGCCTTCCATGAACGGGGCCTTCAGCGAGTCGACGATGGTGTTGGCGAGGCCGTCCGCGGTTTCCTGGCTGAGCTGCGTGAGGACGACCGACGAGCTGCGCCCGAGGGCCTCGAGCGACTGGAACTGGAAGTAAAAGAGCAGGCCCGTCGGGATCGCCACCGCGATGGCGAGGCCGAGGCCCAGCCTCAACCCGCGGTCGCGAACGATCCGGACCAGCCTGTCCATGGCGTCTCGGCCCTACCGTGCGGCCGCGGGCGGGGCCGCAGGCGGCTCCACCTTGGGAATCGCCTGCCCGCGATGGCACGTGGCGCACTCGACCTTCACGACGTCGGCGGCGGGCTTGCCGAGGTCCGAGGCCAGGGTCTCGTTGACGTGGTCGACCATCCGCATCATCACGCGGGCAGTCAGTTTCGTGGCTTTTTCATCGGAGGCCATGTCGTTCCGGCCGCCGCGGCCCTCCCGGACGTGGCAGTAGGTGCAGTCGACGCCGAGGGCCTGCGTAAAACTGCGCATCGTGGCGAGCAGGTCGGCGCGGGCGATGTCCTTCGGGAGGACCTGCAGGTTGGTCGGGGCGGCCGGGGCCTGCGGGGCCTGGGCGGCCGTCAGCGGCTGGATCGGCCGGGCGAACAAGGTGCTTCCCGCCCCGCTGGCGGTCCCCACGAACGGGCCAACACGGGCGGGTCCGATCAGCGGCGCCTGGGCATGGACCGGGAGGGGCGAGAGGCCGGCGGCGAGCGCCAGGGCCCCGATGGCGGGGAGGACGAAACGAGGATCCTCGGCATCATGCTGACACCTCTATAGATCGCAGCGGCGGCGGGCCACCGGAACATCAATATATCTGAAATCGTGGAGGGGGGTGGCCGGGTGAGGGCTGGCGGCGCCCGTTGGAGCCTCGCCCGTTTGCGCGGCAGTTGCGGGTGTCCGTGACGGCATGCTATATTCGTCAGGTTCTGTTGACGCTAGGACACCCTATCTAGTCGTCAACCTCGCAGGAAGAGTCTCCCAAGACCGTCCGTCGCGACACATTCGAACCATAGGGTAACGCGTTTTCAGGTGCCAAGCCTCGCGGCTTCAAGGCCTGAAGCAACCACATCGGCCCGCGCGGGCGTCCGCGGCCGAGCGTGTGGGTATTTGTGACGGACGCCGATGTTGAACGGAAGCTCATGCCGACTATCAGCCAGCTCGTTCGCGCGGGGCGGAAGAAGATCGTCAGCAAGACCAAAAGCCCGGCGCTCCAGAACAGCCCGCAGAAGCGTGGCGTGTGCGTGCGCGTCTTTACCCAGACGCCGAAGAAGCCGAACTCGGCGTTGCGCAAGGTCGCGCGCGTGCGTCTGACGAACGGCATCGAGGTCACCACCTACATTCCCGGCGTCGGCCATAACCTGCAGGAGCACTCGCTGGTGCTCATCCGGGGCGGCCGCGTGAAGGATCTGCCGGGCGTGCGCTACCACGTCGTGCGCGGCACGCTGGACGCGGTCGGCGTTCAGGGGCGCATGCAGGGCCGGTCGAAATACGGCGCGAAGCGTCCGAAGAAGGCTTAGCCATGCCACGCAGACGAGTCATTTCGAAGCGCGTTACCCCGGCGGACCCGCTCTACCAGAGCGCGCTCGTCACCAAGTTCATCAGCACCATCATGCGCGGCGGCAAGCGAAGCACGGCGGAGCACATCTTCTATAAGAGCTTCGACATCATCAAGGACAAGACCGGCGACGACCCGCTCAAGGTGTTCAAGAAGGCGGTCGACAACGTCAAGCCGAGCCTCGAGGTGAAGTCGCGGCGCGTCGGCGGGTCGAACTACCAGGTGCCCGTCGAGGTGAACCCGAGCCGCCGCCTCTCGCTGAGCATCCGCTGGCTGGTGAGCTTCGCGCGCTCGCGCGGCGACGGCAAGACGATGGAAGAGAAGCTCGCCAACGAGTTCATGGACGCCTCGAACCTGCGCGGCGGCGCGGTGAAGAAGCGCGAAGACACGCACCGCATGGCCGAAGCGAACAAGGCGTTCGCGCATTACCGCTGGTAACTCGGGATCAGGGACTAGGGATTAGGGATCAGTCGTGCCAAGGCAAGTCGCCCTCGCGAAAACACGGAACATCGGCATCATGGCCCATATTGATGCCGGGAAGACGACGACGACAGAACGGATCCTGTTCTACACCGGGATTACGTACAAAATCGGCGAGGTGCACGAAGGCACGGCCGTCATGGACTGGATGGAGCAGGAGCAGGAGCGCGGGATCACGATCACCTCCGCCGCCACGACCTGCTTCTGGCGCGAGCACCGCATCAACATCATCGACACGCCGGGCCACGTGGACTTCACCGCCGAGGTGGAGCGCTCGCTGCGCGTCCTCGACGGCGCCGTGGCGGTGTTCGACGCGGTCGCCGGCGTGGAGCCGCAGTCGGAGACCGTGTGGCGCCAGGCCGACAAGTACCGCGTGCCGCGCATCTGCTTCGTGAACAAGATGGACCGCATCGGCGCCGACTTCAAGCGCACCTTCCAGCAGATCATCACCAAGCTCGAAGCCAACCCGGTCGCCATCCAGATCCCCATCGGCTCGGAAGACAAGTTCCTCGGCGTGGTCGACCTCGTGAAGATGCGGGCGATCACCTACAAGGACGAGACGATGGGCGCCGACTACATCGAGTCGGACATCCCCGCCGAGTATCAGGAAGAAGCCCGGCAGTACCGCGAGCAGCTGATCGAAAAGGTCAGCGAGGTCGACGACAAGATCCTCGAGAAATACCTGCACGGCCAGCCGATCGAGGAGGCCGAGATCAAGGCCGCGCTGCGCAAGCGCGTGCTGAGCTCGGTGCACTCGGGGTCGGAGCCGGCCTTCGTGCCCGTGATTTGCGGGTCCGCGTTCAAGAACAAGGGCGTGCAGCCCATGCTCGACGCGGTGGTCGACTACCTGCCGTCGCCGCTCGACGTGCCGCCGATGGAGGGCCTGGATCCGAACAAGTCCGAGCCGACGATGATTCTGCGTGCGGCGTCCGACGACGCGCCGTTCTCGGCGCTGGCGTTCAAGATCATGACCGATCCGTTCGTCGGCCAGCTCACCTTCATCCGGATCTACTCGGGCGTCCTCACCGCGGGCTCGTCGGCGTACAACTCCAGCAAGCAGCGCACCGAGCGCATCGGCCGGCTGCTGAAGATGCACGCCAACAAGCGCGAAGAGATCAAGGAAGTCTACGCGGGCGACATCGCGGCCTGCGTGGGGCTCAAGAGCGTGAGCACGGGCGACACGATTTGCGACGAAAAGGCGCCGATCGTCCTCGAGTCGATGGACTTCCCGATTCCGGTCATCTCGCTGGCGATTGAGCCCAAGACGAAGGTGGATCAGGAGAAGCTGGGCGTCGGCCTCCAGAAGCTGATGGCGGAGGATCCGACGTTCCGCGTGAACACCGACCAGCAGACCGGCCAGGTGATCATTCACGGCATGGGCGAGCTGCACCTCGAGATCATCGTCGACCGGCTGAAGCGCGAGTTCAGCGTCGAGGCGATGGTCGGCAAGCCGCAGGTCGCCTACAAGGAAACGCTCACGCGCCCGGCCGACGGCGAGATGAAGTACGCCAAGCAGACCGGCGGCCGCGGCCAGTACGGCCACGTGAAGATCCACCTCTTCCCGGGCGAGCCCGGCAGCGGCTACATCTTCGAGAACGAGATCGTCGGCGGCTCGATCCCCAAGGAATTCATCAAGCCGGTGGACGAGGGGATCAAGGAAGCGCTCACGCACGGCATCCTGGCCGGCTACCCGATCGACGACGTGCGCATCGAGCTGTACGACGGCTCGTATCACGACGTCGACTCGTCGGAGATGGCCTTCAAGATTGCCGGGTCGATGGCGTTCAAGGACGCGGCCAAGAAGGCGAAGCCCGTGCTGCTCGAGCCGATCATGCGGGTCGAGGTGGTGGTGCCCAAGGACTACATGGGCGACGTCATCGGCAACCTCGCGAGCCGGCGCGGGCAGATTCAGTCGCAGGAGGATCGCGGCGGCACGCAGATCATCCAGTCGCGGGTGCCGCTGTCGGAGATGTTCGGCTACGCCACCGACCTCCGGTCGCGCACGCAGGGCCGCGCGACGTACTCGATGCATTTCGATCGCTACGAACAGGCGCCACCGAACGTGGTCGAGGAAGTGGTCGCCCGCATCCAGGGCAAGTAGGACAAGAGATATGGCAACGGCATCCTTCAGCGACAAGATTCGGATTCGCCTCAAGGCGTACGACAACCGGGTGCTCGACCAGTCCACGTCGGAGATC
Organism: uncultured Acidobacteriota bacterium; assembly: GCA_963792785.1. GTDB lineage: Bacteria > Acidobacteriota > Vicinamibacteria > Vicinamibacterales > CAVVIG01 > CAWIMX01. The sequence continues at coordinate 792,994 of CAWBXO010000004.1, read as the reverse complement.
GTGGAGACGGCCAAGCGGACCGGCGCGCGGCTGGCGGGCCCGATTCCGCTGCCGACCTCGAAGAACAAGTGGACCGTGCTGCGTTCGCCGCACGTCGACAAGAAGTCGCGGGAGCAGTTCGAGATCCGCACGCACAAGCGGCTCATCGACATCTTCGAGCCGACGCCGCAGACGGTGGACGCGCTGATGAAGCTGGATCTGCCGGCGGGTGTCGACGTCGAGATCAAGGCGTTCGGCAAGGAGCACAAGTAGTCATGGTCACGGGCATCATCGGCAGGAAAGTCGGCATGACGCAGCTGTTCGACGAGGACGGCACCGTGCACCCGGCGACGGTCATCAAGGCCGGGCCGTGCGTGGTCGTGCAGGCGAAGTCGGTCGCGACCGACGGCTACGAGGCCGTGCAGCTCGGCCTGGTCGAGGACCGGCCGGCCAAGGTCGGCAAGCCCCTCGCCGGCCACTACAAGAAGGCGAACGTGCCGCCGACGAAGGTGCGGCGCGAGGTGCACGTGGCGCCCGGCGGCGACGCCGCGAAGGCGGGCGATGCGGTGCTCGTGTCGATCTTCCAGCACGGCGAGCGCGTGGACATCATCGGGACGAGCCGCGGCAAGGGCTTCCAGGGCGTCGTGCGGCGGCATCATTTCGCCGGCGGCGCGGCGAGCCACGGGTCGATGTTTCACCGCGCGCCCGGCTCGATCGGCGCCTCGTCGTTTCCCTCGCGCGTCGTGAAGGGCATGCGCGGGGCGGGCCGGATGGGCGCGGACCGCGTGACCATCCGCAACATGAAGGTGCTGAAGGTCGACCCGGAGAACCACCTGCTGCTCGTCGAGGGCGGGATTCCGGGCGCGCCGACGGCCTACGTCGTCGTGCGCAAGGCCATCGCGGCCAAGAAGCTCAAGGTGGCGCAGGTCGAGAAGCCGAAGAAGGGCAAGAAGTAGCCATGCAGCTCGATATCGTCAACAGCGAGAACCAGAAGGTCGGCAGCCTCGACGTTTCGGACGAGACGTTCGGCGGGCGCGTCAACGCCGACCTGATCTGGACGTCGGTCGTGCACGAGAACGCGGCGAAGCGCCGCGGCACGCACATGACCAAGAACCGCGCGCTCGTGAGCGGCAGCGGCAAGAAGCCGTGGCGGCAGAAGGGCACGGGCCGCGCGCGGGTGGGCGAGATCCGGAACCCGTTGTGGCGCAAGGGCGGCACCGTGTTCGGGCCGACGCCGCGCAGCTACGACTTCGCGCTGCCGAAGAAGGTGGAGCGCGGCGCGCTCCGCGCGGCGCTCGCCGAGAAACTGCAGGCCGGCGCGGTGATCGTGGTGGAGGAGCTGTCGGCGGCCGAGGTGAAGACCAAGGCGGCGACGGCGCTGCTGGCGCGGCTGGGTGTCACGGGCAAGGCCGTGCTCGTGGACACCGCCGTGGACGACAACCTCGATCGGTCGCTGCGGAACATTCCCGGCGTGGCCATGGTCGCGTCGAGCCGGCTGACGGCGCGGACGGTGGCCGACGCGGTGCGCGTGGTGATGACCCGGCGCGCGGTGGAACGGCTGCAGGAGGCGCTGGCGTCATGAAGCTGACCGACGTGATTCGTCGTCCGCTGATCACCGAGAAGACGTCGATCCTGCGCGAGGACGGCCGGACGATCGTGTTCGAGGTGGCGGTCCGGGCGAACAAGGTGGAAATCCGGCAGGCCGTCGAGCAGCTCCTCGGGTCGAAGGTCGCGGCGATCCGGACGAGCATCACGCACGGCAAGGTGAAGCGGCAGGGCCGGTTCGCCGGTCGGCGGTCCGACTGGAAGAAGGCGTACGTGAAGCTGCGCGAGGGCGCGAAGATTCCCGAGTTCCTGGAGGGCGCGTAATCATGCCCATTCGCAAGTACAACCCGACGTCGCCCGGCCGGCGCTTCCAGACCGTGCAGGCGTTCGACGAGATCACGACGGATCGGCCCCACAAGCCGCTGGTCGAGCCGCTGCGGAGCACGGGCGGCCGCAACAACGTCGGCGAGCTCACCTCGTGGTGGCGCGGCGGCGGCCACAAGCGGGCGTACCGCATCATCGACTTCAAGCGCGACAAGCGCGGGATTCCCGCGACGGTCACGACGGTGGAGTACGACCCGAACCGGTCCGCGCGGATCGCGCTGGTGACCTACGCGGACGGCGAGAAGCGGTACATCCTGCAGCCGTCGGGGCTGAAAGTGGGCGACAGCATCGTGGCGGGCGACGCGGTGGACATCCTGCCGGGGAACGCCATGGCGATCAAGAGCATCCCGCTCGGCACGCTGGTGCACAACGTGGAGCTCAGGCCCGGCAAGGGCGGGCAGATCGCGCGCAGCGCCGGGTCGTCGGTACAGGTGGTCGCCAAGGAAGGCGAGTACGCCTCGCTGAAGATGCCGTCCGGCGAGATCCGGAAGATCCTGGTCGAGTGCTACGCGACGATCGGGCAGGTGGGCAACCTGGACCACGAGAACGTGTCGGTGGGGAAGGCCGGACGCAGCCGGTGGCTGGGCCAGCGTCCGCACGTGCGCGGCGTGGCGATGAACCCGGTCGACCACCCGCTCGGCGGCGGCGAGGGCAAGACCTCGGGCGGCCGGCACCCGGTGTCGCCGTGGGGCATGCCGACCAAGGGCTACAAGACGCGGAACCACAAGGCCACCGACAAGTTCATCGTGCAGCGGAGACAGAAGTAATGGGTCGATCGCTCAAGAAGGGTCCGTTCATCGACACCCACCTCCTCGAGAAGATCGAGGTGATGAATCGCGTCGGCGAGAAGAAGGTCATCAAGACCTGGTCGCGCCGCTCGACGATCATCCCCGAGATGGTGGGGCACACCCTCGCGGTGCACAACGGCAAGAAGTTCGTGCCCGTGTACCTGACCGAGAACATGGTCGGCCACAAGCTGGGTGAGTTCGCGCCGACGCGGTTGTTCAAGGGCCACACGACGCGCGTGGCCGAGAAGGCGGCGACCGCCGCGCCGAGCGGTCCCGCCTCGGCGCCGAAAGCGGGAGGCGCGTGATGATTGAAGCCCGAGCCACGGCGCGCTACGTGCGGACATCCGCGCAGAAGGCCGGCCTCGTGCTGGGCCTGATCCGCGGCAAGGATGTGAACAAGGCGCTGTCGACCCTGCGCTTCACGCGCAAGGGCATCGCGATGGACATCGAGAAGGTGCTGCGGTCGGCCGTGGCCAACGCGCAGCAGAAGGACGGCTTCAGCGGCGACGTGGACCGGCTGTTCGTGTCGGCGTGCTACGCCGACCAGGGGCCGTCGATGAAGCGGGTGCGACCTGCGCCGATGGGGCGCGCGTACCGCGTGGTGAAGCGCACGGCGCACCTCACCGTGCACGTCGCGGAGCGGCCCGAGCGGGTCGTGGCCGTGGCGGAGCCCGCCGCCGCGCCGCGCAAACGGGCGCAGGCGAAGGGCCGGTCGGCCGGCACGAAGCCGACCGCCGCGCGGGCGTCCAGGAAAACGAAGGCGAAGGAGTAGCCGTGGGGCAGAAAGTTCACCCGTTCGGGTTCCGGCTCGGGTTCAACAAGACCTGGCGGTCGCGGTGGTATTCCGACCGCGATTACGCGAAGCTGCTGCACGAGGATCTGGCGCTGCGCCACTCGCTCAAGAAGCGGTTCGCGCACGCGGGCGTGTCGAAGATCGAGACCGAGCGCGCGGCGAACAACCTGAAGATCGACATCTACACCTCGCGTCCCGGCATCATCATCGGCCGCAAGGGCACCGAGGTCGACAAGCTGAAGCAGGAAATCCAGAAGCAGACGAGCCGCGTCGTCTTCATCAACATCCAGGAGATCCAGAAGCCGGAGCTGGACGCCCAGCTCATCTCCGAGTCGGTGGCGATGCAGCTCGAGAAGCGCGTGGCGTTCCGCCGCGCGATGCGCAAGGCGGTCGAGTCGGCGCTCCGGTTCGGGGCGCGCGGCATCAAGGTGCGCGTGTCGGGCCGGCTGAACGGGTCGGAGATCGCGCGGTCGGAGTGGTACCTGCACGGCCAGCTGCCGCTGCAGACGCTGCGCGCGGACATCGACTACGGGTTCGCGGAGGCCAACACGACCTACGGGCAGATTGGGATCAAGGTCTGGCTCTACAAGGGCGAGCGGCTCGTGCCGCTGCGCGGCCGCGAAGAGGAATATCGGGAACGCGCGCCGCGCCGGCCGTCGGGTCGAGGGTAATCGCATGTTGATGCCGAAGAAGGTCAAGTACCGCAAGCAGCAGCGCGGGCGGATGGCCGGGAAGGCCTGGCGCGGATCGAGCGTGTCGTTCGGCGACTACGGCTTGCGCGCGCTCGAGCCGTGCTGGCTGACGGCCCGGCAGATCGAGGCGGCGCGCGTCGCGATGACGCGGAGCCTGAAGCGCGGCGGCAAGATCTGGGTGCGCGTGTTCCCGGACAAGCCGATCACGAAGAAGCCGCAGGAGACCCGCATGGGCAAGGGCAAGGGCGCGCCCGACGAGTGGGTCGCGGTGGTGCGGCCGGGCAAGGTGCTGTTCGAGATGGAGGGCGTGAGCGAGGCGGACGCGCGCGAAGCGTGCCGGCTGGCCTCCGCGAAGATCCCGATCCTCACCAAGTTCGCGAGCCGGTTCGCGGAGGAGAAAGTGCTATGAAGGCCGCGGAACTGCGGGAGCTCGGCGCCGACGAGCTCGAGCTGAAAGCGCACGAGCTGGCCGACGTGCTCTTCCGGATGCGCATCCAGAAGTCGATGGGCACACTCGAGGTGCCCGTGAAGATCCGCGCGGTGCGCCGGGACCTGGCGCGCGTCAAGACCGTGCTCAGGCAGAAGGCGAAGTAGGCATATATGTCGCAGAAGGCCGAAAAGACCGGCGTCGTGGTCAGCAACAAGATGCAGAAGAGCATCACGGTTGCGGTGGAATGGCAGGTGCGCGACGGGCTGTACGGCAAGACGCAGCGCCGCACGTCCACCTTCGTCGCGCACGACGAGAACAACGAGGCGAAGCCGGGCGATATCGTCGAGATCGTCGAGACCCGCCCGATGAGCCGCCGCAAGCGCTGGGCACTCAAGCGCATCGTGCGGCAGGCGGCGGAGGTCTAAGACCATGATTCAGATGCGATCGATTCTCGACGTCGCCGACAATTCCGGCGCGCGCAAGATCGCGGTCATCAATCCGATCGGCGGGTCGACCGGCCGCTACGCGCGGCTCGGCGACATCGTCACGGCGTCGGTGAAGGAAGCGACCCCCGAGTCGAACGTGAAGAAGGGGCAGGTGGTGAAGGCCGTGATCGTGCGGACGGTGAAAGAGCAGCGTCGTCGCGACGGCAGCTACATCCGGTTCGACCGCAACGCGGCCGTCCTGGTGAACGACGAGGGCGAGCCGATCGGGACGCGCGTCTTCGGGCCGGTTGCGCGCGAGCTGCGCGAGCGCCGCTTCATGAAGATCATCTCGCTCGCCCCGGAGGTGCTGTAAGCCATGTCCCGTCTCGCGACGCCCATTCGTCGCAACGACAACGTGCTCGTGATCGCGGGCAAGGACCGCGGCAAGCGCGGCCGCGTGCTCAAGGTGATCCCCGGGCGCAACCGCCTGATCGTCGAGGGCGTGAACATGATCAAGCGCCACACGCGGCCGAACCCCGGGAAGAACATCCAGGGCGGCATCGTGGAGCGCGAGGCGTCGCTGGCCGCGTCCAACGTGCAGCTGGTCTGCCCGGAATGCGGGACCCAGACGCGCGTCGGCCGGAAGATCCTCGGCGACGGCCGCAAGGTGCGAATCTGCCGCAAGTGCGAGGGAGTGGTGGACAAATGAGCCGCCTGAAGGACCGCTACCAGAATGATGTCGTGCCGGCCCTGCAGAAAGAGTTCGGCTACACGAACGTGATGGCCGTGCCGCGCATTCGCAAGGTCGTCGTGAACATGGGCCTGGGCGAGGCGACGCAGAACAGCAAGTTGATCGAGGTCGGCGCCGACGAGATCAGCCGCGTCACCGGGCAGAAGCCCGTCACGCGCCGCGCCAAGAAGTCGATCGCGCAGTTCAAGGTCCGCAAGGGCCAGCCGATCGGCACGATGGTCACGCTGCGGGGCGAGCGGATGTGGGAGTTCCTCGACCGCCTGTTGAACATCGCGTTGCCGCGCGTCCGCGACTTCCGGGGCGTCTCGGCCAAGGGGTTCGACGGCCGCGGCAACTACACGCTGGGCCTCCGCGACCAGCTGCTGTTTCCCGAGATCGACTACATGAAGGTCGACAAGGCGCGGGGCATGAATGTGTCGGTTGTGACGTCGGCCAGGACCGACGAAGAGGCGCGGAAGCTGCTGCAGTTCATGGGCATGCCGTTCCGCGCGCAGTAGGTAAGAGGACCCATGGCCACGACAGCAAAGATCGCCAAGGAACAGCGGAAGCCGAAGTTCAAGATCCGGCTCCGCAACCGGTGCCACCTGTGCGGCCGTCCGCGCGCGTACATGCGGAAGTTCGCGCTCTGCCGTCTGTGTTTCCGGAAGCTGGCGCTCGAGGGCGACATCACCGGCGTCACGAAGAGCAGCTGGTAGACGCCCAGCTGGTAGCGACAGCGTTCGACGAAGGTCAAGAGATATGACAGATCCCATCGCAGACATGCTCACGCGGATCCGCAACGCGGTCACCGCCAAGCACACGCGCGTCGACATGCCGTCGTCGCGGCTGAAGGCCGATATCGCCCGCATTCTGCAGGACGAAGGCTATATTCAGGGCTTCAAGCTGCTCGACCCGGCCGGGGAGGCCCCGACGCGGACGCTCCGGCTGTTCCTGAAGTACGGCCCGCGTGGCGAGAAGCTCATCACGGGCGTCGAGCGCATCAGCCGGCCGGGCCGTCGGGTCTACTTCGGCCACAAGGACGTGCCGCAGGTGCTCGCGGGCCTCGGCACGAGCATCCTCACGACGTCGCGCGGTGTGATGACGGGCCGCGAGGCCGTCAAGGCCGGCGTCGGCGGCGAAGTGCTCTGTAACATCTGGTAAACGCATATGTCCCGAATCGGAAAGAAACCGATCGTCGTGCCGAAGGGCGTCACCGTGAAGATCGCCGGCGACGCCGTCGAGGTGCAGGGCCCCAAGGGCAAGTTGCGCCAGGCGTTTCCCGCCGGCATCGGCTTCGAGCTCGCCGGCACCGAGCTGAAGGCGACGATTACGTCCGACGCGCCCGGGCACGGCAAGTTCCACGGCCTGGCGCGGAGCCTGGTGGCGAACGCCGTCGCCGGCGTCACCGAGGGCTTCAAGCGCGAGCTCGACATCGTCGGCGTGGGCTACCGCGCCGAGGTGAAGGGCAAGCAGGTGATCTTCGCCCTGGGCTACTCACACGCGGTCGTCTTCGACGTGCCCACCGGCATCGAGGTGGCGATTGAGAAACAGACGCACATCACCGTGACAGGCGTGGACCGGCAGCTGGTCGGCCAGGTGGCCGCCAACATGCGGCGCCTGCGCAAGCCCGACCCGTACAAGCAGAAGGGCGTGCGGTACACGGGCGAAGTGCTCAAGAAGAAGGCCGGCAAGACCGGCGCGAAGTAGGCGCGACCATGAAGATTCGAACCAAGGCCGACAAGCGCGAACGGATCCACCTGCGGCAGCGCAAGCGGATCTCGGGCACCACCGAGCGGCCGCGTCTGAGCGTGTTCCGCAGCGTGGGCCACATCTACGCCCAGGTGATCGACGATGGGACCGGCGCCACCCTCGTGGCGGCATCCAGCGTCGAGCCGGCGCTCAAGAAAGCGTTCGTCAAGGGCGTCGACGGCGGGAACATCAAGGGCGCCGAGGCGGTCGGCAAGGCGATCGCCGAGCGCACGATCGAGAAGGGCATCACGCGCGTGGTCTTCGACCGTGGAGGGTTCCTCTATCACGGTCGCGTCCGCGCGGTCGCGGACGCAGCGCGGAAAGCGGGGCTGGAGTTTTGAGAATTCAACGACGCGAACGCATCGACGCGAGCCAGCTCGACATCAAGGACACGGTGGTGTCGATCAACCGCGTGACCAAGGTGGTCAAGGGCGGCAAGAACCTGAGCTTCAGCGCGCTGGTCGTCGTCGGGGACGGCCACGGCGTGGTCGGCTTCGGCATCGGCAAGGCGAAGGAAGTGCCGTCGGCCATCAAGAAGGCCATCGAGGCCGCCAAGAAGAATCTGATCCGCGTGCCGCTCGCGGGCACGACGGTGCCGCACCGTATCGTGGGGCACTTCGGCGCCGGGAGCGTGCTCCTGAAGCCGGCGCCCGACGGCACCGGGATCATCGCCGGCGGCGCCGTGCGCGCGGTCGTCGAGGCGGCGGGGATCGCGAACATCGTGACCAAGTCGCTCGGGTCGGCGAACGCGCACAATGTGGTGCGGGCGACCTTTGCCGGGCTCGGGGAGCTCAAGGATCCGGCGTTCATCGCGCGGATGCGGGGCAAGGAGCTCGCGGAGCTCGTCCCGGCCGGCGCGTAGGGGCGGAGCAAGGTAGGAACCATGGCGAATCAGCGAACGGACAGCGGGGGCGGGACGATTACCGTCACGCTCATGAAGAGCCCGATCGGCTTCAGCAGCAAGCAGGGGACGGTGGTGCGCGGTCTCGGCCTGCGGCGGATCCGGCATACCGTGGTGATCAAGGACACGCCCGCGGCGCGCGGGATGATCCACAAGGTGAAGCACCTGGTGGACGTCAAGTGACGCTGAGGAACTGGGGAGCTGGGGAGCTGGGGAACTCACGATGCCACTGAACACACTGAGACCGCCGGCCGGGGCGAAGCATCCGAAGAAGCGCATCGGGCGCGGCCACGGATCAGGCAACGGCAAGACGGCCGGGCGCGGACACAAAGGCGCGAAGTCGCGTTCCGGCTTCAAGTTCAAGCGCGGGTTCGAGGGCGGCCAGATGCCGCTGCACCGGCGTGTCCCCAAGCGCGGGTTCCACAACCCGTTCCGCGTGGCGTACGAGGTGGTGAACCTCGACGATCTCGCGCGGGTGTTCGACGCGGGGGCGGTCGTGACGCCGGAGGTGCTGCGCGAGCGCGGCCTCGTGGCCGGCAAGCACACGCCCGTGAAGGTGCTCGCGCGCGGCGAGGTGGGCAAGGCGCTCACCGTCCGCGCGCACAAGTTCAGCGGGAAGGCGGCGGAGAAGATCGCCGCGGCGGGCGGAGCCGCCGAAGCAATCGCCTGACGGACGGACCATGGACAGCCTGAAGAACATCTTCGCCGTCTCGGATCTGCGCAAGCGGGTGATCTTCACGCTCGCCCTGCTCGGCGTGTACCAGATCGGCCGGCACATCACGGTGCCGGGTGTGAACATCGCCGCGCTCAGCGAGCTGGCCGGGCAGATGCAGAACACGATGTTCGGCCTGTACGACATGTTCTCGGGGCGCAACCTCTCGAACATGACGATCTTCGCGCTGGGCATCATGCCCTACATCAGCGCGTCGATCATCCTGCAGCTCCTGACGGTGGTGTGGCCGTACCTCGAGCGCCTGTCGAAAGAGGGCGAGCTCGGGCGCCGGAAGATCACGCAGTACACGCGCTACCTGACGATCGCGCTGAGCCTCGTGCAGGCGGCCGGGATTTCGATCTTCCTCGAGCGCCAGACGCAGACGGCCGGCGGGCTGCCCCTCGTCTACAACCCCGGGCTGGCGTTCCGCTTGATGACGGTGCTCACGCTCACGACGGGCACGTGCTTCATCATGTGGCTCGGCGAGCAGATCACCGAGCGCGGCATCGGCAACGGCATGTCGCTCATCATCTACGCCGGCATCGTCGTCGGGTTTCCCGGCGCCGTGCTGCAGACGTTCCAGCAGATGCGGACCGGACAGCTCGGGCTGATCCGGGTGATCATCCTGCTGCTGGTGATGGTGGCGGTGGTGGGCGCGATCGTGTTCGTGGAGCGCGGCCACCGGCGGGTCACGGTGCAGTACGCCAAACGCGTGGTGGGCCGGCGGATGTACGGCGGATCGAGCACGCACATCCCGCTCAAGGTCAACACGGGCGGCGTGATCCCGATCATCTTCGCCTCGTCCATCCTGGCGTTCCCAGCGACGATCGCGCAGGCGTTCCAGGGCGGAGTGGCGCAGCGGGTGTCGGATCAGTTGAGCGTGGGCATGCCGCTGTACAACCTGTTGTACGTGGCCCTCATCATCTTCTTCGCGTACTTCTACACCGCGATCATCTTCAACCCGGATGACGTGGCCGAGAACATGCGGAAGTACGGCGGGTTCATTCCCGGGATCCGGCCCGGCAAGCGGACCGCGGAGTACATCGACACGATTCTGGCGCGCATCACGCTGGCGGGCGCCGTCTACCTGGCGCTCATCGCGATCCTGCCGCAGTTCATGCTGAGCGGGTTCCGCGTGGCGCCGATTCCGTTCATCGGCGACTACCTCGACGCGGCGCTGCCGTCGTGGTTCACGCAGGGCCTGAACGTGACGTTCTACTTCGGCGGCACGTCGCTGCTGATCGTGGTCGGCGTGGCCATGGACACGGTGCAGCAGGTCGAATCGCAGCTCATCATGCGTCACTACGACGGCTTCATGAAGAAGGCTCGGGTGCGGGGACGCCGGGCGTAGATGGCGCTGAACCTGATCATGCTCGGGCCGCCAGGAGCGGGGAAGGGCACGCAGGCCGGCGAGCTGGCCGCGACGCGGGGGCTCCCCAAGATCTCGACGGGCGACATCCTGCGCGAGGCCATCGCGGCGGGCACCGAGCTCGGGAAGCGCGCCAAGGCGGTGATGGACGCGGGCCAGCTCGTGAGTGACGACGTGGTGATCGGCATCGTCGAGGAGCGCCTCGCGCGCCCGGACACGGCCGAGGGGTTCATCCTCGACGGCTTTCCGCGGACGGTCGCCCAGGCGACCGAGCTCGATCGGATCGTCGACGGCCGCGACCCGCTGGTGGTCGTGAACATCGAGGTGCCGGACGAGGAGCTGGTGCGGAGGCTGTCGTCGCGCCGGGTCTGCGCGGTGTGCCAGGTCCCGGCGGATGCGGCGCAGGCCGCGCGGGGCACGTGCGGGCGCTGCGGGGGCGCGTTGGTGCAGCGCAGCGACGACAACGAGGCGGCCGTGCGGACGCGCCTGCAGGTCTATTACGCGCAGACGCAGCCGCTCGTCGAGTACTACCGGGCGCGGCCGATGTTTCGCACGGTGAACGGCGCGCAGGAGACGGCGCGTGTGTTCGCCGACATTCAGCGGGCCGTCGAGGCGGCGGGCGGCCGGATCGGAGCGCGGGCATGATTGTCTGCCGGTCGGCGGCCGAGCTGGAGCGGATGCAGGAGGCGGGGCGCCTCGTGGGCGAGGTGCTCACGGAACTGGCGGCGCACGTGGCGCCGGGGATGACGACGGCGGAGCTCGACGCGATGGCGGAGCGGACGATCCGGGCCGCCGGCGCGACGCCCGCCTTCAAGGGGTACCACGGGTACCCGGCGACGATTTGCGCGTCGATCAACGACGAGGTGATCCACGGGATCCCGTCGGCGTCGCGGACGCTGACCGAGGGCGACATCCTGTCGATCGACGTCGGCGCGGCGCTTGGCGGGTACTACGGCGACAGCGCGATGACGCTGCCGGTGGGCCGAATTTCGGACGACGCGGCATTGCTGCTGCGCATTACGGACGAAGCCCTGGCCCGGGCCATCGCGTGCGCGCGGCCGGGCGGCCGGGTCTCGGACATCGGGCACGCCGTGCAGGCGCACGTCGAGGCGCACGGGTTTTCGGTGGTCCGTGAGTTCGTGGGCCACGGCATCGGCCAGCGGATGCACGAGGAGCCGCAGGTGCCGAACTACGGCGAGCCGGGCCGCGGGCCGCGGCTGGCCGAGGGGATGGTGCTCGCGATCGAGCCGATGGTGAACGCGGGGAAGGCCGCGGTGAAGGTGTTGGGCGACGGGTGGACGGCGGTGACGCGCGACGGCAGCCTGTCGGCGCACTTCGAGCACACGGTCGCCGTCACGGCGGACGGCCCGCGGGTGCTGACGGCGCGGCGCCGCGACGGCGCGCGGGCCACGGACGAGCGGGCCTCGGCGCGACCGGCGCGGTGGCCGCCCGGCGCTGATGGACGAGGCGCCCGTGCGCGCCGAGCGAGTCGAGGGGCGCTCATGGGCGCGGTGGTCGAGGCGCTGCCGAGCGGGCTCTACCGCGTGCGGCTCGAGGACGGTCCGCTGGTCGTCGCGCATGCGTCGGATCGGCCGGACGGCCAGGGCGTCCGGAATTTCGTCCGGCTGCTCGTCGGAGATCGGGTGCGGGTGGAGGTTTCGCCCGTCGATCCGGGACGGGGCCGGATCGTGGAGAAGGTCAGGGGTTAACGAATGAAGGTCCGAGCGTCGGTGAAGCGGATTTGTGGCAAGTGCAAGGTCGTCCGGCGCCGCGGCGTGGTGCGGGTGATCTGCCCGAACCAGAAGCACAAGCAGAGGCAGGGCTGACATGGCTCGAATTGCAGGCGTGGACTTGCCGCGCACGAAGCGCGTGGAAATCGGGTTGACCTACATCTTCGGCATCGGCCGGGTCCGCTCGAGCGGGATCCTCAAGGACGCCGGGGTCAGCCCCGACATCCGGGTGAAGGATCTCTCGGAAGACGACGTGCGGAAGATCAGCCGCGTGATCGAGGAACAGGGCCGCGTGGAAGGCGACCTCCGCAAGGAAGTGTCGATGAACATCAAGCGGCTGATGGAAATCGGCTGCTACCGTGGCATGCGCCACCGTCGCTCGCTGCCCGTCAAGGGCCAGCGGACGCGGACCAACGCGCGCACGCGCAAGGGCCCGCGCAAGGGCGCCATCGCGAAGAAGAAGACGGTCTAACTCTATGGCAAAGAACGAACCGACGGTCGACGCCTCCACGCTGCCCGACAAGAAGGAAGGCGCGGGCAAGCGCAAGAAGACGTTCAAGAAGCGCGGTGAGAAGCGCATCGTTCACCACGGTCTGGCGCACATCCAGGCGTCGTTCAACAACACCCTGGTGACGATCACCGACACCGAGGGCAACGTCGTGGCGTGGTCGAGCGCCGGGGGCATCGGCTTCAAGGGTTCGCGCAAGGGCACGCCCTACGCGGCCACGCAGGCCGCGCTGACGGCCGGCAACGCGGCCAAGGCCGTCGGCATGCGGTCGCTCGACGTGCGCGTGAAGGGACCGGGCTCGGGCCGCGAATCGGCGATCCGCGCGCTGCAGACCGTCGGCCTGGAAGTGAAGTCGATTCGCGACGTGACCCCGATTCCGCACAACGGGTGCCGTCCGCCGAAGCGGAGGAGAGTGTAATGGCGCGTTACATCGGTCCGGTCTGCCGGCTCTGCCGCCGGGAAGCCATGAAGCTCTTCCTGAAGGGGGAGCGGTGCTACACGGAGAAGTGCGCGATCGAGAAGCGCAACTTCCCGCCAGGCCAGCACGGCAAGTCGCGCCGCCAGAAGCTCTCGGGCTACGGGCTGCAGCTTCGCGAGAAGCAGAAGGTGAAGCGCATCTACGGCGTGCTCGAGGACCAGTTCCGGCGCTACTTCGAAGCGGCGGAGCGCACGCGCGGGATCACGGGCGAGACGCTGCTGCAGCTGCTCGAACGCCGCCTGGACAACGTGGTCTACCGCCTGGGCCTGGCGACGTCGCGCCCGCAGGCGCGGCAGCTCGTGCGCCACGGGCACTTCCTCGTGAACGGCAAGAAGGTCGACATCCCGTCGTACTCGGTGCGCCCGGGCGACCTCGTGACCGTGCTCGAGCGGAGCCGGACGAACCCGACCATCGAGCACGCGATGGAGGAAGTGAAGGGCCGCGGGATCCCGGAGTGGCTGCTGTTCGACGCCTCGGCGACGAGCGGCCGCGTGGTCTCGGTCCCCACGCGCGAGCAGATCAACCTGCCCGTGCAGGAACAGCTGATCGTCGAGTTGTATTCGAAGTAACCCGTTCTCGTTGCCCGCCGGCCCGCAGCCTTACACAGACCTGCGGCGGGAGGCCGGCGGTTCACTTGCAGGTCTGGAGGCCCGTCTGCGGGCCCGTGGACGAAAGGACAGCACATGCTCTGGAGAGGTTTTCAGCGGCCGAAGCGGCTTGAAGTCGAGCGCGAGACGCTCACCGATCGGTTCGGGCGGTTCTATGCGCAGCCGTTCGAGCGCGGCTTCGGCACGACGATCGGCAATGCGCTTCGGCGCGTGCTGCTGTCGTCGATCGAGGGCGCGGCCATCACGGCCGTCCGGATCGAGGGCGTGCTGCACGAGTTCTCGCCGATCCCCGGCGTGGTCGAGGACGCGACCGACATCATCCTCAACCTGAAGCAGATCCCGCTCAAGCTCCACGTGGATCACACCAAGACGCTCACGCTGCGCGTGGACAAGCCGGGCGAAGTGCGCGCCCGCGACATCCAGGCCGACGCCGACGTCGAGATCCTCGAGCCCGACGCCCACATCGCCACCGTGGCGGAGGGCGGCAAGCTCCAGATGGAGATGCGGATGAAGCGCGGCCGCGGTTACGTGGCGGCCGACAAGAACTTCGACGAGGACCTGGGCATCGGCTGGATTCCGATCGACTCGGTGCACTCGCCGATCAAGAAGGTCAACTACCTGGTCGAGGCGGCGCGCCTGGGCCAGACGACCGACTACGACAAGCTGACGATCGACGTCTGGACCAACGGGTCCGTGAACGCGCGCGACGCGGTGTCGCTCGCGGCCAAGCTGGTGCGAGACCACCTGAACATCTTCATCAACCTCGAGGACGGCGTCGAGCAGGCGGCCGAGGCCTCGCCGGACGCGCCGCGCGTCGGCATGAGCAACGAGAACCTCGACAAGAGCGTCGAGGAGCTCGAGCTCTCGGTACGGTCGTACAACTGCCTGAAGAACGCGAACATCCGGACGATTCGCGAGCTGGTGCAGAAGACCGAAGCCGAGATGCTGAAGACGAAGAACTTCGGGCGCAAGAGCCTGAACGAGATCAAGGAAATCCTGCACACGATGGGGCTGAGCCTCGGCATGCGCGTCGACCAGCCGGCCGCCTCGGCACAGGAATAGACGGCATAGAAACATGAGACATCGAGTCGCACACCGGAAGCTCGGCCGCGTCACCGAGCACCGTCTTGCCCTGCTGCGGAATCAGGCGACGGCGCTCCTGCAGTCACGAGCACATCACGACGACGTTGCCGAAGGCCAAGGAGCTGCGCCCGTTCGTCGAGCGGCTGATCACGATCGCCAAGCGCGGCGTGAGCGGCGGCGAGAATGGAAAGGCGTTGCACGCGCGCCGGCTGGTCATGCACGACCTGCAGGACACCGCGGTGGTCGGCAAGCTGTTCGACACGCTGGCGCCGCGGTTCCAGTCGCGGCCCGGCGGCTACACGCGCCTGCTGCGCCTGGGATACCGCCGAGGCGACAGCGCCGAAGTGGCGCAGATCGAGCTGGTCGGCAGCGAGTTCGACCCGAGCAAGCAGAAGGCCGGCGAGGAGAGCGCCGAGGCGCCCAAGCCGAAGTCCAAGGGCGTGGGCGGCCGGCTCAAGGCCGCGGCCGAGAAGATGCGCGGCAAGAAGGCCGACGGCGACGCCGGCGGCGGCAAGAAGGCCTCGGCGCCCGCGAAGGACGTCAAGCGCCGCTCGACGACGCCCCGCAAGGCCGGCGGCAGCTAACGATCGAATCGTGTCAGTTCCCGGTGCTTGGTGCCGGGCGCCTGGAACGTTCCAGGTGCCAGGGGCCAGGTGCCGGGTGCGGCGACCGCACCGAGCCCCCTCACCAGGCACCTTCCAGGCACCAAGCCCCCGGCACCCGGCACCTTATCAATCCTCCACCACCACGTGGCCGCGCTCGGCCTTCGCGGCCGCCACGATCTTCGTCTGGATCGGCGCGGGCACCTCGTCGTAGTGCGAGTACTCCATGTGGTACGAGCCGCGGCCGCCGGTGGCCGACGTCAGGTGCTGTTCGTAGGTCAGCATCTCGGACATCGGCACCTGCGCTTTGATCACGGTGGTCGCGCCGCGCGTGTCCATGCCGGCGATCCGGCCGCGCCGCCCGTTGAGGTCGCCCATCAGGTCGCCCGCGAAGTCCGACGGCGCATAGACCTCGACATCCATGACCGGCTCGAGGATCGTCGGTTTGGCGCGCGTCATCGCGTCCTTGAACGCGAGTGATCCGGCCATCTTGAACGACAGTTCGTTCGAGTCGACGTCGTGGTACGACCCGTCGAACACCGTCACCTTGAAGTCCACCATCGGGAACCCCGCGAGATAGCCGCGCACGCGAGCGTCCTGGATGCCCTTCTCGACGGCGGGGATGAACTGGCGCGGGATCGAGCCGCCGAAGATGTCGTCCTCGAACTGGAAGTCGGAGCCACGGGGCAGCGGTTCGACGCGGATCTTGCAGTCGCCGAACTGCCCGTGCCCGCCGGTCTGCTTCTTGTGCCGGCCGTGCGCCTCGGTGGACGCCTTGATCGTCTCGCGATAGGGGATGCGCGGCGGCTTCAGGTTCACGTCCACGCCGAACCGCCGCTTCAGTTTCGCCACCGTGACCTCGATGTGCAGCTGGCCCTGCCCGGACAGGAGCAGCTCCTTCGTGAGCTCGTCGCGGCTGTAGACGATCGACGGATCCTCCTCCTCCAGCCGGTGCATGGACGTGCTGATCTTGTCCTCGTCGCCGCGGGTCTTGGGCTCGATGGCGTAGGCGAGCACGGGCTCGGGAAACTTGATCTTTCCGTAGGTGAGGGCGCCCTTGTCGCCGAGCGTGTCGCTCGTGCGGGTGTCCTTGAGCTTGGCGACCGCCGCCAGGTCGCCGGCGTGGACCTCCGGGACGTTCGTGTTGCGTCTTGCCCTGGAGCAGCATCAGGTGGCCCAGGCGCTCGTGCGCGTCGCGCGTCAGGTTGTCGAAGCCGGTGTCCGACTTCAGGACGCCCGTGAAGACGCGGAACATCGTGATGCGGCCGGCGAAGGGATCCGCGATCGTCTTCCACACGAACGCCGACGTCGGGCCGTTCTCGGACGTCTCGGCCTCGGTGGGACGGCCCTCGGCGTCGATCGCGCGGAACCGGCGTTCGAGCGGCGACGGCAGGTAGGCGGCAATCGCGTCGAGCAGCTGCGGGCCGCCGACGTTGGCGGTCGCCGACGTGCACACGAGGGGAAACACCGCGCCCTTGAGTGTGGCGCCGCGCAGGCCCGCGACCAGCTGCTCGTCGGTGAGCGACCCCGCCTCGAAGAACCGTTCCATCAGCTTCTCGTCCGACTCGGCCACCATTTCGACGAGAGCCTCGCGCGCGGCCGCCACCTGGTCGGCCATCGGCGCGGGCACGTCGGCCTCCGTGAAGTCGCTCGATCCGTCTCCCTTGAACAGGTACGCCTTGCGCGTGACCAGGTCCACGACGCCCGTGAAGTCCTTCTCCTCCCCGATCGGGAGCTGAATCGGCACGATGGCGCGGCTGCACGCCTCGCGAAGCGAGGCGAGGGCGCGCTCGAGGCTCGCGCGCTCGCGGTCGAGGCGGTTGAGGACGACCATCCGCGGGAGGCCCAGCTCCTCCGCCACGCCCCAGGCCTTCTCGGTCTGCACCATGGACCCGGCGACGGCGTCGACGACGACGAGCGCCGCGTCGGCGACGCGCAGGGCCGCGCGCGCGTCGCTCATGAAGTTGCCGACCCCGGGTGTATCGATGAGGTTGATCTTGAGCTTGTTCCACTCGGCATAGGAGAGGCTGGCGGAGAGCGTGTGCTTGCGGGCGATTTCTTCCTCGTCGAAGTCCGTGACGGTCGTGCCGTCGTCGACCTTCCCGAGGCGGTTGACCATGCCGGCGTCGAAGAGGAGCGCGGAGGCGAGCTGCGTCTTACCTGAACCGGTATGTCCGACGAGGGCGGTGTTGCGGATGGCGGAGGCGTCGTAGACCTTCATGGATAGCGTCCCCCTGGTCGCTACGGCGCATCATATGCGCGAGCCCGGGGCGTCGCAAGGCCGTTGCCCGGGCGGGCGCCCGCGGCCGGCACCTATTCGTAGCGCAGGGCTTCGATCGGGTCGAGGCGGGAGGCCTTCACGGCCGGATACATGCCGAAGAACACGCCGACGGCGGCCGAGAAGCCGAGGCCGATGGCGAAGGACCACCAGGGGAGGGACACGGGGAAGCCGGACACGAGGTGCACGGTCCAGCCGATGCCGCTGCCGAGGGCGATGCCGAGGATGCCGCCGAGCGAGGTGAGGAAGGCGGCCTCCATGAGGAACTGGAAGAGGATTTCGCCGCGGCGCGCGCCGAGCGCCTTGCGGACGCCGATCTCGCGCGTGCGCTCGGTGACGGAGATCGACATGATGGCCATCACGCCGATGCCGCCCACCATCAGCGCGATCGATGAGATCACGATCAGCGCGAAGAACGTGGCCTGGCTGATCTGATCCCACAACTGCAGGAACTGGTCCTGCGTGACGATGTCGAAGTCGTCCGGCTCGTCGAGGCGGAGGTTGTGGCGGATGCGCATCACGCGCTCGACGTCGGCGATTGCCTCCTCGGTCGTGACGCCCTCGCGAGGCATGAGCGAGATCTGGATGTTCAACAGCTCGCCCGATCCCCGGATGCGAGCGGGCTGCAGGCCGAAGATCCGCTGGTACGCCGTGTACGGGATCACGAGGAAGTCGTCCTGGTTCAGGTTGAAGCCGCCGGCGGCCGGCCGCTGGTCGAACACGCCGACGACCTCGAACCGGTTGTTCCCCACGCGCACGGTCTTGCCGATCGGGTCGATGCCGCGTTCCTGAAACAGGAGGTCGAACGCGGTGTACCCGAGCACGACGACGTTCTTGCGGAACTGCACTTCGGCGCCGGTGAAGAATCGCCCGGCGCGGATAGGAATGCGGGTGCCCTCCGCGAAGTACTCGCCCGTGCCGAAGACGAGGAGGGACTTGGTGCGCTCCTTGCCGTAGAACACGCGCTGCTGCACGACGTTGCCGGGGCCCGCGCCGAACTCGATGTCCACCAGGTCGATGGTCGGCGCCTCCTCGAGGGCGCGCGCGTCGGCGGTCGAGATGTTCGGCCGCCGCATCAACTCCTCGAACTCCGCGCCGTTGGCGAAGCTGGTGACGCCGAACCGCTGGACGAAAATCGTGTTGGGCCCGATCGAGCGGATCATGTCGCGCAGCGACTCGTCGAAGCCGCGGATGAGGGCCGTCATCCCGACGATCGACGTGATGCCGATCACGACGCCGAGCACGGTGAGCGCCGAACGCATCTTGTTCGTGCGCACGGTGTCGAACGCCATGATGACGACTTCCCAGAGAAGGGCTGGCCTCATTCTTTTCTCAGGGCCTCGATGGGGTCGAGCTGGGCGGCGCGCATCGCCGGGTACAGGCCGAAGAACAGGCCCACCATCGCGGTGATGCCGATGCCGAGGGCGATCGACCAGAGCCTCACTTCCGCGGGCACCGGGGTGAAGTAGGCGATCGCGGCCGCGATGCCCGACCCGAGGAGCGTGCCGACGACGCCCCCGAAGATCGAGAGCACCACCGACTCGGTCAGCATCTGCGACATGATGTCGGCCCGCTTGGCCCCGAGCGCCTTGCGCAGGCCGATCTCGCGCGTCCGCTCGGTCACGACCATCAGCATGATGTTCATGATCACGATGCCGCCCACGACGAGCGACAGCGCGACGACGCCGATGAGCACGGCGAAGATGCCGTTGGTGGCCGAGTGGTAGATGTCGAGAATCGTGTCGGACGTGAAGATCCCGAAATTGTCGTCCTGCTTCGGCTTGAGCCGCCGCGTCACGCGCAGGGCGATCGTCGCCTCGTCCATGGCGTCCTGGAGCCGGTCGGTGTCGCGGGGCTTGATCGTGAGCGAGAGCGGCCGCCGCGATCCGAAAATCTGCTGGAACTGCCCGAGCGGGACGATCGCGAAGGAGTCCTGCGACTGGCCGAGCAGGGCGCCCTTCTTCTCGCTTACGCCGACCACGCGGAAGTGGACGCCCTCGATCTGGATGATCTTGTCGAGGGGATCCACGTCTTCGCCGAACAGCTGGTCGGCCGTCTGCCAGCCGATGACCACCACGGGCCGCGCCGTCGACACCTCGGTCGGGCTCATCAGGCGGCCGCGCTCGGCGTCGTAGGTCGAGAAGTTCACGTAGTCGGCCGTTACGCCGCGCACCGAGGTCCGATCGATGGACTTGTCGCGGTACGTGAGGCGCCCGCTGCCGGAGGCCTCGGCCATGACCGACTGCGCGTCGTCGCTGTAGCGGCGGATGGCGCGCATGTCCTGGAGGGAGATGCGCGGGTTGTTGCGGACGGCCTCGAACTCCTCGTCGCTCCGCGTGATCGGGAACTGCTGCACGCTGAAGGAGTCGGCTCCCGCCTGGCTCATGATCGCGTCGGTCACCGACGCGTTCAGGCCCTGCACGAGCGACACGACGGCAATGATCGACGTGACCGCCACGATGTTGCCCAGGACGGTCATGAGCGATCGCAGCTTCGACGACCAGATCGCGGCGAGCGCGATGGCGGCGGATTCGTACAGGCTGTTCAGCATCCGGCCGGCGCTACTTCTTGCTGTTGTCCACTTTCACGAGGTCGCCGTCGGCCATGCCGCGGACCGAGTTGTACGGCCCGGTGATGACCACGTCGCCCGCCTCGATGCCCCCGAGCACCTCGAAGTAGCGATCGCCGGCGACGCCCAGCCGGATCGGCACGAACGTCGCCCGGCCGTCGCGCACCACGAAGACGCCCTCGGTCTCGCGACGGGTCTGGCCCGGCTGCAGCTCGCCCGTGGCGGTCTGGACCTCCGACGGCGGCCGGCGCCGACGGCTGTTTTCCTGTTCGGGCTTCACGACCTCCCCGTGTTCGTCGTACACGAGCTCGCGCACGGCGACGGCGGGAATCGGCACCGAGGTCACGTTCGACCGCGTCGCCGTGGTGATGTCGGCCGCGCAGGTGAACCCGGGGCGCACGTCCGGCACCTCGTCGTCGATGACCACGACCACCTTGAAGTTCGTCGCCTGCGTGCCCGCGGCGCCGTTCGACGCCTGAATCGGGCTGTTCCCGATCTCGGTGACGTGCCCGCGGAAAGTCGTGTCGGGCAACGCGTCGATGGACACCTTCGCCGGCTGGCCGATCGCCACCTCGGGAATGCTGGTTTCGTCGACCTCGACCTCGGCCTGGATCACGGACATGTCGGCCAGGGTGAGCAGCACGGTGCCGGCGTTGTTCATCGTGCCGATCACCGCCGTCTCGCCCTCCTGGATGTTCCGGCGCGTGACGATGCCGTCGATCGGCGACTCGATCCGGACCTTGCTCAGGTCGTAGCGCGCGCTCTCGAGCGACGCGCGCTCCTGGTCGAGCCGGCTGCCCTGCCCGTCGACCTGCCGCTGGCGTTCCTGCAGGCCCGATTCGGCGGCCTTCACGTCGTTCTGGGCCTTCTCGAGCGCCTCGCGCGTGGTGAGCCGCTCGTCCCAGAGCTCCTGCTGGCGCTTGAGGACGAGGCGCAACTGGTCGAGCTGCACGCGCGCGGTCTCGACGGCCTGTCGCATCTGCGCGAGCGAGGCCTCGGCCGCCTGGAGCGACGCCGCGCCGCTGTCCACGCGCGTCCGCAGCGAGCGCGGGTCGATCTGCAGGAGAAACTGGCCGCGCGTCACCCGGTCGCCCTCGTTGACGGCGAGGTCGACGACGCGCCCGGGCGTGTCCGCGCTGATGTTCACGAGCCGCTTCGGCTGGATCTTGCCCGATGCCGAGACGATCGCCTCGAGATCCCGCGTTCGGATCGTTTCGGTCGTGACCGAGAGCCCGGTTTCACGCTGGTAGAAAAGGTTGACGGCAACCACCGCGGCGCCGACCGCGACGACGGCGATTGTGATCAGTACGTTCTTGGCCTTCATGATTCTCCTACGACGACCGCAGCGCGGCCACGATGGCCACGATGGCGACATACACGAAGATGATGCCCGTCGCGATCGGGCCGGTGCGGCGCTTGAACAGCACGCCGAGGCCGATGGACAGGCTGATGGTGCTCCACAACACGAACAGGTCGATCCCACCCAGCAGCCGCATCACGAACGTCGACGGGTCGAGCATCGGCAGAAACGCGGCGAGCGTCGTCGGCGAACTCATGGACTCCCGCACGTAGTTCAGCGGGACGATGAACAGCTGCTGGACGACCACGATCATCTCCGAGTGCACGACGATGGCGAAGACCTGCTTGAACGTGCCCTCGGCGCCGAGCACCGCCACGAAGATCGCGAAGAACAGCCCCGACAGGATCAGCGAGACGATCGGGAAGGCGAAGAGCTGCGCGCCCGCCGTCGTATAGCGCGCCCAGGACAGCCGCGACTCCATGCCGGCGTACATGGCGTCGGTGATCCGCACGCCGAACGACTGCATCATGTCGATCTGCTGGTTGAAGAGCGCGGTCTGGCCGACCTCGGTGGAGAGGAACACGAAGTTGATCGCCGCGATGGACACGCAGACCACCGCGAGGGCGACGAACCATCGCGGGCGCTTCGCGACCTCGGCGTAGGCGGCGCGCGGCGAAAACAGGACCGCCACCAGGCGGGCCGGCGTGCTCATCGCGGGCGCGCTCTCTGTCACAACTGCGTCAGGCATGCTCTCTAAGTCCTTACGACTCTACGTATATACGAAGGGTTTCGGCTTCTTGTTCGCGCTGCGCCGGCGGCCGCTCCGCCGGTCCGGCGCGGCGTGGGGGTGTCGGCGGCGAACACGGTCTTGAGCACGGCGAGGCCCTCCCGCAGGCGCCGCGCCGACGCGCGGTCGAGGGGCGCGAGCTGCTCGGCGAGGTGGCGCTTGGCCGCCTGCCCGATGCGCTCGACCACGGCGCGGCCCGCCGGGGTGACTTCCACGATCAGCACCCGGCGGTCATCGGCCGACGGCGTGCGGCGCGCCCAGCCGCGCTTGATCAAGGCGCTCACGGTGTTCGACATCGTCGGCAGGCTGACGCCGTGGCCCTGCGCCAGCGCGCTGACCGTGCTCGACTGCCGCGCGAGCGCGGTCAGGAGCCCGAAGTGGGCCGGGACCGGCAGTTCGCCGCCGGCGCGCAGCTCCGCCGCGACGGCGCGCATCACGAGCGGGATGATCGCGAGCACTTCGTGGGCCAGATCGCGGGTGTCGGCGGCGGGCGTGGGCGTACTCGACAATTAGGTGAGCTAATAGTTAGCTCTCCTAACGTATCACCTCGTTGGTGGCGCGTCAAAGCTCCGCGGCCTCATGGCCGGGGGGGGCGCCTCCGATATAGGACATGGATGTTGAGGCGCGTTTCTCCCCGGGTCTGGGTGCTGCTGGCGATGGCCGCGGCCCTCGTACCGTTCCTCCCGGGCCTCTCCATGAGCCGGCTCTTCTACACGCGCGACCTCAGCCTGTTCTTCTGGGGCCGTCACCTCTGGTTCCGCCGGACGCTTCTGGGCGGGGAGTGGCCCCTATGGGACCCCTGGGTCGGGGGCGGGCAGTCGGCCGTCGCCGACGCGCTCCATCAGATGTTCTTCCCGCCGGCGCTCGCCACGCGCCTGCTCGCCGGCGAAGTGCTCGGCTTCAACCTGTGGGTCGCGCTGTTCTGCCCGGCGGCGGCCGCGGGCGCCTGGCTCTTCTTCGCGCGCCGGTTCTCCCGGCCGGCGGCCGCCCTGGGCGCGATCGCGTTTGCGGCGTCCGGCGTCGTCGTCTCCACGGGCAACTTCCCGAACCTGTCGTGGTCCGTGGCGGCGATGCCATGGGTCCTGTGGGCGACCGATCGGATGGTGGCGCGGCCGTCGGCCCGGCGCGCCGCCGTGGTGGCCGTCGCCGTCGCGCTGCAGGCGCTCGCCGGCGAGCCGGTCACCGGCTTCACCACGCTCGCGCTGGCCTCGCTGTTCGCGGTGTTCGTGGCGTCGGCCGAAACCGGCCGGACGATGGCGGACCGGGCGCGCCTGATTGTCGGGGTCGAGGCCGCACTCGTCCTCGGGCTGGGTCTCGCGGCGATCCAGCTCCTGCCGATGGGGCAGGCGGCGCTCGGGTCGAACCGGACGAACCTGCTGTACCGGGACTTCTGGTCGCTCCATCCACTCGCGCTGCTCGAGATGCTGTCGTTCAACATCTTCGGCAACTACTTCACGAGCCAGACGCTCGACGCCGTGCCGTGGATGCGGGCGTTGTACACGGGGCGCGAGCCGTTCTTCTATTCGATGTATCTCGGCGCGCCGCTCGCGGCGCTGGCGGCCGTCGGACTGGGCGCGCCCGCGGGGCGGCGCTGGGCCTGGTTCTGGACCGCCATGGCCGCGGCCGGTGTCATCGGCGCGTTCGGCGCGAACACGCCCATCTATCCCTTCGTGCGCGATCACGTTCCCGTGCTTGGTTCGTTCCGCTTCCCGGTGAAGTACCTCGTGCTGACGGTGATGGCCGTCTCGGCCGCCGCGGCCGCGGGTTGGGACGCGCTGGCGGCATCAGGGTACGGCGACGCGGCCGGGTTCGCGGCGGCTCGCCGCCTCGGCGTCGGCACGGCCGCCGCGATCGGCCTCGCGGCCGCGGTGGCCGTGGCCGGATGCCTGTACTTCACCACGCCGACCGCGTTCCGCATCTTCGCCATCGCGCGGGGCCTGGGCATCGAAAACGCCGTCGGCGCCACCGAGTCGATGCTCGGCGACCTGCCCGGACGCGCGACCCAGGTGCTACTGCTGGCCCTGGCGGCCGGCGCGCTCGTGCACTACGGCACCGGCGCGCGCCGCGACGCGCCGATCGCGCGCTGGTTGCTGTTCACCGGCATCGTGGTCGATCTCGTGGTGCACGCGTGGGGCGTGAACCCGGTGTTCGACGCGAAATACCTGGCGCAGCCGGCCTGGACGACGCTCGCCACCGACCCCGACGCGCGGTTCTACGTGGGCGGCAAGGTCGACGGGACGCTCGCCCTCGACGACCTCGATTCCTCGCGCGCCTACTACGGGGCGGCGGGGCTCCAGAGCTCGGCGGCGCGCGCCGTGCTCAGCAACCAGGCGGCGTTCTACCCCTCGGCATGGCGGCGGCGTGAGATGCTGTCCTACGACCTCGCGATCCTCTGGCCGCGCGACTTCGACGTCGTCACGGAGCGCTTCAAGACGGCCAACCGCCAGGAGCGCGACCGCTTTCTCGATCGCACCGGCGTGCGCTACCGCATCCTGCCGCCCTGGTCGAGCGAGGGCCATCAGCCGCTGACGCCCATCCCGTACTTTCTCGACTCGCACCTCTACGACTGGGGCGAGGCCGCGGTGCCGCGCGCCAGCGTCGTGGGCGCGACCCGCGTGGTGGCCGACCGGGCGCGGGAGCTCGAGCTGTTGTATGCCGACGGCTGGAACAGCCGCGAGACGGTCATCCTCGAGCGGCAGCCCGAGGCGGCGGGAGCGTCGGGCGCGGCCGTCGAACCGTTCGCGCGCGTGACCGAGGATCGTGCGAACCGGGTGGCGCTGGAGGCGGGCGCGGGTGCCGGCGGCGGGTATCTGGTGCTGCTGGACAGCTATGCGGCCGACTGGCGCGCCTCCGTGGACGGCCGGCCGGCGGAGATCGTGCGCGCCGACGGCCTGTTCCGCGCCGTGCGGCTGGCGCCGGGCCGTCACACGGTCACGTTCGCGTACCGGCCGGTCGCGTTCTACTGGGGCGCGGCGATCTCCGGAGCGCTCCTGTGCCTCGTCGTCGGGCTCGCGGCACGCCGCGAACGCGCCGCTGTTTCTTGACTTGGTCAAACCGGCTGTTTACCATGCAAAGTCCCCGTGCAACAAGGAGCGTGACGTGGTCGGATTCGTTCCCAAGGAAATGTTCTTCACCAAAGGTGTGGGCAAGCACCGGGAGAAGCTGACCTCGTTCGAGCTGGCGCTCCGCTCGGCCGGCATTGCCGCGTGCAACCTCGTCCGCGTCTCCAGCATCTTTCCGCCCGGGTGCCGCATCCTCTCGCGGACGCAGGCCGTGAAGCGCCTCGAGCCCGGCCAGGTCACGTTCGTCGTGATGTCGGAAGCCGCCACGCGCGAGCCGCACCGGCTCATCGCCGCGACGGTCGGCGTCGCCATCCCGCGCGACAAGGACCTCTACGGCTACCTCTCCGAGCATCACAGCTTCGGGGAGAGCGAGGACATCGCCGGCGATTACGCGGAGGAGCTGGCCGCCGAGATGCTCGCGACGACCCTCGGGCTGGACTTCGATCCCGACAAGAGCTGGGACGAAAAGAAGGAAGTCTACCGGCTGTCCAACCAGATCGTCCGCACGCAGAACGTCACCCAGACGGCCGTGGGCGACAAGAAGGGGCTGTGGACCACCGTCGTGGCGGCCGCGGTGCTGGTCGGCTGAAGCGCGCCCGCGCCGCCCGCGCCGTCCTCGTCCTCCTCGCGCTCGCGTGGGCCGTTCCGGCCCGCGCGCAATCCTTCGACACGCTCGGCATTCGCGCCCAGGGCATGGGAGGCGCCTTCGTGGGCGTCGCCGACGACGCCTCGGCCGTCTGGTGGAATCCGGCGGGCCTCGCCGGCGGCGCGCTCTTCAGCGCCATCCTCGAGCGCCAGGACGTGTCCCGGCCCGACGATGCCGATGGCGCGGGCCGGGCGGGGCAGCCGTTCGTGGACGGCCGCACCACCGGGGTCTCGATCGTTTACCCCGCGCTCGGCGTCAGCTACTACCGCGTTCGTATCCGCCAGGAGACAGTACCCACCACTACAGATACCCCCTCCACTGACCGACAAGATCAAGGATCTGCGGGCGTGTCCCTCGGCGCGCTGTCGGTCTCCCAGTACGGGATTACCGTGGGCCAGTCGGTCGGCGACCATCTCGTGGTCGCCACCACCGTCAAGCTCCTGCGCGGCCACGCGGCCGTCGAGGACGTGTCGGCGGGCGAGGGCTCGGTGGCCCGCGCCGACGCCCTTGACGGGCCGGGCGAGACGCACGCGGATCTCGATCTCGGCGCGATGGTGCGCTTCGGGGGCGTGCGCGTCGGAGTCGCCGCGCGGAACCTGCGCTCGCCGGTCTTCGGCGAGGGCGCGAGCCGCATGGAGCTCAGGCGGCGCGTCCGGGCCGGCGTGTCGGTGACGATGCCGTTCACGGGCGTGCTGAGCGCCGTGACGGTGGCGGCCGACGCGGACCTGACGACGAACGCCGGGCCGTTTGGCGAGGAGCGGCAGGTCGCCGTCGGCGCCGAGGCGTGGCTGCTGCGCAGCCATCTGGGCGTGCGGGGCGGCGTGACGACGAGCACGAAAGGCGACGCACCACGTGCGGTGTCGGGCGGCCTGAGCGTCACGATGGCGAGCGGCGTGTTCCTCGACGGGTTCCTGACGCGAGGCACCGTCGAGGGCCGGAACGGCTGGGGATCCGACCTAAGACTGACGTTTTAGGTCAAAATTGACAGTTTTTGTCAGTCCGGATAGCTTTGAGGCTGCATGCCCGTCCGCATCGGTGAGCTTCTCCTTAAGGAGAAGCGGATCACGCCAGAGCAGCTCCAGCAGGCCCTGAACGCTCAGAAGGCCAACGGGGGGAAGCTCGGCCATAACCTCGTGAAAATGGGGTTCGTGAAGGACGAGGAGATAACCGCCCTTCTCAGCAAGCAGTACGGCGTCCCGTCGATCAACCTCACGCAGTTCGACATCGATCCCGGCGTCATCAAGCTCATTCCGGCGGAGACGGCGCAGAAGTATCAGATTGTGCCGCTCAGCCGGTCGGGCGCGACGCTGACGATCGCGATGACGGATCCGACGAACGTCTTCGCGATGGACGACATCAAGTTCATGACCGGCTACAACGTGGAGCCGGTGGTGGCGTCGGAGACGGCGGTCATCGACGCGATCGCGAAGTACTACCCGGGCGGGGCGAAAGCGGCCAAGGCGGCGGCCGCGGCGGCGGCGTCGTCGATCACGCCGACCGGGTCGAGCGCGCTCGAGATGGCGAGCAAGGGCCTCGAGGAGCTGCAGGCGCTCGAGGAGACCGGGGACGTCGAGGTCCTCGAGGAGCTGCAGGAGATCAGCGCCGAGGCCCTGGCGAAGCAGGGCGAGGACGCGCCGGTTGTGCGGCTGGTGAACGTGGTGCTGATGTCGGCGATCCAGAAGGGCGCGAGCGATATTCACATCGAGCCGTACGAGAAGGAGCTGCGCGTCCGGTACCGCATCGACGGGATTCTCTACAACATCATGAGTCCGCCGATGAAGTACCGCGACGCGATCGTCTCGCGCGTCAAGATCATGTCGAAGCTCGACATCGCCGAGAAGCGGCTGCCGCAGGACGGGCGCATCAAGATCCGGTTCAACGAGAGCGGCACGCCGAAGGAGATCGACTTCCGTGTGTCGGTGCTCCCGACGCTCTTCGGCGAGAAGATCGTCATGCGACTCCTCGACCGCGAAAAGCTGATGCTCGACATGACGAAGCTCGGGTTCGAGCAGGAGTCGCTCACGAAGTTCGAAACGGCGATCCAGCGGCCGTGGGGCATGGTGCTGGTGACGGGCCCGACGGGCAGCGGCAAGACGAACACGCTCTACTCGTCCATCTCGAAGATCAACACGCCGGAAACGAACATCATGACCGCGGAGGATCCGGTCGAGTTCAATCTTGTCGGCGTGAACCAGGTGCAGGTGCGCGAGAGCATCGGCCTCAACTTCGCGGCCGCGCTCCGCTCCTTTCTCCGGCAGGACCCGAACATCATCCTCGTCGGCGAGATCCGCGATTTCGAGACGGCGGAGATCGCGGTCAAGGCCGCGCTCACGGGCCACCTCGTGCTCTCGACGCTGCACACGAACGACGCGCCGAGCACGATCAACCGTCTCATGAACATGGGCATCGAGCCGTTCCTCGTCGCGAGCTCCGTGCATCTCATCTGCGCCCAGCGCCTGGTGCGCCGCATCTGCACGCAGTGCAAGGAGGCGGCGCCGCTCGCGCCGGCGGCCCTCGTCCAGGCGGGCTACTCGCAGGAGGACGCGAACACGGTGACGCCGATGAAGGGCGCCGGCTGCGAGCGCTGCAACAACACGGGCTACAAGGGCCGCGTCGGCCTCTACGAGGTGATGGAGATCGGCGAGGAGCTCCGCGAGCTGATTCTGGTCGGCGCCTCCGGCCTCGAGCTGCGCCGCAAGGCGATCGAGGAAGGGATGATCACGCTCCGCGGGAGCGGGCTGCGCAAGGTGCAGCTGGGCGTCACGACGATCGAGGAAGTGGTCAGGGAGACCGTCAAGTAGTCGCACGTCGCACGTCGCGAATCAGGAGTCTGAATGGCTACGCTGCCGGAATTGCTCACGACGCTGGTCGAGGCGGACGGGTCCGACCTGCACATCACGACCGACACGCCGCCGCAGATCCGCGTGCACGGCGAGCTCGAGCGCATGGACTTGCCGGTCCTCACGCCGTCGGACACCAAGCAGCTGGCGTACAGCGTGCTGACCGATGCCCAGAAGAAGCGCTTCGAGGAGTCGCTCGAGCTCGACTTCTCGTTCGGCATCCGGGGCCTGGCGCGCTTCCGCTGCAACGTGTTCAACCAGCGCGGCGCCGTCGCGGCCGTCTACCGGCTCATCCCCGAGCGAATCCGCACCTTCGACGAGCTCGGCCTGCCCCAGGTGCTCGCCACGCTCGCCGACCGCCCGCGCGGCCTGGTGCTCGTCACGGGCCCGACCGGCAGCGGCAAGTCGACGACGCTCGCCGCGATGCTGGACAAGATCAACACGGAGCGGCACGGCCACATCCTCACGATTGAGGATCCGATCGAGTACATCCACGCGCACAAGGGGTGCCTTGTGAACCAGCGCGAGGTGCACGCCGACACGGGCAGTTTCACGAATGCGCTCCGCGCCGCGCTGCGCGAGGATCCGGACATCGTGCTCATCGGCGAGATGCGCGACCTCGAGACGGTCGAGTCGGCGCTGAAGATCGCCGAGACGGGCCACTTGACGTTCGGGACGCTCCACACGAACTCGGCGGCCCAGACGATCAACCGCATCATCGACGTCTTTCCCGCGGGCCAGCAGTCGCAGATCCGGACGCAGCTGTCCCTGGTGCTCGAGGGCATCGTCTGTCAGGCGCTGCTGCCGCGGGCCGACGGCAAGGGCCGCGTCGTGTCGCTCGAGATCATGGTGCCGACCTCGGGCATCCGCGCGCTCATCCGCGACGACAAGGTGCACCAGATCTACGGCGCGATGCAGACCGGCCAGGACAAGGCCGGCATGCAGACGGCGAACCAGTCGCTGGCGAGCCTCTACCACAAGCGATTGATCTCGCTCGAGACCGCGATGTCGGCGTCGTCCCTGAAGGACGAGCTGACGGACATGATCAAGCGCGGCGTCGGCACGGTGCCGGGCGCCGGTTTGCACACGGGCACGAACAGGCCTCCCCTCAGGAGCTAGCGTATGACGACATTTGCCTATTCGGGACGCACGCGTGGCGGGCAGAATGTGACCGGCGAGCGCGTCGCCGACACGATGGATGCGGCGGTGGCCGCGCTCCGCCGCGACCAGATCATGGTCACGCGCATCAACCCCTCCAAGACCAAGGAGGCCGCGAAGAAAGCGGTCGGCAAGACCGGCAAGAAGGTCTCGGCCAAGAACCTGGCCGTGTTCACGCGGCAGTTCTCCGTGATGATCGACGCGGGCCTGCCGCTCGTGCAGTGCCTGGAGATCCTCGGGAACCAGGAGGAAGACAAGAACTTCGCCGCGGTGATTCTCCAGACGCGCGGCGACGTCGAGGGCGGCTCGTCGCTCGCCGACGCCATGCGGCGGCACCCGAAGACCTTCGACGGCCTGTTCACCAACATGGTGGCGGCCGGCGAGGCGGGCGGCATCCTCGACACGATTCTCAAGCGGCTCGCGGTGTACATCGAAAAGGCCGTCAAACTGGCCAGCCAGGTGAAGTCGGCCATGATCTACCCGGTGGCCGTCATCGCGATCGCCGGCCTCGTCGTGGGCGTGATTCTCTGGAAGGTCATCCCCACGTTCGCCCAGTTGTTCTCGGGCCTCGGCGCCGAACTGCCGCTCCCGACGCGCGTCGTCATCGCGCTCAGCAACAACCTCGTCAGATTCTTCATCCCGATTGCCGTCGTCGCGGGGATCGCCGCCTTCGTGTTCCAGCGCTACTACGCGACACCGGGCGGGCGGCGCGTCGTGGACGGCATCGTGCTCAAGCTGCCGGTGCTCGGCAACATCATGCGCAAGATCGCCGTCGCGCGTTTCTGCCGCACGCTGGCCACGCTCATCAGCTCGGGCGTGCCGATTCTGGACGGCCTCGAGATCACGGCCCGCACCTCGGGCAACGCCGTCATCGAGGACGCCGTGATGACGACGCGCAAGAGCATCGAGCGCGGCGAGACGATCGCGGCCCCGCTGAGGGAGACCGGCGTCTTTCCGCCCATGGTCGTGCAGATGATCGGCGTCGGCGAGGCGACGGGCGCGCTCGACACGATGCTCGCCAAGATCGCCGATTTCTACGAGGACGAAGTGGATACGGCGGTGGCCGGGCTGCTGACGCTGCTCGAGCCGATCATGATCGCGCTCCTCGGCGTCGTGGTCGGTGGCATCGTCATCGCGATGTATCTGCCGATCTTCGACCTGATCAGCAAGCTGGCCTGACATGGGGCCGAGCGATCTGCGGCGCCGGCTCGCGTGGCTGATTGCCTTCCGGGCCGTCGTCGGCACGCTCCTGCTCGGCGGCGCGACGGTGGCGCAGATCCGGCGGCCCGGGTCGCTGCCGATCGACCCGTTCTTCGTCCTGATCGGGATGCTCTACGCCCTGACGGCCGTCTACGCCGTCCTGCTGCGGTTCGCGGACCAGCACGCGTGGCTCGTGGACGTGCAGCTGGCCGGCGACGCGCTCGTCGTCTCGGCGTTCATCTACTTCACCGGCGGGATCACGAGCGCGTTTTCCTCGCTGTACGTGCTGCCCATCGTCGCGGGCAGCGTCGTCAACTCCCGCCGCGGCGGCCTGCTGGTGGCCATGTTCAGCACGGTGCTCTACAGCGGTCTGGTGCTGGCGCAGTACCTGACCGCGTCGGGGCTGCTGAGCGATCCGTGGCTCGTCTCGCTGACGCTGCCGGCGCAGTCGGCCGCGCAGTTCATCGTGGGCCTGAACGTGTTCGGGTTCTTTGCCGTGGCGCTGCTGAGCGGATCGCTCGCCGAGCGCGTGCGGTCCGTCGACGTCCAGTTGCAGGCGGCCTCGAGCGAGCTTGCCGACCTGCAGGCCCTCAACCAGCACGTGATCAACAGCCTGCAGGGCGGCCTCGTGACGACCGACACCGAGCAGCGCGTGCTGACGTTCAACCGCGCGGCGGAGGCCATCACCGGGGTCGGCACCGGCGCCGCGTCCCGCCGCGACGTCGGCGACCTGCTCCAGCTGCCCGAGTCCCTCGTGGCCCAGCTGGCGGAGGACCTGCCGGGCGGGCCGGCCCGCGCCGAGTACCGCTACCAGACCGCGGACGGCCGCGGCCCCGTGGAGCTGGGCCTCGCCGTCACCCACCTCGACGCCCCCGGCGGGCGGATGGGCTTTCTCTTCACCTTTCAGGACGTCACCGAGATCAAGAAGCTGGAGCGCGACGCGGGGATGCAGCAGCGGCTCGCCGCCGTCGGCGAGATGGCCGCCGGCATCGCCCACGAGATCCGCAATCCCCTGGCGTCGATGTCGGGGTCGATCCAGATTCTGCGGCAGGAGCTGCCGCTCAGCGCCGAGCAGGAGCAGCTCATGGACATCGTGCTCCGCGAATCCGAGCGCCTGAACTCGACCATCCGATCGTTCCTGGCGTATGCGCGCCCGCAGAAGTTCGCGATCGCGCGGTTCGACGTGCGCCGCGTCCTGAACGACACGGCGCTGCTCCTGCGCAACAGCTCGGAGCTCAAGCCGGGGCACGTGATCGACGTGGACCTGCCGGGCGCCGAGTTGTGGTACGAGGCCGACGAGGGGCAGATCAAGCAGATCGTCTGGAACCTGGCGACCAACGGACTCCGCGCCATGCCCGACGGCGGGCGCCTCGAGCTCACCGGCAGCGTCGAGCCCGAGTCTTCAGGCGTCGTGCTGACGGTCCGCGACCAGGGCGTGGGGATCGCCGCCGAGGCGCTGGACGGCCTCTTCCAGCCGTTCCACGGGACGTTCGCGAAGGGCAGTGGTCTCGGCCTCGCGATCGTGCACCGGATCGTGAGCGACTACCAGGGCGAGATCCAGGTGAGCTCGCAGCCGGGCTCGGGCACGACCGTGTCGGTGCGCCTGCCGGCGCGCGCGGTGACCTACCGATGACGACGGCCGAGACCCCCGCCGCCGCGGATCGCCGCCCCCGAATCCTCGTCGTCGACGACGAGCGGTCGATGCGCGAGCTGCTGGCGATCGTCCTGCGGCGCGAGGGCTACGAGGTGCTGCTGGCCGACAGCGGGCGAGCGGCCATCGAGACGCTGGAGAAGGAGACCGTCGACCTCCTCATCTCGGACATCAAGATGCCGGACGTGAGCGGCGTCGAGGTGCTCCGGGCGGCCAAGCGGATCGATCAGGACATCCTCGGCATCATGATCACGGCCTTCGCCTCGACCGAAAGCGCCGTCGAGGCGATGCGGCTCGGGGCGTGCGACTACCTGAGCAAGCCGTTCGACGTGGACCTGCTGCGGATGAAGGTGCGGGAGAAGATCGAGAACCGCCAGCTCCGCCAGGAGAACGTGCTGCTCAAGCGGACCCTGGGGCTCTCGCACCAGTTCGCGAACATCATCGGGCGGTCACGAGCCGATGCTCGCGGTGTTCAAGATGGTCGAGACCGTGGCCCGCACCAACAGCACGATCCTGCTGACGGGGGAGTCGGGCACGGGGAAGGGGCTGGTCGCGCAGGCGATCCACCATTATTCCCTGCGGCGCGACCGGCCGATGGTGGCGCTCAACTGCGGCGCGCTGCCCGAGGCGCTCCTGGAGTCGGAGCTCTTCGGCCACATGCGCGGTTCGTTCACCGGCGCCGAGGCGAACAAGAAGGGGCTGCTCGAGGTGGCCGAGCGCGGCACGGTGTTCCTCGACGAGATCGGCGAGATGAGCGCCGTGCTGCAGGTGAAGCTGCTGCGCGTCCTGCAGGAGCGGAAGTTCCGTCGCGTGGGCGGGCTCGAGGAGCTCACGGCGGATATCCGCGTGATCGCGGCGACCAACGCCGATCTGGAACACGCGGTCGCCGAGGGCCGGTTCCGGGAGGATCTGTACTACCGGATCAACGTCATCCCGATCGCGCTGCCGCCCCTGCGCGACCGCCGCGAGGACATCCCGCTCATCGCCGAGCACTTCCTCGTGAAGTACGCCGAGCAGATGGGCAAGACGGTGACGGCGATTTCGGGCGAGGCGATGCGGCTGCTCGAGCAGCACGACTGGCCGGGGAACATCCGCGAGCTTGAAAACGTGATGGAACGGGCCGTCGCGCTCGAGGCCACCCCCACGATTCTGCCTGAGAGCCTGCCGCCCACCGTCCGCGGCGACCGGGGCCGTCCCCCGTCGACGGGGCTCGAGGACCTCCCCGATTCCGGGTTCGACCTGGAGGCCCACGTGAAGGACATCGAGCGGAACTACATCGCCGAGGCTCTCAAGCGGGCCGGGGGCGTGCAGGTCAAGGCGGCGGACCTGCTGGGCATGAGCTTCCGCTCGTTCCGCTACTACGTGAAGAAGTACAACCTGCGATAGGACTGACAGTTCTTGGCCGCCTGGCCTGACAATTAATGTCAGATTCTGGCTCTTTCGCAGGCCATTCGCTTCGCCTCGATTTCAACCTAACATACTGAAGCAAAGCCTGTTACTGATGATTATGGGCCTCCCGGCACCTCTGGCATTGCGGTTGCTCTAGGGATGGTGACGCATCGCCCAACAAGAGTCAGGGACCGATGGTCCGGAAGAATTCGGTTTTCAAGGAGTGAGTGACATGAAGATTCGCAACACAAAGGGCTTCACCCTGATCGAGCTGCTGATCGTCGTCGCGATCATCGGCATCATCGCGGCGATTGCCGTGCCGGGGCTTCTCCGCGCCCGCATGTCGGGCAACGAAGCTTCGGCGATCGGTTCTCTCCGCGCCATCAACTCTGGCGAGGCGGCGTTCTCGTCGAGCTGCGGCAGCGGCGGCTACGCGACGGCGCTCGAGGACCTCGTTCTCACGCCGACCGGCAGCAGCCAGGGCTTCATCTCGCCCGACCTTAGCAGCAACGGCATCACCAAGTCGGGCTACAACGTGACGCTCGCGGCGGATGCGTCGGCGAACGTGACCGACATGGGCACCACCGCCTGCGTGAGCGTGGCCAACAACATGGCGAGCTCCTACTGGGCGAACGCCGACCCCTCCACCCCGGGCGGCACGGGCACGCGCTACTTCGCGACCGACACGCGCGGCACCCTCTTCCAGGACAACACCGGCACGATCGCGAACCCGATTCCGACCGGCCAGAGCGTCGTTCAGTAAGCGTTCCTCCTCCTCCTCCGACAACGGGCGGGATGCCGGGCAGCCGGCATCCCGCTCGTGCTATTTTTAGCCTCATGAATAGGACGGCGGCTCGGCTCCTGCTCCTCTGCGCCCTGGTCGGGCTGGGCGCCTCGCTGGCGGCGGCGTACGTGCACTACCGGCTGCTGGTCGATCCGGGCTATGTGAGCGTCTGCGACGTGAACGCCACCGTCAACTGCACGCAGGTCTACATGAGCCGGTTCAGCACGGTGCGTGGCGTGCCCGTGGCGCTGTTCGGGGCCGCCTGGTTCGCCGTGGCCGGGCTCCTGACGTGGGCCGGCCTGCGCGGGCCCGAGGAAGTCCGCCAGAGCGTGCCGGCGTACCTGTTCGCCCTCTCGACGCTGGCGTTGGCCGGGGTTCTGTACTTCGGCTACGTCTCGTTCTTCCTGCTCCACGCGGTCTGCGCGTTCTGCCTGGCCACCTACGCCGCCGTGATCGGGCTGTTCCTGCTGTCGGGGGCGGCGACCGCCGTGCCGATGACGAGCGTGCCGGGCCGCGCGGTGCGCGACACCCGCCGGCTGCTGACGAGTCCCCTGGCCCTGGCCCTGGCCGTGCTGGTCGTGGCGAGCGCGGGCACGGCGATGGCGTTGTTCCCGCGGGAGGCCGCGCTGGCGGCGTCGGCCGGGGATGGGGCGGCGGCGCCGGCCCCGTCGGCCGAGCAGGCCAGCGAGTTCGAGCGCTGGTTCGATGCCCAGCCGCGGATTCCGCTCGACGTCCCGACCGAGGGCGCGGAGGTCCTCGTCGTGAAGTTCAACGACTTCCAGTGCCCGGCGTGCGCGCAGTCGTACGTGGCGTACAAGCCGCATCTTCGCGAAGTACGAGGCCGAGCATCCCGGGCAGGTGCGGCTCGTCCTGAAGGACTATCCGCTCGACTTCCGCTGCAACAACACGATGACTCAGACGGTGCACCCCGCCGCGTGCGAGGCCGCCGTGGCCGTGCGGCTCGCCGGCGAGCACGGGCGCGCCGAGGCGATGGAGGACTGGTTCTATACCCACCAGCCGTCGATGACGCCGGAAGTGGTGAAGGAGCAGGCCAAGGCGGTCGGCGAGACGCCGGACTTCGACGCGAAGTACGACGCGACGCTCGACAAGGTGAAGCGCGACATTGCGCTGGGGCGCCAGCTCGGCATCAGCGCGACGCCCACGTTCTTCATCAACGGCGTGAAGGTCGAGGGGGCGCTGCCGCCCCAGTACTTCGATCAGGCGCTCGCCTACGAGCTGGAGCGCGCCACTGCGCAGTAGAACGGGTCGGCCGTGACGCCTGCCCTCGCCGCCTTCGACCTCACGAAGGACTACGCCCTCGGCTTCTGGCGCAAGCGGCCGTACCGTGCCCTCGATCGCCTGACGCTCGCGGTGGAGCCGGGCGAGGTGTTCGGCTTCCTCGGGCCGAACGGCGCCGGCAAGACCACCACCCTCAAGCTGCTGATGCAGCTGGTCTTTCCGACCGCGGGCCGCGCGGAGATCCTCGGCCGTCCGGTCGGCGACCTGAGCGTGAAGCGCCGCATCGGCTACCTGCCCGAGCATCCCTATTTCTACGACTACCTGACGGCGGAGGAGCTGCTCGCGTATTTCGCCGGCGCTCTTCGGCTACACGGCGCGCGATCGCCGCGCGCGCGTGGATCGCCTGCTCGACGAGGTGGGGATCGGCGCCGAGCGGCGGCTGCAGCTCCGCAAGTTCTCCAAGGGCATGCTCCAGCGCGTCGGCATCGCGCAGGCCCTGCTCAACGATCCGGAGCTGGTGATTCTTCGACGAGCCGATGTCGGGGCTCGACCCGCTCGGCCGGCGCGAGGTGCGCGCGCTCATCCTGCGCCTGCGGGATCGCGGGCTGCACGGTGTTCTTCAGCTCGCACGTGCTGAGCGACGCCGAGGCGCTGTGCAGCCGCGTGGCGATTCTGGCCAAGGGCCGGCTGATTGCCGTCGATCGGCTGAGCGACCTCGCGGAACTGCGCGCCTCGGGCTGGGAGCTGGTCGTCTCCCACGTGGAGGACGCGGCGATCGCGCGCCTCGGCGCGCGCGTGCACCAGGCGGTCCGCATCGGCGCCGGGACGCTACGCGCTGGACCTGCCGCTCGAACCGCCGCCCGAGCAGCTGCTGGCCGAGCTGACCGCCGGCGGCGCGCCGTCTCGTGTCGCTCAACCCGATCCGCGCCGACGCTCGAGGACCTGTTCGTGGAGCAGGTGGAGGCGGCCGGTCGGGTCGACCGCGGCCTCGGGGCCCCGCGAGCGGGAACGCCATGACCGCCATCTTCCGGATCGCCGTGAACATGTTTCGCGAGTCGGTGCGCGACAAGGTGCTCTACAACCTCGTGCTGTTCGCGATCGTGCTGATGGCGGCGTCGTACCTGATCGGCCAGCTCACGGCCGGCCAGGACGTGAAGATCATCAAGGACCTCGGCCTCGCGGCGATGTCGGTCTTCGGCCTCTTCATCGCCGTCTTCATCGGCATCGGCCTGGTGTCGAAGGAAGTCGAGCGGCGCAGCATCTA
Organism: uncultured Acidobacteriota bacterium; assembly: GCA_963792785.1. Lineage (GTDB taxonomy): Bacteria > Acidobacteriota > Vicinamibacteria > Vicinamibacterales > CAVVIG01 > CAWIMX01. The sequence continues at coordinate 755,321 of CAWBXO010000004.1, read as the reverse complement.
CAGCCTGCTCTCCAAGCCGGTCCGCCGCTACCAGATCGTGCTCGGCAAGTACGCTCGGCCTCACGCTGACGCTCGCGGTGAACATCGCGATCATGACCGTGGCGTTCTACCTGGTGCTCGCCTACATGACCTGGAACACGCCGGAGTACATGCGCCGCGCCTGGGAGGCGCCCGCGCTCGACCCGACGATGCTGAAGGCCGTGCTGCTGCTGTTCGTCGAGCTCCTGATCGTGACGGCCATCGCCCCGTTCTTCTCGACGTTCTCCACGCCGATTCTGTCGGCGGCCCTGACCTTCGGCCTCTTCGTGGCGGGCCAGTTCAGCGCCGACCTGCGCACGTTCCGCGACGTGGTCGAGTCGCCGGCGGCGTCCTGGGCGGCGGGCGTCCTCTACTGGGTGCTGCCGAACCTGTCGCAGTTCGACGTCAAGGCGCAGGTCGTGCACGCGCAGCCGGTGCCGCCGGGCTACCTGGCGATGACGATCGCCTACGCGGCGCTGTACATCACCATGCTGCTCGTGATCTCGATCACGATCTTCTCGCGGCGGGACTTCAAATGAGTCGGGCCCGGGCCGTGGTGGCGTCGCTCGTGGCGGCGGCGCTCTTCAGCGGCGCGGTGGCCGTGCAGGCCGCGCGCGAGCGGCGCTATCCGCCGCCCGAGACCGCCGAGCAGGCGCTCTACCTCACGTCGACGAACGTCGTCCGCCACCTCGCGCTGACGTACCGGGCGCTGGGCGCCGACCTCTACTGGATCCGGACGATTCAGTACTACGGCGGCGCGCGCCGGCATCTGGTCGAGCAGATGCGGCTGGGGCTCCTGCCGCCGACGGCGCTGGCGGCCGACGTCAGCGACTACGACCTGCTCTACGACGCTGCTCCACCTCACGACGTCCCTCGACCCGCGGTTCAACATCGCGTACCGCTTCGGCGCCATCGTTCCTGGCCGAGGCGTATCCCGATGGCCCCGGCCGGCCCGACCTGGCGATCGCGCTGCTCGAGAAGGGCCTGCAGGCCCAGCCGGAGCGCTGGGAGTACATGCAGGACATCGGCTTCGTCCACTACTGGTGGCGGCACGACTACGAGGAGGCCGCCCGGTGGTTCAACCAGGCCGCCGACGTGCCCGGCGCGCCGTGGTGGCTGCAATCGCTGGCGGCCACGACGCTCGCCGAGGGCGGCGATCGCCGCTCGTCGCGGACGATGTGGCAGGCGATCCACGATTCCACCGCAGATCGAGTGGCTGGTGCGCGACTCGGAGCGCCGCCTGCGCCAGCTCGACGCGCTGGATCAGATCGATCGCCTCCAGGCGGCGGCCGACGCCTACGCCGCGCGCCAGGGCGCGCCGCCGGCCGGATGGCAGGCGCTGGCGCGCGCGGGCGTGCTGCGGAGCCTCCCCGTGGATCCGACCGGCGTCCCCTACGAGTTGCGCGACGGGCGCGTGCGCCTGTCGATGGCGTCCTCGTTGTACCCGCTGCCAGACGAGCCCGCGGCCACGCTGCCGCCCGCACCATGAGCGCGCTCGCCACCGTCTTCGTGGCGGCGTTCGGCGCCGTGGTCGGCAGCTTCCTCAACGTCTGCATCTACCGGCTGCCGCGCGGCGCCTCGATCGTGTGGCCGGCGTCCGCCTGCCCGCACTGCGGCCGGTCCCTCGCGTGGTTCGAGAACATTCCGCTCGCGAGCTGGGCGGCGCTCCGCGGCCGCTGCCGGACGTGCCGGGCGCCGATCGCGATCCGCTATCCCATCATCGAGGCGACGACGGCCGCGCTCTTCGTCGCGTGCTGGTGGCTGTACGGCCCGGGCGTGCTGTTCGCCTCGCGGCTCGTGTTTGGCTGCGCCCTGATCGTGCTGTTCGCGATCGATCTGGAGCATCAGCTGCTGCCCAACACCATCACGCTGCCGGGGATCGTCGTCGGCTTCGCGTTCAGCCTGTTCGGGCCGCCCGGCTGGGCGGCGTCGCTCATCGGGCTGCTGCTCGGGGGCGGCGTGCTCTACGGCGTGGCGGCGGCCTACTTCTGGTGGCGGAAGGAAGAGGGCCTGGGCATGGGCGACGTGAAGATGCTCGCGATGGTCGGCGCGTTCCTGGGCTGGAAGCTCGCCCTGGTGACGCTCATGCTCGCGTCGCTCGCCGGATCGATCATCGGCGTGGCGCTCATCGCCCTGAAAGGGCGCGACATGAAATACGCGCTGCCCTTCGGCACGTTCCTCGCGATCGGCGCCGGCCTCGCGGCGACGATCGGCCCCTGGCTCCTCGACTGGTACGTCGGACAGTGGCGCTAGCATGAGTCTCACCCCCGGCGCCTACGCGCTCGTCGGGCTGACGGCGATCGTCGCCGGCCTGATCGCGGTGCTGGTGTTCGCCGTGCTGCGCTTCAGCGCGGCGGCGCGCGACACGCGCCGGCAGACTCGGGGCGACGGCGCCGAGACCGCGCTGCTCTCGGCCGCGCTGCAGGAGGCCGTGACGAAGCTGAAGGCGCAGGAGCGGGCCACGGCGGCGCGCGCCGACGCCTCCGAGCGGCTCAGCGGCGAGATCATCACGAACCTGACCGCCGGCCTGCTCGTCGTGGGCCGCGACGGCGCGCTGCAGATTCTCAACCCCGCCGGCCGTCGCATGCTGGGGCTGCCCGAGAACGCGCCGCTCGACCGTTGCCGGGAGCTGTCGAGCGACTTCCAGCTCTGGCAGGTCGTGGACGAGTGCCTGGCGGAAGGGGTCGTGATCAAGCGCCGCGCGCTCGATCGGCCCGAGCCCCGCGGCGGCACCACGCACTTCGGCGTCACCGTGTCGCCGCTCCTCGAGGACGGCGGCGGCACGCGCGGGGCGATCTGCCTCTTCAGCGATCTCACCGCCGTGATGGAGCTCGAGGCGCGCGTGCGGCTCAAGGACAGCCTGGCCGCGGTGGGGGAGCTCACGGCCGGCATCGCGCACGAGTTCCGCAACGGCCTGGCGACGATTCACGGCTACGGCCGGCTGATGGATCCCGCGAACCTGCCCGACGCGTACCGGCCGTACCTCGACGGGATCCGCCGCGAGACGGAGTCGCTCGGCCAGATCGTGACCAACTTCCTGAACTTCGCGAAGCCGGCCCAGCTCACGCTCGGGGCCGTGGATCTCGGCGAGCTGTGCCGGCGCGCCGCGGACGAAGTCCGGCCGGAGGTGGCCGCGCTCGGCGGCGAGGTCGAGATCCGCGGGCGCTTCGCGGAGGTCGAAGGCGACGAGGTGCTGCTCCGGCAGGCCCTGGCGAACCTGCTGCGCAACGCCGTGGAGGCCTGCGCGGACACCGCGGTCGCGCCACGGATCGTCGTCTCCGGCGACGCCGACGTGGCGCGTCGCACGGTCCGCGTCACCGTGGCCGACAACGGCCCGGGCGTCGATCCGAAGTCGCGCGAGCAGGTATTCCAGCCGTTCGTGACGACCAAACGCGACGGAACCGGGCTGGGCCTGGCGCTCGTCCAGAAGATCGTCGTGGTGCACAACGGGCGCATCACCATCGGCGACGCGCCGGGGGGCGGGGCGAGCTTCCAAGTGACGCTGCCGACGAGCCGGTAGGCAGGTCGGGTAGGTCGGGTGGGTCGGGTAGGTCGGGTAGGGCTGGTCGGTATTGCGCCAGCCCGTAGCCGCGGCTGACGCAATTCCTTCTACGTCATTTCGCACTCACGCTGAAACGTTCCGGTTTCCGCCCGGTCGAAGCCGGCAATGCGCTTGCAGCGCTTGAGCGCATGCGCCGCCCAACGCGATCGCGTTCGCACGGTTTCTCCCTGATCGAGACCCTTGTCGCGACGACGGTCCTGACGGTCGGAGTCCTCGGGCTCGCCCAATTGATTGTCGCGGCGGCCACGGCGAACCATGCGGCGCGCGCCACGACGACGGCGACGATCCTCGCACGGTCGAAGATGGAGGAGCTGCGCGCGGCGCCCTGGGACACGCTCGCGAACTCGCCGCCGGACGCGCTGCGCATCGACACGCCAGGGTTCGTCGACTACCTGGACGCGGAGGGCTCGAGCCTCGCGGGGCGGGCGGGCGCCGCGTTCGTGCGCCGCTGGTCGATCGAGCCCCTCGCCTCCGACGCGGCGAACGGCGTCGTGCTCCAGGTGCTGGTCGAGACGACGGCGAAGTACGGGGGGCAGACGCGCCTCTTCGGCATCCGCACGCGATGGTGGTGAAGGTGGGGCGGGTGGGGCGGGTAGGTCTGGTAGGTCGCGTCGGATGGCGTGCTCCGGGCGCGGGGTTCTCGCTCATTGAGCTGGTCGTGGCGATGGGGATCATCATGGCCGTCATGGCGGGCGCGCTCGCCGCGCTTCAGTCGGCGTACGGCCGGCTCGGCGCGGAGACCGAAGCCGCCGACGCCGATCAGCGCCTGCGCGTCGCCGTCGAGGCGCTGTCGGCCGACCTGTCGCGCGCCGCCGCGATCGTGCCGGATGGCCGCGACGTCATCACCGCGATGTGCCTGGACGACGGCGCGGCGCACACCACCACGTCGGCGGCCCTGCCACGGCATTCGGGCGACGTGCAGGTGAACGTCGACCCCGGCTGCCCGGCCGGCGACGCCGCGTGCGGTTTCCGTCCCGGCGATGCCGTGGTGGTTCTTGACGGAGGCGGGTTCGATCCGTTCGAGGTGACCGCCGTGGCCGGGTCGCGCGTCACGCTGCGCCACCTCGCCGCCGACGAGGCCGGCAGCCATCCGCCCGGCGCCGCGATCGCCCGCGGCGTGGTCCGCACGTTCTTCGTGGCGGCGGACGCTGGCGGGGAAGGGCAGCTCGTCCGCCAGGACGCGGGCGGCGCGGCCGTGCCGGTCGTCGATGGGATCGCGTCCGCGGTGTTCGACTACTTCACGGCCGACGGCGCGGCGCTCGACGAGGGCGGCGACCCCCGCGGCATCGCCACGGTCGGCGCGCGCCTGCGCGTCTCGGCCGGCGCGACGCACCTGACGGCGGAGTGGCGCATCGCGCCGAGGAATCTGGGATCGGCGCCATGAGGGCGGTGGACGACGATCGCGGCTTCGCGCTCATCGCCGCGCTGCTGATGCTGCTGCTGATGGGCGCCCTCGCCGGCGCCCTTACGCTGACGACGACGATCGAGACGACGATCGCGGGGAACTATCGGCGGGTGGCGCAGGAGCGCGCGGCCGCGGAGGCGGTTCTCGCGCGCGCGCTGGTCGATCTGGCGGCGGCGCCCGACTGGACGCCCGCGCTCGACGGGGCCGCCCTCGCGTCGTTCGTCGACGGCCCGCCTTCGGGTGGCCGCGTCCTGCGCGGCGGCCTGCGCATCGACCTCGACGCGCTCTCCAGCCTGGCCAGCTGCCGCCGCGCGCGTCCGTGCACGGCGTCAGAACTGACGCGCGTCACGGACGTGCGTCCCTGGGGCGCCGATAACCCGGTGTGGCGGCCGTACGCCTATGGCGCTGCGGACGCCCTTGCGGGGGCGGCGGGCGCGGCGTCGGGCTCGTATGTCGTGGCGCTCATCGGAGACGATCCGTCGGAGGCCGACGGCGATCCGGGCGTCGACGGCGGCGGGCCGGAGCAAGAAGGCCTCGGGCGCGCCGTCCTCCGCGGCTACGCCTTGGGACCGCGCGGGGACCGGACGGTGGTCCAGGTGACGGTCGTCAGGGAGGCGTCCGGAGCCCTCCGCGTCGTATCCTGGACGACACAACCACCCGGCGCCTGACGGGGAATCCACCAGAACCGTCATCGAGTGTTCAGGAAGAGCACATGCCGGGAAGGCCAACTTTCCGACAAAATCCGTGCACTGATCGCGTAACTCATTGATAGACCGCGTCATAGAGGAGTTTCTCCACAGCGCTTCGGTGGCAGTCGCATTGCTAGGTTATCGGGCAGGATGACTACGCACGAAGCGGTCGGCAGCTGGCGCGACACTCGAGGGTTCACGCTCATCGAGATCCTCGTCGTGGTGGGTCTCATCGCCGTCATCTCGGCGATTGCGATCCCGATGTCGGGCAACGCGCTGGCCAACTTCCGCGTGAGCGGCGACGCGCGCAGCGTGTCAAATACGATTTCGGTGGCGAAGATGCGGGCCGCGGCGAAGTTCTCGCGTGTGCGCGTGTTCGTCGATCTGGACAGCGAAACCTTCCACCTCGAGACGTGGGACAAGGACACCGGGGATTGGGTGGTCGAGGCCGGCGAGACGGCCCTGTCGACCGGCGTGGACTTCGGGTACGGCATCGCGACCGAGCCGCCGGACGACACGCAGGGCGCGATCGGCCAGGCGGTCCCGTGCAAGAACAAGGACGGCGACGAAATCGGGAACACGGCGTGCATCGTGTTCAACTCGCGCGGCATTCCCATCGAGGATTCCACGCCGTCGACGGCGTTTCCGCCCACCGCGGACGACGCCATCTACGTGACCAACGGCACCGCGCTGTACGCCGTGACGATCGCGGCGACGGGCATGGTGCGCAACTGGACGGCGACGCCCGCGGCGGTGCCGGCCTGGATGACGAACTGACATGCGCACCCTTGCCTCGGAACGCGGCACGACGCTCATCGAGACCATGATCGCGTCGGCGATCCTGCTCATCGTGTTGACGGGCCTGCTCTCGATGGTGGGCCTGGCCACCAACTACACCGAGAACCACGGCCACCTCGAGGCCCGCACCGCGGAATACGCGCAGGACAAGATGGAGCAGCTGCTGGCGCTCGCGTACGGCGACGCCGCGAGCGACACGGCGAACATCGTGACCGTGAGCTCTGGCGGCGCCGGCCTCGCCCTCGGCGGGAGCGTGGACACGAACGCCCCGGTGGACGGGTACGTGGACTGGCTGTCGAGCGCAGGGAAGATGATGGGCGGCGGCACGACCGCGCCCGACGGCTGGTTCTACGAGCGGGTGTGGGAGGTCACCGCCGCCTCGAGCGGCGTCAAGGAGATCAAGGTCACGGCGACGGTGCGCGCGTCGGTCGGCAACACGCTGAAGGCGAAGTCGACGGTCGTGGCGCTGAAGTCGTCACAGTTCTAGCCATGCGTGCCCAACTTTCACGGTCCACCGCCGGCTTCTCGCTGATTGAGCTCCTCATCGCGATGGGTGTGCTCATGGCGGTCACGAGCATCGCCACGAGCGCGCTCCTCGACCTGACCAAGGCGCAGGCGACGATCTGGAACCGCACCGAGATGCACAGCGGCGTCCGGGGCGCCACGGAGCTCCTGCAGCAGGAGGTCGGGCAGGCCGGCCGCATCGCCGTGCCCGCGCCGATCATCCTCGCGCACGACTACACGTCGACCGGCACCTGCGATGCGGCGTCCCCGAGCACCCACGCCGTGACGATGGAGGTGAGCTCGGTCGCGGGGCTCTTTGCGTCGACGTCGCCGCCGGTGTACGAGCTGCTCACGACGATGGACGGAAACTCGAGCGAAACGCTCAAGATCGCGAGCTTCGACGCCACCGCCACGCCGCCAACGATCACGGCGTGCATCGGCACCGGCATCACCCATCTTCAGTACACGGAGCTCCTCCCGCTCGGCAGCTTCGCCACGGGGATCGTGCCGAAAGACGGCATTGTGAACGGCTCGACGGCCAGCGTGCTGAAGATGTACGGGGACATCAACGGCGACGGCAACATGGTGTACGTCGAGTACGTCTGCGACACGGCCGACCACAAGCTGTACCGCAACGTGATGCCATTCGACTCTGATACGAAGCAGGTCTTGTCGAACTCCCAGGTGCTACTCGGTAATCTGGTCGAGAACCCCGTGGATCCGGATGACCCCGAGGCCCAGGACTGCTTCCGGTATCAGCAGACGGATCCGATCGTCGTGCAGGGCACCCAGTTCACGTTCGTGCTCGACGTGGCGATCACGCTGTCGGTGCAGACCGAGCAAATCGATCCGATCACCCGCCAGCACGAAGTCGAGACGAAGGCGCTCCTGAACGTCTCGCCGCGAAACGTCCTCTATGCGTGGATGCTCGTGGGCATGGGTTACACGAACCGCGTGCAGTCGACGCCGGCGACGGTCACGGCGCTTCTGGCTGATTCTTAGGCGAGGCATGTATGCGTAGACACAATGAACGCGGCGTCGCCCTGATCGTGGCCCTCTTCCTCATGCTGGCCGTGTCGGTCGTGGGCGCGTCCCTGATGTTCCTGTCGCAGACGGAAACGTACGCGACGATGAACTACCGCATGATGTCGCAGGCGCGGTACGCGGCCGAGGCGGCGATTCAGAAGTCGGCCGACTTCCTGACCGACTCGACGCAGTACACGATCCCGTCGACCGGCGGCACCGATGCGCTCGGCAACTATGACACCACGGGATACCCCGTGAAGTTCGGCGGCGCCGCTGTCATCCTGTCCGCCGATGAGGACGAGATGGCATCCAACTACCCGGTCTCGTCGGTGCAGGACGCCTTCGCCGCGGCGGCCACGGGCACGCTGACCGCGGACAACACGAACATCGAGTACACCGCGTACGCCAAGCTGATTGGGATGCAGAAGTTCGACGCGTACGGCGGCACCGACGGCGTGGTCCAGACGTGGGAGGTCACCGGCATCGGCCGGATCTCCGGATCGCGCGAAGCCAGCGTCCAGGTCGTGGCGTTGATCGAGCGGCCCAAGGTGGCCGCCAGCACGTATGCCGCGTTCGCCACGGCCAACACCTGTGGCGCGATGTACTTCCACGGCAACGTGACGATCAACAGCTACGACTCGAGCGCGGGCACCCCGGCGACGACAACGACAGCAACGGGCGGTGACGTGGGCACCAACGGGAACCTCGAGATCGCGGGCAGCGTCGACGTGCAGGGTAACCTCTACTCGCCGCGCACCGGTGTCGGCACGTGCGAGGACGGCGCCGTCGTCGCGCTGACCGAGACCGGGCACGCGACGGTCGAGGGCGGGAGCCCGATCAAGCTGCCGACCGAGGTGGAGTTCCCGTCGCCGGTGTTCTCGACCACTCCGCCGACGAACAGCGTGACGATTAACAGCGCTACGGCATGCACGGATCTCGGGCTCGCCGTCGCGAATTGCACGTATAACGCCGCCTCGAAGGTTGTGACCGTGGATGGCCTGGGCTCTGACGTGACGCTGCCGAGTGTCGTCATCGCGAGCGGCTACACCCTGAAGCTCGTCGCCCACAGCCCGGCGCAGAACGTGAACATCAACAGCCTGACCGGCTCCGGCAACTTTCAGGTGGACGCCAATCTCAGCAGCGCCGGCAACGAGGCCGTCGTGCTGAAGGTGGCCGGGCTGGCCAGCGACGGGACGGAGTTGGCCACCGCCATCGATCTCGACACGCTGTCGTGGAAGCAGAACACGACGGTCAACCAGGCCAAGTACGACGCGTCGGCGCTGCAGATCGTGTACGGCGGCACGCAGACGATCAACATGAATGGCGGCAACGCCCAGTCGGCGGCCATGATCTACGCGCCGAACGCGGACTTCCAGCTCAAGGGCACGCAGGACTTCTACGGGTCCGTCCTGGCCAAGACCGTCACGAATGGCGGCAACGCCAGCATCCATTACGATCGCAGCCTCTCGGGCGAGTTCTACGTGACCGGGCAGTCGATGCTGGGGACCTTCAGCTGGCAGCGGTACTGAGCGCCTTGCCGTAGAATCCGGTCGTGCCTCCGGCCTCCGGCTTCCGGGTCGTCGCCATCCTCGCCGCCTACAACGAGGCCGACATCGTCGGCCGGGTCGTGGGCGACCTGATCGAGCAGGGCGTTCAGGTTTATTTCCTCGACGACAGCTCCACCGACGGCACGGTGGCCGCCGTCCGGCCGCATCTCGGCCGCGGCGTGCTGGCCATCGAGTCGCTGGCCGACACGCTGCCGGATCGTGAGCCCGGGCGCTTCGCGTGGGCGCGAATCCTGGCCCGCAAGGCCGCGATTGCCCGCACGCTCGACGCGGACTGGATCATCCACCAGGACGCCGACGAGTTCCGCGAGAGCCCCTGGCCCGGCGTGCCGCTCCGCGACGCCATCCAGCGTGTCGACACCCTCGGCTACAACGCGATTGATTTCGCCAGCTTCGACTTCTGGCCGGTGGACGACGGGTTCCGGCCGGGAGACGACGTCCGCGCCGCCCTGCCGTTCTGCGCGCCCGCCGCCCCGCACGACGCCCTGCAGGTCCGGTGCTGGAAGAACGTCGGCGAGGTGGACCTGGCCTCGAGCGGCGGCCACGACGTGCGCTTCGACGGCCGGCGGGTGTTTCCCCTGCCGTTCATCCTGCGGCACTATCCGATCCGCGGCCAGGCGCACGGCGAGCGGAAGGTGTCGCGCGAGCGCCGGCCCCGATACCTCGAGGACGAGATCGCGCGCGGCTGGCACGTCCAGTACGCGGACGCGGGCCCGCGCCCGATGTTCCTGCGCGACCCGGGGACGCTCGCGCGGTTCGACGGCGACGCCGTCCGGCTGGCGCTCGGACTGCACACGAGGCACGTCGCGCGGCTCGACGCCGAGGTTTCCGCCGCGCGCGGGGAGCTCGAGCGGACCGCGCGCGCGCTGGACGACATTCGCCGCGAGCTGGCCGAGGCCCGCGAAACCGTCGCGAGATTGGCGGCGGCCGTCGCCGGGCGCGACGCGGCGATTGCCGCCCGCGACGCGGCGATCGCCGAGCGCGACGCCGCCACCGCGCGCCTGCAGGCCGATCTCCAGCACGTCCTTCGCCGGGTCGCCGCCATCGAAGACTCGCTGAGCTGGCGGTGGACCGCGCCGGCGCGGGCGGCCTTCCGCGTACTGAAGGGCGGCGCGTGAACCGCGCGCATCCCGCGCCGCCGGCCGTCGCCGTCGTCATTCCCTGTTACAACCTCGGGCGCTATCTCGACGAGGCCGTCGACAGCGTGCTCGGCCAGACGTTCCAGGACTTCGAGATTGCCGTCGTGGACGACGGATTGACCGACCCCGGGACCGTCGAGCGGCTGGCGGCCTTCGAGCGCGCGCGCACGCGCGTGATTCGCATCGAACACGGGGGCCTGGCCGCGGCGCGGAACGCCGGCATCGCCGCGACCAGCGGGCGATACCTCTGCGCGCTCGACGCCGACGACTGCCTGGAGCCGGCCTTCCTCGAGAAGACGGTGCGCGTGCTCGAAGAGGATCCCTCCGCCGCGTTCGCGTCGACGTGGCTTCGCGCGTTCGGCGACGAGACGTGGGACTGGACGCCCGAGCGCTGCGACCTGCCGGCGGTTCTGCGCGAGAACACCGTGCTCACGGCCGCGCTGGTGCGGCGCGAAGCGGTGCTCGCGGCGGGCGGGTACGACACGGCCATGCCCGCGCAAGGCGACGAGGACTGGGACCTCTGGATCACGCTGCTCGAAGCGGGGCGGCGGGGACGCATCCTCCGGGAGCCGCTGTTCCGCTATCGCCGCCGTCCGGGCTCGATGAGCGCCGACTGCTGGCACGGGCGCGACCACCTCGCGCTGGCGCGCTACCGGTTCGCGAAGCACCGCGACAGCTATCGGCGGCATCTCGCCGACGTGCTCCTCGGCCAGGACGAGGAGACGGGCGCCCTCCTGCGCCGCGGCGACGAGCTCGAACGGTACCTGGCGTCGGAGCTCGAACCGGCCGTGGCGGCCCGGCGCGCGGAGGCGGCGGCGCTGCGCGCGCGACTCTCGACGCCGGCGTCGGCCGCCACCGATCGCGTCGGCGAGCTCGAAGCGGCCCTGGCGGCCGCATCGGCCGAGATCGCCGCGCTGCGCGACTCGATGAGCTGGCGGGTCACGTGGCCCCTGCGCGGCGCCTATGGCTGGTGGCTCGGGGAAGGCCGCGGACGATGAGCGCCAGCCGGATCGCCGCGATCGTCACGTGCCGTGATCTCGGGCGCACGCTGGGCGAGGCGCTCTCGAGCCTCGAGCGGCAGACGCGGCCGCCGGCGGAAATCGTCGTCGTTGACGATGCGTCGACGGATCTCTTCACGCGGCAGGCACTGGCGCGCGTGGAGCGCGAAGGCACGCGCGTGGTCCACGGCGGCGGGCGGGGAGCCTCGGCCGCCCGCAACCTCGGCGCCAGGCTGACGCGCGCGGACTATCTGATCTGGCTGGATGCCGACGATCTGCTCGAGCCCGGGTACTTCCTGGCGGCGGCGGGCCGCCTCGACGAGGATCCAGAGCTGGACTTCGTCACCTGCTCGATGCAGGCGTTCGGCGCCGCGAGCTACACGTGGTCGCCCTCGGAGCCGACCTTCGTCGAGGCCGTGGCCACGGGCGCCGTCCCGCACGCCTCGACGATGATGCGCCGGTCGCTCTTCGCCGCGATCGGCGGCTTCGATGAGTCGCTGCCGTCCTACGAGCTGCTGGACTTCTGGGCGACGGCCATCGCGCGCGGCGCGCGGGGCGTGGTGCTGCCGGAGGCGTTTCTGCGCTACCGCGTGCGGGCCGGGTCGGGCTACCGCCGCTCGCTGCAGCCCGAGACCTACCGCGCGCGCATGCGGCATTTCTATGAGAAGCACGGCGAGTCCGTGTCGGCGCACGCCGATGCGCTCCTGGTCCGGAAGGACGCGTTCCTCCTGGAGCAGCGGCGCTATCGCGACGAGCTCGAGGCGCGAGTCGGACAACTCTCAGGCGAACTTGCCGCCCTGCAGCGCGAAATCGGCGACCTGAGCGCGCGGGCCGCGGCGCGCGGGCAGGCGCGCGTCGAGCTCGGCGACTTCCGCCGCCGCGAGCCGTTCAGCACGCAGTGGGGCCGCGACCGGGGCGCCGCGATCGACCGGCGCTACATCGAGGCGTTTCTTGCCCGGCACGAGCGGGACGTGTGCGGGCGCGTGCTCGAGGTCGAGGAAGCGCTCTATACCCGGCAGTTCGGCGCCGACCGCGTGACGCAGGCGGACGTGATCGACCGCGATCCCGCCAACCCCCGGGCGACCATCGTGGCCGACTTGCGCGACGCGGCCGGGATCGCGGACGAGACCTACGACTGCATCGTGCTCACCCAGACGCTGCACCTCGTCGACGACATGGCCGCCGTCCTCCGGACGTGCGCCCGCCTGCTGCGCCCGGGCGGCGTGCTCCTCGTCACCGCGCCGAGCGTCATCCGCGTGGACGATCGGGCCGGTCCCGACGGCGACTTCTGGCGGCTCACGGAAGCCTCTGCGCGGCGGCTGTTCGCGGAGGCGTTTCCCCTCGAGGCCTTCGAGGTCGAGACGCGCGGCAACGTGATGGCCTGCACGGCGTTCCTCTACGGCCTCAGCGCCGAGGAGCTCGATCCCGCGGATCTCGACGCCGATGATCCGGCATTTCCCCTCGTCGTGACGATTCGCGCCGTGAAGCCGACGCCCGCCGCGCGCGCCACGAGCCGGCCGGCGCACGCGCGGGCGACGGCAACGGGAGCGGCGGTGGTGCTCGCGTACCATCGCGTCGCCTCCCTCGTCCCCGATTCACACGGCCTGTGCATGCCCCCGGATCTCTTCCGCGCGCACCTGACGATGCTGCGCCGCGAGTTCACGCCGATGGCGCTGCCGGATCTCGTGCGGGCCTCCTCGTCCGGCTGCCTGCCGGAACGCGCGGTGGTCATCACGCTGGACGATGGGTACCTCGACGCGCTGACGGCGGCCTCGCCGGTCCTGCAGGAGCTCGGGGTCCCGGCGACGTTCTTCGTGAACTCCGATCGGCTGGGCGAGCCGCACGAGCGCGATTGGGATTGGCTCGAGCGCGCGCTCCTGTCGGACATCCAGGTGCCCGCGTCGCTCGTCGTCGCCGAAGCCGGCGCGCGGCTCGAGGCGCCGACGCGCACCCGGGAGGAGCGTGCCGCGGCGCTCGAAGCGCTGCATCGGCTCATGTGGCCGCTCGACGCGGCCCCGCGAGCGGCGATCGTGCGCGCCGTCGAATCGTGGCGCGGCGGGGCGCTCCCGCCGCGGGACACGCATCGCGTGCTGACCGGCGACGAAGTCGTGGAACTGTCGAGGCGGCCCGGCCACACGATCGGGTCGCACACCGTGCACCACCTCGCGCTGACGACGCAGCCGCTGGACACGAGGCGGCGGGAGGTCGACGACGACAAGCGCGCCCTCGAGCGCCTGCTCGACGAGCCCGTGACCGTGTTCTCCTACCCGTACGGCGACGCCGACGCGGAACTGGCGGGGGTGGTCAGCGCCGCCGGCTTCCACGCGGCCGTGACCGTCGACGCGGGGCTCGTGCGGCCCGGCGTCAACCGCCTCTTCCTGCCGCGCGTGGAGCCGGCCGCGGTGCCGGTCGAGATCCTCAGCGAGCGGCTCGACGCGCTGTTTCCATCGCGCTGACCAGCCCGGCGCGGAATGTGGCCGGTCCGTGTTCGCGCGCGACGCGCGCCAGCGCCGCGTCGCGCAGCCCGGACCATAGCCGATTCGAGACGAACAGGCGGGCGATCGCCCGCGCAAAGCCATCCGCATCGTCGGCCGTGAGCAGCTCCTGGCCATCGGTCCATCCGAGTTCGTCGGCGAGGAGGCTCGTGCACACGACGGGCACGCCGCGGGCCGCGGCTTCGACGACCTTCAGCGGAATGCCGGCCGCCCAGCGCGACGGCGCGACGAACACGCGGGCGCGGTCGTACAGCGGCGACAGGTCCTCACAATCGGCGAGCCAGTCGATGTCAGGGAAGTCCGCCGCGAGCTCCGGCGGCAGCGCCGCGCCCGCGATCACGATCGGCGCGCGTTCGGCGGCGGTTCCGGCGAGCGCGCGCCGGATCTCCCCGGCCAGGTACCGCGCGGCGTCCTCGTTCGGCGAGTCGGGCCCGAACGCGCCGACAAACAGGATCGCGTCCCGATCGGCGGCAAGGCGGGGTGTGGGTTGCGGCTCGACCGCGTGGCCGGCGACCGACACGTTCGTGAAACCTGACGCCGCGAAGACGCGTCGATCGCGCTCGCTGACGACGAGCACGGCCGCGGCGCCGCGCGCGAGCCGCAGCTCTTCGCGCAGGCGGCGTTCGCGCTCGACATCGTCTAGCGGGGCGCCCGTCGCCGAGGCCCGTGCGACGTCGCGGTCGGAGAAGATGGCTTCCGCGTCGTAGATCCAGGGCACCGCGAGGGTCGGCAGGTCGAGGTTCGCCCTGAGGTACTGCACGTTGTGAGGCCGGCTCACGACGAGCAGGCTGCCCGGAGGAGCCGCGGCGAGGCGCGACGTGACGAACGGCCCGATGCCGCCGGGGCTGCCCGGGACGATCTCGATGCCGGGGCACGCGTCGCGTGCACCCGGCGGCGAGTCGCCGGCAGTGCCGAAGACGGTCACCTCGCATCCCAGATCGCCCAGCGCTCGGACGAGCGCCGCCGTTCGTGGAAAGCCGGAGCCGCGCCGCGGGTCCGGCGCCGCGTCGTCGACCAGGACGACGGCGGGGCGGCCGTGCGGGTGCGAGCGGGCGGCCCGCACATCGACGCCGGGCGCGGATTGGCCCTCGAGCCACGCGCGATGGCGCTCGACGAAGATCGGGCGGCGCTCCCGCTGCAGCCGCAGGGCGTTCCGCGCCCCGGCGCTGCCGAACTCGTGGTGCCGCGCGACGGCCCGAGGCTCGAAACGAACCTGGCACCCGCGCTGCCACACGCGGGCGCAATAGTCGACGTCTTCGTAGTATCCCGGGCTGAATCGCTCCTCGAAGCCGCCCAGGTCCTCGAAGACGGATCGCGGCGTGAGGAGCAGGGCCGCCGAGCAGAAATCCACCGGACGCTCGAACGTGTATTCGGGTGCGGCGGGGTCGGCGCCGCGGCCGTAGGCCTGGCAGGACCCGTCCCGCCAGATGATGGCGCCGGCTTCCTGGAGGGCACCGCTCTGGAACACGAGCGCGCCGCCAACCGCGCCGATCGGGATCGAGGCCGGCCGTCGCGCCGAGGCCACTAGCGCCGCGAAGGCTCCCGGCGCGAGTTCGGCGTCGCTGTTCACGAAGAGGAGGTACTCGCCCGTCGCCAGCCGGGCGCCGGCGTTGGCGCCGCGCGTGAACCCGAGGTTCTCGTCTTGCGGCGCCCGCACCACGCCATCCACGCGGTCGAGCAGGGCCGGCGTATCGTCGGTCGAGGCGTTGTCGATCACGATGACCTCGAGGGACGGGCCGGCCTGTCGCCGCAGGCTCTCGAGACAGGTGAAGGTCAGCTCGGCCTGGTTCCAGGCCACCACGATCGCCGATACGACGGGGTCCGGCACCGCGGCGAAGGACAGGCGCGATCCGGAACGGAGGAACGCGTCGAGTGAGGCCCGCGCTTCCGACCGGCGCCGCGCGGACGCCCGTCTCGCGAGCGTCAGCGGGTCTGCCGGCCGCGAGGCGCGCCATCGCACGGCGACGGCCTCCGCCGCGGCGCGCAGGCGGCGCCGCAGCACCGATGGCCGGACCATGCGGCGCCTGAAGAGTTCGACGGTACGGCCGTTGTCCAGCGAGGCGACGACGCGGAGGGTCACGGTCGACGGGCGCGCCGGGCACGCGAAGGCGCCGGAGAAGCCCGCCTGGGCGGCATGAGGCGCCTCCGGATAGGCCCGCGCGACGTCGTCGCGCTGAAGGCCGCAGGCCAGCGCCTGGCGGCCCCACGGGCCCTCGGCGTGGACGGCCGCGACGCGGGCGTCGTCGGCGAAGGCCCATCCCGACACGAGCAGAGAGTCGCCGGGGAGGGCGGCGGACGCGGGGTGCTCGAGCCATCCCCGGACGCCGGTCGCGATGCGGTGCTCGTCGGCGGCCGGCGCCACCGGGTTCACCTCTGTTCCGTGGTGAGCATCGAGAGGTAATGCTCGGCGACCTCGGCGGCCGGGCCCTCGTGAGCGACGCGGCCGGCGTCGATCAGCACCGCGCGATCGCAGAAGGTCGAGACGATGCGCGGGTCGTGGGAGACGATGACCGCGGCGTGCCCGGCGGCGCGGAGTTCATGGTAGCGATGCTCGCAGCGCGCCTTGAAGCCGGCGTCGCCCACGGCGAAGATCTCGTCGAGCACCAGCACCTCGCGCACGGCCTTGAACGCGATGGCGTAACCCAGGCGCTCCGACATGCCGCTCGAATAGTGCTTGAGCTTCATGTTGGCGAATCGTTCGAGCTCCGCGAACGCGAGGATCTCGTCGAGCGCCCCGCGGATCTCGCGCAGGGTCATGCCCATCACGGTGCCGATGAGCATCACGTTGTCGATCGCGTCGAGCTCGGCATTCCAGCCGACGCCCAGCTCGAGCACGGGCGTGATCGCCGCGCGCGTTTCCACGCGGCCGCGGTCCGGCAGGTACACCCCGCACAGGATCTTCAGCAGCGTGCTCTTGCCGCAGCCGTTGCGGCCCATGATCCCGAGGGCCTCGCCGGGCTGGACGTCGAAGCTCACCTCGTCCAGCACGTCGAGCCGCTGGAATCGGCGCGGCCGGAAGGCGCCCAGCAGGTGCTCGCGCACCGTCTCGCGCCGCTCGCTCGGAATGCGGAAGCTCTTCGACACCGACAGGACCTGGAGCACGGGCGACGCCATCACAGGTACTCCGCGGCGCGCGGGCTGACGCGCCGGAAGATCATGATGCCCGCGAGGAGGCAGATGCCGGCGTCGAGCGCGAGGTAGACGTGACCGCGCAGCGTGGGCATCGTGCCGGCGACGAGCGCCATGCGCGAGAACGTGACGATGGGCGTGGGCGGCCAGAGGTAGAGATAAAAGTGGAACCGCTCGGGGAGGATGTCGAGCGGATAGATGATCGGCGCGACGAAGAACCCCGCCTGCAGCACCACCTCCCAGATCTGGTTCAGGTCGCGGTAGCGCAGGAACAGCGCGCTCGACGCCAGGGAGAACCCGGTGACCATGGCCCCGAGCGCCAGGCAGTAGCCGGTGTACGCCACGATGGCCAGCGCGGTCGGCGGGTGCCCGAACACCGACAGGAACACGACGATCACGACCGAGAAGACGGCGAGCGTGATGACCGCGTTCGACAGGGACGTGACGACGAGGATCCACGGCGGGACGCGCGACTTGGTGAGCAGGAACCCGCGCGCGTGGAGCGAGGTGAGGCCGCTCTTGGTGGCCTCGGCGAAGAACTCCCAGAGGAAGAGCCCGACGATCAGGTTGAGCTTGTACGTCGGGTCGGCCGCGAAGAGGAACGAGAACACGCCCATCAGCACGACGAACATGCTGACCGGCTTGAGCAGCGCCCACGCGAAGCCGCCCAGCGTGCCGTGGTACCGCGCCTTGAAATCGGTGCGGACGAGCGTCCAGACGAGGCCGGCGGGCACGCTCATCGCGTGGTCTTGACCTGGGCGAGGAGCGCGAGCGACTTGCGCGCCGGCTCGCTGGAGGGATCCACGTCCACCGCCTGCGTGAAGACACTGCGCGCCTCTTCGATGCGGCCCAGGTCGACGAGGCAGAGGCCGAGTTTGAGATAGCCGGTGACGTCGGTCGGGCGCAGATCGACGGCGGCGCGGAACTCGTCGAGCGCCTCCAGCTTCTCGCCGGCGTCCTCCAGCGCTTCCCCGAGCAGGAGCCGCGGGCGGTAGTGGTCCGGCGCGAGCGACACGGATTCCTGCCAGAGCGTCACCGGATCCGACCAGACTGCGTTGCGCACCACGGTCTTCACCGTGAGCGACGCGAGCACGACCCCCAGCACGCCGATGCCGGCCCAGCGCATCGCGGGCGCTTCACGATCGAGCCGGCCGCTGAGGGCGGCGGCGCCGGCGCCGGCGGCGAGGAACAGCCCCACGCTGGCGATGTACACGCGATGCTCCGCCATCGGCTCGCCCTGATCGAGGACGGCGAGGGTGGCCGAGGGCGCGAGCATCAGCAGGAACCAGATGATGCCGAATGCGGCGGCGGGCGCGGCGCGGCGAGCGGCCCAAGCCACCCACAGCAGGCCGGCGGCGACGGCGAGCGCCAGGATCGCCGGCAGGCTCACGAGCGCCACTGGCGACACCTCGTGGAAGATCGTCTGGCGCACGGGCACCACGAGCAGCTGGAGGTAGCGCCGGAGCACGTCGAGTTCCACCAGCACGTAGCTCCAGTGCGGCGACACACCCGCGTACTCGCCGCGCAGGATCGCGAGCCGGCCGATGCCGGCCGCCACGGCGACGCCGACCATCGGCGCGTAGAACCGCAGGGTGCGGCGTCGCGATCCCGCGGTGTCGCCCGCCGTCAGCCAGTCGCAGGCCGCGAGGGCGAAGGGAAACATCGCGGCGGTCTCTTTCGCGGTGAGCGCCACCACCCAGGCGGCCGCGGCGCCCGCCGCCCACCGGCGTCCGCCGCCCGTCATCCACCGGCGCGCGCTCCAGAGGCCCAGCAGCATGATCGTCGTGCACAGGACTTCGGATCGTCCGCTGATGTACCCGACGGCTTCGGTCATCATCGGATGCACGGCCAGGAGCGCGGCGGCGGTGAAGGCGGCCGCCGTGGCGCCGGGCCCGCGAATCAGCCGAAAGGCGATTTGGAAGAGCAGGACGACGTTGAACGCATGCAGCACCACGTTGGTCACGTGGAAGCCGACGGGCCGCGAGCCCCAGATGGCCCGATCCACCGCGTAGGAGAAGTTGACGAGCGGGCGCGTCACGTCGTGCAGGACGATGGCGCGCAGATCGCCGACGCGCTCCAGCGAGGTGTTCGAGACGACGGTGTGAAAGTCGTCGTAGACGAACGGATTGTGCAGCGCGTTCGCGTACGCGAGCACCGCCAGCAGGGCGGCGAGCCCGCAGAACGTCGATGCACGGTAGGCGGAAGGCATTGAGGCCGTGGGGCGGCTGTCAGGATGTAGTGTACGATTCGGACTCGTCGATTACAGGACTGTTATTGTACGGTCACTGGTGCGAATCCTCCACGTCACGCCGTACGCCGGAGATGCCTGGGCCTACGGCGGCATCCCGCGGATCGTTCACGTCCTCGCCCGAGGGCTCGCGCGGCGCGGCCATTATCTCACCGTGTGCACGACCGATGCCTGCGACGCCGGCACGCGGCTGCGGACGCCCTCCGCGCCGGATCCGAATGTCGACCTGCGCATCTTTGAGAACCTGTCGAACACGCTGGCCTACCGCTTGCAGCTATTCGCGCCGCGGGGCCTCTCCGCATTCCTGCGCGCGTCCGCGGGGACCTTCGATGTCGCGCACCTGCACGCCTGGCGGAACGCGCCGGGCGCGATCGCCGCGCATCATCTGGCGCGAGCCGGTGTGCCGTACCTGGTGGCCCCGAACGGCACCGCCGCGCTCGTGGAGCGCCGGCGCCTCGCGAAACGCCTCTACGACCGCGCGCTGGGGCGCCGCCAGCTGGCCCGCGCCGCGCGCGTGCAGGCCGTGTCGGAAGCCGAGCGGCGGCAGTTGATCGCGATGGGCGTGCCCGACGGGAGGCTGCGTGTGGTGCCGAACCCGATCGACCTCGACGAATTCCGCCGTCCCCTCGACGGCGCGTCCTTCCGCGCCCGCCTCGGGATCGGCGGATCGGAGCGCCTCGTCCTGTATCTCGGCACGCTGATGCGACGCAAGCGGGTGGACGTTCTGATCCGCGCGTTCGCGGGGCTCGATCGCGGCGACGCGCGCCTCGTGATCGCCGGCAACGACATGGGCGCGGGACGGGAGGCGCGGGCCCTGGTGCGCGCGAGCGGCCTGGGGCCGCGCGTCGTCTTCACCGGGCTGCTGCGCGGGACGGAACGCCTCGCTGCGCTGGCGGCGGCCGACGTCGTCGTCTATCCCTCCGAGCACGAGGTCTTCGGGCTCGTCGCCCTCGAGTCGCTGATGGCGGGGACGCCCGTGATCGTGGCGGACGACTCGGGCTGCGGCGAGCTCGTGCGCGCCGTCGGCGGCGGCCCGGTCGTGCCGGTGGGCGACGCGGATGCGCTCGCGCGCGCGATGCAGGCCGTGCTCGACGAGGCGGAACGGTGGCGCCTTCGGATCCCGCTGGCGCAGGATCGCATCCGGCAGGCGTACGCCGCCGACGTCGTCTGCGCGGCGCTCGAGGCGGTGTATGTGGACATGGTGAATGCCGCATGATCGAAGGCGTGAGCGTCGTCGTCCCCGTGCGCAACGGCGCCGCGACGATCGGCGAGGCGCTCGCGGCCATCCTCGCCCAGGCCGATGAGGCCCAGGCCGACGGGCGGCCGTGCGAGGTGATCGTGGTCGACGATCGCAGCGACGACGAGTCGCGCGCGATCGTCAGCGACCGCGCCGCCGGGCGCCCCGTCGTCCTCCTCGACGGCGAGGGGCGCGGCGCCGCGGCCGCAATCAATCTCGGCCTGCGCGCGGCGAGATTCCCGATCGTCTGCCAGATCGACCAGGACGTGGTGATCGGCGCGGGCTGGATGCGTGAGCTGATCGGCGCGCTGGCCGATCCGCGCGTCGGCGCCGCGCAGGGACGCTACGTGGCCGACCATCGCGCGGGCGTGTTCGCGCGTGTGATGGGCTTCGATCTGGAGGATCGCTACGCGGCGATCGACGGCGACACGGACCACGTCTGCACGGGCAACGCGGCGTACCGCGCCGACGCGCTGCGGGCGGTCGGCGGTTTCGACGAGGCGCTCGGGTACGGCTACGACAACGACGCGAGCTATCGCCTGCAGGCCGCGGGCCACCGACTCGTGATCCGTCACGCCGCGCGCAGCCTGCACCGGTGGCGCGAGGGCCTGTGGCCCTACCTCGTCCAGCAGTACCGGCTTCGGCTACGGCCGGCTCGATCTCGTGGCGAAGCATCCGGGACGCGCCTCGGGCGACCGCGTCTCGCCGTGGCCGATGATGGCGCATCCCGCCGTCGCGCTCCTGGCCCTCCTCGCCATGGGCGTCGCGCTCGTTCGGGCTGTCCTCGGCGCGCCCGCGGCGGCCCCGGCCGCCGTCGGGGCGGCGCTTCTCGGCGCACTGGCCGCCGAGCGGCTCTGGGCCGGCGCGCGCGCCGCGGTTCGCTTTCGCGCGTGGACGCCGCTCGCGTTTCCCGTCGTGCACCTCCTCCGCGACGGCGCGTGGGTCGCGGCCGCGTGCGTGTGGGCGTCGCGGCGCCTCCGCGGCCAGGCGCCCGCGCCCTCGCACAGCATGGCGGCCCGCGCCGTGGCGCCGCCGCTGTCTCGCCTGAGGCGCTTCTCGCGCCGCTCGCGCGGCGCGCCGGCCCGCGTGCTGGCGATCATCCCCGCGCACAACGAGCGGCAGAACCTGGCGGCGGTGGTCCACGACGTCCGCGCCCGGCGTCCCGATCTCGATATCCTCGTCGTCGACGACGGATCGACGGACGGGACCGCGTTTCTGCTCGACGAGCTCGACGTGCGCTGGCTGCGGTTCCCCGAGCGGCTCGGGATCGGCAGCGCGGTGCGCGCCGGGATGCGCTTCGCGTTGCGCGTCGGATATGACGCCGCCGTGCGGCTCGACGGCGACGGCCAGCACGGCGGAGACGAGATCGACGCCCTGCTCGCGCCGATCGCCGACGGCGCGGCCGACGTCGTCATCGGATCCCGCTACCACCCCGACGCGGGCACCCGGCTCGTCGGGCCGCGCGCCTCGCGCGGCCTGGCGGTGTGCCTCTCGGCGCTCACCGGGACGCGCGTCACCGATCCGACGTCCGGGTTCTACGCGGTCGGTCCGACGGCGCTCCGCCTGCTCGCGGAGCACCACCCGACCGGTTATCCCGAGCCCGAACTCCGGCTGTTCCTGCGCCGCAACGGCCTGGAATCGATCGAGGTGCCGGTGCGGGCGCGGTCCCGCCTGTCCGGCCGCACGTCGCTCACCGCGGCGCGCGTGACCGCCGCCGGCGCGCGCGTGGCGCTGGCGATGCTGCTGGTGCCGCTGCGGGCGCCGGTCCGCCCGCCCGCGGGCGAGTGAATGCCGATGACGCTGTTTCTCTTCGGTTTCATGCTTTTGATCGTGGTCATCGAGCTGGCGCGCCGCCGCCGGCTCGTCGAGGAATACGCGCTCCTCTGGATCGCCGCGAGCCTCGGCCTGACGGCGCTTTCGTTCGGGCCCGGCCTGGCCGTTCGCCTCGCCGGGTGGATCGGCGTGGGCGGGTGGCCACCGGCTGCGATCGTGGCGGCGGGCGCGGCGGCCTGCGGCGCCGCGTTGTGGATCTCCATGATCGCGTCAGGCCAGCGGCGGCAGATCGAGCGCCTCACCGAGGAGACCGCGATCCTCGCGGCGGAGCTGCGCGAGCTGCGGCCGCCGCGGGCGCGCTAGGTCGCGACCGCGTCCGGACCGTACCGCTTCCGCCAGTGGTCGCGCGTGCCGCGAACGACGGCGGCGAGACGCGCGCCGATGTGCCCGCCGCCTGGCCGCGCGGCGTGGGCCAGGTTCAGCGCGACGATCGACCACGTGCGCAGCACCGGGCTCGCCCCGCCGGCACCCGCCATGCGCTCGGCGAGGCGCAGGTGGTTGCGCGCCGCAAAGTACAGGCGGCGCGGCGACGCGGCCCCGATCGATCGCCCACCCTCGTGGCAGGCGCGAGCGCCACCCGCGACGATCGTCGCAAAGCCGGCGCGGCGGGCCCGCAGGCAGAAGTCGAGATCCTCGAACCCGAAGAAATAGGCTTCGTCGAAGAGCCCCGCGGCCTCGAAGACCGCGCGCTTCACGAGCA
The DNA here is from genome assembly GCA_963792785.1 of uncultured Acidobacteriota bacterium. Classification (GTDB taxonomy): domain Bacteria; phylum Acidobacteriota; class Vicinamibacteria; order Vicinamibacterales; family CAVVIG01; genus CAWIMX01. The sequence continues at coordinate 731,975 of CAWBXO010000004.1, read as the reverse complement.
TGAGACAGCCGCTGACGGCGTCGACGGCGTGGCTCGCCGACAGATCGTGATCCGCGACGCGCGTCCCCGCCCCCACGACACGCATCCGCCCCGTGACCGGCGAGAACGACAAGCCGAGCGACTCGAGGCGTCCAGGATCCGATCGCGACACGACGGCGGGGCCGGCGATGCCGGCCGCCGGGTTGGCGTCGAGCGCGCGGATGAGCCGAGCCAGGCAATTCGGCGGCACGATCACGTCGCTGTTGGCGATGAGCACGTAGTCGGCCCCTCGGGCGAGCGCCTCGCGGATGCCCACGTTCATGCCGCCTGAAAATCCCAGGTTCGCGCCCGTCTCGAGGCACGCCGCCGGCGCGCCGGCCGGCGCGAGCCACGCCCGGAGGCCGGGATCCGCCTGCGCGTCGTTGTTGACGACGAGCAGATTGGCCGGCGGTGTGTCGGACGCGAGGAGGGATCGCACCGCGAGGAGTGTGTCGTCGGGCGTCCGGTGGTTCAGCACGATGGCCGCGACCGTCCGCCTGGACGGCGCGGGCGCCTCGACCCGATACCACGCCGCCGCCGCCGCCACATCGTCCGCGATGTCGCGGACCGGCGCGATGCCGTCGCGCAGCCGGGGCAGGAGGGCCGGCTCGTCGAGACAGCGCCTGAGCGCGCCGGCGAGGGCGCCGACGTCGCCTGGCTCGACGAGGAGGCCGTTCTCTTCGTGCCGCACCGTCTCGGGAATGCCCCCGACCTTCGACGCGATCACGGGGACGCCGGCCATGAACGCTTCGTGGATCACGAGCGGACTGTTCTCGGGCCAGATCGACGGCACGACCAGCACGTCGATATCCGCCAGCCGCCTGGCGATCTCGGCGTGCGGGACCGCGCCGTGCGCGCGGACGCCGGGTAGCGCGAGCAGCGGCTCGAGGCGATCCTGATAGGAGGCGTCGCCGTGGTACGCCGCCCTCGGGCCGATGAGGTCGACGACCGCGCGATTCGCGGGCAGTTGGCGGAAGGCGTCGAGCAGCACCTGCGGCGCCTTCGAGAGCATCAGCGTGCCGACGAAGCCGATGCGCAGGCGATCGGACGATGGCCCGCGTGCGGGCGCTGCGGGAGCGCGCGCGAACCCGTACGGCGCGTATGAAATGCGGGAGGGCTCCACGCCCCACCGGATGAAGCGATCGCGCAGGGCCCGGGACGGCGCGAGGAAGTGCGTCATCGCGCGGCACACGGCCCGCATCTCCGCCGCGCGCGCCTCGGCCGCGCGCACCACGGCGTCCTCGCCGGCAACGGCCGCGCCCATCCGGTGGGCCACGCCCGTCAGGGGCCGCCACATCCGCGCGGACCTGAGCGCCGCCGCGGCGGCGAAGGCGGCCGGCGGCAGGCCCGCGGCCGCGTCCATGCAGCCGCGGCAGCTCCGGCCCTCGGCGTCCGGCCCGTCGCACACACGACCGTCGCGATCGAGGAGCTGCCCGCGGTGGCAGAGGAGCCAGTAGTCGTGCAGCGTCATCACGCGCGGGACGCCCCGGGCGGCGAGGGCATGCACGATCGAAGTTGAAAGGCCCGTGAGGTGATGCAGGTGCGCCGCCTCCGGGCGGACCCGATCGAGGATCCGCTCGACGAGGCGATTGATCGACGGGTTCCGGTACGACTCGGCAAACGTCCGCACGGATCGGAACGTGTTGTTGATCCAGACGACCGGGATGCCCGCCTCGACGGACTCGCGCACTTCGTGCTCGGGCCGCCCGGGGGCGTCTTCGCGCGCGAGCACCGTCACCTCGTGACCCTGTGCGCGGAGGGCGTGCGCGTGGGCGGCCGCGTAGATCTCGGCGCCGGCCTGCGCGGCCGGGGGATAGCCGTGCGCGATCACGAGCACACGCATCAGGCGGTCTCCGGCTGCGCCGCCGACGGCGGACGCGTCGAGGCCCGGCCGCCGAGGTACTGCCCGAGCGGCCAGGCGACGGCGAGGCCCACCGCCCGCGCGAGCGGCATCCGCCCGCCATCCTCGCGGCGGCACCGCACGTGCCGGGCGAGCGACGAGGCGACCGCGCGGCCCAGCGCCGGCAGGGACGGGATCGTGCGGAGGCCGAACAGCGCGCGCAGCCGCCGGTGCACCTCCCGCGTCCGCGTGAATTCCTCGCGCGCCCCGCGCTCGTGCGAATGCACGACGACGGCGTCCGGCACGAAGGCGAGCGCGTGCCCGGCGAGCAGCACGGTCTTCGCCCACTCGAGATCCTCGGCGATTGGCGTCGCCCGGAACGGATGTGCCAGCCAGACCGACCGGCGGATGCAGGAGCAGACGTTGTCGAAGGCGCAGCGATCGAGCCGCTCGCGCGGCGACAGCCGGGCGAACGCCGCGCGGTCGAGGAACACGACGCGCGGCGTCTCGCCGGCCGCCACCCACCGCGCGAGGGATTGCCGCGTCAGCGCGCTCGCGTCGGGCCGCGGGCGCTGGCGCGCGAACGTGCCCGCCAGGCGCGGGTCCGCGCGCAGCGGCGCGATCAGGGCGGCCAGCCAGCGATCGTCGGCCGGCAGCGCGTCCTGCACCGTGAGGACGACCAGGTCGCCCGAGGCGGCCTCGATCCCGAGGTTGCGCGTGAGGCCGTGGTCGAAGCCGGCGGCCTCGATGGCGATCAGCCGATCGACGCGGTCTCGCAGCAGCGCCGCCGTGCCGTCGGTCGACGCCGAGTCGACCGCGATCACTTCGACAGCCGCGTCCACGCGCTGGCCGGCGAGGCGGTCGAGCAGCGCCGGCAGCGTCGAGATGCCGTTGCGCGTGGGGATCACGATCGAGACGCGCGGCGCGCTCACGCGGTCGCCTCCCGCCGAGCGGCCACGCGCATGTAGATCGCGTCCCACTCCCGGGCGTCCTCCGCGAGCGATTTCGCCGGGAGGCCGCGGCCGACGCCCTCGACGAGCCGCGCCACGAGCGCCGGGTCGTTCACGAGGCGCCCGAGTGCCGCGGCGAGCGCGTCGGCCGACGACGGATTGTAGAGCAGTCCGTTGCGCTCGTGGTCGACGAGCTCGGGAATGCCGCCGATCCGCGCCCCGACGACGGGCACGCCCGCCATCAGGGCTTCGTGGATGACGAGCGGCGAATTCTCGAGCCAGATCGACGGCACCACGAGCACGTCGATCTGCGCGTACGCCTCGGCCGCGCGATCCGGATCGAACGCGCCCTTCCAGGCGATCGGCAGGCCGTCGCCCTGTCGCTGCAGCGCGGCGGCGTAGTCGGGAAAGACGTCGAGGCCGCCGAAGACGACGAGCTCGTACTGGTCCGGCGGCAGGCGCCGCGCGGCGTCGAGGAGCACGTGCACGCCCTTGTGCCAGGTGATCGTGCCGACGTAGCCGAGGCGCAGGCGCCCGTGCCGGGCGGCGCGCGGCGGCGGCGCGAGCGGCGCCATCCCGTAGCCGGAGACGCGCAGCCGGTCGGCCGGCACCCCGAGCGCCTCGAACTCGCGCGCGATGGCGCGCGACGGGGCGACGAACAGATCGATCGTGCGCATGACCTGGCGCGCCGCCGCCTGGCGCGCCTCAATGTCGCGGCCCGCGACCCGCAGCGTGGGCGCGCGTCGGGCCAGGGCGGAGGCCGCGCGCATTGCGCGGGGCAGGGCCTTCGCGACGGATCGCGCCGCCAGGCGCAGGCGGGCCGGCGCGGCGGCCGTCCGCGTCAGGGCGCCGAACGCCGCCTGGGCGGCGAACGGCGACTCGCGGAAGCAGCGCGCGCACCGGTCGGCGTCGATCGTCTCGCACAGGTGCGCCTCGGCGCGGTGCACGCGCTGTCCGCCCGACGGGCACACGAGGGTGTAATCGTGCAGCGTCGCCACCGTCGGGATGCCGCGGGCCTGCGCCAGGGCGGGGAGGTCGAACGACAGGTTCAGGAGGTTGTGCACGTGGAGGACGTCGGGCTGCACCAGGGCAAGCACGTCGTCGAGGCGCGCCGTGATCGCCGGGTCCCGATACGTGTCCTCGAAGGACCGGGCCGGCCAGTGGTTCGCGATCTCGATCACGGGCAGGCCGTCGACGTGCCGCCAGGCGAGGGCGGCGTGGGGGCGGGCGAGGTCCGGCTCGGCGCACACCACGGTGACGTGGTGGCGCGAGGCCAGCTCCCGGCAGAGCCCGGCGGCGTAGACCTCCGAGCCCGCCCGGTGGCGGGGCAGGAAGTCGTGAATGGCGTGCAGGATACGCAGAACCCGATTATCGCCCCCGGAGGCGTGCGGCGGACCTTGAATCGGCGGGGGGGCTATCGGACGATCAGGCTTCAGCCGACAACCAGACAGGGGAACCATGCGTAATCAGTTGTCGTGGCCAGCCGCAGTCGTCTTCACCGCCCTGGTGGCCGGGGCCGCCGCGCCGGCGTTCGCGCAGTCGCTCGCCGACGTCGCCCGCAAGGAAGCCGAGCGCCGCAAGACCATCACCGAGCCTGTCAAGGTTTACACCGAAAAGGATCTGAAGGTCGTGCTGCCGCCCTCGCCGCAGCCGGCGGGCGCGTCAGCCACGCTGGGGACGGCGACCGCCAGCCCGCCCGCCGCGGACGCCTCGGGCGCCGCCGCGCCGGCCGACGGCGCGGCCGCCGCCGCGGGCACCGACGCGGCCGCGGGCACTGACGCCGCCGCCGCCACCCAGGGCACCCGCACGCAGGCCGAGTGGGGCTCGGGGATGAAGGAGCGGCAGGACAAGCTCGACCGCGACCGGGTGCTGCTCGACTCGGTGCAGAACCGCGTCAACAGCCTCAACGCGGATTTCACCGCGCGCGACGATCCCGCGCAGCGGGAGCTGATCGCGCAGGACCGGCAGCGCTCCCTGGACGAAGTGGACCGCCTCCGGAAGGACATCGCGTCCGACGAGCAGGCGATTTCGGACTTCGAGGACGAAGCGCGCAAGTCCAACGTGCCTTCCGGCTGGCTCCGGAACTGATTGGCCCCGTCGGCCCGCCGGCCTGCCGGCTTTCCCATCCTGCTCGTCGAGGACAAGGACTCGTTGCGCGCGATGCTGCGGCACGCGCTCGAAAGCCAGGGCCACAGCGTGGTCGAAGCGCGCGATCAGCGCGAGGCCATCCTCGCGCTCCAGTCGATGCGTCCCGGCGTGGTGGTCTCCGACCTGCGCCTGCCCGAGGGTGACGGCCTCGGCGTCCTGCGCGCCGCGAAGGATCAGGATCCCTCGCTGCCCGTGATCATGATGACGGCGTTCGGCAGCATCCAGGACGCCGTCTCGGCGATGAAGGACGGGGCGCTGGACTTTCTCGCCAAGCCCGTCGACCCCGATCACCTGCTGCTGCTCGTGGAGCGCGCGCTCGCGCACCAGCGCCTCGCGAACGAGAACATGCTGCTCCGCGAGGAACTGGCCGCGCGCCGCGGCGCGCCGCAGATCATCGGCGACGATCCCAAGTTGAAGCAGATCTCGGCCGCGCTGCAGCGCGCGGCCTCCACCGACGCCACCGTGCTGATCGAGGGCGAGAGCGGGACGGGCAAGGAACTCTTCGCCCGCGCGCTCCACGCGCTCAGCGCGCGCGCCGACGGCCCCTTCGTGGCGATCAACTGCGCGGCGATTCCCGAGACGCTGCTCGAGACCGAGCTCTTCGGCCACGAGAAGGGCGCGTTCACCGGCGCCTCCACGCGCAAGCCGGGCAGGTTCGAGATGGCGCACCACGGGACGCTGTTCCTCGACGAGATCGGCGAGATGCCGCTCCCGCTGCAGGCCAAGATCCTCCGCGCGCTCGAGACCAAGCGCTTCGAGCGCCTCGGCGGCACCGCGTCGATTCAGGTGGACGTGCGCGTGGTCGCCGCCACCAACCGCCAGCTCAAGGCTGCCGTGGCCGCCCGCCAGTTCCGCGAGGATCTCTACTTCCGCCTCTCGGTGTTCCCGATCACGGTGCCCGCGCTGCGCGAGCGGCCCGGCGACATCGCGACGCTGGCGCGCCACTTCATCGACCGCTTCTGCCGCGATCTGAACAAGAAGCCGTTCGTGCTGTCGGCGTCGGCCGAGCAGGCCCTCGTGCAGTATCCCTGGCCCGGCAACGTCCGCGAACTGCAGAACTGCATCGAGCGCGCGGTGATCCTCACCGAGGGCGACACCCTCCATGCGCGCCACCTGGCGCTCGCGGAGCCCGAACCGGCCGCGCACGCCGGCCGCCAGGATCACGCGCACCCGCTCGCGAACGTGGACCTGAGCGGCACGCTGCCGGAGGCCTCGCGCCGGGCGCAGACGGCCTGTGAGCGGTGGAAGATCGAGCAGGCGCTCGCCGAGACCGGCGGCGACAAGGGGCGGGCCGCGGAACTGTTGCAGGTGAGCTACAAGGCGCTCGTCAGCAAACTGCGGGACTACGAGATCACTTCCTGAGGCCGACGCGCTTCAGCGCGGCCGAGATTTCCTTCGACGTCACGTCGTTCACGATGGTCGTGGCGCCGATGGCGGTCGGCAGGACGAAATGCAGCCGGCCGTCCACGACCTTCTTGTCGTGGCCCATCGCCTCGATCACCTCGCGGCTCGACACGTCCCCGACCGCCGGCAGCGGCCCGAGGCTGGTGATGAGGTCGCCGAGCGCCTTGCGGGCGGCCGCGGCCAGGGCGCCGCGCGCGACCGCGAGCTCCGAGGCCACCAGCATGCCGTAGGCCACCGCCTCGCCGTGGCGGTAGCGGCGGTACCGGGTCACGGCCTCGAGGGCGTGGCCGGCGGTGTGGCCGAAATTCAGGATGCGGCGCAGGCCTGCCTCCCGCTCGTCGGCGGCCACCACCTCGGCCTTGATGCGGCACGACTCGGCGATCACCGCGCCGAGCGCCGCCGGCTCGCGCGCGAAGATGGCGGCGGTCTCCGAGGCCACGCGATCGAAGAGCGACGGGCTCGACGTCATCCCGTACTTCACGACCTCGTACAACCCCGCCCGGAACTCCCGGCGCGGCAGCGTCGCCAGCACCGTGGGATCCACGATCACGGCGTGCGGCTGGTGGAAGGCGCCGATCAGGTTCTTCCCGAGCGGATGGTTCACGCCGACCTTGCCGCCGATCGCGGCGTCCACCTGCGCGAGCAGCGTCGTCGGCACATGGACCACGGCGACGCCCCGCAGGTAGGTGGCGCCGGCGAATCCCGCCATGTCCGTGATCACGCCGCCGCCGATCGGCACGACCGTGGACTGGCGCTCGGCGTTCGCGCGGACGAGCGCGTCGTAGATCCGCGACACCGTCGCCAGCTGCTTGTAGCGCTCACCGTCGGAGACGAGGATGGGCTCGACGCCCGGCAGCGCGCGCGTGATCCGCGGCCCGTGCAGGCGCCAGACGAGGGGGCTCGAGACCACGAAGCGCGCGGCCGGCACCTTCAGCTCGTCGAGCCGTGCCCCCAGCGTGTCGAGGAGGCCGTCGGCGATGAGGATGGGATAGGCCCGCGAGGCCGTTCTGACGTCAATGCGCACGGGATCCATGGGAAGGCGGATGCTAGGATAACACCTCGACCGTGGGCACCGATCTCCGTACGGACTTCCTCGTCGTCGGCGGCGGCATCGCGGGCCTGCGGGCGGCGGTCGCGCTCGCCGGCTCGGGGCGAGTGCTCGTCCTCACCAAGGCTGAAACCTCCGAGAGCAACACCGGCTACGCGCAGGGCGGTATCGCGGCCGCCCTCGGCGACGACGACAGCCCCGCCAGGCACGCCGCCGACACCCTCGCCGCCGGGGACGGCCTCTGCGACGAGGGCGCCGTGCGCGTGCTGGTCGAGGAGGGCCCGGCCGACGTCCGCGAGCTCGTGGACTGGGGCGCGCGCTTCGAGCGCGACGAGGACGGGCGCCTGGCGTTCGGCCGCGAGGCGGCGCATTCGGTGCGCCGCGTGCTGCATGCCGGCGACGCCACCGGGCGCGAAATCGGCCGCGCGCTCTGGGAGCGCGTCCACTCCCTCGACGCGATCGCGGTGATCGACCACGGCGTCGTGACCGAGCTGGTCGTCGAGGGCGGCCGCGTCAGCGGCGCCTGGTACTTCGATCGCGCCGGCGCGCGGCGGCGGATCGCCGCCGCCGCGACGCTGCTCGCCACCGGAGGCGCCGGCCAGGTGTTCCGCGAAACGACCAATCCCGCCGTCGCCACCGGCGACGGCATCGCGCTCGCGTTCCGGGCGGGCGCGCGCGTCGCCGATCTCGAGTTCGTCCAGTTTCACCCGACCGCGCTCACGATGCCCGGCGCGCCGCGCTTCCTGATCTCGGAAGCGCTGCGCGGCGAGGGCGCGCGGCTCGTCAACGGCCGGGGCGAGCCCTTCATGGGCGCGTACCATCCCGGCGGGGATCTCGCGCCGCGCGACGTCGTCGCCCGGGCCATCGCCGTGGAGCTCGAGCGCACGCCCGGGCCGGTCGCCCTGACGCTCGCGCACCTGGACGCGGCATTCGTGCGCCGCCGCTTTCCGAACATCACCGAAATGTGCCGACGGGTCGGCCTGGATCTCGCGGCGGACCCGATCCCGGTCGGACCGGCCGCCCACTACATGATGGGCGGCATCGACACGGACACGTGGGGCCGGACGTCGCTGCCCGGCCTGTTCGCGGCCGGCGAAGCCGCCTGCACCGGCGTGCACGGCGCCAACCGCCTGGCGAGCAACTCGCTGCTCGAGGGCCTCGTCTTCGGCGCGCGCGCCGGCCGCGCCATGACCGAGCCGGCCGTGGCGGCCGCGGCCCGCGACGATCGGGTGTCCGGCGCCCAGGGGCCGCCCGAGGCCGCCGTCGCGACGCCGATGGGACGCGCCGCCGTCCGCGATCTCGTCTGGCACGCCGCCGGCCTGTTCCGCACGCGGGAGGGGCTCCTCCCCGCGATCGCGGCCCTCGACGCCGCCGCCATGGCCGCGCGGTCCGCCGTGGCCACGGACGACGCGCCCGACGCATGGCAGCACTTGAATCTCACCACCGTCGCGCGGCTCATCGCGCGGGCGGCCCTGCGCCGCGAGGAAAGCCGGGGCGGGCATTTCCGCGCTGACCACCCGTCGCGCGACGACGCGCGGTACCGCGTCCACCTGACGGACGAAGGGAAACATTAGAATCAGGTGCCGATGGCCAAAAACGCCGATTCGTTCGTCACGGAAATCACGCCACGCTCGCAGGACTTTTCGCGCTGGTACCTCGATGTCGTCCGCCGCGCCGAGCTGGCCGACTACTCGCCCGTCAAGGGCTGCATGGTGATCCGCCCGTACGGCTATGCCATCTGGGAGCTGCTGCAGCGCGCGCTCGACGATCGGATCAAGGCCACCGGGCACGTGAACGCGTACTTCCCGCTGTTCATCCCCAACAGCCTGCTGACGAAGGAAGCCGAGCACGTCGAGGGCTTCTCGCCACAAGTGGCGTACGTCACGCACGCCGGCGGGGAAGAGCTCGAGGAGAAGCTCGTCGTGCGGCCGACCTCGGAAGCGATCATCGGCACGATGTACGCCAAGTGGGTGCAGTCCTGGCGCGATCTGCCGATCCTGATCAACCAGTGGGCCAACGTCGTGCGGTGGGAGAAGAAGACGTACCCGTTCCTGCGCACGACCGAGTTCCTCTGGCAGGAGGGGCACACGGCGCACGAGACCGAGGAGGAAGCGGAGGCCGAGACGCTGAAGATTCTCGACCTCTACGCCGAGGTGTGCGAGTCGCTGCTCGCGATGCCGGTGATGAAGGGCCGCAAGACCGAGAGCGAGAAGTTCGCCGGCGCGCTGCGCACGTACTCGATCGAAGCGCTCATGGGCGACGGCCGCGCGCTGCAGGCCGGCACGTCGCACAACCTGGGCCAGAACTTCGCGAAGGCGTTCGACATCACCTTCCAGGCGCGGGACAAGTCGGTGCAGCACGTCTGGGGCACGTCCTGGGGCGTCACGACCCGCCTGGTCGGCGGCCTCATCATGACGCACGGCGACGACAGCGGCCTCGTGCTGCCGCCCGCGGTCGCGCCGTATCAGGTCGTGATCGTGCCGATCGGGCGCGACAACTGGCGCGAGACCGTGTTGCCGGCGGCGCTGGAGATCAAGCGCGCGCTCGAGGCCGCGGGCATTCGCGTCACGCTCGACGAGCGCGACGAGCGGCCCGGCTGGAAGTTCTCCGAGTGGGAGATGCGGGGCGTGCCGCTCCGCGTCGAGATCGGCCCCAAGGACATCGAGAAGTCCGCGGTGCTCGTCGCCCGCCGCGACACGCGCGAGAAGCAGAGCCTGCCGATGGACGGCCTGCCGGGCCGGATCCGCGCGCTGCTCGACGCCATCCAGCAGAACCTGCTGGCGCGCGCGCTCGCGTTCCGGGAGGAGCACACGCAGCGCGCGTCGACCTACGACGCGTTCCGGCAGGCCATCGAGGGCCGGCCCGGCTTCGTGATCGCGCCGTGGTGCGGCGACGCCGCGTGCGAGGCGCAGATCAAGACGGACACCCAGGCGACCATCCGCAACATCCCGCTCGGCAGCCCCAAGCCGTCGGGCAACTGCGTGCGCTGCGACAAGCCGGCCCTCGAAGAGGCCTGGTTCGCGAAGGCGTACTAGGGCAGGTAGGTCGGGTAGGTCGGGTAGGTCGGGTAGGTCGGGTAGGTCAGGTAGGTCGGGTAGGTCGGGTAGGTCGGGTGGGTCGGGTAGGTCGGGTGGGGAGGAGTTCGGCCAACGCGCCGGGCCAGCGCTTGTCGACCCGTTTCAGCGCGGCGCTTCGCCGCGTGAGCTTTTCCCGCTTCACGATCGTGCGGAACGCGTCGGTCAGGTGCGTGCGCCACCAATCGGACGCGCGGCCCGTCGGCGCCCGCGTCCAGGCCGCGGCGATGGCCTCCAGGCAACTGGCGTCGCCGATACGCCCCAGAGCGGCCAGAAACTCCACCGGCAGCGGGCCGGTGGCCCCCTCGAGCGATTCCTTCAAGTCGTAGAGCGCCACGCGGCTGCCGCGCTCCCCGAGCGCGGCGTGGGCGGCGCCGCGCGCCATCCGCCAGGCCTCGCGGCGCGCGCCCCGCTCGTCCCGCTCGCGCTCGCTCAGCCGCTCGATGAGGCCGCGCAGCACCTCGAGCGGGGCCGCGGCGCCGGCGTGCGCCAGGGCCTGACGCAGCGCCTCGGGCGGATCGGGCAGTTCACCGCGGGCCGCCTGGGCGAGCACGTCGTCGTGGCGCACGGCCCGCGCCGTCGCGCCGCGCGCGGGCACCTGGGCGGCCACGGCGCCGCTCGGATCGCCGCGCAGGCGTTCCCAGACCGGTCCGACCGTCGCGGCGGGGAGGTCGACCAGGGCCTGCACGGCGGCGATCCGGACCAGGTCGTCACGCGTGCGGTCGAGGGCGAGGCCGGTGAGGGCGTCGAGCGTTTCGACGCCGTGGGGACCCTGCAGGAACCCCCGCAGCACCGCGATGGCGGCGGTGGCGACCGCGGTCTGTGGGTCGCGCGCGGCGCGTCCCGCGCAGGGCAGGGCGCGCGGGTCGGCGATGGCGTCCAGGGCGCGGAGGGCCGCGGCCCGGGCCATGGGGGGCGCGCCGGAGTCCGCGACGTCAATCAGCCGGTCGAGAGCGCGGGCGCCGATCACCGTGAGGCGGGCGATCGCGGCCTCGCGCGTCAGGGCCTCGCCCGACGCCAGGTCGGCGATGAGCGTCTCGATCTGCCGGCCTGACGACGCCCGGATGACCATGGGGCTGGGGACTAGGGACTAGGGATTGGGGTTAGGGGTTAGGGGTTAGGGGTTAGGGAGAAGCAAAAAGAAACGGCCGGGCGTCGTGTCGATCGCCCGGCCGCTCCATAACCTCCAGAACGTTCCAGAACTTCTGGAACCGTCAGAACCTCTCTACTGTACGGACACCGTGAGGGCGGCGCGGCGGTTGAGCCGGCGCGTTTCCTCGCGCGAGTTGTCGTACTTCGGCGCTTCCTCGCCGTAGCTGCGCGTCGTGAGGCGCGAGGCCGGCACGCCGCGCGACACCAGGTAGTCGCGCACGCTCGAGGCCCGGCGGTCGCCGAGCGCGAGGTTGTACTCGGCCGTCCCGATGTTGCAGGTGTGGCCTTCGATCACGATGCTCTTGTCCGGGTTCGCCATCAGCTTCTGGACGGCGTCGTCCAGCAGCCGCAGGGCCTCGGGCCGGAGCGTCGAGCGATCGAAGTCGAAGTAGACGTCCTCGAACGTGAGCTGGACGACCGGCGGCGGCGCGGCCACCTGGACCGTGACCTGCGCGTTCGCGGTGCCGCCCTTGCCGTCGTTCACCGTGACGGTGGCCTGAACGGGCCCGGGCTGCTGCGGCGCGGTCCACGTCGTCTGGGCGCTGCCGGCGCTCTGGAACGTGCCGGCGGGCGCCGTCCAGCGGTAGGTCAGCGGATCGCCGTCGGGATCCTGCCCGGTCGCGGTGAGCGTGGACGAGCCGCCGACCTGCACGGTGCACGGGTCGCACTGCGCGCGCACCGTCGGCGGCCGGTTGGCCGGGGGCGGCGGCGGGGGCGGCGGGGGCGGCGGCGGCGGGACGTAGACGTGCACGCCCGGGTGGTAGCCGATGCGCACGAGGTAGTCCACGAAGTCGCCGAACGTATCGCCTTCGGTCCCGAAGCCGCTGCGGCTTTCCATCGGCAGGTTCCAGTTGATCCCGCCGCCCACGAAGAAGCCGCTCGGCGCCTGCCACGTGAGGCCGACGCTGGCGGTCGTGAGGCTCTTGCGCGGATAGGAACTGCTCTCGACGCTGCCGTCGATGGGCGACACGAGGGGCGAACTGACGGTGATGTTCTTGTCGAAGGGCAGCTCGCCGAAGAGCTCACCCGTGACGCGCAGGGCGCCCGTGGCGGGGATGCCCGCGCCGATGCCCCAGCGGACGCCGTTCGAGAGCGAAACCGCATCGGACGTTCCGCGCACGATCACGCCGCCGTAGCCGGAGACTTCCGCGGCGTTGTGGACGTTCTTGCTGACCACGAGGTCGAGCATCGTGTCGACCTTCCCCGTGCTCACGCCCGCCACGTCGTCGCCGGTCGGGATCTTGAAGGCCGCCCGCACCGCGACCGCGGCCGGCTTGTTGGTGCGCTCGGAGACGAGGTTGAACTTGGCGCCGATGGTGAGGTCGCCCAGGTTGTTGCCGCTCCAGTACCCATTCATGAACGGGTAGCGGAAGACCGGGCCGCCGACGGCGCCCGACCCGAACACGGGCCGCACGTCGCGGTCGATACGGGTGTCGAGCTTGAAGGAGCCGAAGAGCTCGACGTTCCCGAACAGCCCAACCGCGCCGGTGGCCGCGATGTCCGAGACGTTGGTGAAGCCCTCGACGTAGTTGAGGCCGAGCCGCTGGACGCTGGCCGAGAACTCGCCTTTGCCGAGCACCTCGCCTGTCGGTACCTGCCACAGGCCGGTGTCACCGTTGAAGGTGGCGGTGGCCGGACGCGTGTCCCCGTCAGGTGCGGTCGTCTGGGCCCCGGCGATACCCGCCACACAGAGGCAGGCGGCCGCGAAGCAAATGGAGCGAAACGAAGTCGTCATCAGGCTGTGAGCTCCAGCGGTTACAGCAAAGTACGGGCACAGTACGCCCGCGTTAAGTCCTGACCCATAGTAGGCCGTGAGGTGTGGCAAGGTCAATGAAGGACCTCGTCCACTGCACACCGTTGCCCGCCGTTACCCGGTGACTTCCCGGGGCCGCTTGGGCCCGACGAGCCAGGCGATGCCGATGCTGATCAAGTACAGGCCGATCATGGGCGCGGCAAAGACCGTCTGCGTGCCCGGGTCGCCCGTCGGGGTGATGACGGCCGAAATGATGAAGATCACGAGGATGGCGTACTTGATGTTGCGCAGGAGGAAGCGGGCGGTCACCACCCCCATCTTCGCCAGGAAGAACACGATCGTCGGCATCTGGAACACGAGACCCATCGCGAGCAGGAACTTCGTGTACATCGAGAACACCGGCTCGAGCCGCGGCATGAAGCGCAGCTCGTTGGTCGTGAAGCTCGCGAAGAACCGCATCATGAACGGGAACATCAGGTAGTGGTTGAAGGCCGCGCCGCCCAGAAACCCCGCCGTCGAAAGCACGACGAAGGGAATCGCGAACTTCTTCTCGTTCGAGTAGAGACCCGGCGCGATGAACTTCCACACCTGATACATGATCGCCGGCGCGGCGATCACGGTGCCGGCGATGAGCGACAGGCGGATGTACAGCGCGAACGCTTCGGTCGGCTCCGTGTAGATCAGCGAGACGCCGGGCACCGCCTGGTACATCGGCCCCATGATGAAGTCGTAGATGCGGGTGATGAACGTGAACGAGATGAGGACGCCGATGGCGAGCGCGATCACCGCGCGGACGAGGCGCTTCCGCAGCTCGTCGAGGTGCTCCAGGAACGACATCCGCCCGGCGGCGGCGTCGTCCTCCTCTTCTGGCGGAGGCGTGGCCAGCGCTCCGGACTTCGGGCTCGGGAAGGGGACGAGAGCCATGGAGCGCGGGGCGCGCTAGGCGCTGTGGGGCTCGGACTGGTTCACGGCGACTGGCACGGCCGGGGCCTCCGGCTCGGCGGGCGTGTCGGAGACCGCCGCGGTGGCGGGCGCCGCCGACGCGGCCTTGGCCGCCTGCGCCTGTTTCCGGGCCTCCAGGTCGGCGCGCTGATCCTCGATCCGGATCTCCTCCTCGAGGGTGCTCCGGAGCTCGTTCGAGGCGCGCTTGAATTCTGACAGACTCTTGCCGAGCGACCGCCCGAGCTCGGGCAGCTTGCGTGGACCGAAGATAATCAGAGCGATCACGAAGATGATGATCAGCTCCGGCATGCCGATGGACCCAAACATGGGGACTCCTTACCTTCGAATTATAGGAACATGGCCCGTGCAGGGTCAAGGAAATCGACCTGGCCCGTGGGCCAGAAGTCTTTGATCGTCATAAGTTTATCTGCTAGCATCCGGCATATGCGACGCTACCGCCCGCTTTCCGCCGTCGTGTTCGCCGTCGCCGTGTCGGCGCTGGTCGGCGGCTTCTTCGGGCGCCAGGCGCTCGCCACCGACGCCACGATTCCCGATCACTACAAGACCTTCACCGCGGCGCTCGCGGTGGTGCAGGCCCGGTATGTCGAGGACGTCGACGCCGATCGCCTCGTCTACGGCGCGATTCGCGGCATGCTCGCCACGCTCGATCCGCACTCGAGCTTCTTCGACCCGCGCGAGTACGCGCAGATGCGGGAGCGGCAGGAAGGGCACTACTACGGCATCGGCGTCTCGATCGTCGCCGCCGACGGCGACGTCACCGCCGTGCAGGTGTTCGAGGGCTCACCGGCGTACCGCGCCGGCATGCGCCGCGGCGACGTCATCGCGCGCATCGAGGACACCGACGCCAAGGGCTGGACGACCGAGCAGGCCATGCAGAAGCTGCGCGGCCAGAAGGGCACGCCCGTCGAGATTCAGATCCGCCGCGCCGGCTACCCCGACCTGATTCCCGTCCACCTCACGCGCGACGAGGTGCTGATGGCGACCGTGCCGACCCACCTGATGGTCGACGCGACGACGGGGTACGTCTGGGTCAAGGACTTCGGCGAGAACACCGACCGCGAGCTGAAGAGCGCGCTGCGCGATCTCGCGTCGCAGGGCATGAAGCAGCTCCTGCTCGACCTGCGCGGCAACCCCGGCGGGCCGCTCGACCAGGCGATCGCCGTGGTCAACGAGTTCGTGCCCCAGGGCCGCATGATCGTCTACACGCGCGGCCGTATCCGCAACTCCGACCAGGACTACCGCGCGTCGGACGACGCGGAGTTCGGCGACGTGCCGATCGTGGAGATGGCGAACCGGAGCAGCGCCAGCGCGTCGGAGATCGTCACCGGCGCCCTCCAGGATCACGACCGCGCCTACATCGTCGGCGAGACGACGTTCGGCAAGGCGCTCGTGCAGTCCATCTACCGGATCAGCGGCGGCGCCGGGCTCGCCCTCACGACGGCGCACTACTACACGCCGAGCGGCCGGCTGATCCAGCGGCCGTGGGACGAGACCTTTGACGAGTACCTCCAGTACACGCTGAAGGACCAGGACCAGACCCGCGCCCACTCGGCCGACGAGCTGAAGTACACCGACGCCGGGCGGCCGGTCTACAGCGGCGGCGGCATCGAGCCGGACCTCCGCGTGAACGGCCCGACCGACGGCTTCAACCCGACCCGCTTCGGGCGCCTCCTGTATTCGCGGCAGGAGTTCGCGACCTTCGCGCAGCGGTACTCGCTCGCCGGCGACACGCGCATCGACCAGACGCCGACCGGCCGCGAGTTCGTGTCGCGCGGGTTCGAGGTGACCGACGCGATGGTGCAGGCGTTCCGCCAGCAGCTCCTCGACGAGCACCTCAAGATCGACGAGTCGGCGTTCGCGACCGACCTGCCGTTCGTCCGCGCCGAGATCCGCTACGAGATCGACCAGGCGCTCTTCGGCATCGCCGAGGCGCGGCGCCGGATGCTCACGGTGGATCCGCAGGCGCAGGCCGCGCTGACGATGTTCGGCGAGGCGCGCCGCCTCTCGAGCCTCTCCAAGGCCGACTCAAAGGTCGCCAACTAGTCCTGCACGGTTGGGCACCCGACCACAATCGATTGGGGCTGGAGTTTACCCTTGCCCCAATTACTGGCGCTTGTTACACTGGCGCCGTGTCTGCCGGTTCAGGGACCATTTGCCCGGCGTACGGGCGGTAATGCGCCGGCGTCGCGGTCTCACCGACCGGTTTGTTTCCCAGCCAATTCATTCGTTTCCGGTCGTGGCCGGCTGAGCCGCCGCCGGGCTGAAGTACGCGATGCGCCTCGAACATCTTGAAATCAACGGATTCAAATCGTTTTCCGATCGCTCGGAGCTCGCCTTCGACAAGGGCGTCACGGCCATCGTCGGGCCGAACGGCTGCGGCAAGAGCAACGTCGCCGACGCCATCACGTGGGTGATGGGCGAGCAGAGCGCCAAGAGCCTGCGCGGCGAGCGCATGGAAGACGTGATCTTCAGCGGCAGCGACGCGCGGAAGCCGACGGCGTCTGCCGAGGTGCGCCTCCGCTTCAGCGGGGTCGTGAAGCAGCTGGCCGGCCCGGCGTTCGAGGATGCCCTCGTCGGCGCGGACGGCCTCGAGCCTGGCCACGCCAACGGCAACGGGCACGGCCCCGCCAAGGGCAACGGCAACGGCAACGGGCATCACGCGGCGCACGCCGCCGACAGCGGCCTTGACGCGGTGACCGGTGGCGGCGCGCTCGTCGTGGCTCCCGGGCTGACGCGCGCAGAGGCCGAGCAGGTCATCCAGTCGGTCGCGCGCGAGGTCGAGGTGACGCGCCGGCTGTACCGCTCGGGGGAGAGCGAGTACCTGATCGACGGCCGCGTGTGCCGGCTGCGCGACGTGCACGACCTGCTGATGGACACGGGCCTGGGCGCGAAGGCGTACGCGATCATCGAGCAGGGCAAGATCGGGATGATCCTCAGCACGCGCCCGACCGATCGGCGGCAGCTGATCGAGGAGGCGGCGGGCGTCACCAAGTACAAGGCGCGGCGGCGCGCGGCGGAGCTGAAGCTCGAAGCGGCGCAGCTGAATCTCACGCGCGTGGACGACATCGTGTTCGAGGTGGAGAAGCAGCGCGGCACGCTGAAGCGGCAGGCGGCCAAGGCGCGCCGCTACCAGACGCTGCGCGACCAGCTGCGGCGCTGGGAGAAGGTGCTGTTCGCGCGCAAGTACCGGCAGCTGGCGGAGACGATCGAGTCGGCGCGCGGCCGGCTGCACGACGCGCGCGAGCGGGAGACCACGGCCTCGGCGCGCGTGGCGGAAGCCGAGTCGACCCTGAGCCGGACGCGCATCGAGCTCGTCGAAGCCGAGACCCGCGCGACGTCGACGCGCGAGGCGGCGCATGCGCGCGAGCTCGCCATCAACCGCCAGCAGCAGCAGATCGCGGTCGATCGCGAGCAGGTGCGCGCGCTCGACGATCGCTCGGCGGCGGTGGAGGCCGAGTGCGCCGCGCTCGAGGCCCGCCGTGAGCCGGCGCACGCGGCGATCGCCGACCGCCGGCGCGCCGCGCAGGACGCGGCCGAGGCGCGGGACCGCGCGGCGGGCGTGCTCGCGTCGCAGACCGAGGCGCACGACGCGGCGCACCGGGAAATCGAGGGCTTCGAGGCGGACGTCGAAGCGGCGCGCAGCGAGGTGTTCTCGGCCATCAACGCCGCGACCGCGCTGCGCCATGCCGTCGAGCATGCCGGCACGGCGCGCGATCGCGTGGGCGAGACGCTCGCCAAGCTCAGCATCGAGTCCGCCGACCTCCGGATCGAGACCGAGCGCGTGGACATGGAGCGCGCGGCGGCGGCCGAGGGCGTCAAGCGCGCGCAGGACGCCATCGAGGCGGCGCGTGTGGCCCGGACCGCGCGCGATTCCGAGCTGGCGAGCGCGCGCATCGAGCACGAGTGGCGCGCCCGCTCAGTCCGGACGCGCGAGCAGGAGCTCGCCGCGCTCGAGGCGCGGTTGAAGTCGCTCGAAGCGCTCGATGCCTCGCGCGCCGTCTTCAGCGACGCGGCCCGCGCCGTGCTCGCGCAGGCCAACGGCCGCGTGGGCCAGCAGGGCGCCGTGGCCGACTACCTCGACGTCGAGGCGGGGTACGACCGCGCCGTGCAGGCCTGCCTCGGCGACCTCCTCGAGCACGTCGTCGTGGAGCGCCCGGAGCACGCGGAGGCCGGGCTCGC
Organism: uncultured Acidobacteriota bacterium; assembly: GCA_963792785.1. Taxonomy (GTDB): domain Bacteria; phylum Acidobacteriota; class Vicinamibacteria; order Vicinamibacterales; family CAVVIG01; genus CAWIMX01. Next base: position 713,446 of record CAWBXO010000004.1, on the reverse strand, counting down.
GCTGGTCCGCGCCGAGCATGCGGGCCGCTGCGGTTTCCTCGTGACCGATGCGGCCGGGGCCGCCGAGCCGGCGCCCGCGGCGGCGCCGCCCGCCGAGGGCCTGCGGCCGCTCGCCTCGGTGGTGCGCGCCACGGGCCCGTACGCCCCCGCCATCGAGCGGGCGCTCGGGCAGGCCTGGATCGCCGACAGCTACGAGCGGGCGGCGGCCGCCAGCGCCCGCACCCCGCTGCCCGTCGCGACCCTCGACGGCGACCTGTTCCGCCGCGCGTACCTGATCACCGGCGGCGGCCACGAGGACGCGCGCGGCATCCTGGAGATCAAGCGCGAGATCAAGGAAATCGCCGAGCGCCTGCGCGCGGATCGGGACGCCCTCTTCCGCCTCTCGGGCGAGACGGCGGCTCTCGAGGCCACCATCGCGCAGGCGTCGAACGCCATCGCCGCGCTTCACGCCGAGCTGCACCGCCAGGAGAAGACGCTGGTCGCCCACGAGGGGCAGCTGCAGCGGGCCGCGAGCGAAGGCGAGCGGCTCGATCAGCGCGCCGCGCAGCTCGCGCGCGAGCGGCAGCAGGCCGAGGAGGAGTGCGGCGGCCTCGACCGCCGTCAGGAAGAGGCGCGCACCTCCATCACCCGCCTCGGCGACGAGCAGCGGAGCGCCGACGAGCGCCTCACGGCCGCCCAGCGGCGCCTGCTCGAAGCCCGCGAGACCTCCGACGCGCGGGGCCGCGAGGCGGCGGAAGCGCGCGCGGCCCACGCGGGGCTCGTCGAGCGCGCGTCCGGGCTCGCGTCCGAGGTGGCCCGGATGGAAGACGCGATGGCCGAGCTCGGGGCGCGCGCCTCGGCCCTCGCCGCGGAGCTGGAGGGATCCCGGGCGCGCGTCGTGGAACTGCGCGCGGCCATCGCGACCGGCGAGGCCCAGCTCGACGCCGATGTCCACGCCCTCGAGGGGCTGCGCGCCGAGGTGCAGGCCGCCGACGAGGCCGTCGTCGCGCGGCGCGACGAGGGCGAGCAGCTGGAGACGGGGCTCAAGGATCTCCGCGCGGCGCTCGACGCGGTTCGCGCCACCGTCGCCGAACTCGACGTGGCCCGCGCCACCGCCGAAAGCGACCTCGCCCACCTGGCGAGCGTCTGCGTCGAGACCGTGCAGGCCACGCTCGACGAGGTCGCCGCCGAAGCCGACGAACTCGAGCGGGAGGGCCGCGCCGTCCCGGACGCCGCGGCGATCGTCGCCGCCGATCCCCTCGATGGCGCGGAGGACGGCGACCTCGAGTCCGGCTTCGAGGCCGAGGCCGACCTGTCGCACCCCGGCGCGTCGGTGCTCGAGGCCGAGCAGCACGCCCTCAGCGCCGAAGAGGCCATCACGCGCCTGCGCGAGAAGATCGATCGGCTCGGCCCGGTGAACATGATGGCGATCGACCAGTACGACGAACTCGAGTCGCGCCACGCCTTCCTCACCACGCAGCGCAAGGACCTGGTGGACTCGATCGCCCAGACCACCGAGGCGATCAAGCGCATCGACGAGACGACGCGGCGCCGCTTCGCCGAGGCGTTCGAGGCCATCAACCGGAACTTCCAGGAGCTCTTCGGTACCCTGTTCGGCGGCGGCCGCGCCGGCCTGACGCTGCTCGACGAAAGCGATCCGCTCGAGAGCGGCATCGAGATCATCGCGCAGCCGCCGGGCAAGCGGCTCCAGAGCGTGCAACTGCTCTCGGGCGGCGAGAAGGCCCTCACCGCCATCGCCCTGATGTTCGGCCTGTTCAAGTACAAGCCGAGCCCGTTCTGCCTGCTCGACGAGATCGACGCGCCGCTCGACGACGCCAACATCGGGCGGTTCGTCGAGATGCTGAAGAGCATGCAGACCCACACGCAGTTCATCCTGATCACGCACAACCGGAAGACCATGGAAATCGCCGACCGCCTCTACGGCGTCACCATGGAAGAACCCGGGGTGTCCAAGCTGATTTCCGTCCAGTTGAACTGACGCCCCTCGACAGGCGTATCTAACGATGGAGCGCCTGCGGCCATGCGAGCCCGAGGACCTGGGGATCCGAGGGCGAGCATCAGCGTCCGTTCGCGGTCGGGGTGGGGCCCCACCGCCATTGAAAAATGAGGGACCTATGAACGCTTGGCGTGCACGCCCGATGGGGCGGGTCGGTGGGGTGGCGGCGGTGGCCCTGGTGCTGGCGGCGGCCCCGGCCTGCGGCGTACACGGGCCGCTCGCGGGCCGGGCGAGCGACGACTGGGTCCGGACGTACGAACTCCCGCCCGATGGCACCTTCGAGGTGCGCAACAGCAACGGCCTCGTCGAAGTCGAGGGCGTCGACACGCGGACCCTGGAGGTGCGTGCCGAGCGCATCGTCAAGTCGACATCCGACGACGCCGCCCGCGAAGTGCTCGACCGGCTGGGGATCGATGAGGAGATCGAGCCGGACCACGTGAGCCTCCGGACGCAGGGGCTCGACGGCATCGTCATCGGCGTCAGCGTCGAGACCCGGTACCACATCAAGGCTCCCCGCGCGCTGACCCTGAAGCTCCGCACGACCAACGGTTCCATCAGCCTGACCGGCCTCGAGGGCGCCGTGACGGCGCAGTCCACCAACGGCAACGTGACGGGTGTGGATCTGAAGGGCGGTCTCGACGCCCGGACGACGAACGGCCGCATGCGGATTGATTTCGCCGGCGTCGGGGACGCGCCGATTCAGTTGCGCACGACCAACGGCGGGCTGACGCTGGGCCTGCCCGAGTCCACCGCGGCCGACCTGTCGCTTTCGGTGACCAACGGCACCACGAACGTGGACGGCCTGCCGTTCGAGCCCACCGGCGAGCAGACGAGGCGCCGCGTGCGCGGCCGGCTGAACGGCGGCGGTACCTCGATCGAACTGACCACGACAAACGGGAGCGTGCACGTCGGCACCCGCGCCTCCGCCGCCGGCACGGACGACAAGCCGGAGCCGTGAACGAGGACAAGGCTACCCGGTACCATCGCCACAAGCGCCGCGCGAGCCTGCTGTCCCTCGGCTGGTCGGTCGCGCTGCTGGGCGGCCTCGCCGCCACCGGCCTCTCCCTCTCGATTCGCGGCCACGCCGAGGACCTGGCCGCGGGCTGGCCCGCGGCGGCCTCGCTGGTCGTCGTCCTCTACGTGACCGCCGTGGCGGGCCTCCACGAGATTGGCGCGCTGCCCCTCGCGTTCTACAGCGGGTTCCTGCTCGAGCGACGGTACGGGCTCTCCACCGAGCCGTTCGGGGCCTGGAGGCGCGATCAGGTGAAGGCGTTCCTCATCGGGCTGCTCCTCTCCTGGGCCGGTGCGGTGCTGTTGTACGCGTGCATCCGCTGGCAGCCGGCGTGGTGGTGGCTCCTGGCCGGCGCGCTCTTCGCGCTCATCGTCGTCCTGATGGCGCAGCTGGCGCCGGTGCTGCTGTTGCCGCTCTTCTACCGGGTCACACCGCTCGAGCACGAGTCGCTGCGCGCGCGGCTGCTCGGGCTCGCGGATCGCGCGGGCGCGCACGTCGTCGGCGTCTACGAGTGGGGGCTGGGCGATAAGACGCGCAAGGCGAACGCCGCCCTCGCCGGGTGGGGCCGCACCCGCCGCATCCTGCTGTCGGACACGATGCTCGCGGAGTACTCGGAGGACGAGATCGAGGTCGTGCTGGCGCACGAGCTGGCGCACCATGTGCACGGCGACATCTGGAAGGGCATTGCCTTCGAGGCCGGGCTGATCCTGGCCGGCTTCTACCTGGCGGCTCGCGTGCTGGACGCGTGGGCGTCGCGCGCCGGGCTCTCGGGGGCCGGCGACGTGGCCGGGCTGCCCATCCTGCTGCTCGCCGCTGGCGCCGTCTCGCTCGTGATGGTGCCGATCGCCCACGCCATGTCCCGCGCGTTCGAGCGGAGCGCCGATCGCTTCGCGCTGGCCCTGACGAAAAACCCGGAGGCCTTCACCTCGGCGATGCGGCGCCTGGCCGCCCAGAACCTGGCCGAGGACGCCCCCTCACGCCTCGTCACATGGCTCTTCCACAGCCACCCGCCGATTCGCGAGCGGATCGCGATGGCGAGGGCGGTGGAGAGTAGCCATTAGCGATTAGCCATGAGCCGGCTGCTAACCGCTAACGGCTAACGGCTAACGGCTAACGGCTAACGGCTAACGGCTAACGGCTAAGGCTCTTCCTCGGCACCACCACCAGCTCCCCCTGCATGTCGCGGCAGCCGTCGTCGATCGTGAGATTGCAGTAGAAGCGGAACGTGCCGGGCTGGTCCGCGCGGAACTCGAGCGTGACCGGCTGGTCGGGGCTCACGCGCTTTGCAATCCGGTACGCGTCGACGGTCCAGCTGTGGGGGATGTCCTCGGTGCGGAGCTCGATCTTCACGAGGTCGTCCTGCGTGACCTCGATTCGGGCGGGTGAGAAGCTGTACTTGCGGGCGGTGACGGAGAAGGTGCGGGTGGTCGGCGCCTGCGCCACCGTGGACGCGGCGGCGATCAGGAGGACCAGCGCCGCCGTGCCGAAGAGCATCGTCCGCCGGACGGGGCGCGTGTGAACCATGGCGTCGTCGATTGTACGACGAACCCGGTCCGGCGGACGTCACGAGAAAACGGTCTAGGACACTTCCTGCTGCAGCAGGGCCTTGCGCGAGAGGCGGATTTTCCCGGTCGGGTCGATATTGATGACCTTTACGAGAATCTGTTCCCCCTCCTTCAGCTCGTCGCGCACGTCCTTCACGCGATGGTTCGCGATCTCCGAGACGTGCAGGAGGCCGTCGGTGCCCGGCATGATCTCGACGAACGCGCCGAAATCCGTAATCCGCTGGACCTTGCCGAGGTAGCTCTTGTTGAGCTCCGGGGTGGCGGTCAGCTCCTGGATGATCGAGACCGCCTTGGCCGCGGCGCTCTCGTCCGCCGACGCGACGTTCACGCGGCCGTCGTCCTCGACGTCGATCTTCACGCCGGTCCGCTCGATGATGCTGCGGATCATCTTGCCGCCGGGGCCGATGACGTCGCGGATCTTGTCCACCGGGATGCGGATGGTGACGATGCGCGGCGCGTACGCCGAGATCGACTGGCGCGGCGCGGCGAGCGCCTCCGCCATCTTGCCGAGGATGAACAGCCGGCCCTGACGCGCCTGCTCGAGCGCCTTGCGCATCACGTCCATCGGGATGCCGCCGACCTTGATGTCCATCTGGAGCGCCGTGATGCCGCTGGACGTCCCGGCGACCTTGAAGTCCATGTCGCCGTAGTGGTCCTCGGCGCCGGCAATGTCACTGAGCACGGCGTGTTTGCCCGTGGCCTCGTCCATCACCAGGCCCATCGCGATGCCCGCCACCGGCGCCTTGAGCGGCACGCCGGCATCCATCATCGCGAGTGAGCCGCCGCAGATCGACGCCATCGACGACGATCCGTTGGACTCGAGGATGTCGGAGACCACGCGGACGGTGTAGGGGAAGTCTTCCTCGGCGGGCATCATCGACGCGAGCGAGCGCTCGGCGAGCGCGCCGTGCCCGATCTCGCGCCGGCCCGGGCCCGTCATGCGGCCCGTTTCGCCGACCGAGAAGGGCGGGAAATTGTAGTGGAGCATGAAGGTCTTCCACGTCTCGCCCTCGGACGTCTCGATCTTCTGCGCGTCGTCGGCCGTGCCGAGCGTGCAGGTGACGAGCGCCTGCGTCTCGCCGCGCGTGAAGACGGTGGAGCCGTGGGTGCGGGGCAGCACGCCCGTCTCGATCCAGATTTTCCGGATCTCGTCGAACTTGCGGCCGTCGAGGCGAATGCCGCGCTCGAGCACCTCGTCGCGCAGGACCTTTTCCTTGAGTCCCTTGAAGACCTTCTTGGCGTTGGCCTTCTGTTCGGCTTCGCCATCGGGAAACGACGCGACCAGTTCCGCCCCGACTTCGTCCACGCGGGCGTAGTTCTCGAGCTTCCCGCGGATGCGCATGGCCTCGGTCAACGGGCCGAGGACCTTCTTCTCGACCTCGCGCGCGAAGGCGGCGTCGACCTCCTTGACCACGACCGCGGTCTTCGCCTTGCCGCAGGTCTTCTTGAGGTCGTCGATGACCGCGACGATCTTCTTGATCGCGGCGTGGCCCGCTTCGAGTGCGCCCACCATCTGCTCTTCGGACGCCTGCTTCGCGCCCGCCTCGACCATCACGAGGCCGTCCATGCTGCCGGCGATGATGAGGTCGATCAGGCTGCTCTTCCGCTCGACGAAGGTCGGGTTGATGACGTACTGGCCGTCCACCAGGCCCACGCGCACGCCGGCAATCGTCTTCTGGAACGGGATCGACGAGATCGACAGCGCGGCGGAGGCGCCGGTGAGGGCGAGCACGTCCGTGTCGTTCACGGAATCAGACGACAGGACGAGCGCGATCACCTGCGTCTCGAAGCGCCAGCCGTTCGGGAACAGCGGCCGGATCGGCCGATCGATGAAGCGGCTCGTCAGGACTTCCTTCTCGGGGGGCTTGCCTTCGCGTTTGAAGAAGCCTCCGGGGATGCGGCCCGACGCGTAGGTGTATTCGCGGTAGTCGACGGTCAGGGGCAGGAAGTCCACGCCCTCGCGCGGGTTGGCCGACCGGCAGGCGGTGACAAGGACGACGGAGTCGCCCTGTCTGACGATGACCGAGCCGTCGGCCTGCGTGGCCAGCTTGCCGGTCTCGATGCTGATGGTCTTGTCGCCGATGGAAATCTCGCGAGTGTGCATAGGTCTATCGCTCTGAAACTGAGGAACTGAGAAACGGAGGAACTGAGGGACTGAAGGAACTCACCAGCGCGCTACTTGCGGATATTCAGGCGCTTGATCAGATCCGCGTAGCGCTGGGCGTCCTTCGCCTTGAGATAGTCGAGCAGCCGGCGGCGGCGCCCGACGAGCATGAGCAGGCCGCGGCGCGAATGATGATCCTTGGCGTGGGCCTTGAAATGATCGGTCAGGTAGCTGATGCGCTCGCTCAGGATGGCGACCTGAACTTCCGGGGAGCCGGTGTCCGCTTCGTGGGTCTTGTAGGAGCCGATGAGCTCGGTCTTGCGATCTTTCGTCAGTGCCACTTAATGGTCCTCCACGAACGCCCCAGCGCCCGAAGGCCCGGATGCGCCGTTTCTGTCGAGTTTCTTCTTACTCCAACAAGCTCAATATGTTATCCCAGAACAACGCAGGGATGCAAAAACCCCGGGCGCGCTGCGGGCTCGGCGATCCCAGCCAACGCGCCGTCGCCGTCGAGCAGCCGCGTGGCCGGCGCCGGGGCGGCCGGCCAGGGCTGCCGGCCCGGCACGGCGTCCGCGGGTCCGAGATCCTGGCCGTGCCGTGCGCGGGCGATCCCCGCCTCCGTCAGCACGACGGCCGGCAGGCCGCCCAGCATGTCGGCCGGTGACAGCAGGGCCGCGCGCGCCGCGTCCGGGTCCGCCTCGGCCCGCGCGAGGGAAAGCGCGTCCGCCACGTCGAACGCGCCGCTGCGCGTCCGCCGGAGCGCGGCCACGTGGCCACCCGTGCCCAGCCGCGCGCCGAGCTCGTGCGCGAGGGTCCGCACGTAGAAACCGGCCGAGCAGTCCAGCGACAGGCGCAGGCTCGCGCCGTCGAGCGCCACGAGGTCGAGCCGGTCCACGGTCACGGTCGCCGGCTCGGGCCGCGGCGTGGCGTTCCGCGCCGCATCGGTCTCGCCCGTCGCGTCGCCGGCACGGCGCCTGGCGCGCGCCGCGGCGTAGCTCCGGCGCCCGCCGATCTTCTTCGCTGAGAACGCCGGGGGCTGCTGCAGGTACGTGCCGCGGAACGCGGTGAGCGCCTCGTCCACCGTCGCGCGTGCCGGCCACGGGCCCTCGCACGCCGGCCCCTCGGGCACGCCGTCCGCGTCGCCCGTGTCGGTCGCGACCCCCAGGCGAATCTCCACGTCGTAGGTCTTGCCGGCCGCGCTCAGGAAGCGGGCGAGCCGTGTCGCGGGGCCGACGACGAGGGGGAGGAGGCCGCTCGCCGCGGGATCGAGCGTGCCCGTGTGCCCGATGCGGCGCTCGCCGAGCGCCCGCCGCGCGCGCGCGACGACGTCGTGCGAGGTCGGGCCGGCCGGCTTGTCAATCAGCAGCAGCCCGTTCAATGGCGTCTTCGACTTTCGCGGTGAGCATCCCGGCCACCTGGTCGGCGGCGCCGTGAATCGTGCAGCCGGCCGCGTTCACGTGACCGCCGCCGCCATGGGCGCGCGCGATCGCGGCGACGTCCACGCGGCCTTTCGACCGCAGGCTCACGCGGTATTCGTCGCCCGCGACGTGCTTGAGGAAGACCGAGGCGACAATCGCGCCGACCGTGAGCGGCAGATTGATCAGGCCGTCCGCGTCGTCGAGCGTCGCGCCGGCCGCGGCGAGGATCACGTCGTCGAGCCGGAGGATCGCGATGCGCCCGCCGCCCGCCAGCTCCATCGCGCTCAACACCGATCCGAGCAGGCGCAGGCGCGACAGGCTGTTGTTGTCGAACACGGCGCGCGCGACCGCCACCGGGTTCACGCCGGCCTCGAGGGCCGCCTCGCAGATCGCGAACGTGCGCGGCGAGATCCCGGAGTAGTGGAAGCCGCCGGTGTCGGTCAGGATGGCCACGTAGACGTGGGTCGCGATCTCGAGCGTCAGCGGCACGCCGAGCGCCGTCACGAGGTCGTACACCAGCTCGGCGCAGGCCGCGGCCGTGGGGTCGAACCAATTGATCGCGCCGTAGCCGCCGTTCCCGGCGTGGTGGTCGATGTTGATCACGAGCCCGCGATCGAGCCCCGCGATGCCGGTGCGGGCGAGCTCCCCGCATTCCATCACGATCGCGACGTCGAACGCCCCGGTCACGTCCGGCGCGACCTCGATCGCGTCGACGCCGGGGAAGCCCGCGATCGAGGGGGGCGCGGGGTCGCGGCTCACCACGCGCACGTCCTTCCCGAGCGCGCGCAGCGCGTACGCCATGGCGAGCGCGGAGCCGATGGCATCCCCGTCGGGCCGTGCGTGCGACGTGACGACGAAGCGCTGGTGCGCGCGGATCGCCTTGACGATGGCGGCGCGCGGGGTGTCAGCGCTCGCCGTCATCCTCGGGGCCTCCGGTGTCGCCGACGTGGAGGTCGTGGAGCAGCTGCTCGACGCGGTCCTGCCCGGCGATCGATTCGTCGTAGTGAAAATGCAGTTCGGGCACGCGCTTCAGGCGGAGCCGCGAGCCGATCTGGCGCCGCAGGAACGGGATGGCGCGATCGAGGGCGCGCGCGGTATTCGTGCGCGCCGTGTTGTCGCCCAGGGCCGTGTAGTAGACGCGCGCCTGCTGGAGGTCGCCGCTGACCTGGACGCGCGTGATCGTGACGAAGCCGATGCCCGGGTCGTGGACATCGCGTGTCAGGAGCTGGGCGATCTCGGTGCGAATCTGGTCCGCGACGCGCTCCGTGCGGGCGCCCTGGGCCATTTACGCGGTCACGGCCACGCGCTCCATCGAGAAGACCTCGATGAGATCGCCCACCTTGATGTCGTTGAACCGGTCGAAGCCGATGCCGCACTCCGCGCCGGACTTGACTTCGCTGACATCGTCCTTGAAGCGGCGGAGCGACCCGATTTTGCCCTCGTGGACGACCACACTGTCGCGCAGCAGACGCGCCTGCGTGTCGCCGGCGCGGGTGATGCGGCCTTCGGTGACCATGCAGCCGGCGATCGTCCCGAACTTCGGCACTTTGAACGTCTCGCGCACCGCCGCGACGCCGATGCGGACCTCCTTGAACGTGGGTTCGAGGAGCCCCGTCATCGCCTTCTTCATCTCGTCGGTGACGTTGTAGATCACCGAGTGGGCGCGGATATCCACGCTCTCGCGGTCGGCGATCTCGGCGGCGTTGCGATCGGGCCGCACGTTGAACGCGATAATGATGGCGTTGGACGCCGACGCGAGCAGCACGTCGGACTCGTTCACCGCGCCCACGCCCGTGTGGATGATCCGGATCTTGACCTTCTCGTCGGTCAGCTTCGCCAGCGTGTCCGCGAGCACCTCGGCCGAGCCCTGCACGTCGGCCTTGATGATGATCGGCAGCTCCTTCATGCCGCCCTCGGCCATCTGGGCCTGCAGCGATTCGAGCGTGAGGCGGCCGCCCTTGGCGCCGAGCGCGCGCTCCTTGGCCTGCGCCTGCCGGTAGGTGGCGATCTGCCGCGCCTTCGCCGCGTCGGCGAGCGCCTGGAAGGCGTCGCCCGGCTGGGGCAGGCCCGTCAGGCCGAGCACCTCGACCGGCGTCGACGGTCCCGCCGCCTTCGTGGACTTGCCGCGATCGTCGATCAACGCGCGGACGCGGCCCACGATCGGGCCGGCGATGAACGTGTCGCCGACGTGCAGCGTGCCGTCCTGCACGAGGATCGTCGCGACCGGCCCGCGGCCCTTGTCCAGTTTGGCCTCCAGGACCGTGCCTGAGGCGCTCCGCTTCGGGTTGGCCTTGAGGTCGCCGATGTCGGTGACGAGGAGGAGCATCTCGAGCAGGAGCTCGAGGTTCTGCTTCTTCTTCGCCGACACCTCGACGCACACGGTCTGGCCGCCCCATTCCTCCGGCATCAGGCCGAGCTCGGTCAGCTCGCGCTTCACGCGTTCGGGGTTGGCATTCGGCTTGTCGATCTTGTTCACGGCGACGATGATCGGCACGTTGGCCGCGCGCGCGTGATCGATCGCCTCGCGCGTCTGCGGCATCACGCCGTCGTCGGCGGCGACGACCAGCACGACGATATCGGTGACACGCGCGCCGCGGGCGCGCATGAGCGTGAACGCCTCGTGGCCCGGCGTGTCGAGGAACACGACGTTCCGGCCGTTCACAGTAACGTGATACGCCCCGATGTGCTGGGTGATGCCGCCGGCCTCGCGCTCGGCGACGCGCGTCTCGCGGATGGCGTCGAGCAGCGTCGTCTTGCCGTGGTCGACGTGGCCCATCACCGTCACGACCGGCGCGCGCGTGACCTGATCCTCGGCCCGCGACTCGCCGTCGTCGACCTCGAGGATCTCCTCCTCGAAGCTGCGCATCTGGACATCCGCGCCGAACTCGCGCGCGATCATCGTGGCGGTGTCGGTGTCGAGCGTCGAGTTGATGGTCATCATCAACCGGCGCATCAGCAGCTTGGCCAGCACGTCCTTCACGCGCAGGTCGAGCTTGTCGGCGAGGTCCTTCACCGTCATGCCCTCGGCGAGCGTGATCGTGCGCGTGATCGGCGGCGGCGCCGCGGGCGGCGGCGGCGCCGTGGGGCGATTCTCGCGGCGCGGGCCCGACGGCCGGAACGAGGGACGCGAGTACCGCGGTGCCGGACCGGGCGGCCGTGGCGGCATGCCCGGCCGCTGGCCGGCGCCCGGCTGCGTGCGGATCGGTTGCGACGGCAGCGGTCGCGGACCGCCGGGCGTGACGCGCGGCGTGGGCGGATATTGGGGCCGGGGCGGGGCGCCTGGCCGCGCGCCGGCCGCGGGAGGCCGGGGCGCCGCCGGACGGGCGGCGCCTGGCCGCGGCGGCGCGGTCCTGGCCGCGACCTTCGGCACGACTCGCGGCGGACGCGGCGCCGCCGTCGTGGGGAGCGGCGGCGTCGGCGTGGTCGGGGGTTCCTCTTCGATGCGCAGTCGGATCGTCGGCGGCACGATACGGCCCGCCGGATGGCGGGCGGCGTCGGGCGCCTCCGGCTCCGGGGCCGGTGCGGCCTCGGCGGGCGCGGGCGCTTCGACCGGTTCCTCGGCGACGGACGCCTCGGCCACGACCTCGGCGTCGGCCTCGGGCAGGGCCTCGGCGGCCTCGACAGGCGCCGACTCATCCTCGCCGACGGCGTCCTCGTCGGCCACCGCTTCGGCCTCGACGGGCGCGGCCTTGTGCTTCACGAGCCGCGGCGGCGGCAGCGCGGGCGCGGCGGGCTTGGCCGGCTCGGGCGCCTTCTTGGCGGAGGCCTTCCCGCGGGCCTTGGGGGCCGGCGTGTCGCTGAAGATGTCGCCGCCGGGCAGCGACACGTTCCGCTGGCGCGCGAGGCGCTCGACGAACTGGCGGGCGACGACCTCCTCGATGGTGCTCGACGCGCTCTTGACCTCGATGCCGTGGTCGCGCTTCAGGAGTGCCTGGACTTCCTGGCTCGTCGTTCCCAGCAGTTCCGCGACCTTGTAAATCCGGACAGTTGCCACTCTTACTCCGTTTCGATCGCCTCGCCCCTGGCGGCGCTCAGAATCTTCTCCGCGGTCTTCTCGCCGATGCCGGGCAGCGCGGACAGCGCCTCGGGCGTCGCCTCGCGCACGGCGTCGACCGTCGCGAAGCCCGCCTCAATCAACTTGCGCATCGTCGCGTCGCCGACGCCCGCCAGCTTGTAGGGGAAGGGCGTCTCCGCCGCGTCCGCCTCCGCGGCCGCGTCTCCCACGGCGTCGGCGTCGGCGTCGGCGTCGGCCGGGATCGGGGCGTCGGCGCCCTCGGCGGCTTCGGTCGCCTCAGCTCCTTCGACCGCCTCAGTCCCTTCGGCGGGGGCCTCGAGCCCTTCGAACTGGGCCTCGACCTCGCGCCGCTTCTCTTCCTCGCTCTTGATGTCGATCCGCCAGCCCGTGAGCTTGGCGGCGAGCCGGACGTTCTGGCCCTTCTTGCCGATCGCGAGGGAGAGCTGCTTGTCCTCGACGACCACTTCCATGACCCGGTCCTGGTCGCTGACGATCGAGACGCGCTGGACCTTGGCGGGGCTCAGCGCGTTGGTCACGAACGCGACCGTGTCCTCCGACCACTCGACGATGTCGATCTTTTCGCCGCGCAGTTCGCGGATGATCGACTGCACGCGCGTGCCCTTCATGCCGACGCACGCGCCGACCGGGTCCACGTCGCGTTCGCGCGAGAACACGGCGACCTTGGCGCGATCGCCGGCCTCGCGGACGGCGCCGCGGATCATCACGGTGCCGTCGTAGATCTCGGGCACTTCCTGCTCGAAGAGCTTGATGAGCAGGGCGGGATCCGTGCGCGACAGGACGATTTGCGGGCCCTTGGCGCTGCGGTTCACGCCCTTGATCACGGTGCGCACGCGGTCGCCGGGGGCGTAGCTCTCGGCGCGCGACTGCTCCTTGCGCGGCAGCACGGCCTCGACGCGCCCGATTTCGAGAATGATGTCGCCGTTCTCGAAGCGCTTGATCGTGCCGTTCACCACCTCGCCGATGCGCTCGTTGAACTCGGCGAAGATGTTCTCGCGCTCGGCCTCCCGGACCTTCTGGAAGATGACCTGCTTCGCGGTCTGCGCGGCGATGCGGCCGAGCACCTCGGTCGGCTTCGGGAACTCCATCTCGTCGCCGAGTTCGATGCTGCCGGCGACCTCCTCGCCGTACAACTGGCGGTACATCTGGCGCGCCTCGTCGATCGCGATCTCGGTCGGCGCGTCAGCGACCTCCTGGACGACGGTCTTGAGCGCGAACAGGTCGACCTGGCCGGTGTCGAGGTTGAAGCGCGTCTTCAGGTTCTCGCCGGTCTTGTAATACTTCTTCGACGCCGTCGCCACGGCTTCTTCGATGGCGCTGATGACGACGTCGGGCTCGATGCCCTTTTCCTTGGCGAGGGCCTCGATGGTCTGCTGCAACGGGTTAGTTGACATGTTCAAAATTCCACTTCGAGGTGCGCCCGCGTGATCGCCGCGAGCGGCACCGTATGCCGCCGCCCGTTGGTCCCCGGATTCCCGGGGTCCCCGGCGTCGATGACGACCGCGTCGCCCTCGACCCCTCCCAGCCGGCCCCGGAAGAACGACTGGCCGTCGACGGGCTCGCGCACCACGATCTTCGCCAGGCGCCCGGCGAACCGCCGGAAGTCGTCGGCGTGCCGGAGCGGCCGATCGAGCCCCGGCGACGAGACTTCCAGCACGTACGCGCCCGGCACCACCTCCTCGACGTCGAGGATCGTGCTCAACTCCCGGCTCACCGCCGCGCAGTCGTCCACGCTGACGCTGTCGTCGGCCGTGGCCGCGGGCCCGGGCCGGTCCAGCTGAATCCGGAGCACCATGCCGCCCGATTCCCGCCGGTACTGGACGTCGAAGACCTCCAGCCCGCGGGCCGCGGCGACGCGCCCCGTGATCGTGCGCACCGAGTCGACGACACTGGCCGGCCTCACGAGCGTCCTTAAACGAAAAAAGTGGGCACACGCCCACTTCGGCCATCCCACCCAGGGTCCGAATTCAAAACTATATCATAGCGAACGGGCGGGCGACGAGGTCGTAGCCGCGGGCCTCCACGATCTCGACGTCCACCACATCGCCCGCATGGAACGCCGACGGGTCGCAGTCGGTGAGGAACACGGCGGCGTCGATATCGGGCGCCTGGCCCTCGAGGCGGCCCCGCAGGACCAGGTCGTGGTCGGCCGGGCCGTCCACCATCACGCGTACGCGCGTGCCAATCCGGTCGCGCTGGCGCGCCTCGACCAGCGTCCGCTGCAGCGTCATCACGCGGTCGCGCCGCGCGGTCTTCGCCGCCGCCGGCACGTCGTCCTCGAACGCGTGCGCCGACGTGCCCTCTTCGTGCGAATACGTGAAGACGCCGACCGACGCGAACCCCTGTTCGCGCACGAACGCGCACAGCGCGTCCACGTCGGCTTCGGTCTCGCCCGGGAAGCCCACGATGAAGGTGGTGCGCAGGGCGACGCCGGGCACGCGGGCGCGGATCCGGTCGAGCAGACGCTCGTACTGCGCGCGGGTGCCGGGCCGCTTCATCCGTTTCAGCACCGGATCGGACGCGTGCTGCAGCGGCAGGTCGATGTACCGGCAGACCTTCTCGCAGTCGGCCATCGCGGCCAGCGTGTCCTCGTCGATCGTCGTGGGATAGAGATACAGGAGCCGGATCCACTCCAGGCCGTCGATGCCGTTCAGATCGCGGAGCAGGCGCGCCAGCGCGCCGCGCTCCTGGCGGTCGATGCCGTAGAAGGTCGTGTCCTGCGAGATGAGAAGCAGCTCCTTGACGCCGCGGCCGGCCAGCGCGCGCGCCTCGCGCACGATCGAGTCGGCCGGGCGGCTGCGGTAGGCGCCCCGGAGCGTCGGAATGATGCAGAACGCGCACGCGTAGTCGCAGCCCTCGGCCACCTTGATATAGGCGTAGTGCCGCGGGGTCGCGAAGATGCGGGGCGTGTCGGCGTCGTAGATGTAATCAGGTGCGGGGTGCGGGGTGCGGGGTGCTGGGTGCGTGGTGCGGGGTGCGGGGTGCGGGGTGCGGTGGAAAGTGAGGGGGGCGACGCCGGCCGGCGCCGTCGCGCCGGCGATGGCGCCGACAATGGCCGGGACCTCGCCGGTGCCGAGCACGGCGTCGATCTCGGGGATCTCCTGGCGCAGCTCGTCGCGGTAGCGCTCGGCCAGGCAGCCCGTGACGACGAGCCGCGTGCAGCGGCCCTCGGTCTTGTGGCGCGCCATCTCGAGGATGGTGTCCACGGACTCCTGTTTCGCGGAATCGATGAAGGCGCACGTGTTGACGACGATCACGTCCGCCTCGGCGGCGTCGGAGGTGAGCGTGTGTCCGGCCTCATGGGCGAGGCCGAGCATCACTTCCGAGTCCACGAGGTTCTTGGGACAGCCGAGGGAGATCAGGCCGACTTTCATCTGTTTGGGATCACGCTGGAAACACGATCACGGAAATGCAACCACGAAGGCACGAAGGCGCGAAGACGGACAACCACTCATTCTAGTATACGGAGTCCCGCTCCGATGCTGTCCCGCTGTCCCGCTGTGGCGCTGCGACGCCGTCCCGCTGTGGCGCGGGCTACGGATAGAGGCGGTAGAGCATGCGCGGGTAGGGAATGGTCTCGCGGACGTGCTCGAGGCCGCAGATCCAGGCGACCACGCGCTCGATGCCCATGCCGAAGCCGCCGTGCGGCACGCTGCCGTAGCGGCGGAGATCGAGATACCACTCGAACGCCTCCTGCGGCAGGCCGTGCTCCTGGATGCGCTGGAGCAGCAGGTCCAGGTCGTCGAGGCGCTGGCCGCCGCCGACGATCTCGCCGCACCCCTCGGGCGCCAGCATGTCGACGCACAGCGCGAGCTCGGGGCGATCGGGATCGGGCTTCATGTAGAAGGCTTTCACCGCGGACGGATAGCGGTGGATCAGCACCGGCCGGTCGAATCGCCGCGAGAGCGCCGTCTCGTCTGGCCCGCCGAAGTCGCCGCCCCATTCGAAGGGCAGGCCCTCTTCCTTGAGGATGGCCACGGCCTCGTCGTAGGTGATGCGCGGAAAGGGCGCGCGCACCGCCTCGAGCTTCGCGACGTCGCGCTCGAGCACGGTCAGCTCGCGCCGCCGCCGTTCGAGGACGCGGCCGACGACGGAGACCACCAGCGCCTCGGCCAGGTCCATCACGTCGTTCAGATCCGCGTAGGCCATCTCCGGCTCCACCATCCAGAACTCGGTGAGGTGGCGGCGCGTTTTCGATTTCTCGGCGCGGAACGTCGGACCGAAGCAGTACACGCGCCCGAGCGCCATCGCATTCGCTTCGTTGTAGAGCTGGCCGCTTTGCGTGAGGTACGCGGTCTGCTCCTCGAAGTACTGCGCGGGAAAGAGCGTCGTCGTCCCCTCGCACGCGGCGGGCGTGAAGATCGGCGTGTCAGCCAGGATGAAGCCGCGGTCGTTGAAGAAGGTGCGCACCGCGTCGATGATCTCGTGGCGGATGCGCAGCACGGCCTGCTGCCGCTCGCTCCGGATCCAGAGATGCCGGCGGTCGAGCAGGTAGTCCACGCCGTGCTCCTTCGGCGTGATCGGGTAGTCGTGCGAGGCGCCGACGACCTCCAGCTCCTTGACGTCGATCTCGTAGCCGCTCGGCGCCCGCGTGTCCGCGCGCACGGCGCCCGTGACGACGATCGAGGTCTCCTGCGACAGGTGGCCGGCCGTCGCGAACAGCGCCTCGCCGGCGGCGGCCTTCGACATCACCGCCTGAATGAACCCGGTGCCGTCGCGCACGATCAGGAAATGGATCTTGCCGCTCGACCGGCGGTTGTGCAGCCAGCCCTTGATCGTGACGTCCTGACCTTCGTGTCGCCCGATGTCTTCGATGTACGTCTGCATGATCAGGGTGTCAGATGCCGCTCGACCGTGCGCCGCGCCCGCTCGGCCCTCGCCAGGAGATCGGCGAGCGGGGCGCGCGGCGCGGGGTCGAACATCAAGGGACCATCGTAACCGACCTTCTGCAGCGTCGTGAGCGCCGCCGGCCAGTCGATGGTCCCCTCGAAGGGCAGGGCGTGATCGTCGACCCGCCCGCGATTGTCGTGCAGGTCGACCGCCATCAGATGTTCGGCCATCGTCTCGATGGCGTCCACCACGCCGCCCTCGAGGTGCGCGTGGCCGGTGTCGAGGCACAGGCCAAGGCCGGCGGGGCCGACGGTCCGCTCCAGGAAGTGCACCAGCGAGCCCGGGCGGGAGAGTTCGTTGCCGAGGACCTCGAGCGCGACGCGCACGCCGAGGGGGGCGGCGAGGTCGCGCAGCGCCTCGACGCTCCGGCGCGCGGCGTCGCGCGTGTCTCCTCCGGGGGGGGCCAGCGCGCGGGGCAGGCCGAGGTGGACGACGAAGACGCGCGTGGGAAGCCGCCGCGCGACGTGCAGCGCTCGCGCGGCCTCGTCGAGCGCGTGCTCGCGGGCCGCGGCGTCGGCGCTCGCGATCGACAGCGGCGCGTCGCGGCGGCCGCCGCCGAGCGGCTCGGCCACGGGCGCGTGCACGGCGTCGAGCGTCAGGCCCGCGTCCGCGAGCCAGGCCTGGAGATCGGCGACGGACGCGTCGGCGTGATAGTCGAGATGCGCGCGGTGCGCGTAGAGCTCGATCGTGCGGAAGCCGCGTGCCGCGATGTCGAGGAGGTGCTGGCGCGTCAGCGGGCCGGGATGACAGACGCGGGTGGACATCCCAAACACGCGTTCGGCCATCAGGCGAGTTCCGGAAGGTGCGGCGCGAGCAGCGCCGACAGGCGCGCGAAGCGCGGATGCGCCCGGAGGTTGGCGCGCACGTACGCGAGCGTGCGCGGCACGTACTGGAGGTACACCGGGTTGGCGCGTGACGCGCTCTGAAAGCCGAACGTGCCCAGGGCCTTCAGGTTGCGCTGGACGGCCATCAGATCGAACCGCCGGCGGAAGACGTCGGGTCGATCGGCCGCCGGTCCCCTCAATGCCAGGAAGTACGCGATGAAGCCGTCGAGTTCCGCGTCCGTCAGGCCGACGTACGAGTCGCGCAGCAGCGAGGCGAGGTCGTAGGTGTCGGGGCCGAGCCGGGCATCCTGGAAGTCGATCACGTAAAGCTGTCCGGCGTGGACCATCAGATTGCGGCTGTGGTAATCGCGATGGCAGACCACCGTGGGCTCCGCCGCGAGCTCCTCGACGATCGCGCGCCACTCCTCGTCGAGGGCGCCGCGCTCGGCCGGCGTCAGGCGCGCGTCGCGGGCGCCTTCGAGGAAGTGCTTCACGAAGAAGTGCAACTCCCACGTCAGCCGCTCGACGTCGAACCGGATGCGATAAGGCTGATAGCCGGAGTCTTCGAGCTCCGCGCTCCGGCGCTGGAGGAGGGCGATGAGCCCCACGGCTTCGCGGTAGCGGGCGTCGCGCTCGCGCGGGTCGCCGGCGCCGAGGAGGGCCTGCAGCGTCACGTCGCCGAGATCTTCGAGCGCGATGATGCCCAGCCGGTCGGAATGGCCGAGGATCTCCGGCGCCGGCAACGGCACGCGTCCGAACATGTCGCGCACGTTCGCGAACGGCAGCGTCGCGAACTCGATGGGGGCGGCGTGCAGCGCCAGGACCACGGGCGCCCCGGCGGCGGGCACGAGCCGCACGTAGCGTCGATCGGAGGCGTCCCCGGTCATCGGGACCACGCGCGCGCCGGCGTATCCCGGCACGCGCTCCGACACGAAGCGCCGGATGCGCGCGTCCTGGTCGAGGCCGTCGAAGGCGGTGGTCGTCATGATCCGATCGGCGCCTCGCGGACGCCGCCGTTCGGGCCCGCCAGCAGGATGACGTGCCGGTAGTCGGCGCCCGCCGGCACGACGACGCCGTCGGTGACGATGCAGCCGTCGAGCCGCGCGCCGGCGCCCACCCACACGTCGTTCCAGACGATGGTCTCGCGAAGCGAGGCGGCGGGATGGATGTGCGCGCCGCTCAGGCCGGCTTCGTCGCGCCCGGCGGCGAGGGCCCGCGAGGTGGCGATGTAGTCCGCGACGGTCCCGATGTCGTGAAACGCGGCGTCGGACTCGTACGCGGCCACGGCGCCCGGCGCATCCGCGATCAGCGCGTCGTACACGCCGCCGATCGTGGCCGATGGCCGGTCCGTCGCCAGGCGCTCGAACACCGACGACTCGACGATCTGCACGCCGGTGAAGTGGCGCGCGCCCTCCGCCGACGGCCCGCGGGGCGCGAAGCCCACGACGCGGCCCGACGGGGCCACGCGCACGCCGCCGTACCTCCGCGGGTCGGGGTTCGGCACGACCGCCAGCGTCGCCCGCGCGCCCGCGCCGGCATGTCGCGCGGCCAGCGCCTCGAGGTCCACGTCGGACAGCGTGTCGCCGTTCACGAGCAGAAACCGATCGACGCCCAGAATGGGCAGCGCCAGCCGCGGCCCGCCCGCGCTCCCGAGCAGGACCGGCTGCTCCCACGAGTAGCGGACGCGCACGCCGAGGTCGCTGCCGTCGCCGAGCACCTCCGCGATCGTCGCCGGCCGGTGATGCAGGTTCACGACGACGTCGGTGACGCCGGCGCGCGCGAGCCACGCCACGATCCAGCGGACGAGCGGCTTCCCGGCGACCGGCAGGGCGGGCTTCGCGCGGACGTCGGTGAGCGGGCGCAGGCGGGTGCCGAGACCGGCGGCGAGCACCATCGCCGTGGTGGGAGCGCGCATGACCGGGCTGCAATGTAGCACGATCGGCTATTGGCCGAATCCGCATCGTCCGATAGGCCAAAGCGGTGACTTATACGTCGCGTGCCCCTCGCTGGATGTGGCCCGGCTTCGCCGTGCTCGTCGCCTTCCTGCCGTTCCTCCGCGGCCTGAGTCTGACGAACATCTTCTTCGTGCGCGACCTCACGCTCTTCTTCTGGCCGCGCCATCTATGGATTCGCGACACGCTGCTCGGGGGCGGCCTGCCGCTCTGGGATCCGTACGCCGCCGGCGGCCAGCCGGCGTATCCCGACGCGCTCAACCAGCTGTTCCTGCTGCCCGTGACGCTGCTGCGCGTGCTCTTTCCGGCCGCACTCGGGTTCAACCTGATCGTCGCGCTGCCCCTGCCGCTGGCCGCGCTCGGCACCTGGTTGTTCCTCCGACGCCACGTCTCGGCGTCGAGCGCCGCCATCGGTTCGATGGCCTTCGCCGCCAGCGGCTGCGCCCTGTCCACGGCGAACTTCCCGAACCTCTCGTGGTCCATTGCGTGGACGTCGTGGATGTTGTGGGCCGCCGATCGCGACGTCGCCGCGCCGTCGGCGCGGCGGCTGGCCGCCCTCAGCGGGTTCGCGGCGCTGCAGATGCTTTCGGGCGAGCCCGTCACGATGGCCGGCTCGCTCGCCATCGTGGGCGCGTACATGCTCAGCCGGTGTCCGGGCCGGTCGATCTCCGCCTGGGCGCGTGTGGCGGGACGGTTCGCCGCGGCCGTCGCGGTCGCCGCAGTCGTGGCAGCGGTTCAGCTCGTTCCGATGGTGCTGGCGGCCGGGCACTCGCCCCGGTCCGTGCTGGACGACGCCGCGTTCTGGTCCCTGCATCCGCTGTGGGGCGTCGAAGCGCTGCTGCCGCATGTCTTCGGCGACACCTTCACGGCGTACAACAGCGCGCTGCCGTGGGTGCCGCCGTTGAACAGCGGCCGCGAGCCCTTCTTCTTCTCGATCTATCTCGGTCCTGGCGTCCTGCTGCTCGCGCTGCTGGGATCGCTGACGGGGGAGCGGCGCTGGCGGGCGTTCTGGGTGGGCGTCGCCGCCGCCGGCCTGGCGTGCGGCCTTGGCACGTACACGCCGGTGTACGCGGCGTTGCAGGCGGTCGTGCCCGGGCTGCGCAGCTTCCGCTTCCCGGTGAAGTTCCTTCTCTTTGTCGCCCTCGGCCTTGCGATGCTCTGCGCGGCGGGCGCCGAGGCGCTCCTGGCGGAGCGCGGCGCCGCCGGAAACACGGCCGCGCGGCGCGGCGCGGTGCGGGCGATGCTCGGTGCGGGACTTGCCGGTGGCGTGTTGCTGGCCGCGCTGATCGGCGCGATCGCGTTCGCCCCGTTCATGGCCGCGAGGGCGTTCTTTCGTCTGGGCCAGCTGGTCGGCGTGGCCGACCCGATCGCGGCCGCGCAGTTTCTGTTCGATCACGCCCCGCCCGCGGCCGCCCGCGCGCTGTTCGTGCTCGTGTTGAGCGTCCTGCTCGCGACCCTTGCCTGCAGTCGCCGGCGGGAAGCCGCGGCGGCCCGCCTGGCGCTGATCGTGCTCATCGCGGGCGACCTGCTCGTCGTGCAGTCCGGGTTGAATCCGGTGATGCCCGTGTCCGACTTTCAGGCGCCGCGCTGGACGGCCGCGCTGGCACGGCCGTCCGAGCGGTTCTACTTCGGCGGCAAGTTTCGCGGCAGCCTGATCGAGGCAGATCCCGACCTCGCGCTGCTCGGATGGCACGCCGTTCCAGGCCTCAGCGTCGTCGAGGGGCGCGCCGTGCTGTCGACGTATGCCGCCCTCACCCCGGCCGCGTGGCACGCGCGCGAAATCCTGTCGTACGATCTTCCGCTGCTGTGGCCGGTGGAGCAGCACTGGGCCGTGGCGCTCTTCGAGCAGGCCGATCGTCAGGAGCGTCTGCGTTTTCTCGAGCGGAGCGGTGTTCGCTACTGCCTGACGGGCGCGCCCATGCACCCTGGGGACCGGCTGGTGGCGGAGTTCGCCGAGGCGTTCGCGACCGTGCGGATGTACGAGTGTGTCCCGGACGCCCGCCGAGCGTACGTCGCCGACACCGCGCGCGTGGTCGCGGATCGCAGCACGGCCATGCTGCAATTGTTCCGCGAGGCCTCGACGGGCGCCGATCCCGTGCGCCTGGAAGCGCCGCCGCCGGCACCCAGCGGCATCGCCGGGCCGCCTGCGGCGCCGTCCGCGCGATTCATCGAGGATGGGGCCAACGTGGTGTCGATCGAGGCGGCCGCAGGGGCCGACGGCGGGTATCTCGTGCTGCTCGACTCGTACGATCCGGCGTGGCGCGTCGAGGTGGACGGGGCGCCGGCGCCGCTGCTGCGCGCCGACGTGCTGTTTCGGGCCGTACGACTCGCGCCCGGCCCGCACCGCGTGGTCTTCACGCATCGTCCGGTCGGGTTGTACCTCTGGGGCGCGACGTCCGCCGTGGCGGCGCTGGCGCTGATGACGGTCCTGGTCTTCTGGCGGCGGCGCGCACGGCCCGGATCAGCCTGACGCGTCAGGCATGCTCGAAGAGCATGTCGCTGAGCGGCAGGCCCTGCGACCGGCAATGCGCGGTGAAGAGGCCGCGATACGAGTCGAGGAGGTAGTCGCCTGGCGAGCGTCCGAGCGCCGCCGTCATCGTCGCGATGCCGCCCTCGTCGCCTTCGATTTCGACGTAGGTGCCGACCGGCGTCTCGTCGATCGCCACGATCACATCGTCGAACGCGAACTCCTCGCGGAACTTCTCGTAGCGGAACCACACGGTGAAGCCGAGCCGCTCGAGCAGCCCGACGAGCAGGGGGCCGTCGTTGACGAGGGTCTCGAGCTCCTCGCGCAGCTTGAACGCCGACGGCTGCACGGGACCCTTGAACGTGATCAGGCTGTGGCCGGGCTCCATGCGCACGCGGAGGACGCACCGGCTGCGGCGCAGCGCCTCATCGGGCGTGTCGAGCAGGCTGTCTTCCTGCAGGCGGCGGCCGTGGAGCGGCGTGGCGCCCGCGGCGAGCACGGCCCCGCGAGCCGCCTCGGCGCTTTCGAATCGCAGCTTGATTTCCCGCTCGACTCCCGCGCCCATGGGGCTATTTAATCCCCGCGGGCGGGCAAATTACAAACCGATCGCGCGGCCGTCCGGCACGGCCCCGCCGAGCCCGGCCGCGGCCCACCGCGCGGCGGCGCGCGCGAACACGTACATCGTGAAGCACTCGACGGCGAAGGCGGGGAAGCCCAGGAAGCCGGGCAGCGGCATCTCGAAGAGCTTCACGTGTTCCATGATCGGCACCGTGTAGTGCCACTTCGCCGCCGCCCAGTAATTCCAGAACTCCCAGAGGAACCCGCAGAGCAGGCCGCTCAGCAGGAGGTTGACGAGCCGATCCCGGCCCAGCGCGCCGTGCAGGGATTCTTCGTGCAGCCGGGCGTTGATCGGGTCGAGCAGCGGCACGAAGCCGATGAAGACGAGCGCCGCGAGATAGGGCGACGGACGGATGATCGGCCAGGCGAGCATCGCCGCGCCGACCGCGACCGGCCAGAGCGCCGCCGTCGCCGGTGCGGTGGTGATGCGTGACGTCGGCCGCCCGCGTGCGCCGCGCCAGACGGCGACGAGCTCGGCGCCCTCGAAGATCGCCGGCCAGATCGTCGCGAAGGACCACGCGTAGCCGAACAGCCGCAGCGCGGGGTTCTGCGGCAGGCCTGTGTAGTGCCAGTTGTCGAGGTAGAGGTTGAACCACTCGAAGACGAGCCACAGCGGGATGGACGTGAGCGCGAGCGCGGCGAACTCGCGCGGATTCGATCGCAGCCAGGAATTGCCGCGCGCCCGCCAGACCCACGCGTCGGCGAAGAGGATGAACCCCGTCCAGCAGATCGGCGTGTTCCAGGAGGAGAACGGCTCGAGGCCGGCGAGCGTCGCCGCTTCCGAGCCGATCATGATCGCGAGGCCGGCCCAGATGCCCGCGCTCACGTCACGCGCACCTTGTAGGAGCAGCCCGCGAGGGCCGGCCGGCCCAGGCCTTTCGCGAGAATCAGGACCTTCATCGTGCTGCCGAGCCCGCCGGGCATCACGAGCGTCTTGAGCGCGCGGCCCTCCGACGCCGGCAGGTCGGCCCCGGCGACATGGACGAGGCCGAGCAGGAAGTACGTCTGATCGAGGAAGCCGACGGTCTCGAGTCCCTCGGCCTCAGCCGCCCGGCGCACGGCGGTGAAGTCCACGTGCGCGGTGAGGTCGCGCGAGCCGGGCGCCTCCAGCCAGGCGGGCGCGCCCGCGCACTCGGCGCCCGCGCTCGTGTGGCCGGCGAAGCTCGTGAGCGTGCCGCCGGCGTGCGTGACCGAGTACAGCTCGCGCGCCTCATGGCCGTAGTCGATGAGGATCAGGAACCCGCGGCACAGGCGCCGCGCCGCGTCGCGCACACGGTCGACCGCTTCGAGGTTGATTTCGCCGCGCCAGCCCGGCTCGAGCGCGACGCCGGCCGCGTCGAGGTACGCCGCCAGCGCCGGCGTCGACGGCGCCGCCTCAATCGTTACCAGCCGGCTCGACGGATCCGCGTCGACGAACACCTCGCGCAGGCCGTCGGGGCGCATGACGACCTGGTGCACGGGCAGGGCGTCGAGCCACTCGTTCGCCAGCAGGGCGCCGGTGAATCGCGTCGGGAGATCGGCGGACGACGCGGCCAGGTGCGCCTCGAACTCCGCGAGCGTGGCGGCCTGCGCGGCGCGGGCGTTCGCGCTCGCCTCGACGAGGTGCACGCGCAGGCGATCGAAGAAGGGGGGATCGTACCGGCGCGCGGCGCGCAGGATGTCGGTGGCCAGCCGCCCGTCGCTCGCGCCGACCTCGACGAGATCGAAGGGCACGGCCTCGCCGAGCAGGCGGGCCATTTCGGCGAGCTGCGTCTCGAGGAGGCGACCGAAGAGCGGCCCGACGTCGACGCTGGTGAAGAAATCGCCCGCGCGTCCCGATCGCCGGGGCGCGCGGGTGTAGTAGCCGTGCTCGGGATCGTAGAGCGCGAGGTCCATGAACGCGGCCACGGTCATCGGCCCGCGCGCGCGGATGCGCTCTGCGAACAGGGACTCGGGAGTAGGGATTAGCCCTACCCCCTAGTCCTTCTGCACCGTCACAAACACCTCGTTGCCGTCGCGCCAGACGAGGAGCTGGGCGAGGCGGCCGGACTGAATGTTCTGCAGCTCGCGGCCGGCCTCGGTCGCGCTGGCGACGTCGTGGCGGTTGATCGAGAGCACGACGTCGCCCTGCTGCAGGCGCCCGGCCGACGGCCCGTTCGGATCGACGTCGGTGATGACGGCGCCCGAGCGGCCGGACGGCACCTGGAGGCGCCGCGACATCTGCGAGGTCAGGTTGGTGAGTGTGAGGCCGAAGCTGTCGCTGCCCTGCTCCTCGGGCGGCGCCGGCGGCGCGTCCTGGCGCTGCGCCAGGCCCTGCTCGGCGGCCAGGTCGAGCTCGTCGACGGTGATGTTCAGCGTGCTCGCCTTGCCGGCGCGCATCACTTTCATCGGCACCGTCGTGCCGGGCGTCGTTTCGGTGACCATCTTCACGAGGTCGCCGCTGCGCGTCACGGTCCGCCCGTTGTACTGCACGATCACGTCGCCCGGCTCGACGCCGGCGGTGGCCGCCGCGCCGCCCGGGATCACCTGGTTGACGACGGCGCCCGCGCGCGAAGTGAGGCCGAAGTCCTCATAGCCCTCCGTCGGCACCTCGCTCACCGTGACGCCGATCCGGCCGCGGGTCACCTTGCCCTTGCGCAGCTGCGGCAGCAGGTCGCGCACGGTGTTGCTCGGGACGGCAAACCCGATCCCGATATTCCCCTCCGAGCGCCCGTCGCTGATGATCGCGGTGTTCATCCCGATCACCTCGCCGCGGACATTGAGCAGCGGCCCGCCCGAGTTGCCCGGGTTGATGGCCGCGTCGGTCTGGAGCATCTCGCTCGTGCGGCCGTCGGTCACCTGGTACGACCGCTGCGTCGCGCTGATCACGCCGACGGTGACCGTGTGGTCGTATTCGAACGGGTTGCCGATCGCCACCACCCAGTCGCCGGCCGACATCTGCGAGGAGTCGCCGAACTTGGCGACCGGCAGGGGATGGTTCGGCTTGTCGACGAGCTGGATGAGCGCGCTGTCGGTGAGCTCGTCGTGCCCAACCACCTTCGCCTCGTAGTCCATCTCGAGGTCGTCGAACAGCGTGACCTCGATCTTGGTCGCGTCGGCGACCACGTGGTTGTTCGTGAGAATGAAGCCGTCCTGGCTGATGATGAACCCGCTGCCCGCCGCGCGGGCGACGGGGCCGCGGCGCCGGCGGCCGTCGGGCGTTCGTGGGTCGGGGGCCTGATCGGGGGCCTGATCGGGCGCCTGGCCGGGGCCGCCGAAGAAGCGGCGGAACAGGTCGCCGCCCGACCCGCTGCTGCCGAAGAAGTCCTGGAGGTCCTGGCCGTGGGCGGGCATCTCGGTCTTGATGCTGACGACCATCGGCGATTGCTCGCGGGCGATGTCGCGGAACGTCGACGCCGTCAGCGGACCCGTGAGCGGGGCGCTGTTCATCGGCGGCACCGCAATCGTCTGCGCCGAGGACACCGGCGTCAGATCGAGGCGCGAGGCGATGACCATGCCGACCGCCAGCGAGGCGACCGCGGTCAGGACGCCGTAGAACAGAGTGGTCTTGCGCGTGGACATCGATCCTCCTAATTACCAGCGGACCTGAGGTCCGCCCTACGCCATGTCATCACAGGGCGACGAGTGCCATCTGCCGGGGGCCCGAGACGGACGCGTCGCGGGCCTCCATAATCATATTGATTTCCGAGCGCACGCCGAAGTCCTCAAAATACACGCCTGGTTCGATGGTAAAGCCGGTGCCGGGCAGCAGCCGCCGGTCGTCGTGGGTCTCGAGATCGTCCATGTTCACGCCGTTGCCGTGGACGGACTCGCCCAGGCTGTGGCCCGTGCGGTGGAGGATCTGCGGCCCGTACCCGGCCGCGTGCAGGACGGCCGACGCGGCGCGGTCCACCTCGAAGCCGCGCAGCTCGCGGCCCGCGCGCGCCGCCGCCTCGACCAGCCCGATGGCCGCTTCGCGGGCGTCGCGCACCGCCTCGAAGGCCCGCGTCTGCCGTTCGGGCGCCCGGCGCATCGTGACGCCGACCCAGGTGATGTCGGCGTAGACGGCGCCCGGCTCGTCCAGCTTGCCCCAGAGGTCGAGCAGCACGAGCTGGTTCGGGCCGATCGGGGCGTGCGCCTCGGCGGTCGGCATGTAGTGGGGGTTGCCGGCGTGGCCGTCGACCGACACCATCGGCTCCGAATCGCTGACGAGCCGCTCCTCGCGGAACCAGCCGGCCATCAACTGCTGGATGTCGTACTCGGTCGTGGGCACGCCGTCGCGGACGCGGCGGGCGACGGCCTCGAACGCCCGATCCTTGACGCGGTAGAGCGCGTCGGAGGCGCGCCGGTGCGTCGCGATCTCCGCGGCGCTCCACACGGCGGAGAAGCGCTGGATCAGATCGCCCGACGACACGACCTCGATGCCGGACTGGCGCACGAGCTCGATCGTCCCCGCGTCGACGCGCGAGACATACGGGATGGCGCAGAGGGGAGAATATTCCATCGCGACGCGGCGCAGCCCCTGCAGGAGGCGGCGGAGGCCCGCCTCGAGCGCGTCGCGGCCGCTGTAGCGCTCGGAGGTGCCGGGCAGGTGCGCCAGGGCGCCGGCCTCGATCGCGTGCACGAGCGCGCGCGGCGCGCCGGTGGCCGGAATG
This sequence comes from uncultured Acidobacteriota bacterium, assembly GCA_963792785.1. Classification (GTDB taxonomy): domain Bacteria; phylum Acidobacteriota; class Vicinamibacteria; order Vicinamibacterales; family CAVVIG01; genus CAWIMX01. The sequence goes on along the minus strand of CAWBXO010000004.1, from coordinate 685,954 downwards.
AGGTAGAACCAGCGCCGCGTGGTGAGGTGCCCGCCGCGGGCGGCGCCCGCGACGTCGGACGCGATGGGGTTCAGACCGTGAAAGTCGTAGAGCAGCCAGCCGTCGAGGCCGTCGGCCACCAGAGCCGCCTGCACGGCGCTCACGTCCAGCGCCGCGCCCTGCGCGACCGTTCCCGCGCTCACCCGACCAGTATAGCCCGCGGCGCGCAGCTATAATCGATCCATGACGTCCCAATCGCTTCGCCGACGCGCCGGGCTGGCCTTCACGGCGGCGGCGGCCGCTGGATTGATGGCCGTCCCTGGCCCGGCCGCCCGTCTCGGCGCGGCTCCCGGTCAGACGCCGTCCGCCCCGCAGCTCCAGTCGCCCACCTTCAAGGTCGAGGTCGAGTACGTCGAGGTCGACGCGAGCGTGACCGACGGCACCGGCGCGTTCGTCCGCGGGCTCACCGCCGACGACTTCCAGGTGTTCGAGGACGGCCGCCCGCAGGCAATCGTCAACTTCTCGATGGTCGATATCCCGATCCAGCGCTACGACCGGCCGCTCTACAGCGCGGAGCCGATCGAGCCCGACACGGCGAGCAACGAGCAGCGCTTCGAGGGCCGCGTCTACGTGATGGTGATCGACGATCTGCACACCGACTTCTTCCGCACGCAGCGCGTGCGGGCGGCGGCGCGCCAGTTCATCCAGACGCGCTTCGGCAGCAACGATCTCATGGCCGTCGTCCACACCGCGGGGAAGGACGAGGCCAACCAGGAGTTCACCAACAACAAGCGGCTGCTGCTGGCGGCCGTCGACGAGACGGTGGGCCGGAAGGTGCAGTCGGCCACGCTCAGCCGCAACGACGACTTCGTCGCGTCCTTCGGCCTGCACGCCGAGGACATGGACGAGCCCGAGCGCGCCTACAACGCGCGCGTGACGATGCAGGTGCTCGAGAGCGTCGCCGACTGGTTCGGCTCCGTGCGCGGCCGCCGCAAGGCGATCCTGTTCCTGAGCGAGGGCCTCGACTACGACCTGTCGACCGTGATCGGCAGCATCGGGCAGCCGAATTCGTGGGCCTCGCCGGTGTACGACCAGGTGCAGGACACGATTCGCGCGGCCGCCCGGTCGAACGTCAGCATCTACGGCATCGATCCGCGCGGCCTGTCGAACCTCGCCGACGAGGACATCACGGTCACCAGCTTCGGCGCCGACCTCGGGCAGCCGGCCTCGCTCGATCAGGCGCAGTCGATCGACGCCACGCAGCCCGCCGACGCGTCGGGCGTCGGCCGCGGGTCCATGCAGGCGGAAATGCGTTCGGCGCAGGACAGCCTGCGCGTCCTGTCGGACGAGACCGGCGGGTTCGCCGTCGTGAACCGCAACGACTTCACCGGCGCCTTCGATCGCCTCGTCGCCGACAACAGCTCCTACTACGTCCTCGCGTACTATCCGGCCGGCAACAAGCGCGACGGCAAGTTCCACAAGATCGACGTCCGGGTGAAGCGCCCCGGGCTGCGCGTCCGCTCGCGCAAGGGCTACCTGCTCGAGAAGGAGAAGACGCCGGCGCCGCTCGATCCCAAGATCCTCGGCTCGCGCGAGGTGCACGAGGCGCTCGCGAGCCCGCTCCCCATCTCCGACGGCGTGACGATGCGCGCGTTCGCGGCGCCGTTCAAGGACGCGGCGCCCAACGCCTCGGTGCTGCTGACGACCGAATTGCTCGGGACCGGGCTGCACACCGAGCCGACCGACGGCGTGGAAGTGACCTACGCCGCCGTGGACCGCAAGGGCGCCGTGACCGACGGCAAGACGGACACCGTGCGGATGACGAACCTGCGCCCCGAGACCAAGGCGCGCGTGGCCGCGACCGGCATGCGCCTCCTCAACCGCCTCACGCTGCCGCCGGGCCGCTACCAGCTCCGCTTCGCCGCGCGCGACACCGCGAGCGGGGCGATCGGGTCGGTGCTCTACGACCTCGACGTGCCCGACTTCCGGACCGAACCCCTCGTCCTGAGCGGCCTCGTGCTCGCCTCGGCCGGCGCGTCGCGCTGGATCACGGTGCGCCCCGACGCGGCGCTCCAGCCGGTGCTGCCGGGACCGCCCACCGCGCTGCGCCGCTTCGCGCGCAACGACGAGATTGCCCTCTTCGCCGAGGTCTATGACAACCAGGCGGCGGCGCCGCACAAAGTCGACATCGTCACGACCGTGACCAGCGACGAGGGGCGGCAGTACTTCAAGGCCGAGGAGGAGCGCGACTCGACCGAACTCGGCGGGCAGAACGGCGGCTACGGCTACGCGGCGCGCGTGCCGCTCACCGACCTGCCGCCCGGCCCGTACGTGCTGACGGTGGAAGCCCAGTCGCGGTTGGGCGCCGGCGTGACCGCGCGGCGGCAGACCGAGTTCACGGTGTTGAACGCCACGATGCCGACGCAGGCGGCCGCGCCTGCGGCGCAGGGGAACGGAATGCAGACGATCGACAAGGGCGTGCAGAGCAGCATGGATGGCGGGCGCCAGGCCGTCGTGCGGACCGAGTCTGAATGGGCGGCGCTGTGGCACGCCCACGACTTCAACCGCCCGGCGCCCACGGTCGACTTTTCGCAGCGGATGGTGATCGGCGTGTTCATGGGCACGCAGCCGAGCGCGGGCTACACGGTCGAGATCACGGACGTGCGCGACGATCGCGGCACGCTCGTCGTGAACTACCGCGAAACGCGCCCAGGGCCGGGCGCCGTGACGGCGCAGATCATCACCTCACCGTTCCACATCGTGTCGGTGCCGGCGTTCGCGGGGAATGTCAGGTTCGAGCGGGTGGAGTAGGGTGCGGCTTCAGCGGGACGCGGCGCGGAGCGGGATCCGGCGGATGCCGGACCCCGCGCCGATGAGTGGCGGTGCTACTGCTGCTGCGACGGGTTCGCCTCGGGCGGCGGCTCGGGGAACTTGGCGACCTTCTCGACCTTGACCGTGCCGTTGGCGTGCGAGAACTGGTAGTTGTTCGAGAGCATGTTCGAGTTGAACGGCACTTCGAACGTGACCTCTGCCACCTGGCCGGGCTGCAGCAGGCCGTCGACGGTTCCCGATCCCATCATGATGACGTTGCCGCCCTTGTCGTACCAGGGCTCGTCCACCTTCAGGCGGGCGATGGGCGCGTCGCTGGCATTGCGAACCTTGATGGTCGTGATGACCTTGCCGGCCGTTCGTTTGTGCGCCGGGTCGAGGATTTCGATGTTGGCGACGCCTCGAAGCGGCGGCGTGTAGGACTTGCCGGCGAGCACCAGCTCCATCGGCGGCGCCTGAATGGTGGTCTGCTGCGCGTAGGCGAGACAGGCGGCGAAGCCGCCCAGCACGAGTGACGCGGCCAGAACGCGGTGCGCGCGGGTCATGAGCATCCTCCCAAAGTAAGTACCAAAAACAGCATAAGCCTACTACATCTCCCCGTTCCAGTCCTCAGGCTCCGGGTTCACGGACCGGAAGATTTCGAGATGCCACTTGCCGCCGCCCCACGGCTCGATGACCTCGGCCGCGACCACGTCCACCAGGATTTCCGCGAACGGACGGCCGTCGGGGTCACCCTCGAGGTGGTACGCGGGATCGTCCCACCCGAAGGTGGGGTAGAGGACCAGCGTCAGGAACAGGTCGTAGCCATCGTCGACGACGACGAGCTGGCCGCAGGGGCGCTTCTGGGTGGAGTGGTAGATGAGGTATTTCTCGGCGCTGTGCGCGCGGATGTAGCGCTTGAGCGCGAATTCGCGCGCGACGACCTCCTCGACGGCGATCTTCTTCTCCCAGCAGTCGCGACAGTACTTCTCCTCGCCGCGGGGCTCGGACACGTCTTTCGCGCCGCAGAGGGCGCAGGTGCGGGCGACGGATGACTTGCGGGTCATGGATTACCTGTCAATTTACAATTTACAATGGGGAATGTCCAAAGACGCGGCCGGGTCCGGGCGGCCCCCCCACGCGGGTCTGCGCCACCTGGCGCTGAACGTGCTGCGAATGGAAGAGATGACGCGCTTCTACACCGACGTGCTGGGCTTCGCCGTCGAGTGGGCGCCCGATCCCGACAACATCTATCTGTCGTCCGGTATCGACAACCTGGCCCTGCACCGGGCCGAGGGCGTCGCCGATCACGGCGCGCTGGATCACCTCGGCCTCATCGTGCGCGAGGCGGGCGACGTGGATCGCTGGGCCGGCTTCCTCGAGGCGCGAGGCGTGACGCTCGACGCCGCGCCCCGCACACATCGCGACGGCGCCCGGTCCTGCTACTTCCGCGATCCGGACGGCAACGCCGTGCAGATCATTCACCATCCGCCCATCAGTGGGAAGATCTGACGCTACTTGAGGGTCTGCCGGCGCTGGAGCGACGGGCCGTACATGCGCTCGGCGTACTGCTTGACCATCCGCCGGGCCGAGAAGCTCGGACCGACCGAGCGGATCGCCTCCTTCACGGTGGCGATCCAGCGCAACGGGATCCCGTCGGGCCGATCGTAGAACGCCGGCACGACCTGTTCCTCGAGCAGCCGGTAGATCGCGGCGGCGTCGGCGGCGTCCGCCGTCGCCGGGTCCGCGCCGGCGGTGCCGCTGTCGATCAGCCACCCGTTCGCGCCGTTGAACCCCTCGGCCCACCACCCGTCGCCGATGCTCAGGTGCGGGACGCCGTTCATGGCCGCCTTCATGCCGCTGGTGCCGCTCGCTTCGAGCGGCTTGCGCGGGTTGTTCAGCCACACGTCGCAGCCCTGGACGAGAAAGTGCGCGACGTGCAGGTCGTAGTCGTCCACGAACGCGACGCGGCCGCCGAACATCGGGTCCAGGGCGCGGCGGTAGACGCGCTGCAGGTGGTGCTTCCCGATGTCGTCAGCGGGGTGGGCCTTGCCGGCGAAGACGATCTGGACCGGCCGGTTCTCGGCGTTCAGGATCCGCGCCAGCCGCTCGGCGTCGTGGAAGATGAGCTCCGGGCGCTTGTAGCCCGTGAAGCGGCGCGCGAAACCGATCGTGAGCGCCTCGGGGGACAGCAGCGTCCCGGCCGCGACGATGCGCGGCGCGGCGACGTGCTCCTCGATCCAGCGCTCGCGGGCGCGCTCGCGCACGAACGTGAAGAGGTAGGTGCGCAGGGCCTTCCGCACGCGCCAGATCTCCTCGTCGGGAATCGCGAGCACGCCGTCCCACATCGCCGGGTCGTCCTGGCGATCGAGCCAGTCGGCGCCCAGGTGGCGCGAGAAGAGGTCGACGAGGTCGGCGGCGAGCCAGGTGGGGACGTGCACGCCGTTGGTGATGGCGCCGACGGGGCGGTCGGCCTCGGGCAGGCCCGGCCAGATGTCGCCCCACATGGCGCGCGTGACCTGGCCGTGCAGCTCGCTGACCGCGTTGGTCTGGCCCGCCGATCGCATCGCGAGCGCGGTCATGTTGAACAGCGCGCCGCCGCCGGCGTCGTGCGAGCCGAGTGACAGGAAGCGCTCGCGGTACGACCCGAGCGTGCCCCAGCAGCCGGCGAGGTGCTTCTCGACGAGGCTGAACGGGAAGGCGTCGTGGCCCGCCGCGACCGGCGTGTGCGTGGTGAAGATCGTGGTCTCCCGAATCACCTCGAGCGCCTGGTCGAACGTCTCGCCCTCTTCGATCAGGTCGCGGATCCGCTGGAGCACGACGAAGGCGGCGTGGCCTTCGTTCAGGTGGAACACCGCCGGCCGCGAGCCCAGGGCGCGCAGCGTGCGCACGCCGCCGATGCCGAGGATGATCTCCTGCTGGATGCGGGTCTCGCGGTCACCCCCGTACAGGCGCGCCGACAGCTCGCGATCCCAGGGCGCGTTCTCCTCGAGATCCGTGTCGAGCAGGTAGAGCTTGGAGCGGCCGACGTGCAGCCGCCACACCGCGACGAGCACGGAGCGATCGCCGAGCGGCACGGCCGTGATGCACGGCTTCCCGTCGGCCGTCGTCGCGGGCTCGATGGGCGCGTTCTCCCAGTTCAGCCGCTCGTAGCTTTCCTCCTGCCAGCCCTCGGGCGACAGCCGCTGATGAAAGTAGCCCTGCGGGTACATGAACCCGACGCCGATGAGCGGCACGCCGAGGTCGCTCGCCTCCTTGCAGTGGTCGCCGGCCAGCACGCCGAGGCCGCCGGCATAGATCGGCACCGACTGGTGCAGCGCGAACTCGGCCGAGAAATACGCGACCGAGTGGCCCGTCACGTCCGGGAACCGCTTCTTCCACCACGTGTGTTCGGCCGCCTGCGCCGCGACGAGCTGGGCGATCGCCGAGTCGTAGAGCCGCAGGAAGGCCGGATCGGCCGCCGCGCGATCGAGCGTCTCGCGCGGGATCTCCCGCAGCATGCGCACCGGGTTGTGCGCCGTCCGCCGCCAGAGCGCGTAGTCGAGGCTGCGGAAGACGCTCCGCGCGTCGAGATGCCAGCTCCACCAGAGGTCGAAGGCGAGCTCGCCGAGGCGCGCCAGGCGCTCGGGCAGGGGCGGGAGCGATGATGCGTGCTTCACGCGCGGGCTCCGATCAGCGGACGGGGAGCGATGGGGATCCGAGACAAGGGGCTGATCGTACCACGGCGCGGGCGAGCGGCAACGGATGGATGCTGGCGTGATACGCTGGCCCGCAGGGTGACTCGTCCGCATACGCGACCGGCCTGGCGGCTGCTCGCGCTCGTCGTGGCCGTCTGGATCACGGCGGTCCGGCCCGCCGCCGCGCAGCCGCCCGATCCCGGCCCAATTGGCCCGTTCGCGATCGATCTGCACGGCCTCTTCCTGCCGTTCCCCGACGATCCGGCGCTGGCGGCCAGCCGCGGCCTGACGCAGGTCGAGATGCCCGGCCTCGGCCTGGGCGCGGACGTCGGCGCGCATGTCTATCCGCTGCGCTGGGGCGTCGTGACGTTCGGGATCGGGGGGCACCTCGCGATCGGCCGCTCGACCCACACGCCGCTCAGCCAGGCCCCGGCGTCGGAGCGCGCGGTAGCCGAGCGTTTCGTGTCGCTCTCGCCGCAGATCTCGTTCAACTTCGGCAAGGGCGACGGCTGGAGCTACCTGAGCGGCGGCATCGGGAGGACGATCTGGTCGATCGTGCCCGAGGGCGCCGAGAAGACCCTCGCCGACGACGAGCGGCTGAAGACGATCGATTATGGCGGCGGCGCGCGCTGGTTCCTGCGGCCGCACCTCGCGTTCACGTTCGACGTGCGGTTCTATGCGATCAATCCGGGGACGCCGGTCGGCGATCGCCCCGGCAGCCCGCGCGCGACGCTGATGGTCATCGGGGGGGGGATTTCCTTGAAGTGAGGAAGTCAGGAAGTGAGGAAGTGAGGAAGTGGTTCAGGGGTTCCAGGTTCCACTTCCTAACTTCCTGACTTCCCAACTTCCTCACTTCCCCGATCACCTTCCCAGCCTGTGGCCCGCTCGAGCGCGGCCGTCCACCTCGACCGCAGCGCGTCCCGCGTCGCGGCCGCCATCGACGGCTCGAAGCGGCGATCGATCTGCCACTGGCCGGTCAGCGCCTCGACCGAGGGCCAGAACCCGACGGCCAGGCCCGCGAGGTACGCGGCGCCGAGCGCGGTCGTCTCGGTCACCGCCGGTCGCACGACGGGCACGCCGAGCAGATCCGCCTGGAACTGCATCAGCATATTGTTCATCGCCGCGCCGCCGTCCACGCGCAGCTCCTGAAGGGGAATTCCCGCGTCGCCGTGCATCGCGTCGAGCAGGTCGGCCACCTGGTACGCGATGCTCTCGAGCGCCGCGCGCGCGAGGTGGCCGCCCGTCGTGCCGCGCGTGATCCCGACGATCGTGCCGCGCGCGTACGGATCCCAATGCGGCGCGCCGAGCCCGGCGAACGCGGGCACGAGATACACGCCGCCGTTGTCGGGCACGCTCGCCGCGAGCGCCTCGACGTCCGACGCCTGGCGGATCAGCCCGAGGCCGTCGCGCAGCCACTGGACTACGGCGCCGCCGATGAAGATGCTGCCCTCGAGCGCGTACTCCGTCCGGCCGCCGATGCGCCACGCGACCGTCGTCACCAGGCGGTGCCGCGAGGGGATGGGCGTTTCGCCGATGTTCTGCAGCAGGAAGCAGCCCGTGCCGTACGTGTTCTTCGACATGCCGGGCGTGCGGCACATCTGGCCGAAGAGCGCCGCCTGCTGATCGCCCGCCACGCCGGCGATCGGCACGCCGGCCATGCCGAGCGTCGTCGACACCCGCCCGTAGACCTCGCTGGACGATCGCACCTCGGGCAGCACGCTGGCCGGGATCTCGAGCAGCCGGAGCAGGTCGTCGTCCCAGCGCATGGTGTGGATGTTGAAGAGCATCGTGCGCGACGCGTTGGTCACGTCGGTCACGTGCAGCTCGTGGTTCGTGAGCTTCCAGATCAGCCACGAGTCCACCGTGCCGAACGCGAGCTTGCCGGCCTCCGCCCGGGCGCGGGCGCCGGGCAGGTGGTCGAGCATCCAGCGGATCTTGGTGGCGGAGAAGTACGCGTCGATGAGCAGCCCGGTGCGCTCCTGCACCAGCGCTTCGGCGCCGTCGGCCTTGAGGCGCTCGCAGAGATCGGCCGTCCGGCGGTCCTGCCAGACGATCGCGGGGCCGATCGGGTCGCCCGTCTCGCGGTCCCACAGGATCGTGGTCTCGCGCTGGTTGGTGATCCCGATCGCGGCGATGTCCGCCGGCTTCAGGTCGGCGCGGCCCAGGGCCTCGGTGGCGACGCCAATCTGCGACGCCCAGATCTCGCCGGCGTCGTGCTCGACCCACCCGGGCCGGGGAAAGATCTGGCGGAACTCCTTCTGGGCCACCGCCCGCATCGCGCCCGTCTCGTCGAAGACGATGGCGCGGGAGCTGGTGGTGCCCTGATCGAGCGCGAGAATGTACGGCATAAGAAGCCTGCGGCTGACGACGGCTTAGAGTCTACAATGACCGCGCCTGGAGGAGGGCGCGCATGTCAGGAGACGTCTGGCGAGAGTCCCTCGCCGAGTTGCTGGGTACCTTTGTCCTGATTGTGTTCGGCGTGGGCGTCGTCGCGCAGGTCGTGCTGAGCGGCAATGCCAACGGCACCTATCTGTCGATCAATATCGCGTGGGGCCTGGCCGTCACGATGGGCTGCTACATCGCGGGCGGCGTCTCCGGCTCGCACCTCAACCCCGCCGTGACGGTCGCGCTCGCGGTGCACCGGAAGTTTCCGTGGTCCAAGGTCGGGCCGTACATCCTCGCGCAGTTCGTCGGCGCGATCCTGGCGTCGGCGGTGGTCTACGTCACCTATCACGAGGCGCTGAACGCGTTTGACGGCGGCGTCCGGCAGGTCGTCGGCGCGCAGGCGACCGCGAGCATCTGGGCGACGTACCCGCAGCCGTTCCTCAGCGTGTTTCCCGGCGGGCTGATCGATCAAATCGTGGGCACGGCGCTGCTGGTCGGCGTGATCTTCGGGATCAGCGATCCGCGGAACGCGCCGCCGCGGGGGATGGAGCCGGTCATGTTCGGCATGCTCGTGCTCCTGATCGGCGCGTCGTTCGGGTTCAACTCCGGCTACGCGATTAATCCCGCGCGCGATCTCGGGCCGCGCCTCTTCACCGCCGTGGCGGGCTGGGGCGGCGACGTCTTCCGCGCCGGGCACGGCTGGTGGTGGGTGCCGATCATCGGGCCGCTCGTGGGAGGCGTCCTGGGCGGCGGGATCTACGACGTGTTCGTCGCGCCCAGGCGCGCGGACTGAGAGGCCGCGGCGCTAGCGGCGCGCGACGATGGCGTAGTCGGTGAACGAGAAGAGGCGGGCGTTCAGCTTGTCGGCGTGATCGTTCAGGGCGGCGACGACGTCGCCGGGCGCCGACGACGGCGCGGCGACGCGCGACAGACGATCCGCCTCCCGCACGGGCTCGCGGAACCGCACGTCCACGTGCGAGAACCCGGCGGCCTCCACGAGATACCGCAGCGTGTCGGGATGCAGGGGCCGCTGGTGCGTCAGGTCCCGGATGTACGTCTCGAAGAACGCCATCCAGCACGCGGGGTTGATGGTCTCGAGCACGAGCGGCGCGCCGGCCCGCATCGCGTGATACGCGGCCTCGAGGAACGCCACCAGCGCCGTGGGCGGCAGGTGCTCGACCACCTGGATGGCCACGAGCCCGCCAAGGCTTCCGTCCGGCTGCTCGCGCAGGAACCCCACCGCGTCGCCCTGCACGACGTCGAGCCCGCGCGCGCGGCCGACCTCCACCATCGCCGGGTTCGCGTCCACGCCGCGCGCCCGCACGCCGGCGTCGCGCAGCCGCTCGACCAGTTCGCCGCGCCCGCACCCGATGTCCACGACGTCGGTCGCTGACGCGAGGATCGGCAGGTAGTCGTCCACGCGGCCGCGGATCTCGGCCTGGGATCCGCGAAACCGATCCTGGAACTCGACGTACGCGGCGGCGTCAGCCTGCCCCTCGGCCGGCCGGGCGCCGGCGGCCGGAACGGCGCCGCCCGCGAGGCCGGCCTCGACCTCGCGCTTCAGCGCCAGGATCCGCTGTTCGGTCCGCGCGAGGCGATCGCGCAGGTCGCTCCCGCCGAGGCTGCGATCCTTCGAGTCGATATAGAGCGTGATCGTCTGCAGGTACTGGACCAGGACCGACTCGAACGCGGCAAGCGCGCTGAACTCGTCGCGCGCGACCGCGACGAGTTCGGCGGTGGCCTGCTGCGTCTCCGCGAGCGCCGCGAGATTCCGGTTCAGGTGATCGGTGATCGCCGCGTTGAACCGGCGCTGCGTCTCGAGCGGGGGGCCGGCCAGCCGCCAGATGAACGCGCGCAGGCGGCCGCGGATCGATCGATCGGCGGGGTCCACCGCGGGCGCGGCCGCCAGAATGTTCCACGACTCGTTGATCACCGTTGCCTGGGAGTGGTCCAGGGCCGCCGGCGCGTGCGGCAGGGCGGGGGGCTGGCGGATCGCGCGGTCGACCGCGCTCAGCGCCTCGTGGTAGGCGCGATCGGCCGCCAGGCGCTCGCGCTCGAGGCGCGCGAGCAGGTCGTCGAGAGGCGCGTCACTCACAGTCGATAGAGCCTAGCCTGTGGCGTCCCGGCGAGGCAAACACGCCTAGGTGGCGACGAGCCACGTGAACGCCTCGCGCACGACGGAGACGGGCACGGCGTGGCGCCCGTCGTATTCCCGATAGGTCACGTCGTAGCCAAGCGCCGTCAGCCGCGGCACGAACCGCCGGCTCGTGTCGTCGATCGGCATCACCGCATCGTCGCGCCCGTGCGAGATGAAGACACGCGGCTTGCCCGTGGCCGCGATCGGCGTCATCACGCCGGGCGAGAAGGCCATCAGGTGGGTGAAGACGTCGCCGAGTCCGATGCCCGCCGACAGCACGTACGACGCGCCGTCGGAGTGGCCGGCGAGGGCCATGCGGCGGCGGTCGACGTTCACGCGGCCGAGCGTCTGCCGGAACGCGGTCCCGATGAACGCGAGGTCGGGGCCGATGCCGTCGAGAAGGGAGTCCCACGTCCAGCCGCGCGAGTCGGGCGCGAGCACGAACAGGCCGAGCTCGTCGGCAAGCGGAAAGGTGTAGTCGACCGACTGCGCGGACCCGCCGGCGCCGTGCAGCATCACGACGAGCGGAAGCGGCGTGGCGGGCGAGTATCGCGCGGGCACGTAGAGGAGGCCGTCGCGGTTGCCGCTCCCGAGGCCGAGCGGACTCACGCCGGGCGTCGTCTCCTCCACTGCGATCGCGCGGGCAAGCCGGGGCCGCCAGGCGAGCGCCGCTGCACCGGCGGTGAGAAACGCGCGCCGCGTCAGCGGGCGAAGAACCACTCGAATCCCTGGCGGACGACGGGCGCCGGGGCGCCGTGGCCGCCGTCGTACAGCTGCAGGGTGACGTCGATCCCGTGCGCCTTCAGCACGGGCACCGTGCGGTCGCTCGTCTGCTCGATCGGCATCTGGGTATCGCGCGTGCCGTGCCCGAGGAAGACGCGCGGGTGGCCCTGGTAGCGGAACGGCTGCAGCGCGCCCTCGGAGAACACCATGATGTGGTTGAACGTGTCGCCGTACGCGACGCCCATACAGAGCGCGTAGGTCGCGCCGTCGGAGACGCCGCCGAGGGCCACGTGATCGGCGTCCACGTCGAGGCGGCTGGTGACGTTGCGGAACGCCGCGCCGATGTAGCGGACATCGTCATCGAAACCGGGCGCCGACTGGCCCCAGGTGAGCGCGCGAGACTCGGGCGCGAGCACGATGGCGCCGAACTCCTCGGCGAACTCCGACGTCAGCCGGAAGCCCCCCGCCGATCCGCTGAAGCCGTGCAGCCAGACGAGTATCGGCATCGGCGTGCCGTGCCGGTACGACTTCGGCACGTACAGGGATCCATCGCGGTCGTCGGACAGCCCGAGGCGGGTCTCGCCGTACGGGATGTCGTCCTGCGCGCGGGCGGCGGCGCGCAGGTGGGCGCGGCCCATCAATGCGACCGTGCCGGCCGCGCCCATGGTGAGGAACGTGCGTCGGTTCATGGGACCCTCAGAGCGAAGCCGTTCCACTGTCGGCATCGTGCCGACACGCTAGCACGGGGTGATCGGGCCGACAAGCTAGAATGCGGCCCGGAGACTCCGATGCGGCTGCTGCCTGGCCAGGTGCACGTGTGGTGCGCGCGTCTCGATGCGCACGCGTTCGATCTGGCCGCGTGCCGCGCGTGCCTGTCGGACGAGGAGCGCGCCCGCGCCGACCGGTTTCGGGTGCCCGACGCGGCACGGCGCTTCACGGCGGCGCGCGCCCGGCTGCGCGACGTGTTGGGCGGCTACCTGTCGATCCCCGCGAAGGAGATACGCCTCGCGGTCGCCGAGGGCGGCAAGCCGCACGTGCCTGGCGATCCGCTGCATTTCAGCGTGTCGCACTCAGCCGATCTCGTCGTCCTCGCTGTCGGCGCTGCACCGCTCGGCGTCGACGTGGAAGATCTCCGCCGCCACGTGGACATGATGGCCATCGCACGGCGCTTCTTCACCGCCGAGGAGGCCGCGGCGCTCGACCGCCTGCCGGTTGCCGGCCGCGCGCGCGCGTTCTATCGCTTGTGGACGCGCAAGGAGGCGGTCCTGAAGGCGCGGGGCGTCGGCCTGGCCGAACCACTGCGCTCGGTGCCCGTCTCGATCGATCCCGGGCCGTCGTCGGCAGCGGAGTGGGCGCTCGTCGATCTGGACCTGGGCGAGGACGCGGTGGGCGCCCTGGCGGCGCGTCCTGACGTCGAGGTCATCGAGCGAGTGCTGCCGCCGGCACAATGGTGATGCCCATGTCCGCCAGGCGCCCCGGCAGGTCGGGCGCGCAGAAGACGTCGAGTTCGTGCTCGCGCTCCTTCGCATAGGACGACACCGCCTCGAGATCGCGGTCGCTCCTGCCCGGATGGCACATGAGCTCCACGGTGCCTTCGCCGTGAATGGTCGCGAACGCCTGATTCACGACCGCCAGGAGCCGCTCGACCGTGAGCGCGCCGCCGAACCAGCTCGTTTCCAGCCAGTCGGCGTGCGGGACGCCCGCCACGGCGAGGGCCGCCCGCACCGCCGGCGGTCCGCTGCGGGCGGGCACGCCGAGCGACGCGGCCAGTTCGGCGAACGGTGCGATCGCCTCCGGCTGGTGGTGGATGTGATGGTGGCTGTCGAGGTGCGCCGGCGCGATCCCGACGCCCTGCAGCCGCGCCGCCTGCGCGCGCCATTCGCGCGCGATCTCGCCGGGCACGCGGTCGGCCCCCGCGACACGGTGGCGCGGGAAGCGGCCCGCGACGTCGACCAGCGAGGGGACGTCGGCCGGCGGCGCGCACGCGCGGCCCGAGGTGAGCTGGAGGTGCAGCCCGACCCGGCCCGCGAGCGCTGGGGTGTGACGCCGGGCCGCGCGCTCGGCCGCGCCGGGCGTCGCCACCATCGCGCTCGTACAGGAGACGACGCCATGAGCCATCGCCTCCAGGATGCCCGCCGACACGCCGTCGGTCATCCCGAAGTCGTCGGCGTTGACAATGAGCCGCTTCATGCGCGCCGGTAATTGTAATATCTCGTGCATGAAAGCACCGTGGATCGTCGTCCTCGTCTGCGCGGGCCTGGGCATGGCTTCCCGGGTGGCGGCCGATCCGCTTCGCTGCGACCTGTCGGCCTATCGGCCACAGGGCGGGCTGGTCGCCTCGGTCGCCGACGATGTCCTGTCGGTTGTCTGGAGCGGCGATCGCGACCAGGAAGCGCGGCTGACTCTGGCCGTCGAGAACGGGGCGCCCGTCCTGCGAGAGCTCGCCGTCCGGCGCCTTCGCGCAAGCTGGCAGACCGTGGCGGCCGGCGCCCGGCCCGACTTCCGCGTGGTGTCGGGGCGCCGGCGGATGAGCAATCAGCAGATGGAGCCGCTGCGCGGGCTTGGCGTGGCGATCACGCCGGAGGTGATGGATCGCTACAAGTGGGACGCGTTCTGGGACGCGCCACTGGACGTGCCGGGCCTCGAGCCTGGACAGACGCCGCGCGGCAATCCCCCGCCGGACCTGCCGCGCGCCCCGTCGGAAGTGCGGCGTGCGGCGGCCAGTTACCGCGTGAGCGCCTGCGCGGTGGCGACCAACGGATCCCGGCTCGAGGTCACCTTTCCCGGCGTGGAGCTCGGCGTCTTCTCGGGCCGCCTGCGCTTCACGGTGTATCGCGGCACCAACCTGATTCGCATGGAGATTCTGGCCGCGACCGCCGAGCCGTCGGTCGCCTACAAGTACGACGCCGGACTGAGCGGCGTCCCGATCCGCGCCGATTCCCGCCTCGTCTGGCGCGACACGGCGGGTGGCTGGCAGGAATACCGGTTCGGCGGCACGCCGAACGAGACCGACCGGGTGACGAAGACGAGCAACCGCCTGCTGATGCTGGAGCAGGGCGGCGCGTCGCTCGCCGTGTTCCCGCCGCCGCATACGTTCTTCTGGGCGCGCGAGGTCGAGACCAACCTCGGCTACAACTGGTTCCGGAAGGACGACGAGCGCACGTTCGCCTTCGGCATCCGTCAGGCCGAGCGCGAGGAATCGGACCGCTACCAGGCGAACTTCGCGCTCTACAGCGCGCCGCCCGGATCCGAGCAGCGGATGGCGATCTATCTGTTTCCCAGCGCGGCGCCGGCCGGGGCCACGCTCGATGCCGTGCTCGCGTTCACGCACGGCGACCGGTTCAAGGCGCTGCCGGGATACCAGGTGATGGCCCACCATTACCATATGGATCTCGGCGAGCGGCTGCTCGCGGCCGGGAGCCCCGACGCCGACATTCCGGACCTGGACGCCATTCGCGCGACGGGCATCACGATCGCGAGCCAGGTGAGCTCGGTGACCGCCGGCCGGTTTCGGCCCGATGCGCTCGACGTCATTCGGGCGTCGGTCGAGGGCGCGAAGCGGCACTCCGACAGCAACTTCCTGGTCATGCCCGATCAGGAGTTCTACGGCAGTCCGCTCGGCGGACACACGGACCTGCTGTTCTCGCATCCCGTCTACTGGACCGGGCGGACGGCGGGGCAGCCCTTCACTGAGGCGAACCCCACGTACGGCACGGTCTACCACGTCGGCAGCGCCGACGACCTCATGGAGATGGCGCGCCGCGAGCACGTGCTGATCAACATGCCTCATCCGAGAACGAAAGGTTCGACGGGCTTTCCCGACGCGGTGAAGGATGAGCCCTTCTTCCGCGACCCGGCGTATCAGGGTGTCGGTTTCCGGTGGGGGATGGGTCTGGATCTCTCCGAAACCCGTCTGTGCGACACGCGTTGTCTGACGCTGCTCGATGATATGAGCAACTGGCTGGCGGACGCGCCAGGGGCGCCGAAGTACCTGCTCGCGATCACCGAGACGCGCTACAAGGCGCCCGGCGACGAGGTCTATGCGTCCTCGCCTGTGAACTACGTGCGGCTCGACCGGCTACCGGTGCTTCCCGACGTCTCGCCGGTCATCGAGGCCCTCGAGCGCGGCGACTACTTCGTGACGTCGGGCGAGGTGCTGGCGCCGCGGGTGGACGTCGAAGGCGAGGGCGATCGCCTGACGATCGTGGCCGACGTCGAGTGGACCTTTCCGCTGGAGTTCGTCGAGGTCGTGTGGGGCGACGGCGTCTCCACGGGCCGGCAGATCGTGCCGGCGACCGACCTCCCGCCCTTCGGCAGCCACGAGTTCCGGATTCCGTTCGACGCGGCCGGCAAGGCTTGGGTGCGGTTCGCCGCGTGGGACTCGGCGGGCAACGGCGCCGTCGCGCAGCCGGTCAAGCTGCCGCGCAGCGGGCGCTGAAGGCCCGCGCTACGGCTCGGTCGCGAACCGGCCGACGCGCAGCAGCGCCGCCGCCCCGACGGCCATGAACCCGCCGGTAATCGACAGCAGCGCGCCCATCTTCGTCTGATCCAGCAGCTCGCCGCCCGGGAAGGCGGCCGTCGCAAAGAACAACGCCACCGTGAAGCCGATCGCCGCCGCGCAGCCGACGACCGTCATATCGCGCCAGCCCAGCCCGCGCGGCAGGTGCAGGCCGCCCGCCTTCGCGAGAAACGCCGCCCCGATGATCCCGATTGGCTTGCCGGCGAGGACGGCGACGAGCACGATCACCGTGCCGGTGCCGGCGCTGCCGAACTCGACGCCCGCGTTCACGAGTCCGAACATCAGCAGGATGAACTGCACGGGGACTTTCCACCAGTGCTCCATCGCGCTCAGCGTGTCGCGCGCGCGCGCGGGCGCTTCGACGAACAGCCCGGGATCGCGCTTTGCGTGCGGCAGGAACGGCACGATTGGCACCAGGGCGAGAGCAGGATGCAGGCCCCCGCGGAACAGGGCAACCCAGCAAAGCCCGCCGGCGGCGAGCACGTACGGCCAGTGGCTCAGCACCTTGACGCGGCGGAGCGCGTAGGCCAGCGCCAGCGCCGCCGCGAACAGGACGGCGAACTCGCCGAGCCGCAGCGGGCCGGTGGGGTAGAACGCCGCGAGGATCACGAGGCCGAACGCATCGTCCGCGATGGCGAGGAGGAGCAGGAACGCGATCCCGGGGTGGCGCGGGCCGAGGACGAACCGCGCGACGAGGTAGCTGAAGGCGATGTCGGTGGCGCAGGGGATCGCCCAGCCCCGCGCGAGCTCCGGCGCGTCGAGCGCGTGCGTGAGCGCGAGATAGATGAGGGCCGGGCCTGCCATCCCGCCAACCGCGGCCAGCACGGGCGTGGCGGCCTGCCGCGGCGAATGGAGCGCGCCGCCCGGCGCCATCGCCTCGACGACCTCCTTCGTCGCGAGGGCGAAGAAGAAGACCATGCCGACGTCGTTCACGGCGAAGTGCAGGGCGTGTTCGAGCTCCAGGTAGCTCCCGTGCGCGACGTTGGCCCACACGAGGCCTGCGAGCGCGCCGAGCGGTAGGAGCAGCGACTGGTCGAGCGCCGAGTTGACGACCGCGCGGACCTTGTGGCGCATCAGATCGCCAGCGGACTCGTGAAGCCTTCGGGTTTGACCGCCAGGACCGAGCCGCGCAGCCGCTGCAGCACGCGCTCCGCGGTGTTGCCCATCAGCAGGCCGACGACGCCCGTCCGGGCCACCGTGCCCATCACCACCAGATCGACGCCGTGTGACGCAGCGTAGGACGGAATCACGTCCTCGGGCGCGCCGTTCTCGAGGGCGAGCACCGCGCCTTCGAGCTCGGCGCCGAAGCCGCCGAGGAAGGCCGCGAAGTCGTCGGCGGCGACTTGGCGCGCGGCCTCGCGGAATTGCGCGAAGTCGTTCGCGGGCATGTGGCCCCGGAGGGTCGACTCGCCGAACGCGGTCCAGGCGTGGAGGATGATGAGACGCGCGCGCTCGGTCGACGCGAGCTCCAGGGCCAGCTCGACGATCCGCGTGTTCAGGCGCTGCTCGCCCTCGTCCTGCGGATTGGGGTTGATCGCGGCGAGCACCTTCTTCGGCCGGCGTCCGCCGCCTGGGCCCACGAGCCAGACGGGGCACGGGCACTGGCGCATCAGGTCCATGTCGACGGCGCCGAAAGGCCGGCCCTCCTCGGCCTGGTCGCGGCAGTGCGCCCGCACGAGCAGGTCGCAGCCGCGGCGAGCGGCCTCGCGCGTCAGGGCCTCGGCGGGGCGCCCGCGCAGCACGGCCGTTGAGATCTTCACGCCCTCGGGCGCGCGAATACCGGCGAGGGCGTCGCGCCGGTGGGCGACGAGCTCCTCTTCGATCTCATCGGTGACGAACCCGCGCGCGCGCGGCGGCACCGGCGGCAGCACGTCGACGACGGTGACGTGCGCGTGGCAGCGGGCGGCGAGATTGAAGGCCTGCGTGAGCGCGGGATGGCGCGCGGCCAGCGCGTCGATGTCGACGACGAGCTTCGCGAAGGATGGCATGCGTAAGCATGCCACAATGTCGGAGAGGTCTTCAGGTGAGCAGCCCACGCATGTGCCGCCTCGCTGTGCTCACGCTCGTGATGATTGCGATCCAGCCGCCCCTGCCTGCGTGGAGCCAGGGCCCCGAGCCGCTGCGGGGCTCGAAGACGCTCGGTGAGGCGTTGTCGATCGCGGGTGTCTCAGATGCAGCCGCGGTGCCCGGTGCGCCGGACCTCGTCACTCGGTTGACTAGCTCCGCCTTCATGGCGGACGGCGACCTGTTCGCGGCCGCCTACTATTTCGCGGAAGCCGAGCGGCCCAACACACTCGGCCAATTGCACGTGAGCACGTTCGATCGCGCCGCCGGGCGCTGGGTGCACGCGCGCGACCTCGGCGCGAGGGCGGAGGGCAGCGCCATGAGCGTCGAGCGGCTCGGCCCGTACCTTTCCGTGCGCCTGCACTGGGGGCCGGCTGGCGTTCGTCGCCGAGTACAGCTTCGACGGCTTTCCTGAGAGTTACGAGCATCCGAGGCTGGAAACCCTCGTGCGCTGCGATCGCGTGCGCCGCGCCGGCTTCGCCATCGTGCCGGTGGGCGACGAGCCCCTCGTCGATCTCATCGGTGACGAACCCGCGCGCGTCGAGGTTGACGACGAGCTTCGCGAAGGATGGCATGCGCAAGCATGCCACAATAGTCCTGAAGGCTAAGGAGGCGACATGGCGAAGCGTCGAAGCAACGGACTGAGTATGGAGCATTTGCGCGAGCTCGCACGGGCTGGCGCCGAGGCGACGTTGAAGCGCCTTCGCGCGGAGATTCAGGCGATCGAACGCACGTTCCCCGAGCTGTCCAATCAGCGCAAGCGGCGCAAGTCATTTGCCCGTGCGGCGAAACGCTCGAGGCAGCTCTCCGACGCGGCGCGGAAGGCGGCGTCGCGGCGCATGAAGAAGTACTGGAAAGAGCGAAGGAAGGCGACGAAGAAGATCAAGTGAGGGTGCGTCGACCCGCTAGCGGCGCCGGCGGGCCGGCCGCGCGCGGGGCCGTCGAGCCGGCTCCGCCATCGCGCGCCGGTGCGCGGCGATGAGCAGATCCCGGATCGCCTCCGCGCTGATGCGCGGCAGCCGCACGAGGATGTACGGACCGCTCTTGTAGTGGTCAGGCAGGTAGTAGATCGACGGTTCCTCGGCGAGCAGGTCGGCGCGGACCGCGTCGATCGTGAGCGGCCGCGCCATCCCGCGCCAGTCTACTATGCCGGCCCGGTATAATCGGCCGGACCATGGCCTCCGACCTCAGCCACCTTTTCGACCGCAATCGTGCCTGGGCGTCCGAGATGACGCGACTGGATCCGGAGTTCTTCTCGCGCCTCTCGCACGCGCAGGTCCCGCAATACCTCTGGATCGGCTGCTCGGACAGCCGCGTCCCCGCCAACCAGATCGTCGGGCTGCTGCCCGGCGAGATGTTCGTCCACCGCAACGTCGCCAACGTCGTGGTGCACGCGGACCTGAACTGCCTGTCGACGATCCAGTTCGCCATCGACGTGCTGAAGGTGGGGCACGTGATCGTGTGCGGCCATTACGGCTGCGGCGGCGTGCTGGCCGCGCTGCGCAACGACTCGCTCGGCCTTGTCGACAACTGGCTGCGGCACGTGCAGGACGTGCGCCGCAAGCACCACGCCGAGATCGAACGGCTGCCCGACGAGGCCGCGCGGCATCGACGGCTGTGCGAGCTGAACGTCGTCGAGCAGGTGGTGAACGTGAGCCAGACGACGGTGGTGCGCGAGGCGTGGGCGCGCGGGCAGGCGCTTGCCGTGCACGGCGTGATCTACGACCTCGAGGACGGCTTGCTGCACGAGCTGGGGCGTCCGGTGACGGCGCCGGTCGACGAGACGGAAGTCGGGCGTGGCTGAGTCCGCACGCGTCTCGGAGTTCCGGCGGCTGCACGTCGCGGGGTGCTTCGTAATGCCGAACCCCTGGGACGTCGGCAGCGCGCGGTTTCTCGCGCAGCTCGGTTTCAAGGCGATCGCCACGTCGAGCGCCGGGTTCGCGTGGTCGATCGGCCGGCCCGACAACGGCATCCGCGTCGAGGACGCGCTCGCGCACCTGCGCGCGGTCGTGGCGGCCGTGCCGGTGCCGGTCAACGCGGATTTCGAGGGCGGGTTCGCCGACGATCCCGACGGCGTCGCGGTCAACGTGACCGCCGCGTGCGCGACCGGCCTGGCGGGGCTGTCCATCGAGGACTCGACGAACGATCCCGGCACGCCGCTCTACGACTTCGCGCACGCCGTGGCGCGCGTGCGCGCCGCTCGCGAGGCGATCGATCGCGCCGGGACCGGCGTGCTGCTGACCGCGCGCTCGGAAGGGTTCATCCGCGGCCGTCCCGATCGCGCCGAGACGATCCTCCGGCTCCAGGCCTTCGCCGAAGCCGGCGCGGACTGCTTGTTCGCGCCAGGGCTTCGCGCGCTCGACGACATCCGCATCATCGCGGCGGCGGTCGCGCCGAAGCCGCTGAACGTGATCGGCGGCCCGTTCGCGACCGTCGCGGAACTGGCCGACGCCGGCGTGCGGCGCATCAGCACCGGCGGCTCGCTCGCGCGCGTGGCCTACGGCGCCTTCCTGGCCAGCGCGAAGGAGATCGCGGAGCAGGGAACCTTCTCGAGCCTGGCGTCGGGCGCGCCGATCGCGGCGATGAACGGCGCGTTCAAGTGATCGATCCGTCCATCATTCCGTTGAGGCACACATGCGCAGACGAGTTCTCGTCGTCGTCGTCGTGGCGCTCGCCGCGAGCGTGGCGGGTCTGATGGCGCAGCAGGCGGGGGATTCCGCGGCGGCGCGGCGGGCCGTCGAGGGCTTGCGCGGCGACCGCTTTGCGCCGCTCACCTGGGAACAGCTCACGCCCGAGCAGAAGACGATGGTGAACGATCTGCTGGCCGGATCGCGCACCTCGCTCGGCGGGCCGTTCAACGTCTACCTGCGCAGCCCGGAGCTGGGGAATATCGCGCAGTCGCTCGGCGAGTACGTCCGGTTTCACTCCACCGTGCCGCGGAAGCTGAACGAGATGGCGATCCTGATGACCGCCAAGTGGTGGTCATCGCAGTACGAGTGGGTCGCGCACAAGCCGCTGGCGATGCAGGCGGGCCTGAGCGAAGCCGTGATCGACGACCTCCAGGCCGGCCGGCGGCCGGCGAGCCTCCAGCCGGACGAGGCGATCGTCTACGATTTCTCGACCGAGATGCGCGGGACGCGGCGGGTGAGCGACCGGACGTTCGCCGCGGCGAAGACCTTGCTCGGCGAGCAGGGCGTCATGGACCTGATCGGCCTGATGGGCTACTACGATCTCGTGTCGATGACGCTCAATACGGACCGCTATCCGCTGCCCGACGGCGCGACGGCGCCGTTCCCCGAGCCCTAGCGGCCCGCCGGCGACAATCTGCGACGCCCCGATCGGCCCGTCGTGTGAGACCCTTGCGGGAATGACGCCGGCATGGCCTCAGGAGATGCGATGACGGATTCGAGGGTTCTCCCGCCGGGACTTCTTCAAGACCGTCGGCACGGCCGCCGGCGCCGCGGGCGCCGCGACGCTGCCGGGGGGCAGCCGCGATGCGCTCGCCGCCGCCGCCATGGCGCAGGACGCCGCCCAGGCCGCGCCGTCGCTCCCCGATACTGTGTCGCCGTTCCCGACCATGAACCGCCGGTCGCTCGGGTGGCTGCGCCTGCTCTGGGAGAAGGCCGTGACCCCCGACGACTGGAGCAGCGTCGGGGTGCCCAATCCCTGGTGGGACCGCTACACGAGTCCCGTGGTGCTCAGCTACGGGCGCTTCGATCTCTCGTACTCCGCGTACGGGCTGCTGCTGATGGCCGACCAGACGCCGGCGTGGCGCGAGGTCTATTCGCGCATCACCGACGAGTTCGCGCAGCGGTTTCCGACCTACTGGGGCGCCATCGACTGGCTCACGCAGATCGGGGACGACCCGAAGCGCGCGAAGTATCCGGCTCGCATCATGGCCACCCTGCCGCCGGACCTGCGCGGCAACTACAACCGGTTCGGCTGGACCGCCAACGGCACGGAGCCCTGGGGCCTCCAGAAGGATCCGATCGGCGCGGACGGGTATCTCTTCTACCGCGGGTGGTTCCACCTGCTGCTCGCGACCCACAAGTACGTCTCGGGCAGCGACAAGTGGGCGAGCCCGTTCAAGGTGACCGGCTACGGCGACGAGGAGTTCGAGTGGGACCACCACCGGCTCGCGGCGCGTCTCGAGGAGCAGTACCGCCAGCGTCCCGAAGGTCCGCAGTGCGAGAACACGAAGATCTGGTTTTTCTGCAACAGCGCGGCGGCGCTCGGGATGTACCTGTACGACAAGCTCTACGGCAAAGAGACGCATCGCGCGGCGGAGAACTTCCTCGAGTACGCCAGGAAGAACTACGTCGGCGTCGGCGCGGACGGCAAACTCGAGTGGGTCACCTCGTATTACGACCCGCGCGTCAACTTCAAGCTGAACGGCCCGCCGGCCGGCGGGCCGTTGACGGCCTTCCTCGTCGCGCCCCAGGACCGCGAGTTCGCGACGTTTCTGTACGAGGCCGCGGCGAACGCGTCCGGCGTCCGCGCGCCGAATGCGACCGTCCGCGCGAACACCAACCTGCTGCTGATGGCGCGCGAGCTCGGCGACACCGCCGTGGCCGACAAGCTGAAGGCCGCGGCCGAGCGCGACGAAGACCCGCGCTTCTTCGGGCGGCAGAACGAGATGTTCGGGTGGTGGACCGGCTTCCCGACCGAAGGCTATCCGCGCGGCCAGGGGAGTGCGATGCTCATGGTGTCCGAGATCGGCCGGCCCGGCGACTGGCTCCGCGCGCTTCAAGCGCCGTTCCTGGACAAGTTCACCGCGCCGACCGTGGATGGCGTGGACTTCCCGGCGATGGGCCTTTACCAGGCGTGGAATGATCCCGAGAGCGGAGCGCTCTACGTGGGCACCTACGCCGCCTCGCCGGACAAGCGCGGCGCCACGACGACCTTCCGCGTCACCAACCTGCCGAACGCGAGCGCCGTCGGCATCACGGTGGACGGCCAGCCGTTCACGCGCTTCGAGGTGACCGGTCCCGACAGCATTCGCGTGGACACCACGATCGACACGCGCCAGTTCCGGATCGTCACCGGATATCGGGGCGCGGGGCAGAGAGCCGATCGATCGCCCGGCGCGCGGCCGGATCGGCGCGCGGCGGCGATCGCACCGGCGACGGCGGTCGCCCGCGCGGCCAACCTCGGCGCACCGTCCGGGCGGCCGTCGACGCGCAATCTGCTGGTCGCCAGAAGCGTCGGCTGCGCGTGCTGCTCGACCTAGCGGGGATCCGCTAGACCTGACCGGGCGCCTAGTCGCCGTTCAAGCTGTCTTCGAGATCAGCGACGTCGCGGTCGCTGGGCAGAGCAGTTCGCAGGCTGGAGAGGAGTGTGCGGAGGCGTTCGAGGGCCGTGTCAAGACGGGCTGTTTGCCGTGCCAGTCGGTGCTCGTGGCCGGTTTTGAGATGGACCGGAATCGCTAATATGTCCCTGGCCAAGATCGCTTGGTTTCGAAGCGCGCCACTGGGCAGCTTCCGGACAATGCTTTGCAGCGCATCGATATCAGGTTCCACTGTGTGCCCTCCGCCAGATGATCGACGAATCGTCGGTCGCGCGTTGGTGACCTGTGCGCGGCTGAGTCACGAAGCCTTGACGAAACGTGTTTCGGGTCTGGTGTTCACGGTGATCACATGGTCGCGGAACGGCCCTTCCGTGCAGAGCGCATAGTGTCCATCCGAGCTCACTCTCAGAAACCGTTCCTCCATGAGCGCGTTGAGAAGCCCCTGACACTGCATCGGGTCCACGCCGCATAGGCGTTCCACCTGTCTCGGTGTGAGTCGTAGCCCGGGCATTTCTGAGAACTCCGAACGAAGGCGATTCAGCACGTCGCCGAGTGTGTTCATGGCGTTGAACCCAGTCTGTTGGTGGTCGCACGTTGCCTCCGTGAAGAACGCGACTGCCGTTGTCATCTGACGCAAAGACCATACCGTTCGCGAGATCTTCCCTGTAAGGTCTTGATGGCAAGAACATTACAATGAGAAACGACCATCGTTTCCTGCGTCAGGAGGCGGACTAAAGTCGCCGAAACGGCGACCTTTTGTTCACCATTTTCGCGACATCCCGCCACTGAGTCGCGATCGCCGCGTGCGTGCTCTGTAGTCAGCCTCTCGAGAACCAATCTTCAACCGTGGGGCAAACAAGAGTCTGCCAATTCAGGGACTTTCGCGGCCGCCGCACGAGGAAATGAGGGCTATGCCGGGGCAGACATTGCGACGCCCCTTGGAGCGCCCCTT
Organism: uncultured Acidobacteriota bacterium; assembly: GCA_963792785.1. Taxonomy (GTDB): domain Bacteria; phylum Acidobacteriota; class Vicinamibacteria; order Vicinamibacterales; family CAVVIG01; genus CAWIMX01. Next base: position 661,423 of record CAWBXO010000004.1, on the reverse strand, counting down.
GCACTTTGGTCGCCCGCCGTTATGAAGCCGGACGCGTCGAGCGCCTCAAGCGCCGTGATTTCCGGCGCGTGTCGCGTCCCGGAAGCACCGAGCCGACATCATCCGATTTCGGCCCGAGTGGCCGAGGCGCTCCGCTGCCCTGTGTGCCGGGCGCCCCTCGCGGCGCAAGGGGACCGGTGGCTCTGTCAGGACCGGGCGTGTGCGCACGAGTTTCCTTCGCTCGATGAACGACCCATCCTGATCAACGAGGCCAACAGCGCCTTCCGGATCGAGGACTTCACCGTCCGACGGTTCGTCATGGGAGCGGAACCGGGCCGCCGGTCGCTCAAGCAACGCATCGTGGAACACCTGCCGTCCACGGGAGAGAACCGTGTCGCGGCCGGGGTGCTGCGGCGGGTGCGGACGCTTCTCAAGAAAGAAACCGCCCGACCGCTCGTGTTGGTGATTGGCGGGAGCACGCTTGGCGCGGGCATGGAGGTGCTGGCCGACGATGACGAGATCGAGCTCGTCGAAATGGATGTGTCACTGGGCGATCGGACGAGGATCGTCTGCGACGCCCACGATCTCCCGTTCGCGGACGGCACGTTCGACGCGGTGATCATCCAGGCCGTGCTGGAGCACGTGGCGGATCCGCCGCGCTGTGTGGCCGAAATCTGGAGGGTGCTCGGTCTGGACGGACTGGCGTACGCCGAGACGCCGTTCATGCAGCAGGTCCACAACGGGGCCTACGACTTTACCCGCTACACCCACCTCGGGCACAGGCGGCTGTTCCGACGCTTCCACGAGATCGAAAGCGGCCCGATCGGCGGGCCGGGCGCTGCGCTCGCGTGGTCCATCGACTTCTTCGTCCAGAGCCTGACGGACAACCGTCGAGCACGAAATGTGCTGGGGCTCGCCGCCAGGCTCTCCACGTTCTGGATGAAATATGTGGATCGCACGCTCGAAGGCACGGCGCAGATCTACAACGCGGGTTGGGCGTACTATTTTCTCGGCCGCCGGGCCCCGGCGGCTGTCCCAGACAGAGAGATCATCGGGATGTATCGGGGCGCGGGCCCGGTCACCGAACGGCCGTAGCGGCCACGCGCCGCTGCGAGCCGCGACTTCTGTCGCGCCTTCCTCGCCGCCCGGAACGAAGATTTTGAAGGTTGGTATGCGGAAGAGAGGATTCGAACCTCCACTGGGTTTCCCCAACTAGCGCCTGAGGCTAGCGCGTCTGCCGTTCCGCCACTTCCGCATCCAGGGAGAATTGGCGCAGACCCGAACCCTCAGTATAGCCGAACGGGAGCGCCCGCCGGAAGCGGCGGGGCCGTGCTCGTCCCCCGATCCCGCGCCGAGTCCGCTATTCGCAGCGCAGGGCTTCCGACGGATCGACGGCGGCGGCGCGCAGCGCGGGGATGAGGCACGCCGCCACGGCGACCGGCAGGAGGACGAGCGGCGCCGCCAGGAACGCCAGCGGATCGAGCGGCGTCACGCCGAACAGCAGGCCCTCAAGCGCACGCGTCGCGGCCACCGACGCGGCGAGGCCGACGACGAGGCCGATCGCGGTCACGCCCAGGCCGCGCGCCAGCACGAGGCGAACCAACTGCGCCCGCTCCGCGCCGAGCGCCGCGCGGACGCCCATCTCGCGCCGCCGCTGCTGCACGCCGTACGACAAGACGCCGTAGAGCCCGACCGACGCCAGCAGCAGCGCCAGGAGCGCGAACGCCACGAGCACGCTCATCGCGAAGCGCGGCTGATCGACCGACGCCGTCACCTTGTCGGACAGCAGCGCCACGTCGGCCGCCGCGCCGCGATCGACCTCGCGCACGGCCGCGTGGATGATCGGCACGAGCGCCGCGGCGTTGCCTGACGTGCGCACCACGAAGCCCGCCGGCACGTTCGCCGTCGTCAGCAGGCCGTAGGTCTCCGCCTGCGGCGCGCGATCGTTGCCGTCCTTGAGCACGTTGCCGACGACGCCCACGACCTCGGCCGTCTGTCCCGGCGAGAGCTGCAGCACTGTGCCGACCGGATGCTCCGGCAGGTAGACGCGCGCGAACTCCTCGTTCACCATCATCGGGAGATTCGCCGCCGCCCCCTCGTCGGACGCCGCCAGGAAGCGGCCCGCCTTGAGCCGCAGGCCGAGCGCTTCGGCATATCCTGGCGTCACCATGTTCCGCAGCGCGCGCACGACCGTCGGCTGATCCGGCGCGGGCCGGCCGACGATGTTCAACGGGAACGCCGCGATCATCGTGTTCCGCGCGAACGGCAGCATCGCGCCGGCGCCTGCCGCCTCCACGCCGGGCATCGCGCGCAGCCGATCGAGCATCGCGTTCGTCACCTCGCGCCGCACGGCATCCGCGGCCGTCTGTTGCGCGTCGACCGCCAGGCCCGGCAGGAAGATCTGCGCGGTCACGACGTTGTTCGGGTTGTAGCCGCCGTCCACGTGGGTCAGCACCTGGAAACTGTGCGCGAGCAGCGTCGCGCCGACCATCAGCACGACGGCGAACGCCGCTTCGGCCACGAGCAGGCCGTCACGCAGGCGTCCGGCCCGCGCGCTCCGGAAGCCGCCCGCCGTGGCGCCGTCGCCGGCATGGAGCGACGACGACAGGTTGAAGCGCGCGCCGCGCCACGCCGGCGCCAGGCCCGAGGCGAGCGCCGTGAAGATGGTTGCGATCGCCGCAAAGGCGAGCGCCGGGCCGTTCAGCGCCACGTCGTCCAGGCGCGGGAAGTCGGCCGGCGCGAGCGCCGGCAGCAGCCGCACGAGCGCCCACGCGATCGCGATGCCGATCGCGCCGCCGAGCGCGGCCACGACCAGACTCTCGGTCAGGAGCTGGCGGCCCAGCCGCCATCCGCTCGCGCCGATCGCCGCGCGCACGGCCAGCTCACGCTGCCGCGCGACGCCGCGCGACAGGAACAGGTTCGCCACGTTGGCGCAGGCGATCAGCAGCACGAGGATGACGCTCGCCGCGAGCACGACGATCGCCGGCCGCACGGACCTCGTCATCTGGTCCGCGAGATACGGGGCGTGCACCACGGGCTCGCCGCCGCCGCCGAAGAGTCCGCGGCCGCCCGCCGGTGGCGTCGGGGCGGCGTGCCGCGCGAGCGCTGTCGCCTCGGCCTCGGCCTGCGCGGCCGTTGCGCCGGGCTTCAGCAGCCCGATCGCGGTCACGGCGGACACGAAGATGCGGCCGGCGGAGGGGTCGGCGGGCACGGGTACGCGGAACGGCGTCCACAGGGCAGCGTCGCGAGTCGGATAGTAGAAGCCGGGCGGCGCGACGCCGACGATCGTGAACGGGCGCCCGTCTACGGTGATCGTGCGGCCCAGGACCGCGGGATCGGCGGCAAAGCGCGCGCGCCACATCGCATCGCTCAGGACGACGAGCTGGTTGTTGCCCGGTGCGCCCTCCTCGTCTGAGAAGACGCGGCCCAGGGCCGGCCGCATGCCCAACAGCGGGAACAGCGACGGCGTGACCATCGTGCCCGGCACGCGCTCCGGGGCGCCGTCGATGTCCACGGTGTAGTCGCGGCCGTTGGCGGACGCCAGGCCCTCCAGCGTCCGGGGCGCGTCGGCCAGCGCGTAATAGGTGTAGTTCGTCAGGATCGGGTTGCCGGCCGGCAGCGGCGAGTTCGGCCGCTCTTCCGACAGCTGGACGAGACGGTCGGCGTTGGCGTACGGCAGCGGCTTGAGCAGCACGCCGTAGACCACGGAGAACACGGCCGTGGTCGCGCCGATGCCGAGGGCCAGCGTGAGCAGCCCGGCCGCGGCGAACGTCGGATTCGCCCGCAGCGTGGCGACCGCGTAACGGATGTCCTGACGCAAGGTGTCCATGGCGGACAGTTTAGACGGCTATACTCCAGAAATGGCTTCTTCTCCGCGTCGCAGCCCGCTCGGGATCCTCCTGCGGGCCGTCCTGCTCTTCGCCGGCGCCGCCGTCGTGGTGCTGTTCGTCACGTCGCTGGTCCTGTTCATCGCCTTCGGCCGCGGTCCGGTCGTGCCCGACAGCGCCACGCTCATCGTGGCCGTGGGCGGCGACCCGCCCGAGACCGGCCCGAGCGACGTCCTGAGCTTCCTGCGCGGACCCGGCGCCACGACCGTCCGATCGATCACCGCCGCGCTCGACGCGGCGAAGCGCGACGACCGCATCAAGCGCGTGCTGCTCGTGCCGACCGGCTTCACGAATCCCTACTGGGGCAAGGTCCAGGAGCTGCGCGACGCGGTCGTCGACTTCAAGACCTCCGGTAAGCCGGTGTACGCCTATCTGGAGTACGCCACCGAACGCGAGTACGACCTCGCGTCGGCCGCGGACAAGGTGTACCTGATGCCGACCAGCACGTTCAACGTGACCGGCACCACGATGTACTCGATCTTCCTGCGCGGCACCCTCGACAAGGTCGGCGTCTATCCCGATCTCCATCATGTCGGCCAGTACAAAACGGCCGTGAACCAGTACACCGAGACCGGCTACACCCCCGCGCACCGCGAGATGGACCAGTCGATCAACCAGGATCTCTACGACGCGTTCGTCGCCGATGTCGCGGCGGCGCGCGGCAAGGACGAGGCGGAGGTGCGCGCGCTCGTCGACCAGGGGCCGCTCCAGCCGGACGCCGCGCTCGCCGCCGGGCTGGTGGACGGCGTCGCGTACGAGGACGAGGTCGAGCGCGCGCTGCGGCAGGAGTCGGGCGACGCCGGCCGGGGGCGCGTCGAGGTCGAGGACTACGCGCGCGGGCTGTCGCTGCCGTCGTTCGGCCGGCGGCCGCGCATCGCCGTGATCTACGCCGTCGGCGAGATCACGGGCGGGTCGAGCGGCTACGACCCGCTCAACGGCGCCACCGTCGGCGCCGACACGCTCATCGGGTACATCCGCCAGGCGCGCGCCGACGACCGCGTGAAGGCGATCGTCCTGCGCGTGGACAGCCCGGGCGGATCCGCCACGGCCTCCGACGTGATCTGGCACGAGCTGCGGCTCGCGCACGACGACAACACCGCGCGGCCGATCGTCGCCTCGATGGGCGACCTCGCCGCGTCGGGCGGCTACTACATCGCGATGGGCGCCGACACGATCGTGTCCGAGCCATCGACGCTCACCGGCTCGATCGGCATCTTCGGCGGGAAGTACGTGATCGCGGGCGCCCTCGAGAAGCTCGGCGCCGGCATCGGCGGCGTCACCGCCGGCCGCCATGCGGGCATCGACTCCAGCGCGCGTCCGTACACGCCCGAGGAGGCGCAGCTCGTCGACGCGCAGCTCCGGGCGTTCTACGATCAGTTCGTCGGCAAGGTGGCCGCGTCGCGCGACATGACGCCCGAGGCCGTGGACGCCGTCGGCCAGGGCCGCGTCTGGACCGGGCGGCAGGCTGTCGAGCGCGGGCTGGTCGACGAGATCGGCGGCCTGCGGCGCGCGATCGCCGTCGCGCGGCAGGACGCGAAGATCGCCGACGGCGCGGACGTGGACATCGTCGTCTATCCGCCGCGCAAGAGCCTGTTCGAGCTGCTCTCGGAGGAGATGAGCGGGACGACCCAGGCCGCCGCCGCGGCCTCGTGGCTCACGGCCGACGAGCGCGACACGCTGCGTGTGCTGCGGGGACCCGCCGCGCCCTTCCGGCGCGGCGAGGTGCTGGCCCTGATGCCGCTGGGGTACGTGCGCTAGCCGACGATCTTCTGGACTTCCTCGGGCGAGACCTGGATGCGCATCCGCTGCTTCGCGTCGTTCATGTAATCGGTGAAGAAGCGGTTGCGGCGCTCGTCGAGGATGTCCTGGCGGAACTTGTCCTTCTGCGCGGCGAAGAGCTCGGGCGTCGCGACGGAGCGCTCCAGCACCTTCACGATGGCCGTGCCGTTGGCCGTCGTGATCGGATCGCTGACCGCGCCCTGATCGAGCGCGAACGCGACCTTGTCGACCTCCCGCGAGACGCCGAGATCGGGCAGCGCGGCGCCCCGGCTGATGAAGTCGGTGTCCTTCGCCTCGAGCTTCAGCCGGCGCGCGGCCGCCGCGAAGTCGGGCGCGCTCTTGAGCTGCGCGGCGATCTCGCCGGCGCGAGCGGCCGAGAGTTCGCGCGCCTTGCTCAGCACGACCGCCTCGTGCACCTGGTCCTTCACCTCGTCGAGCTTCGGCAGGTACGACGCCTGGATGCCCGTCAGCGCGAGGAACGTGATGCCGCGCGACGCGTTCACGCGCGTCGCGACATCGCCCTCCTGCATCTGGAACACGCGGTTGGCCACGTCGGGCGACGCGCCGAGGCCCAGGATCGGCTCGTCGCGCGCGAAGAAGCCCGTTTCCTGCACCGTGAGGCCCTCGGCGGCGCCGACGCGATCGAGGTCACCCGGCGTGCTGATCTGCGGCGCGATGCGGTCGGCCATCGCCTGCGCCTGGGCCTGCGCGCGCTCGGACGTGAGCTGATCGACGATCTGGTCGCGCACCTCGTCGAGCGGGCGCACGATCGCCGGCTTCTTGTCGGTGACCTTGATGATGTGGAAGCCGTACTGCGTCTTCACGAGATCGCTGATCTCGCCGGGCTGCATCGCGAACGCGACCTGCTCGAACTCCGCCACCATCTTGCCGCGGCCGAAGTAGTCGAGGTCGCCGCCGTTCTTCGCTGACGACTCGTCCTCGGAGAACTTCTCGCGCGAGCGCGGCGAAGTCCTCGCCCTTCTTCACGCTGCGCGAGCACGTCTTCCGCCTTCGCCCGCACCGCCGCCTCGTCCTTGCCCGTCGGTCTAGAAGAGGATGTGGCTCGCGCGGATCTGCTCGGGGGTCGTGTACTGGTCGACCGCCGTCGTTGTACGCGCGCCTCGACGTCGCCGGGGGGAACGGTGATCTTCGCGCGAAGGGCGTCGGTGTCGACGAGCAGGTACCGGATCTTGCGCTTCTCGGGGATGCGGAAGTCGGCCGTGTGGGCGTCGAAGTACGCGGACACGTCCGCGTCGGTCGCCGTCACGTCGCCGCGGAAGCTGTCGGCCGTGAAGCGCCACGACCGCGAGCTTCACCTTGTCGTTGCGCCGGCGGTACTCCGGCCTCGAGCTCGCTGTCGGAAATCGCCAGCCAGCCGGTCAGCGCCATCCGGAGCTTGTCGATCGCCAGCCCGTCGCCGGACGTTGTCCTCGAACTCGGACGGCGTCATCGGCGGCCGCTGCGAGCGAAGCAGCGCCTGGTAGCGTCTGATCGCCGATGAACTGGCCGTTCTCCTGGAGCGCCGGCATCGTCAGGATGCGCTGCCGCACTTCCTCGTCGCTCACCGTGATGCCCAGCCGCTTGGCCTCGGCGAGCGCCGCGCGCTCGTCCACCATCTGCTGGAGGATTTGCTGATCGATGCCGAGCTGCTTCAGCAGCTGCTCGTTCATGCTCGCGCCGTACGCGTTGCGGTACGCCTGCAGCTGCGACTGATACGTGCGGCGGAAATCGTTGGCGGTGATTTCCTGGCCTTCGACCGTGGCGACGGTCGCCCGTGACCGACGGGTCCGTCGACGCACCGGTCAGGAAGTCCGGGATGTAGAAAATCACGAACGCCAGCACCACGAGACCGAGGCTCCACTTGAGCCACGCCTTGTGGCGGCGCATCCGGTCGAGCATTGTCATGAACGAAGGCCTCTCGAAACCCTCATCGTATGCCAGGAACTTCCGGGAGGCAAGCAATCGGACCGCCAACCCTATGGTATATTTGCCGTGCCTAGAAGCACTTAGCGGGCCGTCCCCGGGGTCGGACAGGTCGCGTGAGAAAAAAATCGAACAATCTTGTGAGGGCAGCAGATCGCGCCGCCGGGCGACGGCAGACGTCGGCGGCTCCCCGGCGGGCGGTCAAGCGAACCACGGCTCCCGACCTCGCGGAACGGCTGCGCCGGGCCGAGGGCGCCCGTGCGCCGTCGGCTCGCCGCGGCGTGACGCCGCTCGTGGATATTGTGCGCGCCGTCCACGCCACGCTCGATCCCGCCCGCGATCGCCGACTCTGCTGCTCGACCGTGCCGCCACCTGGGTGCCGGCGCCTCTGGGCCGTCGTGGCGGCCGATCCCTCGGGCCAGCTGGTCGTGCTGGCCGATCGGGGCCGCGCGCCGACTGGACCGGTCGTCGTGCAGGGCATCGCCAATTGGGTGATGGCGCGCGGCGAGACGTTCGCCGTCGCCGACCTCGCCGCCGACCCTCGCCTCGGCGACCGACCGTCCGGCCGCGGTGCTCGCCTTCCCGCTGGCCTGCCGCGGGCGCCGCATCGGCGGCGCTCGTCGCCCTGGACCCGGTCGCCGCGACCCGGCCACCCCGGCCCGGCGTGGGCTGGCAGCAGGCGGTGGACGCCCTGCTCGAGCCGGCCGCGCTGGCGCTCGACAACGCGCTGCGGCTGCAGCCGGGCCGAAGCGCTGTCGGTCACCGACGACCTGACCGGCCTGTACAACTCGCGCTACCTCAACCAGGTGCTGCGCCGCGAAACCAAGCGCGCCTCGCGCAGCGGCCGGCCGCTGTCGCTGCTGTTCATCGACCTCGACGGGTTCAAGTCGCATCAACGACTCGCACGGCCACCTCTTCGGCAGCCGCGCCCTGGTCGAGGCGGCGGCGGTCATCCGCGGGTAGCGCCCGCGAGACCGACATCGTCGCGCGCTTCGGCGGCGACGAGTTCGCCGTCGTGCTGCCCGACACGGGCGGCGAGGGCGCCTTCGCGGTCGGCGAGCGCGTCCGGGAGCGCGTGGCCGCGTTCACGTTCCTCGCTCGGCGACGGCCTGCACGTCCGCCTGACCGCCTCGGTCGGGGTCGCCACGCTGCCCGACGTCGCCGCATCGGCCGAGGAGCTGGTCCAGGCCGCCGACAAGGCGATGTACCAGGTCAAGGATCGGGGAAGAACGGTATTCAGGCCGCGGCCGCTCCCGCCGATAACTAGTCGCAAGCCCAGTCGCGTGCATACCCGTTCACAGCCTTGCGCAAGGAGTTCTCGTTGAGTCTTCGTTCGATGCTCTCGCTGTTCTCGAGTGACCTGGCCATCGACCTGGGCACGGCCAATACCTGCGTCTACGCGCGCGGCAAGGGCATCGTGGTCAACGAGCCCTCGATCGTCGCCATCAACAAGGTGAACGGCCGCGTCGAGGCCGTCGGCAGGGACGCCAAGGACATGCTCGGCCGCACGCCCGGCAACATCGTCGCGATCAAGCCGATGAAGGACGGCGTCATCGCCGACTTCGAGGTCACCGAGAAGATGCTGACCTACTTCATCAAGAAGGCGCACAACCGCAACGTGTGGGTCCGGCCGCGCATCGTCATCGGCGTGCCGTCGGAGATCACCCAGGTCGAGAAGCGCGCCGTGAAGGACAGCGCCTACCGCGCGAAGGCCAGCGAAGTGCACCTGGTCGAGGAAGCCATGGCGGCCGCCATCGGCGCCGGCATGCCGATCACCGAGCCGTCGGGCAACATGATCGTCGACATCGGCGGCGGCACCACCGACATCGCCGTCATCTCGCTCGCCGGCATCGTCTACAGCAAGGCCGTGCGCGTCGCCGGCAACGAGATGGACGAGGCGATCATCCAGTACATCAAGAAGACGTACAACCTGCTCATCGGCGAGCGCACCGCCGAGCAGATCAAGATCGAAATCGGCTCGGCCTTCCCGCTCGAGGAGCGGATGACGATGGAGATCAAGGGACGGCATCTGATCGAGGGCGTGCCCAAGACGATCACCATCAGCGACGAGGAGATCCGCGAGGCGCTCGCCGAGACGGTCAACGTCATCGTCGACGCCGTGCGCGTCGCGCTCGAGCGCACGCCGCCCGAGCTCTCGGCCGACATCGTCGACCGCGGCATCGTGCTGACCGGCGGCGGGTCGCTGCTGAAGAACCTCGACAAGCGGCTGCGCGAGGAGACCGGGCCTGCCGCTGGCCATGGCCGAGGACCCGCTGTCCTCGGTCGTGCTCGGCGCCGGCAAGATGCTGTCGGACTTCAACCTGCTGCGGAAGATTTCGATCGATTAAGTGGCCCTTCCCGACATCCGCCGCAACGGGCCGGCTACCTCTTCCTCGCGGTCGTGCTGGGCCAGATCCTGCTGATCTCCGCCCAGGTCAACGCCCGCAATGGCGTGCCGCTCCTCGAGACGGTCACCTTCGGCGTATTCGCGGAGGTCCAGCGCGGGGTACTCTCGCTGGTGGCGGCCGTCGAGCGCGGCTGGGAGCGGCTACGTGGCCCTGCGGGACGTCGGGCACGGAGAACGAGGCGCTGAAGCGCCGAGCTCGCCGACGTGCAGGTCGCAATTGCAGCAGCAGCGCGCGCTCGGCGCGACAGAGCGCGCAGCCTCGAGCGGCTGCTCGATCTGCGCGACCGATCGACGCTCAGACACGGTGGCGGCCGACGATCATCGCCGCCGGCGCCTCGTCCGGACTTCCGGACGATCACCATCGACAAGGGCACGGCGCGACGGCGTGCGCGCCGAACATGGCCGTGATCGCGCCGGCCGGGTGTCGTCGGCCGCGTCGTCCTGCCGAGTGCGCGCGCGGCCAAGGTGCAGCTGCTCTCGATCGCAACGCCGCGGCCGGCGCGCTCATCGAGCGGACCCGGGCCCAGGGCGTGGTGGTCGGCGGCGGGGACGAGCGTCTGCGCCTGGAGTACGTGTCCGAGGTGGCGGACGTCGTGGTCGGCGACGTCGTCGTCACGTCGGGCATCGACGGCATCTTCCCCAAGGGGTTCGTCATCGGCCGCGTGGCGTCGGTGGAGCGGACCGGGGGCATGTCGCGCCGTATCATCGTCGCGCCCGCGGTCGACTTCGACCGGCTCGAGGACGTGCTGGTCGTGCTCACGCCGCCGCCCGACGCGTCGATGAGCCCGCGGGCCCGGCGGGCGAGGAGCAACCGTGAGAACCGCCGGGATCATCCTGGCGGTGACCGTCGCCGTCGCGCTGCAGACGACGCTGGCGCGCTTCGTGTCGCGCGGCGTCGCTGGCGGTCGATCTGGTGCTGGTCGTGGTGGTCTACGTCGCGCTGATCGTCGGGCCCGGTCACCGGGCTGCTGACGGGCGCGTTCGGCGGGGCTGATCCAGGACGCGCTGTCGGGACGGCGTCATCGGCATCGGCGGGCTGGCGAAGACCCTGGTCGGGTTTCTCGCCGGCATCGTCGGCACGCAGTTCATCGTCACGCAGCCGCTGCCGCGGTTCGTCGTGTTCTTCGCGGCGACCGTGCTGCACGCGGTCGTGTTCATGGGGTTGTACGTGCTGCTCGACCTGCCGCCAGTTCGGCGCGCCCTACGGGGCGGTCGTCGGCGCAGGCGCTGGGCAACGCGGTCGTCGGCGTCGTGGCGTTTCAGCTCGTCGAGCTGCTGCCCGGCGCGGTGGAGCGGCGGCGGCTCGGGCGCGGGCGCCGCCGAGGGTAAGGAGCAGATCGATGGTCGAAGATCGCCGGCGGACGTCGGTGCGGCTGACGGTGCTGCAGTACCTCATCGTCGCCGTGTTCACCGTGCTCGCCGTGAGCTTCTGGGTGCTCCAGGTCGTGCAGCACGAGAAGTACGCAGGAGATGGCGGAGAACAACCACCAGCGGACGCTCGCGCTGCGCGCGCCGCGCGGGCGTCGTCTTCGACCGCAACGGCGAGCGTGCTCGTCGAGAACCGCCACTCCTACAGCATCTCGATCGTCCGCGAGCACACCAAGGACCTCGATCGCACGATCCGCCTGCTGGCCGACGGTGCTCGGCATGCGACGAGACGGACGTCCGCGAGATCGTCGACCGCCATCGCCGCGAGCCGACGTACCGGCCGATCACGATCGTCCAGGACGCGACGCTCGCGCAGGTGGCGGCGTGACGGCCCGGCGCCTCGACTTCGAGCTGCCCGACGTCGTCGTCGAGGAGGTGCCGACGCGGCGCTATCCCGAGACGCTGGCGGCGCACCTGTTCGGCTACGTCGGCGAAGCGAACGACTCGCAGGTCGTCGGCGAGCGACGACCTCAAGAGCGGCGACATCGTCGGGCAGGCCGGCATCGAGAAGGTCTACAACGACGCTGCTGATGGGCGAGGACGGCGCCAAGCCGCGTCGTCGTCAACAGCGTCGGCCGCGAGATCCGCACGCTCGAGGAGGATGCCGCCGACCGAGGGCAAGCGCCTGCAGCTGACGATCGACTACGACGTGCAGAAGGCCATCGAGGACGGGTTCACGCGCGCTCGGGCTGAACGGCGCCGCCGTGGTGCTCGATCCGAACAACGGCGACGTGCTCGGCTTCTCGAGCCTCCCGGCGTACGACCCGAACGCCTTCGCGTCCGGGATCGACCGCGCGACCTGGACGCGCTCAACACCGACGACCTGCGCCCGCTGACACGACCGCGCGATTCAGGGCCGCTACTCGCCCGGCTCGACGTTCAAGATGGCCGTGGCCACTGGCCGCGCTCGAGGAAGGCGTCATCACGCCGGACTTCAAGGTCTACTGCCCCGGCCACGCGACCTTCTACGGCCGCGACTTCAAGTGCTGGAAGACGGGACGGCCACGGCTGGATCGACCTGCGCCACGCGATCGAGCAGTCGTGCAACGTCTACTTCTACACCGTCGGCGAACATGGTCGGCGTCGACAAGATCAACAAGTGGGCGACCGCCGCTCGGCCTCGGCGTGAAGAGCGGCATCGACCTGCCGACGAGGTGCACGGGCCTCGTGCCGTCCACCGAGTGGAAGCGCGCAGCGCTGCAGCGAGAAGTGGTACGCCGGGCGAGACGATCTCGGTCGGCATCGGGCAGGGCGCGGTCTCGGTGACGCCGGTCTCGATGGCGGTCTACATGGCGACGCTCGCCAACGGCGGCACGCGCGTCACGCCGCACCTGCTCAAGGCCGTCGACGACGGGGACGGCTGGCAGGCCGTGCCGCCGCCGCCGCCGCAGTCGACGGTCGACTCGAACCCGAGACGCTGCAGGCGATCCGCGACGGCCTCTGGATGGTCGTCAACGGCCACGGCACCGGCGACCGCGCGCGCATCGCGGGCCGGGACGTCGTCGGGCAAGACCGGCACGGCGCAGGTGATTTCGAACCAGGGCAAGGCCGCCGCGGGCCAGACCACGCAGGACCTGCGCGACAACGGCTGGTTCGTGTTCTTCGCGCCGCGCGACAACCCGCAGATCGCGGGCGTCGTGTTCTGCGAGCACGGCGATGCACGGGGCAACGCCGCGGCGATCGTCGCGCACCACGTCCTCGAGACGTTCTTCGCCAAGCAGGACGGCAGGCCGCTGCCGCCGCCCCTGAAGGTCGAGACGCCGCTCGCCGCCCCGGCCGGCGGCGACGACCCCCCGCCGGACCCGGTGCCCGTGGCGCCGCCGCTGCCCGCGGTGGCCGGCGGAGCGCAGTGATGTTCGAGCGCCGCCTCTACCACCACCTCGACTGGGCGCTGCTCGCCGCGATCGTCGCGCTCTGCGCCCTCGGCGTGGCGATGATCTACAGCACCACCGCCGATCCGACGCGCGGCGCGTCGCGCCCGCTACATCACCCAGTTCTACGCGATCGTCCTCGGCCTGGTGGCGATGGTGGTGACGCTGTCGCTCGACTACCGCACCCTCGCCGACAAGTCGCACCTCATCTACATCGGCCTGCTCGGCGCTCCTGCTGTACGTGCTGCTCTTCGGCACCGTCGCAGATGGGCGCGCGGCGCTGGATCGCGCTGCGGCCGTGTCAACCTGCAGCCCTCCGAGTTCGCCAAGATCGGCGTGGCGCTGGTGCTCGCCAAGTTCTTCGGCGAGAACCGCGGCACAGCCGGGCTGGACCGATCTTGCGATCGCCGGCGCGCTCACGCGCCGTGCCGCTCGCGCTCATCGCGAAGGAGCCCGACCTCGGCACGGCGGTCACGCTGCTGCCCGTGTTCCGGCGCCGTCGCCTATCTCGCCGGGCATGCGCATGCGCATCTTCGGCATCCTGCTCGTGGCGTTCGTCCTCGCGGCCCGATCGCGTGGAAGTTCGCGCTCAAGGACTATCAGAAGATCCCGCATCTCCACCTTCCTCGACCCGTCACAGGACGCGAAAGGCGCCGGGTACCAGCAGATCCAGGCGCGCATCACCGTCGGGTCGGGCGGTTTGACGGGCAAGGGCTTCCGGCAGGGCACGCAGGGTCAGCTGCGCTTCCTGCCCGTCGCCCACAACGATTTCATCTTCTCGGTGCTGGCCGAGGAGCAGGGGTTCGCCGGCGTCCTGGTGGCGCTCGGCCTGTATTTGTTCGTGATTCTGCGCTCGCTCGAGGCGGCCCGGCTGGCCAAGGACCGCGCTCGGGGCGTACCTCGTGCTGGGTGTGCTCGCCAGCTTCACCTTCCAGGTGATCTACAACATCACCATGTCGGCCGGCCTGGCGCCCGTCAAGGGCCTTCACGCTGCCGCTCATGAGCTACGGCGGATCCTCGATGATCGCCACGCTCGCCGGTTTCGGGCTGATCCTGAACGTACGCATGCGCAGATTCACGAACTGAGGCGGGTGGGCCAGGGGCGGCGGGTGCCCCTGACCTGACCAGGAGAGTTCGTGATGACCAAGGAGATGATCATCTCCTCGAACGGCCACGAGACCATGGTGGCCATTCTCGAGGACGATCTGGTCGCCGAAGTCTTCGTCGAACGCGAACGGCACCGCGGCGTCGTCGGCAACGTCTACAAGGGCCGGGTCTCGAAGGTGCTGCCCGGCATGCAGTCCTCCTTCATCGACATCGGCCTCGAGCGCGACGGCTTTCTCTACGTCGCCGACGTCATCGACACGCTCGAGGAGTTCGAGAAGCTCGCCGGCGACGACGAGAGCGACGGGAAGGGCGGCGGCGACCGGCGGCAGAACGCGCGAGCCCGCGCGCAGGCGAAGATCGAGGAACTGCTCAAGCGAGGGACAGGAAGATCCTCGTGCAGGTCGTCAAGGAGCCGCTCGGCACCAAAGGCGCCCGCCTCACCTCGCACGTCACCATGGCCGGCCGCTTCCTGGTCTTCATGCCGACGGTCGACCACATCGGCGTCTCCCGCAAGATCGAGTCGCGCGAGGAGCGGGGCCGCCTGCGCGGCATCGTCCGCGAGTTCCGCGAGACCCACGGCTTCACCGGCGGCGTGATCATCCGCACGGCCGCGATGGGCCGCCCCAAAGAGGACATCGTCAGCGACCTCGAGTCGTTCCACGCGATCTGGACCGAGATCCGCCAGCAAAGCCGAGTCCTCGCGCGCGCCCGCCGTCGTCTACCGCGAGCAGAGCCTCGTGGGCAAGCTGCTCCGCGATCTGCTGACCGACGAGTTCCAGGCCATCCGCATCGACAACGCCGCAGGAATACGAGCGGATCGTCGATCTGATCGAGCGGATCATGCCGAACCTGGCGGCGAAGGTGAAGCTCTACGACAAGCCGTTCCCGATCTTCGACGAGTACGGCGTGCAGGCCGAGATCGACAAGGCGCTGAAGAGCAAGGTGTGGCTGAAGTCGGGCGGGTCCATTGTCATCAACCAGACCGAGGCGCTCGTCGCGATCGACGTCAACACCGGCCGCTACGTCGGCAAGAAGACCAGCGGCCGGCTCGAGGACACCATCGTCAAGACGAACCTCGAGGCGGTGAAGGAGATCGTCCGCCAGATCCGGCTGCGCGATCTGGGCGGGATCATCGTGCTCGACTTCATCGACATGGAGGAGAAGAAGAACCGCCAGAAGGTCCTCCAGGCGGTCGAGCAGGAGCTGAAGAAGGACCGCTCGCCGTCGAAGGCGCTGCAGGTGTCCGACTTCGGCCTGGTCATCATCACCCGCAAGCGCGTGAAGCAGAGCCTCGAGCGCGTGCTCACCGAGCCGTGCCCCTACTGCTCCGGCACCGGCGCCATCAAGTCGAGCTCGACGATCTGCTACGAGATCCTGAGCGAGGTGCGGAAGATCGGCGCCGACCTCAACGGCCACCGGCTGCTGCTGCGCGTGAACCCGGAAATCGCCCGGGCGCTCCAGGAGGAGGAGGCCGACGTGCTGCGCGACCTGAAGGCCGTCAATCCGGCAGGGACGTCACGATCAAGCCCGACCTGCAGCTGCACCACGAGCAGTTCGACGTGATGGCGGTATAGTAGTCGCTAGTCGCTAGTCGCTAGTCGCAAGGCGCAAGTCACAAGTCGGCGCCTGAGACATTGATGGAGTGGGGGAGGTACGGGATGAGGATGAGAGCGATCACGTGGGCAGCGCTCGTAGGCGCTGGCGTGCTGATGACGGCCGGCCTGGCGACCGCGCAGAACGCGAACATCGAGCGCGGCAAGTACCTCGTCGAGCAGGTCGCGCGGTGTCAGGAATGCCACACCGCCAAGGTCGACGGCGCGTTCGACACCAGCAAGTGGCTGAAGGGCGGCATGCTCGAGATCGCCCCCAAGGGCACGATTCAGGGCTGGCACGCCGCGGCGCCGAACATCACGTCCACCAGCGCGCTCTGGCAGCGCTGGGGCGACGACGGGATGGCGAAGTTCCTCGAGACCGCCACCAATCCCCGCGGGGGCAAGGCCGGTCCGCCGATGCCGGCGTACACCATGTCCCACGACGACGCGATGGCGGTGGTGGCGTACCTGAAGTCGCTACCGTAATAGTCGCCAGTCATCAGTTCAGTCGTCAGTCGTCAGTCGTCAGTCGTCAGTCGTCAGTCGTCAGTCGTCAGTCGTCAGTCGTCAGTCGTCAGTCGTCAGTCGTCAGTCGTCAGTCGACCCGGTGACGAGACGAGGAGTTGACAGCGGTGTCGCATTGTCTATTTGTAAGTAGACAACAGACAATGGCGAACTGAGCGGTCCCTTCGTATTGATCTCGCCGGGTCGGAACCGGCGTACCGGCAGATTGCCGCTGGCCTGCGCGCGCTACTAGTCTTGGGGGAGCTGGGACCAGGCGAGCGGCTGCCGACGGTCCGAGAACTCGCCCTCGATCTCGGGATCCACCACAACACAGTCTTGGCCGCTATCACTTGCAGATCGCCATCTCGGCGGTGGCCGGCCTCGCCGTGGCACTGGCGGGCACGGGGCGCGCGCCGCTCGGACTCGCCGCTGGTGTGGCGCTGCAGATCATCGGCTCCACGGCAGCATCCCTGCGGGCCGCGACGCTTTGGGGCCGGTTACACCCTCAATCTGGGCCATCGACGGGCATGGCTGGTCGAGACATCGATCGGCGACCGCCGCGGCGGTCGCCGATCTGACTGGCGACTGATGACTGGCGACTGACGACTACTATTGCGGGATCACCAGGTGCACGATGTAGTTCGTGCCGCCATGGTTGAACCACACGCGCAGGTAGTCGTTGCCCTTCAGGACGACGACCGATGTTTGACCGGGTGCCGGGCGGGCGCTCTCCGCGATGTCGCGGATCTGGTCCGCCGGCACCACGGTCGCCAGCTCGCGGCCCCTGGCCTGCCCGCCGCGCACGAACTCCACCCACTGCTCGGGCGGCTGCGCGCCTGCCGCCGACTCACCGGTGAGCCGCGCGGTGTAGGTCCCAGCCGCCAGCGACTGGCCGTTGGCCATCACGCTCCGAGGAATCGTCACCTGGCCGAGGTTCGTCGTCTGCGCGAACACCGCGGCCGCGCCGAGCACAACGATCGCCGCCGCCAGGACACCCATTCGTTTCATCGTCGCCTCCGTCCCGCCGGACCGCAGCGGGCACGCCTGTTGATCCAGATTATACGCTTCTAGCCGCGGCCCGGCCTTCGCCCGGGCCAGCGCACCCGCTCGACCTGCCGGACGCGGGCGCCGCTCACCGTGATGCCCTCGGCGGCGAGGAGCGCCCGCTTCATCGACTCGCGCCCGCCGTACCCGCCGAGCCGCCCGCCGGCGGCGATGACGCGGTGGCAGGGCACGTCGGGGCGGCGGCAGTCGCGCATGATGTTGCCGACCGCGCGCGCCGCCCGCGGGTGTCCCGCGAGAGCGGCGACGTCGCCGTAGGTGGCGACGCGGCCCGGCGGGATCCGGCGCACGGCCGCGAGGACGCGGCGCGTGAAATCGGTGGGCGTCGGCGCCATGCCTACAGGAGGGTCAGGGGATCGATATCGTAAGCGGCCGGGTCGACCGGCGCGCTCACCGTGGCGGGCTGAGCCGGCTGGGCCTCCGCGTCGACGTCCCAGAGATCGATCTCGACCTCCTGGGCGATGCGGCGCCCCTCGCGGTCGAGGACGAGGCGAACCCGCGGGCGATAGGGATCGGGCGCGTAGATCTTCAACACGACGGCCACCTCGCCGGTGTTCAGGCGGACGAGGTTTCCGGCCGGGTAGATGCCGAGCAGCTGCGTGAAGCGGCGCACCAGGTTCTGGTCGAACTGGGTGCCGTCGTTGCGCTTCAGCACCGCCAGGATGCGATCGGTCGGAAACGCCTTCTGGTAGGCCCGCTGCGACCGCATGGCGTCGTAGACGTCCGCGATGCCGCAGAGCATCGTGCCCAGGTTGAGCGAGCCGCGCGTGACGCCGAACGGGTAGCCACTGCCGTCGAGTCGCAGGTGGTGCTCGAACGCGACCACGGGCGCGAGCCGCGGCATGTCGGGCGTCCGGTGCAGGATCTCGGCGCCGTGCACCACGTGCTGGCGCATGATGACGAACTCCTCGTCGGTGAGCTTGTCGGGCTTGTTGAGGATCTCGGTCGGCGTCCGCACCTTCCCGATGTCGTGCATGAGCGCCGAGAGCCCGAATTCGCGCAGCAGCGAACCGTCGATGCCGAGGCCGCGCGCCTGGCCCATGGTCAGGATCGACACGTTCACCATGTGGGTGAACGTGTAGTTGTCGTACTCCTTCAGGGCGGTCAGGGCGAGCAGCGCGGTGCGGTTCTGCGCGATGGCCTGGGCCAGCCCGTCCACCATGTTGCGCGCGATGGTCGGGTCGGGCCGGCCCTCGGTGAGCGCGCTCTCCCAGACGTTGTTCGCCGCGGTCACCGCGTCGCCGTAGAGGTGTCGGATCGTGGCCATATCGGCCATGTCGCTCGAGACGCGGCGCTCGATCTGGACGCGGCCCAGGCGGATATGGGGCATCGCGGGCAGCTCGGGCAGGTCGCCGGTGTCCGTGGGCTCGATCGTGGCGATGGCGCCGAGCAGCATCTCGATCTCGGCCCGCGTGATGCCGCGGTCGAACGTCAGCCGTTCGATCCCGGCCTGCTGCAGCCGCCGGGCGGTCTCGCCGAGCTGGTCCACCGTGCCGGCCGGCCAGTCCCCGACGACGATTTCACCGCCGACCAGCCCCATCGTGACCGAGGGCTGCCCGTCGTGGAGCTGCTGCAGCGTCGAGACCAGGCCATCGAGGTTCCGCTTGATGATCGGATGGCCCGGCGAGTAGAGCTGCGTGGCGCGCAGCGCCGCCACGAGGCGTCGCAGGAGCTCGTCGGCGTGATGCTGGGCGCGCGGATCATCCATCGCGTCGTCTCCCGTATCGTGCCGCCGCCTCGAACTCCTCGATCCCGTGCTTCGCTGCCGTCCGGACGCCGCGCGGGCCGGTGCTCACGGCGTCGTGCAGCGCGGCGGTCGCGTCGCTGCCGCCGATGCGTCCGAGCGCGCGCGCCACCGCGTCGCGGATCGTCGCCGTCCGCACCGGCGCCCACCACGCGCCCCGGTAGAGCGCCTCCTTCAGGACGGGCACGGCCAGCGGGTCCTTGGCGGCGCCGAGCGACTCGATGGCCTGCAGGTACACCTGGCCGAGCGCGCCCTTGTAGCCGACGTGCTCGACAATGTGGGCGTAGACCGGCGTCGCGCGGCCGTCCCGCACCGTGGCGAGCGCCTGCATGATCAGTTCGCGCGATCGCGCCGTGCCCGTCACCAGCGCCTGCTGCAGGACGCCGTACGCTTCGTCGGTGCCCATCGTCAGGATCGCGAGCACCGCCTCGCGCTGCACGTGCGGCTCCGAGTCCTTGAGGAGCAGCGTGAGGTCGGGGAGGGCGTCGGTCCCGCCGAACTCGCGCATCAGATAGATCGCGGTCCGCCGGACGGCGGCGTTCGGCGAGCTGCGGAGCCGCTCGACGGCCTGCTTGCCGGTCGCGCCGAACCCGAGCAGCAGCGCCGTGAGGCGCTCGCGCGGGCGCGTCCGCGCCTCCGAGGCGAGCGCCTCGGCCAGCGGGCCGATCAGCGTCGGCCCGATCGCGGTGACGATCGCCTGCACGCTCGCGAACTGCTCGTCGCTCAGGGTCGGCAGGTGGGTGACGATGTGCCGCATCATCGAGCCTTCGACGAGCTGATCGAGCGCCGCGCCCGCCGCGCCGACGCGCGGGCCCCGCGTCTCGGCCCGGGCGCACCCCGCGACCACGGCCACCAGCTGGCCCGCCGACTCGGCGTCGCCCACGAGGAGCAGATCCTGGACGCGGTTCACGACCGCCGGCAGCAGCGTGGTCCAGTCCTCGTCGGCCCCTTCGATCCGCAGCAGGTCGAGCAGCACGGCCAGGTCCAGGCGGCGCACGGCCGTGGAGGCGACGCTGCCCAGCCAGGTGGCCATGCGCTCGGGCGGGTCGTCGGACACGCGCTCGACTTCCATCGCCTGCGCGCGCGTGCCCGCCAGCTCGCGGTCGTAGTCCTTCGACACCCACGCCTCGTCGGAGTACGACACGAGCATGGACGTCACGTCGCCCCACAGGGCCTCGAAGTTGGGCTGCTGGCCCACCTCCATGCCCGACGCCTCGTCGTGCGCCATCGAGAGCACCTGGCCCTGGCGCGGCTTCTCGGGCACGAGCGTGCGGAACACCTCGGCCAGCCGGCCCGTCGACTTGCGGTCGCCGCTGATATGGCTCGCCACGTAGCGCGCGACGTCGGCGTCCGACATCTTTTCCATGATCCGGTTGACGACGTCCGACTCGGTGCCCGCGGCCGTGAGCCGCCGCCTCAGGACCTCCGCCATCAGTTCGGGCGAGAGCCGGCCCAGCGCGCCCGCTACGTTCTGGAGGACCACGTCGACACGCTCGTCGCCCTGCGCGGCCGCCACCTCGGCCAGCGAGGTGAGCAGCCGCAGCACGGCCTCGGCCGACGAGCTCAGGCCGCCTTCCCGGCGTGCCGACGTCTCCAGCGAGGCAATGAGCTCGGCGAGCTGCTCGGGGTGTTCGGATGCCAGCGCGAGCAGCTCCGCGGCCGCCGCGTTGTCCAGCCGCAGGCTGCGGCCCTCGAGGCAGCTGTCGATGATGCGCGCCCAGCTCGCGTGCTCGCCGCCCGCGTGGTCGCGGAGCACTTCGGCGTAGTCGATCTCGTGGACCTCGACGTGGCGCCCGCCCATCGTCGTCCAGAGGCGCGTGATGCCGCCGTCGAGGCGCACGGCCTCGGGTGCGCGCGCGAGCAGCAGCAGGAAGCTGTGCCAGGCCTCGACGTCGCCTCCGGGCTGGATCACCATCTCGCCGATCCAGTGCGTATGGAGGAGCGCGGCGAGCTCGTAGAGCGCCTGGTCGGGCCGGGCCGGCTTGCGCCCGCCGACCAGCAGGCCGTCGGGCAGCACGCTGAGCGTCAGCGGCGTCGGCATGGACGCGGCGTCGGTCAGGGCGGCGATGCGACCGAGCGTGCTGGCGATGGCCGGGTGCGCCGCGGGATAGAGCACGACGGCGCGCGCCGCGGCCTTGCACGCGCGCGCGAATTCCGTGACGCGCGTCGTCTCGTCCGGCGCCGAGCAGCTCGACGGGCTCAGAGGAAGGCGAGGGGGTCAAAGTCCACCTCTTCGGGATCGACGGCTTCCACCACGGCGCGCTGTTCGCCGCGGAAGCCGGACTCCCAGGTGTTGAGGAGCACGGGCTCCTCGAGCTTCGCTCCGAGCGCGTCGGTCAGAATCTTGACCTGCGGCCGGAAGGGATCGGTCGGGTGCTCGGCGGTGACGACGGCGAGCTCGTCGCTGTCGAGCCGTACCAGATTGCCGACGGGGAACAGCCCCATCATGTTCACGAAGCGCTTCAGCAGCGCGGGGTTGAACGCCGGACTGTCCTGCTCGCCCATGATCGCGCGGATGCGCACGGTGGCGAGGCCCTGGCGGTACGGGCGGTTGCTGCGCAGGGCGTCGAAGACGTCGGCGATGCTCACGATCTGCGTGCACAGGTTCAGCTTCCGGCTGCCGATGTTCTCGGGATAGCCGCTCAGATCCTGCTTCAAATGGTGCTCGAACGCCACGATCGGCGCCAGCGCGGGCATCTCGGGCGTGCGGCGCAGGATGTGGGCGCCGTCGACGACGTGCCGCTTCATCACCTCGAACTCGTCCTTCGTGAGCTTGTCCGGCTTGTTCAGCACTTCGAGCGGCGTGTGCACTTTCCCGATGTCGTGCATCAGGGCGGCGAAGCCGAACTCGCGGAGCAGCGCGCCCTCCAGGTTCAGCGCGCGGGCCTGGGCCATCGCGAGCGCCGACACGTTCACCATGTGCGTGAACGTGTAGTTATCGTATTTCTTGAGCGCGGTGAGCGCCATCAGCGACGTGCGGTCCTGGTTCACGAGCTTCGCCAG
Source organism: uncultured Acidobacteriota bacterium (assembly GCA_963792785.1). Lineage (GTDB taxonomy): Bacteria > Acidobacteriota > Vicinamibacteria > Vicinamibacterales > CAVVIG01 > CAWIMX01. Next base: position 639,137 of record CAWBXO010000004.1, on the reverse strand, counting down.
GCTGTCGATGATCTTGCGCGCCGCGCCGGGATCCGGCTGGTCGCCGGCCTTGGCCGCGTGCCAGAGGTTCTCGGCCGTCTCGACGGCCGTCTGGTACACGCGCTTCGCGGCGGCGATGCCCGTGCCTGTCCTCGTTCGACTCCTCGATCGACGATCTTGCCGATCGTGATGTGCCGCACGCCGCGAGCGGTGAGCCGGTCGGCCAGCGGCCGCGAGGCCTTGCGGTCGGCCAGTTCGGCGACGAACGCGCGGATCTCCTCGCGCGTGACGCCCGGCGACAGGATGATCTTCTCGATCTCGCGCTCGCGCACGCCGCGCGCCAGGCCGACGAGGGCGGCGGTGCCGCGCGGCAGGCGCACGGCGTTCACGACGACCTCGTCGCCGATGAAGCCGATCACGAGCCCCGGCTCGCTCTGCATGCACGGCCGCCACGCGGGCGGTCATCGCGTCGAGGCCGCGCTCGACCAGCGGGTGCGTCGGCGAATACAGCTCGATCCCGCGCAGCGCGGCGGCCAGCCGCCGGACGATTTCCTCGGCCTGTTTCGGTTCCATGATCAGTGTGCCGCGATCCGGCGCAGCATCCGGTCGCCCGTGCGCGCGGCGTCGGCCAGGACGGCGGCCGACGCCGGCGTCCCGATCCGGCGCAGGGTCGCCACCGACGCCTCCTTGAGCGCCCGCAACTTCTTCCGGCCGAGCCAGCCGCGCCGTCGCATGATCGCGGTGACGGCGGGAAGCGCCCCGTCGCCGCCCACCCGGCCGATCGCCGCAATCGTGCCGAGCACGACCTCGTGGTCCTTGGTCATCGGCTCGCTCTCCTGCAGGATACGCGACAGCATCGGCACGACGCGCGGATCCTGATCGGCGACCAGGGCGTCGATCACGGCGTCTCGCAGCGTCCCCGTGGCCGCCCGCAGCACCGTATGCACGGCGCGCGCCGCGGCCGGATCGTCGATGTTGCAGAGGGCGATGACCGCCGCCCGGGCCACGCGCGGGTCGCTCTTGCGCAGGAGCGGCTGGAGCAGCGAGACGGCCTCGGGCGCCGCGATCCGCCCCAGCAGCTCGGCGCCCGTGCGCTGCACGAACCAGCGCGGGTCGCCGACGAGCGCCCCAAGGCGCGACACCGCCGCCACACCGAAGCCCAGCACCACCTCGGTCGCGCGCCGCGATCCGGCCGTTTCCTGCTCGACCGCGATCAGGGGCCTGAGCGCCTCGATCGTCGACGGGCCGATGGTCACCACCACGCTCCGGATGGCCGACCACGCGGGCTCGTCCACGTCGCCCACGAGCGCCGCCGTCTCCCGCATCGCGAGCGACTCGCCGAGCCGATCGAGCGAGCGGCGGCAGGCGTCGCGCCCCACCAGCCCGTTGGCGGCGCCGCGCACCGCCAGCGCCCGCGCGACCGTGGCGCCGTCGTCGTAGGCGCCGCCCATCAGCAGGTCCTCGGCGAGCGCCTCCATGTCGGCGGCGATGTCGGTGGCCCGCGCCTCGTCGCGCTCGAGCGTCAGCAGATCGATGAGCAGCGCGACGGACAGCTTCCGGACGTTCTCCTGGCCCAGGGTCTCGACCCACTCGGGCAGTTCTGGCGGCAGGTCGAGGGTCGCCATCCGTTCGGCGCGACCTCCCATTCCATCGAGCGACGTCCGGTACGCCTCCGACATGAACGGCTTCTCGTTGTAGGTGATGAGCAGCTCTTCCATCGAGGTCCAGAGCCGCTCGAACTGCGAGGCGCGGCCGAAATCGGTCTCGCTGAGCAGGTTGCGCGTGAGGCTGAGGACGCGCCGCTTGCGGTCCTCGTCCGGCGCGATGGTGTTGAAGATCGTCGCCAGCCGATCCGAGGCCTGGCCGTCGAGCGCGAGCGACGTGGCCAGGAGCTGCGCCACCTTCGCATCGTCGAACGCGGCGGCCATGCCGTGCACGACGGCGAGGCGATCGCCGGCGTGCTCCTCGGTCTGCATGACCTGCATCACGACCCGCGCGTCGAGCTGCGTGGCGGCCGACGCCAGGTTGCCCATGACTTCGGGGAGGCGCTCGGGGGCCATGACGCCCACGATGTTCGTCAGGTGGCGGAACGCGGCGAGCACCATCGCCGCCTGCGTCGTGATCATGGGCGAGCCGTCGGGCGCGCACTTGGGCGCCATGACCGCCGTGGCCATCGCGCCGATGTCGACCGGGCTGCCCGCGATCTCGAGGAGACGCCGCTGCGCGCGCTCGTCGAAGACGGCCCGCGGCGATCCGATGTCGGCGACGATCGAATGCCAGATATCGTCGCGGCGCGCCGCCTCGGGGGCGTCGGTCTTCTCGCGCGCGAGGACCTTCTGGTAGTCGACCTGCTCGATGACGATGGAGGAGTGGCCCTCGGCGCCCCAGATCGACGCAGGGCCGCCGCGCCGGCGGACCTCGTTGGGGTCCGTCGACAGGATCTTCAGCAGGCGCCGCAGGGCCTCGGCCGGGACGTCGCCGACGAACGTGAGCCGGAGGAGGTCGTGGTCGTGGAGCAGGGCCGCGGCCTCGGCAATCCCGCCCTGGGAGGCGTCGGCGAGCGCGCCTTCGATGATGAGCGTGTCCGGCGCGATGCCGATGGAGAACACCGCGCTCGAGACCGAGCGGCGCACGACCTCCTCGAGACGGACGACCGACTGGCCGACGGTGGGGTGCGCCGGCGGGTAGAGCGTCCAGCTGCGGGTCGCCGTCATGAGCGCACGGGCGAGCTGCTGCACTTCTTGCGCCAGTTGCGGCGACAGCTGCGGCGCCTCAGGCATGGGGTGATTATCCGATATACTGCCGCCACATGCGCGCGGTGGACGTCATCGTCAAGAAACGTGACGGCGGGACGCTGACGCGCGAGGAAATCCGGACCTTCGTGGCCGGTGTCACGACCGGGGCCTGGCCGGACTATCAGATCGCGGCCCTGCTCATGGCCATGGTGCTCCGCGGCATGACGGCCGAGGAGACCGCCTGGCTGACCGACGCGATGGTCCACTCGGGCGTCCGCGTGGACCTGAGCGCCATCCCCGGCCGGAAGGTGGACAAGCACAGCACCGGCGGGGTGGGCGACAAGACGTCGCTCGTCCTCGCGCCCGTCGTGGCCGCCTGCGGCGTGCCCGTGCCGATGATGTCGGGCCGGGGCCTCGGCCACACCGGCGGCACCCTCGACAAGCTCGAGTCGATCCCGGGGTTCCGCGTGCGGTCTGTCGCTCGACGAGATGCGGCAGGCGCTGGTGGACACCGGCTGCGCGATGATCGGCCAGACCGACGAAATCGCCCCGGCCGACCAGCACGCTGTATGCCCTCCGCGACGTCACGGGCACGATCGAGAGCATTCCGCTCATCAGCGCGTCGATCATGAGCAAGAAGATCGCCGAGGGCATCGACGGCCTCGTGCTCGACGTGAAGACGGGCAGCGGGGCGTTCATGAAGACGCCGGAGCGTTCGCGCGCGCTCGCCGAATCGCTCGTGGCCATCGGGCGCGCGTCGCACGTGCGCACCGAGGCGCTGATCACGGCGATGCACACGCCGCTCGGCCGCGCCGTCGGCAACGCGCTCGAGGTGGTCGAGTGCCTCGAGTCGCTGAAGGGCGGCGGCCCCGCCGATCTCGTCGAACTGTCGGTCGCGCTGGCCGCGCGGATGCTCGTGCTCGGCGGCGTGGCCGGCGACCGCGCGGACGCCGAGGCGCGCGTGCGCGAGGCGATCCGATCCGGCGCCGGCCTCGACCGGTTCCGCCGCATCATCGAGGGGCAGGGCGGCGATCCGCGCGTCGTCGACGACTACGGCCGCCTGCCGTCGGCGCCCGAGCGCCACGTGGTGACGGCGCCGCACGCCGGCTACGTGGCGCGGCTCGACGCGGAGCTGGTCGGCCGCGCCGCGGTCGCCGCTGGGCGCCGGCCGCGACCGCGCGGCCGATCCGGTCGACCACGGCGTGGGCATCCTGATCCGCGCGAAGCCCGGCGACGCGGTCGCGGCGGGGGCCCCGGTGCTCGAGCTGCACTACCGGGACGCGGCGCGCCTCAACGTGGCGCTGCCGCTCGTCCGGCAGGCTCTGGCGGTCGGCCCGGCGCCGCCGGCGCCCGTGCCGCTCATCATCGAAGCCATCGGCGAGGACATCGGAGGGGAGGGCGCGAACGCATGATCGGCCGCCTGCAGTCTCTGATCGGCGCCGCGCTCATTCTGGCGATCGCGTATGCGCTGTCGTCGAACCGCCGCGCGATCCGCCTCCGCACGATCGCCTGGGGCCTGGGCCTGCAGGTGGTGTTCGCCCTGATCGTGCTGAAGACCGCGATCGGCCAGCGCGTGTTCACCGCGCTCGGCGACCTCGTCACGCGGCTGCTCGGCGTTCACCACCGTCGGGCTCGTCGTTCGTCTTCGGGCCGCTCGGCGACTCCAGCGTCTGGGGCCGCACGCGATGACGGCGGCGCTCGGGCCCGATGGCGCGCAGTACGCGACGATCTTCGCGTTCCAGGTGCTGCCGACGATCATCTTCATCGCGGCGCTGTTCGCGATCCTCTACTACTTCGGCGTGATGCAGTTCGTCGTGCGGCTGTTCGCCGTCGGTGATGCACCGCGTGATGGGCGCGAGCGGCGCCGAGTCGCTGAACGTCGCCGCGAGCATCTTCATGGGGCAGACCGAAGCGCCGCTGACGATCCGGCCCTACCTGCCCGACATGACGCGAATCGGAGCTGATGACGGTGATGACGTCCGGGATGGCGCACATCTCGGGCGGCATCATGGCGCGCCTACATCCTGTTCGGCGTCGAGGCGCGGCACCTGCTCACCGCCGTCATCATGACGGCGCCCGGCACGCTCATGATGGCCAAGATGTTCGTGCCCGAGACCGACGAGCCGCGAGACGACGGGCGCCGTCCACCTCGAGGTCGAGCGCACCGACGTCAACGTGATCGACGCGGCCGGGCGCGGCACGAGCGAGGGCCTGCACCTCGCGCTGAACGTCGGGGCGATGCTGATCTCGTTCCTCGCCCTGATCGCCGCTCGTCAACGCGCTGCTCGGCCTGGCGGGGCTCAGCCTGCAGGCAGATCTTCGGCTGGGTCTTCGCGCCCGTGGCGTGGAGCCTCGGCGTGCCGCTGGCGCGACGCGCCCGCGATCGGCAACCTGCTCGGCACGCGCATGGTCGCTGAACGAGTTCGTCGCCTATTCGCAGCTCGGGCCGCTCAAGGGCACCGCTCGATCCGCGGTCGTTCACGATCGCGACCTTCGCGCTGTGCGGATTCGCGAACTTCAGCTCGATCGGCATCCAGATCGGCGGCATCGGCGCGCTCGCGCCGGAACGCCGCCACGACCTGGCGCGCCTCGGCCTGCGCGCGATGATCGCCGGGACGCTGGCCAACTTCATGACCGCCGACCATCGCCGGGTTCCTGCTGTGACCGCCGCCTCGCCGAGCTCCGGCGCGGCCGCCCTGGCCGAGGCTCCGGCGCGGCAGAATACGAGCAGGCGAGCGCCGCCGCTGACGTCGTCCGCGCGCGGGTCCCCGATCCGCCCGACATCGCCGTCGTCCTGGGCTCGGGCCTCGGCGACTTCGCCGCGCGGCTCGACGACGCGACGATCGATGCCGTACGCCGACCTCCCGCACTGGCCCGTGCCCCGCGTCGTCGGCCACGCCGGACGGCTCGTCGTGGGCACGACGCGCGGGCGGCGCGTGGCCGTGCTCGCGGGCCGGTGCCACGTCTACGAAGGGCACGACGCCGGCACGCGTGACGTTCGCCGGTGCGCGTCCTGGGCCTGGCTGGGCGTGCGCACGCTTGATCCTGACCAACGCCGCCGGCGGCATCAACACCGGCGTTCGCAGCCAGGGCGCGCCTGATGGTCATCGACGACCACATCAACCTGATGGGCGCAACCCGCTCGTCGGCGTCAACGACGACCGGTTCGGCCCGCGCTTTCCCGACATGACGCGAGGTCTACTCGCCGCGGCTGCGCGCGCTCGCCGACGAGGCCGCCGCCGGGGAGGCGGATCGCCGCTGCGCGCACGGCGTCTATGCCGCCCTGCTCGGGCCCAGCTACGAAACGCCCGCCGAGATCCGATACTTGCGGACGATCGGCGCCGACGCGGTCGGCATGTCCACCGTGCCCGAGGCCATCGTCGCGCGGCACATGGGGATCGAGGTGCTCGGGCGTCTCGTGCATCACGAACATGGCCGCCGGCGTGCTGCCGCAGCCGCTCGAGCCACGCCGACGTGCTCGCGGCGACCGACCGCGTGACCGGGCCGTTCGTCGCTCTGCTGGAGGGCATCATTGGCCGTCTCTGACATCGGGCGGCTGTCGGTTTCGCTCGTCGACATCATCGACGGGCGCGAGGAGGAGTTCCTCCGGCTCTCGCGCGAGTTCGAAGCGCTCGTGGCGGCGAAGGGCTACGGCCGCGTCGAGATCATCCGCGACGAGGGCGATGCCCGCCGCTTCTACGCCGTCCGCCACTGGGCCAGCGCGTCCGCCGCCGAGGCCTGCCACGCCGATCGCGAGGTGCAGGTGGTGACGGGCCGCATCTACGAGGTCTCGCGCGTCACGCACGTCGTCAACGGCGTGCGCCGTGGGGAGGCGCTGCGGCTGCTGCTCGACGACCGGCGCGTGACGGTCGAGTCGGATCGCCGCGCCGGGTTCGACCGGCGGACGCGAGACGCGGGGCGCCCCGAGGGCGACCGCCGGACGGGCCGCGATCGCCGGCTGGGCCCGCGCCGCTTCAAGGAGCACACCGGGCCGTTCGACCTGCTCGCCGCCGCGCGCCGCGCGCGCGAGAACGCCGACGCGGCGTTCTCGCACTTCAAGGTCGGCGCGGCGCTCGAGACGGCCGACGGCACGGTCGTCACCGGCTGCAACATCGAGAACGCCACCTACGGCCTCACGATCTGCGCCGAGCGCGTGGCGATGTTCAAGGCGCTCTCCGACGGCCACCGCGGCGTTCACCCGCATCGCGATCGTCGCCGACACCGACGAACCGACGCCGCCCTGCGGCGCCTGCCGCCAGATCCTGTGGGAGTTCGGCGGCAACCTCGAGGTCCTCCTCGGCAACCTCGCGGAAGAGAAGGGCGTGCATCGCCTCAAGGACCTGCTGCCGCTGCCCTTCGACGCCCGGCTGCCTGGGCGGCGACACGAGATCGTCGAGTCGCCGCAATCCGCGTCAAGATCGTCGGCGGATGCTGCCGACAATCGCGTGGGAAGACGGCGCAGTGGTCATGATCGACCAGCGCAAGCTGCCGGCGACCGAGGTGTACGTCCGCTGCAAGACCGCGCCCGAGGTGGCGCGGGCCATCAAGACGATGGTGATCCGCGGCGCGCCGGCCATCGGCGTCGCCGCCGCGATGGGCATCGCGCTCGGCGATGCGCCGGAGCAAGGCGACCGGCACCCAGAAGTTCGCCGCCGAGTTCCAGAAGACCTGCGAGCTGATGGCGGCGCACCCGGCCGACCGCCGTGAACCTGTTCTGGGCCATCGAGCGCATGAAGCGCGTCTTCGGCGCCGCCGCGCAGGCCGGCGAGTCGGTCGATCAGATCAAGGACCGTCTCGAGCGCGAGGCGCACGCCATCCACGACGAGGACGTCGCGAGCTGCCGCGCCATGGGGGCGTTCGGCGCGGCGGTCGTGCCCGACGAGGCGCGCATCCTGACGCACTGCAACGCCGGCGCGCTCGCCACCGCCGGCTACGGCACGGCGCTCGGCGTGATCCGCGGCGCCGTCGAGGCCGGGCAAGCAGGTGGTCGTCTTCGCCGACGAGACGCGGCCGTTCCTGCAGGGCGCGCGCCTCACCGCCTGGGAGCTCGTTCGCGACGGCATCCCGACCACGGTCATCACCGACAACATGGCCGGCGCGCTGATGCGCCAGGGCAGGCGTGAACTTCGTCGTCGTCGGCGCCGACCGCATCGCCGCCAACGGCGACACGGCCAACAAGATCGGCACCTACAGCGTGGCCGTGCTCGCGCGCGAGCACGGCATCCCGTTCTACGTCGCCGCGCCGCTGTCGACGATCGATCTCGGCACGCCGGACGGCGCGGCGCATCCCGATCGAGGAGCGGAACGCCGCGAGAAGTGACGCACGTCGGCGGCACGCGGATCGCGCCCGAGGGCGCCGCGATCTGGAACCCGGCGTTCGACGTGACGCCGCACGCGCTCATCGCCGGCATCATCACCGAGCGCGGCATCTGCCGGCCGCCGTACACCGAGTCGCTGCCGCGCGCCGTCGCGGGGCCCCTCGAGCGCGTCGTCGAGGGCTGACGTGCGGATCCTCGGCATCGAGACGTCGTGCGACGAGACCTCGGCCGCCGTCGTCGAGGAAACGGGCGACGCGGCGCGGCCCTGGATCGATCGCGCTCGAACGTCGTCGCGTCGCAGGTGCCGATCCATCGCGAGTGGGGCGGCGTGGTGCCCGAGCTCGCCGTCGCGCCAGCACATCCGCGACATCTGCGGCGTGGTCGAACGCGCGCTGGAGGAGGCCGGCGCCGGCTGGTCCGATCTCGGCGCCGTGGCCGTGACGCAGGGCCCGGGGCTCGTCGGGTCGCTGCTCGTCGGCGTCGCGTTCGCCAAGGCCGCGGCGGCGGCGGCGGGCCTGCCGCTCGTCGCCGTCCACCACCTCGCCGGCCACATCGAGTCGCTCGTGCTCGAGCACGGCGAGCTGCCGCTGCCCGCCGTGGTGCTCGTCGTCTCGGGCGGCCACACGAGCCTGTATCTGGTCGAGCGGGCCGGCGCGCTACCAGCCTGCTCAGCCGGACGCGCGACGATGCGGCGGGCGAGGCGTACGACAAGGTGGCCAAGCTGCTCGGCCTCGGATATCCCGGCGGGCCGATCATCGACGCGCTGGCGCGCGGCGGGAACGACCGCGCGGTGCCGCTGCCGACGACGCGGCTGACGCACGCCGATCGCAACGCGCCCCACCTGAAGGGCGATCTCGATTTCAGCTTCAGCGGACTGAAGACCGCCGTGCGCCGCTACGTGCGCGAGGCGCCGGAGCCGCTGGCGCGACGCGCAGGTCGCCGACCTCTGCGCGAGCTTCCAGCGCGTCGTCGTCACGGCGCTCCTCGATCGCCTCTTCGACGCCGCGCGGCGCTACGAGGCGAAGAGCGTCGGGATTGCCGGCGGCGTGTCGGCCAACAGCCGCCTGCGCGCGGACCTTGCCGAGCACGGACGGCGTCGCGACATCCCGACCTTCGTGCCGAGCCTGAAGCTCTCGACCGACAACGCGGCGATGATCGCCGCCGCGGGCCTCCGGCAGTTCCGCGCCGGCCGCCTCGCGCCCGACGATCTGAATGCGGACGCGGCGCTCGCGCTCTGAACCCAGCACCCAGCACCCGGCACCTAGCACCCAGCACCACCATGGTCTTCCACACCGACTACCTGTGGTTCAACACGAAGAAGCGGCAGGAGTTCGTCCGCATCACCGACGAGGTCGCCGCGATCGTGAAGGCGAGCGGCGTCGCGGAAGGGATGGTCCTCGTCTCGGCGATGCACATCACCGCCGGGGTGTACGTGAACGACTGGGAGAACGGCCTGATCGCCGACTTCCAGGAGTGGCTCGAGAAGCTCGCGCCGGCCGGGCTGGACTACCGCCATCATCAGACCGGCGAGGACAACGCCGACGCGCATCTGAAGCGCACGATCATGGGCCACCAGGTGATGCTGCCGATCACGGCGGCAAGCTGGACCTCGGGCCCTGGGAGCAGGTGTTCTACGCCGAGTTCGACGGACAGCGCAAGAAGCGCGTCGTCGTGAAGGTGATGGGCGAGTAGAATTGCCACGGAGGGAGCACATGCGGAGACAGGTAATCCGACTATTGCTGATTCAGGCGTTGGCGATCGGGCTGGCCTCGGGCGCGGCGTTCGCGCAGGGGCGCGGCGGACGGGGTGGCGGGCTGGCGATGATTACGGTGACGTCGACGTCGTTTGCCGACGGCGCGGAGATCCCCGCCAAGTACACGGGCGGCCAGGGCGTCTCGCCGCAATTGAGCTGGAGCGGCGCGCCCGCCGGCACGATGAGCTACGTGCTGATCATGCACGACCTCGACGTGGCGATTCCCGCCGGGAATCTGACCAACGACATCACGCACTGGGTGGTCTGGAACATGCCCGCGAGCGTGACGTCGCTGCCGGAAGGCGGCCCGGTTCCCTCGGACGCCCATCAGCTCAGCATGCGCGGCCCGCAGTACATGGGGCCCGCGCCGCCGGCGGGGCATCCGTATCACCACTACATCTTCGAGGTCTACGCGCTCAACTCGACGCTCGATCTGCCCGCCACGGCGAGCCGCGCCGACGTCGAGAAGGCGATGGACGGCAAGATCGTCGCCCGCGGCGCGTATGTCGGACGCGCCAAGCCGGCGCAGTAGCGATACGGGCCCCGTCCTCGGCGTCGGTGCGGTCGTGTTCGATGGCCCCGCGGTGCTGCTGGTGTGCCGCGGGCACGAGCCGCTGTGCGGCGTCTGGACGATCCCGGGCGGCACGGTGGAATTCGGCGAGACCCTGCGCGCCGCCGTCGCGCGCGAGCTGCTCGAGGAGACGGGGCTCGTGGTGGACGTCGGCCCACTCGTCGACGTCGTCGACTCCCTCCATGCGGACGACGACGGCCGCGTCACGTATCACTACGTGATCGCCGACTTCCTGTGCCGGGCGACGGGTGGCGTGCTGCACGCCGCGAGCGACGCGGCCGACGCGCGCTTCGTGCCGCTCGCCGAGCTCGAGGCGATCGGTGTGCCCGCGCCGGCGATCGCCGTGATTCGGAAAGCGTTGCCCCTGCGGTAAGATGCCCGGGGCATGGAGCTGAATCGCGACGCGGCGTGGGCCTTGCTGCACGAGTACACGACGGGCGAGAGCCTGCTGAAGCACGCGCTGGCGGTCGAGGCGTCGGTCGTGGGCTACGCGCGCCGGTTCGGCGAGGATGAGGACGGCCTGGGGCATCGTCGCGCTGCTGCACGACTTCGACTACGAGCGGTGGCCGTCGGCGGAGGACCACCCGTTCCGCGGCTGCGAGATCCTGCGGGAGCGCGGCTACCCGGAGTGGGTCACGCGCGCGATCCTCTCGCACGCCGACTACAGCGGCGTCACGCGCGAGAGCCTGCTCGAGAAGACGCTCTGGGCCTGCGACGAGATGTCGGGCTTCGTGACCGCGGCCGCGCTCGTGCGGCCCTCGAAGAGCGTGCTGGATCTGGAGCCCAAGTCGGTCGTGAAGCGGATGAAGGACAAAGCCTTCGCCCGGGCGGTGAAGCGCGAGGATCTGCGGGGCGGCGCCGAGATCCTGGGTCTCCCGCTCGAGGAGCACATCGGCAACGTGATCGCGGCGCTGCGCGAGCGCGCCGAGGAACTGGGGCTGCGCGGCGCTCTGTAGGCCGGCCGTGCGGAACCTGCGCGCGCGCCCACCGTCTATTCCACTGACACATGGCTGAGCTTCCCGCCGTCGCCACGCTCGAGACGCTGACGGTCGCCTACGGCGCCCAGCGGGCGCTCGAGGACGTCACGACGGCGTTCCCCGCCGGCGCGGTCGGCCTGCTCGGCCCGAACGGCGCGGGCAAGAGCACGATGATCAAGGCGCTGCTCGGCTTCATCGTGCCCGACGCGCGGGACGATGCGCGTGCTCGGCCTCGACGTGGCCGCGGCGCCGCTCGATATCCGCGCCCGCGTCGGCTACATGCCCGAGAGCGACGCGCCACATTCCCGGCATGAATGCCGTCTCCTTGTCGCATACTGCGGCGAGCTCGCCGGCCTGCCCAAGACCGACGCGATGCAGCGCGCGCACGAGGTGCTCTTCTACGTCGGCCTCGGCGAGGCGCGCTACCGCAACGTCGAGACCTACTCGACCGGCATGAAGCAGCGCATCAAGCTCGCGCAGGCGCTGGTGCACGATCCCGACCTCCTGTTCCTCGACGAGCCGACCAACGGCATGGATCCGAAAGGCCGCGACGAGATGCTCGAGCTCGTGCGCGACCTGGCGCTCAACAAGGGCGTGAACCTCATCCTCTCGTCGCACCTGCTGCCCGACGTCGAGTACACGTGCCGGCACGTCATCGTGATGGACAAAGGCGCGCGTGGCCGCGTCGGGCCCGATCGACGTCGCTGAAGCAGGCACGCGGCCAGGTGTTCGAGCTGCGGGTGAAGACGGCCGACGGCGCACTCGAGCCGTTCCTCACGACGCTCCGGGCCGAGGGGCTCGATTGCCATGAGACCGACGAGGACGTGATGCGTGTGTTCGTGCCGGGCGACGGCGACCCCCGCGCGCTCTTCGTCCTGGCCGCCCGCGAGAAGGTGCAGGTGCGCCACCTGCGGCCGAGCGTGCCGACGCTCGAGGATGTGTTCGCCCGCGCGGTGGGTGAGCGCTGATGCCGATTCACGATCAGGGCTACCGGCGGTATGCGGGCCAGCGCGTGCCGCGCGGCCGCGCCTGGTCCGTCATTGCCATCGCGGGCATCCGCTCCGCGCTCGCCAAGCGGCAGTTCCTCGCGCTGCTGCTCCTGGCCTGGATGCCGTTCGTCGTGCGCGCCGTTCAGATCTACGCGTCCTCCAACGCTGGCCCAGGTCGCGTTCCTCGCGCCCACGCCCGACACGTTCCGGCAGTTCCTCGACCAGCAGCTCCTCTTCGTCTTCTTCGTCACGGTGTACGTCGGCGGCGGGCTTGATCGCCAACGACCGGCGCGCCAACGCGCTGCAGATCTACCTGTCGAAGCCGCTCACCCGCGGCGAGTACATCTTCGGGAAGCTGGCCATCCTGATGGCCTTCCTGCTGTTCATCACGTGGATCCCCGGCGTGCTCCTGCTGGTCATCCAGATCGTGTTCGCCGGCAACTTCACGTTCTTCCGCAATAACGTGTATCTCTTCCCGGCGATCACGCTCTTCGCGGTGCTCGATCTGCGTCGTGGCGTCGGCGGCGATGCTCGCGCTCTCCTCGCTCTCGAAGAGCAGCCGCTTCGTCGGCGATCCTCTACGCCGCGCTGATCTTCTTCAGCCAGGCGCTGTACGGCGTGCTGCGCGCGGTCACGGGCGGCTCGATGATCTCGTGGGTCTCGATCCCCGAGCGATCTCGCGCAGGTCGGCAACGTCGATCTTCCGCCTGCCGCTGCAGTACGACACGCCGTGGCCGGTGTCGCTGCTGATGGTCGCCGCGCTCGTGGCGGGCGCCGCCGTCGTCCTCGAGCGGCGGGTGCGCGGCGTCGAGGTGATCGCATGACGGCGATCATCACCGCGGCGCACCTCTCGAAGTGGTACGGCCAGGTGATCGGCCTGAACGACGTCACCGTGTCGGTGCCCCCCGGCATCACCGGCCTCCTCGGCCCGAACGGCGCGGGGAAGTCGACGTTCATGAAGCTCGTCACCGGGCAGCTCCGGCCGAGCCAGGGCTCGATCACGGTCCTCGGCGAGCCCATCTGGCAGAACCCGGGCCTCTACTTCCGCATCGGCTTCTGTCCCGAGCAGGACGCGTTCTACGACCGCATGACCGGCCTCGAGTGGGTCACCGCGCTCGTGCGGCTGAACGGCGTCGGCGAGGCGAAGGCCGCCGAGCTCGCCCGGCGCGCGCTCGAGCGAGGTCGACCTCCTCGAGGCGGCCGACAAGAAGATCGGCGCCTACAGCAAGGGCATGCGGCAGCGCGTGAAGCTCGCGCAGGCCATCGCCCACGACCCCGAGCTGCTCATCCTCGACGAGCCGCTCTCGGGCATGGACCCGATTGGCGCGGCGCAAGACGATCCGCCATGATCAAGGACTGGGCGCGCGCCGGCAAGAGCGTCATCGTGTCGAGCCACATCCTGCACGAGATCGAGTCGATGACGTCGAACATCCTCCTGATCAACCAGGGCCGGATCCTGGCGGAGGGCAACGTCCACCAGATCCGCGATCTCATCGACGAGCACCCGCACACCGTCTTCATCCGCGCCGAGCGATCCGCGCGCGCCTCGCGCGCGAGTTCCTCGCCCACGACGATGTGCTCAGCCTGAAGTTCGAGGAGGGCGCCGTGGTCGTGCAGACCGGGCAGCCCGACGCCTTCTATACGCCGCCTGACGGACCTGGCGTCCACCGGCGAACGCGGCGCCATCCATGAGGTGACCTCGCCGGACGACAACCTGCAGGCCGTCTTCAAATACCTGGTGAAGGCATGAGTCAAGAACCCCAGCCGCGTCCCGCCCTCGGCGTGTCCGCCCTGCGCGTGTTCGACCTGTCGTTCGGCCAGATGCTCTGGTCGCGCCGCTCGGTCCTTCTCGCGCTCCTGCTCGGCGGCCCCGTGGTGCTCGCCGGGGTCGTCAAGGTGGTCGACATGCTGCGCAACGCCGGGCTGCAGGTGAACGGCGCCCGCCTGTCGGGCGAGGCCGTGTTCGGGATGATGATCTGGCTGCTCTACATCCGCTTCATCGTCCCGCTGCTCGGCGTGTTCTACGGCACCGCGCTCATCGCCGACGAGGTGGAGGACAGGACGATCACCTACCTGTTCACCCGGCCGATTCCGCGATCGGCCGTGCTGCTCGGCAAGTACCTCGCGTACCTCGCCTGCTCGGTGCTGCTGGTGCTGCCCTCGGTGATGCTCGTGTTCTTCCTCATCGTGCCGACCGGCGACGGCCGCATCGCGCCGGCGTTCCCCGGTCTCGTGACGGACCTCGCGATGCTGGCCATCGGCCTGGCGACCTACGGCGGCGTCTTCGCCCTGGCCGGCTCGCGGCTGAAGCGGCCCCTCGTGGCAGGCCTGATCTTCGTCTTCGGCTGGGAGCCGGGCGTGATGCTGCTGCCGGGCTACCTGAAGCGCGCCACCATCGCCTACTACCTGCAGGGGCTGGTGACGCACCAGATGCCTCAGGATTCGGCCTTGAACGTGATCATGCAGGTCTTCCGGGAAGTGCCGTCGGTGCCGGTGAGCCTCGCGGCCCTGGCCGTGATTACGGCCGTCACGCTGTGGCTCGCCGGGCGAGCCGTGGAAAAGCGGGAGTACGTGCTGGAACAGTAGGCCTGGCGCCGGGAACGCCCGGCACGTCAATTCCGTATAACATCTCAGACGGGAGCCAGACCCATGACTGCGAAGACCCGGTATTTCGTCATCGCTTCGGTCCTCGTCCTGGTCGTCGGGCTGGGGACGGGCCTGGTCGCCTATTTTGTGGGCCTGCCCGGCGTCGGCGCCGTCCAGGGCGGTCCCGATGAACTCCAGTACGTCCCCCGCACCGCCACCATCGTCGCCTTCGCGGATGTCCGCCAGGTCATGGATTCCGACGTCCGGCGCCGCCTCGGCCAGGCCCTCGAGTCCATTCCCAACCGCGAGCAGGGCCAGCAGGAGCTCGAAAACCAGACCGGCATCAACCTCGAACACGACATCGACCGCGTCGTCGCGTTCGCCGACAGCAGCCCGGCGGGCGAAGGCATCCACGGGTCCGGCCTGGTCCTGGCGCGCGGACGCTTCGACCCCGTGAAGATCGAGGGGCTGATGCGGTCGCACGGGGCCACGGTAGAGGAGTACAAGGGCAAGCGCCTGTTCGTCTCCCGGCTCGGCGACGCGGCGCCCGATCAGGCGGCCGCCGTCGGCGGCGATACGCCGAACGTCGCCAACGTCGCGTTCGGGCTCACCTTCCTCGAACCCGGCCTCGCGGCGCTCGGCGGCGCCACTCTCCTCCGCAACGCCGTGGACCTGCAGGGCGGCGGCGAGAACGTCACCGACAACACCGAGCTCATGGATCTCGTCCGGTCGCTCAGCACCACCAACAACGCGTGGGTCGTCGGACGGTTCGACAGCCTCACGGAGCAGGCGAAGCTGCCCGACGCGGTCATGGCGCGGCTGCCGGCCATCACGTGGTTCTCGCTCGGGACGCACATCAACGGCGGCATCACCGGCGTCTTCACGGCCGAGGCCCGCGACGAGGCGAGCGCCACGAACCTGCGCGATGTCGTGCGCGGCCTGCTGGCCCTGGCGAAGATTCAGGCCGGCTCGCGTCCGGAGCTGCAGGCGGCGATCCAGTCGCTGGCCGTCGAGGGTGAGGGCACGAGCGTGCGCCTCTCGTTCGCCGTGCCGTCCCAGGTGTTCGATCTGCTCGGCCAGGCTCTCCAGAACAACGCCAGCCCCCGGTAAAAGATTGTCTTAGGGCCTTCCGGCCCTCCGTTCCTTTCCCGTACACTACCCGCGGTCGTGTCCGATCGCGTCTTCTTCTACGGCACCTTGATGAGCGGCTTCCGCCGTCCCGGGCGCAGCCGCATCGACGCGCACCTCAGGGCCGAGGGGCGCGGCTGGATCCGCGCGGCCCTGTTCGACCTGGGGATCTATCCGGCGGCCGTGCCCGCGGACGAGGGCCGGGTGTGGGGCGAGGTGCACGAGATGCTCGACGCGGGTGCGGTCCTGGAGGCGCTCGACGAGATTGAAGGATACCGGCCCGGCGAGCCGGACGCGAGCCTCTACACGCGCGTGCAGACCCCGGTCACGCTTGAGGACGGCCGCGTGTTCGACGCCTGGGTGTACTTCTACAACGCCCCCCTCGGGCGCGCGCAGCGCGTCGCCTCGGGCGACTACCTGCGGCATCTGAAAGTGAAGTGACGCGATGAGACCATGGACCCGCGCCCTGGCCGGGGCGACCGCCTGCGCGGCGCTGTTCGTGTTCGCGCCGCGATCGGCTCGCGCGCAGGCGCCGGACCTCGATCCGCAGGTGACCGCGCTGGTCGGCCGGGTCTCCCAGGACCACCTCGTCGAGCTGCTCCATCACCTCGAGAGTTTCGGGACGCGCCACCTGCTGTCGTCCACGGACTCGCCGACGCGGGGCATCGGCGCCGCCCGGCAGTGGATCTTCGACGAGCTGGCGAGCTACAGCCCGCGGCTCCAGGTCAGCTTCGACACCTACCAGCTCGCCAAGCAGGGCACGCGCGTCACGCGTGACGTCGAGCTCCGGAACGTCATGGCGGTGCTGCCCGGCCGCAGCCCGCGCCGCGTGTACGTCAGCGGGCACTACGACACGATCGCGATCGTCGGCGGCCAGTCCGCGTCGAACGGCGGCACGGCGCCACCGCGCGCCGCCAACGGAGATTTCCAGTTCACCGGCGACAACGCCGACGCGCCGGGCGTGGACGATGACGGCAGCGGGACGGCGCTGACGATGGAGCTGGCGCGTGTCTTCAGCCAGAGCGGCCTCGAGTTCGACGCGACGCTCGTGTTCATGTGTCACGCGGGGGAGGAGGAGGGCCTGTTCGGCGCGCGCCTCCACGCGGCGAAGGCCGTCAGCGAACACATCCCGATCATCGCGGTCCTCAACAACGACATCGTCGGCAACGATCGCGGCGGGAACGGGATCGTGGACGGCGCGAGCATCCGGGTGTACTCGGAAGGCCCCGAGGACTCGCCGTCGCGCGAGCTGGCGCGGTACATCCAACGCTGGGCGGCCCGGTACGTGCCGTCCCATCGCGTCCGGCTGATGGCGCGTCCGGACCGCTTCAACCGCGGCGGGGATCACTCGGCCTACAACCAGGCGGGCTTCGCGGCCGTCGGCTTCCGCGAGTCGCGCGAGAACTTCACGCGCCAGCACGACCCGCGCGACACCTTCGAGGGCATCTCGCCGATGTACCTGGCGCAGAACGCCCGCGTGAACGCGGCTGCCGCGGCGACGCTCGCCCTGGCGCCGCCCACCCCTGGCGTCACGAGCGAGCGCGGCGGGGCGATGATCTCGCGGGCGCCGAGCGGCTACGACGCGCACCTGCGCTGGACCGCGTCGCCAGGCGCCACGGGCTATCGCGTGTTCTGGCGGGAAGCCTGGGGGCCCGACTGGGAGCACGACCTGCTGGTGGGGAACGTGACGGAGGTCGTGCTGCCGAACATGCAGATCGACGATTACGTGTTTGGTGTGGCGGCGGTCGATGCCGCCGGCCATGAGAGCCTCGTCGCGCCGTACGTGTCGACGTCGAGGGACGACCCGCCCGTCATCACGCGCTAACGGCCGCTCGCTACTGGGCGCGCCGGCCGTCCTTGATCGCCTCGATGAAGCCGGTGATGACCGCCTGCACGCGCTCGGAGAGCTCGGTGAACTCGAGCCCGGAGCGATACCGCACCAGCTCCTGATCGACGTCGCTGATCTGGCAGTACGCCACGCGCCCCTTCACGATGATCGATCGATCGCCGAGCGAGAGCCGGAATTCGTGCAGGGAGTCGAGCTGGAGGGGGAAGCTGGTTTCGATCTGCGCGCCGCCGACGCTGATCTCTTTGATGGCCATCGGCTGAAAGACCATCACCTCGCCGTTGAGTTCGCCGAGAATCCCGATGCGCTCAGTGTCGCGCTGGTTCCCGCGTGGCCCCGGCATCGAGCCCGACTATAGCATAGCGGCTCCGTCCCAAGCGGTGCCGCTCGAGGGCGACGGTTCCTCCCCGGCCGAGTGGATCAGGATCGGAATGCGCCGGGTGGCGTCGTCCGCCGCGAGCATCGAGAGCAGTTGGAACCCCATCGGGTCCTCGAAGCGGACCGATAGAATCACCAGGGCGGGCTGCACCCGGCGGATGTGCGAGTAGGCGTGCCGGCTGGACTCGACGACGACGATGTCGAAGGGGCCGGCGCCGAGGACCGTCTCCAGCAGATCGAGCACGTGCTCGCCGCCGTCGACGACCACCACCGTCGCGGGCGTGTGCGCGGGCAGTACCGGTGGCTCGAGCACCAGCGCGGGCGCGACCGTCGCAGCTTCGACCTGCAGCGTGGCGGGTAGTGCCATCGGACGCCCCCTTTCTGGCGGTCGTGAGTTCAGGATTCGTGCCAAGGCGAGCCGGTCCGTTCAGGCCGTTTTTGCCCTGGCGCCGGCCGCGCAAGGTTGAGATGGGGCGGACGGTGGCCTCGGATGGGGCCAAGGAGGGGAGTGGAGGTGCCAAAGGTAGAATAGACGGATGCAGGATCTCATCCGGCGCCTGCTGGCCGACCTGGGCGAGGACCCCGCGCGCGAGGGGCTTCGCGACACCCCGAAGCGCGTCGAGAAGGCCTTGCGCTTCCTGACGAGCGGCTACGACGCCGACGTGGACGAGGTGATCAACGGCGCGTTGTTCACCGTCGACTACAGCGAGATGGTGATCGTCAGAGACATCGATTTCTACAGCCTGTGCGAGCACCATCTGCTGCCGTTCTTCGGCAAATGCCACATCGCCTACATCCCGACCACGCGCGTGATCGGGTTGAGCAAGATTCCGCGGCTGGTCGACGTGTTCAGCCGGCGCCTGCAGGTGCAGGAGCGCCTCACGAACCAGATCGCCGAAACGATTCAGGACAAGATCGCGCCGCTCGGCGTGGCCGTCGTCATGGAAGCGACCCACCTGTGCATGTCGATGCGGGGCGTGGAAAAGCAGAACTCGACCGCGGTGACGAGCGCCATGCTGGGCGCGTTCCGCGAGCAGTCGCGAACGCGCTCGGAGTTCCTCGAGCTCATCAAGCTGCGCCACCGCGGCATCGGCATGGGCGACGCCGCGGTGGAAGAGAGCGCATGCCGCGACTGATCCGCGCGATCGCCGCCATCTGCGCCGCCGCGACGTTCGCCGCGCTGCCGCCGGCGGCTATCGTCGCCCGGGCGCAGGCGCGCCGCACGACCGAGGCGCCCGAGATGCACTGCCCGGCGACGCTCGGCGTCGGCCTGAAGACGCAGCTCACGTTCTGCGACGTGCTCACGGGCCGTGATCCGGCCGAGGGCATCCACATCACCATTCCGCGGCATCGCGGCGACGCCTTCCTCACCTTCGACCTGCACAACCGCCACACGTACTCGGAGGAGCAGGTCCGCGCCAACCGCGCCTACACGCGGTACACGGCCGTGATCGGCGTGCTCACGATGGACAACACGCTCCTCAGCCGGGCCGTGGTCCAGAACGAGTTCCGCGGCGCCGCCGACATCGTGGACCGGATCAAGAGCGACGTCGGGCCGATGGGCGTGAAGGCGGTCGTCCCGACCGGCACCGAGCATGTGCGGATCACGATCCCGCAGGCCGAGACCGAGGTGAGCGTGCTCGGGGAGAAGGTGATGGTGGAGCGGCTGGACGGCGCCGCGACCTACACGTCGCCGGGCCGGCCCATCGCCGTGATCAGCAACGTGATGATCGACTACCGGGCACGGTAGTCGCCAGTCGCTGGTCACTAGTCGTCAGTCAGATCCCGGTACAAGAAAAAGGGCCGGCAGATTGCTCTGCCGGCCCTTATCCCTAACCCCTACAGGGTTTCCTTATCGTGCAGGACTTCCTGCACGTCCTGCTTCTTCTTCGAGCCGCCGAGGCCCTGGATCTGCAGGGTGGGCTGCTCCTTGAGGACATGCTGGGCGTAGAGCTTGGCCATCTCGGCGTGGTAGCTTCTCGTCCTTGTCGGCCCCGCCCTGGCGCGCCTTGAGCTTCTCCTCGCGGGCGTTCTTGGCGATGCCGAGCTCGTCGAGGTCGGTCTGGGCGCCGGCGCGCACGGCTTCCGCGTTCAGCTGCAGCGAGTGCTCGGTCGAGTTGAGCGGCACGGCCTTGCCGCCGGCGAAGATTTCGTGGCGGCCGTGCTCCTCGTACCACTTGGTGAGGGTGGCCGTCATGTGCATCTTCTCGATGATGTTGCGCCAGCCGATGCCGGTGTTGTAGGCGCAGAAGGAGATTTCGCCCTGCTGCGTGGCATACGGGATGATGCACATCTCGGTACGGCGGAAGTCGTAGTTGAACAGGTCCTGGAACCACATGCCGGCGATGAACAGGAAGTTCCAGCGGTCGGCGCGGCGCTTGGCGATGTCGTCCGATCGTCCGATCGCCCTCGACGCGGCCGTACTTGCCCTTCTCGGCCGACTTGGTCGCGCCGAAGGTCTTGTCGAACTTCTTCAGCAGGTCCGTCAGCTTGAAGTGCGTCGGCGACTTGAACGAGTCGTAGTTGCGCACCAGCGCGAGCGCCATGCCGAACACCGACAGGAACCGGCCGCGGCCGGCGTCGGTGACCTGCGGCGACGTCCTTGGCGAGCTGCTCGGCCTTGAGGAACGCCGTGACCGGCACGGCCTCCTTGGTTTCCTTGTCGATCATGACCGCCATGCCGACGCCGCAGTTCGGGTGGCAGCCGCAGGTGAGCTGGCCGAACTCCTTCTCGGCGCCGTGCGTGACGTCGGCCCAGTCGGTGAAGCTGCCCATGAAGGAGATCGGGAACCAGTCGCGGATCGGCTCGCCGATGCCCGTCTGGTTCTTCACGTCGTGCGCCAGGTGCGACAGCGTGTAGCGCTGCGCCGCGCGGCGCTCCGGCGTGACCTCCTCGTCGCGGCCGGTGAACGAGACCGGCTGGAACGAGAGGAAGTTGATCTTCTTCGGGTTGTCGAGCGCGAACTCGATGATCCGGCCGACCTGCTCGTTGTTCACGCCGTTGACGATCGTCACGACCGGCACGATGTCCACGCCCGCGGCTGTAGAGGTTCTCGATCGCGCGCAGCTTCACGTCGAACAGGTTGCCGACGCGGCGATGCGCGTTGGCGGCGTTGCCGATGCCGTCGAACTGGAGGTACGCGTAGCGCAGGCCGGCCTCGGCCGCCGCCTTCGCGAACTCCGGGTCCTTGGCGAACTCGATGCCGTTGGTCGCCGCCTGGACGCTGTTGTAGCCGACCTTGCGCGCGTAGCGGACCGCGTCGAGGAAGTAGGGCGAGATCGTCGGCTCGCCGCCCGAGAACTGCACCGACATCTGGCGTCGCGGCTTGATGCGTGATCGCGTTGTCGAGCACCGTCTTGATGTCGTCCCACGTCAGCTCGTGGACGAACCCGACCTGGTTCGCGTCCATGAAGCACGGGTCGCACATCATGTTGCAGCGGTTGGTGAGGTCCACCGTCAGCACCGAGCCGCGGCCGTGCTGGATCGTGCTGCTGCCGTGGTTGTGCAGCTTCTCGTCGCTGTGCGCGCGGATGTCGCGGCCCGGGAAGACCTCTTCGAGGTGCTTGAAGAAGTCCGTGTCGATCGCCATCACGTCCTCGAAGTGGCCGTGAAGGGGGCAGTCCTTCACCATCAGGATCTTGCCGTCGCGCTCGAGAATCGTCGCCTTGATTTCGCCGACCTTCTCGTTCAGCAGGACGCTCACGTCCTTCTTGCCGTCGAGAATCTCCTGCCGCGCTTCGCGCGTGCAGACCGGGCACAGCGAGTCGGTCTCGCGCGGCCAGCCGAGCGGCGGCTTGGTCTTCTCCTAGGACTTCAGCAGCGGCTTGTCCGACCACTTCGGCGTGAACGACGGGTTCCGCGATAATGCGGTTGAGCCGGCTGAACACCACCCAGGCGCCGTTGGCGGCCACCGAGAGCCCCTTCTCGACGTACTTGATGGGCGCGTGCATGCAGTACCTCTCCAGCTAGGTGTGAATTCCGCGCGGAGCGGGGCCGGCCCACGCCGGTCCGTACGCGCCGCAATTGCGCTAAATCATAGACAAAAAGGGGCTTGTCCGCGCGCACTTTCAGCGAATTGGCCGTTTGGTGTCCTGAGCGGGCTTTTTGGCCCACCGGATGGCGGTGGCCCCCGCGCCGGGCACGCCGCGACCCACCGGTAAGATAGTGAGATGTCCGTTCGCGACCTGCTGATTGTGGGTGCCGGTCCCTCCGGCCTCGCCGCCGCCATCGCCGCCAAGGAGCATGGCCTCGACTACCAGGTGATCGAGAAAGGCGTCCTCGTCAACTCGATCTTCCACTTCCCGCCGCAGATGGTGTTCTTCACGACACCGGAGCTGCTCGAAATCGGCGGAGTCCCGCTCGTGTCGCCGTTCGAGAAGCCGACGCGCGTGGAGGCGCTCCGCTACTACCGCCGCGTCGTCGACGCGTTCGACCTGCAGATTGCCTTTGACGAGGAGGTGGTCACCCTCGGCCGGGAGCCCGACGAGGATCCCGCCGAGGAGCACCTCTTCGTGATGGAGACGACGTCGCCGCGCGGCGTCCGCCGCGCGCGCCACGCCCGGACCGTGCTCATCGCCACCGGGTACTACGACTTCCCGAATCTGATCGGCGTGCCCGGCGAGGACCTGCCGCACGTCCATCACTACTACAGCGAGCCGCATCCGTACTACCGCAAGCGCGTGGTGGTCGTGGGCGGGGGCAACTCGGCGGCCGAGTCGGCGCTGGAGCTGTTTCGCGCCGGCGCGCAGGTCACCCTCGTGCACCGCCACGCCGAGCTGAAGTCGACGATCAAGTACTGGGTGCGCCCGGACATCGAGAACCGCATCACGGAAGGGTCGATCGCCGCGCGCTTCAACGCGTCCATCACCGAGATTCGCGCGACCTCGGTGGTCGTGGAAAGCACGGACAGCCGAGGCCGAGAGTCTACGCTCGAGGCCGAGGCACAGGGAAACACGGCAGGGGAGCGGGGGTGGGGCCCCGCGACCAGTGATAAAGAAGAAATCCCCGCCGACGCCGTGTACCTGCTGACAGGCTACCACCCGAACTGGGACCTCATGACGGCGGCGGGCGTGACCCTCAACGACCGTCAGGCCCCGCGATTCGACCCCGAGACGTTCGAAACCAACGTGAAAGGCCTCTTCGTGGCGGGCGGCGCGCTGGCGGGGCGCGACACGGGGACGATCTTCATCGAGAACGGCCGCTTCCACGGCCGGAAGGCGATCGAGGCGATCGCCGCCCGCCTGGCCTAGGACTCCGCGGCGGTCAGGAGCGCCCGGAGCCTGCGCAGGCCCTCGTTGGCGGGGTCCACGAAGCGCTGCGACTCGAAGAAGCGATCCAGCGTCATCGCGCCGCCCGGCGGCGCGCTGTCGAGGCCTGCGCGGTGCAGGATGCCCCGCAGCGTCCGGCCGTCGCTCACGTCGAGCAGCGGGGCCACGTCCCAGGTGTCGCGCTGCAGGTGCAGCAGCGCGCGCAGCACGCGCGCGAGATCGCGGGCGTTCTGCGGCTGGATGTTGAGGAGCCGGCACGTCTCGCACAGGCTGCTGTAGCTCACGCTCGCAAAGTCCGCCCACTGCTCGAGCGTTCGCAGGTCGCCGTCCGACTGGCAGGCGCGCAGGACCAGGCGCGCCCAGCGCTCCGCCGTCGAGGTCGGCCGCGGCCCGCGGCCCCCCTGCGCGATCGATTCGTCGGAGAGCCACCGCACCGCGGTCTCCGGGATCAAGAGCGGCTGGGCCGGTGGGGGGAGGCCGAGGGCGCGCGCGATGCGCGCTTCCAGCGCCTCGACCGAGATCGGCTTCTCGATCACGTCCTTCGCCCCGAGCCGCATCGCCTCGACGGCGTCGGGCACGGTCATGAATCCGCTGATCAGAATGACGGGCAGGTCGGCATCGGAGGCTCGGAGGGCGCGAATGACTTCGGTGCCGGACATGTCCGGCAGGCGCAGATCGATCACGCCCAGCGCGAGACTCGTCGCGCGGGCGGCTGAGAGGCCGTCGGCGCCGGAGGCGGCCGTCGCGGGTTCGAATCCGAGCCTGCGCACGACGAAAGCCGCCGTTTCAAGGGTGCCGAGGTCGTCGTCGACGACGAGGATCGTCTGTGTGTGCAAGGCTCGCTCGGATGCTCGGGGGAGCAGTGGGGACTGTCCCGGTAGTCTATCGGCGCGCGTCGACGTCTGGCAACAGCATTGTGCGGGAGGGGCGGCTATTTTCGTCAGTAACCGTCTTACAGGTCACTGATAGGCCTATATCTCGCCTCACAGGCCTAATGCGCGATGCCTGGCATCCCAGCTGTCCGCGACATCAGCACCTTCATCTCGAGCAGCTCGACGAGCGACTCGGCGCGGCGCAGGAGGCACTCGCGCTCGAGGATGGCCTGCTTCTCGATGGGTTCGAGGTCGAGGTACTGCGCGAGGGCGTGGACCAGATCTTCGTCGGCCATCGACGACGTGAGCTTCGGATCGTTGCCGGTCCGCTCGACGATCGGCGCGAGCAGCTGCTCCAGCCGCCCGCGGCACTGGCGGATCTGCTCACGCTCCTCGGCCGGCGGCTCACACTCGACGAGGCGCTCCACGCGCGCGCGCCGGTAACTGCGTCCGGTGTCCTCGGACAGGACCCGGAAGCGCTCCAGGCCGCGGAGCACGATGTTATAGCGGCCGTCGTGGAGCCGCTCCATGTGCGTGATGACGCCGCTGCAGCCGACCGAATAAACGGGCGGCCGCCCCTCGTACTCACCCTCCCAGCCCGGCCGGAGCAGCACCATGCCGATCAGCCGGTCCGCGCCCGCCGCGTCGGCCACCAGGTCGCGGTACCGCGGCTCGAAGACGTGCAGCGGCAGGAACACGTTGGGGAAGAGGACGACGTTGGGAAGCGGGAAGAGGGGGAGCAGGTCCTGCACGGCTCGCCTGTCAGTGAATCGTCTTCGTCTTCTTGTCCATGTAGTCCATCAGGACGTACTGGCCCAGGGTGTACGGCGTCGTGAAGTACGCCTTGCCTTTGCAGATGTCCGCCACGCGCCGCACGAAGCTGACCAGGTCGTAGTCCCGGGCGAGCATGAACGTGTTGATCATGATGCCGCTCTTGCGGCACGCGGCGACCTCGGCGCAGGTCTCGGCCACGATGAACGGGTCGAGGCCGAACGCGTTCTTGTAGATGCGCCCGTCGGGCTGGGTCAGGGCCGAGGGTTTGCCGTCGGTGATCATGATGATCTGCCGCATGTCCTTGCCCTGGCGGTCCAGGATCCGCCGGGCGAGGCGCAGGCCCTCGCGCGTGTTCGTGTAGTACGGCCCCACGCGGACGCGCCCCAGTTCGGCCAGCGGGATCTCCTCGGCCGAGTCGTGGAACAGCACGACCTTCAGCGCGTCGCCCGGGTACTGGGTCTTGATCAGCTGCGCGAGCGCGAGCGCGACGCGCTTGGCCGGCGTGAAGCGATCTTCGCCGTAGAGGATCATGCTGTGGCTGCAGTCGAGCATCAGCACGGTCGCGCACGAGCTCTGGTACTCGCCCTGCACGACCATCAGGTCCTCGCGGGCCACGTCGAGGCGGCCCGTGCCGCCGCGCCCGCTGCGGGCCGCGCGCTGCGCGGCGTTCAGCAGCGTGCTGCCCGGATCGAGGTTGAGCGTGTCGCCGAACTCGTACGGCTTGGGCGCGCCCGTGGTCTCGACCCCCGTCGCCTGCTCGCGGGTGTCGTGCCGGCCGTAGCTGCTCTTGCCGAGCGACCCGAGCAGGTCGCGCAGCGCGCGGTAGCCGAGGAAATCGAGCGTCTTGTCGGTGACCTCGAAGGTCAGCGGCGGCTGCGCCTCGCCCCGCCCCCCGCGCCCCCGGCGCTGGCGCTCGGCGTCGAGGTCGGGCGGCGTCGTGATGTAGCCCTCGGCGCCCATCTGCTCGATGATCTTCTGAATCAGGTCCTCGAG
Organism: uncultured Acidobacteriota bacterium; assembly: GCA_963792785.1. Classification (GTDB taxonomy): domain Bacteria; phylum Acidobacteriota; class Vicinamibacteria; order Vicinamibacterales; family CAVVIG01; genus CAWIMX01. Next base: position 612,970 of record CAWBXO010000004.1, on the reverse strand, counting down.
CTCCGATCGCAGCTCGGACTGATCGCCGTCGGCCGGGTCGCCGAGCAGGCGCTCGATGGTCTCCTCGGGCAGCAGGCCGCCGTTGAACAGCGCGTCGAGGATCGCATCGTGCAGCGCCTGCATCGTCCGATCGTCCTCGTCGCCGTACGGGTTCGCGAAGCCGCTCGAGAGAAGCAGATCGGACAGCTTCGAGACCAGATCCGCGATGTCGAGGTCCGCGAGATCGTCGCCGGTGTACTTCGTGTAGCGGTACTTCACTAGTTGTAGTACTTCTTCTTGCTTCCCGTGCCCGGCATGCGCAGCTCTTCCTCGAGCATCGGCTCCTCGCGGCGCGGCCGGCGCGGCGCGGTCTCGGCGGCCGCGTAGCCGCGATCGTCGCTGCGGCTGATCTTCTTCTGCGCGTACAGCCCCTCGAGCACGAAGTCGATGGTCGACGCGCGCCAGGGCGCGTTCGCGTCGGGCGGCAGCCCCGCGCGGACCGCCAGGTCGCCGAGGCCCTGGACGCCCCGCGTGTCGGCGACCAGCTGCTCGGCCGGCGTGGTGTCGCCCAGCGGCAGCACGCCGCCGAGGTCAAACCATTCGACGACCGTCTTGGTGTCCACGCCGTCGAACATCCCGGTGAAGACGGTGCCGACCGCCGCGCGGATCAGATCGCGCGCGATCTGCTCGGCGCCGCGCAGTTCGCCCTCGTACTCGAGCTCGAACTTGCCGGTGATCGACGGCAGCGCCGCATAGAGATCGGTGACGCGCGGCACGGCGACCGGTTCGCCGTGCTGCAAGGCGCGGCGCTCGGCGTTCGACACGACCAGCTCGAGCGTGGTGATCGGCAGCCGCTGGCTCACGCCGGACCGCTTGTCGATCTTCCGGTCCGCGCGCGCCTGGAACGCCACTTCCTCGACCACCTCGCGCACGTACGACGGGATCTCGACCGGCAGGCCGCCGGGGCGTGTCGTCCACGCTTCCTGCTCGGTGATGGTCATCGCGTTCTGCCGCGTCTGGGGGTAGTGGGTGCGAATCTCCGACCCGATGCGGTCCTTGAGCGGCGTGATGATCTTGCCGCGCGCCGTGTAGTCCTCCGGGTTCGCGGTGAAGACCAGCAAGACGTCGAGCTTCAGGCGGACGGGGTAGCCCTTGATCTGGACGTCGCCCTCCTGAAGGATGTTGAACAGGCCCACCTGGATCTTGCCGGCGAGGTCCGGCAGCTCGTTCACGGCGAAGATGCCGCGGTTGGCCCGCGGCAGCAGCCCGTAGTGCATGGTCAGCTCGTCGGCCAGGTTGAGTCCGCCCTGGGCCGCCTTGATCGGATCGATGTCGCCCACCATGTCGGCGATCGTCACGTCGGGCGTCGCCAGCTTCTCGACGAAGCGGGCCTCGCGCGGGAGCCAGCCCAGGGGCAGGTCGTCGCCCTCGACCGCGACGCGCGCGCGGCACGACGCGCAGATCGGCGCGAGGGGGTTGTCGTGAATCTCGCAGCCCGGCACGACCGGCACGACCGGGTCGAGCAGATCGACGAGACCGCGCAGGATGCGGCTCTTCGCTTGTCCGCGCAGGCCGAGCAGGATGAAGTTGTGTCGCGAGAGGATGGCGTTGACCAGCTGCGGGATCACGGTCTCGTCGTAGCCGACGATGCCGGGAAACAGCGGCGCGCCGGTGCGCAGCTTCTCGACGAGGTTGTCGCGGATTTCCTGTTTTACGGGGCGCGTCGCCCGTCCGGAGCGGCGCAGTTCCCCCAGGGTCTGAAAAGGGCCCGTCATGAATCGATTCTATCAGTAACGGTTAGACTACCGCCCGTGTCCCGCGCCGCCTTTTTCGACGCCGTGGGGCCGCTCGTCTTCGCGCACCGCGGCGGAAGCGGCCTGTCCCCCGAGAACACGATGCCCGCGTTCGAGCGCGGCCTGGCGGTCGGTGCCGATGGGCTCGAGCTGGACGTGCACCTGTCGCGCGACGGCGTCGTCGTCGTGCATCACGACCCGACGCTGGAACGCACCACCGACCTCAGCGGCCCGATCGCGGCGCGCACCGCGGACGAGCTGGCCGCGGCCGACGCCGGCTATCGCTTCGCGCGGGACGGCGGGTTCCCCTTTCGGGGGCAGGGCATCGGCGTGCCGCGGCTCGCCGACGTGCTGGCGCGGTTCACCGGCGTGCGCGTCATCATCGAGCTCAAGGCCGACACCGCAGCCCTCGCGCGCGCCGTCGTCGACGTCGTGCGCGCCGCGGACGCGGTGGACCGCGTGTGCCTCGGCGCGTTTGCGGCGCGCGCCCTGCCGGCGGCGCGCGCGATCGAGCCGGCGATCGCGACGAGCGCCTGGCGTGAGGAAGTGCGATGGGCGCTCTACCGGTCGTGGATCGGTCTGACGCCGTCGCGGCCGGCGTACGGCGGCTTCCAGGTGCCGGAGCGCGCGGGCCGGACGCGCGTCGTCTCGCCGCGCTTCGTGGCCGCCATGCATCGCGCGGGGCTCGCCGTGCAGGTCTGGACCGTCGACACCGAGGCCGACGCGCGCCGCCTGCTGTCGTGGGGCGTCGACGCGCTCATCACGGATCGGCCGGACGTGATCGTCCCAACTGTCGAAGAGGTTCTAGGGGTTCCAGGGGTTCTGGGGGTTCTGGAGGTCGGGTTCTGGGTTCGACAGGTTCGAGGGTTCAGCGGTTCCGACTACGCGGCGTCCGCGCCGCAAGCACCCGTAGAACCTCTGAACCTCTAGAACCCAGAACCCGACCTCCAGAACCCCCGGAACCCCTGGAACCTCCAGAACCGCTGCGCTTCACCGACCGTTCAACGTGAAGCGTACGGTCACCGTCATCGAAATCGCGATCGGGATCCCGTTCAGCCTGGCCGGTTCGTAGCGCCACGACGTGATCGCGTCGATGGCCGCCTTGTCCAGCAAGGGAATCGATCGCAGCACCTTCGCGCCGGTCACGCGCCCCGTCTCGTCGATGACGACGTCGAGGATCACGATGCCGTCGACGCGCGCCGTGCGGGCGATCGCCGGGTAAATCGGCGTCGGCATCGAGATCGGAACGGGCGGCGCGATGCCCTGATGCAGCCGCACCGGTCCGGCCGGGCGTGGCGGCGCCTCCGGCAGCGCCACGGGGCCGCCGAGCGACTGGCCGAGACTGCCGAGCGATCGGATCGCGGGCTCGCCGCCGCCGATGCCGCGCGCGCCGAACGCGCGATCGAGATCCGTCTCAGGCCGGATGCCCGTCTGCGGTTCGAGGGGCGCCGCCACGGTCGGCGAGGCCGTCCGCACCACGGGCGCGCTCGATGCGTCCGCCCTGCCCGGCGGCCGCGCCTCCGCGCGCGGCATCGGCGGCAGTTCGATGTCGCCGAGCCGCACCAGGTGAACGACGAAGGGATCGAGGGGATGGCGCGGCTGCGGCAGCGGCCCCATCGCGAGAGCCTGCACGACGCCGATCACGGTGAGCACGATCAGATGTCCGGCAAACGACGCCGCCACGAGGGTGCGTGTGAGCATCGGAGCCTCCCGTACTCAGTTGGACACCGCGCGGCACAGGGAGTTCCTGGATGCAGCGGTTCTACTGGAAGCAGCGGTTCTAAAGGTTCCAGGGGTTCTGGAGGTTCTGGGGGTCGGGTTCCAAGGTACGAGGGTTCGAGGGTTCAGTGGTTCCGACTACGCGGCGTCCGCGCCGCCAGCACCCTTAGAACCTCTGAACCCCTGGAACCGAGAACCCGACCTTCAGAACCCCCAGAACCTTTGGAACCTTTAGAACCTCGTCTCGATGACGTCCCGCGCGAGCGCGAAGACGTCATCGATCATCCCCTTCGTGAGCTTGCCGGTCTGCGTGTTCTGGCGGCTCGGGTGGTAGCACCCGAGCAGCACGCGGCCGTCAGGCAGTTCCACGCGGGCGCCGTGGCCGAAGGCGGGGCGGCGCGCGAACGTCGTGCCGTGCCGGGCGAGCAGGTGCAGCGTGGCGTCGAACGCGACCTTGCCGAGCGCGGCGACGACGCCGACGCGCGGCAGTGCGTCGAACTCGGCGTCGAAGTGGATGCGGCAGTTGGCGATTTCGCGGGGTGTCGGCTTGTTGTCGGGCGGCGCGCACCGTACGGCCATCGCGATGAACGCGTCCCGCAGCCGCAGGCCGTCGTCGGCGCGCTCGGACGTGGGCTGGTTGGCGAAGCCCGTGCGGTGCAGCGAGGCCATGAGGAACCCGCTCGATCCGCCCGCGCCGTCGCCGGTGAAGACGCGGCCGGTGCGGTTGGCGCCGTGCGCCGCGGGGGCGAGCCCGACGATGAGGAGGCGGGCGCGCGGGTCGCCGAACCCGGGCACGGGCCGGCCCCAGTACACGTCGTCGCGATAGGCGCGCCGCTTCTCGCGCGCGACCCGCGCGCCGTAGGCGCGCAGGCGCGGGCACCGCTCGCAGGCGACGATCGCCTGCTGCGCGTTCAGCAGCGCCTGCGCTACCAGACGCGGCATGCGTTCTGCCGCACCATGGGCGCGTCGGCGCGGCACGCGAACGCCCGCTGGAATTCCGGCATGTTCGAGACGACGCCGTTCACGCGAAAGCGTCCGGGCGAATGCGGGTCGGTGAGCGCCTGCATCCGGTCGTACTCCGGCGTCCGGTTCTCGCACCAGATCTGGGCGTAGCCGAGGAAGAAGCGCTGCTGGGGCGTGAAGCCGTCGAGATTCGCGGGGGCGTTGGCGCCGGGCCCGGCGAGGTACGCGAGGAACGCGAGGCGCACGCCGCCGTTGTCCGCCGTGTTCTCGCCGAGCGTGAGCCGGCCGTTCAGGTGCGTGTCGGCGTCCACCTGAAAGCCTTCGGTACTCGTTCGCGATGCAGCTGGCGCGCTCCTCGAATTTCGCGCCGTCGGCGGCGGTCCACCAGTCGCGCAGGTTGCCCTCGGGGTCGTACTTCCGCCCCTGGTCGTCGAAGCCGTGCGTCAGCTCGTGGCCGACGACCGCGCCGGCCGCCCCGTAGTTCACGGCCGGGTCGCGCTCGCCCTGATAGAAGGGCGGCTGCAGGATGCCGGCGGGGAAGTTGATGTTGTTGCGATCGGGGCTGTAGTAGGCGTTCACGGTCGGCGGCGTCATCGACCACTCGCCGCGGTCCACGGGCTTGTCGATCTTCGCCATCTCGCGCCGCCAGTCGAACGCGTTGGCCTGCTGCCGGTTCGCGAGCGCGGTCGCCGCGCCGACGGTCATCGAGTCGTAGCGCCGCCACGTGTCCGGGTAGCCGATGCGGTCGACGACGGCATCCAGCTTGGCCTTCGCGGCCTGCTTCGTCTCGGCGCTCATCCAGTCGGCGCTCGCGATGTCGTTCGCCATGGAGCCTTTGATGTCCTGCACCATGCCGAGCATGTCGGCCTTCGACTGCGGACCGAAGGCCTCGGCGACGAACGCCTGGCCGAGGGCCTCGCCCACGGCGGCGTCGGTCGCCGACACGCAGCGGCGCCAGCGCGGCAGCTGCGCCTTCTGGCCGGCGAGCGTCCGGCCGTAAAAATCGAAGTTGGCCTCGTCGAACACCGCGGGCAGCATGGTGGCCGAGGCGGCGACCAGGCGCCAGCGCAGGTAGGTCTGGAGGGTGGCGACCGGGGTCGCGGCGAGGAGGGCGTCCATCGCCTTCAGGAAGTCGGGGGCGTCCACGTTGAGGGATGAGAACGCCGGCGCGCCGCCCGCGGCGCGGTACCCGCTCCAGTCGAAGCCGGGCGTGAGCGCCTGGAGCTGGTCGACCGTCATCGGGTGATCCGTCGTGGCCGGATTGCGTCTTTCGACCGGGGCCTCGGATGCCTCGGCGAGGGCGGTCTCGAACGCCATGATCGCCTGCGCACCGGCGGCGGCGCGCGCCGGCGCGTCGCCGAGCAGCCCCAGCATCCGCTCGAGGTGCGCGACGTACTTCGCGCGCAGGGCGACCGAGGGCGCGTCGGTCTTCGTGTAGTAGTCGCGGTTGGGCAGGCCGAGCCCGCCCTGGTCGACGTCGGCGATCTCGCGCGTCGCGTCGTGCGCGTCGGTGTCCGCGCGGAACCGGAAGAGCGCGTTCACGCCGATGGTGTGCAGGCCGGCCAGGAGCGCCGGCAGACCGTCGAGGCCGGCGAGCGCGGCGATGCGCTGCAGCTGCGGTTCGAGCGGCGACAGGCCGCCGCGTTCGATGGCGGCCGTATCGAGGCACGCGGCGTAGTAGTCGCGGGCCTTGCGCTCATCGCCCTGGCCGCCCGGCGTCTCGAGGATGCGGCGCAGAAACGTGAAGTTCCGATCCTGCAGCTCGTCGAAGCGCCCCCAGCGCTGGCGGTCCGCCGGCACGGGGTTCGCCCGGGACCAGGCGCCGCAGGCGAACGCGTAGAAGTCGGTGCACGGACTGGCGCCGCGGTCGATGGCCGCGAGGTCGAGCCCGGACGCGGATGGCGCGGGCGCCGTCGCCGACTGCGCGGCCGCCATGACGGCCGCCAACGGCAAAGCGACGAAAATGAAGGCCATCAGGTGTCGGCGCATGGCTTCCCGTTTCCTTACCGTGAAGGTTAAAATAGGAGGTTAACGCAGCCCCGAGAGCGAAAGGAACGCGCAGTCGTGCGAAACCCAGTTCAGAAAGACGCCGCCGAGCTCGATTCGGTCGAAACGCGCGAGTGGCTCGAGTCTCTTGATTATGTCCTCCAGAGCGGCGGGCCGGTCAAGGTGGCCCGGCTGCTCAAGGAACTCGCGACCCATGCCACCGAAAACGGCGTGAAGCTGCCGTTTTCCGCGAACACGCCCTACATCAATACGATCGCGGCCGACGACCAGGTGCTGATGCCGGGCAGTCCGGACATCGAGCGCCGGATCAAGAGCCTCGTCCGCTGGAATGCCGCCGCGATGGTGGTGAAGGCGAACAAGGCGGCTGAGGGCATCGGCGGCCACATCTCGACGTACGCGTCAGTGGCCACGCTGTTCGAGGTCGGCTTCAATCATTTCTTCCGCGGCCACGACAGCCCCGACGCCGACGTCGTGTTCTTCCAGGGCCACGCGGCGCCGGGCGTGTACGCCCGCGCGTATCTCGAGGGGCGCCTCGACGAGCGCGCGCTCGAGAACTTCCGCCGCGAGCTGAAGCCCGGCGGCGGCCTCTCGTCGTATCCGCACCCGTGGCTGATGCCCGACTTCTGGGAGTACCCCACGGTGTCGATGGGCCTGGGTCCGATCATGGCGATCTACCAGGCGCGCTTCATGCGCTACCTCGAGGATCGCGGCCTGCGGCCGAAGTCGACCTCGAAGGTGTGGGCGTTCCTCGGCGACGGCGAGACCGACGAGCCGGAGGCGCTCGGCGCCATCACGCTGCCGTCGCGCGAGAAGCTCGACAACCTGATCTTCGTCGTCAACTGCAACCTGCAGCGGCTCGACGGCCCGGTGCGGGGCAACGGGCAGATCATCCAGGAGCTCGAAGCCGCGTTCCGCGGCGCGGGCTGGAACGTGATCAAGGTGCTCTGGGGCCGGGAGTGGGACTATCTGCTCGCCAAGGACCGCGACGGGCTGCTCATGAAGCGCATGGGCGAGGTCGTCGACGGCCAGTACCAGAAGTACGCGGTCGAGTCGGGCGCCTACGTCCGCGAGCACTTCTGGGGCGCCGATCCCCGCCTGCTCGACATGGTCAAGCACCTGTCGGACGACCAGCTGAAGAAGCTCACGCTCGGCGGCCACGACCCGATCAAGGTCTACAACGCCTACAAGGCCGCGGTCGAGCACAAGGGATCGCCCACCGTCGTGCTGGCCCGCACGATCAAGGGGTACGGCCTCGGCGAGGCCGGCGAAGGCAAGAACATCACCCACCAGCAGAAGAAGATGAACGAGGACGAGCTGCGGGCCTTCCGCACGCGGTTCTCGATTCCCGTGTCGGACACCGAGATCGCAAAGGCGCCGTTCTACCGGCCGTCGGAGGACAGCATCGAGGTCCGCTACATGCGCGAGCGGCGCCAGGCGCTCGGCGGCTACGTGCCGACCCGCAAGGCGCAGGCGCCGCCGCTCCCGGCGGCCGCACCGGATCTCTTCGAAGAGTTCTTCAAGGGCACCGACGATCGCAAAGCCTCGACGACGATGGTGTTCGTGCGGCTGCTGGCGAAGCTGCTGCGCGACAAGGATCTCGGCCCCTTCGTGGTGCCGATCGTCCCCGACGAGGCGCGCACCTTCGGCATGGAGGCGCTGTTCCGCCAGGTCGGCATCTACGCCCACTCGGGCCAGATGTACGAGCCGGTCGACGTGGACACGCTCCTCTATTACAAAGAGGCGTCCGACGGCCAGATTCTCGAAGAGGGGATCAACGAGGCCGGCGCGATGTCGTCGTTCATCGCCGCGGGCACGGCCTACGCCACGCACGGCGTGAACACGATCCCGTTCTTCATCTACTATTCGATGTTCGGCTTCCAGCGCATCGGCGATCTGATCTGGGCCGCCGGCGACTCGCGCACGCGCGGGTTCCTGCTGGGCGGCACGTCGGGCCGCACGACGCTGGCCGGCGAGGGCCTGCAGCACCAGGACGGCAACAGCCAGCTGTTCGCGATGGCGTATCCGAACTGCCTCGCCTACGACCCCGCGTACGCCTACGAGCTCGCCGTGATCGTCGAGGACGGCATCCGCCGGATGTACGTCGACGGCGAGAGCGTCTTCTATTACCTCACGGTGATGAATGAGCAGTACGAGATGCCGGCGATGCCGGAGGGCGCGCGCGAAGGGATTCTGAAGGGCCTCTACCGGTTCCGCGGATCGTCCAAGCCGAAGGCGACGCTGCGCGCGCAGCTGTTCGGCAGCGGCGCGATCCTGCCGGAGGTGGTGAAGGCGCAGGCGATCCTCGAGAGCACGTACAACGTGGGCGCCGACGTGTGGAGCGTGACGAGCTACAGCCAGCTGTACCGCGACGCCCACGCGTGCGAGCGCTGGAACCTGTTGCACCCGGCGGACACGCCGAAGGTGCCGTACATCACGCAGGCCGTCGCGGACGCGCCCGGCGTGCTGGTGGCGGCGTCCGACTACGTCAAGGCGCTGCCGGACACGCTCTCGCGGTGGGTGCCGCGGCCGATCACGGCGCTCGGCACCGACGGCTTCGGCCGCAGTGAGACGCGCGCGAGCCTGCGCGATTTCTTCGAAGTGGACGCCCGGTACGTCGTGGTGGCCACCCTGGCGGCGCTCGCGCGCAACGGCCAGCTGGCGCCGTCGGTCGTCGCCGACGCCATTCGAGCTCTCGAGATCGATCCCGAGAAAGCGAACCCCGCGATCTCGTGAAAGGGTTTTCGACGTGAGTGATTTCAAGCTTCCCGAGCTGGGCGAGAACATCGCGTCCGGCGATGTGCTGCGTGTGCTGGTGGCCGTGGGCGACACGATCGCCCGCGAGCAGCCGGTCGTCGAGCTCGAGACCGACAAGGCCACGATCGAGGTGCCCTCGTCGGTGGCGGGGCAGGTGACGGCCGTCAACGTGAAGGCAGGCGACAAGGTCAAGGTCGGCCAGGTGATTCTGTCGGTGTCCGGCAGCGGCGCGCAGCCGGCTGCCGTCCCCGCGGCCGCCGCCGCGCCCGAACCGGCGCCGGCCGTCGCCGAGCCTGAGCCGGTGCGCGCGGCGCCCGTGCCGGTCGAGCGGCCGCGTCCGGCCGCCGTGCCCGAGAAGGTCGTGGCCATCAGCCGCGCGATGCGGCCGCACGCCGAGCCGGCCGCCGCCCCGGATCAGCCGCCCGCGCCGGCCGCGCCGTCCGTGCGCCGGATGGCGCGCGAGCTGGGCCTGGACATCCACGACGTGCCCGGCAGCGGGGCCGACGGCCGGATCGCGGTCGACGACGTGATTGCGTACGCCAAGTCCCTCATTACGTCGGGCGCGCCGCGGACCGGCGGGGCGCCGGCTCCGGCCGGCATTCCCGTCGAGCCGCTGCCTGATTTCAGCAAGTGGGGCGAGATCGATCCGCAGCCGATGCGCGCGGTGCGGCGGAAGACCGCCGAGCACCTGGCCTACGCCTGGGCCACGATCCCGCACGTCACGCAGCACGAGCTGGCCGACATCACGAACCTCGAGGCGATCCGCAAGCGCTACGCGAAGGACGTCGAGGCGGCGGGCGGGCAGCTCACGGTAACGGCGGTGGCCGTGAAGATCGTCGCGGCGGCGCTCAAGCAGTTTCCGCAGTTCAATACGTCGATCGACGTGGCCGGAGACCGGATCATCTACAAGAAGTACGTGAACGTGGGCGTGGCCGTCGACACCGATCGCGGCCTGCTCGTGCCGGTGATCCGGGACGCCGACCGGAAGAACATCAAGGAGATCGCGGTCGATCTCCACCAGCTCTCCGAGAAGGCGCGGTCCCGCAAGATCGCCCTGGAGGACATGCAGGGCGGCTGCATCAGCATTTCGAACCTCGGCGGCATCGGCGGCACCTATTTCACGCCGATCGTGAACGCCCCGGAGGTCGCGATCCTCGGGATCTCGCGCGGCCGGATGGCGCCGGTCTGGCAGGACGGCCAGTTCGTGCCGCGCCAGATGCTGCCGCTGTCGCTCTCTTACGACCACCGGGTGATCGACGGCGCCGACGCGATCCGCTTCCTGCGCTGGGTCACCGACGCTTTCGAGCAGCCGTTCCTGCTGGCGCTCCAAGGGTGATTTAACAACGCAACCACGAAGGCACGAAGGTCACGAAGGATTCTTCTTCGGGCCTTCGTGCCTTCGTGGCCGCATTTGTCTTGAGACACGCATGCCATCGACACAAGTAGCAGTGATCGGCGCGGGGCCCGGCGGATACGCCGCGGCCTATCTCGCCGCGGATCTGGGCAAGACCGTCACGATGATCGACCCGGAGGTGAACCCGGGCGGCGTGTGCACGTACCGCGGCTGCATCCCGTCCAAGGCGCTCCTGCATGTCGCCAAGCTCATCGAGGAGTCGAAGCACGCCTCCGCGTGGGGCGTGGGCTTTGGCGCGCCCACGCTCGACCTCGACCGCCTCCGCGCCTGGAAGAATGAGATCGTCACGAAGCTGACGAGCGGGAACGGCCAAATCGGGAAGATGCGCAAGGTCCACTACATCCAGGGCCGCGCCGAGATCGCCGGCCCGACGACGCTGCGCGTCGAGAAGGTGGGCGGCGGCGTCGAAGAGGTCACGGCCGATTTCATCATCATCGCGACCGGGTCCCGGCCGACCGTGATCCCGTCGCTCGCGCTCCAGAGCGAGCGCGTGCTCGACTCGACCTCGGCGCTCGAGTTGAAGCGGATCCCGAAGACCCTCCTCGTGGTGGGCGGCGGCTACATCGGCCTCGAGCTCGGCACCGTCTACGCGGCCCTCGGCAGCGAGGTGTCGGTCGTGGAGATGACCGGCGGCCTCCTGCCCGGCGCGGATCGCGACCTCGTGAACATCCTGGCGAAGCGCGTCGCCACGATCACGAAGGCCGTGATGCTCAACACGAAGGTCGTGAAGATGGCCGAGGAGGCCGGCGGCGTGCGCGTGACGTTCGAGGGCCCGGACGTGAAGGAGCCCGAGCAGGTGTTCGACGCGGTGCTCGTGTCGATCGGGCGGCGCCCGAACTCGAACGTCCCCGGGCTCGATCGGACGAAGGTCGTCGTGAACGCGAAGGGCTTCATCGAGGTCGACGTGCAGCGCCGGACGGCGGAGCCGACGATCTTCGCCATCGGCGACGTGGCCGGCGAGCCGATGCTCGCGCACAAGGCCATGGCCGAGGGGCGTGTGGCGGCCGAGGCGATCGCCGGGGAGAAGGCCGCGTTCGAGCCGCGCGCGATTCCCGCCGTGGTGTTCACCGACCCGGAACTGGCCTGGTGCGGCGTGACCGAGCAGGAGGCTCAGGCGAAGGGGCTGGCCTTCGAGGTGGTGAAGTTCGTCTGGGGCGCGTCGGGCCGCGCGCTGACGCTCGACCGCGCCGACGGCCTCACCAAGCTCATCGTCGAGCCGAAGACGGGGCGGATCCTGGGAGTGGGAATCGTGGGCGTGTCGGCGGGAGAGCTGATCGCGGAAGGCGTGCTGGCCGTGGAAATGGGCGCGAACGCGAAGGACCTGACCCTTTCAATCCATACGCACCCGACGCTGTCGGAGACCATGGGTGAGGCGGCCGAGATGTTCTTCGGCCAGGCCACGCACGTGTATAAGCCACGAAGAAAGTGAGGAGCTGAGGAGCTGGGGAGCTGCGGAACCACGCTTCCTCAGCTCCTCAGTTCCTCAGTTCTCTAACCGGATGACCGTGCCCGTCGCGGTCCACCGGAGGAACGACGACTCGACGAGCCGATCGATCACGGCGCGGCACATGTCGCGCTCGAGACCCCACAGCCGCTGGGCCTGCTGGAGCGTCAGCCGCAGGCCAGGCATCTCGTTGAACTCGTTGCGAATCCGCCGGGTCAGTAGTTCGAATTCCATACCGATTCACGGAGCAAGAACCGGTCCACGTTCGGCCACCCGCCCAAGCCTTGAAGATCCACCGAAATCCCGAGTGAATCTGCGATCCGGTGATTCGCCACCGCCAGGATGGCTTCACGGCTGTCGATCAGAAATGTAGGACCAGATGGCAACCGATACCCTTTCGTAGCGCGCGACTACTTCCTCAGTTCCCCAGCTCTTCAGCTCCTCAGTTGGTAGTGCTTGTCCGCCAGCGCCGCCCAGGGCAGGGTGATCCACCCGCCGATCAGCCCGTACCACGCCAGCGCTGAGACGCTGGGCGGCGCCGGCGTCCACGGGCTCGCCGCCCACAGCAGCGTGGTGACGGCGACCAGCGACCACAGCGCCGCCGGCCCGACCCAGCTCGTCGCCCGCCGGCCGCGCAGGTAGATCGCGAGGCCGGCCACCCACATCCCGCCCTCGACGATGAGCGTGCCCGGAATCGAGTACCAGAGGCCCAGGCCGAGGTGGGGCGACGCGCCCGGCCAGAGGGGCATGTCGGGCGCATGGCTGATGAAGTCGAGCACCCAATGGCTGACCACGAGCGCCGGCAGGAGGTACCAGGCGCCGGCCGGCCGGCCGAGGGCGCGCGCCAGACCGAGCAGGCCGAAGCCCCAGACGATCGACATCAACAGGCTGTGCGACCAGGGATACGACGTGAACACGAGTGGGGTGAACGGCGTGCCCGGCGCGAGGCTGACCTGCTCGACGCCCAGGAGCAGGAAGATCGGCCACAGCAGGTCGAGCAGGGTGACCGCGGCGAACAGCCAACCCAGGGACAGCTTCGGCGCCTGGCGTTTGGCGGCGAGTGCGACGGCGAGATGTCCAACGAACATGGATCCTCCAGGCTATGTGGGTTTCAGCGCGCGGCGGCCTCCTGCTTCGCCAGCTCGTCGCGGAAGTCCTGCTCCCGCGCCGCCACGTACGCCCGGTAGCCCTCCGGGTCGATGAACGCGCCGCGCTCGCCGGCCTGCATCCGCGCGTACTTCGCCTCCATGTCGTAGTAGTTCCCGTGCGCGCCCAGGAAGATGTCGGCCTGCAGCGCCTTCAGCACCTGGAATCCCTTCGCGTAGTCCTCCGCGATCCGCGGGTACTGGGCGTTGTTCACGAGCTTGTACCCGGGGTTCACGTTGGGGCTGCCGACGATCACGACGTGGTAGGTCCGCCCGGCGTCGGCGACCTCCATCGTCCAGGTGGTGCAGCCTTTCGTGTGGCCCGGCGTGAGGTGCGCGACGAGCGTCGCGCCGCCGAGCGTCACCGTGTCGCCGTCGTGCAGGACGCGGTCGACCGTCATCGGCGCGTACAGCGATCCCGGCGTGCTGCCGTATTGGAAGTCCGTCTTGCCGCCGGACTCGACGACGGGCACGTCGGCGTCCATCACCATGTAGGTCGCGCCGGTCTGCTGCTTGACGAGCGCGCTCCCGGCGTCGTGGTCCCAGTGCGCATGGTTGATCAGGAGGATCTTGATGTCGGTGAACTTGAAGCCGAGGCGCTCGACGCTCGCCTTGATCATCGGCACGTTCGCCTCGAGGTCACTGTTGATGAGGATGTGACCCTCGGGCGTCGTGATCAGGTAGTTGGCGAGCCCGCGGCTGCCGACGTAGTAGAGGTTGCCGGCGATTTTGAAGGGCGGGAAGGGCTCGGTCCAGTCGGACTGCGCGCGGGCGATGGCGGGAACGGCGAGCGTGGCGAGGATCAGCAGGACACCGAATCGGCGCATGATTCTTCCTTCCCAGGGGCTCCCTTGCGCCCGATGCGCTCAGCGCGCGGCTCGGGCGTACGCGTCGGCGGTTTCGTGCGCGTGATACGAGCTGCGGACGAGCGGGCCGGACTCGACGTGCACGAAGCCGAGGTCGAGCGCGATCCGTTTCAGCTCGGCGAATTCGTCGGGGTGATAGTAGCGGACGATCGGCGCGTGGTCGAGCGAGGGCCGGAGGTACTGGCCGATCGTGAGGATGCCGCAGCCGGCGTCGCGCAGGTCGCGGAACACGGCCACGAGCTCGTCCTTCTCCTCGCCGAGGCCGACCATCACGCCGGTTTTCGTCGGGATGCCTGGCGCGTAGCGCCGCGACCGATCGAGGAGTTCCAGCGTGCGCGCGTACCGGCCGCCCGAGCGCGCCATCTTGTACAGCCGCGGCACGGTCTCGGTGTTGTGGTTCAGGATGTCTGGCCCGGCGTCGAGCACCGCGCGGAGCGACGCGTCTTCCCCCTGGAAGTCGGGAATCAGCACCTCGATCCGGCATGCGGGCAGCCGGGCGCGGGTCTCGCGGATCGTGGCGGCGAAGACCGACGCGCCGCCGTCGGGCAGATCATCGCGGTCGACGGACGTGATCACCACGTAGTTCAGATCGAGGGTGTGGATGGCGTTGGCGACGCGCGTCGGCTCGAGGGGATCGAGCGCATCGGGGCGCCCGTGGGCGACGGCGCAGTACGCGCACGCGCGCGTGCACACGTCGCCGAGAATCATGAACGTGGCCGTGCCGTGATGCCAGCACTCGCCGATATTCGGGCACTGGGCCTCCTCGCACACCGTGTGGAGGTTCAGGCCCCGCATGAGTTCCTTCAGCCGCAGGTAGCCGGGCGAGCCGGGCGCGCGCACTTTCAGCCACTCGGGCTTGCGTTCCCGGGGCGGGGCGGGCGGGCCCGCCGGCGTCAGCGGCAGCACTCTCGGCACGATGAAGAGATCGTATCACTGCCGGGCCGGCGTCCTATAATGCCGCGCCGGAGGAGTATGGATATTCGTGCCGCCGTCACGGTGGCGCTCGCCGTCGTCGGGGTGGCGGCCGGGGCCGCGCCGCCCGCGCAGGGGCCCGTCCGCACCGCGGACTACCGCGAGCGCGGCTTGTCGCCCTCGGACTTTCCGCGCGTCACGCGGCTCGCCGACGGGGTCTACAGCTTCGAGCAGGTCGACCCGACGAAACGGATTCTCACCGTCAACAACCTGGTCGTCGTCTCGAACGAGGGCGTCCTCGTCGCCGACGGCCAGGGCACGGAGGCCAACACGCGCCTTCTCGTGGCGGCCATCGCAAAACTGACGCCGCAGCCGATCAGGTACGTCGTCATCGGATCCGAGCACGGGGATCACACGGGCGGCAACGCGGCCTTCGGGCCGGTGACGTTCATCGCGCATCCGACGTCGCGCGAGCGGATGAAGATCGAGGCCGAGACGGTCGCGGACCGGCGGACGCTCACGCTCGGCGGCCGCGAGATCCAGATCCTGTTTCTCGGCCGCGCGCACACGGGCGGCGACCTCGAGGTGTACCTGCCGCGCGAGAAGATTCTCTATATGAGCGAAGTGTTCTCGAACCACGTGTTTCCGTCGATGGCGAACGCCTACCCGAGCGAATGGATCGCCGCGCTGAAGAAGGCCGAGGCGATGGACGTGGACGTCTTCGTGCCCGCCCACGGGTTCGTCGACGCGCCCGATGTGCTTCGCGAGGAGGAGCGGGCGTTCCGGCAGGCGCTCGAGCAGATCCTGGCTCAGGGGCGGCGGCTACACGACGCGGGCGTGCCGATCGAGCAGGCGGCCGCCCGCGCCAACTTCGACGGCATCGACGGCTGGACCCGCGCGGCGAACAACGCGACGAGCGCGCTCGAGCGCGTCTACCTCGAGCTCGATGGGGCGTTGCAATGAGCGCGAAGGAGACCAGGCGGGACGATCAACCGCTCGGCCCGATCGTCGACGCCACGCCGGCCAGGCTCCCCGGACGCGTGACGCTCGAGGGCCGGTACGCGATTGTCACGCCGCTCGATCCCGCGGCGCACGGCGACGCGCTGTTCGACGCGGTTGGCGGGGCACACGATGCGCGGGTGTGGACATATCTCGCGGGCGAAGGGCCGTTTCTCGATCGCGCGCCCTTCGACCAGTACCTCGCGGCGCGCGCGGCATCGCCGGACCGGTTCTACTACGCCATCGTCGATCGCGAGACCGGCCTGGCGGCGGGGCACGCGGCCTATCTGCGTGCGGAGCCCGGCGATCGCTCCATCGAGGTCGGCGCCATTGTCTTCTCGCCGCGGCTCCAGCGGACGACGGCCGCGACGGACGCGATGTATCTGATGGCGCGCCACGCCTTCGAGAATCTCGGCTACCGGCGCTACGAGTGGAAGTGCGACTCGCTCAACGCGCCGTCGCGGCGCGCAGCCGAGCGGTTCGGATTCACGTTCGAAGGCATCTTCCGGAACCACATGATCCGCAAGGGCCGCAGCCGCGACTCGGCGTGGTTCTCGATGATCGACTCGGAATGGCCCGCGCGCAAGGCCGCGTTCGAGCGCTGGCTCGATCCGGAGAATTTCGACGCGAACGGCCGGCAGCGCCGGCGGATCACCGATCTCCTCGCGCCGTAGCGTCAGCCCGGGCGCTGCGGACCGATCCGGTTACTCGCCGCGCAAGGCCGTCACGGGATCGACGCCGATCGCCCGCCAGGCCGGCACGAGCGTCGCGAACAGGCTGGCCAGCGCCAGCGCGCCGCAGGCGGCGAGATACGCCGTTGCGTTCGTCGCGGAGACGCCGAACAGCAGGGCCTGCAGCAGACGGCTCAGCGCCAGCGCGCCCACGAGGCCGACGGCCATTCCGAGCAGCACGGGCCGCATGCCATCGCGGACGACCATCGCGAGAACCGCGGCCGGCGAGGCGCCGAGCGCCATCCGGACGCCGATTTCCTGCGTCCGCTGCGCGACCAGATATCCGACGACACCGTAGACGCCGACCGCCGCCAGCACCAGGGCCAGCCCCGCGAACAGCGCGAACAGGCCGGTGCGCACCGCCGGCTCGGCGGCCGCGTTCGACAGCACCTGATCGAGCGAGCGCACGTCGGCCAGCGGCACCTCGGCGTCCATCTGCGACAGCGCGGACCGGACGGACGCGACCAGGGCGCCGGGATCGCCGGCCGTCCGCACGACCAGTGTCATCGCGTGATACGACGGTTGCTGCGCGTGCGGCGTGTAGAAGGTCGGAATGCCTTCCTCTTCGGCGAGCCCGAGATGCTTCACGTCGCCCACGATCCCGACGATCTCGCGGGAGCCGGGCCCGCCCACGTCGCGGCGGCCCTCGTCGCTCACGCCGGCGTTGAATGTGATGCGGCGCCCCAGCGCGTCCGCGCCGGGCCAGTAGCGGCGCGCCATCGAATCCGACACGATCGCGACGAGCGGGGCGTCCGTGCGATCGCGCGCGTCGAACACGCGGCCGCGCGCGAGCGGAATCCCCATGGCCGCGAAGTACCCGGGCGTGATGGAGCGGGCCTCAGGCGACGGCCCCTGACCGGGTGGCTGCGGATGATCGTCGATCTGGATACCGCGGCCGTCGTAGTTGTTGCTGAGGGGCAGGATGTTCACCGCGCCGACCTGGGCCACGCCCGGCAGCTGCCGAATCCGTTCTTCGAGCTGTTGATAGAAGGGAATCTCGGTGCCCTCCGCGTAGCGCGCCGTCGGCAGCGCGACGCTCATCGTCACGGCGTGGCTGGCGTCGAAGCCGGGGTCGACCGCCTGCAGCCGCCACAGGCTTTCGACGAGCAAACCGGCGCCGACCAACAGCACGACCGAGACGGCGACTTCGCCGAGAATGAGGGCGTCGCGCGCGCGCCCGTGGACGAGCGTGCCGGGCTGGCGGCCGCCCTGCTTCAGCGCCTCGTGGACGTCGGGCCCGAGCAGGGCCAGCGCCGGCAGCAGGCCGAAGGCGACGCTCGCCGCGACGGTGACGGCGGCGGTGAACGCCAGGACGGCGGCGTCGATGCGCACGTCGGAGACGCGCGGCATGCCGGCGGCCGAGAGCGCCGTCAGCAGCGGCATCGCGAGTGTCGCGACGAGAAGGCCTCCGGCCGCGCCGGCGCCGCCGAGCACCAGGCTTTCCGTGAGCATCTGCCGCACGAGACGGCCGCGTCCCGCCCCGAGGGCCGCCCGCACGGCGAGCTCGCGCTGCCGCGCGGCGCCGGCCGCGAGCAGCAGGTTCGCGACGTTGGCGCAGACGACGAGCAGCACGAATCCGGAGGCGCCGAGCAGGAGCAGCAGCACGGGCCGGGCGCCGGCCACGATCGCGTCGCGCAGCGGCTGCACGCGCACGCCGCGGTCGGTGTTGCTGGCGGGATACTCGCTCGCCAGCCGCGCCGCGATCCCGGTCAGCTCGGCGCCGGCTTCCGCGACGGTCCGGCCCGGGCGCAGCCGGGCGACCGCGCGAACGAAGTGGCCGCCCCGGTTCGGCTGCGCCCGATCGAACTGATAGAGCATGAACAGATCCGCGGCGCGCGCGGGGTCCTCCTCCACGTGACGGAACGCCGGCGGCAGCACGCCGACGATCGTCGTCGGCACGGCGTTGATCGCGACCGTGCGTCCGACGATGGCGGGATCGCCGCCGAAGCGGCGGCGCCAGAGGCCGTCGGAGATCACGGCGACCGGCGGCGCGCCCGGGCGGTCCTCGTCGGCGGCGAACACCCGGCCGAGCGCCGCGTCGACGCCGAGGGTGGGGAAGAATCCTTCGGTGACCCGGACGGTGCCGACGCGCTCGGCGTCGCGGCCGTCGCCGCCCAGGGTGAACCGGTCGATGAAGCCGTGCACCCCCATCCGCTCGATCGTCCGGGCGTCGTGTTCCAGATCGTAGAAGTCGGCCGGAGAGAGGTTGCCCGCATCGCCGGTCGCGGTGTTCCGTCCGGTCACGCGCACGAGCCGGTCGGGCGCGTCGTAGGGGAGCGGCCGCAGCAACACGGCGCGCACGACGCTGAAGATGGCGGCGTTCGCGCCGATGCCGAGCGCGAGCGTGACGAGCGCGACGCCCGTCAACAGCGGACGCCGCAGCAGGCCGCGTATGCCCAGCCCGAGGTCTCGCCCCAGGTCGGCGGCCCACCGGCTCACGACCGCGCCGGCGTGGGCGTCGCGCACGCGCTCCTTGACCTGCTCCACGCCGCCGAATTCGAGCGCCGCCGCGCGGCGGGCGTCGCCGGGCGTCCGGTCCGCGCGCGCGCGCTCCTCCACGAGCAGGTCGAACGCGGCACGAACTTCGTCGTCGAGGTCGTGATCGACGCGATCACGGGCCGTGAGGTTCCGGTAGAGGGCGGCCAGCCGGGCGGCGAGGCGCATTCAGGCCTTCTCCTATCGACATTCGATAGGTCACACCTTAGGATCGAACGCGCGCGATGTCAAGGCGGGTTGACAGCGCCGCGGGGGGCGAGTACCGTCTCCCTATCGAATGACGATAGGAGCGTGTCGATGACCCCTCCCGCGGCCCTGCTCCAGGGCACCCTCGATCTCCTCATTCTCAAGGCGGTCAGCCTCGACGAGCTGCACGGGCTGGGCGTATCGCGGCGAATCGATCAGATCACCCGCGGCACGTTCCAGGTGCAGGCGGGCTCCCTCTTTCCCGCGCTCCATCGCCTGGAGGAGGCTGGATGGCTGGCGGCCCGATGGCGGGCGTCGGAGAACAACCGGCGCGCGAAGTACTACCGGCTGACGCCGGCGGGCCGCCGACAACTCAAGGAAGAGAAGAGCCAGTGGCAGCGGATTGCCGGCGCCATGGCCCGCGCGCTCGAGGCGTGACCGCCGCGCGCGCGGTCGGTCCCTAGTTCGGCAGCTGGTCCGATGGGATCCCGAGCGCCATTGCCACGGCGCGCAACGCGGCCTCGGTCTTCCGCACGTTCTCCGGGCCCATCCGCAGCAGCTGGCGCTGGGCTCCCGGCAGGGTCTCGAGATTGGGATCCGCGAACGCGTACGCCTGGGCGCCCGACGGCTGCAGCCCGATCGGGCCGTCGACGACCGGCGTGTTCAACAGCACCACGAAGGCGCGCGTGAGCGTGCGATCGAACGGCGTGTTCGGAAACCCGAGGTCGCGGTAGGCCTCCTCGATGCGCGGCTTGAGCGTGGCGTAGAGCTGCGCCGCGCCCTGCGGATCGATCGACGCCAGCGCCTCGACGTAGCCGTCGTACCGCGCGTACGAACGCGCGTCGATCGTCGCGGCGTCGCCGCGGCCGGCGACGACGAACCGGCCCTGCGGCCTGACGGCGCGCAGCTGGCGCGACGGCGTCTTGCCGTCCGCGATGGTCGTGACCACCACCGTGAAGTTCCGGATGAGGCCGTCGGTCGCCAGCCAGGCGGCGATGGTCGGGTGCGTCGAGAGCTGCCGCACGGCCTCGCGGACGAAGGCGTCGCTCGCGTCGAGCGCGGGGACCTCGACCGGCGCCGGCGCGGCGCCGAGCGCGGGCGCCACGGGCGCGGCAGCGACGGGCGCCGGCTGCGCCTCGGGCTCGGGGGCGGGCGCGCGCCGCGACATTGCGAACCACACGGCGCACGCCCCGGCAACCACCAGGACGGCGAGGATGATCCACTTGGTGGCGCTCGACGGGGGCTCGGGCTCGAGCGGGTCGCCGGGCTGCCGATTCAGTTCGAAGTCCGAGTAGTCCGGCATGGCGCACACTCCTCGGGGTGATCCTACCAATAATTAAGACGGCGGCGGGGCGGCGGCGGACGGCTCAGGTTCGCCGAATGCATCGAGCAAGATCGATCCGAGGTCGTGCATCGGGCCGATCGACGGGCGCGGGGGCGCGACGCCGCGCGTGAAGCCGGCGGCGATCAACCGATCCAGCAGCGGCCCGGGTGCGGCGAGGATGTGCACGGGCACGTCCCAGGTCGCCCCCCTGCCGCTCACCATGGAGGGCGGCTGGTGGTCGCCGAGCACGATCATCACCAGGCCGCGATCCCGCCGCTGGCGGACGAAGCCGGCGAGCGAGGCCAGGTCGTAGTTCACGGCCCGCGCGTAGTCGGGGCCCAGGTCGAGCCAGTCGGGCGGCTCCGCGAACGCGCGGTCGAGATCGGCCTGGTCGAACGGATGGGTCGAGAGCACGCGCGGCCAGTCCGCCTGGTACGGCGGCGTCGGGCTGAACGGCGTGTGCGTGTTGATCGTGGGGAACACGGCGAAGACCGGCGCGCGATCCGCCGCCGCGAGCTCGTCGGCGTTGAACTTCGCCATCGAATATTGATCGGGGATGTTCCACCAGCCGAAGGCCCAGCCCTTGTACGCGAGCGCCGCCTCGTCGTACAGCGTGTCGTAGCGGTAGAACGCGCCCTCGGGCCACGCCTGCTGCATGCCGGGCATGAGCGCCACCGTCCGGTAGCCGTGCCGGTTGAAGAACGAGACCAGCGTGCGCCGATCCGGCTGGTTCATGAGCAGCGCGTAGGTGTCCGGGTCGCGCACGTCCACGCCCGAGAGCAGGCTGAGGTGCGCCAGCCAGGAGCCCCCGCCGAACGTCGGGGACGTGACGAACGCCGACACGACGTCGCGTCCCGTGTCGCGCGCCGCCTCGACGAACCGGTCCCGCGCCGGGCCGGCGACGCGCGCGATCTCCGGCCGGTCGTACGTCACGGCGCCGTACGACTCGACGAACACAAGCACGACGTCGGCGCCGTCGAGCCGCGACAGGTCTGAGGAAAACGTCGGGCTGGGCGCGATCGTGAGCGTGCCCGTCCGCGCGGCCAGCGCCGTGAGGGCGAGGCGCGCCTGGCGCGCGTACGTAGCCGTCACCGGCGCCGCGAACACGGACCCGTCGTCCAGATACGGATCGTCCGGCACCGGACGCAAGCGGTCGACGCCGAACCAGAGGAGCGCGAGCGCCGCGCCGGCCGCCAGGTACCGCCGTTCACGCGGCCGGGCGGCCGCGGCCGCGACGGCGCCGAGGCCCCATCGCGCGCCGGCGTACATCAGCGCGAGCCCGGCGGCCGCGCCGGCGACGGCGAGCAGGATGATCCACCAGGCGGCGACGCGCGTCATCATCGCCGTGACGTCCGAGACGTACCGCAGATCCCAGAACAGATTCACCTCGCGGCCGTAGAGCGCGGGCGTCGTGACGTCGGCGTAATGGCCGATGACCAGGAGCACCCAGGCGGCGCTCAGCCACCGGAGCAGGCGCGCGGGCGCCGGGCGCGACGTGAGGCGGGACAGCGCGGCGAACGCGAGCACGACGGCCGCCAGCTCCGCCGAGAGCTGCCATTCCGGCCGGATGGCCGGCGTCGGCCAGACGTTGCCGAACGTCAGCGAGAAATCGAGAAGGACGAGGGCGCCGGCGAGCGCCAGCCCCCGGGCTACACGGCCGCGTGACGATGGAGCCACAGGGTATCCAGGAGGAACGAGTACGTGAGGGCCGCGAGGGCGAGCGCGGCCGCCCACGCGCTGAGCGGCGGCGGCACGATCGGCGCGATCGCGACGATGAGGCCGACGACCTGCACGACGCAGATCGTCTTGCGGCGTCCGCTCGGCGGCAGGGGGCGCGTCAGCCAGGGCCAGACGGCGCCGGCGGCGACGAACGCGTAGCGGAGCAGCCCGGAGGCGAGCACCCACGCGCCGGCCTTGCCCAACTGCCAGCAGAGGATCGACAGCACCAGGATCAGGAGCGCGTCCACTTCCATGTCGAAGCGCGCGCCGAACGCGGTCGGCGTGCCGCGGCGCGCGAGCCAGCCGTCGACGCCGTCGAGCGCCGCCACCGTGACGCCGCCGGCGGTGGCCGCCACCGTGAAGCGGCCGGCGCCCGCCTCGCCGACCAGCCCCGCCATGAGCGCGACGATCAAGGCCCGCACGGCCGTGACCCAGTCCGCCGCCCCGAGCGACGTCGAGGGGCCCGCCCGCGCGCGCAACGCCATGGCGACAGTGACGATGACCATGAAGACGGTGGCCGCTTTGATCAGATACATGAACCGCGCGATTCGATTGTATCCTTGACGTGCGATGGCGACCGCGCGTGCATTCTGGACGCTCGCTCCCGGGCGGGGCGAGATCCGCGACGAGGCCGTGGCCCCCCTTGGCGCCGATGACGTCCTCGTGCGCGCGGCCTACAGCGGCGTGAGCCGCGGCACCGAGGCGCTCGTCTTCAGCGGGCGCGTGCCGCCGAGCGAATACGCCCGGATGCGCGCGCCGTTCCAGGCCGGAGAATTTCCCGGGCCGCTCAAGTACGGCTACGTGAGCGTCGGCGACGTCGAAGAGGGGCCCGCGTCGCTGCGCGGCCGGCGCGTGTTCGTCCTCTACCCGCACCAGACG
The DNA here is from genome assembly GCA_963792785.1 of uncultured Acidobacteriota bacterium. Lineage (GTDB taxonomy): Bacteria > Acidobacteriota > Vicinamibacteria > Vicinamibacterales > CAVVIG01 > CAWIMX01. The sequence continues at coordinate 589,640 of CAWBXO010000004.1, read as the reverse complement.
CGGTACGTGGTGCCGGCCTCCGCCGCCACGGTGATTCCCGACGATGTCCCGTCGGCGCGCGCGATCCTTGCGTCGAACCTCGAGACCGCGATCAACGGGCTGTGGGACGCGCGTCCGCAGGTGGGCGACCGCGTCACCGTCATTGGCGGCGGCACCGTGGGCTGCCTGGTGGCATGGCTGGCCGCGCGCCTGCCGGGCTGTCGCGTGGAACTGGTCGACACGAACTCCGCGCGCTCCCGGGTCGCCGGTGCGCTCGGCGCGGGCTTCGCGACGCCCGATCGCGCGTCGCGCGACGCCGACGTCGTCGTGCACGCCAGCGGATCGCCCGAAGGGCTGTCGCTCGCGCTCACGCTGGCCGGCTTCGAGAGCACGATCGTTGAGATGAGCTGGTACGGCGATCGGCCGGTGACGCTGCCGCTCGGCGAGGCGTTCCACGCGCGCCGGCTCACGATCCGGTCGTCCCAGGTGAGCGTCGTCGCCGCGCCGCAGCGCGCGCGCTGGGACCACGGCCGGCGCATGCAGCTCGCGCTGTCGCTCCTGGCGGATCCCGCCCTGGACGTGCTGATCACCGGCGAGAGCGCGTTCGAGGACCTGCCGGCCACGATGGCCCGGCTGGCCGCGGCGCCCGGCGACACCATCTGCCACCGCATCCGGTACGACCGCTGACCGAGGTTCGCATGTACACCGTCACCGTCCGCGACCACATGATGATCGCCCACAGTTTTTCCGGGGAGGTCTTCGGCCCGGCGCAGCGCCTCCACGGCGCCACGTTCGTCGTCGACGTCGAGTTCCGCCGCCCCGATCTCGACCCCGACGGCATCGTCGTGGACATCGGCCGCGCGTCGGAGGCGCTCCACGCGATTCTCGGCGGCCTGAGTTATCGCAACCTCGACGAGGACCCCGCGTTCACAGGGCGCAATACGACGACGGAGTTTCTCGCGCGCGTGGTGTTCGACCGGATGGCCGAGGCGATCCGGAACGGCGGCCTCGGGCCCGGCGCGGCGGCCGTCCGCGGCCTCCGCGTGACGCTGCACGAGTCGCACGTCGCTTCCGCCTCGTACGATGGCGAAATCGGCTCGCGCTGACGCCCCGCCCGTTCATCTCGTCGTGCCCGGCCGCATCGAGACGCGCACGGGCGGCTACGAGTACGACCGCCGCATCGTGGCCGGCCTGCGCGCGCTCGGCCGGACCGTTCACGTGATCGAGGCCGAAGGCGCTTATCCGTTTCCGAGCGCGGGCGATCGCACCGCCCTGGCGCGATCGCTGGCCCGCCTTCCGGATGCGTCGATCGTCGTCGTCGACGGGCTGGCATTCGGCGCCGTGCCGGACGAAGTCGAACGCGAAGCCGCGCGCCTGCGGTTCGCCGCGCTCGTCCACCATCCACTGGCGCTCGAAACGGGCCTGGCGGAGTCATCGCGCGCCGCGCTCGATGCGAGCGAGCGCCGGGCGCTCGCGGCCGCGCGAGCGGTCATCGTCACCAGCGGAGCAACGGCGGACGCGCTGCGGTCCTACGGCGTGCCGCCCGGTCGCGTCCGTGTCGTCGAGCCGGGCACCGACCCCGCGCCGCTCGCGCGCGGATCGGACGGTGGCACGGTGCGGCTGCTGGCGGTCGGTTCGCTGGTGCCGCGGAAGGGCTACGACGTGCTGGTGGACGCGCTCGCGTCGATCGCGGAGCGGAACTGGCGGCTGGTCTGCGTCGGGAGCCTGGATCGCGACGCGGGCACCGTGGACCGCCTCAAGGCGCGCGTTCGCGCGGCCGGCCTCGAGGATCTGGTCACGCTGGCGGGCGAAGCCGCGCCCGAGGCGCTGCACGCGCACTACGACGCCGCGGACGTCTTCGTGCTGCCGACGCGACACGAGGGGTACGGGATGGCGGTCGCCGAGGCCCTCGCGCGCGGACTGCCCGTGATCAGCACGCCGACCGGCGGGATTCCCGGCCTGATCGGCGAGGACGCCGGCATCCTCGTGCCCCCGGGTGACGCGGCGGCGCTGGCCGCCGCCCTGTCGAGCGTCCTGGCGGATCCGGCGTTGCGCGGGCGGTTCGCCGAGGGCGCGCGGCGCGCGCGCGCGCGGCTGCCGACCTGGCCGGCGGCGGCCGCGGCGTTCGCCGACGCGCTCGACTGGATGGCGCATGAGCGGCTTTAGCGCGGAGTGGCTGGCGCTTCGCGAGCCGGCGGACGCGGCCGCGCGATCGGCGACCGTGACCGGCGCCGCGATCGACGCGCTCCGCGGCGCGACGGCGGGGGAGGGCGAGCGTCTGGCGGTCGACCTCGGCGCCGGCACCGGATCGAATCTGCGGTTCCTGGCGCCGCGCCTCCCGGGCGCCTGGCGCTGGCGGCTGGTCGACCGCGATCCCGCGCTGCTCGCGCGAGCCGCCGGCGCGCACGGCGCGGGCGCGGGGGCAGCCGTCGAGTGCCTCGAAGCCGATCTCGCCCGCCTGGATGACGCACGCGTGCTCGCCGGCGCGTCGCTCGTCACCGCCTCGGCGCTCCTGGATCTCGTTTCGGACGCGTGGCTGGCCGATCTTGTCGATCGTATTGCGGCCGCCGGCGCCGCGGCGCTTTTCGCGCTCAGCTACGACGGCCGGATCGCCTGCACCCCTGCGGATCCGATGGACGACGGCGTCGTCGCGCTCGTGAACGCGCATCAGCGGACGGACAAGGGCTTCGGCCCGGCGCTTGGCCCAGATGCCGCCCGCCGCGCGAGTGAGCTGTTCGCGGCACGCGGCTATCGCGTCGAGCGGGCCGCCAGTGACTGGCGCCTCGGCACGGCCGACGCGGACTTGCAGCGGGAACTGATCGACGGCTGGGCACGAGCTGCAGGGGAGATGCGCCCCGGCGAAGCCGCGGCGATCGAGTCATGGCGCGAGCGCCGGCGCGCGCACGTCGACGCGCGGGCGATCGGCGCTGGTCGTCGGCCACGAGGACCTGGCGGCCTGGAGAACGCGGAAGTTCGAGTTCCTCAGTTCCAGGTCTCAGTGCGAGCGATCAGATGATGCGGCTGATGCCGTCGTCGGCGCCGTCGTCGGGTTCGCCCTGGTCGATGGCGCCGAGCTCGCAGTCGAACAGGACGTCGCCGCCCATGCGGAAGACGCGGTAGCGCGGGCGGGGGCAGTCGCGCAGGAAGTCGCGCGGCGTCAGGCGGATCGCGGGCTTGCCGTCGCCGATGAGGACCGGCGCGATCGCCAGGTGCAGGCGATCGAGCAGGTTGGCCTCGAGGAACGTCGACACGGTCACGCCGCCGCCCTCCACGAACACGCGCGCGCAGCCGCGCGCGCGCAGCCGCGCCATCAGATCGTGCGCGCCGGCCGCCGGCGACCGATCGTCGATCGGGACGATCGCCGCGCGCCCGAGATGCGTCTCGCCCGGCCGCACGAGCGCCCGGCGGCACGCGTAGATCGTCTCGACGCCGTCGTCCTGGAACACGCGGTAGCCGTCGGCCAGCCGGCGCGCCGGGTCGAAGACCACGCGCAGCGGGTTGGGGCCGTCCACGTGCCGCGTCGTCAGCTGGGGATCGTCGGCCGCCACCGTGCCGGCGCCGACGATGATGGCCCCGCAGAGGGCGCGGAGGCGGTGCAGGTGGAGGATGTTCTCCTGGCCGGTGACGAACTGCGACTCGCCCGCGCGCGTGGCGATGAAGCCGTCGAGACTTTGGCCGAGGTGCGCCACGGTGATCGGCCGCCGCCGCGTGGCGCTCGCAATCGGCAGGTAGAGGTCGAGGATCGGGCGACAGGGATCGCCGGCGGAGACGGCCGGCCTCCAGCCCGCGTCAGGGTGCCACGTGATGGCGGCGCCGGGCGCGCCGCCGGCGGCCACCTGTAACTGGTCGTCATCGCCCAAGGTGAAGGCGGCCGCACGGCCGGCGTCCGCCATCCGCTCCGCGGCGTGGGCGGCGGCCAGCACCAGCGTCCATCCAGCGTCGGTCGCCGCGGTCCGGCGGGCGATGGGCATCGTGAATACGTAGCTTAACGCAAGAAGCGGAGCGCTCCGCAGCGCTATACTGTGAGGCCATGAACGCTCCTCTCGACAAGCTGATGCAGGGCTACCAGGACGGTCGGATCTCGCGTCGCGGCATGCTTGCCGCGCTCCCCGCGCTCGCGCTCGCGCCGAAGGTGCTTGCGCAGGGCCGCAGCCAGTTCCGCGCGCACGCGTTGAACCACATGACGCTCAGCGTGTCGGACGTGAAGCGCTCCCTCGCGTTCTACCAGGGTCTGTTCGGCCTGCCGATCGCGGCGCGCCAGGGCGACACGATCGTCCTCCGCCTGGGCGACGGCCCGCAGTTCCTCGCCCTCAGCGCCGCCGGCGCGAACCCGCCGCGGATCGGCCACTTCTGCGTCAGCGTCGAGAATTTCAGCGTGGACGGCGTGATGCGCACGCTCGCCGATCACGGCATCGAGCGCGCTGACACGAGCGCGCCGATGAAGGCGCGGGTGCGGATGCGCGGGCCCGAGAACGGCGGCGCGCCGGGCGGCACGCCGGAGATTTACTTCGGCGACCCCGACGGCATCGTCGTGCAGCTTCAGGATCCGACGTACTGCGGCGGCGCCGGCACGCTCGGCAACGTCTGCGGCACGCCCGAGCCCTCCCCGTCGAAGGGGCTCATGGCGCTGCGCGACCTGAGCCACTTCACCATTTCGGTCTCGGATGGTGAGCGGTCGGCGAAGTTCTACCAGGATCTGTTCGGCCTCGACATCCAGACGATGCAGGCCGCGACGCCGGCGCTCGGTGTGGGCAACGGCGTGGCGTTCCTGATGTTCACCGGCGGCGCGGGGGCCGCGCGGGGCGGCGGGGCGCCGCGGCCGGCCAGCATCAACCACGCCTGCATGAACATGGTGGGCTTCAAGCCGGACGAGGTGATGGCGAACCTCGAGCGCTTCGGCATCAAGGATCGCGCCGACGGCCGCGGGCCTGTCGGGCCGATGCAGAAATACATCAGTCTGCGCATGCCGAATCGCGGCGGCGCCGACGGCGGCACCCCCGAGCTGTATTTCACGGACCCGGACGGCCTGCTGATGCAGCTCCAGGACGTGACGTACTGCGGCGGCGGCGGGTTCCTCGGCGAGATATGTAAGTAGGGTGCTAGGTGCTGGGTGCTGGGTGCTGGGTGGTGGTGAATCGTGACGGATTTTCGCACCGGTAAGACTGACGAGGTGCGCGCGGCGTACGACCGCGCGCAGAAGGACTATTCGGCGTTTCGCGCACGCGGCGTGGCGCTCAACCTCGGCCGCGGCAAGCCCTCGGACGCGCAGCTCGATTTGTCGAACGCGCTCCTCTCGCTGCCCGGTGAGGGCGACTACCGGGCCACCGACGGCACCGACTGCCGCAACTACGGCGGCGTGCAGGGGCTGCCCGAGATGCGGGCGCTCTTCGCGCCGATGCTCGGCGCGCCGGTCGCGCAGGTCATCGCCGGCAACAACGCGTCGCTCACGCTCATGCACGACGCCGTGGCGATCGCGCTGCGGCACGGCGTGCCCGGCGGCCACCCGTGGGCAGAGCACGGGGCCGTCACGTTCCTGTGCCCGGTGCCCGGGTACGACCGCCATTTCTCGATCTGCGAGGGCCACGGGATCCGCATGGTGGCCGTGCCGCTCACGGGCCGCGGCCCGGACATGGACACGGTCGAGGCGCTCGCCGGCGGCGACGCCACCGTGAAGGGCATGTGGTGCGTGCCGAAATACAGCAATCCCACGGGCGAGGTCTACTCGGACGAAGTCGTCGAGCGGCTCGCGCGGATGAAGACCGCCGCGCCCGACTTCCGCCTGTTCTGGGACAACGCGTACGGCGTGCACCACCTCACGCCGAAGGGACGCGAGATCGCGAACATCATCGCCCTCTCCGAAACGCACGGCCACGCGGACCGGCCGTTCGTGTTCGCGTCCACGTCGAAGATTACGTTCGCGGGGGCCGGCGTCTCGTTCTTCGCCGCATCGGCGGCCAACGTGAAGTGGATGCTCGGGCACCTGGAGCGCGCCACGATCGGGCCCGACAAGGTCAACCAGCTCCGCCACGTGCGCCTGCTCAAGGACGCGGCCGGCCTCGCCGCCCACATGCAGAAGCACGCGGCGAGCCTCGCGCCGAAGTTCCAGGCCGTGCAGCGCATCTTCGCGGAGCGGCTCGGTGGCAGCGGCGTGGCCGAATGGACGAGTCCGGAAGGCGGCTACTTCGTGAGCCTCGACGTCATGAAGGGCTGCGCCCGCCGGACCATCGCCCTCGCCAAGGAGGCCGGCATCGTCGTCGTGCCCGCCGGATCGACGTTCCCGTACGGCCGGGACCCCGAGGACCGGAACATCCGGGTCGCCCCGTCGTATCCCACGCTCGCCGAGGTGGAACAGGCCGCCGAGGGGCTCGCCCTGGCGGCGCTCGTGGCGGCCGGCGAAGCGGTGCTCGTTGCACGAGGAGAAGCGGTCACAACCTAATCGTGGTTGACTGTGACTTTTAGAGTCATATAAAGTTCCCAAAGTTGGCCATCGCGTTCATCGCCGTTCTGATCGTCGGCGTGTTCGTCTACGACCTCACCTCGAGGTGGTGGCGCCAGCGTGAATGGAAACGCCGCTGGAGCCGTCGCGACAAGGACGACGACTGAGGTCCGCCGTGGGCCGCGGCCTATAATTCTTCGTGCCTGACGATCGCCTCACCCGCCAGATTGCCTTTCTCGTCGAAGCCGACAAGCTGAAAACCGTCCTGCGGCGCACGCCGCTCGTGAACGGCTCCCGGTTCGAGAACTCCGCCGAGCATTCCTGGCACCTCCTGCTCGCCGCGATGGTGATGCGCGAGCACGCCGCCGACCACTTCGATCTGTGGCGCGCGTTCGAGTTGCTGGTCGTCCACGACCTGGTCGAGATCGACGCGGGCGACACGTTCGCCTACGACCTGGAGGGGCAGAAGACGAAGGCGGACCGCGAGCAGGCCGCCGCCGACCGGCTGTTCGGTCTACTCCCACCCGACCAGGCGGTGCGGTTTCGCGAGTTGTGGGACGAGTTCGAGGCGCGGGAGACCGCCGCCGCGCGATTCGCGAACGCCATGGACCGCTTTCAGCCGTTCCTGATCAATGCGCACGCCGACGGCGGCAGCTGGAAGACCCACGCGTTGACGCGGGGGCAGGTGATCGAGCGCATGCGGCCGATCGAGTCGGCGATGCCCGAGGTGTGGCCGACGGTCGTGGGGATCATCGATGGCTTCTGCGAGGCGGGGATCATACGGAGCTGAGGAGCTGAGGAACTGGGGAGCTGAGGAACGTATAATTCCCCCATGTGGCAGCCGAGCCGCGGCGCCTGGTGGGTCATCTGGGTCGCGGCCGTTCTGGTCGTGCTCGCGTGGCCGCCCGCCGAGGGGAAAAGCCTTGGTCTGAAGGCGGCGGCGTGGCTGGTGGATCCGCAGCAGCATCTGCCCCGGATGCCGCCCGAACTGCCGATGGGCATGGGAGACGACGGCTTCGCCGTCGAGACACACGATTCTCAGCTGACGTATTACTGGGACACGTACGACTCGTCCGCCTGGACGAAGTTCCGGCTCGACGTGCGGGACTTCGAGAGTCCCCTCGATCCAACGACCGAACGCCAGCTGCTGGCGGGCATCGCCGTCTTCGCCGGGCTGATGGCGTGGCGGATGAGTGCGAAGAAGTAGCCGCTAGCCGATAGCCGATAGCCGATAGCCGATAGCCGATAGCCATTAGCCATTAGCCGTTAGCCATTAGCGAATTGCTAACAGCTAACAGCTAACAGCTAACAGCTAACAGCTAACAGCTAACAGCTAACAGCTAACAGCTAACGGCTACAGATTCCTTCTTACCTCGCGTTCGCCGGCGGGTGCAGCATCAGGTGCTGGACGCGCCAGTTCTGGGCTTCACCCGTGTAGATCTCGTTCTCCGACGGGCACGCCATCGCGTGGACCCAGTAGAACTGCCCGGGGCGCTTGCCGATCGTGCCGAACTTGCCCAGCAGCTTCCCGTCCAGCGTGTCCTTGTAGATCATGCCGCCGGCGTCGGCGCTGTAGATGTACTGCGTGCCCGGGCCCGGCGTGATGCAGATCGCCCACGGCGCCCGCACGTTGTCGATCGAGCGCAGGAACTTGAGGTCGGGGTCGTAGACCTGGATGCGGTTGTTGCCGCGGTCGCCGACGTAGATGTTCCCCTGCGCGTCGGAGGCGATCGTGTGCGGCGTGTTGAACTGGTCCGGACCGCTGCCGCGCGTGCCGACGGCCTTCACCCAGTCGCCGTCTTTGTTGAACTTCGCCACGCGCGAGTTGCCGTAGCCGTCGGACACGAAGATGTTGTCGTTGTTGTCCCACGTGACGTCGGTCGGGCGGTTGAAGCTGTTGGGCCCGCCCACCGGTGGCGGCGCGTCCTCCGGCGGATGGTTGCCTTCCTCGAGGAAGCGCTCGAGGTAATCGATCGCCTCGGCCTTGCGCCCGAGCACCATCGTGACCTGGCCCTGCGCGTTGAACTTCATGACCATGTTCGACCCTTCGTCGACGGCCCACAGGTTGCCGTACTTGTCGAACTTGATGTCGTGCGCGAAGGAGAAGCCGTAGTTGCCCTGGCCCCACTCCTTGACCCAGCTGCCGTCCTTGTTGAACTCATACACGCGCGACGCGATCGCGCCGCGGGCCGGGCCGCCCCAGGTGCCGGTGCGCGTGTACACGAAGATGTGACCCGCCGGGCTGATGGCCACGCCCTCGGTCTCGCCGATCATCCGGTCGTCCGGGGTCTTCAGGTTGAGCGGGACGACGTCGAATGGAATGTCCGGTGCGGCCTTCTCGAGATCGGCCTGCCGCTGCATGGCCGCCTGGCGCTCCGGGCTGAGTCCACGGCCGCCGCGGCCCTGGGCGTACAGGCCGACGCCGCCTACGACTACCACGAGTGCAATAACGATGCGTTTCACTTGCTGCCTCCCCTTGCGTGAGTGACGGACGAACGTGCGGAGAGTATATAGCGGGAGGGGGAGGGGGGGGGATTTGGTGATCTGGTGATTTGGTAATTTGGTAATTTGGTAATTTGGTGATGGTGATGGGTCAGCGGGCGGGGCGGTCGAAGCCGGTCGTCAGCGTTTGTAACGGGCCCGAGGGTCCGAGGAGTGTCGCCCGAAGCACGTAGGGGCCGGGGCGCAGGCGCGCAATATCCACGGTGCCGGAAAACACGGCCTTCCCGCCGGCAGCCTGTCCGGCGATCTCGGCCGTGGCGGCTGGCGTGTCGCCGTCTCGCGGCAGCACGTCGAAGCGCGCGCGCAGCGCCGCGGCGCCGTCGCCGTACGCCTCGAAGAAGCCCTGCACGAAGCCGGTGCGCACGACCGAGGCCACCGGCGGCCGCGCGGCGGGCGCCGCCGTGGGCGAGGCGCCCACGAACAGGTCGCTCGTCGTGAACGATCCAGCGGACGCGAAGCCGACATGGATCGGCCGTTCGACCGATCCCACCCGCTCGCCGTCGACGACGGCGAGCTTGAGCATGTAGTCGCCCGGATCCAACGCCAGCGTGCTGGTCAGTTCGAGCGGCGAGGGCGTGCCGCGCGCCATCGGCGCGAGCGTCGACGTGCCCGACTTCGTCGCGGCGACCGTGCCGTCGGGCTTGGTCACGATGTAGCCCATGGTGATCGGCGCGGGCTCGCGATGGCCGTCGCCGACCTCGGCGTGCAGCAGCACGAAGGCTTTCGCGGCTCGTCGGCCTGGCGCATCGCGAATGTCGCCACGCGCAGCGGCACCTCGGCCATCGTCGCGAACGTAGCCGAACGCGGCCTTTAGTCCGGCTTCGGCCGTCGCGCGCGGCTCGGGCGCGTCGTTCGTCAGCGGCAGCCAGTTGCCGCGCCGCACCGTGACGCCGTCGCGACGCGACCGAGACCGACAGAGGTCGCGGCCCGCTCTCTCGGCGATCGCCGCGGATCCGACTCGACGCCGACCAGGTAGTAGCCGGAGATCGCCGCTTCGATGCTTCGCGACCTGGACGTCCGGCGTGACCGCGACGGTGTATACCGCGCCACCGGTGCCTTGGACAGAAACGACAGGCCGTCGCGGCCGTTCAAGCTGGCGATCCACTGATGTCCGCGGCGGAAATCCACGGCTCCGCTGCTTGTCGGGTATCCGGGCTCGATCGCACAGGCTGAAACGGTCGTGTCGGTCTCGCCGCTTCCGGCTGGCGCCGATCGAGCAGAGAGTGGCGGTACACCTCCGTGCGCGTCAGCGCGGCGAGGCCATTCGACTTCGGCGGCGTCGAGTCCGGTCGGGCTCCACGGTCTACGAGCCGCGCGACAGGCCGCCCGACACCAGGACCACTGTCTTGGGCTCGGCGATCGTGCGGAGGTCGGCTGATCAGGCGCCGAACTTTCCCGTCCACGGGTCCTCGGGCACAGCGACGGCGCCGATCGCCGACCATCGACATGAGGCCGTTCTTGATCGCCGCGCGATCCGTCGTGAACGGCACGAGCTTCGCGCCGGGACACGTATGCGTGAGGGCCACGCGATCCGACGGCTCCAGCCGTCGATGAAGGCCTCCACGGTGGGGCGCAGGAAGGCGCCCTGCCCGAACGGCATACTCGCGTCCTCGATGTAGATCACGATCAACCGGCCGCCGTGCCCGGCGTCGTTCGAGACGTACGCGGCGGGAGGCGCCGGCGGGCCGCGTCCGGGCCGGCGGCCGCGCGGCGGCGAGGGGAATCCACTCGGCGCTCACGACGCGGCGGTCGGCGCCGTCCACCGACATCGTGAAATCGGTGGGCCGCAAGCCGGTGACCGGCTGGCCGTTGCCGTCGAGCACCGTCATGTCGAGCAGCGTGACCTGCACGCCCGACCGGAACCGCGGCGGCTGGCCCTGCGCGGCGGCGATCGCGCCCGCGGCGGCCATGACGGATGGCAAGGGCAGCAGCCGCGCGCGTCATCGCGTCCTCCGGGATCTCGAACCCTTGCGACTCGACGACGTCTGCGATCCGAGCGTCACGGCGGCCTGAAGCACGTACTGGCCCGGGCGCAGCGCGTGGACATCGAGGACGCCGGAGAACACGGCCTTGCGCGCCTCGACGTCCTGCCGCGGGATCTCGATCGGACCCGCCACCGGATCGCCGCCCGCGACGCCGGCGGCGTCCGCGGGCCGGACCGTGAACACGGCGCGCAGCGATTCCACCCCGAGGCCGTACGCCTCGAGGTAGCCCTGCACGTAGCCGGACGCGACGGTCGAGCCGACCGCGGGACGGGCGCCGGGGGCCGGCCCGGCGGCGCCGCCCGCGATGAGCCCGCTCAGCTCGGCGACCCCGATGCGCGGGAAGCCGACGTGCAGCGGACGCTCGACCGATCCCGTGCGCTCGCCCTCGACGACGGCGATCTTCATCAGGTAGTCGCCGGGCGGCAGCGACAGGCTGGTCGTGAGGTCGAGCGGCGATGGGCGGTCGCGCCGCTCGGGGACGAGCTGGCTCGTGCCGGATCGCGTCGCGAGCAGGCGTCCGTCCTGCGCCGTCACGGTCAGGCCGAGCGTCACGGAGGTCGGCGCCGTGTAGTCGCTGCCGAGTTCCGCGTGCGTCAGCACGTACGCCTCCGCACGGTTCGGCTGGCGCATCGTGAACGTGCCGACGCGGATCGGCAGGCCCGACAGCGGGAGAAACGATCCGAACGCGGCCTGGATCCGTTCCTCCGGCGAACCGCCCGCGCCCTCGGTCCGCGTCGAGAGCCAGCGCCGCGCGCGCACGGTCGCGGCGGGGCGCGCGACCCGCACCGACATCCGCCGGTCGTCGCCGCCGTGATCCGCGGGCTCCGACTCGACGCCGACGACGTAGTAGCCGGAGATCTCGGCTTCGATCCGCGCGACGGCGGCGTCCGCGCTCACCGCGGCGGTGAACACCGCGCCGCCGGTCGCATTGACGAACGACGAGAGCCCGTCGCGGGAGTCGAAGTCGCCGGCCTGGAACGCGACGTTCGTCGAGCGCGACAGGGCGTCGGGCACGCGGCGGTCGAGCAGCAGGCCGTAGACGGTCGTGTGCGCCGCCGCGGCCTGGCGCTCGATCTCGGCGGCGATCGACGTTTCCGACGGCCGCGCGAGGCCCTCGGACACGAGGACGATCGTCTTGGAGCCCTCGACGTCCTGCATCGCGCGCATCAGCGTCCGGACGTTCTCCCAGGTCGCGTCCTCGTCGAGGTTCGGGCCCTGGCCCGCGCCCGACGCGTCGAGCGCGCCGCCGGCGTCCGCGCCGCCGCACGGGCTCAGCGGGATGTTCGCCGAGAGATCCGGGCCGGTCTGCGAGAATGCGCCGCCGCTGCTGCCGGGGCTGACCGGGCTCTCCATGTGGAACACGGTCCACTGGCCGACCATGCTCGCGAGCGTGTGCTTCACGATCTCGCGGTCGGTCGTGAAGGGAATCGGCGGCGGGCCGCCGGGACACAGCCCGAGCAGCGCCACGCGGTCCGACGGCTCGAGCCGATCGATGAAGCCGTTGACGGCGCTGCGCATGCCCACCGTGCCGCCGAAGCTGATGTGGCCCTGATCGACCAGGAGCGCGATCAGCCGCCCGCTCGACGGGGCCTGGTTCGACGTGTAGCCGGCCGGCGTCGGCACCGGCGACGGACCGGCCTCGCGGGCCCGCTCGGCCAGCGGGATCCACTCGGCGCTCACGACGGGGCGCGCGTGGCCGTCGATGGACACCGAGAAGTCGCCGGGCCGCAGGTCCGTGATCGGGTGCCCGTCGCCGTCGACCACCGTGACGTCGAGCAGCGTGACCTGAACGGAGGATCGGAACCGCGGCGTCTGATCCTGCGCGTGCGCGAAGGAGACGGCGAGGATGACCGCCGCCAGGCCTGCACCGAACGTCGATCTGACCATCGGCCCATTCTCCCGTCGTCCCGGGGGGCGGGCAAGGCGAATTTCACGGGGTGGTCCGGACGATGGTCATCTGATGACGTGATATGATGACAGTATGCGGACCATTATCGAGGTGCCCGCCGACCAGCTCGAGGCGCTGGCCGAGATCTGCCGGCGCGAGCACATCTCGCGCGCCGAGGCGATCCGGCAGGCCATCGCCGGGCACGTCCGCCGCGTCCGCCGCGACGCGCCGGCCGCGGCCTTCGGGCTCTGGCGCGGCCGCGCGGTTGACGGCCTGGCCTATGAGCGCCGCCTGCGGCAGGAGTGGAGCGCGCCGACGCCGCCCCCGGCGCGGCGGCCTGCCCGCCGGCGCCGATGAAGGCCCTCTTCGACACCAACATTCTGATCGACTACCTGAACGGCCGCGACGCGGCGCGCGAGGAAGTCGAGCGCCACGCCGATCGCCTGGTGAGCATCGTCACCTGGATGGAGGTGCTGGCCGGGGCGCGCAGCGACGAGGAGGAGGACGTCATCGAGCTGTTTCTGCGCGACTTTCAGCTCGTGGCGCTGACGCGCCCCATCGCGCGCACCGCGGTGAGCATCCGGCGGGCGGAGAAGATCCGGCTGCCCGACGCCATCATCTGGGCGAGCGCCCGCGCCGAGTCTGCGCTTCTGGTCACCCGGAACACGAAGGACTTTCCACGCGCCGACCCCGGCGTGCGGGTGCCGTACCAGGGGCGATGAAATCCCTTCGTGTGGTCGCGTGCCTGATGGTCCTGACGGCGGCTCCGGCCGCGGGGCAATCGCCCGTCGTCATCGACGGGCCGCCGCCACCGGTGTCCCCTGCGGTCGTGTCGCGGGACGCGGCGGGGCGCGTGACCGTGCGCGCCCTCCGGCTCGACGCCCCGCTCCGGCTCGACGGCGTGCTCGACGAGGTGGTCTATCAGTCGCCGTCGATTGATGGCTTCATTCAGCAGGTCCCCCACGAAGGCGCGCCGTCCACGGAGCGCACGGAAGCCTGGGTGATGTTCGACCGCGACACGCTGTATGTCGCCGGCCGATGCTGGGACAGCGCGCCGCCGGAGCAGTGGGTCGCGAACGAACTCCGCCGCGACACGAACCAGCTCCGTCAGAACGACATCTTCGGCGTCATCCTCGACACGTTTTACGACCGTCGCAACGGCTTTCTGTTCTATACGAATCCGCTCGGCGCGCGCGCCGATCAGGCGGTCACCGACGAGGGCAACTTGAATCCGGACTGGAACCCCGTGTGGGATGTCCGGACCGGTCGCTTCGATGGCGGCTGGACCGTCGAGATGGCGATTCCCTTCAAATCGCTCCGCTATCGGTCCGGGCCGTCGCAGGTCTGGGGCATCAACATCCGCCGGAACATCCGCCGCAAGAACGAGTGGACGCATCTGACGGCCATTCCGGCGTCGGCGGGAGTGCCCGGGGGGATCTTTCGCCTGTCGCGCGCCGCGACGCTCGTCGGCCTCGACCTGCCGCCGGCCAGCAAGAACATCGAGCTGAAGCCGTACGGCATTTCCAGCGTGAACACCGATCGACTGAAGGTGCCGGCGTTGGTGAACCATCCGGACGCCACGGCCGGTCTCGACGCCAAGATCGGCATCACCGCGAATCTCACCGCCGACGTGACCGTCAACACCGATTTCGCGCAGGTCGAAGTCGATGAGCAGCAGGTGAACCTGACGCGGTTCAGCATCGTGTACCCCGAGAAGCGTGATTTCTTCCTGGAAGGCCGCGGGATCTTCGACTTCGCGCGGACGGGCGCGGCCAGCGCGTCGCTGGCGCCGTCGCTCTTCTACAGCCGCCGCATCGGCCTCAATGGCGCTCGGGTCGTGCCCATCGACGTCGGCGCCCGTATGACCGGGAAGGTCGGCGCCTTCGGTGTGGGCGTCATGAATATCGAGACCCGCGACGATCCGGCGTCCGGTGCGCCGCGCACGAATTTCACGGTGCTGCGCGTCAAGCGGGACGTTCTTCGCCGCAGCACCATCGGCGCCATGTTCACCGATCGGTCCGAGTCCTCGCTCGTGCCCGGCGCGCGAAACGTGGCCTACGGCGCCGACGCCGCGTTTTCGTTCTTCCAGTCGATCAACGCCGGAGGGTATTACGCGCGGTCGGACACGCCCGGCCTGAAGCGCGACAACGGCAGCTATCTGGGGCGGTTTGAATACGACGGCGATCGCTACGGCGCGCAGGCGCAGTACTTGAAGGTCGGCGCCAATTTCACCCCCGACATCGGGTTCGTGCGCCGCTCAGACTTCAAGCGCTCGTTCGGCTCGTTGCGCTTCAGCCCGCGCCCGAGAGTCCGTTTTACGGGCGTCCGCCAGTTCACCTACCAGGCCAACGCGGAGTACATCGAGAACGGCGCAGGCCAGCTCGAGACGCGGAACCAGACGCTGCGGTTCGCCGCCGAGCGCCAGAACAGCGATACGCTCTCGGTCGAGGCCAATACCGACTACGAACTGCTCGCGCAGCCTTTTACGGTCTCGAGGGGCGTCGTCATCGCGCCGGGCGGGTATGCGTTCACCGACGTGAACGTGTCCTACCAGATGGGTCTGCAGCGCCGCGTCTCCGGCGCCGTCTCGGCGCGCCGCGGCGAATTCTACGACGGCACGATCACCGCCGTCGGCTTCAGTGGGGCCCGCATCTCGCTGCTGAAGCAATGGTCCGTCGAGCCCAGCGTCTCGATCAACGACGTGAAGCTTCCGGCGGGCGACTTCACCACGACCATCGTGCGCGCGCGCTCCGACTATGCCTTCTCGCCGCGGATGTTTGCCAGCGCACTCGTGCAGTACGGGTCGAGCGACCACGTGTTCAGCAGCAACCTGCGCTTCCGGTGGGAGTACCTGCCGGGCAGCGAGCTCTTCGTCGTCTATACGGACGAGCGCGACACGCTCACGCCCGGCTTCCCCGGTCTGAGGAACCGCGCGTTCGTCGTCAAGATCAACCGCTTGTTCAGGTTCTGAGGATGCCGATGCCCGCGACGATCGCTACGCCAGGGGGGCGGGCAGCAGGGAACTGCCCATCAGGTATTCATCGACGGCGCGCGCGCAGCTCCGCCCTTCGGCGATCGCCCACACGATGAGCGACTGGCCGCGCTGCATGTCGCCGGCGGTGAAGACGCCCGGGACGCTCGTCATCCAGTTCGCGTCGCGCTTCACGTTGCCGCGCTCGGTGAGCGTGACGCCGAGGGCGTCGAGCAGGGGGTTGCGCTCGGGGCCGAGGAAGCCCATCGCGAGCAGCACGAGGTCGGCCTTGATCTCGGTCTCGCTCCCGGGGACCTTCTTGAACGACAGACGGCCGTTCTCGAACACGGTCTCGACCTCGGAGGCGTGCAAGGTGGTGACCTCGCCCTTGGCGTTGCCCGAGAAGCGGTCGGTGGAGATCGAGTAGAGGCGTTCGCAGCCTTCCTCGTGCGCCGCCGAGACGCGGAAGATGTTCGGCCAGAGCGGCCACGGGTTGGTCTCGGCCCGCGCGTCCGGCGGGCGCGACAGCAGCTCGAGCTGATACACGGTCGCGGCGCCCTGGCGGTGCGCGGTGCCGAGGCAGTCGGCGCCGGTGTCGCCGCCGCCGATGATCACGACGTGCTTGCCCTGCGCCGTGATCGCGCCGGCCTTCGGCACGCGGTCGCCCTCGACGCGCTTGTTCTGCTGCGTCAGGTAGTCCATCGCGAAGTGGATGCCCGTCAGCTCGCGGCCGGGCACGGGGAGGTCGCGTGGAATCGTCGAGCCGCCCGCGAGCACGACGGCCTCGAAGCCCGAGCGGATCTCCTCGATCGGCACGTTCACGCCCACGTTCGCGTTCGGGCGGAAGATCACGCCTTCCTGCTCCATGAGGCCGAGCCGGCGATCGAGGCGCGACTTCTCGAGCTTGAACGCGGGGATGCCGTAGCGGAGCAGGCCGCCGATCCGATCGGCGCGCTCGAACACGGTGACCCAGTGGCCGGCGCGGTTGAGCTGCTGCGCCGCCGCGAGGCCGGCCGGGCCGGACCCCACCACCCCCACGCGCTTGCCCGTGCGGGACGACGGCGGCTCGGGCACCACCCAGCCTTGCGCGAACGCGTGATCGATGATCGCGTTCTCGGTGGCCTTGATCGTGACCGGCTCGTCGTTGATGCCGAGCACGCACGCCCCCTCGCACGGCGCGGGGCAGAGTCGTCCCGTAAACTCGGGGAAGTTGTTCGTCGCGTGCAGCCGCTCGATCGCCGTCTTCCAGCGATCGCGGTAGACGAAGTCGTTCCAGTCGGGAATCAGGTTGCCGAGCGGGCAGCCCTGGTGGCAGAACGGGATGCCGCAGTCCATGCAGCGCGCCGTCTGCCCGCGCAGCGCCTCGTCGGCGTACGGCACGTACACTTCTTTCCAGTCGTGCACGCGCTCGGCCACCGGCCGTGTCGGCTGCTTCTTGCGGTGAATCTCGATGAATCCGGTCGCTTTGCCCACTACGCCATCTCCGCCACGGGTGCGTCACCACTCACCGCCGCGGCTTCCGCCGCCGGCATCCCGGCAAACGTCACGAGCCCGGCCAGCGCGCGCTTGTAGTCGCGCGGCATGATCTTCACGAAGCGGCTCCGCTCCTTCGCCCACTCGAGCAGCAGATCGCCCGCCACCCGGCTCGCGGTGTACTTCACGTGCCGCTCCAGCAGCTCTTTCACCAGGCGCTCGTCGGCCTCGTCCAGCGTCTCGAGATCGACCATGTCCGTGTTGCACCGGCGCGCGAACTGGCCGTCCTCGTTCAGCACGTACGCCACGCCGCCGCTCATGCCGGCGGCGAAGTTGCGCCCGGTCCGGCCGATGATCACGACGCGGCCGCCCGTCATGTACTCGCAGCCGTGGTCGCCCACGCCCTCGACGACGGCGAGCGCGCCGCTGTTGCGGACGGCGAACCGCTCGCCGGCCATCCCGCGGAAGTACGCCTCGCCCGACGTCGCGCCGTACAGGGCCACGTTGCCGACGATGATGTTGTCGGTCGGCACGAACGTGGACCCCTGGGGCGGATACGCCACGACGCGCCCGCCCGACAGGCCCTTGCCGACGTAGTCGTTCGCGTCACCCTCGAGCGTCAGCGACATGCCGCGGGGCACGAAGGCGCCGAAGCTCTGGCCGGCCGACCCGTGGAACGTGATCCGGATCGTGTCGTCGGGCAGCCCCTGGCTGCCCCAGCGCCGCGTGACCTCCGAGCCGAGCATCGTGCCCACCGTGCGGTTCACGTTGCGGATCGGCAGCTCGAAGGCGACCGGGGTCTTCTTCTGGAGCGCGTCCTGCGCGCGGGCGATCAGCTCGTTGTCGAGCGCCGTGTCCAGTCCGTGGTTCTGCGCGACGACCTTGCGCCGCGGCGACGTGTCGGGCAGCGGCGGATCGTAGAGGACCTTCGAGAAGTCGAGGCCGCGCGCCTTCCAGTGGTCCACCGCCTCGCGCGCGTTCAGCCGATCCACCCGCCCGATCATCTCGTCCATCGTCCGGAACCCGAGCTGGGCCATGTACTCGCGCACTTCCTCGGCGATGAACCGGAAGAAGTTGACGACGAACTCGGGCTTGCCGGTGAACTTCTTCCTGAGCTCGGGGTCCTGCGTGGCGACGCCGACCGGGCACGTGTTCAGGTGGCAGACGCGCATCATGATGCAGCCCGACACGACGAGCGGCGCCGTGGCGAAGCCGAACTCCTCGGCGCCCATGAGCGCCGCGATGACGACGTCGCGGCCGGTCTTCATCTGGCCGTCCACCTGCACGGTGATGCGGTCGCGGAGGCCGTTGAGGCGGAGCACCTGCTGCGTCTCGGCGAGGCCGAGCTCCCAGGGCGCGCCGCCGTGTTTGATGCTGGTCAGGGGGGAGGCGCCCGTGCCGCCGTCGTGGCCCGAAATCAGCACCACGTCGGCGTGCGCTTTCGCCACGCCCGCGGCGACCGTGCCGACGCCGGCGATCGAGACGAGCTTCACCGAGATCCGCGCCCGCGGGTTCGAGTTCTTGAGGTCGTAGATCAGCTGCGCCAGGTCTTCGATCGAGTAGATGTCGTGGTGCGGCGGCGGCGAGATCAGGCCCACCCCCGGCGTCGAGAAGCGCACCTTCGCGATCCAGGGATAGACCTTCGCGCCGGGCAGCTGGCCGCCCTCGCCGGGCTTGGCGCCCTGCGCCATCTTGATCTGCAGCTCGTCGGCGCTCATCAGGTACTCGCTGGTCACGCCGAAGCGCGCGGACGCGACCTGCTTGATCGCGCTGCGCCGCGAGTCGCCGTTGGCGTCGGGGACGTAGCGCGCGGGATCCTCGCCGCCCTCGCCGGTATTCGACTTGCCGCCGATCCGGTTCATGGCGATGGCGAGGTTCTCGTGCGCCTCGGCGCTGATCGAGCCGTAGGACATCGCGCCGGTCGCGAAGCGCTTCACGATCGCCTCGACCGGCTCGACCTCGTCGAGGGGGACCGGGGGGCACGCCGCGCCGCCCGGCGTGAACTCGAGCAGGCCGCGCAGCGTGGCCCGCTTGCGGCTCTGGTCGTTCACGAGCCGCGTGTATTCCTGGAAGACCTGGTACTGGTTCGTGCGCGTGGCGTGCTGCAGCTTGAACACCGTGTCCGGGTTGAACAGGTGGTACTCGCCGTCGCGGCGCCACTGGTATTCGCCGCCCTCCTCGAGGTCGGGATCGGCGCCCGCGCGGCGCGGGAACGCCTCCTGGTGCCGGCGGATCGCCTCGGCGGCGATCGTCTCGAGGCCGACGCCGCCGATCCGCGACGTGGTCCAGGTGAAGTACTGGTCGACGAATGCCTTGTCGAGGCCGACGGCCTCGAAGATCTGCGCGCCGCAGTAGCCCTGGAGCGTCGAGATGCCCATTTTGGACATCACCTTGAGGATGCCCTTGTTGAGCGCCTTGATGTAGTGCTCGACCGCGTCGGCGTGCGTGATGTCGCGCAGGATGCCCTGGTGGAGCATGTCGTCGAGCGTCTCGAACGCGAGGTACGGGTTCACGGCGCCCGCGCCGTAGCCGAGGAGCAGGGCGGCGTGGTGCACCTCGCGCGCGTCGCCGGCCTCGACGATGAGGCCGCAGCGCGTGCGGGTGCCGTGGCGCACGAGGTGGTGGTGCACGCCGGCCGTGGCGAGCAGGCTCGGGATCGGCGCGCGGTCGCGGTCGGCGCCGCGGTGCGAGAGGATGACGATCGTGTAGCCGGCCGCGACCGCGTCGCTCGCGCGCCGCTTCAGATCCTCGAGCGCGCGCTCGAGGCCGTCGCCGTCCGTGCGCGGGTCGAAGAGCATCGAGAGGGTGATCGATCGGAACCCCGGCTCGTAGACGTAGCGCAGCTTCGCCAGCTGATCGTTGTCGATGATCGGATACTTGATCTTGATCTGCCGGCACGACTCGGGCTTCGCCTCGAGCAGGTTGCCCTCGGGGCCGACGGTCGACTCCATCGAGGTGACCATCTCCTCGCGGATCGCGTCGAGCGGCGGGTTGGTGACCTGCGCAAAGACCTGCTTGAAGTAGTCGAAGAGCAGGCGGGGGCGATCCGACAGCACGGCCAGCGACGTGTCGGTGCCCATCGAGCCGATCGGCTCGCTGCCGTCCATGGCCATCGGCGCGAGCAGGATCCGCAGGTCCTCCTGCGTGTAGCCGTACATCTTCTGGCGCCGCAGCACGGTCTCGTGGCTGGGCGGCGGCAGGTACGGCGCCTCGGGCAGGTCCTCGATGTCGACGAGATGCTCGGCGAGCCAGGCCCCGTAGGGCTGCTCGGCGGCGAGCGTTCGCTTGATCTCCTCGTCCGAGACGATGCGGCCCTGCGCGGTGTCGATGAGGAAGATGCGGCCCGGGTGCAGCCGCTCCTTGATCAGCACGTCCTCGGGCGGGATGTCGAGCACGCCCACCTCGGACGCCATCACCACGAGGTCCTGCTTCGTCACGTAGTAGCGCGACGGGCGCAGGCCGTTCCGGTCGAGCACGGCGCCAATCATGGTGCCGTCGGTGAAGGCGATCGACGCGGGGCCGTCCCACGGCTCCATCAGCGACGAGTGGAACTCGTAGAACGCCTTGAGCTCGGGCGTCATCGTGGCGTCGCCCGTCCAGGGCTCCGGGATCATCATCAGGACGGCGTGGGGCAGCGACCGCCCGCCCATCACGAGGAACTCGAGCACGTTGTCGAACGTGGCCGTGTCGCTGCCGCCTTCGCGGATGATCGGCAGGATCTTCTGCAGGTCGTCCCCGAACACGTCCGAGCGGAGCAGGCCCTGGCGCGCGCGCATCCAGTTGATGTTGCCGCGCAGCGTGTTGATCTCGCCGTTGTGCGCGATGTAGCGGTACGGGTGCGCGAGCGGCCACGACGGGAACGTGTTGGTGCTGAAGCGCTGGTGCACCAGCGCGAGCGCCGACACCAGGGCCGGGTCGGTCAGATCCGGGAACGTCGCCGTGATCTGATCCGCGATCAGCATGCCCTTGTAGATCAGCGTCTTCGCGGACAGGCCGACGACGTAGAAGAGGTGCCGCTGCTGGAGGCCGAGCTGGTCGGCCTCGTGCTCGACGCGCTTCCGGATCACGTACAGCTTCCGCTCGAGGGCCGCCTTCGCGTCCGCATCCGCGGACGCTTCGGCGAGCCAGGGGGCGTCGGGGACGATGAAGACGTGCTCCATGCGCGGCTTGGTGGCGAGCGCCGACGCGCCCAGCACCGCGTCGTCGGTCGGGACGTCGCGCCAGCCGAGGACGCGGTGGCCCTCCTCGCGCGCGATCCGCTCGATCAGATCCCGCGCCTGGCGCTGCTCGGCCGGGTCGTGCGGCAGGAACACCAGGCCGGCGCCGTAGCGCCCGGCCTCGGGCAGCTGGATGCCCAGCGGGGCGGCGGCCTTCCGCAGGAAGGCGTCCGGCATCTGGATCAGGATCCCCGCGCCGTCGCCCGTGTTCGCCTCGCACCCGCACGCGCCGCGGTGCAGCAGGTTCTCGAGGACCTGCAGCCCCTTGGCGACCACATCGTGCGACCGGACGCCCTTGATGTTCACGACGAACCCGACGCCGCAGGCGTCGTGCTCGTGGGCCGGGTCGTAGAGGCCGGCCGCCTCAGGGGGCCGGGAGCTGGGGGAGGGGTGTCGGCCGATCATGGGAACCGTAGTTATGCCGTACCGTGAAGCAGAAGGGAAATACAATGATCGTATCTAATACATAACTAAAACAGATGGATTGGCGCCGATAGCCGCAACTCAAACGAATCGGACACGTTGCAGAGGTTCTCAGAACCTCCAGAACCGCTGGGTCTAGAAGAACTGCGTGACCACGAGGCCCAGCGTGAGCGCGATCATCACGCCCGCGGTGAGCCACGACATCACGTTGTAGCCCTTCGAGTTGACGTGCTCGCCCATGAGTTCGCGGTCGTTCACCAGGCGCAGCATGAAGATCAGGATGAACGGCAGCAGGATGCCGTTCAGCACCTGCGACGCCACCATGACCGGGAACAGCGGGAAGTGCGGCACGAGCAGCACGCCGGCGCCGAAGACGATGAGCAGCGTGTAGAGCCAGTAGAAGGCCGGCGCCTCGTCGAACCGCTTGTCCAGCCCGGCCTCGAAGCCCATGCCCTCGCAGACGGCGTAGGCCGTCGAGATCGGCAGGATCGTCGCCGCGAAGAGCGACGCGTTGAACAGCCCGGCGGCGAACAGGATGTAGGCGTACTCGCCGGCAAGGGGCCGGAAGGCCTGCGCCGCGTCCGCGCCGGACGTCACGCGGTAGATGCCGGCCGAGTGCAGCGTCGCCGCGCAGGCCACGATGATGAACCACGCGACGACCGCGGCGAAGAGGCATCCGACGATCACGTCGAGCCGGAGCGCCTTGTACTGGCGCGCCGTGACGCCCTTTTCGACCACCGACGCCTGCAGGTAGAACTGCATCCACGGCGCGATCGTCGTGCCGACCAGCCCGATCACCATGTAGAGATAGGAATGGTCCCGCAGCCCGAGCGCGTCGGGCTGCGTCACGGTCGAGAGCGCCGCCGCGTGCCAGTCGGGATGCGCGAGCACGCCCGACACGATGTACGCGACGTAGAACAGGGACGCCGACAGGAAAATCTTCTCGACCGTCCGGTAGGTGCCGTGCACGACGAGGCCCCAGACGGCCGCGGCCGCGATCGGCACGACGATGAACCGCGACAGGCCGAAGAGTTCCAGGCTCGTCGCCACGCCCGCGAAGTTGGCGACGATGTTCCCGAAGTTCGTGATCGACAGCGCCAGCATCAGCCAGAACGTCACCCGCAGCCCGAATTCCTCGCGGATCAGATCGCTCAGGCCCTTGCCGGTCACCGCGCCCATGCGCGAGGACATCTCCTGCGCCATCACCAGCGCGATGGTGATCGGAATCATCAGCCACAGGAGCGAGTAGCCGAACTGCGCCCCGGCCACGGAGTACGTGGCGATGCCGCCGGCATCGTTGTCGACGTTGGCCGTGATGAAGCCGGGGCCGACGACGGCGAGCACGAGCAGGAGGCGCGTGCGCCACTGGGTGAAGACGGTGCGGGTCGCCATCGCTCAGTCCCGCAGCATGCCGATCACGTCGTCGGCGGTGATGATGCCGGCCACGCGGCCGTCGGCGTCCACCACGGCGAGGGTGATCAGGTTGTATTTGTCGAAGATGGCCGCCACCTCGTTCTCGGGCGTGTCGGGCGCGCAGGTCTTCGGCTCCTCGGCCAGGGTGGCGAGTGGCGTCGCCGGCGTCGAGGTCGCGATCTTGAGGAGCGGCACGGCGCCGGTGAGCCGCTGGCCCGAGCCGGTGAGGTAGATCGTGGACACGGTGAGGTAGCCGCCCTCGAACGCGCGGAGGGCGTCGCACGGCATCGTCCACCGTGCCGGCGTCGCTCACCGCGAGGAACTCCGTCGTCATCCGGCCGGCGGCGGTGTGCTCGGGGAACTCGAGGAGCTGCGTGAGCTCCTCGCGCTCGGCCGGTTCCATCTCACGGAGGATCTGGCCCGTGCGGTCCGCGGTCAGCTCGGCGAGCAGGTCGGCGGCCGCGTCGGGATCCATCACGTTGACGATCTCGGCGGCGCGGTCGCTGTCGAGGGACTCGACGATCGACACCTGGACCTTCGGGTCGATCTCCTGGAGCGCGTCCGCCGCCACTTCATCGTCGAGCGTCTCGAACACGGCCTCGCGCTCGGCGGGCGGGAGGTCCTCGATGATGTCGGCGATGTCGGCCGGGTGGAGGCCCGAGAGGCCGCGGTACGCGATCTTGAGCTTCACGCGGCGCGCCGGATCCGTTTCGAGCAGATCGACGAACTGCCACGGGATCACGCGCGGCGGAATCCGGTCGAGGAGCGCGCGGAGCGTGAAGGACGGGACCAGGCCCCGGGCGAGGCGCCGGATCGCGCCGCGCGTGCCGACGTCGACCGAGACGACGTTCAGCACGACGTGGCTGTTCACGGGCGTCGAGTCGATGTCGACGTCGTTCACGCGCACGACCTTGCGGCCGTGGACGTCGATGATCTGCTGGTCGAGCAGGTCGCGCTTGAGGAGCAGGGTGCCGTCCGACGGCGCGTAGACCGGCCAGGCCGCCAGGTCGGTGGCGGTGCGGACGCTCGCGCCGCTGAAGCCGCGCACGACGCTGCCCGGCACGGCGCGGTCGTTCCTCCCCGGGCCGCCGGTGCGGACGATCAGGAACGCGACGCGGGTGGGGTGGTCCTGGGGCGCAACGGCGATCTCGCGCACGCGTCCCCGGACGACGCCGGAGGCGTCGCGCACGGGTGCGCCGAGCAGTTCGGAGAGTGCGACGAGCGACATTGGCCCATGTGAAAGTAAATGTGCGCGCGCGAACACTCCAGTCTTGCCACCACGACAATCGGTGTCAACCTCAAAAGTCGTCAGTCGTCAGTCGCCAGTCGCCAGTCGTCGTATCCTGTAGGGAGTCACCCTGGAGGCACAGATATGCACAAGCGAGTTCTCATGACCGCGTTGGTCCTGGTCCTGCTGGCTGCGGCCGCGGCGCCGGCACTCCTGGCGCACGCCGAACTGCAGAAGACGGTTCCGGCGGACAAGGCGATGCTGACCGCGCCGCCGGCCGCGATTCAGCTCTGGTTCGACGAGGCGCCCGATCTCGCCGTGAGCTCGATCGCGTTGACCGGTCCGGCCGGCACGATCGCGCTCGGCCCGCTGTACTCGGTCGACGCCCAGATGGCCGCCAACATCAAGGGCACGCTCGCGCCGGCCTCCTACACGGTCGCGTGGCAGGCGGGCGGCGACGACGGCCACCTGTCGAAGGGGACGTTCTCCTTCATGGTGCATGGGCACTAGAGGGCGGGTAGGTCCGGTAGGTCGGGCGGGTCGGGTCTGGATCAGAGCTTCAGCAGGCGCTCGCGGAGCAGGCGCGACTGAAGCCGGCTGACGGTCAACCGCTGGCCGTTGGCCAGCACCGCGATGTGCGTCCCGCCCGGCATCGCGCTCATCTTGGCGAGGGCGTCGACGTTTACGAGGGCGCCGCGGCTCAACCGCACGAAGCGGGCCGGATCGAGGCGGAGCTCCAGGTCCTTCAGGCTGTAGGTAATCGTGTGCCGCTCGTTGCGCAGCGTCGTGATCTGGAGGAGCTCGCCCTCGGCCACGATCGACGCGACCTGGCCGACCGGGACCAGGACGACCTCGTCGCGGCGCCGGACGGGAATGCGCTCCAGAAACGGCGCTTTGGCCGCCTCGTAGTCCGCGATGGCGCGTGCCGACGCGCGTCGCCTGTTCCGCGACGATCTCGGCGTGCTCGACCCGCTCCTGGGCCCGGTTGAGCGTCTCACGCAGCCGGGCCTTCTCCACGGGCTTGAGCAGGTAATCCACCGCGTTCACCTCGAAGGCGCGGATCGCGTACTCGTCGTACGCGGTGACGAAGGCGACGATTGGCATGTCGTCCTTCTTCAGCGCCCGGACGACGCCGATGCCGTCGAGCTCGGGCATCTGCCAGTCGAGAAACGCGACATCCGGTTTTTCGCGTTCGATGAGCGCCACGGCCTGGCGGCCCGACACGGCTTCACCCACCAGGGCCACGTCGCCGAACGACCGAAGCAGGGCCACGAGGAAGGACCGCGCCGGGCGCTCGTCGTCGGCCACGACGACGCGCAACGTGGCGCTCATACGGCGACCCGGTCGCCGGCGCGGCGCTCGAAGCCGTCGAGCGGCAGGCGCAGCTCAACGGTCGTGCCCGCGCCCGGACTCGAGCGCATCACGCACGACGCGTCGGCGCCGTACTGGCACTCGAGCCGCCGCTCGAGGTTCCGAAGCCCCACGCCCTCCTGGCGGCCGCGGAGCAGCGTGGCGTCGGTCGCGCCGACGCCTGTGTCGGCGATTGTGAGCACGAGGCGATGGGCGTCCGGGTTCCCGCGATTGACGGTGGCGCGGATCGTCACCTCGCCGCCTTCGAGCCGGTGCGCGATGCCGTGCTTCACGGCGTTCTCGACGATCGGCTGGAGGACCAGCGGTGGCACCCGGAGATGGCGCAGGCGCGGCGGCACGTCGATGTGCACGCGCAGCCGGTCGTCGAAGCGGGCCCGCTCGATGTCAAGGTAGGCTTCCGCCACCTCGAGCTCCCGTCCGAGCGTGGTGAAGTCCCCCTCAGAGCGCAGCACCGCGCGCAGCAGCGCGGTCAGCCGCATCAGCGTCTGCAGGGCGCGCGCGGGCGCGGCCTCGATGAGGTAGCCGATCGTGGTCAGCGCATTGAACAGGAAGTGCGGATTGACTTGCGCGCGGAGCGAGCGGAGCTCGGCCTCGGTCGCGAGGCGGCCGATCTCCTCCTCGCGGAGCCGGCGCGCGTGGCGCTCGCTCGTGATGCGGATCGCGTCGATGCGCCGCGCGACGAGGACCGCCACCGACTCCAGCATCGCGACGTCGTCCGAGAGGATGCGCCGGCCGCCCGTGAGCTCGGCGATCGTCAGGACATACCGCGGCGGGTCGGAGACGGGCAGCACCGACCGTCACCGCGGCGCGGCCGTCGGTCGTCACGATCGGGGCCAGCGTGTGGTCCGCGCGTGTCGGGCCGCCATTCCACCCAATCGACGCGGCCCGAGCTCATGGCCGGCGCGAGCTGCGCGCTCAGATCGTTCAGGAGGGCCGGCACGTCGTCGTAGGTCTGGGCGCGCCGCGCGATGGCGGCCTTGAGGGACGAATAGTCCGCCCGATCGAGGACGACGCGGTCGACGAACCAGGCGGTGCCGCGCCAGAGCCAGGGGTAGAGGAGCGCCGTGCCCACGACCAGCACCACCACCACGCCGACCTGGCGCGGATCCGCCTGCACGAACGCGGCAAAGGTCGCCGATCGCTCAGCGAAGGTCGCGACGGCGACGAAGGCGACGGCCACGACGGCGAGCAGTGCGAGGGCCCGCTTGAGGAAGAGGTCGGCGAGCGCGAACGGATAATCCTGGTAGAGGATCGCGAACGCGAGCGGAAGCGAGGCGTGGTGGCCGGCGAGCTCGACCGGCCACGAGGCCTGGCCGCGGTGGAACTGGCTCAGGTGCAGGGCGGAGACCGCGAAGACGGCGAGCGCGGCGACCCACATCGCGCGCCGCGCGCCGGGCTGGCCGCGAGTCGCGACGGCGAGCGGCACGACGAGCGCGACGAACGCGTAGGTCAGGAGCCGCATGGCGGGCGCCGACGGCAGCGGGTCCCCGCGCCATGCCGCCAGGAGCTGGAGGATTGCTCCGGCCACACTCACGCCGTACGCCACGATGGGCAGCGCGCGCGTCGGGATCCGGCTCGCCCGGTGGCGGCCCCGGAGGACGGAGTGCACCACGACGGCCGGGAGCAGGCCGAGTGCCCCGAACCCGATTGCGGTGAGAAACGGAAAGGGGCCCTGAATACCGCTGTCTGTCAACTGGAAGGCGGGCAGGGCGCAGAGGTTCCAGGTCAGGCCGAGCACCGCCGTTGCGAGCAGGAGCGGGTCGTAGTGGTGCGGGGCGCCGCGTGGCCGCGCGCGCAGCACCATCGCGAGGAGCATCGCGTACAGGACGACGCCCGTGCTCAGGCCGACGAAGTTCAACAGCCCGCCGATGTTCAATGCGCTCGACACGGTACGCCCCGGCACGCCCCTGCCAAATGAGAACCCGGTGACCGGTCGATTTCATCCGGCCAGTGGTTCTTCCAGGCCGGTGGACGGCAGGCCGGCACGGCTGCCGGGCGCTTGCTGGAATCTTATTGCAAAAGAACCAGTTGCGCTCCCGCCAGGCCATCCCGCAACCACTCGTCAGGATCGGCGGGACGTTCATCGCCCCAAACCGACCGCTCGTAGGCTTCCTCTCGTCAGGTCCCGCGCCGCGTTGCTAGCGTGGTGACCGTTCGAGCGTTTACACCACGGGTCCGTGGAGAGGGACGAGGCGATTATGGCGACTGGCTGGTTGCGGCGGATTCTGACGACGATCGGCGCGGTCGTCTGCGTGGGGGTTGTGGGCCCGGCCGTGGGCCTGGCGCGCGCCCAGGGACTCGGCGGCGCGGGCACGGTGCAGGGAACGGTCAAGGACCCGACCGGCGGCCTGATGGCCGCGGTCGACGTGCGCCTCAGCAATCCCGTCTCCGGTTTCAGCCGGGACGCGTCGACCGACGCGATGGGTCAGTTTGTGTTCCGCAACCTGCCGCCGAATCCGTATCACCTGGAGGTGAGCGCGCAGGGATTTCAGCCGATCGAGCGCGACATCGAGGTGCGGACCTCGGTGCCCATCGAGCTGGACCTGGCGCTGAGCGCTCGAGGTGCCGTCGACGACCGTCGAGGTGGTCGGCCACACTACCGACCTGCTCGAGCGCGATCCGACGTCCCACACGGATATCGACCAGACCCTCGTCGCGCGGCTGCCGCTCGAGTCATCGGGCGGGCTCAACCAGGTCATCACGCTCGCCTCGCCGGGCGTCGTGGCCGACGCCAACGGCTTCTTCCATCCGATCGGAGATCACGCGCAGACGCAGTTCTCGATCGACAACCAGCCGGTCACCGACCAGCAGAGCCGCCTCTATTCGAACCAGCTCTCCGAGGACGCGGTGGACTCGATGGAGGTGATCACCGGGGTTCCGCCGGCCGAGTTCGGCGACAAGGACAGCCTCGTGGTCCGCATCATCACCAAGTCGGGTCTCGGCGACGCCAGGCCGACCGGCAGCGTCGGCGGCCAACTACGGATCGTTCGGCAGTCCCGGCGCGAGTCTCAATCTCGGCGCCGGCGGGCAGAGCGTGGGTAACTTCGTCTCGCTCACCGGCCTCAAGACCGACCGCTATCCTCGATCCCGCCGGAGTTCGAGACGCTGCACGGATCGGGGAACAGCCAGTCGCTGTTCGACCGGGTCGACTCT
This sequence comes from uncultured Acidobacteriota bacterium, assembly GCA_963792785.1. Classification (GTDB taxonomy): domain Bacteria; phylum Acidobacteriota; class Vicinamibacteria; order Vicinamibacterales; family CAVVIG01; genus CAWIMX01. Next base: position 560,601 of record CAWBXO010000004.1, on the reverse strand, counting down.
GCGCCCGAACGCGGTCGACTCGCTCCACGTCAACGTGCAGGCGGCGCCGGTCGTCCTTCGACGTGCCGAATACCTACGATCAGGCGGCGGCCGGACAGGCGCAGCACCAGCAGATCGTCACGATCGAACGTCGCGCCGGGCTACACGCGGGTCATCAACTCGAGCACGCTGCTGGCGGCCAACGCGTACGTCCGCCAGGATCATGTGACGTACTCGCCCAGCGCCGACCCGTTCTCGGACACGCCGGGGAGCGTGTCGCAGGACCGCACGCTGACCAACGTCGGCGGCAAGGTGGACGTCTCGTACGTGCGCGGGCCGCACAACGTGAAGGTCGGCGGCACGCTGACGCGACACGGCTGGACGAGCGCTTCGCGCTCGGGCTCACCGACCCGACCGTCAACGCGCCCTGCGTGGACGCCGACGGGAACCCCATCGACGACACAGCCTGGTGTCGGACGCGCAATGCGACGGATCGACGTCGTTCCCCAACCAGGAGTTCGTGCCGGGCCTGGTCGCCTACGACCTGACGCGGGGCGGCCGCCTGTTCGACTTCGACGGGCCAGGGCACCGTCAACCAGCAGGCGGTCTACGTCGCAGGACGAGATCAAGGCCGGCAACGCCACCGTCAAGGTGGGCGTGCGCGCTCGACCGCTACGACGGCCTGTACCAGAAGTCGGCCGTCCAGCCGCGCCTGGGCCTGGCGTACGCGATTCCCGGCGAGCGGCACCGATCCTCCGCGCCTCGTACGGCCGGACGCTCGAGACGCCGTACAACGAGAACCTGGTGCTCTCGAGCAGCGCCGACGCGGCGGTGTTCGGGGCGAGCGGCCAGCCCGCTGCCGCCCGGCGTCCGCGACCAGGTCGAGGTGGGCTTCCAGCAGGCGTTCGGCGGCTGGGTGGTGGTCGATGTGGGCTACTTCCACAAGCACACCGACGAACGCGTACGACTTCGGCGTCGCTGTTCGACACGCCGATCTTCTTCCCGGTGTCGTGGGATCACTCGAAGATCAACGGCTTCACCGGCCGGGTCAATCTCGTCGAGCACCACGGCTTCAGCGCCTTCACGGTCTTCGGCGCACACGAACGCGATCTTCTCGCCGCCCGGGACCGGCGGCCTCCTCACCGAGGAAGCCGACAGCGACTTCCGGATCGATCACGACCAGAAGTTCCAGCAGACGACCAACCTCCAGTACACGTTCAGCCAGAAGCTGGGCGCGTGGGCGGCGCTGTCCTGGCGCTACGATTCGGGGCTGGTCGCCGGCTCGGTGCCCGACTACGCGACCGCGCTCGGCCTGTCGGCCGATCAGCAGGCCGCCATCGGCCTGTTCTGCGGCGGGACCGTGCGCGACGCTGCGATCGCGCCGATCACCGCGTGCGCCTCGTCGGACCGCGGCGCGACGCGGCTGAACATCCCCGCCGACGGGACCGAGGACGACCTGACGAACCCGCCGCGCATCGCCCCGCGCCATCTCTTCGACCTGGGCCTCGGCATCGACAACCTGGTGCGCACCGACCGGGCGAAGGTGAAGCTGCAGTTCAGCGTCGTGAACCTGACGAACAAGGATCGCGCTCTACAACTTCCTGTCGACGTTCAGCGGGACGCACTTCGTGACGCCGCGCGCCTACCAGGTCGCAGCTGGGCGTGACGTTCTGAGACGCAGCCGGTGTGCTAGCCTGACAAGTCGTGGGCTATGCCTGAGTCGCTCGTCAAAGCGGCCATCTACGCGGCGCTGCTGCTCGCCATCGGCACCGTCGCCGCGCGCCTTCTGATTCTGCCGCGCGTGCCGGCGCTCGAGCGTGTCGAGCGCGATCGGATCGAGCGCGCGCTCGCCGTCCTGCTGCGGCGGGCGGCCATCGTCCTCGTCGCCGCGCTGTTCGCGCGGCTGCTCGCGCACACCGCCGCCGCGTTCGGCGGCGCCGCGATGTTCGACGGCGCGCGGCTGCGGCTCGTCGGCGAAGGGAGCCGCTGGGGGGCCTCGTGGCGCCTGCAGCTTCTCGCGGGCGGCGCCCTCGTCGCCAGCGCGCTTTTGGTGCGCCCTCCCGCGCGCGTCACGTGGGGCGTTGCCGCGGTGGCCACCTTCATCGTCTGCGCGACCGTCCCGCTGCTCGGCCACGCGGCGGGCTCCGACGCCCGCTTCGCGCTGGATCTGGCGCACATCCTCGGCGGCGGCCTCTGGCTCGGCACGCTCGGCGTCCTCGTGCTCGTGCGCGGTCCCGAGGCCGATCGCGGCGCGCTGCTGCGCGCCTTCGCGCCCGTCGCGCTCGCCGGCGCCGCGCTCCTCGTGCCGACCGGCCTGGTGGCCGCGTGGCTGTACCTCGGATCCCTCCAGGCGCTCTGGACCACGCCCTATGGGCGGACGCTGTCGATGAAGGTCGCGCTCGTTGCCGCGACCGTGGCCTGCGGGTACGGGAACTGGCGGCGCTTCCGGCGCGAGCGATCGACGGGGGCGCGCGCCGCGTGGATCGGCGTGGGCTCGCTGGCCGCGCTCGAGGCGACGCTGGCGGTGGCGATCGTCCTCGTCACGAGCTGGCTCACCGAACTGCCGCATCCGTGACGTGTCCCCAAGGGCCGCCGTATTCGCGCCGGATTTCCGTCAGCGGCGGAAAAGCGGGAATGCGGAATGTCATGCGCATGGGCCCGCGTTCTCGTGTACCTTTGAGTAGCGTCATTCGGCGCCGGTCCGGGCCGCGGCGCGGCCCTCGGGGCCGGGCCGCGAAGGAGAGCGGCGCGGGAGGCAAATAGATTCGATGCAGGCATTTCTCAACTTCCCGGCGTGGATCAACGCGCACGCGATCTGGCCCGCGCTGCCGATCTGGGCGTACCTGATCATCACCGTGCTGGACACGCACATCACGACGGCGTGCGTGACACTGTTCCTCCACCGCAGCCAGACGCACAATTCGATCACGTTCAGCCCGCCGGTGGCGCATTTCATGCGGTTCTGGCTGTGGGTGCGCACGTCGATGCCGACGCAGGAGTGGGTGGCCGTGCACCGCTGCCATCACGCGCACGTCGACGGCCCGGACGACCCGCACAGCCCGATCGTGTACGGCATCTGGCGCGTGGTGCTCATGGGCACGGCGCTGTACCACAAGGCGGCGCACAACGAGGCGCTCGTCGAGCAGTACGGCAAGGGCACGCCGGACGACGCGCTCGAGCACCTGGTGTACGGGAAGCTCAGCATCCTCGGGCCCGTGTTCACGCTGGTGACCAACCTGTGGCTGTTCGGCACGTGGGGCGCGGCGATGTGGCTCGTCGAGATGGCGTGGATTCCCTTCTTCGCCGCCGGCGTGATCAACGGCCTCGGCCACTGGTGGGGCTACCGCAATTTTCAGACGCCCGACCACTCGAAGAACCTGCCCGGCAAGTTCGTCTGGTCGATGATCACCTGCGGCGAGAGCCTCCACAACAACCACCACCACGTCCAGAACTCGCCGCGGTTCGCGATCATGAAGGGCGAGATCGATCCCGGCTACTGGTACTTCCGCGCGCTGGAGTTCGTCGGCCTGGCGCACCGGCGGGAGACGACGCGGGCGCGCGCGGCCTAGAGAGCGCTTTCCAGTTCTCTGTAGCGCTCCGGTGCTTCGTGCATCGTTCGACGAGCCGGTTTTCGATCCCGACCACAGAGGCACGGAGACACCGAGAGCCGAGCGTTGCCGGTCGTCGGCGCCGCATCTGCGGCGCCAGCCAGGGCGAACGATCCGGACACGCAAGGCCCGTCTCCCGCGCCTGCCGCCTTGCGTGTCCGGATCGTTCGCCCTGGCGGCCGGCCTGCACCGCAGGCCGGCGACGACCTCACGATCCTCCGAGCCTCTGCGTCTCCGTGGTTCATCACCGTGGTACTGATGCGATCGATACACGCCACTAGCTAGAGTAGTCGTCTGGACTCGCTCGATCGTCAGCTGGGCCGGACGGCCGGCGCGTGCGCCAGCGACGGCCCGACCGCGAAGAGCTCCGTCCATCCCTCTGACTGCGGCACCGTCACCAGCGCGACCGCCACGGGCCCGCCCGCGCGCACCCACGTCGACACGTGGAGCATCTCGCCGGTGACGAGCCGGTTGTGCTCCTCGTCCTCGCGCGCGGTGTCTGGCGGCGCGCCCGGGATCGGCTCCTGCACCAGGAGCAGCCAGGACGGCGCCTCCGCGCGCTCGGGCACGCCGAGGTAGTTCACCGTCGCGCCGGCCCGGACGAGGTGCCACGTATACCGCTCGCGGAGGGTCGGGTCGAACGCAAACGGGGGGATGCCCTCGTCCGCCAGCTCGGCGACCGTCGGCCACGCGCCCGTGTCGCTCCGGCGCGCCTCGGCTTCGATCAGCCCTTCCTGCAGCGCCGTGAACATCCGCTGCTCGGTGCCCGGACGGTTCAGCACCAGTTCCTGGAAGGGCAGCAGCTGGCTGCCGGCGGCCGCGTCGTTGAACAGCGTGCTGTCGACGCCCAGCCATATCCACGCCGCGATCACGATCGCCAGTCCCACGCGGCACACGTGGCCCAGTTCGGTGCGCGCGGACGGCGGCTCGACGCGCACGCGGCGGACGGCCATCGCGGGCGCGCTCACGAGGCGTCCCACCGCCGGCGGACCGATCGCACGGTGAGCGTCACGAAGAACAGCGCCGTCACGGCGAGCACGACCGCGCCGCCGGTGGGCACCAGGAAGCGCGTCGACACGCCGAGGCCGCCGGCGCCGGCGAGGAACGCGATGGCGACGCTCCAGGCCAGATAGGCGCGCGTGCCGTTCGAGACGTTTCTGGCCGCGGCCGCGGGCACGACGACGAGCGCCTCGACGAGCAGCGCGCCGATGATCTTCAGGCTCACGACGATGGCCAGCGTGAGGAGGAGCGCGAAGAAGTACTCGAGATAGGCGGGCTCGGCGCCCGCGACGGTCGCGAGCGGCGGGCTCAGGCTGTCGAGCAGCAGGTGGTTGTACTCGCGCACGAGCAGCGCGACGACGATGCAGCCGACGGCGACGAGCAGGAGCAGGTCGGTGTCGGTGACGGTGAGCAGGCTGCCGAAGAGCACCGACTCCACCTGGTGCACGTTGAACTGCCGCGTGAGCGCCACGAGCAGGCACAGGCCGAGACCGAGCGTCAGCGCATGGAACACGCCGATGAGCGTGTCGGGCGGCAGCGTCGCGTGCCGCTTCACGTACACCATGCCCAGCGTGGCGAGCAGGCAGAAGCCGAACATCCCGCCGTACGGCGCGTTGAGCGGCTCGCCCAGGAGCAGCCCCAGCGCCACGCCGGTGATCGCCGCCTGGCCGAGGGCCGCGCTGAAGAACGCCATGCGCCGCGTCACGACGAGATGGCTCATGCCGCCGAGGATCGGCGCGATGATGAGGACGCACAGGAACCCGCGGATGAGGAACGGGTACTGGAAGTCGCTCGGCAGGATGCCGCGCGCGGCGAGGTCGGCGAACCAGCCGTAGAACGCCGTCACGCCCGCACCGCCCGCCGGCCTTCGGGCGCCGGAATCAGCTCGCGCACGTGCGCGGAGGCGAGGACCGACGGCGGGCCGTCGGCCACGACGCGGCGATCGAGCACGGTCACGCGATCGGCGAGCCGCTGCACCTGCTCGAGATCGTGCGACACCATCAGGATCGTCGTGCGCCCGGCCCGGCGGAGCTGCCGCAGGATGTCCTCGAACGTGGCGAGCGCCGTCTCGTCGAGGCCCGCGCCGGGCTCGTCGAGCACCAGCAGCTCGGGCTCCGGCTCGAGCGCGTGCGCGAGCAGCACGCGGCGCAGCTCGCCGCCCGAGAGCACCGCGAGCGGGCGGCCCTCCAGGCCCGGCAGGCCGACGCGCCCGAGCAGCCGCGCCGCGGCGTCGCGGCTCGTGCGCGTGAGCCCCAGGCACACGGGCCGCCGCTGGCGCGTCAGCGCCAGGAAGTCACCGACCGTGACCGGCAGCGTGGGGTCGACGGCGAAGTTCTGCGGGACGTAGCCGACGGCGCCGTTCGCCGTCCAGTTCAATTCGATCCGCCCGGTGAATGCGATCTGGTTCAGCACGGCGGCCACGAGCGTGCTCTTGCCCGCGCCGTTGGGCCCGACGAGCACGTGAATGCTGCCGCGCCCGACGCGCAGGCCGACGTCGTCGAGCAGCGTATCGCCGTGGACCCGCACCACGAGTCCCTCGATCTCCAGCAGAACGTCCGGGGCCGCGGACTCGCTCATGCCTCGTCGACCAGCGCGCGGACCATCGTGTCGACGTTCGCCTGCATCTCCTTCTCGAACTTGTCGGCCGTGAACGCGCCCGAGGCGATGTGCGAGATGATGTACACCTTCACGCCGGCCTCGTCGCGCAGCACGTTGAGCATGGCTTCGGGGAACGTCTCCTCGCTGAACACCACGCGGATATGCTCGTTCCGCAGCAGATCGACCATGTCGCGCAGCTCCGACGCCGACGGGGTCAGCCCGTGCGCGGGCTGCACGACGCCGGCGATCTCGAGGCCGAATTCCTGCATCAGGTAGCCATACCCGTCGTGCACGGTCACGACGCGCGTGATCTTCGCCTCGGCGAGCCGCTGCGCCGCTTTCGCCTTGATCAGCCGGAGCCGGCGCGCGTAGTCCGACGCGTTCCGCTGCAGCGCGACCGCGTCGGACGGCCGCAGCGCCGCGATCGCTTTCTCGATGGCGTAGGTCTGCTGGATCGCGTTCGTGAAGGAAATGAAGGTGTGCGAGTTGACGCCGTTGCCGTGCGCCGACCGGATCTGCGGCGTCGTCTCGTTCGGCCGGATGATGACGATCTGCGTGTTCCCCGACGCCTTGATCATCGGCAGGATGAAGTCGTCGTGGCCGATGCCGTTGATCACGATCGCGTCGAGATCGGCCAGCTTCTTGATGTCTTCCGGGCGGGGCTGGTAGTCGCCGGCGTCGATGTCCCCCGGCAGGATCGACCGCACCTCGTAGCCGGGCAGATCGCCGACGATGTTGCTCGTCCACGAGTAGTACGGATGCAGCGTGACGCCGATCTTGAGCGTCGGCCGCGTCTGGGCCGATGCCGTGGCGCCGCAGGCGACGATCGCGGCCGACAGGACAGCGCGCGCAAGCCGGGCGGACGGGCGGACATCTCTCTTACCTCCTGTTGTAGTACGTCGGATTCGGCGGCGTCGCGAACACCTCGGTCCACCCCGCGTTCTGCGGCTGGCGGACGAACCCCACCGGCACCTGGCCGCCGTACGGGTGCATCCAGACGTACACGTGGAGCATCGTGCCGTCGGGCAGCCGGTGGTGCTCCTGATCCTCCGGCGCCGGATCGGGCGGCAGGCCCGGCTCGGGCTCCTGAATCTCGAGCAGCCAGGCGGGCCGCGACCGATCGCTCGGCTGTCCGAAGTAGTCGACGATCGTGTCCTGCTGCAGGCGCGACCACTCGTACGCCGGACCATCCGCGCCGGCCGCGAACGGCGCGGCGCCCGCCGCGGCCAACGCCGCCGGTTCCGGCCACGTCGACGTCCGCGCGCGGTCGGCTTCCGCCGCCACGAGGCCCTGGCGAATGGCCGTGAACATCTGCTGATCCGGCGCCGGCATCGTCGCGACCAGCGCCTGGTACGGCAGCAGGTTGCGCCCGGCGTCACCGCGGCTCCCGCCCGTCAGGAACAGATACACCGCGACGACGCTGACGATGCCCGCCGCCAGCACGAGGACGCCCGCGCGCTCGCGCCATCCCTTGCGCGACGATCCGATCCGCGACGATCCGATCGACGATCGCGGCGTCTGGCCCGCCATCACGCCTGAGCCGGGCCCGCGGCGCTCGCCGGGACGCCCGTCGTCCGCTGCCGCAGGGCCTCGCTCGCGGCCACCACCACCAGGACGGCCGCCCAGCCGACCGACAGCCACGCCATCGCCTCCAGCGCGCCGAATCCCGTCGCCGCCGCCAGCGCCGCGGCCCGATCGACGATGCGATGGAGCGCCGCGTGCACGATCAGCGCGGCCGCCAGGAACGTGAGCATGCGATCCGGCGCGCCGAGTCCGTCGACCCAGACGCGCACGCCGCGCCCGATCGCCGCCAGCCAGATCTCGCCGGCCAGCACGATCGCGAGGAAGGTGAGGATCGCGAGCCCGGCGTGCGACCCGGCGAACTGGCGCGCGCCGGCGAGCGTGCCGCCGAACGCCAGGCCGTTGAGCACGCCGAACGCGGCCGCCAGGGCCAGCACCCACCGCAGGCGCGCCTGCACCACCGGCTGCAGCGCCGCGATGACGACCGCCGACGATCCGACGAGGGCGGCCGGCGCCAGGGCGGACGACGTCACCCCCGGCGCGAGGACGCTCCCCGCGATCGCCAGTGCCTGTCCGGCCAGCATCGCCGCGAACGCGGCGCCGGCGTACCGCAGACGGCGCATCGGCAGCAGCAGGCACGCGAGAAACAGGAGCTGATCGCCGCCGTCGAGCACGTTCCGGAGCGCGCGCGCCATGAAATCCCTGATCACCCCGACGGATGCCGGGTCGAACGACACGCGCACCGCCTCGCCGCGGATGGTCATCGTCTGGGCCGGTCCCGACGGAGGGGCGTAGCTGACATCGGTGCGCACGGGCGCGAGCCGTGTCCCCGTGAAGGCGTTCAGCCTCGCGGAGAATGGACCGGCCGCGCCGCCGGTCGTGTACGTGAGGTCGATCTCCACCGCGGCCAGGTCGGCGGTGAGACTGGCCGATGCGGCTGGAGCCGGGAGCGGCGATTCGTCCTGCCAGGGATTGAGATTCCGACTGATGTCGCCAGCGACGACGTCGAGAAGTCCGCCCAGGGCGGCCGTGTCGAGCGTGCCATCGGGCCGGTGTGGCAGGTTCGCCCCGGGCAGGGCGGTGACCGGCACGTGGAGGTGCACGAGCAGACGGTCGCCCTGCGGCCGGACGGTCACGCCGACGACCTGCTCGACCACGACGTCGTGCGCGCGCGCGGCCGTCGCGGAGGCCAGCAGGAGCACGGCGAGGATTGCCAGGGCGCGACTTGGGCACCGCATCAACTGGATTGTGCCCCAAACGACGAGGGGCGTGCCACCTGGCGGAACGGCGGACCTGACCTGTCCGACGCAGCCTTGGCGAAGTCGGAAGGTCCGCACTACTTGATCGTGATCGTGCCGTTCAGCCCGGCCACGGTGGGCAGCTCGTGGTCGTGGAATCCGCAGATCTTTGCGGTCGTCAGGTTGCCGCTCTCGCGGCTCTCGCCCGGATTCAGGAATCCCACCTGATTGAGCGGCTCGCAGTCGGTGTGCTCGGGGTGCGGATCCGAGTGCATGTCGTGGGAGATGGTGTCGTGGTTCACGAACGTCACGCGGCTGCCCACGGCCACCACGATGTCCTGCGGCGTCGCCACGTTGTTGGCGATCGTGATGGTGGTCGTCGCCACCGGCTCGTTGATCGGCGTGGGGGAGGCCGGCGCGCCGGCGCCGCCGGCGCATGCCGCCGTCGCGACCGCCACGGCCACCGCCACCCATCGTCCGCGTGTCATGACCACTCCATTCGGGGGGATTACCGGGGTTAGACCGCGCGTCGCCGCGAAAGTCACAGGCGGGCCGCCGGGGCGGCGTTGACACTTCTGCGCCCGGCCGAGGTACAGTCTGGGAGGGAACTCTCGGAGAGAGAACGAGTTACGCAGCGTAGCCAACCTCCAGCCGCTGGCATAATATAAGGACCACCGTGGGCCTCATCGATCACCGCTTCGAAGACAACTTCATCACCACGAGCATCGATCGCGTGCTGAACTGGGCGCGCGAGTCGTCCATCTGGCCGATGGGCTTCGGCCTGGCGTGCTGCGCCATCGAGATGATGGCGGCGTCGGCGTCGCGGTTCGACATCGCGCGCTTCGGCGCCGAGGTCTTCCGCGCCTCGCCGCGGCAGTCGGACCTGATGATCGTCGCCGGCACGGTGACCAAGAAGATGGCGCCGGTGCTGCGCCGCCTCTACGACCAGATGCCCGAGCCCAAGTGGGTGATCTCGATGGGCAGCTGCTCGAACGCCGGCGGCCCGTTCCCGACCTACAGCGTGCTGCAGGGCGTCGACAAGGTCGTGCCCGTGGACGTCTACGTGTCGGGGTGCCCGCCGCGCCCCGAGGCGCTGCTCTACGGCTTGATGCGGCTGCAGGACAAGATTCGCAAGGAAGGCACCGTGCTCCGCAAGGAGCGCGTGATCATGTCCGGCGACACCGAGCCGACGATGGTGATCGGAGAGCGGGCATAGTGCAGACCATCATTCGCTTCTTCAAGACCATCTTCCTCGTCGATCTGCTGAAGGGCATGTGGGTCACGCTGAAGTACACGCCGCAGCCGGCGTTCACCTTCCAGTATCCGGCCGAGCGGCGGCCGACCGCGCCGCGCTTCCGCGGCGTGCTGCGGCTGCAGACCGAGCCGGGCACCGGCGCGCAGACCTGCATCGTCTGCGACCAGTGCGCGAAGGCGTGCCCCGACGATCTGATCGCGCTCGGCGGCCACCGCGAGCCCGGGCAGAAGATCAAGATCCTCGACTACTTCGACTTCAACCTCTCGCGCTGCAGCTTCTGCGGGCTGTGCTCGGAAGTGTGCCCGACCAAGCCGATGAAGGCGCTCATCATGAGCGAGGACTACGAGCTCGGGAGCTACAGCCGCGACACCCAGATCCTGCGCGTCGATCAGATGTACGACGGCGTGTCGATCGAGCAGTACACGCACTGACCCTCGGGCGCAGCGGCTCGCGATCGCTGAGCCCCCGCGGCGCGTTCGTTTCTCGAAACCGGTGGCGCGGGGAGGTTCCATGCTGCGCGGCGTCCGTTTCGTTGTCCTGGCCCTGGTTGTCGGCGCCGCCGTCCTGGTGATCCGCGCCCACGCCGAGGCGCAGTCGGAAACCCCGGAAATCCAGCTTCAGCTCGGCACGCTGCTCTTCGGCGAAGGGCGCTATCTCGACGCGTTCCAGGCGTTCGGCCGGGCCGTGCAGAGCGACGACTTCGACGTGGTGCGGCGGGCGCGGCCCGGCTTCATCCAGTCGTCGCTGCGGGTCGCGCAGTTCGACATCGCGCGCACGCAGGCCGAGGAGCTGTTGAAGAGCGCGCCGGACGACCCCGGGGCGCTGGCGCTCTACGGCGACGCGCTGTGGGCCGACGGGCCTGTTCCAGGACGCCGAGGTCGCAGTACCGCGACGCCGCTCGCGATCGAGCCCGGACCTGGCGCGCGGCCACCACGGCATGGCGCGGGCGCTGCTCGCGCGCAGCCAGCTGGACGAGGCGATGAACGAGGCGCAGACGGCGCTCCGCCTGGCGCCGCGCGACCTCGAGATCCACCACACGGTCGGCTCGATCTACGAGCGGATGCACCGGTTCGAGGAAGCGGCCGGCGCGTACGCGCAACTACGTCAACCTGCTGCCCAACAAGGACACGAGCGACAAGGCGAACTGGTCGCGCGCCGAGATCCGCTTCCTGCGCTCGTTCGGCAACCGCGTGCCGTTCCAGCCCGACGGCGATGACGGCGACGAGGTCTACCACGTGCCGTTCCGTCTGGAGAACGACAAGATCCTCGTGCGGGTCGCGTGTGAACGGCTCGTCGCCGCAGGACTTCGTCGTCGACACGGGATCGGAGAACACCGTCGTGACACGAGCGCACGGCCCAGCGCCTGCGGCATCGAGCCCGTCACCTACACGCTGAGCGCCGGCGTCGGCGAGGTCGGGCTGCGCGGCCTGCAGCTCGCGCGCATCGACACGCTCGAGGTCGGCACGCTGCAAGCTGCGCAACGTGCCGTGCATCATCAAGAACCCGCCGCTGCGCGACATCCCGACGCGCGAGACCGAGAGCTTCTCGCCGCTCGCGCTGGGCTACTCGATGATGATCGACTACAAGCGCAGGAGATCACGTTCGGCAAGCACCTGCCCGAGGAGCCGGCCGACTTCGAGCTGCCGCTGCGGCTCTACCGCCTGGCGATGGTGTCGGGCGTGGTGGACGGCGCGCACGCGGACGAGCTTCGTCGTGGACACCGGCGGGGAGGTGATCTCGATCAGCCAGGCCGTGGCGGCGTCGCTCGGGCGCCCGGAGGGCCAGCGGCGCATCGCGCTGCAGGTCTACGGCACGTCGGGCTGGGATCGCGACGCGTTCCTGCTGCCGGGCGTGAACCTCGCGTTCGATCGCATCCACTACGACAACTACTCGGTGGTCGTGCTGAACCTGCAGGCGCCGAGCGCGCTCCTCGGCTTCCAGCTGGGCGGCATCGTCGGGCACCAGTTCCTCAGCCAGTACCGCGTCGGCATCGACCTCGAGCGGAGCGTCGCTCAGGCTCAAGCACAGAGTCGTATACGGCGCGGTCGCTGTCAGGCCTTGCAGCTTTCGCTTCAGGCGCTCGGCGCGGCGGGCGTGCGCCTCGTCGCAGCGCCGCGCTCCTCGTCGGTCTCGAGCAGCAGCGGCGGCACCGCGGCGCGCGGGGCGGCCGACGGCGCGGTCACGAACGTCAGGTAGGCGCGGCTCGTCAGCTCGCGCTCGCCGGTCAGGATCTCCTCCGAGAAGACGTCCACCCGCACTTCGAGCGACGTCGTGAAGGCGCACGTCACGCGCGCCTTCAGGATGATGAGGTCGCCGACCTTGATCGGGTGGAGGAACTGCAGCTCGTCGACGGCGGCGGTCACCAGCGGCGTGCGCGCGTGGCGCATGCACGCGATGGCGCCCGCGATGTCGATCAGGTGCATCACCGTGCCGCCGAGGATGAAGCCGAGCGGATTCGCGTCGTTCGGCAGCACGACCTGCACCATCTCGGTCGCCGACTCGGCGCGTTGGGCGCGTTGCCGGCCGTCTAGAAATCGTAGCCCATCCAGACCGTGAACCTCGGCTTGCGGAACGCGGCAGCTGTCGGTCGCCTTGCGGCGCCAGCACCACGTCCTCCCAGTCCTTGTTGAACAGCGTGCGCCACGACCAGTCGAAGTGGATCGGGAAGCCCAGGGCGAAGGTCTCGAGGCCGAGGCCGTAGGAGGCGCGGCCGTCCTGCAGGCGGAAGCCCGACGACCGTGACGTCCTGGTACTGGGCGAGCGGCAGGCCCGGGTTGTTCGGATCCTCCTGGATGAACCCGTTCTCGATCGGTCGCGTACCCGATGAACTTCTGCGCGGTCTGGGTGTCCTTCGACCACCATTTGAAGCCGCTGGTTGTCGAACCAGCCGCCGCCCATGTTCGCGAAGAACACGCCGCGCACGCCGCCGACGACGCCGATCGGCGTCAGCGCCGCCTCGATGATGCGGGAAGCGCAGCTCGGCGTCGCCGAACACGACGTTCTGGCCGACGAACGAGAGGTAGTCGTAGCCGCGCATCTCGGAGTTGCCGCCGAAGTACTGGAAGTCGGGGAAGTCGCCGATGCTCTTGAAGGCGCGGATGCGCGTGGCCAGCAGGCCCGTGGTGCCGAGGCGGAGGTAGTGGCGCGCGTCGGCGTCGAAGGTCTGGCGCGACAGCGTGCCGCCGATCTTCGGCGCGTACGTCGTACGCCAGGCGCATCGTGCTGCCGGCGAGCGGGCCGAACTCGCGGAACACCGTCGTCTCCTGCACGAACGCCGCGCCGAGGGGCACGAGCGTGCCGTTGCGGAAGATCTGCTGGCCGACGCCTGCTGATGATCTGAGCGCTGCCGAGGGTCGGGTCGTTGTACTGCTCGTTCAGCTGCAACGCACCGCCCGACAGCTCGAGGCGCCGGTAGCGGTCGATCGGGTAGATGCCGATGAGCGTGCCGCCGCGCACCGTGCGCGTCGCGACCGCGTCGCTCGCGGCTGATGAGCGGCGCGAGCGACGGGTCGTAGAAGACGCCGCCCTGCCCGTAGAAGAACTGGGTCTGCGTTGAAACCCTGCAGCGGCCCACTGGAAGCGGCGCGAGAGGTTCACGTAGCTCAGCGACATCGTCCGGTACTGCGCGATGGACGACGACGAAGAAGTTGAACTGCTGGTCGCCGAGGACGTCGCCGAAGCTGATCTCGGTGCCGCCGAAGACGTCGCCGTTGCTCGTCACGCCGACGTTCACCGGCGGCCGGCCCTCGAGGAACATCTTCTCGAAGCGGCCCTTCTTGCGGTTGTTCGCCGGAATGAACGTGTGCGCGAGCGGCGCCTGGAAGTCGATGATCGGGCCGGGCGCGCCGAAATCCGACGAGGCCGCGGTGTGGAGCGGCTCCTTGCTGTCGTCGAGCGTGCGGATGCGGTACTCGCCCTTGTAGTAGCTGACGAACGCGATCTGGTTCGTCTGGCCCTTCGTTGAGCACGATGGGCGACCAGTTGCCGCCGAGGGCGTCGGTGTACTGCCGCAGCTCGCCGGTGTTCAGGTCGAGCGTCCAGATGTTGTAGATGTTGCCGTTCTGCGGCGACCTCGGGATCGAGCGGCAGCGCCGGGTCGGTGGCCGTCGAGGCGAACACGATCGTGTGGTCGTCGATGAACTGCGCCGCCGTCTCGTCGTGCGTGCCGAAGGTGATCTGCGTCTTCTTGCTTCGTCGTCGAGGTCGAGGCGGAACAGCTTCTGGTTGCCGCTGACGCGGGCGTTGTAGACGAGGAACGTGCCGTCGGGCGAGTAGGTGGGGCCCGCAGTCGGCGAACTCGTCGTTCGTGAGGTTCGTCACCTTGCCGGTCGCCAGGTCGACGGTGAAGATGTCGCCGATGCCGCCGCGTCAGCGCCGCGAACGCGACGCGCTCGCCGTCGGGCGAGAACGCGGGCGACTCGGGCTCGTCCACCGTCTTCATCGGGATCCGGACCTCGATCTTGCGCGTCAGGACGTTCTGCGACGATCAGCGTGCGCTCCTTCTCGGTGCGCACGAAGTAGGCGAGGCGGTCGCCCTTCGGCGACCACGCCATCCACGGCATCTCGAACGCTCGCCGATCTGGACGATGTGGTCGAAGCCCATGTCCTTGTCGAAGCCGCTGCGTCAGGTTGCGGACGATGCGATCCGTCCTTGGACGAGACGAGGACGATGTCGATTTCGCTGATCGCTTGCGGTTGACCGTGACCGCCGCGATGAGATCGCCCGAGGGGGAGGGCGCGATCGACAGCGCCTCGGTGAACTTCGTCTTCTCGCGGTTCGGCGAGAGGTCCGCGGCCGTAGTCGGCCGGCCGCTCCTTGTCGCGGAACGGGCTTGAAGCGGTCCTTCATGTACCGGTCGAAGGCCTGGTCGAACTCGTCCGGCCTCATCTGGAGCGCCTCCTCGTAGGCGTCCTCGCCGCCGCCGATCACGCTCTTGCGCAGCGAGAAGAGGTAGCTGCGGAGGCCTTCCTTGCCCCACCGCGCCTCGATGAACTCGAACACGGCGTGCCCGAGGTTGTAGACGAGGCGCGGGTTGTTCGTGTCGCCGTACCCGTCGATCTTGCTCATCTTCGGGATGATGTCGGCGACGGCGGCGTCGCGGATCGTCATCAGGTCGATCGGCTCCCACGAGGCCGCGCTCGTAGTCGGAAAGGCCCTCGTAGACCCACAGCGGCACGCTGTTGCGGATGAGCGAGCGGGATGATGTCGAACTCGAACTGGTGGGTGAGCTCGTGGACGATCAGCCCGTACAGCTCGTCGGGCGGGCTCGTCGATCGGCAGCACCATCCGGTGCTGGCCCGGCTCGGCGAACGCGCCGCACGCCCTCCGGAGGAGGCGTCGGGGCCGGCGATGTTCTGCTGCTCGAATTCGCTGTGGGTCTTGAAGAGCATCAAGCGGGACCTTGAACGGCAGATCGTGCTTCAGGTCCGCGCTGACCTGCTGGTAGGCGCTTTCGGCATAGCCGGCGACGCGCTCGAGGTGGGGCTCGACGTCCGGGTAGTAGTAAATCTCGAAGTGGTCCGTCGTGTAGATGTGCCACTCGAACTTGTCGTAGTGGATGTTGTTCTTCCCGAAGTACGGGACCATCCCGGTCTGCGCCGCCGCGGGCGACGCGAGTTCGAGCACGGCGAACGCCGTGAGCAGGACGACCGCCAGAGACGCGCCGGGGAAACGCCGGCAGGGCACGCGCATGGTAGCTACCTCGGATGATCTGGGCCGTCGGAAGCGAGCAACCTGGATCTTATCTGGACGCCCCACGCCCTGCAAACGTCGAGCCGCGTCGCGGCCCCGCACTGCCGGGCGGTTCCGCGGCCCCACGGCGTCCAGTGTCCTCCCGTCGATGGGCCCTGACCCCTGGGGGCGACACGGTATACTCGGCGACGTGCGTCACGGGAATAACCCCAAGCGCGACGGGGTTTACCCAGTGTGTCGGTCCTGTCGCGCAGCGAGTCGATGCCCTTCCAGCCACCGCGCTCCGTCCCGTCCGGTCGCCGCGCGGCCGCCACCGCGCGGGCGGCGTTCGAAGCCGAGGCCCTGGCGGCCATCGATGGGTTGTACCGCACCGCGCGGCGGCTGACGCGCAACGCGGCCGACGCCGAGGATCTGGTGCAGGACACCTACCTGAAGGCGTTCCGGTCCGCGGACCGGTTCGAGCCGGGCACGAACCTCCGGGCCTGGCTGTACACCATCCTCCACAACACGGCGCGCAACCGGCTGCGCGACCGCGCGCACGACCCGATTGCGGTCGACCCGGACGCCATTGAGCGCGCCTCGGATCGCGTCGCGGCCGGCGCGGGCCCGGCCAACGGCTTGTCGGCCCCGGCCGGCACGCCCGAAGCGCTGCTCCTGCGCAGCGTGATGGATCCGGCGCTCAGCGCCGCTGTCGACGCGCTGCCGGAGGCGTTTCGCGAGGCGGTGCTCTTACGTGACGTCGAAGAATTTTCGTATGCCGAAATTGCCGAGATGCTGGCGATACCCGTCGGGACGGTGATGTCGCGCATCTCGCGGGGCCGGCGCCTGCTCTTCGAACAGTTGAGTCAGGAAGGTCAGGTGAGTCAGGTGGGTCAGGTGGGTCGGGTAGGTCAGGTGGGGCAGGAAGGTCAGGTGGGTCGGGTGGGTCGGGTCGGCCGGGTCGGTTAGGGGAGTCGAAGACATGTCCAGCAGTTGTCAACGCATCGATTCGCTCGTCACGCCGTACGTCGACGGCGCGCTCGACGCCGCCGATCGCGAGACGGTCGAGCGCCACGTGCGATTGTGTCCGTCGTGCCGGTCGCGCCTCGACGCGGAGCGCGCTGTGCACGAGACGCTCGGCAGCCGTCGCGCGGCGCTCGCCGCCGAACGCGCGCCCGGCGGCCTGGCCGCGCGCTGCGTGGCCTGCGCCACCGCGGCGCCCGGGCGGCGGTGGCGCCTGGCCAGCTTCGCCGTGGCCGCGACCCTCCTCCTCGCCGCGGGCGCGCTGTTCTACCGCGCCACCGGCGCCTCCACGCGCCTGATGGCCGCCGAGCTCACCGCCGACCACGTGAAGTGCTTCATGCTCAACGAACTCGTGCGCACCGACGGCGATCCGGGCCACGTCGAGCGCGCCCTGGAGGCGCAGTTCGGCTGGGACGCGCGGTTGCCCGCCGCGGCGGCCGTCGACGGGCTGGAGCTGGTGGGGTCGCGCCAGTGCCTCTACGCGGAGGGCCGCGTCGCGCACATCATGTACCGCTACCGCGGGCGCCCCGTGTCGGTCTTCATGCTGCCGCACTCGGCACGCGCCGACCAGACGCTGGAAGT
This sequence comes from uncultured Acidobacteriota bacterium, assembly GCA_963792785.1. Lineage (GTDB taxonomy): Bacteria > Acidobacteriota > Vicinamibacteria > Vicinamibacterales > CAVVIG01 > CAWIMX01. Next base: position 543,126 of record CAWBXO010000004.1, on the reverse strand, counting down.
GATGGGCCACGAGGCGGCGATCTGGTCGGTCGGCGACCGCACGTTCGTGCTCATCGCCCAGGAGCCCAAAGCGGAGATGGCGCGCCTGGCGTCCGTGGTGCACACCTCGCTCGAGTGACCGGTTCGAGGTAGGAATCGAAACAGAGATCAGGGAGAATCCAAGACCATGCGACTGCGTTGGACGTTCGCGGCGGTGAGCGCGTTGGCGCTCGCGCTCTTCACGCTCGACACGCCGGCGCCGATCCCCGACTGGCACGCGCTCTTCGGGAGCGTCGAGGCCGCGGAATTCTCGTGCCCCGCCGACGCGAAGCCCGCGAACCTCAACTTCACGCTGAAGGACATCTCCGGCAAGGACGTCACCCTCGCCGCCTATCGAGGCAAGGTCATCGTCCTCGACTTCTGGGCCACCTGGTGCGGGCCGTGCAAGGTCGAGATCCCCGGCTTCGTGGATCTGCAGACGCGGTACGGCAAGGACGGCCTGCAGGTGATCGGCGTCTCGGTGGACGATCCCATCGAGAAGATGCAGCCGTACGCGGCGAAGTACAACATGAACTATCCGGTGCTCCAGGGCCTCGGACACGACGACCTGATGGACGCGTACGGGCCGATCTGGGGGATTCCCGTGTCGCTGGTCATCTCGCGCAAGGGCGCGATCTGCGCGACGCATGCCGGCCTGACGTCGAAGGACACGTTCGAGGCGCAGATCAAGGCCCTGCTGTGACGGACACGCCAGGGCGCCGTGATATGATGGCCGCGTCATGCCGTTGAAGGGCTTCACACACGCCACGCTCGCCTGCGGCTGCCGCGTCGCGTTCCGCGACGGCGTCGAGGGCAGTCCGGTCACCGTGGTCGTCGACCGGCGGTCGCCCGCGTGTACTGTCCCGCTTCACGTCACCGGCGTGCCGCTCTTCGACTATCGCGAAGCGCTCCGCCCGTCGACGCGGCTCGGCCCTCCCGGCGAAGAAGAATTCGAAGAAGAAGGCTAGGCGCCTCATGCGCGCCCTGTTCGCCGGCGGCCTCGTCGCCCTCGCGTTGGCCGCGGGCTGCGCCCAGCCGGTCGCCGAGCCCCTCGTCCTCGACGGCAACCTCCTCACGGTCGACAACCGCACCGATCAGGCCTGGACGGACGTCGAGATCTGGCTGAACTACTATTACCGCATGACCGTCCGGACGATTCCCGCCGGCGGGCGCTTCCAGGCGCCGCTCGACACGTTCGTCGAGAGCCGCGGCGGGCGGTTCAACTTCAAGCGCGCGCAGATCACCGACCTGCGGCTCAAGGCCCGGGGGCCGGACGGCGCGCCGATCGAGATCGTGAAACAGTTCGAGGCGACGGGCCTCGACCGCCTGGGAGATCGCCGATGAGCCGGCTCAAGTCGGAAGTCGAGATCGTCTGCCCGTGCTGCCAGTCCACGCTCGTCATCGACACGAACCTCGCGCGCGTGGTCTCGGTCGTCGAGCCCGAGCGCGGCGACAAGCCCGAGCTGAGCGACGCGCACCGGATCCTGGCCGAGGAGGCCGCGCGCCGCGACGCGATCTTCTCGCAATCGGTCGAGTCCGAGAAGACGCGCGGCGACGCCCTCTCGCGCCGGTTCGAGGAGGCCCTCAAGCAGGCGCGCCAGGAGCCCGTGACCAAGCCGACACGGGATTGGGACCTGGACTGACGCGGGCATTGGGTGATCTGGTGATCTGGTGATCTGGTGATCTGGTGATCTGGTGATCTGGTGATCTGGTGATCTGGTGATTTGGTGATCTGGTGATTTGGTGATGGGGTGATGGCGTGATCGAAACGCTGATGCTCGTCGTGCTGATCGTGTCGGGCGGGCTCGCCGTGCGTTACGGGCTGCAGCTCTCCTCGGCGCGCTACACCCTGCGGGATCGCCTGGTGGGATCGGCCCTGGCCGCCATCGGCGTCGGCGCGCTCTACATGGGTATCGGCGTGCTCCGCGCGATGTTCTGAGTTCCGGCCGCCAATTACCAAATCACCAAATCACTCAATTACCAAATTCCGCTGGCAACTCCGTCCACCGCTCCCGCCCCTTGTAGTACAGCGGCTTCCTTCCGAACTGCTTGCGATAGTCCCGGTACCGCCGCCTGAGCCGGTCGGCGCGCGCGTCGGACGACGCGATCCGCCGGTGCGGGTAGTCGAGCAGCATCCGCTCCACCTTCCACACGTTCGTGTTCGCCAGCCGCCAGTCGTACGTGCCCATCTCCTCGTCGAGGTTCACCACCGCGTAGCCGGTGACGCGCCCGGTGAAATCGATGTACGGGTCGTAGTAGCTGAGCGCCAGCGCGCGCGGCGTGGCGAACACGGCCTTGCGGCCGTGCAGGCCCGGATCGCGCGAGCGGGCGACCGAGCCCCAGCGCCCCCGCGCGCGGTAGACGAAGATCACGTGATCGAGCTGGTCGATCGACTCGAAGCTGAGCACGAGCGGGGGATAGCCGTGCGCCGAGAGGATGGTCGCCGCCGAGAGCGCCGCCTCGAGGCAGTGCGCACAGCCGTGGCGGACCACCCCGCGAAAGCTGCGCAGCGTGGCGCCGCCCGGCGCCGGCTCGGTGTTGTAGGGCAACCGGTTGAGCCAGCGCTGCACGCCGAGCGGCGTCCGCAGCCGCGCGATCAACCGCCGTTCCCGATCCGTGAACGCCGCGACCCCATCCGCGCCGGCGCGATCAGCGGCCAATGAACTCCCGGATGTAGCGCGTGATGAGCTCGGGCTTCTCGTGGACCACCCAGTGCGAGCCGTCCGGGATCCGGCGGATCGTGAGGTTCGGGACGAAGGCGTCCAGGCCGTCGAGGTTGCCGGTGAGAAGCGCCGTGTCCTGCTCGCCCCAGATGACGAGCGTCGGCACCGTGACGGGCGCGGCCGGCAGGGGCGGCGGCGCGGCTGACGGTGACGCGCCCGGCGCTGGCGGACCGACCTCGGAGGCGCGGTAGTAGTTCAGGCCGCCGGTGAGGGCGCCCGGTTGTGACCACGCGTCGAGATACGCCTGCTTGTCGGCCTCGGTGAAGAACCCGCGCGCCAGGCCGTTGGCGAGGACGATCTGCACGAGCTGCGCGTAGTGGTTCGCCGACAGCGCCGCCTCGGCCTGCGGACTGCGGAACATCAGCATGTACGCGCTCGCCTGCTGCTGGGCCGGGTTGCTGGCGAGCTCGCGCGCGAAGACGCCGGGGTGCGGGGCGTTGATGATGACCAGCTTCTCGATGGTCTCGGGATGCGTCATCGCGTACACCCAGGCGACGACGCCGCCCCAGTCGTGGCCGATCAGGATGAACTTGCGTCCCGGGTCGGGCTGGACGTGCGCGGCGAGGGCGCGGACGTCCTCCACGAGCAGCGGGAGCTGGTACTGGTCGACGCCGGCGGGCTTCGACGACAGGTCGTAGCCGCGCATGTCCGGCGCGACGGCGAGATGGTCGGTGCCGAATGCCTCGAGCTGTCCCTTCCACGCGTACCAGAACTCGGGGAAGCCGTGCAGGAACAGCATGAGCTGGCCGCTGCCGGCCTTCGCGTAGTGCAGCGTGATGCCGTTGACCGAGGCCGAGTCCTGCTGGATGGCCGGTGCCGCGGCGGCGGCGATGGCGACGGTGATGGCGACGACCGCGGCGAGGCCGCCGGATCCGATGAGTGGCTTCATGGCGTGCTCCTAGTGGACCGTCCTCGCTGAATGGCAACCGATGCGACGAACCGGGATCTCGAGATCAACCACAGAGACGCAGAGGCACCGAGGTCCGGGATCCGCTGTTCGTCGGCGCCGCATCTGCGGCGCCTGCGAGGACGACCGATCCGGACACACAAGACGGTGTCCCTTGCCTGCAGTCTTGTGTGCCCGGATCGTTCGCCCTCGCAGGCCGGCCTGCCGTGCAGGCCGGCGACGAACTCCCGAGTCTCCGTGTCTCTGAGTCTCCGTGGTTCATTGCCTTTAGTCGACACCGACGAGAACGACGAGGTCGCCGATGACCTGTTCCGGCGTCCACTCGTTGCCGGTGTAGCCCTTCACGAGGTTGCCGTCGCGATCGATGAGCAGCGTCCGCAGCGTGTGCGTGATGTCGGCCGCGTTGTCGGGGTTGCGCGCGATCGCGAGGCCGAACTGCGACGCGAAGGCGTCGACGGCGCCCGGCGTGCCGTCCTCGCTCGTGAGGAAGCTCCAGAGCGCCGGGTCGGCGCCGAGCTCCTGCGCGCGGGCCTTGAGCACGGCCGGCCGGTCGAACGTCGGATCGATCGTCACGCTCAGCAGGTGCGCGCGCAGCTCGGGCCGCGCCTTCAGTTTCGCCTGCACGGCCTGGAAGTTCCGGTCCATCAACGGGCACATCGTCGGCATCGGGCACCGGGTGTACGTGAAGGTGACGACGAGGGCGTCGCGTCCGAACGCGCGGAGGTCCACGGTGTCGCCGTCCTGGTTCAGGAACGTCGCGTTGGGCACCGGAAAGCCGTCCGCGATGAGGCCGACGCTGCTGCGCGCGGCCAGGCCGGCGGTCGCGGACCCTGGCGGAAGCGGCGCCGTGCCGGACTTGTGCACCACCGTGAGGTACGCGTCGTTCGGGATGACGAAGAGGACCGCGTCGATGATGTCGCCGGGCGCCACGCCGTCGAAGAGCGCCGGGTCCTGGACCTTGTAGGGCATCGTCATCGCCGGCATGAACCCGGGGATGGCGTCGTGCTTGATGGTGGCCTCCTTGCGATCGGGGGAGAAGTTCAGCACCTGGCCGTGCAGCTGGTACTGCCGGTGGTCGGACGTGTTCCGGCCGCAGCCCGCGGCGAGCGCGGCCGAGACCACGGCCAGCGCGAGCAGCCGGGAGAAAGAGGTAGAGCGTGGCATGCAGGTAGTTTACAGTCGATGGCGATGATCTGGATCGGCACCTCCGGCTACAACTATCCCGAATGGAAGGGCAGCTTTTATCCCGCGGATCTGCCCGCGAAGAAGATGCTCGGGTACTACGCGGCGCGGTTTCCCACGGTCGAGATCAACTACACGTTCTACCGCATGCCGACCGAGAAGCTGGTGACCGGCTGGGCCGAGGGCGTGCCGTCGCCGTACCGCTTCACGCTGAAGGCGCCGCGGCGCATCACCCACGACAGCCGCCTGAAGGACTGCGCGGACGCGGTCGGCCGGTTCTGCGAGGTCGCGGCCGCGCTGGGCGACAAGCGGGGGGCCCTGCTGTTCCAGCTGCCGCCGTTCCTGCGGAAGGACCTCGCGCTCCTCGACGCGTTCCTGCCGATGCTGCCCGACGGCACGCCGGCGGCGTTCGAGTTCCGGCACGCCTCGTGGTTCGACGACGAGGTGCAGGCACGCCTGCAGGCGCGCAACCTCGCGCTCTGCATCGCCGACAGCGAGAAGCTCTCGACGCCGGTCAAGGTGACGGCGGACTACGCCTACTTCCGCCTGCGCGACGAGGGCTACACGCCGGATGACATCGCGCCGGTGGGCCGAGACGATCCGCCACGAGACCTCAGGTTGCCGCGAGGTGTTCGTCTACTTCAAGCACGAAGAGCAGGGGAAGGGGCCGGAGCTCGCAAACATGTTGAGTGAAGAGCTCAAGAGGTTCTGAAGGTTACCCCTGGAACCGCCAGAACCTCTGTGGCATCGTCGCATTCGCAGACCTGCCCTGCGAACGCGACGATGCGACGTTCCGCCCAATACCCGTCGTAATCAGGTTCTTTCGGTCCGACGAAGCCGCAATGGCCGCCGTGCGGAAAGATCTCGACGGTCAGGGCCGGGTTGCCCGTGACGGCAGCCTCGCGGAAGGGGCCCGGCGGCACGAAGGGATCGTCCTCGGCGGTGATGACCAGCGCCGGGACGCGCACGCGATCGATGACCCGCATGGCGCTCGCGCGGTGGTAGTAGTCCTCGGCGCCGGCGAAGCCGAAGTGCGGCGCCGTGTAGACCTCGTCGAACTCGCGCACGGTCTTCACGGCGTCCAGCCGGCTCAGGTCGAACAAGCCCGGCCAGTACTTGGCCTTGCGGCGCATTCGGCGCTTCAAATCCTTCACGAAGTTCCACTGGTAAAGGCGGTTGCCCGGCCGCTCGAGCGCGGTGACGCACGGGCTGATCTCCAGAATCGGCGACACGGCGGCCACGCCCGCGAGCGCCGGGGGCGGGGCGTCGCCGTATTCGCCGGCGAGCTTCAGCGCGAGGTTGCCGCCGAGGGAATAGCCGGCGACGACGATCGCGTCGACGCCGTCGACGGCGGTGAGCTCGTCGATGACGTGCGCGGCGTCAGCGGTGAGGCCCGAGTGGAAGAGGCCGGCCGACAGGTGTTCCGTATCGCCGCAGTTGCGCTGGTTGAGCCGCACGACGCTCAGGCCCCGCTCGAAGGCCTTGGCCGCGATGCCCTTCATGTAGTGCGCGTCGCTCGATCCGTTCAGCCCGTGCAGCAGCAGGAGCACGGGCGCGCGCCGCGACCGCGGCTGCCAGTGGCAGTGCGCGAGGACGCGCGCGTCGGCGGCGACGTCGAAATAGCGGAGCGTCGGCGCGGGCAGCCGCGGAAAGTAGCGCGGGTTGCCCCAGCTGTAGAGGGTCTGCAGATGGCCGCCGCGCAGCGACGGCCTCGGCGTGAACGGCTGCATTACAATGCGCTCTGGTCCTTCGTCGGCGCTCGCGCCGTGGTCGGTGAGAATGGCTTCCCTGAGCGCCATCCGTCGTAGTTTAGCAGCCCGTGGCGGAAGTGCGTCCGGGCCGCGAGACTCGGAGGAGGCAACCCGTTCTCTGTGCCTCGCCGGCCGTGTCGATTTTCACCGCGGCCTGCTGGCCGGCTCGGCGCTCGTGTGCGCGCTCGGCGCGGCGGCCTGCGGCGGGCCCGCGGCGCCCGCGCCGCCCTCCGCGGCCGCGCGGCCCCAGACCTCCGGCACGATCGCCGTGTCCGGCCTGCGCGCGCCCGTGCGGATCGTGCGCGACCGCTGGGGCGTGCCGCACATCCACGCGGACAACACGCACGATCTGTTCTTCGCGCAGGGGTTCGTGCAGGCGCAGGACCGGCTCTTCCAGATGGACCTGTGGCGGCGCGCCGCCCGCGGCGAGCTCGCGGCCGTGCTCGGCGCGAATTTCCTCGAGCGCGACGTGATGACGCGCCGGATGGAACCCGTCTCGCTCCGAGACGACGCGGGCGCCGCGGACTGGGCCGTGCTCGGTGAGGAGACGCACGCGATCGCCGAGGCGTTCGTCGAGGGCGTGAACGCGTGGGTGGCGCGCGTCGTGGCGGCCCCGCCCGACGAGTTCCGCCTCGCCGGATGGACGCCCGCGTTCTGGCGGCCGGAGGACCTGCTGCGGCGCGCGGACGCGTTCGCCGGGTCGGCGAACGCGCAAGCCGAGATCCTGCGCGCGAGCCTCGTCGCCGCCGTGGGGCCGGCGCGCGCGGGCGTGCTGATGCCGCTCGATCCGCCCTCGCCCCTCGTCGTGCCCGCCGGCCTCGATCCGGCAGTGGTCGCGTACGACGTCGGCGACGCGCTGCGCCGTGTCGGCACGCCGCCGTTCTTCACGGGCTTCGCCGTGCCGTTCGAGACGCCGGCGGCGTCCAATGCCTGGGCCATTGCCGGACCGCGGTCGACGACGGGAGCGCCGCTGGTCGCCAACGATCCGCACGAGGCCTTCGACCACCCCGCGCGCCACTACCTGGTGCACCTGCAGGCGCCCGGCTGGAACGTGATCGGCGCGACCGAGCCGTGGGCGCCCGGCGTGGCCATCGGTCACAACGAACACGTCGCGTGGGGCATGGCCGCGTTCGCCGCCGACGTGCAGGACCTGTACGTCGAGCGCACCGATCCCGGCCACCCCGGAGCGGTGCGCGACGGCACGGGCTGGACGCCCATCCGCCACGCCGCCCGATCCCTGCAAATCAAGGGACAAGTCGAGCCCTTCGTGTACGACCACGACACGACTCGCCACGGCGTCGTCGTCGCGGTCGATTCGGGGCGCGGGCTCGTGTTCGCGGTGCGCTGGGCCGGCCTCGAACCGGGCGCGGCGCCGGTCCTCGCCGCGCTGGCGATCGATCGGGCGGCCTCGGCGGCGGAGTTTCAGGCGGCGCTCGCCAGTTGGAAAACGCCGGCCCGCGTCTTCGTCTTCGCGGACAGCGACGGCCGCATCGGCCTGCAGGCGGCGGGCCTCGTGCCGATCCGGCGCGGCTGGAACGGCGCGCTTCCGGCGCCGGGGTGGACCGGCGCGTACGAATGGCGCGGCTGGCACGCGGCGCGCGACCTCCCGCACGTGGATCCGCGCGCCGACGGCTACGTCGCGACCGCGAACGAGAAGCCGGCCTCGCTCGACGCGGCGGCCGGCATCGGCGTCGACTGGGGCGGCGAGGCCCGCCGGCGCCGTCTCGACGCGCTCCTCGGCGGCCCCGCGCCGCTCTCGCTCGGCGACATGGCGGCCTTCCAGCGTGACGTGACCGCGTGGAACGCCTCGGCCCTCGTGCCCCTGCTCGAGCCGCTGCACGCCGACGATGGAGACGTCGAGCGCGCGCGGCAGCTGCTCGTCGCCTGGGATCGCCGCGTGACGCCGGATGCCGAGGCCGCGTCGATCTACGTGGCGTGGGAAGGCGCACTGGCGCGGGCGTTGATCGCGCCGCACCTCGATCGGCTGCTGGCCGACGCCTGGGTCGCGCAGGTCGGCGAGCCCGGTGGCGTGCTCGTGCCGGCGCTTACGCGCCCAACGGCGGCCTGGTTCGGCGATCGCCCGGCCGCCGCTCGCGATCGGCTGCTCCTGGACGCGCTGGGGCGCGCGCTCGACGACCTGCCCAGGACCGCCGCGGGGGCCATCCCACCGTGGGGCGACCTGCATGCCGTCCTGTTCACGCATCCGCTCGCGCTCACCGAGGCGGCTCGACGCTTCTACGACCGCGGGCCGTTTCCACTGGGCGGGTACCGCCACACGGTGGCCGCGTCGGGCGGACCCGGCTTCACCGCGGTGTGGGGCGCGCCGTTCCGCACGGTGATGGATGTCGCCGACTGGGATCGATCGCGCGCGGCAAATGCGCCGGGCCAGTCCGAGCGGCCCGGCAGCCCGCACTTCGCCGATCTCGCCGATCCGCGTCAGCCGGGGATTCCGCTGCTGTTCAGCGGCGCGGCGATCGAGGGCGCCGCCGCAGAGACACTGGAGCTCCGCCAGGGCGCCTTTTGATTCCATGTCGCCGACAGTTCCTGGTGCCTGGTCCCTCGTGCCTGGGCCGTTCCTTGTCCATGGTCCCTGGTGCGCCGTCACGCACGGACCACGAACGAAGGACCAGGAACGAACCAGGCACGAGGCACGAAGCACGAAGCACCGGAGCGCTACCGAGAAATCGAAAGCGCTCTAGGCGCGTCGGCGGTCAGGCGAGCCTGCCGAGCACGATATCGACATGGTGCGTCCGGCCGTCGTCGGCGAGGGGGATGGCCCCCGCGTTGATCGGCATGTCGTCGAGCGAGGCTCGCAGGACGCCCGTGCACACGCGCTCGGGGTTGGAGACCGAGATCAGGTACCGCGTGCCCTGCACGTTCCACGTGATCTGGTACTCGGGCCACGACGACGGGATGCACGGTTCGACGGCGAAGGTGCGCCCGCGCCGCCGCAACCCCAGCATGCGTTCGATCCCCGCGCGGTACAGCCACGCCGCCGAACCCGTGTACCAGCTCCAGCCGGCCCTGCCGGTTTGCGGCGGCCGCGCGTACACGTCGCCGGCGACGACGTAGGGCTCTGCCTTGTACCGCTCGACGTCGTCGGCGGTGCGCGTGTGATTGATCGGATTGAGCATGTGAAACAGCTCCGACACTTCATCGCCGCTGCCGAGTTCCGCCATCGCCATGATGATCCAGGCCGCGGCGTGCGTGTACTGGCCGCCGTTTTCGCGGATGCCCGGCGGATACCCCTTGATGTATCCCGGATCCTGCGCCGACCGATCGAACGGCGGGGCGAGCAGGAGCAGGAGCTGCGTGCCGCGTGTGACGAGCGACGTGCGGACCGAGTCGATCGCGCGCTCGGCGAAGCGCAGCGGGACGGCGCCGGAGAGCACCGCCCAGGACTGCGCGATCGAGTCGATCTTGCACTCGTCGTTCTGCGCCGAGCCCAGCGCCGTGCCGTCGTCGTAGTACCCGCGCCGGTACCAGTCGCCGTCCCACGTCTGCGCGAGCTGCGATGCGAGCCGCGCGGCGTCGGCCCGATAGCGGCCGGCCCGCGCGGCGTCGTTGCGCGCGTCGCACAGGGCGGCGAAGTCGGTGAGGACGCCGTACAGGAAGAAGCCGAGCCACGTGCTTTCGCCCCGTCCGGCCCAGCCCACGCGGTTCATCCCGTCGTTCCAATCGCCCGTGCCGAAGAGCGGCAGGCCATGCGCGCCCACCGTCGCGCCTCGCTCGATGGCGCGCACGCAGTGGTCGAACAGCGTGCCGTCCTCGGCGGAGACGCTCGGCCACCCGTACGCCTCGAGCTCGTCCGGCTTGAGCGGCGGCGCGTGGAGAAACGGGATCCGCACATCCAGGATCGCCCGGTCGCCGGTGGCGCGCACGTACTCGGCGACGACGTGCGGCAGCCAGAGCAGATCGTCGGAGCAGCGGCTGCGGAGCCCGCGGCCCCCGGGCTCATGCCACCAGTGCTGGACGTCACCCTCCACGAACTGGCGCGCGGCGGCGCGGAGCAGGTGGGCCCGCGCGAGGTCCGGACGCGCGAGGGTCAGCGCCATCACGTCCTGCAGCTGATCCCGGAAGCCAAACGCGCCGCCCGGCTGGTAGTAGCCGCCGCGGGTCCAGAGACGGCTGCTGATCGTCTGGTACAGCAGCCAGCGATTCATCAGCGCGTCGAAGGAATCGTCCGGCGTTCGCACGGACACGGCATCGAGCGTGTCGTTCCACGACGCCTCGATCCGCGCCCGCGCCGCCAGCGCCGCGGCGACGGTGCCGCGTTGCGCGATGAGACGCCTGGCGTCCTCACGATCGCGGCCTTCACCCAGCACGAAGAGCAGCTGGCGGGTCTCGCCCGGCTCCAGGACCTGGCGCACGTGCAGCGCCGCGCACGGATCCAGCCCGGCGCCGATCTGGCCCGAGAGCACGGTGTGACGCAGCGCGGCGGGATCGGCGAGGTCGCCGTTGCGGCCGATGAACGATCGGCGCTCGCCCGTGAACGACGCGACGGTCTCGCTCGCATGCAGGAACGCGACGCGACGGGCGAACTCCGTGTTGTACGCGTTCCATGCCAACAGCGCGCCGCTCTCCGAATCGAGGTGGGTGACGACGTGCAGGTGGTCCCCGGCGCGCGGCGGCCCAAGGGCCCACTCGGCATAGGCAAACACGCTCAGCACGCGCCGGTCCGGACTCTCGTTGGTGAGCGTGAGCAGGGAATACTTGACGGGATCGCCGGCGTCGACGAAGACGTCGAGCACATGCGCGATGCCGTGCGTGGTTCGCCGGAACTCCGTGGCGCCGGCCGTGTGGAGGACGACGCATCGGCTTCCCGCGGCGCGGGGCCGCGGCCCTGGCGTCGGCGACCACGACTCGCCCGTCCCGTCGTCGCGGATGAAGAGGGCCTCGCCGGTCGGATCGCTGACCGGGTCGTTCGCGAACGGCGTCAGCCGGTTTTCGCGGCTGTTGCCCGACCAGGTGTGCGCGGAGCCGGACTCCGTGACGATGGTGCCGAACTGCGGGTTGGCGATGATGTTGACCCACGGCATCGGCGTCTCCTCGACGCCATCGACCACGATCCCGTAGGCCCGCGCGCCGTCGGTGAACCCGCCGCGTCCGTTCGCGAAGGTGAGCGCCGGGAGCGGGCCCGGGGGGGCCGCGCTCTCTCCGCGCGGCGGCAGCGTCGGGGTGAGCAGCAGCTGAAGCGGGCTGGCCCCAGGGGCGTGTTCGAGTTGCGTGCGCAGCGTGCCGGCGCGGCTTTGCAGGATCGCCCGCGCGGCCGTCTGGAGCAGCACCCCTTCGGCGTGGCCGATCCGCTCGCCCCGCAGGAGATACGCGCCGCCGGGGCGATCCTGCCAGGTGCTCCAGGGGCCGTCGTTGAGCACGGCGGCCAGCTGCGCCTGCACCTCGTCGCGATAGCCGTCGGGATGCTCGTTGAGGACGACGACATCGCTCCGCAAGCCCTTCAACCGCCAGTACTCCTGCGCCTGCAGGACCTGCCGCACGAGCGGCGCGCCGTCGTCCCCGTCGACGCGGACGAGGAGAATCGGCAGGTCGCCGGAGATGGCGTGGGCCCAGAGGCCGGCCTGGCCGAGCTCGTTCGCTGCGAGCGTTTCGGGGCTGGCCCGCAGGGACCAGTCGTTGCCGAGCACGCGTGAGGCGAGCCGCTCGAACAGGAGCGCCTCGTCGGCCGAAATGCCCAAGTGGCGCCGCGCGCTCTCGGCGTGGGTGACGGCGAGGGCGAAGGTTCGGGCCGCGGCGGTCGGGTCGTGATACTTCCGCGCGAGGGCCTCGGCGGTCGCCCGGTCCGAGGCCATCCCGGTGGCGAAGCCGAGCCGGACCGTGCCGCCGGGGGCGAGGCGGACGCGGCGGCGCAGGCTGACGATCGGATCGAGCACGACGCCGGTGGTGCCGGAGAGCGAACGCCCGTCGAGCGCCTGCGGGGCGTGCGGGCTTCGGCCGCGGCCGAGAAAGCGCGCGCGGTCGGTCTCCCATTCGAGCGAGCCCTGCGGCCGGCCCTCGAGCCCCAGGACGTGGAAGGCCCACGCGGTGGCATCGGCCGGAGACCGCGGTCGCCGGTGGCACAGGAGCGCGGCGCTGTCTGGCAGGAACTCGGTTTCAACGAAGAGTTTGCCGAACGCCGGGTGGGCCAGGTCGTCCACCGCCGCCGCGAGCACGATTTCCGCATAGCTCGTCACGTCGATCTCGCGGATCCGCGAGCCGTGGTTTCTGACCGTGACGCGACGCACCTCGACGTCGTCTTCGGTCGAGACGGCGATGTCGAGCTCGGTCGCGATGCCGTCATCCCGCCGTCTGAAGCTCGCGCGATCGGCCGAGAAGGTGACGGCGTAGTCGTCCGGCTCCTTGAGGCTCGGCTGAAGGCCGGCCGACCACACGGCCCCGCTGCGGACGTCGCGGAGGTAGATGAACTGCCCCTCGGCGTCGCGCGTGACGTCGCAGCGGCACCGGGTCACGGGCAGGCCACGCCACTCGCTGGCGCCGCCGCCCGCGTTGGTCACCGCCGTGACGTAGTGCCCGTTCGAGAGAAACTGCGTGTGCGGGAACGCGGTGTGCGCGGAGCGGTAGTGGCGCGACGGCAGGGACTGGACCGGCACCGGCACGCGCATGTGGTCGAGGGGCCGCGGCTCGATGGCGGCCACTTCCCGAGGCACACGCTCCTGCAGCAGCAACTCGGTCGCCTGCATGCGCGGATCCGCGTGAAACCGCTCGACCATCCGGTCGCCGAGCAGCCCGTTGGTCAGGGCGATGAGGGTCATCGCCTGGTGATGGGCCAGGTACGTCGTCACCACGACGCCGCGCCCCGGTCCACGGGCCGCTTCGCGGTCCGCGTCGAGGGCCCCCGGCCCGCGGTGGGTGTAGTCGATCGCGTCGAAGAGCCCGTAGTCGCCCGCGAGGCCGGCGGCGGCGAGGCGCCGCAGGTTGGCCGCGGCCGCGGGCGGATCGACGACGACCGCGAGCGCCGTGGCGTAGGGCGCCACGACCAGCTCGTCGCCCAGCCCGCGCTTGAGGCCCAGCCCGGGAATCCCGAAGGCCTTGTACTGGTACGAGCCGTGGCGGTCGACGAGGTTGTAGGCCGATTCCGAGATGCCCCACGGCACGCCGCGCGCGCGGGCGTAGTCCATTTGCCGCTGGACCGCGAGACGGCAGGATTCGTCGAGGAGCGTGTTCGGATAGCTGCGCATGACCAGGAGCGGCATCAGGTACTCGAACAGCGTCGCGCTCCACGAGAGGAGGACCGGTGCCCCGTGCACGCTCGTGATCGAGCGTCCCAGATGGAACCAGTGCATCTCGGGCACGTCGCCCTTGGCGATGGCCACGAAGCTCGCCAGCCGGGCCTCCGACGCGAGGAGGTCGTAGTACGAGGCATCGGCACGGCCGGGGCCGTTGGCGTCCGCCAGGCGGTAGCCGATGGTGAACAACTGACGCGCCCGATCGAACAGGAACGCGAAATTCGTGGCCTCGAAGAGCGCATCGGCCCGCGCGGCGAGGGAGGGCGCGATATCGCGCAGCCCCACCGACAGCGCGACGAGCGCGCCCGCGAAGTTTCCGCTGTCCACGGTCGACACGTAGGCGGGCGGCAGCGGCGCCAGCGTCCGGGTGTCGTACCAGTTGAGCAGGTGACCTTCGAACCGATCGAGCCGCTCGATCGTGGTCAGCATCCGATCGAGCCGCTCCACGAGCGTCGCCGTGCAGATGAAGCCCAGATCGTGCGCCGACAGGACGGCGAGCAGGCCCAGCCCGATGTTGGTCGGCGACGTGCGGTGGGCCACGATGGGGCCGGGCTGGACCTGCACGTTGTCGGGCGGGAGGTAATGGTCCTCGGCGCCGACGAACGCGTCGAAGTAGCCCCACGTCTCCCTGGCGATCGCCAGGAGGTACGTGCGGTCCTCGGCGCCGAGGACCGCGCGGCGCCTCGGCATCGGGCGGCTGGCGGCCAGCGCGATCCAGGGCGCGGCCAACCAGAGCGCGAGAATCGGCGCCGCCACCGGCCACGCCGAAGGACGCCAGACGGCGACCGCGACGACCGCCGCCAGCGCGAGCACGGACCCGGCCCGCATCGCGGTGAGGAACGCGCGCAGGTGTGCCTCGCCCTGCCGCGCCGTGCTGGCCGCCGTCGTCTCCCACTCGAGCAGCGCCCGATGCGTCACACCGAGGCGGACGAGCGTGACGCCAATCGCATGGAGCCGGCCGCACGCCTGCTGCGCCATGAAGGCCAGCTGCATCCCTTCGCCGACCGCCTCCGTGGCCAGATCCGACGCGGCCGTGCGCAGGAAGACCCCCAGCGAGTGCCCGGGCCGGGGCCCGCGCAGCGTGCCGACGAGCGTGCAGAGGGCGGGAAACGCGAGCGCCGCGAGCACGGCCGCGGTCCAGACCGCCGGCCGGCCGGGCAGCGCGACCCAGCCAAGGATGAGCAGCAGGACCGTGGCGGGCGGCAGCAGGCTGCGTCGAAGGTTGTCGAGGATCTTCCATCGCGCGATGAGCGGCAGGCGATTGCGGGTGATCCCGCTGCGCGAGGGGACGAACGGGAGCAGCCACCACAGCACCTGCCAGTCGCCGCGCACCCATCGGTGCTGCCGGCGTGCGTGCGCGAGGACGCTCGAGGGATAGTCGTCCACGACCTCGACGTCGGTGACGAGCGCCGTGCGCGCATACAGGCCCTCGAAGAGATCGTGCGACAGCAGCGCGTTCTCGGGCACGCGATCCTCGAGCGCCGCGGTGAACGCATCCACGTCGTAGAGGCCCTTGCCGGTGAAGATGCCCTCGCCGAAGAGGTCCTGGTACACGTCGGAGACCGCGGTCGTGTACGGGTCGACGCCGGTCTGCCCGGCGTAGGTGCGCGCGAAGCGCGATCCGGCCGCGCTGGTCATGGTCACGCTCACGCGCGGCTGCAGGACGCCGTAGCCGGCCGTGACCCGGCCCGACCGCCGCTCGAACCGCGGCTGGTTCAGCGGGTGCGAGATGATGCCGATCAGACGCCGGGCCGCATCGCGCGGCAGGCGCGTGTCCGAATCGAGCGTCAGGCAGTAGCGGACCGTCGGCAGCACCTCGAGGGCGCCGACCGCGGTCGAAAAACTCGTGTCGGTCGCGCCCCGGAGGAGCCGGTTGAACTCTTCGATCTTCCCGCGTTTGCGCTCCCAGCCGATCCAGGCGGCTTCCCGCGGGTTCCATTGCCGGTCGCGGTGAAACAGGAAGAAGCGGGCGGCGTGCCCCTCGCCGAACTTCTCATTCAACGCCGTCACGCCGGCGCGGGCGCGCGCCAGGATCGCGTCGTCGTCGGGGGCGTCGCGCGCCGGGCCGTCGACGAAATCGCTCAGAATCGCGAAGTGAATGTGCGGGTCCAGGTTGCCGAGCGCGAGCACTTCGATGTGTTCGAGGAGCGCGTCGACCCCGTCGACACTCGTCAGGAGCGTCGGGACGACGACCATGGTCCGGGCGGTCTCGGGCACGCCGTCGGTGAAGTCGAGCCGCAGCAGCCGGCGAGGGCCGACGAGACGGACGACGGCGTACTGGACGCACGCGATCGCCAGATCGCTCGCCGGCAGCAGGGCCAGGATCGCGACGGCCACCCGGGCCGCCTGGCCGGCGCCGGCCTGCGCCGCATACAGCACGAGGACGGCCTGGAGCGTCACGGTGAGCAGGGCGATGGCGCCGAGGTAGAGGCCCGTCGCGTGTCGCAGCAGGAAGCGGCGGGCCCAGGTCGAAACGCGCGGGCGGTACGCCAGGCCGGCCTCGAGGGCCGGACGCCCGGCGTCGACGAGGTGGTAGCCGACGTGGGCCGCCCGGGAGGACGCGGACGTCTCGGCCGCGGCCTGCCGGGCGCTTTCCACCGCTTTCAGGGCCACGCGCACCTGGCTCTCGCCGCTCGGCGCGGCCAGCTCCTCGACCGCGTGCCGGAGACCGTCCCGGCTGAGAAAGTCCATCCGCGCGTGCGCCCCCGCGGGATCCCGCTGCAGCACCTGCTCGACGAGGCTGACCGTCTCGACGTACGTCGGCCAGTCGAGCGTCGTGCACAGCCGGAGGCTCGCCACCGCGTTCGCCACCGACACCTGCGCGACGCCCTGCCGCTGGTGTTCACCGCGGACGGTCTCTTCGACGGTGGTGTGGCGCGACGCGAGGTCGGTGTCCACTGCGTGCCGGATCGCCGCCAGCCGGAGGCCGTACTCGCGGACGCGATGCAGGAGCTGCACGACGAAGGCCGGGTCGGCGCTCGACGGCGAGGCGCTCACGGGCCCCAGGTCGTTCCGCGACACGTACGTGTCGGCGGCCTCGCGGGCGCCGCGCGCGGACAACAGTTCCTCGGCGAGCCGGCGCAGGTTCTCGATGAGCGCCATCGTCAACATGCTCGGCCAGGCCCAGAGCTCGCCGAGTGTCAACGGCGCGACGCGCTGGTAGGCGTGGAGAAAGTGAATCAGCTGTTCGCGATCCAGCCGGCTGTCGCAATGGCGCACCAGTTCCACGGCCATCACGTAGACGCGCGCATGACCGGCGTGCTCGGGCGCGGCGAGCCGCGGCAGGGCGCGCGCGTACGTGCGCGGCAGGTTCCGGCGGATGTCGGCGATCTCCGCGGTGATGAGATGGAAGTTGTCGAGCAGGTCGTCGGCCGCCGCCACGACGAAGTGGCCCCGGCGCACGTCGTCGGCGAGCGTGCGGTACGCGTGCCGCAGCACGCGGGCGTTGTCTTCGAATCGGGCCAGTGTCTCCCGGGCCCGGCGGCGTGGATTGGGATCGACGGTGAGGCTGGCGGCGAGGGAGCGCGCGCGTGCTTCGAGGCCCTCACTGTTCAGCAGCGCGTCCCGCAGCGGCTTCTCGGTCGGTGCCGTCCGCCGCCGCCTGGCCCAGCCCGGTCGCTTCACGACGCCATCCCCCTCGCTGTGCTTTCGTGAGGGTCAGAAGCCGGAACGGCCGCTCGACTCAGAAAAGCAGAATATGAGCGCTACTCGCTACCGTGCTTTCCCTTGTTGATTCGTCCGTCGCGCGGCGAAAGGCCCGCGAGCAGGGCGCGAAGCCGCTGCCGGTGAAGCACCTTGCGCTTTCGATCCTTCTGGAACCTGGCGCGATCGCCGTTGCGCTTCGACATATGCCCCAGAATATGGGGGAGGGCCTGCGGAGTGCTGTGCAGAAGAGCACAGCAGCCTGCGGCGGAGGTGTGCGGGTCTCGCGGGCGTCAGGCCCGCTTCACGAGTCGCGTGATCCAGACGAGGATGACCGCGCCGACGAAGGCGACGAGGATGGCGCCGATGATCCCACCGCCCGGCCAGATGCCGAGCATCCCGAACAGCCAGCCGCCGACGAGGCCGCCGAGCATGCCGAGGACGATGTCCGCGAGGATCCCGTAGCCGCCGCCCTTCATCACGGTGCCGGCCAGCCAGCCGGCGATGAGCCCGACAACAATCCAGGTCAGAATGCCCACAGTATCTCTCCTTTGCCTACGAGCGAATCACTCGTAGCCCAGTCGTTCGGCGCTGCGGCCGTTCGCGGTCCATTGCCGAAAATGCACGGCCGAGCGCCGGTACGACCAGTATGAGGCCATCGCCGACCGCTCGATCCACCCGATCACGCGGAGGAGCGTCGGATGGTCGGGGTAGCGCGACGCCAGGAGACGCTCCACCGCGCGTTCCGACAGGTTGTTGAGGACCGAGAACCGGAGGTTCCCGATGCCGTCCATCATGATTCGGTGGTTACCCGCGCCGTAAGCGATCGGCCTGTCGTTGGCGAGGCCGCTGATCGTGAAGCGGGAATTGCCCTCGTTCCATCCATGCTGGAAGAAGGTCTGCGAACTCTGCCAGTCGAGGCGCGTCGCGCCCCACGCCACGACCGACGGGGCATAGGTGGTCGGATCGAGCGCCACGCTCGTGAGGAGGTCCGCCACGAAGCCCTCGCTCTCCTGGGCCCGCGCGGGTGTGGCCGATACCGCCAGCGCCGTGAGCGCGACGAGTAGGTACAGTGCGGGTCATGGTTGGGGCTCTCAATCGTGCAGCACGACGTTCAAGAGTGAGCGATTGATCTTGATCGGGAGGCGGCCGTCCTGTTCGATGAACCCCAGCTTCTCGAACTTGTGCAGGAGGAACGTCACGCGTTCGGGGGTGCTGCCGCACTGCGTGGCGAGCGCGCCGGGAGTGATTCTCGCAAGCGCGCGGATCGGCGCACGGGCGGTCCCGTAGCGGGCCAGCACGAGCAGGGCGCGCGCGAGGCGTTTCTCGCTCGAGTTGTTGAGCTGCGTGATCATGTCCTGCTCGATGTGGACGCTGCGCGAGAGCATGTGCGCGATGAAGAAGTCGGCCATCGCGGGCTCATCGCGCAGATGTTCCAGCATTCTGGCTTTCGGCACGTGCCGAACGACGCTCGGCGTGATGGCCGTGGCGCTGCCGAGCCGGTGCGCCTGGTGGCCGAGGCACCCCTCGCCCACGAACTGCCCGGGACCAAGGACGGCCACGACGACTTCCTTGCCGAGCTTCGACTGCACCGTCAGCTTGATGCCCCCCGCCTCGATATACCGGACACCATCGCAGGCGTCGCCTTGTATGAAGACGCTCTCGCCACGGTCGTAATGCGAGACGTCCTTCGGCGAGCCTCGCGACGCGAGAAACGCACTCACGTCGAAGGGTGGCACGGTGCCGGTGGTGACGGGAAAGGGATCGCGACGCCCTGCGGAAGATCGACGTCGTGCGTTCATAGGCCGAGCATGGCACACGGCGTCCGGGGGTACGTGTTCACTAGAGAACAGAGCCGGCCCGTACGGCGCGCCTAGGTTGAGAGGAGACGCATGCGCGCCACGCCATCTCGCACCGCCGCCGTCCTGATCGCCTGCGGGCTGCTCGTCCCCGCCGGACGCGGCGTCGCGGCCGGCGGGCCCGGGCAGTCCGGGCGCCCCGCGCTGCTCGACGTGCCGTACGTCTCGCAGACGCCGGAGCTCTGCGGCGGGGCCGCCGTCGCCATGGTCTTCCGCTACTGGGGCGAGCGCGACGTGTTCGCCCAGGACTTCGCCCCCCTCGTCAGCGCGGCGGACGGTGGCATCCTGACGGGCACGCTGGTCTCGGCCGTTCGCGACCGGGGCTGGGAGGCGCTTCTGGTGCCGGCGCCCGCCGACGCCTCGCGGCGAGTGATTCTTTCGGAACTCGACCGCGGCCGGCCGCTGATCGCCCTCATCGCCGTGGGGCCGCGCACCTACCATTACGTCGTCGTGGTCGGCGGCACCGAGCAGGACGTGGTCCTGCACGATCCGGCGCGCGCGCCCTACCAGGTGATCGGCTGGGCCGACTTCGATCGCGCCTGGACCGCGACCAATCGATGGATGGTCGCGGTGCTGCCGCCCACGGGATTCCACGCCGGTGAGGCGACGCCGGTGCTCGGGCCGCCGACGACGGACGCCGTCGTCCCACCCGACAGCACGCCTTGCGCGGCGCTCGTGGCGCATGCCGTAGGCCTGGCGCGCGACGGCGACACCGAGAACGCCGAACAGGGCCTCCTCGCCGCCACGGGCCTCTGTCCCACCGACCCGGACGCCTGGCGCGAACTGGCGGGACTGCGCTTTCTTGTATCGCGCTGGCCAGAGGCGCGGGCGCTGGCGGCGGTGGCGGTCCGTCTCGCGCCAGACGACGCGTACGCGTGGCAGCTCCTTGGGACGAGCGCCTATCTGATGAACGAGCCCGTGAAGGCCCTCGAGGCCTGGAACCATACGGGCGCACCGCGCGTGTCGGCCATCAATATTCAGGGCGCGACGCGGACGCCTCAGCCGGTCGTCGTACGGGCGACCGGGCTGCAGCCACGGCAGCTCCTGACACCCGAGGCCCTCGGGCGATCGCGCCGCCGGCTGGCCGCACTCCCCGTCGCCGCGAGCGCGCAGGTGCGGTACGAACCCGGCCTGACGAGCGAGGACGCCGGGCGGGCCGCGGTCGATGCGTTCATCGACGAACGTCCGCTGGTCCCCTCGGGGAGAGTGGCGTTCGCCAAGATGGGTGCGGACGCGCTCTTCCTGGACCAGGTCCGGATTGACATGGCGGGCGCGCTGGGCGCCGGCGAGATGACGAGCGCGGTGTGGCGGTGGTCGTCGGGACGACCGCGCGTCGCCTTCGGGCTGGCGATGCCCGCGCCGCCGGGGCTGCCCGGCATCGTGTCGCTCATCGGGTCGTGGGAGCGCCAGTCGTACGCGCCATCTTCCCCGTCGGGTCTCGGCGCGCTGGTGCGCGAGGAGCAACGGCGGGTCGGACTGCAGGTCGCCGAATGGGCGACGAGTCGGATCCGGTGGCAGGCCGGCGCCGCCCTCGATCGTTTCGGCGACGGTGGTGATTCCGCGGCAGGACATCCCGGTCTTCGCCAGTACATCGCCGTGGAAAGCCTCGTGGAGGTCCGCCTGGCCCGCGACCATGTCGCGATCGCGGCGTCGGGAGGCTGGTGGGCGCCCATTGCGGGCGGAGACCGGTTCACCACGGGCGGCCTGCGGGCGGCGTGGCGTTCGAGCGATGAGCCGCAGCGACCCATCTGGTCTGTCGTTGGCGAGACGACCGCCGCCGCCCCCGCGGCACCGTTGGCGATGTGGCCCGGCGCCGGCACCGGGCAGTCGCGCGAGGGCTACATCAGGGCGCATCCGCTGCTCGGCGCCGACGGCGTCCTGACGGGCCAGGTCTTCGGCCGGACCGTGGCGCATGGTTCGCTCGAGTACGTGCGGCCGGTCGGCCGCGTGCCCCTGGGCGGCGTCGTGTCGATCGCGGGATTTGCCGACACGGCACGCGCGTGGCATCGGATGCGCGATCTCGGCACGTCGCCGCTGTATGTCGACGTCGGGGCCGGCGTGCGCGTCAACGCGCCGGGCTTCGGCGGATCGCTCCGGATCGACCTGGCGCACGGCCTCCTGGGCGGAGGCACGACCCTCTCGGCCGGCTGGGGCACGGCGTGGCCCCACTGAGCCGTCGGGCCCGGTTGTGCTGTTCAGGACAGCGCCGCCACCGCGCGCCTCGCTACAGTCGCTCATGCCTGGTTCGACTGCCGGGCACGTAGTCTTCTTTTGAGGTGTTTATGCGAATTCGAACAACGGCGGCCCTTCTGGTTCTCTCCTCCGTTCTCTGGAGCACGGCGGCCATGGCCCAGCAGCACGTGGTCGATCCCGCCGCCATGCGTCAGGCCCTCGCCGACCAGGCCGCGACCGATCAGCAGAATCGCGAGGCCGTGCTCGGCGTCTTCGAGCACTCGCAGGTGACCGAGCTGGCGAATCGACTCGGGCTCGACGTGACGCAGGCCGCGACGGCCGTCTCGGCGCTCGACAGCGCGGAGCTGGCCAGCCTGGCCGACCAGGCGCGCACCGCCGACGCGCAGCTGGCGGGCGGATCCAACACGGTCATCATTTCGACGACCACCCTGCTGCTGATCATCATCATCGTGATCCTCATTGCCCGTTAACCCTCGGTTCCTGTTCGGACGAAGGAAGATGGTCATGGTGAAGATGTCGCGTCACATCGCGGTTGCGGCGGCTGTGCTCTTGACGGCGGCGGCCTGTGCCAAGGGGCCGGACCTGGACGCCGTCGAAGTCGGTCAGGATGTTGCCGTGACCAGGGCCGACGGCGGCGTGGTCCAGGGCAAGGTCACCGGACGCGACGACAAGAACGTCGAAGTCACCGCGGGGCGCACGACGCGCGCGATTCCGCGGCGGGACATCGTCGACGTGCGGACGGTGAAGGACGCCACGCCAGTCGTCCTGCCGGCGGTCGCGAAGTTTCGGGAGTACACGGTGCCCGACGGGACGCGGCTGTCTCTGAGGCTCACCTCCGCGATCAACTCGGCCACCGACAGCGTCGGTGACCGGGTGACCGCGACCCTGACGGAGCCCGTGTCGGTCGGGGGCTCCGAGGTCTGGCCGGCGGGCAGCGCGCTGATCGGCACGGTGAGCGCCGTCGAGGGCTCGGCGAAGGTCAAGGGCCTGGCCAGCATCAGCCTGCGGTTCACGAATCTCTCGGCCGCGGGCCGGGATGATCGGTACGACATCAACGGGACGTATTCGGAGACCGCCAACAGCACGAAAACCGAAGATGCGGCGAAGATCGGGATCGGCGCGGGCGCCGGCGCGATCATCGGCGGTATCCTCGGCGGGAAGGGCGGTGCCGGGAAGGGCGCCGTCATCGGTGGCGGAGCCGGGACGGCGGTCGTCCTGGGGACGGCGGGCGACGAGGTCCAGCATGCGGTTGGCGCCCCGTTGACGGCCACGCTCAGGAGCGACGTCGACGTGCAAGTGCCGATTGAATAGGTCGGCGTCCGTGTCGCGCGCCGCAGTCTAAACAGCCGTCCTCACGCAGCCGCCGGCACGATAGAGTACTGGCGGGGCTGGCTGTCCATGACGACACATGATCCTCTCGTGCTGACGATCAACAGCGGGTCGTCGAGCATCAAGTTCGCGGGGTACGAGACCGGCGGGAGGCTGCGCCGCCGGTTCGACGGAACGATCGATCGCATCGGCCTGCGCGGCACCCGTCTCATCGTTAACGACGCGGCCGGACACCCGCATTTCCCACGACGCCTCACCGCGGCCGACCGCGGCCGCGTGGTGCCGTTTCTGCTCGACTGGCTCGAGGCGCAGCCCTTCTTCGCATCCGTCCAGGCCATCGGACACCGCGTGGTGCACGGCATGCGGCACTCGGTCCCGGAGCGGGTCACGCCGACGCTCGTCGCGGAACTGCGCCGCATCACGCCGTATGCCCCCGATCATCTGCCCCGCGAGATTGCGCTGATCGACACGTTCAGGCGGCGGCATCCACGGCTGCCCCAGGTCGCCTGCTTCGACACCGCGTTTCACCGCACCTTGCCGCGTGTCGCCACGGTGCTGCCGATCCCGCGGCGCTACGCGGCGAAGGGCGTCGTGCGCTACGGCTTTCACGGCCTGTCCTATGCCTATCTCATGGAGGAGCTCGGCCGCCTGGATCCCGCGGCCGCCCGGGGACGCGTGATCCTCGCGCATCTCGGCAGCGGCGCCAGTCTGGCCGCCGTGCACGAGGGCAAGAGCCTCGACACGAGCATGGGCTTCACGCCCACGGCGGGCTTGGTGATGGGCACCCGCACGGGAGATCTGGACCCCGGCCTGGTGTCGTACCTGGCGCGCACGGAACGGATGACCGCGGCGCAATTCGAACGCATGGTGAACCACGAGTCCGGACTGTTCGGCGTGTCGGGCACGAGTTCCGACGTGCGCGACCTGCTCGCGCGGGAAGGCGCCGACCCGCGCGCGCGGGACGCCGTGGCGCTGTTCTGCTATCAGGCCAAGAAATGGATCGGCGCCTTCGCCGCCGCGCTCGGAGGACTCGACACGCTGGTCTTCTCCGCGGGCATCGGCGAAAACGCGCCGCTCATCCGGCAGCGGATCTGTGACGGCCTTGGGTGTCTCGGCATCGAACTCGACCCGCGGCGCAACGCAACGAACGCCGCGCGGATTTCGCGCGGCCGCGGCCGTGTCACGGTGCGCGTCATCCGTACGGACGAGGAGCTGATGATCGCGCGCTCGGTCGTCCGGATCGGTGGCGGCGTCACAGCTTAAAATGGACGAGGAGAGACGATGCTGATCACGGTCACGACAGAGAAGACGGTGAGCGAGGCCGCGGCCGCCCTGCAGGCTGCGGTGCAGGCGAATCATTTTGGCGTCATGCAGGTGCACGATCTCCAGGAGACGATGATCAAGAAGGGCGTCGCGTTCGCCCACAAATGCCTGATCTTCGAAGTCTGCAACCCGCAGCAGGCCAAGCGCGTGCTCGAGGCGCGGATGGGTCTCTCCACGGCCCTCCCATGCCGGATCTCCGTCTATGAGGAGGGCGGCAAGACCACGCTGGCGACGTTGAAGCCGACGGTGCTCCTCGCCATGTTCGACGCGCCGCAGCTCGGCGAGGTGGCGCAGGAGGTGGAGAAGACGATCGTGAAGATCATGAATGAGGCGGCACGGGAGAAGTGACAGTGACGACCAAGACCCTGGCGCCGGGCCTGCTCGAAAAGATGCACGCGTACTGGCGGGCCGCGAACTACCTGTCGGTGGGCCAGATCTATCTGTACGACAACCCGCTCCTCAAGCGGCCGCTGGCGCTCGGCGATGTGAAGCACCTGTTGCTCGGGCACTGGGGCACGACGCCTGGGCAGAACTTCATCTACGTGCACCTGAACCGCGTCATCAAGAAATACGACCTCGACATGATCTACGTCTCCGGCCCCGGGCATGGCGGCCCGGCGGTGGTGGCCAACACGTACCTCGAAGGCACCTACAGCGAGATCTATCCCGACATCAGTCAGGACGAGGCGGGGCTGCGGAAGCTCTTCCTTCAGTTTTCGTTTCCCGGAGGTATCCCCAGCCACGCGTCGCCGGAATGCCCGGGGTCGATCCACGAGGGCGGCGAGTTGGGCTATTCGCTCAGCCACGCGTTCGGCGCGGTGTTCGACAACCCCGATTTCCTCGTCGCCTGCGTCGTCGGCGATGGCGAGGCCGAAACGGGGCCGCTCGCGACCGCGTGGCATTCCAACAAGTTCCTGAATCCGGCCACCGATGGGGCGGTGCTGCCGATCCTGCATCTCAACGGCTACAAGATTTCCAATCCGACCATCCTCGCCCGCATCGAACCCGAGGAATTGGAACAGCTGCTGCGCGGCTACGGGTGGGCGCCGATCTTCGTCGAGGGGCACGAGCCCGCGCTGATGCACGAAGCCATGGCCACGGCCCTCGATGCGGCCGTGGAGCAGATCCGCGCCATCCAGCAGAACGCTCGCACTCGCGGCGACCTGACGCGCCCGCGCTGGCCGATGATCGTCCTCAAGTCGCCCAAAGGCTGGACGGGGCCCAAGGTGGTCGACGGCCGCCAGATCGAAGGCACGTTCCGCGCGCATCAGGTGCCGCTCTCCGACCCGGCGACGCATCCGGAGCACCTCACGCTGCTGGAGGAATGGCTGAAGAGCTACCGCCCGGAGGAACTCTTCGATGAAGACGGCCGCCTGAAACCGGAACTGGCCGCACTCGCGCCCACTGGCGAGCGGCGCATGGGCGCGAATCCCCACGCCAACGGCGGCATCCTGCTCCGCGATCTTCGGATGCCGGACTTTCGCACCTACGCGGTGGACGTGCCCACTCCGGGAACGCGCGGCATCGGCGACACCCATGTGCTCGGGCGCTTCCTGCGCGATGTGGAGAAGCTGAACAGCGAGCAGCGGAACTTCCGGGTCTTTGGCCCCGACGAGACGCTCTCGAATGGCCTGGAAGCCATCTTTGAAGCGACCAACCGCCAGTGGGACGCGGCGACCATGGCGAACGACGAGTTTCTCGCGCCCGAGGGACGCGTGCTGGACTCGATGCTCAGCGAGCACCAGTGCGAGGGCTGGCTCGAGGGCTACCTGCTCACCGGACGGCATGGCCTCTTCAACTGCTACGAGGCGTTCATTCACATCATCGATTCGATGTTCAACCAGCACGCCAAGTGGCTGAAGGTCACGTTGGACCTGCCGTGGCGGCGGAAGATCGCCTCGCTCAACTACCTCCTGGCGTCGCACGTGTGGCGCCAGGATCACAACGGCTTCACCCATCAGGACCCCGGGTTCATCGACGTGGTGGTGAACAAGAAGGCGGAAGTCGTGCGCGTCTACCTGCCGCCGGACGCGAACTGCCTGCTGTCGGTGATGGACCACTGCCTGCGCAGCCGGCACTACGTCAACGTCATCGTCGCGGGCAAGCACCCGGCGCCGCAGTGGCTGACGATGGACGCCGCGGTCAACCACTGCACGGAGGGCATCGGGATCTGGCAGTGGGCCAGTAACGACCAGGGCGCCGCGCCCGACGTGGTCATGGCCTGCTGTGGCGACGTTCCCACGCTGGAGACGCTGGCCGCGGTCTCCATCATGCGCGAGCATCTGCCCGATCTGAAGATCCGGGTGGTCAATGTGGTGGACCTCATGAAGCTGCAGCCGCAGAGCGAGCACCCGCACGGGTTGAGCGACATGGATTTCGACGCGCTGTTCACCAAGGACAAGCCGGTCATCTTCGCCTTCCATGCCTACCCGTGGTTGATCCACCGGCTGACGTACCGCCGGACCAACCACGCCAACATCCACGTCCGCGGCTACAAGGAAGAGGGCACGATCACCACGCCCTTCGACATGACGGTGCTGAACGACCTGGACCGGTTTCACCTCGTGATGGACACCATCGACCGCCTGCCGCAAACCGGAGACAAGGGCGTCTACCTGAAGCAGCAGCTGAAGGACAAGCTCGTCGAACACAAGCAGTACATCGACACGTACGGCCAGGACCTGCCGGAAATCCGGAACTGGACGTGGGGAAGATGAGCCTGTACCTGATCCGGCACGGTGAAACCGAATGGTCGCGTTCCGGACGGCACACCGGTCGCACGGACATTCCGTTGACCGCGCATGGCGAGGACGAAGCGCGGGAACTCGGGCAACGCCTCCAGGGCATCTCCTTCGCTCATGTCCTGACCAGTCCCCGACGACGCGCGCGAGAGACGTGCGAGCTGGCCGGGCTGGGGCGCCGCGGCCGAAGTCGAGCCGGACCTGGCGGAATGGGACTACGGCGATTACGAAGGGAAGCGGTCCGCCGAGATCGAAGCGGAGCGAGCCGGCTGGAATCTGTTTCGGGACGGTTGTCCGCATGGGGAAACGCCCGCGCAGGTCTCCGACCGCGCGGATCGGCTCATCGCGCGTCTGCGAACGCTGGACGGACACGTCGCGCTCTTCTCCCACGGCCAGTTCGGGCCTGTTCTGGCCCTGCGATGGATCGGAGCGCCGCTCGCCGATGCCCAACATTTCCCGCTCGGCGCGGCGTCGCTCAGCATGCTCACCTACGCCCTCCACCACCCCGAGGTGCCGGTGATCGCCTTGTGGAACGCGACACCCACGACGCCATGAGCGACGCGGCCCCTCGGCCCAATCTCGGCGCGGTCGTCGCCATTCGCGGCAGCGTCGTGGACGTCCGGTTCGACGAGCACCTGCCGTCGATCCACTCGGTCCTGCGCGCGGGAGGGGACCAGCAGATCGTCATCGAAGTGCTGGCGCAGCGTGATGCGCATCTCGTGCGCGGGATTGCGTTGACGCCGACCCAGGGCCTCGCTCGCGGGACGGCGGTCGAGGACACGGGTGGGCCGTTGAAAGCGCCCGTGGGCAAGGGGATCCTCTCGCGCATGTTCGACGTGTTCGGGCACGTCATCGACCGCGAGGCGGCGTTGTCGGATGTCCAATGGCGCTCCGTGCATCGGGCGCCGCCGCCGCTGGCCCGTCGTTCGACGAAGTCCGAGATCTTCGAAACGGGCCTCAAGGCGATCGATGTGCTCGTGCCGCTCGAACGCGGCGGCAAGGCGGGGCTCTTCGGCGGGGCCGGGGTGGGCAAGACGGTGCTGCTCACCGAAATGATCCACAACATGATCGGGCATCAGGAGGGCGTCAGCATCTTCTGCGGCATCGGCGAACGCTGCCGCGAGGGCGAAGAGCTGTACCGCGACATGCAGGCCGCCGGCGTGCTGCCGAACATGGTCATGGTCTTCGGCCAGATGAACGAGCCGCCCGGCAGCCGGTTCCGCGTGGGCCACGCGGCGCTCACGATGGCCGAGTATTTCCGTGACGACGAGCATCGCGACGTCCTGCTGCTCGTCGACAACATCTTCCGGTTCATCCAGGCCGGCATGGAGGTCTCCGGCCTGATGGGGCAGATGCCGTCGCGCCTGGGCTATCAGCCGACGATGGGCACCGAGTTGTCGCGGCTGGAAGAGCGCATCGCCAACACCGACACCGGCGCGATCACCTCGATTCAGGCGGTGTATGTGCCGGCCGACGATTTCACCGATCCGGCCGCCGTGCATACCTTCTCGCATCTGTCCGCCTCCATCGTGCTCTCGCGCAAGCGGGCGAGCGAAGGCCTGTATCCGGCGATCGACCCGCTCCAATCCAGTTCCAAGATGGCGACGCCGGGCATCGTCGGTGAGCGGCACTACAGCCTGGCGCAGGACATTCGGCGGACGCTCGCGCAATACGCGGCACTCAAGGACATCGTGGCCATGCTCGGCCTCGAACAGTTGTCGCCCGAGGATCGCAAGGTGGTCGCCCGCGCGCGGCGGTTGGAGAGGTTTCTGACGCAGCCCTTTTTTACGACCGAGGCGTTCACCGGCCTCACGGGCAAACTCGTCAGCCTGGAAGACTCGCTGGACGGGTGTGAGCGAATCCTGCACGATGAATTCAAGGACTACCCGGAGCGCGCGCTCTACATGATCGGGAAGATCGACGAAGCGAAGAGGCCAGCGAAATGAACCTGAAGGTCCTTCTGCCGTTCGGCATCTTCGCGGAGACCTCCGGCGTGTCGCGCATCGTCGCCGAAACCCGCGAGGGCTCGTTCGGACTGCTGCCGCACCGGCTCGATTGCGTGGCGGCGCTCGCCCCGGGGATTCTGACGTATGAGACCGACGGAGACGGTGAGATCTACGTGGCCGTGGATGAAGGGGTGCTCGTCAAGGCCGGCGCGGACGTGCTCGTGTCCGTGCGCCGGGCGATGGGTGGAACGGACCTCGGCCGATTGCACGACGCGGTGGCCCATGAGTTTCTGACACTGAACGAGCACGAGCAGAACACGCGGGCGGTCATGGCGAAATTGGAAACGGGCTTATTGCGCCGCCTCGCGACGTTTCACCATGAGTGACGATCCGACGACCACGTCGACGCGCGAGCCGACTCTCGCCAACGAGGTCGGCGCGAAGGCGGCGCGCAAGCTCAGGGCGCGGCGTCACCCGACGCCTGGCGTCTGGTTCGGCCTGGGCATGATGGGGCTGATTGGCTGGTCGGTGGTCGTGCCGACGCTCGTCGGCGCGGCGCTCGGGATCTGGCTGGACCGGCGGCATCCGGGCGGGCACGCCTGGACACTGGCGTTGCTCGTCGCCGGGCTCGCGATCGGGTGCTGGAATGCGTGGCAGTGGATCGCCAAGGAAGACAAGGCCATGCAGGAAGAACAGCGAGGCAACCATGACTGAGGCGTGGACGCTGGTCCTGGCGTGGGTGGCGGGCGCCATGCTCGGCGCGATGTTCTTCGGCGGCCTGTGGTGGACGGTGCGCAAGGCCGTATCGTCCCCACGACCGGCGGCGTGGTTCTTCGTCAGCATGCTGCTGCGGACGAGTCTGGCGCTGGCGGGTATGTATGTCGTCTCGGGCGGTCGGTGGCAGCGGCTGCTGCTGTGTCTGCTGGGATTCGTCATGGCGCGGGTCATCGTGATGCGACAGGCGGCCGGCCATGCGTCTTAGTCCCGACGAGATGATCGTCTGGCAACACGGGTTCTTCAAGCTCAACGCCACCATCGTGTTCACCTGGGGGTTGATGCTCGTGCTGGTCGTCGGTGCGCGGCTCAT
Source organism: uncultured Acidobacteriota bacterium (assembly GCA_963792785.1). GTDB lineage: Bacteria > Acidobacteriota > Vicinamibacteria > Vicinamibacterales > CAVVIG01 > CAWIMX01. The sequence continues at coordinate 513,184 of CAWBXO010000004.1, read as the reverse complement.
CACGCGCGGGCTGTCGACGGATCTGACACGGTCCCGGTGGCAGAATCTGCTGGAGATCGTCGTCACTGCGATCGAGCACCAGATCGAGGACGTCGGCCTTCCGCATCCCGAGAAGTACCTGCCCTTTCTGGGCACGCTTTTCCTGTTCATCGCGTCGGCCAGCCTGGCCACCGTGATTCCCGGCTATGAGCCGCCGACGGGCTCCCTGTCGACCACGGCGGCGCTTGCGCTGTCGGTGTTTGTCGCCGTGCCGTTGTTCGGCATTGAAGACCAGGGCGTGGTCGGCTATCTCGAGTCCTACGTGAAGCCGACGGTCATCATGCTGCCGTTCAACCTGATCAGCGAGCTCTCGCGCACGCTGGCCCTGGCCGTCCGCCTGTTCGGCAACATGATGAGCGGCGCCATGATCATCGCGATTCTGCTCACCATCACGCCGTTCATCTTTCCCGTCGTCATGACGGCGCTCGGCCTGCTCACCGGGATGGTGCAGGCGTATATTTTCAGCATCCTGGCCGCGGTGTACATCGCGGCGGCCATCCGCACTCGGACCGCGACGCCTGAGCCGGCGCCCACCACGTGACACCACAAAGGAAGTCCCATGGATAGTACGACCCTCATCGCCATTGCCTCGATTGTGATCGCCGGCTTCACGACCGGTATTGGGTGCATGTTCCCAGCGCTGAGCGAAGGGCGGTCGGTCGCCACCGCGCTCACGGCGCTGGCGCAGCAACCCGATGCGTCCGCCACCATCACCCGGACGCTGTTTGTCGGTCTGGCGATGATCGAGTCCACGGCCATCTACTGCTTCGTCGTCTCGATGATTCTCATCTTCGCCAATCCATTCTGGAACCACGTCATCGCTCAGGTCGCGGGAAAGTAAACCGGTGTTGATCGATTGGTTCACCGTCGGCGCGCAGGCGCTCAACTTCGTCATCCTGGTGTGGCTGATGAAGCGCTATCTCTACAAGCCCATCCTGCACGCCATTGACGCGCGCGAGACGCTGATCGCTGGTGAACTCGCGGACGCCGCCGCGAAGAAGGCCGAGGCCCAGAAGGAGCGCGAAGACTTCCAGCACAAGAACGACGAGTTCGACCAGCAGCGTGCGGCGCTTCTCAGCAAGGCGACCGACGAGGCGGCCGCCGAACGTCAGCGGCTCCTCGACGAGGCGGGGAAGGCGGCGGACGCGCTGAGCGCCTCACGACGGGACGCGCTGGTTCGCGACGCCGATCACCTCAATGAGGCCATCACCCGCCGGGCGCAGCAGGAAGTCTTTGCCATCGCGCGAAAGGCGCTGACGGATCTCGCCACGACGAGTCTCGAGGAGCGGATGGGCGAGGTGTTCACCCGCCGTCTGCGCGAGATGGACGGCCAGGCGAAGGCCGGCCTCGCCGAGGCCCTGAAGACGGCGTCGGAGCCCGCGCTCGTGCGCAGTGCGTTCGACCTGCCCGTGGCGCAGCGCGCGACGATCCAGAACGCGCTCAACGAGACCTTCTCGGCTGACGTCTCGATCCGGTTCGAGACCGCACCGGACCTCGTCAGCGGGATCGAGCTCACGGCCAACGGCCACAAAGTGGCGTGGAGCATCGCCGATTACCTCGCGTCGCTCGAAAAGGGCGTCGGCCAGCTGCTGGACACGCCATGAGCACGACGCCCGAGAGCCTGCAGCAGGTCTTCGACCAGGCGTTCGCGAGCATCAGCCGGACGCGCGAGGCGTTCGTGCCGGCGTTCGTGCCGCGTGAAGTCGGCACGATCACGACGGTGTCGACCGGCATCGCCACGGTGTCCGGCCTTCCCGGTGTGGGCTTCGAGGAGCTGGTGGCGTTTCCCGGCGACGTCGTTGGCATCGCGTTCAACGTGGACGAGCACGAAGTCGGCGTCGTGCTGCTCGGCGACTACTGGCACCTGCACGCCGGCGACGAAGTGGCGCGCACCGGGCGGGTGATGGACGTGGCCGTGGGCGACGGATTGCTGGGACGCGTCATCGATCCGCTCGGCCGGCCGCTCGATGGCCAGGGGCCGGTCGCCAGCGACGGGCGCCTGCCGATCGAACGCCCCGCGGCGCCGATCATGGACCGCGCGCCGGTCACCGTGCCGCTCCAGAGCGGACTCACCGTCATCGATGCGCTCATCCCCATCGGCCGCGGCCAGCGCGAGCTGATTCTGGGTGACCGGCAGACGGGGAAGAGCGCCATCGCGATCGATACCATCCTCAACCAGCGCGGCCGGAACGTCCTGTGTGTCTATTGCGCGATCGGGCAGCGGGCGTCCGCGGTCGCGAAGGTCGTGGCGAGTCTGCGCGAGAAGGGCGCGATGGACTACACCGTCGTGATCGTGAGCGAGGGCAACGACCCGCCAGGTCTCACCTACATCGCGCCGTATGCCGCGACCAGCATCGCGGAACATTTCATGGGAGCCGGGCGCGACGTGCTGATCGTGTACGACGACCTCACGCATCACGCCCGGGCCTATCGCGAGCTGTCCCTCCTGCTCCGCCGGCCGCCGGGGCGTGAAGCCTTCCCCGGCGACATCTTCTATATCCACTCACGCCTGCTCGAGCGCGCGACGCACTTGCGGGAGGAGCGCGGCGGGGGCTCGCTCACCGCCCTGCCGATCATCGAAACCGAAGCGCAGAACATCTCAGCCTACATTCCGACCAACCTCATCTCGATCACCGACGGGCAGATCTACCTCTCGCCGTCGCTGTTCGAATTGGGCGTGTTGCCGGCCGTCGATGTCGGCAAATCCGTGTCGCGCGTCGGCGGCAAGGCCCAACGAGCCGCGTACCGCGCGGTCGCGGGCGATCTCAAACTCGCGTACGCCCAGTTCGAGGAACTCGAGACCTTCGCCCGGTTCGGCGCCCGCCTGGATGAAGACACCCGCACGATCATCGAGCATGGACGACGCATCCGCGCGTGCCTCAAGCAGTCGGAATGCGCGCCCGTCCCGGTCCCCGCGCAAATCGCCGTCCTGCTGGCGTTGACCGCGACACTCTTCGATCGCGTCCCGCTCGACCAGATGGCCGACGCCGAGCGTGCGGTACAGGCGGCGGCGGCGCATATCCCGGCCGAGGTGTCCGCGCGATTCGAGACCGACGCGGAGTTGAGCGCCGAGGATCGCAAGACGGTGATCGACCTCGCTCGCCAGGCGCTCGCTCGGTTCCAACCTGCGGTCGAGAAGTCATGAGCGACACCATGGCGAGTCTGCGCCGGCAGATCGACAGTGCCGGCGACCTCCAGTCCGTCGTCCGCACGATGAAGGCGCTGGCCGCCTCGAGTATCGGACAGTACGAGACATCGGTGCGCGCCCTGGCCGACTACTACCGGACCGTGGAGCTGGGGTTGAGCGCGTGCCTCCGGAACAGCGAGCCGGGCTCGCCGGTGGAACGGAACGGACGAACCGGCGCGGGCGCGATGGGCGCCGTCGTGTTCGGTTCCGACCAGGGGCTCGTGGGCCAGTTCAATGACGTCGTGGCCGACCATGCGATCGAGGCGCTCGGGGCACTCCCTGGAACGGCCCAGGTCTGGGCGGTTGGCGAGCGCGTGCATGCGCGCCTGGCGGACGCGGGCCTGCGGCTGGCCGGGCTCTTCGCCGTGCCGAATTCCGTGCAGGCCATCACCCCGCTCGTCGGGCAGATCCTCGTGGAGTGCGAGGCGGGCCACGGCCTCGGCGACGTCAATGAACTCCATCTCTTCTACAACCGCCCGACGTCCGGGGCCGTGTATGCGCCCGTGAGCCAGCGACTGCTCCCGCTGGACGAACAGTGGCGCCGGGACCTGGCCGAACGTCCGTGGCCGACCCGGCGCCTGCCCGAGGTCATGGGGGGCGGCACCGTGACGTTGCGGGCGCTCATCCGCGAATATCTGTTTGTCTCGCTTTTCCGGGCGTGCGCCGAATCCCTCGCGAGCGAGAACGCCAGCCGGCTGGCGGCGATGCAACGGGCCGACAAGAACATCGACGACCTGCTCGAGGAGCTCAACGGGACATTTCATCGCCTGCGTCAGAGCGGCATCGACGAGGAGCTCTTCGACGTGGTCGCCGGCTTCGAAGCGCTCTCGAAGAAATCGGCCCGATAGCCCTCGCATCCGACTGTCCTCAATGAGACAGACAGCGGCGCGCCGTCGCGGCATGCTGCAGTCATGTTTATCATCCTGATTATCGCGCTGGTGCTGCTTGTTGGCGGGGGCGGCGGTGTCTACTACGGCCGCGGCGCCGGATGGGGCACGTCACACTACGGCGGCGGACTGTTCGGCCTTGTCGTGATCGTGCTGCTGATCCTCTTTCTCACCGGGCACATGGGCAGCGGCATGATGATCCGCTAACTGGGCCACAGAGACACGGAGACACCGAAAAACCCTCGAATTCTCTGTGTCTCCGCGTCTCTGTGGTTGCTTCCTCCGGGTCTCGCAGCCCAGAGGCACTTCCGCCACGGGCTGCTAGCGGACGGCGACGTCATGGGTGGCCGCCCTCGACCGTCCAGCGCCAGGCGCCGACGGCCAGCGAGAGCGGCCGGTGGTCGCCGTTGCCCATGACCTCGTCGGCGACGGTCGGCGGCTCGGTTGGACGAAACACGAGGACGTGCTCGCCCGGCGTCAGGGCCAGCTGGCCGACCCGGTAGCTGCCGCGCTGTTGCTTGACGGTCAGCGTCTGCACCTCCGAGCCGTCGAGCAGGAGCGTCAGGCCCCTGGCGCGGTGAAACGCCGTCATGCCGACCTCGAGGTCCGCGACGAGCGGCCGCTCGCTCCGGTTCACGACCGTCCACGAGGCCTCCGCGCCCATCCATCGCCACGTCCATGTCTCGTCGTGTTCGCGGGGCGAGAACGCGGTCATCCGCAGTGTGTAGATACCCGGAGGCCGGCTCGTGACGGCGAAGACGTCGCCATCGTCGAAGGAGGCCTGCACCTGCAGCCCTTCGGGCGTCGGCTGGTGTGTGAACCACCGCCCCTCCGCCGTGTCGCGCTGCACGAGCAGGTGTGTGTACCCGAAGGCCGAGAGCTTGTCCGGGAAGTTCGGCTCCTCGCAGTCGCCGAGCCACGGGGGCCGCAGCGAAATCCGATTGCCGGACAGCCATTGCACCGACTCGGACTCGGCCGTGAGCGCCGCGCAATCGAGGACGTTCATCCGATCGGCCTGCCGCGTGACCCACCGGTGCGCCGTCGTCGGCAGCACATCACGCCACATCGCTGGTGGCCAGACGGCGTACTCGCCGGCGGCGAGCGCGAGCAGGGCCACGCAGGCGACCCTCGTCCGCCACGTGCCGGTGCGCCAGAGGCGCTCCGCGCCGATTCCCGCGAGGAGCGCCGCCATGAGCTGGACCACCACGCCGAACCGCGCGTACGCGCGGAACACGGGCGCCACGCGGGAGAGCAGGGCGGACGGCGTCCCGACGGTGACGGGCCCCACGGTGAGCGCTGGCGGGAGCGAACACAGGAAGGCCACGAGCGCGACGGTCGCGAGCACCGGGACGGCCGCGAGCACGGCCGCGAGCGAGGTGGGCTGGCGCCGACGCCGCACCCAGTACCACACCGCGGCGACGTCCAGCGCCATGAGCCCCCACCCGAGGCTGACCTGCTGTTCCAGCAGTCCGACGTCGACGCCCGAGGCATGCCAGGCCCGTGCGGCGAGTGTGCCGAGCAGCGGATGCTCGACCGGCGGCATCAGGTAGCTCCGCCACGTCGCGCTGTAGCGAAACAGGTCGTTGTGCAGTGCGCCGAACGCCGTGGGAGTGAGGAACAGGGGCCGGGCCGCGTACCAGATGTAGGCGATCCCGCCACCGGCGAGCATCGCGAGGGTGCCGGCCGTGACGGCCACCTGGCGGAGCGATCGCGGCCGGCTTCTCGAGACGAAGAACCAATAGGCGGCGGCCGCGGCCGGCGTGATGACGGCGGCGACGAGGCCCCCGTAGAAGTTCGACAGCGCCACGCCGACGACCGACACCGCGAGAAGGCACGCCGCCGCCGGGGTGGCGTCGTCGAGACAGCGCCAGAGGGCGAAGAAATACAAGGCGACCCACTGCACCTGCGCGATGTGGGGGTGGTAGGCGGCCTGCGCCAGATGGAACGGCGAGAAGGTGAAGGCGAGGGCGGCCATGGCGGCGCCTGCCGGCGCGAGCTTGAGATGACGCGCGAGCAGGTAGGCCGCCGCGGCCGCGAGCGGAAACGTGAGCAGCACGAGCCAGTTGTAGGCCGCGACCGGCCCGGACGCGCGTTCGAGCAGCGCCCCCGGGATCTCGGTGAGCGGCTGCGCGTAGAGGCCGTGGGCGAGGTCGGCGATCGGGCGCTTGAACTGCTCCATCATCGTGAACGGATCGCGATGGCGCCCGACGATCTCCATGCCGAAGATCCGTTCGGACGGCGCTCGAAGCACCGGGGCCGCGACGCCGGCCGTGAGCGCCAGCGCGAGCGCGGCCACGGCCGCGACTTCAGCGGCGCGACCGCTCATGCGTCACCATGGCCGCAACGACCAGCAGGGGAGCGGCGAGCGCCCAGGCGCGGACGTCGCGCACGTGAGGCGTGAGCCCCGCGTCGCGCGCGACCACGTGCAGCGTGCCGAATGCCGCGACCTGGGCGAGCCCGAGCACGGCGAGTCCGGCGGCAAACGTTCGCACGCGGAGCACGACGAACGCCGTCACCGAGAGCGCGATGTACAAGCCGATCTGAAACCCGGGAAGGAGCGCGATGGCACCCTGGGGATCCGCGATGGGCGTGGGCGCGAAGGCCCACGTCAGGGCGCGGGTGTACGGAGGGCCGAGCAGATAGGCGACCGCGCCACCCAGGGTCGCGCCGAGGAGCGCTCGATTCCAGGCGGTCCTTCCCGCGCCGTGACGCCAGACGGCCGCCAGAAGCACGACGACCCCGGCGAGCAGCAACTGGTAGAACGCGTGAACGAGAAACAAAGGCGAGGCGACGAGCGAGGGCGGCAACGCCACGACGAGCAGCCGCGCCATGCCGAGACCGACGAAGAGCGGCAGGGCGGCCAGCATCGCCAGCGTGCGCCGCGGCCACCCGATCGGATACGCGAAGACCGCCGCGACGTAGACCGGAATCAGCGGCGTGGATACGCACTCCTGCGTGACGAGGAACGCGCCGCGCGACGTCGTCAGCACGTTGCCGGTGGCGACGGTGTGCACACCGACGAGCGCGAGCGCCCAGGCCGCGCCGCGTGCGACGAACGAGGCCACCGCCAACACGGCCGCGCTGTCGAGGTACCACGGCCCGGCCGCGACGAACAGCGCGAGGAACACGGCCGTCAGCCAGACGAAGCGGGTCGTCAGCGGGGCCGTGCGGCGGAGTGACGGCTCCGCGGGCGGGGTGGAGGCGCTCGATCGCGCCTCGCCGGCCGGCGGCCGGTCCGCGCGCCGCATCCACGTGAACACGTACCCGGCGATGGCGAGCGTGAGCAGCAGCGGCCACACGTACACGTGGAGCGCCTCGAACCACGCGGGCGACGCGGCGGCACGGCCGAGCGTGCCGATGCGCACGCTGTTGAGCGCGAGGATGAGGGCGACGCCCCCGGCGGCGCCCGCGAGCCGCATCCGCCACCGGGCCGGATAGGCGAGGATGGCCCCGATGCACAAGGCCAGCGCATCGGCGCCGCTGCACGCGAGCGTGACCTGGATCGGCAGGGCCGGCGCGCCGAACGCGTGTTCAGCGAATTGCGCCTGGATCTGGGTGAGCGGAAGGATGGCGTGCGTCTCGAACCAGCCCAGGCGCACGAGACCGAAGAGGCCGAGGCTCCAGGCCACGGCTCTGAGCGCGAAGCTAACTGGCGTCGTCCGGCCGGGGGCCGTGTCCGTCGGCACGGGGGATCTCTTTCACGGTGACTTCCAGCGCGCCGAACGACCGGCGCAACTCCTCGATCGCGTCGAGGCTCTTGAGCCTCGGCGAGCAGGAAAAGATGTCGATGTTGATGGTTCCGGTTTCCGGCCAGGTGTGGAGAACGGCATGCGATTCACTGAGGATGACCGCGCATGTGAGGCCGGTCTCAGGAAACGAATGCGAAAGCTCCTCCACCACCGTCGCCCCGGCCCGCCGCAGAGCCGTGCAAAAAATTGTCATGATCTCGCCCGGCGCGCGAGCGGCCAGGTCCGGGCACCCTCCGAGGTCGATTGCGAATAGCGCGGGCGGCACGTCTCTGTTGATCCTCCTTGGAAACTGTAGGCGGGGGCCGGTGGGCGCCACTGTTCACAATTGAACAGTGCGCCGGACGGAAACTCGGTAGCTTAGGCGTCAAGGAGTCTCCTGATGCTGCGCCGCCATATCCGTACTCTCTCCGGGGTGTTACTTGTCGGCCTGTGTGGGGCTTCGAGCGCCCTGGCGCAGACCAAGCCGAACCTGCAGTCGGAAGATCCGTACGGGGTCGTGTCCAGCACGTTCACCAATTCCAACACGGGGACGCAAACCGACATCACGGGAGACGTGTGTTACACGACGCCGCCCGTGACGGCCCCGATGTCGATCTCCGGCACGACGAGTCACCCCCTGTGCATCGGATAGGGGCACGGATCAAGACAACTCCCGGACGTTCCTAAATAGTCAGACCTGTACCTCGCTCGGCGCGGTCCGTCGCTCTGGACACCATCGTGACCGGGCGCAATCCGGCCGGAACCTTCACCCCCGGCTGTTACTCGAGCACCGGTGCGATGAACATCACCGCCAGCACAACCGTCACGCTCAACGGCACAGGCGTGTACATCTTCCGGTCGGGCGGAGCGATTACGACGGGCGCCGATTCTCTGATTACAACGTCAGGCGGCGCGTGCAGCGCAGACGTCTTCTGGACGGCCGTCGGCGCCACGACGCTCGGCGCCCACTCCGGCACGACGGCGACGCCGACGTTCCTCGGAACGATTATCGATGCGGCCGGTGTCACGTTGGGGCACTTCGCCAATCTGGAAGGGCGAGCCCTGGCATTTGGTGGAACCGTCACGTCGGATGCCAACACGATCAAGGTTCCGACCTGCTCGACCTCAACCCCCGTTCCGACGCTCCCGGACCTGGCGATGCTCGGACTGGTGCTCCTGCTCGGCCTGGCCGGCGTGCTGGCCATCCGCTCGCGAACCGTCCGCACCGTTTAGTCGGCTCCGAGACCTCCCACGCAATTCGGCCATTCACTGGCGCGGCGGCATCGTCCCTGACCGGGGACGCTGCCGCTGTCTCGCTGTACCGTTGTGCACATGCGCGGTTTCGCTCCTCGCGTAATGTACTGGTATGGGAGTGAATCACGACATGAACGACGCACCTACGCACAACGGACATCGAGACCACGGCTTCGTCATCGGACTGCTCACGGGCACGTTCGTCGGCGCCGGGCTGGCCATGTGGCTCGCCCCGCGAACGGCCGAAGAGCTGCGCCAGCGGATGAACGAATCCGCCGCGCGCCTCGGCAAGCGCGCGTCCGACAAGTACCAGCAAGCCAGCGCCGGCGTCGGCGAGACCGTCGCCGAGCTGACTCGCAAAGGCCGGAACGCGCGAGACGGGGCGGCCGATGTGGTCGCCCGCGGCGCCCACGAAGTCGAGCGGTACGCGACATCCATCAAGAGCACAGATTGAAGGAGCAGGCCGTGAAGCGAACACTCCATCGGTCGGCACTGCTGGCGATGCTGGTCGTGAGCGCGCTGGCGTCCAGTGCCTGCGCCATGAAGACCATCAATCAGGTCGTCGCGGATCCGTCCCACTATCGGAATCGGGACGTTCGGCTCTCCGGCGCGGTCGTCGACAGTTATTCGATCGCCGACCGCGGCGCCTACCGGCTCGACGATGGGACGGGGCAGATCTGGATCGTCTCGGACCGCGGCGTGCCGCGCACGAGCGCGCGCGTGACGGTCACGGGCAGGGTGCGGGAGGGGTTCAACCTCGGCACGCTGGGGGATCGGATCCCGTTTCCTCCGGGAACGGCGTCGGGCCTCGTCCTGATGGAGTCTTCGCACAAGGCTCGGAACTAGGGATCCGGCCATGACGCGTCTTCGACGGACCATCGGGCGTGTGCTGACGGCAGCCGGCGCGCTCGCTCTGGGCTATACCGCCCTGCCGGTTGCCAGCGTCACGGCCGAGCACGCGATCCCCGGTGCCATCGGGCGGCTCGCGATTCCACGCCTGGGGCTCACGACCCTCATCGTCGAGGGCGGCTGGGCAGCGGCGACCGGCGTGGGCCACCTGGCCGACACCGCGCTGCCCGGCGAATGGGGCAACATCGTGGTGGCGGGCGATCGCGCCAGCTTCTTCCGGCTGGTGCAGCGGGTGCGCGTCGGCGACACCATCACGCTCGACACACCGGTGGGCGAGTTCGCCTATCAGGTGGATTCGGCGGCCGTCGTGGCGTCCGGCGACACGCGGGCTCTGGATCCCACGCTCGGTCGCACGCTGACCGTGATGGCGGGCGTCCCCGCGGCCGCCGCCGGGCCGGCCCGCGATCGCTTCATCGTCCATGCTCGCGACCTGGGCACGCCGCGATCGTGAAGGGCGCCGTCATCGCGTGGTGGGGCCGGACCCGTGTCGCGATCCGGGCGGGGCCGGCGCACTGGACTCGCGGCGTGCTGCTCGTCGTCGTCGGGGCCGGACTCCTGGGCGTGGCCGCGCTGGGCGTCACGGTGTTGGCGGCGAGCGCCATTCACCACATCTTCTTCGATCGGCAGAACCTGCCAGACCTCGGGCCGTTCACGCGGTTCGAGTTTCCCGCGGTCGGCCGCATCTACGACATCCATCAGCAGCCGCTCGTGGAACTCGCCCGGGAGTACCGCGACATCACGCCGTACGCGGACATCCCGCCCGTCGTGCGCGACGCCATCCTCGCCGCCGAGGACAAACGCTTCTTCTCGCACAACGGCGTGGACTACTACAGCGTTCCGCGCGTGATCGGCAAAATCCGGCTGGGCGCGTGGGGCACGAGGGTCGCGACGGCCGGGCGGCGGGACAACATGCGCGGCCCGGCGATCTTTCCGCAAGGTGGCTCGACGATCACCCAGCAGCTCGTGCGGGGTGTGTTCCTGCGAGACCGGACGTCCAGGGAGAACAGCTACGAGCTTCAGAGTCCGGGAGTCGGGTCCCGAGCGCTCTCGTGGGCGGTGGGCGCGCGGAACGCGAACATGCTGCTCCGGAAGCGCGAGGAGATCCGCCTGTCGATCTGGCTCGAACAGCAGATGCGCGCGCGGTTCGGATCGAAGCAGCGCGCGAAGGAAGAGATTTTCGCCCGCTACGCGAGCTTCGTGTACATGGGGAACGGGCAGTACGGGTTCGCCCGCGCGGCCGAGTACCTACTTCGGGCGGCGCCTGTCGTCGTTCACCGCGGACGACGCCGACAAGGCCGCGATGCTGGCGGGCATCGCCAAATCGCCTCGCGAGTACTCGCCCACGGCGGATGACAAGCGGCCGGTGCTCCGGCGGCGAAACCAGATCCTGCTGCTCATGGGGGCGCACCATTTCCTCGCTCCCGAGCAGCTGAAGGCGGCCGGCCTGCGGCCGCTGTCCGTCTTCGCGCGTCACGCCCCGCCGTCGTTCCGGTCGTCAGCGGTGGTCGAGCACGTCCTCGACGAACTGGAGGGGGTGCACGCCCAGCTGGGGATCGACGACCTCCTGCAGGGGCGCCTGCAGGTGTACTCGACCGTGGACGCCGGCGTGCAGCGCCTCGCCAGCGAGGCACTGGAGCACGGGATCGAGCGCTATGAGGGACGACATCCGAAGGCCGCGGGGATCGTCCAGGGCTCGGTCGTCGTGCTGAAGAATCGCGACGGGAGCATCCTGGCCGAAGTGGGCGGCCGGCAAGTCTACCGCGGCCGTTCCACGGCCTACAGTGACTTCAACCGTGTCCGGGAGTCGCTGCGCCAGCCGGGATCGGCCATGAAGCCGCTCGTCTACCTGGCCGCCTTCGAGTCGGGTCATTTCTCGCTCGAGACCCTCGTGCCCGATGAGCCGATCAGCGTGCCGAACGGCAACACGAATCCTGTGAAGTGGATCGCGAACTACGACGGCCGCTTCAAGGGACTGATCCCGGTTCGCACGGCGCTCGCCGAGTCGAGAAACGCGGTCGCGGTCTGGATGACGGCCCAGATCGGGATCGACGCGCTCCTGCGCACGTCACGCAGTCTCGGCATCCAAACACCCTTGCACCCCTACCTCACGACGGCGCTGGGGGCGTCGGAGGTGAACCTGCTGGAACTGGCGAGCGCGTACCGTGCCATCGCCTCCGGGGTGGTCGCCGCGCCGCACGTGATTCAGTCGATCGCCCTCGACGGAAGCGACCCCGTCGTAAGTCCGCGCGTAAAGCCGAGGCCGATTGGCGACGCCGCCCTCGTCCTCATTCAGGAAGGCCTGCGCGGCGTGGTGGTGATGCCGACGGGGACGGCGCATGCGCTGGCGTCGCGATCGTTCCCGCTCGCCGTGATGGGCAAGACGGGCACGACCAACGATTTCCGGGACGCGCTGTTCGTCGGATCGACGTACGGGCTCGATGGGATCACGGTCGCCGTGCGGATCGGCTACGACGACAACCGCTCGCTCGGCCAGCAGGAAACCGGCGGGCGCGTGGCGCTGCCGGTGTTTCGGGAACTGATGCTGGGGGTGTACCGGGATGGGCTCGTCGGTCCGGCACCGGTGTTTCCCGCGGAGATGGAGGAACGCATCATGCGGTCCCTGCAGGATGGCGCGCCGGCGGCGGGCGAGGAGGCGATCTCAGTCCGGGCCGTACCGGCCGGGGATGGAGCCGTCTCCACGGTGTCGAACATCACCGCCGGTCGGTGATCGACTCGGCGACGAGGACTTCACCTCGGTGTAGTTCTGGAACGGGCCGCACTGCTCGCATTCGAAGCCGACCAGCCCTCGATCTGCGGTTCGTTTCAACGCCAGGCGACAGTACGGGCACGTCACGGAATCTGCGGCGGCCGGGCTGTTGTCTTCCAGGACACACCTCCTGATCTGACGACACGGTAAACGCGTCCTCGAAATTCCGCTGTTCAAAAAAGTACACCACAGCGCACACCCCGAAATCGCCGCGACGACCCTGTGCAAGAGAGCACGTCCCCAATTGCACAAGCGCCGTGTGAGTCCGCGAGTGACAATCGCTTCATGAGGCAGAACCCACCAGGAGACGTGACGATGAAGAAGATGAGATATGCCGCGTGCGGCGCGGGCGTGATGGCGCTGCTGATCGCGCTGCCCGTCCATGCGCAGGAGCGGGCGACGCTCGTCCTGCTCGACGGTCAGCGTCCGAGCGGCGAGCTGATCGACCTGAATGCGGGCGGCTTCACGCTCGTCACCAACGGCGAGACGCGCCAGTATCCCGCGGCCCAGGTCACGGCCGTGGAGTTCGTGGCGGTCGCGCCGGCACCTGGGACGCAGGCCCGCATCGACGCGGGGCAGTCCCTCGTCGTGCTGCGGAGCGGAGAAGTGATCGAGGGCCGGCTCGTCGACATTGGCGGCACGCATCCCTTGCGGCTGAGCATCGACACCCCCAGCGGCGCGCGCGACTACCTCTCGAACGACGTCGCGCAGATCTACCTGTACGGGCCGGGCCGCGCTCCCGTGCCGGCCGCCGCGCCCGTCGAGGCCGCGGTGCCCCCGGGCGCCACCGTCGTTCGCGGCGACCGGCCGTGGACGACCACGGGCCTCGTCGTGGCCCGCGGCGACCGGATCGAGTTCCTGGCCACCGGCGAAATCATGATTGCCTCCAATGCGGCCTCGAGCGTCGATGGCAATCCGGCCGCGACGAGCTCGGAGAGCCGCTACCCGGTCTTCAACGCCTCGGCGGGCGCCCTGATTGGCCGCGTCGGCGCCGGCGATCCGTTCCCCATCGGCGCGAACACGCAGCCCATCGTGATGCCGGCGACCGGACGGTTGCTGCTCGGCGTCAACGACGACCACTTCGAGGACAACAGCGGCACGTTCACCGTGACGCTCACGCGATTCGTGCAGTAGGAGACTCCGATGAAGATGTCTACGTGGATGGTTCTGGCGGCGCTCGGCGGCGCGATGACGGTCAGCACGGCGTGCGGTCAGCCCGCGGCCAAGGCGCCCGACACCGTGGTGATCACGGTCGATAAGCCCAATCCCAACGCGGCGGATCGGGCCGTGGACGCGACCAAGGATGCCGTCGCGACGGTCGGGACCGAGGCGGGCGCGGCCGTGTCGGCGACGGGCGAGGCGATTACCGACGCGTGGATCACGACGAAGGTGCACGCCCTGTTCGTCGACGAGCCGCTGCTGAAGGAAAGCAAGATCGACGTCGACACCACTGACCACGTCGTCACGCTGACCGGCACCGTCGCGTCGGAAGCCGGGAAGGCGCGCGCGGAGGTCATCGCGTTCGGCGCCGAGGGTGTCAAGCGCGTCGTCAACCAGCTCCGCGTGGCGTAGCGTGAGAGCGCCCAACACGCCGGCGATCGGGCTCCTCGCGCTCGCCGGCCTCGGCGTGCTGCTGTCGGTCAGCGTGCTGGCCGGGCAAACACCCGTCACCGCCTCGAAGAACAACTACACGCCCGCCGAGGACGTGGAGCTTGGGCGGAAGGCGGCCGTCGAAGTCGAGCAGCAGCTGCCGATCCTGAAGGACAAGGACGTGACCCCGCTGGTGACGACCATCGGGGCGCGCCTGGTCGCCGCCATTCCGCAGGAGCTGCGACATCCGGAGTTTCAGTACACCTTCAAGGTCGTGAACGTGAGCGAGATCAACGCGTTCGCGCTGCCGGGCGGGCCGATGTTCATCAACCGCGGGATGATCGAGGCCGCCAACAGCCAGGGCGAAGTGGCCGGCGTCATGGCGCACGAACTGAGCCACGTCGCGCTGCGCCACGGCACGGCCCAGGCGACCAAGGCGACGAAGTACGAAATCGGCACGTTCCTCGGCGCGATCGTCGGCGCGGTCATTGGCGGCAACGTCGGGAGCGCGGTGGCGCAGGGCACCCAGTTCGGCCTGGGCACGGCGTTCCTGCGCTTCAGCCGCGAGTTCGAACGCGAGGCCGATCTGCTGGGGTCGCACATCATGGCCGACGCCGGCTACGACCCCCTCGAGATGGCCAGCATGTTCCAGACGATTGCGAAGCAGGGCGGTTCGGGCGCGCCGACGTGGCTGAGCGACCATCCGGATCCGGGCGATCGCTCGGACACGATCACGCGTGAGGCGGCGCTGCTCACCGTGCGCAATCGCGTGCGCGACACGCGGCCGTTCACGCGGGCACAGGCCCGGCTGCGCACGCTGGCGCCGGCGCGGACCACTGAAGAGGCGACACGGACGGCGGCCGACAACGGGCCGGTTCCCGTCGCGGATGCACGCCTCGATCCGGCCCGCGTCACGCCTCCCTCGACCGCCTACACCGCGTATGCCGAGGGCGGTCTCTTTCGCGTCAGCGCGCCGTCGAACTGGCAGGAGCTGCCGGCCAGCGACCACGTCGTCTTCGCGCCGGACGGGGCCTACGGCAACGAAAGCGGACGGTCGGTCTTCACCCACGGCATGGAGATGGGCGTGTCACCGACCGAGGCGGCCAATCTGTCCGCGGCGACCGACGAGCTGGTGACGTCGCTCGGTCGCAGCAACCCGAACCTCAGCCGGCCCACCCGCTACCGCCGGGCGACGATCGGCGGCCGACAGGGCCTCCAGTCTCAGCTCTCGAATGTGTCCGACGCGACCGGACGCGACGAGCGCCTCGCGCTCTTCACGGTGCTCGTCGACGACGGCACGCTGTTCTACGCCGTGGGCGTTGCACCGACCGCCGAATTCAAGGATTACGAAAGCACGTTCCGCCGCGTCGTGGGCTCGATCCGACTTACGGATTGACGCCGTGTCGCATCACCTCATGGAGACTTTGACTATGTTTCGATTCTCTCGACGAACGCTCGCGGCCGGTGTGGTCGCGGTCGCGTTGCCACTGACCCTCGCGTCCGTGGCCATCGCGCAGGAATCCGGCGCCGTGGGCGTGCGCGACATCACCCGGCTCGGCGGTTCGACTGCTTTCTACAAGCCGTCGTTGACCACCGTCGCCAGCTTGAAGCGGATGGGCGACGACCCCAGGGTCGTGGCCAATCTTCGCACCGTCCTTGGACAGGCCGGCCTTCCTGCGCTCGCCGACGACGTGGCGGCGGCGCTCGCCGGAGCCACCTCGTCGGTGAAGGGCGTGAATTGCGCCGACGCGACGCCGTTGCCCGGCACCATCGTGGAGTGCGAGGTGCGGGCGGGGCAGACCATGCAGTGGATGGCCTATCGCCCGGACGGGGGGTCCGCGCTGAGCCTTCTGCGGAACATTCGCTGGGCCGGCCGGCAGCCGTTCCGGGCCTTCCTGTTCCGCGTCGTCGCGGACAGCCGGACCTACACCTTCGTCGTCCCGCTGGTGTGCGGCAACGTGACGCTGATGGACGTGGAGGATGCGCCGCGCCTCGTCGCGGTCGCGGCTCCGCCGCCGCCGCCTCCGCCGCCACCGCCGCTCCGCCGCCGCCCCCGCCGCCACCCCCGCCGCCACCCCCGCCGCCGATCCAGGTGGCGTCACCGCCCGTGGCTGCGCTGGCGACCTCGCCGTTCTTCTTCGACGCGCTCGTTGGCAAGGATTGCCGGGTGCGCCCGATCGACGGCACCGACCTGGAATACACGCAGTGTTCGCCGCTCCTCGGCCTCAAGGTCGGGGTCGCCAAACGGTTCGCGAACGACTGGGAACTGGCCGGCGCGGTTGGCGTGGCCATCAGCCTCGTGAGGGCCGACGACAAGGTGAACGAGAGTGAGCTGTTCGCCGATGTCGAGGCGAACAAGTATCTGGGCGGCGGCACCTTCGTCGGCACGGGCCTGTCGTTCTGGGACCTGACGCGTAAGGACACCTTCACCCCGGCGGTGATGGTCCATGTCGGCGTGCCGCTCGCGCAGAGCGCCCGCACCCGGCTCTACCTCCTCGCGGAGGGCCGGATGTTCCTCGACCATGCGGACGACGTCCGCAATAACTATCAGGCGTGGGGCGGCGTGCGGCTCCACTTCTAGCGCGACGGGGGCGCGCCGGGGACCTCGATGGTTCCCGGCGCGGACTCTCCCGTCTCGAGGGTCGCGAATCGCGCGTCGATGGCGCCGAGCAGCGCGTCGTAGGCTTCGGCCGACAGCGTGCCTCGGTGGAAGTCGGCGAGCACCTCCTCCTTCTCGACCAGCAGCACGCGGCGCCTGGCGAGCACGGCTTCCTCGGCCCGCAAATCATCCTGCGCGAGTTGCAGCGCCTCCACCGTCGCCGCCACGTCATGCATGCGGCCTTCATACTCCGTGCGCATCTCGCGCAGGAGCGCCGCCGGCGCCGCGTGGAGTTCCTCCATTCGTCCAATCTCGCCGAGGGCCGCCTGGGTCATCCGCAGTTCCCCTCGCTTCAATTGATATTTCTGCCTGGCTTCGTAATGGCGTATCACCCCGAGCTTGCGGAGCAGCGGCGCCATGGTCAGCCCCTGCAGGAGGATGGAGAGCAGGACTACGCCGAACGTCACCGTGATGAGCAGCTCGCGCTGCGCGAGCGCGGCCGGCAAGGCCAGCGCGAGCACCATCGAGAGGCTGCCGCGCAGGCCGCCCCAGGTGAGCACGGCGTTCCAGGACGCCGGCCACGCGTTGTTGCGGCTCGACCGGTTGAGCGCCGACACCCCGAACACGACCGCCGCGCGGGCGAGCGTCACCGCGGCGTACGCGGCGAGAATCAGCGCCCACGAGTCTGCCAGCTCGCCGAGGTGCACGCGCAACCCGACGAGCAGGAAGACGATCGAGTTGAGCGCGAACGCAATGTATTCCCAGAAGGTCTCGGCGGCGATGCGCGTGGAGGGCGACATCCCCGTGCGCGCCGCGTAGTTGCCGCACAGCATGCCGGCCGTGACGGTCGCGATCACCCCCGAGAATCCGAATTGTTCCGCCGCGAGGAACGACCCGTACGCCGCGATGGTGGTGAGCGTGATCTCGATCATCGGATCGTCGATCTGCCGGATGATCTGCGAGATGCCGAGCCCGACGAGGAGGCCCACGGCGAGTCCGCCGCCGACGATGCGCCCGAACGCCAGCAGCAGCCCGACCCCCGACATCTGGCGTCCCGAGACGACATCGAGCACCAGCGCGAAGAGCACGATTGCCGTGCCGTCGTTCAGCAGGCTCTCCCCCTTGATCAGGGTGCTGAGCCGGCGCGGCGCGCCGAGCGTCTTGAACATGCTGACCACGGCGATGGGATCCGTGGCCGCGATGAGCGCCCCGAACAGGACGGCGACTGACCAGCCGAAGGACGCGCCCAGATCGAGCGTCTTGATGGTCGGCTCGAGGAACACGGCGGTCAGCGCGATGCCGGCCGCGACGCCCGGCACGGCCAGAGCCGCGATCGCCACGCGGTCGCGCCAGAAGTCACGGAATTCGAGGTGGAAGGCGGCTTCGAACAGGAGCCCCGGCAGGAAGACCGCGTACAGCAGCTCTCTGGTCAGGTCCGGCGGCTCGAACAGGTGCACGGCCCCGAGCACCAGGCCCGCCAGCACCAGGGCCACGGTGTACGGCAGGCGGAACCGCCGGGCCCCGATCGCCACGGCGGTCGCCACGACAAAGAGCAGAACAAACCCGGTCTCGGTGCTCATCTCGGACGACTCATCCGGGCGGGAGAGGAACCGCGGAGGCGAATCCTAGGGTCGCGTCGGATGGTCGGTCTTGTATAACATTTGTTCCACTGACCCGTCCGGGTGGGCCATCCGTCTCAGGAAGATGCTCGAGACGACGCCCGACGCGAGCGTCAGGCTGACCGCAAACACGAACGCTTCCAAGCCAATCCGGCCGCTGGTGTATGCGAGTCCCAGCGCTGCGGTCACGACCAGCCCGATGACCAGGGACGTCCAAGGAGTGAAATACTTCGCCACGACACCCTCCATTGCTTCGGTCACGTTGTCACTGTTTAACGGCTTTGCCGACTCGCGAAATCGCGTCGCCGGCCTTGTGACTGATCCGGCCCACGGCAGTCTCGACGTTCCCCGCCGTCTCGTCGGCCTCGCCCTCGGCCTTCAGGCGATCGTCATGCGTCACGGCGGCGACCGCCTGCTTGGCCTTGCCCTTCGTCTGGTCGACTTTCCCCTGACGCTCGTTCTTGTTCCACATGCGAGGCCTCCACGCGCAGGCGTGTCATCGAACGCCGCGCCACCTCCAGCATGGCATCCCGCCGGCGGCGCGGGTGTGCACAAGTGCACACCCGCGTGCCCGATTGAACAGCCGGTCGCGCGGGGATGAGCCAGACTCGATCGATGCCGACGCCGCCAGTCGTCACGGCGGCCGCCAGGTGGGGCGACATCCTCAAGCGGACGGCGCGCGCCATCTATGCGGACGACTGCCTCGGGTGGGCCGCCGAGCTGGCCTTCTTCTGGTTTCTGGCGCTGTTCCCGGCGATGCTGTGCGCCGTGGCCCTCGCGGGGCTGCTGCCGGAGCGCAACCTGATCGACCTGGCCCAGCGCACGCTCGCCCATGTGGCGCCCCGCGCGGTCATGGCGATCGTGCGCGAGCAGCTCATCCAGATCGCTCGCGGCGAGCACACGGGACTTCTCACGCTGAGCGTGGTCCTGGCGTTGTGGACCAGCTCGTCGGGCATGACCGCGATCATCAGCACGCTCAATCAGGCGTACCACGTGAAGGAATCGCGCCCGTGGTGGCGGGTCCGCGTGCGGGCGATCGTGCTCACCGTCGCGCTGGCGGTCCTGGGCCTCGTGTCACTGACGATGGCGCTCGCGGCGCCGCGGCTGGTGCAGCAGCTGGCGACGAGCCTGCACATGGGCCCGGTGTTCGCCTGGACGTGGTGGCTCCTGCGGTGGCCGCTCGTGTTCGCGCTCCTGGTGACGGCCCTCGAATTGATCTACCACTTCGCGCCCGACGTGCCCCACCGGCGGGCCTGGGTGACACCCGGCTCGCTGATGGCCGCGACGCTCGGCGTGCTGCTCTCGCTGGCGTTCAAGTGGTACGCCTTCCATTTCGGCGCCTTTCAGAAGACGTACGGCGCCATCGGGGGCGTCATGGTGGCACTCCTCTGGCTGTACGGCTCGGGCCTCGCGATTCTCATCGGCGCCGAACTGAACGCCGCCCTCGAGCATCCGTCCGCGCAGCCTCGTGCCAGGGATTGATTATCGGGCCCATCTCCGCGTCGGAATGAGGTGCAGCAGCGCGACGACCAGGGCGGCGCCGACGATCGACCACACGATCGGAAAGGTCTGGCCGTTCACGTGGAGCATGAGCGGCTCGGACAGGTGGAACTGACCGGCGACCCACGGCCCGAAGAGCGCGCCGATGAACCCGAGCACGATGGACACGATGAGCCCGCCCGGCGCGCCGCCGGCGAGCGCCCGGCCGACGCCGCCGCAGATCGCGGCGATGACGACGAGAACGATGAGTCCCGGCAGTGTGACCGTCATGATGCAATCCCTCCGCGATCATCGTAGCGAGGCGCGCCGGTGGGCACTGTCCTGTTCTGCACGCGCGCGCGGCACGGCGGCGTGTCACTCTTGAGCATGCCTTCCCAGGCGCGCCTGGTCCTGCAGGGCGTCCTCGCGATCCTCGCGGCCGCGGCCGGCATCTGGCTGCTGTACCGGCTCGAGCACCTCGTCTTCCTGCTGATTCTGACGATGTTCTTCGCCTATCTGGTGGCGCCGCTGGTGCGTCTCCTCGAGCGGCCGTGGCGGGTCGCCGGGAGCGAGCGGCACGTGCCCCGCGGCCTGGCGGTGGTGCTGGTGTACCTGTTGATCGCGGGCGCCGCCGCGGCTGGGGGCAGCGTGCTCGTGCCGAAGATCGCGCGCCAGATCGGCGAGGCCGCGTCGCAGGTGCCGGCCTACGCGGCGTCGCTTCGCGGTTGGGAGCAGCGGTGGGCCGGCTATTACGAGCGGTCGGGCGTGCCGGACGACATCCGGCAGGGCATCGACCGGTCCGTGCTCGGGGCCGGCGATGCGGCCGTCGTCTACGTCCGCGGCTCGCTGATGACGCTCGCCGGAACGCTGTCGTCGGCGCCGGGACTCGTGTTGATTCCGGTCCTGGCGTTTTTCCTGCTGAAGGACGCCCAGCTCTTCCGGCGCGACCTCATCGGCGCGCTGCCCAGCCGATTCCGCCCGCGCGGGCAGCAACTGTTCGAGGACCTGAACGCGACGCTGGCGACGTATGTCCGCGCGCAGCTGCTCGCGTGCGCGCTCGTCGGCACGGTCTGCAGTCTGGGGTTCGCCATCCTCGACGTGCCCTATCCGACGCTGCTCGGCGCCCTGGCGGGCGTGCTCGAATTCATCCCGCTCGTCGGCCCGTTCCTCGCCGCGGTCGTCGCCACCATTGTCGCGGCGCTCCACGCGCCCGTGTTGGCGTTCTGGGTCGTCGGCTTCCTGGGCTCGCTCCGGCTGGCCCAGGACTACGTGATCTACCCCCGGCTCGTCGGCCGCCGCCTCCACCTGCATCCGCTGGTCGTCGTCATCGCCGTCCTCTCGGGCCTCGAGCTGAACGGCGCCGTCGGGATGTTCCTGGCGGTGCCGGTCGTGGCCGTCGGATCGGTGATCTTCACGCATTGGATCCGATGGCGTGAAGCGGAGCGGACGGTGCACGAGGGCGGGTGACGCCGCCGACCGAAGGTGCCCCGCACGGCGCCGTGTGCCGTTCTGCACATTCGCGGGCTGAGCAGCGTGTCACTGTAGATCCATGAAACCTACAGCCATGCTCGGTCTCGTCCTCGTCGTACTCGGCGTCGCCGCGCTCGCGTATCAGGGGTTTACCTACACCACCCGCGACACCGTCCTGGATGTGGGGCCGCTGCACGCGACGACCGAACATCAGAACAACGTGGCGCTGCCGCCGATCATCGGGGGGGCGGTGGTCATCGGCGGCGTCGCGCTGCTCATCGTCGGGATGCGCAAGCGATCCTGAGCGGTGGACCAGGCAGGACCTGACAGGTCAGCCGCGCGGGCCAAGCCGTCGGCCCGCGCGGACGGTGGTCAGAACGCCAGGCCGATAAAGATCGAGATCACGCGGTTCCTGATCTTCCCGCCCGGGTCTGCGACCTTGTTCAGATCCGTCAGGCCGTACGTGTAGCGTCCTTCGGCGAAGAGTCTCGAAAGGCTCACGCCGGCGCCCACGGCGAGGCCCATGTCCGTGTGCTTCAACTGGTCCTTGATGTCCACGCCATCCTCGTTGGCGCGCATGAGCAGTCCGAACGTCGGCCCCACGAGGCCGTACACACTCGCCGTGTCTTTGCCGCTGTTCCCGATCCGGAGCAGCACCGGCACCTGGACGTAGTCGAGTTTAGCCGTGGCGTCGGTCGTGATCCCGGACCCGCTGAAGTGCAGTGTCGTGCCCTGCATGGAGAACAGCACCTCGGGCTGGATCGCCAGCATGGGCGCCAGGCCCGCGGTCAGGAACCCGCCCACGACCAACCCGGTGCGCTCCTTGGTCGAGCCGGCCGCGTCGTTGAGTCCTGAGATGCTCGCCAGGTTAATGCCCGCCTTGACGCCGCCACCGACCTGCGCCCACGCCGGAGTGGAGAACGCCGCCACCGTCATCACGAATACGCCGCCGAAGAGTAGTCGTCTCATCGCTTCACTCCAGTGTTCAGAATTGGTCGATCGGGGGTCAGATGGTCTTCTCAGCGAACAGGAACGGGCCGTCGCCCCGCTGACCGGACCTGCGGAGCCGCGCGTCGTCCTGCTCGCGCCGCTCCTCGCAGTCCCTGCAGCGCACGGCAAACGGCAAGGCGCGCAGTCTGCCGTCGGCGATCTCCTTGTCGCACTCGGCGCAGCGCCCGTACGTGTCTGCGGCAAGCCTGGCGAGCGCCGCGTCGATGCGGACCAGGGTCTCGGCGTTCATCTGAATCAGGGCGAAGTCGATCTCGCCCTGGACGTCGGTCTCCGAGTTTTCCGCGTCGTCGAGCACCTGTCTCGGGCCGGTCCCTCGCACGTCGCGGAGGCGTTCCTGGACCTCGCCCTGGATCACGCGTCGGCGCTCGAGCAGCATCTGTTGCAGGCTCTCGTGCCGCGCGCTGAGGGCCTTTGCCATGGTGACGCTCATATGGACTCCTGACTGTCTCGTAGACCTGGGGGATAGCAGAACCGAGCTTAGTGGAGGCTTGTCCGGCGGGATGTTCACTTGTGCACAGGGGCGAACGGGTGCCGCAGCCGCACGTGTCCGATCGCCAGGAGCGCCAGCGCGAGCAGGAGGACGAAGGCCTGAGGCAGGGTCGGAACGCCGGCGGCGATGACGATCGTGTACGCCGTAGTGCCAGGGCATGCACTGCCGTCGGTCGCCTCAATGGTGACGAGGATGGAGCCCGCCGTGGTCGGTGTCCCTGAGAGCACGCCACCAGACGAGAGCGTGAGGCCCAACGGCAGCGCGCCACTCAACACCGTGAAGGTGTAGGCGCCGGTCCCGCCGCTCGCGGTGCTCAGCTGGCTGTAGGCGGCGCCCACGGTGCCGGTCGGCAGGGTCGAGGGGGTCACCGTGATCACCGGACACGTCGCCGAGGCGATGACGATCGTGTACGCGGTGACGCCGGGACACCCACTCCCGTCGGTCGCCTGGATGGTGGCGGTACTGGAGCCGAGCGTTGTCGGGCTCCCTGAGAGCACGCCGCCAGACGAGAGCGTGAGGCCCGCCGGCAGCGTGCCACTCAACACCACGAAGGTGTAGGCGCCGGTCCCGCCGCTCGCCGTGATCGTCCGGCTGTAGGCCACGCCCTGCATGCCGGAGGGCAGGCCGACCGGGGCGACCGACACCACCGGACAGGTCGCCGCGGCGATAACGATCGTGTACGTGATGGTGCCCGGGCACCCATGTCCGTCGGCCGCCCGGATCGTGACCGCCGTGGAGCCGGGCGTGGTTGGCGTCCCCGAGAGCAGGCCGCTCGACGAGAGCGAGAGGCCCGCCGGCAGGGCGCCAGCCGACACCGTGAAGGTGTACGCGGTGATCCCGCCGCTCGCCGTAAGCTGCTGGCTGTACGCGGTGCCGTCGATGCCCGCCGGCGCCGCCGCGGGGCCGAGCGTAATCACCGGACACGTGGCCGTCAGCGTCGCGGTGGCGGACGCGGCATTGTTCCCGGTACTGGTCTGCAGCGCGCCGGCGGCAATCGTGTTGGTAAACGAGCCCGGCGCCGCGGCGGTCACGTTGACCGCGACCGTGCACGACCCGGACGCAGGAATCGTGCTCCCCGCCTGTGACAACGTGACCGAGCCTGCACCGGCCGTGGCGGTGACGGTGCCGCCGCACGTGGTGGCTGCGTTGGGCGTGGCGGCGATCAGCACGGCGCTGGGCGAGGTGGGCAGGGTGTCCGTGAACGCGGCGGTCAGGTTGCTGGCCCCCACGTTGGCGTTGCTCAAGGTGATGGTGAGCCGCGAGACGCCGCCCGCCGTGATGCTGGCGGGACTGAAGGCCTTTGCGACGGTGGGCGGCACTGGGGCGCTGCACCCTGCGAAGGTCAATGTGCCGGGGCCAGTCACCGTCGCATCGGTCGTCGCCAAGGCTCGGCCGGACCAGCTTCCCCTGGTCATGGTGACGGCGGCACCAGAGAGGACGGTTCCGTTAAAGGTCGAATCCGTTGCCGTCATGGCCGCGGAGGTCTTCCAAAACACGTTGCACGCCCGTGCGGTGCCGCCCATGACCACCGTCGTGCCGGTCAGCGTGAGGGCGGCCGCTCCGCCAGTCCCGACCCTGAAGACCCAGACATCGCTCGCATTGCCGTTGAGCGTAAGAGTGATGGCGCCCAGCGTGGTCGCTGCGGCGGAGCAGTAGACACCGGGTGTGAGCGCGCTGCTGACCGTCGGAATGACGCCGGTGCAGACCGGGTTCTTGGTGTCGATCGCGGCGAACGCGGTGTTGAAGTCGGTGACCACCGAGGCGGCCACCGGCGCGTCGGTCGACCCCGTAATCGTGCACCCGGTGTTTGTAATCGAGGTGAAGGTGGAACCCACGTCTCCGTCGATGGTGCTACTGGTGCAGGTGACCGTGCCCACCACCGCGGTGGCGTTTGTACCCAGGACCGTGTACGGCGCCGCCGTACCCAATGACGGCGAGACTGCTACTTGCGCTGACGCTGGAGGGACCGTGCACAAAAGCGCGGCGATCGCCGCACTCGCGACGCGGGTGACGTACCGCCCGGCGCCGTTCACCCAGCACCTTCTTTCCCGTGCCGCGGCAGGTTGAGCGAGTCGCGGCCTCTACACGGCAGGACTGACGGAATATCCCAGGGCCTGACGGAGCGTGCGTTCGTAATCCTTCAGCATGTCCGTCAGGGAGGGGTCGCTTTGTGCGATTGCCGTCGTGAGCTGGTCGCGGGTTTTGAGGATGGTGTCGAGCGCCGCTCGCACCACCGGCTGGTCGGTGAGCGCCGCTTCACGGCCCACCGCGTCGAAGAACGGCGACGACAGGGCGGCGGCCTCGCCGTAGTTCCGGGCGGCGGCGGCTTCAGAAAGGCGGAGGGCCGACCCCAGGAGGTCGCTCACGCGAAGCCGGCCCTCGACGAACGTGGTGTGATCCTGCAGCCCTCGAATCTGGTCCTGCGCGTCGGCCAGCTGTTGCCGCGCGGGCCAGTAGCCCGCCGCGTAGGCCAGCGCGACGACGAGGACGACGAGGACGACGAGGATCTTCTTCATCCCTACTGCTGGGTGCGTTCCTTCGCCGAGTACCGGTTCAGCAGCGCGAGCAGCTTGGCGGCCGCCGCGGGCGGGGCCACGCCGTTCGTGACGATGTCCCGGTTCTCCAGCGGCTTGCCGTACAGCGTGGTGTTGTCATCGAGATCCTGGCGGAGCGTGGCGCCCGTCAGCGCGACGCCGGCAAACAACCCCTGCGATCGCGACCACGACAGGATGTCGGCGTGCATCTGTGCGTCCGTCTGCGCGGTGACCGTGCGCCCCACCGGGCCGGCCGCCACGGAGCCTTCCGCGCCCAGCGTGAACGCGCTCGACAGCAGCTTGTCCGCGCCGTGTTCCGTCATGACCAGCATGATCAGGTCCGTCGAGGACGCGCCGATCTGGAACCCGACGCTCCCGCCCTCGATGCGGACGGTGGCTGGCGCCGACCAGCCCTTCGCGCCCTCACGGCAGGACACGTAGCCTTTCCCGTACTTCCCGCCCACCACGAACGCCGCGGACTTCAAGTCCGGAACGATCACGATGCAGTGGGCGTTGGAAATGAGATCCTGGGGAATGCCCTGATCGGGCGACGCCATGATCTCCGAGAACACCGCCGCGGCGTCATCAAGCCGCTGCGCCGGCTCGGGGTCCGCCGCGCGCAGCGGCACGAGTGCCATTGCCGCCAGCGCCGTCGCCATCATCGTCTTCGTCATCATCGTCTTCTTCATGTATCACCTGCCTGCGGGCCGCATCAGTCGTGGAGCACGACGCTGAGCAGCGAGCTGTTGATCTTGAGGGGCGTGTCGCCGTCGTATTCGATGAACCCCAGCTTCCGGAACTTGTTCAGGAAGAAATTCACGCGCGAGCGCGTGGTGCCGATCATCTCCGCGAGCGTCTCCTGCGTGATCTTCGGCACGACGCGGACGGGCTTGTCCTGCTTGCCGTAGCGCGCGAGCAGGAGGAGCGTCCGCGCCAGGCGCTTTTCACTCGAGTTGAAGAGCTGGTCGACCAGATCCTCCTCGATGCGGATGTTGCGGGAGAGCATGTGCGAGATGAACCGGTCGGACATCGCGTGCTGCTGGTGCAGCAGATCGACCATTTCGTCCTTGTCGATGAGCAGAATCGTGCTCGCGGCAACGGTCGTGGCGTTGCCCATGCGCGTCGATTGGCCCGCCAGGCATCCTTCGCCGAAGAAGTCGCCGGGGCCGATGATCGCCACGACGGCCTCGCGGCCGCTCTTCGACAGGACCGACAGCTTGACGCTGCCGCTCTGGACGTACATCACGTGCTCGCAGGCGTCCCCCTGCTTGAAGATCGTCGTCTCTTCCTTGAACTTGACGGCGGATCTTGTGACGCCCGTCGAGGCGAGGAACGCCTGCGCGTCGAACGCGGGCGCCTTCAGGGCAGGCGCCTTCGCGTGCCGACGTTTCGACGGGGTTCCTGATTTCACGCCTCCATCATTGGAGGGATGGCTCTCAGGTGTCTGTGCTCTATTGCACAGTCTCCCCCGGAGTGCAGAGGCGTGTCAGGGCATCAACGGCCGCTCCACCTGCTCCTTGACGTGCTCCAGGTAGCCGCGCACCGCGTCGCGCGATCGGCGGCTGATGATCGGCCGCAGGAACAGGCCCTTGAGGCCCGTCATCCCGTCGTTGCGCGATCGCGTGACGGACACGAGCGCGAGGCCGTCGGCGCCAGTCCCGAGGTCGTCGTCGATGAGGAACCGCAGTTCGAGCGTCGTGAAGAAGTAGTGGCTCGCGTAAAGCTGCTTGATCGCGATCACGGAGGCGACCGGCGACGACGCGCTCGCTGGCAGGGGATAGATCACGACGTGGTTCACGCGAATGGTGAGCTTGAGGCCGAAGTCCACGACCGTCCAGTAGAAGAAGTCCTCGGCGCCCGCCGGGCGGTTTCGCGGGTAGTCGTCCAGGTAGGTGAGCAGCGCCGGGACGGGCGTGGGGAGCGGATCGTCGCTGGCGACGAGCGCGCGGAACTGGCCTTCCACCGACATCGGCTCATGGCCGTCCTCGTAGGAGCCGAGCGCGGCGTTGCCGTCCCGCTGGTAGGCCAGGACCAGGTTGAGGAGCATGTCGCGCGCGATGGCATTGGCCTGGTCCGCGGCGCCGGGCGACGCCCAGTTCACGTCGTTCCGGAACCGGCTCATCGCCGCCGCCGGGAGTTTCAGGTCGCAGTCGCCGGGGCGGCACGCCCGCAGCGCCGCGAGGTCCGGCGCCGGCAGCGTCAGCCCCGCCAGATCCTCGGGGCGGGGCGGCGTGCTGAAGCGCCCGATCTGGGGAATGCCGGGGCCCTTTTCGAATCGCACGATGTCGCGGAACCGATCGAGAAAGCGTGCAGGCGCGGCGTTCACATGCACGGCCGCGACGTGCGCGAGCTCCTCTCGCACCGGCGTGTCGAGGCTCCGGATCACCACGGCCCCGGCATCGAATGCCCGCATGTCCGCGGCGGAAAATCCGAGCGTCTGCCGGAACAGCGTGTCCACCGTCGTGCCCGCCTGGGCGGCGGGCAGGACCGCGGTGATCAGCAGCGCGCCGGCCATCACCCCACGTCGTCGATCGCCAATCATTGGTGCCATAATAGTATCGTGCCTTCATTGAAGAAGCGGCCGTTCGACGTCGAGGCCTTCCTCACGTACCCGGCGCTGGCTGGCACTGTCGTGCCCTATCACGCCTCAGAGACCATTTATTCGCAGGGCGACCCCTGTGAGGCGGTGCTCTATATCCTGAGCGGCAGCGTGAAGCTGTCAGTGCTGTCGCGCAGCGGGAGAGAGGCCGTCGTCGGCGTCATCGATGCCGGCGACTTCTTCGGCGAGGGGGCGCTCGCCGGGCAACCCCTTCGCCTCGCCACCGCCATCGCGATGGCGGAGACCCAGATTCGCGTCGTGCCCAAACAGCAGATGATCAGCCTGCTGCATGAGCAGCGCGACATGGCGGATCGCTTCATCACCCACATGCTCGCCCGGACCAACCGCCTCGAGGAAGACCTCGTCGATCAGTTGTTCAACGCGAGCGAGAAGCGCCTGGCCCGGACGCTGCTGCTGCTGGCGCGCTATGGCAAGCCCAGCGGGCCACGGCGCGTGCTGCCCAAGATCTCCCAGGAAGTGCTGGCCGAGATGGTCGGCACGACGCGCTCGCGCGTGAACTTCTTCATGAACAAGTTCCGCAAGCTCGGGTTCATCGAATACAACGGCCACCTCACCGTGCACGATGCGCTCCTGAGCGTCGTGCTGCAGGGCGAGCCGCCCGAGCCGCCCCCGCGACGCCCTGCGGCCGCTCGCGCGAAGGGCACTACAGCCGCCGCGCGATCTCGAGCACCAGGCGCACGAACAAGGCGACGGGCGTCCCGATCGAAAGGATGACCACGGGGACCGCGGCGACGATCACCAGCAGCGTGGCCGCCTCGTCGAGGAACTCCCGGCACCGGCGCAGCCCGCTCATGCGGTCGTGCGCGCCCCGGCCACGGCGTCCTGGCACGCGGGTTTCAGGTCCGCCACCACGGCCTGCCACCGGGCCGTCCGATCGCCAGCGGGTACCCGTTCGAACATGAAGGAGAGCGGGCCCTGCGCGCTCAGCGCCGGCGGCGAGCCGTTCAGATGGCCGAACAGGCTGCGCCGGATGTCCGCGCTCACGCCGACGTAGAGCCAGCGTTTCCGGGAAAAGATCGCGTACACACCGGAGCTCTCCGGCGCCCGGCCAATCCCCGCGGAGCCGAGCGTGTACGCCTCTCCAGTCATCGCATCCCCCTGCGAACAGCGTAGTCCCGCGAATGGTCCCGAGCTGTTCGAAAGCGCACAGACGATCGCCGCGCGATCCTCTATCGTGATCAGCAGGTGCGGTGATGCCCGGCAAATACCAAAAGCTGTACCAGTACTTGCAAAACCGATTCGCGAACGTCGTGGTCCTCACGTTCGCGCAAATCGAGGATCTGCTCGGCTTCGTGCTGCCCGCCTCGGCCCGCGATGACCTGGCGTGGTGGGCGAATCCCGACCCGGCCACCGCGCCCTCGTCTCACTCGCGGTCGTGGACGCTCGCCACGAGGACCGCGACCGCCAATCTCCGCGCGCAGACCGTGACGTTCGAGCGCGAGCAGCGCTGATCGGTCACGTGTCGCCCGACCCGTTCGTTACCAGTACAGGAGCCGACTCTATGTTTGTCAGACCACTCCACGATCGCATTCTCGTCCAGCGCCTCGATGAGGGCGAGCAGCAGCGCGGCGGAATCATCATTCCGGATTCCGCGAAGGAAAAGCCGCAGCGCGGCACGGTGATTGCCGTGGGAAGCGGCAAGGTCCGCGACGATGGCGAGCGGACGGCGCTCGACGTCAAGGCCGGGGACACGATTCTCTTCGGCAAGTACTCCGGCCAGGAGATCAAGCTGGACGGCGTCGAGTACCTGATCATGAACGAAGACGATGTGCTGGCGGCCCTCGAGGGGGTTCGGGCCATGAAGGCGCCTCCCGCCAAGGCCGTTGTCGCCAAGCGGCCGGCGCCCAAGGCGGTCGTGAAGAAGACCCCGACCAGGAAGGGACGCTGACATGGCCAAACTCATTACCTACAGCGACGCATCGCGTCAGGGCATTCTCCGCGGCGTCAACAGCCTGGCCAACGCCGTCAAGGTGACGCTCGGGCCCCGGGGGCGCAACGTCGTGCTCAGCCGGCCCTTCGGCTCGCCGACGATCACCAAGGACGGCGTCACCGTGGCGCGCGAAATCGATCTGCCGGACTCGCTCGAGAACATGGGCGCGCAGATGGTGCGCGAGGTGGCCAGCAAGACCTCCGACGTCGCCGGCGACGGCACGACCACGGCCACGGTGCTCGCGCAGGCGATCTATCGTGAGGGCGTGAAGAACGTCACCGCAGGCGCCAGCCCGATGGCCCTCAAGCGCGGCATCGCCGCCGCCGTCGAGGCCGTCGTCGCGTCGCTCGTGAAACAGGCGAAGCCGGTGACCGGGCCGATGATCGCCCAGGTGGGCACGATCTCGGCGAATCACGACGAGACCATCGGCCGGATCATCGCCGAGGCGATGGACAAGGTCGGCAAGGACGGCGTGATCACGGTCGAGGAAGCCAAGACGCTCGAGACCTCGCTCGAGGTGGTGGAGGGGATGCAGTTCGATCGCGGCTACCTCTCGGCGTATTTCGTGACCAACCCGGATCGCATGGAAGTCGTGCTCGAGAACCCGGTGATCCTGATCCACGAGAAGAAGATCAGCGCGATGAAGGATCTGCTGCCGCTGCTCGAGCAGGTCGCGAAGGCGGATCGGCCGCTGCTCATCATCGCGGAGGACCTCGAGGGCGAAGCCCTGGCGACGCTCGTCGTCAACAAGCTGCGAGGCACGCTCCGGGTCGCGGCCGTCAAGGCGCCCGGCTTCGGCGACCGCCGCAAGGCGATGCTCGAAGACATCGCCGTCCTGACCCGCGGCAAGGCCGTCACCGAAGATCTGGGGATCCGGCTCGAGTCGATCACGATGGAGGATCTGGGCCAGGCCAAGAAGATCACCATCGACAAGGACCACACGACCATCATCGAAGGCGCCGGCACCAAGGCCGCCATCGAGGGCCGCGTGAAACAGCTGCGCGTGCAGGTCGAAGACGCCACGGCCGACTATGATCGCGAGAAGCTGCAGGAGCGCCTCGCGAAGCTCGTGGGCGGCGTCGCGATCATCAAGGTCGGCGCGGCCACCGAGACCGAGATGAAGGAGAAGAAGGCCCGCGTCGAGGACGCGATGCACGCCACCAAGGCGGCGGTCGAGGAGGGCATCGTCGCCGGCGGCGGCGTGGCCCTGCTGCGCGCCTCGCAGGGCCTGCGGAAGCTCACCTTGGGGGGCGACGAGCAGCTCGGCATCAACATCGTCGTCCGGGCCATCGAGGAACCGATGCGGTGGATCGCCACGAACGCGGGTCACGAGGGCGCGATTGTCGTCGAGCGTGTGAAAGAGCTGAAGGGCGACGAGGGCTTCAACGCCCAGACCGAGCGGTACGAGGACCTGGTGAAGGCGGGCGTCATCGACCCGGCAAAAGTCGTCCGCTCGGCGCTGCAGAACGCCGCGTCCATCGCCTCGCTGCTGCTGACGACCGAGGCCGTCATCTCACAACTGCCGGACAAGGACGAGGCGAGCCCGGCGGCGCAGCCGGGCGGCGGCATGGGCGGCGGGATGTTCTAGGGGGCCGTCGTGAAAGTCGACACGGCCTGCGAGGCACAGCGAATTGGGCCACAGAGACACGGGGACACCGAGAAAACCCTGGAATTCTCTGTGTCTCCGCTTCTCTGTGGTTGCTACCTCCGGGTCTCGCAGCCCAGAGGCACTTCTGCCACGGGCTGCTAGGGCATGGGCCCGCTGCGAGAGATTCTCGCGACCGACGAGCGGCAGGTGCTGGAGTTCTTCGTCGAGCGCCTGCAGGACGTGTCGGGGCCCGACGTCGATCGTCAGGAGCTGGTCTACAACGCCAGCGTGCTGGCGCACTACGCCCAGGTGTCGACGCAGTCGACCGTCGACTTCGCGGCCCAGGCCCATCTCGGCGCGATCTTCGATTACTTCGTCGTCGACGCCACCCTGTGGTCCGACGGTCCGATGATGGAAATCGCCGGCGCCCAGTGTCTCGTGCTGGCGGGGTTCTTTGCCGATCAGATGCGCGGGCGTCACAACCTTCGCTGGTACGCGCAGCTGGGCGCCGGGTTCTTCAGTCGGGCGGCGGGGCAGGAGTCCTCGCCGCCGAAAGCGCGGCTCCTCGCGGCGATGGCCGCGCATTTCGAGGGCTGGCGTCAGCTTCACGCGCGGCTCGCGCGGCATCTGCGCGACCAGGCGCTGCTGCTGACGCCGCCGGACCGCCGCCCGCCGGAGGCCGGGGGGGCGTGACGAGATGGCAGTGGTAGCACCCGAACGCCAGGTGCTCGCGGTTGAACTCGTACGGCTGCGTGAAGTCGTACGCCTGGCGGTGGAGCAGGCGGGCCATGCCCGGGAGCACGTGCTCGCGCATGTAGCGGGCGCGGGGCAGCTTCTCCTCCACGGCCGTGTAGCCGTAGATCGCGTTCCGCGTCTGTGAGGTCATCGTGCCGTTCCGTTCCCACCCGCCGTCGACGACGGCCGGTTGGGGGAGGGCCGAGACGCCGGGCATCCGCCAGCCGCGTGCCTCCGCGTCGGCCCCGTGGCAGGTGTGGCAGCTGACGCGATCGGGTCCGCCCACGATCGGGCCGAGCGTCGCGCGCGCCCACGGCATCACGTCGGTGTCCATGAACCGCGCGATCTCGGCTTCGCTCCGCTTCTGCCCGTTCGGCGCGATGGGGTCGTCCGGCGCGTACGCGATCGTCGCCGCGCGGCCGTGGAGGGTCAGCGTGATGGCGAAGACGGTGATCAGCACGGCGACGAGCCCGGCCAGCGCCAGCCCCGCGCCCGGCGCCGTGTCGGGAGCCCACGCGAGCGCCGCCCGCACGCTGTCTTCCCTGAGCGGCTGGCCGGCCGCCGCCAGATCGACGAGCGCGGCGAGCTCCGTGCCGCGCGCGATCGATCGCAGCACGAACGCCTCCCGGCGGCCGCGCCGCCGGATGACGAGCGTGGACGTGCCGAACAGGCGATCGAGGCGCGACTCGACGCGCGCGACGTCGCCGATGTCCTGGAGCAGCAGATCGTCGGGGGCGCGGCGTCCCGTGGCGGTGAGGCGGACGTCGGTCAGCGTGTACGAGGCCGCGAGATCGCGCGCGAGCAGGCGGGCCGCGAGCGCCGGGCGTCCGCGCCAGAGCCGGCGCTCCCAGGCGCGCTGAACGCGGTCGCCGATCGGATCCATGTCGCGGCCCACCACCCTATTGTGCTGCAAGTACAATACGCGCGATGCGGATGCGCGAGCTGAATGTCGGCTGCTTCGGCGGCGGCACGGGCCTGCCCAGCCTGCTCGGCGGCCTGAAGACCAATCCCTGGCTGCAGATCCACGCGGTCGTCACGATGTTCGACAGCGGCGGCAGCTCGGGCCAGCTCAGGGACGAGCTCGGCGTGCTGCCGCCCGGCGACGTCCTCAAGTGCGCGCTCGCGCTGTCGCGGAACGCGCGCGAGGCGCGCCGCGTGCTGCTGGCGCGCCTCCCGACGCTCGAGCACACGCGCCTCGGCGGCCACACCGGCGGCAACCTGCTGCTGTCGATGATGGAGCAGTACAGCGGCGACTTCCTGGATGCCGTCGACGGGCTGCGCGCGCTGCTCGGCTGCACCGGACGCGTCTGGCCCGTGAGCGTGCAGCCGGCGTCGGTGTGCGCCGCCTACGGCGACGGATCGGAGACGCGCGGCGAGGTCGAGGTCGATGCGGGCCAGTTCTCGGGGCAGTTCGTCCGCCGCATCTGGCTGGAGCCCGAGGTCTCGATCCATCCTTCGGTGGCCGAGGCGATCGCCACCTTCGACGCCGCGATCATCGGCCCCGGGAGTTTCTACACGAGCCTGATGCCGATCTTCCTCGTGCGCGGCGTCGCCGACGCGTTCCGGAACATGACGGGCCCCGTGATTCTGATCGCGAACCTGCTCACGGAAGGGCGCGGCATGGCCGGCTTCACGGCGGCCGCCGCCGTGGCGCGGATCGAGGAGGCCATCGGGCGCCCGGTCGACGTCGTGGTCACCAACCTGAAATGGCCGTCCACGGACGTGCTGGAGCGCTACGCGCTCGAGCACAAGGCGCCGCTCGCGCCCGGCGATCTGCCGGACCACTGCGAGCTCGTCGGCGGCGACTTCTGGACCGGCGCCATCGCGCGCCACGACCGCCTGCGCCTCGCCTACACGGTGTGGAGCGTCCTCTCGCGGCGGCTCCTGAAGGATTAGGCCACAGAGGCACAGAGACACAGAGCTGTCGGGGATTCGGGGCTCGACGCGGCCGGCCTGCGAAGCAGGCCCGGGTGTGGCGCGAGGAGACCCGATTGCACGAGGCTCTTGATCCATGGCCTCGTGCAATCGGGTCTCCTCGCGTCACACCACCGCCTTCGGCGGTCCGCGCCGAGCCCCGCAGCGTGACGCCCTCCGTGCCTCTGCGTCTCTGTGGTTATTTCTTTCTTCGGGTGCGCGGCGTTCGCGAGATTCTCGGGGTCTCGCGCCCGGCCTTGATCTCGGCGGCCTTTGCGACGATCTCCGCGAGCATCTTGCCGGTCTCGCCGCCGCGGCTGGGGGCGGCGGCCTTGTTCGACGTCCAGACCGCCGGGTTGTCCTCGGCCAGGATCTCGGGGAAGTCGTCACTCGGTCTTCACGCTGAGCGGCGCGAACTCGGCGATGTCGAGGGCGCCCGACCACTCGTCGCGGTGCTTGATCAGCAGCCAGGAGCGGGACGGACCGTCGCCGCTCGTCCGCGCGCCGGGGTAGCGGCCGCTCGTCCGCACCAGCACCCACGAGCCTTTCAGCTTGTAGCCGCTCAACGTGAACTTCAGGTCGCCCTTCGCCAGCGCCGCGTCCACATCGTCGGTCTCGGGCGTCCACGTGCCGCGATCCCACAGCATCACGATCCCCGCGCCGTAGCCCTCGGGAATCACGCCCTCGAAGTCGCCGTACGCGCGCGGATGATCCTCGACGTGCATCGCGAGGCGCTTGATCGCCGGATCGAGCGACGGCCCCTTCGGCACCGCCCAGGAGAGCAGCACGCCGTTGTGCTCGAGGCGCAGGTCGTAGTGGAGATGGCTGGCGAGGTGCTTCTGGACGCAGAAGAAGCGCTCGCGGACCTTGCGGCGCGCCGTCTTGCCTGGCGGCTCGGGACTCTTCGTGAAGTCCCGCTTGCGGCGGTACTCGTCGAGGGCCATCGCCCGCGGTTACGGCGCCTCGCCCGTGAGACGCTTGATCGACGGCGACAACGCGAACATGACGAGCCCCATGAGGATCCCGATGGCGGCGACGATCCCGAAGAGGCGGGTGAGCGGCATCGACTCGTAGAAGCCGGCGAGCCGGCCCGCGAGGAAGTTGCCGACCGACGCCGCCAGGAACCACACGCCCATCATCAGGCTGCTCACGCGCTGCGGCGCCAGCTTCGTCATCGCGCTGAGGCCCACGGGACTGAGCGACAGCTCGCCGAAGGTATGCAGCAGGTAGGTCGCGATGAGCCAGTTCGGGCTCACCTGCACGCCGTTGGCCGACAGCGCGGCGGCCACCATCATGACGGCGAAGCCCGCGCCCACCCCCACGAGGCCGAAGGAGAACTTCACCGGGCTGGACGGCTCGCGCCGGCCGAGCGCGATCCAGAGCCACGCGAACACCGGCGCGAAGATGATGATGAAGATCGCGTTCACCGACTGGAACCAGCTGCTCGGGAAGCTGACACCGAGGTAGACGCCCCGGGTCGCGCGGTCGGCGAACAGGTTGAGCGACGAGCCGGCCTGCTCGAACTCGGACCAGAAGAGCGCGGCGGCGAGGAAGAAGACGCCGATCGCCATCAGGCGCTTGCGCTCTTCGGGGGTCCACGTCGCCCCGAAGAACAGCCAGGCGAAGAAGCCCACGGTGCTGACGAGCAGCAGGTAGCCGGCGGCGTCGGCGATCTGGGTCGCCACGATCGGGAGGACGCCCGTCCAGACGGCCGCGGCGAAGGCGATGACCGCCACGAGGGCGACGACCCCCCACAGGGTGGCGCGCGACCGGAGCCGCGCGGCCGCCTCGGGCGACTCGGCCGGCGCCGGGTGCAGGCCCGCCTCGCCGAGGATAGCGGCCGCCGAGCACGTACTGCACGAGGCCGAGCGCCATGCCCACGCCGGCGGCGGCGAAGCCCAGGTGCCAGTTCACCCGCTGGCCGAGGTAGCCGCACACCAGGGGCGAGAAGAACGCCCCGAGGTTGATGCCCATGTAGTACAGCGAGAAGCCCGCATCGCGCCGCTTGTCCTCGGGCGTGTAGAGCTGGCCGACCATCACGCTGATATTGCCCTTGAGGAGTCCCGTGCCCAGGACGATCAGCGTGAGGCCGAGGTAGAAGGTCGGCAGCGCCGGCACGGCCATCGAGAAGTGGCCCGAGGCGATCAGGATCCCGCCGTAGAGCACGCCGCGCCGCTGGCCGATCAGCCGGTCGGCGATCCAGCCGCCCGGCAGCGTGGCGAGGTACACCATCGAGGTGTAGAGGCCGTACACCGCGCCGGCCGCGGCCGTGTCGAAGCCGAGCCCGCCGGTGACCACCGGCGCCGTCATGAAGAGGATCAGGAGCGCGCGCATCCCGTAGTAGCTGAAGCGCTCCCACATCTCGGTGAAGAACAGCGTCGAGAGGCCGCGCGGATGCCCGAAAAAGGCGCGGTCGCCGGCGTGCGCGGGCGTCATGCGGCGAGTCTAGCAGAAGTGACAGAATGAGTCGGATGCGGGCGCTGCTCATCTCCACCTACGAACTCGGGCGCCAGCCGTTCGGCCTGGCGTCGCCCGCCGCGTGGCTGCGCGCGCGGGGCTGGGACGTCGCGTGCGCCGATCTGGCGAAGGAGCGCCTGCGCGAGGACCTGGTCCGGGACGCCGATGTCGTCGGCGTGCACCTGCAGATGCACACGGCGACGCGGCTGGCCGCGCCGGTGATCGCGCGCGTGCGCGCGCTGAACCCCGGCGCGCGCCTGTGCGCCTACGGGCTCTACGCGCCGCTGAACGAGGCGTGGCTGCGATCGATCGGCGTCGACGCGGTGTTCGGCGGCGAATTCGAGCAGGATCTGGCGGATTGGGCGGACGAAGGCCGGCTGAAGCCGGACGCCACGGAAGTCCGGCTGAAGCCGGACGCCATGAACGTCCCGCGCCTCGCGTTCCTCGTGCCCGATCGCAGCGGGCTGCCGCCGCTCGCGCGCTACGCGACGCTCACGATGCCCGACGGCTCGACGCGCGCGGTCGGCTCGACCGAAGCGAGCCGCGGCTGCCGGCATCTCTGCCGGCACTGCCCGGTCGTGCCGGTCTACGACGGACAGTTCCGCGTCGTGCCGGTGGACGTCGTCCTCGCCGACATCGGCCAGCAGGTCGCCGCCGGCGCGGCGCACATCACGTTCGGCGATCCCGATTTCTTCAACGGCCCCACGCACGCCCTGCGCGTGGTCGAGGGGCTGCACGACGCGCACCCGGACGTCACCTACGACGTGACGATCAAGATCGAGCACCTGCTGCGCCACCGGGACCTGCTGCCGCGGCTCGCCGCGACGGGCTGCCTCTTCGTGACGAGCGCCGTGGAGTCGGTGGACGATCGCGTGCTGGCGATCCTCCGGAAGGGCCATACCCGCGCCGACTTCGTCGAGGCGGTGGCCGTGTGCCGCGCGGCCGGCATCACGCTCGTGCCGACCTTCGTGGCCTTCCATCCGTGGCTCTCGCTCGACGACTACTGCGATCTGCTCGACACGATCGCCTCGCTCGACCTCGTCGATCGCGTGGCGCCCGTCCAGCTCGCCATCCGGCTGCTGCTGCCGGACGGCTCGTACCTCCTCCCGGCGCCGGAACTGGCGCGCGCGCTCGGCGCGTACGACGCGGCCACGCTCAGCCACCAGTGGACGCACCCCGATCCCCGCGTCGACGCGCTGCAGGCGGAGGTGATGGCGCTGGTCGGCGCCGACGCCGCCGCCGATCGGCGCGCGCTCTTCGCGCGGCTGCGCGCGCTCGCCTGCGCCCGCGCCGGCCGGCCGGCCCCGCCGCCGCTGCCCGCGAGCGCCGAGGGACCCTCGCCGATGCTCGACGAGCCCTGGTACTGCTGCGCGGAACCTCAGGAGTTGAGGCTGATCTGAACTTTGTAAGTATGAAAGTCAGGAAGTGAGGAAGTCAGGAAGTGAGACTTGAGGAACTGAGGAACTGAGGAACTGAGGAAGTCTGGAAGTGTGGAAGTGGGCAAGCGAGAACCAACTTCCTAACTTCCAAACTTCCTGACTTCCTAACTTTCAGAGTACAGCATGAGGGTTCTTCTCATCGCCACCACGACGGGCTACCAGACGCGCGCGTTCGGCGAGGCGGCCGAGCGGCTGGGCGTCGATCTCGTGTTCGCCACGGATCGCTGTCATGTGCTCGACGATCCCTGGCGCGACGGGGCCGTGCCGATCCGCTTCCACGACGAAGCGGCCTCGGTGCGCGCGATTCTCGAGACGGCGCGGCCGATCGACGCCGTCGTCGCCGTCGGCGACCGGCCCGCGGCGCTCGCCGCGCGCGTGCTCGAGGCCCTCGGCCTGCCCGGCCATCCGCCCGAGGCCGCCGCCACCGCGCACAACAAGCTTGCCACGCGCGAACGGCTTCGGGACGCCGGCCTGCCCGCGCCCTGGTTCGAGCCGGTGCCGCTCGACGCCGATCCGGCCGCGCTCGCCCGGCGCCTCGTGTTCCCGTGCGTCGTGAAGCCGCTCGGGCTGTCGGGCAGCCGCGGCGTCGTCCGCGCCGACGATCCCGCGTCGTTCATCGAGGCGTTCGCCCGGCTCACGCGCCTGCTGCGATCGCCGGAGGTGCGCGCCGAGCGAAGCGGATTGAACGACGGCGCCCTGGTCGAGGGCTTCATCCCTGGACGGGAGTTCGCGGTCGAGGCGATCGTGAGCCACGGCGCCCTGCGCACGCTCGCCGTCTTCGACAAGCCGGACCCGCTCGATGGTCCGTTCTTCGAAGAGACGATTTATGTGACGCCGTCGCGCGCGTCCGAACCGGTGCAGCGGGCGATCGGCGAGACCGTGGCCGCGGCCGTCGACGCGGTCGGGCTCTCGCCACGGCCCGGTGCACGCCGAGTGCCGCGTGAACGGCGACGGCGTGTTCGTGCTCGAGACCGCGGCCCGGCCGATCGGCGGCCTCTGCGCGCGCGCCCTGCGCTTCGTCGCCGACGGCCCGCTCGGGCCGATCACGGCGTCGCTCGAAGAGCTGCTGCTGCGGCACGCGCTGGGGGAGGCGCTGGACGGCTGGCGGCCGGCCGCGGGGGCGTCAGGGGTGATGATGATCCCGATCGCGCGGCGCGGCCTGCTGCGGCGCGTCGAGGGCGTGGACGAGGCGCGGCAGGTGCCGCACGTCACGGACCTCCGGATCACGGCCAAGCTCGATCACCCGATCGCGCCGCTGCCCGAAGGCGCCACGTACCTCGGCTTCCTCTTCGCCCGCGCGGATGCGCCGGACGAGGTGGAGGCCGCCATCCGCCGCGCGCACGCCTGCCTGCGCGTCGAGATCGATCCCGAAGTGCCGGTGGTACAATCCCGGCATGGCTAACTGCGGACCCGCGCCCACGCCCCAGCCCTCGAGCAACGCGAGCGGCCGAAAAGTGCACTGCGTGAAGTTCCAGAAGGAGCTGGCCGGCCTCGATTCCCCGCCGTGGCCCGGCGAGCTGGGCCAGCGCATCTACGAACAGGTGTCGGTCGACGCCTGGAAGCTGTGGGAAGAGCGCATGAAGATGATCCTCAACGAGTACCGCCTGATGCCCTGGCAGAAGGAGGCGCAGGACCTCGTCGCCAAGCACATGGAGGACTTCTTCTTCGGCGAAGGCGCCGCGCTCCCGCCCGGCTTCGTTCCCCAGCAGTCGAAATAGCCCAGCGATCGCGTCCTCGCCACAGAGGCACAGAGACACAGAGACACGTCGGGTCGCGGTCGACGTGGGCCGCCAGAGGTGGCCGTGCGGACGGGTGAGACCCCGATTCGCACAAGCTCTGTCACGTCTGCCTTGTGCGAATCGGGGTCTCGCCCGCCCGCACGCCGGCCTGCGTCGCAGGCCGGCCACGTCGCCCGCCTGCAGCGTGACGCTCCTCCGTGCCTTCGTGTCTCTGTGGTTGCCTTTGCGTGATCGCCGTCAGGCCATCGGCAGGGACGCGACCTGCACGCGTGCGTCGTTGAAGCACGCGCCCGCCCCGATGTCGGTGAGCGTGTCGGGCGCCAGCGCGTTCGCCGTGTAGCCGTTCCGCACGCTGCGCCGCCACAGGCCCTTCGGCAGGCTCACCGTGCCCGGCGGCACGCTCGCCGCCACCTGCAGCGGGCACTGCACCTCGCCGAGCGCGTTGAACACGCGCACCAGGTCCCCATCGTCGAGGCCGCGCGCGGCCGCATCCGCCGGATGCATCGTGAGGCGCGCGTCGGGCCGCGGCAGCTCGCCGAGCGTGGAGCTGATCGTCCGATCGCTCGCCGGCGAGATCAGCGCGAGCGGGATACGCCTCCGTCGCGGGATCCGGCTGGAAGCGGTACAGCCCGAACGGCGCCTCCGCGTCGAGCGCCGCGGGGAACAGATCGACCTTGCCGTCGGGCGTGTTCGGGATAGACATCCACGAACTGCACCGGCGCGGTCGCCGAAGGCCGGCGACCGGGCGGCGCCCCGCCTGGATGTTGGCGCCGATGGTGTCCGGCAGATCGTTCAGCACGCGCACCACGCAGGTCGAGCTCCCCGAGGCCTCCTCGCCCTCGTCCAGCAGGCCCAGGCGCCGGCAGAGCTCGCCGAACACGTCGGCGTTGGGACGCGACTCGCCGACGGCGTCGACGACGGGACGACACGAGATCGAGGTTGATCGGGCCGTAGGCCTTCGCGAAGTCGTACCCCTCGAGGAACGTCGTCGCGGGCAGCACGAGGTCGGCGTAGAGCGCCGTGTCGGTCATGACCTGGTCGAACACGACCGTGAACAGGTCCTCGCGCTCGAGGCCCTGGAGGACGCGCCGCTGATCGGGCAGCGTGGCCGCCGGGTTGCAGTTGTAGACGAACAGCACGTCGACCGGCGGGTCGTCGTACTCGGTGAGCGCGCGGCCGAGCTGGTTCATGTTCACGACGCGCGTGCCCGGTTCCGGCGCCCCGATCCAGGGCTGCTCGATGCCCCACGACGCCGAGTTGCTCATCGGAGTAGCCGCCGCCGCGCACGCCGAACTTGCCGCCGACGGCCGGCAGCGCGAGCACCGCCATCGCCGCGCTGCCGCCGTTGCGGTTGCGCTCGAGCCCCCAGCCGCAGCGGATCAGCGCCGGGCTGCGCTCGGCGTACAGCGCCGCGACGCGCGCGATCGCCGCGGCGTCCACGCCGCACACCTCCGCGGCGCGCGCGAACGTCCAGGGCTCCGCCCGCTCGCGCAGGCGGTCGGCGTTCCGTGTGTGGTCGCGCAGGAACGCCTCGTCCGCGCCGCCGCTCGCGAACAGGTGGCGATGCAGCGCGAGGGCGAGCGCCACGTCCGTGCCCGGACGCACGGCCAGATGGATGTCGGCGCCGCGCGCCAGCGGCGTCGTGCGCGGATCGATGACGACGAGGGTGGCGCCGCGCTTCTGGGCCTCGCGCACGAACGGCACGAGGTGAATGCCGGACGCCGACGGGTTCACGCCCCAGAGCACGATCAGCGAGGCGTCCACGTAGTCCTCATAGGCGACCGTCGGCATCTTGCCGTAGAGGGCGGTGGCGGCCGCGCCGGTGGGCGCCGCGCACAGCGTGCGCGCGAGCCGCGAGGCGCCGTAGCGGCGCCAGAGCCGCGCGTCGAAGTTGTCCTGCGTCAGCAGCCCGTTCGATCCGCCGTACGAGACCGGCAGGATGGAGGCGGCGCCGTGCCGGGCCTTCGCCCGCTCGAACCGGTCCACGATCTGCTGGAAGGCCTCGTCCCACGAGATGCGCGTGAACCGGCCTTCGCCCTTGCGTCCGCTGGCGCACGGCGGGGAAGAGCAGCCGGTCGGGGCTGTAGACGCGCTCGTCGAACCGCCGCACTTTCGCGCAGATGAACCCGCCGGTCACGGGATTCCTCCGCGAGCCGTCGATCGCGGCGATGCGGCCGTTCTTCACCGTCACGGCGAGGCTGCACGAGTCGGGGCAGTCCAGCGGGCACGCCGTCTGCACGACGGTCTGCGCGCCGGTGTCGAGTCCCGCCGTCGCCTCGCGAGTTTTGCCTGACATCGGAATTACGATAGCACTACACGCGATGGCCGAACCGCACGTCGTCGTCATCGGCGGAGGATTCGGCGGCCTGCACGCGGCGCGCGGGCTCGCGGGCGCGCCCGTGCGGGTGACGCTCGTCGATCGCCACAACTATCATCTCTTCCAGCCGCTCCTCTATCAGGTGGCGACGGCCGCGCTCTCGCCGGGCGACATCGCGGCGCCGATCCGCTGGGTCCTTCGCCGCCAGCCGAACGTCCGCGTGCTCCTGGCCGACGCGCGGGCGATCGAGCCCGCCGCGCGGCGCGTCGTGCTGGACGCGGGTGTCCTCGAGTACGACTACCTCGTGGTCGCCGCCGGCGCGACGCACGCCTACTTCGGCCATGCCGGCTGGGAGGCGCACGCGCCCGGCCTCAAGACCCTCGACGACGCGCTCGAGATTCGGCGGGAGATCCTGCTCGCGTTCGAGGCCGCCGAGCGGGAACCGGATCCCGGCGCGCAGCAGCGCCTGCTGACGTTCGTGATCGTCGGCGGCGGCCCGACGGGTGTCGAACTCGCCGGCGCGCTCGCCGAGATCGCGCGGACGCACGCTGCGCCGCGACTTCCGGGCCATTCGTCCCGAATCGGCCCGGGTCATCCTGATCGAAGGCGGTCCCCGGCTGCTCGCGGCCTTCCCGCCCTCGCTTGGCGACGCCGCGGCCCGCTCGCTGGCGCGGCTCGGGGTGGAGGTGCGGCGCGGGGCCGCCGTGACGGCGGTGGACGCGGGCGGCGTCTCGATTGGCGACGAACGGATCGCCGCGGGCACGGTGCTGTGGGCGGCGGGTGTGGCGGCCTCGCCGCTGGCCGGGACGCTCGGCGTCCCGCTCGACCGCGCGGGACGCGTGCGGGTCGATCCCACGCTGCAGGTCCCCGGGCATCCCGAGATCTACGTGGTCGGCGACCTGTGTTCGCTCGAGCAGGACGGCCGTCCGCTGCCCGGTGTCGCGCAGGTGGCGATGCAGGGGGGCGACCGGGCGGCGGCGAACATCCGGCTGGCGGTCGCGGGCCGCGCGCCGGAGCCGTTCCACTACCGTGACTACGGGATGATGGCGACGATCGGCCGCGGGTCGGCGGTCGCGGCGCTCGGGCCGATCCGCGCGGCGGGCTTTCCGGCCTGGCTGCTCTGGCTGTTCGTGCACCTCGTGTCGCTGGTCGGCTTCCGCAACCGGATCGCCGTGCTGGGGGAGTGGGCGTGGTCGTACGTGACCTTCCAGCGGCGCGTGCGGCTGATTACCGGCGATCGGCGCTGGCCAGGATCGGAGGGGCGCGGGTAAGATCGACGTCAGCCATGCGCGCGACCGTCGTTGCCCTCGGAGATCTCGGCCTGAGTGCCCGCATGCGCTACCACG
The DNA here is from genome assembly GCA_963792785.1 of uncultured Acidobacteriota bacterium. GTDB lineage: Bacteria > Acidobacteriota > Vicinamibacteria > Vicinamibacterales > CAVVIG01 > CAWIMX01. The sequence continues at coordinate 469,536 of CAWBXO010000004.1, read as the reverse complement.
CGCAGGCGCTGGCGGCGCGCGGCGTGGACGTCGATCTGGTCGGCTTCCAGGGCACGACGCTGCCGGACGCGATCGCGAAGAACCCGCGCATCACGGTGCACCGCCTGGAGCCGTCCACGCTGCGCATGCGGCGCGGCCTGCCGGGATCGACCTACGCGGCGGCCGGCCTCTTCGACGCGACGCGCCTCAGCCGGCGCCTGTGGCGCGTGCTGCGCCGCCTGCCGCGTCCCGATCTCGTCCTCGTCCAGAACCCGCCCGCGTTTCCGACGCTCGTCGTCTCGTGGTTCTCGCTGCGCCGGCGCGGCGTGCGGTTCGTGATCGACTGGCACAACCTCGGTTACACGCTGCTGCGCGAGCGGCTGGGGCCGTGGCATCCGGCGGTGCGGCTCGCGCGCTGGTTCGAGCGGCGCGACGCGCGGCGGGTGGACGCCAACCTGTGCGTGTCGCGCGGGCTGGCGATGTTCCTCGAGACGCGCTTCGGCGCCCCCGGCGCGCACGTGCTCTACGACCGTCCCGCGGCGGGCTTCAGGCCGATCGTCGGCGCCGAGCGCGAGCAGTACCGCCAGGCGTTCTTCGCGCGCCTCGGCGTGCACGCGCCGCACGTCGCGTTCGTCGTGTGCCCGACGAGCTGGAGCGAGGACGAGGACTTCGATCTGGTGATCGAGGCCGTCGCGCGCCTCGAGGATCGGGTGCGCGGCTGGGAAGCCGCGGGCGGGCGGCGCCGGTTTCCGGATCTGATGATTCTCGTCACGGGCGACGGCGCGCGCCGCGCGCGCTTCGAGCGGCGCTTCGCCGGACGCGCCGCGCGCCGGATTCACCTGCGCGCCCGGTGGCTCGAGCCCCAGGACTATCCGAAGGTGATCGCCTGTGCCGACGTCGGCCTCTCGGTGCACCGATCGTCGTCGGGGCTCGACATCCCGATGAAGGTCGCCGACCTGTTCGGCGCCGGCGTGCCGGTGGTCGCCCTCGACTACGGCGCCTGCCTGGCCGAGCGCGTCCGCCACGCCGACAACGGCCTGCTGTTCTCCTCGGCGCCCCAGCTCGCCGACGTGCTGTTCGACCTGTTCCAGTCGTTCCCGGCGGATCAGGCGCTGCTCGACCGCCTCCGCACCGGCGTCCGCCGTTCGTCGCGGTTCACGTGGGAAGAAGGCTGGGAGAAGGAAGCCCTCCCGGTGTTGTTGCCCTCATGAAATGCAAGAATGCATTAATGCAGAAATGCAGGAATGCGGAAGGTGGGATGCGTGTGGGCCGTTCCGCATTCTTGCTTTCGTGCATTCTTGCCTTCCTGCATTTCACCCCTCCCCTCAACGCGTTTCCACTGGATGGGGACTCCCTCCAGCGCGCGCTGCAGGTGGCGCGCAGCGCCGCTCGCGATCGCGCGCGCTTCCACGCGCCCTACATCGTGCGTCTCGACGATCCGCTCGTCGAGCAGGTGGAGGTGATCACGGAGTTCCGCCGGATGGTGCTGATCGCCGAGGATCGCCTGCGCACCGGCGACTGGATGTTCGCGCGCAGCACCGCCGAGGCGTCGCGCGCGCTCGCGCCGTGGACGGGCGTGCTCACGATCTCCACACGCCTCCGGTTCAATCCCCTGAACGTCTACGCCACCGTGCCGGCCTACACGATCGTGCTCGCCGGGCAGGGCGGCGTCATCCTGCCGACTGCGACGACCGCCACGCCGCTGCTCTCCGATCCCTTTCCGCGGCGCGACGGCAGCCGGACCATTCTGGGCGCCGTGATCGACTGCCGCTTCGACGCCGCCGACGTGGGGCGCGCGACCCGCGAGGCGCGCGTCTCCCTCGATGGCGCGGTCGCGGCCGCCACGTCCATTGATTTCGGAGCGCTCGAGTGAGGCCTTGCGCGGGCGCCTAGCCGAGGTCCGGCGGGCCTTCGCCCTCGTCGAGCGCGGCGACCGCTGGCGCTGGATCGCGCTGGTGCCCGGCGTCCTCGTCAGCGCGCTGCTGGAGGCGGCGGGCGCGGCCGTGGTCTACATCCTGGTGCGCCTGCTCGCGGCGCCCGACGATCTGAGCGTGCTCCCGGCGGCGTTCCGGCCCTGGGCGGCCGCGCGGGCGCCGCGCACCGCGCTGCTGTGGGTGGCGAGCGCGGTGCTGACGTTCTATGTGGTCCGCAACATCGTGCTCGTGGCGGCCTCGCACATGCAGGAGCGCGTGGTGCAGCGGTCGAGCGAGCGGCTGGCGTCGGGCCTCCTCGCGCGATACCTCGCGGCGCCCTATCCCTTTTACTTCACGCGGTCGCCCGCGGCCCTGATCAACGCCGTCCACGAGAACGTGTCGACCGTCGTCGAGATGGTCCTCGCGGCGCTGGTGCACCTCGTGTCCGAGAGCCTCGTGGTCGTCGGCCTGCTGGTGGTGCTGGTGATCATGACGCCGATGCCCGCCCTCGCCGCGATCGCGACGACGATCGCGCTCGTCGCCGTGCCGCTCGCCCTCACGCGCCGCCGCTACCAGCAGTGGGGCCGGCAGGAGGAGGCGCTGCACGAGCGGCTGCTCGCCGACCTGCACCAGAGCCTCGACGCGGTAAAGGACATCCTGGTGACCGGGGGGCAGGGCTTCTTCGCGAACCGCTTCGCGCGCGATCGCGCGGCGCTCGCCGCGGTCCGGGTGCGGCGCATCACGGCGACGAGCGCGCTGCGCCTGATGGTCGAAACGACCTTCATCGCATCGATGCTCATCGCCATCGCCGTGCTCACGGTGACCGGACGATCCGACGCCGAAGCCTTGTCGGCGCTGGGCCTGTTCGCGTACGCCGGCTTCCGCACGGTGCCCTCGGTGAACCGGATCCTGCTGAACGCCAACATGCTGCGGTACGGGCAGGGCTTCGTCGATCCGCTCGCGGCCGACTGGACCGCCCTCGCGCCGGCGGGCGCGCGCAGCGCCGGCCGCGGCGCCGCGCCGCCGTGGCCTCCGCTCGCCCGCGACATCGCGCTCGAGGACGTCACGTTCGCGTATCCCGACGGCCGCGTGGCGCTCGAGCGCGTGGCTTTCCGGATCGCGCGCGGCGCGTCGGTCGGGATCGTCGGCGCCACCGGCGCCGGCAAGACGACGCTGGTCGACGTGATACTCGGGCTGCTGCCGCCGACCTCGGGCCGCGTCGTCGTCGACGGCCGGAACGTGGCCGACGACGTGCGCGGCTGGCAGGCCCAGATCGGTTACGTCGCGCAGGACGTCGTGGTGGTCGACGACACGCTGCGCCGCAACGTGGCCTTCGGCGTCGAAGACGAGGCGATCGACGAGCGCGGGGTGCGCGCGGCCGTCGAGGCCGCCAGCCTCGGGCCCCTCCTCGCCGTGCTGCCCGAGGGGCTCGACACGCGGCTGGGCGCGCGGGGCATCCGGTTGTCGGGCGGCGAGCGCCAGCGGGTGGCGATCGCGCGCGCGCTGTACCGGCAACCGGCCGTCCTGGTGTTCGACGAAGCCACGTCGGCGCTCGACAACCAGACCGAGCGGGAGATCGTCGCCGCGATCGACGCGGTGCGCGGCGATCGCACGGTCGTCGTGATCGCGCACCGCCTCACGACCGTGCGCCACTGCGACCGGCTCATCGTGCTCGAGGACGGGCGGATCGCCGCCGAGGGGCCGTACGACGAGCTGCTGGCGCGGTCCGACGTGTTTCGCGCGCTCGCGGGGGCGGGTGGGTCGGGTGGGTCGGGTGGGTCGGGTGGGTCGGGTGGGTCTGGTGGGTCGGGTGGGTCGGGTAGGGCGGGTGGGTAAGAACGCTGAACGCGGGGTCCTCGGGCTGATCCTGCTCGTGGCCGCCGCGCTGCGCGCGTGGCTGCCGTTCGGACACGTCTTCGAGGCCGGCGTCGTCAACGCGCAGACGAGCGACGCCTGGTACCACCTGCGCATCATCGACAACCTCTCGGTCAACTTTCCGCACGCCCTGCACGTGGATCCCTACGCCGCCGCCGGCGGACAGGGCGTGCCCGCCGCGACGCTGTTCGACGCCGCGGTCGCCCTGGTCGCGCGCGTGCTGGCCGTCGGGGCGCCGTCGCCCCGGCTGCTCGAGACAGTCGCGGCCTGGATGCCCGTGCTCCTGGCGCTGGCGACGATCGCGATCGCTTTCGCGATCGGGACGCGGCTCTTCGGCGCGACGGCAGGCCTCATCGCCGCGGCGTTTCTGGCGACCATGCCCGGGCCGTTCCTCGATCGCACGCTGCTCGGCTATGTGGACCATCACGCCGCGGAAGCGTGCCTGAGCGCCCTGGTCTTCCTGGGCCTGCTGTGGGTGGTGGACGGCGCGGCGGCGCGCGGGCGGGGCGCGACGGCCGTCCGGTCGGCGCTGGTCGGCGTCGCGCTCGGGGCCTACCTGCTCACGTGGACGAGCGGCGCGTTTCTCGTGTTCATCCTCGCCGCCTGGGCCGGGCTCACCTACGTGCTGCAGTCGGCGCGCGAGCCGGCCGCCGCGCGGCCGGCGGCGGCGCTGCTGCCCGCGCTGGCCGTCGCCGGCGTGCTCCTGGTGACGATCGAGGATCCGCGCGTGCCGCAGCACGCGCTGCGTCTCGCGTCCCTCGGCGCGGCGATCGCCGCCGTCGCCCTGCTCGACGCGATCACGGAGGGCTGGCGGCGCGCCGGATGGCCCGACGCCGTGTTCCCCGCGGCGGCGGCGGCGGGCGCGGCGCTCCTCGTCGCCGGCGCGTCCGTGCTCGCGCCCGAGGCGTGGCGGACGGCGATGGCCGAGTTGAGCCGCCTCGCGCCGGGACGCGCCGCGCAGACGGTCGGCGAAGTGCGGTCCCTGGTCGGGGCCGGCGGCGCGCTGCGCGCCTGGGCCGAGTTCCGCTCCGCCTTCTTCCTCGCCGTGCTCGGCCTGCTCGCGCTGGCCGGCAGCGTCCGCCGCGGGCGGGATCCCGGCCGGGCGCTCCTGCTCGTGTGGACGCTCGTCGCGTTCGCGGCCACGGTCGCCCAGAACCGCTTCGGCTACTACCTCGCGCTCGAGTCCGCGCTGCTCGCGGGCTGGCTGAGCGCGCGCGCGCTCCGGCTCTTCGGCGCGGTCGGCGGCCCGGGTCGTCCGCGCCTGGCGGCCGATGCCGCCGTCATCGGCGTCGCCCTCGTCGTCTTCTATCCGAGCGTGGGACCGTCGGTCGCCGCGGCGCGCGCCGATCTCGGGATGCCGCCCGCCTGGCGGCATACCCTCGAGTGGCTTCGAACGGACACGCCCGAGCCGTTCGCCGATCCCGGGCTGTACTTCGCGCGCGACCGGACGCCGGTGCCGCGGCCGGCCTACACCGTGATGAACTGGTGGGATCACGGCTACTGGCTGATGCGCACGGCCCGGCGCGTGCCCGTGTCGAACCCGACGCAGCTCGGCGCCACCACCGCCGCCCGCTTCTACCTCGAGACCGATCCGGCCGCCGCCGTCCGCCTGCTGCGCCAGGCCGGCGCGCGCTACGTGACGACGGGCGAAGAGATGCCGCCGCGCCTCGTGGCGGGCACCTCGCCCGCCGAGCGCTGGTTCCTGGCGATGCCCCTGTGGGCGGGCGTGGATTCCAGCCGCTACGTGTGGGTGACGTACCGGCGCGGCGAGGACGGCCGGTTCTCGCGCGTCCAGGTCTTCACGCCCGACTACTACGCGTCGATGATGAGCCGGCTGTATCTCTTCGGCGGCCGCGCGGTGACGCCGAGGCTGTCGACGTCGGTGATCACCTATCGCACGGAGTTTCCCGCGGCGGGCGGGCAGCGGTACGACGAGATCACCGATGCGCGGACCTTCGCCACCTACGGCGAGGCGCAGGACTACCTGGCCTCGCTCGGCCCCGGGTCGTACCGGATCGGCGGCTTCGATCCGGCGCGATCGGCCGTGCCGCTGCCGGCGCTCGACGGGTTCCGCGTCGCGTACGACTCGCCCGAGGCGTCGGCCGCATTTCCCGGGCTGCCGGCCGTCCGCGTGTTCGAGCTCGCGCCGGCGGCTCCGTGACCGCGCCCCCGGCGGTTCCCGGCCCGGGGCGGCTATAATCCGCGTCGGAAAGGAGCCTGATGTCCACTCATGCCGACGCGACGCCGACGACGAAGGAGGACCGCGCCAACCAGCGCAACGCGCTGCTGGCGGGCTTCCTGGGCTGGACGTTCGACGCCTTCGACTTCTTCGTGCTCACGTTCGTCCTCGACGACGTGGCCCGATCGTTCGGGCGGTCGCGGCCCGACATCGCGCTGGCGCTGACCCTCGCGCTGGCGATGCGGCCGCTCGGCGCGATCATCTTCGGCCTGCTGTCGGATCACTTCGGCCGGCGCGTGCCGCTGATGATCAACGTGGTCTTCTACGCGTCGGTCTCGATCCTGTCCGGCCTGGCGCCGAGCTATACCGCGTTCATGTTCCTGCGCCTGCTCTTCGGCATCGGCATGGGCGGGGAGTGGGGCGTGGGCGCGTCGCTCGCGCTCGAGTCGGCGTCGCCGCGGCTGCGCGGCCTGCTCTCGGGGCTGCTGCAGGAGGGCTACGCGATCGGCAACCTCGTCGCGGCGCTCTCGTTCCGCTTCGTGTATCCGGTCTTCGAGCAGATGTACCCGGGCAACGGCTGGCGCGTGCTCTTCTTCATCGGCGGCGCGCCGGCGCTCATCTCGCTCTACATCCGCTCGCACGTGAAGGAGTCGGAAGCCTGGCGGGAGCATCGCACGGACTGGACGACCTACCGGCGGGCGATCTTCCAGAACGGCCGGCGCTTCCTGTACATCGTGCTCCTGATGACGATGATGAACTTCATCGCCCACGGCACGCAGGACATGTACCCGACGCTCCTGCGCAACTTCGGCTTCGGGTCGGCGCGGATCGCCGACATCACGGCGCTCTCGATGATCGGCGCCATCATCGGCGGGCTCGTGTTCGGCTACTACTCGGATCGTGTCGGCCGACGGCGCGCGATGGTGACGGCGACGATCAGCGCGCTGGTGATGATTCCGTTCTGGCTCTCGGGCGCGAGCCTGACGCGCATCCTGATCGGCGTGTTCCTGATGCAGTTCTTCGTGCAGGGCGCGTGGGGCGTCATCCCGGCCCACATCAACGAGCTCTCCCCGGGCAGCCTGCGCGGGTTCTTCCCGGGCTTTGCCTATCAGATCGGCGTCCTCTTCGCGTCGAGCATCCCGTATCTCGAGTCGGCGCTCGGCGAGCGCTTCACGTACACGCAGTCGATGGGCGGGCTGGTGACGCTGGTGCTGCTCGTCGGCACGGTCGTGATCTACCTGGGGCCGGAGAACAAAGGCGTGTCGTTCAGGAAGAGTAAAGAGCCGCTAGCCGTTAGCCCTTAGCCACGAATGGATCTGCGTCAGCTCGAAATCCTGCGCACGATCGCCGAGACGGGGTCGTTCACCGCCTGCGGCCGCAAGCTGCATGTCTCGCAGTCGGCGATCAGCCGGCAGATCCAGCTGCTCGAGGAGGAGCTGGGCGAGCCGCTGTTCCTGCGCGTCGGGCGTCAGGTGCGCATGACGGCGGCCGCCGAGAGCCTCGTGCAGCTCGGGGCGCGCGTGTTCCAGGACGTGCGCGAGACCCTGGGGTCGATCACCGATCACACGAGCGAGCTGCGCGGCGCGCTCCGGATCTCCGGCGGCATGACGGTGTGCCTCTACGTCCTGCCGCTCCTCTTCAAGCACCTCCACCGCGTGCACCCGCAGCTCGACGTGCGCCTCACCGTGGCGACCACCGGGCAGTCGGTCGAGGCGATCCGCGGCGGGCGCGTCGACGCGGGCCTCCTCACGCTGCCCGTCGAGGAGTCCGACCTGGTGACGGTCCCCGTGATGCACGAGGAGCTGCTGCTCATCACGATGCCCGGGCACCCCCTGGCGCGCCGGCGGCGGATCACGCCGGCGGACCTCGAGGATCAGCCGTTCGTGCTGTTCGAGCCGGGTTCGGCGACGCGGCACGTGATCGACCACTTCTTCGCGAGCGAAAACATCGAGCCCACCGTGGTGATGGACACCGAGAACGTCGAGATCATCAAGGCGATGGTCAAGACGGGCCTCGGGATGGGCATCGTGCCGTATCAGGCCATCGCGCGCGAGGTGCGGATGCATCAGTTGTTCTGCACGCGCATCGAGGGGCACGAACTGGTGCGCGAGACCGGCTGGGTCTACCCGCGCGCGAACCGCGTGCCGCGGATCATCCACGAGCTCCTGAAGGCGTTCGAGGCGATCAAGGGGAAGCTGAGGCTGGCGCCGCCGAAAGGACGCATTACCTAGCGGATCACGCCGGGAGCGCGATCGTGAACACGGTGCGGCCGGGGGCGCTGTCCGCGACGATCGTGCCGCCGTGGCGCTCGACGATCGCCTTGACGATCGACAGCCCGAGGCCGCTGCCCGTCGCGCTCACATTGCGCGAGGCATCCGCCTTGTAGAAGCGATCGAAGATGTGCGGGAGGTGCTGCGGCGCGATACCGGGGCCTTCGTCCTCCACCGTGATCGTCACCGCGGGCCGCCCGTCCGGCAGGGCCGACGGCCGCGCGGCGAGCCGTACCGACGAGCCGCGCGGCGCGTAGCGCAGGGCGTTCGCCGCCAGGTTCTGCAGCGCCTGCTCGATGCGGCTCGCGTCGCCGGGCACCAGCTCCACGCCCGGCGCGATCGCGTGCACCAGCCCCACGCCGGCCTCTTCCGCCCGCCGCTCGTGGCGCGCCGACACGCGCTCGAAGACCCGCGCCACCGACACCTGGCCCGGCGACCAGTCGCCGCCGCCGCCTTCGAGGCGCGCCAGATCCAGCAGGTCGCCGACGATGCGCTCCAGGCGCGTGGCCTCGTCCTCGACGATGCCCAGATACCGCGTCCGCGTCGACTCGTCCAGGCGGACCTCGGGCATACCGAGCGTCTCGAGGTAGCCGCGCATCGCCGTGATGGGCGTCATCAGCTCGTGCGACACGTCGGCGAGCAACTGGCGGCGCGTGCGATCCGACGCGGCCAGCGCGTCCGCCCGCGCGCCGAGATCCACCGCCATCGTGTTGAACGCCGCCGCGACGGCCGCGATCTCGTCGCCCCCGCCCTCCGGCGCCCGCGCGCTGAGATCGCCGCCGCCCAGCGCGCGCGTCGCCTGCTCGAGCGCGCGCAGCCGCCGGCGCGCGGGCCCGAACACCAGCACCGACGCGCCCACCGCGCCGAGCAGCAGCACGCCCATCGCGACCGCTCCCAGAATCGGCGCGAACCGCCGCAGCACGGCGGTGAACGGCGCCTCCGGCAGCACGCCGACGACCCCCGCCAGGTCGCCTCCCACGATGATCGGCGCGATCGCCGAGCCCGGCGGCCCTGGCGGCGGCAGGAGCCCGCGCCCGCCGGGGCGCCCGTCGAATCCGCGTCCGCCGGGCAGGGGCCCGAACGGCCGCTCGCGCCGCCGCGCCAGCCGCACCCGCGCGGCGCGCAGCAGGTCGTCCGGCACGGGCGTGTCGTCGCCGGTAATGAGCGATCCGTCGGCGAGCAGGATGAAGAAGGGCAGGTCCTCGCGCGCGTACCGGTCCTTCACGTACGCGCCGACGTCGACCGTGGGCTCGCCCGCGATCGTGATCGCGAGGTCGCCGGCGAGGGCCTGCGCGAACCGCTGAGGTGACTCGCCCGCGGCGGTCCGGCCCGACCGTGCCGTGACCCACACGAACAGCAGACCCTGCACGACGAGCATCGCCGCGAGGAATCCCACGAAGCCGAGCGCGATGCGCCAGTAGAGGCTGCGGTGCCAGCGGGCCGGCATGTCACCTACTGTAATCCGTCGAATCGGATCGCCGCCCGGGCCGTGCGGCTGTCATGGTCTTTTCATACGCACTGCGGCGCGCGAAGTGGAGGATGGAAAGAGCGCATGCCAGTGCCAGCAGGAAGAGGTCGTGATGCGGGGAAGTGACGGGACCCTTGCGGTGGTGGCCGCGGCAGGGCTCGCCATCATCGCGTATGTGGCCGGACCGTCAGGCTACGCGCAGACGCCCGCGCCGTCGATCGTCGGCGCGTGGACGCTCAACGTGGACCTGAGCGACCGGCCCGCACCGGCCGGGGCGCAGGCAGGATCGCCCGGTGGACGCCGCGGCGGTGGCCGTGGCGGTGGTTTCGGCGGTGGGTTTCCCGGCGGTGGCGGCGGGGGCCTCGGCGGCGGTGGCGGCTTTGGCGGCGGCGGCTTCGGCGGGCCGCGGAGCGGCGCGCGCGGCGGCGACCCCGACGCGGCGGCCCGGCGGAGCGAGGAGTTGCGCGGCGTGCTCGACGCGCCGGCGCGGCTGACGATCGTCCAGACCGGCTCGCTGGTGATCCTGACGACCGGCGATGGCCTGACGACGCGCTTCGCGCCGGACGACTCGAAGATCAAGGACGAGAGCACCGGCGCCGAGCGCCAGACCCACTGGGAGGGCACGACCCTGGTGAGCCGGATTGCCGGACTCGGCCAGGACACGGTCACCGAGCGCTACGCCGTCGATGCCGACGGCCGCCAGCTCTTCGTCACGGTGTCCGTGCCGGGCCGCGACGACGCGCGGGCGATGGTCCTGCACCGCGTGTACGACGCGCAGGATCGCTGACGCGGCTACTCGATCTCGTCGTCGTCCTCGTCCACACCCGTCACGACGAACCGGATGTCGGAGTCGGGGCGCCCGATCGCGGCGAGCGCGGCGTCGATCTGCAGCTGGAAATGCGTGGTGATGTGCCGGCGGATGGCTTCGCTGTGGACCCACACGCTGATCTGGTCCCCGGCGTCGGCGGCGTAGTGGGTGCCGCTGAACCAGCGGCGGAAGTCCTCGCTGTCGAGCCGAGGGCGGATCTGCTCGAGGACGAGGTTCCAGGGGTTGTCGCTCACGGCGGTGACGCGGGACGGCCCGCTACTCGTCTCCCTCGTCGACGTCCTGCTCGTCTGCCTCGTCGTGGTCGTCCGGCTCGTCCGTCTGGCCTTTCGCGTCCGGCTCGTCGGGATTGTCGGGCTGGCTGGTCGCGAAATCGTCGATATCCGGCAGCGCCTCGTCCGGCGAGTCGTCGTCGAGCGTGAAGGAGCGCCCGGTGCTCTTGAGCGGGATGGGCCCGCGGGGCCGGTCGCCATCCTTCTTTTTGGACTTGGGACCGCCGCGCGCGGGCTTGGCGTCAGGTCCGAAGTTGCGGTTGCGCGCGGGCGCGCCCGCGCCCGTCGAATCGAAGCGCGGGGCGCCGAACCCGCCGCCGCCGGGCGGGCGCGGCGAGAAGCCGCCGGGCCGCGGCGCGAAGCCGCCGGGCGGCCGCGGTCCGCGATCCTCCCGAGCCCGGGCTTCGCTCACGGCCATCGGCCGTCCGTTGAAGGCCTGCCCGTTGAACTGCTGAATGGCCTGCTCGGCATGCGCGCGGTCGAGGAACTCCACGAACGCGAACCCACGCGGGCGTCCCGTCTCCCGATCGACAGGCAGCACGACCTGCGAGGGCGGCGCGACGGTCCCGAAGTGGGATCGGAGTTCTGCCTCGGTTGTACCGTACGGCAGGTTGCCAACGAACAGACGGACAGCCAATCAACTCTCCAGGGAATGCTCGGTCATGGAAGGAACCGGGCGGACAATGCAGACGGTGGGAAGGGCAGGCACGCGCGACAGCAGGTCCAGTCGAAAAAACCTTACCCGAACTCCCGCCATCTGGCAAGCCCAGTTATAGTTAGGGGCCGGAGGAGCCATGAGGCCGTCGCGTCGCACCCGTTTCGTCGCCATCGCCACCCTGATCCTCGGGGCGGCCGTCCTGGCCGCCGCTCCCGGCGGCGGGGCCTCCATCACCACCGGCGACCTCCGCGAGTGGCTCGGCTACATCGCGTCCGACCAGCTCGAGGGCCGCGCGGTGTTCGGCACGGGCATCGGGCTGGCCGCGGGGTACATCGAAACCCACCTCGCCTCCTGGGGCGTGACGCCGGCCGGCGACGGCGGGTCCTACCTGCAGACCGTTCGCGTGAACGGGGTCAAGACGACCAGCCGCTCGCGCCTCACGGTGCGCGTCGGGGACACCACGCGCACCTTCGCCGACGGCGCGGGCGTCACGTTCCCGCGCAACATGGGCGGGCCCCAGCATCTGACGATCGACCGCGTGGTGTTCGCCGGCTACGGGCTGGACGTGCCCGCGGCCTCGCACGAGGATTTCCGCGGGCGGGACGTGTCGGGCGCCGCCGTCGTGTGGCTCGGCGCCAAGGCGCCGAAGGGGATGGACGACACGGCATCCCGCCGCATCCTGGCCGGCCGCGCGCGGTACGCCACCGACCAGCTGCGCGCCGCCGCGTCGATAGGCCCGACCCCTGACGCGCCGGCCGGCGGGGCGGGTCGGGCCGGCGCGACCGCCGAGCCGGCTCCGGTGGATTTTACGACCGTCGAGCGGCTCGATCGCGCGCGGCCGCCGGCGGTCACGGTGAGCCCCGAGGTGCTGGCGTTTCTGTTCAGCCGCGCGCCGGAGGCCTACGACGCGCTCGCGCGGAAGGCCGCCGCGCAGGATCCGCTGCCGTACTTCGAGCTTGCCGGCGTGTCGCTCACGTTCGACGTCGACGCCGACTACGCGATCGTCCGGACCCAGCTCGCCGAGAACGTGGTCGCCCTCGTCGAGGGCTCGGATCCCGCGTTGCGGGACACCTACGTCGCGTTCGGCGCGCACTACGACCACGTCGGCTACGCGCAGAACGCGGTGCGCGACGGCCGGCGCCCGCAGGCGCCCGGGCGCGTCAGCCCCGGCGCGCTCGACGATCGCATCTGGAACGGCGCGGACGACGACGGCTCGGGCACGGTGGCGCTGATGGCGCTCGCCCGCGCGTTCGCGGAGGGCCCGCGGCCGAAGCGGTCGCTGCTGTTCGTCTGGCACACGGGCGAGGAGCGCGGGCTGTACGGGCTCGCGGTACTTCGCGGACTTCCCGGAAGTCCCGCTCGACCGGATCGTCGCGCAGCTCAACATCGACATGATCGGCCGCAACCGCGACGACAAGGCGAGCGAGGCGAACACGGTGTACGTGGTCGGATCCGATCGGATCAGCACGGAGCTCGATCAGGTGCTGCAGCGGGCGAACGCGGGGCTCGAGCGGCCGATGGCGATCGACTACGAGATGAACGACCCGAGCGATCCCGAGCAGGTCTACTACCGCAGCGACCACTACAGCTACGCGGCGAAAGGGATCCCGATCGTGTTCTTCACCACCGGGCTCCATCCCGACTACCATGCCAACACGGACGAGGTGTCGAAGATCGAATTCGACAAGTTGGCGCACGTCGCGCGGCTGATCTACGAGACCGGCGCGCTCGTCGCCAACCTCGACCACGCGCCTGTTCGCGACAACCAGGGCCCCCGCGCCGGGAGATCATCCAAGTAACGTGACGCGTCCACTTCTCGTCATCTTTCTCACGATCTTCGTCAACCTCATCGGCTTCGGGATCATCATCCCGCTCCTGCCGTTCTATGCCGAGACGTTCGGGGCGTCGCCGATCGCGATCGGGATGCTCTTCGCGTCGTACTCGGTGTGCCAGCTCATCGCGGCGCCGATTCTCGGCGATCTGTCGGACCGGCACGGCCGCCGGCCCGTCCTGATCTTCAGCCTCGCCGGCACGGTGGTGAGCTTCGTCATGCTCGCGCTCGCCGGCAGCCTCTGGGTGCTCTTCCTCGCGCGCATCGTCGACGGCCTCTCGGGCGGGAACATCTCCACCGCGCGCGCGTACGTCGCCGACGTCACCGAACCGAAGGACCGCGCCCGCGCCTACGGGCTCATCGGCGCCGCGTTCGGCCTGGGCTTCATCCTCGGGCCCGCGCTGAGCGGGCTGCTCGCCGGCATCAGCTACGCGGCGCCCATCTGGGCCGCCGCCGGGCTCACCCTCGTCGCCACGGGGATGGCGTGGATCTGGCTCCCCGAATCGGTGCACAAGGCGCGCGCCGGCACGGGCATGCCGTTCCGCAATATCGGCGCGCTGTTCCAGCGCCCGCTGCTCCGGCGCGTGCTGGCGATGGATTTCGTCTACTGGTTCTCGTTCTCGATTTTCGAGACGACGTTCGCGCTCTTCGCCGCGGCGCGCTTCGGCTTCGACGCCGTGCGCACGGGGTACTTCCTGGCGGGCTTCGGCGTGCTCGGCGCGGTCATCCAGGGCGCGTGCATCCGTCCGATCGTCAAGCGCCTCGGCGACAAGGCCACGTTCGATCTCGGCCTGGCGCTCGCCGCGGTGGGCCTGGTCGCGGCCACGCTGGTGCACTCGGTGATGCTCTTCGCCGTGGCGCTCATCCCGCTCGCGCTCGGCATGGGCTTCGGCCACCCGACGATGTCGAGCCTGGTCAGTCGCGCGGCGCGCGACGACGAGCAGGGGCGCGTGCAGGGCACCGCGAGCGCGCTCGAGAGCCTGAGCCGCACGATCGGGCCCGTGTGGGGGAACACGTCACTGGAGCGGTTCGGCGCGAGCGTGCCATACGTGTCGGCCGCCGCGTTCCTGGTGCTGACGCTGCTGTTGAGCCTGGGGTATCAGGTGAGCGATCCGGGGGCGCCGCCGTCGAGCTGATCGATGTCGTCGTCGGAGATGTCGCGGTGGAGGATCCGCTCGGTCGCGTCGATCTGACCGGAGGGCCGCCGCGCCACCGTTTCGTCGCGCCAGCCGCGCCAGTCGCACTGGTGGCAGCGGAAGGGCACGCGGCTCGTCAGGCGCCAGCGCAGGCGTTCCGTCCAGTTCCGCAGTCGCGAGTGGTGCACGTCACCGCCGCCGCACGCCGGGCATTGCTCGACCACGATCGCAAGATATCAGAATCCCGCGACCGCCGCACGACGGACGGCTAGGAGGCCGTGGTGAAAGTCGACACGGCCGGCGAGGCACAGAGAACTGGGCCACAGAGACACAGAGACACCGAGAAAACCCTGGCATTCTCTGTGTCTCCGCGTCTCTGTGGTTGCTTCCTCCGAGTCTCGCAGCCCAGAGGCACTTCTGCCACGGGCTGCTACACGTCGAAGACGACGACCGATCGCAGGGTTTCGCCGCGCTCCATGGCCTCGAAGGCCCGCGGCACGTCGTCGAGCGCGATGCGCTCGGTCACCAGCTCGTCGAGTTTCAGCGCGCCGCTGCGATACCACCCCAGGATCCGCGCGAAATCGCGGTCCGGCAGGCAGTCGCCGAAGAAGGACGCCTTCAGATCCCCGCGCGCGTAGAAGAACCCCGGCATCGAGAGCGGGAGCTCGGCCGCCGCGGTCGGCACGCCGATGAGCACCGTGCGCCCGCCCACCTCCACCGAGGCGAGGGCCTGCGTCAGCGTGACGGGCAGCCCCACGGCGTCGAACGCGGCCGACACGCCGGCGTTCCCGGTCGCCGCGCGAATCGCCGCCACCGGATCGCCGGCGCGCGCGTCCACGAGGTCGGTGGCGCCGAACTGGCGCGCCCAGTCCAGCTTGCGGGCGTACAGATCCACGGCGAACACGCGCGACGCGCCCGCGATCCGCGCGCCCTGCACGACCGACAGGCCCACGGCGCCGCAGCCGAACACGGCCACGGTGTCGCCCGTCGTCACGGCGCCCGTGTAGATGGCGCTGCCGACGCCGGTCGCCACCGAGCAGCCGATGAGGCACGTGGATTCCGCCGGGAGCGCCGCGTCGAGGGGAATGGCCTGCGCGGCGGCCACGACGGCGTGCGTCGCCAGCGTGCCCAGGCCGAGCACCCGCCCGAGCGCGACGCCGTCGTGCGTGTACGCGCGCGATCGCGCGGTCGCGGGCTTGAGGCAGCGCACGGGGCGCCCGGAGGCGCACATCCGGCACCGGCCGCATGGCGCGCGCCACGTGAGCGCGACCGTGTCGCCCGCGGCGAGGGTCGTGACCCCGTCGCCCACGGCCTCGACGCGCCCGGCCGCCTCGTGGCCGAGGAGGTAGGGAAAGCGGTCGCCGAAGTCGCCGCGGCTGGCGTGCAGGTCGGAGTGGCAGACGCCGCAGGCGCGCACGCGGACGAGCGCCTCGCCCGGGCCCGGCGGCTCGAGCCGGACGTCCTCGACCGCGACGGGACCGCGCGGCTCCCGCACGACCACGCCGCGCGCCTCGATGGCCGCCATGGGGTTCAGGCGGGCACCGGCGGGGACTCGAGGACGCTCGCGAGCGGCAGCACGATCGTGAACGCCGTGCCGTGGCCCACCTCGCTCGCGAGCGAGATGTAGCCGCCGCTCTGCTTCACGATTCCGTAGACGATGGAGAGGCCGAGGCCGGTGCCCTTGCCCTGCTCCTTGGTGGTGAAGAAGGGCTCGAACAACCGGGCGCGCGTCTGCTCGTCGATGCCGGTGCCGGTGTCGGCGACGACGATCCGCGCGTAGCGGCCCTCGTTGCCCTCGGCCGCGGCGACGGCCGCCGTGCCCGTCAGCTCCACGTCGTCCACGGTGACGGTGAGCCGGCCGCCGTCGGGCATCGCGTCGCGGCCGTTGACGACGAGGTTGAGGACCACCTGTTCGATTTGCGCCTGGTCGGCGATCACGTGCACCGGCACATCGCGGACGATGTCGAACTCGATCTCGGGCCCGGAGAGGCGCCGGAGCATGGTGTTCATGCTGGCGGCGACCTCCCCCAGCTCGAAGAGCCGCGGGCTGGTCGCCTGGCGGCGGCTGAAGGCCAGCAGCTGCCGCGTGAGGCTCGCGCCCCGCTGGACGGAGAGCTTGATCTCGCGCGCCTCGCTCTCGCTCGGGTCGTCGGGCGGCAGCGTCATGAGGAGCAGCTCGGCGGAGCCCATGATGCTCATCAGAATGTTGTTGAAGTCGTGCGCGACGCCGCTGGCGAGGCGTCCGATGGCCTCGAGCTTCTGCGACTGGCGCAGCTGCTCCTCGAGGGTGCGGCGCTCGGTGATGTCGCGAATGAAGGCGGTGAGGGCCCGGCCGCCCTCGCCGCCGATGCGGGCGATGGTGAGCTCGGCGGGGAACTCGCCGCCATCGGCCTTGAGGCCGACGATCTCGATGTGCTGGCGGGCGAGCGGACCGCCGCCCGTGTTGCGGTACTCGTCGAGCGCCGCCGTCCACGGCGCGCGATCCTTCTCGGGCAGCAGGAGGTCCACGCGGCGGCCCAGGATGTCCATGCGCGCGCGGCCGAACAGCTGCTCGGCGGCGGGGTTGAACTCGCGGATGTTGAGGCTCGGGTCGATGGTGATGATCGCGTCGTGCGCCGCCTCGAGAATGGCGCCCTGCCGCGCCTCGGTCTCGACGCCCGACCGGTAGATCCGGTAGGTGAGGTAGAGCGGCGCCGACGCGAGCAGGAGCGTGAGCCACGCGCCCGCGCTCTCGGTGACGGCGATGGCGATGACGGCCGCGGCCGCGCCGATGAGATAGCTCGGGGCGCTCGACGCGAACTCGGTCCGCCAGACGCGCCAGGCGCTCTGGCGGGTCGTCAGCGCGATCGCGATCGCGATCGGCACCGTGTTCATGATGAAGTAGGTGAACGCCGACGCCGCGACGGGCAGGGCGATGCTGGCCGTGTCGATCTCGGACGTGCCGCCGAGCCGCTGGTAGACCTGCCCCGAGGCCTGGACCGTGAGGACCAGGATCGCCATGTTGAACAGGGTCCGGTAGCCGGGGTTGCGGGTCGCCGACTTGAAGGTCGACTGGCTCCAGCCGCTCGCGGCGCCCACGATCATCGTGGCGTGCGGGCCGCGCAGGATCAGCGACGCGATGTCCACGACGTACGAGACGGACATGTTCGAGCCGCTCGCGATCGGGAAGTGGACCTTGAACGCCGAGGTCAGCGACGAGAGCAGGATCAGGAGCGCGAGCGGGAGAATCGGGAAGACGTTGGCGCGCGGGATGAGCCAGACGAAGACGATCGCCCCCAGCGCGATGACCGAGAGGATGTACCAGCGAGCGCGCGGTGGAAGCTCCCGCAGCAAAGCACTCAAGTATACCGCCGCTTGACGTACTTAAACGGATGTTTTATACAAGTGTTTAACCCATGAAGCGCGCCCTTCCGCTCCTCGTCCTCGTGGCCGCCCTCGGCGGCGGCCTCTACTACTACTTCAACCGGCCCCCCGACACGCTCGAGCTGACGGGCGTCGTCAACACGCACGACGTGATCGTGAGCCCCCAGATCGGCGGGAAGATCGAGCGCCTCCTCGTACAGGAAGGCGACGAGGTCACCGAGGGCCAGCTCCTCGCCGTGATCGCCCCCGCCGAGCTGCAGGCGGACACGGACTACTACATGCACAACGTCGAAGGCCTCAGCTCGCAGGTGCAGGAGGCCGAGGCGGCGCTGCGCTACGAAGAGCAGCAGACCGCCGACCAGATCCGTCAGGCCGAGTCCACGCTGGCGTCGACCCAGGCGCAGCAGAAGGCGGCGATGGCCGATATGGAGCGCGCGCGGCTGGCCTACGAGCGCACCGACAACCTGTCGCGGCAGGGCGTGGCGCCGGCGCAGCAGCTCGACGAGGCGCGCACGGCGCGCGACGCGGCGCAGGCGCGCGTCGACTCGCTCGATCGCCAGGTGGAAGCCCAGCGCGCGACCGTCGCGCTCGCGCAGTCGCGGGCCGAGCAGGTCACCGTGAAGCGCCGCCAGCTCCAGAGCAACGAGCACATGCAGGCCGCGGCGGCGGCGCAGCAGGACAAGGCGGACGTGCGCCTGACCTACACCGAGATGCACGCGCCGATCGCGGGCCTCGTCGACACGCGCGCGGCCCGGGCCGGCGAGGTCGTCACGGCCGGGCAGCCGGTGCTGACCCTCGTGAACCCCGACGATCTCTGGGTGCGCGCCGACGTCGAGGAGACCTACATCGATCGCGTCCGGATCGGCGACAAGATGACCGTCCGCCTGCCCGGCGGCGACGAGCGCGAGGGCACGGTGATCTTCCGCGGCGTCGATGCGGCCTACGCGACGCAGCGCGACGTGAGCCGGACCAAGCGCGACATCAAGACGTTCGAGATCCGCCTGCGCTGCGACAACGCCGACCGCCGCCTGGCCGTCGGCATGACGGCGTACGTCCTGCTCCCGGTCGTCGACTGACGATGGCCGCCATCGACGTCCGCCACATCGTCAAGAAGTTCGGCGAGTTCACCGCCGTCAACGGGATTTCCTTTTCCGTGGCGGACGGCGAGATCTTCGGCCTGCTCGGGCCCAACGGGGCC
The DNA here is from genome assembly GCA_963792785.1 of uncultured Acidobacteriota bacterium. Lineage (GTDB taxonomy): Bacteria > Acidobacteriota > Vicinamibacteria > Vicinamibacterales > CAVVIG01 > CAWIMX01. The sequence goes on along the minus strand of CAWBXO010000004.1, from coordinate 450,568 downwards.
GGGAAATCCACGCTCATCCGGATGATGACGACGCTGCTCCAGCCGACGTCGGGCACGGCGATCATCAACGGCTTCGACATCCGCACGCAGGCCGACGACGTCCGGCACGCGATCGGCGTGATCCCGCAGGCGATGACGAGCGATCTCGATCTGAGCGTGCGGGAGAACCTGTCGATCTTCGCCAAGCTGTACAAGGTCCCGCGCGAGAAGCGGCTGAAGCTGATCGATGAGCTGCTGGCCGCCGTCGAGCTGAGCGACTGGGCCGACGCGCTGGTGCGGAACCTGTCGGGCGGCATGCGCCGCCGCGTCGAGATCGCGCGCGGCCTCGTGCACGAGCCGCGCATTTTCTTCCTCGACGAGCCGACGACGGGCCTCGACCCCGTCTCGCGTGTGGCCGTGTGGGAGATGCTCCAGAAGATCAAGCGCGAGCGCGACCTCACGATCCTGATCACGACGCACTACATGGACGAGGCGGACAAGCTCTGCAACCGCATCGCGATCGTGGATCACGGCGATCTGAAAGCGCTCGACTCGCCGATGAAGCTGAAGGCGTCGATTCCGGGCAAGAACGTCCTCGAGGCCAGCTTCACGGGCCAGCCCGACGACTGGGCGGCCCGGCTCGAGACGCTGGCGAGCGTCGAGACCGTCACCAGCCACGACGGCATGTTCCGGATCGCCTCGGACAACGGACCGGCGACGACCCTCGCGCTGATGGACGCCGCGTCGAAGGCGGGGATCGGCGTGCAGTCGCTCGCCGTCCAGAGCACGTCGCTCGACGACGTGTTCGTGCACTACACCGGCCGCGCCCTGCGCGACGCGCTGCAGGAGGCCAATCCGATGGATCGCCGCGTCATGCTGCGCAGGGAATAGGGATTAGCCATGCAACGCACCTGGGCCATCATCGAACGCGACCTGCGGCGGTTCCGCCGGAGCCCGATGCTGATCATCATGTCGATGTTCATGCCGATCATGCAGCTGGTCGTCCTCGGCAACGCCTTCGGCGGCAACATGAAGCACCTGAAAGTGGGCGTCGTGGACCAGGACGGCGGCGTTCCGGCCGTCCGCATCCGCGAGATGGCCAACGCCATCGCGTCCGGCGCGCACACCATCGACACCATCCAGTACGGGGATCAGGGGACGGCCCTGTCCGACCTCCGGAACGGGCGGATCAACGGCGTGCTGACGATCCCCTCCGACTTCTCGCGGCGGGTGCTCGCGAAGAACGAGCCGCGGGTGGCGCTCGTCTCCGACAACACGTCCACCGCCATCTCGGCGGCGCTGTCGGCGACGATCAGCGGCATGATGGGGGCCTACGGCCGGCCGGAGATCGCCGAGCGGCGGACGCCCGGACAGGCCACGCTCGACGTCGTCGAGATGTACCCGTACGTCCCGTATCAGCAGTATCTGCTGCCCGGCATCATCGTCATGTCGATCTTCATGATGGTGATGATCGGCGGCGGCATCATCTTCATCGACGACAAGGCGCGCGGGCTGCACGAGGGGTACCTCGTCACGCCCATCACGAAATTCGAGCTGATCGCCGGGTTCAACATCGCCGGCACGATCAAGGCGGTGCTGGCCGGACTGGTGCTGCTGCTGATCGGGTCGGTCATCGTGGGCATCCCCAACCCGTTCGAGCCGCTGCGCCTGCTCCGCATGTTCGTCGTGATCTGCCTGACGTCGTTCGCGCTCATGAGCCTCATGTTCCTGATCATGGTGCGCGTCAGCGATCCGCTGCTGCCCCGCGCGGTGTTCGGCGTGCTCAACACGCTGCTGTGGTTTCCGAGCGGGGCGGTGTACCCGCAGCAGGGCTTCCCGCGCTGGATGCAGATGATCGCCGTGGCCGATCCGTTCACGTATGCCGTCCACGCGTTCAACTCGCTGCTGTTGAAGAACACGGGCTTCTCGGCGATCTCGGCGGACCTGCTGTACCTGTCAATCTTTTCGATCGTGGCGATGACGCTGGCCACCAAGCTGTTCCAGCGCACGTTGTAATGAGCCAGGATCTCGAGACCCGTCAGCGCCTGCTCGACGCCGCGGTGCGCCTGTTCGCGGACCGGGGCTTCGGGCGCGTGACGGTGCGCGAGATCTGCCAGGAGGCGCGGGCGAACGTCGCGTCGGTGAACTACCACTTCGGCGACAAGCTCGGCCTCTACCGCGAGGTCCTGCAGCGCGCGATCACCACGATGCGCGCGACCACCGAGGCCGCGCAGCGGGCGGGCGACGGCCAGCCGCCCGAGGAGCAGCTGCGGCGCTTCCTCCACGTCTTCCTGCGCCGCGTGGCGGCCGACCCCTCCGTGACGTGGATCCACCGGCTCATGAACCGCGAGGTGCTCGACCCGACGCCGGCGCTCGATGCCATCGTGGAGCAGGGCATCCAGCCACGGCTGCGGTACCTGTCGGAGGTCGTGGCCGCCATCATCGGGTGCGATCCGGCGGACGAGCGCGTGGCCCGCGCCACGGCCAGCATCAACGCCCAGGTGCTGCCGTACGTCCACCCGCTGCGCGCCCGATTCGGCGCCGCGCTGTGGCGCGCGTCGTTCGAGCTGACGCCCGACGATGTGGACGCCGTCGCGGCGCACATCGCGGACTTCTCGATCGCCGGGGTGCGCGCCGTCGCGAAGGCGCAGGAGGTGCCGTCATGATCTGGCGGCGAGCGATCGGCGGCATCGTGGCGGTTGCGGCGGCGTCGCTCTGGTCGACGTCAGGGCCGAGCGCCCAGGCGCCGGCACAGACGCAGGCGCCCAGGCCGAGCGGCGCGGCCGTGTTTGCCGCGCACTGCGCAACCTGCCATACGGGCGCCGACGGCTCTCGCGCGCCGGCCCCGGCGAGCTTCGCGGGCCGCGCGCCGGAAGCGATCGTCGAGGCGCTCGTCAACGGCGCGATGCGCACGCAAGGGTCCCGGTTGAGCGGCGATGAGCGGCACGCGCTCGCCGAGTACCTGACGGGCCGGACCTTCGGCAGCGGCGATCCCACCGGCGCCGCGAGCGGCCGCTGCGCGGCGCCCGCCCCGTTCCCGGTGACGGCGGACGCCCCCGCGTGGAGCGGATGGAGCCCGACCGTGGCCAACACGCGCTTCCAGCCCGGCCCCGCGGCGGGTCTGACCGCGGCGCAGGTGCCGCACCTCGCCCTCAAATGGGCCTTCGGCTTTCCCGACGCCACCTCGGCCTGGGCGCAGCCGGCGATCGCCGGTGGCCGCGTGTTCGTCGGCAGCCAGAACGGCACCGTGTACTCGCTCGACGCGGCGACCGGCTGCATCGTGTGGGTCTTCAGCGCGCCGGGTGGCGTGCGGACGGGCATGAGCGTCGGTCCGCGCGCGGGCGGCGGCTGGGCGGTGTACTTCGGCGACACGGGCGCCGTCGCGTACGCGCTGGATGCGTCCACGGGCCGGGAACTGTGGCGCCGCCGTGTGGAGGATCACCCGCTCGCGCGCATCACCGGGACGCCGACGCTGTACGACGGCCGGCTGTACGTGCCGACCGCGTCGTACGAGGAGTCGCAGGGCGCGAGCGCCGACTACGGCTGCTGCACGTTTCGCGGCAGCGTCACCGCCCTCGACGCGCGCACGGGCGACGTGGCGTGGCAGACGTACGTCGTGGCCGACGAGCCGAAGCCGCGCGGCACCAGCACGGCCGGCGTGACGCTGTACGGGCCGTCGGGATCCGCCATCTGGTCGTCGCCGACGATCGACGTGGCGCGCCAGGCGGTGTACGTCGCGACGGGCAATACCTACAGCGGTCCGCCCCAGCCGTCGAGCGACGCCGTGGTCGCCCTCGATCTGGCCACCGGCGCCATCCGCTGGATGAAACAGGTCACGCCCGGCGACATCTATCTGAGCGGGTGCGGCGGTCGCGGCCGCGGCGGGCCCAACCCGAACTGCGCGGACCCGAACGGCCCGGACTACGACTTCGGCAACTCGCCCATCCTCGCGACGCTGCCGGACGGGAAGGACGCGATCGTGATCGGCCAGAAGTCCGGCGTCGGCTGGGCCCTCGATCCCGATCGGCAGGGCGAGGTGATCTGGCAGTACCGCGCCGGGCGCGGCGGGCCGCTCGGCGGCATCGAGTGGGGCGCGGCCGTGGACGCGCGCCACGCCTACTTCCCGCTGAGCGACATCTTCACGCCGAATCCCGGCGGGCTGCACGCCGTCGACCTGGCGACCGGCGCGCGCGCGTGGATGACGCCGCCGCCATCGCCACCCCTGTGCGGCCGGGGCCTCGGCTGCAGCGGCGCGCAGTCGGCGGCGATCACGGTGATCCCCGGGGTCGTGTTCTCCGGATCGGCCGACGGCGGGCTGCGGGCGTACGCAACCGACGACGGGACGATCGTGTGGACGTTCGACACGAACCGCGAGTTCACGACCGTGAACGGCGTCGCCGCGCACGGCGGATCGATCATCGGTCCCGGCCCGGTCGTCGCCGGTGGGATGCTGGTGGTGAACGCCGGCTACGGCGCCTTCGGCGGGCGCGGCGGGAACGTGCTGCTGGACTTCGTGCCTGCGGCGAACTAACCACAGAGGCACCGAGGCACAGAGCGGTCGGCTCGACGCGGGCCGCCGGAGGCGGCGCCTCGAACAACAAGGGCTCACGGCGGCAAGACCCGAATTCAGGTGTCTTACCGCCGTGAGCCCTTGTCGTTCGAGCCCCGGCCTGCTGCGCAGGCCGGCCGCGTCGAGCCGCTTCGGACCCCGGCGCTCTCCGTGCCTCTGCGTCTCTGTGTTTAAGGTCTACGACAGGCGCGCCTTGTGGAACTGCTCGAGCGCGTGGTTGGCGTCGATGATCGTCTGGAGCTGGGCGAGCGTCGCGGCGAGGCCCGCGCCGGGAATCGTCACGTAGAGGTCGTCGTCTCCGAGCGCCGTGTAGACGCGGTTGCCGATGCAGCCGAAGCTGGCGACGCCGGTGCCGTGCTCGGCCGTGTAGGGAATCATCGCGCAGGCCGGGCGCCCCATGATCGAGGCCGTGTCGAAAACGCCGGCCGCGCGCGCGGCCTCGGCGACGAGCATCAGCTGCCGCGGCGTCCCGCGGACGATCACGACGTCAGGCGTGAAGCCGGCCCGATCGAGCGGCGCGTAGGCCGCGACCGCGAACGGCGCCGGACGGCGCGGAATCGACGGCACCTCTTCCATCTTCAGGTACTTCAACTCGACCATCGTGCCCACCAGGCCCATCAGCTCCTGCTGCTGCGCCTCGTTCTGCGGCACGCCCTGCGTGAAGGCGCCCACGGCGCAGCCGTGATGGTCCTCGGGCAGGGTGTAGAACGCGTGGCCGTCGGCGGCGTGCTTCCAGTACCGAGCAGCCGGCGGGCAGCGGCGCGTCGATGCGCGGCAGGCCGCTCGGCGCGGCGTCGAGAAAGCCGATCGCGATGGGCGGGGAGGCAAGGCCGAGCAGCGAAGCGAGCGTCGTCTGGGGCATGAAGGAGATTCTATTACGAGCGGCGCGAGGGCGGCGTCAGACGATGGGTCTTCAGCGCGAGGGACGCACCGATCCCGAGGCCGAGATAGGCCGCACCGACGCTGAGCGCGAGCAGGAGCGTGTTGAGGTTCCAGTTCCCGAAGAGGCCGCCGAACACCGGTCGCTCGAGCCAGGGCATGACGAGGCCGAAGGCGAGCAGGGCGCACCACGCCCAGGTGCACAGCTGGAGGAACGCCGAGCGCGTGCGGAACTGCCACCAGAGGAACCACCCCTGGGCGAGCGCGGCGATGAAGATCAGGACGGCGATCGTGACGCCCGACAGGCCGACCACGACGCCTTCGAGGAGGGGATGTTCCTGCCAGGCCGGGTTCATGCGGGCCCGGCCAGCCTACTCGGTCTCTTCGGCTTCGGGTTCCAGTGGCGGAAGGAATTCGTCCCAGGGCGACGCCTGCGGCCCGGGCACGATTCCGGCCAGATCGGGATCTTCGCCGTCGGCCGCCCCGGGCCTGTCGGTGCGCTTCTCCGTGGCCTGGGCGCGCCGCTCCGCCTTCTGCTGGCGCTTTTCCTGCTTGGCGCGTTCGCGCAATCGCTTCTGTTGGGTGACTTTTGCTCTCATCCCACCTCCACGATACATTGTGCCACACCGCGATGCCCCGCCGCTTCCGCCGCGCGACGTTCTGGACGGTCGCGCTGTCGTGTGCCTTCGCGTTCCGGCTCGCCTACGGCCTGGCGTCGACGTTCTGGACCGAGGACGAACGCCAGATCTACCTGATCGGCCTCGCGTCGTTCGCGCGCCGGCAGTGGCCGTTCTTCGGCGCCGACGTGGTGTGGACCGCCGGCCGCCTGCCCGGCGCGCTGCAGGCCTGGCTCGTGCGCGCGCCGCTCGCCATCTGGCACGCGCCGGAAGCGCCGTTCGTGCTGCTGAACCTGCTGTCGTTCGGCGCGCTGGCCCTCTTCGCCTGGTACTGCCGGCGGCGCCTGCCCGAGCTGCCGGCGTGGTTCGTCTGGGCCACGCTGCTGCTCCTGCCCTGGACGATGAACTTCTCGACGCACGTCGTGAACACGTCCTACATCCTGCCGGGCGCGATCGTCTTCTTCGTCGGGTTCTTCGAGGCCGAGCCGGCGTTCCGCCTGGGCGCGCTGCCGCGGCCGCTCGCGTGGGCCATGGTGGGCGGCGGCGTGGCGTTCCTCGCGCAGATCCACATGTCGTGGGTGCTCGTGCCGCCGTACGCGGCCCTGGCGGCCGTCGACACCTTCCGCCGCGAGCGGCGCGCGCTCCTGCCCTCGCTCGCCGGCGCCCTCGGCGGCGCCGTCGTCGCCGGCAGCCTGCTGGCCCCGACCCTCCTGCGCGACGGCCTCGGCGCGGGCGGTGTCGGCCGCACCGTGGCGTTTCACTTTCAGCCGCCGCAGGACTTCGTCGCGATCGTCGCGCGGTTCCTGTCGTTCCCCGCGTTCGAGATCACGCGCTTCATCGGCCTCGACACCGCCGAGCGGCTGCTGTTCCTGTGGCGCGAACCGTGGGTGGCGCCGTTCGTCGTGGTGCTGCTCGCGGCCGGTCTCGCGCAGCCGATCGCGATGGCCGTCCTGTGGTTCCGCCGGGGCGACGCGGAGTGGACGAAGGCGAAGTGGCTCGCCGCCGGCACGTGCGTCTGGATCTACGCGAGCTTCTTCCTGTCGGTCCGCGGGCCGCTCGCGCACGCGTTCTACGTGGTGTTCCCCGTGGCCGCGCTGTACGCGTTCCACGGGTTCCGGCGGCTGGCGGGCCCGCGGTTGTGGCGGATCGCCGTCGTGGTGCTGGTGTCGGGCGTCGTCGTCGACGCCGGCGTGATGGCCTGGCAGCTGCCGCGCCGATCCCTCTATCGCGACCGCGGGCTCGTCCAGGCCGCGATCGATCGGCGGAACGATCGGCTGCTGGGCGACCGGCGCGAATCCGTCGCGGCGCCGGTCGATCACGAGCCGCGCCCCATGGACGGCGTGAGCCCGGACGCCTACCTCCACGCGGCCGTGCTCGACGACCTGGTGGTCACCCGCGCGGAGTGGGCGCCCGTGGTCTTCGGCCGCGTCTCGCGCTTCCTCCTCACCATCGAGCATCGCGGCGAGGCCGCCGCCTACGTCGACGTGCGCTTCACCACGACCTATCGGGGCGCGGATGGCGCGGTGATCGACCGCCGGACCGACGGCGTGATCAAGGAGATCCTCGAGCCGGGCACGACGCGCGCGTGGCCCGACCTGACCGACGGCCTCACGCCCGACGGCGCGGTGACGGCCACGCTGACGATCGACAGTGCGGAGAAGGTGATTCCGCTGCGTCCGCGCTACGGGGAACCGGGAGCGGCCGGCAACCGGAACAGGATCTCGTCGGCGGACTGGCCGAGCCGTTCGACGCCCGGAAACGCCGCGACGTACCGCTCGGCGCTGCCGTCGGCATCGGCCCGCCGATCGACGCGCACGTCGCGCACGCCTTCCGCGGCGAGGCGCGCGAGCGCGGCCGGGTCGCGATCGGCCAGGGCCTGCCGCATCGCGTCATAGCCCGGCGGTTCGTAACCGCTGTAGCCGTTGACGACCGGCTCGTGGTGGAACATGCCGCGGTACATCGCGGCGATGTCGGCCGCCGCGCCCATCGGGAGCTCGAGGACCGGGAAGCGCGCGTCCGCCTCGAGCAGGGGAGAGCGCGCCGGCGGCGGCACGAGGGGGAAGGCGCCCACCCAGACCTCGGCGAGCGCGCCCGCCGTCACGAGAGCCGCGCCCGCCCAGGCGCGCCGCACCGCGACGGCGCGGTCGGTGCCGAGGGCTTCCGCCGGGACCAGCCGCGCGTACGCGAGCGCTCCGGCCACGGCCAGGCAGAGCGCGCCCAGCATCCAGAACCGTCCCGAGACGCGCAGGCCGTCGTAGCCCGGCAGCAGCAGGAGCCAGCGGTACGGCGCGCCGGCGATCGCCTGCCGATCGAGGAAGGTCGGGTCCGGGCCGAGCGCGAAGATCCACATCGCGATCGCGGCCATGGCGTAGAAGGCCAGCGCCGATGCGCGGCGCCACGCCGTCGTGACGAGCGGACCGAGCAGCCACCACGCGCCGAGCAGGTAGAGGATCGCGGCCAGCATCTTGTCCGTGCGCGCGATGGACAAGGCCAACGCGCCCGAGCCGATGACCGTGAGGCCGGCGAGGTGCAAGGCCAGCGCCAGCGCATAGATGCCGGCCACGACGAGCAGGCCGCGGCGGATGAACCGGATCGGTCCGGCTGAAGCCGGACTCCGCCATCGGGCTGGGGGCCACAAGGCTCGGGCGAGCGCGAGCGCCACGAGCAGCGGCGCCATCACGCCGGGGAACAGCCGGCCTTCGTCGCGGCTCGAGAGGTGGAGAAACCGCCACAGCCGCAGGCGGACGGGCGCGGAGAGGATCGACGTCAGGTCGGCGCCGTACACGGCCTGGCCGCCGGACAGCCTCGAGAAGCCGTAGGCGTCGTGCACCGCGCGGTACTGCCAGAGCACCGGCACGAGCGCCGCGGCCGCGACGAGGGCAACGGCCGCCAGGGGCGCGAGCCGCCGCCGGTCCCACGACGGCAGGAACCAGACGGCCCACAACGCGAGCAGCACCGGGAAGTAGAGCAGGAAGTAGCCGTTGGTCAGCGCCTGCTGCACGAACGCGGCGGCGAACAGGCACAGCCAGCGGGCGCGCGCATCGCGGCCGTACCGGTGGAGCGCGTACAGCGCGAGGGGCATGCCGAATGACGCGAGCACCTGCAGGTGCGGCAGTTGATCGATCCGGTACGCGCAGAAGGCGTAGAGGACGCCGCCCACCCAGGCGGCGTCGCGCCGCCCCGTCAGCTCGAAGGCGAGGAGGTACGCGGCCCAGCCCGACAGCGCGAACGTCAGCAGGAAGACGAGGTTGTAGGTGAGCAGGGGGCTGCCCGACGCCCACGCGATCGGCACCGCCAGCCACGCCAGCCCCAACAGATGTTCGGAGAACGCGAGGACGCCGTTCGCCGGATAGAAGGCGGGCGCCTGCCACCACGCGTGCGTGAGCGGCAGCGCCCGGCCGTTCCACCAGAGGATCCACGTGTTGAGCGCCGGGTCGCCGGCGTCGCTCGGCAGGGCCGCGCCGAGCGACGAGACCAGCGGCCAGGTCAGCGCGAGCGTGAGGGCGAGAAACCCCGCGAAAGCGGCGCCGGCGCGCGCGCGTCGGTCATGCGCCAAGGCGAGCGCAGTATAGCGCGCCTAGCTGCAGCACTCGGGGCCGCAGCACGACGTCGCCGCCGGCTTGACGGCGCGCACGAAGGCGCTCCGGAACCGATCCTCCACCTGCGGCGCGATCCGATCCACGTCGAGGCCCGCCGCCTCCAGGAAGGTCCGCGCGTCCTCGACGCGATACACCCGCCACGGTTCGATCTCGACGCCCGTGAAGCCGGCGGCCTCGAGGCGGCGCCGGTAATCGTCTTCCTCCAGCGCGCCGGCGATGCAGCCGACCCACAATTCCATGTCGCGCCGCACCTCGTCGGGCACGTCGCCGCGCACCACGACGTCGGAGACGGCGAGGCGGCCGCCGGGCTTGAGCACGCGAAGCATCTCCCGGAACACCGCGTCCTTGTCGGGCGAGAGGTTGATCACGCAGTTCGAGATGATGACGTCGACCGACGCGTCGGGCAGGGGCATCGCCTCGATGGCGCCCTTCAGGAACTCGACGTTGGTGACGCCGGCCTGGCGCTGGTTCTCGCGCGCGAGCGCGAGCATGTCGTCGGTCATGTCGAGGCCGTAGACCTTGCCGGTCGGCCCGACGCGCCGCGCCGAGAGCAGGACGTCGATCCCGCCGCCCGACCCGAGGTCGAGCACGGTCTGGCCGGGCTCGAGCGCGGCGAGCGCGGTGGGGTTGCCGCACCCGAGCGACGCGCCGAGGGCCGCGCCGGGCACGGCGGCGGCGTCTTCGGCCGTGTAGAGGCCCGAGGTGATGGGGTCGGCGGCGCCGCAGCACCCCGTCGTGGGTGCGCAGCCGCTCGCGGCGGCCTGCCGCGCCAGCGCCCCGTACTTGTCCCGAACCGTGTCCCGCACCGACTGATCGACTGTGTTCGCCATGTCCGTCTCCCGCGCCATGAACATATTCGTTAATTCGAATGTCATGACGGTAGCCCGCCCGTGATATATTTGTCAAGGCAGATATATGGCCCGCTCCCGTTCGACCCTCGCGCCGCTCGCGCGGCTCTGCAAGGCGCTCGGCGACCCGACGCGCCTGCGCCTCCTGGCGCTCCTCGCCGGCGGCGAGGTCTGCGTGTGCCACCTCCACGGCGCGCTGGCGATCCCGCAGCCGAAGACGTCGCGGCACCTGGCCTACCTGCGCGCGGCCGGGCTGGTCGAGGCGCGGCGCGACGGCATCTGGGTGCACTACCGGCTGTCGCCGCCCGCCGACGAGGACCGCGCAGCGATCCGCGCCGCCGTCGCGCGGGCCGTCGCCTCCACGCCTGAGCTCACGCGGGACCGCCAGCGGCTCGAGAGGCTGACCGGCTGCTGTGCGCCGCCGCTGCCCGGGAATCCTCTTCCTTCCACTCTCTGAGGCCGATAATCTGGGGCGATGGCTCCCTTCCTGGTGAAGGACTGCGCGCAGCTGCAGGTGGCCACGGGCCTGCGCGCGCAGAACGTGCGCGAGCTGCGCGACCGGCTCCAGCGCGTCCCGGCCGCGTGCGTCGACTATCACTTCTGGGGCGGCCTGCTGCGTCCGCACTTCGACGATCCCGAATACGCCAACGACTTCGCGATCTGGGCGCGCCACGGACTGCACGACTACAAGCTCGCCGAGCGCCTGTCGGTGATCGACCCGACGCGGACCTCCGACCTCGAGGTGCTGCGGGAGGAGGTCCTCGACGTGATCGAGCGGCGCATCGACGAGGGCGAGTACCTGACGTGGGCGCGGCCGGACCGCCAGTTCCAGTTCATCCGCTCCCAGCTCGTGGTGTTCGACACCGGGCGCCGCATCGCGCGCCCCAGGGATCTGCCGGCGGGCGTGGCCGCGATGTCGGCCGGCAGCATCTTCTTTCACTTCGTGGATGCGCGGCGGCGCCCGCCGGTGCGGAGCGACGACTTCCGGGCGTGGCTCGGGACCTTCGGCGCGCGGTATGCGCCCGCGGCCGAGGCGCTCGCCAACATCGACCCGTTCTTCACGACGCTCGTCGACCTGCGCGACGAGGTCCACGCGGCGCTCGCCGGCCATCTGGGCGACGCATGAGCGCCTTCCTCGACCGCTACGCCGCCGTCGCCGGCGCCGACGTCGTCCACCAGCTGCGGCAGCTCGCGGCGCCGCTCAAGGGGCGGCGCGTGGTGCACGTGAACTCCACGCGCGAGGGCGGCGGCGTCGCCGAGATTCTCGCGAAGCTCGTGCCGTTCGAGCGCGAGCTCGGGATCGACGCCCGCTGGGAGGTGATGGAGGGCGACGCGGCTTTCTTCGACTGCACCAAGCGCTTCCACAACGCGCTCCAGGGCGACCCGGTCGGCGTCACGCCCGCGCAGACCGACGTGTACGAGGCGGTGAACGGCGCCAACGCCGCCCGCCTCGCCGGCATCCTGGCGCCCGCCGAGTTCGTCTTCATCCACGACCCGCAGCCGGCCGCCCTCATCCGCCACCTCCCGGCGCGCGCCGGCCAGTGGATCTGGCGCTGCCACATCGACGTCAGCCGTCCGAACCGCGAAGTCTGGCGCTACCTGCGCGGCTTCGTCGCCGAGTACGACGCCAGCATCTTCTCGCTCGCGGACTTCGCGCAGACGCTGCCGCATCCGGTGTACCTCATCCCGCCGAGCATCGATCCGCTGAGCGAGAAGAACATCGAACTCTCGCCGGCCGTCGTCCATCGCGAGCTGGCGCGGTTCGGCATCGATCGGGCGCGGCCGGTCCTGCTGCAGGTCTCGCGCTTCGACCGGTTCAAGGATCCGCTGGGCGTGATCCAGGCCTACCGGCTGGTGAAGGCGTTCCTGCCCTCGGTGCAGCTCGTCCTGGCGGGCGGCACGGCCGTGGACGACCCGGAAGGCGCGGCGGTGCTGGCCGAGGTGCGCGCCGCCGCCGATGGCGATCCCGACCTGCACATCCTCTGCCTGCCGCCCGACGATCACAAGACGATCAACGCGCTGCAGCGGGGCGCGGACGTGGTGATCCAGAAGTCGCTGCGCGAGGGGTTCGGCCTCACGGTGTCCGAGGCGATGTGGAAGGGGAAGGCCGTGATCGGCGGCGACGTGGGCGGCATCCGCCTGCAGGTCGCCAGCCATCGCACCGGGTTCCTCGTGTCCACGCCGGAAGGCGCGGCGCTGCGCGCGCGCTTCCTCCTGCGGAACCGCCGGCGCCTGCGCGGCATGGGCGAGAACGCCCGGCAGTTTGTCCGCGAGAACTTCCTCGTCACCCGCCAGTTGCGCGACCACCTCACGCTGATGGTCGGCCTGGGCCGCGACGGCGCCGATCGGCTCGAGCTCGACTGACCCGCGTCGGCGTTTTCATTTGTTTCCCGTGGGCCGTTCGGGGCATTCTGTCCGGATGCGGTGCCGGTGGGTGGCGCTCGTCTTCGGCTCGGCGCTCGTGGTGTCCCCGGCGGCGCGGGCCGGCGCCCAGGGGCTGCCGTCCGAGCCGATCGTGCTCGGCCCCGTCACCCTGTCCGGCGAGGTGTCGGGCACGGTCGGTTCCAAGGATCCCGGTTTCTTCAACTACACCGACTATGAAAACTCGGTCCTTCGGCTGTTTCGCGTGGACCTGACGGGATCGGTGCGGGCCGGCGCCCGCGTGGCGTTCCTCGGCGAGCTGCGCAGCCTGAACGGGAACCGGCCCGAGGCCTACGCGCTGTACGTGCGCGTGCGTCCGTGGACGGACAGGCGGTTCGACGTGCAGATCGGCCGCATCCCGCCCGTGTTCGGCGCGTTCGCGCGGCGCAGCTATGCGTCCGACAACCCGCTCATCGGCTACCCGCTGGCGTATCAGTACCTCACCTCGCTGCGCGCCGACGCGGTGCCGTCCGGCGCCGACGAGCTGCTGCAGATGCGCGGCCGCGGGTGGCTGGCGAGCTACTCGATCGGCGACCGGGCCGCCGCGCCGGGCGTGCCGCTCGTGAGCGCGTTCCGGTGGGACACGGGCGTGGAGGCGAGCGCGGCGACCGACCGCGTCGAGGGCGCGATGGCCGTGACGCTCGGCACGCTGGCGAATCCGGTGCTGCCCGACGACAACGGCGGCCGGCAGATCGCGGGCCGCGTGGCCGTCCACCCGGTCCCCGGCCTCGTGCTCGGCGCGTCGGCGGCGCGCGGCGCGTTCGTCTCGCGCGCGGCGGCGCGCCTGGCCACCGGGCAGGCCGCGCCCGGCGCGTTCGATCAAACGGCGTGGGGCGCCGATGCCGAGTACGCGCGCGGGCACTACCTCGTTCGCGCGGAGACGGTCTACAGCCGCTGGTCGCTGCCGCCCGCGCAGCCCGGGCGGGCCGCGCTCGCCGATCCGCTCGGCGCGCTCGCCGTCTGGGTCGAGGGCCGCTACAAGATCGCGCCGGGGCTTTACGTGGCGGGACGCGCCGATCACCTCGGCTTCAGCCAGATCACCGGGTCCCAGCAGACGCGGGAGTGGGATGCGCCGGTCACGCGCGTCGAGGCCGGTGCCGGCTACACCGTTCAGCGCAACCTGCTCCTGAAACTCGCCGCGCAGTTCACCCGGCGGGACGCCGGCCGCACGCGCCGGGCGCGCGCGCTGGCCGCGCAGGCCGTGTGGTGGTTCTGATGGCGCGGGGCCTCGGGCGGCCGTGGCTCGGATCCCTCGCGGCACTCGTGGTGGCGATGCCCCTCGCCGCGGCGGCGCCGCAGCGGGCGGCGGACACCGGCGTCATCGAGGGCACGGTCGGGGTGGTGCGCGCCGCGACGCCGCCGGCGCGCCGGCCCGGCGTGTCGGACGTCGTCGTGCCGCCGGGCCGCGACCTGCCGGATCTCAACCGCTCGGTGGTCTACCTCGTGTCGGCGCCCACCGGCGCCTTCGACGAGCCGGCGCCCGGCCGCACCCGCATGGACCAGCGCAACGAGACGTTCGTGCCCCACGTCTTAGCCATCACGGCCGGCACGACCGTGGACTTCGCGAATTCGGATGCCTTCTACCACAACGTCTTTTCGCTTTCGAAGCCGCGGCGCTTCGATCTGGGGCGCTACCCGGCCGGCCAGTCCAAGGGCGTGCGCTTCGATCGCCCGGGCATCGTCCGCGTGTTCTGTGAGATCCACTCGCACATGAACGCGTTCATCCTCGTCTTCGCGCACCCGTTCTTTGCGGTGACCGACGCGGCGGGGCACTACCGGATCGAAGACGTGCCGGCGGGCACCTACCGGGTCGTGGCGTGGAATGAGGGCACGGCCACTGCTCCGCAGTCCGTCACGGTCGAGAGCGGCGCCACCGCGCCGCTCGACTTCACCGTGCCCTGAGCATGCTGGGCGCCTTCCTCTCGTCGCTGCGTGGCCGGATCTTCCTGGCGAGCGCGCTGCTGGTGGTGCTCGCGATCGGCGGCGCGCTGTACCTCGTGAACGTCCAGTTCACGCGCCAGGCGGAGGAGACCCTCCAGCGCGAGACCGTCACGGCCTCGGCGATCGTCGACGACCTGCGCGACACGCGCATCCAGACGTTCACGCAGATGGCCCGATTCATCGCCGACGCGCCGAAGATGAAGGCGGCCGTCGACACGAACGACCCGCCCACCGTGCAGGACATCGCCAGCCAGTACCAGGACCAGCTGCGCTCGAACGTCCTGCTCGTGACGAACCGGACGGGCGGCGTGCTCGCCACGGTCGGCCCGATTCCGGGCGCCCCGCTCGTCGACGCCATCGCGCCGGCCATCGCCGAGGCGCGCGTGGGCCGCGAGCGGTTCAGCCTGCTCGCGCGGCCCGACGGCGTGCTCCAGCTCGTCACCGTGCCAATCACGATCGGCCTCGAGCAGCCCGAGATCCTCGGCACGGTGAGCGTGGGATTCCTGTTCGACAGCGCGCTGGCGGGCCAGTTGAAGGGCATCACGGGCAGCGACGTGGCCTTCGGCCTCGACGGCCGCGTGCTCGCCGCCACGCTGCCGCGCGACACGTTCGACGTGCTCGGCACGCGCCTCGGGACCGGCGGGATCTCGCGCCTCTCGCTGAACGGCGAGGACTTCCTCGTCCTGCCGCGCCCCCTCACGGCGGACGGGACGGCGCCCGAGGGTGGCGGCGTGCCGGTCGCGCTGATTCTCCGCTCGCGCACCGAACTCCTCCGCGGCCTCCAGACGATTCACGCGGGCCTCGCCGCCACCGCGCTCGTGTCGGTGATCCTCGCGACGATCCTCGGTTTCGCCGTCGCCGGCACGATCACGCGGCCGCTGGCCGATATTACCGACGTGATGCGCGAGGTGGCGGCGACGGGCGACCTCACGCGGAGGATCCCCGTGCAGGACAGCCGCTGGCGTGACGCCGACGCGCGCCTCCTGGCCTCGACGTTCAACACGCTGACCGAGTCGATCGCCCGCTTCCAGCGCGAGAGCTCCCAGAAGGAACGCCTGACGTCGCTCGGCCGCCTGTCGACCGTCATCGCCCACGAGATCCGCAACCCGCTGATGATCATCAAGGCCGCGCTGCACACGCTGCGGCAGGATGCCGGAACCGAGGCCGCCATGCGCGAGGCGATCGCGGACATCGACGACGAGGTGGTGCGGCTGAACCGGATCGTGCACGAGGTGCTCGACTTCTCGCGGCCCATCCGCTTCGAGCTGGCCCCGGCGGATCTCGGCGCCCTGTGCCGCGAGTCGGCGGCCGCCGCGGCGGCGTCGCCGGGCCCGCCCGTCGAGCTCGACCTGGCCGCGGACCTGCCGGCGATCGACACCGACGCCGCGCGGTTGCGCATCGCCCTCGTCAACCTGCTGGAGAACGCGCGGCACGCCTCGACCGGGCCGGTCACGCTCCGGGCGTCGGCGGCGGACGGCCGCGTGCGGCTCGTCGTGTCGGATCGCGGATCGGGCATCGCGCCGGCCGACCTGCAGCAGGTCTTCGATCCCTACTTCACGACGCGGCGCGGCGGCACCGGCCTGGGCCTGCCCATCGCCAAGAACATCGTCGAGGGCCTGGGCGGCGCGCTGGCGGTGGCCAGCACGGTCGGACGCGGGACCGAGGTGACGATTGAGCTGCCGGCGCGCGCCGCCGCCGCGGCCGGGAGCGCCGATTGATGTCGCCGCAGCACGGATCCGTCCTCCTCGTGGACGACGAAGAGAAGATTCTCAAGGCGCTCGGCCGCGCGCTGCGGGGCGCGGGCCACGAAGTGACCGAGACCACCGATCCGCGCCAGGCGCGCCGGCTGCTCGGCGAGCGGCCGTTCGACGTGCTCGTGGTCGACAACGTGATGCCGGAGCTGAGCGGCCTCGACCTGGTCCGCGAGCTCGCCGCCGCGACGCCCGAGCAGGAGCGGCCGCAGATTGTGATGATGACGGCCCACGCGACCGTGGAGAACGCGATCGAGGCGATGAAGCTGGGCGCGTTCGACTACCTCCAGAAGCCCTTCGAGATCGACGAGCTGCTGGTCGTGGTCGAACGCGCGCTCGGACACCAGCGGCTGACGAACGACTACCGCTACCTCGTGTCGGAGCGCGACGAGCGGTTCGACCACTACGGGATCATCGGGCGCAGCAAGGCGATGCAGGACGTCGTGAAGCGCGCCGAGCTCGTGGCCGACACGAAGAGCACGGTGCTGATCACCGGGGAGACGGGCACGGGCAAGGAGCTCGTGGCGCGCGCCATCCACCACCACAGCCCCCAGCGCGAGATGCCGCTCATCAAGGTCAATTGCGCGGCCATCCCCGAGGCGCTGCTCGAATCGGAGCTGTTCGGCTACGTCCGCGGCGCGTTCACGGGCGCCACGGCCACGAAGAAAGGGAAGTTCGCCCTCGCGAATGGCGGGTCCATCTTCCTCGACGAGATCGGCACGATGGCGGCGGCGCTGCAGGCCAAGCTGCTGCGCGTCCTGCAGGAGCGCGAGTTCGAGCCGCTCGGGTCCGAGCGGACCGAGCGCGTCGACCTGCGCGTGATCGCCGCGACCAACCGCGACCTGCGGCAGATGGTGGCCGACGGCCGGTTCCAGGAGGATCTCTTCTACCGCCTCAACGTGATCCCGATCCACCTGCCGCCCCTGCGCGAGCGCCTGGACGATCTCCCGGCCCTCGTCAGCCACTTCGTGGCCAAGCACGCCCAGCGTACGGGGCGGCGCATCGAGCGGGTGGACGAGACCGTGCTCGCCTCGCTCCGCGAGTACGACTGGCCCGGCAACGTGCGCGAACTCGAGAACGCCATCGAGCGCGCCGTGGTGCTGACGACCGGTCCGGTGATCGGCGCCGGCGCAATCTCCACGCTCGGCGCCATCACGCCCCAGGCGTCCGGCCTGCCGTCGCTCCGCCTGCGCGCCAACATCGAGTGGGCCGAGCGCGAGACGATCCGCCGCGCGCTCGACCAGGCGGGCGGCGTGAAGAAGGACGCCGCCGAGGCGATGGGCATCAGCCAGCGCGCGCTCTCGTACTACCTCGCCAAGTACCCGCATCGACTGATCGACGCCGGTCGACCGTTCGCGTAAGCGTTTACGCGCGCAGTAAGGCCGGACCGCCGCCTGGCTCGGATTGCCCAGCCATTTCGCTGGCATCGCCCTTGCTCTACGCATGGCAACTCATTTCTCTGGAGGGAGAAGATCGCATGCGTATGAACTGGACCTTGGCCGCGGCGCTGGTATCGGCGTTCGCACTCTCGGCGTGCAGCAGCGGCGGCGCCGGCAGCGACGGCGGCGGCGGCTCGACACCGACCTCGCCGTCGCCCACGACGAGCTCGACCGCGGTGACGGTGAGCATCGTTGGCAACGACGGCAATCAGGCGTACACCCCTAACCCGGTGCACGCGGACACGGGCAGCCAGATCGTGTTCAAGAACAACACGAGCGTTCTGCACCACATCGTGATGGACGACGGGTCGATCGACTTCGGCGAGATCGGCGCCGGCGGGTCGAGCCTCGCCCACGATCTGCCGGCGGGCAACGCGGGCAACTACCACTGCACCATCCATCCGACGATGGTCGGCAGCATCAACGGCGACGTCGCGCCGGACCCGCCGTCCGACGGCGGCATCAACTACTGAACGGCATGACTCGCACGGTTCAGTCGGTTCTTCTGGCCGTCGGGCTGGTGATGTGGGCGGCGGCGCAGGCCGCCGCCCAGCCAGCCCCGGCTTCTTCCAACCCCGGGCCCGACGAGCGCGCCGAGCGCCTCGCGCAGCCCGACTACACCCTCGTGTCGCTGCCGACGTCGCTGCGCGTGCCCGCGCACGGCAGCGAGATGCGGATCACGCACCGGTTCGCCGAGACGATCGGTGACGCCGGCGCGGCCGGCCTCTTCGGCATCGACTCGGGCGCCCAGGTCGGCTTCGAATACCGGTACGGCCTGACCGCTCGCGCCGACGTCGCGATCCACCGGACGAGCAACAAGACGATCGAGTTCTTCGGCCGGTACGGCCTGACGCGGCAGTCGCCGGGGATGCCGTTCGAGATCGCGGCGTTCGCGTCGATCGAGGGCACCGACAACTTCGGGTTGTCCGGCGCGAACCCGGCGTCGTTCACGCCCGCGCTCGGCGTCATCGCGACGCGGATCGTCGGCGATCGCGTGTCGGTGTCGGTCGAGCCGACGTGGGTGCACCACGCGAACCTGCTCGAGCAGGCGGCCGTGGCCGATCGCGACACGTTCCTCGTGGGTTTCGGCGGGCGCGTGCGCGTCCTCTCGTCCGTGTACCTGGTGGGGGAGTGGGCGCCGCGGCTGTCCGGCTACGCGGAGCACCGCGACCATGCGAGCTTCGCCATCGAGAAGCGGCTCGGCGGCCACGTGTTCCAGCTGAACGTCTCGGATTCGGTCGCGACGACGATGGGGCAGATCGCGCGCGGCGACGTCGGGGTCACCGGCTGGCACCTGGGGTTCAATATCACACGGCGGTTCTGAATCCGTCGGGTCGTGAGACGATGGACTGGACATGCCACCAGGCCAGACCTATCGCGTGGGCGGGGCCGTCGAGGACTTCTGTCGCGCCTGCAAGACCGACCGCTCGCACACCGTGATCGTCGTGGACGCCGACAGCCAGCCGCTGCGCGTGGCGTGCGGCTATTGCCGCAGCGAGCACAACTACCGCGGCGGGCCCCGGGTGGCGCCATTCGGGGCCCGGCCCGCCCTGCGCGGTCCCCGCGCAGCGCGGGGCGCCGCCGCCCCGTTTCCGATCGTCAGCGACCGGGAGAGGATCACCCCAGCCATGCCATCCACATCCGACGATCTCGAACTCCTGCTGCGCCGCATCATCCGCGAGGAAGCGGGCATCACGCCGGCGGTGCCGGCCGAGAAGTGGCGCGGCGGGACGCTCGTCCTGCGTCCCGGCGCCGACGGCCAGCAGGAGAAGAGCTGGCCGATCGAGACGTTCTTCCACAAGATCGTGATGGTCCGCAACCGCCTGCGCACGCTCGAGCAGCAGGTCAATGCCTCGGACCTCTCCGACGATGTGAAGGTCAAGCTGCAGACCTACGTCAGCGGCTGCTACGGGTCCCTCACCAGCTTCAATGTGCTGTTCGCCGACGAGGCGGATCAGTTCAAGGGGAGCGGCGGCTCGTCGTCGGGATGACGCCGAAAGAAGGCGCCCGGATCCTCCTGAGGACCCGGCAAGCGCTTCTGCTCGGGGCGTTCGTCCTCTCCGCGGTCTGGGCCTGGCGCCACGAGGGCCTCTTTCGCCTCTTCGCGGACGTGGCCATGCGCTGGACCGGCGGCTATGACGCCGTCTTCACGCTGCTGTTCACGTTCCTGACGCTGTTCGTCGTCAGCATGGCGCTCGGCGCCATGCTGACGAGCGTGATACGGCGGCGGTTTTCAGCCGACGAGTGGCAGACCCTCCTGCGTGACACCACGTCGCTGCACGACCGTCGCTGGTGGAGGCCGTGAGCGCGCAGCCGGTCCGGTAACCCGAGGCGCGTCTATTCCGTCGCGGCGCGACGGGCGTTCACGAAGCCCTTCCCGTAGAACGGGTCCGCGCCCTTCTTCCCCTCATCGTCCGCCGAATTGGCGAGCCGCGCCTTCAAGGCACCCACCGAGATGTTCGGAAAGCGTTCCTTGATCAGCGCCGCGACGGCGGCGACCGCGGGGGCCGCCATGCTGGTGCCCGCCGCCCACCCGTAGCTCGCCGTGCTGGCGCCGCTGCCGCGGATGGTGCTCATCACCATGTCGAACGCCCAGCAGGGCGCGACAATGGTGCCGGCCGGCTCGGCAGGAACTCCGCAAAAATCGTCACCCGGGAGCACGAAGTCGCCGCCCGGGCCGGCGACGGAAACCACGGACGTGCCGATGTTCGTGTATGAGGCCGGGCGGCGGAAGTTCGTCGCGCCGAGCGCGAAACCAATCGGTCCCGTCGCCGAGACCGCGAGGCCGCCGCCCGACTCGGCCGGCACCGAGATCAGGCTCTTCGCGTGATCCAGATCCAGCCCGTCGTTGCCCGCCGCCGAGATCACGAGCGCCCGGCTCGAGCAGAAGTTGACCGCCTTGTTCATCGCGGCGACGAGCGGCCCCGCGCCCGTGTTGCCGCCGCCGCGCGGGAACACGACGCCGAGGCTCATGTTGACGATGTCGGCGCCCGCGCCGCCTTCGGCCTGCGGCGTGCACGCGTAGAGCAGGCCGGAGATGACGGCGCCGAACGAGCCGGATCCGTTGTCCAGGACTTTCACCCCGACGATCGTCGCGCGGGGCGCGATGCCGATCGTCCCGATGCCGTTGTCGGCGGCGGCGATGATGCCGGCGACGTGGGTGCCGTGCCAGAAGGTGCCGACGTCCTGATTGAAGGCCGAGCCCGGCACGAACGAGACCGAGGTCGCGGCGTCGACGTTCGCGGCGAGATCGACGTGCGCGTTGTAGATCCCGCCGTCGACGACCGCCACGCGGACGCCGTAGCCCGTCAGGCCCGTGGCCCACGCGCCGGGCGCGTCGACCGCCTGGATGTTCCACTGGGCGTGGACGAACGTTTCGTCGCCTTCCGTCACGACCGCCGAACTGACGTTCTCGTTCGGCGACACCCACTGGATCGCCGGGTCGGCCGCGCCGTCCGTGAAGGCGTGGCTCGCGAGCGCGCGGCTGAGGAAGTCGGGCGCGTCGGAGGTGACCACGCCGATGCCGGTCGCGCCATGGCCGCGGACGACCGTGCCGCCCGCGGCGGCGACGGCGGCCTCCTGCGCGGCGCCCCACTGGCCGGCCGTCAGGAGGTACGTCTGGCTGGCTTGCGCGCGCACGTCGGTCGCGCGGGTGGCAAACGCGAGGCCGAGAATCAGGAAGAGGAGGACGAGGCGCCGGCCGGTGCGCGCGGTCTGTGTCGACATGAGGTCTCCTTCGCGACGCAAGTCGAATGGATTCGGACTCGAGTCCACAGACTTCGCAGTCTAAGAGGACCGAGGGGCGCTCGCGCGTGCCGAGCGGCGTCGGACCAAGATTCTTCGTGCAGAACGGAACAGGTGGCGCCGGGACGGCTTCGGGTCCGCCTCACTTCAGCCGCGCATGGACGCGATCGAATCCGCCGACGTCGCCCCGCGCGCTGACCTTCAACGTTCGCGCCTCCTTGAGGATCGCCTCGCGGCGGTTGCCCGGGTTGGGGTGGTCGCTGAGGAACTCGATCCCGCCGGGCCCGTTCTGCTGCTCGAGCGTCTCGAACATGTCGGCCATACGCTGGGGGTCGTAGCCGGCGCGCGCCATAATCTGCGCGCCGAGCAGATCGGCCTGGCTCTCGAATTCACGGCTGTACTTCAGGAAGTACGTGCCCAGCCCGATCTGCGTCCCCTGGGAGACGATGCGGCCGGTGTGCCCGCCGATAATCGCCCCGGCGATCGCGCCGGCGAGCGCGCCGAATTCGAATGGCGTGGCCTTGGTCGCCTGCGCCGTGCCGTGGCGCAGCGCCACGTGGCTGATCTCGTGCGCGATCACCCCGGCCAACTCGCCCTCGTTGCGGGCGGCGGTAATCATCCCGCGGTTCACGTAGACCGGTCCGCCGGGCAGCGCGAACGCGTTCACGTCCGTCGTGTCCACGACCTTGAACGTGTACTGGAACGCCGGCTGCCGCAGGCGCGCCGGAATCGCGCTCACGAGCCGGCGGCCGAGCGACTCGAGATACCGCGTGACGACGTCATCCTTCAGGATCGGCGACTGTTTCTCCACCTCGGCCGCGGCCTGGCGGCCGAGCTGGACGTCTTCGGCCGTCGAATACTTGTTATCGGGCGGCTCGACAGGCGCCTGAGCCGTTAGCGTGGCAGCCGCCGTCGACAGCGCGACAGCGACGGCCGCAATACGGAGTGTGTTGGCGGTTCGTCGATTCGTCATGCGTGGGCGAGAACCAAGATCGGTGCCAGCCGTTCGCGTCAGCGGCGCCGGCTGGTTGAGGCGTCCTCACGCGAGGGCGCTCAGCCGTTGTGCGCGCGCGATTCCTAACAAAACGACGTCATCGCGCCCGGCATCGCCGTTGCTCCCTGCGTTGACGAACGAGGAGGGCGCCATGTCAGAACAGGCCAAGGTCGTAAGCGGATTCGTTGTCGGAATCGTTCTTGCGTGCGCTGGCGTCGTGGCGTTGTCGGCGCTTCGCACGTCGTTCGTCGACGCAGCCGTCGAGGCCGCGACGGCGGCATCCGCACCGGCGCCGGTCGCGATGGGCGCGGCTCCGCCGCCCCAGGCGGTCCGCGTCGTCCGTACCGCCGCGTCGGCACCCGCGGTCGCGCCCGCCATCGTGGTGGCGCCGGCCGCTCCGGCGCCGCCCGCGGCGCATCGCTCGTGGCCGAAGACCGCGATCGTGATCGGCGGATCGACCGCCGCCGGCGCGGGTGTCGGCGCGATCGTGGGCGGGAAGAAGGGCGCGCTCATCGGCGCGGCCATCGGCGGCGGTGCGAGCACGATCTATGAGACCACGAGGCACTAGGAGGACAGCATGCGCATGACGGGACGGCTGGTTCGGATCGCGCTGGTCGCCGGGTTCGCGATATCGATGGCTGCGTGCGCGCCGAAGAGCATCGGCCATGTGTTGGCGGACCCGGCGCACTACCGGGATCACGCGGTGACGGTGCGCGGCCGCGTCGTCCGCAGCTACTCGGTGCTGGGGCAGGGCGCGTACCAGCTTCGCGACGACACGGGCAGCCTCTGGGTCGTGTCGAATCGCGGCGTCCCGCACGAAGGCGCGCGCGTTCAGGTGAAGGGGACGGTCCACGACGTGTTCGACCTCGGCCGGGTGCTGCCGGCGGACGCCGGCACGGTGCTCGACGAGTCGTCGCGGAAGGTGCGGGACTGAAGTGCCGGAGGAGGGAATCGAACCCTCACGGGGCGTAAACCCCACGGGATTTTGAGTCCCGCGCGTCTGCCAGTTTCACCACTCCGGCGTCGAAGGCTGGCGTGCCCGCATCATAACATCGGGCTTTCGCGGCCCCTTTGCCCCGAATCCCAGGCGCCGGTCGTTTGCGGGCGTTTGCGGGCGTTTTGTCGTTCATGGTCGTTCATGTCGTTTATATGAATGACCACAGGCCCCCACCGAGTACAATCCGCCCCTCGGTTCCCCCAGCAAACCCGTCCCCCCGGGAGGCGTCTCCATGAAGCGCGCGTTCGTTCTGGCCGTCCTGCTTGCCCTGGCCGCTCACGTCATCCGGGCCCAGCAGGCCGGCTCCAACGTCAACGTCCTTCCGGTCTTCACCGACGCCGCGGATCTCGATCAAGCGCTCGTCAAGGGCGACCTCTACCTGCAGCGGCAGGTCGAGCCGGTCGTGGCCGTCTCGACGCGCAACCCCGATCACGTTTTCGCGGCCTTCAACGACTACCGCGCCGTCGACTTCGTCGAGGCCGACAACGGGCTGGGGGAGTCGGAGGCCGGCTCGGAGGCGTGGATCGGCCTGGCCCAGTCGACGACGAGCGGTTCCACGTGGTTCGGATCGCTCCTGCCTGGCTCGCCCGTGGACCACTCGCCCGAGTCGCTGTCCTCGCCGGTCTACGGCATGGCGGCGGCGACCGACGCCTCGCTGTACGCGGCGCCCTGCGGCCAGTTCTATCTCACGTTCCTCGCTTTCGATCGCGGCGGCCGGAGCCAGCTCGCGGTCGCGCGCTTCGAGGACCTGAACAACCGCGAGGACGCCCACGGCGCGATCGTCTATCGCGGCATGTCGGTCGTCGCGACGGGCTCCGCGTCGGGCAACGGACGCTTCATCGACAAGCCGGCGCTCATCGTCGATCCCGCGCGGCCGGGCTCATCGGCCGACCCCTGCGGGCACACGGTGTACGTGAGTTACACGACCTTCACGGGCCCCGAGATGGTCCCGCCCGGCCAGGCGAAGAAGGGGAACACCGAGGAGCACTTCCGGAGCCAGATCAACGTCGGCGCGGTCGACCGACCGCGGCCAGAGCTGGACCACGACCAAGGTCAACGAGCCCTACACGCACAACCAGGGAACCGCGCTCGCGGTGGATCCCCGTCCGGGCACGCCGACTTCGACGGGCGGCGGCACGCTCTACGTGGTCTGGCGGTCCTTCGATCCCCAGACGATGCTCCTGGTCTCGTCGACCGACTTCGGCCGGCGGTTCTCGAGCCCGATCGCCGTCACGGGCTTGTCCAACGCGTATCCCTACGACCAGCCCAGCATTCCGCGCACGACGTCGCTCGGGGACGCCGGCATCGCGTTCAGAAGCAATGCGTTTCCAACCGCAACCGTCGCCGATAACGGACGGCTGTTCGTCGCGTGGCAGGAGCGGGTGAACCTGGACGCCTGCGGCGCCGCGCCGGGGCCGCTCTGCGGCGCGCCCGACGCGAACGGCAGCCCCCGGATCGTTCTCACCTCGTCGGCCGATCGCGGGATCACGTGGACGGACTCGTCGGTGGGCGTCGCAGCGGCGAACGGCAACGGCAACGGCAAGGGCAAGGGCGCCAAGGCGCCCGGACCCGCGGCCGCGGTCGACCTGACGCCGCTGCGGCGCGCCGTGGACTTCGCCCGGCGCGACGTCAACGTGCCGACCTCGCGGATCGGCCTCGGCCTCCTCCCGCAGGAGCGCAACTCCGGACCGCAGGTGATGCCGCGCCTGAGCTTCGGCGGCGGGCGGCTGATGCTCGTCTACTACGAAGCGCGCGGCCAGCTCGGGCCGACCGGCTACATCGACGGGATCGATCGCCTCATGGACCTGCGCGCGGCGCTGCTCAATCCCGGCACCGGCCAGCTGCTCCAGTCGGGATCGACGACGCAGGTCTCGCAGTACCCGCTGAAGGCGTACCTCCAGATCGACGACCTCATCGCCAAGGGCGGCGAGACGGTGGACGACGTGGCGGCGGTCAACCCGCCGTGCCGGCCCGACTTCGGCAGCGATCCCGGCTTGCCCGAATGCGTGCGGCAGGTCAACCGCGTGAACTCGCCGCATTCGGGCAGCGGCAACCAGGCGTTCCTCGGCGACTACATCGACCTCGTGCCGGCCGTGAGCTTCGTACCCGATTCCACGACCGGCGGCTGGCGCTGGGCCGCCGCGGCGGGCGACGTGCCCTACGTCGGCTACCGGACGGTGTTCGCCGACGACCGGCACGTCCTGCCGCCCGTCGACGGCAACTGGTCGAACTACACGCCGCCGGGCACCGGCCTGCCGTCGTGCATCAATCCGGGCTCGCGCAACGCCGACGTGCTCACGGCGCAGATCGACGCCGGCCTCGTCGTGAGCGGGCCGACCACGTACAAGTTCCTCGACATCATCCCGCGCGCGTTCCCGGTGCAGGTGTCCAACCGCACGGGCGAGACGGCGTTCTTCCGGATCGCGGTGGCGCCCGACGGGCGCCCCGTGTCGTCGTTCGACGCGAACTTCCTCGAGGACGCGTCAGCGGACGTGGACGAGGTCGACGCCGTCATCCTGCCGTACTCCAGCGCCACCAAGACGCTGTTCGTGCGGCAGGGCGCCACCGGATCGATCCGCGTCGACGTGAACCAGATCTCCTGCGTCGTGCCGGTGCCGGCCGATCCCTCGGTGCCGCCGTGCACGCCGCAGCCGGTGGCCGGCGGCCTGACCGGCAGCATCACGTACAACCTCGACGCCACGAACCCGTCGCCTGACGACCCGACCAACGACGACGTCCACAACCCGCTCATCAGCAACCCGCTGATTTCGAATCCGCTCATCAGCAACCCGCTGATTTCGAATCCGCTGATCAGCAACCCGTTGATCTCGAATCCGCTGATCAGCAACCCGTTGATCTCGAATCCGCTCATCAGCAATCCGCTGATCTCGAACCCGCTCATCAGCAACCCGACGATCTACGACATCCAGGACGTGACCTGGACGGCGAGCAACACGGGGAACACGTCGACGGCGTACATCGCGCTCGTCAACCTCGTGAACGCCGCGCGGCTCGAGGCGGCCAACCCGAACAATCCGGACGCGGCCGGCAACTATCTCTTTCAGTTGCTGATCTACCGGCAGGCCTTCAGCGGCGCCGCGGGCGTGGGCGCCGACGGCGTGTGTAACTCGTACAACGTGCCGCAGGACGAGGTCATCTCCGTCATCCAGAACCCGCTCATCAGCAACCCGCTGATCTCGAACCCGCTCATCAGCAACCCGCTCATCTCGAATCCGCTTATCAGCAACGCGACCTACGCGCTGGCGCCCGGTGACGAGGTGAAGATCACACTGCGCGCGTTCCAGTTGACGCCGACCGCGTCGATTCCGCCCGAGGATCAGTTCAACCCGGACCCGAACGACCCGACGAGCCTGCCCGACATCGTGATCCACTCCGAGGCTCCGAACATCGAGGACGGCGTCGTGCAGCCGGATCCGCCGACGTCGCTGGTCATCACGACGGCGTCGCTGCCCGGCGGGACGTTCGGACAGGCCTACAGCGCCGCGCTCGCGGCTCAGGGCGGCACGCCGCCCTACACGTGGAGCCTCGCGGCGGGATCGCTGCCGGCCGGGGTGTTCCTGAACCCGTCGACCGGCGCGCTCACGGGCACGCCGAGCTCGGTGGCCTCCTTCGCGGCCACGTTGCGCGTCGTCGACGGCGGATCGCCCTCGCAGAGCTACACGAAGTCGTTCACGATCGCCGTGGCGAACGCGCCCCTGCCGGGCACCAACGGCGCGGCGTACATCGTCGGGCCGAGCAACGTCTTCACCGGCGACGTCATGACGCCGGCCGTCGTGGTGGCGATCACCGACGGCACGGGCGCGGTGGTGCCCGGCGTCAACGTCACGCTGTCGCTGCTGCCGTCGGCCGTGGCCTCGGTCACCGGCAACACCGCCGTCACCAACGGGATCGGACGCGCGACGTTCAGCAACCTGCGGATCACCGGCACCGGCGTGTTCTCGCTCCTGGCGACGCCGCCCGGCTCGCCCGACGGCGTGTCGGCGTCGTTCATGGTCTCGACGCCGCCGCCGGTGCCGATGATGTTCGTCGTGACGAACACGAACGACAGCGGCCCTGGGTCGCTGCGGCAGGCGCTGCTGGACAACAACGCGCACACCGGCGTCACCGACACGATCAACTTCGCCATCCCGGGCGCGGCGCCGTATCAGATCGACATCACGTCGGCGCTGCCGGCCATCGCGAGTCCGGCGATCGTGGACGCGAGGACGCAGCCAGGCTACAACCCCGGCACGAAGGTGCCGCTCGTCGAGCTGCGGTGGGCCGGGCTTCCCCCGAACGCCGACGTCAGCGGGTTCGACGTCACGGCCGGAGGCTCGACGATCGCCGGTTTCGCCATCAACAAGTTCGGCACGGTCGATCCGCTGAGCGGCGGCCGGGCGATCTGGCTGCACGGCGCGGCCGGTGACATCGTCCAGGACAACTACCTCGGCGTGGACACGACCGGCGGCGGCGGCGGCGGCGGCAGCCGACCCGGCAACCACAGCGGCGTGCTGATCGACACGGACGGTCACCAGGTAGACGGCAACGTGATTTCCGCTAACCTCGACGGCATCGTCATGCGCGGCGGGACCGGCACGTCGATCACGGGCAACATCGTCGGGATGGACGCGACCGGGCTCGTGCCGGCGGGCAATGCCTTCCCGGGCTTGTCCATCTACGGGTCCACCGCGAACGCCTACGTCGTGGGCAACGTGGTGTCGGGCAACGCGAGCTGGGGGATCAGCCTCCAGGGCGCTGGTAGCGGAAACGAGATCACGGGCAACACGATCGGGCTGGGCCTGGACAACGATTTCGTGCGCCTGAGTCCGACCGACTACATCGACGGCGTCACGCTGATCAACTACGGCCCGCGGGTGCGCGGCAACACGACGGGCGGCCTGCTCGTCGCGGACACGCCCGGCGTCATCGTCAACAGCAACGTGATCTCTGGAAATACCGGCAACGGCCTGCAGTTCGAGGGCACCGACGGCGGCACGCCGGCGTTGGTCATCTCGAACAAGGTCGGGACGGATCCGACCGGCACGCTCGCCCGGGGGAACGTGGACAACGGGATCCAGATCTCCACGTCAGGGGTCGTCATCGGCGGCACGCTGCCGGTGCAGCTCAACGTCGTCTCGGGCAACCTGAGCGACGGGATCGCCATCGTCGCCAACGACGTGCACATCGTCGGCAACCTCATCGGGACCACCGCCGATGGAACGGCGGCGCTCGGCAACGGGCAGCTCAGCAACCCGGACCCGGGCTGCTGCCACAGCGGCGTCTACACCGATGGGAACCACACCGGCATTCAGATCGGCGGGGCGACGGCGGCTGAGGGCAACGTGATCTCCGGAAACTTCACGGGCCTGTGGATTGGCACGGCGCCGGGGATCGCGATCCGCCACAACACGATCGGTGTGGACGCCGACGGCCTCAACCCCGTGCCCAATACGGACGTCGGCATCGGTCTATTCGGCACGGTGGGGGCGAACGTCACCGAGAACGTCATCGCGGACAACGGGGGCGCCGGCGTCCTGACGTTCTTCTCGGCGTCGAACAACGCGCTGCAGGGGAACGCGATGTACGACAACGCCGGCCTGGGCATCGATCTGGGCAGCGACGGCGTGACGCCCAACGATGCTCCCGAGGGCGACGGCAAGCAGAACTTCCCCGTGCTGGTGTCCGTGGTGACCGGGACGGGTACGACCCAGATCGACGGCACGCTGGACAGTTCGCCGTCGGCCGGCTTCACCATCGACTTCTACCGCTCGGCCGCGTGCGACCCGAGCGGCTACGGTGAGGGGGAGATCCACGTGGGATCGATCGGGGTATCGACCAACGGGTCGGGTTCGACCGCCTTCTCCGGCGCCGTCCCCGGGAACGCGCCCTCGGGCTCGGCTATCACGGCAACGGCCACGGACTCGGGCGGCAACACGTCGGAGTTCTCGGCCTGCTTCCTGGTGCCGTAGCCGACGCGAGCGCGGCGCCCGGGGGTTAGTGGGGCAGGGCGTCCAGCCGCTCTGTCGCCTCGGCGGCGAGCGGATCGGGCGGGTCGGCGTCGGCGCGGAGATCGACGTACCGCTGGTAGTTGGCGCGGGCGGCCGCCGTGCCGCCGATCTGCTCGCTGGCCTTGGCCAGCCAGTAGTACACCGGCGGCAGGTCGTGCAGCGTCGACTTGTCGTCGATGAACACGTCGGTCGCCTCGCCCTGCCGATCCAGGCAGCGCTGAAATTCCCCGATCGCCTCGACGGCCTGTCCCGCGTCGAGGTGCGCCCGCCCGAGCAGGTAGTGCCCCAGCCAGGAGTCGTACCGGTCCTGGGCGGCGCGCATCTGGTCGAAGGCGTCGGCTCGGCGGCCCGCCTTGAGCGCGATCTCCGCTTGAATCAGCTCCGCGTAGGACGTCGTCTGCGACTGCAGCAAGTTCCGCAGGGTGTCGGCGATGGCGGCGGCCTGATCGGTCTTTCCGGCCTCCACCAGCACCAGCGCGGCGGGCACGAGGACGCTCTCGTGCGTGCGAAGGGCGGCCACGCGCCCGGCGGCCTCCGCGGCGCCGGCCGTGTCTCCCATGGCGAGCCGGGACTCGGCGAGCGCCACCTGCTTCGAGGCCTCGGCCTCCGCGTCGTGGTCCGCGCGGTCCGCGGCGATGCCAGCGTTCAGGAGATCCACCGCCTCGCGGTAGCGGCCGCCCTCCATCGCGATGTCGGCGCGGCCCAGGCTCGCGAGCGAGGCCGCCACGCCGCCGGCGGCAGCGAGCCGTGCGTAGGCGGCTTCGGCCCCCGCGATGTCGCCGGCCGCGGCGCTGGCGCGCGCCAGCGTCAGGAACGCGAAGACGTCGACGGCGCCGCTCGGCGCCGGGCTGCCCGCGTTGACGAGAGCGCCGAGCACGGTCTTCGACTCGCGGATGGCCGTCTCGTTGTCGCCGGCGTACATCGCGTAGCTGGCGTAGTTGGCGCGCTGCAGGCGGTTCTCGGGATAGATCTCGATCGCGCGCCGGCCCTCCTCGACGGCCCGGGCCATGTCGCGGGTGTAGAGATAGGCAAGGGCGAGGTTCGCGTGGCCCGCGTTGTCGGCGGGGTACTTGCTGACCAGCGCCTCGTAGTTCTCGATCGCCGATGGGTAGTTGCGCGCGACCAGCACGTAGTACGCGCCGAGCGTGCGGTATCGCTCGCGCTCGGTCATGCGGTCGAGGTGCTGCAGCGCCTGGTCGTAGGCCGCCGCCATCTCGGTCTGCTGCTGGCGGTGCTGGTAGATGCCGGCCATGCCCGCGTACGCGCGGCCGAAGTTCGCGTCGTAGCCGATCGCTTCACGATAGGCCGCCAGCGCTTCCTCGTCCTGACCCTCGTAGAACAGGCGCTGCCCGCGCGCGTACGCGCGCATCGCGTTCAGCGATCCGGCGGTGAACGTCTCCGGCTGCGCGAGCGTGCCGCTGTCCGGATCCGCGTCGCCGAGCGCGGTGCGGACGCGGGCGACCAGGCTGACGACGGCGCCCAGTGTGTCCTGCTCGCTCGCGGCGGTCGTCCGCGCGCTGGCGACCGTCCGGTCCCCTGACTCGTCCTCGCCCGGCGCCACCGCGCGGATCGCGAGGGCGTAGCCCGCGCCGTCCTTCGCGATCGTGCCCGTCACGACGAGGTTCACCCCCTCGCGCGCCGACACCAGCCGCGCCGCGGGCTCGTTGAGCGTGTCGCCGGCGCCGATCTGCGTCGCGATCCGCAGCGCGTCGCTCCGCTGGTACGCCGTCAGGAACCCCGATTCTTCGAGCGCGATCGTCACGGCTTCCTCGACGGCGCCGTCGAACACGGGGTTGCCGGACTCGTTGTCGAAGTTGGCCACGAGGAACGACTGGACGGCGGGCGCGACCGGCGGCCGCGTGTACCACCACGCGCCGACGAGCGACACGACCGCCACCGCCACGGCCCCCGCGAGCTGGAGCGGGCTGAACCGGCGCAGCACGGGCAGCCGGCGCCCGCGATCGTCCAGGCCGTGCAGCGCCGCCGCGAGATCGGCCGTCGTCTGGAAGCGGGCGGCCGGATCGGGATCCACGGCCCGCGCCACCACCTTCTCCAGCGCCTCGGGAATGTCGGCGTCCAGCGTCCGCAGCGGCGGCGGCGCCGCTTTCATCCGCCCCGTCAGCTCGTCGAGCGGCGTCCGCGTGTGGTCCGAGCGGCGAACGCCGCTCAGCATGTCGTAGAGCATCAGGCCGAACGCGTAGATGTCGGCCCGCTGGTCCACCGTCTGGCCCCGGAACTGCTCGGGCGCCATGTACTCGATCGTGCCCACCACGCCCTGCGACTTCGTCGCGCCGTCGAACGCGGGCACGCGCGATCGGGTCTGCGGCCCGGCGGGCGCGCCGTCGGATTCGCCCGACGCCAGCGCGATGCCGAAGTCCATCACGTACGCTTCGTCCTGCGCGTCGACCATCACGTTGGCCGGCTTCAGGTCGCGGTGCACGATGCCCGCCTCGTGGGCGGCCTGCAGCCCGGCCACGATGGACCGCGCCAGCTTCAGCGTGCGCGCAATCGGCAGCCGGCCGGCGTCGCGCAGCACGGTCGCCAGGTCGGCGCCCTCGATGTACGACATCGTGATGTACTTCAGGCCGTCGACTTCCCCGATGTCGTGAATGCGGACGACGTTCCGGTGGGTGACGCGGCGGGCGAGGAGCAGCTCGCGCTTGAAGCGGCGCTCCCAGTCGCGCGCCGTCACCGGGTCCCCGGCCGTGTCGCGCCGGATCACCTTGAGCGCGACCGTCACGCCGAGCTCGTGATCCTCGGCCTCGTAGACCGCGCCCATGCCGCCGGCGCCGATCAGCCTGATGATGCGGTATCGCGGCCCCAGGGCCTGCCCGGGCTGGAGGAGCGTGGCGTCGCCGGACGGTGCGTCCGACCCGAGCGTGGGCGCGTCGGGATCAGACGCCATCGGATCGGGGCGCCGGGCGGAGCGGACAGCGCATCTGGGGGAGTCCTCCGCCGGGCTCGACTGTGGACTGAGGGACGAAACGTTGGCCGGATGGCCGGTGTCGGGCTATCATGACGCAGGTCTGCCTGACCCTGGCCGACATTCTAATCAAGGAGACTCCCCCATGCATGCCAGCACTTTCCGGATGAACCCCCTGCGATCCCCCCTCGGCCACGCGGCGATGGCCCTGGTGTTCGCCCTCGGCGTGAGCGCCTGCGGCGGCAGCCAGCCGGCCGAGGAGGCCCCGGCGACGCCGCCGGCGGCCGCGGCGGCCCCGGCCGCCCCGGCCGCTTCGACCACGCCCCGCGTCTTTTTCGTGGCCCCGGCCGACGGCGCGACCGTCAAGAGCCCGGTCCACCTCCAGCTCGGCATGGAGAACTACATGCTGATGGCGGTCCCCGAGGGCACGCCCGAGATGGCGCGAGAGGGCATGGCGCACCAGCACGTGGGCGTCGACACGCAGTGCCTGCCGGTGGGCGAAGCGATCCCGAAGGCCGATCCGTGGATCCACCTCGGCAACGGTTCGACCGAGATGGACCTGCAGCTGACGCCGGGCGACCACACGCTGACCGTCCAGGCCGGCGACGACCTGCACAAGACGCTGCCCGACATGTGCTCGACGATTACCGTCCACGTAACGGAGTAGCAACGGATGCCCAGGGGCCGGGTGCGTCCGCGCGCAAGCGCGTGCACCCGGCGCCGCCCCCTCCGCCCGCCCAGGCCCCGCCCGTCCCGCCAGCCGCCCGCTCAGGGCGGGTTTTGGCCGTAAAGTCGCCGTTTTTGGCCATTTCTCGTTGATTTTGGTCTGTCGGCGAGCTATACTTAAAGGACTGCTGGCACAATTTCGGCCTTCCATACTGCGCGCTTCATAACGCAGGGGTATTCAGGGGCTACAGGGGGAACCGTGACATTTGAAGTCGGCGACAAGGTCATCTACCCGAACCATGGTCTCGGTATCGTTGAGCGAATCGAAGAGAAAACGATTCTCGGCACGACGTGCGGTTTTTATCATCTCCGGATCGTCGCCAACGAGACGACGGTGCTCGTCCCGCTGGCCAACGTCGACGGCGTCGGCCTTCGGCGGGCCATCAGCGACGAGGAAGTCGAGCGCCTGTTCGGCCTGCTCGGCGACGGCAAGATCGACAACCACCAGAACTGGAAGGGCCGCTTCAAGGACAACTCCGACAAGATGCGCAGCGGCTCGATCTACGACGTCGCGGACGTGCTGAAGAACCTGACCTTCCTCGCGAAGTCCAAGAGCCTGTCGTTCCGGGAGAAGCGCATGCTCGATCGCGCCAAGTTCCTCGTCATCTCGGAGGTCTCCGAGGTGATGCGTCGAGAGCGCCGCCGACATCGAGGCCAAGGTCGACCACGCGCTCGAGCGCTGCCTGTCACCAAGGCGCGTTCGGCGGCCCGCACCAAGGTCGTGAAGGTGGCGCCCCGCGCGGCCGCCGCGGCCGCGCCCGGCCGCCGCACGGCGCGCGCGTCGTAGCCATCGAAATGCACTAAGGCAAGAATGCAGGAATGCAGGAAGGCGGATCGTTCCGCATTTTTGCATTCCTGCCTTTTTCGCATTCCTGCATTTCCATGATCGTCCTCCGCTCCGTCCTCACCTACGTCGGCGTTTCCCTCTACGTGCTCGTCGCCGCACCGGTCGGCATGGTCCTCGCCATCGTCTTCCGGTCCCAGCGCGCGCTGTACTTCCTCGGGCACACGGGCGTGCGCCTGGCGCTGGCCCTCTCGGGCATCCGCTTCGCCATCGCCGGCGCCGAGCACCTGCCGCTCGACCGCGCGGCGGTGTACTGCGCGAACCATCAGAGCAACGTCGACCCGCCCATCCTGTTCGAGGCGCTGCACCCGCGGATGCACATCCTCTACAAGCACGAGATCGACCGGATTCCGCTGCTCGCGCGGGCGTTTCGCGTGGGCGGCTTCATCCCGATCGACCGGCGGCGCAAGGAGTCCGCGCTGCGCTCGATCGAACAGGGCGCGGCGGCGCTGCGGGCGGGCGGCTCGTTCCTGATCTTCCCGGAGGGCACGCGCAGCCGCGACGGCGAGCTGCTGCCGTTCAAGTCGGGCGGGTTCCTGATGGCGATCAAGGCGGGGGCGCCGATCGTGCCGGTGGCCGTGCAGGGCGGCCCGGACATCATGCCCCGCGGCAGCCGGCTGCTGCACCCCTCGACGCTCAGCATCCGCGTGGGGACGCCGATCGAGACCGCCGGCCGCGATGCCAACGCGCGTGGTGAGCTCGTCGCCGAGGTGCGGGAGCGCATTGCGGCCCTGCTGGCGCAGGGCCCCGTCGCCTAGCCGCCCGTGGCGGAAGTGCTTCTGGGCTGCGAGACCCGGAGGAAGCAACCACAGAGACGTGGAGACACAGAGAATTCCAGGGTTTTCTCGGTGTCTCCGTGTCTCTGTGGCCCGGTTCTCTGCGCCTCACAGGCCGTGTCGACTTTCACCACGGCCGCCTAGCCGCCGACGTTGAAGCTGACCGACCAGGGCTTCAGCGCCTGGCCGTCGGTGCCCAGGATACCCTCGTCGAGCGTGACGACGAGCGCGCGGAAGCGCTCGAGGGGCTGGGTGAAGGTGATCTCCAGCACGCGATTCCCCGGACGGTAGACGGTCGTGAACGCCGGCGCGGCCGGCACGCTCGCCGAGCCGTCCGGCGCGCGGTACGCGGCCGTCACGTGACCGTCGATCGTCTTCGGGTTGAGGTCCCGCGAGAACTGGATCCGGAGGCTCGTGTCGACCGGGACGTCGACTTCGCCGCCGGTCGGGGCGCTGAAGACCACTTCGGGCGGCGGCGCGGCGGGCACGCGGACACCCGGCTCGGGCGCCTCGGCCGCGGGCCCCTCCGGCTCGGTGGCCAGCGCCACCTGATCGGTCTTCGCCTCGATCCACTGGAGCCCGCCGGCCTCCTTCAACGTGCCGGTGACGCTGAGCCATCGTTCGGTGTCGCGCCGCTGATCGAGGGAGAGCGTGAACGTCCGGCCCTTGGGCTCGGCGCCGCTCACCCAGAGGGCGGCGTCGGCGGTCCGCAGCACGAAGTCCCACCGGCTGCGCCCGGGCGCGTCGGGCAGATCGCCGAGCAGGTTGCGGCCGCTGAACTGGCCGGTGACGGTGACGGTCTGTTCGAGGAAGCGGGCCGGGTCCAGCACGATGGCCCGGATCGACGGTCCCGCGGGCCGCTGCGCCGGCTCGATGGCGCTGGCGACTATCGCCAGCACCTCGCCGGCCCGTGGCCACGTCGCGTCGGGATCCACGCGCAGGCGGGAGAGCGCCTTGATGCGCGCGAGCCGCGGATCCTCGGGCCGCATCCGGCCGATGTCCCACACCTCGCCGCGCACTTCGACGGTGCCGTCGGGCGTGCGCCCGTTGTCGATGAGGACGGGGATCGTGAGGCCCGCGGATTCGAGATAGAGGCTGCCGTTCAACGCGCGCAGCTCGCCGGTCACGAGCACGGGGCGCAGGTGGAAGAAGCCGGGGTACGCGCGGATCGACGCGAGATTCGTGGCCCGGCGCACGGGCGCCTGCGCCGCGACCGCCACGATCGCCAGAACCGTTACAGACGCCGCGAGCAGCGCGCGCGCCAGCCTCCTGGTCATGTCTTCGACATCCCCCGGCTCAAGGATGCCATAGGGACCGCCCGCGGTCCCGTGATATTCTCTTGCCGCGCGTGCCGCCGAAATTCTCCGTCCTCATCGACCCGGTCCTCTCCGTCGTCATGCCGGTCTACAACGAGCGGGAGACGATCGGCACCATCATCGACCGCGTCCTCAAGCTGCCGGTGCGGGTCGAGCTGATCGTGGTGGACGACGGGTCGACCGACGGCACGCCGGAGGAGCTCACGTCGCTCGGGAAGACCCGGGCCTTCAAGCTCGTGCTGCAGGCGCGCAACCAGGGCAAGGGCGCGGCGCTCCGGCGGGGCTTCAGCGAGGTGACGGGCGACATCGTCGCCGTGCAGGACGCCGACCTCGAGTACACGCCCGAGGAGCTGCCGTCCCTGATGGAACCGATCGTGGCCAACAACGCGGACGTGGTCTACGGCTCGCGCTTCCTGGGCCGGCACCGCGTGTTCATGTTCTCGCACTACGTCGGCAACCGCCTGCTCACCCTGGTCACGAACCTTCTCTACGACACGATGCTCTCGGACATGGAGACCTGCTACAAGGTGATGCGCACCGAGGTCGTGCGGTCGCTGCGGCTGCGGTCGAACAAGTTCGAGATCGAGCCCGAGATCACGGCGAAAATCTTCAAGCAGGGCTACCGCGTGATCGAGATGCCGATTAGCTACTACGGGCGCTCGTACGAGGACGGGAAGAAGATCACCTGGCGCGACGGCTTCGGCGCCGTCTGGACGCTGGTCAAGTACCGCTTCACGGACTGAACACGCCAATCTCGGTCGCCGACCAGTAGAAGACCCGATCCTCGCCCGTCTGCCGCAGGCGGATGTAGCGCGCGTCCCGGCCCAGGAGCGGGAACGCCAGCGGCATCCGCTTCGGATCCTCGAGGCCCGCGTCGAACGCCAGCAGCGCGGTCGCGCCTTCCCAGGCGCGCGTCCACGTCTCGCCGTCCGTCGAGAGATCGATCTCCAGATAGCGCGGGAAGTCGTAGAGCGACGGCCCCAGGTCCATGACGACGGCGCCGAGCGGCGCCGCGGCGGCCAGCGTGATCTGGAGTTCGTGGCCCGGCGCCTGCGGGCCCGTCTCCCACCGCGTCCCGCGGTTGCCGTCCAGCAGGTTGGGCAGCAGGTCCGGCCGGACGTTGGCGTCGAGCGCGGCGATCGGGATCGGCGCGCCGAGCACCACGCGGTGATCGGCGGGCGGGAACGCCGGGAGGCGGAACAGCGTTTCGGGTCCGTCCTCGCCGACGAGCGCCGCGCCGGGAAAATCGGCGATGAAGCGGCGCAGGCTCCCGTCGCGATCCTGCGCGCGCGTGATCCGGATGTCGCGGACGCCGTGCTCGGCGAGCCGCTCGAGGATGCGCGGGTCGCGGTTGTTCACGAGGAAGCCGAGCGCCGCGTAGTGCGGCGCCAGGTAGCCGCTGTAGCCGTTGGCGACCGGCTGCCCGTGAAAGATGGCCCGGTACATCGCGGCCAGGTCGTTGTCGTTGTTGCCCAGCGGCAGCTCGACGAGGGGGTGGGCGGCCTCGCGCTCGAGGAGGGCCGAGCGGGGCGGCGCCTCGAGCATCGGGATCGCGCCCATCCAGGAATCGCTCAGCGCCAGGACGGTGAGCGCGCCCACTGCGGCCCAGCGCCAGCGCCGATCCGGACGGACGAGCCGGGCGAAGGCCAGCGCGGCCGCCGTCGACAAGCACATGACCGCCAGCACCCAGAAGCGGGCCGGCACGCGCAGGCCGTCGAAGCCCGGCAGGGCCATGAGCAGCCGGTAGGGCGCGTCGTCCATCAGCAGCGTGCCTCGCCACGCGAGGCGCGGCCCGAGCGCCAGCACCCACATCAGCCCGGCTCCGGCCACGTAGAACGCGAAGCGCCCGTGGCGCCGCCACGCGCTGACGAGGATCGGGCTGGACAAGGCCAGCAGCCCGGCCGCGATGGCGAACTGCGAGAGGGCGTGCCCCGCCTGGGTCACCGAGATCGACGCCCCCAGCAGGCTCAGGCGCCACGGGCCGCGCCACCAGAACACGGCCAGCGCGATCCCGAGCAGCACGGTGAGGGCGAGGAGGACGCCGCGGGCGATCCGCCAGGCGCGCGTCGACTGGCGCGGGGCCCCGCGCGACGCGAGCAGGCCGGCCGCGACGAGCAGCGGCGCGGTGATCCCGGGGAACAACTGCCCCTCGGGCACGACGTAGACGCGCAGCCACGACCACAGCCGCAGCCGATCGGGCGCGCTGAAGAGCGACGTGAGGTCGGCGCTGAAGCCCGAGATTTCGTCCATCGCCCGGGCGAAGCCGTAATAGTCGTGCGCCGCCTTGTAGTGGAGCAGCACCGGCAGCGAGAGCGCCGTGGCCGCGCCGCCGGCGGCGGCGATGGCGAGGGCCCGGCGCCACGACGCACGGTCGGCCGCGAACCACACGACCCAGAACCCCACGAGCACGGGGAAGAACAGCAGGTAGTAGCCGTTGGCCATGCCCTGGAAGAGCGTCGCCGCGGCGAACGCGATCAGCCAGCGCCAGCGGCCCGAGCGCAGGTACGCGTGGAGCGCGGCCAGGGCGAACGGCATGCCGAAGGCCGCCAGCACCTGCAGGTGCGACACCTGCTCGACGCGGTAGGGCGGGAACGCGAAGAGGACGCCGGCGAGCCACGCGGCGTCGCGCCGCCCGGTGACCTCGAGCGCGAGCAGGTACGCGCCCAAGCCGGAGAGCGCGTACGAGAGCAGGAACACCACGTTGTAGGCGAGCACGGGGTTCCCCGTGAGCCACTGCACGGGCGCCGAGAACACCGCGAGGCCGAGCAGGTGCTCCGAGAAGGCGAGCACGTCGGGCGCGGGGTAGAACGCCGGCGCCTGCCACCACGCGTGCGTGAGCGGCGGCGTGACCGAGTCCCACCACAGGAGCCACGTGTTGAGCACCGGGTCCCCGAGGTCGTGCGGCAGCGCC
The DNA here is from genome assembly GCA_963792785.1 of uncultured Acidobacteriota bacterium. Taxonomy (GTDB): domain Bacteria; phylum Acidobacteriota; class Vicinamibacteria; order Vicinamibacterales; family CAVVIG01; genus CAWIMX01. Next base: position 411,285 of record CAWBXO010000004.1, on the reverse strand, counting down.
GTGCGCCAGTGCAGCACCAGGGGGAACGTGACGGCGACGGCCAGCAGGAGATAGCCGAGAAACACCCCGAGGAGGTGCCGGGCGTGGGCGGTTCGTTCGGGCATCACGTTCGGGAGTCGGCCTATTTTGCTACAATCCTGGCTGCTTGTGAAACCGACGAACAAATCCGGAACACCGGCGGCGCGCAACGGCAAGCCCAAGTCGGGCGGCGATCAGATCTCCGAGCTGACCACCAACCGCCTGTCGGTCTACCTGCGCTGCCTCAGCGTCCTCGAAGGCGCCGGCGTCAAGACGATCTCGTCGCAGGCGCTCGCCGAACAGTTCCATCTGAACGCGGCGCAGATCCGCAAGGACCTCGCCTACTTCGGCGAGTTCGGCGTACGCGGCGTCGGCTACTACGTCCGTGACCTCAAGCGGCACCTGCGCCAGATCCTCGGCCTCGATCGCAAGCTGGGCGTCGCGATCATGGGCGCCGGCAATCTCGGCCTGGCGCTCGCCGACTATCCCGGGTTCCGCCAGGAGGGCTTCGAGATCTCGGCGCTCTTCGACAGCCTCAGCGCGAAGGTGGGGCAGCACTCCCGCGGGGGCGTGCCGATCTACGACATCCAGGACCTCAAGAAGATCGCGAAGCGCGACGGGATCAGCATCGCCGTCATCGCCGTGCCCGCCTCGTCGGCCCAACGCGTCCTCGATCTCGTCGTCGCGTCCGGGATGAAGGCGGTGCTCAACTTCTCGCCCGGCGCGCTCGACGTGCCGCCCGACGTCAAGCTCAAGAGCGTGGATCTGACCGTGTCGCTCGAGAGCCTGTCGTTCTTCCTCGCCCACGGCGAGCCGCACGACTGAACGCCATGGCCAAAAAGTCCCGCCTCACCCACGTCGACGCGCGCGGACGGGTCAAGATGGTGGACGTGAGCGAGAAGGCCGTCACCGCCCGCGAGGCGATCGCTCGCGGAACCATCGCGATGTCCGCCGCCGCGCGCCGCCTCGTGCGCGCCGGAGCCGTGGCCAAGGGCGACCCGCTCCAGACCGCCCGCCTCGCCGGGATTCTCGGCGCCAAGGCCACCTCGTCGCTGATCCCGCTCTGCCACCCGCTGCCGCTCTCCACCATCGCCGTCGACGTCGTCCCCACGCGCCGCGGCTACACCGTCGAGTCGCGCGTGCGCACGACCGCGCGCACCGGCGTCGAGATGGAGGCGCTGACCGCCGTCGCCATCGCCCTGCTGACGATCTACGACATGGTGAAGGCCGTCGACAAGGCCATGGTGATCGGCGAGATCCACCTGGCGTACAAAGCGGGGGGGAAGTCGGGGACTTATCGATCGGGGAAGTGAGGAAGTCAGGAAGTTTGGAAGTCAGGAAGTAGGTTCTTCATGCCACACTTTCTCACTTCTCAACTTCCCAACTTCCTCACTCAAGTTCCTGACTTCCTAACTTCCCGACTTCCTAACTTCCCGACTTCCTAACTTCAAGCATCATGATCATCCTCATCGCCGTCTTCAGCCCGACCGCCGCGTGGAACCTTCCGCGCGAGCACGTCGAGGCGCTGCGGCGCGCGTTTCCGCAGCACGAGTTCCAGGCGGTGTGGGACGTCGACGCGCTGCGCGCGGCGGCGCCTGGCGCCGACGCGGCCTTCACGGCGAGTCTCGACCGCGAGATGCTGCGGTCGGCGCCGCGGCTGCGCTGGGTGCAGAGCCCGGCGGCCGGCGTCGGGTTCATGCTGACGCCGGAAATGGCCGCGAGCGAGGTGGTCCTCACCAACATGAAGGGCGTGCGGGCCCGCGCGATTGCCGAGCACGTGATGGGCGTGACCATCGCGCTCGCGCGTCAGCTGCCCGCGGCCATCCGCCACCAGGCCGCGCACGTCTGGGCCAACGACGCGCTCGAGTCCTCCGGCGCCATTCGCACGCTCCACGGACGCCGCATGGGCATCGTCGGCCTCGGGTCGATCGGCCTCGAGGTGGCGAAGCTCGCGTCGCCGTTCGGCCTGCGCGTGTCCGGTATCCGCCGGCGCGTCGCGGAGCCGCCGCCGTCGGGGCCGGGCTGGGCCGTCGACGACGTGCTGCCGCCCGAGCGCCTGCTGGATCTCCTGGGGCGGAGCGATGTGGTCGTGCTCTCGGCGCCGATCACGACCGCCACGCGCGGTCTCATCGGCGAGGCCGAGCTCGCGGCCATGAAGCCCGGCGCGCTGCTCGTGAACGTGGGCCGCGGCCGGCTCGTGGACGACGAGGCGCTCGCGGCAGCGCTTCGCGAGGGCCGGATTGGCGGCGCGGCGCTCGACGTGTTCACGCGCGAGCCGCTCGACGCGGCCAGCCCGTACCTGGGACCTGCCGAACGTGATCGTCACGCCGCACGTGTCCGGCGCGCTGGAGGACTACTGGACGCGCGCCGTGGCGCTCTTCGCCGACAACCTGCGCCGCTTCGAGGCCGGCGAGCCGCTCGTGAATGTGGTGGACAAGTAGTGGGATACTGAGGTCGGGTGGGTCGGGTGGGTCGGTGGTCGGGTAGGTCGGGTAGGTCGGGTAGGTCTGGTAGGTTGGTGTCACGCATGTCACGCAGGTCCGCGTTCACGGGGGCACGCTGATGGTATTGGCCGCGCTGATGCTGCACGGCGGCGTTCGCGCGCAGGTGGAGACGCGGGCGCCGCGCGCGTCCTACACCGTCGTCCACAAGTACCCGCACGACCAGGACGCGTTTACCCAGGGCCTCGAATATCGCGACGGCGTACTCTACGAGGGCACCGGCCTCAACGGGCGGTCGTCCATCCGCAAGGTCGAGCTCGCCACCGGCAAGGTGCTGCAGCGCCGCGCGCTGTCGCCGGCGTTCTTCGGCGAAGGCATCACGATCTGGAACGGCGATCTCATCCAGCTCACGTGGCGGTCGCAGCTCGCCTTCGCGTACGACCGTGAGACCTTCCAGCCGCGCCGCACTTTCACCTACACCGGCGAGGGCTGGGGCCTCACGCACGACGACGCGAACCTGATCATGAGCGACGGCACGGCGGCCCTGCGGTTTCTCGATCCCACGACCTTCAAGGAGCGGCGCCGCGTCACCGTGACCGACGATGGCGTGCGGGTGCCGGCGCTGAACGAGATCGAGGTCGTGAAGGGGGAGATCTACGCGAACGTCTGGCAGACCGATCTCGTCGCCCGGATCGATCCGGCGACCGGCCGCGTCGTCGGCTGGATCGACTTCGCGGGGCTGCTCGGCGCCGCGCGCGTCTCGGCCGACGCCGTCCTGAACGGGATCGCGTACGACGCCGCGGACGATCGGTTGTTCGTCACCGGCAAGCTCTGGCCCTCGCTGTTCGAGGTCAAGATTCGCCGCTGACGGTCGAGCCGGCATCACCGCTCCCACCTGCACGTGCGCGCGGCCAACGGCGCCTCCGCACCCGGCCGTTCTGCGTGCTACCATCGCCGCATCGACAGGATGCGGTGGCGCCTGGCCGGCGGCGTCCATCGGTTAGCCGCACTGTGGGGTTCGAGTCCCTGGCGGTCCAATCAATACTGGTTGGGTCGACGGTGTGAATCCGAGCGAAGATGCACGAACTCAAGGCCATCCTCGAGTCGAATGGGTGCCCGGTGACGGTCATTCGTGAAGACCGAATCGGGTACGTGGTTCATGAAGACGAGTTTCAGGCCGTCGCTGAGCCGTTCGCGGACACGAAGACGTAGTGGGGCGGGAGGGCCACGTGCGCTGCCGCGACCTGACACGGCTTGCAACCGACGGCGGTCGGTACGATCCTGAGCCGCCGCGGCTGAAGCCTGGACGTTACGCCGAACCGGACAGTGTGACCATGGGATGCAGCACAACCGCCATCGTAAGAACGCCCGCGAGAACGAGACCGGCGATCGTATCTATTGTCACGCGAGGGGTTCTGGTGGCCGTCTGCCTCCCTTTACTGGCGTGTGCCACGATCGTTCAAGGGCGCACTCAACGGATCGCGATTAACTCAGTGCCCCCAGGCGCTCAGATATTTGTGGGCAACGATCTCGTTGGCATCACTCCGGCCGAAGTCAACTTCAAGAGACGACGGCGGGTCGTGAACTTGCGTTTCGAAAAGGAGGGTTACCGTCCGGTGGCGGCCACGCTCAAAAGGGTCGCGAGCGGCTGGCTGGTGGGCGACGCCGCGTGGAGCGGCATCCAGTTTGCCAATCAAGGAGTCGTTTCGGAGTCGCAACGACTTACGGCCGTTGCCGGTGTGGCGGCCGTTACGTTTGGCATCGACTTCGCGACTGGGTCCGCCTACAAGCTGACGCCGGGAGAAGTGCGAGTGACGCTCACCGCTGCGCCGGATTCGCCCGCCGAGAGTTCAGATCCTTGAGTCATCGAATACCAAGTCGTGGACTCGGCCAACCGCGGCTTGCAGCCGACAGTTGCTGGTGAAGTCATGAGCCGCCGCGGCTGAAGCCTTGACGTTATGCCGACACGACGACGGGGCAGGCACCGATTGAATCAGACTACGCGGCGGCCGTCCCGGACGACCACGTTCCGCCCCACCGACGTTCAGGCGGTTCGGGCTAAACTCGGCGCGTCCCAAGCGGAATTCGCCCTGATGATCGGTGTCAGCGTCGCTACGCTGCGCAACTGGGAACAGGGCCGACGCACGCCAGACGGCCCAGCGTTGGCGCTGCTCCGGGTCGCGGCGCGAAATCCGAAGGCCGTGATCGAGGCGCTGCATACGGAGCGGAAACGAGGGGCGGCATAGCCTCCAAATGGAAGAACGAAGAGTCCACCGGATCAGCGGCCACGTCGTGCTCGGCCTTTCCCTGTTCGCCATGTGCCTGGTCGTGGGCGCAACCGCCCTCGCGATGCTGGGCAGGTTCAGTCCGTCCCCCGACGGCGACGAGGGCACCGCCGCGCATCTCTTTCAACTCGCGATCGTGCTGCTCCTTCCGGCCGGGCTGACATTCCTCGCGACCGCGGATTGGCGGCAACCGTGGACTGTCGTGAAGCGTCTCGTGGTGCCGGCCGCGGCCCTCGTCGTGGCGTTCTCGACGCTGTACTACATGGAGCACCTGCGATAATCCAGCTTCCACGGGTCACACGGAACACACCGCAGAGGATCGACCTATGAGCCAGGCAGAACACGATCGACGCATTGACTACGTTGAGTTTCCGGCCGCCAACATCGCTGACACCAAGAAGTTCTATTCGGATGTCTTTGGCTGGGGATTCACCGACTATGGTCCGAATTACACGAGCTTCAGTGACGGCCGCCTGCGCGGTGGTTTCACCACGGAGGCCGAGGTCACGGCCGGTGGGGTGCTCATCGTGCTCTACGCGCGCGAGTTGGAAGCGATCAAGGACAAAGTCGCGAGGCACGGAGGAACGATCACGAAAGAGATCTTCGAGTTCCCGGGTGGGCGGCGGTTCCACTTCAGTGATCCCAATGGGAATGCACTCGCCGTGTGGTCCGAGCTGTGAATCGACGTCGCGACTGCCATCGCCTGCGTGTTGTTCTTTGTGGCCGTGGCCACTGCAAAAGTATCAGACCACCTGCCGGCAGGGCCTGCTGATCCGGCGCGGGAGCGACCCGGATCGAGCATGCGCATGGACATCGGACATGTCGAGGCGATCTTCCGGTATCCCGTGAAGTCCATGGCGGGCGAACGGCTCGAGACCGCGGAGATGGGCTGGCACGGCCTCGAGGGTGACCGACGCCTGGCATTCCGGCGGCGTGATGACCGCAGCGGGATGCCGTGGCTGACCGCCAGCGCGCTTCCGGACCTGCTCCTGTTTGCTCCGCTCCGCCGTGAAGACGGCGCTCAGGCAGACCTGCCGACGCACGTTCGCACGCCGGATGGCGAAGCGAGGCCTGTCTTCGGGGAGGACCTGGCCGCGGAGGTCGGACGTCGGTACGGGGCTCCTGTACAGATGATGCAGTTGAGGAACGGCATCTTCGATGAAGCGAGCATCTCCGTGATCGCCTCCGAAACGGTGCGCGAGATCGGACGACTCGCGGGGCGAAGCCTGGACATACGACGATTTCGTCCGAATATTGTCGTGCGGTTACTGCGATCGGATCCTTTTCAGGAGGACGAGTGGGTGGGCGGCGCGCTCTCGTTCGGCGAGGGAGACGATGCCCCCGCCATGGCCGTCACGATGCGTGACGTGCGCTGCTCGATGGTGAACCTCGATCCCGACTCGGCGAGTCCCGCGCCGGAAGTCATGAAGGCCGTCGTCCGTGAGCATCAGAATACCGCGGGCATTTACGGCGCGGTCACGCGCGTCGGTCAACTGGCCGTCGGACAGACCATCCGCTTCCATGCGGCGACGGAGAACCGGGAACACGAGTGATCGTGCGGCCGCCGCGCCTGATGTCCGTTCTAGGCCTTTGCCTCGTCTGGTGCGGGTGTGCCACGCCGAGTTCCCAGCCGGCACCGCGTGATGCGTGGGTGGAACCGGCAACGGGAATGGCTTTCATCAAGGTCGAGGCCGGCGCGCTGGTGATGGGCGCACCTCTCGCTGAGGCCGGGCGCGAAGCGCAGGAACGCCAGCATGAGGTGAGACTGTCTCGACCGTTTTGGCTCGGTGTGTTCGAGGTCACCCCCGGGATCCCGCTTCTGACTGCCCCACTCCGCCTCTGCACGGCAATGTCTGGGAGTGGACGGATGACGAGTACTGTCCGTACACCGGCGACGCCGCCATCGATCCGGCCCCTGGTTGTGACAGTCCGTTGAAAGTGATTCGAGGTGGCAGCTGGTACTTCGCCGCGGACAGCGCGCGTTGTGCGCTGCGGTACACGCACCGTCCACAGGACCGAGGATTCAGCCTTGGGTTCCGTGTCGTCCGTGAACCGGCCAGCTCCGCGGATCTGGCGCGATGAGAAGGCGGAACAACCCACGACCATGAACGAAAAGCGGGCCATGCTTCGGCACTTCCTTGCGGCGCTTGCGTATCGGACGCAGAAGGCCCTGCGCGGGGCCCCCGAGTCGTTCGGGATATTCCAAGCCGGGCAGCAGGTGCGTACGCCGTCAGATCTGGTGCGGCATATGACCAGCGTTCTCGGATATGCGCGCACGTTCTTCGAGGGCGGCCACTATCGACCGGAGCCCTTGCCAGACCTGGCCGCTGAAGTCACGCGTTTCCACGCGATGCTGGCAGACCTGTCGCGACACCTTTCGGAGGGGACGCCGTTGCGCGGGATCACCGAGGAGCAGCTCTTGCAGGGACCCCTCGCGGACGCGATGACCCATGCGGGCCAACTGGCCGTGCTTCGTCGGCTGGCCGGGTCGCCGGTGCCTCCGGAGAACTTCGTGGACGCGGCGGTGGATGCCGCCAACGTTGGTCCACGACAACCGGATCCCGTCAGTCCGGATGACACCTGGCCTGAGGGTCCCGGCTCCGCGGGGTGATGAGTGTGGCGCCGGATACCGGTGCAATGCCCACATGGGGCCGCCGCGGGCGAATGGCGGGAATCTGGATGACCCCGAAAGAGTCGACCCACGCGGTGCGGAGGCAGGGGAGGGAGACATGCCGAAACACGTGGCCCTGGTGACCGGCGGCAACAAAGGTATCGGTAAAGAGCTCACTCGCGAGCTGGCGTCCCATGGATACGCCGTCTATCTGGGAGCCAGAGACGAACAGCGCGGCCGTGATGCCGTCCAGGAACTCGCACGAGAGGGCGGCGATGTGCGCTTCGTGAAGCTCGATCTCGCGGATTCAGCGACGATCGGCGCCGCCGCTGAGCAGGTACAACGAGAGGCCGGCAAGCTCGATGTGCTCGTGAACAACGTCGGCATCTCGCTCGAGCGTGAGCCGCCCAGCACGGCGAATATGGCGCGGCTCAAAGAGACGTTTCAGGCGAACTATTTCGGCATGGTGGAGGTCACCCAGGCCTTCTTGCCGTTGCTCCGCGCCACCACGAGCCGCGTGATTCTCAATGTCACCAGCGGCCTGGGCTCGATCACGAAGCACGCGGACCCGTCGTGGGAATTCGGCAGCTTCTTACTGCTCGGCTACAACTCGTCGAAAGCGGCCGTCAATATGTTCACCGTGCTGCTGGCAAAGGAGCTCAAGGATGAGGGCTTCAGGGTCAACGCGGTCAGCCCCGGCTTTACCGCCACTGATCTGAACCAGTTTCGAGGCAAGGAGACCGCTGCAGACGCGGCGGCGTACCTCGTGCAATACGCCCTCCTGGACCACAGGGGGCCCACGGCGGGTTTCTTCGTCAAGGGCGAAGGGACGTCGCCCTGGTAGTCCGAGACCGTTCCTTAGTTCCTCAGCTCCCCAGTTCCTCAGCTCGGCGGCGGCGGCTCGATGTGGATGATCGCGTCCGCGATCTGCGGGTAGCGCGCCATCAGCCGGTCCTTCACCACGTGCGACAGGTCGTGCGCGTCGGTGAGCAGCATGTCGCCGCGCAGCCAGACGTGCAGATCGAGGAAGACGTGGTCGGCGGGCCCGCGCGTGCGGATCTGATGGCAGCCGAGCACACCGGGGACGCTCATCACCACGCGCTCGAGGTCGCTGTCGTCGATCACCACCGTGTCGCTGAGGATCGCCGTCGTGGCGCGCGCCACCTGCAGCCCCGCGTGCCCGATGAAGCCGGCGACGACCAGCGCGGCCAGCGGGTCGAGCACGGGCACGCCCAGGCGCGCCCCGACGAGGGCGCCGATCACGGCCAGTGACGTCCAGAGGTCGCCGCGCGTCTGCATCGCGTCGGCCAGGAGCACTTCGCTCGAGAGCCGCTCGGCCTGCTGCGACTCGTACCGGATCACGACCAGGTTCACCCCGACGGTCAGCGCCATCACGGCGAAGCTCGCCGCCCCAATCTCGAGCGGGGCGCTCCGGCCGCTGAGGTGGTTGAAGGCGTTCCGCAGGACCTCGAACATCACCAGCGCCAGAAACACGGTGACCGCGGCGGCCGCCACGGTTTCGTACTTGCGGTGCCCGTACGGATGGTCGGCGTCGGGCGGCCGCGCCGACGCCCGCACGCCGACGATCCCGACGGCGTTCGAGGCCGCGTCGGTGAGGGAGTGGAAGCCGTCGGAGAGGATGCTGATGGCGCCGGTGCCGTACCCGAAGGCGATCTTCGCGAGCGCGATGACGAGGTTGAGCGCGAGCACGCGCAGCAGTACCCGCGACACGGCGGCGTACCGGGCGGGCGCGGCGGGCGGCGGCACGCGGCTCAGAAGATCCGCGCCGTCGCGAACGGCCACCAGCGCAGCTGGACCCGCCCGAGGATGTACCGCTTGGGCACGAAGCCCCAGGCGCGGCTGTCGGAGCTGTTGTTGCGGTGGTCGCCGAGCACGAAGTAGTAGCCCTCGGGGATCACCTGCGGCCCCCAGTCGTCGTGGCTGCGGTATTCGGGCGGCACGTAGTCGTCGTGCAGGGGGATGTCGTTCACGTACACGCGGCCGTCGACGATGCGGACCGTGTCGCCCTCTTCGGCGATCACGCGCTTGACGAACGACTTGTCGGGGTCGAGCGGGTAGTAGAGCATGGCGATGTCGCCGCGGTGCGGCTCGCCGATCCGGTACGCGAGCTTGTTGACGATCAGGCGGTCCTGATCCTCGAGCGTGGGCGCCATGCTTCGGCCCTCGACGCGGGCGACCTGGAAGCCGAACGTCACGATCAGGATCGCGTAGACGCCCGCCGAGACGAGCGTCTTCACCCACGCGACGAGCTCGTCGCGCACCTGCTCGAACCGGATGCCCGGGCTCGTGATTCGCAGGGTCTCTACAGCTTCAGGTACTCCCGCAGCCGGCGCGTCTGGCTGCGGCTGACCGGGATCTCCGTCGAGCGTTCGTCTTTCATCCTCAGAATGTAGTTCCGGCTGAACCAAGGGACGATCTCCCTGATCTTGTTGATGTTCACGAGGTGCGAGCGGTGTACTCGCCAGAAGACGCCCGGGTCGAGCTGCGCCTGCAGCTCGTCGAGCGTCCGGCAGTTCGACGTCCCCGTCTGGTGTTCGCTCACCACGGTGACGCTGTCGTCCACGAGCGACGCGTAGATCACTTCTTCGGCCTGCACGAGCAGGAAGCGCTCGCCGACCTTGAGGGCGAGCCGATCCCGGCGGCTCTGGCGGTCGGCGACGAGTTGGACGATCTTCTCGAGCTGATCGTTCGTGGCCGGGTCGGCGCGGTCGGCGGCCAGGCGCCGGCGCGCGCGGTCGACCGCCGTTTCGAGGCGGGCCGGGTCCACCGGCTTGAGGAGGTAGTCCACGGCGTTCACTTCGAAGGCTTCGATCGCGTGCTGATCGAACGCCGTGACGAAGACGATCTGCGCGGCGCCGTCGGCCTCGAGCAGGCGGCGCGCCACCTCGAACCCGGTGAGGCCCGGCATCTGCACGTCGAGGAAGATCACGTCGGGACTCAGGCGCGCGATGGCGTCGAGCGCCTCGGGGCCGTTCTCGGCCTGGCCGACGACCTCCACGCCGCCGATGCGGCCGAGGAGGTAGCCGAGCTCGTCGCGGGCGAGCTCTTCGTCGTCGACGAGGACCGCGCGGATGTCCATGGTCAGCGCGTCACGCCGTCTGCCGCTCGGCGGCGGCGATCGCGGGGATCTCGATGGTCGCCACGGTGCCGTGGCCGAGCGTGCTGGTCAGGCGGAGCTGGCAGGTGGCGCCGTAGATCGTGCGCAGGCGCTCGTTCACGTTGTTCAGGCCGATGCCGCGGCCCCAGACGGTCTCGAGCCGCTCCTCGGACATGCCGAGCCCGTCGTCGCGCACTTCGATGACGACGCGGTCGCCGCGGCGCGCGCTGGCGATCGTGATGCGGCCGTGGCCCACCTTGCGCGCCAGGCCGTGCTTGATGGAGTTCTCCACGAGCGGCTGGAGGATCATGCTCGGCACGATCGTGTCGAGCGTGCCCGGGTCGATCTCCTTCGTCACCTTGAGCGTCGGGCCGAAGCGCACGACCTCGATGTCGAGGTACTCGTCGATCGAGGTGAGTTCCTCGCGCAGGGACACGAAGTGATCCGTGGCGCGCAGCAGGCGCCGCAGCATTCCGGAGAGCTTGATGATCAGCATGCGCGCCGTCTCGGGCTGCGTGCGGATCAGCGACGAGATCGACGTGAGCGTGTTGAAGAGGAAATGCGGGTTGATCTGGTTCGCCAGCGCCTCGATCCGCGCCGCGAGCAGGAGCTTCTCCTGCTCCTGCAGCCGGTGCTCGATGCGCGCGTTGTTCCAGATCTTGATCGGCGCCGCCACGGCGATCACCGTCGCCAGCAGGACGACGAGCAGGAGCCACGGCGAGGCGCCCGCGTCGGGGTGCAGCAGGAAGAGGCGCGTCGGCCAGCGCGCGCCGATGCCCTGGCGGAGCAGTTCGAGGGCGACCGGGGCGAGGACGAGCATCACCTGCCAGTCCACCGTCAGCGTGCGCAGCATGTGCCACGCGCGGCGGGGCAGGCCGGTGAACACGAACGGCGAGAAATGCCAGATCGACTCGGTGGGGCAGAGCTCGCGGAGGCCGCCGCCGGCGAACCCGCAGCCCACGGCGAAGGGGAGCGCGGCCCATTGGCCCGAAACGAGCGGCGGCGCGCCCACCATGACCCCGACCGTCGCCCCGGCGTAGGGGCCGGCGATCAGGCCGGCGATGAAGGCGCCCTCGAGCGTCAGGTCCGCGGCGTCGTAGCGCAGGAGCTGGCGGGCGATCACCCCGGCGGCCAGGGGCACCCCGAAGCTGAGCGCGAAGACCAGCCGGTCGGGCCAGTCGCGGCGCTCGAAGATGAGGATGTGGCGGAACCGGCGGTACCGCACGAGCATCGTCGCCAGGGCGGCCATGACGGCCAGCTTGACGACCAGCGTCGTGAGGAGGACCTGTTCGCATGATTTACACCGATTCTTAGCGGCCGGGTAAACTGAGGGCAATGGCCCTTCTGCGCCCCCTCGTCATCGGCTTCGCCACCACGCTCAAGCACCTGTTCCGCAAGCCCGTCACGGTGAACTACCCGGACGAGAAGGTCCCGATGTTCCCGAAATACCGGGGCAAGCAGGTGCTGATGCGGGACGAGAACGGCCTCGAGAAGTGCGTCGCCTGCGGGCTGTGCGCCGTGGCGTGCCCGGCCGACGCGATTTACCTCGAGGCGGCCGAGAACGACGGCTCGGTGCAGGCCGGCCCGCGCTACGCGTCGGTGTACCAGATCCACAAGATGCGCTGCATCTTCTGCGGCTACTGCGAGGAAGCCTGCCCGGTCGGCGCCGTCTTCATGGGCAAGGATTACGAGCTGGCCGTCTCGACGAAGAGCGACTTCGTGTGGGACAAGGCGGACATGCTCGTGCCGGCGGCGTCCGATCCGGCGCGGCCCGCGTAGATGATCATCGGCGCGCTCGGCGACATCCACGGCGCCTTCGAGGTCGTGCAGGCGATTATGCGGCGGCACGTCGAGGTGCCGCTGTGGGTCCAGGTCGGCGACGTCGCCGCCAACGACGGGTCGTATTTCGAGCCGATCGCCCCGCTCTACTGGATCAAAGGCAACAACGAGGACTTCGACGTGGTCGCCGAGGCGATCGCCGGGCGTCCACCGGCCCCGGACCTGCACTACCTCCCCAACGGCGGGCCCTACACGGTCGGGCCGTGGCGCGTCGCCGCGCTCGGGCGGCACGTTCGCGCCGAGCTGGTACCGCACGCGGGCGGCTGAGCTGCCCGCCGCGCGCCGCGCGCGCCACGGGTCGGCCACGGCCAAGATCGGCAAGACCCGCGACGACAAGCGCCGGCACTTCGTCTACGAGGACGTGCAGGCATGCAAAGCGCTGCGCGACATCGACGTCCTGCTCACGCACGAGGCGCCCCGGCCCTTCTACCCGGCCGGCCGGCGGATGGACGCCGGGAAGACGGCCATCAACGACGTGCTGGCGGCGATGCGCCCGCGCCTGCACCTGTTCGGGCACCACCACGAGTTCACCGATTCGATCCGCCAGGGCGTGCGATCGGTCGGGCTGGACGCCGTGACGGCGTCCTACGTGCTCATCGACGCCGACACACTGCGCTGCGACCGGCAGGACGCCTGATCCGATGACCGACACCTTTCTCGACGCGCTCAAATCCCGCGTGCTGGTGTGCGACGGCGCGATGGGCACGATGCTGTACGCCAAGGGCGTCTTCATCAACAAGAGCTTCGACGCGCTCAACCTCAGCAACCCGGAGCTGGTCGCCGAGGTGCACCGCGAGTACGTCGAGGCGGGCGCCGACATCCTCGAGACCAACACGTTCGGGGCGAACCGGATCAAGCTCGCGTCGTTCGGCCTGGCCGACCGGCTCGCGGAGATCAACCGGCGCGGCGTCGAGATCGCGCGGGCGGCCGCGGGCGGCCGCGCGTAGGTCGCCGGCGCCATCGGGCCGCTCGGCATCCGGATCGAGCCGTGGGGCAAGACCGGCGTGGACGAGGCCCGCGGCTACTTCCGCGAGCAGGCCGAGGCGCTGCTGGCGGCCGGCGTCGACCTCATCGTCCTCGAGACGTTCCGCGACCTGAACGAGATCGGCGCCGCGATCGACGCCGTGCGCGAGCTCTCCGACCTGCCCGTCGTCGCGCAGATGACGACCGAGGAGGACGGCAACACGCTCGACGGGACGCCGCCCGAGCGATTCGCGCCGGAGCTCGAGCGGCGCGGCGCCACGGTGATCGGCGTCAACTGCGCCGTCGGGCCCGCGCCGATGCTCGAGACGATCGAGCGGATCGCCGCGGCGACGCGCTGCCGGCTCTCGGCGCAGCCCAACGCCGGGCGTCCGCGCGACGTCGAGGGGCGCAACCTCTACCTCTGCTCGCCGGACTACATGGCGTCCTACGCGCGCCGCTTCGTGCTCCACAACGTCGGCATCGTCGGCGGCTGCTGCGGGACGACGCCCGAGCACATCCGGCAGATCGCGCAGGCCGTGCGGTCGGCGGGGAAGAGCGCGGTGCTGGCGCCGCGCCCATCGCCGGCGGCGCCCCCCGTCGCGCCGGCGGCCGCGGCCGAGCGGCAAGTGCCGCGCGACCGGAAGTCGCAGCTGGCGCGCGGCGCTCGCGCAGGGCCGCTTCGCGATCGCCGTCGAGCTGATGCCGCCGCGCGGCTTCGACCCGTCGATCGCCGTCGATCGCGCGCGCACGCTGAAGGCGCGCGGCGTGGACGTGGTCAACATCCCCGACGGCCACCGGGCCGGGCGCGCGGCTGAGCGCGCTCTCGCTCGCGGTGCTGATCGAGCAGCGCGCCGGCATCGAGACGCTGCTGCACTACGCGTGCCGCGACCGGAACCTGCTCGGCATCCAGTCGGACCTGCTCGGCGCGCACGCGATGGGCTTGCGCAACGTGCTGCTCATCACCGGCGATCCGGGCCGCGTGGGCGACTATCCCGACGCGACGGCGGTGTTCGACGTGGACTCGATCGGCCTCACGAACGTGGTCGCGCGCCTGAACGCCGGCTACGACGTCGGCGGCCAGCCGATCGGCGCGCCGACCGCGTTCCACATCGGCGTGTCGGTGAATCCGGCGGCGCCGAACCTCGACGAAGAGCTGCGCCGCTTCGATTACAAAGTCGAGGCGGGCGCCGAGTTCGTGGTCACGCGGCCGGTGTTCGACCTGGCGGGCTTCGACGCGGTGCTGCCGCGGCTCCAGGCGGCGCGGCTGCCGATCGTCGCCGGGGTGTTTCCGTTCGACAGCGCCCGGACGGCCGAGTTCATGGCGAACGAACTGCCCGGCGTGCGCGTGCCGCCCGCGCTCCTCGAGCGGATGCGGCGCGCCGGCGCGCCAGAGGCGGCCGCCGCCGAGGGGATCGCCATCGCGCGGGAGATCGCCTCGGCCCTGCGCACCCGGGTGCAGGGCCTCCAGGTGTCCACGGCCTCGAGCCAGATCGACGCCGCGCTGGCTGTCCTCGATGGACTTCGGTGAGCGCGTCGAGGTATAGTCCCGAGACCGCGTCTGGAGCGGTCTGACTCGTAAATGCCCATATTTGAACGGCCTCGGCCCGATCGCGAAGAGTTTATCGGCAGCGACGTGGCCACCCGCGCGCTCTCGGCAACCGTCGTCGAGACGGACTTCGTCACGCGCGTCTACGAGAATATCGCCTGGTTCTACGACATGTTCTTCGGCCCGACCCTGCACCGCGGGCGGCTGCAGGCGATCGAGCGGATCGGGATCACGCCCGGCGATCGCGTGCTCGAGGTCGGCGTCGGCACCGGCATCAACGCGGTGCTCTACCCGAAGGACTGCTCGGTCACCGGCGTCGACATCTGCGACTCGATGCTGGAGAAGGCGCACGAGCGGATCGCGCGCAAGGACGTCCGGAACGTGCAGCTCCTTCAGATGGACGCCTCGGACCTCCGGTTTCCCGACAATTCCTTCGACCTCGTCTACGCGCCCTACGTGATCAGCGTGGTGCCCGATCCGGTTGCCGTCGCGCGCGAGATGTACCGCGTGTGCAAGCCCGGCGGCCACGTCGTGATCCTGAACCACTTCCGCAGCGACAACCCGAGCTTCGCCCGCCTCGACAAGTGGATGTCGCCCTTCACCGTGCACATCGGCTTCAAGACCGACCTCGACCTCCACGGCTTTCTCTCGCAGGCCGCCCTCACGCCGGTCTCGATCGAGAAGGTGAACCTGTTGAAGATGTGGAGCCTGGTGACCGTTGTGAAGCCAGAGACTGAGAGACTTGGAAGTGAGGAAGTCAGGAAGTCTGGAAGTTAGGAAGTTGGTTCTCGCTTCCACGCGGTCCCACTTCTCACTTCTTGACTGCCTCACTTCCTGACTTCCTGACTTCCTCACTTCCTGACTTCCTCACTTGAACGGTTCTTCCAGTGACCGGCTCTGCGGCGTGAAGAGCTCCGCGCCCTCCGCCGTCACCAGCAGGTCGTCCTCCAGCCGCACTCCGAACTCCCCGCGCAGATAGATCCCCGGCTCGTCGCTGAATACCATGCCCGGCGCGAGCCGCGGCTCGGCCGGCCAGCCGTACATGTTGTGGTCGATGAGGTACGGCCACTCGTGCATGTCCATGCCGAGGCCGTGGCCGACGCGATGGGTGAAGGTGCGGAAGCCCGGGCCGTAGCCGGCGGCGGCGATCACGTCGCGCGCGGCCTGGTCGATCGCCGCGAGCGGCACGCCGGGCCGCGCGGCCCGCAGCGCCGCGTCCTGCGCCCGCCGGACGATGTCGAAGACGCGGCGCATGGCGTCGGTGGGCCGGCCCAGGACGAATGTGCGCGTGATGTCGGACTGGTAGCCCTCGGCCGAGCACCCGTCGTCGATCATGATGATCGTGCCCTCGCGGATCACCTGCGGCGTGGCCGAGCCGTGCGGCAGCGCGGTGTACTCGCCGACCGTGACGCTCGCGCCGCCGGGGAAGCCGAGCCGCCCGTACGCGGCCGAGACGAGACGGCCGACCTCGTCTTCGCGCATGCCCTCGCGCAGCGAGCGGTAGACGGCCTCGTAGGCGCGCAGGGTCGCGCGGGCCGCCAGGCGCATGAGCGCGATCTCGTGCGCGTCCTTGATCATGCGGCAGCCGGCCGTGACCGGCGTGGCGCTGACGAGCTCGAGCGCCGGCGCCGCGTGCGCCAGGCCGTCGGCGAACACGAAGCGCATGGTCTCGTCGAGCCCCACCCGAGCGGTCGCGAGGCCGCCCGGGCGCAGCGCGCCGGCCAGCCGGCCGTAGGGGCTCTCGTCCTCCTGCCAGGTCAGGACGTCGGCGTCGGCGAGCGGTCCGGCCGCCAGCTGCTCGCGCGCGCGGTCCTCTTCGAACGCGGGGCACACGCAGAACGCCGCGCCGTCGCGCGGCACGACGACGGCGAACAGCCGTTCGCTGACGCCCCAGCGCATGCCGGTGAAGTAAGTGAGCGACGTGCCGCCGGTCAGGACGATCGCGCCGAGCCGCTCGGCGGCCATCCGCTCGCGCGCCCGCTCGATGCGCGCGCGCCGCTCGTCGACGGCGATTGGCACGGCCTCGCCGCGCATCGGCGTGAGGGCCGCGATCGCCGGCGGCACCGCGTCCCGCGGCGCCTGAGCCTGGGCCGCCGCGTCGATGGCCACCGCGGCCATCGCCGGCACGCCGGCCGCCGCCGCCGCCCCGACGCTGAGAAACTGACGCCGCGTCCGTCGCTCCATGGACATCACTTCCTCACTTCCATGGTCAATAGAACAACGGGATGATACGCCACCGCACGCGCCGCCGGTACTCGGCATACGCGGGACCGAACGCCGCCAGGAGCGATCGCTCCTCGAACGGCACGGCCACGACCAGATAGAACGCCGCGATCGTCGAAAAGAGCAGGCGGTCGGCGGTCATGTGCGCGATCCCGAACGTCGCGAGGATCCAGCCGAGATAGATCGGATGCCGCACCCAGTGGTACGGGCCGACGATCTTGAGCGTCGGCGTTCCGCTCCGCGGCGGGCGGATGCCGGCGAGCTCGAGGGGATCGATCACGCCAACCGCGCGCGCGACGAGCAGCAGCCCGGCCAACTGGAGGGCGGCGTGCGCCGCCGCGAGCCAGCCCCCGTGCCGGTAGAGCTCGCCGCCGGCGGGCTGCCAGAGCAGGCAGGTGATGATCAGGAGCAGGCTCGACGTCCAGACGAAGAACGAGCGCTCGAGCGGCGCCGGCAGGACCCGTCCAATCGCGGCGCGCACCGGCGCCCGGGCGAAGAGGCTGTGATGCAGCGCGAACACGCTGAACAGGGCGACGTCGGCCGCGATGGCGAAGGCGCCTCCGCCGGGGCCCGGATGGTCCAGCCAGACGACGTACCACCACGCGCACGTGGCCAGGGCGACCACGAAGAGCGCGCCGCCGAGCCACCGAAACAGCGCCCACCGGGCTGACATGGGGTTCCGCCGCGGGCGAGCGTCCCACGGCACCCATATAATAACGAGTGCGCTCCATGAGACCTCAACCGCGCATCGTCGTCGTGCTCCGGCCGCTGGCGCTTGTCGTCGTGCTGGTCGCGTGCGGCCGGCCGTCGGCCGGCCAGCCGCCGGCGCAGGCCCCGCAGGCGCCGGCTGTGTCCCCCGCCGTGCGGGCGTTCGTCGAAGGCCGCTACGACGAGGTCGATCGGCTGACACGCGGCACGGTGGCGACCGATCCCGCCGCGGCCGCCCTCGCGGCGCGCGCGCTGGCCGCGCGCGGACGGTACGACGAGGCGATTCAGCTGCTGCAGCCCACGGCGGCGAGCGCGCCCGGCGGCGACGCCGCGCTCGAACTGGGCCTGTTGCAGAAAGAACTCGGCCGTCCCGGCGCGGACGTCACGCTCGGGCGCGTCGCCGCGCCGTGGCGCACGACCAGCGACCCCGGCGAGCTGGCGCGCGCGGCGCGCGCGCTGCAGGCCCTCGGCCAGTTCCAGGAAGCGAACTCCGCCTATCGCGACGCGGTCGGCGCGCGTCCCTCGGATCCGGACATCAACACCCAGTGGGGCGACCTCTTTCTCGATGCGAGCAAGCCGTCCGAGGCGATGCAGTCCTACCAGGACGCGCTCAAGGCCGACCCGCGCTGGGTGCCGGCGCTCGTCGGCGCGGCGCGCGCGCTCGGCGACGACGACCCGGAGAACGCGCTCGGCGCGATCAAGCAGGCGCTGCAGGTGAACCCGAAGAGCGTGGAGGCGCACCTCTTTCTGGCGACCCGCGCCGTCGACGCCGACCACGACAAGGAAGCGCAGGAGGCCATCGACCAGGCGCTCGCCGTGAACCCGAACAGCCTCGAGGCGCACACGCTGCTCGCCGCGATGGCCTACGTGAACGACGACACGCCGACGTTCGACCGGGAGGTCGCGCGCGTGCTGGCGATCGCCCCCGACCACGGCGACGTGTACCGCGTGACGGGCGAGCAGGCGGCGAATCACTACCGCTACGAGGAGGCGGTCACGCTGACGCGGAAGGCGCTCGAGCTGCAGCCCACGAATCCGCGCGCGCTCTCCGACCTCGGCCTGCACCTGCTGCGCACGGGCGACGAGGCCGGCGCCCGCGCGGCGCTCGATCAGTCCTTCAAGCTCTATCCGTACGACGTCGTCGCGTACAACCTGCTCGGCATGATGGACACGCTCGACACGTTCGTGACGGTGACCGACGGCGACATCATCCTGCGCATGAATCCGGCCGAGGCGCCGGTGCTGAAGGACGAGGTGGTGGCGCTCGCGCACAAGGCGCTCTCGACCCTGTCGGACCTGTACCAGTTCCAGCCGAAGGGGCCGATCCTGATCGAGATGTTCTCGAAGCACGACGACTTCGCCGTGCGCAACCTCGGGCTGCCGGGGATGATCGGCGCGCTCGGCGCGTGCTTCGGCCGCGTCGTCACCCTCGACTCGCCGCGCGCGCAGCCGCCGGGCACGTTCCAGTGGCAGGCGACGCTCTGGCACGAGCTGGCGCACGTGATCACGATCCAGCTCTCGAACGAGCGCGTGCCGCGCTGGCTCACCGAGGGCATCTCGGTCTTCGAGCAGAAGCGCCAGAAGGCGTCGTGGGAGCGCGCGGGCGCCGTGGAGTTCGCGCAGCTGCTCCAGAGCGGCGACACGATCAAGCTCACGGACCTGAACGCCGCGTTCCTGAGGGGCGAGACCATCTCGCTGGCCTACTACGAGTCGTCTCTGCTCGTGGACTACATCGTGAAGACGTACGGGGACGCCGGGATGCGGCGGCTGCTCGTGGCGTACGGGCGCGGCCTCGACACCGACGCGGCGCTCGCCGACGCGCTCGGCACGAGCCTCGCCGAGATGCAGACGGGTTTCAGCGCGGCCCTCGACCGGCAGTTCGGCGCGCTCACGCGGGCGTTCGCCGGCGTGAAGGCCGACCAGCTGCCCGGCATGACGCTGCCCATTCTGCGCGCGACGGCGGCCGAGCACCCCGGCAACTACCCGGTGCAGATGACGCTCGGCGACGCGCTGCGCAAAGAGGGCGACGTGGACGAGGCAACCGCCGCGTTCGAGCGGGCGGCGACGGCGATGCCCGTGGCGATCGGTGATGACAGCCCGCACGCGGAGCTGGCGGCGATCGCGATCGAGCAGAACAACCGGCCGCGCGCGATCGCCGAGCTCGAGGCGCTGACCGCCGTGGACTTCGACAACGTGGGCGCCGCGCGGCAGCTGGCCACGCTCTACCGCGAGGCCGGCGTCAACGACCCGGCGCGCCTGCGGGCGGTGAACGAGCGCATCGTGGCGATCGACCCGTTCGAAGGGGGGCCGCACGCGGTCCTGGGCCGCCTGGCGATGGCCCGCGGCGAGCCCGACGTCGCCGCCCGCGAGTTCCAGGCGGCGCTCGCGCTGAAGCCCATCGATCAGGCGGCGGCGCACACCGACCTCGCCGAGAGCTACTTCCAGCTGGGGCGCCGGGCCGAGGCGCGCTCGGAGACTCTGCGGGCGCTCGAGATCGCGCCCACCTATCAGCGCGCCCAGGATCTGCTGCTCGAACTGGTGGACAGCCGGCGGTGACCCGGATCCTGGCGGCCGCCGCGGCGCTCGCGGTCGTGATGACCGCCGCGGCGCCCGCGCACGGGCAGATCGGCCCGCGCGGCGACCAGCGGCTGGCCGGCCTCGAGTGGCGGTTCGTCCGCATCCGCTATCACTTCGCGATCCAGCCGGGCTACGAGCGCCAGGAGGACATCGTCGGCGAGCCGTGGTTCATCGACGGCCCGGCGGCGGAGCAGAACCTCACGCGCCGGGTGAAGACGGCGACGGCGATCGAGACCGACGATCCGATCGTGCTCCCGCTCGACAGCCCGGACATCTTCAACTACCCGTGGATCTATTTCGTCGAGCCCGGCACGCTGCAGATGACCGACGCGGAGGTCACGAACCTGCGCGAGTTCCTGCTGCGCGGCGGCACGGCGACCTTCGACGATTTCCACGGGCCGATCGAGTGGGACAATCTCGCGACCCAGCTGCACCGCGTGTTTCCCGACAAGACGATCGTGGACCTGCCGAAGGACCACCCGGTGTTCCACGCCTTCTATCCCATCGATCAGTACCCGCAAATCCCCGGGCTCGGCTCGTTCGAGGCGGGACGCACGTGGGAGAAGGGCGGCTACGTGCCGCACCTGCGGACGATGTTCGACGAGGACGGCCGGGCGATGCTGTTCATCAACTGGAACACCGACATGGGCGACGGCTGGGAGTGGTCGAACGTCGAGCAGTTCCCGGACTACATCAAGTACACCGCGCAGTCGTACCGGATGATGATCAACGAGATCGTCTACGCGCTGACACACTAGGGCTCTGATCACGGAAATGCAACCACGAAGGCACGAAGGCCCGAAGAAGATTCTTTAGATTTCACTTCACAAGGGGAACGATGTCGGACGCGGTTATTCACACGGCGGCGGACGGGGCCGAGCGGGTCGGCGCGGGGCGGGATCGCATTCTCGCCGAGCTGCGGAAGGTCATCGTCGGGCAGGACGAGGTGGTCGAGCAGGTGCTCATCGCGCTCTTCACGGGCGGGCACTGCCTGATCACCGGCGTGCCGGG
This sequence comes from uncultured Acidobacteriota bacterium, assembly GCA_963792785.1. Lineage (GTDB taxonomy): Bacteria > Acidobacteriota > Vicinamibacteria > Vicinamibacterales > CAVVIG01 > CAWIMX01. The sequence continues at coordinate 389,945 of CAWBXO010000004.1, read as the reverse complement.
CCTGGCCAAGACGCTCCTGATCAAGACGGTGGCGGACGTCCTGGACCTGGACTTCAAGCGCATCCAGTTCACGCCGGACCTGATGCCGTCCGACATCACGGGCACCGAGATCCTCGAGGAGGAGCAGGGCACGCGCCGCCTGCGCTTCGTGAAGGGGCCGATCTTCGCGCAGATCATCCTCGCCGACGAGATCAACCGGACGCCGCCCAAGACGCAGGCGGCCCTCCTCGAGGCGATGCAGGAATACCACGTGACGGCGGCCGGCCGGACCTACCCGCTCGAGCAGCCGTTCTTCGTCCTGGCCACGCAGAACCCGATCGAGCTCGAGGGCACGTACCCGCTGCCCGAGGCGCAGCTCGATCGCTTCATGTTCAACATCGTGATCTCGTACCTCACGGAAGACGACGAGGTGACGGTGGTCACGCGGACGACGGGCGCCGGGCGCGTGCGGCCCGAGCGCGTGCTGAACGGCGCGGACATCCTGCAGTTCCAGGACGTCGTGCGCCAGGTGGTCGTCGCTGAGGAGGTGGCGCGCTACGCGGTGCGGCTGGTGGACGCGTCGCGGCCCGGCCGCCCGGGGGCGCCCGACTTCGTGGAGAAGTGGGTGAAGTGGGGCGCGGGGCTCCGCGCCTCGCAGGCGCTCGTGGCCGGCGGGAAGGCGCGCGCGCTGATGCAGCGCCGCTACCACGTGTCGGTCAAGGACATCCAGGCGCTGGCCAAGCCGATCCTGCGCCACCGCATCATGACGAATTTCTACGCCGAGTCCGAGCGCGTCACGCCGGACGTCATCATCGAGCGCCTGCTCGAGACCGTGAAGGCGCCCGCCAGCGGGATGTAGCATGGCCGCGCCCGCGCGTGCACGCCAGTTTCTCGATCCGGCGGTCATCGCGCGCCTGGGCACGCTCGAACTGCGCGCCCGCACGATCGTCGAGGGCTTCCTCGCCGGCCTCCACCGCAGCCCGTTCAAGGGCTTCAGCGTCGAGTTCGCGGAGTACCGCCAGTACCTGCCCGGCGACGACCTCCAGACGATCGACTGGAAGGTCTACGCCCGCAGCGATCGCTTCTACGTGAAGAAGTTCGAGGACGAGACCAACCTCGACTGCCACCTGATGGTCGACGCGAGCGGCTCGATGGCGTACGGCTCGCGCGGGATCACGAAATTCGAGTACGCGGCGTGCCTGGCCGCGTCGCTCGGCTACCTGATGACGCGCCAGCGCGACGCCGTGGGCCTGACCGCCTTCGACGAGACGATCGTCGAGATGCTGCCGGCGAGCGCGAAGCCGGGCCACCTGCGCGCCCTGCTGCTCGCGCTCGACCGCCTGCGGCCGGGCCGCGCGACCGACGTCTCCAAGCCGCTGCACCGGCTGGCCGACGCGCTCAGCAAGCGCGGGATGGTCGTGCTGATCTCCGATCTGCTCGACGACCCGGCCGCGGTGATCAAGGGCCTGCGGCATTTCCACTTTCGCGGCACCGACGTGATCGTGTTCCACGTGCTCGATCCCGACGAGCTCGAGTTCCCCTTCGAGCGTGCCACGCGCTTCGAGGATCTCGAGACGCACGAAGAGGTCATGGCCGTCCCCGGCGTCGTGCGCGAGCACTACCTGCGCGAGATCGGCGCGCTCGTCGACCGTTACAGGCGCGAGCTCGGCGGCGCGGGCATCGACTACCACCTCGTGTCCACGGCGCAGCCTCTCGAGCTGGCGCTGATGGCCTATCTGACCGCGCGGTCCAGGACGCTATGAGCTTCCTGTCGCCGCTGTTCCTCGTCGGCGCGCTCGCGGCCGCGATTCCGATCGTCCTGCACCTCCTGCGCCGGGAGCCCGAGCCGAGGGTCGCGTTCGCCGCGGTGCGGCTGCTGCGGCAGGCGCCGGTGGAGCACACGGCCCGCCGCCGGCTGCGCGAGTGGCTGCTCCTGGCGCTCCGCGTCGCCGCGCTCGTGCTGCTCGCCGTGGCGTTCGCGCGGCCGTTCCTGGGCGCCGGCGCGGCCGCCGGCCCCTCGCGCGCGACCGTGGTCGCGCTCGACACGTCCCTTAGCGTCTCGGCCCCCGCCTTCGCGGCCAGGACGCGCGAGCTGGCGATTGGCGCGATCGATGCCGCTCCGGCGGGCGACCTGGTCGGCCTCGTGACGTTCGACCACGAGGCCGCGATCGTCGAGCCGCCGACGGCCGACCGCGCGCGCGTACGGGCCGCGGTCGCGGGCGTGCAGGCGGGCGACGGCGGCACGCGCTACCGCGCCGCGATCGGCGCGTCGGTGCGCGCCCTCGCCGGCCGCGCCGGCGCCATCGTCGTCGTCACCGATCTTCAGGCGGGAGGCTGGGGCGCGGGCGAAGCGGTCGATGTGCCGGAGGGCGTGCAGGTCGAGGTCCGCGACGCGGGCGCGCCGCCAGCGGACCTGGCCGTCGTCGGCATCGAGCACCAGTCCGGCCGGCTGACGGCCACGGTGCGCGACATCGGCGGCGGGGCGCGGACCGCGGTCGTTCGCCTCGCGCTGGACGATGCGAACGCGGGATCGACCACGATCCGGATTCCGGCAGGCGGCGAGGCGCAGGCCGTGTTCGACGTCCCCGCCGGAGCGTCGACGGCCGCCGTGCGCGTCGATGATCCCGCCGGCATCCAGGGCGACAACGTCCGCTTCACCGTGCTCGACGCGGCGGATTGGCTGCGCGTCGCCGTCGTGTCGGCGAACGGCGCGCCCGGTCGCGACGCGCTCTACGCCCAGCAGGCGCTGGCGGCCGCGCCCGCCGGACTCGTGTCGCCCTTCGACGTGGTCGGCATCGCCGCCGACGCGCTCGACGCGGGCGACACCTCGCCGCTCGACGCAGTCGACGCGGTGCTGCTGGTGTCGACGCGCGGCCTCGAGCCGCGCGGGCGCGAGCGGCTCTCGTCGTTCGTCGCCGGCGGCGGCGGCGTGTTCGCCGCGGCGGGCCCCGAGGTGGACGGGGAAGTGCTCGCAGGCATCCTGGCCGGCGCCGGCCGGCTCGTCGTGTCCGAGGTGAAGGATGCGGCCGGGCCCCGGCGCGCGCTCGCGCCGACCGACGCCCGCCATCCGATCTTCGAGCCGTTCGGCGCCGATCCCGCGGCGCTCGGCGCGGCGACCTTCAACCGCGTCGTCGGGCTCCAGGCGGACGCGTGTCCCACCGTGGCGCGGTTCACGACCGGCGAGTCCGCCATCGTTGACTGCGCGGACGGCCGCGGGCGCGCGATCGTGTTCGCCTCGGACGTCGACGGTGACTGGAACGACTTTCCGAAGCGCGCGGCGTTCGTGCCGTTCCTGCAGGCGTCGATCCGCTACCTGACGGCCGGCCGGCAGCCGGCGGCGTCGGTGACGATCGCGGCGCGTCCCGCCGGCGCGCCGGCGCGGCCGGGGATCGTGACGGTCGAGGCGGGGCGCGCGGGCGCGCGGCGCGTCGCCGTGAACGTGGATCCGGGAGAACTGGACGCCGCGCGGCTCAGCGCGCGGGAGTTCCTCGCGCCCGTCACAGCCTCGGCGGCGGCGCTGCCGGCGCTTGAGACCACGGCGGCGCGGGAGCAGGAAGAGCGCCAGCGGCTGTGGCAGTACGGCCTCGGGCTCGCCCTCGCCCTGCTCGTCGTCGAGGGCGCCGTGGCGGCGCGGACCGCGTGATGTCGGTGAGACAATGAACGCAGGCATGCCTTCGTCCCACGACGAGATTCGTGCCGCGATTGCGCGCGTGCGGGCGCGCTGGCGCCGCGTGCGTGCGGGCGAGGGCGTGTTCCGCGCCGCGACGGCGGCGGCGGCCATCGCGGCGGCGGGCCTCGTGGCCGCCGGCTGGGCGGAGCGGCGGCCCGCGGCCCTGGCGGCCCTGGGCGCCGTCACGGTGCTGGTCGCGCTGGCGGCGATCGGGTGGTTCCTGTGGCCGCTGCGGCGAAGGCCCGCGGCCCGGCGCGTGGCGCGCTTCATCGAGGAGCGCGCCCCCGATCTCGACGATCGGCTCGTCTCGGCCGTCGACGTGCTCGAATCCGGCCGACCCGCGTCCGGCCTGGCCGAGCCGATGCTGGCCGACGCCGCGCGGCGCCTCGACGCCGTCGATCCCGCGGCGATCGTGCCGGGCGCCGCGCTGGCGCGCGCGGCCGTGTTGGCGGCGGCCGCGACCGTCGCGCTCCTGGCCGTCCTCCTGGTCGGCCGGGCGCGCGTGCGGCAGGCGTACGACGCGGCCGCGCTCACGCTGTTTCCCGAGCACGTCACGATCGAGGTCGAGCCCGGGAACGCGCGGGTGCGCGTGGGCGATCCCTTCACGATCTCGGCGCGCATCGCGGGCAGCCGGCTGGCGCTCGTCCCCCGCGTGGAGATGGCGGTCGGCCCGCCTTCGCCAGGGCTCCGGCGGGCAGGCTCGGACATCGGCGCGGAGATGGTCGCCGGCCCGCCTTCGCCAGGGCTACGGCGGGCAGGCGAGACGTTCCAGTACGCGCTCGGCCGCGTCACCGCGCCGTTCACGTATCGCGTGACGGCGCCGGGTGGCCTCGAGGCGGGGCCGTTCACCGTGGACGCCGTGTCGCCGCCGCGCGTGCAGCGCATTGACGTGGAATACGACTACCCGGCGGCGCTCGGCCTCGCGAAACGGACCGAGGAGGACGCCGGAGACATCTACGCGCCCGAGGGCACGACGGTCCGCGTGCGTGTGCACACCGATCGTCCCGCCGGGTCCGGCACGTTACAACTCGCCGCGGGCCAGGCCGTTCGTCTCGACCCGCGCGAGCCCACGACGCTCGAGGGCGAGCTGCGCGTGACGCGCGACGACTCGTACCGCGTCGCCCTCGCCGGTCCCGACGGTCTCTCGAGCGACGGTGACGCGGAATACTTCATCCGCGCGCTCGAGGATCGCCCGCCCGACGTGCGCATCACCGAACCGGCGGGCGATCGCAACGTCACGAGCCTCGAGGAAGTGGACGTGACGGCGCGCGCGGACGATGACTACGGCGTGGCCCGGATGGAGCTGGTGTACGCCGTCGGCGGGGGCGCCGAGCACGTCCTGCCGATGACGATTCCCGCGGGGCGCACGAGCGCCACGGGCAGCCAGACGATCTACCTCGAGGACCTCGACGTGAAGACGGGCGACCTCGTGTCGTATTACGTGCGGGCGCGGGACGTGGCGCGCGGCAAGCGCGCGACCGACGCCCGCAGCGACATCTACTTCCTGCAGGTGCGCCCCTTCGAGCAGAACTTCTCGCTCGCGCAGAGCCAGGCCGCCTCGAGCGGCGCGGGTGACGCGATCGGCGATCTCGTGAACGCGCAGAAGGATGTCGTGTCGGCCACGTGGAAGCTCGATCGGCGGGCCGAGGCGGCCGGCGCGCGGTCCGGCGAGGACGTGCGCGCGGTGTCCCGCGCCGAGGCGGCGCTGAAGACGAGGGTCGAGCAGGTGTCGGCCGCGTTCGGCGCGTCGACCATGCGCGAGCCGAAGCGGGCGTCCCCGATCGCGCCCGAGCCGCTCGTCCCGATTCCCCAGCGGCCCGAGGCGGCGGCGATGACGGCCGCATCGGCGGCGATGGGCGGCGCCGTGGAGGCGCTCGACGGGCTGCGCACCACCGACGCGCTGCCGCACGAGATGGAGGCCCTCGACGAGCTGCTCAAGGCCCAGGCCGAGGTGAAGGACATCCAGGTCGCGACCGGGCAGGGCAGCGGCGGGCGCGGCAACAGCAACTACGACCTGTCGAGCCTGTTCGACCGCGAGCTGCAACGCAGCCAGCAGACCAATTACGAGACGCCGCAATCGGGCGCGCAGCCCGACGCCGCGGATCAGAAGACGCGCGAGCTGCTCGACGCCATCCACGCGCTGGCCGAGCGGCAGGACGAGCTCGCGAAGCGGCAGCGCGATCTCGCGAACGAGCAGATGGCCGACGCCGAGCGGCGCCGCCAGCTGGAGCAGCTCACGCGCGAGCAGTCGGCGCTGCGCGAGCAGGCGGAGCAGCTCGGCCGCCAGTCGCCGCAGAACCAGGGCGGCGTCAAGAGCGCGTCGGACGCGATGCAGGCGTCGGCGAACGAGCTGCGGCGCGCGAACCCGGGCGCCGCGGGGCGCAGCGCCGGCCGCGCGCTCGACGCCCTGCACGATCTCGAACGGCGGCTGCAGGGCCAGCCCGGCGCCGGTCAGCAGGCCCGCGGCGACGCGCAGCTCGAGGCGCGGCGCCTCGCCGACACCGAGCGCCGGCTCGCGTCGGAGCTCGAGGCGCTGACCGGCAATCAGCCCGGCGGCGATCGCGGCGGGCGCGCCGGCGATCAGGACAACGCGGATCGGCGGCGGCAGCTCGCCGCCGAGCAGGAGCGGCTCGCGGATCGCGCGGACAAGCTGGACGACAGCGTGCCGGATCTCCAATCCGGCGGGGTCGGCGACCGCATGCGCCAGGCCGCGGAAGCCGTCCGGGCCGGCGCGGCGGAAGCGGGCGGCGGCGCCCGGGGCGCCACGGGCGGGCAGGCCACCGACGCCCGGACCGCCGACACGCAGCGGGACATCGCGCGGACCCTCGAGCGCTCAGCCGATCGCCTGGCGCAGGAGGGCGCGCCGGCAGACGAGGCGTCGCAGCGGCTGACGCAGCGGATGAACGAGATTGGCGACGTGCGCGAGAAGCTGGACGAGGTCAGCCGCGAGATCGCCAAACTCGGCCAGGCGGCGGGATCCGATCGCGCCGGCGAGCTGGCGGAACTGCGCGCCGAATACCAGCGGCAGCTCGAGCGGGCCGAGCGCGCGCTCGACGAGGCCAGGCGCGACGCGCCCTCGACGGAGGCGTCCGTCGGCTTCACGTTCGAGGGGCAGGGCATGACGCTCTCGTCGCCGGGTACGGAGGCGTTCAAGCAGGATTTCGCCCGCTGGGAAGAGCTGCGGCGCCAGGCCGACGCCGCGCTCGAGCACGCGGCCTCCTCGCTCGCGCGCGAGCTCGGCGCGCGGCAGTCGGCGGATCGCCTCGCCTCGGGCCTCGACGATCGCGCCCCGAGCGCCTACCAGGATCAGGTGGACGCGTACTTCAAGGCGATCGCGGAACGGGGTCGGTGAGCTTCGCGTACGCGCTGCCCTGGTGGGCCGCCCTGTGCCTCGCGATCGCCGGCGTCGGGGTGGCCTGGCTGACGTACCGGCGGCCGCTGGTGCCGCTCGCGCCGCCTCGGCGGATCGCCCTCGTCGCGCTGCGCGCCGCCGTCCTGATCGCGATCGCGCTCCTCCTGTTCCGGCCCTCCGGTCTTCGCATCCCCGATGTCCCGCGCGACGCGGTCGTGCCCGTCCTTGTCGACGTCTCGCGGAGCATGGGCATCGCCGACGCCGCCGACGGCCGCACCAGGCTCGCCGAGGCCGTCGACGTTGCGACCACGCGGATCCAGCCTGCGCTGGCGCCCCGCTTCGACGTCGAGCTCTTCACCTTCAGTCGCGCGCTCGAACCGGGCCTCGCGCCCGACGCCAGGCCCGACGGCGCGTCCTCGGACCTGGGCGCCGCGCTCGACGCCGTGCGCGAGCGCTACCGCGGCCGGCCCGTCGCCGCGGCGGTTGTCATCTCGGACGGCGGCGATACCGACCCGGGCGGCGTCTCGGAGGGCGAGGGCGGGCCGCCCATCTTCACGATCGGCGTGGGCTCGGCCGATCCCGGCCGCGATCGAGAAGTGACCGCGGTCGCCGTGGGCGAGCAGCGGCTGGACCAGGCGTCCGTCGACCTGCGCGCGACCGTGGTGTCGCGCGGCTACGGGCGCGACGCCTTCACCGTCCGCCTGCTGGCGAACGGCGACGTGGTCGATTCCCACCGCGTGACGCCCGCGGCGGACGGCTCGCCGATCGAGGATGTTTTCACCGTGGCGCCAGACGCCGCGGCGCCGTCGGTGTACACCGTCGAGATTCCACCCGAGGCGGGCGAGCGCGCCGCCGAGAACAACCGGCGCTCCGTGATGGTCGCGCCGCCCGGGCGCACGCGCCGCCTGCTGGCGATCGAGGGCGCACCCGGATTCGAGCACAGCTTTCTCGCGCGCGCCTGGGCCCACGACGCCTCGCTCGCGGTCGACACGATCGTGCGGAAGGGACGCAACGAAGAGGGCCAGAACACGTTTCTGGTGACGGCGGCGGCGGATCGCAGCGCGGCCCTCCTCACCGGCTTTCCCGCGACGCGCGAGGCCCTCTACGGCTACGACGCGGTCGTGCTGTCGAACATCGAAGGCGACTTCTTCACGCGCGCGCAGCTCCTGATGCTCGCCGACTTCGTGAGCGTGCGCGGCGGCGGCCTGCTCGTGTCCGGCGGCGAGTCCTTTTCGGCCGGCGGCTACGCCGGCACGCCGCTCGAACCCGTGCTGCCGGTGCGATTGACCGATCGGCAGGGCGCCCTCGCCGTGCCGGGCCTCGCCGCGAAAGGACGGCCCGGACAGCTGACCCTGACCGCCGACGGCGAGCGGCATCCGATCATGCGCCTCGGCGCCGGCGCCGCCGACACGCGCGAGCGATGGGCCGGGATGCCGCCGCTCGCGTCCGTGGCGCCGCTCGGCGCGCCGCGGCCGGGCGCGCAGGTGCTGGCCGTCGCGCCGGCCGAGGGCGGCGGCGCCCTGCCCGTCATCGCCGTGCAGCCCTACGGACAGGGCCGTGCGATGGTGTTCGCCGGGGCGGCGTCCTGGCGCTGGCGCATGCTCCTGCCCTCGGGCGACGAGCGGTTCGAGCGCTTCTGGCGCCAGACGGCGCGATGGCTCGCGTCGGCGTCGCCCGATCCCGTGTCGATCGAGGCGCCGGCTTCGGCGGACCCGGGCCGCTCGATGACGATTGCGGCCCTCGCGCGAACGCGCGCGTTCGAGCCCGTGGCCGACGCGGCCTGGACGGCCACACTCACGGGGCCCGACGGTGAGTCGCGCCCGCTCGATCTGCGCCGCGTGGACGCCTCGACGGGCCGCTTCGAGGCGGCGGTCCGGCCAGACGCCCCCGGCCTCTATCACGTGCAACTCGAAGCCCGGCAGGGCGATCTGCCGCTCGGATCCGCCGACCGCTGGTTCCTCGCCGGCGGCGTCGACCGCGAGTTCGTCGATCCGCGCCTCGACGATGCGCTGCTCGAGCGGCTCGCCCGCTCGACCGGCGGCCGCTACGTGCCCGCCGCCGACGCCGGCACGATCGCGGAAAGCCTGAGCACGATGGCCCCGCCGCCCGCGGCGCCCGAGCGATACGATCTCTGGCAGCAGCCGTGGGTGTGGGCGCTGATCGTCCTGATGCTTGCCGGCGAATGGATCCTGAGGCGAAGGTGGGGGCTTCGGTGAATCGGGGTAAGGCACTAATGCACGAATGCAGGAATGCAGGAATGCGGACGGGCCTCCGCATTCTTGGCATTCTTGCCTTAATGCATTTCTGCATTTCCGTGAGCGCCCAAGCCCAGGCGCCAGCCTCGCGCCAATTCGCGCTCATCGTGACCGGCGCGTCAGCGGGCCCGCCGTACGCCGCGCGCTACGATTGCTGGCGCGCGTCGCTCGCCGCCGTGCTCCGCGAGCGCTTCGGCTATCCCGCCGACCGCGTCGTCCTGCTGGGCGAGACGCCCGCCCCGGGCGTCGGGCCCGCGACAAGGGAGGGCGTGCGCGCGGCCTTCGCGGATCTGGCCGGCCGGCTGACGCGCGACGATCAGCTCCTCATCGTGCTCATTGGGCACGGCACGGCGGCCGACGCCGACGAGGCGAAGTTCAATCTCGTCGGGCCCGACCTGAGCGCCGAAGAGTGGGCGGCGCTCGTCGAACGGATTCCCGCGCGTGTGATCTTCGTCGACACGACCGCCGGCAGCGCGCCGTTCCTGCACCGGCTCGCCGGGCGCGGGCGGATTGTCGTGACGGCCGACGACACCGCGGCGCAGCGCTTCGAGACGGTGTTTCCCGAATATTTCGTGCAGGCGCTGCAGGACGCGTCGGCCGATACCGACAAGGACGGCCGCGTCTCGATGTGGGAGGCCTTCGCCTTCGCGAGCGAGGGCGTGCGGATGCACTACGAAGCGGCGGCGCAGCTGCCGACCGAGCGGCCGATGCTCGACGACAACGGCGACGGGATCGGGCGTGACGCCGGCGGCGAGGGCCGCGACGGCGACCTTGCGCGCGCCGTTTACCTCGCGCCGGAGCCCCGGCCCACGTCGGCCGATCCCGAACTGGACAAGCTGCTCGCCGAGCGTGCCGCTCGGCAGGCCGACCTCGACAATCTCCGCGCGTCGCGCGACGCGCTGGCGCCGGATCGTTACGACGAGGAACTGGAGAAGCTACTGGTGGAGATCGCCCGCCTGTCGCAGCAGATTAGGGGAAGCCGTTAGCTGTTAGCCGGAAGCCATGAGCCTTGGTAACAGCTAACGGCTAACGGCTAACGGCTAACGGCTAACGGCTAACGGCTAACGGCTAACACCTAACGGCTAACACCTAACGGCTCGTGTCACATCCGCCACGCGTCCGGCTGGCGGCTCCGCTTCCGGAACAGGAACACCGCGACCATGCCGGTCAGGAATCCGGCGACGTGGGCCGCGAAGGCGACGCCGCCGCCGCTGCTCACGTTGGCGCTGATGGCGCCCGCGCTGAACAGCTGCATCAGGAACCAGAATCCGAGCAGGAAGATCGCCGGCAGCTCGATGATCTCGATGTAGAAGAAGATCGGGATGAGGGTCAGCACGCGCGACTGCGGGTACAGGACGAAGTAGGCGCCCATCACGCCCGCGATCGCGCCGCTCGCGCCGATCGTCGGCAGCATCGAGCCGCCGTTCAGCGCGATGTGGCCGAACGCCGCCGCGAACCCGCACAGCAGGTAGAACGCGATGAACCGCCCGTGGCCGAGCCGGTCCTCCACGTTGTCGCCGAAGATCCACAGGTACCACATGTTCCCGACCACGTGCATCCAGCCGCCGTGCAGGAACATCGACGTGACGAGCGTGGCGAGGTGAAAGTCGGCGGGGACGACGCCGTAGACCTGGACGAACCGCGGAAGGACGTTCGCCGGGAGGGAGAGCTCGTAAAACCAGGCGAGCGCGTTGAGAACGATGATGCCGACGGTGACGTACGGAGTGGTGCGTGACGGGATGACGTCCCGCAGCGGGATCATCCTGCCATTCTAGCCTCGGGCGTCCGCGCGCGATCCGCGATGCGGCGCAGGTCGCCGTCGCCGACCGCCTTGCGGTGATCCCCCATCGAGACGACGTCGCGGTAGACCAGATCCAGCTCGACCGTCGTGAGCGTGAGCCCGATCTCCTCGCACCGCTTCGCGACGGCGTGGCGGCCCGAGTGCTTGCCGAGCACGAGGCGGTTGGCGGGCTGGCCCACGTCCAGCGGCCGCATGATCTCGTACGTCGTCGGGTCCTTGAGGACGCCGTCCTGGTGGATGCCGGCCTCGTGCGCGAAGGCGTTGCGCCCGACGATGGCCTTGTTGGCCTGGAGCGGCTCGGTGGTCAGCGCGCAGATCAGCTGGCTGGTCGGATAGAGCTTCGTCGAGTCGATCCCCGTGTCCCAGGGGAGCAGGTCGTGGCGCACGCGCATCGCCATCACGAGCTCCTCGAGCGACGCGTTGCCGGCCCGTTCGCCGATGCCGTTCACGCAGCACTCCACCTGGCGCACGCCGCCCTGCACGGCCGCGAGGCTGTTCGCCACCGCGAGGCCGAGGTCGTCGTGGCAGTGCGCGCTGAAGATCGCCTGATCGGCGTTCGGGACGCGCTCGCGGATGGTGGTGAAGAACTCGCGGATTTCATCGGGGGTGGAGTAGCCGACCGTGTCGGGGAGGTTGACCGTCGTCGCGCCGGCCTTGATGACCGCTTCGACGACGCGGCAGAGAAAGTCCATGTCGCTGCGCGTCGCGTCCTCGGCCGAAAATTCGACGTCGTCGGTGGCCTGGCGCGCCAGGCTGACGCCGGCGACGACCGCCTCGAGGCAGGCCTCGCGCGTGATGCGGAGCTTGCGGGTGAGGTGGAGGTCGGAGGTGGCGAGGAACGTGTGGATCCGGGGGCGCTTCGCGGGCTTGAGAGCGGCGGCGGCCGCCTCGATGTCTTCCTTGCGGCAGCGCGCGAGGGCCGCGATTGTCGGCCGCGAGAGCTCGCGGGAGACGCGCTCGACCGCGGCGGCGTCGTCCGGCGACGCGATGGGAAAGCCCGCCTCGATGATGTCCACGCCCAGCTCGTCGAGCGCGCGGGCCACCGTCAGCTTCGCGTCCACGTCGAGCGAGAAGCCCGGGGCCTGCTCGCCGTCGCGGAGGGTCGTGTCGAAGATGATGACGCGTTCGTCGGGACTCATGGGGCTCATGGGTCGAGTGTGCGGGGGGCAGGATTAGAAGTCAAAGCGATAATAATTACCATATAATAAGAGATCATTATGGATTTGAGCGAGCTGAAGATCTTCCTCGCCGTCGCGCAGGAGCGGAGCTTTTCGCGCGCCGCGGCGAAGGTGCACCGGACGCAGCCGGCGGTGAGCCAGGCGGTGCGGCGGCTCGAGAGCGACCTTGGGGAGCAGCTCTTCGACCGCTCGTCCAAGAATGGCACGCTGACCGACGCCGGGCGGGTCCTCGAGAACTACGGGCAGCGGCTCGTGCGGCTGGCGGAGGAGACCGAGTCGGCGATGCGCGAGCTGCGGGATCTGCGCCGCGGGCGGGTGCTGGTTGGCGCGAACGAGGCGGCGGTTCACACGCTGCTGCCGCTGATCGCGCGCTTCCGCGTGAAGTACCCGGACATCGCCATCGACGTCCGGCGCGTGCCCGCGCGGCAAATCGCGGTCGAGGTGCAGCAGGGAAGCCTGGACTTCGGGGCGCTGACGTTCCACCCGACCGAGGCGGGGCTGATGGAGGTCACGGTGGGCACCGACGAGCTGGTGCTGCTGGTGCCGCCGTCGCATCCCCTCGCGAAGCGGCGCACGGTGTCGATGGCGGACGTGGCGGGCGAGCCCGTGGTGGCGCACAACGACCCGTCGCCCGCGCGCGAGCGCGTGCTGCGCCTGTTCCAGGAGCAGCAGATCGAGTTGAAGATGATGATCGCGCTGCCGAGCCTCGACGGCATCAAGCGCGCCGTCGAGATGAAGCAGGGCGTCGCCCTGCTGCCGCGGCGCTGCGCGGTCACCGAGATCGCGAGCGGCCAGCTCGTGGCCATCCCGGTGAACGGCCTCTCACGCAAACGCGTGGTGACGCTCGTGTGCCGGAAGGATCACCGGTCCCACGCCGCCGACGCGTTCCTGCAGGTCGCTCAGAGCAAGAGCGCGGGGGCGGCCTGACCGGGAACTTCCCGACGGCCGGCTCCGTCTCCTTCCTATGGCAATCTACAAGGGAGGCGGCGTGAGCGGCCAGACCGACGTCCTGCAAGGCACCCTCGACCTCCTGATCATGAAGACGATCGCCCTCGAGCCGATGCATGGCTGGGCGATTGCGCAGCGCGTCCAGCAAAGCTCCGGCGATCTCCTGCGCGTCCAGCAGGGATCGCTCTACCCCGCGCTGCACCGCCTCGAGCACCAGGGGTGGATCACGGCCGAGTGGGGCGCGTCGGAGAACAACCGGCGCGCCCGCTTCTACGCCCTGACGAAGGCCGGCCGCAGGCAACTCGCCCTCGAGATCTCGAAGTGGAAGCGCCTTTCGGCTGGCGTCAACCTCGTGCTCCACAGGGCCTGACCGTGCGCCTCTGGCACATCCTGCGAGCCCGGCTGGGGTCCGTGTTCTTCCGCGATCGCCGCGAAGCCGACTTGCGCGAGGAGGTGCAGTTCCATCTCCAGCGGGAAACGGAGCGGCTGGAGGAGGCCGGCATGCGCCACGATGCGGCGCACAGGCAGGCGCTCCGGGCGTTCGGCGGCGTCGAACCGACCAAGGAAGACTGCCGCGACGCGCGCGGCACGGCGCTGTTCGACACCGCGGTCCGGGACGTCCGGTACGCCTGCCGCTCGTTCCGCAGAGCGCCCCTGGCGGCCCTGACGATCGTGACCACGGTGGGGCTCGGCCTCGGGCTGGTGGCCGTGGTCTTCACGATCCTCAACGCCTACGTCTTTCGCGTCGACGAGGTGCGCAACCCGCGCGAACTGTTCGGCGTCGAACGTCAGCGATCGTTCAACGACGAGTTCCGGGGTTTTACCCGCGCGGAATACGACTCGCTCGTCCGCGAGACGGACGCGTTCTCCGAGACGTTCGCGTCGACGCCGGACATCAGCGGCTATATCGACGGCAGCAAACGGGAGGGCCGGCTCGTCACCGGGAACTTCTTCCAGGTTCTCGGCGTCAGCGCCGGGCGCGGGCGCACCTTCACGCCGGCGGACGACGAACCGGGCCGCCTCCCCGTCCTCGTCCTCAGCCATCGGGCCTGGACCCAGCATTTTGCGCGCGATCCCGGCGTGCTCGACCGAACCGTCCGGGTGAACGGCACGGTGTTCCGCGTGATCGGCGTGATGCCGGAGGGCTTTCGAGGACTTGAACTCGCGGCGGCGGACTTCTGGGCGCCGCTGTCGCTCCGTGACCGGTTCGGCAAGATCGGCGAGCGGGGCACGGGCCCGGACTTCCTGAATATCGTGGGGCGGTTGCGGCCCGGCGTGTCGCGCGATCAGGCGTACGCGCGTCTCCTCGCGTGGGACGCCCGGCATGCGGCTGAACGCCCGGTCGATCGGCCCGCCACGACGCTGGTGCTCGAACAGCGGTCGGGCACGGTGCCTCTGTCGACTGACACCGTGTTGTTGTTCATGCCGTTGTTTTTTGCGTTCGGTCTCATCCTGATGATCGGGTGCGCGAACGTCGCCAATCTGCTGCTCGCGCGCGGGGTCGCCCGGCAGCGCGAGATCGGCATCCGGCTGGCGATTGGCGCGTCGCGGCGCCGCGTCGTCTCGCAGCTGCTCACCGAGAGCCTGTTGCTCGCCTTCGTCTCCGCCGCGCTGGCCTTCGGCCTTTCACGGCTGGTACTCGAAGGCGTCGTCTATGTGGCGACGAGCACCTTTCCGCCGGAGCTCGGGAATCTTCGTCTTGCCGTGCCGCCAGCGGACTGGCGCGTCGCGCTCTTTCTGATGGCCGGCGCGATGGTCTCGACGATCTTCTTCGCGCTCGCGCCGGCGCTTCAGGCCACGCGCCTGGAGCTGGTGCGGGCGATTCGCGGCGAGGTGGTGCGGGACGCCCGTCCCGGGCGCGTCCGGAACGCGCTGGTCGTGCTGCAGGTCACCGGATCCGCGCTGCTCCTCATCTGCGCCGCCGTGTTTCTGCGCAGCACGTGGGCGGCGGCTGCCGTCGATCCCGGCATCCGCACGGATGGCATCGTCAACGTCGGGGTCCTGAACGAGCAGAGGCGCGAGGCCATCCTCGAGGTGCTGAAGCGCGAGCCGCTGGTCTCCTCGGTCGCAGCCTCGTGGCCGAGCTTCATGGGCGGCGCCCCCGCGTTCGCGGAAGGCGCCGACGGCAAGTCGGCGGTCACGTGCCAGTTCGTCTCGGCGGCGTACTTCGGCGTTCTCGGCATCGATCTCGTGCGCGGGCGCGGCTTCAGCGAAACCGAGCGCAGCGCCAGCACCGCGGTGGCGGTCGTGTCCGAGGCCGCGGCACGCCGGCTGTGGCCGGGCACGGATGCGCTCGGCCAAATCCTGCGGCTCGAGCCGGACCCGTCCGCCCCGGGGGGAGCGGAAGGGACGAGCGGGACGCCGGAGCTCGACGACGCGCCGCTGCTCCCGCGCAGCGTCGTCGTGGTTGGCGTCGCCCGGGACGTCGCGGGCTTTCGGCTCGGCGGCATGCGGCTGGGTGGCGCCGGGGTCTACCTGCCGATCACCGCCGAGGCGGCCCGGACCTCGCTGACGATGCGCGTGCGCGGCGACGCCGAGAGGGCGCGCCGGACGCTCGTCGATCGGATGGCGGCGATCGATCCCAACATGGGCGAGGTCTCGACGCTCGAAACCGTCGCCAACGCGGAAGCGTACTTTCTGGCCATTCCGTTCTGGCTGACGCTGGTGCTCGGCGCGCTGGCGCTCCTGCTGACGCTGTCGGGGTTGTTCAGCGTCCTCTCGTATCTCGTCGAGCAGCGCACCAGGGAGATCGGCGTGCGGATGGCGCTCGGCGCGACCAACCGCGGCATCGCCGAAATGGTGCTGTCACAGTTGGCGCGTCCCGTCGGCCTCGGGCTCCTGATGGGAAGCAGCCTGACGGCCGCGCTCGGCGCCGTGCTCCTCGCCACGCCGGTCGCGGAGCTGATCGGGTCCAGCGTGCGGCTCTTCGATCCGGTGGCCTACGCCGGAAGCCTGCTCGCGATCGTCGCGGCGTGCGCGTGCGCGGCGCTGATTCCCGCGCTGCGCGCCGCGCGGATCGATCCGGTCGGCGCGCTTAGGCAGGACTGATCCGTCGGTGTGCGCCGGGGCCTCTAGAACCCGCTGACGTAGGGCAGGCGCTTGGCGACCGCGCGGACCTGGTCGAAATCCGTCAGCAGCATCGCCGTCGGGTTCCACTGGCCGCTCACGAACGCGTCCCGAAGCGCCTGCGGCATCGTCGCCTCGACGCGCAGGTCGCCGGCCGACACGCGTCCGGTGTCGACGTGTGCTTCGACCTGTAGATCCGGGGCGCGCTCGATCGCGTCCTGCAGCCGGGCGATGCTCTCATGGTCCGCGACGAAGCACGGCAGGCCGAGCACGGCCGAGTTGCCCTGGAAGATCTCCGAGAACGACTCGCCGACGATCGCCCGGATGCCGTAGCGGTACAGGCCCTGCGGCGCGTGCTCGCGCGAGCTGCCGCAGCCGAAGTTCTTGTTCACGACGAGGATGCTCGCGCCCGCGTACATCGGGTTGTTGAACGGGTGCGACGGATCCGACGCGCGGTCGTCCTCGAAGACGTGCTGCTCGAGACCCTCGAAGGTCACCGCGCGCAGGAAGCGCGCCGGCATGATGCGATCGGTGTCGAGATCGTCGCCCCGAAGGGGAAGCCCGCGGCCGGCGATGGAGATGATGGCGCTCATGCCGGCACCTCTTCAAGCATCTTCCGCACGTCCGTCACTTCACCGGCGACGGCGGCGGCGGCGACCATCGCGGGGCTCATCAGGAGCGTGCGGCCGGTCGGGCTGCCCTGGCGGCCCTTGAAGTTCCGGTTCGACGAGCTGGCGCACACCTGCCGGCCCTCGAGCTTGTCGGGGTTCATCGCCAGACACATCGAGCACCCGGCGCCGCGCCACTCGAAGCCGGCCTTGGTGAAGATCTGGTCGAGGCCGAGCGCCACGGCCTCGCGCGCGACCGCCTGGCTGCCGGGCACGACGAGCGCCTGGACGTGGCTCGCCACGCGGCGGCCCTGAACGATCTTCGCGGCCTCCCGGAGATCCGAGATGCGGCCGTTGGTGCACGAGCCGATGAACGCCACGTCGATCTTCGTGCCGGCGACGGGCGCGCCGCGGCGGAAGTCCATGAACGCCAGCGCTTCCTCGTCGGCGCCGGCGGGGATCGGCTCGTCGATGCCGACCGACTGGCCGGGGTTGATGCCCCAGGTGACGGTCGGCGTGATCGCGCTCGCGTCGATGGCCACGCGGTCGTCGTAGCGCGCGTCGGGATCCGACGCGATGCTCCGCCACCAGGTGACCGCGCGGTCGAACGCGGCGCCCTGCGGGGCGAACGGCTTGCCCTTCAGGAACGCGAAGGTCGTCTCGTCGGGGTTCACGTAGCCCGCGCGCGCGCCGCCCTCGATCGACATGTTGCAGACGGTCATGCGCTCTTCGATCGACATGCGGTCGATCGTCTCGCCGCCGTACTCGTACGCGAAGCCGACGCCGCCCTGCACGCCGAGCCGGCGGATGATCGTGAGGATGACGTCCTTCGCGTAGACGCCCGTGCCGAGCCGGCCGGTGATGTCGATGCGGCGGACCTTCAGGGGGTCCATCGCCAGCGACTGCGAGGCGAGCACGTCGCGCACCTGCGAGGTGCCGATGCCGAACGCGATCGCGCCCATCGCGCCGTGCGTCGACGTGTGGCTGTCGCCGCAGGCGATGGTCATGCCGGGCTGCGTGAGCCCGAGCTGCGGGCCGATCACGTGCACGACGCCCTGGTGCTCGCTGCCCGGGCCGCTCGGGCCGTAGAGCGGGATGCCGTACTCGCGGCAGTTCCGCTCGAGGACCGAGGTCATCTCCTCGGCCATCAGGTCGAGGAAGGGCCGCTGGCGCTCGCGCGTCGGCACGATGTGGTCCACCGTGGCGAACGTGCGCTCGGGAAACGCGACCGTCCAGCCGTGCTGGCGCAGCATGTCGAAGGCTTGCGGGCTGGTCACTTCATGAACGAGGTGCAGGCCCACGAAGAGTTGCGTCTGCCCGCTCGGGAGCGTGCGCACGGCGTGGGCGTTCCAGACCTTGTGAAAGAGTGTCTCGGGCATAGGACTGACTTCGATAGAATACGACACATGATGGCACGACGGCCAACCCTCGTTTCGCGCGTCGCCGGCATCCTTCTGGCCGCGCTCGCGCCGGCCGCGCCCGCGCTGGCGCAGGCGCCCGGCGTCTCCATCCGGCCCTACGTGCTCGTCAGCAGCGAGAACTTCGCCGCGAAGGACACCTTCGCGGCGTCGTTCGGCACGTCCCACGGGATGTTCGTCGGCGGCGGCGGGCAGGTGACGTTCGGCCGGTTCTTCTTCGACATCGGCGCCTCGACCTTCAAGAAGACCGGCGAGCGCGCGTTCGTCTTCGAGGGCGCGGTGTTTCCGCTGGGGATCCCCCTGACGGCCTCGATCACGCCGATCGAATTCTCGGGCGGGTACCGCGCGCGCGTTGCGTCGGCGCCCTGGCTCGTGCCGTACGTGGGCGGGGGCGTCGGCCTGTATCGCTACGCGGAGAGCTCGGACTTCGACCTGCCCGACGAGAACATCAGCGTGCAGCACTCGGGCTACCTGGTGTACGGCGGCGCCGAGGTCCGGCTGCACCGCTGGGTGGGCGTCTCCGTCGACGGGCGCTACCGCCGAATCAGCGGCATCCTGGGCGAGGCCGGCCTCTCGAAGGACCTCGGCGAGGACAACCTGGGCGGGGTCGCCGTCCGGTTCCGCGTGCTCGTCGGCCGCTAGCTCTCCTGTTGTGAAGGGCGCCTGAGCGGGGTATCATCGGTACGGATGCAAGGCAGCGGTCGCGCTCGTCGGCTTCGAACGCTCCGGGCTGTCTGCCTCGTCCTCTTCGCGGCCGTCATGGTCGCGACGCCCTTCACGCATCACGACTCCCCGACTGATCCGCAGCCGTCGCAGCACTGCACGGCCTGCGCCGCCAGCGCGATCGGCACGAGCCCGCAGGCCGTGCTCATGCCGGGCCGGTGGCTGCTCCGCGACGCCGGCGCGGCGGTGTCCGTCATCCTGATCTCCGACGGCGCGCAGCTCTCCGTTCGCACGACCGGCCGGTCGCCCCCCTCCGCCCTCTAGTCTCCGCAGCATTTCGAATCGGTCGCCGTACGTCCCGTACCCGGGATCCGCGCGGTGATCCATCGACGGAGGATGAGGATGGACGTGTCACGTTCCGTGGGACTCGTCGTGTTTCTGGTCATCGCCGCGCCAGCGGTCGCGTTCGCGCAGGCCCCGGTCGCGGGGGCGCCTGCCTCGAGCCTCACGATGCAGCAGGCCATCGACCTGGCCCTCGCGCGCAATCAGTCGCTGCGCTCGCAGGCCCTGAATGTCGACGCCGCGCGGGCCGACCAGGTGACGGCCGGACTCAAGCCCAACCTGACGTTCTCGTCGGTCAACGAGAACTTCCCGATGTTCTCGCCGAGCCAGCTCACCGGGGACTATCTGAAGAACGACGCGAACTACGTCGAGTCGCTCAGCTACCTCTTCGAACGCGGCGGCAAGCGCAAGAACCGGCTGCTCGTCGCGTCGGACGCGACCGACATCACGAGCAAGCTCGTGGCGGCCGCCGAGCACGACCTGCGCCTGCAGACGGCGCAGGCGTTCATCGGCGTGCTGCTGGCCAAGTCCACCCTGGCGCTGGCGCGGCAGAACGTCGACGATTTCTCCGAGATCGTCGATATCAGCCAGCAGCGTCTCACCTCCGGTGACCTGTCGCAGAACGACTTCTTCCGGATTTCGCTCCAGAAGCTGCAGTTCGCGCAGGACGTGTCGGCCGCCCAGGTGCAGCTCGTGCAGGCCAAAGTCGTGCTGCGTCAGCTCGTCGGGTACGAGACCGTCACCGACTCGTACGACGTGGTCGGCGATCTGGCGTTCCGTCCCGCGCCGGCGTCGCTGGCTGACCTGCGGTCGGCCGCGCTCCGGTCCCGCCCCGATCTGCTGGCGGCCCAGTCGAATCTGAAGTTCACCCAGGACAGCGTCACGCTCGAGCGGAGCAACGCCGTCCGCGACGTCAGCGGCGAGGTCGAGTACGACCGGGCCGGCTCGCTCAATGCCCTCGGCTTCGGCTTCGCGATCGATCTGCCGTTTCACGACCGCAATCAGGGGAACATCGCGCGCGCGCAGGTGTCGGCGCGGCAGGCCACCGCGGATGCGACGGCCGCCCAGTTCAGCGTGCTGTCCGACGTGGACGCGGCGTACGCGGTGTTCCAGGCCAGCTCCGAGGTCGTCTCCCTCTTTGAGTCCGGCTACCTCGACCAGGCCCAGCAGTCGCTGGACATCAGCCAGTACATCTACCAGCAGGGGGCCGGCAGCCTGCTCGACCTGCTCGATGCCGAACGCACGTATCGGGACACGCAGGTCGCCTATCGAGAGGCGCTCGCCGCGTACATGGCGAGCGTCGAACAAGTCAACTTTGCCGTCGGAACACAGGTGTTGCCATGACGCGCAGGCTGCTCATCGTTCTCGCGCTCGGATTCGCCGCCGGCTGCACGAGCAGCCCCCCGGCCGCCGAGGCGCCGCCCGCCGCGGCGGCTGACTACCTGCTCGGTGCCGGAGGGTCAACTCGGCAAGCTGGAGATGGCGGCCGTCGCGACCGTGCCCTGGGAGACCGTCGTCAAGACGACGGGCGTGGTCGACTTCAACGCGGACGCGACGAGCCAGGCCATCCCGCAGGTGAGCGGGCCGATCACGCGCATCGTCGCCGACACCGGCACGCGGGTGCAGGCCGGGGATCCCCTGATGTACGTCATGAGCACCGAGGTCGCCGATGCGGTCTCGACGTATCGCAAGGCGAAGAACCGGCTCGATCTCGCCCGCCGGACGTTCGATCGGGACAAGGACCTGCTCGAGCACAAGGCGATCTCCGCGCGCGAACTCGAAAGCTCGCAGGCCGACTACAACGACGCCTCCACGGACGTGCAGGCGAGCCTCGAAGGGCTGCGGGTGTTCAACGTGAGCCCCGAGGACCTGGCGGACGCCGAGCACCAGGACACGGCGATCCGCCCGCAACTGGCCGTGCGGGCGCCCATTGCCGGAGTCGTGGTGCAGAAATTCGTGCTGCCGGGGCAGGTGGTCGAGGCTGGCGCGACACCCGCCTTCGTCATCAGCGACATGTCGACGGTCTGGGTGCAGGGCAATCTGTACGAACGCGACCTGGCGTCGGTGCACATCGGGGACCGGGTGGACATCGACACGCCGGCCGTGCGCGAGACATTCCGCGGCACGGTGTCGTATGTCGGCGCCATGGTCGATCCGGCCACCCGGACGACGCCCGTGCGCATCACGACGCGCAACACGGACGGGGCGCTCAAGAAGGATCTCTTCGTCGATCTGACGATCCACGACAACACCACCAGAGACGTGCTGGCGGTGCCGGTGACGGCCGTGCTCTACGACGAACAGAACCTGCCATTCGTCTACGTGCAGGTGAGCCCGGGGAAGTTCGCCCAACGGCACATCACGCTCGGCGCGCAGGACAACGGACGGTTCGAGGTGCTCGACGGGGTGCGGGAGGGGGATCCGGTCGTGGCCCAGGGCAGCATCTTCCTGCAGTTCGCGAGCACCTATCAGCAGTAGGCGCACCAGCAGAAGGCATCGAACGCCATGATCGATCGCATTGTTTCGTTCGCGCTCTCGCAGCGCTTCATCGTCGTCGCGGCGACCGCGGCCCTGATGGCCTGGGGCGTCGTGTCGTTCCAGCATCTGCCCATCGACGCCTACCCGGACCTGTCGCCTCCGCGCGTCCAGCTCGTGACGCAGTGGCCCGGGCACGCCGCCGAAGAGGTCGAGCGGCTGATCACGATTCCCCTCGAAGTCGAGATGAACGGGATCCCCCGGCTGACGACGCTCCGCTCGATCTCGCTGTACGGGCTGTCGTCGCTCACGATGAATTTCGACTTTGCGACCGACCCCTACTTCGCGCGCGAGCAGGTGTTCGAGCGCGTCTCAGACGCCGAGGTGCCCGATGGGGTGTCGCCGGGCATGTCGCCGCTCTTCAGCCCGAGCGGCCTCATCTACCGCTACGTGCTCCAGAGCCCGGACCGCTCGGCGGAAGAGCTGAAGATTCTCGAGGACTGGGTGCTGGCGCGGCGGTACCGCGCCATTCAGGGCGTGGCCGACGACTCCGGCCTCGGCGGCGCGACGATGCAGTATCAGGTGCAGATCGATCCGCGCCGCCTCTCCGCCCTGGGCGTCAGCGTGAGCGATATCGCCGACCGCATTGCCGCCAACAACGCCAACGCCGGCGGCGGGTTCTACCCGCAGGGCGGCCAGTTCTTTTACGTGCGCGGCCTCGGCCTCGTCAAGAGCCTGGAGGACATCGGGAACATCGTGGTCGCCACCCACAACGGTATTCCGATCTACGTCCGCGACATCGGCAACGTGGTGATCGACCACGCGCCGCGGCTCGGGCAGTTCGGGTACATGAAGGAGAACGACGCCGTCGAGGGCGTGATCCTGATGCGCTCGGGTGAGCAGGCGCAGGTCGTCCTCAAGCAGGTCGAAGCCCTCACCGACACGCTCAACAAGACCGTGCTGCCGCCCGACGTGAAGATCGTGCCGTTCTACGACCGCACGAGCCTCATCGAGGAGACGACCCGGACCGTCGAGCGCAATCTCGTGCGCGGCATGCTGCTCGTGCTCGTCATCCTCGGGCTCTTTCTCTTCAGCGTGCGCACGGCGCTCATCGTGGCGGTGACCATTCCGTTCGCGCTCCTGTTTTCCTTCATCTGTCTCGACTGGGCGCACATCCCCGCGAACCTGCTCTCGATCGGAGCGATCGACTTCGGGATGATTGTCGACGGCGCCGTCGTCATGGTCGAGAACATTTTTCGCGAACTGGCGCTCAGAAAGGATGAATCGGTCAGCGTCGTGGACGTCATCCGCGGCGCCGCGCGCGACGTCGAGCGGCCGATCTTCTACGCCGTGGCGGTCATCATCGCCGCGTATCTGCCGATCTACGTGCTGACCGGGCCGTCCGGGCGGCTGTTCCGGCCGATGGCCGACACGATGTCGTTCGCGCTGCTCGGCGCCCTCATCTGCGCGCTGACGCTGCTGCCCGTGCTGTGCGCGTATTTCCTCCGCAAGAAGGTGCATGAACCGAGCGTGCCGTTCTACGAAAAGGCGCGGGACGCGTACGGCCGTCTGCTGGCCGTGTGTCTGCGCCGGCCGCTGGCGACGGTCGTCGTCTGCATCGTGATCTTCGCGGCGTCCCTGCTGTCGCTCTTCGGCATCGGCGCCGAGTTCCTGCCGCATCTCGACGAGGGCGCGATCTGGATCCGCGCCACGATGCCGTACACGATCTCGTTCGACGAAGCGTCGAAGCTCGGCCCGCAGGTGCGAGGCCTCCTGCTCGACTTTCCACAGGTGACAACGGTCGCCAACGAGCTCGGCCGGCCCGACGACGGCACCGATCCGATTGGGTTCTTCAACGACGAATACTTCGTCGGCCTCAAGTCCTACGGCGATCCCGCGTGGCAGGGCGACATTCGCACGAAGGACCAGCTGATTGAGGCGATCCAGGCGAAGCTGGAGGCGTTTCCGGGGATCATCTTCAACTATACGCAGCCGGCGGAGGACGCCGTCGATGAGTCCGAGACCGGCCTCAAGAGCTCGCTGGCCGTCAAGATCTTCGGGCCGGACCTGCAGACGCTCGAGGACAAAGCGGAGGCCGTGCGCCGGACGATCGCGGCCGTGCCCGGCATCACGAACATCACCGTCGTGCGCGAGCTGGGCCAGCCGAGTCTGACGATCGAGCCGGACCGGACGAAGATGGCGCGCTATGGGCTGAATGTCAGCGACATCAATACGCTGATCGAAACGGCGGTCGGGGGGTCGGCGGTCAGTCAGGTCATTCAGGGGGAGCGGCAATTCGACCTCGTGCTGCGCCTGCAGGAGCCGTTCCGCGCGAACATCGACGCCATTCGGAGCCTGCTGATTGCGACCCCGGACGGTCAGCACCTGCCGCTCAGCCAGTTCGCCACGATCCAGGTCAGCAAGGGCGCGTCGTTCATCTACCGCGAAGACAACTCGCGCTTCATCGGCGTGCAGTTCAGCGTGACCGGACGAGACCTGGCCGGCGCCGTGCAGGACGCGCGCGCCAAAGTGGCCGCGGCGGTGCCCCTGGCGACAGGCTACACCTTCGACTGGGGCGGTGAGTTCCAGGAGTATCTGGCGGCGAGGAGCCAGATGTTCGTGATCATCCCGCTGACGATCCTGCTCATCCTCATGATCCTGTTCGCGCTGTACGGGAACATGAAGTTCCCGTTGATCATCATGTTCAGCGTCATCGTGACGGTGCCGGTCGGCGGCCTGCTGGCGCTCTGGATGACCGGCACGAACCTGAGCGTCTCGTCGGCCTTCGGATTCGTGGCGCTCATGGGCGTCGCCGTGCAGACGAGCGTCATCCTGTACTCGTTCATCAACAAGCTCCGGCTCGAAGGGCAGGACATCCTGACGGCCACCCATGAGGCGTCGCTGCTCCGGCTGCGGCCGATCATGATGACCGCGCTGGTCGCCTGCCTGGGGCTGCTGCCGGCGGCGATGTCGACCGGCATCGGCAGCGATTCCCAGCGACCCTTTGCCATCGTCATCGTCGGCGGACTGGTGTCGAGGTTGTGCCTGTCCATCTTCATGGCGCCCGCGTTGTACCTGCTGGTGGCCCGGAAGGATGATGTGTTGAAGGTCTGACGGGTGTTCTCCACTAGAATGTGGGGAACCGATGCAGTGCCGGCAGTGCGGGACCGAGATCGCCGAGAAGGCGCTGATTTGCTATCGTTGCGGGGCGGCGACCACCGATCCCGTGTTCCGGCCGCCGGCGGCCCCGCGCCGCATACCGTGGATGATCGTCCTGGCCGTCGTGCTGCTGCTGATCGCGTTGGCCGTCGGCGCCTGGTTCGCGCTCGGCAGCCGCGGCGCGGGAACGACGGGACGGATGGATCAATTGCCAAATTACCAAATCACCCAATTACCAAATTACCAAGTTACTCAATTATCAAATGCCAGCGAGACATAACTGGTCCGTCGCCGAGATCGAGGCGCTCTACACGCTGCCGCTGACCGACCTCGTGTTCCGCGCGCAGCAGGTGCACCGCGAGCACCACCGCGCCGACGAGGTGCAGACGTGCGCGCTCTTGAGCATCAAGACGGGCGGCTGTCCGGAGGACTGCGCCTACTGCCCGCAGTCGGTGCATTACGACACGGGCGTCGAGGCCGGCGGCCTGATGCGCGTGCCCGACGTGCTGGATGCGGCGGCCCGCGCGCGCGAGCAGGGGGCGACGCGCTTCTGCATGGGCGCGGCGTGGCGTGACGTGCCGGACGGCGCCGAGTTCGATCAGGTCGTCGAGATGGTGCGCGGCGTCCGCGCGCTCGGCATGGAGGCGTGCTGCACGCTCGGCATGCTCCGGCAGGACCAGGCGGACCGCCTCGCCGACGCCGGCCTCACGGCCTACAACCACAACCTCGACACGGCGCCCGAGTTCTACGGCGAGATCATCTCGACGCGCACCTATCAGGAGCGCCTCGACACGCTCGCGCGCGTGCGCCGATCCGGGGTCACCGTGTGCAGCGGCGGGATCATCGGGATGGGGGAGACGCGCCAGGCGCGCCTCGGCCTGCTGCGGCAGCTCGCGAACCTCGATCCGCACCCCGAGAGCGTGCCGATCAACATGCTCGTGCGCGTCGCCGGCACGCCGCTCGCCGACGAGGCGCCGCCCGACACGTTCGAGATGGTGCGGATGATCGCGACCGCGCGGCTGCTGATGCCCGACGCGTTCGTGCGCCTGAGCGCGGGCCGCCTCGGCCTCTCCGACGAGGGGCAGGCGCTCTGCTTCCTCGCGGGGGCCAACTCGATCTTCATGGGCGATCGCCTGCTCACGACGCCCAACCCCGAGTCGAACGCCGATCGCCGGCTGTTCGAGGCCCTCGGCTTGAAGATCCGGCCGATCGACGCGGACGCGCCGGCCGCCGCCCGCTGACCTACCGCAGGATCTGTTCGAAGAAGGCGGTCGCCCGGGGCTCGCGCGAGCGCGCGAGCCACTGGACGGCCTCGCGCCGCATCCACGTCGGGCCGTCCGCGCGCGCGATCGCGATGAGCGCGTTCGAGGCCGCGGCCGTGCCGTGGAGGCCGAGCGCGGTGAGCGCCGGGCGGGCCACGCGGCTGCGCCACCGCGTGTCGGTCGAGCCGGCGCGCGCGAGGCCGTCGAGCCAGGCGACGCTGGCGTCCGCGGTGACGCCGCTCAGCATCACGAGCGGCAGCCCCCCGAGGTCGAGCTCGCAGTCGGGCGTGAACAGCCGGAGCCGCTCGATCGCGCCGCCCTCGAGACGCGCCAGAACGAGCAGCTCGGTAGCCGGCTCGAGATGCGTGGGCGCGTCGCAGAGCCGCAGGTCACCCGCGGCGACCGGCACGCGGTAGCCCATCCACGCTGGCGCCCCGCGCCCCGCGACCGTCCGCACATCCCCGTCGAGGCTCGCCGACGCCGCTCGTGTCTCGGTGACCGCGTTGGCGATCCGGCTCTGCGCGTGCAGCGTGGGAGCGGGTGCGAGCACCCAGCACCCCAGCACCCAGCACCCCAGCACCCAGCACCCCAGCACCCTTTTCACTTGAGCAGCTCCATCAGATAGTCCGTCGCTTCCGGCGACTGCATCAGCGCCAGCTTCGACACGATCTCCTTCTTCAGCGCCGGATCCGGCTCGGCGCGCGCCAGCGCGACCAGCCCGGCGGCGTTCTGCTGCAGGAACAGGCCGGTGACGACGTCCTTGCGCACGTCGGGCGAGGCCTGCGGCGTGTAGAGCGCGCGCAGCGCCGCCGTCGCCTCCGGCGATCGCACCAACCCGAGGTTGCGGATCGCGTCGTGCTGCAGCGACCGGTCGGTCTCGCTCTTCGCGATGGCCGCGAGCTGCGCCGTCGCGCGGCTGACCATCAGGCCGCGGATCACGGCCCGCTTCACGCCCGCGTCGGTCGAGGCCTGATAGACGTCGGCGAGCTGCCGGCGGCTCTCGTCGTTCCCGGCCACGCCCAGGTACCGCACGGCGCGGAGCTGCAGTTCGGGGTGATTCGTGCCACGGGCCACGTTCGCGATGATCTCGCGGGCGCGATCCGACCGGCTCTGGCTCAGGACGAAGATGGCGTTCTCCTTCATCCGAAGCGAGCTGTCGCCGCCGAGCAGCTGCTCGATCATCGGCACGGCGCGGTCCGGGTCGCTCTGCATCAGTCCGCGCAGCGCCAGCAGCTTCAGCTCCTCGTCGGGCTGCGCGTCGGGCGACGCCGCCTGGCCGGTCGCCTGCTGGAGCTCCAGCTTCAGCGCGTTCGCGTCCTTGACCCAGCCGCTGCCGGAGAACTTGCGCTGGATGACGTCGAGCGCCGAGAGCGCGTCGGTATATTCGCCCTGCTTCGAGAGCGAGTAGGCCTTCCAGTAGAGCGCCGCGTCGAGCTTTTCGTCCATGCCGCGCGTGGCGTTCACCTGGTCGATCTTCGAGAGCATCTCATCGAGGCGCAGCACCGCCTCGTTGAACCGCCCATCGTCGATGAGCTGGCGCGCGTCGGTGTAGGCGGCGGGCGTCGGCTGCGGCTTCGGGGCCGCCGCCTGCGCGAGCGCGGAGCCGGTCAGGACCGTCGAGACCGCGGCGGCGAGCGCGGTGTGGCGAAGTGTGATGGTGATCATATCGTGGACCCCTGCGCGCCGGCCGGCGCCGGCGCCTGTTCGCGCTCGCGCAGTTCGTCGGCGAGCACCCGTACCTTGAAGAGCAGAGCGGCCGCATCGAGGCGCATGTCGAGGGCGTCGAGATCGGCGCGCGTCAACGTGGACGGCTCGTGAACGATGTCGAGGAGGCTGCGTTCCAGATCGTCGAGGACGAGCGCGATGTCCTCGTCGCCGGCCTGCACGGCCGACTCGCGGTAGAGACGGTTGTCGTCGATGAGCCGCCGGGCCCAGGCCTGCGTGTCGCCGATCTCGACGGGCCGCCCGTCGGCATTCACCAGATCCATGAGCACGCGCTCGGATTGCTCCAGGTGATCGCCGATCGCGGCGAAACGGGCGCGGGCGGTCAGGTCGGGTTGGTCAGGTCGGTCAAGTCGGGCGGGTGCGTTGCTGGCGATGCTGTCGCGCTGGGCGCGTCCTGCTCCGCCGTCGCGCAGGAAGCGGCCGCCGGCGAACGCCGCCACCACGATCACGGCCGCCGCCACGAGGGCCGCGCGCTGCGACAGCCACGCGGTCCAGCCCGAGGACTCCTGCGCCGGCAGTTCGTGCCGGATCCGCTGCCAGACTTCCAGGCCGTACCGCTCGTCGCGCGCCGGCGCGTCCGCGCGGCTGATCGCGTCGAGCGTGGCGGCGATGTCGCGCAGGGTCGCCGTGCACGCCTCGCACGTCTGGAGGTGCCGTTCGACGGCGTGCGCCCGGGGCGCGTCGCCGTAGTAGTAGAGGACGAGGTCGTCGTCCGAATAGTGCCTGCCCATCAGTTCCCTTCAGTCGTCGTGCGGACCTTCAGGTCCGCCGGATCGGGCCGAGCGCGGCCCGCAGCTTGCGCACCGCGCGGAACACGCTGTGCTTCGTCGCGCTCGTGCCGAGGCCGAGCGTCTTCCCGATGTCGGCGATCGAGCGGCCCTCGTGGTGCCGCAGCGTGAACGCCGCGCGCTCGAGCGGGCTGAGGTGCGCGAGCGCGGCGTCGATCCGCCGCGCCACCTCGCCGCTCTCGGCGATCCGATCCGGTCCCGGCGCCCCGGCCGCCTCCCGCGCGAGCAGGCCGTCGACGCCGTCCGCCGGCGTGGCGTCGCGCCGGGCCTGCCGCGCGCGCAGGTGGTCCAGCGCGCAGTTGGCGACGATGCGGTGGAGCCACGTGCCGAAGTGAGCGCGCGCCTCGAACCGCCCGAGCTGCCGGTACGCCTTCAGGAAACTCTCCTGGACGACGTCCTCGGCGTCCTGCTCGTTGCGGGTCATGCGATAGGCGAGCCGGAAGGCCGCGCGGGCGTGCCGCTCGACCAGCGCCTGGAACGCCTCCTCGTCGCCGCCCCGGGCCCGGTCGAGCACGGCCGCCGCTTCGCTCCCGTCCATCGGTATGAGGTTAGACGGGGGAGGGGGCATCCGGTTGGGCGGGAAAGCCGGATAGGTCGGGTAGGTCGGATAGGTCGGGTAGGGAGCGCCCGCGGCCATGCCGAGCCGAGGACAGGAAATCCGAGGCGAGGCATCGGCGTCAGTTCGCGGCGGGGGTGGGGCCCCGCCGCCAGAGGTGAATGTTAGACTCACGCTGCGACGCTAAGCCGCTGCGACGCGGTCACGCGGAGGAGGGCTCATGCGCACGAGACTGAAGGCGGCGGTTCTGGTGGCTGTGCTGGCGCTTGTCGCGTCGGTGGCGTCCGCCCAGGAGCCGACAGACGGCTTCTTCACGGCGACGGACGGCGTCAAGATCCACTACCTCACCCTCGGCGATCAGGGCTCGTGGGTCGTCCTCATTCACGGCTATTCCGACTCGGCCCAGCGCATGTGGTTTCGCACCGGCATCGCGCCGGCGCTGGCGAAGCATCATCGCGTCGTGGCGCTCGACAACCGGAACCACGGGCAGAGCGACAAGCCGGTGCCCGGCGGCTCGGGCCGCGCCGAGGACGTCGTCGAGCTGATGGACCACTTGGGCATCCAGAAGGCGCACATCCACGGCTACTCGATGGGCGGGAGCATGGTCGGGCAGCTCCTCGGGATGATTCCCGATCGCTTCATCACGGCCGGCTTCGGCGGATCCGGGATGACCGAAACGGATCCCGCGCTGCGCGCGCAGGCCGAGGCGCTCGACGCCGCGCTGCCGAAAGCCACGGGCGATGCCGCTGCCGCGATGGATCGCTTCCGCTCGCGCGTGGCCGCGGCCCGTCCGGCGGGTAGTGCCGCCGCGCGCACGTCGCCGCCGCCCGCCGTCCGCGACAGCGTCGATCTCTCGACGCTCGACATCCCGATCCTCGCGGTGAACGGCTCGTTCGACAATCCCTTCGCGAAGACGATGCGGATCTGGCGCCAGGCGAAGATTTTCGAGAACGTGATCCTGCCGGGGCACACGCACCTGACGGCGATCATGGTGGGCGGGCCGATGCCGCAGCGGTACATCGACTCGATGTCGGCGTTCATCGACGCCTATGACGCCGGTCCCGCGAAATAGTGTGAAGCGCACGTGGGTCGGCTCGGGACGTATTTCGGGTACGAACGACAACGACAACCTAACGAGCATCGAGTACCCGTTCAGCGGTCGCGTCATCGCCTACGATCACGACGCGGCCAACCGCGAGACGGCGACCGGGAGCGGCGCGACGGCCGAAGACCGCGACGATGGCGACGTCTAGCGCGCCGAGAAATCGGCCGAGGGGACGGTGCGATGGCATCCACGAGGCCCGAACGGGCAACTGCTCGAGGAGCACGAGACGCGGGACATTCGAAACGACATCGACGCCGGCTCGCGCTTGCCGATGGTCGTCAAGCGCGCCCTGGATGCGCCCCTGCCGCCGGAATGACGCCGCCGCTCCTCGCACTCGTGCTGGCGGCGGCCGTTGCCGCCGCCGGCTGCACGGCGCCGGCCCCGACGCAGCCGTCCGCGCCCCCGACGCCGGCAGCAGTTGCCGAGCCCGCCCCGCCTCCCGCACCCACGAGCTGGACCGTGAGCGGACGCGTCACGTCGGGACCGACCGGCGCGCCGGTGGCGGGGGCCACGGCCTCGTACGAGGGCCTCGATCCGGTCACGAGCGATGCCTCGGGCGCGTACGCGCTCGTCACCACCGAGGCCGCGACGAAGCACCTGACCGTCAGCGCGCCCGGGTTCATGACCCGCGAGACGAGGCTGCGCGGCGGCGAGGAGCGGACCGTCAACCTCGATCTGATCCCGACGACCGGCCCGCTCGACATCTACCGGGACATGGTGCGGGGCGCGAAGGATCTGGCGTACATTCAGCCGGTGGCGCGGTGGACGAAACCGCCGAACTTCTACATCCGCACGACCTGGGACAGCGGACAGCCGGTGGATTCGATCGCGCTGGACTACCTGGCGGGCGAGATCCGGCGCGTCATTCCGCAGCTCACCGGCGGCACGCTCGTGGCGGGCACGATCGAAATGGGGCCGTCGCCGAGGCCGGCCACGCTCGACTGGATCAACATCACGTTCAATCCGTCGGGCAACTACGGCCGCCGCGGCTACGATGTGAACCCCGGCTACGTGCAGTTCGCGGGCATGAGCCCCTGCTCTTCCGCCGCGGTGATTCACGAGATCGGCCACGCCATGGGCTACTGGCATCACAAGGCCACGCCCTCGGCGATGGGCGGCGGGTACAGCGCCTGCGGGTCGCAGAACCTGACCGACGCGGAGGCCGAGGTTGCGCGCATCGCGTATCGCGCCCGCCCGGCAACGTCGATCCGGACACCGACCCGCCGGATAGTGTCTTCACGTTGGGCTGGTCCCGCGGCCGCGCCGCCATCGGGCCGCCGTGGTACTGCGACGACTACCTGCCAGCAGTCGAGTAAGGAGCGCGGCTATCGCGACAGGCGGGATTCGAGCGTCGGCAGGGCGGCGAGGATCGCGTCGCCCACCACCTGCAGGCTGCGCGCGCTGACGGCGTCGAGGTTGTCATTGCGCGTGTGCCAGGCGGGGTAGTCGAGGTCGATCACGTCCACCGAGGGGATGCCGGCCGAGAGGAACGGCAGGTGGTCGTCCTCGACGGCCGTCCGCTCCGGGATGAAGTACTGCGCCAGGCCGTGGCGCCGGGCCGCGTCCCAGATCGCGTTGGTCATCCACGCCGTGGAGTTCATGTCCTGCCGGATCTGCAGGTCGCGATCCCCGATCATGTCCACGAGGACGAGGCCGCGAATCGTCGCGATCGATCCGTCCTTCCGCGCGTCCTGCACGTAGTGCCGGCTGCCGTAGGTGTTGTCGGTGCCCTGCCACTCGACCACGGCTTCCTCGCCGTCGAGAAAGAGCAGCTCGATCGTCAGCAGATTGTGCCGGCCCTTCAACGCGCGCGCCATCTCGAGGAGGAAGGCGGCGCTCGAGCCGCCGTCGCTCGCGCCGACGAAGGGGAAGTCCTTGAAGAGCTTGGTGTCGTAGTGGCCGGCGATGATGAGGCGGTTCTTCGAGTCGCCCGGCAGCGTCGCGCGCAGGTTGACCATGTGCACGCGCCCGAGCGGCGTCTGGTCGTCCCACGCCTGCTCGACGGCGGTGAGGCCGGCCTTCTTCAGCTCGTCCTTGATGTAGGTGCGCGAGCGCTCGATCGCCGCCGACCCCGCCGGCCGCGGCCCGATGGAGACCAGCTGCCGCAGATCCTCCCAGGCCCGGCTCGAATTGAACACCGGGACCGCGGCGGTTTGCAGCAGCAGGAGCGCTGTGACGAGTGCTTTCATGATCTAAGTGCGGCCACGAAGGCACGAAGAAGGGATTCTTGAGAGCGTTCCTTCGTCGCCCTCGTGCCTTCGTGGCTGCATTTCCGAGATCCTATCGCAGTCGTGATCAGGAACGACGTTGTTCCTTGCTCACGTAATCCCGCGCGGTGTGGCCGGTGTAGATCTGGCGCGGGCGGGCGATCTTCTGCTCGGGATCCGCGAGCATTTCCGACCACTGCGCCATCCAGCCGGCCGTGCGCGGGATCGCGAAGAGCACGGGGAACATCTCGGTCGGGAAGCCCATCGCCTGGTAGATCAACCCGGAGTAGAAATCCACGTTCGGGTAGAGCTTCCGGCTCACGAAGTACTCGTCCTGCAGCGCGATGCGCTCGAGCTCGAGCGCGATGTCGAGCAGCGGGTTCTTGCCGGTCACCGCGAACACGAGGTCGGCGATCTTCTTGATGACCTTCGCGCGCGGGTCGTACAGACTTGTAGACGCGGTGGCCGAAGCCCATCAGCTTCGTGTTGCCGTCGCCGCTCTTCACCATCTTGATGAACTCGGGCACCTTGGCCTTCGAGCCGATCTGGTTGAGCATGCGCAGGACGGCCTCGTTGGCGCCGCCGTGCAGCGGGCCGTAGAGCGCCGCCGCCGCGCCGGCGAGCGCCGAGTACGGGTCCACGTGCGAGCTGCCGATGTTACGCATCGTGCTCGTGCTGCAGTTCTGCTCGTGGTCGGCGTGCAGGATGAAGAGGACGTCCAGCGCGCGCTGGAGCACCGGGTTCGGCTGGTACTTGATCTCGGCGCGCTTGAACAGCATGTTCAGGAAGTTGCCGGTGAAGCTCAGGTCGTTGTCCGGGTAGACGTACGGCCGGCCGATGCTGTGGCGGTACGCCCACGCGGCGATCGTCGGCACCTTGGCGATCAGGCGCCGCGTCTGCCGCAGGCGGACCTCCGGGTCGAAGATGTTCGTGGCGTCCGGGTTGAACGTCGCCAGCGCGCCGACCGTCGTCAGGAGGATGCTCATGGGGTGGGCGTCGTAGCGGAAGCCTTCCATGAACTTCTTCAGGTTCTCGTGGACCAGCGTGTGGCCCGTGATCTCCCGGACCCAGCTCTGGAGCGCCGCGTCGGTCGGCAGCTCGCCGTGGACCAGGAGATAGGCCGTCTCGAGGTAGTCGCTGTGCTCGGCGAGCTGTTCGATCGGGTAGCCCCGGTAGAGCAGGATGCCCTGGTCGCCGTCGATGTAGGTGATGGCGCTGCGGCAGTTCGCGGTGTTCAGGAACGCCGGGTCGTACGTCATCAGCCCGAAGTCGCCGTCGACGGCCTTGATCTGGCGCAGATCCATCGCGCGGATGGTGCCGTCCTGGATTGGCAGCTCGTAGGTCTTGCCGGTGCGGTTGTCGGTGATGGTGAGACTGTTCATAGTAGACGCAAGCCGTTAGCCGTTAGCCGGGTTCGTCCTCGTCGTCGGCCGAGTCCACGGGCTCGGCCGGTACGCGATAGTCGCCGTCGGCCCACCTGGCGAGGTCCAGCAGCTTGCAGCGCTCGCTGCAGAAGGGCCGCCAGGCCGGGTCCACGGGGCGCCGGCGGCAGTACACGCACACGGGCGCGGGCGCCTGCTCGGACGGCACGGGGAATTCTACCTTGAGGGTAGACGGTCCGCCTAAAGGCGGACGCGACGCGAGGGGCTAGCGGCCCTGGTCGGCCGCGTGGTGCCGGACGTCCCGCGCCGAGACCATGAAGATCACGTCCTCGGCCACGTTGGTCGCGTGGTCGCCGATCCGCTCCAGGTGACGCGAGATCAGGATCAGATCCAGCGCCGGCTCGATCGTCGAGGGGTTCTGGAGCATGTAGGTCAGCAGCTCGCGGAAGATCTGCGTCTTCAGGGCGTCGAGGCGGTCGTCCTCGTCGAGCACGTGCTGGGCGAGGACCGTGTCGCGCCGGACGAACGCGTCGAGGGCGTCGCGCAGCATCGCCTGGGCGATCACGGCCATCCGCGGGATGTCGATCAGCTTCTTGACCGGCGGGTGCGCGGCGTAGCGCTTCGAGGCGTCGGCGATGTTCACCGCGAGGTCCCCGACCCGCTCGAGGTCCGTGTTGATCTTGACGGCGGACACGATGGCCCGCAGGTCCACGGCCATCGGCTGGTGGAGCGCGAACAGCGTGAAGCAGCGGCCGTCGATCTCGATGTGCAGGTCGTTCAGCGGGCCGTCGCCGTGGATGACGGGATCGATGAGGGCGGTGTCGCGATCGACCAGGCCCTTGATGGCCAGGCGCACCTGCTCCTCGGCCAGGCCGCCCATCTGGAGCAGCCGGCTCTTGAGTTCGTCGAGTTCTTCCTGGAAATGGCGCCCGCCGCGCTCGCCGAGCGCCATTAGCCGAACCGCCCGGTCACATAGTCTTCCGTGAGCTTCTCGCCGGGGGCCGTGAAGATCTTTTCGGTCCGCTCGCATTCGACGAGCTTGCCCAGCCAGAAGAAGGCCGTGACGTCGGAGACGCGCGCCGCCTGCTGCATGTTGTGCGTGACGATCACGATGGTGTAGCGCGTCTTCAGCTCGTAAATGAGTTCTTCGATCCGCTGCGTCGCGATCGGGTCGAGCGCCGACGCGGGCTCGTCCATCAATATTACTTCCGGTTCGACCGCCAGCGCGCGCGCGATGCACAGCCGCTGCTGCTGGCCGCCCGACAGGGCCAGCGCGGACGTGTGCAGCCGGTCCTGCACCTCGTCCCACAGCGCGGCCGACTTCAGGCTCGCCTCGACCCGGCCGGCCAGGTCGTCGCGCGAGCGCGCGAGCCCGTTGATCCGCAGGCCGTACGCCACGTTGTCGAAGATCGACTTGGGGAAGGGGTTCGACTTCTGGAACACCATCCCGACCCGCCGCCGCAGGTCGACGACGTCGACCGAGGGGGCGTAGATGTCCTGGCCGTCGAGGCGGACCGAGCCCTCGATGCGGGCGCCGGCCACGATGTCGTTCATCCGGTTGAGCGTGCGCAGGAAGGTGGACTTGCCGCAGCCTGACGGCCCGATGAGGGCCGTCACCTCATTCGGCGCGATCGCGACGGTGATGTGGTCGAGGACGCGTGAGGCGCCGTAGAACACCTGGAGGGCGGAGACGTCGATTTTGGCCGGCGCTGGCGTCACGGAAGGACTCGTCTCACCCGCCGGGCGTACCGCCGGCAGGCGCACACGGGCCGCGGCCGCCAGCGTCGTCGAAGCCACGCCCAGAACGATAGCAGGGGAGGGGCCTCGCGCCTGTTTCGGCCGTGTTAAATCGATGTAACAGCTGGGTCGGGGGCGGGCGCGGGCTCGAGAAAGGCCGCGACCTGGCGGCGCAGTTCGTCCTGAATGTGGTCCACGCGCCGCCGGGCGTCCAGGACGCGGAACCCGAATTCGTCGGCCATCGAGCTGTATTCGCGCAGCAGCTTGTTCTGGTACGAGCGGAAGCTGTCGTAGATGTCGTCGCCGCTCTTGAGGTCCATGCCGGACTCCCAGAAATCCATGCCGCGCGATTCGAGCACCCGTCCGATGAGCGTCTTCACGTCCACGTTCAGGTAGAAGACCATGTGCGGCGCGATTGCGAAGCCGTAGAGGGTGCGCAGCCACGCGCGGTCGATGCCCCGGACGCCGGCGCGGGCGAGCGCCGTGAAGATGTAGCGGTCCGACAGCACGACGAACCCGGCCTTGAGCGCCGGGATGATCTCCTTCTCGAGCCGGTCGGCGAAGTCCGTGGCGTAGAGCAGGACGAACGTGAGTTTGTTGAGCGTGTTGCTCGACTTGGCCAGCTCGATGGTCGGCTGCATCAGCGGCGAGCGGGTCCACCCGGTCTCGACGACGCCGTAGCCCTTGACCTCGAGCCACTCGCGCAGGAGCTGGATCTGCGTGCTGCGCCCCACGCCGTCGGTGCCCTCGATGGCGATGAGCTTGCCCGGGTAGCCGTCGATCGGCAGGTAGGGAATGCCGCGGCCGTAGTACGCCCCGGCCTGGCTGTTCAGCAGGGAGCCGCCGGACGCGTCAGTATCGGGCGTCATCGCTCTTCTCCTTCGGTGACCAGCTCGGGCCGCTCGGCGGCCAGGTAGGGCGCGACGATCCGCCGCATGGTGCGCTGCTGCTCCATGATGCTGCCGCGCGCGTCGACGACCTCGAGGCCGAACTCCTCGACGATCCGGTCGTACTCCTCGAGCACCTTGCCCTGGAACAGGCGGAAGCTGTCCACCGGGTTCGGGCTCCAGCCCATGTCCATGCCGGCCTCGTAGAACTTCAGCTTCACGCGGCGGGCCAGCAGGCGGTCGAGCGACACCTCGATCGGCACGCGGAAGTAGAGCGAGAGGTCGGGCCGGACCGCGAAGCTGTAGAGCTCGCGGACCCACTGGCGGTCGACGCCGCGCGTCACGTCGCGCGCGAACGCGGTATAGGCGTAGCGGTCGGCCAGCACGATCATGCCGGCCTTGAGCGGCGGGATGATCTTATACAGCAGCCGGTCGGCGAAGTCGGTGGCGTGCAGCAGGCTGAACGTCATCGGCGTCAGCGCGTTCTTTTTCTTCCCGGTCTTGGTGGCGGCCTTCACCAGGACGGACGAGTTCCATTCGGTGACGAACACCCGGTGGCCTTCGGCCGCCAGCCATTTCGCCAGCAGCCCCAGCTGCGTGGTCTTGCCCGAGCCGTCGATGCCTTCGACCACGAAGAGCTTGCCCGGGTACTCGTGCGGAGAGGTCAGTGTGTTCAGCATGGTGGCGTCCGCTCACCTCGAAAGCGAGCGGCTTTCCGATGAGCCGTTCGAAGGGTTGCGCGTTGCGGCTGGCGGCCCAGAGCTCGAGCTCGGCGTCGCCGCTGGTCCGGATCTGCAGGAGCGCGTCGTCGCCCCGGTCGTGGAGGTCGACGCCGGCGACGGTCTGCGCGTGGCTGCGCTCCAGGTTCTCCGCCAGGCGGAGAATCGCGGCCAGCGCGCGCACGATGCGCCGGCGCTTGCGGGGGAGATCGCCGAAGACCTCGTGCCGCTTTTTCGGCGTGGCGCGGCGGTGGTAGCGCGCGACGAGGGCGATGGTCTCGATCTCGTCGGGCTCGAAGCCGCGCAGATCGCCGTTCATGATCAGGTACTCGGAATGCTTGTGGTGGCGCGGGTAGCTGATGTGCACGCCGATATCGTGGAGGATCGCGGCGTACTCGAGCCACTCGCGATCGCGGTCGGTCATGGCGTGCTCGCTCCGCGTCTGGTCGAAGAGCGCGAGCGCCAGCTTCGCCACCGCTTGCGCGTGCTCGGGGCGGTAGTTGCAGCGCTCGGCGAGTTCGAACACGCTGCGGCGGCGCACGTCGGGGTAGCGGTCCGCGTGCACGATCTCCTTGCGGTGCCGGTCGATGTACTCGAGCACCAGCCCCTCGCGCAGGGAGAAGTCGCAGAGCGTGATCTCGCCGGCGCCCAGGCGCGTGAGGATCGTGTCGAGGAGGATGCCGCCGGCCACCGCGAGGTCGGCGCGGCGCGGCTCGAGGCCGGCCACGCGGAGGCGGCGCGCCAGCGTCAGCGTCGACAGATCGCGCCGCACGCGGCGGATCTGCTTCGCGCTCACGCGGCGGTTGCGCAGCTCGCCCGCCGAGCGCCCGGCGCCCGCGGAGGCCACGGCGCCGAGGCTCAGGATCGTGCCCGACGTCCCGATCACGCGGTCGAAGCCGACGCCGGCGATGCGGTCGAGGTACTCGCCGAGTTCGGCGCGGATGTGCTTCACCATCTTCCGCTCGTCGCGCTCGTCGATGGGATCGCTGGTGACGAAGCGCTCGGTGAGGCGGATCACGCCGAGCTTGAAGCTGCGCCCGATCTCGACGACGGCGCCCGTGCCCTGGGTGATCTCGACGCTGCCGCCGCCGATGTCGATCACGACCACGCGATCGCCGGGCACGCTGACGCCGTACACCGCCGCGCGGTGGATCAGGCGCGCTTCCTCGGTGCCCGAGATCACGCGCGGGCGGATGCCGGTCTCGTGCGCGACCTGGCGCAGGAACTCGCCGCCGTTCTCCGCCTCGCGCGTGGCGCTCGTCGCGGCGGCGATGATGTGGTCGACCTCGTGGGAATCGGCGAGCCGCCGGAACTTCGAGAGCACCTGCAGCGCGGCGTGCATGGCCTCCGGCGTGAGCGCTTTGCCGTCGAGACCGCCCGCGCCGAGCCGCACCATCTCCTTCTCGCGGTCGATGACCTCGAAGGACAGATCGGGCCGCACGCGCACGACGATCATGTGCAGCGAGTTGGTGCCGATATCGATGGCGGCGAGTCGCATCCCAGCTCCACTATATAATTGATGTCTGGCTCGTGCGGGGATGGTCCCCGTACCCCTGATCAGACCATGCCGGCATCACAACCGCCTCACGTTTTGCTGTCGAGGCGAGTAGACCAATTTACACGGATGTTACACGGAGTCGCCGACGGGGACGTGCGATCCGTGCATCGCGCGCGCGTCGCCACGCGGCGCCTGCGCGAATTGCTGCCGGTCGTGCCGGCGGGCGGCGAAGCGGTGTCGAAGCTGGGCCGGCGCCTGCGCGACGTGACGCGCCACCTCGGGCCGCTCCGCGAGCTGGACGTGATGGCGCAACTCGTGGAGGAACTCCGCGCGTCCCATCCGGCGCATCGCACGGCGCTCGACGCGATCGCGGCCAGCGTGGAGCGCGATCGGCGCGCGGCGCGCCGCGCGGTCGCCGGCTCGCGCGCGACGCTCGAGCGCGAGCGCCTCGCGCGCCGCCTGCGCGCGCTCGCCGAGGACGCGACGCCCGCGGCGGCGCCCGATCGCGTCGCAGCGCGCCGCTGGAACTGGGCGGTGAGCGCGCGCGTGGTGGGCCGCGCCGAGCGGCTGAAGCGGGCGATGGCCGACGCCGGTGCCGTGTACCTGCCCGAGCGGCTGCACGGCGTGCGCATCGCGCTCAAGAAGCTGCGCTACGCGCTGGAGCTGCTCGTGGAACTGGGCGGCGCGCCGGCCGCCGATCTCCAGCTGCTCAAGGACAAGCAGGATGTGCTCGGCCGCATGCACGACCTCCAGATCCTGATGGCGCGCGCGCGCCGGCTCCAGGCGGCTCGGGAGACCGCCCGCGCCACGGGCCCGGCGCTCGCCGCCCTGGTCGACGCGCTCGAGGACGAGTGCCGCGCGCTCCACGCGCACTACATCGGCGATCGCGCGGCGCTGCAGGCGCTCGCCGCGCGCTTCGGCGCCCGCGGGCGAGACAATGCGTCCTCCGAGCGCGCGCTGCGCCGGGTGTCGGGCTGATGGCGGAACGCGACACGCCGGTCCATGAGCTCTACCTCATTCGCCACGGCCTCGCCGAGGAACGCGGGCCGGCCTGGCCGGACGACACGCGCCGCCCGCTGACCGACCGCGGCATGTCGCGCCTCCGCAAGGAAGTGCGCGCCCTCCGCGGCCTGGACGTGGCCTTCGACATCGTCCTCACGAGCCCGCTCGTCCGCACGCGGCAGACGGCGGAAATTGTCGCGAGCGGATTCGACCCGCGTCCCCCCGTGATCGCCCTTGACGCGCTCGCGCCCGAGGGCACCACGCCGGCGGTGCTCGCCGCGCTGGACGCGCACGCCAAGCGCCTGCGCATCGCCCTCGTGGGCCACGAGCCCGGCATCGGCGAACTCGCCGCGCGCCTCCTCGGCGCCAAGCGGCCGGTCGTGTTCAAGAAGGGCGCCGTGTGCCGGATCGACGTGGACCAATTCCCACCCACCGCACCGGGGGACCTGAGGTGGTTCCTCACGCCCAAAATGCTCCGGGCGTTGAAACCCTAGGGCTCTCGGAACTGACGCCTTAGGGGGCTCGCGGACTCACGCTGCAGGGGGCTGGGTACTGACGCGGCAGGGGGCTGGGGCTCGCGCTTCAGGGGGCTGGCGCGATGCTTGCTCCTGGTCGGGCGTGCCGATTCGGGATTTTCGGAATCTCGTGGCCTGGCGGCTTTCTTACGCGTTGAAGTGCGAGGCGTGGGACGTTTCTGCCGTCGCGCGGCAGGCGAGGGACTTCAAATTCTGCGATCAACTGCGCGACGCGAGCGCGTCCGCACCGCGCAACATCGCCGAGGGCTTCGGGCGTTACCGCTCGCGCGAGTACGCGCAGTTCCTCTCCAGCGCGCGCGCTGATGGAAACCGAGAATCATCTCACTCGACCCGCGGCCGCATCTCGCCGAGCCCACCTACTCGCGGCTCATCAACCTCGCCCGCGCCGCGCGCCGCGCGACGACGGGCCTGATGCGCTACCATCAGGCCGCGGCCCGAAAGAGCGCAGCCCCCTAGCCGCGTCCGTCCGCAAGCCCCCTGAACCGCGAGCCCAAGCCCCCTGAAGCGTCAGTTCCAAGCCCCCTACAGCGTCAGTTCCGAGCCCCCTGAAGCGTCAGTTCCAATCCCCCTACAGCGTCAGTGGAGAGCCCCCTGTAGCGTGAGTTCGAGAGCCCCCTAAGGCGTCAGTTCCCGGAACCCCGTCTACGCCCGGATGTGATCCCCCTGCCAGTCCTGCACGCGCAGTTTGATCTCCTTCTGCGAGGTCAGCTTGCCGTCGAGCACCTCGCGCACGAGCGCGGGCAGTTCGGCGTTGCCCGCGAACCGGAGGGCCACCAGCTGGCCGCGGCCGAGCTGGTCGAAGCGCGCGTTCAGGTCGGGCGGCAGGATCTCGCGGCAGCGCAGCCGCATCTCGAGCCGGATCACGCGGTCCTGTACCGTCAGGGCCATGGTCCGGGCGGCGAAGGCGAGGGCGAGCAGCCCGAACGCCACGACGGCCGACCAGGCGGTGGCCCTCGACGGCATCTGGAACAGGCCGTACGCGGCCACGATGAAGTTGATCAGCAGGATCGGCGCTGCCACGAAGTGGAACAGCGGGAAGAGCCGGGCGTGGTTCTTGTAGGTCTGCGCCGTCTGGTCGGCCATCGATCGTCCTCCTCGCGCGTGCGCGCGCGAGTCCAACTCTAGCGCGAATGGCACGCGAAGCAAGCCGATTACGGTCTCGGTTGTGTTTAATCGATGAACCGGTAGCCCAGCCCCACGACCGTCTCGATCTGGCGGCCGGCCTCGCCCAGCTTTCCGCGCAGCCGTCCCACGTGGACGTCCACCGAGCGGGTCTCGACCAGCCGGTCGTAGCCCCACACGCGCTCGAGCAGGCGGTCGCGCGACACCACGCGGTTCTTGTTCTGGACCAGGTAGCGGAGCAGCTCGAACTCGCGGCGGGTGAGCCGGATGGGCACGCCGTCCACCGCGACGGCCACCGCGTCGAAATCCGCCATGAGCCGCGAGCCCGTGTAGGCGGCCGCGGGCTTTTCGGTGACGTTCCCGTTGCGCCGCAGCACGGCCTTCACGCGCGCCGTCAGCTCGCGCGGGCTGAACGGCTTGGTGATGTAATCGTCGGCGCCCATCTCGAGGCCCTTCACGCGGTCGTCCTCGCTCGTGCGGGCCGTCAGCATGATGATCGGGACGTGCTTGGACTCCGCGCGCGACCGCAGGAGCCGGCACACCTCGACGCCGCTCAGGACGGGGAGGTTCAGGTCGAGGATCACGAGGTCGGGCGGGTGATCGCCGAATGCCTTGAGCGCCAGGTCGCCGCTGCCGGCGATCTCGGCATCGGCCTCGGCATGCCGCTCGAGCGTGTGCTTGATGAGCCCGGCGATGTCGAGCTCGTCTTCGACGATGAGGATGCGGGGACGGACCATCGAACAGCTTCGACAGTAGCGGTCGGGCGTTTCATTGCCGTCTCGATCCTGTTAAATGCAGGTTAACCAGCGGTTTCCAATCGGTGATATCCTCGCGAAATGTCGCGCACGGCCTTCACGGCGGCGGCACTGGCATCGCTGGCCCTCCTCGCACCCCGTCCCGCGGCGGCGCAGTTCATGCCGTTCTCCCATAGCCCCGACGTCATCCTCGAGGGCAGCTGGCAGTCCTGCTTCGAGGCCGACGGCCGCTACAGCGAGCGCGTCTACGATCACATCGTGAACGGCGTGGGGCTGTTCGAGGTCCACCTCGGGCCGCGCCGCGAGTTCGCGATTTTCAAGGGCGTCCAGGAAGAGCACCGCCCGCACGACTCGCCCGACAATCTGCTGAAGCCCTACAACGTCCTCAAGCTCGACAACCGCGCCTCCCAGCGCTGGGAGATCCCCGATCTGAACCTCGTCTTCACCGTGGCCCTGGCTGGCGGCTCGCGCACGGACTGCGAGAGCTGGTTCATCACGCTTGCCCCGCTCGATAAGACGTCGCACTAGCACCTGAACCTGCGGTTCCGGAGGGTTCCAGGGACCTCTGGAACCCCCAGAACCCCTGGAACCCTCGAACCGCTGGTTTCGCGTTATACCGAATTAATCTCGTTGGGGCGTCGTCGTTACGCAGGTCCGGTATCTTGGGGCCATGGAGCGGCCATCGATCAGCGTGATCGTTTGCGCCTATAACGAAACGGCGCTCCTCCCCGGCTGTCTCCACGCCATCCTTGCGCAGACCCGGCTCCCCGACGAGATCATCGTCGTCAACAACGCCAGTACGGACCGCACCGGCGAGGTGGCGCGCGCCATTGCCGGCGTGCGCGTCGTGGACGAGCCGGCCAAGGGGCTGGTGGTCGCGCGCGAGGCGGGCCGCCTGGCGGCCCGAGGGGACCTGCTGTCCTACGTGGACGCCGACTGCCGGCCGCCGATCTTCTGGCTCGAGCGCGTCGAGGCGGCGTTCCTGCGGCGGCCGGCGATGGTCGGCCTGACCGGGCCGTACCGCTTCTACGACTGGGACTGGATCGGCCGCGCCCTCATCCGCGCCTACGACTACATCGTCGCCCCGCTGACGCACGTCATCGTCCACCACCTGCTGGGCATCGGCGCCATCTTCTACGGCGGCAACTTCACGGCGAGCGCGAAGGCGCTCGCGCAGATCGGCGGCTTCGACCAGACGA
The DNA here is from genome assembly GCA_963792785.1 of uncultured Acidobacteriota bacterium. GTDB lineage: Bacteria > Acidobacteriota > Vicinamibacteria > Vicinamibacterales > CAVVIG01 > CAWIMX01. Next base: position 346,551 of record CAWBXO010000004.1, on the reverse strand, counting down.
TCGAATTCCACGGCGAGGACACGAACGTCGGCCGCCGCCTGACGGCGATCGGCCTGGTCGCGGTGGACCGGCGCTGCTGGCTCTGGACGTCAGCGCGGCGCTATCACGCGATGGGACGCGGCGCCGTGTTCCGCCTCTACGTGCGCAATTTCTGGTCGGAGATTCTCCGCCACCGGCCGGCGGATCGCCACCACCAGGATGTGAGGATCTGAACGTGCCCGGATACGAACCCTTCCTGCTCTGCGACTTCCACGTGCACACACGGTGGAGCGACGGCCACCTGTCCATTCGCGAGGTCGTCGACCTCTACGGCCGGACCGAGCGCTTCGACGTGATCGCGATCACCGACCACATCCTCATGGAGCGCGATCTCATCGCCCGCGCGGGCCGGGTCGCGTCGCTCGGCTTCCGCCAGTTCTCGGTGACGGCCGAGCGGTTTCCGAAGTACCTGGACGAAATCCGGAAGGAGGCCGAGCGCGCGAAGAAGCTCTACGGGCTGCTCGTGATTCCCGGCGCCGAGGTCACGCAGAACCACTTCCGCAGCAAGAAGAACGCGCACGTCGTCGCGCTCGACATCAAGGAGTGGGTGAGTGCCGACCAGTCCGCCGAGGACATCCTGCGCGCCATCCGCGCCCAGGGCGCGTTCAGCATCGCCTGCCACCCGCACCACCGGACGACGCGGCGGATCGAGATCTCGACGTGCTACCTGTGGGACAACCGCAAGAAACTGGTCGACCTGGTGGACGTCTGGGAGGCCGCCAACCGCGACGACCTGTTCTCGGTGACCAGCCTCAAGCACTACCCCTACGTCGCAAACAGCGATTTCCACAAGCCGAAGCACCTGTATTCCTGGAAGACGCTGCTGCGGGCGGAGAAGAAATGGCCGGCTATCGCGGCCGCGCTGCGCGCCAACGTGGACGTGGCCCTCACGCTCTATCGGAATGGCTCCTGGGCGGCGTGACTTCGTTCCGTCCAGACTTCCGGCATCACGTCTTGTCCCAGATCCGCATCGGCCACCTCTACGCGTTCTTCCTGTTCGATGTCGCCGAGACGATCGATCTCGACGCCGTGCCGGCGCTCGTTCCGGCGCCGACCGAGAAAGCCCGTCTGCAGCCGAAACCGGCGACGCCCTCCTACGTGCAGTACGAGCGGCCGCCGCTCTCGTTCGACGGCGCCGCCGCGGCCGTCACGGACATCGACGGTTTCGCGGTGCGCTTCCGCGTGTTCGACTACGGCGTCGTCTCGATCCGGCTGGCCCGGTCATTCGCGGGCGACTGGGACGACCTCGTGCAGGAGGCGCAGGGGCTCATCGAGAACGACGCGCTCGAGCGCCAGGCGGAACAGGCCTGCCGCCGGCTCGTTCAGCGGCTCGCCCGAGCGACCGCCGGCGCTCACGCGACGTTCCTGAGCGAGGACTACGTGGTGTTCGGCGTCCACGAGCTGGACGTCCCGCAGACCGCCGCCGAGCTGATGCGCGATCGCGGCGTGGAGATCGCGCTGACGCTGCGCGGGGAGCGGCAGGCGCTGAGCGGCGAGGAGGAGCAGCGCGTCCTCTCACACCACCTGTCGTACCTCGCCGACGATCTCATCGTGCCGACCTGGAACGCCGCCTTCGTCTACGACACGGTGGCCGGCGCCTCGGCGGCGCTCGAGATCATCGAGTTCGCCAATTCCCAGCTGCTCGAGTTCCGCTACTACGACGAGCGGCTCGACAACGAGCTGGCCGGCATCTACGGACGTCTCCAGCGGCAGCCGCCCTGGTACGCCTCCTGGGCGGGCGGGCGCTACGCCCGCGCCGCGCGACAGGGGCAGCAGCTCCTCATCGACGTCAACGAGCTGAGCGATCGATCCGAGAACGCCCTGAAGTTCGTCGGCGACGTCTACGCCGCACGGCTCTTCGGGCTCGTGGCCGATCGGCTCGGCCTGGAGCACTGGAAGGCCAACGTCCGCGAGAAGCTACGGGCGTTGGATGACATCAACCGCTTCGCCGTCGAACAGGCGGCCGGATCCCGCGGCCAGTTGCTCGAACTGACCATCGTCCTGATCCTGGTACTGGAGCTGATCCTGGTTTTCATGGGGGTCATGCAGTAGGGCGGATCCCCAACATGCCTGCCGCGCCGTAGCCGCGCTGCATGGATCCGAGTCGGCGCGGCGAAGGCGGGATTTAACAAAGGTGTAACGAACGAGAAGCACGCTCGATACACACGGGGATTAGCGTCAAGGCACACTCTTTCTCATGGTGTCGACGGTCGAGGCCACGAGGAGGAGGATGCAATTGGACTTCAACGGCTCGCGTGTGTGCCGGATGGCGGTGTGGGTGGGCGTGCTGGCGGCTGGGGTGACGGGCGGGCGCGCGTCGGCGCAGACCTCGTCCGGAACGACCCCGTCGGTCAAAGTCGGCGCGACGATCTACGCGGACTACACCTACGTGAAGGATCCCGAGACGACCGATGCCGACGGCAACGCGATTCACGCCAGCTCGTTCAACGTGACGCGAAGCTACATCAACATCACGGGGACGCTGTCCGATCGCGTCGCCTTCCGCATCACGCCCGACGTGACGCGTGAGAGCGGCTCGGGGACGTCGCTGAACGGCAGCATGGTGTTTCGCCTGAAATATGCCTTCGCCCAGGTGAACCTGGACGACTGGATGCCCGCGGGATCGTGGGTGCGGCTCGGCATCCAGCAGACGCCGTGGCTCGACTACGCCGAGGGCATCTACCGTTACCGCTTCCAGGGGACGATGTTCGCCGAGCGCGAGGGCTATTTCGCGTCGGCCGACGGCGGCGCCTCGGTCCACTACAACGTGAAGGACAACTGGGGCGACGTGCACGCCGGCGTCTACAACGGCGAGAACTACAACCACGCCGAAGTGAACAACGAGAAGGCGTTCATGGTGCGCGGCGCGGTGCGGCCCTTCGCCCACAGCGGGACGGCGGCGCTCCACGGCCTGCGGGCGGCGATCTTCTACGACGCCGACGCCTACGTGCAGCACGGCCCGCGCCGCCGCTTGATCGGCAACGTGACGTACGAGCATCCGCGGCTGAACGCGGGCTTCGAGTACCTCGCGACGGCCGACCGCGCGTCGGTGGCGCTCAGCGAGACCGACGGCCGCGGCTTTTCAATCTGGGCCACGCCGCGCGCGCCCTCGGGCTGGGAGGCGCTGCTGCGGTACGACCACCTCACGCCCGACACGGCGTTCGACCGCCAGACGCGCACGCGCACGATCGTTGGGGTCGCGTACTGGTTCCCGATGCAGGGCAGCGTGGCGTCGGCGTTCATGATCGACTACGACGGGCAGACGTTCCACAACGTCACGCCGGCGCCGCAAGACCAGCGGCGAATCGCCGTGCACGGTTTGATTAACTTCTAGGAGGACGGGTTCCATGAGTGCGATGAAACACGGCGTGATGACGGCCATCCTGGCCGCGGCGGTCGGCGCGGCGGCGTGCGGCGGCGGTGCGCCGCAGACGGAAGGCGGCGGGGCGGCGGCGGGGCCGGAGCTGACGATCAACGGCGCCGGCGCGACGTTCCCGAACCCGATCTACTCGAAGTGGTTCAACGAGTACAACAAGCTGCACCCGAACGTGAAGGTGAACTACCAGTCGGTGGGATCGGGGGCCGGCGTCCGTCAGGTCACCGCGCAGACGGTGTTCTTCGGCGCGTCGGACGGACCGATGACCGACGAGCAGCTCGCCGAGGCGCCGTCGCCGATCCTGCACTTTCCGACCGTGCTCGGCGCCGTCGTGCCGGTCTACAACATCCCCGGCGTGACGGCCGAGCTGAAGTTCACGGGGCCGGTGCTCGCTGATATCTACCTCGGGAAGATTACGAAGTGGAACGACCCCGCGATCACCGCGCTGAACGCCGGCGTCACGCTGCCCGCCACCGACATCACGGTCGTGCACCGGTCCGAAGGCTCGGGCACCACGTACATCTGGGTGGACTACCTCTCGAAAGTGTCCGAGGAGTGGAAGACGAAGGTCGGCGTGAACAGCTCGGTGAACTGGCCGGCCGGCGTGGGCGGCAAGGGCAACGAGGGCGTGTCGGGCTTCGTCACGCAGACGCCGGGGTCGATCGGTTACGTCGAACTGATCTACGCGCTGCAGAACACGATCAGTTACGGCTCGGTGCAGAACGTGGCCGGCGAATTCGTGCGGGCCACGACCGAGTCGGTGACGGCCGCCGCGGCCGGCGCGGCCGCGAGCATGCCCGCCGACTTCCGCGTCTCGATTACGAACGCGGAGGGTTCGGGCGCCTACCCGATCTCGTCGTTCACCTGGATGCTGTTCTACGAGAACCCCACCGACAAGGTCCGCGCGGCAGCGATGGTCGATTTCATGAAGTGGGCCCTCGCCGACGGCCAGCAGTACTGCGCCGATCTCGGCTATGCGCCGCTGCCGGCCTCGGTGGTGCAGCAGGAACTGCAAGCGCTCGGGAAGATTCAGATCGGGTAGAGTAGTCGCGGGTTTGGGTCATGGCACGATCGCGGTCTGACGATCGGTGGTTCCGGATGGGGACGGGCGCCTTCGCGCTCGTCCTCGTCGTGATCGTCGTCGCGATCGGCGTCGAGCTGACGCGGCAGTCGAGCCTCTCGATCCGCGAGTTCGGCCTGGCGTTCTGGCGCACCTCCACCTGGGATCCGGTCGCGGGCGAGTTCGGGGCGCTGCCGTTCATCTGGGGCACGCTCTACTCGTCGATCCTGGCGCTGGCCCTGTCCACGCCCGTGGCGATCGGCATCGCGGTCTTCATCTCCGAACTCTGCCCGTCGCGCCTCCAGCAGCCGCTCGTGTTCCTGACCGAGCTCCTCGCCGCCGTGCCGTCGATCGTCTACGGCCTCTGGGGCATCTTCGTCCTGGTGCCGCTCGTGCGGCAGTTCGAACTGGCCACGCCGGCGTGGCTGCGCGCGACCCCGCTCTTCAGCGGGCCGCCGCTCGGCGTCGGCATGCTCGCGGCCGGGTTGATCCTCGCGGTCATGGTCGTGCCCTTCACCTCGTCGGTGGCGCGTGAGGTCCTGCGCTCGGTCCCGCGCGCCCAGCGCGAGGGCGCCTACGCGCTCGGCGCCACGCGCTTCGAGGCGATCCGCGCGGCGCTCTTCTACGCGCGCACGGGCATCGTCGGCGCCGTGATGCTCGGCTTCGGCCGCGCGCTCGGCGAGACGATGGCCGTGACGATGGTGATTGGGAACAGCCCGAAGCTGTCCGCCTCGCTCTTCGCGCCGCAGTACACGATGGCGGCCGTCATCGCGAATGAGTTCACCGAGGCCGTCGGCAATCTCTACCTGAACGCGCTGATCGAGATCGGGCTGGTGCTCTTCATCATCACGCTGATCGTCAACTCGCTCTCGCGGCTGCTCATCTGGAGCATGGCCAAGAGCGAGCGCCACACGCCGGCGGCCACGGCCGTGGTGCCGGCCTCGGAGAGCGCCGCATGAGCCGCACGGCCCGGCGGAAGCTGATCTCGACGGCGTTCGTGGTGTTCTGCGGCCTGTCCGTGCTGCTCGCGCTGCTGCCGCTCGTCGCCGTGCTGTTCTTCGTCGTGGTGCAGGGCATCGGGGCGCTCAACATCGACTTCCTCATCCACATGCCGGCGCCGGTCGGCGAAGTCGGCGGCGGCATGGCGAACGCGATCGTCGGCACGCTGATGCTGACCGGCATCGGGGCGGCGTTCGCCATTCCCATCGGCGTCATGAGCGGGGTCTACGCGGCCGAGTACGCCGGCACGCGGTTCGCGTCGCTCGTCCGCTTCGCGGCCGACACGCTGAACGGCGTGCCGTCGATCGTCATCGGCGTCTTCGCCTACGGCGTCGCGGTGCTGCCGTTCAAGCAGTTCAGCGCGCTCGCGGGCGGCCTGGCGCTCGGCGTGATGATGATCCCGATCATCGCGCGCACCACCGAGGAACTGCTGCGGCTCGTGCCGTCCACGATGCGCGAGGGCGCGCTCGCCCTGGGCGCGACGCGCGCGCGGGCGGTCTTTACCGTGGTCCTGCCGGCCGCGCTGCCGGGGATCATGACCGGCATCGTGCTGGCCCTCGCGCGCATCGCGGGCGAGACGGCGCCGCTGCTCTTCACCTCATTCAACAACACCTACTTCAGCACGAACATCTTCCAGCCCATCGCGTCGCTCACCGTCCAGATCTACGCGTTCGCGATCTCGCCCTATGAGGACTGGCACCGCCAGGCCTGGGCCGGCGCGCTCGTGCTGGTCGGGATCGTCCTCGTCTGCTCGCTGGCCGCCCGCTTTGCGACGAGGCGGATGTCGCGCATCGCGTAGGTCCCGCCGCCACGCGGCATTCCCATCACGAAAAGGCAACCACGAAGGCCCGAAGGCCCGAAGATTCTCTTCTTCGGGTCTTCGCGTCTTCGTGTTGCATTTCGGTGATTCTGATCGCCGCGTGATCACCGACGCGGGAACTGGTCGGGGTTGTTGGTGAAGAGGGCGTCGATGCCGAGGTCGTAGAGGAAGTGCGACATCTCGTCCTTTACGGACGGGAAGTCGGTGCGCTCGCCGGCGCGGAAGGTCCACGACGTCACGGTGAGGCCGAGGGCGTGGGCCTGGCCGACCATTTCCGGATGGCGCGCGATGACGCTCTTCTCGGGGGCGATGCCGCTCGCGAACCCGGCGAGTGCCTTCAGCCGCGCCCCGGTCACGTCCGCCTCGTCCGAGGTGAGGAAGACGCGCGGGATCGTCGGCAGGTCCACGGCGACGCGGCGGATGGTGGCCTCGTCGAATGACTGGATGATCACCGGCGTCGTCTTCAATGAGGCCGGCGTGTCGAGGCCGTTCTTCTTCACGGCCGCGACGAAGATCTGCTCCATGTCGACGCCGCGGGCGGTGTAGAGCGGCGGCGACTTCAGCTCCGGATAGAGCCCCGCCTTGCCGCGCACGAGGTCGATCGCTTCCTGAAAGGTGACGATGCGCGCGCCCGCGAACTTCGCGTCGAACCACGAGCCCATGTCGAGGCGCTTCAGCTCGTCGACCGTGAAGTCGTTGGCGAGCCAGTGCGGCCCCGGCGCGCGCGACTGGACGCCCGCCGACGGGCGTGCCGGAAAGACGTCCTCGATGTTCGACGTGCGCTCGAGCGTGTCGTCGTGCAGGCAGACGAGGACGCCGTCCTTCGTCACGGCGAGGTCCTGCTCGACGAAGTCCGCGCCCTGGTCCATGGCGAGCCGGTACGCCGCGAGCGTGTGCTCGGGCGCGTAGCCCGACGCCCCGCGATGCGCGATCGCCTGCTTCGTGGTGGACGTCGGCTGCGCGGCCTGAAGTGCAAATAGCGCGACCAAGGCGATCAGTATTCTGGTCATTATTAACCTATGGCGGCGGGGCCCCCAACCCCCGCCGCACTGCCGTCGCTGACGGTCCCACCCGACCTACCTGCCCCACCCGACCCACCAGCCCGAAAAGAGGACGGGCGCGACAAGGTGTATATCACCTTGGCGCGCCCGTGTCGTGCCTATGCCTGCCTGACTAGAAGTTGAGCCGAATCGCGAGCTGCACCTGGCGGCTGGTGCCCAGCCCGACGGTGCGGCCGAGCGTGCCGGTGATCTTGCCGAACGAGCCGGCCGCGGCCGACGAGTAGGGCTGGCCGGGCTGGAGCTTGTTCGCGTCGTTCACGCTGCCGCTCGGCAGGGCGTCGGGCAGCGTGCCGACCGGGTTGGAGAAGTTCGCCCGGTTGAACAGGTTGAACACCTCGACGCGGAATTCGAGGTTCTGCCCCCGCGACACGTTGAGCCGCTTGGCCATCACGAGGTCCACCTGGTTCACGCCCGGGCCGTGCAGCGAATTGCGTTCGAGGTTGCCGAACGAGCCCGGCGCCGGGACGGCGAAGGCCGCCGGGTTCAGGAACAGCAGGCCGCCGCTGTGGAGGAACGGATCCACGCCGGGGATGAGGTCCGGCCGGCGCACGTTGCGCGAGCTGCCGCCGCCCGGCGTGTTGATCACCGCCGTGCGTCCGGCCGCCGCGCTCGTGAACACGTTGCCGCTCCCGTCCACGTAGACGACGTCGTTGCGGACGATCTTGACGTCGATCGGCAGGCCGCTGCGCGCGTTGACGATGCCACCGACGCTCCAGCCGCCCTTGAGCACGCCTTCGCCCGGAATGTTGTAGAGCAGGCTCAGGTTGAACGTGTGCCGGACGTCGAACAGGTTGAAGCCGTTGTCGCAGTCGAACTGGTCGAGCGTCCGCGCGTTGCACGCGTTGGTCTGGGCTTCATTCGAGCCGCCGGTGTTGCCCTTGCTCTGGCCGAGCGTGTACTGGGCGTTCATCACCAGGCCGTTGGACGACCGGCGCGTCAGCGAGAGCTGCATCGCGTTGTAGCTGTCGTGGCCGCCGCTCGTCTTGTAGTCGATTTCCGCGAAGGGGTTCTGGACGCTGCCGTCCGCGCCCACGATCGAGAACTCGCGAATCACCGTCGCCGACTTCGTCGGGTCGGGCTGCGAGAGGCCGATGATGTTGTTGGCGACGCTCCGGAGGAACAGGTTGCGGCCCTGGCTGCCCACGTAGGCCACGGTCGCCGCCATCCCGCCACGCAGTTCCTGCTGGAACGACGCCGTGTACTGGTAGACGCGCTCGGGAATCGAGTAGTCGTTCGCGTAGGCGCGCGGCTGATACGCGCGGTTGTCGGGATTGCTGATGAAGTTCGCGCGCAGCGCGTTCACGTCCACCGGGAACTGCGCGTTCGAGACCGTCGTGCGGATGACGTCCGATTCGACAGGCTGGATCTGGTCTTCGGTCTGGCCCGGCCCGACGAAGATCCCGAACCCGGTGCGCAGCACCGTGCTCGGGCCCACGGCGTAGGTGGCCGACAGGCGGGGCTGGAAGCTCCCGTTCGACGCGTACTCCGGCGTCGTCGGCGGATCGATCACGCCCGTGTCGATGTTGAACTTCACGATGTGGTCGTTCCGCTCCCGGAGCACCGTGTAGTAGTCGTAGCGCAGGCCGTAGTTGAGCGTCAGGTTCTGCAGCGGCCGGAATTCGTCCTGGGCGTAGCCGACGTAGTAGTTCTGGACGGTGTGCCGCGGGCCGGTCGCGCCGGCGTTGAACACGCTCGGGTCGCTCAGGTTGCCCACGTACTGCACGTTCGACGGGGTGTTCGCGAGGAAGCTGTCGATGCCGCTGAAGCTGTAGGTCGTGCCGCCGATCCGATCCGTCTCCATGCGGATGGCCCGGACCTCGGCGCCGATCTTCGTCAGGTGGCTGCCCGCCACGCGGCTGTAGGAGTCGGCGAACGTCAGCGAGTACGGCTTGTAGGGCGACGCGTGGCCGTTGGTGGCGCTGTTGGCGCGCACGAGGCCGCCCGGCACCACGATGCCCGAGCTCGCGCCCTGGCCCTGGATGCCGTTGTTCGCGATCGAGCCGCTCAGGTTGATGGCCAGCAGCCCGAAGTCGATGCCGTTGGCGACCGGCGCCTCGCCGATGATCTGGGTCGGCGCGGCGTTGTAGCCGAACTTGAACTCGTTGATGGCGCCGCTGCCCAGGATGCCCTGGAGGCTGACGACGGCGTTGGTCGGGTTGTCGCTGATGTGGACGTTGCGGCCGCTCACGCCCTCGAGCTGGTCGCTCGTGCCCTGGTCGTGGAAGACGCGGATGTACGACGACCAGTTGTCGCTGTAATGAAAGTCCACCCGGCCGCTGAACGAGGACTCACGCACCTGCTGCACGGCCTGCAGCTGCGCGATGTCGAAGTCGGGGTTGGCCGACGCGCCCGGCAGGATGATGGCGCCTGGCGCCAGGAAGCCCGGCCGGAGCGCCGCAATCGCCGGGACGGCGCGCGCCCAGGCCGCGGCGCTCGGGACGGCTTCGATCGAGTTGGTGCCGGCGTTCAGCCGGTAGCCTTCGTAGCTGCCGAAGAAGAAGGCCTTGTTGGTGACGATCGGGCCGCCGATCGAGAAGCCGGTACTGGTTCTGATCGAGCGTCGACTTGGGCAGGGACTCCTTGACGCTGCCGTCGTTGTTGCGCGTGGAGTCGAAGTAGTTCGGCGCGTCGAGGCCGTCGTTGCGGTAGTACTCGAACACGGACCCGTTGAACAGGTTCGCGCCCGACTTGGTGATGACGCTCACCTGGCCGCCGGTCCCGGTGCCGTACTCGGCCGGATAGTTGCTCGACTCGACGCGGAACTCCTGCACGTTCTCGAGGCTGGCCTGCAGCTTGAAGGGCGAGGGGACCTCGCCGTTCAGGTTGCCCGGCGCGGCGTCGATGATGGCCGAGCCCTCGATGCCGTCGTAGCGAATCGCGTTCTGTTCGACCGCGCGGCCCGAGAACCGGATTTCCTGCCACGTGCCGGTGCCCGCGTTCTGCGACCCGGGCGCCTGCAGCATCAACTGCGACATCTGGCGGCCGTTCACCGGCAGCGACTCGACCTCGCGCTGGCTCACGTTGGCGCCGATGCGCGCCGAGCTGATGTCCAGGACCGGCGCCGCGCCCACGACCGTGACGGTCTCCTGGACGCCGGCGGGCCGGAGCTCGAAGTCGAGCGCCAGCTGCTGGCCGACGGCGACGGTCATCGCCGTGTACTCCGTGAGGGAGAAGCCGTCCTTGGTGACCGACAGCGTGTAGGTGGACGGCCGGAGCTTGTCGACGACGAACACGCCCTGGACGTTTGTCGTGGTGCTGCGCGACTCGCCGGTGCGCTCGTTCTTCACGGTGACGGTCGCCCCGGTGACGAACGCGCCGCTCTGATCGCGCACGGTGCCGGTGAAGCCCGCCTGGTCGGTCTGCGCAAGGGCCGGTGCGACCATTGCCACGGCAAACACGGCCGCGGCCATCCATCTCAAGACCTTCATCGTTCCTCCCACAACTCTGGTTAGGCCGGTTCTTGCCCGGCCCCACCAGCGTAGGAGGGAGGCGTGATCGTCCTGTGACGCGTGTGTTACGCAGGTGTTAACAATGCGCGGTCAGACGACCGTGCCCGGCGCGACGACGCCGTCCTTCGGCACGATAATCACCCCGTTGCGGATGTAATAGCCGTCGCCGTCGGCGTGGTCGATCCCCTTGACGTTCACGAGTTTCGCGCCGTCGCCGATCCGCGCGTTCTTGTCCACGATCACCTTGTCGAGCACGACGTCGCGGCCGATGCCGAGGCGCGGCCGCCGGCCGCGCGTGGGGGCGTCCTCGTCCGACTCGTAGTAGTCGGCGCCGAGCAGCACCGACCGGCGGATGTCGGCGCCGGGCCGGATGTCGGCGCGGATCCCGATGACCGAGTCCACGATCGTCGATCGCTCGACGTTGCACCCTTCGGCCACGATGGCGTTGGTCACCGTGCACGCCGCCAGGCGCGAGCCGGGCAGGAAGCGCGGGTGCGTGTAGATCGGGCGCCGCTGGTCGTAGAACCGGAACGGCGCGTCGGCGCGCGTCAGCGCGATGTTCGCGTCGTAGAACGACGACACCGTGCCGACGTCCGCCCAGTAGCCGCGGAACAGGTACGCGTCCACGTGGCTCGTCTCGAGCGCCCCCGGGATGATCTCGCGCCCGAAGTCCACGCCGGGCTGCCGCTCGAGCGTCTCGATGAGCGCGTCGCGCGAGAACACGTAGATGCCCATCGACGCGATGAACGGCCGGTCCGGGTCGTGCGTGCCGATCGTCGCGCCGGCCGGCACGCTCGCCCCGATCTCCTCGAGGCGCGCGGCATGCGGCTTCTCCTCGAACGCGACGATGCGCCCGGTCCGGTCGAAGCGAAAGATGCCCATCGCGGTCGCGTCGGCCGCCGACACGGGCTGCGCGGCCACGGTGATGTCGCTCTGCCGGTCGATGTGCGCGTCGATCAGGTCGCCGTAGTCCATGCGGTACAGCTGGTCGCCGGCGAGGATCAGGTAGTACTCGGCCTCGTAGCGCACGAAGTGCCGCATGGCCTGTCGCACGGCGTCCGCGGTGCCCTGGAACCAGTTCGGGTTATCGGGCGTCTGCTCGGCGGCGAGGATCTCGACGAAGCCGTTCGTGAACAGATCCATCCGGTAGGTCTGCGAGACGTGCCGGTTGAGCGACGCGGAGTTGAACTGCGTCAGCACGAGGATGCGGCGGATGTCGGCGTGCAGGCAGTTGCTGACGGGGATGTCGACGAGGCGGTACTTCCCGCCGATCGGCACCGCCGGCTTCGATCGGTGCTGGGTGAGCGGGAAGAGGCGCGTGCCCTGGCCTCCGCCGAGGACGATGGCGAGCGTTTCCGTGTTGGTCAGCATGAGATGCCCGAAATGGTACACCGCCGCGCCGTTGCGCGCTTACCGGCGCCGGCCGAGCTCCATGGTGAAGACCGCGCCGCCCTCGGGCAGGTTCTCCGCGCGCACGCGCCCGCCGTGCAGTTCGACGATGTGCTTGACGATGGCGAGGCCGAGGCCGGTGCCGCCCGGATCCCGCGCGCGCGACTTGTCCACCCGGTAGAAGCGCTCGAACACGCGCGCGAGATCGGCTTCGGGGATCCCGGGGCCCTGGTCGGTGACCGACAGCTCGACGCGCCCGTCCCGCCCGGCGGCCGCGCCGATGCGGATCGTCGTGCCCTCCGGGGCGTAGGTCGACGCGTTCGCGACGAGATTGCGCAGGGCGTCGTGAAGCTGCGCGGCGTCGCCGTTGAACGAGGCGGCCACGGGCGCGATGGCGATCTCGACGCGCTGGTGCCGCGCCTCGATCGCCGGCGCGAGGTCGGCGGCCACCGACTGGATCAGCGCCGCCGTGTCGCAGGGCTCGCGATCGAGGCTCTCCTGGCCCGCCTCGAGGCGCGCCAGGCGCAGCAGATCCTTCACCAGCCGCTCCATTCGCAGCGTGTGGCGCCGCACGATCTCGAGAAAGCGCTGCCGTTCATCGGTCGACGCGTCGTCGTCGCCGAGCGCCTCGACGTAGCCGCGAATCGCCGTCAGCGGCGTCCGTAGCTCGTGGGAAACGTTGGCGACGAAGTCGCGGCGGATCTGGTCGACGCGTTGCAGGTCGGTGATGTCGTGCAGCACGAGCACGACGCCGTGCGCGCCGCCCGCGGCCGCCGCGCGCGCCACGATTGTGCGCGACGGATCGTGCGGCGGCGAGAACTGCAGGCCTTCCGACGTCCGGCCGGCGAGCGTGGCGCCGACCAGTGCGGTGATCCCGGGATGGCGGATCGTCTCGAGGTACGAGCGGCCGACCGACACGTCCACGCCCAGCATGCGCCGCGCCGCGACGTTGGCGAGCTGCACGCGGCCCTGGGGATCGACGACGAGGACGCCCTCGATCATGCCGCTGAGGATGGCCTCCATGCGCCCGCGGTCGCGCGCCAGCTCCGCGAGGCGCGCGGCGAGCTGCTGGATCACCTCGTCGAGCGCGCGCGCCCCCGCGCCCAGCTCGTCGTCGCCGAAATCGACGCCGGCGGGCGAGAGGTCGCCGCCCCGGTAGCGGCGCGCGATCTCGAGCATCGCGCGCGCGCGGGCCGGCAGGCCGGCGCTCAGCGCCAGCGCGACGATCACGGCGCCGGCGAACGCCACCAGGGCCGCCACGGCGACCAGTCCGGGTGTCGAGCCGCGCGGGAGGAGCCGGGCCGCGGCGAAGGCGAAGGCCGCCGAGGCGAGCGCGGCGGCGAAGATCCGGCGGGTCATGCCGGCGTGGGGTCGACGAGCTTGTAGCCGAACTGCTTCACGGTGACGAGGCCGTCGACGAGCGGCGGCAGCTTCTCGCGCAGGCGGCGCACGTGCACGTCCACGGTGCGCGTGCCGCCGGTGTAGCGGTAGCCCCACACGTCGGTGAGCAGCGCGTCGCGCGAGAGCACGCGGCCGCGGTGCCGCAGCAGGTACTCCAGCAGGAGGAACTCCTTGGCGGTGAGCGACACCGGATCGCCGCCGAGCGAGACCACGTGGCGCACCGAGTCGAGGGCGATGCCGCCGTAGGCGAGCGGCTCGTCCCCGCCCGCGGCGCCGGGCGTCGCGCGGCGGGCGCGGCGCAGCAGCGCGCGCACGCGCGCCACGAGCTCGTTCGGGCTGAACGGCTTCGCCAGGTAGTCGTCGGCGCCGATCTCGAGGCCGGTGATCCGCTCGGCCTCCTCGGCCCGCGCCGTGAGCATGATGATCGGCAGATCCTCGGTCTGCGGATTGGCGCGCACCGTGCGGCAGACGTCCAGGCCGTCCATCTCCGGGAGCATCAGATCGAGGATGACGAGGTCGGGCGCCGAGGCGCGGATCGCCTCGAGCGCCGCGCGGCCCGACGGCCGCACCTCGGCGGCGAAACCGGCCTTGTCCAGGTAGCGCGCCACGAGGCTCGCGATGTCGGGATCGTCTTCCACGATGAGGATGCGCGGCAGCACAGGGGCTATTCTATGAAATGCGGGAATGCAAAAATGCAGGAATGCAAAAATGGACGAATGCCGCTAGGATGACACGCATGGGCCGCAGCGCCATTCCTGCATTCGTGCATTCCTGCATTCTTGCATTTCAATGATTCTCCTGGCCATCGCCGCCGGGGGCGCCGTCGGCGCCGTGGCCCGCTACACGTTCGCGGGTCTGGTCTACCGCGTGGTGCCGACGCTGTTTCCCGCGGGCACGTTCGCCGTCAACGTGACGGGGTGCCTGGTGTTCGGCGTGCTCGCCGGCCTGGCGGAGCAGCGGTTCGCGTTCAGCCCGGTGGCCCGCAGTTTCCTGCTCGTCGGCGTGCTCGGGGCGTTCACGACGTTCTCGACCTTCGCCTTCGAGAGCGTCGAGCTCGTGCGCGACGGCCAGTTCCTCTGGGCGCTTCTCAACGTCGGCGGCCAGGTCGTGGCCGGACTCGCCGGCATCTGGGTGGGGTATGTCGTTACCAACTGAAGGCCAGCTGTTGCGGATCCTCATCGGCGAGGCCGATCGCTGGGACGGCCACCCGTTGTACGAGGCCATCGTCCTCGAGGCGCGCAAGCGTGGACTCGCGGGCGCGACGGTGATCAAGGGCTTCATGGGCTTCGGCGCCCATAGCCGCATTCACACGACGAAGCTCCTCGCGCTGTCGCAGGACCTGCCGATCATCATCGAGATCGTCGACACGCCCCAGCAGATCGAAGCGTTCCTCCCGGACCTCGAGAAGATGGTGGGCGACGGGTTGATCACGGTGGAGCGCGCCGAGGTGAAACTCTACCGTCCCGCACGGAGCACCTGCACCTAGCACCCAGCACCTATTTCCGCCCGATCTCCTTGAGCCGATCGTGGAGCGCGAGGCGTGAGAGCTTGTCGAGCGGGAGCGCCGCCAGCAGCTCGACGCGCCGCCGGAGCGTGAGGCAGGCGTCGCGGAACGCGCGGATGGCCTCGGCGCCCGTCGCCGCCGCGGGATCCGGCACCCCCCAATGGGCCGTCACCGGCTGGCCCGGCCAGGTCGGGCACGTCTCGGCCGCCGCCTGATCGCAGACCGTGATCACGATGTCCATGTGCGGCGCCCCGGGCGCGGCGAACTCGTCCCAGCTCTTGCTGCGCGCGCTCGCGGCGGCCACGTGCTGCTGCGCGAGCGTCTCGAGGGCGAGCGGGTGCACCTGTCCGGCGGGGTGGCTGCCCGCGCTGAACGCGTGGAAGCGCCCGCCGCCGATCGCGGTCAGCAGGGCCTCGGCCATGATCGACCGCGCCGAGTTCCCGGTGCACAGAAAGAGCACGTTCAGCATCGAGCGCCCATCCTACCGATCCGATGTAACGGCGCTGTTTCAAATGCGGCCACGAAGGCACGAAGGCACGAAAAAGACCAGACTCTCTTGGGGTTCTTGAAGTCGACTCCTTCGTGTCTTCGTGCCTTCGTGGCTGTCTTCCCGTGATCCGATCGCAATGTGATCACGCTTCCCGCACGCCGTGGCTGCGGATGAGGAAGTACATCGCCACGACGACGAGCAGCACGCCGTTGATCGCGATGACCGTCGGCGCGCCGATGATCGTGGCGAAGTAGCCGCTCACGAGGCTGCCGAGCGGCATCCCGCCGCGGAACGCCACCATGTAGATGCTCATCACGCGGCCGCGCATCTCGTTGGGCGCGATGAGCTGGATGAGCGACGTGACCGTGGAGAACACCACCATCAGCGCGGCGCCGGTGAAGAAGAGCAGGATTTCGCTCAGCCACACGAGGTGCGAGAACGAGAAGGCGACGATGAACATTCCGTAGAGCGCCTGGACGAGGAGCGCCGTCAGGCCCATCCGCGGGAACTTGCCGAGCCACGCCACGATGAGCGCGCCGACGACCGAGCCGGCGCCCGAGAACGCCAGCAGGCGGCTGTAGGTGCCCGCGCCCGCGTGGAAGACCTGCTGGGTGAAGAGCGGCAGGAACGTCAGCACCGCGAACCCGAGGAACGTCGTGGTGGCGGCGAGGATGATGAGCGCCACGAGGCTGCCGCGCTCGCGCACGTAGCTCAGGCCGATCTTCAGCTCGACTTTCATGCTGCGCACTTCGGCCGGCGGAATGTGCTTCACGCGCAGCGACATCAGCGCGTAGATCACGACGAGAAACGACGCCGAATTGATCGCGAAGCAGAGCGCCATCGCCCGCGGGTCGCTGAAGCCGATGCGCGCGCCGATGGCGAGCGTCGCGCCGAAGACGAGCGGGCCGATCACGCGCGCGATGTTGAACTGGATCGAGTTCAGCGCGACGGCGTTCGGCAGGTCCTTCTTGTCCACGAGCGACGGAATGAGCGACTGGTAGGCCGGGCCGCCGAAGGACTGCGCCAGGCCGGTCATGAACGAGAGCACCAGGATGTACCAGATCCGGACGACCCCCGAGAAGACCAGCGCCGCGAGCACGGCCGCCGTCGCCATCTGGATGTACTGCGAGGTGAGCAGCGTCTTGCGCCGGTCGCGCCGATCGGCGAGCACGCCGCCGATCAGCGTGAAGAGCATGATCGGCAGCTGCTGGAGGAACGCGTCGAGCCCGAGGAAGAAGGCCGAGCCGGTGATCGACAGCACCAGCCAGTTCTGCGCCGTCGTCTGGGTCCAGGTGCCGATGCTCGAGGTGCAGGCGCCGAACCACTGCACGCGGAAGTCGCGGTAAGAGAAGGCCGCGAGCGTGCGCTTCATGGCGCGCGAGCCGATTGAGGACGCCGGGACGGGAGCGGCCGGATCGGCGGGGGTGAGGGGACTGGTCTCGGCCAAGCGGATTTCTATCCGTCTAAGTTTAAGCGATTCAATAGCTTAGCCAAATTCGATCGCGAAGGTCGGTATCTTACCTCACTCCTGTGACCATTGCCATCGACGGGTGTGGAGCGCCGCTTGACGTGCCGGCGGGGCGGGTCTATAGTTGCCGTTCTGATAGGCGAATATAAAGCGAAAGTCATTCACCATGCCTGCACTCGCCCGCGCCGACCTCGAATCGCTGCTTCGCGCCAAACAGCTCGATCGCACGCTCACCACGGCGCGGCCCGAGCCGTCCCCCGCCACCGATCCGTCGGTCGTGGCCGCGACCGGCGTGCCGCGGCTCGACGCCCGGCTGGGGGGCGGGCTGCCGCGCGGCCAGCTCTCGGAAGTCACCGGGCCGCGATCCTCGGGGCGCGCGAGCCTGGCCGTGCGCCTGCTTGCGGAAGCCGCCGCGCGCGGGGAGCTCGTGGCGCTCGTCGACGCGCTCGACATGTTCGATCCCGCGTCGGCCGGGGCCGCCGGCCTCGATCTGGATCGGCTGCTGTGGGTGCGGGGGCACGTGGTGGCGAACCCGGGCTTCTGCCGCGACACGAACCAGCGCGCGCTCGAGCAGGCGATCCGGGCGCTCGCACTCGTGCTGC
The DNA here is from genome assembly GCA_963792785.1 of uncultured Acidobacteriota bacterium. Taxonomy (GTDB): domain Bacteria; phylum Acidobacteriota; class Vicinamibacteria; order Vicinamibacterales; family CAVVIG01; genus CAWIMX01. The sequence continues at coordinate 328,893 of CAWBXO010000004.1, read as the reverse complement.
AGGCGGGCACGTGCGGCCTCGTGGTGTTCGACGCGGCCGAGGCGCCGGCCGCCGCGCTCGGCCGGCTGCCGTTCACGACGTGGCTGCGGCTGCAGCGCCTCGTCGAGGGCAGCCAGACGGCCGTGGTGCTCGTGGGCGCCGCGCCGATGGCGCGGAGCGCGGCGGGCGTGTCGATGAAGCTGAACGGGTTCGGGGTGCGGGGTTCGGGGGTCGGGGTGCAAGGTGCTGGGGGACTTTTCGAGGGCATCGACGTCGAGGTGCGGGTCGTGCAGGCCCGGGCACGCGCCGTTGAATCGCCCGTGCGGGTCGCGACGACGGCGGTGCATTGTGCATAAGTCAGAGGTTTCCCCGCACCCCGCACCCCGCACCCCGCACCTTTTGTACGCGTGTCTCCACCAGCCGTCAGGGTCCGACGCGCACGCGCTCCTGGACCTGGCCCAGGCGTTCTCGCCGCGCTACGAGCGGCATGGCGAGGCGTGCGTGGTGCTCGACGCGAGCGGCCTCGGGCGGATCTTGGGTGACGCGCGCGCGATTGGCGAGGCGATCCGCCACGACGCGCGGGTGCGCGGGATCGCCGTGCAGGTGGCGGTGGCCGGCACGTGCACGGCGGCGCGCCTCGTCGCCGCGGCGCGCCCCGGTCTCACGGTGGTGCCGCCGGGCGGCGAAGCCGCCGCGCTGGCGAGCCTGCCGATTGGCGCTGATTGAGACCGCTGAGCGCGTCTGCGGCCATGCGCGCGCCTGCGGCGCATGCCGAGCCGCAGGCGCGAAGGCGCCGAGCAAAGCACTGGGCGTCAGTCCCCAGCGCCATTGGGGGTGGGGCCCCGCGCGAAATTAAGTAATGCTGACCGTGCCGCCGAAGCCATCCGGATGTTCGATGCTGCGACCTGGGGCCTGCGCACCCTCGGCGACCTGGCCGCGCTGCCCGCGGCGGATCTCGCGGCGCGCCTGGGGAAGGGCGCGGCACGCTGGCAGGCGATCGCGCGCGGCGAGGATCTCACGCCGCTCGTGCCCGAGGCCGTCGAGGAGCGGTTCGACGCCTCGCTCGATCTCGAGTGGCCCATCGAGGGCCTCGAGCCGTTGTCCTTCGTGCTGACGCGGCTGCTCGAGCCGATCGCGACGCGGCTCGAGCGGCGCGATCGCGCGGCGGCCGTGCTGCACGTGCGCCTCGATCTGGTGAACGTCAACAAGTGGGATCCGGCGTCAGCCGGATTGGATCAGGACGTCGTCACCCGCCGCCTGCAGCTGCCGCTGCCGGTGCGCGACGTGCGGACGCTGCGCACGCTGGCGCTCGTCGACCTCGAGTCGGTCGCGCTGGCCGCGCCCGTCGAGCGCGTCACGGTTGTCGTCGATCCCACGCCCGGCAAAGTGGTGCAGCACACGCTGTTCGAGCGGGCGCGCGCGACGCCCGAGCAGATCTCGACGCTGCTCGCGCGGCTGGGCGCGCTCGTCGGCCAGGACCGCATCGGATCGCCCGCGACGGTCGACACGCACCGCCCCGGCGCGTTCGCGATGTCAGCATTTATGACTGGCGCCGGGACCCCACCCCCGGCGCGAACTGACGCTGATGCCTCGCCTCGGCCTTCGCCGCCTCGGCTCGGCATGGCCGCAGGCGCAATCTTTTCTGTATTGCGCCGCTGCCGGCGCCCGGTGCCGGCGCGCGTCGCGCTCGCCGACGGCCGTCCCGTGCGCGTCGCGAGCGATCGACAAGGCTTCGCCGGCGGCGCCGTGCGGCAGGCCGCCGGCCCGTGGTGCGCGTCGGGCGACTGGTGGGACGTCGGCACTGAGGCGGGTGGGGCGGGTGCGGCGGGAGCGTACGACCGCGTCGAGTGGGACGTCGCGCTCGCCGACGGCGCCATCTATCGCCTCTTCCAGGAGCGATCGACAGAACGGTGGTTCATCGAGGGGATCGTGGATTGAGAGATTGGACGGTTCTTGGCGCTGGGTTCGTGGTTCTTGGTGCTCCATACCCCGCACCCCGCACCCCCGCACCCCGCACCCCGCACCCCGCACCCCGAACCATGTCGTATATCGAACTCCACACCTCTTCCGCGTTCAGTTTTCTGCAGGGCGCCTCGCTGCCCGAGGCTCTCGTCGATCGCGCCGCGGATCTGGGCTACCCGGCGCTCGCGCTCCTCGATCGCGACGGCGTCTACGGCGCGCCGCGCTTCCACAAGGCCGCGCGCGCGGCCGGCATCCGCCCGATCATCGGCGCCGAGCTGACGATTGGGTCGGGTGGGGCAGGTGGGGCAAGTGCGACCCTCCCCGTGCTCTGTGAATCCCAGGCCGGCTACCAGAACCTCTGCCGCCTGATCACGCGCATGAAGCTCGGCGCGCCGAAGGGGCAGGGGGCGCTCGCGCTCGCGGATCTCGACGGCGCGACGGGCGGGCTCGTGGCGCTGGTGGGCCGCGCGGCGCTCGACGGGCGGCGCTTCGGCGTCGGCGGCCTGGCCGACGCGCTCGTCGGAATCTTCGGCCGCGATCGCGTCTACGTGGAGCTGCAGCGCCACGCGCGCCGCGACGAGGAGGCCGACACCCGCGCGCTCGCCGACCTCGCGTCGGCGTTCCACCTGCCCGTCATCGCCACCGGCGGCGTGCGCTTCGCGGACCCGTCGGCGCGGCCGCTCTTCGACGTGCTCACCTGCATTCATCACCACACGGATCTGGTGCGCGCCGGCCGCCGGCTCGCGCCGAACGCCGAGCGGTACCTGAAGCCGCCGGCCGAGATGGCGGCGCTCTTCGCCGATCGGCCCGACGCCGTCGCGCGCACGCGCGATCTGGCGGATCGCCTCACGTTCACGATGGCGGATCTCGGCTACCGCTTCCCCGACTACCCGGTGCCCGACGGCGAGACGCAGGCGTCGTTCCTCCGCGCGATCACCGAGGTCGGCGCGCGCGAGCGTTACCGCCCGTACCACGACCGCGCGCGCGCGCAGATCGCGCGCGAGCTCGACCTGATCGAGAAGCTCCAGCTCGCCGGCTACTTCCTGATCGTCTGGGACCTGGTGAACTTCTGCCGCCGCCAGGACATCCTCGCGCAGGGCCGCGGCTCGGCCGCCAACAGCGCCGTCTGCTACAGCCTCGGCATCACGGCCGTCGACCCGGTGGGCATGGACCTGCTCTTCGAGCGCTTCCTCTCGGAGGAGCGCGGGGAGTGGCCCGACATCGACCTCGATCTGCCGAGCGGCGACCGGCGCGAGCGCGTGATTCAGTACGTGTACGAGAAGTACGGCCGGCTCGGCGCGGCGATGACCGCCAACGTGATCACCTATCGCGGCAAGAGCGCGGCGCGGGAGGTGGGGAAGGTGCTCGGGTTCGACGCCGCGCAGATCGACCGGCTCGCGAAGGTGATGACGCGGTTCGAGTTCAGCGACCCCGCCGACACGCTGCCGAACCACCTCGCGAGCGTCGGCCTCGATCTCCAGACGGACCGCGTGCGCCTGTTCGCGCGCCTCTGGCGCGAGATGCAGGACCTGCCGCGCCATCTGGGCCAGCACTCCGGCGGCATGGTCGTCTGCCAGGGCCGCCTCGACGCCTGCGTGCCCCTCGAGCCCGCCGCCATGCCCGGCCGCGTCGTCGTGCAGTGGGACAAGGACGACTGCGCCGACATGGGCATCGTGAAGGTGGATTTGCTCGGACTCGGGATGATGGCGGTGCTGCAGGATGCGTTCGAATTGATCAACGGACCCGGCACCCAGAACCCCGCACCCAGCACCGCCCCCGACACGCTCGATCTGGCCGCCATCCCGCAAAACGATCCCGCGGTCTATCAGCTCCTCCAGGCCGCGGATACCATCGGCGTGTTCCAGGTGGAGTCGCGCGCGCAGATGGCGACGCTGCCGCGGCTCAAGCCGGCGGTGTTCTACGACCTCGTGGTGGAGGTCGCGATCATCCGCCCGGGGCCGATCGTGGGGCAGATGGTGCACCCGTACCTGAACCGCCGCGCCGGGCGGGAGCCGGTGCGGTACCCGCATCCCTCGCTCGAGCCGATCCTCGCGCGCACGCTCGGCGTGCCGCTCTTCCAGGAGCAGCTGCTGCGGATCGCGATGGTCGCGGCCGGCTTCACCGGCGGGCAGGCCGAGGCGCTCCGCCGCGCGTTCGGGTTCAAGCGGTCCGAGCGGCGGATGCACGCGATCGAAGGCGAACTGCGCGCGGGCATGGCGGCGAAGGGCATCGCCGGCGCCGCCGCCGACGAGATCGTCACGTCCATCACGTCCTTCGCGCTCTACGGCTTCCCCGAGTCGCACGCGGCGAGCTTCGCGCTGCTCGCGTACGCGAGCGCGTACCTGAAGGTGCACTACCCGTCGGCGTTCTATGCGGCGCTCCTCAACAACCAGCCGATGGGGTTCTACCATCCGTCCACGCTCGTGAAGGACGCGCAGCGCCGCGGCGTCCGCTTCCAGCCGATCGACGTGCAGCGCTCGCGGTGGGACTGCACGGTGGAGCCCGACGGCGCCATCCGGCTGGGCCTGCGGTACGTGAACGGATTACGGCAAGAAGCCGGGCGAACGATCGAAGACACCCGAGGCCGAGAGTCTACGCTCGAGGCCGAGGGACAGCGAAGTGCGGGAGGCGCGTGGGGGTGGGGCCCCACGCGAAGTAATGAATGCAGACCCCCGCCGAACGCCGGCGCCACCCCTCCGCTCTGCCCCAAATGCGGCTGCGACGATCCCTCGATGCTCGAGCGGTCGGATGGGACCGTCTTCTGCAACGTCTGCTCGCACAGCTGGCCGGCGGCGGCGGCGGCCGCGCGTCCCCGCTTCGCCTCGCTCGACGACCTGGCGGCGCGGGTGGGCCTGCGCCGCGACGAGCTCGTGACACTCGCAGACATCGGCGCGTTGAATGCCTTCGGCTACGATCGCCGCTCGGCGCTCTGGCAGGCCGAGCGCGCCATCCGCCCCAGCGGCGAACTCTTCAGCGAGACAGCGGATCCCCTCGACGAGGCCCCCTGCCCCCTGCCGCCCATGAAGGAGGCCGAGCGCCTGACGGCCGACTACGCGGGCACGGGCCTCTCGATTGGCCGCCATCCGATGGCGCTCCGGCGCGACGATCTGGCCGTGCGGGGGGTGCTGCGCGCCTCCGACCTGAAGACGACGCGCTCGGGGCGGCGCGTGCGCGTGGCCGGCATGGTGATCACCCGCCAGCGTCCCGGCACGGCTAAAGGGTTCGTATTCCTCACCCTCGAAGACGAGACCGGCGTGGCCAATATCATCGTCCGACCTGATCTGTTCGCCCGCGACCGGCTGGTCATCGTGGAGGAGCCGTTCCTCCTCGTCGAGGGGGTCCTGCAGAACCAGGAGGGCGTGACGTCCGTCCGAGCGGAGCACGTGCAGGGCCTGCCGGGGGCGACGGTGGCGTTCGACGCCCACGACTTCTACTGAGCGCGCTGTACAGCCACGTATCCTCGCGGTATACTTTCGGGAATTTCTGTCCTGAGGAGGGCTTCTTGATCGCCACGCTCGTTGTCGCACTCTTGCTGCCTGGACCGAACCCGAACCTGATCGCCGCTGCCGCGCCGGCCGCCAGCCCCATCGCCGCCGCGCAGGCCGGCGATCAGAACGTGGATATCCTCGTGGTCGATCCGCAGGGGCTGCCCGTGCCCGGCGCCGAGCTCACGCTGCGCGCGAAGCAGGGTACGGTCACGCGCACGGCCGTCAGCCGCGAGACCGACGTCCGCATCACGGGCGTGCCCGCGGGGCAGTACACGCTGCGCGTCGAAGTCGCCGGCTTCGCCTCGCAGACGGTGGACGTCGACGCGTCCGGCGCGGCGGCCGCGGCCGTCACGGTGCGCCTCGTGCCCGCCGGGCTGCGCGAGGACCTCGTCGTCACGCCGACGCGCACCGAGGAGCGGCTCGGCCAGGTGCCGGCCAGCGTCAACGTGCTCAGCGCCTCCGAGATCCAGGCGTCGCCCGCCGTCGTCGTCGACGATGTGCTGCGGCAGGTGCCGACCTTCAGCCTGTTCCGCCGCTCGAGCAGCCTCGTCTCGCACCCGACGGCGCAGGGCGTGTCGCTGCGCGGCATCGGCCCGAGCGGCGTGAGCCGCACGCTCGTGATGGTCGACAGCGTGCCGTTCAACGATCCGTTCGGCGGCTGGGTGTACTGGACCCGCGTGCCCATGCTCGACGTCACGCGCATCGAGGTGCAGGACGACACGAACTCGGCCCTGTGGGGCAACTACGCCATGGGCGGCGTGATCAACGTCGTCACGGCGCCGCCGACCGGGCGGATGATCGAGATCAAGCCGCAGTACGGCAACCACAACAGCCCGAAGCTCGACGTGTTCGCCACCGACAAGATCAACGACGCGCTCGGGGCGGCGGTCGAGGGCACGTACTACGACACCAAGGGCTACATGGTGCTGAGCCCGGATGTGGCGGGGCCCATCGACATTCCCGCCACGGTGACCTACAAGAACGTGACGGGCAAGCTCGACTACACCCCGAACACGCAGTTCAACGCCTTCGTCCGCGGCGGCTACTTCGCCGAGGACCGCGGCAACGGCAAGATCCAGGAAGTCAACGACACGCGGACGAAGTTCCTGAACGGCGGCCTGCGCTACCGCGCGGCCGACGGCAGTGACATCCAGGCGCGCATGCTGTTCACGACGCAGGAGTTTCATGCGACCTTCCTGGCCGTGCCCGACCTGGTGCTGCGCAACAGCGTGCGTCTCACGCTCGACCAGCACGTGCCGGTGAAGAACGTCGGCAGCAGCGTGCAGTGGACCAAGGTCCTGCCGGGCAACCACATCCTCACCGCCGGCGGCGACTGGAACTGGGTCGATGGCGACAGCCAGGAGGACGTCTACGGCAACCCGAACTCGACCAAGGCGACGACCCTGCGGATCTCGGGCGGCACGCAGCGCAGCGCGGGCGTCTTCGCCCAGGACGTGTTCTCCGTGGCGCAGGACGACCTGCGGTTCACGGTGAGCGGCCGCCTCGACCACTGGCGCAATTACGCCGGCCACAACCTCGAGACGTCGGTCGCGACGGGGAACCCGACGGCGAACAACAACGACGCGCTGCCGGACCGGAGCGACACGGTGTTCAGCCCGCGGCTCGCGTCGCTGTTCCGCGTCACGGATCGGGTGAGCGCGTGGGGCTCGGTCGCGTGGGGCTTCCGCGCGCCGACGCTCAACGAGCTGTACCGCCAGTTCCGCGTGGGCACGGTGCTCACGCTGGCGAACGAGACCCTCGGGCCCGAGCGGCTCTTGGGCGGCGAGTTCGGCGTGAACATCGCGCCCACCGATCAGGTGAGCATCCGCAGCACGTGGTTCACCAACCGGCTGAAGGACCCGGTGTCGAACGTCACGCTCAGCACGACGCCGTCGCTCATCACCCGCCAGCGGCAGAACCTGGGCCGCACGCAGATCTGGGGCGTGCAGACCGACGTCGAGTACCGCCCGATGCCGCAGTGGACGGTGTCGGCCGCGTACGTCTACGAGCAGGCCACGGTGGATCAGAACCCGACCGACCCGACGCTCGAAGGCAACCTCCTGCCGCAGGTGCCGAAGAACCGCGGATCGATCCAGGTGACCTACGCGAACCCGCAGTTCGCCACGATCGCCCTCTCGACGCAGTTCTCCGGCGCGCAGTTCGACGACGACCAGAACGTCTACGTGCTGCCGGCCTACGGCGTCGTGGATCTGCAGGTGTCGCGGGCGGTCAACGAGCGGCTCGACGTCTTCGCGGGCGCGCAGAACCTGTTCGACAAGCAGTTCGAGGTCGGCTCGAACCCGATGACGATCGGGAACCCGCGGCTGGTGAACGCGGGCGTGCGCCTGCGCTGGAACGGCAGGTAAGCGAGGTTTATTCCGCCGGCGCGACGACGGGCTTGGGGACGGGCGCGTCCTCGCGGAAGCCGCGGACGATCTCGCCGATCGCGGCTGACGCGTTGAAGATCGCGCCGACGGGGACGAAGCCCAGCAGCTTGTGGCGGGCCACGGCGGCCAGGCCGGCCGAGGCGATGCAGCCGCAGTTGCTGCAGTCGGGCGTGCCGCCGAACTGGCACGGCGCGATGCGCGTGGTCAGGTCGGCCGAGAGGGTCATCGTCGTGCGGGCGAAGATGCACTCGTCGGGCGACTCGGGCGGCTCGGCGAAGACCTCGAGCATGCCCTTGTAGAGCTGCAGTTTCGGATAGCGCTGGCGGAGCAGCATCAGGTCGGCGATGACCTGCTGCCGGTCCTCGGGCCGCAGAATTTCCTCGCTGACCTCCCCGACCTGCGGCGTGTACAGGCTCATCCAGATCTTCTCGGTGGCGGACTGCGCCGACCAGAACCGCACGAACTCCTCGAGGTAGCCCGGCCGGTTGACCTGCTGCCGGGTGATCGTGCAGTGCACGGTGATCTGGTGCCCCTCGATGTGCTTCAGGATCCGGTCGTAGGTGGCGGGCGTGCGCCGGACGTCGTGCTCCGGCTGCAGGCCGTCGATCGAGACGACGATCGTGAGGCGGGGCATGCCGCGCCACTCGGGCGGGATCTCCCGCACCGCGCTCGTGACGAGCTGCGTGTGGATGCCGCGCGCCGTGAGCCGGGGCAGCAGTTCCTGGAGCTCCTTGTAGCGGACCAGCGGCTCGCCGCCGACGATCGATACGTGCAGGGGCTTGTGCCGGTCGACCAGCGCCATCACGCCGTCAATGAGCTCCTGGCCCTTGAAGTCGCGTACCTGCCGCAGCGTGATCTCGCCGCCGAGGTGCTCGTCGCCGTAGGCATAGCAGCCCGGGCACCGCAGCGGACACTCGCGCGTGATCTCGATGGACAGGGCCGGCGCGCGGCCAGTGAGGATGCGGCCCCAGGCGGAGAAGATGGCTTCCATTCGATCCACTATAGCAGTCCGTACACCCGGGGCGCTATCCTAGTGGCTTCATGATCGAGAAACGGAAATCCTCTATTCACCGCTGGGGCGTCTACGCGACCCGGCGCATCACGAAGAACACGCGCGTCATCGACTACGCGGGCGAGAAGATCTCGGCCCGGGCGAGCCTCAAGCGCGAGCGGCGGTACATCAAGGGTGGACACATCTGGTGTTTCGCCCTCACGCAGCGCACGGTGATCGATGCGGCCGTCGGCGGAAACATCGCCCGGTTCATCAACCACTCGTGCCGGCCGAACTGCTACGTGGACATCAAGGGCGGCGTGATCTGGATCCGCGCCGCCCGAAACATCCGAAAGGGTGAGGAGCTCACGTACCACTACAACACCAACGGCGAGGGGCTCATCCGGTGCCGCTGCCGGAAGGGATGCCAGACGCTCATATGACGCGGCGCGTCCTCTACCTGCACGGGTTTGCCTCGTCGCCGCTGTCGACGAAAGCGTCGGTCATCGGCGGGCGGCTGCGCGAGCGCGGCGTGGCGTTCCGGTGCCCGGATCTGAACGAGCCCGACTTCGCCTCGCTCACGATGACGCGGATGCTCGAGCGGGCGGACCGGGAGCTCGCCGCCCTGGACGGGCCGGCGGCTATCGTCGGGTCGAGCCTGGGCGGCGCGCTCGCGATCCTCGCGGCGGCCCGGTGGCCCGACCGCGTCGAGCGGCTGGTGTTGCTCGCGCCGGCGGTCATGTTCGCGAAGCCCGGGCATCACCTGCTGCCGCCCGCGCGCGTCGACCAGTGGCGCCGCGATGGCTCGCTGTCGTTCTTCCACTACGCGTCGGGAGAGGAGCGGCCCCTCGGCTTCGGTTTCTACGAGGACTCGCTCCAGTACGACGTGTTCGGCGCCGCGTTCGCGCAGCCCGCGCTCGTCTTCCAGGGCCGCCGCGACACCTCGGTCGAGCCCGCGGGCGTCGAGGACTTCTGCCGCGACCGCACGAACGTCTCGCTCGTCCTGCTCGACGATGACCACCAGCTCTCGTCGAGCCTGGACCGGATCTGGGCCGGCATCGCGCCCTTCTTCGATCTGATTCCCTAGGGATGCCAACCACAGAGACGCAGAGGCACGGAGACAGAGAATCGACGCGGGTGGCCTGCGGCGCAGGCCACCGGTGCGTCGGAGACGGGCCGGGAACGCGAGACATCTGTTCTCGCGTTGTCTCGCGTTCCCGGCCTGTCTCCGACGCAGCGTCGCCTCCGGCGGCCGCGTCGATCGCTCCGCTTGCTGACAACTCTGAGCCTCCGTGTCTCTGTGGTTTCCTGCGTTGTGCTCTCGGCGTCTCCCTTTCCAATGGCGCAGGCGCCTTCGCCGCCGGACAGCGGCACGATTCGCGTCGGCTACCTGCAGCGCGACGGCCGGTACCGCCAGGAAACGCTCTCGCTCGACGACTACGTGGCGCGCGTGCTGGCGGGAGAGGCGGCGCGCGACAGCCCGCCGGCGGCGCTCGAGGCGCTCGCGATCACGATCCGGACCTACGCGCGCGCCAACGCCGGGCGGCACCGCGCCGACGGCTTCGACATGTGCGACCAGACGCACTGCCAGGTGATCGGCGTCGCGACCGACGCGACGCGCGCCGCCGCGCAGGCGACGTCCGGCCAGGTCCTGATGTACGACGGACGCCCCGCCGACGTGTATTATTCGGCGTCCTGCGGCGGCCGCACCGAGCAGCCGTCGGCCGTGTGGCCGGGCGCCAACGACCCGCCGTACCTGCCGGTCCAGGACGATGAGGCGTGCGACGGCGCGCCGGAGTGGGACGTGACGATCGACGCCGACGACCTGCTGCGCGCGCTGCGCGCGGCCGGGTTCCGCGGCAGCCGGCTCGCGGGCCTCCTGGTGGTTGCGCACGACGATTCGGGCCGCGTCTCCGAGCTGGTGGCGAGCGGCCTGCAGCCCTCGCGGATCTCGGGCCAGCGGCTGCGCGAGGCCGTGAGCGCCGCGCTCGGCCCGCAGTTCATCCGGAGCACGGCGTTCGAGGTCCGGCGCGCTTCCAGCGGGTACGAGTTCACGGGCAACGGTTCCGGCCACGGTGTCGGGCTGTGCGTGATCGGCTCGGTGAACCGCGCGGCGGCGGGCGAGAGCGCCGGCGCGATCCTCTTGCGCTACTTTCCGGGGACGACGATCGAGTCGTTGGCGGGGGGGCGGCCTGTCACGCCGGCCGCGCGTCCGACCGCGGCGCCGGCCGCGCCCTCGCCCGCGCCGGGGCTCCGCGTGTCGCTGCCGGCCGACCAGGAATCCGAGCGCGCGCGCGTGGCCGACCTCGCCGCCGCCGCGCGGACCGACATCGCCGCCAGGCTCGGCGTGCCGGAGCCGCCCGACATCGCGCTCCGGTTTCACCCGACCAACCAGAGCTTCGAACTCGCCACCGGCCAGCCGTGGTACGTGCTGTCGGCCATCGTGGCGGGTGAGGTCCACCTGGCGCCCATCGACTGGCTGGAGGCGCGCGGGGTGCTCGAGCGCGCGATCCGCGGCGCGATGACGCACGTGCTGGCCGACGCCTCCCTCGAGCGGCGCCCCGCGTGGGTGCGCGAGGGCCTCGCGGCCTACTATGCGGACCCCGACGCCGGCGCGCCATCGGCCGGCGGGGCGTGCCCGTCAGACGTCGACCTCGTCCGCCCGCTGTCGCCCGGCGCGCTGAGCACCGCCTACCAGCAGGCCGAGGCCTGCGTGGCGCGCCAGCTGGCATCGGGCCGAAGCTGGCGCGATATCCGGTAAACTGGAATAAAGGTGCGGGGTGCTGGGTTCTAGGTGCTGGGTGCACCGAAGCACCGAATGCACCGAATGCACCAAAGCACCCAAACACCCAAGCACCCAAGCACCGAGGAGGGGTCGTCCTGATGCTCATCAAGCCCGCGTCCGGCATCCGCAGCTCGGAAATCACCGACCAGAAGCTCTACCTGAACCGGCGCGACTTCATCCGCGCGGCGACGGGGACGGCGGTGACGGCGACCGGCGTATTCGCGATGTCGGAAGGGCTGCTGGCGGCCCAGCCGGCGGCGCACGGCGCGAAGCTCCCGAACGTGAAGCCCAGCGCGTTCAGCGCGGACGAACGCAAGAACACGTGGGAGCAGATCACCACGTACAACAACTTCTACGAGTTCGGCACCGACAAGGATTCGCCGGCCTACATGGCCCGCGGCTTCAAGCCGACGCCGTGGTCGGTGTCGATCGAAGGGGAGTGCGCCAAGCCGGCCAACTATGCCCTCGAGGATCTCCTGAAAGGCCAGGCGCTCGAGGAGCGCGTGTACCGTCACCGCTGCGTCGAGGCGTGGTCGATGGTGATCCCCTGGGTCGGGTTTCCGCTCGCCAACGTGATCAAGATGGCCGAGCCGACGTCGAAGGCGAAGTTCGTCGAGTTCACCACGCTGTTCGATCCCGCGCAGGATGCCCGGCCAGCAGCAGCCCGTGCTCGACTGGCCGTACGTCGAGGGCCTGCGGATGGACGAGGCCATGCACCCGCTCACGATTCTCGTGGTCGGCCTCTACGGCGAGGTGCTCCCCAACCAGGACGGCGCGCCGCTGCGGCTGGCGGTGCCCTGGAAGTACGGCTTCAAGCACATCAAGTCCATCGTTCGGATCCGCTTCGTCGAGCGCCCGCCGCTCAACACGTGGCAGCAGACGGCGTCGAACGAGTACGGGTTCTACGCGAACGTGAACCCGAACGTGGATCACCCGCGCTGGAGCCAGGCGACCGAGCGCCGCATCGGCGAGTTCCTGAAGCGCAAGACCCTGATGTTCAACGGCTACGGCGACCAGGTGGCGTCGCTCTACGCCGGGATGGACCTCAGGAAGAACTTCTAAGGGCTAAGGGCTAAAGGCTAAAGGCTTAGGGATTCGACCAACGGTGACCAAGCACACGGCGATACGCTGGATCGCCAAGCCCCTCGCCTTCGCGGCCGGCCTCTCGCCGGCCGCGTACCTCACCTGGGCCGTCTTCACCAACCACCTGAGCGCGAATCCGCTCGCCGACGTCACCGACCTCACCGGCGTCTGGACGCTGCGCTTCGTCTGCATCACGCTGGCGCTCACGCCGCTGCGCCGCCTCACGAACTGGCACGTCCTCACGCGCTTCCGCCGGATGGCGGGGCTCTTCGCCTTCTTCTACGGCTCGCTGCACTTCCTCACCTACGCGATCCTCGACCGCTTCCTCGGCCTCGAGGTCGTGCTCGACCGCCTCAGCGGCGTCCAGCCCGGGAGCATCTTCGCGCCCGACGTCTTCCGGAGCCTGGTCATGTCGGTGGGCGCGGACGTGCTGAAGCGGCCGTTCATCACGGTCGGCTTCACGGCGTTCGTGCTGATGATCCCGCTCGCGATCACGTCGACGGCGGGGTGGATCCGCCGCATGGGCGGCCGGCGCTGGAACCTGCTGCACCGGCTGATCTACGTGACCGCCGTGGCCGGCGTCGTGCACTACTGGTGGCTGGTGAAGGCCGACGTGAGCCGGCCGCAGACGTACGCCGTGGTGGTGGCACTGCTGCTCGGGTTCCGCGTCTACCTGCGGATGAAGAAGGCCGCGGGCGCCGCGCCGCGCAACGCGGCTACCGCGTCATAGCGATCCGGCCGTCGATCGCCGGCGAGATGTCCTTCCGCGCCTCGATCACCTTCTCCAGCGCGTTCACGATCAGGCTGCCGGCCTCGGGCGACACCAGCACGCGCTGGCCGGGGAACATCGTGTAGTCGTCGCCGCCGCCGAGCATGTAGTCCGTGATCGCCACCGAGTAGGTCTTCGCGGGATCGAGCGGCTGTCCGTTCACGACGATGTCGGTCACACGGCTCCCCACCGGCGCCGCGGCGTTCACTTTCATCGTCAGGCCCGAGACCTGCGGGAACTGGCCGGCGCTGGCCGGCAGCTTCGAGACACCGCTCTCGAGCGCCTGCCTCACGACCGCGCCGGTCACCGCCACCACGCAGTCGACGCCGCCGAAGGGATGGATATCGATGATCTCGCGCCGCGTGATCGGGCCGGCGGGGTAGATCCGCTCGCCGCGGATGCTGCCCGAGTTGACGATGGCGATGTCCGCCTTCGCCTCCGCTCTCATCACGTCCGCGAAGAAGTTGCCAAGGTTGGTCTCGCCCGCGCGCAGGCGGACGGTCTCGGCGTCCAACGGCACGGTCGTGGCGCCGACGACGGCCTGGAGCTGCGTGCTGAGGCGCGACTCGTAGTCGTTCACGACGGCCAGCGTGTCCGGGTCGTCCTTCAGGCTGGCGGTGATCGGGATGAGTTCGTAGAAGCGCTCGACGACCCCGGCGGCGGTCTTGTTCACGTCGAGCCGCGCGACGAACTTCGCGTCGGATCCCGCTTTGCTGATGAGCGTCCGGTTCTCGGTCGAGGTGATCGGGTAATGTTCGTGGCCGCCGACGATGAGGTCGATGTCGGGAAAGCGCGTGGCGAGCCGGCGGTCGTCTCCGAATGCGAGGTGCGTGACGGCGACAATCACGTCGGCGCCGGCCTGCTTCATCTCGGGCACGTAGCGGGCGGCGGTCTCGATCGGGTCGTCGAGCCGGGTGTGCGTGAGGCGCTCGCGGCTGATCTCGGTGGTCGTGAGGCACAGACCGAGGAACCCGACCCGGAGCCCGCCGAACGTGCGGATGACGTACGGCGCCGCGCCGCCGATCGGCTGGTTCGTCCGTGTGTCGATCACGTTGGCGGCGAGCCATTGGAACGTCGCCTCGCCCATCCGCTGGATGAGCACGTCGTCGCCGAAGTCGAACTCGTGGTTGCCGAAAGTCGCGAAGTCGAGGCCGGCCGCGTTCAGCGCGGCGATCATCTGCCGGCCCTTGAAGACGCTCGATGCGACCGACGGCGAGAGGAAGTCGCCCGCGAGGATCAGGATCGGGGTGCGTCCGATGGCCGCCATGTTCTTTTTGAGCGTGGCGACGCGGGCGAGGCCTCCGGCGCCGTCCACGGGCAGTGTTTCGTAGACGTCGTTGATTTGCAGGATCGTCAGCGGCGCGGCCGTGCGTGGTGCGCCCGGCTCGGCCTGCTGGGCGGTCGCGGGCCGGCACGAGGAGCGCCGGCCGAGGAGCACGACAGAAGCGGGACGTGCGACGCGTTTCATTGCGGAGGCCATCCACTGTGCGAGCTGCGAGAGGTCCACGTTGCCGCCGCTCAGGATCACGCCGATCCGCGCGCCGGGCGCCGAGACGATCCCTTCGAGGAGCGCCGTGGCCGCGAGCATGCCCGTCGGCTCGACGACGAGCTTCATCCGCTCCCACAGGAACCGCATCGATCGAATAATGGCGTCATCGTCCACGGCCAGCATATCGCTGACGAGCTCGAGGATGATCGGGAACGTCAGCGCGCCGAGCGAGGGCGTGCGCGCGCCGTCAGCGATGGTCTGCGGGTTGTGGACGGACTGCAGCGTCCGGCTCTGGAACGATCGCACGCCGTCGTTGCCCGCCAGCGGCTCGACGCCGATCACGCGGCAGGCGGGCGCCATCGCGCGCGCGGAGATCGCCGAGCCGGCCAGCAGGCCCCCGCCGCCGCAGGGCACGAGCAACAGGTCGAGGGGGCCGGTCTCTTCGAACAGCTCCCGGGCGCACGTGCCCGCGCCGGCCACGACATGCGGATGGTCGTAGGGCGGGATCATCGTGAGGCCGCGGTCCTCGGCGAGGCGCCGGCCGATCGCCTCGCGGTCGTCCTTGTCGCGGTCGTAGGTCACGACTTCGGCGCCGTAGCCGAGCGTGGCCGCCTTCTTCATCGCGGGCGCATCGTCCGGCATGACGATGACGCGGGGAATGTCGAGGATCTGTCCGACCAGGGCGATGGCCTGGGCGTGGTTGCCGGACGAGAACGTGACGACGCCGCGGCGGCGTTCGTGGGGGGAGAGGCGCGAGAGGGCGTTGTAGGCGCCGCGGAACTTGAAGGCGCCGCCGCGCTGGAGGTGTTCGCCCTTGAAGAAGACGGTGGCGCCGGTCTTGGCGTCAACCGTGCGGGAGGTGAAGACGGGCGTCCGGTGCGCCGCGCCGCGGATCTGCGTGGCGGCGGCTTCGACATCGGCGTAAGTGGGCGGAGTCACGGTGGACGGCTTCACGTTCGAGGCCGCCGTATGGTAACATCAGTGTTTCCAGTGTCGCGGGGTGGAGCAGTCCGGTAGCTCGTTGGGCTCATAACCCAAAGGTCGCGGGTTCAAATCCCGCCCCCGCAACCATCGATACTTGCAGCGAAAGGTCTCCGGTTTCCGGGGACCTTTTGCTTTGTACGGTTGCGCCGAGCATCGCCGCCAGGTTCCCTTTCAGTTCGATTCTGAGGATCGCCCGCCTCCGGCGTCAGGGTGATGGCGTCGATCAGCCCTCGAAGCGCCTCCCTCGCCTCGGTGCGCGTTTCTGCGGCCTCCAGGGCATGAGCGAGCGTCGTCACCTTCTGGCGGTACAGCTCGGCCATCTCCGGGTGCAGGAGCGGCGGTGCCTCGTCGGCGGTGTCGAGCTGCGCCTGCAGCTCCTTCCGGCGAGCGTCGAGAGCCTTAATCTCGGTCTTACCCTCGTCCACTGCGATCCCGTCGTCCAGCATCAGGTTCAGGAGTTTCTTGATCCTCGTACCGATCCGTTCGACCTCGCGCTTGCCTGACGACAGGCTGGCGCGCCGTTCCATGCGGAGCCGGTTCATCTCGCGGGTGAACTCCTGGCAGAACTCGTCGAAGAGTTCCTGGTTCAGGAGCTTCTCCTGCAGCGCCTTGAGCACCCGCGCTTCCACCTCGTCGCGGCGGATGGTCAGATGGTTGTCGCAGCGTCCCTGGTCGCGTGCGCCGAAGCATCCGAGGCGGTGCTTGCCCGTCATGATGAATCCGGCGCCGCAGATGCCACACTTCGTGAGGCCTGAAAACAGGTACTGCGGGCGCCGCGCGCCGGCTGGATTGCCCGCGGTTCTGACCGCGTGTCGGCTGTGCTCCTGGCGCTGCTTCGCGTCCGCCCACAGCTCGTCGGAGACGATACGGAGTCCGGGAACTTCCTTCCGCATCCACTCAGTCGCCGGATTCAGGCGCGACACGCGTTTGCCGGTATCGGGATTCTTCACGTAGCGCAGCCGGTTCCACACCAGCCGCCCGATGTACGACTCGTTGTTCAGAATCCCCGTGCCGCGCTTGCTGTTGCCGTAAATCGTGCTCGGGCTCCAGGCACCGCCGAACGGACCAGCAATGCCTTCTCGATTCAGGTTCTTGGCGATCTGTTTGGGCGAGACACCGGCGATGAAGTCGCGGAAGATCCGCTCGACGATCGGCGCCTCGGTCGGCTCGATTTCGCGCTCGCCCGTCGTCACGCTGCCACCGTTGAACGCCTTGACGACTCGATATCCGTAGCACAAGCCGCCGGCGGACTTGCCATCCTCGATTCGACCGCGCAACCCACGATGGGTCTTCTCGGCCAGGTCCTTCAGGAAGAGGGCGTTCATCGTGCCCTTGAATCCGATGTGCAGATGCGTGATGTCGCCTTCGGCAAGAGTGACGATGTTGACGCCAGCAAATGTCAGTCGTTTGAAGAGACCCGCGGTGTCCTCCTGATCGCGGCTGAATCGGTCCAGCGACTCAGCCAGCACGACATCGAATCGGCGATTCAACGTATCGCGCATCAGCGCCTGGAAACCAGCGCGCAGCAGCGTCGCACCAGAACGCGTGATCCGGTATCCTCCGCGATCGTCCAACCTTGCCGCTCAGCGAACGTTCGGCACACGCGCACTTGATCGCGATAGACGCGTCCCGCTGGTTGTCAGAGGAATAGCGCGCGTAGATGCCGACTTTCACGGGTTCACCTCAATGGACGATCGCTGCGTTGCGTCGAAGCTCAGACTCGAACGCTTCGCGCGCCGCCTGCCGGGCCAGAATTCGTACGAGCGCGCGAAGCACATCGTCGCCTGTCGCATCAATCGACACGGTTGCAGCGCGACGAACGACTGGCGGAACACGTCGAGCTCGCTTGCGTCGTTTGCGTCCTCGTTCGGCCATGATACGCCTGCCCATGTTGAACGTCGATTGGCGATTCGTGGCGTTCGTGATGGCGATGAACGGGCGGCACTGAGTGCGGCTCCGAACGCGTCGAGATTGGCTTCGAGCGCGGAAGGTGTGTTCGGCGCAGCGATCGCGCGTCGTCATAGCCAGCGCGATCTGATCAAACGGTCGGAATCAGGAAGCTGTCGGAACGAGGCTCTCGAGCGTCATTCCGAAGCGCTCCACATCGGACGATGTGGAGGGCGTGCCGTGCGGCACGAGCGAGATGTTTCGAACATACGCCTCGTCGCGAGTGCTGTCAACGGCGATCAAACCTCGACCATCGCGCAAATGCCAGATCAAGCGGAGCGCAGGCGGGGTCAACGCCCGCAGGCCGTGCGGAACGCACGGTCGAAGCGCAGCGGAGAGCGTTGACGCCGCCGAGCACCGCATGAAAATCCACCCGCGATGGGCGAGTGATCTGCCGGCAACCAGGAGGAGAGATGTGACGCCAGATCGACCACGACATCACCGCGTCATTTGCAGCGGACGACCGGCCGCGAATCGTGACGAATCGCGCGCCGGATTGTCGCGTGCATTTGGCATCGGATCCTGAGTCGATTGTTCGTGACATTGGCGTCTGCAAACCATCGCGCGATTTAAGACACGCAGCCGGGACGTGAGCGACCCCCGAACCGACCCTGGGGTCAGGGTCCGGGGTCCGGAGGTGGGGTCGCTCACGTCCCGGCTGCTCTCCGTGTGCTGTTGCGCCGACGTTGTGCGCGTCGGCAGAAACCGCCGCCGCGATGAGAGCCGATGCCGCGACTCTCTGTCGGCAAACGCCCGCAGCGTAACCAGATACGCGGACGAGACGCGCTCGTGGAATCAGCGCACGCTGTGTGATGCACGCTCCGGGTCCTCCCCCGCGGAGGGGGGAGATGGTCCCCCTGGCGCCATCACCCCCTCCACCACCCCCTCAGGCTGTGTCAGGCGCTTCGCTAGAGCCGCGAGTAGACCGTGCGCTCTCCGGCGGCAATATGGTCCTTCGGCGGCGCTCGGCCGGTAAAATCAGACCATGAAACGCGAAGCCGCAGAGATTCTGAAGGACGCATTGGGGCTTCCGACGGAGGCCCGCGCAGCCCTCGCCGGATCGTTGCTGGAGAGTCTCGACACCGAGGTGGACGAGGACGCCGAAGCCGCGTGGGCGACCGAAGTGAACCGCCGCGTGGCCGAGCTCGATGGCGGGGGGGTGAAGACTATTCCCTGGGCCGAAGTTCGCCGCCGACTCGCCGCGCGCTGATGCCACAGTTCACGGTCGAGTTTCATCCGCTCGCAGCCGACGAAGCAGAGGCCGCCGAGCGTTGGTATCGTGAGCGCAACCAGACCGCGGCGACGCGCTTTCGGCGCGAACTTGATCGAGTCGTGGGGTTGATCGCCGAGCGACCAGAAGCCGCGCCACCTTACGTGGCCAGCACCAGGCGCTTTCTTCTGCACCGGTTCCCTTTCTTCGTCGTCTATCGCGTGCACGATGCCCACATTCAAGTCGTCGCCGTTGCACACGGTCGGCGGAGGCCAGGTTACTGGGTTCAGCGCTGAGACCGGTTCATGACCAAAGACTCCGGAACCACTTTGGACCACCAACGCTCCTTTGCGCAGGCCCGTCGGCGGGCGTTGACGCGGCTCCGCAACGGAATGGAGTTGCGCTGGAGTCCTGCGCGTTCGCGAGACGACTTCCATCGAAAGTTCGGAGACGACTCTGTCGATCCCGGCAGCGCTCCAAGATCGGCCGATGCGACACGACCGCAGGGATCGACTGGAGACGGGCGTGAGTGACGCGGCTCCGATCCATCCGAAGAATGCTGCCGGTCCGTTCTACGTGCTGAACGGCTGCTGCACGGCCTGTGGCGTGCCCACCGCGCTCGCTCCGGAATTGTTCGCGTTCGATTCGAATCATCATTGCTACGTCAAACGACAGCCGAACTCGGATGCCGAAATGGAGAAGGCTCTTCACGTGATTCGCGGTCAGGAACTCGACTGCGTTCGATATCGCGGCACTGATGGAGCAATCCTCCGACGGTTGGCCGAAGCCGGCGAGGCGCATCACTGCGATCACCCGACCGCCGGCGTCGGTTTGGTGCTTAGAAACGTCGTCACCTTTGTGATCTCAGACTCGCACCACGTATCGTCCAATGCCTCTCGTCTCCTCGAGGACTTCTTCGAATACTTGAAGGGCCGATATCCTCACTTGGAGGTTCGCACGGAGCCGACTGAACACCGAGACGGCGAAGCGTCATTCGCTCTCGCATGGTTCGAGGACCATTTCCATCCCATAGCGATCCGGTCCGTCGATGAATCTGGCCGATGGTTGATTCTGCATCGCGGAAATCTCGGACTATCCGAGTTCTTGGATGATTGGCTGCGATCCGCTGAGCGCTTCATCGACGTCCGCTGGTATACCGAGGACGCTTGGCAACGCTCGGAAGGGTGGCAGTCTCTTCCCTGGTAGGGCCCATTTTGAGCTTTCCATGATGATCAAACAGGACATGGGCGGAGCACTATGGCAAGTCGAAACGCTGAACGGAGAGAAGTGGTCATTCATGGAACTGGGAATGTGTTCGCGGACCTCGGGTTTCTCGATGCCGCCGAGCGACAGGCCAAGCTGCGCCTGGGCTACGCGCTGAATCGGCTGCTTGACGAGCGGAAGCTCTCGCAGGCGGATGCAGCCAAGATGGTGGGAGTCACGCAGCCGAAGGTCTCCGCACTTCGTCACTACAAGCTGGGGAGCTTCTCCGTCGACCGCTTGATGAACCTGCTGACGGTGCTCGACCAGGACGTCGAGATCGTGATTCCGCGGAAACCTCGCTCACGAAAGACTGGCCGGATTTAGCGTCGTTGCGGCGCGGGACGAGATTTGCAGGCATTGTCTGCGGAACGGTTGATGAGCCAGCAGACAACACTTTGACGAGGCAACTGACGATCAGCGGGAGACTCCGGTGAAGCACCACTTCGTGCCCGCGGGGTATCTGCGGGCGTTCGTCGATCCCGCATGGCTGGCTATGGCGACACGCGCCGTTTCGTAGAGTTTCAGCATGCCGACCGAGCGGATACCCGCCGACCGGGCCGTTGTCCTGCGATTCGTGGCCCATCTCCGGGAGCACGGCCACCCAGACCTCAAGGTGGACCACTGGCTCGAGGACGAGTACCCCGGCCAGTCTGTCGTCGAGGGCATCGCCGGGCCGTTCGCCATCGAGCACACTAGCGTCGACACGCTTCCGAATCAACGAGGGATCGGCGATCAATTCCAGAGGGCTCTGGGTGTCCTCGAGCTCCTTCCGGTCACCGCTAGACTCAGGATCACCGTTCCCTACGAGCTGGTAACTGTCGGCGGCGACTGGAAGTCATATTTGATGACTCTGGCTCAGTGGGCCTGTACCGACGTCGCCCTCCCTCGACGACGGTCCATATCGAATCGACATTCCGGGTTCCGGCTTGTCATGTAAGGCGTCGAAGGATTCTAAAGGGACGCCCGCTGTCGTCCTTTACCGACCGGCACCAGACGACGACACGTTGCCGGCTCGGGTCGGCGATCAGATCGCGCGGAAGATGAAGAAGCTGGGCCGCTACAAGGCCGACGGAAACACTACCGTCCTCATCGTTGAGACCCAGGACATCGCGCTCATGAATCAGCACAAGATGCTTGAGGCCGTTCGGGAGGCAGTGGGGGGCAAGATGCCAGAGGGCCTGGATCAGATCTGGTACGCCGAGGCTGGCGGCTATGTATTCTTTGACTTCACGCAAGCGATCACGACCGGCTCAGACGAACTCGCTTGAAGCGATTGACGTCACACCGCCACAGCGCCTCAACTTCACGCCGCTCCAGTCCACAACTGCAAGTACCGCTGGTTGCAGGCCCCCGCAACCAACCTTCTCCTTTGTTTTCCGTTGTTCTTACGGGACGGCGGATGCCGTCTCCCCGCTCCAGGTCGTGGACCAGTGTTCCGTGGTGACACACGCATGTTCCGCGTGCCAGTACACGCGACGCCTTGGGTATGCAGGCTGACACCGCCTGAGCCTTCCCGATCCATGTGATCGCGGGCAATCGCGTGAAGCCGGAGGACTCGGAACTGACCTTGCTTTCAACCACTCGATGCTCCCTAAGCCTCGTGCCGCAGACCGCTTGCTCAAGTTGACTGGTGCTTACGCCTTGCTCGGCGCAGTGACCCAGCTGCACGCTGGGCCCCTTCTCTCCGCGCTCACGCTGGATTTTTCGATGCTGCGGACGCTTGGCCTGCTCGGCCTCGGCCTCGTGATCCTGGTATTCCGGCAGTAGACACCCTGCTGATTGACCAACGGGAACAGTCGCCGACCGAGTTCGCCCCCTCCTGAGCCCGGCGCTGCCGCCAGCATTGCCCCCGCAGGCGTCGCGGCTAAACCTCAGCAGGCAAATGACCGATAGCCTCCGTGTTATGGAAGGTTACGGCCGTGGCCCCTCCGCGCAGCTCGAGGTCCAGCGGGGAGGTGTCTGAGGCGGGGCGACGCCGTTCCGCAGCCTGCGAGCTGGTGTCCTACTCCTGAGATGGCTTCCTTTGGGCCGGCGCTTCAACGGGAACGACAGCGACGGGGCATCTCGATTGACGAGGTCGCCCACAGCACTCGTGTCGCCAGGCGCTATCTGGTCGCACTGGAAGACGAGGCCATCCACACCTTGCCTGGCGGGCCTTACAACCGAGCCTACCTCCGGACGTACGCCTCGCGTCTCGGCCTCGACCCAAGTGGCTTGGTGCGGGACTACGACCTCACACTGCACGCCCAGGCCGAAGCAGGGCAATTGACGGTGACGCCGGATGCCCGGACCACCATGCGCATGGCGGCCGAGCGTCGGGCCGCGCAGCGAACAGGGCGGACGATCTGGTCCGGGACAACCTTTCGCGTAGCAGCGTTGGGCGGCGTGACCGTCGCGGTACTCGCCGGGGTCCAGTGGGTTGGCGTGCCCTCTCTCACACGGCGTGCGGCGGTCGAGCCGCGTGAGCCAGGCAATGGGCCCAACCGTGTCGTGAGCAGCGACAGGAGAACAGGCGTCGACGTCAGTCGGTCGATAGAAGAGCCATCCCCCGGAGCCGAACCACCGCGCCGGCCCCTGCCGGAGGCCGTCTCGAGCGAGAAGGCCGTCGCGCCTGCCATCGAGGTCGAGCGACGTGATGGCAGCCAGGCAGCGCGGCTATCGATAGCCAGCTCTGCAGTGGGGACCGACGTTGTCGATTGAGAGCTCGTCGGACAGTCGAACACATTTCCGGTCGGCACGAGCGTCGTCTTCTGGACGTTGGTAACGGGCGGCGGCGCGGGCGACGCTGTCCGCCACGTCTGGATTCACCAGGGCCAGACAGCTGGCGTCGTCGAGCTCCCAGTGAGGAATGCGCACTGGCGGACGTTCAGCCGGAGGACGCTCGAGCCGGGTGCCGAGGGAGATTGGGTCGTCGAGGCTCGTGACCCCGAAGGACGGGTCCTGGCTCGGCACGATTTCCGGGGCCTCCCGCCCTCCAGTGAAGCCGACGCTGGCCCCTGAGCGTCGACGACAGCCCGTGTCCGCGATCCGCCGCCCTGCTTCTACAAGCGGAAGCTGCCGATATATATAGGCGTGGCAAGGTTCTCCCGAGTCCCGACTCCGGAAATCGAAGCGCGATTGGGCTCGGCATTCGGTCGGCTGGTGAACGTGAGTGCGACGGGAGCGCTCGTGCGGACCGAAGCGCCACTGCGTTTGGGCGGACTGTGCCCGTTGACGCTCAACATGCCGGCCTCACCCGTGAGGCTGACGGTCCGTATTGTCCGCACGGCCCCCACCCAATCGTCCGAACGGCGCGGGAATGCATCCCATGGGCAGTATCTCGTGGGTGTGATGTTCACGGATTTCCCGTCGTCCGCCAAACACGCCATCGCCGCACTGTGCGGAACCGCATTCCGTCAGCACGAACAAAGTGACGGGCCTTCTGGCATCCCCTGATCAGGGGGCGCGCGCTCAGCTCCGCCCGCGATAACGCGCGATGAGCGTGTTGGTCGAGCTGTCGTGTGCGAGCGCCGGTCCCGCGGCGCTGGTCAACTCCGGCACGATGCGACTCGCCAGGACTTTCCCGAGTTCGACGCCCCATTGATCGAAGGAATCGACCTGCCAGATCGCGCCCTGCGTGAAGACGCTGTGCTCGTATAAGGCGATCAGCGCGCCAAGGGTCTCCGGCGTGAGTCGTTCGGCCAGGATCGTGTTCGTGGGCCGGTTGCCGTCGAAGGTGCGGTGAGGCACGAGCCGTTCCGGCGTGCCCTCCGCGCGAACCTCCTCCGCGGTCTTGCCGAACGCCAGCGCCTGGGTCTGCGCAAAGACGTTGGCCATCAGCAGGTCGTGATGCGGGCCCAACGGGTTCAGCGGCTGCAGGAAGCCGATGAAATCGCAGGGAATCAATCGCGTCCCCTGGTGGATCAGCTGGTAGAACGAGTGCTGACCGTTCGTCCCCGGTTCGCCCCAGTAGATGGGTCCGGTCTGGTAGTCGACGCGCACGCCCTCGCGTGTCACGTGCTTGCCGTTGCTCTCCATCGTGAGCTGCTGCAAGTACGCGGGCAGACGCTTCAGGTACTGGTCGTAGGGGAGGACGGCGACCGTTGAGGCATCGAAGAAGTTGGTGTACCAGATCGTCAGCAGGCCCATGAGGACCGGCAGGTTGCGGTCGAACGGGGCCGTCCGGAAATGCTCGTCCATGGCGTCGAAGCCGGCCAGCATCGCGCGGAAATGGTCCGGACCGACGGCGATCATCGTCGACAGCCCGATCGCCGAGTCCATCGAGTACCGGCCGCCGACCCAGTCCCAGAACGGGAACATGTGACCCGTGTCGATGCCGAATGCCGCGACCTCTGTGGCGTTCGTTGACACGGCCACGAAATGCTTACTGATGGCGCCCTCATCCCCGAGCGCGTCGAGTGCCCACTGCCGGGCCGTCCGCGCGTTGGTCATCGTCTCGAGCGTCGTGAATGTTTTCGACGAGACGATGAACAGGGTCTCGGCGGGATCCAGATCGCGCGTGGCCTCCGCGAAGTCGGTGCCATCCACGTTCGAGACGAAGCGGAAACTCAGCTCCCGCGCGCTGTAGTACTTCAGCGCCTCGTAGGCCATGACCGGGCCGAGATCGGAGCCGCCAATCCCGATATTGACGACGGTGCGGATGCGCCGGCCCGTGTGCCCACGCCAGCGGCCGTCCCGGACCTGGTCGGCGAACGCCGCCATCCGATCCAGCACCTCGTGCACGTGCTTTACGACATCGTCGCCATCGAGCAGGATGGACTCGCGGCGCGGCGCGCGCAGCGCGACGTGGAGCACCGCCCGGTCCTCCGTCGTGTTGATCTTGTCACCACGGAACATCGCCGCGATGCGTTCGCGCAGCCCGCACGCCTCGGCCAGACCCACCAGGAGGCCGACCGTGTCGTTGGTGATGCGGTTCTTCGAATAATCGAGGTACAGGCCGGCCGCCTCCGCCGCCAGGCGCTCGCCGCGTGAGGGATCGTTGGCGAACAGCGTGCGCAAGTGCACGTCGCGCATCTGCGCGGCGTGGGCGGTGAGCGCTCGCCAGGCCGGGAGTGCCGTCAGGAACGACGGCTCGGTCGGTGCGTTCGTCGTCACGACGAGGCCTTCGCGGAGCGGCCTGCGTCGGACGACGGGCCGCTCTTGGACGCCAGACTCGCGATCAGCTTGTTCCAGGAGTCGTCAAACGACTGGGCGCCCTCGCGTTGGAGTTGGTCGCCGAGCGCCGCGACGTCCACGCCGGCCTTTGTGAATTGACCGAGCACGCCTTCCGCATCGCCGCCGTCCGCCGGCATGGTCTGTGCGACGTGGCCGTGATCCGCGAAGGCACGCAGCGTGTCCTCGGGGATGGTGTTGACCGTGTCCGGCGCGGCGAGCGCTTCGAGGTACAGCACATCGGACGCGCTGGGATCTTTGGTGCTCGTGCTCGCCCAGAGAAGGCGCTGCGGCTGGGCGCCGGCCTTCGAGAGCGCCTGCCAGCGCGCCGACGCGAGGAGCTCGCGGTAGGCGGCGTACGTGCGCTTCGCGATGGCGATTCCGAGGCGATTCCGTAGTTCGGGCGGCACCCGCTTCATCACGGCCTTGTCCCAGCGGCTGACGAAGATCGATGCGACGGAGCCGACTTTCGGATCCAGGCCGGCGGCGATGCGTCGCTCGATCCCTCGCATGTAGGCGTCCGACGCCGCCAGATACTGCTCCCGGGAGAACAGCAGGGTGACGTTCACGGGCACGCCCGCGGCGATCGACGCTTCGATGGCCGCGGCGCCTGCCGGCGTGCCGGGAATCTTCATCAGAAGGTTGGGGAGGTGCGCTTGTGCATGGAGCGCGGCGGCCTGCCTGATCGTGGCGGCCGTGTCGTTGGCCAGCAGCGGCGAGACCTCGAGCGACACCCAGCCGTCGAGGCCCTGCGTCGCGTCGTGGACGGGCCGAAACAGCGCGGCGGCCTGACGCAGATCTTCGATCGCGAGCTCGAAGAACAGCTGTTCACCGGACGTGCCCTCGCGGCTCTTCTGTTCAATGGCGTCGTCGTAGAAATGCGCGCTTTCGATCGCGCGATCGAAGATCGTCGGGTTCGACGTCAGTCCCGTCACCGACCACTCGTCGATATACCGGCGCAGTGTGCCGCTGGTCAGCAGTCCGCGCGTGATGTTGTCGAGCCACAGGCTCTGTCCGAGGGCGTGAAGTCTGGTCGTGGCATTCGCCGTGGTGTGTGTCGCCAATGTCATCCTCACTCATCCAAACTCATCCAAGCTCATCCATCGCCGGCCCCGGTCGATGTGCAGAAGTGGATTGATCTTACCTCGTGACGGGTTCTACGATTTCTTATGGCTCGCTCTCGTTCTGGCGCGCTGGTGCTCTTCGGCGTCACGGGCGATCTTGCGCACAAGATGATCTTCCCGGCGCTCTATGCCATGGCGAAGCGAGGGACGCTCACGGTTCCGGTCATCGGCGTCGCGTCACCGAAATGGAGTGCCGCGCGACTGCGTGCCCGCGTGACGGACAGCATCCGGCGGTCGGGCGGCGTCGACAACAAGCGAGCCCTCCGCCATTTGCTGTCGCTGCTGACGTACGTCAGCGGGGACTATCGCGAGGCAGGCACGTTCATGGCGATCAAGAAGGCCCTGGGCGCCGCGCCGCGACCCGCGCATTACCTGGCGATTCCCCCTGCGCTCTTCGGGACCGTGATCCGGGGGCTCGGCGCCGCGGGCCTGGCTGAAGATGCGCGCGTGATCGTCGAAAAGCCGTTCGGCCGGGACCTCGCGTCGGCGCGGGCACTCAACCGCGCCGCACATGCGGTGTTTCCGGAGGACGCGATCTTCCGGATCGACCACTATCTCGGGAAAGAGGCGATCATGAACATCCTCTATTTCCGATTCGCCAACACGTTCCTGGAGCCGATCTGGAATCGCAACTACGTGTCCAGCGTGCAGATCACGCTCTCTGAAGCGTTCGGCGTGAGAGGCCGCGGCCGGTTTTACGAGACCGCCGGCTGTCTGCGCGATGTCATTCAGAACCACCTCTTCCAGATCGTCGCGCTCCTGGCCATGGAGCCGCCCGCTGGCCGGGACTTCGGGGCCGTGCATGCCGAGAAGGCGAAGGTCTTTCAGGCGATGCGTCCGCTGACGCCCGATGAGGTCGTGCGCGGCCAGTACGCCGGCTACCGGAAGGAGCCGGACGTGGCGAAGCGCTCCGACGTCGAGACGTTCTGCGCCCTGCGGCTGTTCATCGACTCGTGGCGCTGGGAGGGGGTGCCGTGGTATCTGCGCTCCGGGAAATGCCTCGCCGACACGGCGACCGAGGTCTTGATCCAGCTGAAGCCGCCGCCACAGCCGCTGTTCGCCGACTCGGCGCCGGCCAAGGGCCGGCCCAACTATCTGCGCTTCCGGATCTCCCCGGGCTCGGCGGTCGCCCTCGCCGCCCGCGTCAAGCGCGCCGGGAAGGAATTCGTCGGGGCCCAGCAGGAGCTCTATCTGTCCGAGGAGCAGCCAGGCGCGGAAGCGCCGTACGAGCGGCTCCTGACCGACGCCATGGCCGGCGACGGCGCGCTCTTCACCCGTGAGGACGCGGTCGAGGCCGCCTGGGCGGCGGTGGATCCCGTCCTCGAGACGCACCATCGGGCTCGCCGCTACGCGCGCGGGAGCTGGGGGCCGAAGCAGGCTGACGCACTCATCGCATCGGATGGCGGCTGGTGCAATCCCACATCGGAGGACACATCCGGGTAAGCCGTCTCTTTCTGAACACGGTCGGCCTGCCGCGTCCGTCTAAGGTCGATCTCGAAGCCGAGCGGTTTCCTGGGGGAGGAAGACAATGTTACGTAACGTCACGGACCTTCGAGGCTACGCGATCCGCGCAACCGACGGCGTCATCGGGGCGGTCGACGATTTGTACTTCGATGACGAGGACTGGGCGATCCGCTATCTCATCGCCGACACGGGCACCTGGTTGTCCGGCCGGAAGGTGCTGATCTCGCCGCTTGCCATCGGCCATCCGGACTGGATGGGCCAACTGCTCCCGGTGTCCCTCACCAGGGCGCAGGTCAAGGGAAGTCCCGACATCGACACGCAGAGGCCGGTGTCGCGGCAGCACGAAGCCGAGTATTTCGGATACTACGGGTACCCCCACTACTGGGGCGGCGCAGGTCTGTGGGGCATGGGCGCGTACCCGGGCGACCTGACAGCCGAACGCCAGTTCGAAGAGGACATGAAGACCCGGCGGGCGTCAGCGTCCGAGGCACCTCCGGACCACCATCTGCGCAGTTGCCGAGCGGTGATCGGCCACCACATCCACGGGACGGACGGCGACATCGGGCACGTCGAGGACATGCTCGTGGACGAGCACACCTGGGCGATTCGTTACCTGGTCGTCGACACGAGCCACTGGTGGGGCGGCCACCACGTGCTCATCGCGCCGCGGTGGATCGAGCAGGTGAGCTGGCCGGATGCGACCGTCTCTGTCGACCTCACCCGCCAGGCTGTCAAAGACGCGCCGCCGTACGACCCGGGCACGCAGCTCGATCGACAACAGGAACAGGCGATCCACGAGCATTACGGCCGTCCCGGGTATTGGACCGCCAAATCCATCCGGGACACCAAGACGCTGTCGGTCAAGTAGGGCGCGGAACGTCCGCGGCGTCGCGAGGTATCGAGTATGAACGAGCAGGAGCAGCTCTGCGTCAACACGATCCGGATGCTGTCGATCGACACCGTCCAACAGGCGAATTCCGGCCACCCCGGCATGCCGATGGGCGCGGCGACGATGGCCTACATCCTCTGGACGCGCCACCTGCGGCACAACCCGAAGAATCCGGACTGGCCCGACCGCGACCGGTTCGTGCTCTCGGCCGGGCACGCCAGCGCCTTGCTGTACAGCCTGCTCTTTCTGACCGGATACGACCTCGCGATGGACGACCTCGAACAGTTCCGGCAGTGGAACAGTCGGACCCCCGGCCATCCCGAGCACGGGCTCACGCCGGGCGTCGAGGTCACCACCGGGCCGCTCGGACAAGGCGTCGGCAACAGCGTCGGCCTGGCCATCGCCGAGCGGTGGCTCGCGGCGAGCTTCCACCGACGCGGCGACGATGTGGTGGACCACTGCACCTACGTGCTCGCCAGCGACGGCGACGTGATGGAGGGGGTGGCATCCGAGGCGGTGTCCCTCGCCGGCACGCTGCGGCTCGGCCGGTTGATCGTCCTGTACGACTCGAACCTGATCACGCTGTCCGCGACGACAAACCTCACGTTTCAGGAGGACGTGGGCGCGCGCTTCGAAGCCTGCGGCTGGCACGTGCTGCGGATCGACGGACAGGACGCGGCGGCCGTCGACGCCGCGCTCACCGCGGCGCGCGCCGTCGAGGATCGGCCGTCGCTCATCGTGGGGCGCACGCACATCGGCTACGGCAGCCCGCACAAACAGGACACCTGGCACGCGCACGGCGAGCCGCTCGGGGTCGAGGAAGTGCGCCTGACCAAGCGCGCGCTGGGATGGCCTGAAGATCGCCGCTTCTACGTGCCAGACGAGGCCATGCGCGAGTTTCGGGCGTCCGTCGAGCGGGGCGCCGAGCTCGAGGCGGCATGGCGGCGCCGCGTGGACGCGTACGCGGTCGCGCACCCCGACGTGGCGCCACGATTTGCGCAGGCGCTCTCCGGCGACTTGCCCGAGGGCTGGGAGGCGCACCTGCCGACGTTTACGCCGGCCGACGGCGAGATGGCGACCCGCGATGCGGGGGGCGCGGTGCTCAAGGCGCTGGCCGGCGTCGTGACGAATCTCATCGGCGGGTCGGCGGATCTCGATCCGTCGACCCGTACCGCGATGGCGGGATGCGGCGACTTCGAGCGTGCGCCCGAACCCCTGTTCGATCAGGGCCTGCCGACGCAGGGCGCCGCCGGTGGCGCCTGGGGGTACGCGGGACGGAACATTCACTTCGGGCTTCGCGAGCACGCCATGGCCGCCGCGCTGACCGGCATGGCGCTCCACGGCGGGCTACACCCGTTTTGCGCGACGTTCTTCTCGTTCTCGGACTACATGCGTCCGAGCATCCGGCTCGCGGCCTTGAGCAAGGCGCACGTCATCTACGTCTGGACGCACGACAGCATCGCGCTCGGCGAGGATGGTCCGACGCATCAGCCCGTCGAGCAATTGGCGGGCCTGCGCGCGATGCCAAACATGATCATCATCCGGCCGAGCGACGCGACCGAGACGGTGGAGGCATGGCGCATCGCGCTGCGGCACACCGACGGCCCGGTGGGGCTCGTGCTCACGCGGCAGAAGCTGCCCGTACTGGATCGCACGGTGCTCGCCTCGGCATCCGGTCTCGCCCAGGGCGCGTACGTGCTCGCCGAGGCCGGCCCGTTACCGCCGGAGGTGATCCTGATTGCGACAGGCTCGGAAGTGTCGCTCGCCCTGGAGTCGCACGCGCGGCTCGCCGCCGACGGGATCCGGAGCCGCGTGGTGTCGATGCCCTGCTGGGAGCTGTTCGACGCGCAGCCGCAGGCGTACCGGGACACGGTGCTGCCGCCTGGCGTGCGCGCGCGGGTCAGCATCGAAGCGGCCGCGCCGTTCGGTTGGGAGCGCTACGTGGGTCCCGAGGGCGCGATGATCGGCGTTGACAGCTTCGGGGCGTCGGCGCCCGGCCCCATCGTGATGCGCGAGTTCGGTTTCACGCCGGAGCACGTCGTCGAGACGGCGAAAGCCCTGGTGACGCGCGGCAGAGGAGGGCCGCACGCGCACGCATGAGCCTGTTGTGCGATTCAGCACAGCCGGGACAGGGAGCGGTGCGATAGCCTCGACGTAGAGCCCGTAGCTGAAGAGCGCGCAACACCAGAGAGGGACTGGATATGGACACCATGAAGAGCGCCGCCGTCACGCCAGCCAAAGCCATTCCATACACAGATGTGTGGTGGCATCGGCCCTGGGTGAGAGCCACTGAAGGTGCCCTGTGGCACGTCGGCGCCGTCGTGCTGGGCTTCGTGATGATGGTGGTCGGGCTGGGTCTCGGCGTGACCATGATCATGTTGCCCGTCGGCATCGTCGTGGGACTGCTGGGCGTCGCGATCTTCGTCGGCGGTCTGTTCGCGCGGGTCACCCAGAGCGCCCGCCCGCCCACCCGGGCCTGATGCATCGGCCGTCGAGCTTCAAAGGGCTCACGGGTCTTCTCCCGTGAGCCCTTTGTACGGCTACGAACGAGCCGTGGGCCTGGCCGGGCACTCGCCGGAGATCGGTCGGATCGACGTCACGTCCATCACCGGGAGATCGGGCTTGGCTTCCACGTGGCCGGTCACGCCGACCCGCTTGCCGATCAGCGCGCGCAGGCGAGGCTGGCTGACCTGCGCCAGCTGCAGCAGCGTGACACCGGACGTATCCACGCCATCGGCCGCGCTTAAGACTTTGGTGTCGCTCAGCACGTAGTCCTCGACGGTC
This sequence comes from uncultured Acidobacteriota bacterium, assembly GCA_963792785.1. Lineage (GTDB taxonomy): Bacteria > Acidobacteriota > Vicinamibacteria > Vicinamibacterales > CAVVIG01 > CAWIMX01. The sequence goes on along the minus strand of CAWBXO010000004.1, from coordinate 297,144 downwards.
CCGACCGGCACGATGCTCGGCATCGTCCCCGACAGAGCCATCTTCGGGAACACACAACCCTCGAGGTACAGGTTCGTCTTGCTGCTCGAACTTGCGGCCGTGGCAGGTGCGGCCGAGCCCGAGGACTGGTTTTGCGGCCCATCAGCCAGAAGCCCGACGCCGAGCGAAACGACAGCGGCGGTCGCCACCGCCAAGACCCTTCTCTTCAGCACGTTATCCTCCTCCCTCCTGTGAATGGATGAGCTTTGCCGTCACCCTGGACGATCTCCCTGAGCGGTGAGACGTCGGAAGCGGGCGTACGGTCTTCCCGGGCCGCGGCGCCCAGCCGATTGGTGGGGATTGTAGCCGCCGGCCCCGCCGATCGCGTACCGGTCCAGCTACCGGGTGAGGGTGATGGTGGCCGTTTCGCCCCAGGACGGCCGCCCCTCCGGGTCCGCCGGGTCGGCGTTCCAGAGGCATTCCCTGACGGTCATCGTTCGTGTCGCGGGGTCGATCGTGGCGACGTCGAACGATAGCTTCCTCTCGTCGATCGACGACACGGCGCCCTTCATCGGCGAGTCCACACGGAACGTGTGCAGGCGGACCGAGCGGCCGGGGCCGTTCCAGTCGTAGAACTGGCTCCAGTTCGAGTTGCCGTGGAAATAGCCCGTGACGTTGGGATGTCGGCGGAGAAAGGCCTCGAACTCGGCCTGTTCGAGGAGGCTCGGGGAGTCGATGGTCGTGCCGTCGGCGAACCGATCGGCCAGCAGGTTCTCGAACTGGTCCACGGCGTTGACGTCGTGCGCGCCGTTCGGATTGATGAAGTGCTTGGACTGCACGTCCGGCTGGTCGTGGGTGAAGATCACCACGGGCGTGGCGGCGTCAACGGTGCGGGCGGGTCGATCATCCGGTTGAAGATCGCGATGAGCGGAGTGGGGTCGGTCGGCGGGCTCATCGCCTTGTAGAACCCGATGGCATTGGAGGCCTCGTGGTTGCCAGGCACCATCAGGACCGGCGTCGGTGTCCCCGTCCGCGTGGCCAGCCGCAGGCCGTCGATGTAGTCGTTGACGAACTGCGCCCAGGAGACGGCCGCCGGCTGAACGGCGGCTCCGTCGGCCCGTTCCTCTCGGTTCGTGATGTCGCCGGCTTCGACGACGAAATCCACCGCCCCGACCACGTGTCCCGCCCCGATGCCCCCGTCGAGAGGAAGTTCCAGGCGTGGGAGCGTGTTCAGCGTGGCGACCAGCGCTCGGTTGACGATGTGGGCGTCGACGTCGTGCCGGCCGCGGAAGGCCGGCCGCGTGATCCCGTAGTGGGCGTCGGCGGTGACGACGAACTGGATGGCCGGCGCCGGTGCCGTGAGGGGCGAGGGTCCGAAGGCGAACAGCGTGGCGAGCGTGAGCGCCCCTCCGAGAGGGACGCTCGCGCGTGTTGGGCACGCTCGATGCACGTTAGGGTGCCTTGGTGGCGAGGCCGACCGTGAAGGCAATCGAGACACTGCGGCCCGACATGACCGTGAGCAGGTCGCCTGCGTTCGGGTTGGCGGAGGTCGCCGTCTTCGAGCCCGCCTTCGGCACACCCGTAATGGCGTGGCTGTCGGTCAGGTTGTTAATCGCCAGACGGATTCGCGACTGCGAGAGCCGCGACCGGCCCTGCAGCGTGTAGTTGAAAAACAGGTTCGTGATGTTGAACGGGTCGATCACGAACGCCTCGTTCACGCCGCCGTTGTCGTTATACATCCGGCCGACCCGCTTGTTGAAGAAGCCGAGATTCCACCCGCTCCGATTGAACGTGAGGCCAATCGTCTCGGTGTCCTTCGGCGAGTTCTGTGCCCACTTGCCCGTGTCCTTGTACTTCGCGCTGCCGGCCGTGCCGTTGAGGTAGACGGCGAGGCCCCCGCCCATCAGCACGGTGCTCTCGGCCTCGACACCCTTGGTCACCGCGGAACCGGCGAGGTAGTAGTTCGTGAAGCCGGTGTCCGCGTCGGTCGACGAGGAGTAATCGTTCTGGTACTGGATGTGGTAGTAGTCGACGTCGAGGGTCGCCCGGTTCGACTTCCACACGGACCCGAACTGCACCGTGTCGGTGAGCGTGGGCTGCGGTTGGACCGCGACCTGCGCGCCCGCCACGTCGAAGATGCTCGTCGGCGGAATCACCTGTCCCCGGCCGTACTGCGCGTAGACCGACCACTCGGGCTGGACGAGGTAGTGCGCGTCGAGCGACGGCAGCCACGACGAGTAGTCGACCGTGTGCGTCACGGAGGGCGCGCCGCCGAGATCGCCGATCTTGGCGCCGTTATCGGCGTACTGCGTGAAGTTCTGGCGGTAGTGCGCCAGTTTCAGGCCCGGCGTTATGCGGAAGTTGCGCGCGGCTTCGATCTCGTACTCCGCGTACGGCTGCAGGGTCGTCGTCGTGTAGGTCTCGTGGAAGTTCGGCACCGCCGACAGCTCCCACGTGTGCGGGTCGCCCGGGGTCTGATGCCGATCCGACGAGGCGAACTCCCACCAGAGGCCGCCGCGGAAGATGCCGATCGACGACAAGTGCGACAGCGGCATGTTGTTGCCGACCTTCCAGTAGCTGTTCAGCTTGTCGGTGGCGCTCGTGGCGTTGATCTTCGTCGTGCTGTTGAAGTTCTGCTGGTTGTTGTACCGCATCGTGTACAGCTTGTCGTCGATCGACCAGCCGTGCCCGAGATTCGTCTTCACACCCACGTACTCGAAGTGCGTGGGGATGTGGTAGAAGTTGAACTTGTAATACAGCGGCGAGTTCGGATCGTCGGTCATCAGGAAATTGTCCCCGAGCGTGCTCAGCTGCGCGCGGGTCGAACCCTTCTGGTCCGGCGTGTTTGCGTGGAGGTCGACCACGGACGACAGCGCCGTGATCTGCGTCGTGTCGCTCAGGTTGAAGACGTACTTCGCCGAGAACGCCTTCCGGTCCTGATGGTTGAACGTCTGATAGCCGTCGGACGTCATCCGGTGCCCCTCGAGGCTCAGGCGCATCCGGCCGTTCGCGAACTTCCCCGAGTCGAATCCGAAGTCGTACAGCTGCGTGTTGAAGGATCCGTGCGACACGGTGGCGTTAATCCGCTGATCCGGGCTGAGGGCGGGCGACAGCAGGTTGACGGAGCCGCCGTAGGTCGCCGGCCCGATGGCCGAGGCCGGGCCGGGGCTGCGGTCGAACACGGTCGAGCCGATCGTCTGCGCCGGGAAGAACACCCAGGAATGGTGGGTGGGATCGTTGGTGTCGTTGAAGGGGATGCCGTCGTACGTCATCCCGTAGTAGCCGTCCTTGAATCCGCGGAAGAACGTCTTCGTGTCGCTGAGCCCGGGGCCGTTCGCGCTGACGCTGAACGTGCCCGGCGCCATCTGCAGCACCTGGCTGTAATCGGACATCGGCGAGGTGTAGTTGCGGATGTACTCGTTGCTGATCAGCGACTGCGCCGATCGCGCGGTCAGCGATCCCTGCGAGGGCGCCGCGACCGCGGCAGCCGGCAGCGCGACCGACACGGTGACGGTCTCCGAGATGTTCGCGATCGTCAGTTGAATCGACAGTTCCTGCACGTCGGAACCGGCGACATGGACCCCGGTGCGGCGGACGAGCTCGAAGCCGGGCACCACGACCTCGACCGTGTAGTCGCCGGTCGGCACCGCCGCCGAGAACCGGCCGCGGCCGTCCGTCGTGGTGGTGACCAGGGCGCCGCTCGCGTCGCTGCGCACGAGAACGGCCGCGCCGACCACGGCCTTGGCGTCGGGATCGAGAACGGAACCCGCCAGCGTGGCGCCGGCGGCGGCCTGCGCAAATGCCGGGTGGGCGGCGAGCGCGAGCAGAAGCGCCAGAACGGCTCCGCCCACGGCACGTGGGACGAGTGCTCCGGTTGAACTCTTCGAATACGACATCGTTGAACCTCGCAATCTGCGGGAGTGATGAACCGATTCGCAGATTAGGCGACGCCGGCAAAGACGCCGTGACGACCGTACGAAGTTCACGCGACGAGTTGGTAAGGAAGTCGTTAGTGGAAAGCGGGCGGAGCGGGCCCCGGCCGATGCGGCGGGACCCGCGCGGAGGGGTTGCTCACTGCAGAGCGATGTTGCTGACGGCGATCGAGTCGCCGCTGCGCGTGCCGGTCACCGTGATCTTCCAGTCGTCCTTCTTGTCGGTCGCGGCGATGAGCTTCGACGCCTGCTCGTTGCCCTTGGCGTCGAACTTGTACACCTTCAGGTCGCTGGTGACGACGGCATAGCCGCTCTTCACGCAGGGCGCCATCAGCAGGCACGCCTTATCGTGTTTGGCCACCGAGGCCGCCGAATCGGCCTCATCGCCCGTGGCGCAGGCGACGTCCATCAGCGTGCCCTTGATCGTGTCGGCGGCCGCGAGGCGCGGCGCCGCGAATGCGAGGATGCCCGCCAGCGCGAGCCCGACCGACATGGCAGCTTTCATACTCAATGTCCCTCCCGTGATAGTTCGCCGGTGTCCGGCGCTACAGGCTCAACCCGCTGCCCGCCGCCGGTATTCCCCACGGTATCAAAGCGCGTCCCTGTCTCATAATCAGCAGATGTCCCTCGAACGACCCGCCGACCCGCTTGAGCGCGCCGTCGACGACCTCTACAAGCTCCCGCCCGGAGAGTTCATCGCGGCGCGCAACGCCCTGGCCAAGGAACAGACGGGCGAGGCGCGCGCGCGGGTGCGCCGCCTCGAGAAGCCGACGGCCGTGCCGTGGGCCGTCAATCAGCTCTACTGGCGCGATCGGCCGGCGTTCGACCGCCTGATGAAGGCCGGCGCCGCGCTCCGCCAGGCGCAAGTGGACGCGATCGAGGGGCGGCCGGCCGACGTGCCGAAGACCGCCGCGGCGCATCGCGACGCGTTGAAGGCGGCGGTCGCGCGCGGCGTCGCCATCGCGGCCCCGCACGTCGTGCATCCCGATCCAGAATCGCTCGCGCGCATGCTCGAGACGCTCTCGATCGCGGCGGATCGGCCCGCGTCGCCAGGGCGCTTGACCGAGGCCGTGCGGCCGTCGGGCTTCGAGGCCGTGGCCGGCCTGGCGCCGGCCGGCCGGGCGTTGCGGGAGGTGCTGGCGCGTCCTCCCGCGAAGGCGGACCGGGCGCGCGAAGGCGAGGCGCGGCAGCGCGAGCGGCAGGCGACCATCGATCGGGCGCGCGCGGCGCTCGAGGCGGCGGAGGCGGGAGAGGCGCGCGTCCAGATGCGGCTGCGCGCGACACGTGAACAGCTGGCCGAACGAGAGCGCGACGCGCGCGAGGCGCGCGCCGAGGTCCAGCGGGCCCGTTCGGCGCTTCGACGCGCCGGGAAGCCGCCGGCGTAGCCGGGCTACAGCAGCCCGCGGATCGCCGCGTCGAGCTCGGCCTCGGTCATCCGGCCGGGGTGATACAGCCGCACGATGCCGTCCCGATCGACCAGCGCGATCGTGGGCGTGGACGACACGCCGTAGCGCTTGTGGTTCACCTCGTCCAGCGGCACCGGCTCGCCGCGCAGGAACGCGTAGTAGGTGTCGCGCACCTCGATGATGTGTTGCAGCTCCGCGTCCGGCGTTGTGGGCTGGCCCGCGACGATGTAGCCGAATCGCGTCGTCGGCGCGATGAGCGACAGCCCCTGGTTCCGGTACCGGTCGAGAAGCGTCTGGATGATCGGGCTCTCGGCCTTGCAGTCGGGACACCAGTGCGCCCAGAAGAAGAGGAGCACGACGCGGCCCTTCAGATCCGCGAGGCTGGGCACGGGCGCCCCGAGGTATTCCGTCGCCGCGAGCGGCGGCGCCGGCTGGCCCTCGAGGCTGAGCAGATCGATGTTCTTCTCGAGACGCTTGTCGATCGCCGTGTCGCGATAGCGCTCGAGCTGGCGCGTGAGGAAGTACACCGCATCGGATCGGTCGCCTCGGGCGACGCGCGCCAGCGCCTGCGTCTCGATCGCGGCGCCGAGCGCCGTCTGAAGGTGGACATCGTCGGCCAGCGATCGCGCGCCGAGCAGCGCTTCCACACGCGCTTGCGTGTCGGCCGCGTAGAGGAACGCGCGGTTCGTGTCGCCGGCCGCGAGCGCGCCGCGGCCCATCCACGAGAGCGCTTCCATCGCGTCGGGCGTGTCGCCGTGCGCCGACTGGTAGTCGGCGAGCAGCGCCTCGGCCCGCGCGAAATCGGGCACAGCCGCCGCGGCCCTGACACTCGCCACGATGTCGGCCGCGTCGGACTGCGCCAGGGCCGGACCGCCGGTGAGCGTGAGCGCGGCCAGGGCAATTGCGACCGCCGCGCCGGTGACCTTTCGCAGCATCATGCCGAGTTGTACCAGATTTCCGGCCTCGAGGCGGCCCCTCGCCGATAATCCGTCACCATCACGCCCTTTCCCCCAGAAGATGTCCTGGCAAGGTTTCTGCGTATCCGAGGGGGGGCACGCTCATGATCGCGCTGTTCGCTCTATTGCTCGCGCTGCACGGCGTCATTCACCTGCTGGGCTTCGCCAAGGCCTTCGGGCTGGCGGACCTGCCGCAGTTGATGCTGCCGATCTCACGCGCGATGGGCGTAGTGTGGCTGCTGGCGGCCGTCTCGTTTGTGGCGGCGGCCGTTTCACTCGTCGTGTGGCCTCGCGGGTGGTGGGCCGTCGGCGCGGCCGCGGTCGTGCTCTCGATGGTCGCGATTGTCCCGTCGTGGGCGGACGCCAGGTTCGGCGCGCTGGCCGATGCGCTCGCGCTCGCCGCGGTCGTCGCGGGCTTCCTGGCGATTGGCCCCGTCAGCCTTCGAGCGGCGTACGAGAGCGACGTGGCCGCGGGGCTCGGGCGCTTCCGCGACGCCGGCGTCGTCACCGAGGGCGACCTCGCGCCGCTGCCGCCGCGGGTGCAGCAGTATCTCGGGCGCGTGGGGGTCGTCGGGCACGCCCGCGTACGCAATGTCCGCGCGCGGATGCACGGGAGGATCCGCCAGGGCCCCGAGGCCCGGTGGATGCCGATTCAGGCCGAGCAATACAACTTCTACGATGAGCCGTCGCGGCTGTTCTACCTGACGGCGCGGATGTTCGGCGTGCCGGTGCTGGGGTATCACCGCTACGTCGGACCGTCGGCCTCGATGCGCATCCGGGCGGCCGGGCTGGTGACGGTCGCGGAGGCATCGGGTCCGGTCATGACGCAGGGCGAGACGGTGACCCTGCTGAACGACATGTGTTTCCTCGCGCCGGCCACCCTCATCGATCCGGCGATCCGATGGGAGCCGATCGATGCGCTCCACGTTCGCGCGATCTTCACGAACGCGGGACACACGGTCCGCGCCGAGCTCGAGTTCGACGCCGCCGGCGATCTCGTGAACTTCCGGTCGTCGGATCGCGCGGAACTGGCCGGGGACGGGAAGACGCTGAAGGCGGGGCGGTGGTCGACGCCGCTCGGCGGGCCGCGGATGTTCGAGGTTGGTCCGGCGGAAGCCGGACCCCGCACGGTGCGGCTCGCGTCGCGCGGAGAGGCCCGCTACGAGCGTGACGGCGTCGAGTATGCCTACATCGAACTGGAGATCGACGAGGTCGCGTACAACCTGACGCGGCGTTGAGATCGTCCTGGAGCCATCGCGTCCTGGTGCTACCATGAGCGGACGATGAAGTCCGTTCTGCTTCTCGGCTTCCTGATGGGCATGCGCCACGCGCTCGAAGCCGATCACCTGGCGGCCGTGGCCAGCCTCGCCGCCGGCGGGTCCGGGCGCCGCCGCGCCACTATCGTGCGCGGCGCGGTCTGGGGGATGGGCCACACGCTCTCCCTGCTCGCGTTCGGCGGCGTGTTCCTCCTCCTCAACCTCCGGGTTCCCGAGAGCCTGAACCGCGCGCTCGAGGCCGGTGTCGGCGTGATGCTCCTGGCACTCGGCGGCGAAGTGCTCTGGCGCATGCGTCGCAAGCGCATCCACGTGCACGTCCACGGCCACGCCGACGGCCACGTGCACCTCCACGCGCACAGCCACGCGCCCGGCGAAATCCACGATCCCGCCCGCCACGAGCACGCGCATTCGCACGGGCGCGCGCTCGTGGTCGGCATGGTCCACGGCCTGGCGGGATTGGCCGCGCTCGTGCTCCTCGCCGTCGAGGCGATCGGCTCGGCGTGGCTCGGCCTGGTCTACATCGTGCTGTTCGGGATTGGCTCGATCGCCGGCATGGCCGCGCTCTCGGCCGTGATTGCCGTGCCGCTCGAGTTCTCGGTCCGCCGGCTCAACCGGATGTACGCGATGGTCGACCTCGTGGTCGGCGTCAGCACGATCGGCATCGGGTTCTGGGTGGTCGGCGGAAGCTTGCTGAGATAGCGATCGCGTCGTCCGGTTCAGGGCGCGTCCATCGTGACAATGCGTTCGGCGACGGCCTGCAGGTCGGGACCGACGATATCGGGTTGCGGGCCGAGGGGGTAGAGCACCTTGCCTGGTCGGGCGACGAAGGCGCCGGCGCAGCCGGCACGCAGGGCGCCGGCGATGTCCCAGGCGTGCGCGGCGATCATCCGGAGGCCGCCGATCGGCACGCCGAGCGTGTCGGCGACGTGGTGGTACGGCTCCGGCGCGGGCTTGAAGCGCCGGACCGCGTCGACCGTGAACGTGCGCTCGAAGAAATACGAGAGGTTCGCGTGCCGGAGTTGCGCGTCGGCCGTGGCCGGCGGCGAGTTGGTCAGGGCGACGAGGCGGAACCCGGCGCCCTGCAGGCGGCGGAGCGCGGGTTCGGCGTCGGGGTGCGGGGGCAGCGCGCGCATGGCGGCCAGAATGGCGCTGCGACCGCCCGGCGCGATCGCGCAGCCGCGCGCCTCCGCCACCATGTCAAGCGCGGCGCCGCCGATGGCCGCGAAGTCCTCGTACGGACCGGCGAGCGTGGCCACCTCGGAATAGAGCAGCAGGGTCGAGAACCATTCGCGCGCCGCACCGGGGTCGCCGAACGCTTTTGCGAAGTGCGGCTCGAGCGCGGCGACATTCAGGAGCGTCTCGTTGACGTCGAAGACGAGGATGCGGGACACGATCGTCCCGATCGTAACCCGGTTTCGCGCGGATTGAGCTGATGTGGGATGCGATCGTCGCCGGCGCCGGTCCGGCCGGCAGCGTGGCCGCCACGCTGCTCGCGCGCGCGGGCGCGCGCGTCCTGCTGGTCGATCGCGCCCGTTTTCCCCGCGAGAAGCTCTGCGGCGACAGCCTCAACCCGGGGACGGTCGCCCGCCTCGATCGCCTGTATCCCGGCGCGTGGGCCGGCGCGGGCCCGTCGAGCCTTGCGAGCCTTCCAATCGAGGGCATGCGCGTGACCGGCCCGCTCGGCGCCGTCGTGGACGGGCGCTACCCTCGCGGCCTGCGCGGGCGCGTGCTGCCGCGCAGGGAGCTCGACCAATGGCTGCTCGACCAGGCGACGCGGGCGGGCGTCCAGGTCGAGGACGGCGTCGCCGTGCGCCGGCCCTTGCTCGATGCATCCCAGCCGACGCCCCGGGTCCGCGGCCTCGTCGTCCGATCGCGCGAGGGCCGCGACGCGCCGATTGAGGCGCGCGTGACGATTGCCGCCGACGGCCGGCGATCGGTCCTCGCGTCGGCGCTCGGGCTCGCGTGCCCGCCGCCGCGTCCGGCGCGCTGGGCCGTCGGCGGATACTTCGAGGGCGTGGTCGGCGCTTCGACCGTCGGCGAGATGCACGTGCGCGCGGGACACTACCTCGGGATTGCCCCGATGCCGGACGGGCTCGTGAACGCCTGCCTGGTCGCGCCCGCGGCCCTGCTGCAGCGCGCCGGCGGCGCCGAACAGGCCCTGCGCCACGCCATCGCGATCGATCCGATGCTCGCCGATCGCTTCGCGCGCGCGAGGCTGGCGACGCGGCCGGCGGTGCTCGGGCCCCTGGCGGTCGACGCGCTCGCGGCCGGCGTGCCCGGTCTGCTGCTCGCCGGCGACGCGGCCGGGTTCATCGATCCGATCACCGGCGATGGCCTCCGGTTCGCCATCGAGGGCGCCGAGCTCGCGGCCTCGGTCGCGATCGAGGCGCTGGCGGCCGGTGGCGCGGGCGCGCCGGCCGAGCTGGCGCGGCGGCGGCGCGCGGCCTTCGCCGGCAAATGGCGGCTCAACCGCCTGCTTCGGCGGCTCGTGGATTCCCCGCTGGCGCTCGCCGGCGCCGCCGGCGCGGCGTCCCTCGTGCCGTCCCTCGTGCGCGCGCTGGTGGCCGCCGCCGGCGACTGCGACGGCGCCGACCTGAAGGAGCGTTCCTCATGACCACCGATTCCCGCGCAACCGCCACCATCGCCAGCACCGCGACGGTCGTGCCGCCCCACGTGCTCGCGCGCGAGGAGGTGAAGACCTACATGCGGCGCGTGTTCGACGTGGGGGAGCGCCGGCTCGACGCGATCATGACCGTGATCGACCACGCGGAGGTCCATCAGCGGCACTCGATCTTCCCGGTGGACTACCTCGTGCAGCCGCGGCCGCTCTCTCGGCTCAGCGCCGAATACCAGGAGCACGCGGTGGCCCTCGGCCGCCGCGCGGCCGACTGCGCGCTCGGCAAGGCCGGCTTGTCGCCCGACGCGATCGATCTCATCATCACGGTCTCCTGCACCGGCTTCATGATCCCGTCGCTCGATGCGCACCTGATCACGCTGATGGGGTTTCGCTCGAACGTGCGGCGCCTCCCGATCACGGAGCTCGGGTGCGCCGCCGGCGCGATGGCGCTCGCGCGCGCGGCGGACTTCATCCGGGCGTGGCCGGGCGCGAACGTGCTGGTCCTGGCGGTCGAGCTGCCGACGCTCACGTTCCAGCGCGGCGACCTGTCGCAGGCCAACCTGATTTCCTGCGTCCTGTTCGGCGACGGCGCGGCGGCGGCCGTCGTGACGGGACGGCCCGCGCCCGGGCCCTGCATCCTCGACGCCGACACGTACACGTTTCCCGACTCGCTCGAGGCCATGGGGTTCGACCTGCGCGACAGCGGCTTTCACATCGTGCTGTCGAAGGACGTGCCGCAGATGATCCGCGAGCGGATCCGGGGCCTCGCCGACGCGTTTCTGGAACGATCGAGCCTCCGCGTCGGCGATCTGTCGGCGTTCCTGCTGCATCCGGGCGGGCAGAAGCTCCTCGCGTACGTCCAGGAGGAGCTCGGCCTCTCCCGGCGTGACACGGCGCACGCCTGGGACGTGCTCGGCCGCTACGGCAACCTGTCGAGCGCGACGATCCTGTTCGTGCTCGACGCCTGGCTCGCGGCGGGCGGGATGCGGGAGGGGGAGCACGGCCTGGCGGCGGCGTTCGGTCCCGGCTTCAGCGCCGAGCTGCTGCTGCTCGGCTGGCGCGACGGCGCGTGATGCTGGCGTGGGGCATCCTGGCGGTGGTGCTGCTGCAGCGCCTGGTCGAGGTGGCGTACGCGTCGCACAATACCGCCGCGCTGCGCCGGGCGGGGGGCATCGAGGTGGGACGCGGCCACTACCCGCTGATGGTCGCGCTGCACGCCGCGTGGCTGGCGGCGATCGCGGTAGGCCTCGTCTCGGATCCGGTGGTGCACGCGATTCCGCTGGCCGTATACGTGTGCCTGCAGCCGCTCCGGCTCTGGATCATCGCGACGCTCGGACCGTTCTGGACCACGCGGGTCATCACGATGGCCGAGGCGCCGCTCGTGCGACGCGGTCCCTACAGGTATCTGCGCCACCCCAACTACATCGTCGTGGCGCTGGAGATCGCGATCCTGCCGCTGGTGTTCGGCCAGGTCTGGACGGCCGTGATGTTCGGCGCCGCCAACCTGGCGCTGCTGGCGTGGCGGGTTCGCGCGGAGAACGCCGCGCTGGCGTCACGGCGGCTGCGCGCGCGTTAGCGGGCGCGCAGCGCCATCACCGTCACGTCGTCGCGCGCCGGCTCGGTGCCGCAGAACGAGCGGACGGCGTCCTGGACGGCCTGGAGCACGATCCTGGCGTTCTTGTCCTTCACGCGCTCGAGGCAGGCCGCCAGCCGATCGTCCCCGAACTCGTCGCCCGCGGGGTTGACCGCCTCGGTGACGCCGTCGCTGAAGAGCACGAGGAGATCGCCGGGGCTGAAGCGCGTCTCGGCGCCCTCGTACGGCACCGCATCGAAGAGCCCGAGGGGGCAGCCGGTCGCCTCGAGGCGCACGACCGCGCCCGCGGAGACGAGGAACGGCGCGTTGTGGCCGGCGTTGCAGTAGCGCAGCGTGCCGTCGCTGGCGACGTGCCCGTAGAAGCTCGTGACGAAGCGCGCCTCGATGCTGCGGCGGCACAGGGCCGCGTTCACGCGCGTGATCACGTCGGCCGGCGCGCGGTCCGAGTCGACCTCGCCGGCGAGCAGGCCCTGCACCACGGCCGCCAGCAGGGCGGCCGATGTGCCCTTGCCGGCGACGTCGGCAATGGCGAAGCTGAGGCCCTCGCCCGTGAGCGCCACGTACTCGAACAGGTCGCCGCCCACCGACCGGCACGGCACCGACGCGGCGGCCAGCTCCACGCGCGCCGTCTCGAACGTCGGCGGCGGGAGCAGCGCCTGTTGAATCCGGGCCGCCACCTGCAGCTCGTTCTCCTCGCGTTCCTTCTGGAGCACGCGGTTGTAGAGGCGGGCGTTCTCGATCACGACGGCCGCTTCCGCCGCCAGGACGTGCAGCGCCGTGGCGTGCTGCAGGTAGCCGCGCTCGCGGCTGTCGAGATAAAGGACGCCGATGCGCTCACGAGCCGATTCGCCCCCGAACTGGACGGCGTTGAGCGGCGTGCACATGACGTGGCGGATGCCGAGCGCGACGGTGCCCGCGTGATGCGCCGCGTACGATTCGTCGAGCAGGTCGGTCACGATCTTGTCGCGGCCGGTCGCGAACACTTCCTCCGGGATCCGGCCGCTGGTCTGCGCCGTGCCGAGGGTGATCCCGCCCTGCGCGCGCGCGATCGCCGGCAGCAGCCGGTCGTGCTCGTCGGCGAGCAGGACGAAGCCGCGCTCGGCGCCGGTCAGCTCGAGCGCGCTGTCGAGCACGAGCGCGAGCACTTCGTCGAGCACCTTCGACGAGCCGAGCCCGCGCAGCCCGCGCAACAGCGCGTTCAGCTGGCGGAAGTCGAACGAGGCCGACGCCGACGTGCCGCCGGTCTCGGTGGCGGCCACGCGCAGCTCGCTCTGCCCGACGCGGACCAGGTCGCCCGGCCGGAGCACGTGCCGGTCGATCTTCGCCCCGTTGACGAACGTGCCGGACCGCGACCCCATGTCTTCGAGCGTCCAGACGTCCACGTCGCAGACGAACCGGGCGTGCTGGCGCGAGACCTGGGCGTCCGCGATCGTCAGGTCGCTCTCAGAGCTGCGGCCGACCGTGACCGGGGAGCTCTCGAGTTCCACCTGACGCTGGCCGGAACCGTCCGAAATGTCGAGATGGAGGGGCTGCACGGACCGTCAAGTATAGCGTGAGCGAACCGGCAGGCCGAGGCGCCCTGCGGCAGGCCCGCGCCTGAGGGTAGACTGATCGGCATGAAGTACCGCACCCTCGCCGATACCGGAATCTTCGTGTCCGAGCTGTGCCTCGGCACCATGACGTTCGGCGGACGCGGCCAGATGTGGGAGGTCATCGGCGGCCTCGATCAGACGGCCGCGGACGCCCTCGTGCACCGCGCCCTCGACGCGGGCATCAATTTCGTCGACACCGCCGATGTCTACTCCGCCGGCGAATCCGAGACGCTCGTCGGGAAGGCCCTCGCCGGGCGCCGGAGCGGCGTCGTCCTCGCAACCAAGGTCCGCGGCCGCGTCGGCAAGGGGCCGAACGACGTCGGCCTCTCGCGCCTGCACATCGTGGAGTCCGTGGAGGCGAGCCTGAAGCGCCTCGGCACCGACTACATCGACCTCTATCAGATTCACCGGTCCGATCCGCTGACCAACATCGAAGACACGCTGAGGGCGATGGACGACCTGGTGCGCGCCGGCAAGGTGCGCTACGTCGGCTGCTCGAACCTCCCGGCGTGGCAGCTGATGAAAGCGCTCGCGGTCTCGAAGGCGCAGGGGCTGGAGCGCTTCCGCTGCACGCAGTCGTACTACTCGCTCGCGGGCCGCGAGCTCGAGCGCGAGATGATCCCGCTCCTCAAGGACCAGGGGCTGGGCCTGCTCGTCTGGAGCCCGCTCGCCGGCGGCTTCCTCTCGGGCAAATTCACGCGCGCAACGGCCGACGCGGCCGGGCGCCGCGCGACGTTCGACTTCCCCCCGATCGACAAGGAGCGCGCCTACGGCATCGTCGACGTGATGCAGGTCGTGGCCGACCGGACGAGCGCCAGCGTGGCTCAGGTCGCGCTGGCCTGGGTGCTGGCGCAGGATGCGGTCAGCTCCGTGATCATCGGCGCCCGCAAGCCCGAGCAGCTCGAGGACAACCTGAAGGCGGTGGAGCTGACGCTGTCGGCCGAGGATCTCGCGGCGCTCGATCAGGCGAGCCGCCTCACCCCGGAATATCCGGCGTGGATGGAGCAGCTGGCCTCGGATCGCCGGCCCGGCGAGGAGCGCCGCTTCGACCGCGGGTCGGTGCCCGCGTCCGAGACCAAGTAGCGCGGCGTGGGTCGCGCGCGGCACCTCCTGACGCTCGTCGGCGGTTTCGCGCTGCTCGGAGCCGGCGTCATCATGCTGGTGACGCCCGGCCCCGGCTGGGTGGCGATCGGGCTCGGCCTCGCCGTGCTCGCGGAGCACTTCGCGTGGGCGCGCCGGCTGCTCGACCGGCTCAAACGGACCGCGCGGGGCCTCGCGGATCGCGCGGGCCGGTCTGGTGGGTCTGGTGGGTCTGGTGGGTAGCGCCACAGCGTGACCCGACCCACCCGACCGACCTGACCGACCCGACCGACCCGACCTACCCCAAATCCATGTTCTCGACCGGGTGGAAGTCCGGGTACGCGACGTTCCCGTGCTCGCCCATGTCGAGGCCTTCGAGCTCTTCCTCTCGCGACACGCGCAGGCCGATCGTCGCCTTCAGCACGAACCATCCGATCGCGCTGCACGTCACGACGAACGCCCCCACGGCGAGGACCCCGATGATCTGCGGCGTGAGCTGCGCCATGCCGCCGCCCAGGAAGAGGCCGGGCTTGGTCGCGGCGGCCGCCGGGCACACCGTCGGGTCGGCGAAGAGGCCGACCGCCAGCGTGCCGAAGACGCCGTTGACCATGTGCACGGAGATGGCGCCGACCGGGTCGTCCACCCGCATCTTGTCGAAGAAGAAGACGCTGCCGACGACGAGCACACCGGCGATGATGCCGATCAGGAACGCGCTCGGGACGCTCACGAACGCGCAGGGCGCGGTGATCGCCACCAGGCCCGCCAGGCCGCCGTTCAGCGTCATCGACAGATCGGGCTTGCCCGAGATCACCCACATCATCACCAGCGCGCTGATCGACGCCGTGGCCGCCGCGGTGTTGGTCGTCACGGCGATGTGCGAGATCGACGCCCAGTCGGCCGCCATGGTCGACCCGGGGTTGAACCCGAACCAGCCGAACCACAGGACGAACACGCCGAGGGCGGCCGACGTCAGGCTGTGGCCGGGAATGGGATGGGCCCTGCCGTCACGGAACTTGCCGATGCGCGGCCCCACCAGGTAGGCGCCGGTCAGCGCGGCCCAGCCGCCGACCGAGTGCACCACGGAGGAGCCGGCGAAGTCGAGCATGCCGCGGCTGGCGAGCCAGCCGCCGCCCCAGATCCAGTGGCCGACGACGGGGTAGACGAAGCCCACCATCAGGAACGAGAACAGGAAGAAGGCCCCGAACTTCACGCGCTCGGCCACGGCGCCCGACACGATCGTCGCGGCCGTGCCGGCGAAGACGAGCTGGAAGAAGAACTTGCACCAGAGCGGCGTGCCCGTCCAACTGAGCGCGCTGTAAACCCCCTGGTAGGCGTCCCCGGTCAGCGGGCTGTTGTCGGCCCCGCCCACGAACCACAACCCGGACGTGCCGATGAAGCCGTTGCCGTTGCCGAACATCAGGCCGAAGCCGATGAGCAGAAACGCGACCGACGACACGGAGAAGACGATGTAGTTCTTGGCGAGGATGTTCACCGTGTTCTTGGCGCGGCACAGGCCGGTCTCGACCATCGCAAACCCCAGGTTCATGAAGAACACCAGGAACGCGGCGATCAGGGTCCAGACCGTGTCCAGGGCCACGCGCATGTCGTCGATGGCGGGCGGGGCGCCGGGCGCCTGGGCCGCTAGCGAGACGGGGATGTGGACGAGGTACAGAACGGCGAGGACGAGCAAGACCTTTCGCGCGACGGCTTTCGATCCAGACATGGGTATCAGACTCCCGGGGGCAAGCGGGTGGAAAAATCGCCGCAAAGTAGCACGCAGGTTGTCGGAATTCAAGAATTAACCGACAAACTTGTCGATTTGTCGATTTAGGGTGGCTGCCCGGACTACGTCAGGAGCTCGTCGAGCGCGCGGCGAATGGCTTCGACGGCGTCGGCGTCGGTGGCGGCGCCGCGGGCGAGCCGCGCGAGCCGCTCGGCGGCGCTCGGCTGCGTGGCGATCATGGCGCTGCCGCGCGCGGTGTCGACGATCATGCCGGCCCCGGCCGTGAAGTTGGTGGCGGGATCGATCAGGATGAAGCTGCCGGTGCCGCGGTTGTCGGCGTAGCGATCGAAGACGACCGGGCGGGAGGTGGACACCGTGACGGTGCCGATCTGGTTCAGGACCAGGCCGTGGCTGATCTCGGCCGTGACGACGCGCGTGCTGTGCTTGAGCAGATAGACGCGCGAGGGCTCGAGCGGCCGCTCGTCCATCCAGACGACCTCGGCCTCGAACGACTGGCCGACCTCGACGGGGCCGGTCGTCAGGACGTCGCCGCGGCTGATGTCGATCTCGTCCTCCAGGGTGAGGGTGACCGACATCGGCGCGTACGCCACGTCCCGGTCGCCGTCCCAGGTGGCGATGCGCGCCACGCGCGTCGTGCGGCTGGCCGGCCACACGGTCACCGTGTCGCCGGGGCGGATGGTGCCCGACTCGATCTGGCCGGCATAGCCGCGGAAGGTGTGGTCCGGGCGCAGCACCAGCTGGACGGGGAAGCGGAACGGCCGCGCCGCGGCGTCGCCGCCCACCTGCACGGTCTCGAGGTACTCGAGCAGGCTCGGCCCCTCGAACCACGGCGTGCGGGGGCTGCGGGTGATGACGTTGTCGCCGTGCAGCGCGCTCACCGGGATCGCGTGGCAGCGGGCGCCGGCGACCAGGTCCTCGAAATCGTCCTGGATGCTGATCGAACACGTTCTGGTCGAAGCCGACCAGGTCCATCTTGTTCACGGCGAGGACGAAGTGCTCGATGCCGAGCAGGCGCGCGATGCGCGTGTGGCGCCGCGACTGGGCGCGCACGCCGTGCTCGCGCGTCGACGAGCAGGATCGCCAGTTCGGCCGTCGACGCCCCGGTCGCCATGTTGCGCGTGTACTGCTCGTGACCCGGCGTGTCGGCGAGGATGAACTTGCGGCGCGCCGTCGCGAAGTAGCGGTAGGCGACGTCGATGGTGATGCCCTGCTCGCGCTCGGCCTTGAGGCCGTCGGTAAACAGGGAGAAGTCGATCGGCCCGGCGAGGCGGTTCTTCGACGCCTTCTCGACCGAGGCACCTGGTCCTCGTAGACCGACCTGCGAGTCGTACAGCAGCCGCCCGATCAGCGTGCTCTTCCCGTCGTCCACGCTGCCGGCCGTGCAGATCCGGAGCAGGCCCGACATCAGAAGTAGCCTTCGCGCTTCTTCAGCTCCATCGAGCCGTCCTGATCGTGGTCGATGACGCGGAGCTGGCGCTCGGAGTTCCGCGTGGCGATCAGCTCCTCGATGATCTTCGGCAGCGTGTCGGCGTCCGAGCGGAATCGCCCCGGTGCACGGCGAGCAGCCGAGCGAGCGCATGCGGCACTTCACGATCTGCGGCTTCTCGCCGGGGAGCAGCGGCACGAACGGCTGCTCGAGCACGATGAGCGACTCGCCGCGGACGATCACCTCGCGCTCCTTCGCGAAATAGAGCGGGACGATGGGAATCTGTTCGGCGTGGATGTACTGCCAGACGTCGATTTCCGTCCAGTTCGACAGCGGGAACGCGCGGATGCTCTCGCCGGGGCCGAGGCGGCTGTTGAGCAGGTGCCAGAGCTCCGGCCGCTGGCGCTTGGGATCCCACTGGCCCTTCGCGTCGCGCAGGGAGAAGATGCGCTCCTTGGCGCGCGAGCGCTCCTCGTCGCGGCGGGCGCCGCCGAACGCCGCGTCGAAGCCGCCGGCCTCGAGCGCGTCCAGCAGCGACTTGGTCTTGAGCAGGCCGCAGCAGCGCTGGGTGCCGACCAGGAAGGGCTGCGTGCCGTCGGCGATCGCCTCGTCGTTGGTGTGGACGATCAGGCGGGCGCCGATCTCCCGCGTGTAGCGGTCGCGGAACTCGATCATCTCCCGGAACTTGTAGGTGGTGTCGATGTGCAGGAGCGGGAAGGGGATCGGGCCCGGGTAGAAGGCCTTCTGCGCCAGGCGCAGCAGCACCGAGGAGTCCTTCCCGATCGAATAGAGCATCACCGGGTTCTCGAACTCCGCGACCACCTCGCGCATGATGTGGATGCTCTCGGCCTCGAGGGCGCGCAAGTGGTCGAGTTTGAGTTCCGGGAGCTCCACGGAGTCGGGTCGCCGGACGGTCGCGGTCATGGGCATATCAGTAGTACCACGAAAAAGAAAAAGCCCGGGACAGTGGGGTCCCGGGCTTCGATCTGAGCGCTGCGGTGGTGCGTCGGTCGGTGTTACGCAGGCGGCAAGATCAGTGGCGCGGGGATCCCGGCGGTCCTGGTACAACAACACGCGCAGCCACAGGCCTTGGCAGCCATCAGTCCGTTGATCTTCGCCAATTCGGGCCCCGGATGTCAACGTCCCGCCGTTTCGCGTAGAAGCGGTAGAGCAGCCACGCGTCGGCGAGGAGGACGCCACCCAGCACCGAAAAACCCCAGACGCCGGGCAGGATCTGGAGGTCGCGCAGCAGGATCGAGACGCCGAACCCCACCACCCATGCGTCGAAACTCATGCACCAGCGCCGGAACGTCTCCGGCTCCACCCGGTGGATCACCAGCACGCCCAGCGGCACGCCGACGGCGACGCTCGGCAGGATCTGCGGGAGCAGCCCCAGGCTCTCCCTCGTGATGAGGCCCGCCGCGAAGTAGGCCAGGGCCGTGAACCCCGACTCCGCCAGGCGGACCAGGCCGAGCGAGGCCCGGAACTCGCGCTTGGCGAAGCCCTGGTTGTTCAGGAACATCGCCAGCGGCGGGCCGGAGATCGTGGTCACCGAATAGAGCACCCCGATGCCCGCGCCGAACGGCACACCCACGGCGCGTTCGGCCCGGATGGCGCGCCGGATCCCGGCGGCCTGGAACAGGATCACCGGGAGCAGCGTGATGTAGGTCGCCAGCTTCAGCCACTCGGGGTGGACGCGCGACACGATCAGCGTGCCGAGGATCACGCCCGGCAGCAGCCCGACGATGATCGGCAGCATCCGGCGCCAGATGGCGGGGAGGGCGTCGCGATTCACGAGCAGCACCCAGAGGTTCAGCGCGACCTCGATCAGCACCAGCGCCGGGTTCAGGACGCGGTTGGCCAGGAACAGCAGCGCCAGCGGCACCGTGATCGAGGAAAAGCCGTACCCCAGCGCGCCGTTCACGACGGCGGCGAAGAGCGTGATGAGGACGAGCGCGATCGGATGCGGGTTCATGCGCAGCGGCAGACAACCAGAGTCTAGGGTACCGGGACACGGGGAGTGGCCGATCGATTAGCGGGGAGAAGCCGCGGGGCGCGTGAAGTCTAACGGGTTCTCACCAGCTCGTCGCCGGCCTGGTACACGAGCATCGACACCCGAAACGGGCGGCCGATGCGGCACAGGGGCGGCAACAGCAGGTGAGCGCGCGGCGCATGAAGCTTGACGCTATCACGGAACTGAGGAGCTGAGGAAGTGGGGAGCTGAGGAAGTGAGTTCCCCAGTTCCCCAGTTCCTCAGTTCCTCAGTTACACTCGCTATCTTTAAATGGGCCGTTTCTCCCTCTGGGCCGTCCGCCTGCTGACAGTTGCCGCGGCCGTCGAGCTGGCCGTGGCGCTGCTGATCGTCCTGACCGGCGGGTTCGAGTGGCGCGGCGTCGTCTCGATCACCGCCACCGATCCCACCCGCCCCGCCATCGTCGCCTGTCTGCTCCTGGCGCTGCGGCTGATGGTCCGGCCGCCGCGGCTCATGGGGCCGCTGCTGGTCGTGCTGCTGCTGCCCCTGGTGGCGCTGCTTCTCGCCCAGTCGAACATGCGGCGCGTCGGCGACGGCGCCGAGTACGTCGCCATGGCGATGAACTTCGCCCACGGCCAGCCCCCCAGCCTCACCCCGGCTGAGATCACGCGCGCCTCGGCGGTGTTTGTCGGCGACGACGGCTTCGATCTGGTGATGCCGGCGTTCCGCGGCGCCGACGGCCGGCAGGACTTCCCGCACTTCTGGCTCTATTCGCTGCTGGCGGCGCCCTTCGTCCGCGTGGCGCTCGCCATGGGCGTGCATCCCGTCGCCGGCTTCACGGCGCTGAATCTGCTGCTCCTGTCGTGCGCGCTCTTCGCGATCATGTGGCGGTACGGCGCCATGCCCGCGCTCCTCCTGGTGGCCGGGCCGATTCTCTGGTGGGTCGACAAGGCGCACACCGAGGCCTTCACGTTCGCGCTGCTCACGGCCGCCATCGTGCTGCTGCCGTCGACGCCGTGGTGGTCGCTCGTGCTCATCGGGCTTGGCGCCGCGCAGAATCCGCCGCTGCTCCTGGCCTGGGGCGTCGTCGTCCTGGCGGCGTTCGTGGCGCGGGGCCTTCGCGACCGGCGCGTCTGGGCGGGGGCGTTCGCCGGCGCGGCCCTGGCGGCGATGCATCCCCTCTACTACTGGCTGCGCCTCGGGCGCTGGTCGGGGCTCATCGAGGGCGTCGATCGCCACGTGCCGTCGCTGCGCGAACTCCTGACGGTGGCGATCGATCCGAACGTCGGGATCTTCGTGCTCGACCCGTTCCTCACGGTGGCCCTGCTGGTGGCGTTGGCGCTCGTGCTCGCGCGGGCGCCACGGCGCCTGCGCTCGGTCGATCACCTGGCGGCGCTCGGCATGGCCGTCGCGCTGCTCGTCGCGTTCGCCCAGACGACGAACTTCAACAGCGGCGGCACCCCGGGGCCGAGCCGGTACGGCCTCTGGCTGCTGCCGCTCACGCTGCCCCTGCTCGGCGACGTGCCGGACGGGGCCGGGTGGGCGCGCGGCCTCGTCGCGGCCTCGATGATCTGGTGCGTCGTCTTCTTCGCGCCGCGGGCGCCGGATCACTATCTCGAGCCCACGCCGATCGCGCTCCGCCTGTGGACGACGTGGCCGGGCCTCGACAATCCGATCGCGGAGGTGTTCGCCGAGCGCCTGACGGGGAAGGATCCGTCGCCGCCGCCGCCCATCGCGACGGCCGGCTGTGAGAAGGTGCTGCTGTTCGGTCCCGGCGGACCGCCGGCCTGGCCGGCGTCGTGCCAGGCCGTGCCCGCGCCGGACTTCTGCCAGCGCCAGGGCGCGCTGTGCTACGCGAATCGGGACGGGTCGGGCTACGACTTCACGGAGGCGCCGTCAGGCCCGGCCTGGTGGCGGGGGCATGGGGGAGAATAGCCGTTAGCCGTTAGCCGTTAGCCGTTAGCCGTTAGCCGTTAGCCATTAGCCGTTTGCCGTTGGGGTGAACGGCTAACGGCTAGCAGCTAACGGCTAACGGCTAACGGCTAACGGCTAACGGCTAACGGCTGTTTTTCGGAGCATTCAGGTCTTCGGCCGAGGCGACGTCCTTGATGATGAAGACCTTCTCGCCGGGGCGGATGAGCCCGAGGTCGCGCCGGGCGATTTCCTCGATGGCGGCCGGGTCCTCACGCAGGCGCCGGGCCTCTTCGGCCAGCCGCGCGTTCT
This sequence comes from uncultured Acidobacteriota bacterium, assembly GCA_963792785.1. Lineage (GTDB taxonomy): Bacteria > Acidobacteriota > Vicinamibacteria > Vicinamibacterales > CAVVIG01 > CAWIMX01. The sequence continues at coordinate 275,346 of CAWBXO010000004.1, read as the reverse complement.
CGATCCGCTGGCGGGCGATTTCGTCGGAGAGCGCGTCGTGCTGCTTGCGCGCGCGCAGCATGGCCAGCAGCCCCCGGTCACCGATCAGCCCGTCGGCGACGATGAGGGACAGGACGAACAGCAGCAGGACGTGCAGCACCCGCCGGTGGCCCAGGTTCCAGGGCAGACTGGCACCGCGCTTCCGGCGTCCCCGCTGAGGCTGATCCACTGGTTTCGTCACCGCCGTCACAACGTACAACAACTCGCGATGAAGTACAAGAGGCTCGATGGCTGATTACGTCCTCGTGCTGACCACGATGCCCGACGACGGCCGCGCCGAGGAGCTGGCGCGGACGCTGGTCGGCGAGCGCCTCGCTGCCTGCGTGAACGTCCACGCGCCGATGGCGTCCACCTACCGCTGGGAAGGGGCCATCCAGCGCGACGCCGAGCGGCCGCTCACGATCAAGACGACGGCCGCCCGGCTCGAGGCCCTGAAAGCACGGCTCCACGAGCTGCACCCGTACGAGGTGCCCGAGTTTTTAGTGATCCCGGTCGCCGGAGGAGGCGAGGCGTACCTGAGATGGCTCGACGCCAGCACCCAGCACCCAGCACCTAGCACCTAAGCACCTAGCACCTAAGCACCTAGCACCTAAGCACCCAGCACTACTTCTTCCGGCTGCGCATCCACGCGACGAACCCCGGCAGGAGCGAGAGGGCGATCACGCCGGCCACCACCAGGTGGATGTTCTGCTCGATGTTCGGGATCGACCGGCCGAGGAAGTAGCCGATGAGCGTCATGGTCGCGACCCAGGCGGCGCCGCCGATGACGTTATAGATCGCGAAGTGCCGGTAGGTCATGTCGGCCGCGCCGGCCACGACGGGTGCGAACGTGCGCACGATCGGCATGAAGCGGGCGATCACGATCGTCTTCCCGCCGTGCTTCTCGTAGAACTCGTGCGTGCGGATCAGGTGCTCGCGGCGGAAGAGCAGGGAGTTGGGCCGGCTGTAGAGCGCCCGCCCGGCGCGGCGCCCGATGAAGTACCCGGTGGCGTCGCCGGCGATCGCCGCCAGGATCACGAGGCCGTTCAGCGACAGGATGTTCAGGTCGCCGCGCGCCGCGAAGATCCCGGCCGTCACGAGCAGCGAATCCCCCGGCAGGAAGAACCCCACCATCAGGCCCGTCTCGGCGAAGACGATCGCGACCATCCCGACGAGGCCGCCGAGCCGGATCAACTCGGGGACGTTGTACAGCGTGCTGAAGGCGGATTGGATGAAGTGCAGCAAGGGGATGGGGGAATTGGGTGATCTGGTGATCTGGTGATTTGGTGATTGGGTGATCTGGTGATTGGGCTAACCGCTAACAGCTACGAGCCAACGGCTACACGCGCTCCAACGCCTGTGCCAAATCCTCCGTGAGGTCCTCGATGTCCTCGACGCCGGCGGAAATGCGGACCAGACCGTCGGTAATACCCAGCGCCGTGCGGCGCTCGGCGGGCACCGACGCGTGCGTCATCGTCGCCGGGTGGGAGATGAGCGTCTCGACGCCGCCCAGGCTTTCGGCGAGCGCCATCAGCCGCACGCCCTCGAGCAGCGTGCGCGCCGCCGCCAGCGATCCCAGCTCGAACGCCAGCATGCCGCCGAACCCGCGCATCTGCCGTTGGGCCAGCGCGTGCTGCGGATGCGAGGCGAGGCCGGGGTAGTGGACGCGCCGCACCTTGGGATGGCCCTCGAGAAACGTCGCCAGCGCGAGGCCGTTCGCGTTGTGCTGGACCATCCGCAGCGCCAGCGTCTTGGTGCCGCGCAGCACCAGCCAGGAGTCCCACGGCGAGAGGATGGCGCCCTCGGCGTTCTGGATGAACTGCAGCCACTCGGCCTCGTCCGGCCGGGCCGTGATCACCACGCCGCCGATGCTGTCGCTGTGGCCGTTCAGGTACTTCGTCGTGCTGTGCACCACGAGGTCCGCGCCGAGCGCGATCGGGCGCTGCACGAACGGGCTGGCGAACGTGTTGTCCACGACGAGCCGCGCGCCGTGCGCGTGCGCCACGTCCGCGGCGGCGGCCAGATCCGTGAGCCGCATCACGGGGTTGCTCGGGGTTTCGACGAAGACCAGGCGCGTCGCCGGCGTGAACGCCCGATCGAGCGCGTCGAGATCGCCGGTGTCGACGTAGCTGAACGAGAGCTGGACGCGCGTGAGCACCTTCTCGAACAGCCGGTAGGTGCCGCCGTACACGTTCTCGGAGACGATCACGTGGTCGCCGCTGACCAGGGCGCTGGTCACCGCGCCGATGGCGGCCATGCCCGACGCGAACGCGAACGAGGTGTGGCCGCCTTCGATGGCCGCGAGGTTCCGCTCGAGCGCGAGCCGCGTCGGGTTCTGCGTGCGGCCGTACTCGAAGCCCTTGTGCCGGCCAAGGCCCTCCTGCACGTACGTCGACGTCGCGTAGATCGGCGTGACGATCGCGCCGGTCGATGCGTCGGGCTCCTGGCCGGCGTGCAGGCAGACGGTGGAGAAGCGCGCGCGAGGAGACAGCTTCACGATCGGGCTACGATACTCTGTTAATATCGCGAAGTCCACGAGCATGGCCCGCCTTCGAGACGCTTCCCTGCTGCGCGCGCTCGTGTCCACCCTGCCCGGACGCGCCCTGATCGTCGGCGCCGTCGCGAAGCTGGCCCTCGCGCTGGCCGCGCGCGCGTTCGGCCCGCTGCCCGCCGTCCTCGGCATCGTCGACACGGCCGCCGGTCTCGCCCTCGCCGGCGCCGCGATCTACTTCGCGTGGCGGCTCGTGGTCTTCATGCAGCGCCGCCTGCTGTGGCGCGTGCGCCGGAAGCTCATCCTCTCGTACATCTTCATCGGGTTCGTGCCGGCCCTGCTGATCGCCTGCTTCTTCCTGCTCTCCGGCCTGCTGCTGTTCTTCAACTTCAGCTCGTACCTCTTGCAGAGTCGTCTCGAGGCGCTCGAGCAGGAAGTCCGCTTCGTCGCCGACCGCGCGGTCGTCGACATCCAGCGCGGCCGCGGGCTCAGCGCCGGAGCGGCCCTCGGCCGCGCGCGCGCCTCGAATCCCGAATTCCCCGAGCTGTCCCTCGCCGTCGTGCCGGCGGATCTCGACTGCTCGAACGCGGGCGCCGATCGCGACGCCGAGCGACCGATCCGCCCCACGCGCGCCGTGGCGGGGCCGTGGGCCGGCGGCGCCGCCCCCGCCGCGCTGCCGGCCTGGGTCGGCTGCGACAACGTGACGGGACTGTTCACCACCGACGCGGCCGGCGCGAGCGGCGGCGACGTGCCGATGATCCTGCGCGCCGTGGCGATGCCCGACCTCGTCGCCCCCGGCTACGCCGTGGTCGCCGAGCTGCCCGTGGACAGCGCCGTGCGCCAGCGCCTCCGGGGCGAGACCGGCGTCGCGATCGCGCGCGTGACGCTCACGAGCCAGGCGCTCGCCAACGGGGCCTCGGCGCCCGGGCGGGCCGATGCCCAGGCGGACGGGGTCGCGACGGCCGGGCTGTCGTGGGTCACGTTCCTGAGCGCGCGCGACTGGGCGACCGGCGGCGCGCGGTCGCTCCTCGTCTCGACGCAGCTGAGCGTCGCGGAGGTCTACGACCTGATTACGGCCGCCCAGGGCGTCCCCGGCAACCGGAGCGCGGGCAGCGTCCTGCTGATCCTGCTCGTCGTCGTCGGCGGGCTGTTCCTGATCATCCAGTTCGTGGCGCTGGTGCTGGGGCTCGTGCTCGCGCGGTCGATCACCGGGTCGGTGCACGAGCTGTTCGAGGGCACCGAGCGCGTGCGGCAGGCCGACTTCACCCACCGGATCGCCGTCCGCGCGCACGACCAGCTCGGCGAGCTGGCCGAGTCGTTCAACTCGATGACCTCGAGCATCGAGGACCTGCTCCAGCAGGCCGCCGAGAAGAAGCGCCTCGAGGAGGAGCTGCGCATCGCGCACGAGATCCAGATGTCGCTGCTCCCGCAGGGCGAGTTCGTCATGCCCGGGCTGTCGGTCACGGCCCTCTGTGTCCCGGCGCGTGAGGTCGGGGGCGACTACTACGACTTCCTGCCCATCGACGATCACCGCGTGGGCCTGCTCATCGCGGACGTCTCGGGCAAGGGCACGTCGGCCGCGCTCTACATGGCCGAGCTCAAGGGGCTCATGCTCTCGCTGTCGCAGATCCACGCGTCGCCCCGCGAGCTGCTCATCGCCGCGAACCGCCTGATCGCGCCGCACCTCGACGCGCGCAGCTTCATCACCGCGACGTACGCGGTCATCGACGTCCGGGCGCGGACGATGACGTACGCGCGCGCCGGCCACACGCCGCTCATCTACGTGCCGGGTCCGGGCGCGGCCTCGCGCCGCGCGGAGATCCTGGCGCCGGACGGCATGGTCCTCGGCCTCAAACTGGACCAGGGCGAGATGTTCGAGCGGCACCTCGTCGAGGAGACCCTGGCGCTCCATCCGGGCGACCTCTGCGTGCTGTTCACGGACGGGATCAGCGAGGCGATGAACGCCGCCGACGACTGCTTCGGCGAATCGCGCCTGGGCCAGATCGCCGAGGACCACGCGAGCCTGCCGCCCGACGAGCTGCGGGAGCGCGTGCTGCGCGAGGTGAGCGCCTTCGTCGGCAGCACGCCGCAGCACGACGACATGACCATGATCCTGCTCAAGGTCGACGACCTCGAGGTCGCCGCGGTGGCCTCGTGACGGAGCTGGTCGTCGTCTTCCGCACGCACTCCGACATCGAGGCCAGCATCGTCCGCGGGCTGCTCGAGGCGCACGGGATGCCTTCGGTCATCGCCTCGGACGTGCCCCATTCGATCTTTCCCCTGAGCGTGGACGGCCTCGGTGAGGTCCGCATCTCCGTGCGCCGCGACGATGCGGAGGAGGCGCAGCGGATTATCGCGAGCCACCGGACGGCGGCGCCGAACAGGAGCGTGGCGCGCCTGCGGGACGAGTTCGCGGACCTCGAGCAGGCGATCGCCTACCGGTTCCGGGATCGGGGCCTGCTCGAGCACGCGCTCACGCACACGTCAAAGGCGAACGAGGACGTCACCGGCGGCGTGTTCGACAACGAGTCGCTCGAGTTTCTGGGCGACGCGGTGCTCGGATTCATCGTCGCCGACGTCCTGTTCCGCGACTTTCCGGACTTCGACGAGGGGCGGAAGTCGAAGGCCAAGGCGGCCGTGGTGTCGACGGCGGCGCTGGCGAAGCTGGCCGAGCGGCTGGGCCTCGGCGAGCACCTGCTGCTCGGCCGGGGCGAGGAGAAGACCGGCGGGCGGTTCAAGCAGGCGCTGCTGGCCGACACCTATGAGGCGCTCATCGCGGCCATCTACCTGGACGGCGGGGTCGAGCAGGCCCAGGCGTTCGTGATGCGGGAGTTCGCCGACCTGCTGGCCGAAGCGCACGGCACGAGCGTCGCTGCGGGCGACTACAAGTCGGCGCTGCAGGAGTTCCTGCAGGCCGCGGATCGGCCGCTGCCGGAGTACCGGCTCGCGGCGACGCACGGGCCGGATCACCGCAAGGAGTTCGAGATCGATGTGGTCGTGGACGGTGAAGCCCTCGCGCGTGGCGTGGGCGCGAGCAAGAAGGACGCGGAGCAGGACGGGGCCCGGAAAGCTCTTGAGGAAGTGAGGAAGTCAGGAAGTTAGGAAGTTCGGCGGTGAGGAAGCCACTTCCTGACTTCCTCACTTCCTAACTTTCTCACTTAGTCGATTTCAATAATGCCCCAGGCCTTCTTGTCTTCGTCGGCGGTGCCGCCGCCGGCGGTGGCCAGCGCCATCGCGGGTTCGGTGGTGGCGGCGGCGTCGGCATGGGCGGGGAGGCGCGGCAGCGCGTAGCGGTGCACTTCGCGCGCGATGTCGTCCTCGCTCGGCGCGGACGCGCGGCAGTGGAGGCGGACCCAGACGCGGAGCAGCGAGTCGGTGAAGCTGTAGCGCTTCTGCCGCGCCGTGACGAGGTCGACGTCCTCGAGCCACGACAGGTAGTCCTTCGTCGAGCCGGGCGTCCGGTGCAGCCGCTGCGAGATCTCGGTGAGCGTGAGCCCTTCCTCGTCCGCCAGGATTTCGAGAATCGCTTTCAGGGCGCCGTAGCCGCGCGCGCGGTGCAGGCGCAGCTCGTAGCTGAAGTTGCACTGGCGCGAGAGGCGCGCGTCGGCGGCGAAGAGCGAGCTGAGCGTGCTGATCGGATCGCCGACGTCGGCGGCGTGCTGCCGCTCGGCGATCAGCTCGTCGGCGATGGCGCGCACGTAAGCCGGCCGGCCGTCAGCCAGCGCCTGGACGGTGCGGGCGAGGTACTCGGCGTCGGGGCTGCCGGCCGTGGCGGCGCCGAGCATGTCGAGCGTCTCCTCGGCCGTAAGTCCAGGCATGTGAATGACTTCGAAGCGAGACGAGCGGTCCTTGAGGAGGCGCAGCGCGCGCGCGGTGTAGCGGCTCCCGAGAACGAAGCGGTTCGGGCTCGCGGCCAGGCCGTCCATGAAATCGTGCAGCACGCGACGCAGGCCCGGGAAGCTCTCGAACGTCCGGAGCTCGAGGAACTCGTCGAGCAGGAACGTGGCCGGCTCGGCCGCGCTGGTGCGCGCGCGTGCGAAGAACGCGAGCGCGGCGTCGAACGCGGGGCGCGCGCCGGCCGGCGCCTGGTCGCTCACCGGGAACGGCGACGGCGCCGCGATCGCGCGCAGGAAGCGTTCCGGCGTCGTGGCGGTTCGCTCCACGTCCACGTACTGCGCCGACATCCGGTTGAGTCGATCGCGGAGCTGCAGCAGCAGCGTCGTGCGGCCGCTGCCGCACCCGCCGAGCAGGACGGGAATTCTGGACGGGGACGCATCGAGCGCCGACATGACGCGGCGCATGAGAGTGGGTCGAGGCGTCAGCATTCGCGTTCCTTGAATGTCGTATGTCGGTGTGGGGGCGCACCGACGAAGTCTAGACCTTAAAAAGCGCGGCGCGTGTTGTCAATCAGCAAGATGAAAAATTATTTGCTTGACTCGCGCGGACGCGAGGGCGTTGCGCGCGCGATTTGAGGTTAGACTGTTCGGGCCATGAATCTTGCGGTGCTCGGCGCGCAGTGGGGCGACGAAGGCAAGGGAAAAATCGTCGATCTGCTGACGCCCAACTTCTCCATCGTCGCGCGGTATCAAGGCGGCCACAACGCCGGACACACCGTGTACGTCGCGGGTGCGAAATTTGTGCTCCGGCTCATTCCCTCGGGCATCCTGCACGCCGGCGTGACGTGCGTGCTCGGCAACGGCGTCGTGATCGATCCCCAGGCGCTCTTCGCGGAGGTCGACGAGCTGATCAAGGCCGGCATCGACGTCGGCGATCGCATCGTCGTGTCAGCGAAAAAGCGCACCTGATCCTGCCGTATCACCGCGACCTCGACCTGCTGGCCGAGGCCCGGCGCGGCGAGCGCAAGATCGGCACGACCTCCCGCGGCATCGGGCCGGCCTACGAGGACAAGATCGCGCGCCGCGGCATCCGCGTGGCCGACCTGCGCGACCGCGCGGCCCTCGAGCAGAACATTCGCGACAACGTGACCGCCCGAAACCGCCTCGTTCAGGACTCGACCATGGACTGGCGGGCCGTGGTGGAGCAGATCATGGCGCACGGCGAGCGCCTCAAGCCCTGGATTCGCGACGTATCGGTGCTCCTGACCGATGCCGCCCGCCAGGGCCGGTCCGTGCTGTTCGAGGGCGCCCAGGGCACGCTGCTCGACATCGATCACGGCACGTATCCCTATGTCACCTCGTCGAATGCGACCGTGGGGGGCATCTGCACGGGCCTCGGCGTGGGCCCCCGGGCCATCGGCGCCGTGCTCGGCGTGGCCAAGGCCTACCTGACGCGGGTCGGCGAAGGGCCCCTGCCGACCGAGCTGACCGGCCCGATGGGCGACCGCCTCCGCGACACGCGGGAATGAATATGGCGCGGTGACCGGGCGGCCGCGCCGCTGCGGCTGGTACGACGCGGTCGGCGTGCGCTACGCCGTGCGCGTCAACGGTCTCGACGCTCTCGCCCTCACCAAACTCGACGTGCTCGATGGCCTCGACGAGATCAAGGTCTGCGTGGCGTACAAGCACCGCGGCGAGACGCTCGACGACCTTCCCGGCCGACGTGGCGCAGCTGGCCGCGTGCGAGCCGGTCTACGACACGCTGCCCGGCTGGTCGCAGCCCACCAAGGGCGTGCGCCGCTTCAGCGACCTGCCCGAGACGGCGCGGCGCTACATCGGGTACCTCGAGGACGTGTCGGGCGTGCCCGCTGCCGTCATCTCCACCGGCTCGGAGCGCGAGGACACGATCCTGCGCGACGACGTGCTCGACAGGCTCCAGGGCGGCCTGACGCTCACCATCTGAGTCCCTCGGCCGGGACGCGTCAGCTGTTTCGGGTGCGGAACGCGTCGAGGGCGGCTTCGTCGGGGCCCTGGAACTCGATACCGGCTCGATAGAGGGATCCTCCCGCGCCCGGCAGAATTTCGAACGACGCCCAGGCCACGGCGCCCGACGCGCGCACGGTGGCCGACGGGTCGGCCAGCGCCAGGCGCACGCGCTGCCCGGGCTTGAGGGCGAGCGGCCGCCTCACCTGCGCACCGCTCGTCGAGAGATCCACGAGTTGCGCCGCGTGCCCGTCCACCAGGACGTCGAGCGCCCCCGCGATCCGGTAGCGGGGCGCCCGGCGCGTGCCGATCTGATCGAGCACCGGCGCCCCGCCTGGCGCGTCGGGCACCTCGGCCGCGTGGAACTCGCCGCTCGCCGAGACGACGTGAATCTGGGCGTGGGTCAGCATGGGGTCCGTCTTCACGCGGCTGATGAGCGCCGCGCCGCGAGGGGTGGCCGCGAAGATGTGATCGAGCGCGATGCGGTTCGGCCGGTGCGCGACGATCGCCTCGACGGCGCGCAGCGCGTCCTCGTCCGCGAACGCCAGCACCTCGCCGTCGGCACGCGCCGCCCGGCTGAGCTCGGGAAGCAGATCAGCGGCCGCGATGACAACCGTGCGCGCCGTGGAGGGCACGGGTCAGAAGATCCGGGCGTCCTGCAGGGGCCACCAGCGGATGTTCACCTTGCCGACGATGTACTTCTTCGGCACGGAGCCCCAGGCGCGGCTGTCAGAGCTGTTGTTGCGGTGGTCGCCCATCACGAAGTCGTAGCCCTGCTGCACGATCTGCGGGCCCCAATCGTCGTGGCTGCGGTACTCGGGTGCCACGTAGTCGTCCTGCAGCGGGACGTCGTTCACGAAGACGTGGCCGTCCTCGATCCGCACCGTGTCGCCTTCCTTCGCGATCACGCGCTTCACGAACAGCTTCTCCGGGTTGAGCGGGTAGTAGAGCATCACGATGTCGCCGCGCTGCGGCTCGCCGATCTCGTAGACCAGCTTGTTCACGATGAGCCGGTCCTGATCCTCCAGCGTCGGCGCCATGCTCATCCCGTCGACCCGCGCCACCTGGAAGCCGAACGTGACGATCAGCGTCGCGTAGACCGCCGCCGAGAAGAGCGTCTGCACGCCCGACACGAGCTCGATCCACACGCGGCGCCAGACAGATTCCTGCGGGGGCTTCGGCTGGGCCGCGGCCGGCGGCGGGATCGAGGGGAGGTCGGCGAAGGGAAGCGCCGCCTGATCGTCCAGGGCCGGCGCCACGGGCTCGTCGGGCGCGGTCAGCGGGGGTTCCTCGTCGTACATGGGACTAGAGGGTCAGAATACCATGAAGGTCCGGCTGAAACCGGACCCCACGCGTCGGCTGAGGCCGGACCGGCAATTATGTGAACGTCGCCATGAGCGGCGCATGATCGCTCGTGCCGACGTCGGCCTGCACGGGGCACGCCGTCGCCCGCGCCGCGAGCGACGCGCTCGCCCAGATGGCGTCGATCCGCCAGCCGATGTTCCGCTGGCGCATCTGCCGCCAGGGCGGCCACCACGTGAAGATCGTCTCGTCGTCCGGCGCGAGCTGCCGCGCGACGTCCACGAGACCGCGCGCGAGGATCCGCGCCACGAGCGCGCGCTCGTCCGGGCGCTGGCCGATGGCGCCGGCCTTCCGCTCCTTCGGGTGCACGTCGCGGTCGGTCTGGGCCACGTTCATGTCCCCGCAGACGACGAGCGGGCGGCCCGCCGCCTCGGCCGCGCCGGCCCACGCGTCGAGCGCCTCCAGGAAGCGCAGCTTCGCCTCGTAGTCCTTGCCGCCATTGGGCACGTACACGGACGCCGCGGTGAACGCGGGCAGCTCGACGGCGACGATGCGGTGCTCGAAGTCGAAGGGGGGATGGCCGAACACGGGACGCTCGGGGCTGAGCGCGCGGGCGACGAGCAGGCCGACGCCCGAGTAGCCCTTGCCGCCGTGCCAGTACCGGCCAGTACTCGCCGAGGTCGAGGAGGAGTTCCGGGATCTGCTCGGGGGCGGCCTTGAGTTCCTGCAGGCAGACGACGTCCGGGCGCTCCCGCGCGATCCATTCGTGGACCTGCGCGTGGCGCGCCCGGATGCCGTTGACGTTCCAGGTGGCGATCTTCAGCGGTGTTCAGAACCGCGCGTGCGCGGCCTGCCGCTCGGCCGCCGGCACCGCCATGATGTCGGCGTGCGCGGCGACGTGCGCCTTGACGACGGCCTCCGCCTTGGCCATCGCGTCGGCGTCGCCCAGGCGATAGACCGCATTGGCTTCGACCAGATCCTGTTGGTGCGCGGGCGTCGCGTCGATGCTCTCGTAGATCGCCGCCACCGGGCACGCCGGCACGCACGCGCCGCAGTCGATGCACTCCTCCGGGTGGATGTAGAGCATCGTCGCTTCCGCGAACTCGGCTTCGTCTTTGCGCGGGTGGATGCAGTCCACCGGGCAGACGTCCACGCAGGCGGTGTCCTTCGTTTCGATACAGGGGTCCGTAATAATGAATGGCATGCTGGCGTTTTCTCCGCGTCCGTAGCTTCCGGCGACACGCCGGATCCGGCGACGAGATCCTACCGAAAACCGGCGCGTTTCGCCAGTCTGGATCCGTGGGCCGGGACGCGGCGGATTATACTCGTCGGCATGGCTCACCCGACCTCCACCGATACGCAACCGCCGGCGCGCCGCGGACCCGAGCCGCCGGATCTGAGCGAAAAGGGCGGCATGAAGAACGGCCAGCCGCAGCGGGCCGACACGCGCCTGTTCATGCAGCTCGTCGCCTTCGGCGGCTGCCCGGACGCGCGGCCGCTGGCCGCGGCGCTCGAGCGCGCCGGCCATCCGGGCGTACTCTACGAGGACGCCAACGACCCGCGCGGCGTGGCGCTCCTCACCTTCGCCGAGGATCCGGCCGCGTTCATCGACACCGTGCGCCCCGTCGTGAACGCCGGGCCGTTCGCGGGCCTGGTCCAGAAGCCGGAATACACGATGCTCGGGCGCACCTACTCGATCGGCTACGAGCCGGACCTGGTCGACACGCTGCTCGAGCGGCCGCGCCGCACGGTGCTCAACCCGGAGTGGCCCTGGGCGGTGTGGTATCCGCTGCGGCGGAGCGGCCGGTTCGCGCAGCTCCCGGCCGACGAGCAGCGCGTCATCCTCGCCGAGCATGGCGCGATCGGCATGTCATTCGGCGCCGGCGACTACGCGCACGACATCCGCCTGGCGTGCCACGGCCTCGACCGGGACGACAACGACTTCGTCATCGGCCTGATCGGCAAGGCCCTGTTTCCACTCTCGGCCGTCGTCCAGAGCATGCGGAAGACGCAGCAGACGTCGCTCTACCTCGATCGCCTGGGACCGTTCTTCGTCGGGCGCGCGATCTGGCAAGCGACAGCCTGATCACGCTGCGATCGGGATCACGAAAAGGCAACCACGAAGGCCCGAAGGCACGAAGACGAAACGGTCGTCAGCGAGCGATGGTATCCAGGGCGTCCTGCGTGAGGCGCTCGTTGGCGCGCCAGGCCTCGGCCTCGGAGATTCGGTCCGCTTCGTCTTTGTAGTCTTTCCCCATCTGCGCGAGTCGCGCGGCCCCTGTCGTCTGCTCGTGGACGCCACGCTTTTCGTACTCGACCGTCCACTGCGCCAGTTCGACGCTGCGTTTGATGGCGTCGTTGCCGGGGTCGTTGTTGAGCGCCTGCTGCCACAGCACGAGCGCCAGCGGCCAATGATGGTTGATGATCTCGGCGAAGCCCCTGGCCATCAGGCCGGCGGCCGGCGAACGTGCCAGCGCGGGGATTTGGGCCACCAGGGCGTTGCCTTCCTGCACCTCGCGGGCATCGACGACACTTGGATCGGTGTTGACCGTCGCCGCGGTCGCGACCCGGGTGTTGAACTGGATCTTGTCCGCCTCGAGCGTGTCCCCCTCGCCCAGCAGGCCGGGCACTTCCCGGCCGCAGGCGGCGTGGCGCGGGTGTGTCGGGGCACTGGTCTCCGCGGGACACTGCCGGTTGAACTCGTCAACCCAGGCGTTGTGCGCGACGATTCTCGCCATGAGCGTCAGCCGGGCGTTCGACAACTCGGCTCGCACTGACGGCGGGACCGTGTCCGGGATGGTCGCGACGCTCGTCCCTTGCGCGTACGCCGCGGCGCCCACGGCGACGGCGTCGCGCTCGATATGGACCTCTTTGCCATCGAGGCGCTGGTTCCGTTCATAGCTGGCCGTCCCGATAGCCGCGCCGGCGCCCAGGGTGGCGGCGGTGCCGACCGGCCCAAGCTCTCTGGAGTGCGTCAGGCCGGCGACGGCCAGTCCGCTACCGAGACCGATGCCGAGGCCGTTCTGGGTCTTCTCCGGGTCATTCTCGGAGAGGGCCGCTCCTCCCCAATAGCCGAGGCCCGCGCCACCGGCAGCCAGCAGCGGTACGGCGACGGCCGCACGGGAGCCCTTGCTGCCGGTTTCAGAAGTCGTGCATTTCTCGAACGGAAACGAGTTGGCGATCGCGATGTTCCTCTGGACGTTGCACTCATCTACCGTGGCGAACGGCCCCATCTTCGCGTCGCCACCGATGTACTTGGCGCATCCGGGACAGAAGGTGTACCACCCTCCCGACTGCGCGACGACGGCGGCGGACGCGGCGACGACCAACACGGCGACCAGCAAATGCCTAGATGCACGGAACCTGTTCGGGAGCCCCAGTGGAAGGCAACCACGAGGGCCCGAAGGCCCGAAGGCCCGAAGAAGAAACGGGTCTTCTTCGGGTCTTCGCGTCTTCGTGTTGCATTTTGTGATCAGGGTCAGTGCGGTTCGGCGGCCGTCGCGGCGAAGGTGGGCGGCTGGCGGTGGTGCGTGGCCTGTTCGTAGGCGAACGCCAGTTTGATCAGCGCGGCGTCGCTCCAGGCGCGGCCGAGGAACGAGATCCCCACCGGCAGGCCGTCGACGAATCCCATCGGCACGGTCACGTGCGGATAGCCGGCGACGGCCGCGACCGAGATCGGCCCGCCCGCCGAGACCGCCGCGAACGGCACGCTGTCGCCGTTCACGTGATCGATGAGCCAGGCCGGGATCGACGTGGGCGCGACAAGCGCGTCGAGGTGGTTCTTCGTCATCACAGCGTCGATGCCCTCGGCGCCGGCGAGGCGGTGATCATCGGCGAGCGCCTTCTCGTACGCCGCCCGTGACGGCCGGGCGTCACCGTTGGCCTGCTCGAGGAGCTCCTGCCCGAAGATCGGCATCTCGTCGGCGGCGTGCGCCGTGTCGAAGGCGATGAGGTCGGCGAGCGAGTGCACGGGCGCGGACGGGCCGAGTGTCGCGAGGTAGGCGTTCAGGTCGTCCTTGAACTCGTAGAGCAGCACCTGGAACTCGCTGCTGTCGAAGCGGCCGAGCGTCGTGATGTTCGCCGGATCCACGATCACGGCGCCTTTCGCTTTCAGGCCGGCGATCGCGGCGTCCATCAGGCGATCCACGTCGGGCTGCGCGCCGAACCCCGCGTTGCGGACGATGCCGATCCGCGCGCCCTGCAGCGCGTCGGGATCCAGTTCGGCGGCGAAGTCCTCGACGTGTCCGGCCGCGGCGGCGGTCGCGGGATCGTTCGGATCGACGCCGGCCATCGCCGTGAGCAGGTGCGCCGCGTCGGTCACGGTGCGCGCCATCGGCCCGGCGGTGTCCTGGCTGTGGGAAATGGGCACGATGCCGGCGCGGCTGACGAGGCCGAGCGTGGGCTTGATGCCCACGAGGCCGGTGCTGCTGGCCGGCGAGACGACCGAGCCGTCGGTCTCGGTGCCCACGGCCACCGTGACGAAGTTGGCCGCGACCGCCGCGCCCGATCCCGAGCTGGATCCCGACGGCGATCGGTCGAGCGCGTACGGGTTGCGCGTCTGGCCGCCGCGGCCGCTCCAACCGCTCGACGCATGCGTGGAGCGGAAGTTCGCCCATTCACTCAGGTTCGTCTTGCCGAGGATCACGGCGCCCGCCGCGCGCAGCCGGGCCACCAGGAACGCGTCGGCCGGGGGCTTCGCGCCCTCGAGCGCGAGCGAGCCGGCGGTGGTCTGCATCTGGTCCGCCGTCGCGATGTTGTCCTTGAGGAGGACGGGGATGCCGTGCATCGGGCCGCGCGGGCCGCGCGCGCGCCGCTCCGCGTCGAGCGCGTCGGCGATCGCCCGCGCGTCGGGGTTCACTTCGAGCACGGCGTGGATGCCGTCGCGGTCGAGCGCCGCGATGCGGGCCAGGTACTGGTCGACGAGGGACCGCGAGGTCTCCTGGCCGGATTCCATGCGCTGCTGGAGCTGGTCAATCGTCGCTTCCTCGAGGCCGAACGCCGCGGCCGTGCCGGTGGCGGGCGCCGCCGGCGGCGCGAGCGCGGTGCCGCACGCGGCGCTGAGCGCGGCGCCGAGGAGCAGGGCGGGAAGCAGGCGGGGAAGCCGGGGGTGGCGGGCGTGTCGCTGCATGCGTGGATGTTGCCACAGCCCGGCTGAAACCGGACGCTAAGGTTGCGCGGTGGTCTCTTCCACGAACGCGATGATCTCGCTCGCCGGGCGCGCCCCGACGGTACGGCCGGCTTCCCGCCCGCCTTGGAACACCGCCATCGTCGGAATGGAGCGGACGCCGTACCGCTGGCCCAGATCCGACAGCACGTCGGTGTTGACCTTCAGCACGAGCGCGCGGCCCGACAGCCGCGCGGCGACCTTTTCGAGCTCCGGCGCGACCATGCGGCAGGGGCCGCACCAGGGGGCCCAGTAGTCCACGATGATCGGCACGGTCGACTGCGCGAGCGCGGCGTCGAAGTCCGCGGTGCTCGCCACCTCGATCGGCGCGCCGGGCGCCGCGATCGGAGTCTTGCACTGCGCGCACCGGCTGTCGGCGCCGAGGTGATCGAACGCCAGGCGGTTCTTCGTGCCGCACTGCGGGCACGGCGCGATCACGCCGCGGGGGTCGAGTTCGAACTGGCTCATTCCGGTCTCCTCGGGGGCTCAGGGCGCGCGCAGCGCGTCGGACAGCAGGCCCACGCCCAGGGCGTAGGCCTGCGCGCAGTTGTATTCGAGCAGGGCGTCATAGTTGCGGTACACCAGAAACTCGCGCGACTCGCCCGACACGAGCGACGCTTCGAGCGTACTCGAGACCGGCAGCGGCCGTCCGCCGGGCAGCCGCACGCCCATCGCCTGCCAGTCGGCGAGCGGCAGGGGCACGGACATCGACCGGCGCGCGGCGCACGCCCCCTCGTTCGCCGGCACCTCCGCCGCCCGCGCGGCCGCCGCGCGCGAGACGACGACCTCGCGGCCCCAGCGCTCGCCTTCGTGCCAGCCGTGCGCCGCGAGGTAGTAGGCGATCGACGCCAGCACGTCGGCCGAGGAGTGCCAGATGTCCCGGGTGCCGTCCTCGTCGAAGTCCTGCGCGAAGGCCAGGTAGCTCGACGGCATGAACTGCGTCTGGCCCATCGCGCCGGCCCACGAGCCCTTCAGGCTCGCCAGATCGATGTCGCCGCGGTCGAGGATCTCGAGCGCGCTGAGGAGTTCGCGGCGGAAGAGGGTGGGGCGCCGATCGTCCCACGCGAGCGTGGCGAGGGCGGCGATCGTGGGCCGCGTGCCGCTGAAGCGACCGAAGTTCGACTCGAAGCCCCAGACGGCGACGATGACGCGCTCGGACACGTCGTAGCGCGTCGAGACCTGGCGCAGCAGGGTCCGGTGGCGCGCCCACATCGCATCCCCGTTGCGCCGGGCGGCCGCTGTCACGTGGCCCCGCAGGTACTGCTCGAGGGTCTGGACCGTCTCGGCCTGCGTGCGGTCGCGCTCGACGATCGTCGCGTCGGGCGCCACGAGATCGGCCAGCGCGGCCTCGACCACCGAGGCGCGCAATCCGCGGGCGACGGCCTCGTCGCGCACGCCGTCGAGCCAGGCGGAGAACGACAGGGGAGCGGGCGGAGTGTCCTGCGGGGGCGCCGCGCCGCACACGACCGCGGCGGCCATCACCATCGACAGGGCCGGGACGCAGCGCATGACGGGAAGTGTACCCCTAGTGTCCCGCGGCGGCGGCGCCGGCCTCGTGGCTCGTGCGCGGACGCTTCATCAGCAGGATGAGCGGGACCATGACGATGAACACGATCCCGAGCAGCTGGAAGATGTCGACGAAGGCGACCATGGCGGCCTGCTGGCGGACCATTCCGAAGAGCGCCGCGTACGCGCGGCTGGTCGCGGTGGCGGCATCGGCGCCGGCGGCCATGAACCCGGCGCGCAGCTGCTCGAACCGCATCGTGGAGCCCGCGTCGAGCGCCGAGACATTCGCGCCGAGCACCGCCGTCACCGTCTGCTGGCGCCGCGCCAGCATCGTGCCCGTCGTGGCGATGCCGATGCTGCCGCCGATGTTGCGCATGAGATTGAACAGGCTGGTGGCGTTGCCCATCTTCTCTCGCGGGATCGCGTCCATCGACACGGTGGTCAGCGGGACGAACAGGAGTGAGAGCGCCATGCCCTGCACGAGCTGCGGCCAGAAGATGTCCCAGTAGCCCGCCTGCAGGTTCAGGTCGCCGAGCCAGAGCAGCGTCACGCCGGCCACGATCAGACCGACCGTCAGCAGGCGCCGCGCGTCGATGCGGCCGATGAGCAGGCCCGTCAACGGCATCATGAAGAACGATCCGACGCCGCGCGGCGCCATGGCGATGCCCGCCTGGAGCGCCGGATAGCCGAGCAGCGTCTGCAGCATGATCGGCAGCAGCACGAGGCTGCCGTACAGCACGAAGCCGACCACCGTCATCAGAAACACGCCCACCGCGTAGCTGCGTTCCTTGAACACGCGCAGATCGACCACCGGGTCGTCGGTCCGCCACTCGTGGATGATGAGCGTGACGAGCGTGACCGCGCTCAGGACGGCGAGGATCGTCATCAGGTTGGACGCAAACCAGTCGACTTCCTGGCCCTTGTCGAGGACGATCTGCAGCGCGCCGATCCCGACCGCGAGCATTCCGATGCCCCAGTAGTCGATCTTCCGCACGGTGCTGCGGATGTACGGCGGGTCGAAGATGTAGAGCTTGGTCATCACGATCGACGCGATGCCGACCGGGATGTTGATGTAGAACACCCACCGCCACGAATACGAGTCGGTCAGCCACCCGCCCAGCACCGGGCCGAGGATCGGCGCCACGACGATGCCGAGGCCCCAGAAGCCCATGGCCTTGCCGCGATCCTCGGGGCGGAACGCCTCGAGGAGCACCGCCTGCGACAGCGGCTGCAGCGCGCCGCCGGTCGCGCCCTGGATGATGCGGAAGAACACGAGCGAGCCGAGCGTGGGCGCGAGCCCGCACAGAAACGACGCCGAGGTGAACCCCACCACCGACAGCATGAGCAGGTTCTTGCGGCCGAACCGGCTCGCGAGCCATCCCGTCATCGGCAGGATGATCGCGTTCGCCACCAGGTACGACGTCAGCACCCACGTGGCCTCGTCGATCGTCGCCGAGAGGCTGCCGGCGATGTGCGGCAGCGACACGTTCACCACGGTGGTGTCGAGCACCTCCATGAACGTGGCGAACATCACCGAGACGGCGACGATCCACGGGTTGACGACGGGACTTTCTGAACTCATGAAGTCAGGAAGTGAGGAAGTGAGGAAGTGAGGAAGTGTTGAAGTTTGGAAGTATTGAAGTGGGGAAGTGGGGAAGTGGGGAAGCGAGAACCAACTTCCTTACTTCCTGACTTCCTAACTTCCATACTTCCCCCCTCTCCTATTGCGTATACACCGTGGGCGTCACGGACATGCCGGGCCGCAGCGGAAAGGCGGGGTCGGGCGGGCCGTCGAGCACGATCTTCACGGGCACGCGCTGCACGACCTTCACGAAGTTGCCCGTCGCGTTCTCGGGCGGCAGCAGGCTGAAGCGGGCGCCGGTCGCCGCCGAGATGCTGTCGATGTGGCCCTCGACCTCGTGGCCGCCGTAGGCGTCCACCTTGATCGTCACACGCTGGCCGGCCCGCATGTTCGTGATCTGCGTCTCCTTGAAGTTGGCGGTGATCCACACCTCGTCGAGCGGGACCAGCGCGAGCAGCGGCTGGCCGGCCTGCACCACCTGGCCGACGTCCACGCTCTTCCGGCTCACCTGGCCGTGCCGCGGCGCCTTCACGGTCGTGTACTGGAGGTTCAGCTCGGCCTGCGCGAGCGAGGCGCGCGCGAGCGCGACACGCGCGTCGGCGGCGTCGGCTCGCGCCCGCATCGCGGTCACCTGATCCGGTCCCGTGTTCGCCGTCCGCACCGACGCCTGGGCCTGCGCCTCGCCCGCGTGCGCCTGCGCCAGGCGGCTCTCGGCGACGCGCATCGCCGCGGTTGCCTCGGTGACCTGCGCGCGGGCCGCGTCGAGGCCCGCGCTTTGCGCGTCGGACGCCGCGCGCGCCGCGTCGAACTGCTGTTCGGAAATCTCGTCCTTCTCGACGAGCGCGCGCAGGCGCTCGACGTCCTTGGCGGCGCGCGTCTGGTTCGCCTCGGCCTCGCGGACGCGCGCCTCCGCGCTCGTCTGGCGCGCCTTCGCGGCCTCGAGCTCGCGCTCCGCGCCGGACACGCCGCTCGTCGCCTGCGTCAGCCCGCTCTGGGCCGTCGTCAGGTCGGACGCCGTCGACGTGGTCGCGATCGGCACGCCGCTGTGCGCCGCCGTGGCGGCCGCGACGGCGTCGGCGAGATCGGCCTTCGCGCGGTCGACGGCGACCTGGTAGCTGCTCGGGTCGAGCTCGACGAGCGTCGCGTCGGCCTGGACCTCCTCATTGTCGGCCACGAGCACCTTCGCGACCGTCCCGCCGACGCGCGGCGCCACGGGCGTCACGTACCCGTCGACCTGCGCGTCATCGGTCGACTCACGGCCCGCCGTCATCCAGAGCCAGGCGCCCAGACCCGCCAGCACGACCACGGCCGCGCCGATGCCGAGCCGCAGGCGCTTGCGCGCCGGTTCGGACCATTCCTTGCCGTTTGCCATTACCGCAGTCCTCCGAGAAAGTCGCGAATCATCTGCTCGGCGCCGCCCACGCCCCGCGCGAGCAGCGCCTTGCTGACATTGAACTGGTACAGCGCGGCCGTGTACTGCTCGTTGGCGGCCGCGACCGCGCCCTGCGCCTGCACCACCTCGACGTTGCTCGCCACGCCGGCGGCGAAGCGGTCGCGCGCCTGGGTGAGCTCGCTCGCCGCGAGCGTGCGCGAGCGCTCGGCCGTGTGGAGCACGTCCTCGCTGGCCTGCAGGCTCAGGAACGCCTCGCGGATGTCATAGTAAACGCCCGCGCGCTGATCGTCGGCCTCCGCCTGGGCGTCGCGCAGGGCCGCGTCGGCCCGCGCCAGGCGCCCGCGCCGGTTGCCGCCCGAGAAGATCGGGATCGTCACGGCGCCCGTCACGCTGAACGTCGAGTGCGAGTCGCCCACCGACTGGCCGATCGTCCCGTAGTTGGCGTTGACTGCCGCCGACGGGAGCGCCTCGGCCGCGATCGACGCGCGGTCGGCCTCCGCGGCGCTCACGCGCTCCAGGGCCGCGAGGTAGTCGGGCCGCGTCCGGTAGGCGAGCGCGAGCGCCTGCTCGAGCGTGGTTTCCGGCGGCGGCACGTACGGCACGTCGTCGACGAGCGTGAACGGCTGGCCGAGGGGCAGGCCGATCACGCGAGCGAGGGCGAGCTTCGATGTCTCGTAGCCGTTGCGCGCGGCTGTCGTCCGCTGGCGCGCGGTTTCGAGCTCGACCTCGGCGCGCAGGACGTCGATCGCCGCCACGAGGCCCGCCGTGCGCAGGTCGGTGGCCTGATCGTACAGCGCCTGCGCGGTGCCCAGCTGCGCTTCGGCGGAGTCGACGCGCGTGCGGGCGGCGAGGGCCGCCAGATAGAGGTCGGATGTCACCAGCACCACGAGGTCGCGCGCGCTCTGCACCGTGTGCTGCGCCGCCGCGACACGGTGCGTCTCGGCCCGCGCGCCGGTGATCGCGCTCCGGTCGAAGACCGACTGCGACACCGAGAGCCGGGCGTCGAAGACGTTGAACGGGCCGACCACCGAGGGCACGCCCGCCGGCAGCGGAAAGCCGAACGCGGCCAGATTCACTTCCTGGCGTGTCACGCCGATGCGCCCGCTCACATCCGGCAGCAGGTCGCTCAACGCCTGCCAGCGCGAGCCTTGGGCGCGGTCGACGTCGTTCTGCGCGTTGAGCAGGCCCAGGTTGTGCGTGAGTCCGCGATTGATCGCGTCAACGATGCCGAGCGACAGCAGTTGATCGGCCGGCGGGCCCTCATCGGGGACGCCGCCCAGGAAGGCTCTCGGCGGCGCGGGGCGGTCGGTCTGTGCGGCGGCCGGCGCGGCCGCCATGCAGGCAGCCAGCAGCAGCGCACCGGGAAGTGGGGCTTTCACGGTGGTCCTTTCTCGCCGGGAAGGCGAAACGGTTCACTAATGTACTACCTTTCGCGCCGTCCAGGAGGGCGTTGACCTGGACTTACACATAATGTGTAATTGCATGTATGGCCGACGACGCCTACAAGACGGCGCTCGACGAGGCGAGCCGGGAGCTCGAACGCCTCGCCGCCCAGCGCGCCGACCTCGATCGGCGCATCGCGCAGCTCACCCAGACCGTCGGGAGCCTTCTCAAGCTTTGCGGCTTCGAGCCAACGGTGCCGCTTGGCCTCACCGACGCCTGCCGCATGGTGCTGCGCGGCGCCGGACAGCCGCTCACCGTCGCCGAGATTCGCGCGCAGCTCGGCGCGATGGGGCTTGACCTCACCCGGTACGAGAACGACGTCGCCGTGATCCACACCACGCTCAAGCGGCTCACGGCGTCCCAGGACGTGCGGTTCATCGCCCGCGCATGGGGGAAACCTGCCTACCAGTGGGCGGATCCCGACCGTCCGTTGTTCGGCACGGGCCTCGCGGCGAGGGCGCTGCTCGAGGCAGCGAAGGGACCAACGCCGCCGAAGAAGCCGCGCTGAGCGAGAATGATCGGCATGCCGCACCTGCTCGACCCGCTGCCCCTGCGCGACATCACGCTGCCGAATCGGATCGTCGTGTCGCCCATGTGCCAGTACTCGAGCCGCGACGGCTTCGCGAACGACTGGCACCTCGTCCATCTCGGCGGCCGCGCGGCCGGTGGCGCGGGCCTCGTCTTCACGGAAGCCACGGCGGTCGCGCCCGAGGGGCGGATCAGTCCCGTCGATCTCGGGATCTGGAGCGACGCCCATGTCGAGGGGCTGGCGCGGATCGTCGCCTTCATTCACGACCAGGGCTGCGCCGCCGGCATCCAGGTCGCGCACGCGGGCCGCAAGGCGAGCATGACGCCGCCCTGGGAGGGCGTCGCGGCCGTGCCGCCGGAGGCCGGCGGCTGGCAGCCGGTCGGACCGGCCGCTGAGCCGTTCGCTCCCGCCAGCCCGACGCCGCGCGCGCTGACGCCCGGCCGATCTGCGCGCGGTCGTCGACGCCTTTGCCGCGGCGGCCGGCCGCGCGCGCGCCGCGGGCTTCGACGTGATCGAGGTCCACGCGGCCCACGGGTACCTGCTCCACGAGTTCCTGTCGCCGCTCGTGAACACGCGCACCGACGCGTACGGCGGATCGTTCGACGGCCGCGCGCGACTCTGTCTCGAGGTCGCGGGGGCGGTCCGCCGCGTGTGGCCGGACCGCCTGCCGGTGTTCGTGCGGATCTCGTCGACCGACTGGATGCCCGGCGGCTGGGATCTCGACGAGGCCGTGGAGCTGGCCCGCCGCCTGAAGGCGGCCGGCGTCGATCTGATCGACTGCTCGTCGGGCGGCGCGGTGCCAGGCGCGGCGATTCCGACGGCCCCGGGCTACCAGGCGCCGTTCGCCGAGCGCATCCGGCGCGAGGCGTCGATTGCGACCGGCGCGGTCGGGCTGATCACGACCGCGGCGCAGGCGGCGGCGATCGTGGCCGACGGGAGCGCGGACTGCGTGCTGCTGGCGCGGGAGCTGCTGCGGGATCCGTACTGGCCGCTGCACGCGGCCCAGGCGCTCGGCCGTCCGATGGCCTGGCCGCGGCAGTACCTGCGCGCGGCGCCGGGCGGCGTCGGCCCTCGAACGCCCTGGTGACGGCCCCGAGCGGCGGCCGCTCCGATATCATGCGAGGCATGCGCGCGCTCCTCGTCGAAGACGACGCGGCCATCGCGGCCTTTGTCGTGCGGGGCCTGCGGGAAGCGGGCTTCGCGGTGGATCATGAAGCCGACGGCGCCGCCGGTCTGGCCGCCGGCGCGGCCCGTCCGTACGACGTGGCGATCGTCGACCTGATGCTGCCCGGGCGCGACGGCCTCGCCGTGATCGAGGCCTGGCGCACGGGCGGGGTCGCCACGCCGGTCCTGATCCTGAGCGCGCGGCGCTCGGTGGACGATCGCGTGCGCGGCCTGCAGGCCGGCGGCGACGACTATCTCGTCAAGCCGTTCGCGTTCGCCGAGCTCGTGGCGCGCGTCCAGGCCCTGGTGCGCCGCGCGACACGGCCCGTCGACGCGACGACGCTCACGCTCGACGACGTCTCGCTGGATCTGCTGAGCCGGAAGGTCACGCGCGCCGGCGCCGCGCTGGACCTCCGGCCGCGCGAGTTCGCGCTTCTCGAGTACCTGATGCGCAACGCCGGCGCCGTCGTGTCGAAGACGATGATCCTCTCGCACGTGTGGGAGTACAGCTTCGACCCGCAGACCAACGTCGTCGACGTGCTCGTGAGCCGGCTGCGGGAGAAGCTCGATCGCCCGTTCGAGAAGAAGCTGCTGCACACGGTGCGGGGAGTGGGCTATGTCCTCCGAGCCTGAGCCCGGGCGCCCGCCGGTGGCGCGGGCCTTCGGCCTGCGGCTCGGACTCTGGTACGCCACGCTCTTCGTGCTCGGCTCGACGGCGATCGTCGGCCTGACGTACCTGGTGACCGCGTCGTCGCTCGCCGAGCGCGATCGCCAGATCACCCAGGCCAAGCTCGGGGAATACGCGGACGTCTACGCGCGCGGCGGGATCCAGGCGCTCGCCGACACCGTCCGCGCCGAGCAGCGGACCGCGCCCGAGCGGCTGTTCGTCCGCGTGGTCGATCGCGGCGAGGAGACCGTGCTCGTCGGCATGGCCGAGGGCTGGGATCCGGCGGATCTCGAGATGGCGTCGCTCCGCATGACCGACGGCACGCTCGTCCAGGTCGGGAAGAGCGCGGAGGCGCGCCGGGCCGCGCTGGCGCGGCTGCGCGCGGCGCTCGGATTGGTGGCGCTCTCCGTGGTGTTCGTCGCCGTCGCGGGCGGGTTGCTGGTCACGCGGTCGGCGACCGAGCCGATCCGCCGGCTGAACCGGACCGTGCGGCGGATCATCCGCACCGGGCGCACCGACGCGCGGGTGCCGGTGGACGCGGGCGCCGGAGGCGGCGATGCGATCGGCGAGTTGACGGGACTCTTCAACGTGATGCTCGATCGCATCGAGCGTCTGGTCGCCGCGATGCGCGACTCGCTCGACAACGTCTCGCACGACCTCCGCACGCCGCTCACGCGCCTGCGCGGCTCGGCGGAGATGGCGCTCGCCGGGCCGCCCGATCTCGACCGCTACCGCGAGGCGCTGGCCGACTGTGTCGAGGAGACCGACCGCGTGCTCGTCATGCTCGAAACCCTGATGGACATCAGCGAGGCCGAGGGCGGGACGATCGAGCTGCACCGCGGCCCCGTGG
The DNA here is from genome assembly GCA_963792785.1 of uncultured Acidobacteriota bacterium. GTDB lineage: Bacteria > Acidobacteriota > Vicinamibacteria > Vicinamibacterales > CAVVIG01 > CAWIMX01. The sequence continues at coordinate 251,418 of CAWBXO010000004.1, read as the reverse complement.
CCCTCGCCGACGTCGCCGCGCGAGCGGTCGATCTGTATCACGACACGGCCGAGTCCCGCGGGATCAGCCTTGTGCTCACGGGTCCAGCTGGGATTGTCGTGGACGCCGACCGGACACGGCTCGAGCAGGTGGCCGCCAACCTGATCGACAACGCCGTCAAGTACACGCCCTCAGGGGGCGCCGTGACCGTCGAGGTCGTGCGCGAGGGCAGCGCGGCCGTGCTGCGCGTGCGCGACACGGGCGCCGGCATCTCCCCCGGTGAGCTGCCGCACATCTGGGATCGGCTCTTCCGCGGCGACGCCAGCCGCAGCGCGAGGGGCCTCGGGCTCGGCCTCAGCCTGGTGAAGGCCATCGTCGAAGCCCATGGCGGGCGCGTGAGTGCCAGCAGCGAGCCCGGCCGGGGCTCGACGTTCGAGGTCCGCCTACCCACCTGACCCGCCCGACCCACCCGACCCACCCGACCCACCTTTCATCGATGTAATCCTCCGGCAACGTCCCCGCAAGCCCGTCTGTCGTCAAATAGAACAAGCAGCCACTGGGCCGGCCCGACGCTCGGCCGTTCCGGCGGCGAGATTGGTCACAGTAACCAGGGGGAATGATTGCCATGCGACAGCTACTCAGGAATCGACTCGTAGGCGGCGGGCTGGCCGTGGTGACGGCCGTCCTGTTGATGGGGGCGGGAGCGGCGCTCCGGGGCGCCGTGCTCGACGCGGCGCCGGCGCCGGTGGCCCAGCCGGCGGCGGCCGCGCCGCTTCCGCAGGCCGTGGCCGGCGGGCGCGACTCGTACGCCGACGTCGTCCAGGTCGTCGCGCCCGCCGTGGTCACGGTGCGCGTCGAGACCACCGGCAAGATGTCGCCCACGGCCTTCCAGGGTCCGGACGACGATTTCTTCCGCCGCTTCTTCGGCGGGCCGTCCGGGCCGCAGGCCCAGCAGCCGCGCGAGTTCCACCAGCGCGGCCTCGGCTCCGGCGTCATCGTGTCGAAGGACGGCTACATCCTCACCAACTACCACGTGGTCGGCGGCGCCGACACGGTGCGCGTCGACCTGACCGACGGGCGCACCTTCGACGCCGAGATCAAGGGCACGGACCAGCCGACGGACCTCGCGCTCATCAAGATCGACGCCGACAACCTGCCGGTCCTGCAGCTCGGCGACTCCGACGCCGTCCGCGTCGGTGACGTCGCGCTCGCGGTCGGCAACCCGCTCGGCGTGGGGCAGACGGTGACGATGGGCATCATCAGCGCGAAGGGCCGGAGCACGGGCGACGCCGGCGACGGCAGCTACGAGAACTTCCTGCAGACCGACGCGCCGATCAACCAGGGCAACTCGGGCGGCGCGCTCGTGAACACGAAGGGCGAGCTCATCGGGATCAACTCGCAGATCCTGTCCACGTCGAACGGCAACATCGGGATCGGGTTTGCGATTCCGGCGAACATGGCGCGGCGCGTGATGACGGACCTGCGCGAGACCGGGAGCGTGCGGCGCGGCCAGCTCGGCGTGACGGTGCAGCAGGTGACGTCGGATCTCGCGAAGAGCCTCGGGCTGACCGAGGTGAAGGGCGCGATCGTCTCGTCGGTCACCGACGGCAGCGCGGCCGCGCGCGCCGGCGTCGAGCGCGGCGACGTGATCACCGCGTTCAACGGCAAGCCGATCGACAGCGTCAACACGCTGCGCAACACCGTGGCCGAGGCGGGGCCGGCCACCAAGAGCACGGTCACGGTGATGCGCGACGGTCACGAGCGCACGCTCGACGTGACGCTCGGCGAGGCGTCGGCGCCGCAGGCGGTGCGCGCTGAAGCCGGATCGAGCAACGGCACGGCGCTCGGCGTGTCCGTGCAGCCGCTCACGCCGGAGCTGGCGTCGCAGGCCGGCGTCGACCAGGACCTGAAGGGGCTGCTCGTGCGCGACGTCGACGCGTCGGGCCGCGCCGCCGACGCCGGCGTGCAGCAGGGCGACGTCATTCTCGAGGTGAACCGCCAGGCGGTGCCGACGGTCGACGCGCTGCGCGACGCGCTCGCGAAGAACGCGGACCGGCCGGTGCTGCTGCTGGTGAACCGCGGCGGGCAGAACCTCTACCTCACGGCCCGCCCCGGGCGCGGCTAGTCCGGCGTCCGCCGCACTCTGCTAGGATTCGGGCGGGGCATGAGCCCCGCCCGAATGATCGCGAGGGAGGCGGACGTGACGCTTCAGGATCTGCAGACCCTGCTCGACTACCACTACTGGGCGCGCGATCGCCTGCTCGACGCGCTCGACCCGCTCACCCCCGAACAGTTCACGCGCGACATGGGCAGCAGTTTCAAGTCCATCCGCGACACCGCCGCCCACACCTACTCGGCCGAGTGGGCGTGGTACTCACGCTGGCAGGGGACGTCGCCCGACGCGATGCTGCCGTTCGACCAGTTTCCCGACGTCGCCTCGCTTCGCACGGCCTGGGCGGCCCAGGAGCGCAAGACGCGGGCGTTCCTCGACGGCCTCGGCGAGGACGGCATCAACAAGGTGATCGAGTACCGGACGCTGAACGGCACGGCCGGCGCGAGCGCGTTCTGGCAGATGCTCCAGCACATGGTGAACCACGGCAGCTATCACCGCGGGCAGATCACCACGATGCTGCGCCAGATGGGCGCGCAGCCGGCCAAGTCGATGGATTTGATCGGGTTCTACCGCGCCCGCGCCTAATCTTCGTCCAGGGCGCCGCCGCCGGCTTTCACGACGTCTTCCTGCTTCACGCGGTCCACGTTGAACTTCGCCGCGCTCGCCGTGATCTTGTCGAGCACCTCGTCGAAATCGAACGAGGTCGCCTTCGAGAAGCGGGTGTAGTTCACGCGCGAGACGACAAACGGGCGCAGGTACGGGCTGGTGAGGCCCTTGGCTTTCAGCTTCGCCACGGCCGCGCCCACCGCATCGTCCAGCTTCAGGATCTTCCGGCCTCGCCGCTCGCGCTCCTTGAGCGCCTCGCCCATCGGCAGATCCAGGAACTCGTCCACGCGCCGCAGAATCGGCTGGTAAGCGCCGCCGCCGAGCCTCGGCCGCTCCTCGTAGCCCACGCCGAGCGTGAGGTACGCGGGCAGCTCGAACTCGAACGCGTAGCCCGCCTCGGGGTGATCGCTCGACGCGGCGAGCGCGCGCGCCATGCGGATCGTCTCGAGCGACTTCTCCTTGAGGTTGTGCGCCTTCTCCGTGTTGAGCGCGAGGATCTTGAACGCGACGTCGGCGTCCGGCACGACGAGGGCGACGATCGTTTTCGCGCCCAGGCGGCGCATTGCCTGCAGGCGGTGGTTGCCGTTCGGGGTCCAGTAGCGATCGGCGTGGCGGATGCAGATGATCGGGTCGAGGAAGCGCCCGATCTTCTCGAGGACGGCCATCAGCCGCTTGACGTGCGGGTCGGACGGATCGCGCTGGTACGGCGTGGGCTCGACCGTGTCGATCGGCAGCGCCGCGAGGAGGAGCGGCGTGCCGCCGAACGGATCGCGGTAGCTTCCGAGCACGGCGCCGCCGTCGGTCTGAATGGCGGTAGCCAGGGGCGCGAGTTCGGCGGCCGGCGCCGCGGCCGTTTCCGCGACGGTCAGGCCGATCGAGGCCGGCGCCGCTTTCTTCCGCCGGACGGTCTTCTTCTTGTCGTTCTTCTCGGGCGCCACGTGGTGGCTACTTCCGCGCGGCGGGTGTGAGCGTGGCTTCCTTTCGCTCGCCGCCGCGGGTGAACACGACGGTCGTCGGCTCGCCGACCTTCAACACGTCGAGCGCGTAGGTGTAGTCGTAGATGTTGGTGATCGTCTGGCCACCGATTTCGATGATGATGTCGCCCTTCTGGAGACCGGCCGCCTCGGCCGGCCCGCCGGCCACCACGCCGTCGAGCAGCAGGCCCTTCACCTCGGTCGAGTAGTTGGGTATCGTCCCGGTGAAGATGCGCATGCCGTCGCGGCTGCCGCCCTCGGTCTGCGGCGCGACCTTCGTGAACGCCGGGGGCTCGTCCATCCCGTCGACGCGCGTGAGCAGCGTGGCGGCGAAGTCGGCGACGCGCTCGAGATCTTCGTAGTCGATCTTGTCGGCCGTGTCGGTCGGGCGGTGGTAGTCGGGGTGCGTGCCGGTGAAGAAGGCGAGGCTCGGCACCTCGGCCTCGTTGAACGTCGCGACGTCGGTCGGCTGGTACGGATCGGCCTGCGTCAGGAGGTCGAAGCCCGCGAGGACGTTGGCCTGCTCGAGCAGCTTCGGCCATGCGTCGCTCGATCCCGTCGCCTGCACGGTGAGCTTGTTCTCCTGCATCCGGCCGACCATGTCGAAGTTGAAGTACGCCGCGAGGTCGGCGGCCGGCACGGGCGGATCGGCGGCGAACGCCGCGGACCCGAGCAGCCCCAGCTCCTCGCCCGACCAGAGGGCGAGCAGGATGTTGCGGCGGTGCGGCGCGCGCGCCATCGCGCGGCCGACGGCGAGCACGGCGGCGCTGCCGCTGGCGTTGTCGTCGGCGCCGAAGTGGATCTGGCCCGCCTCGTCGCTGTGCGCCAACGAGTTGCCGTCCTCGCCGTGGCCCAGATGGTCGTAGTGGGCGCCGAGCGCGATCCACGGCTTCGCGATCGACGGATCGCTGCCCGGCAGGTACGCCACCACGTTGTAGCCGGTCTTCGTCTCGCGCCGCACGGCGCCGCGCACGGTCAGCGTGAGGCCGTCGATCGCGAACCCGCCGATGTGGGGGTTGGCGTCGTCGAGCGCTTTCTGCGCGTCCTCGAGCGTGCCGTTCGGCACGGCGGCGAAGATCGCGCGGCCCACCTCCGCGTCCCCGCTCACGGCGACGATCCCGGAGCCGGAGAGCGCGGTGTCGAACGTCATCGGGACCACTTCGCCGGCGTTCGGCGAATTCGGGCCGGTGAGCACGACGAGCGCCTTCGCGCCGTGCTGGCGCGCCTGCATCGCCTTGTAACGCAGGCCGGAGTAGCGCGCGAGGATGCCGCGCGTCTGCTGATCCGCGTCCTCGGGGAAGTAGCGCAGCACGACGACGATCTTGTCCTGGACGTCGAGGCCCTGGTAGCTGTCGTAGCCGAAGTTCTGGCTCTCGGGCACCACGATGCCGTAGCCCGCGAACACGACCGGGCCGCTGACCTCGCCGGTGTCGGAGAAGGAGAGCGCCTGCACGCGGTCGCGCGTCGAGAAGGTGCGCGGCGCGGCGGTCGACGTCAGCGTGAGCGTGGAGCCCGCGTCGCTCGTGCCGGCCGTGAACTGGAACGGCAGGCGGTACTCGTGACCGGGGAGCGGCCGGGCGCCGGCCGCCTGGAGCTGCGCGATGAGGTAGTCGGCCGCGCGCGCCGCGCCGGGCGAGCCGGTGAGCCGGCCGTCCATCGGCGCGGACGCGAGCGTCTCGACGTCGGCGCGAATCGCGGCCTGTTGCGCCCGCGCGACGGGCGGGAGGACGAGCGCTGCGGCGACGAGCGTCAGCGCAACGGGGGAGAACCGGCGGATCCGGATCGTGGCTTGGCGTGTCATGGACCTTGTGGCGATTTTCTGGGCGGCGCGTTCTGCAGCGCCTCGAGGGCGTGCGCGTGGTTCCACTGGGCGAGGAAGATCTGCCCGCCCGAGCCGCCCGCGCGATTCGACGTCCACGCCAGCATCGTGCCGTCGGGCGAGGGCACCGGCAGGCCGTCGAAGCCGTCGGAGTACGTCACGCGCACCGGCTCCTTCGCGCCGGCCGCGTCCACGAGGTACAGCTCGAAGTTGTCGAAGCCGAGCTTGTTCGACGCGAAGATGAAGTACGCGCCCGACGGGTGCTCGTAGGGCGCCCAGCTCATCGCGCCGAAGTTCGTGAGGCGCTTCACGTCGGTGCCGTCCGGCTTCATCGTGTAGATGTCGGCGAGCAGCCCCGTCGTGTCGAAGCGCCGCCAGACGATGCGCGCGCCGTCGTGCGTGAAGAACGGGCCGCCGTCGTAGCCGGGCACGTTCGTCAGGCGCCGCTGGCCGGAGCCGTCCGCGCGCATGATGTAGATCTCGGCGAAGTAACTCGGATCGAGCGCGAGCTGCTTCTGTTCGTCGGCCGACAGCGGACGGTTGTACGCGTCGCGCATGGACGTGAACACGATCCACTGCCCGTCGGGCGAATAGCTGCCCTCGGCGTCGTAGCCGCGCGCCGTGGTGAGCCGCGTCATCTCGCCCGTCTTCTCGTGCGTCACCCAGATGTCCATCTCCGGGTCGTAGTCCCAGGAGTAGCGCCGCGTCTGGCCGGACGCGCGGAAGTCGAGTTCCGCTTTCTGGAGGTCGAGCGACTTGGGATCGGCGTGCGTGGACGCGAACTCGATCTCGTCGGTGCCCGGGCGGAAGAACGCGCAGGTCGTCTTGCCGGTGCCGTTGGAGATCCGCTTCGTGTCGCCGGTCGTCAGGTCGAGCGTGTAGATCTGGTAGAAGGGGTTGTCCGGCTGGCGCTCGCTCTGGAAGACGAGGCGCCTGCCGTCGGGCGACCAGTAGCCTTCGCCCGCGCGCAGACCGTCGACCGTCAGGCGGCGCACGCGCGAAAGAAACGCGCCTTCCTCGGGGCCGGCGGCGGCCAGTGTGGCGACGGCGGAGAGGGCGAGCGCGGCGCACGCCCACCAGCGGGCTTTCAAGAAGGAGGAGGGCATCTCCCGAGATGATACCGCGCAGCCCGGCGGGGGTATAGTCTCGGTTCATGAACCAGCGCATCCTGCTCGCGCGCCGCCCGGTCGGCGCCCCGGCCCCCGAGGATTTCCGGATCGACACCGCGCCCGTGCCGTCGCCCGCCGAGGGCGAGGTGCTGCGCCGGACGATCTGGCTGTCGCTCGATCCCTACATGCGCGGCCGCATGAGCGACGCGCCGTCCTACGCGAAGCCCGCCGAGGTGGGCCAGGTGATGATGGGCGCGACCGTCGCCCAGGTGGTCGAGTCGCGCGATCCGGCGTACGCCCCGGGGGACGTGGTGCTCGCGATGGACGGCTGGCAGGCGTACGGGTGCTCGCGCCCTGCGGGCCTGCGGAAGCTCGACCCGGCCGCCGCGCCGGTGTCGACGGCGCTCGGCGTGCTCGGCATGCCGGGAATGACGGCGTGGTACGGGCTGACGGCGATCGGCCAGGCGAAGGCGGGGGAGACCGTGGTGGTGTCCGCCGCGTCGGGCGCGGTCGGGTCGGTGGTCGGACAGCTCGCGAAGCTGCGCGGCTGCCGCGCCGTCGGGATCGCGGGCGCGCCGGCGAAGTGCCGCTACGTGACGGAGGTCCTGAACTTCGACGCGTGCGTGAGCCACCGCAGCGCGGATCTCGCCGGGGATCTCAAGGTGGCGTGCCCCGACGGGATCGACGTGTATTTCGAGAACGTGGGCGGGGCCGTGTTCGACGCCGTGTTCAGCCGGCTCAACGCGTTCGCGCGCGTGCCGGTCTGCGGCATGATCGCGCTGTACAACGCCACGGCGCCGCGCCCCGGTCCGGACCTGCGCCCCATCCTCACGAAGCGCCTGCTGCTGCAGGGCTTCATCGTGTCGGAGCACTTCGACCGGTTCGGCGAGTTCCTGGGCGAGTGCACGCCGCTCGTGCGCGAGGGGACGCTGCGCTACAAGGAAGACATCGCCGAGGGGCTCGAGGCGGCCCCCGCCGCCTTCATCGGGATGCTCGAGGGAAAGAATTTCGGGAAGCAGCTCGTACGGGTGGCTTCGCTGTAGGGGCCGGGGAACTCACGCTGGAGGGGGCTCGGGCCGACGCGGCACGGGGCTGGGACCTCCGCTGCAGGGGGCTGGCGCGTGAAAATCTTGCGAATCGGCCTCTGAGGCGTTGCGCTTCTGTGCATTTGGGCTTATGGTTTGGTGCCGGGACTATCAATAGAGGATACGGGCTGGCTGGGTTCGGCTTGCGGGCATCTGCCCGAGGCCTGCCGGAATGCCGGTAGAGGCGGTCGCGCCGGCCCAAGAACGGGTTACAATACCGCCGTTTTCGAAGGTTCAGCCGCGGTGCCGTTCGATGTCGCGACAACCACGTCGCACAAGCTGCAGAGGTAATCGAGCGATGTCAGACACACATACGCCGGAACTCACTCCGGGGCCGTCGAGGCGCAATTTCATCAAGGGAGTCATCGCGGCGGGCGCCGCGGTGTCGTCCGCTGGCTATCTCTTCCGCAGCACCACCGTGCTCGGCCAGCCTGCGGCGGCTGGGTCGGTGGAACGCCTCGTCACCCTCACGGTGAACGGCCAGGAGCGGCGCGTCGACGCGCTGAAGCAGGAAACCCTGGCCATGACGCTCCGCTACAAGCTGGGGCTCACCGGCACCAAGATCGGCTGCGACCGCGCGGAATGCGGCGCGTGCACCGTCCTGATCGACGATGTGCCGCGCTATTCGTGCTCGACGCTGACGCACAGCGTCCGCGGCAAGTCCATCGTCACCATCGAAGGCCTCGAGGCCGCCGACGGCTCGCTGCACCCGGTGCAGCAGGGTGTCATCGACGAGCAGGGCTTCCAGTGCGCCTTCTGCATGCCGGGCTTCGTGATGGCGACGGTCGGGTTCCTCAAGACCAACGCCAGCCCGACGCGCCAGGAACTCGCGCACGGCATCTCCGGCAACCTGTGCCGATGCCAGGACTACGACAAGATCCTCACCGCGATGATGCGCGGCGCGGAAAATCTGCGGAGGGCGTAAGCCATGGCACAGAAACTCGTTGGCCAGAACTACACGACGCCCGACCTGCACGCGAAGGTCACCGGGCGCGCCAAATACGCGGAAGACTACCGCGCCGAGGGCATGCTGTTCACCAAGCTGCTGGTGAGCCCGATGCCGCACGCGAAGGTGAGCCGCTACGATCCGTCCCGCGCCCTCGCGCTCGACGGCGTGAAGGCCATCCTCACCGCCGACGACCTGCCGGGCAACCAGGCGGGCCAGACGCTTGGGGAAGGCGTGCAGGCGCTCTCGCAGGGTGAGCGCGGCGCGCTCACCTGGGAGCCGGTGTACCAGGGCGAGCCCGTGATCGCCATCGCGGCGGTCAGCGAGGACATCGCCGCGCAGGCGGTCGAACTCGTCGACATCGAGTTCGAGCCGCTGCCGTTCAACGTGGACGCGGTCGACAGCCTGCGCCCGGGCAGCGCGAACGCGCGCACCGAGGGCAACACCTGGATGCGCCCCGATCCTCCGCCGCAGCCGGCGGAAGGCGGCCGCGGCGGCTTCGTGCGGCCGGAGATCGCCGAGCTGAAGTGGACCGAGGAAGACTTCGCCAGCGCGGGCGCCGGCATGCTGCCGACGGGCAAGTCCACCGACGAGTGGACCTACGGCGGCGACCTGGACGCGGCGTTCGCCTCGGCGGACCTCGTGCTCGAGGAGACCGTCCTCACGCAGTCGACCGGCCACCAGCCGCTCGAGACGCGGTCGGCGATGGCCTACTGGCAGAACGGCAAGGTCTACCTGCACGGCTCGACGCAGAGCACGGTGCAGACGGTCGGGGCGTTCGCGCGCTGGACCGGCGTCGAGCCGGAGAACGTCGTGATGATCAGCGAGTTCACGGGCGGCGGGTTCGGCAGCAAGATCCCGGGCTCGATCTCGATGGCGATTCCGGCGCTGCTCTCGAAGAAGGTGAACGCGCCGGTGATGATGCGCATTACGCGCGAGGACGAGAACTTCATCGGCCGCGCCCGCTCGGGCTGCACCGGCCGCGTGAAGGCGGGCTTCCGCAAGGATGGCCGGCTCGTCGCGCTCGATCTCTTCACTCTCGGCGACAACGGGCCGTACGACGCGCAGGGCGACTACCGCTCGACGGGCAACATCGCCTCGCTGGCCTACCAGCCGGAGGCGATGCGGTGGCGCGGGCTCACGGTGCTCACCAACACGCCGCCGCGCACGTCGCAGCGCGGCCCGGGCGGGATGCAGGCCATCGGCATCATGGAGCCGGTGATCGCGAAGGCCGCCAAGCAGCTCGGCCTCGACCAGGTCGAGATGCGGCTCATCAACTCGCCCGAAGGCAAGGCGAAATACGGACCGCCGAACGCCGCCGGCCGCCAGGGCTACGTCACCAGCAGCTTCATCAAGGACGCGCTGCGGCAGGGCCGCGATCTGTTCCGCTGGGATGAGCGCAAGGCCGGCACGGGCCAGCGCACCGGCAGCAAGGTCCGCGGCGTCGGCGTCGCCGTCAGCACGTTCTCGGGCGGCTCGATCGGCTTCGACGGCCTGCTCCTCATCAAGCCGGACGGCGGGCTGCAGATTCAATCGGGCATCGGCAACCTCGGCACCGAGTCGGTGATCGACGTGCACCGCGTCGCCGCCGAGATCCTCAACTACCCGTGGGAGAAGGTCGAGATCGTCTGGGGCAACACGGAGAAGAACCTGCCCTGGACGTGCATCTCGGCCGGCAGTCAGACCGCACACGCGATGACGCGCGCGGCGCACGCGGCGGCGACTGACGCCAAGACGAAGCTGCAGGAAATCGCGGCGCGCGACCTGGGCGGCCGTCCCGAGGACTACGACGTCGACAACGAGCGCGTCTTCCGTCGCGGCGGCGGGCGCGGGCTCACCTTCGCGCAGGCCGCGCAGCGCGCAATCGCGCTCGGCGGCAAGTACGACGGCCACGAGCTGCCGGCCAACATCAACGGCTTCACCAAGACCTCGGCGACCAACCTGGCGGGCCAGGGCCTGATGGGCGTCGCCAAGGACGCGTATCCGCGCGACGGCGGTTCGATGTCGTTCGTCGCGGGCTTCGCGGAGGTCGAGGTGGACGTCGAGACCGGCGCGCTCGACATCCTCGACTACCTCGCGGTCGGCGACGTGGGCACGGTGCTGCACCCGCGCGCGCTGTTCGGCCAGATGCTCGGCGGGTCGATGCTCGGTATCGGCCACGCCATCACGCAGCGCTGGGCCTACGACCAGCACTACGGCGCGGCGCTCTCGCGGCGCTTCTACCAGAATCGGCCGCCGACCCTGCTCGACGCGCCGAACCACATGGCCGCCGCGGCCGTGGACAAGCCGGACCCGGAGACGCCGACGGGCGTCCGCGGCGTCGGCGAGCCCCCGGTCGGCGCGGGCTACGGGGCGGTGATGAACGCGATCCTCGACGCGGTCGGCTACGAGGCGTTCCGGCGCACGCCGGTCACCGCCGACATCCTGCTGAATGCACTCGAGAACGGTGGCACGCGGACCCACGAACCGCTCACGTCGCACATCTGACGCGGGGATGACTGACGACTTGCGACTTGTGACTGGAGACTAACATGGCCGTGATTCGCGACATTATGCCGGCGTTCGAGCTGTTCCAGCCGGCGAACATTGACGATGCCCTGAGGCTCCTCGACCAGCACCGCGCCGACGCGTGGGTGATGGCGGGTGGCCTCGATACCTTCGACTGGTTGAAGGACCGCACCAAGCGCACGAGCATCGTGGTCGACCTGAGCCAGATCGCCGAGCTCAAGGGCGTCCGCGAGGTCGACGGCGGCGTCGAGATTGGCGCCACGACGACGCTCACTGAAGTGGTGAACAATCCGATCGTCCGCGAGAAGTTCGGGCTCCTGATGGAGGCCGCCGAACTGGTGGCGTCGCCGCAGATCCGGAACCAGGGCACGCTCGGCGGCAACGTGTCGCAGGACACGCGCTGCTGGTACTACCGCAGCGGCTGGAGCTGCTATCGCGCGGGCGGCAACATCTGCTACGCGGATACGCCGACCGCGGTGAACCGCGAGCACGCCATCCTCGACGCCGACCGCTGCGTGGCGGTGAACCCGTCGGACACGGCGCCGGCGCTCATCGCGCTCGACGCCAAGATGGTGCTCCGGAGCGTCGGTGGCGAGCGCACCGTCGACGCCCAGGACTACTTCATCGGGCCGGGCACCGACATCACCAAGATGAACGTGAAGCAGCCGAACGAACTGCTCGTCGCGATCCGGATCCCGTCGACCTGGGCGGGCGCGCAGTTCTATTTCGAGAAGGTCCGCGACCGCCAGGTGTGGGACTTCCCGCTCGTCAACGTCGCCTCGGCGATGAAGGCGTCGGGCGGGAACATCGACCAGATGCGGATCGTGGTGAACGGCGTGGCCGCCACGCCCGTGCGGCTCACGGCGGTGGAGGCCGCCGTGGCCGGGAAGCCTCGCAACGAGGACACGGCGTCGATGGCGGGCGAGATGGCGATTGCCGGCGCCCAGCCGCTTCGTCACAACGGCTACAAGGTGCCGCTCATGCGCAACCTGGTGAAGCGCGCCATTCGAGGGGGGGGTGAATGGACTTCCTGACATGGGGTAGCAACCCGTGGGGACAGCGGGTTCTCACACATATTTCGTGGGACCTGCTGTGGGCGTCGTTGTTCGCGGGCATCATGTTCTTCGTGGCGCATGCGAGCTACATGATTCTCTCGGCCCACCGGAAACGCCCGGCGGCCGAGACCGACGCTCTGGAAGCTCAATATAAGAACCTGCCGGAGAAGATCGTCCGGCACGGCGGCGTGGCGCGCGCCTTCCACTGGGTGATGGCGGCGTCGATGTTCACGTTGCTGTTCACGGCGTTCCTCCCGATCGCGGGCATCAAGTTCGCCTGGGTGACGTGGCACTGGATCGCGGGGCTCGTGCTGACGGCCTCGATCCTCTTCCACATCGTCCATGCGACCTTCTTCCTGGATTTCTGGTCGATCTGGGTGGGCCCGAAGGACATCCCGGAGTTCAAGGCCGAGATCCTGCGCGAACTCGGGCACGACGTGGAGGGGCCGAAGTCCGGCAAGTACCCGCTCGGCAACCGCCTGTACCATCTCGCGATCGTGTTCGCGGGGCTGGCCGCCGTGGGCACGGGCCTGGTGATGCTCAACCGCGTGCGCAACCCGATCCTCACGCGCAACCCGTACCTCTTCAGCGACGCGACCTGGGGCTTCACCTACGTGGCGCACGGCATGGCCGGCGTCGGCCTCGTCGGCCTCGTGATCGCGCACGTGTACTTCGCCGTGCGGCCCGAGAAGTGGTGGATTACCAAGGGCATGATCTTCGGCTGGATCACGCGCCGCAACTACCTGGAGCACCACGACCCGCAGCGGTGGAGCGTCGGGGCCAAGTCCGGCCGGTGAACGACGACGCCACCCAGCCCGGCCCCCTGGCCGAGCTCGAAGGGTTCTGCGACACGATCGAGTCGGCGTACGAGTTCATGCTCGCCTACGCTTCTCGCGGGATCGTGAAGGAATCCGGCAGCGAGATCCGCGACACCCTGGGCCGCCTCGACGGGGCCCTCGCGGATCTCGCCGGCTGTGTCACGCGCGCGGTCGATACGATGCACGCCGACGCCGCCGGCGACTACGCGCCCTTCGTCGACCTCATGCGCCGCGACGCCGCCGACGCGCGCGCGGCCATCAGGCTCATCACCCTCCAGCCCTCCATCGGATCGCAGCTCGTGGACAACTTGAACGCGTCGGTGCACCTCCGCGCGCTCCTCGACCGACCTGTTCCTGGTCGACGAAGTCCTCAAGAGCCGCAAGCGCACGAACGTCTGAACGCCGGCATTTGGTAAATGGTTAATCTGGTGATTTGGTAATTCCCCTTTCGATTACCAAACCCAATTACCCAATTACCAACTTACCCAATTACCAACTTACCCAATTACCAATTCTCTATGCGCCCCCTGAGCGCCTGGAGAAACTGCGCGCCCGTGGCGCCATCCATGGCTCGGTGGTCCGCGGCCAGCGTGCACGTGAGCACCAGGCCGGCCTCGACGCGGCCGTCGCGGACGACGGGCTTCTGGAGGACCGCGCCGATCCCGAGAATGCCGCCCTGCGGCGGGTTGACGATCGGATAGAGGCTGCGCACCCCGAACATCCCGAGATTCGAGAAGGTGAACGTGCCGCCCGTGTACTCGGCCGGCGCCAGCCGTCCTTCGCGCGCGCGCGCCACCAGCGCCCGCAGCTCCGCGCCGATGTCCTCGAGGGACAGCCCGTCCGCGCGCCGCACGATCGGCGTGATGAGCCCCGCCGGCGTGTTGACGGCGACAGCGATGTCGACGGCGTCGAAGAGCCGCACGCCCTCGTCCCTTGCCACCCAGGAGGCGTTGGCGCCGGGCACGTCGCGCAGCGCGCGGGCTGTCGCCTGCACCACGAAGTCGGTGAGCGTGAGGGGCTCGGCGCCGGCGCGGGCGTTCAGCTCGCGGCGCCTGGCGACCAGCGCGGCGGCGTCGCACTCGATTTCAAGATAGAAGTGCGGGATCGTCTGCTTGGCCTGCTGAAGGCGCTCCGCCGTGACGCGCCGCGCCGCCGTCATGGGCGCCGCGCGCCCGGCCGGCAGCACGCTCGGCGCCGGTGGCGGCCGGACGCCGGGATCGACGGGCGCGGCCGGCGCCAGGCCGACGGCGCGCTCGACGTCGGCGCGCCGCACGCGATCGCCGCTGAACGGGATCGCGGCGAGATCCAGCCCGGCGACCGCCGCCATCGCCGCGGCGAGCGGTGTGGCGGCCACGGTGGGGTCCGGCTTCAGCCGGACCTTCGGGTCCCGTGTGAGGTCCGGCTTCAGCCGGACCTCTGGTTCCTGCTGTGGGGGCCGGCTTCAGCCGGACCTCGTCCTCGATCGTCGCCAGCACGGCGCCCACCGGCACGTCCTCGGTGCCCGCCGCGACGAGGATCGGGCCGAGGACGCCAGCGGCCGGCGCCTCGATCTCGACGCTGGTCTTGTCGGTCTCGACCTCGGCGATCGCTTCTCCCGCCGCGACCGCCTCACCCTCGCGCTTGAGCCACACCGACACGCGCGCCGTCGTCATGCCCTCGGCGATCTGCGGCAGGCGCAGCTCAATCGCCATCAGCGCCGGCTCCACAGGAGCGCGCGCGCCGCGGCGTCGACGATGGCGTCGGCGTCGAGCCCGTAGGCGCGGTACAGATCGGGGATGTCGCCCGACTGGCCGAACCGATCCGGGCCGAGCGGAACGATGCGATGCCGGCCCACGGCGCCGAGCCAGGCGAGGGTGGCCGGGTGGCCGTCGAGCACGGTGACGAGCGCGGCATCCGGGGCGAGGGGCGCCAGCAGCCGGGCGATGTGCGGCGCCGGCGGGCGCGCGCCGACGTGGGCCCGCTGGGCCTTCAGCCAGCCGTTCTGCAGCCGATCGGCCGACGTGACGACGAGGAGTCCGCTGCCCGGCGCGTCCTCATCCAGCAGACGCCGCGCCTCGAGCGCCTCGGGCACGATCGGGCCGCTCGCGACGAGCGCCAGGCCGGCGCCGGGCGCCGGGGGCACGAGCCAGTACGCGCCCTCGATGACGTCGGCGCGAAGCGCGGGCGTGAGCGTGCGCGCGGGCTGCTCGATGGGACGGGTCGAGAGCCGCAGGTACACGGCGCCGCCGTCGTCGGCCTGGAGGTGCTCGAAGCTCCAGCGCAGCATTTCGGCCAGTTCGTCGACGTAGGCGGGCTCGAAGGCCGTGAGGCCCGGCTGGCCGATCCCGATGAGCGGCGTGAAGATCGACTGGTGGGCGCCGCCCTCGGGCGCGAGGCTGACGCCGGACGGCGTGGCGGCCAGAATGAAGCGCGCGTCCTGGTAGCAGGCGTAGTTGAGCGCGTCGAGGCCGCGCGCGATGAACGGGTCGTACACCGTCCCGATCGGCAGGAGGCGCGCGCCGAAGAGCGGTCCGGCCAGGCCCAGCGCGGCGAGCAGGATGAAGAGGTTGTTCTCGGCGATCCCGAGCTCCATGTGCTGCCCGCGCGGCGACATCGACCAGTGCTGGGGCGAGGCGACCTGCGCATCGTCGCCGGCGTCGCGCTCGCGGCGGTCGTAGATGCCGCGGCGGTTGACCCAGGCGCCGAGGTTGGTCGACACGGTCACGTCGGCCGACGTCGTGACCACGTGGTCGGCGAGATCCGGATGCTGGCGCGCGATCGCGGACAGCAGCTGGCCGAAGCCCGCCTGCGTCGACAGATGCTCGCCCGTCGGGACCGCGAATCCGGCCGGCACCTCCACGCGCCGCGCGGCCAGCCGGCGCTCGACGTCCTGCGCGAAGGGCACGCCGGCGAGGAACGCGCGCAGCTCGTCGGCCGGCACGTCCAGGCCGGCGAACGGGTCCCACTCTTCGCCGTCGTGGATCCCCATGGCGGCCTTGAACCCGGTCATCTGCTCGGGCGTCATCAGGCCGGCGTGGTTGTCCTTGTGTCCGGCGAACGGGAGCCCGTGGCCCTTGATGGTGTAGGCGATGAAGCAGGTCGGCTGGTCGTCGGCGACCGCCCGGAACGCGTTCGTGACCGTCGTGAGGTCGTGGCCGCCGAGGTTCGTCATCAGCCGGCCGAGCGACTCGTCGTCGTGCTCGTCGAGCAGCGCGGGGATGCCCGACGTGTCGCCGAGATCCTGCCGCAGGCGCCGCCGCCAGGCGGCGCCGCCCTGGAACGCGAGAGCGGAGTAGAGGGAGTTCGGGCTTTCGTCGATCCACGCGCGCAGGGCCTCGCCGCCCGGCTGCCGGAACGCCTCCTCGAGGCGCTCGCCGTACTTCAGCGTGACGACGCGCCATCCGAGATCGCGGAAGACGGTGTCGAACCGGTGGAACATCCGGTCCGGCAGGACCGCGTCGAGGCTCTGGCGGTTGTAGTCGATGATCCACCACAGCCCCGCGACGTCGTGCTTCCAGCCCTCGAGCAGCGCCTCGAAGACGTTGCCCTCGTCGAATTCGGCGTCACCCACCAGCGCCACCATGCGGCCCTGCGTGAACCGCTCGTCGCCGAGGCGCTTGCCGTGGATGTAGTCGCGCACGAGCGCCGCGAGGCTGGTGAGGGCGACGCCGAGCCCCACCGATCCGGTGGAGAAATCGACATCGTCGGCATCCTTGGTGCGGGACGGATAGGATTGCGCGCCGCCGAAGCCGCGGAAGCGCTCGAGGCGGTCGCGGGTCTGCCGCCCGAGGAGGTACTGGATGGCGTGGAACACCGGGCTCGCATGCGGCTTCACGGCGACGCGATCCTCGGGCCGGAGGGCGTCGAGGTAGAGCGCGGTCATCAGGGTGGCGACCGACGCGGAAGAGGCCTGGTGCCCGCCGACCTTCAGGCCGTCACGCTTCGGCCGAAGATGGTTCGCGTGGTGGATGGTCCAGACGGCCAGCCAGAGGATCTTCCGTTCGAGAGCTTCCAGGTGGCGGATCGACACGACGGCCGATGCTAGCAGAGGCCCGGCGGCCGATGATTGCGATTATGGCGCCGTGAGGCCTTAGGGGAGCAATATTATTGCCAAATTGAGTGGAGTTCGGTTTTAGAATTGCCACGTGCCGCATAATCCTGCCGTGACGCTCGACGAGATCGACTACCGGATCCTGCAGCAGCTGCAGGAGCGCGCGCGGATCTCGAACGTGGACCTGGCCGAGCGGGTGGGCCTGTCGCCGGCGCCGTGTCTGCGTCGCGTGCACGCGCTGGAGAAGGCGGGCGTGATCCGCAGGCACGTCTCGCTCGTGAACCCGAACGCGGTCAACCTGGGCGTGACGGTGTTCGTGCAGATCTCGCTGGATCTGCAGGTCGAGGGGCGGCTCGAGCTGTTCGAGCGGGCGATCGTCAAGCGTCCCGAGGTGCTCGAGTGCTACCTGATGACCGGCGACTCCGACTACCTCCTGCGCATCGTCGTGCCGGACGTGGCGGCGTACGAGCGCTTCCTGAAGGACGCGCTCACGCGCCTGGAGGGCGTGGCGGGCATCAAATCGAGCTTCGCGCTGAAGCAGGTGAAATATTCGACGGCGCTGCCGATCGCGGCGAAGCGCCGTTAAGATGGGGCGTCCGGCGGGCAGCCGGACCGGGGGGATGAACATGCGAGTGCCGGTACTGGTGATGGCGATGGTGGTGGGCGCGGGGCTCCTGGCGGCGCCGGTCCACATGCAGCAGAAGAGTCCCGACAAGGGCGGTGAGGAAGAAACCGGGCCGTACGACGTCGTCCCGGACTGGCCGCAGGAGTGGGCGCGCCAGGGCTACATCTGGGGATCGCAGCCCGGCGTGTTCGCCGAGTCGCCCGACCGCATCTTCATCGCGGCGCGCGGCGAGCTGAAGGTCCCGGAGAAGCTGCCGCGCGGCTGGAACGGCACCTGGGGCTCGACCGGCCAGACGGCCACGACGCCTCCGGCGGAGCTCCGCAACTGCATCATCGTCGTGAACCGCGACGGGAAGATGATCGAGTCGTGGACGCAATGGGACTCCCTGTTTCAGGGCGGCCAGGGGCCGCACAAGATCAAGATCAACCCCTACGACCCCGAGAAGCACGTATGGGTCGTCGACGACGGGAACCAGCAGATCTACAAGTTCAGCAACGATGGCAAGCAGCTCGTCCTGACGCTGGGCGAGAAGGGCGTGGCCGGCAGCGACGCGACGCATTTCGGCCGGCCGCAGGACCTGACGTTCCTGCGCGACGGGTCGATCCTCGTGGCCGACGGGCTAACCAACGCGCGCGTGGCGAAGTTCGACCGCAACGGCAAGTTCCTGATGCAGTGGGGCGAGCGGGGCGCCGGCCCGGGCCAGTTCAGCGGCCTGCACGGCATCGACGCCGACGGGAAGGGCAGGGTCTACGTGGCCGATCGGTCCAACCACCGCATCGAGGTGTTCGACGAGAGCGGGAAGTTTCTCGACGTCTGGCCGGGGCTGCGGCAGCCCAACCATGTGGTCGTGGCGCCCGATGGCAACGTGTGGGTGGCCGATGGCACCAACGCGAAGCTGCTCGAGTACGACCCGAACGGCCGCCTGCTGTACTCATGGGGCACGTACGGCACGTATCCGGGGGCGTTCTGGGAACTGCACCAGTTCTCGGTCGATCGCGAGGGCAATTTCTACGGCGCCGACAGCTTCGGCGGCCGCACGCAGAAGTTCCGCCCGAAGCCGGGCGCGGATCCGAAGCGGCTCGTCCCGTCGCCGGCGCGGTAGGACGTCGACTCGCCACAGAGGCACAGGGGCGCAGAGGATTCGGACAGCGCCAATCGACGCGGTCCGCCAAAGGCGGCCGGGAACACGAGAAGGGCCGGGCGACACAAGACACCTGCTCGATGGTCTTGTGTTGCCCGGCCCTTCTCGTGTTCCCGACGGCCCGCTTCGCGGGCCGACCGCGTCGACTGGCGTCGTCGCGACGCTCCCAGCCTCCGCGTCTCTGAGGTTCTACCGATCCGGATCAGGGTTCGAAACGATGTGCGCGTCGGTGAGGAAGCGGCGGTAGTCGGAGAAGCTCTGGGTGATGCGCACGCGCGGCACGCCGGCTCCGCGGACAATCTGCAGCTGCTCGATCGACTTGGGGAGCATCAGTGTCTCGTCGGGATCGGCGAACGCGACGGGCTCGTAGCGCGTCGTGGAGTCGGACCGCTCGATCGTCATGAAGCGCTCCCCGCCGTGGTCGTGCTCGGGCGGCACGTCGAAGTCGAACTGTCCCAGCAGGTGCTCGTCGAGGCGGAGGACGTCGCCCGTCCGCTCGTCCACCCAGATCCGGCCCGCCGTCCGCCCGGGCAGCTCGATGCTCACGCACTCGTCCTTCCAGGTCACCTCGGCCGGGCCCCGCTCGGCGGATCGGTATTCGACGATCACGGCGTCGCGGCCCCCGGTGCGGCCGGTCCCCGCTGGCGTGAACACGTAGTCGTTCCGGTGCCCGGGCAGGAGGAACTCGAGCGGCTCGGGCGAGACCGGCCTCGGGTCCATGCACTCCGGCTCGTCGCCGGGCTTCGGCGTGCGGCCGCCGACGCGGAGCAGCTGCCGCGTCACATTGGCCTCGGGCAGCATGCCGAGGCCGTCGGCCGGCTCCCAGGCCACCCGCAGCTCGTACTCGAGGCGGCGCGGGAACCCGTCGGATAGGAGATCCATCTTCAGGGGCTGCACACGCACAGTTTCCAGGCAGACGATGCTTTGGGCCCTGGCGTAGTACTCCTCGACGCGCTCGCCGATCCGCTGGAGCAGCGCATCGATCGTGGATCCCTGGGGAGCCTGCGCCGCGACGGCCGCGGCAAGCATCACGAGCAGGGCGCCGGCGGCCGGAAGCCTCGAGCCCCTCATCCGCTCACGCCCCGCTGACGGTCTGCCTGAGCTGCCGGATGTGCCGCTTGGTGTGGCCGGCGACAAATTCACCGACTTCGTACAGCGAGAAGATTCCGAACGGCATCCGCACGGCCTCCGCCGCGACGCGGTCTGGCGTCACGGTGGCGACCGCCCGCGCGATCGCGTCGGCGCTTCTTCGCAGCCGTGTCGCGGCCTCGCTCCGGGCGGCGTCGGCGGGCGGCTCGGCGCTGGCCGGCGCTTTGGCTTTGTCGGGGAACTGCCGGGTGGCCAGTGTCTCGGCGAAGTCGGCGGGCCTTGGGACCTGCATCGACTTCACCCGGCCCGCCAGCGCGGCGGCGAGCACTTCGTTGACGAGCGCGACGTGCCACGCGATCTGGGCGGGCGTCCAGCACGCGGCCGGGGCGGACGTCGCGGTCGCGTCGTCGAGCGCCTCGAGACGCTCGGCGAGCCGCGTGGTGGTCTCCGCGCAGGCGACCTGAATCGCGTGGATGCGTTCGTCGTGAGTCATCGCGCAGTTCTGGAGCGGTTGCGATCATAACGGATCGACGTTGTCTGTAAATGTCTTTCTGACGCTGCGCTGTGCCGCTCAGGCGCGCCGTCGCTATAATTTCCGGCGTGAAACCAAGCCTGTTCACGGCCTCGTCGGTTCTCGCCCTGCTGGGCCTCGCGGTGGCGGCCTCGGCGCAGTCCAGCCTCGAGCGGCCCGTCCTGCACGCGGTGCACGTCGATCGCGCGCCGAAGATCGACGGGGTCCTGGACGACGCCGTGTGGAACGCCGGCACGCCGATCGACTCGTTCACGCAGCAGGAGCCGGACGAGGGCCAGCCGGCCACCGAGCGGACGGAAGTGCGCGTGATCTACGACAGCGGCCACGTCTTCTTCGCCGTGCACGCGTTCGATTCGGTGCCGGGCGCGATCGTCGCGACCGAGATGCGCCGCGACTCGGATCAGCTCCTCGACGAGGACAACTTTCAGCTGATCCTCGACACCTTCTCGGACGAGCGCAACGGCTACATGTTCGTGACGACGCCGCTCGGCGCCAAGCTCGAGCAGCAGATCTCCGACGACGGCGAAGGCGGCGGGCGGGGCAGCAACTCCGCGATCAACCGCAACTGGGACGGCGTCTGGGACGCGGCGGCCCGGATCACCGACGACGGGTGGACGGCCGAGATTGCGATCCCCACCGCGACCCTGCGCTTCGTGCCCGGCGCCGAGCAGACCTGGGGCGTGAACTTCATGCGCAACATCCGGCGCAAGAACGAGCAGGTCTACTGGTCGCCGATCGACAAGTCCTACAGCCTCACCCGCGTGAGCTCGGCGGGGCGGCTGGTCGGCCTGCGGGATCTGAGCCAGGGCCTGGATCTGAAGTTCAAGCCGTTCGTCGTCGCGGGCGTGCGCGATCAGCACCTGACGGCGGCGACAGCGGGCACCGACGGCCTGCACAACATCGGCGCGGACCTGCGCTATGGTGTGACGCCGGGGCTGAACCTCGACCTCACGTACAACACGGACTTCGCGCAGGCCGAGGTCGACGAGCAGCAGGTGAACCTGACGCGGTTCAGCCTGTTCTTCCCCGAGAAGCGCGACTTCTTCCTCGAGAACGCCGGCATGTTCACGATGGGCACCGGCACGTCGTTCACCAGCGCGCCGGTCGAGACGGATCTCTTCTTCAGCCGGCGGATCGGCCTCTCCGACACCGGCCAGCCGATCCCGATCATCGGCGGCGCGCGCCTGGCGGGGAAGTCGGGCGCGCACAACATCGCCCTGCTCGATATCCAGACCGAGAGCGCGTTCGACAAGCCGGGCGACAACTTCTTTGTGGGCCGCTACAGCCGCGACGTGCTCAAGCGCTCTCGCGTGGGCGGGATCCTCATCAACAAGGAGTCGGTGAACGGCAGCGATCACTACAACCGGACGTTTGGGGCGGACACGAACCTGGCGCTCGGCGAAAACCTGCAGATCACGTCGTTCATTGCGAAGACGTCCACGCCCGGCCTCGAGGGCAAGGATATGGCCTGGTACGGCCGCATCGCTTACCGCGATCCCGCCTGGAACGTGTGGCTGAACTACGTCGACGTGCAGGACCACTTCAACGACGAGGTTGGCTTCGTCCAGCGGCAGGGCGTGCGCACGACGAAGGCGTACTTCGGACCGACGCCGCGGCCGGGGAAGGCCCACATCCGCATGATGGAGCCGATGATCGTCCTGACCTACATCACGGATCAGGGCAACCGGCTCGTCGGCCGCACGCAGCACTTCATGCTCGGCACGCGGCTGGACGACGACTCCTACATCAACGTCATCTACCAGCGGAATCTCGACGTGCTCGACGACCCCTTCCGGATCCAGCCGACCGTGACGATTCCGACCGGGTCGTACGCCTTCGACGAGTGGAACTTCAGCTACGCCACCAGCCGCGCCCGGAAGGTGTTCGGATCCCTCCGCTACGCGCCGCAGGGGTTCTACGACGGGACGCGACGCAGCACGACGGCGGAGGTCGGCGTCCGGGCATCCACGCGGGTTTCGACCGATGTGCAGTACAGCCGCAACGATGTGAACCTGCCGTGGGGCGCGTTCGTCACGAACCTGGCGATCCTCGGTGTGGACTACACGTTCTCGCCGCGGGCCACCATCCGCAGCCTAGTGCAGTACAACTCGTCCACGCACGACCTCACGACGAGCTTCCGCTTCAACTTCATCCACCGCCCGGGCAGCGACCTCTACGTCGTCTACACGGGGCTCGATGAAAGCGGCCTGGATCCGACCCAGTTCGCGCGGAGCGACCACCAGCTGGTGCTCAAGCTCAACTACCTGCTGTCGAAATGAAGAATGGGGTGAAGGGGTGATGGGGTGATGGGGTGATCGCTCATGGTCCTATCACGACATCATGGCATTCACCACACCACCACGTCACCACACCACCACGTCACCACACCACCACATCACCACGTCACCACGTCACCACGTCACCACATCACCATATCTAATTGTTGGGCACCTGCACCCGCACCGCATCGTCGAGCGAGAGGTGGAACGTGGCGCCCGCGGGAAAGGTGACCTCCGCATCCGCGCTCGCGGCATCCTTGGCGACGCGGTCGACCCGGATGCGGACCAGCCGGTCGCCCGCGTGGATGTCGAGCAGGCGGAACGCCAGCGCGGCGTGGCCGCCGGATCGGCCCGCGGGCGTGGCCTGCAGGATCGTCCCCGTCACCTCGGTGCCCTTTGGGATCGCGGTGCGGCCGCGCACGACGACGTCAGTGACGACGCGGGTGCGCACGGGGTCCTCGATGCGGTTGCGGTCGGAGGCGAGCGCGGTCTCGAGCGCGACGTCGAAGCTCGTGCCGCCGGGCACGACGACTTCGGTGAACTCCGCCTTGGGCAGCTCGGGGATCCCGGCCATGCCGCGGCCCCGGCCGCGGCCGGCGGCTCCGGGAGCGGCCGCGGCGTCCTTGGCCGCGGGCGGGGCGTCTTTGGCTGCGGGCGGGGCCGTGCCCGACGAGCACGAGACGGCCGTGGCGATCGCGAGGATGGCCGGGATGAGTGAACGGGTGCGCGGCATCTCCCTCACCTTCTGCTTGTGAACATACTAACCGGCTCAGTATGCTGCGGCCAACGCCCGGCGAGCCGTCGGCGAGGAGGATCGACCTGGTACGCAAATTTGTGATCGCGATGACATTGCTGGCGTTGCCGGGCGTGGCCGCCTGGGCGCAGGACGGCGCCGGTGGCGCGCGCACGGCCGCGGCGCCGGTGGTGATCGGCGGCGTGGCGATCAACGGACCGGCTGCCCCGGTGCCGCCGGCCGTGGTCGCCCGCGACGCGCAGGGCCGCGCGACCATCCGGGCGGTTCGGATCACCGATCGCCTGCGAATCGACGGCCAGCTCGACGAGGCGGTCTACCGCGACATCCAGCCGATCGACGGCTTCATCCAGACCGAGCCCAACGGGGGACAGCCGGCCACCGAGCGGACCGAGGCGTGGATCTTCTTCGACGACGACACGCTGTACGTGGCCGCGCGCTGCTACGACTCGCAGCCGGAATCGCGCTGGGTGGCGAACGAGATGCGGCGCGACAGCATGAACGTCGTGCGCAACGAAAACTTCGCCATTTACTTCGACACGTTCTACGACCGCCGCAACGCGTTCCTCTTCGAGATCTCGCCCATCGGCGGGGTCTACGACGCGACGGTGACCAACGAACGGCCGCCGGGGAACACCGAGTGGAACCCGGTCTGGGAGCGCAAGGCCGGACGCTTCGACGGGGGGTGGACGGCGGAGATGGCGATCCCGTTCCGCTCGCTGCGCTACAAGCCCGGACGCTCGCAGGTGTGGGGGGTCAACCTGCGCCGGACCGTCCGGTGGAAGAACGAGGAGTCGTTCGTGGCCCGCATGCCGCCCAATACGGGCAGCGTGATCTTCCAGATCTCGCTCGGCGCGACGCTGGTCGGCCTGGACGTGCCGCCCGGCAGCCGCAACGTCGAGGTGAAGCCGTACGCGATCTCGAGCCTGACGACGGACACGCGCGCCACGCCTCCCGTGTCCAACGACGGCACCGGTGACGCCGGCTTCGACGTCAAGTACGGCGTCACGCAGAACCTGACGGCGGACTTCACCTACAACACGGACTTCGCGCAGGTGGAGGTCGACGAGCAGCAGGTGAACCTCACGCGCTTCAGCCTGTTCTTCCCAGAGAAGCGTGAGTTCTTCCTGGAAGGGCAGGGGATCTTCGACTTCGGCGGGGCGGGCACGAGCGGCGGCAGCATCCCGCTGCTGTTCTTCAGCCGGCGCATCGGCCTCGCCGGCAATCGCGCCGTGCCGATCCTGGCCGGCGGGCGGCTGACGGGCAAGGTGGGCCGGACGACGGTGGGCCTGCTCGACGTGCGCAGCCGGGACGACGAGGCGTCCGGATCGCTCGCCACCAACTTCACCGTGGTCCGCGTCAAGCAGGACGTGTTCCGCCGCAGCAGTGTCGGCGCGCTCTTCACCGATCGGTCGGTCTCGCTCAACGGGCCGGGCTCGAGTAACGCCTACGGCGCCGACGCCGTGATCGGCCTGTACGACAACTGGACGATCAACACCTCCCTCGCCCGCGCCGGGACGCCCGATGGCGGAGGCGACGACACGAGCTACCGCGCCCAGCTGAGCTACAACGGCGACCGCTACGGTGTCGGCGTCGAGCGGCTCGCGGTTGGCGCCGACTTCATGCCCGAGGTCGGCTACGTGCGCCGGAGCGACTTCAAGACCAACGCGGCGTCGTTCCGGTTCAGCCCGCGCCCGCGCAACAGCCGGCGCGTCCGCCGGTACACGTATTCCGCGTCCTACAACTACCTGACCGACGGCGACGGGCGCCTCGAGACCCGCGATGCGACGCTCGGGTTCAGCACCGAGTTCCAGAGCAGCGATCGCCTGAGCGTGCGCAGCACGCGCACCTATGACCGGCTCGACGTGCCGTTCGCGATCGCGCCGGGCGTCGCGATTCCCGGGGGCGAGTACGGGTATCAGGACTTCGGCGCCGGCTGGTCGCTCGGCAACCAGCGGCGCATCTCCGGCGGCCTCTCGTTCTCGGCGGGGCAGTTCTACGACGGCCACCTGGCGTCGCTGACGTTCAGCGGCGGCCGGCTCGAGCTGTCGCCGCAGCTGTCGCTCGAGCCGGGCGTGTCGCTGAACCACGTCACGCTGCCCGAGGGGACGTTCGACACGCGGCTGCTGTCGAGTCGCCTGACGTACACGATCACGCCGTTCGCGTTCCTGAGCGGACTGATCCAGTACAATTCGAGCAATCACACGCTCAGCACGAACCTGCGCTTCCGGTGGGAGTACCAGCCGGGCAGCGAGATGTTCTTCGTCTACACCGATGAGCGCGACACGGCGCTGCCGGGCTATCCGGGCTTGAAGAACCGCGCGTTCGTCGCGAAGGTCAACCGCTTGTTCCGATTCTGATGCCCGCATCGCCCCGCCGGCGCGCCGCCGCGCTCGGGTTCTGTGCCGCCCTGCTCGTGGCCGTCGGGCTCTCGGGTGCCTCGCTCGTCCTCCCGATCGGGAGCGGCCTGGCCGCCGAGTACTTCACGAGCCCCGACTGGACCGGCACGCCGGTGCGATCCACGGTCGACGCGGTGCCCTCGACGTCGGTCATGGCGCGCAACTGGCTGAATCGGGAGCCCGGCGCGTTCAGCGTGCGCTGGACAGGCTTCCTCATCGTCGACCGGCCCGGCGCGTACACGTTCGCCACCACGTCGGACGACGGCTCGGTGCTGCGCGTCGACAACCAGGTGGTGGTCGACAACGCCGGCCGCCACTCGCCGGTGTCCGTCAGCGGCACGATCGATCTCGATTCCGGTCCGCACCTCATCGTGCTGGAATACTTCCAGGGCGGAGGGCCGTACGAGCTCGCGTGGACGTGGTCGCGCGGGGGCGAGGCGTCCGCGCCGGTGCCCTCGTGGCGGCTGTCGCCCGCGCGCCGGTCCCTGGCTGCCGCCGTCGCCAGCCGGATCGCCCGCGCCGCGCGGGTGATCGCGATCCTCGCCGCGCTCCTGCTCGGCGCGTTCCTGGCGTTCGGCCGGCCGCGCGCGGCGCGCCTCGACGCGGCCGACGCCCCTCGCGCGCGACAGGGGCCCTGGGTGTACGGTGCGACGCTGGCGTTGTTCGTGGCGCTCGCGGTCGTCCATACCTGGCCTCTCGCGAGCAATCCCGCGCGCCTCTCGCGCAACGACAACGGCGACACGCTCCTCAACGAGTGGACGGTCGCGTGGCTCGCGCATCAGGCGGTGCACGACCCCGTGCACCTCTTCGACGGCAACATGTTCTACCCGTCGACGAACACCGTCACCTACTCCGAAGCGCTCGTCACGCAGGCCGCGATGGGCGCGCCGCTCCTCTGGGCCGGCGCCTCGCCCGTGCTGGTCTACAACCTGCTCGTGATCGCGGGGTTCGCGCTCACCGGATGGACGATGTGCCTGGTCGTCGCGCGGTGGACCGGGGACTGGACCGCCGGGCTCGTCGCCGGCCTCGTGATGGGGTTCAACGCGCACACGCTGATGCGGATCCCGCACCTGCAGGCGCAGCACGTCGAGTTCCTGCCGCTCACGCTGCTGGCCCTCGACCGGCTGCTGGCGGCGCCGCGCGCGCGCCACGCGCTGGCCCTGGCCGGCTGGTTCTCGCTGCAGGCGCTCGCGTCATTTCACCTGCTGGTCTTCACTGCCGTCGCATGCGTCGCCGGCGCGCTCGTGCGGCCGGCCGACTGGTGGGATCGGCGCCGCGGGCCTCGCATCGCGCTCCTGGCGGGCGCGGCGGCCCTCGTGTCGGTCGTCATCCTGTCGCCCATGCTGCTCGCCTACTGGAGCGACTACACCGCGCACGGCATGGAGCGGACGTTCGAGACGGCCGCCGGGTTCGCCGCGACATGGCGGGATTACCTGACGACGCCGAGCCGCTTCTGGACGTGGTGGCGGCCGTACTGGCCCGGGCTGACCGGGCTCTTTCCTGGCGGCATGGGACTGGCGCTCGCCGCCGTCGCGCTGGCGCGCGGCACGGCGTTCCGGGATCCCCGGGCGCGGATGTGTCTCGCGCTCGGCGTCGCGGGGGTCGTGCTGTCCCTCGGCCCGGCGACGCCGATCTACGGCTGGTTGTACGCGGTCTTGCCGCCGCTGCATGCGATCCGGGCGATCTCCCGGTTCGGGTATCTCGGGATCGTGGCGGTGGCCGGGCTGGCCGGCTTCGGGTGGACGGCGCTACGGCCGATGCTGCGGGTCGGCTGGCGGCCCGCCGCGGCGGCGGTCGTCGTCGCGGTGGCCGCCATCGAGCCACTGGCCGCGCCCCTGGGCCTCTCGCGGTTCGAGGGCATCCCGCCGGTCTACGCCCGCCTGCGCGACGTGCCCGGCGCCGTGGTGGCCGAACTGCCGCTGGCCGAGCCGCGCTACCAGTTCCTCAACGCCCCGTACCTGCTGAATTCGACGGCGCACTGGAAGCCGATGCTGAACGGCTACAGCGGCTTCGTGCCCGAGAGCTACCTGCGCCAGTACGACGCGCTTCGCGCGTTCCCCGCGCCGTCGGCGATCGACGCCCTGCGGCAGTTCGGCGTCACGCACATCTTCGTGCACCTGGGGAGCTACGGCGAGGAGGACCGCGCGGTGATCCGCGAGTCGCCCGGGCTGACGCTCACGGCATCGGAAGGAGACATCGCGCTGTACGCCGTGGCCGGCGCGCTACCGGGCGGCGGTGCGGCGGCTGACCGGCTCCTCGACGATGACCGACCACTCGAGGTCGTGCGCGTCGACGACGAGATAGAACATGTGCGGGTCGTCGCTGACGAACGCCGTGCCCGACCCGGCGCCGGTCGTGGTCACGGCGTCGGCCATCGTGCGGCCGCTGACGGCGCTGTGGACCGTGAGGTGGAACGCCCCGCCTCCGGGCGTCGAGGGATTCTTCGTCTCCCAGCGCAGCCGCAGCGCGCCCACTTCGCCGAGGAAGGACTCGGTCTGCATGTTGCTGTGCCCCGACCAGGCGCCGAGCTTGTCCCAGACGATCGTCTCGTGGACGGCGGCGGGCGGGGCCGCCTGCGATCCGCAGGCGCTGGCGAACACGGCCGCGAGGAGCAGCAGGCGCAGGCGCATTGAACTCGCCCGATTGTACAAGGCGCAAGCCCGGCCGGTATATATTGGCCGGGCCCCGCGAGGACACCCGAGGCCGAGAGTCTACGCTCGAGGCCGAGGGACGAGGCATCGCAGCGGGATCGCGAGTGGGGGTGGGGCCCCACGAGCATTAATGAAGGAGACACGCGCATGAAGAAGGGGATATTCGGGTTGATGGCCGCGGCGCTGGCGTTCGCGCCGGCCCTGGCGATCGCGCAGGCGCCGCCCAAGGCGGCCATCGACATCACGGCCGAGCAGATCCAGGAGATCAACAAGCTGCCGGGCACGGATCGGCAGATTCGCGTGATCGACATGGGCACGTACAACCTGGCGATCGGCATCATCCATCGCGGTGCGACCGGGGGCGCGCGCGGCGCGGCGGCGCGCGGCGGGGCGCCCGCGGCCCGTGGCGCGGCGGCCGGCGCGGCGCGCGGCAACGCCCCGGCCGGGGCACGGTGCGGCGTGTCCTCCGGGACGCCCTCGGGCGCGAGCGGAATCGCGCACGACTCGACGACGGAGACCTACTACGTCGTGTCGGGCACGGGCACCCTCGTCACGGGAGGCGAGATCCTGAACGGCACGCGCTCGGCCGCCGACAGCGTCGTGACCACCACGCTCAACGGACCGTCCTGCAGCGGGCAGATCGTCGGCAACGCGGTCAGCCGCGTCGTGAAGACCGGCGACGTGATCGTCATCCCGGCCGGCGTGCCCCACGGCTGGACGAACATCGCGGATCACGTCGACTATCTGAGCGTGCGGCCCGATCAGACCAAGGTCCTGCCGTCGGGATATGTCAATCCTGAGCTCAAGTAGCTGGGGAACTGGGGAGCTGGAGAACTGAGGAAGTGACGCTCAAAGTTCCTCAGCTCCCCCGTTTCTCAGCTCCTCAGCTCCTGGCGGCGCTCCTTCTCGCCGCCGCCGCGCTCGCCGCCCCGCGCGTCGTCCGCGAGATGCCGGACTTCGAGGTCTACTACCGCGCCGGCACGCGCGCCCGACATGCCGAGGCGCTCTACCGCGCCGAGGATGGCCACTACCAGCACAAATACCTGCCGGTGTTTGCCGTGGCCGTCGCGCCGCTCACGCTGCTTCCGCTCCACACCGCCAAGGTCGTCTGGTTCTTCATCTCCGTGGCGGCGCTGGCGGTCCTGGTGGCCGCCAGCCTCGCGCTGTTGCCCGACCGGCGAGCCGGACCGTGGGCGCTGGCGGGGCTCACCACGCTGGCGATGCTGAAGTTCTACCTGCACGAGCTGAACCTCGGCCAGTGCAACAGCCTGCTGGCCCTGTGCGTGGTGGCCGCGATCGGCAGCCTGCGACGCGGCCGACCGGCGCGCGCCGGCGGGTGGATTGCGACCTCCGTCGTCGTCAAGCCGTACACGCTCGTCTTCCTGCCGTATCTGTTCGTCACGCGCCGCTGGCGGGCGCTCGCGGCCTGCGCGGCCGCGGTGGTGGCGGCGCTGGCGGTGCCCGCGCTCGTCTACGGTGTCCGCGGCAACGTCACGCAGCTCGGCGACTGGATCGCGACGATCGCGGAGACCACGGCGCCGAATCTGCTGAACCAGGACAACGTGTCGGTGTGGGCGATGTACGCGAAATGGTTCGGGATCGGACGGCTGGCCGGATTCCTCGCGATCGGCACGATCGCCGCGCTGTTGGGCGTCGTGGCCGCGATGGTGCGGAACGGGGAGGGGCTGCCGCGCCCGGAGTACCTGGAAGTGGCGACGCTGATGCTGCTCGTGCCGCTGCTCTCGCCTCAGGGCTGGGACTACGGGCTGCTGGCGGCGACGCCCGCGGTGATGCTGTTCTTCGACCGGTTCCGCGACCTGCCGCGGGCGGCGCGGATCGCCGGCGGCGCGGCGGTGGCCGTGATGGCGTTCAGCGTGTTCGATCTGATGGGGCGGCGGGCCTACGCCGCGTTCATGGCAGCGTCGGTGATTACGGTGTGCGCGCTGACGCTGGTGGGGACGCTCGCCGTGATTCGCGCGCGCCGGCTCGCGTAACGTCACCGCAATGCAGAAATGCACGAACGCAAGAATGCAGGAATGCGGATTTCACGATCCGCCGTTCCGCATTCTTGCATTCCTGCCTTAATGCATTCTTGCCTTACTTCTTCACGTACTTCTTGACGGCCCGCGGGCCGACCTCGGCGCCGTAGATGTTCCCGGCCGCGTCGACGGCCACGCCTTCCGCGGCACTGGTGCCCGTCGCGTTCTCATCCGGATCGGGGATGAAGGCGAAGATCTTGCCGTCGCTGATCTTGCCCATGCGGATGCCGCGCTTCCAGCCGTCGTGGTTGCGCGAGACCGACATCGACTCGGAATCGGCCGAGTAGAGGATGTCGTCCTTGATGAAGATGCCGCTCGGGCGGCTCCACTGCGCGTACTCGCGAAGGTAGGTGCCGTTCTGGTCGAACACCTGCACGCGGTTGTTGTTGCGGTCGCCGATGTAGAGCAGGCCCTTCGAGTCCATCGCGAGGGCGTGCGGCTGATCGAACTGGCCGGGGCCGCTGCCGAACGAGCCCCAGCTCTTGAGGAGCTTGCCCGTCTTGTCGAACTTGAACACGATCCCGATGCTGCCGGGGGAGCTCGAGTGGCCCTCGGCGACGAAGATGTCGCCGTTGGGCGCCACGAAGACGTCGTTCGGCTGGTAGCAGCACTCGGGGGGCGCCGCGCCGCCCGGCTTCCCGATCGTCATCAGCACCTTGCCGTCGGTGCTGAACTTGAACACCTGGTGGCCTTTGGTGGCTGCCGGGTTCGGGATCGTCGGACCCGCCGCGCGTCCCGCGGCGCGTCCGGCCGCCGCCGCCGCGCCCGCCGCCGCGGCGCCGCCCGCGCGCGCGCCGCGCGCGGGTGCCGGGGCGTTGTCCTGGCCGTCGGTCACCCAGATGTTGCCGTCGGGATCGACGTCGATGCCATGGGCGAAGACGATCATGCCCGCGCCGAAGCTCTTGATCAGATTGCCGTTGGCGTCGAAGTGCAGGACCGGATCGAGCGGCGACATCTGGCCGGTCGCGCGGTCCGCGCAGCCGTTGGCCTGGCAGCGCTCGGCCACCCAGATCGTGCGGCCGTCCTTGTCGATATCGACGGCGCTCGTCGAACCCCAGGTGCGACCGGCGGGCAGCTTGAAGTAGCCGGAAATGGTCTGATACGGGTTCGGGGCGTCGTTGGTGGGCGCCATGCCGCTCTGGGCATGGACGCGCCAGCCCGCCAGCGCCAACACGGCCACCGCGGCCGCTCCGAGCGTGAGTTTCACGCGACTTGCCGACATCGCACTCCTCCTCGGCCGGGGATGCCCGGCACAGTCACACCTTCCCCGCGGGGATGGTCCGCGTAGCGTAGACCGTCCCGTCACCCGGCGCAAGCGTCCAGGGCCGCTCAATAGCGGAACAGGTACTGCAACTTTGTGAAAAACGCCCGGTTGGTGCGCCGGTAGGCCGTGTCCTGGAAGAGGAGGGCGTCGATCGCCTCCCCCTGCTGGTAGTGGTCGTCGTAGCCGACGTAGAAGACCGTGCCCGAGTTCACCCGGTACGTGCCGAGGATGTTGAGGCCGATCGTGTGGGCCTCGGAGTTGAGCTCCGTGATGTTCCGCAGCACCAGGCGCGGGGTGAACTGGAACGTCGTCTGCGCGCGGAGCACCTTCACGTCGAAGACCTGTGAGCCGTCGCGGGGATCGGTGAGGTGGCTCGTGCTCAGGCTGAGGCTCGACTGGAGGCGCGAGAACGGGCGCAGCGTCGAGTTCAGATTGAAGCGGACCTCGTGGCCCAGGAACGGGTCGTCCACATAGCGGATCGCGTCGCCCACGTTCATGAAGCCGCCGAAGGACACGAGCCGGCTCGTATTGATGTTGCCGCCGAGCGAGTACCGGGACTTCCAGAAGTCGATGCCGCCGTAGCGCTCCATGTCGCGGTCCACGCCGCCGTTGATCTGGACGCTCTGCGCGAACTGCACCTGCATGTTCGACCCGAACTGCTCGTCCTGGAGGACGCCGTCGAAGTCGTAGTTGCGCATGTAGCTGAAGCGGGGGCCCCAGTTCGCGACGGTGCCGTCCGGCCACCAGCGGTACCCGATGTTTGCGTCCGTCTGACGGACATTCGTACGGCGCACGAACCCGACGTCGGTGCCGAAGTTCGGGTCGATCTCGGAGTGCCCGATATCGTACGTGAAGTTGCGGCCGTCCTTGCGGAAGCCGACGTCGAACATCGGGCCCGACGCATGGACGCCGTCGCTCGTGATCCGATCGGTCGCCATGAACGTGGCGTTGAGGCGGTAGTTGGTGCCGAGGCGCAGCCGCGTGTCGAAGCCGCCCAGCCGGCTGTGCTGGTTCAGGAACTCGCGGTCGGTCACCAGGAGCCCGACGTGCGACTCCGGGTAGAGGTCGTACCGCACGCGCCCCATGAAGACCTGTGCCGCCTGGCCGAAGGCGGGGTCGGACGGATCGTCGGTGTGCCCCGGGGCCTGGTCGTCGCTGTAGAGCAGGCCGAGCGTGGTCTTGCCGACCTTCCCGGTCAGCTTCGTCCCGACGCGCGGATCGACGATCGTCCGCGTGTGGGTGAAGTTCACCGGCCCCTGCACGTTGAAGATCTCCTGGCCCTCGAGGAAGAAGGGCCGGAGCTCCGGAAAGAACACCGGATAGCGCTGGTTCGTCAGGATCTGCTGCCGATCGGACTCGATCTGGGAGAAATCCGGGTTCGCCGTGAAATCGGCGGTCAGGTTCGACGTGATGCCGTACTTCACGTTCAGGCCGGCCTCCGGCTTCGACGTCAGCGTGCCGTACTCGCCGGTCGACGTGTCGAGGGCCGAGGGCCGCACGGCGGTGAACGTCGGCAGGAACTCGAGGTTCCGGCTGGTCGAGAGGTTCGAGAGGCCGTCGAGCGTGCCCATCTGGCGCAGGAAACCCGGGACGTTGCGCGACACGGGAGACCAGACCACGCTCTCGTTCTTGCCCTCGATGTCGCGCTTCACCTGAAAGCCCCAGCTGTGCGCCTCGCCGGGCCGCGTCGACGGGTATCGCAGGCTCTTGAACGGAATCGCGACCTCCGCCGTCCAGCCGTCCTTGACGAGTCGGCCGGCCGACGAGAAGAGGGCGTCCCAGGACGAATCCCCGTCAGGGCCGCCCCCCCCGCCGCCCCGTCCGCCGCCTCCCCCCCGCCGCCGCCCCCCATGAGCGCGTCACCCTGGACGCCGTAGCCGTTGACGGAGAACACGTAGGCGCGCTGCCGGTCGAGGAACGGATCGAAGTAGAGCGACACCGTGTCGTCACGGCCGGTCTGGTCGCGGTCCACACGGTTCGCGCGAATGATGGACGGATCGTTGTAGTGGGCGTAGATGCCGAAGTAGAGGTTCTGGCTGTCGTAGGCGACAAGGACCTCGGTCTGCTCGGTGGCCGGCGCGCCGTCGAGCGGGCGCTGCTGAACGAAGCGCGTGATGCGCGCGGCCGTGCGCCACACCGGATCGTCGAGCCGTCCGTCCACGTCGGGCGGCGAGTCCGTCCGCGTCGCCTCGATGCGCCGGGCGGTGGACGCCTCGGGTGCCGTCTGCGCCGCCGCGGGCGACACCGCGAGCGAGCCCGCCACAGCGAGGGCGGCCAGGAGCAGGATCATCCGACCGATCTTATCAGGTGGGACGGGCGCCCGGAAGCCCCAACAATTTGAATACCAACGGGTACCGGGCGCCCCGGACTCGTTACATCGGCTTCTTGTCAACCTTTGTCACGGCGATCTTGAACGCCGGCGTCGTCTTCGTCGCGACCGCCGCGGCGCCGAGCTTCACTTGGACCTCGCCGAGTTCGGCCGCCGCCTTCGTCGCCGTGGGCATCGAGAAGACGGTCACGATCGTCCGCGTGCCCTGGTCGTCGAGCATCGTCGGCCGGAAGCCGTACACGACACCGCTGACCGTGAGCGTGGCGGTGCCGCTTTCGTGGACGGTGAGCGTCTGGGCTGAACCCGACGGCGGCGTGACGCTCATCGTGACGTTGGGGCTGTAGGTGTCTGCGGACGCCAGGGCGGCGGCGCAGAGAATGAGGGAAGCGAGAACCGAACCGATCCTGAGAGTCGAACCACGTGTCATGACCTGCTCCTTTCGCAAGAAACGCCCGTCTCCTTTGAATACAGGCGCCGGGGCTCGCGGTGAGCCCCGGCTGGTAGTGCGTTGGCGGCTACCGCTTGACGTACCGCTTCAGATTGCGCGGACCGACTTCCGCGCCGTAGACGTTGCCCTGCGCGTCGGCGGCGACGCCCTCGGCCGCGCTCGAGCCGCCCTTGGGGTCCGGATCCGGAATGAACGCCGTCACCTCGCCCGTGCGCGCGCTGCCGACGCGGATGCCGCGGTGCACGCCCGGGTTGTGGCCGTAGCCGTCTTCCTCGCGCGACTCCGAGTCGGCCGCATAGAGCGTGTCGTTCGCGCCCATGAACAACCCGCTCGGCCGGCCGAACTGGTGCATCTGGGCGACGAAGTTCAGGTTGCGGTCGAAGATCTGGACGCGGTTGTTCGTGCGGTCGCCGACGAACAGCCGGCCCTGCGAGTCGTACACGAGCGCGTGCGGGCCATCGAACTCGCCCGGGCCGGTGCCCGTCTTGCCGACGATCTTCAGGAACTTGCCCGTCTTGTCATAGATCACCAGACGGTTGTCGCAGTTGCAGCCCGAGTGGCCGTCGGCGACGATGATGTCGCCGTTGGGCGCGACGATCACGTCCGACGGCGCGCCGAGCGCCTCGGGCGGGTTGCCCTGCATCCCGGCCTTGCCGAGCGTGAGCAGCACCTTGCCCGTCGGGCTGAACTTGACCACCGTGTAGCCCTTCGTCTTGTCCGGCGTGCCCTGCGGATCGGTCACCCAGACGTTGCCGTCGCGGTCGACATGCAGGCCGTGCGGCTGGACGAAGAGGTTCGCGCCGAAGTGCCCGATCGCGTTGCCGTTGGCGTCGAAGTGGATCACGGGATCCTGGGTCGACTGCGCGCAGCTGTTGCCGCCGCAGCGATCGATCGCCCACAGGCTGCCGTCGGGCGCGATGTCCACGCCGGCCGTCGAGCCCCACTTGCGGCCGTCGGGCAGGTGCGCCCAGCCGGTCACGGTCCGGTACGGATTCGGCAGGTCGTTCGAGGCCGGTTTGTCGCTCTGCGCGAACGCCGCGCCGGGCAGCGTCATGACGGTGACGGCCGCCACGGCAGCGGTCAGACGACCAATACGGATGACATTCATTTACACCTTCCTCCTTGCGAGAGTCATTCTACCTAGATTGACTCCCGGTCCACCCGCACGTATCGTGACGCCAACGGAGGCGTATTGATGCGACAGCTCGTGCGCGGCGCGCTCGCGGCCGGATTGATCAGCGGATGCACACTTGGTTTGACGGCGCAGGCGGACGTTCGGCCGGTCTCGATCGATCACTACGTCCGCGTGGCCTCGATGGCCCCGGCGATCAAGGGCGACATCTCGCAGATCTACGTGCGCGAGCGCGTGCTCGCCGGGCCCGGCCTGCGCGGCGCGGCGGCGGCGAAAGGCGTCGTCCTCTTCGTCCACGGCGCCGGCACGCCCGCGGAGGTCGCCTTCGACGTGCCCGCGCGCGACTTCAGCTGGATGGCGTTCCTCGCCGAGGCCGGCTACGACGTCTTCTCGATGGACACTGAGGGCTACGGCCGCTCGACGCGGCCGGCCGTGATGAACGACCCCTGCAACCTCGGAAAACAGGCGCAGGCCGATTTCGTGCCGAGCCTGATCCCCGCGCTCTGCGACCCGAGCTATCCCCACCAGCTCACCACCATCGCCTCGGACTGGGCCGACATCGACGCCGTCGTCGACTACGTGCGCGCGCTGCGCCACGTCGACACGGTGAGCCTCGTGGCCTGGTCGCTGGGCGGGCCCCGGGCGGGCGGCTACGCGGGACAGCACCCCGAGAAGGTGAACAAGCTCGTGCTGCTGGCGCCGGCGTACAACCGCAACACGCGCGCGGAGGCGCCCGCGCTGCCGGCCAACGGCGCCGCGATGAGCAAGCAGTCCCGCCAGGACTTCCTCGCCAACTGGGATCGGCAGGTCGGCTGCGCGGCGCAGTACGAGCCCGCGGTCGCCGACGCGGTGTGGGCCGAGATGCTCGCGAGCGATCCGGTCGGCGCGACGTGGGGCCCCGGCGTGCGGCGCGCGCCCGGCACGACCGTGTGGGGCTGGACCCAAGCGCTCGTGGCGAAGACCACGATCCCGACGCTGCTCGTGTCCGGCGTGCACGACGGGCAGGTGCCGCCGGCGCGCGTGCGCGACCTCTACGAGGATCTCGGCGCCACCGACAAAGTGTTCATCGACCTCGCGTGCTCGTCGCACAACGCGATGTGGGAAGTGAACCACCGGCTGCTCTTCGAAGCCTCGCGCGAGTGGCTCGAGCACGGCACCGTGAACGGCAAGACGAGCGGGATGCTGCAGCTCGGCTACTGACGTGGCGTACGCCTACACGGTCGATGACCGCGCGCGTCTGGTGCGCGTCGTCGCCGACGGCCCGTCGGACGTCGGCGCGATTGTGACGTTCATTCGCGAGCTCGCCGCGGATGGGGCGTTCGAACCGGGCTTCGGCGTGCTCTTCGATGCCCGGCGCTCGGCGTTCGTGCCCTCGGCCATGGACGTGCAGCAGATATTGGCGACCCTGTCGTCGGTGCGCGCGCGCTTCGGCGGGCGAGTCGGCCTGGTGCCCGCGGCCGGCGTGATGTTCGGCGTGGCGCGGATGCTCGCCACGCTGGCGGAGTCGCAAGGCGTCCACGTGGCGGCCTTCACCGATCCGGACGAGGCGGCCGAGTGGGTCACGGGGTAGTCGCACGTCGCAAGGCGCAAGTCGCAAGGCGCACGTCGCTAGTCGCCAGTCAGGAGGAATTGTGGGCGAGTCGATCGACACGTTGCTGGATCTCTACGAATCGCGGCGCCTCACGCGGCGTGAGCTGGCCGGGGCGATCGCCGCGCTGGCGGTTGGCGCGGCCGCGCCCGCGTCGGCGCAGTCGAGCGTCGCGCAGGGCGCCACGCTCAACCACGCGTCCCTTGCCGTGACGGACGTCGAGCAGGCGGCCGCGTTCTACGGCCCGCTGCTCGGCCTCTCGGTCGTCAGCCGCCCGGGCAACGGCGGCATCAACCTCGGCCTCGGCACGAGCTTCCTCGGCCTGTACAAGCTGGCGAACCCGGGCACGGTGAACCATATCTGCATCGGCGTGAACGACTTCGATCCGGATGCCATCGCGTCGCGGCTCGAGGCGCGCGGCATCCCGGCCCGGGTCGATCGCAACCCGGCGAACCGCACGAGCGGCGGCGATCAGCTCTATTTGACGGATCCCGACGGCACGCGCGTGCAGCTGTCAGCGAACGGATACCAAGGCTAGGCCGGGTGTTAGACTGGCGCGCATGAAGCCCCCTGGCTCGACCGTGATTCGGACGGCCGCCGCGGCCGTGGCGGCCGCGACCTGCTCCGCGGTGCTGCTTGCACAGGCCCCGTCCGGGCCGCCGCGGCTCGCCGACGGGCATCCCGATCTCGAGGGCGTCTGGAGTTTCGCGACCCTGACGCCGCTCGAACGTCCCGGGCAGTTCGCCAACCGCGACACGCTCAGCCCAGAGGAACTCGAAGCCTACGAGGCCCAGGTCCGGGCGCGCACCGATGCCGACGTGCGGACGCCTGGCACCGCCGCCGACGTGGGCCTGGCGTACAACGACTTCTGGTACGACCGCGGCACGTCCACCCACGGATCCAACCGCACATCGCTGATTGTCGATCCGTCCGACGGCCGCGTCCCCGCGCTCACGGCCGCGGCGGCGGAGACGGCGGCCGCGCGCCGCGCCGACCGGCAGGCGCATCCCGCTGACGGCCCGGAGAACCGCTCGAACGCGGAGCGCTGCCTCATCGGCTTCAACATCGGACCGCCCATGAACCCGAGCGCCTACAACAACAACGTCCAGATCGTGCAGGCGACGGACTACGTCCTGCTGCTGAACGAGATGGTGCACGAGGCGCGGATCGTCCCGATCGGCGCGCGGACCCATCTGCCCTCGAGCATGCGCCGCTGGATGGGCGACTCGATCGGCCGCTGGGAGGGCGACACCCTCGTCGTCGAGACGACGAACTTCACCGACAAGACTTCGGTTCGCGGCTCCGACCGGGAGATGCGGCTCGTCGAGACCTTCACGCGCGTCGCGCCCGACCAGCTCCGTTACCAGTACACGGTCGATGATCCCACGGCGTTCACGCAGGCCTGGACGGCGGAAATCGACATGACGCCGACGGGCGACCGCATCTACGAGTACGCCTGCCACGAAGGCAACCGCGGCATGGAAGGCATGCTCAAGGGCGCCCGGATGGAGGAACAGGAATCCGGCAAGTAACAAGTAAGAGGAAGGAGCCGCCGCACCATGCGCACGCACCTACGCGCATTCGTCGCCCTCGCGGTGCTGTTCGCGCCGGCTGCCGCGCTCGCGCAGAAAGTGCAGGTCGAGCCCGACACGCCCGCGTATCAGAACGTCGAGACCGGCATCCAGTTCCTCCGCGATCACGGCGACGACACCGCCGCCGACGAGATCCAGAAG
The DNA here is from genome assembly GCA_963792785.1 of uncultured Acidobacteriota bacterium. GTDB lineage: Bacteria > Acidobacteriota > Vicinamibacteria > Vicinamibacterales > CAVVIG01 > CAWIMX01. Next base: position 212,376 of record CAWBXO010000004.1, on the reverse strand, counting down.
TCGCTCGACGACGGCGAAATCTACTCGGACCCGGACGTCGACGGCTACGGCGAGACGACGAACCTGAACGACGTCAAGATCGCGCCGGGCGTGCTCGGGCACAACAACGCCAGGGGCACGGACCGCACCTTCGACTCCGGGAACGACAACGACTACCGGGCCATCGTCACGCTGGCCCAGACGCTGTACCACGAAAACATCCACCGGAACCATCAGAACTATCTCTATTGGACGTGGACGTTCTACACGGACAAGGAATCGAACAAGGGGGAGAACGACGCCTGGAGCCAGACGCTGGACGCGATGGACCGGTGGCTCACGGTCGAGGCCAACCGGTTCGGCCCGGACTACACGCCGACGGCGACGATGACGCCGGAGGCGTATCAGCGCGAACTCCGGCACATCCGGGAGAAGATCTCGTTCCTGACGAGCCTGTATGCCGACTGGAAGAGCAAGGGCTACTACCGGTCGGCCGCGTCGGACACCAAGAAGTACGTCGAGTTCGACGTCAACTACTGGAAGGACCAGGACGCGACGCACATCGCCCAGCGGATTGTACGGAGACAGCCCGCCGATGAGCCGCAGAATGCGGGCGGCGGCACCGGCGCGGCGGCAGATGGACTGGCGGGGACGCAGCCGGAACCGCCCACGCCGCCGACGCCGTCTCCGGCCCCGATGCCGCAGCCGAAGCCCGTTGCCGCGCCACCGCCGCCCTGCGAGCCGTGCCGCCCGATCGCGGCGGCCATCGCCCAGCTGCGCGCGCAGCTGCAGACGGTGATGCAGGACAAGGCGAACGCCGACGACGCGCTGGACAAGGTCAACCACCAGCTCGACCAGCTGCGCAAGCGCGCCGACAGCCTGAATCGCCAGCTGCAGCGCAGCGGGGGCACGGGCGGGTCGAGCTACGACCCGGCGACCGGCATTCACATCGACGCGTACGACCAGGGCGACGGCACGGTGCGCGTCACGACGCGCGACGCCAATGGCCGCGTGATCGACGATCACGTCCGCGACGCCAGCGCGCGGAAAGCGGAGCTGCGGCAGCAGCTCGACGCCGCGAACGCCGAGATCAATCGCCTCCTCGCCGATCAGGCGCAGGCGAAAGAGGCGTCCGCCAAAGCCGAGGCCGCCGTGGACGCGCTCACCGCGGAGCTTCAGAAGCAGATCGCGGAGCTGGCCGCGTGCATCGCGAAGTACTGCAACGGCCTCAGCGTGGCCGAGTCCCTCAACATGCTGGGCCTGCCGTTCCCCAGTTTGAACGTGCTCGCGGACCCGCTCGCGTTCAACATCGGCGGCGCGACCAACGGCGCGTTCCAGACGATGATCATCGAGCTGCGCGTGAAGGGCGGATTCTGGCATCCCCGTGCCGACCGGCGGGCGCCTGGAGGCGCCCGGCACGGCGCCGTGGCTGGATCCGCGCCGCGCGCTCGCGGCGCTCGCCCGGTTGATCGCGCATCGGCCGCGGGCCTCGGCGTTTGCCGGCACCGCAATCGGCGTCACGCCGCGCCCCGCGCCCCGGGCGGCGCCGCAGACCGGCGGATCACCCGCGGAGCCGCCGGTACAAATCTTCCTGACGAGCCTTGGCGCGTCCACCGGGCAGGCGTTCGACCTGCAGGTGGTGAACGACAGCGGCCGCATGTTTCAGCTCGAGGGCGGCGCCGTCGTCGTCGAGCCGCTCGCTGACGCCGCGCGCCGCGAAGTGGAGCAGCGGCTTCAGCGCGCCCCCACGCCTCGGCTCGCGAGCGTCGACGGGTACTGTCTCGACTTCGCCAGGCTGCCGCCGACCGCTGGCATGGCGTATCGTCTCGCGCCGCCGGCGGTGCAGGCGCGGTTCGAGCCGATGCGGCGTGTGCTCGAGGCCGGGCATCGCCTCCAGGACGCCGGCCTGCTGCATCCGGACTCCGCCGCAGACGACTACGGCAATTTCGTCCGCCAGTGGTCGGTGTGGTCGCGCCTCGAAGGGTGGGGGCGCCAGCAGTTCACGGACGAACTCGTCGAGCGAACGCGCAAGAACGCCGAGGCCCTGCACCAGCCGTGGAGCCGGCAGCTGGAGGACCTGGTCCGTCAGGCGGCGCCGAACCGCTGGCACGACGTGCAGGCGGTGCTCGACGCGTCGCGGTGATCCGGGCCGGCGGGCCCGAACCATGGCAGAATAGGCGGGTTTCGCGCCAACTCCGGGAGGCATGATGAAGAGGCTTCAGGCACTCACGGCGCTCGTCCTCGTCGGCGGCCTGTCGCTCGCCGTCGAGGCGTACCAGCAGCAAAACGCCCCGCGCACGGTGCAGGTCACCAAGGTCCGCGATCGCCTGTGGATGCTCACCGGCGGCGGCGGCAACACCGCCGTCTTCGAGCGGGCCGACGGCGTCGTCGTCGTGGACACGAAGAACCCCGGGTGGGGACAGCCGATCCTCGATGCGATCAAGGGGCTCACGAGCAAGCCCGTGACCATGATCATCAACACCCACACGCACGCCGACCACGTGAGCGGCAACGTGGAGTTCCCGGCGACGATCGACATCGTCGTGCAGGCGAACACGAAGGCGAACATGGAGCAGATGCGTCCGGTGACCGGCCTCTCGCAGCCAGGCGCCCCGGCGCCGCCGAACATCTTCACGCAGAACAACGGCCGCGGGATGCCCACGCGCACGTTCACCGACCGCCTCACGCTCGGCCGCGGCGCCGATGAGATCGACCTGTTCTACTTCGGCCGCGCGCACACCAACGGCGACGCGTACGTGCTGTTCCCCGCGCTCCGCGTGCTCCACGCCGGCGACACGTTCGCGGGGAAGGACCTGCCGATCCTCGACGCGAACAACGGCGGCAGCGGCGTCGAGATCGCCGACACGCTGACCAAGGCGGCCGACATGGCCGAGGGCAAGGTCGACACGATCATCACCGGCCACAGCGGGCTGATGACGGTCGCCGACATGCGCCAGTTCGCGGCGTTCAACCGCGCGTTCCTCGAGGCGACGCGCGCCGCGAAGCGGGCGGGCAAGTCGGTGCAGCAGGCCGCGTCGGAGTGGAAGACCCCGGCGTCGTTCACCGGCTACGCGAACCCGCAGGCCGGGCGCGCCCTCAGCAACACCCAGGTCGTCTACGACGAGCTGAACTGACGCCTTGCTGGCCCGCTACTACGACTGGCTGTCGCGGTATCAGCGGGTCGCCGGGTGGGCGACCCGCGCGGGCCGCGGCGCGCTCACCGTGCACCGGCGCCTCGCGCCGCGCCCCGGCGGCCCCGGCACCGACGGCGTGCACGTCGCGCTCGTGGCCGCGCTCGGCCCGATCCCCGAGTCGCCCCGTGTGATCGACGCGGGCTGCGGCCTGGGCGGCACGAGCTTCTTCCTCCACGACCAGTTCGGCGGCGCGTACGACGGCCTGACGCTCAGCGACGTGCAGCGCGATCGCGCGGCCGCGGCGGCCGACCGCTGCGGGCTCTCGACCGCCTGCCGCTTCCACGTCCGCAGCTTCGACGACGGCGTGGCGGATCTGGCGCCGGGCGGCGTCGACCTGATCGTCGCGATCGAGTCGCTCGCCCACTCGCCGGATCCGGCGCGCACGATTGGGACGCTCGCGCGCGCGCTCGCGCCGAGCGGCCGTTTCGCCATCGTCGACGACATGCCGGCGCCGCATCTGCCCGAGGACGACCCCGACCTGGCGGTGTTCCGTGCCGGCTGGCGCTGCCCGTCAATCGCGCGGCGCGCGGACCTGACGGCAGCGCTCGCGGCCGCCGGCCTCACGGTGATCGCCGACGAGGACCTGACCCCTCGCGTGGTGCTGCGGGGGCAGGCCGCGCTCGAGCGGCTCGTTCGCGCCAATCGCGGCGTCCGCCGCTGGGCGGGCGCCGGCGGCGCCGGGCTCGTCCTCGATGCGCTGCACGGCGGCCTCATGCTCGAGCGGCTCTACCGTCGGGGGGCCATGCAGTATCGGCTCGTCGTGGCCCGCCGGTAGCGTACGATTGGGGCATGACCCTCCAGCAGTTCCTCTTCGACACGCTGTGGACCCACGGCGTGCGGCACATCTACGGCATCCCCGGCGACTTCGCGCTCAACCTGTTCGAGGCGTTGCAGCGCGACGGGCGGTTCGAGGTGGTGCGCCTGGGCCACGAGCCGGCCGTGGGATTCGCGGCCGATGGCTGCGCCCGCATCACCAACGGTCTCGGCGTGTGCCTGGTCACGTACGGCGCCGGCGGGCTGAACATGATCAATCCCGTCGCGTGCGCCTACGCGGAGGAGTCGCCGCTCGTCGTGATCACGGGCGGCCCGGGCCGGCAGGAGAAGCGGTCGGGCGTCCAGGTGCACCACGAGGTCAAGTCGTACGAGTCGCAATACAACGCGTATCGCGAGGTGACCGAGTTCGCGGCCATCCTCGACGATCCCGCCACGGCCGCGAGCCAGATCCTGCGCGCCATCGACGTGGCGCTGAAGCGGCGGCGGCCGGTGTACCTGGAAGTGCCGCGCGACATGGTCTTCACCGACATCGCCGCGCCCGCCGCGCCCGACGATCTCGTGCTGCGCATCGACGAGGGCGCCGTGGCCGAGGCCGCGCGAGAAATTGTCGAGCGGCTGAACGCCGCCGAGCGCCCGGTGCTCATCGTCGGCGTGGAAGTGCACCGCTTCGATCTGCGCGCGGACGTGATCAAGCTCGCCGAGCGCCTGGGCGTGCCGGTGACATCGTCCTTTCTCGGCCGCGGGGTGTTCCCGACGCGGCACCCCCAGTTCATCGGGACGTACCTCGGCGTCGTGTCGCCGGAGACGATCCGCCGCACCGTCGAGGGATCCGACTGCCTGCTGCTGCTCGGCGAACGCATCAGCGACACCACGCTCGGGGTGTCGGCCGACTGCCTGAGCGGAGCGAACCTGATGATCGCGACGGCGCGCGATGTCTTCATCGGCCACCATCGCTACGAGGACGCGCCGCTCGCGCGGCTGGTCGAGACGCTCGGACGCGCGGAGACGCTGACGCGCCGCACCGCGCCCGTCCAGGCCAGCGGCGACGACATCTCACCGGAGATTCTCGAGTCCTTCGACGAGGGCGAGCCCGTGCGGATGCGCCACGTGATCCGCGTCGTCAACGAGTTCGTCGAGGCCCACCCCGAGATGCCGGTCGTGACCGACACCGGCGACTGCCTCTTCGCGGCCGTCGACATCCGCGCCAACGAGTGCGTCGCGCCCGCGTACTACGCGACGATGGGGTTCGCGGTGCCGGCGGCGATCGGCCTGCAGACGGCGAGCGGGCGCCGGCCGCTGGTGCTCCTCGGCGACGGCGCGTTCCAGATGACGGGCCCCGAGATCTCGCGCGCCGGGCTGTACAAGTGCAACCCGATTCTCCTGCTCCTCGACAACAGCCGGTGGGAGATGCTCCAGGCGTTCTTTCCCGACGCGACGTACAACGAGATCGTCCACTGGCCGTTCGCGCAGCTGGCGGCCCTGTGGGGCGGGCGGGGATTCGAGGTGCGCACGCCGGGCGAGCTCCGGGCGGCGCTCGCGGCGGCGTTCGACGAGACGCGCTTCACGCTCCTCGACGTCACGCTCGAGCCCGGCGACATCTCGCCGATCCTGCGCGGGTTCGTGCAGGCCTTCAAGGCGCGCGTCTACACGTCGTAGGCGAGCGTCATCCGAGCGCGACCCACATCACGAGGAGCGCCGCCAGCATCAGCGCCATCATCGCGACCGCGGGGCGCCTGAACGATCGGCTGCCGAGCGCGAGCGCGATGCCGATCTTGACGACCGAGTTGGAAACGACGCCGGTGGCGATCGCGCGGGCCGCGATCCCGGTGGCCGCGCCCTCGGCCGCCAGGTGCGTCATCGAGACGGTCAGCGCATCCAGATCGGTCAGCCCGAGCACGGCCCCCGACGCCACGAGGCCGGCGCCGCCGAATCGCTCGTGCATGATGAACACGCCGTAGAGCACGGCCTGGATGACGAGCGCCATCTGCAGGGCCGGCCAGAGCTGCAGCGGGTTGGTGGGAGCCGGCGGCTCGGGCGCGGCGTGCGCGCCGCGCATGCCGAGGACCAGCGCCACGGCCCCGATCACGAAGGGCGCGACCAGGTACGGCCAGAGGGCCGCGGCGACCGCCGGGTTGAGCACCGTCGCCGTGAGCAGGACGCGCGGGAAGAGCATCACGCAGGCGCCGATGGCGCCGATCGCGAGCGGACCGCCGAGCGCCGGCGTCCGGCCGCTCAGCCGCGCGAAGGTGAACGTGACGTTGGTCGACGAGATCAGGCCGCCGAGCAGGCCCGCGAGCGGATAGCCGCGCCGCGCGCCGATCGCCCGCCGCGCGATGTAGCCGACGAAGCTCAGGCCGCTGAAGAACAGCACCAGCAGCCAGAGCAGCTGGGGCCGGATGCCGCCGAGGGGCCCGTAAGGGCCCTCGGGCAGGAGGGGCAGGATCACGACCGCCATCACGCCGAAGCTCGCGGCCGCCCGCATTTCCTCGTCGTCGAGCCGGCGGACCACCGCGTGCAGCCGCGTCTTCTCGACCAGGAGCAGCACGGTGATCGCGACGATGCCGCTGGCGAGGGCGAGGCGGCCCGAGCCGGCGAGGACGCCGGCCGCGATCGCGACGAGCGCGGCCACCTCGGTGGTGGCGTCGATGTCGCGGCGGCTCGCGGCCACGTAGCCGACGACGACCAGCGCGGCGGCGGCGGCGACGAGCACGGCGGCGAGCGCGGCCAGGCCGAGCGTGGCCAGCCAGCCCGCCATGCCCGCGAGGCCGCCGAGCAGCGTGAACGTGCGGAAGCCCCCGAGGTGCGCCTTCGCGCCCGACGCGTGGCCCGAGCGCTCGCGTTCGACGCCGATGGCGGCGCCGCCCAGCGCGGCGACGACGAGCCCCCAGTACATGGATAGAGTTTAGGTGCTTAGGTGCTTAGGTGCTTAGGTGCACCCCAGCACCCTACTGGCGCCCGCCGCGGCTGACGGGCTGGCCGTTCGCGTCGACCTCGGTCTGGGTCGTCGTGACCGGACCCATGCCCATGATCTGGACGATCACTTCCTCGTCGCCGCCCGGCTTCGCCCCGTCGTAGTGGTGGAAGCCCGCGGGGTGGTACATGAGACCGCCCTCGCGGATGGGCACCATCGTGTCGGGCTGAAAGACGTCGCCTTCACCCGTGTACCAGGTGCCCTTGATGACGGTGACCCAGCGAGCCTGGTCGTGGAAGTGCGGGCGGCTGGTCTGGCCCGGGCCGAACCGGTTGCGCTGGATGTACATGCCAGGCTTCGACGGGTCGCCGAAGACGAGCACGGAGCCCTGGGCGTCTTCCGGCTGCATGCGCTTCTGGTCGGCGTTGACGAGGGCAGCGCGGGGCTGGCCCCGCTGCGCGAGACCGACGGTGGAGAAGCCGAGCAGGCCGACGGCGGCCGCGAGGCTCGAGCTGAGGGCGACACGTCGCGTGATGGTCATCGAGACTCCTCCCGGCGCTCACTATAGCGCCGGAGACAAGATTGTACGGGGCGGCGGGAATCAGACAAGAATGTCCCACCGCGGGAATCGCTAAATGCCCCCTGCCCGCGATGAATACAACATCTTTGTAGTATTCGCAGAAAAGTCCTACAAGGACCGCGCTTTTCAATGGCGCGATCAGCAAAAACAGGCGTAATTCACGCTGGTACGGATCTTGGAGCTGGTCCGGCCGACGTGGTGCACTGCACTCCCTTTCCTGCCGCTCGCTCTCGTGCTGGTGCCGCTCACCATCTCGCCGGCGCTCCGGCTGTAGCCTCCCTGACTGCCCCTGACAGGCCGTCGACGCTCGATTCGTGACTTCATTGAAGGAGAACCGCATGCCGTTGCCAGTCCGCCGGAGCGCCCCGTGGCGCCGGCTCTTCGCTCTGGTCGTCCCGCTTGTCCTCGTCCTCTCGGTTCGAGCGTTCGCGCAGGACGCCGCGCCGCCCACGCTCGAGAGCGTGGCCGCCGACGTCCACGCCCGAAGCGTCGAACTGGACACCGTCTGGACCCTCATGACGGCGTTCCTGGTGTTCTGGATGCAGGCCGGGTTCGCGTTCGTCGAGACCGGGCTGACGCGCGCCAAGAACACCGTGAACATCCTCATGAAGAACATGATGGATTTCTGCTTCGCGACGGTGGCCTTCTGGTTCATCGGCTTCGGCATCATGTTCGGGGCGGGGAGCGACTGGTTCGGCACGTCCGGCTTCATGCTGCACGACGTCGGCAGCACGTTCGCGTCGCTGTCGTGGACGCCGATCGGCATCGACGCGAAGTTCTTCTTCCAGCTCGTCTTCGCCGGCACCGCGGCCACGATCGTCTCGGGCGCGATGGCGGAACGGACCAAGTTCACCTCGTACCTGATCTACAGCATCGTCATCTCGCTCCTGATCTACCCGGTGTCGGGCCACTGGATCTGGGGAGGCGGCGCGCTGTCGGCGGGCCACATCTTCGGCGACGGCGGCATGTTCGACTTCGCCGGGTCGACGGTGGTGCACTCGGTCGGCGGGTGGATCGCGCTCTGCGGCGCCATCGTGCTCGGCCCGCGCATCGGGAAGTACGGACCGAAGGGCGAGGTCCACGCCATTCCCGGCCACAGCTTCGGCTTCATGATGCTCGGCGTCTTCATCCTGTGGCTCGGGTGGTTCGGATTCAATCCGGGCAGCACGATGGGGGCGACCGGCTACGCCGACACCATCGCGCACATCGCCGTCACCACCAACGCGGCCGCCGCGACGGGCACGATCTTCGCCCTGCTCACGGCCAAGCTCTGGTTCGGACGCTGGGACGCGAGCATGGCCGGCAACGGCTGTCTCGCCGGCCTCGTGGCCATCACCGCGCCGTGCGCCTTCGTCAGCACGCCGGCGGCCCTCCTGATCGGCGCCATCGCCGGCGCGCTCGTCGTCGGCTCCGTCGTGTTCTTCGACTCCGTGCTGAAGATCGACGACCCGGTCGGCGCCACCTCGGTGCACCTGACCAACGGGATCTGGGGCACGCTGTCGCTCGGGCTCTTCTCGAACCCGGTCTACGGCGCGACCGGCCCGCTGCCCGGCCTGTTCTACGGCGGCGGCATCAGCCAGCTCTGGTATCAGTTCGCGGGCGTCTGTCTCGTCGGCGTCTGGTGCCTCGTGACGGGCTTCGCGCTCTTCTACCTCATCAAGATGACCCTCGGCCTGCGCGTGAGCAAGGAAGAGGAGTTGGAGGGCCTGGACGCGGGCGAGCACGGCATGGAGGGCTACCCGGACTTCCAGCTGCTGCCGCACTAGTCCGCACGTCGTCGCACCTCATAGGGACCCGCGGGAGGCCGGCCAGTCCGGCCCTCCCGCGGGCGCCGTCTGTGGCGTAGAATCGGCCGGGAGGTTCTTCCAGATGCGCGCCACACCTCGACTCGCCCGTCTCGCCGCGGCCGCCGTCATCCTCACCACGCCCCTCGTGGTCGCCGGACAGGGCCAGTCGACCTGGGAGGCGCGGTTCCGCGATTCGATCGTCCCGAACAACATCCGCGAGAACATGCGCCGCCTGAGCGCGCGTCCGCACCACGTCGGATCGCCGTACGACAAGGACAACGCCGAGTGGCTCCTGGCGCGGTTCAAGGAGTACGGCTGGGACGCCCAGATCGAGCAGTTCGACGTTCTGTTCCCGACGCCCAAGGAACGCGCCGTCGAGATGGTCGCGCCGACGCGCTTCGTCGCCGCCCTCGTCGAGCCGCCCGTGGCGGGCGATCCGACCTCCAGCCAGACCGACGAGCAGCTGCCGACCTACAACGCGTACTCGAAGGACGGCGACGTGACGGCGCCGCTCGTGTACGTGAACTATGGCGCGCCCGCCGACTACGAGCAGCTCGACCGGCTCGGCATCTCGGTGAAGGGCGCGATCGTGATCGCGCGCTACGGCCAGACGTGGCGCGGCATCAAGCCGAAGGTCGCCGCCGAGCACGGCGCGGTCGGCTGCCTGATCTACTCCGACCCGCGCGACGACGGCTACGCGGACGCGGGCGTGTTTCCCGACGGCCCGATGCGCAACGCGAACGGCGTGCAGCGGGGCAGCGTGAGCGACATGGTCCTGTACCCCGGCGACCCGCTGACGCCGGGCGTGGCGGCGGTCCCCGGCGCGAAGCGGCTCGCGGTCGCGGACTCGCCGACGATCACGAAGATCCCGACGCTGCCGATTTCCTACGGCGACGCGCAGCCGCTGCTCCAGGCGCTCGAAGGTCCGGTGGCGCCGGCGCCGTGGCGCGGCGGCCTGCCGATCACGTACCGCATCGGCCCCGGACCCGCGCGCGTCCACCTCAAGGTCGAGGCCAACTGGGACATCAAGCCGATCTACGACGTGATCGCGAAGATCCCCGGCTCGACGTATCCCGACGAGTGGGTCATGCGCGGCAATCACCACGACGCGTGGGTGAACGGCGCGAGCGACCCGGTGAGCGGCACGGCGCCGATGGTCGAGGAGGCGCACGCGTTCGGCGAGCTCCTGAAGCAGGGCTGGCGGCCGAAGCGCACGATTGTCTACGCCGCGTGGGACGGCGAGGAGCCGATGCTCCTCGGGTCCACCGAGTGGGTGGAGAAGCACGAAGAGGATCTCAAGAAGGCCGTCGTCTACATCAACAGCGACGGCAACGGCCGCGGCTTCCTGAGCGCCGGGGGCTCGCACACGCTCGAGCACTTCGTGAACGGCGTGGCGAAGGATATCCAGGATCCCGAGACCGGACTCACCGTGTGGAAGCGCTGGCAGGCGCGGCGCATCTCGAGTGGGAGCGCCGAGTCGCGGGCCGAGGCGCGGAATCGGCCCGACCTGCGCATCGGGGCGCTGGGCTCGGGGTCGGACTACTCGCCCTTCCTGCAGCACGCGGGCACGCCGACCTTGTCGCTGAGCTACGGCGGCGAGGATAACGCCGGCGTCTACCACTCGATCTACGACGACTTCTACCACTACACGAAGTTCGCCGATACCGACTTCGCCTACGGTCGTGCGCTCGCGCAGACGATGGGCACCGCCGTGATCCGGCTGGCCGACGCGGATCTCCTGCCGTACGAGTTCGGCGATCTCGCCGAGACCGTGAACGGCTACGTGACGGACCTCCAGAGCCTGCTGAAGCGGCGGCAGACCGAAATCCGCGAGCAGAACCGCGAGATCGACGACGGGATCTTCACGGCCGTGCGCGACCCGCGCGATCCGCTTGTCGTGCCTGACAAGGAAGACGTGCCGCCGGCGCTCAATTTCGCGCCGCTCGAGAACGCGGCGGGCGCGCTCACGCGCGCGGCCGATCGGTACAAGAAGGCGGTCGCCGCGTCGGCGGGGAACCTCGCCGGCTCGCCCGAGGTCGTGGCCGGCGTGAACACGCGGCTCATTCAGAGCGAGCGCGTGATGACCGATCCCGGCGGCCTGCCGGGCCGCCCCTGGTACCGCCACCTCCTCTATGCGCCGGGCACCTACACGGGCTACGGCGTGAAGACGATGCCCGGCGCGCGTGAAGGCATCGAGCAGGCGCGGTACACCGAGGCCGAGCGGGAGATGGCGCGGATCGCCGAGGCGCTCGATCGCGAGACCGCGTTAATCGACCTGGCGGCTGCTGATCTGGAGCGGCTCGCCCGATAGACCCTTCATGCTGAAAAAGGTCCTGATCGGCGTCGTCGCGCTCGTTGCCATTCTGAGCATCGGGCTCTTCTTCTGGGCCCGATCCGTCCTTTCCGGCGACGCCGTGCGGACGGCCGTCGCGTCCCAGATCTCCCAGGCCCTCGGCCAGCCCGTCACGGTCGGCGGCGTCACCGCGAGCGTGTACCCCCGCGTCACGATGACGCTCGACCAGGTGCGGATCGGCGACCCGGCCGCCGTGGAAGTCGGCAGCCTGCACGTCGGCACGGACTTCAGCGCGCTTGCTCTCGCGCCGCATCGAGCACGCGTCCCTGGAGGTCACCGGCGCGCACATCCGGTTGCCCCTGCCGCCGCTCGCGCTCGGGGGCAGCGGCAGCGCGGCGACCGAGCCGACGCCCGGCCCGAACGGGCCGCCGCCGGTCGAGCTGGTGTCGATCGACGAGATCACGCTGAGCGACGTCCAGATCACGAGCGGCGGACGCACGCTGCGCGGCGACATCGAGGTCGTGCCGAGGAGCGACGGCGGCCTCGACGTCCGCAAGGTCTCGCTCGCGGCCGACGACACGACGATTGAGATCACCGGAACCATCACCGACCTGTCGCGGCCGGCGGGCGAGCTCGCGCTCAAGGCCGGCTCGCTCGATTTCGACGCGCTGATGGCGTTTCTCTCGGACTTTTCAACCGGCGCCTCCGCGCCCGCGGCGCCGGCGACCGCGTCGGACGCGACGGCGGCGGTGGATCCCACGGCCTCGCTCAGGGCGGCGGCTCCGGCCGAGGCTCCCGCGATTCCGACCGGCATCGATATCGCGCTCACCGTCGACGCCGACCGCGCATCGTTCGGCGATCTCGTGCTGAACAAGGTCTCGGGCAAGGCGCGGCTCACGCCTGCGGGCCTCACGCTCGATCCGATCGCGTTCGGCGTGTTCGGCGGGCAGTACGACGGCTCGCTCGCGCTCACGCTCGCCGACCCGCCGGCGTTCACGCTGGACGCGAAGCTCGCCGGCGTGGACATGGCCTCGGTGATGACGTTCGCCGGCACGCCGGGGCTCGTGACCGGGACGATGGCGGGCACGCTCGCGCTCAAGGGCAGTGGCACCACCGCGGACGATGTGCTGAAGACCGCGCGCGGGACGGCGCACGTCGACCTGGCCAACGGCACCGTGAAGGGCCTCGGGCTGGTCCGCGGCGTGGTGCTGGCAACCTCGATGCGCCAGGACTCGCAGGGCGCGCTCGGGTCGACGTCGGTCGACGAGCCGTTCACCTCGTTGAGCGGCACGCTGAACGTGGCCAACGGCACGGCGAACACGACCGACCTCGCGTTCGAGTCGAAGGACCTGTCGCTCGCCGCGAACGGATCGGTCGCGCTCGACGGCTCCGCCGTGAACGTCAAGGGGCAGGTGCTGCTGTCAGAGGAGCTGAGCGCGCAGGCCGGGCGCGACTTCCAGCGCATCGCGGCGGAGCAGGGCCGCATCCGGCTGCCGGCGACGATCGACGGATCCGCCGAGGCCCTGCAGGTGCGGATCGACGTCGGCGACATGGCGAAGCGGGCGATCACCAACAAGGCGAACGAGGAAGCCGGCAAGATCATCGAGCGAAACCTGCCGAAGGGCGTGCCGCGCATCCCGCGCATTCCCGGCGGGCACTAGCATTGTCGCGAGACCAGCGCTTGGGTCGTGCTGTCGGCCGCCAGGACCCTCGGCGCTAGTCTCGCAACATGCCACCTAGTCCTTCGTCGGCACGGTGATCGTCACCGGGCTCAGCAGCTCGAGGTGCAGCTCGGCGCCCGGCGCCACGTGCACTTCGTCCCCCGCCGTCGTCAGCACCATCGCGGTCCCGGCGCCGCCGCCGATGGCCGCGCCGGCCGCCGCGCCTTTCTTCCCGCCCGCGATCGCGCCGATCACGGATCCGATCGCCGCCCCGCCGCCGATCTTCTCGGCATCCTGCTTCTTCGTTGCGTCGGCGCGATAGGACAGGCTGTCCGTCGACACGTCGTATTTCGTGTGATCGATCGTCAGCTCATCGAAGGAAAACGCCAGCGCGGCGCGGCCCTTCACGTTCCCGGCCGGCTGTGCCATCGTCACGTGGCCCCGCAGCGTCGCGCCGGAGGGAATGGCCTCGAAGCCGTCCGCCGTCACCGACGTCCGTACGGTCGCGGTCACGGGATCCTCGGCATGGTTCGTCTCGGACCCGAGGGCGATGTCGAGCGTCGCCGGGATGATCGTGCCCGGAGGCACGGTCACGTCCTGGGTGTGCGGGTCGGACGAGAGCAGGTCCGCGATGGCCGAGTCGCCGGTCTCCTCGACCGACGCGATGCTCGCGCGCTCGATCGTGTCGCGCTGGCCGGTGTTCGCGCGCTGCACGACGACGTCCTGATCCGATACGCCGACGAGCTTGCCTTCCACCGTCGAGCCGTCGGTCGTGACCACAGACACGTCGGAGCCGATCGCCACGTTGTCCAGGCTCTTCGGGCCGCCGCAGGCCGCGAGCGTCGCCGCCGCGAAGGCCACGGCGGCAACCGTCCAGGAAGTGCGATGGATATGCATGAGCGAATACCTCCACCGGCCGGGGAGCAAGCCTCATGCCTTTCTCGGCGCTGCGGGAAATGGCCGATCGCGGGCGATTTCAACCTCAGCCGATGGCATGATCGACCCGCCTCGTCGTGAAAGGAATGCCCGATGCGCTGGCGCGTAACGGCCGCGCTCGCGTCAGAAGGCGAAGCGGACGCCCGCGGCGGCCTGAGGGCCGCCGGCGTCGACGGTGGCCGTTCCGCCGCCAGGCAGGTCGAGGTCGGCCGACGCCTTCGAGAACCTGAGCAACAGCGCCCACGCCGACATGCGCCGAGAAGCGGTAGCCGACGTCGGCACCGACGTGAAAGCCGGTGACCGTCTGCTTCGACACCGTGATCGTGGCCGACTCGAACGCCGGCGCGTCGTACGGATACGCGTCGGAATACGTCACGGCGCCGACCAGACCCTGCTGGACGCTGAAGATCGACGGCCCCGCTTCAATCGCGATGTCGAGCCGAGAGCCCGTCGGAACGAGGAAGACGGCGCTGACGTGGGTCCCCAGTTCCTTGTGCCTGGCGCCCCCGGCGGAACCCACGATGCCGCGGTTCATATTGAAAAAGAACGGGTGCGGGATGCTGCCGGCAATCTCCGCTCCGCCCGTCCGGCTGAAGGACGAGACGGCGACGCCGACGGCCAGCGGACCGGCCAGCCGGACCGTGGCGCCCGCGTCGAAGACGGGGCCGCTCTTGACGTCGTATGTCGAGGTGATGGTCTCGGTCTCGAAGTACCGGGTCTGCGTCATCACGCCGTCGAAGGTCCGCGAGGTCAGCTGCGTCCCGTAGCCGATGGCGATCCGGACGCGCTCGGCCGGCGGCGTCTGAGCGGCCGCTATCGAAGGCGCGACCGTCAGCAGGGCCGCGAAGAGCGAGCTCACCAGTCGAAGCACTTGGTGATGGAAGATGCGCTACGGCAGCGCGTAGACGACGAGCGTGTCGGTCGCGGTCACGGCCACGTACTGTTTGCCGGCCGCGTCCGCGTAGGTGATCGGATCGGCGTTGCCGCGCGCGTCGAGACGATCGCTCCAGAGTTCCGCGCCCGTCTTCGCGTCGAGCGCGCGGAAGCGGTTGTCGTCGGTCGACGCCACGAACAGCAGGCCGCTCGCCGTCGTGATTGGCCCGGCAAGCGCGGGGCGTCCGGTGTGCTGGCGTTCGGCCGGCAGCTCCTCGGTGATCCCGAGCGGCACCTGCCACGCGACCTCGCCCGACGCGACGGACACGGCCGTGAGCCGGCCCCACGGCGGTTTCTGACACGGCCAGCGCTTGCCGTACATCCCGACGTCGAAGGTGCCCGGCCGCGGCGCGGCCTTGTCGTAGCCGAGCGGACTCTGCGCCGACGCCTGTACCCAGCCGAGCGCGCCGATGTCCTGGGACACCACGAACACGATACCCGTGGCCGGATCGATCGCCGAGCCGCCCCAGTTCGCACCGCCCAGCCCACCCGGGAACAGCAGCGTCGTCTCGCCCGTGCTGCCGTCGCCCTCGCGATAGGCCCATGGCGTGAACGGCCCCTGGTTGACCATGGGCGCGAGCGACGCCGCCAGCTCGCCGCACAGTCGCGCGTGCTCTTCGTTCGTGTCCGCCGCGGTCACGAGATCCGCGTCCGTGTAGGCGTTGCGCGCGATTGGCGCTGTCTGCACCGGGAACGGCTGCGTCGGATACGCGCGCTCGCCCGGGACGGCGCTCGCCGGCACCGGGCGTTCCTCGACGCCCTGGAGCGGCTCTCCGGTTTCGCGGTTGAGCAGATAGAGATAACCCGACTTCGTCGTGAGCGCGAGCGACGGGATCGTTTCACCGTTGCGATCGACGTCGACGAGGGCCGGCGGCGCGGGCGGATCGGCGTCCCAGAGATCGTGGTGGATCGTCTGGAAGTGCCAGCGGTACTCGCCGGTCTCGACGTCGACGGCGACGACGGAGTTGCCGAAGAGGTTCGCGCCTTCACGATCGCCGCCATAGGCGCCGGGAATCGGCGACGCAAGCGGAATGTACAGAAGCCCGCGCGCTTCGTCGAGCGTGAAGTAGAAGGGCCACGCGTTCGCGCCGGTGCGATCGCGCCAGCTATCGCCGGCCCACGTGTCGTTGCCGAGGGACCCCGGCGGCGGCACGGAGCTGAACTCCCAGCGCTTCTCGCCGGTCGCGGCGTCGTACGCGCGCGCGTTACCGATCCCGCCCTCGGCGCCGGGCGGTGTGTTCGCGCCGACGACGAGTGTGTTGCGGAATACGAGGGGCACGGAGTTGTACGGGATGACGAGATCCACTTCGCCCGTTCCGCCGAAGCCCGCGGCCGGTGTCCCGCTCGCCGCGTCGAGGGCGACCAGCCTCCGGCCGGCGGTGAAAATGATTCGCGGCGGATTGGCGCCGTCGCCGGGCCAGTACGCCACGCCGCGGCGCGACGGCGCGCCGCCCTCCACGGCGTAGCGCCAGATCTCGCGGCCGCTAACCGAGTCGAGCGCGACCACGCGATCCGCGGCCGGCAGATACAGGACGTTGCCCACGACGATCGGCGTGGCTTCGGAATTCGGTCCGCGCGAAGGACGCCCCGAGGGCGCGGCCGCCAGGTCGTACGACCACGCGCGGGCGAGCGTGGCGACGTTCGAGGCGTCGATCCCGGCGAGCGGGGAGTGCCCCGTCCCCGCCAGGTCGTGGCGGTACATCG
Organism: uncultured Acidobacteriota bacterium; assembly: GCA_963792785.1. Lineage (GTDB taxonomy): Bacteria > Acidobacteriota > Vicinamibacteria > Vicinamibacterales > CAVVIG01 > CAWIMX01. The sequence continues at coordinate 195,624 of CAWBXO010000004.1, read as the reverse complement.
GCCAGTCGCCCGAGGGCGGGTCGGCAGGGCTGGAGCAGCCGGCGCACAGGATCGTGAGGGCTGTCGCGGCGAGGAGCGTTGGTTTCACCATCGCTGAGCCCGGCTAACTTACACCGCGAACAGGCCCATTGCCACTACAATGTCGCCCGGAGGGTTTCCGATGAGAGTGTTTGTCACCGCCATGCTGACCTGGCTGCTGGCCTCGCCCGCGTTCGCGCAGCTCGCGCCGCCCAACGCCGCGGGCATGACCTACGGCCACGTGCACCTGAACGTCAGCGACATCGAACTGCACAAGAAGATCTGGGCCGAGCAGTTCGGCGGCGTCGTCGTCGTGAAGGGGCCGCTCACGGCCGTCAAGTTCCCCGGCATGCTGATCGCGCTGAACAACCGCGCGCCGAGCGGGCCGTCGCAGGGCACGGTGATGGATCACTTCGGCTTCAGGGTGAAGGACATTCAGGCGCACCTGGCGAAATGGCGCGCGGCGGGCCTCGAGGTGCAGAGCGAGTTCACCGGCGCCGAAGGTTTCCCGAACGCCTACATCATGGCGCCCGACGGCGTGCGCGTGGAGCTGCAGGAAGACAAGACGCAGCCCGAGGACGTGATCGGCTATCACGTGCACTTCATCACGCCGGACTACGAGAAGGAAATGCAGTGGTACGTCGACACGTTCGGCGCCGTGCCGTTCAAGCGCGGGTCGATCGCGACGACGGCGAACGTGCCGGGGATGAACCTGAGCTTCGGGAACTCGCGCGAGGCGACGGGCCCGACCAAGGGCCGCGCGATCGATCACATCGGCTTCGAGTTCAAGGACCTGGCCGCGTTCTGCAAGCAGCTCGAGGCGAAGGGCATCAAGTTCGACGTGCCCTATCGCGACGTGCCGAGCATCGGGCTGAAGATCGCGTACATCACCGATCCGTCGGGCGTCTATATCGAGCTGACTCAGGGGTACGATGCGTACTGACGATTGTAGCCGTTAGCCAATAGCCGTTAGCCGGCCGCTCTATTTCTCGGAGCGGCCGGTCCCGTCCTTGTCTTCCTGCCGGGCGCCGCGCAGGATGCCCTCCAGCGCGTAGTTCCCCTCGTGGCAGGCGTATTCGTAGACTTTTTCGTCCGTGGCGACCCACGGATACTCGCCGCTCCAGGGCCGATCCCAGGTGGCCGGGTCGTCCACGGTGAAGTGATAGAGCAGCGCCTTGTCGTTCATGCGCGAGATGCGCTCGACGACGTGGAGCTGGTCCGACGCGCCGCGGAACTGGGTCTTGTCCGTGAAGTTCGTGGTGTCGATGACGAGGGTGTCGCCTTCCCAGTGGCCGACCGAGTCGCCCATCCACTTGCGGATGGTCGGCGGCAGGTGCGCGGCGTCCATCCGGACGACGCGCGCGTCGTGCACCATCTCGTTCAGGATCATGACCGAGCCCGGCGTCTGCACGATCTGCTTGAGGTTGTTGTACCAGTAGTTCGGCAGCGTCGGCGGGCCCGAGGTCGAGCCGAAGCCGAGCAGGCAGCGCTCGGCGAGCGGGCGCGCCTCGGGATCGTCGAAGGCGGAGCGCGGGCCGCCGGAGGCGCCCTCAGCCGCGTCGGGGCTGATGCGCCGCGACAGGATGGCCGCGTTGCGGTCGCGCGCCTCCTGGTTCTGCGGCGGCACGTGGCCGTCGGGCGGGTCGACGACGATCGACGTGCGCTTCTCGCCGTTCACCGTGGCGTACTGCGTGCCGGGTGAGATCCAGAAGAGGTTGTAGCCGCCGACGGTGCCGCCGCCGGATCGGAACACGCGCTCGAGGTAGCTGTTGGTCGGGGAGGTGTCGCCGCCCGCGGGCGGGGCGGAGCGGTCGGCCGCGTCGGGCGCGGCGCCCTGGTCCTCGCGCTGCGCCTCGTGCTGTTCGGCGGCCGCGGCCTCTTCGGGCGTCATCGTGGGCCGGCCGGCGAACTGCGCGGGCCGCTCGAGCGGCGTCATGGTGGCGGCGTCGTAGGTGCCCGACAGATCGGGATGCGCGCCGGCGGGCGGCGCGCCCGCGAAGGCGCTCGCCGCGGCCAGGCAGAGGGCGGCGACGGCGGCGGCGATGCCTGCCGTTCGCGATCCCGGATTGGTCAGAATCATGCGTGCCTCCTCCTCTCTCCTCATCCTCGCAGTGTAGCGTAGAATGGCCGCTCCCCGGCGTTCTGAGGAGAGCGATGCCGCGACGTCCGATGGTCCCGTCGGTCCTGATCGCCGCCGTCCTGTGCGGGGGCGTCGTGCCACGATGTCTGGCGCAGGCGCGCCCGGCCGCTCCGGTCGACACCCGCACGCAATATCCGCCGCTGCTCGCCAATTCGTACTTCGGCGGGAGCCTCGGCCTGATCGGCTACCACTTCACGGAGCGCCAGCTCGAGCCCGGGTTTCACGCGACGTCGGTCGAGACGCCGCACCCGGCGGTCCGCATCGATCTCTTCGGCCACCAGTTCTCGCCGCGCGTCTCGGTGCAGGCCACCTACATGCGGCCGGTGCGCTACGTGCGCTACCGCGACGTGAACGGCGACCAGGCGGTGCGCCAGGTGTCGCAGGCCTTCGGCGGCGTGACGCTCCGATCGGGCTGGCCGGTCACGCGTCGCGTGTCCGTCTGGGGGGAAGCCGGGCTGGGGATCGCCAGCCGCTTCGGCGTGGCGGTCGACGGCGTGGCGATCGTGCGCTCGGCGCACTTCGCGGCGCCCCTGGTCGGGGCCGGCATCGACTATCACCTGCGCGACACGATCGATCTCGTGGCCGGCCTGACCGTCCTGCCGGGGCGCGCCAGCCAGAGCCAGCCGGCGATGCAGCTCGTCACGGCGGGCATCCATTTCTGGATGCGGCCGCTGCCGCCCGAGCGCGTCGCGGCGAACCGCGGCGCGGGCGTCCTGTTTCCCCTGCAGGCGGCGCGCCTGGGCTATTCCACGAGCGTGCTGTCCTACGGGCCGAACGGCTTCTTCTCCCACGTGGTCCCGGTGTTCTGGTCGGGCGACGTCGAGACGCGACGCGGCGTCACCGTGGCCTACGAGCGCAACCTCTTCCACACGCGCACGCGCTTCGCCTTCGATCTCGGCGCCAGCTTCTCGACGTGGAAGAGCAACGTCGAGAAGGACGTGTTCCGGACGTTCTCGATCTACCCGTTGCTGCGGTTCTTCGTCCACCGGTCGTCCGCGGCCGACTATTACGTCACCTACTCGGTGGCGGGGCCGAGCTACCTCTCGCGGCGCACGCTCGACGGCCGCGACACGGGAGCGCGCTTCACGTTCCAGGATCTGCTCGCCGGCGGCGCCTTCATCGGCCGCGACCGCAAGTACTCCGTGGAGCTCGGCATCAAGCATTTCTCGAACGGGAACATGTTCACGAGCAACGCCGCCGTGAAGATTCCGCTGACGATCACGGTGGGCCGTACGTTCTAATAGGGCCGACCACGGCCGGCTTGCCCGGCGTCTGCGTCCAGCGTAATGTAAGCAGGTTTCGGTTTCCTTTCTGGAGGCTTCCGTGCTCAAGCCGTTCGCCACCTCGCTCGCGGTGCTCGCCCTGCTGGCTCCCGGAGCCGGCGCGCGCGCCCAGGCTCCCGCGGCCGCTCCCTCGCCGAACGACTACAGCAAGGCCGACGCCTGGCTGTGCCGGCCCGGCCAGACGGGCAGCGCCTGCGACATCGACGAGACCACGACGGTCGTCGCCGCCAACGGCGCGACCACGCGCGAAACGTGGTCGGCCAGTTCGAACGCCCCGATCGACTGCTTCTACGTGTATCCGACGGTCTCGACCGACCGGACGGAAAACAGCGACATGACGGCGGACCCGGCCGAGATCAACGTCGTGCACCAGCAGTTCGCGCGGCTGGGCTCGGTGTGCCGCCAGTACGCGCCGCTCTACCGCCAGGTGACGCTCGCCGGGCTGATGCGCCGCATGGCGGCCGGTCCCGATCCCGGCCTCGATCGCGGCCTCGCGTACGACGACGTGCGCGACGCGTGGCGGTATTACCTCGAGCACGACAACCAGGGCCGCGGCGTCGTCCTGATCGGGCACTCGCAGGGCTCCTTCATCCTGGCCGAGTTGATGCGGCAGGAGATCGATGGCAAGCCAATCCAGGCGCGCCTCGTCTCGGCGATCATCCCTGGCACGACGATCGCGGTGCCGAAGGGCAAGGACGTCGGCGGCGCATTCAAGACGATTCCGCTGTGCCACAAGGCCACCGACACGGGCTGCGTGATCGTCTTCTCGACCTTCCGCTCGACGCTGCAGCCGCCGGAGAACACGCTGTTCGGCCACGTGACGGAGCCGGGCCAGGAGGCCGCGTGCGTGAACCCGGCCGCGCTGGGCGGCGGGAGCGGGGCGCTCCACGCGTATCTCGCGGCCGACGGCCGCACGATCACCGGGACGCTTCCCGTGAAGCCGTGGGCCGAGGGCAAGACCATCGACACGCCGTGGGTAAGCGCGCCGGGCCTGCTGACGGCCGCCTGCGCGACGAACGCCAACGCGAACTACCTCGAGGTCACCGTGCACGGCGACCCGGCGGATCCGCGCGTGGACGACATCACCGGCGATATCGGCGGCGCGCGTCCGCAGGCGAACTGGGGCCTGCACCTGATCGACGTGAACCTGGTGATGGGCAACCTGGTCGACGTGATCGGCCAGGAGGCGAAGGCGTACGCGGCGAAGGCGGGCCGCTAGTGGCGCACGTGCTGGTCACGGGCGGGAGCCAGGGCATCGGCGCGGCCGTCGTCGCGGCGGCGCGCCGGGCCGGGCACGACGTGGTATTCACGGGCCGCGATCAGGCGCGCATCGACGAGGTGGCGAAGGCGACCGGGGCGACCGGGGTGCGGGCCGACGTCACCTCGGCGGCGGACAACGCCCGCGTCGTCGAGACGTGCCGCGAGCGCATGGGCGGGATCGACGTGCTGGTGAACAATGCGGGCTACGCGTACCGCGGTGAGATCGGCGCGCTCGATGTGGAGAAGATGCGGCGGATGTTCGAGACCAACGTGTTCGGCCTGGTGGACATCACGAACCGGGTCGTGCCGCTCATGAAGACGCGGGGCGAGGGCGACATCATCAACATCGCGTCGACGTCGGGGATGAAGGGCGGCGCCGCGGGCACGCCGTACGCCGCGAGCAAGTGGGCGGTGCGCGGCATCACGCAATGCTGGCAGGCCGAACTCCGCCCGCACGGGATCCGCGTGACGTGCCTGTGCCCGTCGGAAGTGCAGACGAACTTCGACGGCAAGACCGGGCGGGACAATCCGAACAAGCTCTACGCGGACGACATCGCCGCGACCATTCTGGCGGCGCTCGGCATGCCGCGCCGCGTGCTGTGGCCCGAGCTCGCCGTGTTCGCCAACAATCCCTGGAAAGAGGCGTAGGGGCGCACGTGTCGAGAACGACGATTACCAACATCGACGGGTCGGGCGTGGAGGCGCGCGAGGCGCTGCGCCGGGAGCATGGGGTGCGCCTCGTCGAGCCCCGGGAGGAAGGCGCCAGTGTCAAGGAGCTGCCCGACGGCGTCTACGGGTTCAGCTACTCGCCGGCGATCGCGGCGCCGCTGTTCGGAACGTTCCGGTACCGGAGCTTCGAGCTGCACCGGGTCGCCGGGGAAGCGCTGATCATCGGCTTCGTGAACGACGCCGACGCCGCCGCGCTCGCGCGCCCGGGCCACGCCACGGTCAACCTGCATCACGATCGCGAAGGGGACGCCACGACGCTCGTCGTCGTGCCGTACGCCCGGATCATTCGCCACCGGCAGTTCTCGGTGCGCGACACGGCCCATCTCGAAGTTACGCTCGGTCCGGCGTGACGGATCATCAGACGGACTCTTAGGAGGCAGCGATGCGGAGACGGACGATTCACCTGTTAGGCGCCGCGATCGGCGCGCTCGCGCTCGTCGCGGCGTTCGGCGCACCGGCGGCCGCGCAGTCGATCACGCCGGATGCCGAAGGGTTCCTCACGGCGACGCCCGAGGCGCTCGCGAAGGTCGAGGGGCGGTCGATCAACATCGTGGGCGATCCGAGCAAGCCGGGGATCTACGTGGTTCGCATCACGTTTCCGCCGGGGCAGGGGAGCCACCCGCACTTCCACGATCAGGCCCGCTACATCACGGTCATCAAGGGCACGTGGTGGGTGTCCACCGGCGAGAAATCTGACGTCTACGATCCCGACCACATGGAGCGGGTTCCGGTCGGCAGCTTCATTTACGAGCCGCCGAACGGCCACCACTACGACATGGCGAAGGACGAAGCCGTCACCGTGCAGATCATCGGCATCGGTCCGGTGAAGACGACGCAGATTCCGCAGCCGGGCGCGCCGGCGCGGTGAGGGGGCGGGCGGCGCTACGGCGCGACCGCCCGCATCATCCAGACGATGTTGTCCCAGCTCGCGGGCTTCTCCGAGCCGTCGAAGAGCTTCGCGTACGTGCCGCCGGATCCCTTGAACGAGAACGCCGTCACCTTGTCCGGCGGGTTCGTCGTCGGGTTGCGCAGGATCTCGAGCACCTGCTCCTGACTGGCCACCTGTTTCATCGACGGGTCCTTCGCGGAGTAGTAGGTCGCGTTGGACGCGGGCCGGCGCGCGCCGGCGCCGCGCGCGAAGGTGATGTGCATCTCGAGGTGCTCGCCGCTCGCGGCCTGGAAGACCCAGTCCTGTGACTCGGTGACGTTCGTGCCCGAGCCGGTCACGGTGCGCTTCATGTCCGCCTGCGTGGCCGCGAGGTAGTTGCCGAAGGGGCCCGGCGCGGCCGCGGGATCGGCGGTGAGGCCGCCGATCACGAGCTGCGCGTTCGCGCCGCTGGGATCCTTCACCGGCGCCGCGAGGAAGACGAGCCGGTTCGAGCCGTTGCCGACGGGCGCCCCGTCGGGTCCATTGATCGTCAGCTCGTCGACGAAGATCGCGCGGAGGTTGGCGTCCTTCGCCGGACCCTGCGTCGCCACGCTCAAGGTGAAGCCCGGGGGCAGCAGCGGCGTCAGCGCCGCTTCGTTGACGTGCAGGTCGAGCTGGAACCGCACCTCGGCGGTCGACCGGGCCGGGGCCGCGCCACTCGCGGCCGCCGGGGCCGCCGCGGGAGCCGCAGCCGGCGCCGCGGCCGGGGCCGGGGCCGCGCCCGGGGCAACGAGCGTGATGGCGTGCATTGCCTCGATCGAGCCGACCAGATCGTCGTTGCCAGCGGGGTAGCCGCTCGCCTTGAGGAAGTAGGCGATCACGTTGGCGTAGGATTCCGGCGAGAGGCTGCCCGGGTTGTCATCGGGCATCGTCGTCCGCATGATGTCGAAGAAGGGATCGAGCGGCCCGGCCCACGCGTCGAGCAGCGCCTGGCCGGTGAATTGATCGATCGTGTGGCACGACGAGCAGAGGTCCCGGAACTGGCCCTCGCCGAGCCGCGCCTGCGACGAGCTGTAGACGCCGTCGTTCACCGACCGCGTGCCCGCGGGCGCCTGCGCGGCATCCAGGTCCTGCACGCCTAACGTCGCCAGTACCGCCACGGCGGCGCCCACCCCGAGCGCGCCGATCGTCTTCGTGATCCGTCCCCGCATGTCTGTGTCTCTCCCTGTCAAGGTTGAACGTGCGACTGGGGAGAGTATATCAACCCTGGCGGCTCGAGGACGATTCCGGCGAGGGCCTTCGGCGTTTCACTCGGGCTATACTCGGCCCATCGCCACTCCCTCCATCGCCGATCTCGAGCGCCGGCTGGCGGATCGCGGTTACGTCGCCGACCGCGGCCTCGCCATGTCGCTGTTCCTCGCGCTGCGCCTCGGCAAGCCGCTCTTCCTCGAGGGCGAGGCCGGCGTGGGGAAGACGTCGCTCGCCGCGGCGGCCGCCGCCGCGCTCGACGCCGATCTCATCCGCCTGCAGTGCTACGAGGGCCTGGACATCAGCCACGCGGTGTACGAGTGGGACTACGCGCGCCAGATGGTCGAGCTGCGCATTCTCGACGCGGCCGGCGATCTCGATCGGCAGACCACCCGCCGCGACCTCTACAGCGAGACGTTCCTCATCAAGCGCCCGCTGCTGCAGGCGATCGACCCGGCCCGCACGCGCCCGGCCGTCCTCCTGATCGACGAGATCGACCGGGCCGACGAGGAGTTCGAGGGGTATCTGCTCGAGCTGCTCGCGGAGTTCCAGATCACGATCCCCGAGCTGGGCACGATCCGCGCGACGGAGCCGCCGCTCGTGATCCTCACGTCGAACCGGACCCGCGAAGTGCACGACGCGCTCAAGCGGCGCTGCCTCTACCAGTGGATCGACTACCCGTCGTTCGAGAAGGAAGTGGCGATCGTGCGCGCGCGCGTGCCGCAGGCGGCGGCGCGGCTGGCGGAGCAGGTCACCGCAATTGTGCAGGAGCTGCGGGGCATCGATCTCTATAAGGTGCCAGGCGTGTCGGAAACGCTCGACTGGGTCGCCGCCCTGGTCGCGCTCGACCGGCAGGCCGCCGACGCGCCGGCGCTCGAGGAGACGCTCGGCGTGGTGCTGAAGGCGAAAGAAGACCTCGAGACCCTCCGCGGCGACGGACTGGCCGGCGTCGTCGCCCGGGCCGCGGCGCGGCACCGTGCCTGAGTTCGTCGGAAACCTGCTGCGGTTCGGCCGCGTGCTGCGGCGCGCCGGGTTCGACGTGCCGGTGGACCGCATGCTCGGTCTCGTCGATGCGCTCTCGGTGGTCGACGTCCAATCCCGCGACGACGTGTTTCATGCGTGTCAGGCGCTGCTCGTCTCACGTCACGAGCAGATCGCGCCCTTTGCCGCGCTCTTCGATGCGTTCTGGCGCGAGCGTGACGCGGAAGGCGTCGCCGCGGCGCTCCCCCTGCCGGCGCTGCCGCCGGAACCAGCCCGTCCGGGCGCCCAGGCGACCGCCGTGCGGATCGAGCCGGCCGGGGCCGAGGACGAGAGCGATGAGGATTCGACATCCGGGGCGATGCGCGCCTGGAGCGAGAGCGGCGGCTTTGCGCGCAAGGACTTCGCGGAGTTCTCGGCCGACGAACTCGCGCGGGCCCGTGCCGCGCTCGACCGGCTGAGGTGGACGCCAGGCCTGCGGCGGACGAGACGATGGGAGCGCGGGCGCGGATCGCGCATCGACCTGCGCCGCGCGCTGGCGAAGAGCGTCCGCACCGGCGGCGACGTCTTCACGCTGCCCAGGCAGCGCCGCCGCCGGCGGCCTCGGCCGCTCGTCGTGCTGTGCGACGTCAGCGGATCGATGGATCGGTACTCGCGGCTGCTGCTGCACTTCGCGCACGGCCTGGAGCAGCACCACGCGCGCGTCGAGGCGTTCCTGTTCTCGACTACGCTCACGCGCGTCACCCGGCAGCTGCGCATCCGCCGGGTCGACGCCGCGGTGGCCGCGGTGTCGCGCGAGGTGCCCGACTGGTCGGGCGGGACGCGGATCGGCCCCGCGCTCGCGCAGTTCCACCGCCGGTGGGCGAGGCGCGTGCTGACGCAGGGGCCCGTGGTCCTGCTGATTTCCGACGGGTGGGACTGCGGCGATCCCGAGGTCCTGCGCGATCAGGTCGCGCGCCTGCAGCGAAGCTGCCACCGCCTCATCTGGCTCAATCCGCTCATCGGCACCGAAGGCTACGCGCCGCTGACACGGGGCCTCCAGGCGGCTCTGCCTTACGTCGACGAGTTCCTACCCGTGCGCACGCTCGCGGATTTCACTGATCTGGCTGGGGTGCTTGGGTGCTTAGGTGCTGGGGTGCTGGGTGCTAGCGATCGGCGTGGGTCTTGAGGTAGCGGATCATCCTCGTTGTGCCGGCGATGGCGCGGTGGCAGAGGCCTTGGATCTCCTTGCAGGTCTCCGCATTCCAATGGCCGCGGAGCATGCCGTCGCGGACGTGGTCGGAGAGTTCGAACAGGGATCCGCGGGCGATAATCAGGTAGTTGGCAAATTCTTTGTGACGATAGCGTCCGAAGCCTTCGGCGATATTTCGGCAGACCGAGCCCGCGGCGTCCATGAGCTGATCGCGAAATCTGCGATCGCCAACGATGGCACCCGTGGCAGAAAGTGCGTACACTCGAGTCCGGATTTCATCGGCAAGCTGCCAAATCGAGAGATCCTGAACCCGGCGCGCCGCACCCAAGCACCCAAGCACCCATGAACATCTCCGCCACGTACACGCTAACAGCGCCGCCCGAGCGCGTCTGGGATCTGCTGATGGACCCGAAGATCGTCGCCGCCTGCATTCCGGGCTGCGGTGAGCTCGAGCCGATTGGCGACGATCGCTATCGCGCCACGCTGGCCGTGGCGCTTGCGGCGATCTCCGGGTCGTACGAAGGGACGGTGGCCCTCTCGGAGAAGGTGCCGCCGACGTCCTACCGGTTGTCGGTGGAAGGGCAGGGCAAGCCGGGGTGCGTGAAGGGCAGCGCCAACATCGCCCTGCATCCGGATCCCGCCGGCACGCGGCTCGAGGTCACGGGCTCGGTGCAGACCACCGGCCCCATCGCGCGCCTCGGCCAGCGCCTGATCGCGGGCGTGTCGAAAATGATGCAGGACCGCTTCTTCGCGAACCTGCAGGAACGGCTGTAGGGCGGACCTTCAGGTTCGCGCGGGCCTGAAGGCCCGCACTACAACAGCAGGATAGAAGCCGGGCGGCACGTCGCGTCGGCACACGGTAGAACTCGGCGCGACGGCGAAGTTCCAAAACGCGCCGGCGGCCTCTTCCGCTCACGCGCGCGCCAGCGCGGCTTCGAGCGCCCGCCGCGTGAACACGGGCACCATCGCCTTCCGGTAGTCCGCGCTGGCGTGAATGTCGGCGTTCGCCGTCTTCACGCTCGCCAGCGCCGCTGCCTTCGTCACGGCTTCCACCGTCGCCGGTTGCCCGGCCAGCGCCTCTTCGACCGCCGTCAGCCGCGTGGCGTGCGTGCCGGCGCCCGTCAGGCCGAGCCGCGCCCACTCGATCTTCCCGTTCTTCACCTCGAGCGCGGCCGCCACGCCGACAATCGCGAAGTGCGACGCGCGCTGGCGCAGCTTGGCGTACGCCGATGCCGGAGCCGCCGCGAACTGCACGCCGATGATGATCTCGTCAGGCTTCAGGTCCACGGTGAACAGATCCTGGAAGAACGCGCTCGCCTTCACCTTGCGCACGCCCTTCGTGCTCTTCAGGTGGATCTCGGCGTCGATCGCCAGCATCGCGGCCGGGTAGTCGGCCGACGGATCGGCATGGGCCAGGCTGCCGCCGAGCGTCCCGCGGTTGCGCACCTGCGGGTCGCCGATCTGGCCGGCCGCCTCAGGCACGACGGGGCAGGCACGGGCGAACAGGGCGGACGAGGCCACGGCGTGGTGCGTCGTCGCGGCCCCGATCTCGAGCTTGCCGTCGAACTCGCGGATCCCGGCCAGTTCCGGGAGCCTGCGCCACGTCGATAAGCGCCGGCGGCTCGCTCAGCCGCAGCTTCATCAGTGGAATCAGGCTGTGGCCGCCGGCGAGCAGCTTGCCGCCGCTGGCCTTCAGCTTCGCGAGGGCATCGTCCAGCGACGACGCGCGCTTGTAGGTGAATGCGGTCGGGATCACTTCGCGCCTCCCTGGATGATGCGCCACAGTTTCTCGGGCCGCAGCATCATGTCGATGTGCCTCACGCCGAACCCGCTCAGGGCGTCCACCGCCGCGGCGACGATGCAGGGCGTGGAGCCGAGGGTGCCGGCTTCGCCCACGCCCTTCGCGCCGATCGGGTTGACGGGCGTCGGCGTCACGGTGTTGTACAGCTCGAAGGTGGGGAAGTCGATGGCGCGCGGCAGCGCGTAGTCCATGAACGACCCGGTCACGAGCTGGCCGTCCTCGTTGTAGACGGCCTCCTCGATCATCGCCTGCCCGATCCCCTGCGCGAGGCCGCCGTGGATCTGTCCCTCGACGATCATCGGGTTGATCAGCACGCCGGCATCGTCGACGGCGACGAGCTTCAGCAGCGTCGGCTCGCCGGTCTCGCGATCGATCTCGAGCATCGAGATGTGGCAGCCGAACGGATACGTGTTGTTGGCGGGCTCGAAGAAGGCCTCGTCGCTCAGCCCGGGCTCGAGCCCGGCGGGCAGCGGCACGGGCACGTAGGCGTACGACGCGACCTCGGCGAAGGTCTTGCCGCGCGCCGGGGCGCCCTTCACCGAGATCTTCCCGTCCTCGAACACGAGATCCGCCTCGCTGGCCTCGAGCAGGGCCGCGGCGAACTTCGCCATCTTCTTCCTCACCTTGTCGCCGGCCATGTGAATGGCGGTGCCGCCGACGGCCTGCGAGCGGCTGCCGAAGGTGCCGATGCCCTGTTTCACGATGGCGGTGTCGCCGTGCAGGATCGTCACGTGCTCGATCGGCACGCCGAACTGATCGGCGAGCATCTGCGCGAACGTGGTCTCGTTGCCCTGGCCGTGCGGCGAGGCGCCGGTCGTCGCGCTGATGCGGCCGTCACGCTCGACGGTGACGCCGGCGTGTTCCCAGCCGCCCGTCGGCAGGGAAGACGAGGGCCCGAGGCCGCACACCTCGACGTACATCGACAGGCCGAGGCCGACGAGCCGCCCCTGCGCGCGCGCGGCGTCGCGCTCCTGTTTCAGGGCGGCCCAGCCCGACTTCTCGAGCGCCAGATCGAGCGCCTTCGCGTAGTCGCCCGAGTCGTACACCGCGCCCATCTGCGTCTGGAACGGGAACTGATCCGCTCGGATGAAGTTCTTCCTCCGCAGCTCGGCCGGGTCCATCTTCAATTCGGCCGCGAGCATGTCCATCGCGCGCTCGACGAAATACGTCGCCTCGGGACGGCCGGCGCCGCGGTACGCGTCGGTCGGCGTCTTGTTGGTGAAGACCTCCGTCAGCGTCGTGCGGATGGCGGGGATGTTGTACGTCCCGTTCGCCATCAGCATCGTCAGGGTCGGGATCGCGGCGGTGAGGAGCATGTTGTAGGCGCCGATGTCCGCGATGAGCCGAAGCTTCAGCCCCAGCACGGTGCCGTCCTTCTTCGCCGCGAGCTCGATGTAGCCGATGATGTCGCGGCCGTGCGTCGTCGCGACGAAGGCTTCCGACCGGTCCTCGATCCACTTCACCGGCAGCCCGAGCTCTTTCGAGACGACGGCGGCGACGTACTCCTCGCCGTAAATGTTGATCTTGGCGCCGAAGCCGCCGCCGACCTCCGGGGCGATGGCGCGCACCTGATCCTGGCCGAGGCCCGTCATCGCCGCGATCATCGTCCGCAGGATGTGCGGGTTCTGCGTGGACGACCAGATCGTCATCGTCCCCTTGCCCGGCTCGAAGTGCGCGACGACGCCGCGCGGCTCCATCGCGTTGGGGATGAGGCGCTGGTTCATCATGCGCTGCGTGATCACGACCTCGGCGGCGGCGAACGCCTTGTCGAGGGCCGAGTCGTCCACGCCGGCCGGCGTGACGCCCGTGCCGCTCGGCACGAGGGGCACCGACAGGTTGTTCGGGAACTTCTCGTGGATCACGACGGGCTTGCCGGTCATGGCGAGCTCGGGATCCACGACGGCGGGCAGCGTCTCGTACTCGACGGCGATCGCGTCGGCGGCATCGCGCGCGACATAACGGTCGGCGGCGACGACGACGGCGACCGGCTCGCCCGCGTAGCGGACCATGTCGATCGCGACGGCGCGGTGATCGGGCGAGGGGAAGGGCGTGCCGATCGGCATGGGCGCGAGCCACTGGGCGATGTCCGTGCCGGTGTACACGGCCTCGACGCCCTCCATCGCCTTCGCGGCGGCGGTGTCGATCGAGACGATCCGGCCGTGCGCGACGTCGCTGCGCTTGAACGCCATGTGGCGCATGCCGGCGATCTTCACATCGTCCACGTAGGTGCCGTGGCCCTGGATGAGACGCGGATCTTCACGGCGCTTGACGCGCTGGCCGACGAGCTTCGGAAGCACAGGTGTGGCCATGGCTTACCTCGCTCCCGCGGCGTGCTGGATCGCGTTGACGATGTGCTGGTAGCCCGTGCAGCGGCAGAAGTTGCCGGAGAGGCCTTCGCGGATTTCGCGATCGCCCGGCTTCGGGTTGTCCTTCAGCAGCGCGACGCCGGAGATGATCATGCCAGGCGTGCAGTAGCCGCACTGCAGGCCGTGTTCCTCCCAGAAGCCGGTCTGGACCGGGTGCAGCTGGCCATGGTCGGCCAGGCCCTCGATGGTGGTGACGGACGACCCGTCGGCCTGCACGGCGAAGATCGTGCACGACTTCGCGCTGCGGCCGTCGACGAGCACCGTGCACGCGCCGCACTGGCTGGTGTCGCAGCCGACGTGCGTGCCGGTCAGGTTGAGCTGTTCGCGGAGGAAGTGGACGAGCAGCGTGCGCGGCTCGACGAGCGCGCGCCGGCGCTTGCCGTTGACGGTGATGGCAACCTCGGTCATGAACCCCCCTTGCGCAGGGCATTAGCCTACACCCGCTAACACCTAACGGCTACCGGCTACCGGCTACCGGCTACCGGCTACCGGCTACCGGCTACCGGCTAACGGCTAACAGCTAACGGCTACCGGCTAACGGCTAACAGCTAACGGCTAACAGCTGACGCCTACTATCTCCTGACCGCCACCCCCAGCACCTCGAACTTCGCGTTGTTGAGCAGGCTGCCCGCGCCGACGAATGCCCGGGCCGGATACTCCTGCGTGAAGAACGTGCGGTACACGGTGTTGAAGTCGTTGTAGTACGCGAGGTCCGCCGTGAACACCTGCACGGTGACCATGTCGTCCATCGTCATGCCCGCGGCCTCGACCGTGGTCTTGATGCTCGAGAGCACGTTGCGAGCGGCGTCGGCGGCCGTATCGCCAATCCCCAGCGTGCCGGAGATATATAAGGTGTCGCCGGCGAGCACGGCCCCGCTGAACGGCGGCTGCGTGGCGGCATTGGGCGCCGCGGCCGAGCGGCCGGTCACGTAGCGCCGGGTGGCCTGGGCGGCGGGGGAGACGGCGAACGAGGCGGCGACGATCATGCCGAGGGCGACTGTGGCGGTGCGACTGGTCATAGGGTGGCTCCTTGTCCCCCTGTTATACCGCGTGGCCGGGCCGTTGTAGGATGGGCCGCAATGATACCCACGGAGAGGGAGGATCGATGAGGCGCTCCAATCGCCGCGCGAGCGGCCTGGCCCTGCTCGGACTCGTGGCCGTCCTGTGCCTGGCGCCGCGGCCCGGCTTCGCGCAGGACGACGATGGCAACCTGCCGTCGACGACCGTGTCCGGCGACAAGCTCACCGGCGCCCAGACGACGACGCTGCTCGGCAAGCTCAAGGACGCGCTCGACGCCAAGGGGTTGCCGTCGGACTGGACCGACCAGCTCGCGACGGACCTCCCCACCGTGAAGTTCTCGGACGATATCGGCGACAACGCGGCGCTCTACTATCCGGCCTGGAACACCGTGTATCTGAAGCCGGGGATGGATCTCACCACGCTGTCCCGGGCGCAGATCTCGACGATTACGCACGAGATGTGGCACGCGTGGTTCGACTTCTTTCCGACGTATCCGTTCAGCACCGTGTCGCGCTTCAACGACGGCCAGGACGAGGCCATCGGCGGCTTCATCGACCAGCAACTCGACGGCGGGGACTTCCCCGGGGCGGTGAGCCGCGCCATCGACGAGGCCCTCACGCCCGGCCGCGGCGCCACGGATCAGGACGCCATCGACGCCATCGTCGCCCTCAATACGTACCTGGCACGCCAACTTCTTCGACAATCCGTTCCCCGACGAGCGGACGCTGAACAAGTGGGTGGTGCTGCGGCGGTCGACGCCGGTCGTTCAGGGTCTCGAGCAGTACTTCTCCGAGGCGGACCGCGCGCGGATCCAGGCGCGTCTCGACGAACTGGAACGGCGCGCGAACGAGCCGGAGCCCGACGACACGCAGCAGACCACCGGCGCCGTAGGCGCGTCGGCGGGCGGCACGGCCACGACGGGTGGACCGGTCACCACCGGCGGGGCGACCACCGCCGGCACGGGCGCCGCCACGAGCACCGGCACGCAGCCGGCGCCGGCGCCCACCCCGCCGCCGCCGCCGCCGCCCACGCAGCCGGTCTGCGATCCCTGTCAGGCGCTCGCGGCCGAGCTCGCGAAGGCCCAGACGCACCTCGAGGAACTGCAGGCCGAGGCCGCGAAGGTCGACGCGCGATTGACGCAACTGCGTGGGAACGGCGGCGAGCTGCAGACGGCGCAGAGCGACCTGAACGATCTGACCGAGGAGTTCAACCGCCGGCTGGGCGATCCGAACGCCACGGACCCGGCGAAGAAGGGCACGTTCATCAACGACGGAAGCCAGGAGGTCCGCTATCAGGAAGGCGGCGGCCAGGTGGACATCGTCACGGTGCGCAACGGCGCCGTGGTGCCCGGCTCGGCCCATCGCAGCCCGTACATGACGAGCCTCATGGCGCGCCGCGACGCCGCGCAGGCGAAGCTGCAGCGCCTGCAGGCCGAGGCTGCGAAGCTCGACGCGCGCAAGACGGAACTCGCCACCGACGTGCCGAAGGCGCAGGCGGCCGTCGACGCCGCGCGGGCGAAGCTGGACGACTGCCTGAAGATGTGCGGGTATCAGGGGACGCGGGATCAATACCTGCGCGACGGCGGCCACGTGCCGTCCAACGCCGGCACCGGATCCGCGGGTGGCCGCACCGCCTACATCAACATCGGAAAGGACCTGCTCGGCGGCCTGAACGGGCTGGGGTTCTCGTATACGGGCGCCGACGGGATCCCGTACTCGCTGGCGGGCGGCGGGCTGCGTGCGGACGATCGCTATCAGGCGTTCATCATCACCGGCGTGCGCGTGAGCGGCGAGCCGCCCGCCGCGCCGCCCCGCCAGAGCGGGGCGATCGAGACCGCGCCGCCGCACCTCGCTGGCCTCTGGCCCCGCGTGCGCGACGGACTCATGGCCGCACTGCATCTGACCGCGCCCGGGCACGGCGCGCATGCGCGTTCGGGCGCCGCCATTCGCCTCACGCCGGGCACGCTCGTGCGCGTGGCGGCGGCGCCGCAGGCCGCGGCGGGCGGGCCGAACGTATCGGTGACGGCGACGGGCGAGTCGAGCGGAGCAGCCTTCACGCTCGAGGTGCTCGGCCGGGGCGGCAATCCGATCCAGGTGCTCGCGCCGGAGGGACTGGTGTTGCAGCCCGTGCGGCAGAACGCGCCGCCGAGCGCGCCCTCCGCGAACGCGGCCCCCGCGCCCGGGAGTCTCACGGCGACGGTGACCGGCTTCTGCCTGGACTTTCACAAGCCGCCGCCGCCCGCGGGGCTCGTGTACCAGGTGGCGCCCGAATCGGTGCAGCGGCGGTTCCAGTCGATGCGCTCGGTCCTCCAGGCGGCCGAGTCGCTGAACACGTCGGGCCTCCTTGGCGCCAACGCCGACGCGGCGGGCTACGCGGGATTCGTGAAGCAGTGGTCGCTCTGGACGAAGCTCGAGGGCTGGAACTTCAACCAGTTCTCAACCGAGCTGCTGAATCGAACGCGTGAGAACGCCCAGAACGCCGGCGTGCGCTGGACGAACGAGATGGCCGGCGCGGTGCGGGGCGCCGCCCGCGGCCGCTACGACGACGTGCTGTCGGTGCTGCTCGAGGCGCGGGCGGCGGGCGCGGAATAGCGGATGAGGGTGAACGTCCGGTCCAGACTCCGCGATGTCGGCCGCCTCGTCGCGGCGTGCGGCCTGACGCTGCTGGCCGTCTCCTGCGGTGGAGCGGGCTCGAACCTCCCGGAGGTGGCGCCGGGCCCTCTCGGCACGATCCGCGGCCACGTTCGCCTCGACGGCGTGCCGCCGGACAACTTCCCGATCCGCATGCGCACCGATCCGATGTGCGACGCGGCGAACGGCGGGCGGCCGATGTTCCAGGAGAGCGTCGTCGCCGATGCCGACGGCGGTCTGGCGAATGTGTTCGTGCGGCTGGAGGGGTCGTTTCCGGCCGTGCGTCCGCCCAGCGATCCCGTGCTGCTCGATCAGCGGGGCTGCGTCTACCGCCCGCGCGTCGTCGGGGTCCAGATCGGCCAGACGCTGGATGTCACCAATAGCGACCGCGGCCTGCACAACGTGCACGGGCAGTCGGAGACGATGGCGGAGTTCAACGTGTCGCAGCCGAACGCCGGGATGACCAACCGGTTTCAGCCCGACACGGAAGGCCTGCTCACGCTGCGCTGTGACGTGCACGGCTGGATGCTCGCGTATGTGCACGTGGTGAGCCATCCGTACTTCGCCGTGTCCGGCGCCGCCGGCGAGTTCGAGATCCGCAACGTCCCGGTCGGCGATTACACGATTCGCGCCTGGCACGAGAAATACGGCGAGACGACGACCACCGTGCAAGTGACCGAGGGCGGCGTGGCCGATGTCGCGTTCACGTACGCGGCCGGCGAACCCGCTCCCGCGCCGCCAGCCTGAGTTGCCCTGCCGACCCGGACGTGAGAGCCTTTGCCCGTGCCCACGCCTCCGTCGTCGACCGGAACCGGTCAGGTGCTCGGCGGCCGGTATCGCCTCTCGGGCGAGATCGGCGCCGGCGGGATGGGCACGGTGTACGAGGCGCTCGACGAGCGGCTGAAGCGGCGCGTCGCGGTGAAGCTGCTGCCGCCCGAGGTCCAGGCGGATCCGGTGGCCCGCGAGCGTCTCCGGGGCGAGGCGCTGGCCGCTGCCAGCCTCGACCATCCGTTCATCTGCAAGATTCTACGAGCTCGGCGAGCACGCCGGCACGCTGTTCGTCGTGATGGAGTACGTCGAGGGCGGGACGCTCTACGACGTGGCGGAACAGGCGCCCCTGCCGATCCCCCGCATCGTCGAGATCGCGATTGAGATCGCCGAGGCCCTCGATGAAGCCCACCGCCGCGGCCTCGTGCATCGCGATCTGAAGCCGGCCAACCTGATGCTCACCTCGCAGGGGCACGTGAAGGTGATGGACTTCGGCCTCGCCAAGCAGGTCCACGCCTTGGCCGCGGACGCCGCCGAGGCGCGCACCGTCCTGACCGACGCGGGCACGCGCGTGGGGACGCCGTCGTACATGTCGCCGGAGCAGATCCTGGGCGCGCCGCTCGATGCGCGGTCCGACATCTTCTCGCTGGGCATCGTGTTGTACGAGCTGGCCACCGGCGACCACCCGTTCGGGAAGGCCGACGCGGCGGGCACGATGGCGGCGATCCTGCGCGACCCGCCGGTCGGCGGGGCGCGCGATCTGGACGAGGTCCCCGCGCTGGCGGCCGTGGTGCGGCGGATGCTCGCCAAGGCCTGCGCGGAACGGCCGCAGTCGATGCGCGACGTGCGCGCCCAGCTCGACGCGCTGCGCGACGCACGCGGGACCACGACGTCGATCGGCGAGGTGGCCGCGGCCGACGCGGCGGAGCGGACGCCGTTCGTGGGGCGTGAGGCCGAGACGGCCGAGCTCTGGTGGATGCTGGATCGGATGCTGACGGGGCAGGGCGGCCTGGTGCTCATCGGCGGCGAGCCCGGCGTGGGCAAGACGCGGCTGTCGCGCGAGCTGCAGCGCGTCGCGCGGCAGCGCGGCTGCCTCTGTCTCACGGGCCACTGCTACGAGATGGAGGGCGCGCCGTCCTTCGTGCCGTTCGTGGAAATCACCGAGGAGGCCGCGCGGCTCGTGCCGCGAGCCGTCCGGATCGCGATGGGCGACGAGGCGCCGGAGATCGCGTCGATCGTGCCGAGCCTGCGCCGCACCTACGACGACATCGACCTGATGCCGGAGCTGCCCACCGAGCAGCGGCGCCAGCTCGTCTTCAACGGGATGCTCGAATACCTGCGCCGCGGCGCGCAGAAATCGCCCGGCGTGCTGCTGCTGGACGATCTGCACTGGGCCGACGGGCCGTCGCTGCAGTTCCTGTCCCACCTGGCCCCGCATCTCCCGTCGATGCGTCTGCTCGTCGTGGGCACCTATCGTGACGTCGAGCTCGACGTCGGCCGCCCGTTCGCGCGGACGCTCGAAGGCCTGCTGCGGCAGCGGCTGGCGACGCGCATCGCGCTGCGCCGGCTCGACGAGGCGGGCGTGGGGGAGATGCTGTCGGCGATGAGCGGCTCGGCGCCGCCTTCGGGCCTGTCGCGCGTGGTGTTCCGGGAGACCGAGGGCAACCCCTTCTTCGTCGAGGAGGTGTACCAGCACCTGGCCGAGGAGGGGCGGCTCTTCGACGAGAGCGGACAGTGGAAAGCGGATCTCCGCGTGGGCGCCGTGGAGGTGCCGGAGGGCGTGCGGCTCGTGGTCGGCCGGCGTCTCGATCGGCTCGGCGAGCAGGCGCGCAAGGTCCTCACCGCCGCGGCCGTGATCGGCCGGACGTTTCCCCTCGACGTGCTCCTGGCCGCGGCGGGCGTCCCCGAGGACGACGTGCTCGACGCTCTCGAGCAGGCCGAGCGCGCCCAGCTCGTGACGATCGACGCGAGCCGGCGGATGGCCCGCTACGCGTTCGTGCACGAGCTGATCCGCACCACGCTCGTCGACGGGCTCTCGTTTCCCCGGCGGCAGCGCATGCACCTGCGCATCGCCGACGCGCTCGAGCGGGCGGGGGCGTCGGCCGATCGGCCGCCGTCCGTGCTGGCGCACCATCTGTTTCACGCCGGCGCGGCAGCCGACGTCCAGCGCACCGCGGCGGCGCTCGCCGCGGCCGGACGCGCCGCCGATGAGGCAGGAGCCTTCGAGGAGACGATCGAGATCTGCGACAACCTGGTGAGCCTCGAGCTGCCTGACAGCGATCCGCTGGTGGCCGGCGCGTACCTGCGTCGCGGTGTCGCGCTCGCGGGACTCCGGCGCTACGACGAGGCGATCGCCGCGTTCGAGCGCGCGTTGGACCTGCACGCCGCCCTCGGTGACGACGCCGGGATCTCGGCGAGCGCGACCGGGGCCTCGCTGCGGCTCTTCTGGCTGGGGCGATCCGACGGCGCGCGGCTCATCCTCGAGCGCGGGCTCGCGGCGCTCTCGGCCGGCGCGCGGGCCGAACGGGCGCTCGTCGAATCGAGCCTGGGCGCGGCGCTCGCGATGCTGGCCCGTCTCGACGAGGGCCTCGAGCACATCGACACCGCCACCCGTCTCGCCACGGAGTGCGGCGACCCGCACGTGCTGGGGACCGTGCTCGCCTCGAGGGTCACCGCGGAACGCGCGTGCGGCGATCTGAGAGCCGCCGGCGCGACGACCCGGCAGGCGCTCGCGCTCCTGGGGGACGCCGACCCGTACGCCCGCGTGGAACTCATGCTGGCAGGGGCCATCGAGGCCGCCTATCTGGGCCGCGGCGTCGAGATGGTCTCGCTCCTGAAGTCGGCGGAAGATCTGGCGCGACGCATCGGCCATCACGCCGCCCTGTGGCTGCTTCGGTGGGCGGAGGCCGTCAGCCGCTTGAGCCGCGACGGCGACCTCACCGCCTTCCTGACCGTCTGCGACGAACTCGTGGACCGCGCGGAATCACCGCATGTCAACCAGCTGTACGCGGCCGCGACTCGCCTGTACCTGGGCGACGAAGCGCGCGCGCTCGAGATGTTCGAGGCGGCGGCCGGCGGGCCGGACCGGGGTTACCTGAACGGCATGTCGGAGGGGTGCCTGTTCGTCGCGGCGGCGCTGAGCGGGCCTCAGGCTCGGGCCCGATCCCTGGCGCCGGCCGTGGAAGCGTGGCTGCCCACGCCGGGGAGGCGGAACACGCTGGGCTCGTTCCTCGCGGTGCTCAGCCTGGCCCCCGGCCTGGCGTGGCTCGGAGACACCGAGCACTGCGCCCGGCTCTATCCGCTGACGCGACTGGTCGTCGAGAACGGGTTCAGGAGCATTCCGTTTCTGGCGGGACCGACCAACGCGCACCTGGCCGCCGCGCTGGCCGCGGATGCGGGCGGCCTCATTGCCAAGGCCGACGAGCACTTCGCCGCCGCGGCGGCCGACGCGCGCGAGATCCCGATCCGGATCCTGCAGCCGACCGTGCTCGCCTGGCACGGCCGTTCGATCGCCGGCCGGCCGGGCACCGGCGAGCGCGAGCGCGGACGCGCGATGGTCGCGGCCGCGCTCGAGGACTTCCGCGCGCTGCGCATGGTCCCGCACGCGCGCCTGGCCGAGCGGTTTCTGCGCGAGGGCCGGTAGGGCCCCGACTTCAGACTAGGATGGATCCATGGAACCCGGCCTGCACCTTGAGTTTCCGGATGGCGAGCGCCTCGCGCTCACGCCCGACCACATCCAGGAACGCGCCCTGGCGTTGCTGGCCGATCCGGCGAAGATCCCGCTCGACGTGCAGGAGGCCGAGGCCTTCCAGTTGTGCACCATCTGTCCGCAGCGGGGCACCGGCGACACCTGCCACGCCATCCGGCCGGTGTTGGCGGTGTGGGAAGTGTTCGATCGGTACGCGTCCTACGATCCCGTGAAGGCGATCTACTGCAGCCACGCAGACGGCACGGTGGTATCCGCCGAAACCACCGTCCAGCGCGCCCTCCAGTACGTCTCCGTGCTCTGCGTGATGTACGACTGCGAGGTGGGGAAGAAATACTGGAAGTACTTCTACGGTGTCCACCCCCTGATGGCGACCGAGGGCCTCGTCGTGCGGATCTATCTGAACATGTTCTGGGCCTGCGGCGGCGACAAGGCCCGAACGCAGAACCTGATCGAGCAATTCCACCGCGAGATCACGATCACCACCAAGTGCCAGATGGACCGCATCCGGCTCTTCTGCAAGAACGACTCGCTCGTGAACGCCCTGATCCTGACCGAGCTGGCCTCGCTGTTCCTCACGATGAACGTCGAGCAGCTCGCGCAGGAGCACATCGAGAAGTTCGAGCAGTCCTTCTTCGCGTGATCGGGTCCCGGCTATCGCGAGGCCGGGAACGCCTGCGCCAGATACTCGACGATCTGCCGAAGCTCGGCGTCGCTCGCGTCGGCGCCCTGCGCCGCCATGTCGTCCACGAGATTCGTCCAGCCGTCGAGATCCAGCTGTTCGTCGGCCACCTGATCGACCGGGTGGCACCCCGAGCACACGCGCAGGGTCAGCGCGCGACCCTCGCCTGCCGGCAGCAGCGGGCTGTCGGCGACGGCCGCATCCGCGGATGCGGTCGCGCCCGCGGACGCGAGGGATCCGGCCGAGGCGGCCGTTGACGCGGAGCCGTTCGGCAGCGCGAACACGACGATCTCATCGTCGGTCACGTCCGACCCGGTGAGCCCGCCGCCGGTGCTGATCACGGCGACGTACTGCCGCCCGTCCGATCCCATGTAGGTGACGGGCGTCGCCTCGATGGATGCCGGCATCTTCACCTCCCAGAGCTTCTCGCCCGTGGCCGTTGCGAACGCGCGGAAGCGGAAGTCGTCCGTGCCGCCGACAAACGTCAGGCCGCTCGCGGTGAGCGTCACGCCGCCGGTGCTGGCGCGCCCGGTGTCCTGCATGCCGGGCGGCAGCGCGTCGGAGACGCCGAGCGTCTTGCGGTAGGAATAGTCGCCCGTATCCATATTCACGGCGACGAGTTCGCCCCACGGCGTCGGGCCGCAGAGCAGCTTGCGATCGGCGTCGCCGAAGCGGCGCGTGCCGGCGAGCGGTCCCGAGTTCGCCCAGCCGCCGTCCGGCCGCTGCACGACGCGCATCGGCTGGAACATGTTGTTCGTGTTCGTGATGAACAGGTGCAGCTTCGGGTCGTAGGCCGGGCCCCAGAAGTTGACCCCGCCGGCCGGTCCGGGCGGCGAGATGCTGTAGCGGTTCACGGCAATCGGCATGAACGGCCCGCCGAGCTTCATGTTGTTGTCGTCCACCATGTGCTCGCAGTAGGACTGCAGCGCGGGCTCGCCTTTATAGAGGTTGTCGCGCGACGCCGTCAGCTGCACGAGCGGCGCGGGCTTCACCGGGAACGGCTGCGTGGGCGAGGCCTCCTCGCCGGGCAGATCGCTTTTCGGCACCGGGCGCTCTTCGATCGGGAAGATCGGCTGGCCGGTCACGCGGTTGAGCGTGAACAGCAGGCCGACCTTGTTGACGACGAGCAGGGCCGGCACGGTCTTGCCGTCGCGCACGAGATCCACGACGAGCGGCGCCGGCGGGGCGTCGTAGTCCCAGATGTCGTGATGGACCATCTGGAAGTGCCACAGATACTTCCCGGTGTTGGCGTCCACGGCGACGACGGACGAGGAGAAGAGGTTGTTGCCGGGGCGGTCCACACCGACGCGGTCGTAGGTCGGCGCGCCGAGCGGCATATAGAGGATGCCGCGCTCCTCGTCGACCGACATGTAGCCCCACACGTTCACGCCCGACCGGCTCTCGGCGCTGTTCTTGCCCCAGGTGTCGTACCCGAGTTCGCCGGGGCGGGGGACGGTGTGGAACGTCCAGACGAGGTCGCCGGTCCGCGCGTCCCAGGCGCGCGTGTCGCCCGCGGGTCCGGTGCCGCCGCGCGGACCGCCCGAGCCCTCACCGGTGCCCGCGCCGATGATGATCAGGTTCTTGTAGATCGTCGGCGACGACAGGATCTGGTAGGACGCCTCCATTCCGGTCTGCATCACCTCGCGCGTCTTGAGGTTCACCACGCCATTGGTGCCGAAGCCGGGTGTGGGCGCGCCGTCCGAGGCGCGGATCGAGTAGAGCGTGCCGTCGGATCCGCCGAAGATGATCGACGGCGCGACGCCGTCGGCGCCGGGCCAGTAGGCCACGCCGCGCTTGGTCGGGATCTCGCTGTTCGGCAGCGCGAACGTCCACTTCACGGCGCCGGTCGTCGCGTCGAGCGCGTGGACCGCACCGTAGGGCGACGCGAGGTACATCGTGTTGCCGACGACGATCGGCGTGGCTTCGTCCTGGCGCAGGCGGCCGTCGTAGCTGGCGGGCTTGAGGTGGAAGCTCCAGACCTGCTGGAGGGAGGCGACGTTGGCGGCGGTGATCTGGTCGAGGGGGACGTAGCGGTTGGCGGTCTCGTTGTAGTTGCTGCTCGTCCAGCCGGCGGTGCCGCTTTGCGCCGCGCCCCGGCTGCCGGCGGCGGCCACCGCCACGGCCAGCGCCACGCCCAGTGCTGCTCTCGAACCTGATCCGGCCATGTCCTGCTCCTTCGATGCCGCCGTCGAGGTGGCGGTTCGGGCCGATGATAGTCCACGGGCGGGTCTACGTCAGACCTGGAGGCAAGAGTGAGAGGAGAGCCGCGGCGCTGAGAGGTTTACAAAACAAGTTTACAATAATCGCCTTGAGGTTTACAATCCTTCAAATATGGCCTCCTTGGACAACAAACGGACCAGTGCCCTTCGAGAATTCGTCCTTGAGCACGTCGAAGCGCATCCCCAGGACATTGCCACGTTCGCAGCCGGCAGCCTCGGCGTGTCCCGGCAATTTGCCCACCGACAAATCGCCGCCCTGGTGCGGGAGGGCGTGCTCGACGCGACCGGACGCACGAAGGCTCGCCGCTACTCGCTGGCCGTGAACGCGTCCGAGGCCGAGTACGACGTCACGCCCACGCTCGAAGAACATGTGGTCTGGGACGACTTCGCGCACCCGCTGTTGGAGGATCTTCCCAGGAATGTCGTCAAGATTTGCTCGTACGGTTTCACGGAAATGGTGAACAACGTCATCGACCATTCCGAGAGTGGCCGCATGCAGCTCAGCGTCACTCGATCTCGAAAGCAGGTCGAACTCATCGTCAGTGATGCCGGTGTCGGCATCTTCAACAAAGTGCAGGCCGCTTGCCATCTGGAATCACCGCGAGAGGCGATCTTCGAGCTGACGAAGGGCAAGTTCACGACCGATCCCAAACATCACACGGGTGAGGGATTGTTTTTTACGTCGAGAATGTTCGACCGCTTCTCGATCATGTCCGGCACCCTGTTTCTCACTCACTCGAGGGCCAAGCGTGACTGGCTCTTGGAAACTCGACTTGACCCAGACTCTGGCCGAGGGACCACGATCTTCATGTCGATTGATCCTGGCTCGACACACACCGATCAAGAGATCTTCGAGCAGTACAGCAGGCCTCAGGACGACTACGCGTTCAACAAGACCACCCTCGCCCTGGAATTCGCCAGCGAGGAGCCTCTGGTGTCCCGCTCTCAGGCCAAGCGCATTCTCACGCGGGTGGATAGATTCAAGGAAGTGCTCTTGGACTTCCGGAACGTCGACTCGATCGGCCCCGCATTCGCGGATGAGATCTTCAGAGTGTTTTCCAGCGAACACTCTGACGTATCGCTCATTCCGATCAACGCGAATGAGGAGGTCCAGAAGATGATCATGAGATCGACGCCCGGTCGTACCGGTTAGTCGATAACCCAGACGCGCGGCGGCCCCGACACGCGCGAGGCCGTCGCCACCGAGGAGGGATCGGTGTCGGGATCCTCGTTCCCGCGCGGCCGCGCGTAGGCGATCGTCGCATGCGTGACCTCGGCCGCCGACATCGCCGCCGGGCGGCAGCCGTCGCTGATGTAGTACGGCGACATCACGCCCTGGCCCTGCGGGATGTGCCAGAACCCCATCGCGTGTCCCACTTCGTGCAGGACGACGAACGGGGAGACTTTGATGCTGCCGCACGCGCAGCGATCGATGTTGTAGAAGATGTGGCCCGGGTTGGCGCCGACGTAGGCCCGCCCGCAATAGCTGGCGTTCGGGTCGCGCTCGAAGGTGACGGCGATGGTCCCGGCCGTCTCCACCGGCGCGCCGGGACTCGTCGAGATCGTCGCGTCGTAGCGGCCGTTGGACCAGAGGTGGATGCCCATGCCGACCCACTCGCTGACGAGCGCGACCACCTCCGGTTCCACGATGTGGCCCGTCGCGTCCACGGTCTGGATCGTGACCTTCGGCGCGAAGTCGAGGCGCGAGAGCTCGAAGAGGGATCCGGGGTAGTCGGTATCGGCGCGGGCGAGCTGCCGGTAAAAGCCGAGCGAGAAGGGCGTCGCGTCGCGGATGAGGCTCACCGCGATCGGCGCCGGGTCGGTGCCCGGGATCGCCCAGGTGACGCGCGTGATGTAGCCGCCGGCTGTCAGCGTGAGCTGCGCGGCGCCCGAGGGCTCGGTCTGTGTCGAGATCGTGAAGTGGCCGTTTCCGTCGGTCAGGACCGTCGTGGCGCTGGCCATGGCCACCGCGACGTTCGGAATCGCGAGCCCCGAGAGCGTCTCGGTGACCGTGCCCATGACCGTCCAGGTTGGCGAGGCCGCCGGCGGCGCTGGCGCCGGCATCGTGGGGGTCGTCTGCGCGGGCGTGGGCGCGGTCGGACCGCCGCAGGCGGCCGCTGCGACGAGCGTCAGCAGAAACAGGCGTCGCATGCTCGCGTGGAAGGGTAATCTAGTTGCAGAGGAGGCACAAATGCCGCGCATCAGCATTCGATACTGCAAGGTTTGAAACTACCAGCCGCGTGCCGCCCGTGTGGCGGCACTCATCAAGCAGGAGACCGGGCACGATGCCGAGCTCGTCGTCGGCGGGCGCGGCGAGTTCACGGTGTGGGTCGGCGAGGAGGTCGTCGCGAAGAAGGACGCCGGGGTCTTTCCCGACGACGACCAGATCCTGTCCGCCGTTCGCCGCGCGTTGTAGCGGCGGTTGCCGCCGCCGGTCCTAGCGATTGATCGGGATCATGATGTGCGCGCTCGGCGTCCCGGGCAGCATCAGCCAGGGCCTCCCGTCGTTCTTCAGGGCGTTGGCGCGCTGAGGGGCGGTGGAGACGCCGATCTCGTCCGGCGTCGCGTTGGGGACCGACATGATCCAGAGCAGGCGGATCCGGTCGTCCTTGCCGTACAGCCGGTACGACATCGTCCCGAACGGCGCGCTCGCGATCGTGCCCGCCCTGGTCGCGGCCGCCACGGCCGCGCTGACCTCCTCGTCCGACTTGCCCTGGGCCCGCAGCTTCGCCTGGAGGTCGCGGCGCGGGCCGGTGATCTTGTCGGCGCACCGCGTGAACAAGGTGTCCGGGTCTCTCGGCTGGCACTCAAAGTCGTTCGTGCCCTGGCGCAGCACCTTTCTGGCGCCCGTCGTCCGGTCGTAGGTGTAGACCGTGGCGCCGGCGCGGAGGTCCTCCGGCAGCGGCAGCACGGCCTGCGAGATCTCGTCGGCCGCTTGATCGGTGATCGTCGATCGGGCCGGCGGTGGGTTGATCGGAATCATCACGTGGGCGCCGGACGTGCCCGCGCGCATCAGCCAGGGGAGCCCCTGGCCGCGCAGCGCGGGATCGCGCTGCGGCGACGTGGAGACGCCAATCGTCTCCGTGGTGGCGTCGGGCACCGACATCACCCACAGGTTCTGGATGCGGTCGGGCTTGTCGTAGAGCCGGTACGACATCGTGCCGCGAGGCCGGGCGGGAATCGTGCCGGCCTTGGTGGCCGCGGCCACCGCGGCGGACACCTGGTCGTCGGACTGGCCCTGGGCCCGCAGCCTCGCTTCGAGGTCGCGCCGCGGCCCCAGGACCTTGTTATAGCACCGCGTGAATCCGTCGGCCGGATTCCTCGGCTGGCACTCGACGAAGTTCGTGCCCTGCCGGAGCACCTGGCGCGCCCCGGTGGTCGGATCGTACGTGACGACGGTGGCCCCGGCCCGCAGATCGGCGGGCAGCGGGGTCACGGCCTGCGCGACGAGATCGTTCACGGACTGGGACCAGGCCGGCGCCGCCAGAGCCGCACCCACCAGGACTGCCGACGCGATCGCCATCACTCGCTTCATCGCGCGCTCCTTCTACATCCCTGCCTGCACCGAGTACTTCGTGAACGGCCCGCCCGCGAACCGCATCGAGTTCGGCCCTTCGGCGGCGAAGATGTTGCCGTCGGCGTCCACCGTGATGCCCTCGCCGGCCGCGCCCTGGTAGGGCCGCGTCTCGGCCTTGAACGGCGGCACGAAGCCGATGATCTCGTCCTTGTCCACCTTGCCGACGCGCACGCCGTCCACCCAGTTGCTGTGCGTGAAGGGCGCCGACTCGGAGTCGATCGCGTACACCGTCTGGTCCGGCGCGATGAAGATCCCGCTGGTGCGGCCGTACTCGGTACCGCGACTCGAGATAGTTGCCGTCCTGGTCGAAGATCTCGATCCGCTTGTTGCCGCGGTCGGCGACCCAGAGGCGTCCCTGCGCGTCGAACGCCAGCGCGTGCGGCGTGCGGAATTCGCCGTGCAGCGTGCCGATCTTGCCCCACTGCTTCACGAACGTGCCGTCGGCGGTGAACTTCATGATGCGGCCGGTGTCGCCCGCCGCGATGCCGGCGTCGATGGCCTGCTGCGAGAGCATGCCCTGGCCGCTGTGGCCGTCACCCACGAAGATGCTGCCGTCGGGGGCGGTGATGACGGCGTTCGGCTGGTTGAAGTGCATCTCGTCGTTCCCGGCCTGGCCCGCGACGCCGAGCGACATCAGCAGTTCGCCCGAGGGGCTGAACTTGTGCACCTGCTGGCCCTTGGTCTTCGCCTCGTTGTTGTTGAAGTCGGTCACCCAGACGTTGCCGTCCTTGTCCACATGGATGCCGTGCGGCGTGACCATGACGCCGGCGCCGATGTTGGCGAGGACCGCGCCGGTCTTGCGGTCGAACTTGAAGATCGGGGCGACGGAGTTGGTGTCGCAGTTGATGCCGGGCCCGCCGGCCGAGCCCGATCCGCACCGTTCGTAGGTCCAGATGTTCCCGTCGGTCGGATCGAGGGCCATGCCGGCGCTCGTCCCCATCATGCGGCCTTCGGGCAGTTGTCCCCAGTTCGCCTGCACGTTCGGCGCCGGATTCGGAAAGCCCTCGCCCGTGATGATGTTGCCCACGACCATGGGCGCGGCGGCGTCGGCCGGGCCCGAGGGCGCGGCGCAGCCGGCCAGGCCGGCCGTGGCGCCCGCGAGCACGATGGTCAGCAGAACGCGTGTCGATGACATGGTGGCTCTCCCGTGAAGAAGCGATTGCCGGACTGGGGTTGAACCCGTAGACACTAACGCGTCGACCGCGGCATCGCAAGTCCTTGGTGATCTGGGCGACCGTCCGCGCGTGCGGTAGAATGCCCTTCCAGTCTTCTCGTCGGGAAGCGTCCATGAAGCTGATCGTCGCCCCTGAGAATCCGATCGAGCGCGTGCTGCTCGCGCTCGGCATCCCGCCCGTCACGCTGCTGGACACGCACATGAGCTTCATGCGCGCGCGGGCCATCATGGTGGCCACGCGGCTCGGCGTGTTCGAGGCGTTGCAGGACGGCGCGCTGCCGGCCGCTGATGTCGCGAGCCGGTGCGGCACCGTGGCGGGACCGACGGCGAAGCTGCTCAACGCGCTCGTCGGCTCAGGCTACCTCACGTTCACGAACGACCAGTACGCGCTGTCGCGCACGTCGCGCAAGTGGCTGACCGCGGATTCGCCGACGTCGCAGCGCGACAAGGTGCTGTTCGAGTTCGTCGAGTGGGACCTGTTCGAGCGCTGCGAGGACTACGTCCGCACCGGGGAAGCCCTCGACATGCACCGGTCCGTGTCCGAGCAGGACTGGGGCCTCTATCAGCGCGCGATGCGCGCGCTGTCGGGCCTGGCCGCGCCGGAGATCGTGCAGCGCACGCCGATGCCGGCGGGCGCGTCGGCGATGCTCGACATCGGCGGGTCGCACGGGTTCGTGTCGGTGGCGATGTGCCGGCGGTATCCCGCGCTGCACGCCGTCATCCTGGATCTGCCCGAGGCCGTGAAGCAGGCGGCCCCGATTCTGGCGAAAGAGGGCATGGGCGACCGCGTGGTCCACCGGCCGGGCGACGCCCTGGCCGACGATCTGGGCACGGCGGCCTGGGACTTCGTCTTCCTCTCGAATCTCGTGCACCACTTCGACGAGCCGACGAACCGCGCGCTCATGGGCCGCATCGCGCGGGCGCTGCGGCCGAACGGGGCGTGCGTGATTCTCGAGTTGATCCGGCCCGCGTCGCCCAACGAGGCCGGCCAGGTCGGAGCGCTCCTCGATCTTTACTTCGCGCTGACCAGCCAGTCGGGCACGTGGTCGATCGACGAGATGCGCGGGTGGCAGCGGGACGCGGGGCTCGAGCCGCGCGCGCCGATCCGCCTGCGGACCGTGCCGGGCGCGGCCGAGATCGTCGCCGTCAAGCCGCGGACCTAACCGCCGGCCCGCGGGCGAATCGCGGGCGCTGACTGCGCCCCGGGTGGTTCGCTGAAGGGCTTCACGTCGATGCGCTCGTAGCGCACCTCGAGGATCTGCAGCCGCTCGGTCGCGCCCGGCTTGCGCAGGACCACCGAGTCGCCCCGTCCGGCCTTCATCAGCGCTTTCGCCAGCGGTGAGATCCAGCTGATCCGATTCTGCTCCAGATCGACCTCATCGAGCCCGACGATGCTCACCACCCGCTCTGTTCCCGCGGTCGCGGCGTAGTACCGCACGGTCGCGCCGAAGAAGATCTGCGTCGCCGCGCGTCCGGTCCTCGGCGCTTCGGGATCCACGACGACCGCGGCGTCGATGCGCTTGCCGAGAAAGCGAATCCGCCCGTCGATCTGGCGCAGCCGCCGCTTGTTGTACTGATAGTCGGCGTTCTCGCTGCGATCGCCGTTGCTCGCCGCCCAGGCCACCACCTGCGTCACCGCCGGCCGCTCCCGCATCACCAGGAACCGCCGCTCGTCGGTGAGCCGCTTGAAGCCGCCCGGCGTGATGTAGTTCTTCTTGAAGCCCTTCGGCAGGGCGTGGTCGGCGCGCGGGTGCCTCGCGGACGCTTTGCGCATGCGGCGTCAATTCAATCACGACCCGGGCGTTCGCGCGCGTGGGCCGTGCGTGACCGGCGCTCAGGCCGTCTGGGTGATCCGCAGCAGTTCTTCGAGCGTCGTCTCGCCGCTCCCGACCCGGGCCAGGCACTCGTCGCGCAGCGTGACCATGCCCGCCCGCCGGGCGGCCTCGAGCAGCTTGGCTTCCGACGCCTTCGTCAGCACGAGATCCCGCAGCTCGTCATTCACCCGCAGGAGCTCGAAGATGCCGACGCGTCCCCGGTATCCCGTGCCGCGGCAATCGCGGCACCCTTTCCCGCGGCAGAGCTCGGTCGGCGGTTCGCCGGGAAACATGTGCGCGACGCCGGCCGGCGTCGGAAAACTCTCGCGGCACGACGGGCAGATCCGCCGCACGAGACGCTGGGCCACGATCCCCTGCACGCTGGCGACGAGCAGGTAGGGCTCGAGGTCCATCTCGGTGAGGCGGGCGATCGTCGCCACCGCGCTGTTGGTATGGAGCGTCGTCAGGACCAGATGGCCGGTGAGCGAGGCCTCGATGGCCGTATTGAGCGTCTCGCTGTCGCGGATTTCACCGACCATGATGACATCCGGATCCTGACGGAGAATCGCCCGCAGGCCCCTGGCGAACGTGAAGCCCGCTTTGTCGTTGGTCTGGCCCTGGTTGATCCCCGGGACGGCGAATTCGACCGGATCCTCGATCGTCACGATGTTCCGGCCCGTGTGCACGAGCTCGCCCAGGACCGCGTACACCGTCGAGCTCTTGCCGCTGCCGGTCGGGCCCGTGACCAGGATCATCCCCTGGGGGCGGTGAATCAGATCGCGGAGATCCGTCAGGACCTGCTCGTCGGCGCCGAGCACGTCGAGCCGGACGGCGACCTGCGAATGGTCGAGCAGGCGCAGGACGACTTTCTCCCCGTAGATGACCGGGAAGGTGGACGCGCGCAGATCCATCGGCTGCCCGCCGTTGACGACCGTGAACCGGCCGTCCTGGGGCACGCGGCGCTCGGAGATGTCCATTCCGGACATGACCTTGACGCGAGCCACGATCGCCGGAGCAATCTCGATCGACAGAAACGCCACGTCGCGGAAGACGCCGTCCACGCGGACGCGGACGCGCAGCGTTTCCTCCCGCGGCTCGAAGTGAATGTCGCTCGCCTTTTCAGCCATGGCGCGGATGAGAATGCGGTCCAGCACGCGCACCGCCGACCGCTCCGCCTCCTCGTCGTTGGCGGCGTCGATCCCCGGCGCGAGATCGGTCACGTGCCGCCCGCCGCCGCCGCCGCGGCGCCGATCGGGGCGGCTCGGATCGCGGCGATCGAGCGACGTCTCGACGATGATCAGGCCCTCGGCTTCCGACTCGGCCTCGTCGACGACGCCTTCGAGGTAGTACCGGTCGAGCGCCTCGCGAATCTCGTCCTCGAGCGCGATCACGGTCTCGATGCGGCAGCCCGAGGCAAACCGGATGTCGTCGAGCGCGCTCAGATCCTTCGGCGCCGCGATCGCCACCTTCAACGTGCGGCCGACCCGCTCCAGGGGAAAGGCCAGATGCTTGCGGCTGATCTTCTCGGGAAGCGAGCGCACGGCGTCGGCGCGGACCGTGTACCCGTTCAGACGGACCGACGGGATCCCGAGCTGGACGCTCAGAGCCGCGAGTACCGCGTCCGCCGTGGTGAAGCCGAGGCTCACCAGCACGTTGCCGAGCCGCTGGTTCGTGCGCTTCTGCTCGTCGATGGCCGTGCCGAGCTGCTCGGGTGTAATGAAACTGCCCCGCAGCAGGATCGCGCCGAGCGGTTCCACGACCCGGCCCGCGTGATGTACGTGAGGCGGCGGCACGTCCGCTTCGATGAGCGGGGGGGCGTCGGTCGCGCGACGGCCGATCAGGACCTGCAACGTGCCCGGCTCGTTGTGCTCGTGCGCTCGGCGGCGATGGCCCCAGGGTTTCGCGCGCCGGTCGGGATCGGGGGGCGGCGTGACCGGCTCGGCAAGGGTGCTCATGACGATTTCGTCCGGACGCTTGCAGTTTTCGCGCCGTCCCAGTGTCGGCGACCCATCCGGGCGCTGAAGATGCGCTCTGTGTTCGGCTTACGGGAATATACCAAGTGGTATAGAGTTCCTCTAGTGTCATGTAACTACATGTTCACGTATCGGCACACGATCTCCAGCAATTGCGTGGCGATTCAGTCGCAATTTCTGATAAATACTTCCTGATGTGTCATGTGTTCCATTGTGAGGCACGATTTACTCTAATCGAACATATTGTCGCATCATGTCTTACGTCAGCTCGTCAGCTCCGGCCCGCTCACGTCCCACAGCCTCCGCGCGACGGCGTCGTCCTGCGCCAGCGGCGACGGCGCGACGAGCGTGAAGCGCTCGTAGTAGCCGCCGGTCTTGCCCTCGAGATCCGGGCTCGACGCGAGGTAGACGATCACGTCGCCGCCCTGTTCGGGCGAGCGCATGAACAACCGCGCCAGCGGCATCAGCGGTTTCGTGTACCACGGGGCATGGGACCAGATGCCCGTCGAGACACCCCCTGGGTGCAGCGCGTTCACGGTGACGCCCGTGCCGTCGAGCCGGCGGGCGAGCTCCCGCGTGAACAGCACGTTGGCGAGCTTCGAGCGGCTGTAGGCCCGCATCGTGGAGTAGCCCCCGTTCTCGAAACCGAGATCGTCGAAGTCCATCGTCCCGGATCGGTGACCGATGCTCGCCACGTTCACGATGCGCGCGGGCGCGCTCGCGCGCAGCAGGTCGAGCAGCAGCTGCGTCAGCAGAAAGTAGCCGAGATGGTTGACCGCGAAGGTCTCCTCGATGCCGTCCCCGGAGACCTGACGCGTCGGCCAGACCGAGCCGGCGTTGTTCACGAGCACGTCGAGGCGCGTGTGCGCGGCGCGGTACTCGGCGGCGACGCGGTGGATCTGTGCCTGCGAGGAAAAGTCGCAGAGCAGGGAGGAGACGCGCGGTGAGCCGGCCCGGCGGCTCACGTTCGCGACGGCCGCATCGAGGCGCGCGCGGTTCCGCGCCACGAGCACGAGTTCAGCGCCCATCGCGGCGAGCTTGACCGCCGCCTCGAGGCCGATCCCGGAGGTCGCGCCGGTGATCAGAATCGTCTGGCCCGTCAGGTCAGCCACGTCATCTGATTGTCCCACCATCGACAGCCGCCGCGATTATTCAGGTGCCTGCGGGACGGGCGGTGGTAGCCTTGTCCGCGAGGAGGGAGTCATCATGGCCATTGGCGTCTATTTCCCGCCCGGATCACTGACAGCCCGGAAGTACGACGAGACCATCAAGCTTTTGCGGAAGGCCGGCGCCGGCCACCCGCCGGGGCGGCTCTACCATTCGGCGTTCGGCCCGAAGACGAAGCTGATGGTGTACGACGTCTGGACGTCGCGCGCGGCATTCGATCGGTTCGGGAAGAAACTCAAGCCGATCATGAAGCAGCTGGGCGTGGGCGGGAAGCCGCAGTTCATGCCCGTCCACAACACGATCGTGCCGCGCCGCAAGAAGCGCTAGATCGACGTGCGGCTGCGCGTCTTCGTCCTCTCGGTCGTTCTCGCGCTGGCCGCGGGGCACCCGCTTCGCGGCCAGCAGCGCGCGGCGCCCGACGCCGCCGTGCGCACCCTCGTGAGCCGCCTGGACCTCGCGCGCTACAAAGCGACGATTCAGGCGCTGGGTGACTTCGGCGACCGGCGGCAGGGCACGCGCCGCAATCGCGACGCCGTCGACTGGATCGAGGCGCAGCTGCGATTGTACGGCTGCGCGGACGTCGAGCGCCTGACCTATCAGTACACGACACCGCCGCCGCCGCGAACGGCCGCCGCGGCGCGGCCGCCGGCGGCGGACCGTCCCGATCCGTTCAAGGGATCCGGGCCCGGCGGCAGCACTATCTTCGGCCGCGGGCGCCGTCCCACCGTGAACCGCGACCTGATGGCCCAGCCCGACCCGCGCATCCGCGCGCTGAACGAAGAGGAGCCCGTGGACGGCGAGCGGCAGGAGGTGTACTGCACGAAGGTCGGCGCCGTCCGGCCCGGCGAAATGTACATCGTCGGCGGCCACATGGACGGCCACGGCGTGAACCAGGCGACCAACGACGATGCGTCGGGAACCGCGCTGGTGATGGAGCTGGCGCGCATCCTGAGCGCGCCCGACGTGCGCACCGATCGATCGATCCGGTTCGTGCTGTGGAACAACGAGGAGACCGGCACCAATGGCGCGGCCGCGTATGTCGAGCAGCGGGCGTCGCGGCAGGGCGTCGAGGACCCGCCGGGATCCGGCCGCTATCCCGAGCCGCGCTGGCTCGGAATGGTCCAGCACGACATGATGCTCTTCGACCACGGGGCGCCGGGGCCCGACGGCCGCGTCAGCCCGACGCAGCGGCGCGAGGCTGACGTGAACATCGAGTTCCAGGGGGACTCGAAAATGGCGAACGAGTCGATGGCGCTCGCGTTCGTGTTCAAGGCGGCGAACGAGACGTACGCCACGGACTATCCGGCTGTCGTCGGCCCCCACATGACGAACACGGACTCGGGCCGGTTCGAGGATCTCGTGCCCGCGATCAGCGTTCGCGAGGCCGAGCGCGGCTCGGAGATCGGCGGCGGCTGGGATCCGCACGGCCACACGCCGAGCGACGTCTGGACGACGTACGACGATGCCGACTTCAGGCTGGGCCTGAACGCGGCGCAGACCACGCTGTCTGCAATCGCGCAGCTCGCGGGCGCCGGCGTGTCGCGCTGACGCCGATCAGCGCGGCACCGGCTCGTCGGCGTCGGCCAGCACGTACGCCATGGCGGCCATCGTCGCCACGCAGCGCGCCATGTCATCGCGATCGATGACGGCCATCGTGTCGCCGGCGCTGTGGTGGTACCAGAAGTACTTCGAGGTGTCCACGTCGAGCCCCAGCGTGGGGACGCCCGCCTGCGTGAGAAACGACACGTCCGCCTCCGGATCGCCGTCCTGCACGCGTCCGGCGCCAATCGACTCGAGCAGCGCGCCGACCTGCCGCACATACGCGAGGCCGGCATCCGATCCCCGGAACTTGAACCCGTTCGGCCGGAACACGCCGTTGTCGCATTCCATCGCGGCGACGTGCCGGCCGAGCGCGCCGGCGTGCGCGTCGCGGTAGGCCCGCCCGCCGCGCGTGCCGTTCTCCTCGTTGGTCCAGAGGACGACGCGCAGGGTCCGCTTCGGCGTGAGTCCCAGCTGTTTGATCAGCCGCACGGCGTCCCACGCCGCCACACTGCAGCCGCCATCGTCCATGGCGCCCTGGCCGACATCCCATGAATCGATGTGGCCGCCGAGCACGACGACTTCGTCGGGCGTCTCGCGGCCGCGCAGTTCGGCGACGACGTTGCGGCTCGGCGCGTCGGGCAGCTGGTGCGCGCCCATCTTCAGGGTGAGGACGATCTTCTGGCCGCGATCGGCCATGCGGTGGAGCATCTCCGTGTCTTCGACGCTGAGCGCGGCCGCGGGAACCTGGGGAACCGACGGGTCGTACCGCGTCGAGCCGGTGTGCGGATTCTGAATGGAGAATGACGAGACGGATCGGATCAGCGCCGCGACGGCGCCCGCGCGTGCCGCCGCAATCGGCGCGCGGCCCCGGTAGGTGACCGCGTCGTTGTAGCCGTCGAGCGGGGCCAGATCGGTCCGGAACGGGTAGTCGAACAGGACGATCGCGCCCTTGGCGTCGGCGGCGCGCTGCGCGAGCTCGTCGAAGCTGTTCACGACGAGCACCGGCGCGGTGATGCCGTCCGGCGGCGTGCCGACGCTCATGCCGAGACCAATCATGTGGAGCGGAACGGCGCGGGGTGACACCAGCGCGGCCGATTCCTCGCCCCGCACCCAGTGCGGCACCATGACCGGCTCGCCGTGGACGTTGGCGAGGCCGTCCGCGCGCATCTCGCCGAGGATCCAGTCGATCGCGTTCTCGAGCGCGGACGAGCCGCTCAGGCGAGGCCCGAACGTGTCGGTGAGCGTGGCGAGCCGATCGTAGGCGGCCGGGCTCGCGAGCGCCGCGGCCACCAGACGGTCGACGTCGGCGCGTTCGCGCGCCGTGGCGGGCGCCTGCCCGCAGACGAGGGCGGTGGCGGCACAGATCGTGAGCGCCACCATGCAGCCGAGAGCAGCACGGGTAGCCATGATCCGCATTCTAGATTGATCGGAGCGCCGGCGTCGGTCAGAGTGATGAACTATGCCTCGTGTTGACGCGGACATGCTTCCAGAGGCGGAACTGACGAAGGTGTTTCTCGCGCCGACGCTCGCCGAGGCGCGACAGGCCGAGGTCGTCCTCACGGAGCGGGGGGTGGACTACGTGGTGAAGCCGGAGCCGTACGGCCGGTCGCTGTTCGGCTCCTCACGCGTGGGGGCTGTCTTCTACGTTCACGTCAGCCAGCACGAATATTGCCGCGCGCAGCTCACGGCCGCCGGCCTCGGGTGGGGCGTGCTCGGCGGCTGAGTCTAAGGCCTGCCTCTCGGTTGCTAATTGAGGAGTGAGAGCACACACTGGCCTGAGTGGGTGCGTCTCCGTACCGCGCGCTGTTCGAGCACATGCTCAATGGCCTCGCCTATTGCCGGATGGAGTTTGCGGAGGGGCGACCGCAGGACTTCACCTACCTGGCGGTGAATCCGGCGTTCGAGAGGTTGACGGGCCTCACGGGCGTCGTGGGCAAGAAGGTCTCGGCCGTCATCCCCGGTATCCGGGAGAGCGCCCCAGACCTGTTTGAGGCGTATGCACGGGTGTCCATGACCGGGGTGCCCGAGAAAATCGAAACGTGGGTCGAGCCGCTCAGCATGTGGTTCGATATTTCGATCTACAGCCCGCGCCGAAAGCATTTCGTCGCGGTCTTCGACGTCATCACCGAGCGTAAGCGGGCAGAGGACGCGCTGCGACAGACCCTCAGCCTCAACCTGAGTCTGACCCAGCATCTCCCGCATCGCGTGTTCGCCAAGGACCGAAACCTTCGCTACACGTTCTCCAACGCCAACTACGCGCGGGACCTGGGCATCGACGCCAAAACGATCGTCGGGATGGACGATTTCGCGTTCTATCCGAAGGAACTTGCCGACGCGTACCGAGCCGACGATCTGGAAGTCATGACGACCGGAAG
This sequence comes from uncultured Acidobacteriota bacterium, assembly GCA_963792785.1. Lineage (GTDB taxonomy): Bacteria > Acidobacteriota > Vicinamibacteria > Vicinamibacterales > CAVVIG01 > CAWIMX01. The sequence continues at coordinate 157,094 of CAWBXO010000004.1, read as the reverse complement.
GGAACAGTTCTTCGACGAGCCATACACGGTGGCCGGCGGGGAGCGCTGGATCCATACCGCCAAGATCCCGCACCGCGACGAGCAGGGGGAGATCATCGGCGTGCTGGGACTGTTCGAGGACATCACCGAGCGCAAGCGGGCGGAGGAGACCAACCGTCTCCAGGGCGCCGCGCTGCAGGCGACCGCCGACGCGGTCGTTATCACCGACCGCGAGGGGACCATCGTGTGGGCCAACCCGGCCTTTACCCGCATGACCGGCTACGCCGCCGACGAAGCGCTCGGCAAGAACCCGCGGGATCTGGTCAGGTCCGAGAAACAGTCTCCGGCCGTGTTCAAGGATCTGTGGGACACGATTCTCGATGGACGCACGTGGCAAGGCCAGCTGACCAATCGCCGGAAAGACGGCACGACGTATCCCGAGTACCAGACCGTGACCCCGATCTTCGATGCGACCGGCGCCATCACCCATTTCGTCGCGATCAAGCGGGACATTTCCGCGCAGCTGCAGCTGGAAGCCGAGTTCCGTCAGGCCCAGAAGATGGAAGGGGTGGGACAGCTGACGAGCGGCATCGCACACGACTTCAACAACCTGCTCACCGTGATCAACGGCACGGCGGAGCTCCTGCTGGAGGAGATCAACGCCGCCGATCCCGTACACAAGGATGTGGAGGAGATTCACAAGGCCGGCGAGCGAGGCGCGAAGCTGACGCGCCAGTTGCTCGCGTTCAGCCGCCAGCAGATCCTGGCGCCACAGGCGCTGAGCATCAGCGCGCTGGTGACCGGGATGGAGGGCCTGCTCAAGCGGATGCTCGGCGAGGACATCGATCTGGTGACCGTGCCGTCATCGGACGTGGCGTATGTCAACGCGGACGCCGGGCAACTCGAGCAGGTCCTCGTCAACCTGGCCGTGAATGCGCGAGACGCCATGCCGCACGGCGGGCGGTTGACCATCGCAACCGAGAACGTCGCGTCGGAGGTGGCGATCGCCGACGAGTCGGGCGTCGCCGTGCCGCCCGGCGCCTACGTCCGATTGGCCGTGGGCGACTCCGGCGTCGGCATGGACGAGGCCACGCGCGTGCGCGTCTTCGAGCCGTTCTTCACCACCAAGGAGCCGGGCAAGGGCACCGGGCTGGGGCTGTCGACTGTGTTCGGCATCGTCAAGCAAAGCCAGGGGTTCGTCAGGATCGCCAGTGAGCCGGGGGAGGGCACCAGCGTCACGATCTACCTGCCGCAGGTGATCGGTGCCGCAGCGACCGCCCAGCCCGCACCGGCGAAGCGGGCGAGCGCCGGCACCGAAACCATCCTCGTCGTCGACGATGACGACGGTCTTCGCCGGCTGTCGACGCGTGTGTTGGAGGCCGCCGGCTACACGGTGGTTGGCGTTGCGACAGGCGAGGCGGCGCTCGAAGTGCTGGCGCAGCGGGACGCTCCCGTGCACCTGATGCTCACCGACGTGGTGATGCCCGGCATGGGCGGGCGGCACCTCGGCGAGCGGCTGGCGGAGACGAGTCCCGGGGTGAAGGTGATCTACATGTCCGGTTATACGAGCGACGCCGTCGTGCGAAACGGGATCCAGGAGGCGCAGGTGCCCTTTCTCCAGAAGCCGTTCACGCCCAGCGCCCTGCTGAAAAAAGTACGGGATGTGCTGGATACGAAGGGCTGATCCAGCCGGGGCCTGTATAGTGCCCCCATGACGTCGCCCCGTTGCCCGGCACCGAGCCTCGATCCCGCCCGATTCCTCTTCGACCCCGCCCGATGGAAGGTTGTCGCGAAGGCCACTCCAGAGGAAGAGACGATTCGCTTCATCGATCGGGAAGGCGTCCTCTCCTTCGAAGCCGCGGTCTGGCGAGAGGCCGGCGAACGGCGAGCCAGGGCCGCCTTCCTCGCGGATTTTCCGGCGAGCCGGGCACTCGAAGCGTTCTGGCGCGAGCACGGCATTCCCATCCAGGCGAGGTTCGAGCGGGTCATGCCTGAAGGCGCGGCCCCGGAAGAGGCCGCGGCCCGGGTGGCCGAGGCGGTGCGCAAGACGGTCGAGAACATGCACATGGTGCAGACGGTCATGCCGACGCGCCTGCCCCCGTTCCCGCTGGAGTACCTGGACTCGCCGGGTGTCGACGCCCTCGAGCCCGCCGAGGATGACATCGCCGGCGACTCCCTCGCGAGATGGTCGCGTTTACTGGCGCGTCACTTTCCCGGCGGGCCGCCGCGGCTCGATCGCGGGGACCGGATGCGTTTCCTGCGCTACTTCATGACCAATCCCACGCATCCACGGGACCGTGCCGGACGGTCCGCGGCGATGGAGGCGCTCCGCGAGGCCTTCGCGCGAACCGAGTGGCCGCGCGAGGACTGGGCCCGCGGCCGCGACGGTCTTCCGGCGCGCCCCCCATCACTCCCGCTCGTCCTGATCCGCTTAACCGGCGTCCAGTGGATGAACGAGATGGCGGAGGTCTACGAGGCGATGCACCGTGCCGGCAGCGAGTCGGCCTTCGATCGGTTCGTCTCGATGCTGGCCGCGCTTCCCGAAGAGGAGGCGGTGCACGCCGGCGCGCTGCTCGTCGACTGGCTGCTGCCGCACATGAACGCGTACCCGCCCGAGGGGCTCGGCCATAACGGCGACCACATCGACTTCATCACGACGCGCCTTGTCTTCGAGCGGATCCTGAACCCCTTCTATCGCGCGCGTCTCGCGGACCCGGCCGCGCGCCGCCTCGAGGATCTCCCGCGCCACCTGCGGCTTCTGGTGCTGCGCGCGCTGCGGAACGGTTTCCTGCACGAGTTCTGCCTCCCCGAGGTCCGGCCGCACGTCCCGGACGCCGACGCCCTGCCGACGCTGGAATCGATCGCCCCGCTCCACCTCTTTCCGGAGGCCGCCGCCGATCTCCTGGACCCGCTCGTCGCGCCGGAGACCGCGCTGGCCGAGGCCGTGCGATACGGCGTCGCGCGCTCCATCGCCGACGGCCGCGAATGGTTCAGCGAGAAGATCCTGCGCCGGAACCTCGACGCGCTGGAGGCCGAGGTCCGCCGCGCGGCGCCTGGCGCCGAGGCCGGCGTCCCCTGGGAGGCGCTCGCCGACCGTGCCGCCGCCGCGCTCCGTCCCCTCGCCGGAAGCGCCCCGCGCTGGGAGGATCTCGCCGCACGCGACCAGAGCTACATCACGCCGGCGGAACTGGCCGTGCCGGAGTTCATCGTGCTCCAGCCCGACTGGCGGGCGCGGATCGCCTAGCGGCGGTTCGCACGAGCGCGTTCAGCGCAGGTAGGCCATGCCGATCCGCAATCGTCCCGTGATCGGGTCGGTGAACGCGTACAGGATGGCCAGGGTGGCCAGCGCGTGCGCCAGCGCGAGCGGCAGGATATTCGGGTAGCGATCGTAAATCGCGCACCAGCCGAGCGCGCCGACAAGGGTGGCGGCGGAGAGGAAGGGATTGGGCAGGTGGACGGACGCGAAGAGCGCCGCCGCCAGGACGATGCCGGCGCGGCGGGTGGTGACGCGCTGCGACTCGCGCAGGATCACCGTCTGCAGTATCCACTGCTGCGCGCCGCCCCAGACGATCAACACCGCCAGATTCCCCAGGAAGTCGGGACGATCGTGCAGGGTGCCCAGGCGCCAGCCGACGAGCAGGAACGCGCCCGCGAAGGGCAGGGTCCACAACAGGGCCGCGCGCGTCCCGGGGACGAGCGCGCGCGGGGCCAGCCCCGGTTCCCGCGCCCGGACCGCGTGGATCAGCCCGAGTGCGAGCACGATCGCCGCGGGCACGGCCACCGGGGCGTGCAGCCGCGGCTCGACGTACCACGTGTACGCGAGGATCGTCGCCAGGATGCCGGCCGTGAACCACACGGAATCCAGGATACGCCCTGGCTGTGTCGCTCAGCTGATCGAGCCCCCCGGCGCGACTACAGCCAGGGACGACGAGCGCGCGCGATGGCCGCGGCGGCGGACGGTCCCCACAGCTCTGCCGCCGTTGGCACGGTCAGGGTGTCATCGTGAACGGTGTCGGCATGCCGCAGGGGCGCCGGCGTGAAGGGATTGATCGGCGCCCGATCCTCGTCCACCACGCGAGCGCGCCGCACAGCCACGCGAGCACGCCGCACCGCAATGACCGGCGCGCCGTTCGAGAATTCCGCAGCAATCGTGAAGCGATCGGAAGGCAGGTCGGCCGCCGGGGGCAACTGGTGTTGCGCCGCGCCGGTCACGGCCAGCACGTCGCGGTCCTCTTCTGGCAGCAGGTGCGTCAGGAACCGTCGCATCGTGCTGACCGAGAGAGCCGCATCCCACAGAGGCCGTGTGCCGCCCGGTCCGATGACGTAGGGTCTTTGTCCAGACGAGAGGAAGGCGACGTCGGCGTCGCCCGCCACCATCGCGCGGAGGAGGAACGACACGCATCGCCCGATCTGTTTGTCGATGGCCGCGTTCGAGGTCATCGGGCTGCGTGAGGCGCTGACGCCCCACGAGTCGGGGAGGGGCACGGTTGGCATCGGCCCGCCAGGCTGGTCCTCGGCGTCCAGCCGCAGCCAGCCATACGACTCACCGACCTCTTCCGGCGCGTCCACGCGGCCGCGCGTAATCGCGAAATTGCCGTTCGGTGTGTGCACCACTCCATGACTGAGATGGGAATGCTGAAACAGGGCCATTGCAATCAGTCCTCAGTGAGTTAGTGAAGCCGGCCGCGGGCGGCCGACATGCCTGGCGCCGCTGAACCCCGGTCCGCCGACTGCGAGGGGAAGGCGAGCAGGTGGCCGAACGAGGTGTCCAGCGCGATGGGCAGTTGTGAGGTGCGGTGCTGACAGGCCTCGCACACAAAGAACCACAGCGTGCCGTCAGTGGTCGTGACGACGTATCGGTGCGCGCATTCGAACCTGCCGGCGACTTCGATAAGCATCAGCGGAACCCTGGATGTTCGACGGTTGCCGAGGCTCAAAAAAGCAAGAGGCAGGCCAGCGGGGAGGGCGGGCTGAAAGTCCCTTGAGATGGAGAAAATTGGTCTGTCGGCCGGATCTCTTCCGGCGAGAAGTCTGCGCTCAGGCAGACAAAAGTCCGTCTGGGAACGGATCTTGTGACAGACGGCGGTTCAGCCGGCGTTGCGGTCAGTGGACGTCTGCCGCGCTTTGCGCGAGTTCCTGCACCAGCGTCGACGCGTCCTCGCCGGCATGACCCGTCCAGGCGTCGTACCCGGCTCCCGGCCGGCGGCTGCGGTACAGGTAGTTCACCATCATGCCCGCCGATTGCCGCAGTCCGGCTGGAGACGGATTCCCGAGCCAGTTGATGCGTTCGAGGCGCGCGCCGTTCCGAAGATGGAACCGCGCGACCGCGTCCTCCGGTTCACCGCGCCGCTTCACGTGCAGCAGGTAGTACGCGCACAGCGGCACGAGCTGCTGCCGCAGCTCGGACGAGCGCCGGCGGCTCGCACACCACCCGGGATCGGCCAGCGCCGCCGACGCGGCCTCGGCGCTCGCCGCGAATGCGTCGTGCCTGGCGGGACCGGCGAGCCAGGCACGAAACCCGGGCACCGGCGAGAGCGTCGCGATGGTCTCGAGCTGCGGCAACCGGCTCGCGAGCTCCGACGCCACCCGCGCGATCAGCGTGTTTCCCAGGGGCACGCCTTTCAGCCCGGCATGACCGCTGCTGATGGAATAGAGCACGGCGCAGCGCGCGTCCAACGGGTCGCGTACGGGCGACCTCGGATCGAGCAGGCGGCGCACGTTCGAGCTCACATGGGCCGTGAGGGCCAGCTCGGTGAAGATCAGCGGCTCGTGCGGCAGCGCGGGATGCACCAGGGCGTAGCAGCGGCGATCGTCCGCGAGGCGTCTCGCGAGATCGCGCCGTCCTTGAACGCGATGGACGGCTTCGTACTGAACGATCTTGTCCAGGATCGATGGGGGAGCGTCGTGCTCGACGCGGACGAGTGTCAGCGCACGAGGGTCGAGCAGCGCGCGAAGTTGTGCCGCGAGATCCGGGTCGTCGGTCTGCCCGTCGGCCGTGTGCGGGGCCGCCCCGATCTGCGCCGCGCGTCGGTTCATCAGCGCGGTCAGGAGACCGGCGGTCGTCTGCAACGCCTCGGCCGGACGAGCCGCCTGCTGCATCGCCTCTGGCGGGGCAACATGCGTGCCGCCGCCGCCGTTCATATCACGGGGGTTCGAGCGGTCGAGTGCGGGAAAAGTCCGGGTTCGGGCTGACTAAGGGTTCGAGTTCAGGGGATGCGGCGTGAGCCGGGCCCCATCGCCATCGTTCGGACTGCGAAGCGTGCCGCAGGCGCGTGGAATGGGTGGCGTCCCCAACGGGAACCGCTGGACCCTGGAGATCTGGAAGGGCAGCCGCCTGGACGGCCCTTACATCACTTCGAAGGATCCACGATGCTGATGGGGCTCGGTGGCGTGCACTCGCCCGAGACGTGAAACGTGACGAACAAGGGCCGGTCGCAGGTGATCTGTCGGGAGTTGGGACTCGCGACTTCAACTTCGTCGGTCCACGAGAAGCCGGGCAAGCGCAGCCGGTATGTGCCAGGGGGCAGCGCAAGGAGTTGGAACGTCGCCTGCGCGTCCGTGAGCACCTGCGCGATCGTGTCGCCATGCTCATCGAGGAGATCCACCTGAATGTCGGGCAACGGCAGGACGGGATCCTCTTTCGCGAATATCTTCCCGCACAAGGCGCCCGTCACTTCGATCGGCTTCGGCTTGGGAGGTGTCGTTTCGACTGGCCGTCCGCTGGCGTCAATCGAGATCGTAATGCACTCGGCCTTGATGCCAACCTGCGCGCCGAGAACAGCGGCGGCGAGGACAAGCGATTTCGTTCCGAGGGACCGCACAGGGGCACTTTATCGCAGATCGTGTGTGACATCCCCAATGGGAATTGCGGCCGGGGACGACAGGCTCGTGAAGCTGAGTCAGCGAGGAGAGCAGGGCGCAAAATCGGTCGGGTCGGCAGGTGGGCAGGACAACTCGGCCAGCGTTTCACGTGTTGTGAGCCGGCAGCGGTAGGTCGGACCGGCATCACCGCCGAAGTCTACGTAAAACATGGGGGTTCCTTCGGTGTCCTGTCTCAAACTCCGCCTCTCGCTGGTGGCGCCCTCGAAGTGCGGTTCCACGGAGCCAGCATCTACAAGCATCACTTGGGCAAAGAGATCGGCTGGAGAGTTGGAGTCCTTCCTTTTGCGAACGCCTCCTTCAGCGCCGCGAGGGACGGGGCTTGGTCGGCACACGGAGAGTTGGGAAGCTCCCGCTGCGCCATGATCGGGCCTGATGCGACGAGAGCCTGATCGAACTGGTGGCGTAATGGGTGGGTATCCAAAATGACTCAACCCCTTTTCCGTGGTGGGGTCGGCGGTCGGGCGGGCGGTGTTGAGGATTCTTTGGCGCGAGGGGTTCGACCTTGAGATTCTTGTTTGGGGCGCGTAGAGTCACCCCGAGGTGATTCTCCTATGGCTGACGCAGAAAAATGCGCACATCCCAGCTGCCAATGCATGGTTCCCAATGGCGGCCCTTATGGCAAGTACTGTAGCGAGCACTGCAAGGAATCGGGCCAGCAGATTGAGCTTCGCTGCGGCTGCCAACATCCGGCCTGCCGATAGAAACGCGTGCCTCGTCAAGAGGACTTGACCCCTTTTCCGTGGTGGGTTCAGTCGTTGGACGGGCGGCCTCGTAGTATCCCAAGTTTGGGATCACTTGGGGGCCGTAGCCAGAGGCCAGCCGTAAGGGCAGCCGCGGAAATTCGAGAAGTGGACGAAGGAATTCCCGGAAGGCCGGCACAGTTCTGCCCGCGGCACACAGGAAGTGCGAAGCGTCGACCATGTGTCAACTGGTACGTCTAATGCAGACTTCCCCGAGGAATCTCGAGCGAGTCGGGAATCGGAGGGACGACTCATGAACCTCGTCTTGGTCCTCTTGCTCCTTTTGCTGCTGTTCGGCGGCGGTGGCGGCTACTACTATGGCGGCCCCATGATGGGAGGCGGGATCGGCGGCCTGCTGCTGCTTGTTCTGATCGTGTGGCTCTTGTTCGGGCGACGGCGTTCACTCTAGGTCTGGCGCGGACGACCGCGGGCACTGCGCGTTGCTGCCGGGGCATTCCCGGCCTCAACGCGCGGTTGTTGGGAACCGCAGGACTGGAGGGCCAAGGATGACGCGAAACATTGGAGATCGTTACGTCTGTGAGAAATGTGGAGCAACACTCGTCTATGAGAAAGCGTGTGGGTGTCCCCCGAGCATGCCTCATTCGGAGATGTGCTGTGGAGTGCAAATGAAACTCGCGACGCCGGCGAAGAAGTAAGGCTGCTCGTTCATGCAGGAACGAACCATGCCAAGCTGATGTCGTGCTCGACGTCCTTCTGTGCTGACAGCGTGGTGGCGTCCCCAACGGGATTCGAACCCGTGTTTTGGCCTTGAAAGGGCCACGTCCTGGGCCTCTGGACGATGGGGACCTGAGGTGAGAACCACCGATAATACCACGCCGCCACGAGCGTAGAATGGCCGCATGCGCGCTGCCCTGCTCGCCGTCGCCGCGATTCTCTCCGCCGGTTCGCTCGCCGCGGCGCAAGGCGCCTGGACCGTGCCGCGCACACCCGACGGCCACCCCGATCTCCAGGGCATCTGGACCAACGACACGCTCACGCCGCTCGAACGGCCCGCCAGTCTCGGCGATCGCAAGTTCCTGACGGCGGAAGAAGCCGCCGCGCTCGAAACCCGCACGCTCCAGCGCCGAGAAACGGCCGACGACCGCTCGGTCCCGGGCGACGTCGGCAGCTACAACCAGGTCTGGATGGACTCGGGCGACCACGTCATGCCCACGCGCCAGACGTCGCTCGTCGTCGATCCGCCGAACGGCCGCGTGCCCGTGCGCCCCGAGGCCGAGGCCCGCCGCGACGCGAACGAGGCGCACGCCACCGACGATCCCGAACTCATGAGCGTGTGGGACCGCTGCATCTCGCGCGGCGCCCCGGGCTGGATCATTCCCGCCGGCTACAACAACGCGTACCAGATCATCCAGACGCCCGGCTACGTCGTGATCCACTCGGAGATGATCCACAACGCGCGCATTATTCCGCTCGACGCACCGGCGCTGCCGGCGTCGATGAAGTTCTGGGAGGGCGTCTCGCGCGGCCACTGGGACGGCGATACGCTCGTCGTCGAGACGACGAACTTCACGAACAGGAACTGGACGGCGACGAGCGCCGCGTCCGGCCGCATCAAAGGCGTCCCGCAAAGCGAACAACTGCACATCGTCGAGCGCTTTACGCGCGTCGCGCCGGATCGGATCGACTATGAGGCACGCATCGAGGATCCGGCCGTTTTCACGCAGGCGTGGACGCTCGCGTTCCCCTGGGTGCGCAACGACGGCTACCAGATCTACGAGTACGCGTGCCACGAGGGCAACCACGCCATCATGAATATTCTGCGCGGCGCGCGCGCTCAGGAGCGCGGCGCCAGGTAGCGTCGCAGCGCATCCACCGCCTCGTCGTCGACGGCGAGCGCCGTGGGATGCGCGTCGCAGGTCGCGAGCACGAACGTGGCGCCGGCCACGTGCGCCCGTAACTCGGCCAGCGGCCCTCCAGTCTTCGCCGCCTCGGTCGGCTCCAACTCCACCCACATCGCGTCGCCGGCCGGCATCGCGTCGAGCCACGCGTGCATCCCCGCCTCGTATTGCGCCAGCGTCTCCGGCGGCAGGCGGGTGGCCCCCGCCTTCGTCGAGCGTGTCGTTCCGGAGCGCCGCCAGGAGCAGCAGCGGCCGGTCGTACCACGCCAGAAACGCACGCGTGGCCCACGCCTCGTCCAGCCGCTCGAATGGCACGACGTCGGGGATGAGGTCGAGGATGCGCGCGTAGACCGGCGCCCGACTGGCGACGAATCGGCGTTGCGTGGCCAGGTCGCCGGTCAACCCGTCTGTGGCCCTCACGCGCCCATGGTAACAACGTAGAATGGCGTCGTGCACCTGACGCGGCGGATCAGTCCCTCACCTCGATGATCGGCCGACAGATCGGCGTGTACCGAGTGGTCGCGCTGCTGGGCGTCGGCGGGATGGGCGAAGTCTACCGGGCGCACGACACCAAGCTCGGGCGCGATGTCGCCCTCAAAGTCCTGCCCGCCTCGTTTGCCGACGATGGGGAGCGGGTCGCGCGGCTGGGACGCGAGGCGCGGACGCTCGCCTCGCTCAATCACCCCCGCATCGCCACCATCCACGGCTACGAAGACGCGGACGGCGTGTGCGCCCTCGTGATGGAGCTGGTCGAGGGCCCGACGCTGGCGGAACGCTTCGCCGCGTCGTCTTCGTCGGGATCGCGCCGGCTCTCCGACGCGATCGCCGTCGCGGCCGAGATCGCCGAAGCGCTCGAGGCGGCGCACGAGCGCGGCATCGTCCACCGGGATCTCAAACCCGCCAACGTGAAGCTCGACCGCGACGGCCACGTGAAGGTCCTCGACTTCGGGCTCGCGCAGGTCCTCGTGAGCGGCGAGGGTGTCGATCTGACACGGTCGCCCACCGTCGGCGCCACCGGCCTGGGCGCCATCGTCGGCACGCCGGCGTACATGAGTCCCGAGCAGGCGCGCGGGCTGTCCGCGGACAAGCGCACCGACGTGTGGGCATTCGGCTGCGTGCTCTACGAACTGCTCGCCGGACGCCGCGCGTTTCCCGGCGAGACGATCTCCGACACGATCGCCGCGGTCCTCGAGCGGGATCCCGACTGGTCGGCGCTGCCCCCCGGCACGCCGTCGGCGACGAGGCGGCTGCTGCGCCGCTGCCTCGAGAAGGACGCGCGGCGGCGCCTGCGCGACATCGGCGACGCGCGCCTCGAGCTGGACGAAGCGCCGACGCCCGTCGCGGACGAGGAGGGCTCACGACGGCCGGCGCGCGCGTCGCGGCGGGCCGTGGCGCTCACCGCGATCGTCACCGCCATCGTCGTGGGCGGTGCGGCCGTGACTCTGGAACTCGCGCGCCCCGCGCGTGTCCTGCCCGAAGTCCGCCTGTCGGTCGACACGCCCAGCTGGCGCGATCCGTCACTGGCGTTCTCGCCTGACGGCCTGCAGATCGCGTTCAGCGGCAGGGAAGGCGGACGGGCGCAACTGTGGCTCCGCTCGCTCGGCGACGAGACGGCGAAGCCGCTGTCCGGGACGGAAGGGGCTACGACTCCGTTCTGGTCGCCAGACGGGCGCTCGATCGGCTTCTTCACCTCGTCGGCGCTCATGACGATGGACATCAGCGGCGGGTCGGCGCGGAGCGTCGCGCCCGTCTCGCCGGCGAGCGACGGCGGTACGTGGAATAGCGAAGGCGTCATCCTGTACTCGGCCTCGCCGGGGCGGCCGATTCTCCGCGTGTCGGCGGACGGCGGCGAGCCGTCGCCGGTCACTGTCTGGGACGACTCAGTGCAGTCGCGTCAGGCGGGCCCGCGGTTTCTTCCCGACGGTCGCCACTTTCTCTACTACGTGGGAGGCCGTCCCGAAGCCCGCGGCGTCTATGTGGGTCAACTGGGCGACCTGTCCTCGCGCCGACTGTTCGACGCGGACTCCCCGGCGGTCTATGCCGCCTCCGGCCACTTGCTGTTCAATCGAGGGGGAACGCTGCTGGCGCAGCGATTCGACGCCGATCGCCTCGAGGTTCTCGGGGAGCCGTTTGCCGTGGCCCCCGGCCTGACGGCCCGGGCCGTGGTGTCGGCCTCGGCGGCGGGGCCCATCGCGTATCGCGCGCTGCCGGCCGACAGCGGGCAGCGGTGGTTGATCTGGGTCGATCGAAAGGGCGCCGAGCTCTCGCGCGTCAGCTACGAGGACACCGCGTCGCCCGCTCCGACGCTGTCGCGCGACGGGCGACGGGTCGCGGTCGCGCGGTTCCTCGACAACAACATGGACATCCGGTGGTACGACGTGGACCGGCGCACCTGGAATCGCGCCACCTCGAACCCCGCCGACGACATCCTGCCCCTCTGGTCGCCCGACGGCCGATACCTCGCATTCGGCTCCAATCGCGCCATCGGGTCGGGCGTGACGCCGCAAAACCTCTACCGCATGGACGTGAGGGGGGCGCCGAACACTGAGGAACTACTGCTGGCCACGTCCGACATCAAGTTCCTGACTGACTGGTCGCCCGACGGCGGCACGCTGTTGTTCGACAACATCACCAGCCGCGGTGCCGACATCTGGGCCCTGCCGATCGACACGCGCCAGCCCTTCGCAGTCGTCCAGACGGAATTCAGCGAGCGGGAGGCCCAGTTTTCTCCCGACGGCAGGTGGATTGCGTACCAGTCGAACAAGACTGGGCGCGACGAGATCTACGTCCGCCCGTTTCGTGCCGAGAGCGGTGAGGAGCTCGTGTCGACCGGCGGCGGCACCGAACCGCGCTGGGGCGCCGGCGGCTCCGAGTTGTTCTATATCGCGGCGGACGACGAATTGATGTCGGTGCCTATCCGCGGCGGAGTGAGCCTGGCGCCGGGGGCGCCGTCGGCGCTGTTTCCCCTGGAGGCGGGCGAGGGCTCGTCCTCCACCCGGCAGCACTACGTCGTCGCCCCGGACGGCTCGTTCATGATCAGCGCACTGCCGTCGGGTGGCGGCCGGTCGGCGATCACGGTGATCCTGAACTGGGCGGGCACGCGATAATGGAAATGGATGACACGTTCCAGGTCGCGTGCCCGTACTGCGGCGAGGAACTCGAGATCTACGTCGAGCCGGACGTCCACGGCTCGTACGTCCAGGATTGTGAAGTCTGCTGTCAGCCCATGCTCATCACCGTGACGGATGAAGACAACGGTCGCAGCGTGACAGCCGATTCCCTGGAGTGATTCTCTTCGTGCCTTCGAGCCTTCGTGGTTGCATTTTCGTGGACACGATTCAACGTGACACTTACTGGGCCGCGCGAAACAGCGTGTCGGCCGACTGCAGGATGATCCGCTTCAGGCGAACGGGGTAGTCGGGCCGCTCGGCCAGGAAGCCCCGCACGTCGTCGGCCGCCGCCTTCGAGGTATGCCCGCCGAGCGCGGCGTCGGTCCAGTTCTTCGGAAAGAAGATGTCGCCCGTGCGCTGCACCTCCTCGAGGAGGTCGAGCGCCGGCAGGACGTAGCGGTCCGACTCGGGCGCGCGCAGCGGGTGGTTCAGGTACGCGAGGCCGTCGGCGGCCCAGGGCTCGCGCCGCCGGTTCGCGGGATCCGACAAGCGCTGGAAGAATGCCTCGCGCTCGTCGGCCGACGCCGACACCGCCGGCATCACGAAGGCGAAGCGGGCCTTGCGATCGGGGTTCGTGATGCGCCCGAGCTGCTCCTGAAGAATCGCCGGCGCATCCGGCACGCCTCGGAGCGCGAGGTCGAACGCCATCGCCGTCTCGTCGGGCTCTTCGAGCGTCAGGCCCCGCACCTGCACCTGCCGCCGCCAGACGCGTTCCAGCCACGCCACGCCGTCCGGCGTCGTCACCACCGACCGGAACGCCTGGAAGTAGGTCGCCTTCAGGCTCGATGACCGCGACCGGTCGAGGCCGGTGCGCACGACGCGCTCGACGCGCGGCGCCAGCGCCTCGCGCTCGGCCGGCGTGCTGAACGTCCAGAACGCCGAGCGCAGGTCGCCGAGCACGAGCTGGACGTTCTGCTCGGTCGTCTCGCGCGGCAGCGCGCGCAGGGCGGACTCGAGAAACGCCGCCGGCTCGACGCGGCGATCGAGCAGCTCTTCCCAGAGCGTGACCCACGCCGCGCCGCGCGTCACGGGATCGGTCAGGCTCTCGACGTGCGCGAGCAGGTACGCGCGGCTCGCCGCGTCGAGCGTCACGTCGCCGTAGGCGAGGCCGCCGCCGGTCGGCAGCACGAACGTCGGCGCGGGCAGCCCCGCGGCGTCCGGCACCTCGGTGCGCGCGCCGGTGAGCTCGATCGGGTTCGTCCGCACGCCCGCCGCCGAGCCGCCGGAGCCGCCGGAACCGATGACCACCTCGATCTGCTGCGTCCAGGTGAGGCCGCGCTCCGGCATCGGATCCGACTGCGCGAACGCCAGGCTCGCGATGCGGCCGTCGGCGCCCAGCGTCAGCACGGTCTGGATCGACGGCCGGCCGCCTTCCTCGACCCACGCACGGCTCCACGCCGCGAGGTCGAGCGGCGTGCGCTCGTCGAGGATGCGCACGAGGTCCAGCCACGTCGCGTTGCCGAACGCAAATTGCTTCAGATACGCGCGCAGGCCGTCGCGAAACGCCTCGGGGCCCACCAGGCGCTCGAGCTGCCGCATCACGATCGGCGCCTTCTGATACACGATCGGCCCGTACTGGCTCCCGGCATCGTCCAGATTGTCGAGCGGCTGGCGGATCGGATGCGTGCCGGCCGTGCGGTCCACGCTGTACGCGGTCGGGTAGTTCGAGACGAGGAAGCGCAGGTCGTGGTTCACGTCCGGGAACTGCGGGTCCGCGATCTTCGCCGCCATGAAGTTCGCGAACACCTCCTTCATCCACACATCGTCGAACCAGCGCATGGTGACGAGGTCGCCGAACCACATGTGGGCCGTCTCGTGCGCCAGCACGTTCGCGCGGTTCAGCACCTGGTTCTCGGTCGCCGAGGCGTCCAAGAGAATGGACGACTGGTTGAAGTAGATGGCGCCGGGGTGCTCCATGCCGCCGAATTGGAACGCCGGGATCAGGACGAAGTCGTACTTCGGGAACGGGTAGGGGATCCCGGTGTAGTCCTCCATCCAGGCGAGCGAGCTCGCCACGAGGTCGAACGCGGCGTCGCGGTTGCGCGCGACGCGGGCGGCGTCCGTCTCGCGGTGGTACATGTGGAACGTGCGGCCGTTGCGTTCGGCGGTCTCGACCTGGAACTTGCCGGCCGCGAAGGTGAACAGGTAGGTCGGGATCGGCTCGGTCTCGGCGTAGTGGATCGTCGTCTCGCCAGCGGCCGAGGCGCGCGAGGCCTCGGGGCCGTTCGACACCGCCGTCCACGCGTCGGGGATGGTGAGCGAGAGCGTGAACCGCGCCTTCAGATCGGGCTGGTCGAAGCAGGGGAACGCGAGGTGCGCGCGCGCGGGGACGAACAGCGCGTAGAGAAAGTCCGGATTGCGGTTCAGGGACGCGTTGCCGGCCACGAAATCCAGGGACACCGTATTGGCGCCGACGCGGAGTTCGGACACGGGGACAACAAGGTGTCCGTTGAGGTTCTCGAGGTTCTGGGGGTTCTGGGGGTTCTGGGGGGTTGGGTTCTGGGGGTTCTGGGGGTTCGGGTTCGTGCCCGGTGAGAAGTCGAGGACGACCGGCGACGACGCGTCGGTCAGCGTGAAGGTGATCGTCGCGTGGCCGGGAATCGGGGCGTCCGCGGATTCGGGGATCGTGAACGCCAGATCGTAGTGGACGTCGGAAATCGTCGCCGCGCGCTGCTCGGCGAGTTCAAGCGCCACGCCCGGCGCCGGTGGCGGAGCGGCGGCCCGCTGGCAGCCGCTCACACCAATCCCCACCGCCACGACGAACCCCACCGACCTTGGTAAATGGCCAATCACCAAATTACCAAATTACCAATTCCAAATTACCAATTCACCCAACTACTCAATCCCAGCGTCAGTTCACCCGAGGCGGAACAGCGGCCTGCCGTTCGCCATGCCGGGCCACGGGATGCCGACGAGCATCAGCACGACCGAGATCGCGAACCAGAGCAGGAGCCGGTTCCGCTTGGAGTCCGGTGTCCGCGCCTTGCGTCCGGCGATGCGTCCGACATGCGCCGCGACGACCGCCAGGATCATCATCGTCGGGTGCTCGACGGCCCAGAAGCGGAGGCCGCCGTTCGCCATCGCGGCGCCGAAGTCCTTGAAGGCCTCCGTGGTGAACGGGCTCAAGCCGAGGTAGAGCAGCAGGCCGAGCAGCATCTGGAGGTCGAGCGAGATCATCAGCGCGAGGCCCCAGCGATCGGCTTTCGCGACGGCGCGCGATTCGCGCGCGGTGAAGGTGGTGGCCAGGGCGCCCAACCCGGCGATCAGGGCGGACCAGCGCAACCAGGAATGTAAGAGCAGGACGAAACTGTACATGGCCCATGAAGGTAGCACAGGGCGGGTCGGTGGGTTGGGTTCTTTTACTTCAGTGCGATCGCGCAGTCTAAGCTCTCAGACGGGAGCGTGATGTGGCGGATCCGCTGATTCAACACTTGCTACGGCGCGCCGGCTTCGGCGCCAGCGCGGTCGACGCGGCGGCCTTCGGCGAGCTGGGCTACGGCCAGGCCGTCGATCGCCTGGTCGATTTCGACCAGATCCCCGACACCGTGGACAGCCATATCGGCCAGTCGGGCTACGTCGGCACCACGTCCAACGGCCCGTTCTCGCCGAACACCGTGATTCGCGACGCCCGGCAGCGCTGGCTGTTCCGCATGCTGCACACGGACCGGCCCCTTCAAGAGAAGATGGCCGTCTTCTGGCACAACTACTTCGCCACCGGCTACTCGAAGGTCGCCGGCGCGGTTCAGGCACAGAACGGCGTGCGGCTGATGGCGGCCAAGCCGAGCGAGGATCCGGCGCAGCAGAAGGGGCAGATCGAGCTGTTCCGCGAACGCGCCGTGGGCAGCCTGCGTGACCTGCTCCTCGCCGTCGCGCAGGACCCGGCGATGCTCATCTGGCTCGACGGGGTCACCAACACGAAAGACAAGCCGCAGGAGAACTTCGGCCGCGAGCTGATGGAGCTGTTCACGCGCGGCGTGGGCTACTACACCGAGACGGACGTCTACGCGGCGGCGCGCGTCTTCACGGGCTGGAACCTGAACCGCCCCGGGCGCGTGGACAACGCGGCGTACAGCTTCGTCTACAACGCGGGGCAGCACGACACCGGCCCGAAGACGTTCAGCTTCCCGATCTACGCCGACGGCTCGACCACCATTCCGGGCCGATCGGCCTCGAGCGGCATGCAGGACGGGATCGATCTGATTACGGCGCTCGCGTCGCACCCGGAAACGGCCCGGCGCCTGGCGGGGAAGCTCTACGCGTACTTCGTCTCGGAGACCGCCAGCGACGACAGCTTCGTCGAGGAGCTGGCGCAGGTCTACCTGTCGAGCGGCACGGAGCTGAAGCCGGTGCTGCGCCACCTGTTCCTGTCACCGCGGTTCCAGGCGGCCGACGCGGCCTTCGCGCGCTACTCGTGGCCGGTGGAGTTCGTCGTGCGCGCGATGAAGGAAACCGGCTGGGTCGGCTTCTCGGTGAACGGCGCGCTGTCGCCGCTGGTGAACATGGGGCAGGAGCTGTTCGAGCCGCCCGACGTTGCCGGCTGGAGCCTCGGCGCCGCGTGGTTCTCGACGAGCGGCATGCTGGCGCGGATGAACTTCGCGGCCACGCTCTCGGCGAACCAGAAGTTCAACCTCGCGGGCCAGGCGGTGGTGGCCAAGAGCAGCCCGAACGCGCTCGTGGACTACCTGCTCACGCGCTTCACGCCCGCCGATCTGAACGCGGACGTGCTGAGCGACCTTCTCGGCTACGCCTCCGCCGGCGCGAAGTGGACCGGCTCGACGTCGCAGCTCCAGTCCAAGACGGCCGGGCTGGCCCATCTCATCCTCGGCTCCCCCGAATATCAGGTGGTCTAGGGTGCTGGGGTGCTGGGGTGCTGGGTGCTGAGTGCTGAGTGCTGAATGAGGGTGTCATGCTGACCAGACGACGGTTTATTAAGGACGGCGTGGCGGCGTTCGCGGTGAGCCTCGCGGCGCCCGCATTCCTCTCCGACCTTGCCCGCGCGCAGGGCGCGGGCAGCCGCAACCTCGTGATCCTCGATCTGACCGGGGGCAACGACGGCCTGAGCATGCTCGTGCCGTATACCGACGCGGCGTACTACAGCCGGCGTCCGACGCTCGCGGTTCCGGCGGGGCAGGTGCTGCAGGTCGGGTCCGACGCCGGCGGCCACGCGCTCGGGTTGCACCCGCAGCTCACCGGCCTGCTCGACATCTACAACCAGGGCCGCCTCGCGATCATCCAGCGCGTGGGCTACGAGAACTCGAGCCGCTCGCACTTCTCGGGCACCGACATCTGGTCCACCGCGAACCCGTCCAGCTCGCAGGGCGCCGGCTGGGTCGGCCGCTATCTGAGCGCGCTGCCGCAGCCGCTCGACCCGCTCGCCGTGTGGAGCACGGCCGGTGACACGCCGCACATGCTGCAGGCGCCCACCGTGCCGGTGGCCTCGATCCCCTCGGTGCCGGGCTACGCCTTCGCCAGCCCGAACAGCGGCAGCGAGGCGCTCCTCGAGCGGACCTACGCCGCGAGCATCGCGTCGCACGTGCCCGTGGACAAGCCGCACATCGCCTTCGTCGGCGCGACCGTCCAGTCCGCGATGGCCACGCTCGACACGGTCGCGGCCGTCGGCCAGTACATGCCCACCGTCGCCTATCCCGGCAACGGCTTCGGCCAGGCGCTCCAGGCCGTGGCGGGCGCGATGGCGCAGGGCATCGGCACGAAGGTCTTCTGGGTGCAGACCGGCGGCTTCGACACGCACGCCTCGCAGGGCGCCAACGCCGGCGCCTACGCGACGCTGATGACGACGCTCGACGCCGGCGTGAGCGCGTTCTACCAGGACCTCCAGAACCACGGCCTGCTGAACGACACGCTCGTGCTGCAGTTCTCCGAATTCGGCCGCCGCATCAACGAGAACGGCAGCCAGGGCACGGATCACGGCGCGGCGAGCGTGATGCTGGCGATGGGCGGTCTGGTCCACGGCGGTCTCTACGGCACGGCCGCGTCGCTCGGCGACGACCCCGCCAACCCGACGCTCGAGAACGGCGCGCAGGACGTGCGCTTCGAAACCGACTTCCGAAGCGTCTACGCGCAGGTGATCGACAACTGGCTGGGCGGGAGCGCCGCGAGCGTGCTCGGCGGGGAGTACAAGAAGAGTGGGCTTGGGTTCGTGTAGGGATTAGCCGTTAGGGTTTAGCCGTGAGCCTTTAGGTAATGGCTAATGGCTAACGGCTAACGGCTAACGGCTAACGGCTAACGGCTAACGGCTAACGGCTAACGGCTCCTCATTCCCCTACGGATGCGACACTTCCAGCACGAACGTCTCCGCCTCGGTGAGTGAACCCAGGTCCAGGATTCCCGCGCACCAGGTGCCCTTCTGGATGGCGCCGCTCAGGGCGGTCACGCCGCGGTAGGCGACCGAGTTGGACTGGATCCTCTGGCAGCCGAAGTCGCTCGGCTGGCCGAAGTAGACCTGCAGGAACACGTTCTTGGGCGGGTCCAGCGTCGCGATCTTGATGCTGTATTCGCCGGTCTTGCCGACGTTGAACGGGAATTCCTTGTAGTCGCCGATGAGGGGCTGGAGGGTGTCGGTGAAGGTCTCTGTGACGTTGGCGCCGGGGCCGACTGTGCCGCACGACGTGGAGCCGAAGGCCGCGGCCAGGAGGAAGGCCGCCGCCAGCCATTTCGATCGCATGCCCCGATTCTCGCACGGTCGGGCCGCGATGGGCCAGACCGGGGGGCGCGCGGTCAGATGTTCCGGGCGATCCAGGCCTCGAGCTCGTTGCGGCGGAAGCGCCACTCGTTCTCGACCCGCACCGCGGGCAGCACGCACGTCGAGGTCAGCTGCCGCAGCTTGGGGAACTTGAGGAGCCGGTCCACGACCTGATCGGCGGTCAGGAGATCCGTGTCGACCCGGGGCGCCGCCTGGGCCGTTGCGGTCTGCTGCTGCATACCGTACAGAGTAGCGAGGGCCGGCCGCCCGGTAAATATGGCGGAGGTTAGATCGGCGCGTCTATACCGACCGATAGAGGCCCGGCGCCGCTAGACGAGGTGCTTTTCCTGCGCGCACAGCACCAGCTCGAGCCGCCCGTCCACGCCGAGCTTCTCGTAGATGTTGTGGAGGTGCACCTTCACCGTGCCCTCGGTGATCGACATGCGCTCGGCGATGGCGCGGTTGCGCAGCCCCTCGGCGACCATGCGCACGATTTCAATCTCGCGGGGCGTGAGGGGCGCGCCGCCGGCGGCCGAGTCGGGGTGCACCACGCGATCGAACGCGCGCGCGAGCGTCTCGTGGTCAATCCACTGCTCGCCGGCGTGGACGCGCCGCACGCATTCGAGCAGCGTGTCGGGCGGCGACTCCTTCAGCACGATCCCCTTCGCGCCGCGCTGCACGGCATCGACCACCTCCTCGTCGCGAATCGCCGCCGTCAGGAGCACGACGCGCGTCGGCTCGGCCGCCGCGCCGAGCGCTTTCAGCGCGTCGAGGCCGCTCTTGCCGGGCATCCGGAGGTCCAGCACGAGCACGTCGGGCTTGTGCGCCTTCACCGCCTCCACCGCGCCGTCGGCCGTCGTGGCGGACCCGACCACCTTCATGTCCTTCTGGCGGGTGAAGAGCTGCGTGAGACCGCTCAGCACGATGGGGTGATCGTCCACGAGGACCAGGCGAATGGGCATGTTCAGGCAACTCCTGCGGGTAGCGGCACGGCGATTTCGACGCGGGCTCCGGCGGCGCTCGACTCGATCGTCAGGCCGCCGCCGAGCGACGCCGCCCGCTCGCGCAGGCTGACGGGCCCGGTGTGCTGCCGGGCCAGCGCGTCCTGATCATAGCGTCCCTTGAACGGAAACCCCCGGCCATCGTCGGTGACGACGAGGTGCACGGCCGCGCGGTCGGCCATGACGTCGACCGACACGCGGCTCGGCTGGCCGTGGCGCAGCGCGTTGACGACGGCCTCCTGGACCATCAGGAGGAGCGCCTGCTCGATCGGCTCCGGCAGGACCGCCGTCTCCGGGAGGACCCGCAGGGCGATGGGGATGTTCCACTGGCCCGCGAGGCGCTCGCGCACGGCGTTGAGGCGCGCCCGGAGGGAGCCGTCGCCCGCGGCAGCCGGCACAGGCCCCGGCCGCAGGCCGTCGATGAACCGCCGCAACTCGCGCTGCTCGACGGCCACGGCCCGCTCAATCGCGAGCAGCTGGTCGCGCGTGCGCGCGGGCGCGTCGACGTCGGCATCGGTTGCGATCGTCTGGAGCTTCAGGCGGACGCCGGTGAGCGACTGCAGCACGCCGTCGTGCAGGTCGCGCGCGACCTGCATCCGCTGCTCGGCCACCGCGACTACGCGCGCCTCCTCGTTGGCGTACAGCTGGTCGAGCGACTCGCCGACCTGCCGCGCGACAATCTGGGTGAGCGCCATCAGCTCCGCGCTGGCCTCGGCCAGGTCGCTGAATGAGACGCGTCCGGTCGTGCGCTCGCTGTGAAACGTCGCCGAGACCAGGCCCACACCCCCGAGCCGTTCGATCAGCCGCGGATGGAGGGGCAGGCCGCGCCACACGCTCGTCCGTCCGCCCCGGGCGACCAGCACCTCGCCGCCGGCGGTCAGCCGGCCCGCGGCGAGCAGGGTCGACTCGTCGACCTCGACGGGCACGAGCGGATCGAACTCGGTCGGCGCGTGGCGCGTGAGTTCGATGCCGGCCGGCGTCCAGAGCCCCAGGCGCGTCCACGGCTCGTCGGCCACGTCCCAGACCAGGAGCGCGCGCCCGGCGTTCACGGTGGCCGCCGCGTGCGCCAGCACCGGCTGCAGCGCCTGCTCGGCGGTCGCGCCCATCGGCGACGGCCATTCCGCGAGGCGCTCGATCTCCCGCCGCAGCCGGATCTCGTGCTGGCCGAGGTAGACGAGCAGGGCGGCGACCATCGCCAGGTACACCGCGCGGATCATGAAGCGGTTCAGCTCGAACTCGGCGGGGCCGAGCGTGCGGATCATCGACAGGCCGATGCCGACGTACGCCGAGAACACGAGCACGGCCGTGCCGAGCGTGCCCCGCCAGCCCCAGCGCAGCGCGCCGCAGAACAGCGAGAAAATGAAATACACGAAGAGCGGGCTCGACGGCCCCAGCGTGAGGTACTGGAAGAACGAGAACGCCACGATGTCGACGAGGTGGGTGGCGAGCGGCAGCCGGCCCAGGCTGGTGCGGTTCCACATGACCGCGGCCAGGAGGATCGCGTAGGTGACGTAGATGACGTGGGCCGAGTAGGTGGCGGCCACGAATCGCGCCGGTTCGGCCGGGTCGAGCCAGATCGCGAACAGCGATGAGGCGCCGAGCACGATGCGCGTGCCCGCGATCATGCGCTCGGTGCGGCTGCCGATCCGGGGCTGTCGCGCGGTCTGTGCCACTCGCCCCGATTGTAGGACAGGAACGGCCGAGGTAATCTTGCTACTCACGGTACCCCACACACCATGGCCCAGACGCTGCTCGTCGCCAATCGCTCGGAAATCGCCATTCGCTGCTTTCGGGCGGCCACCGAGCTGGGACTGCGCACCATCGCGGTCTACAGCTACGAGGACCGCTTCTCCCTCCACCGGTTCAAGGCGGACGAGGCGTTCCTGATCGGCCCGCCGGAGGGCGGCGAGCCGGTCCGGTCGTACCTGAACATCCCGCAGATCATCGCCGTCGCGAAGCGGAACGGCGCCGACGCGATCCACCCGGGCTACGGCTTCCTGGCGGAGAACGCGGAGTTCGCCCGCGCCTGCGAGGCGGCGGGCATCACGTTCGTCGGGCCGACGGTCGAGCAGCTCGAGATGTTCGGCGACAAGACCGAGGCCAAGAAGCTGGCGCAGCGGGCCGGCGTGCCCACCATCCCGGGCAGCGAGGCGGCGGTCGACGACCCGGCGGAGGTGATGCGGGCCGCGCGCGAGATCGGCTTCCCGCTGATGATCAAGGCGAGCTTCGGCGGCGGCGGGCGGGGCATGCGCGTCGTGCAGAAGGGCGAGGAGCTGGACGCCAAGCTCGCGGAGGCGCAGCGCGAGGCGCTCGCCGCCTTCGGGCGGCGCGAGGTGTTCCTGGAGCGCTACATCGCCCGCGCGAAGCACATCGAGGTGCAGGTGCTGGGCGACGCGCACGGCAACCTCGTGCACCTCTGGGAGCGCGACTGCTCGGTGCAGCGGCGGCACCAGAAGCTGGTCGAGGTGGCGCCGGCGATCAAGCTCGACCCCGAGTTGCGCGCCCGGATCTGCGACGCCGCCGTGCGCCTCTGCGCGTCGGTGCGCTACCGCGCGGCCGGCACCGTGGAGTTCCTCGTCGACCTGGATCGGAACGAGTTCTTCTTCATCGAGGTGAACCCCCGGATCCAGGTCGAGCACACGGTCACCGAGATGGCGACCGGGATCGACCTCGTGCAGAGCCAGATCCTCGTGGCCGCGGGGCACATGCTGCACGAGCCGCCGCTCAATATCCCGCCGCAGGATCGCATCGAGACGCGCGGCGTCGCGATGCAGTGCCGGATCACCACCGAGGATCCCGAGAACCACTTCCTCCCCGACTACGGGCGCATCACGACGTACCGCTCGTCGGGCGGCTTCGCCGTGCGCCTCGACGGCGGCGGCGGCTACGCCGGGTCGATCATCACGCCGTACTTCGACTCGCTGCTCGTGAAGACCACCACCTGGGGCAACACGCTGCCCGAGGCCGTGCACCGCGCCGAGCGCTCCCTGCGCGAGTTCCGCATCCGCGGCGTGAAGACGAACATCGCGTTCCTGCTGAACCTGATCCGCCACGAGACGTTCGTCTCGGGCGACGCCACGACGAGCTTCGTGGACCAGACGCCGGCGCTGTTCCAGATCCGCAAGCCGCGCGACCGCGCCACGAAGGTGCTGGCGTACCTCGGCGACGTGATCGTGAACGGCCGGCCAGACGTGAAGAAGCTGTTCGACCCGGGCCGCGTGCTGCCGAGACCCGTGGCGCCGCGCCTGATCACGGCCGAGCCGCCGCCCGCCGGCACGCGCCAGCGCCTCCAGGCGCTCGGCCCCGAGAAATTCGCCGCCTGGATCCGCGACGAACCGCGCCTCTTCGTCACCGACACGACGCTGCGCGACGCGCACCAGTCGCTCCTCGCGACGCGCGTGCGCACGTACGACATGCTCGCGATCGCCGACGCCGTGGCGCGGCTCGCGCCGGATCTCTTCAGCCTCGAGATGTGGGGCGGCGCCACCTTCGACGCCTCGATGCGGTTCCTGCAGGAGGACCCGTGGGAGCGGCTGACGGAACTCCGCCAGCGCGTCCCGAACATCCTGTTCCAGATGCTGCTGCGCGCCAGCAACGCCGTCGGCTACACCAACTATCCCGACAACGTGGTCCGGGCGTTCATCAAGCGCAGCGCCGTGGACGGGATCGACGTGTTCCGCGTCTTCGATTCGCTCAACTGGACCGAGAACATGCGCGTCGCGATCGAGACCATCCGCCAGGACACGAACGCGATCTGCGAGGCGGCGATCTGCTACACGGGCGACATCCTCGACCCGTCCCGCCCGAAATACAGCCTCCAGTACTACGTGAAGATGGCGAAGGAACTCGTCGCGATGGGCACGCACATCCTGGCCATCAAGGACATGGCCGGGCTCTGCAAGCCGTACGCGGCCTACCAGCTCGTGAAGGCCCTGCGCGAGGAAGTCGGCGTGCCGATCCACTTCCACACCCACGACACGAGCGGCGTGAACAGCGGGAGCGTTCTGCGCGCGGCCGACGCCGGCGCCGACATCGTCGACGGCGCCATCGCGGCCATGAGCGCGTCCACGAGCCAGCCGTGCCTCAATTCGGTCGTCGCCGCCGTGGCGCACACCGATCGCGACACCGGACTCGACCTCGACGCGCTCGACCGCATCAGCCGCTACTGGGCCGCGGTGCGCGAGCTGTATTACCCGTTCGAAGAGGGCATCAAGGCGCCGCTGCCCGACGTGTACCAGCACGAGATGCCGGGCGGGCAGTACACGAACCTCCGCCAGCAGGCGCGCGGCCTCGGCCTCGACGATCGCTGGCAGGAGATCTGCCAGGCCTACGCGGACGCGAACCAGCTGTTCGGAGACATCGTGAAGGTGACCCCGTCGAGCAAGGTGGTCGGCGACATGGCGCTGTTCATGGTGACCAATCACCTCACGCCGGCCGACGTGCTCGACGCCGCCAAGCCCCTCAACTTCCCGCGCAGCGTCGTCGAGATGATGCAGGGGATGCTCGGCCGGCCCGACGGGGGCTGGCCGAAGGGGCTGCAGGAGCGCATCCTGAAATCGGCGCACGCCAAAGCGCTGACCGAGCGGCCGGGAGCGACGCTGCTGCCGCTCGACCTCGACGCCGCCGCGCGCGAGCTCCAACCGAAGCTCGGGCGGCCGCCGTCCGAGGAGGACGTGCTGTCGTACGCGCTGTATCCACAGGTGTTCCTCGACTTCGCCGCGCACTACGCCCAGTACGGCGACACGGCGGTCATCCCCACGGCGAACTTCTTCTACGGCCTGCAGGCCGGGGAGGAGGCCGCGGTCGAGATCGAGCGCGGCAAGACGCTCATCATCCGCTACCTCACGACGAGCGACGCCCGCGTCGACGGCACGCGGACCGTGTTCTTCGAGCTGAACGGCCAGCCGCGCGAGGTGAGCGTGGTGGACCGCTCGGCCGAGCGCACGGTCGAGCGGAAGACCAAGGCCGATCCCGACGATGCCAACCATGTCGGCGCGCCGATGCCCGGGAAGATCTCCTCCATCGCGGTGCGCAAGGGGCAGGACGTGAAGGCGGGGGAGCGGCTGCTGTCGATCGAGGCGATGAAGATGGAGACGGCCGTCTACTGCTCGCGCGACGCGCGCGTGGCGAACGTGCTGGTCAAGCCGGGTGCGGCCGTCGACGCGCAGGACCTGCTCGTGGTGCTCGAAGACCGATAGGTCGGGTCGGTCGGGTCGGTCAGGTCGGTCGGGTGGGTCAGGCGGCGAACACCTCCACCAGGGCGAGTCCGAGGGCCAGCAGGGCCATGACGGCGGCCACGAGCAGGGGATCCCATCGGTCGGTCCGGGGCACCGGATGGAACATGGCGCCACCGTACCGAAAAATCCGGTTCAGTACAAGTCTCTTTTCTGTAAAGGGATGACGGCCGCGCCGAGGATGCGGCGGGTCCGGCGGTCCTGCACGAAGGCCACCACCTGAAGGGCGGCGGGCCGCCAGGCCGAGTCGAGGGGCACCTCGACATCGCGGCTCCAGGCGGCGGCGCCCGGCTCGATCGCCGCGACCGGCGTCAGCCGGCGGACGACGGCCGTGTGGTGGAGCGTGCGCCCGCGGTTTTCGCCGCGCGCGACCTTCGTGACCAGATCGCTCTCCGTGATCGCGAGGACGACTTCGGCCCCGGGGATCGATCCCGGCGGCGCGGAGATCTCGATGTGGACGCCCTTCGCGCCGGGTGTGAGCGTCACGTCGACGTGCCCTGACCGATCGGCGGCGGCCTCGGCGATGAAGCGCTTCGCGGCCGGCATGGAGCTGCCGACGAACTCATTCCGGCCGTTCACGATCATCTGCGGCGTGTAGATCTGATCCGAGCCGAAAACCGTGTGGTCGTAGTCGGACTGGCGCGCGGTGAACGCGGCCTGCGAGAACGGATCGCGCCAGCCGAGCGAGTCCCAGTAGTCCACGTGCTCGCCCAGGGCGATCACCTGCGCGCCCGGGATCGGCTGCTTCGACGCCAGCTCGGTCAGCACATCGTCGGCGGGCGGGCAGCTCGAGCAGCCTTCGGAGGTGAAGAGCTCGACGATCACCGGCACGCGCGGGCCTGCGGCCGCTGGTTGCCCGGTAGGCGCCAGCGCGAGCGCCGCGATCACGGCCCCGCCACCCGCCGCCGCGATCAGGATCTTGATCATCAGCCTCGGCCCATCAGGCGGCGCGCGCCGTAGCCCGCGAACGTGCCGGCTCCGGATGCCGCGAACAGGAGTCCGGCGCCGATGGCGATGACGATGGGGAAGAGGTTCCCGGGGCCGACGGCGAACAGCACGCCGACCATCACGAGGCTGGCACCGGCCGCGATGGCGACGGCCGTCGGGATGGGGTTCATGCGAACCAAGAGGCCCCATGCCAGCGAGGCCGTGGCGATCACGGCCACGATCGTCTTCATGTTCGCGCCGGAATTCAGGAACCAGCCGGGATCGTCGACGGCGAGGCCCGCGGGCGCCTGCCAGGCGAACAGCCAGGCTTGAGCGACGCCGAACGCTCCGGCCCCGACGATCGCGGCCCATCCGTACCGCATTCGAGCGGACATGCGTCCAGTTTACGCCCGAAGGCGTCCGCGGTTTTCGCACTATCGCCGGGTCGTTGGCAGGAGGCGAGCGTGCGCGAGTGAGCGACGGCTCAGAGCGGACCCTGCTCGGCCCCGGCATCAATGGGAAGCGGACACCCGTTGTGGGGCGCCCCGTCGAACCCGGCGATGTCGCGCTCGAAACGAATCGCACCGCGATAGCAGATCGCGGCGGGACCGATGCTCCAGACCGCGCAGCGTAGGACCAGTCCTGCGATCGCAATCCGCCAGTCACTCCGGTGCATCTGCAACTCCACGCGCGAGCCGGGCAGGAGCCGCTTGGCCGTCTCCACGAGGACGCCGCCCGCCGAGGCGTCGGCGATCAGCGCGGGGCATCCCGGCCGGATACGCGCGAGCTCGATGCCGTGAGACTCGCGAGGGAGCCGTTTCGAGGCCCGGCGTTCGGTGCTCATCGCGGAGCCCATGTCGTTCGCCGCTGTTCGAGCAGGCTGGCCTTACCGGTGCGTCGTGCGGGGTGATCGTGGGTTTCCAATTTGGCTATCGGTGTCGACCGTGCACGGGAGGCACGGAGTCGCGTTGACCAGCTCATGGTTCGGCCCTTCTGGTGAGTCAGCGTCTCGCCTACTCCGGCACACAATCGCAAATTCCGATCCAACCGCAGACGCCTGCAATGCGTGATTTCCCATCCCGGGACTGGAGAAGTCTCCTTGCGCGAAGGCCTTTGTCAGCTATCCGCGTGGGACGGACGTGTTCGGGCGCATGCTTCAGGCTCCCGACATCACCACATCACCACATCACCACATCACCACATCACCAGATCACCCGATCACCAGATTCCATGTGGCGAGCGAAGGTTGGGCCCCCTGGGGATCGAACCCAGGACACCGTGATTAAAAGTCACGTGCTCTACCACTGAGCTAGGGGCCCGTCGGCGCGGCTGCGCGGCGAGAACGCGATTGTACTACGGCGTTTCTCGCGCGGCTTTCGCGCGCCGGTCCTCGACGATCAGCCACACGCCGCCGGCGACGAGCCCGATCGGCCACCAGTCCGCCAGCCACGCCAGCGACAGCCCGAGCACGTTGTGCCCGAGGATCACCGCGCCGACGACGACGAGCGCCACGCCCCCGGCGAACGATCCGGATCCGGTCGGCCCCTTCATGTCCTCGGGCAGATCCATCGGCCGCAGCCCGGCGAGCGCCTGGTTGTAGAGGCTCGCGCGGCGCCCCGCGTCGATGATGTTGTAGAGCCACGTGAACGCGAGCATGAGCGCGACCGAGGGCTCGAAGTCTCCGTCGGGCAGACTGTTCGACGCCAGCAGGCCGATCATCAGCGCGATCGCGGCGATGTGGATGAAGCCCTGCCGGTAGTAGCCGACGTACACCTGGCCGAGGCCGGGGAACGCCGAGAGCACGGCGGCCAGCGCCGGCGATTTGCGCCGCGGGTCGTCGATGAAGCGATCCCGCCGCAGGGCCTCCGCGGGGGGAGGGCTCGGGGGGGGCGAATAGGCAACGTCGTTCATGGTGGCGGCTCCGTTGGTGTCCATATCAGGAAGAACGCGGCGTCCCGTCCGCGGGTTCGCCCAGGTGTCGTGCGATCCAGACGGTCGCCGATCGCGCCGCCGCGCCGAAGCGGTTCAGCAGTGCGGCGAATCGCGCCGCTGCGCGGCGCTCCACGCCGCGCAGCCAGGCGCTCGAGGTCCGGCTCGCGATCGGCCGCGCCGCGGCCGTCGTCATCCCGGTCAGCTGGGCTGTGACCGCCTCGACGCGGACGCCGACGGCCTCGGCTTGTGGCGCCAGGCGCTCGACGATCGGCTCGGCGCGCGCGGCGGTCTGGCCGATGGCCGCGAGCGGATTGCCTGCCAGGAGCACCAGGAGCACGGTGAGCACGTATGCCGCCTCGAACGCGAAGCGCGGCCGCGTGACGAGCGCGTCCCAGCGCCGCCGCCACGGCGACGGCTCCGGCGCGCGCGCGCCACTCGTCGCCGCGAGCACGCGCGCGGTGAAGGCCGGGCCGGGATCGATGTCCGGGATCAATCCGGCTGAAGCCGGATCCCACCCGCCTTCGCCAAGGCTTCGGCGGGCAGGCACGAGCGCGACGTGCAGCAGCACGTCGAGTGTGAAGGCCTCGTCGCCATCGGCCTCGCGCACACCCCCGGTGAAGGCATCGGCCCACGCGCGGCACTCATCGCAGGCGTCGAGGTGGACGGCGATCGCCTCGTCCGCCTCGCCGCGCACGAAGAGCGCTTCGCGGATCGCGAGGCAGGCGGCGCTCATGATTCCCCTCCTTCGCGCGCGCCCAGCATCCGGGCCAGTTCGCTGCGCCCGCGATTGGCGCGCGACTTGACCGTGCCGATGGGCACGCCGAGCGCGGCGGCCGTCTCGTGGAGCGACAACCCCTGCACGTGCCGCAGCACGAGCACCTCGCGGGCGAGCGCGGAGACCCGGCCCAGCGCGGCGCGCAGCTGCGCGCGGCGCGATGCGCCGATCGCCTGCGCCTCGGGGCTCGCGCCGCCGTCCATGAGGATCGGGCCGTCGTCCAGCGGGACCGACGCGGAGATCCGACGCGACTGGCGGCGGCGCAGGAAGTCCACGGCGCGGTTCCGGGCCACCTGGAACATCCAGGGGAGGAACTCGGGGCCGCTATCCGGCCAGCGATCGCGCGTCTCGAACAGGCGCACGAAGATGTCCTGAGCGAGGTCGGCCGCCTCGTCGCGGTTGCTCACGTAGGTGCAGGCGAGGCCGAAGAGCCGGCCCTGGAACCGCCGGACGAACGTCTCCCAGGCGGCGTCGTCGCCGGCCCGGCAACGGACGATGAGGGGGTCGAGGTCTGAAGTGTCCACGCGGTCGAGACCGTCTCTTCTCACTAACGCACGGCCGGGACCGGAGGTTCCACGCGAACGCCGCCTTTCAGCTATACTGCGAATCAATCATGTCCAACGACGCCTCACGTCTCGTTCTCGTCGTCGAGGACGATGTGTCGGTTCGCCGGCCACTGGTGAAGTTCCTCGAGATGCACGGATTCACGGTGGTGTCGGCCGAGACCTCCGACGAGGGTCTCGACGCCCTCGCGAAGAATCGATTCGTCGCCGCGGTCGTGGACTTGCGGTTGAAGCGCGGATCGGGCCGGGATGTCGTCGCCTCGGCGCCGCCCGACATGCCCGTGATCATTTTCTCCGGCGTGCCTTCCGAGTCCGCCGAACTCGAGCGCCTGCGCCCGAACACCCGCCTGATCGAAAAGCCCTACTCGCTCGTGCTCCTGGTCGAGACGCTCGAGGAGATGCTCGGAACCAAAAAATAGCTTCGCAGCGAAGGTGACTTCGCTGCGGTTCTGAAGGTTCCAAAGGTTCTGGGGGTTCTGGGGGTCGGGTTCTAAGGTTCGGGGTTCGAACGTTCGGAGGTTCGGATTCGGCTTCGCGAATTCAGTGAACCCCTGAACCCCTGAACCCTGGAACCCGACCCCCAGAACCCCCAGAACCTTTGGAACCCCAAGAACCGCACGATTCCTAAAGTATTTTCATCCCAAGGGCTGAGAGCGCGAGCTCGGTGGCGAGCTGCGCCGTCGCGTTCCGCACGTCCAGCGTCGGGTTCACCTCCACCAGATCCAGCGCGCACAGCTTGCCCGAGTCGGCGACCATTTCCATCAGCAGGTGCGCCTCGCGGTAGTCGAGGCCGCCCTTGACGGGCGTGCCCACGCCGGGCGCGATCGACGGATCGCACACGTCCATGTCCCATGACACGTGGATGCCGCCGGTCGCGCCGCCGGCGATCTCCACGGCCTGCTCGACGACCGCGGCGATGCCCTGGCGATCGATGTCCTTCATCGTGAAGACGTGCACGTGCGAGTCGCGCACGGCCACTTTCTCGACCTCGTCGAGGTTCCTGACGCCGATGATCACGGTGTGGGCCGGCAGCACGGCCGGCACGACCGCGCCGAGCCGGGACAGCTCGGCGGGCTCCTGGCCGAGGAGCGCGGCGAGCGGCATGCCGTGGACGTTGCCCGACGGCGACGTCGTCGGCGTATTCATGTCGCCGTGGGCGTCCACCCAGATGAGGCCGAGCGGCCGGCCGGACGACTCGCGCGCCCACGCGGCGCTCGCCGCGACCGACCCGGCCGCGAGGCTGTGATCGCCGCCGAGCACGATCGGCACCGCCCCTTCGCGCTCGGACGCCAGGACGCTGTCGTACAGCTCGCGGCACACGCCGGCGATCTCGCCGATGTAGCGCTTGCGCTCGTCGCGCGGCTCGTGCAGCTCGGCCATCGGTGCGTGGAGGTTGCCCTTGTCGATGAGCCGCCGCCCGAGCGCCCCGATGCGCGCGCCGATCCCGGCGATGCGGAACGCCGACGGCCCCATGTCGACGCCGCGCCGGTTGCCGCCGAGATCGAGGGGGACGCCGATGAGGTGGATGGGTCTCATTGATCTTGTTCAATGCATTAACGCAGAAATGCAGGAATGCATAAATGCGGAGGGAGCACGCTGTCGCGCTGCGCCGTGATCCTCCGCAGTTCCTGCAGCTTCCTGCATTCTTGCACTAATGCCTTTCAAGCGCGCCCTGCGAGCGCCCCAGCGGCCGCGCGAGCCGTGGCGCGCCCGTCGCCCACACAGTCCGGGATGCCGACGCCGCGAAAGCCGCTGCCGGTGATGAAGAGGCCGGGGTGCGCGGCGAGGCGCGCGTCGACGGCCTTGATGCGCGCGAGGTGGCCCACTTCGTGCTGCGCGCTGGCGCGCTCCCAGCGATAGACGCGCGTGAAGATCGGATCGCCCGTGATGCCGAGCAGCGGCCGGATGGCCGCGAGCGATCGCGCCACGAGCTCCCCGTCGTCGCGCTCGAGCGCGCGCGGATCGCGCCCGCCGCCGACGAACGTGCGCAGCAGCACCT
Source organism: uncultured Acidobacteriota bacterium (assembly GCA_963792785.1). GTDB lineage: Bacteria > Acidobacteriota > Vicinamibacteria > Vicinamibacterales > CAVVIG01 > CAWIMX01. The sequence goes on along the minus strand of CAWBXO010000004.1, from coordinate 125,333 downwards.
TGCCCTCGGGCGCGCGGTGCGGCCACTTCGACGAGAGCCAGGAGCCCGCGAGGATCCCGGTGGCTTCGCGGCGCGGCACGACGAAGCCCGACCCGTTCAGCGGATGCGCCACGGCGGCGCGCGTGAACGCCATCGCCACGGTCCCCGTCGACGCGTACGGAATCTCGCCGCAGAGGCGCGCCAGCTCCGCGTCGGCGCCGCGCAGGAGCGCGCTCGTCGCGTACGCCGGCGTGGCGAGCACCAGGGCGCGCGCGTCGATCGCCGAGCCGTCGCCGAGCACCACGCGGTACCGGCCGGCCGCCGCGTCACCGATCGTGAAGACGGCCGTGACGGGCGCGCGCAGACGCCACTGCGCGGCGGGCAACCGGCGCTCGAGCGCCCGCACGAGCTCGCTCAGCCCGCCGGGGAGCGAGCGGAACGCGCCGTCCACCGAGGGCGTGCGCGCCTGGCTGCGGAACGCGCGGAGCAGGCTGCCATGCGATCGCTCGGCGTCCAGCAGGCGCGGGAAGAGCGCGGCAATCGAGAGCCGGTCGACGTCGCCCGCGTGGATGCCCGCGAGCAGCGGCTCGGCGAGATACTCGACCGCTTCGGTCCCGAAATGGCGCCGCATGAAGGCGCCGATCGACTCGTCGGCGTCCGGGCCGCTCGCCGGGCGTGGCCGCTCGAAGATCTCGGCGCCCATGCGCAGCTTGCCGGGCCAGGTGAAGAGGGACGTGCGGATGAACGGGCCGAACCGCGTCGGGATGCCGAGCACGGACGCCGAGGGCAGCGCGTGCAGGCGCCCGCCACGCTGCACGTAGGCCAGGCGGGGCGGGAGCGTCGGCACGAGGCGCTCGCCCAGCCCGAGTTCCTCGGCGAGGCGCACGCCGTCGGGCTTCTGCACGAGGAGGGCGTCGGGTCCGCCGTCGAGCGTGAAGCCGTCGACCTCCTCGCTCAGGATGACGCCGCCCAGCCGCGGCCCGGCCTCGAGCAGCAGGAAGGGCACCTCGGCGCGGGTGAGCTCCCAGGCCGTCGCGAGGCCGGCGATGCCGCCGCCGACGATCACGATCGGCGGCGTGTTCACAGGCGCGCCCGCACGAGCTCCTCGAGCAGCGTGATGAAGGTGGGCGAGGAATTGAGCGACTCCGTGCGCCGCAGACCCACGCCGAGGTCACGCGCCGTGCCGGCGGCCTGCACGTCGATGTCGAAGAGGATTTCCGTGTGATCGCAGACGAAGCCGATCGGCGCGATGAGAAACCGTGTCGTGCCGCGCCGCGCCCGATGGCCCAGCAGGTCGCTCAGCTCGAGGCCGATCCAGGGCTCGGGCGTCCGGCCCGCGCTCTGAAACGCTCGGCGGTACCGCCGCAGGCCGAGCCGCGCCGCGATGGCGCGCGCCGTGCGCGCGACTTCGGTGGCGTAGCGATCGCCCTCGCGGATGACCCGCGCCGGGAGGCTGTGCGCCGTGAAAATGACGTCCTCGCCCGGCGCCGGGACGGCGGCCGCGACGCGCTCGGCGAACGCCTGCACGAGCCGCGGATGATCGTGGTACGAGCCGACGGCCTCGTAGGCCACGCCCGCGGGCAGGGCCGCGCGCGCGGCGTCGTGGTACTTGCGCACGCTCAGTGACGAGGCTTGCGGGGCGAGCGGCACGCCGATGATCCGCGTGGCGCCGTTCGCGGCCAGGCGCCCGATGGCGTCGCCGAGAAAGGGCCGCCAGTTGCGCATGCCCACGGCGACCGGGACCTCGGGACCCAGGCGCGCGGCGAGGGCCTCGCCCTGCGCGACCGTCAGCTCGGTCAGCGGCGACCGGCCGCCGATGGCCGCGTAGTTGTGCCGCATCTCCGCGACCAGCTCGTCGGACGGCGGCCGGCCGCCGCGCACGAGACGGAGGTACTCCGGCATCTCGTCGAGCGATGAGGGCGTGCCGTGGGCCATCAGGAGCACTGATGTGGGCATGAGTGTGCGCCCTTATGCCGTCTTCTGGTGCACGTACTGGGCGAGAGCTGGACGTGCTCGACCGGGGTCATGGGCAGGATGCCGTGACCGAGGTTGAAGATGTGGCCGGGGCGGCCGCCCGCCCGCGCCAGGACGTCGTCGACCGCCTCGAGAATCCGATCCACCGGGCCGAGGAGCACCGTCGGATCGAGGTTGCCCTGCACGGCGCGGTCCGGGCCGATCCGGTCCCAGGCCTCGTCGAGCGGCGTCCGCCAGTCGGCGCCGATCACGATCCCCCGGCCTCCGCGATTTCGCCGAGGATCGCGCCGGTGCCGACGCCGAAGTGAATCGTCGGCACGTCGTACGGCGCGAGCGCCTCGAAGATCCGGCGCGAGTGGGGCAGGATGAACTCGCGATAGTCCCGCGCGTTCAGCGCGCCCACCCACGAGTCGAAGATCTGCACGGCGTTCACGCCGGCCTCGATCTGCGCCACGAGATACTCCGAGACGATGTCGGCGAGCAGGTCGCAGAACGCGTGCCACGCCTTCGGCGCGCCGTACATCAGCGCCTTGGTGTGCGCGAAGTTGCTGGAGTGTCCGCCCTCGATCGCGTACGACGCGAGCGTGAAGGGCGCGCCCGCGAAGCCGATGAGGGGCACGCGGCCCGCCAGCTCGGTCTGCACCATCCGGATCGCGTCGAGCACGTGCGCGAGCGCCTCGCGCGGCTCGAAGCGCCGCACGCGCGCCAGGTCGGCCTCCGAACGCAGCGGGTTGTCGATGGCCGGGCCTTCGCCGCGCACGAAGTCGAAGCCGATCCCCATGGGCTCGAGGGGCAACAGGAGATCGGAAAAGAGGATCGCGGCGTCCACTTCGATCCGGCGGATCGGCTGCAGCGTGACCGTCGTGGCCAGCTCCGGCGTGCGGCAGAGTTCGAGCAGGGAATAGCGCTCGCGCAGCGCCCGGTACTCGGGCATGTAGCGGCCGGCCTGACGCATGAACCACACGGGCGTGCGATCGACGGGCTGGCGGCGGCAGGCCCTGAGGAAACGGCTCCCGGCGTCGGTCAGTGCGTCACCTTGACGAGCGTCCGCGCGAGGCCGACGAGGTCTTCGAGCCAGAGAGGCTTGAACCGCAGTTCGGCCCCGAGTGCGCGAACTTCCGACGACACGCTGTCGTCGAGGAAATAGTCGCCCGTGACAATGGCGACCGGCGTGGCCCGATGCCCGACGTCCGAGCGGAGCCGTCGCAGGAAGCCCAATCCGTCCACCAGTGGCATACGAAGGTCGAGAATGATCGCGTCCGGGTGGTTGGCGGCGGCTTCCAGGAGCCCGGTCTCCGCGTTGACCGCCGTGCACACGGAAAAGCCCTCGAGCCGCAGCATTCGCGCAAACGTCTGTGTCACGCCCTCATCGTCGTCCACGATGAGGATGCGGGGCAGCTCGAGGTCGTTAACCGGTTCAGCGGCCGACATTTGGGTATTCTACCCTTGTATCGTCTCAACCGCGTCAACGAGTAGGTTACCGGCCGGGCGCTGACGTGAACCGTGCTAGACTACCGAGTTTTAGCGTGAAGATCCAACCGTTTGGAGGCACTCGGTGAGCCCCATTCTCGTCCGGCCCGTTCGTGAGCAGCTCGAGCACGACCGCCTGATCCGGCTGCTCCAGGCAAAAGCGAAGCGAAAATTCGACGCGGGCATCAATGTCGGCGCCGAGCGCACCGTGCCGGCCGGCTCGGGCCCATCCGCCGTGTTTCCCGACCTGGTCCTGTTCTCCCTCGATCGCGGTCACCGGCTGCAGGCGGTCGTCGAAGTGGAGACCGGCGAGTCGGTGAACCACCTCGAAGCGCTGTCCGAGTGGGCCGTGTTTGCCCGGCTGCGCGCGGCCTTTCACCTCTACGTGCCCGGCGGCATGGTCGACGTGGCGCGCCGGCTCTGCGAGGACAACCAGATCCGCGTGAACGAGTTCTGGAGTTACCACGCGATCGGCGACCAGGTGCGCTTCACGCTGGTGCACCGATCGCGCGAGCAGGCGCCGAAGGCGCGCGCGCGGGCGGCGAAGCCTGTGAAGCCTGTGAAGCCCGTAAAGCCGGCAAAGCCGGTGAAGGCCAAGGCTGCCGCGTCGCGGCGCAAGCCCGCCTCGCGGGCGCGCACCACCCGGAAACCCGTCCGGAAAGCCGCGCGTCCAGCGCGCCGCAAGTAGGCGTTGGCCGTCCTCCGTTTCCATCGCGACAAGCGCGGGTACGAATACTTCTCCCTGGTCGAGCCCGGCGGCGGGCGCCGGGGCGGCGGTCGCCTGCTGTACTGGTTCCGCACGCCGCCCAACGTCAAGCTGGGGCGCCTGCCGTTCGACGAAGGCATGCAGCGCGCGATTGAGGCGAAGTATCCGGACGTGCGCTTCGACTGGCCGCGCATCCTCGCCACGCCGATTCCGTCGGCCGAGGACGAGATGTGGCGGGAGCGCCGCCGCGCCGCGAAGGCCGCCAAGATCGCGGCGCGCGAGGAGGACGAGGAGAGCGCGCCCCAGCCGGAGCGCGCAGCCGAGCCGGAGCGCGCGGTCGAGCCGGAGCGCGCGGAGGTCGCGGGCGGGGGAGAGGCCGGGCCCGAGACCCCGACACCCCTCGACGCATCCGATCCGGCCCCGCAGCCCCCGGAGGCGTCCAAAGAGGCAGGCCCGGCGGGGGCGGTGGTTCGCCGCCGCCGGCGTCGCCGCCGCGGTCGTGGCGGCTTATAATTGACCCTATGAGTTTGAAAAGGCACGGCTTGTGGTCCGGCGTGGTGTGGGTGGCCCTGGTCGGCGCCCTGGCGGCGCAAGCGCCGCCGACCTTCCGCGTCCAGGTGGACCTGGTCACGCAGGACGTGCTGGTGCACGACGACAAGGGCAATTTCGTGCCCGACCTCACGAAGGACGAGTTCCAGATCTACGAGGACGGCGTCCTGCAGGACCTCTCGTCGATGACCGTGGTGCACGGGGGCCGCGTGAGCACGCCGCTGCTGGCGCCGCCGGCCGCCCCGCCCGAGGGCCTCATTTTGCCGCCGAAGCGCGTGTCCAACGACGTCTCCGGCCGCATCTTCCTCTTCTTCGTCGACGACCTGCACATGGAGTTCCACAACACGGTGCGGGTCCGCGAGCTGTTCAAGAAGATTTCCCGCGAGCTCGTGCACGACGGCGACATGTTCGGCATCGTCTCGAGCGGGCCCTCGTCCATCCTCGTGGATATGACGTACGACCGCGCCCGGCTGGACGAGGCCATCAAGAAGATCTCGGGCGACGGCCTGAAGCCGAGCGAGATCATCCAGTCGAACTTCGGCGGCAGCCTCACCGAGCTGCGCTACCGCGCGCAGGTGGCGTTCATGACGGTGATGGACACGCTGAAGAACCTCGAGAAGGTGCACGACCGCCGCAAGGCCGTGGTGTACGTGAGCGACGGCTACGACTTCAACCCGTTCCCCGAGGCGCGCCTCGGGCTGATGGATCCCTCATCGCCGTTCCTGCAGAACGTGGGGCAGCGCGACCTGAACATGATCCGCGCCGGGCTGGGCGTGGACAACAACACCGTCGACAGCAACGCGGCCGCCCAGGATCCGCTCGTGCAGGACATGCTCCGGCGGGAGGAGTTCTCCGACGCCGACCTGGCGATGGAGATGGCCGAGCTGACGCGCTCGGCGAACCGCGCGAACGCCACGATCTACACGATCGACCCGCGCGGCCTGGTCGGGCAGCCGGATCTCGACGAGCAGGTCGATCCCACGCAGTGGCGCAACTACATCCAGAAGTCGCAGGACACGCTGCGGACGCTCGCCGAAGACACCGGCGGCATCGCCATCGTGAACTCGAACGATTTCGACAAGGGGATCAAGCGGATCGACGCGGACTCGAGCGACTACTACGTGCTCGGGTTCTACTCGAAGAACCCGGATCCGACGAAGCGGCGGCGCAAGATCGAGATCAAGGTCACGCGCCCCGGCGTGAGCGCGTTCTCGCGGCAGGAATACGTGCTGAGCCCGCGCGCCGACGCGGCCGCGCGCTAGGCCCCGCTGCTCAGAGATCGTTTCGCCGGTAGTACTGCACCTGCAGGTTCTCGCCGTACTGGAGGTAGTAGCCCTTCAGTCCCGACACGTTCATGATCACCCACGGCGAGAGCGCCGACATCCCGTTCTTCGTGAAGACGAGATCGTCCGCGAGGTAGACGGCCACGTGCAGCAAGGCGCCCGTGCTGTCGGTCAGCACCAGCAGGTCGCCCAGCTGGAAGCGATCGTGCACGAAGTAATAGTCGCGCCGGAGCACGGCCGTCGCCGTGTCGAGGTCCACGAGGCGATCGTCGGGGCGCGGGTTGAAGAAGTTGAGCGCCGTCCACAGGCAGTTCACCAGCTGCGGTCGCTGCAGGTCCTCGAGCGTGACCCTGGGGTAGCGGTACAGGTTCAGGCGCGCCGTCGGCGGCAGCAGGTGCGTGATGTCGATCTGGCGGTGCGTCTCGGCGCCCGTCACCGACTCGAGCAGGGGCAGGATGTCGGTGCGCCGGCCGCCGCGGCCCCGGTACTCCGCGACCGCGCCGAGATTCGACCCGTTCGGCACCCGCAGTTCCACCACCATCGTCGACACGCGGAAGAGCGCCTTGGCCAGTCGCTGCAGCGCCTCGGGATCCCGCACTCTGGTGCGCACGAGATCGATGTCGGCGAAGTACAGGAACGAGCCCTGGCGGTAGATGAGCGGCCTGACGAGCTGGAAGGTCTCTGGACTGACGAGGCTCGAGCCGAGCCACTCTTCCGGCGTCGCACCGCCGTAGCGATACGCGTCCTGCTGCCTGGGGTTGAGCCCCGTCTGCGCCAGCTGCATGTAGAGCGCGGCGCGCACGTCGGGCGTCAGGCTCCACAGCAGCGCGGGATCCGGACGGACGACCAGGCCGCGGATGCGCGGCTCCGGCTGCGCCGCGGCGAGCAGCGCCGACACCTGCGCGGGAGACAGGCCCGTGGAGCGCAGGAACCCGTCGAGCGCGTCGCGCGACGCGTCGGGGAAGCGCCACTCGGCGGGGACGATCGGGCCCCAGTTGGAGGGCACCTGCTCGAGCGGCGGCGAGATGACGATCGGCGTGGTGACGAGTTCGCCCCAGGGGCCCGGCGCGAGCGTGGAGGCCGCCGGTTCGAGCGCGGCCTCGGCGTTGACAGCGGGCGCGGGTGCGGCGGGGGCTCCGCTGCGGGCGTAGAGCGCGAACGCCACGAGCCACGGCACGACGAGGAGGACCACCAGGCCGGCGACCCAGCTGCGCGGAATCGTGTACGGCGGCCTGGCCTGTTGCGCGCCGTCCGGTGGTCGCTTCGCCATAATCCGGGGTCGCTCAGAATTCTACGGCACGGCGCGCGCCCATGCTAGGCTGTTTTCCCTTCGAGGACCCATACGCATGCGATGTGCCTTGTCCGTACTGGTGGTGTGTTTTGCCGCGGCGTCCGCCGGCGCCCAGGGCGCGATCGATCCGCCGCTGGTCGGCCCGCCGCCGCCGGTGGCGCCGGAGGTGATCGCGCGCGGCGAGAGCGGGATCACGATTCGCGCCACGCGCGTGACCGACTTCGACTTCGACGGCCGGCTCGACGACGCCGTCTACCGGCAGGTCCCCTCGTTCGGCGACTTCATCCAGCAGGAGCCGCACGAGGGCGCGCCGGCGGACGCCCGCACCGAAGTCTGGGTGCTGTACGACGCCGACAATCTCTATGTGGCCGCGCGCCTGTGGGAGGACGAGCCCGACAAGCGGGTCGCGACCGAGATGCGGCGCGACGCCAACAACCTGTTCAACAACGACCATTTCGGCGTCTCCTTCGATTCGTTCTACGACCGGCGCAACGGCTACGGCTTCGCCGTGAACTACCTCGGCGGCGAGCTGGACTGGTCGATCAACAACGAGCAGCCGAACAACTCGTGGAACGGCCTCTGGGACGTCCGGACGAGCGATTTCGGCCAGGGCTGGACGCTCGAGATCCGCTTTCCCTTCCGGTCGTTCCGGCACCGCGAGGGCGGGCACGTGTGGGGCATGAACTTCCGCCGCATGGTGCGGGCGACCAACGAGCTGTCGTATCTCGCGCCGGTCCTCGCGTCGTGGGGCCGGCCGGCGATGTCGAAGATGTCGGTCGCGGCGACCGTCGTGGGTCTCGACACGCCGACGAAGCTGCGCAACGTCGACGCGAAGCTCTACGGCCTCGGCTCGGTGCTCACCGACCGCAACGCGAAGCCGCCGTATTTCAACGATCCCGACTGGAACGCCGGCGGCGACGTGAAGTGGGGCATCCGGCAGACGCTCATCGCCGACTTCACCGTGAACACCGACTTCGCGCAAGTGGAAGACGACGAGCAGCAGGTGAACCTCACGCGCTTCAGCCTGTTCTTTCCCGAGAAGCGCGATTTCTTCCTCGAGGGCGCCGACACGTTCAGTTTCGGCGGCGGGGGCGGGGGCGGCAGCGCACCGCTCCTTTTCTACAGCCGCCAGATCGGGCTCGCCAACGGCGTGCCGGTGCCGATCCGCGGCGGCACGCGCCTGCTCGGCCGCCTGGGGCCCTGGAACGTCGGGCTGCTCGACATCCAGACGGCCGAGTCGATCGACGCGGGCACGCCCACGACGAATTTCGCCGTCGGCCGCGTGAGCTACGACTTCCTGGCGCGCAGCCGCGTGGGCGGCATGGTCACGATGCGCAACCCGATCGCCTCCACCCGGATCGGCGGCGCCGGCGACGCGGGCCTCGGCTACGGCGTGGACACGACGTTCAATCCCGCGCGCGAAGTGTCCATCACCGGTTATCTCGCGCGGACGGACAACCCGGGCGTGAAGGACGGCGACGTCAGCTACCGCACGCGGTTCTCCTGGAACGCGGATCGCTACGGCCTGTCGGCCGATCACCTGACCGTCGGCGAAAACTTCCGGCCGGAGGTCGGCCTCGTGCGGCGCGCCGCGTTCCGTGACTCGTCGGCGTCCGCACGCTTCAGTCCACGGCCCGGCTGGCGCGGCATCCGCAAGATCAGCTACGACGCCGGCGTCGATTACCTGACGGACATCGCGAACGTTCCGGAGTCGAAATCCGTCGATGCGAGCGTGGGACTGGATCTCGACAACAGCGACGCCTGGTCGATCAGCGTCGAGCGCGACTACGAGCGGCTGGACCGGCCGTTCAGCCTCGGGGCCGGCGTGGCCGTGCCCATCGGGCAGTACACGTTCAGCCAGATGCGCACGTCGTATGCGTTCGGCCAGCAGCGGCCCGTGTCGGGATCGCTGTCGCTTCGCCATGGCGGCTATTACGACGGCACGCTGACGGCGGTCGGTTGGAGCGGCCGCGTGGAGCTCTCGCCGCAGCTCTACCTCGAGCCCACGGTGTCGTGGAACCGGGTGCGCGTGCCGGAGGGGAATGGCGACACGAACCTGGTGAGCAGCCGCATCACCTACACGATCTCGCCGCACATGTTCACGTCGGCGCTGATCCAGTACCAGTCGCGCAGCCATTCGCTGACGTCGAACGCCAGACTCCGCTGGGAATACCGGCCGGGCAGCGAGCTGTTCATCGTCTACAGCGACGGCCGCACGACGCTCGCGCGCGGGTTCCCGGACGTCGAGAACCGGTCGTTCGTCGTCAAGGTGACGCGGCTGTTTCGCTGGTAGCGGTCAGGGCGCGGGCGCCGGCGCCGGCGGGTACGGCGCCACGTACTCGTCGCGCGACTGCGCCGTCACCCCCGGGCGGGTGACCCGGACCTCGATGCGGTGCCGGCCCTTCGCGGCGTCGGGATTGTTCGAGTAGTAGCCCAGGACGTAGTAGTCGCTCGCCTCGGCGTCGATCCGCTTCAGCGCGCCCGCGAAATCGTTGTCGTCCACCACCGCCAGGCCGCCGGTCCGCTCGGCGAGATCGCGCAGCGTGTCCTGCGACTTGCCGACGAATTCCTGCCACTCCGTCGGGTTCAGCTGCTGATCGATGCTCTGGCTGGCCACCAGGCCGCGGGGATCCACGCTGTAGATCGTGGTGTTCGCCCGGTTGGCCTCGTCGGTCAGCTGGCGGAGCGCGGAGCCGAGGTCGGCGTCGCTGAACATCTCGTTCCGCTTCTGCGCCTCCACCAGCGGGTCGATCACCTGCTGGTGCGACCCGTCGTCGTTGACGGTGTTGCTGCGCTGGAAGTTCTGGAAGTTCTGCTGGAAGAAGTTGTTCGGGTTGCCCTGGCCGAGGCGCGACTCCTGGAAGGGCGTGAAGTCGTAGCCGTCGCTCACCCAGACGAGCAGCTTCCGGCGATCGTGGATCTTCGCGAGGTCGAGGAGCGCGTCGTGCATGGTCGAGAACGCGATCTGCACGCGCGACCGGAGCTCGCGGACGCCGGACATGCCCTGGCCCGACTGGATGATGTCCCGGGGGTCCATGCCGTGGCCGACAATGCGGCTGGTCGCCTCGGACAACCGGGCGCGGTCGTAGGTCATGTCCACGGAAATCGACGATGGGCCGCTCGAGATGACGCCGAAGAGATCGCCGTCGTGCAGGAGTTCGGTCCCCATCTCCTTGAAGAGCGCGCGCACGCGGGACGTCTCCTCGGCCTGGAGGTGGAGGTCGTCCACGAAGAACAGGAACACGCGCCCAGACGCGTCGGCGACGGCAGGCGCCGCCGGCGCGGGCAGGATGATCCCCTCGGGCGGCGGGGGGGGCGGCGGCGCCACGAGATTGGTCACGCGCCCCCCATGGCTCATCGTCATTGACGTGATGTCCTGCCTCACGCCGTCTTCGTAAATCTCGAAGTCCGCTTTCGTCAGATCGGGCACGAAAAGGCCATCGGCATCCTGGACGAGCACGTCCATCGTGACGGCGTTCACCTGCACGCGGAACGTGGGCTGTTGCGGCGAGGGCGCGGATCCCGGCGTCTGGCCGGAAACCACGGCCGTCATGGCGAGGAGGCCCGAGAGGAGCAGCCAGGGGACCGGTCTGGACTGGAACATGGACGAAGCCCAGTATGCCACGCCAGCGGCGGGGTTTGGCGGTGGGAAGTTCGAGAGGCTGACCGACCTGAAGATGGGGCGTCGGTGCGCCAAAATCCAATACGTTGGTTAAAACATACGGTGACATAAAATCAGCGATAAATTCCATGTAACCCGAGTTGACCTTTAAAAGAAGGCGAGGCTATTCTCAGCGCGCGAATACTTAGTCTTTCCTGATATGTCGCAGACGATTTCCATACGTCGTGGCCGTCGGTCGGGACCGGGCCATTCGGCGTGGGGGGAGGTCAGCATGCGGGGTCTGGTCGGGTCGGGTTTGTGTCTGCTACTCATGGCCGCGCTGAGCGCGGCTCTTCCGTTCGACGTCGCCGCCCAGTCGTTCCAGGGCACCGTGCGCGGCACGGTTCGCGACGCCCAGGGCGTTATCCCGGGCGCGACGGTCACCCTCACCAACAAAGCCACCGGCGCGATCCGCGTGACGACCAGCAATGGCGTCGGCGCGTACTCGTTTCCGGCGGTCGATCCGGCGCAGTACAGGCTGAAGGTCGAGGTGCCCGGGTTCCGGACCTACCAGAACGACAACGTCTCCGTCGGCACGCAGGCTCAGCTGGACATTCCGGTCACGCTGCAGGTCGGCGCCATCGAGGAGAGCGTGACGGTCACCGCGCAGGCGCCGCTCATCGAAACGAGCAGCGCCTCGCAGAGCAGCACGATCACGAGCGAAAACATGCGCGAGCTGCCCTCCGAGGGGCGCAGCGTGTTCCTGCTGGCGACGCTCGAGCCCACCGTGGTGGCGAGCGGCAACGCGCACTGGAACCGCATGCAGGACCAGACGGGCAATTCGGCGCTGTCGATGGGCGGCGGCGCGGTCCGGTCGAACAACTTCCTGATCGACGGCTTCCCGACGACCGACATGCAGAACCGGTCGTCGATCAATCCCAGCATGGAGGCGCTCGAGGATTCGCGCGTCCAGATCCACACCTACGACACGGAGATGGGGCGCACGGGCGGCGGCGTGATGAACATGACCGCCAAGTCGGGCAGCAACAGGTTCTCGTGGTCGGGCTACACGGTGTTCCGCCCCGAGCAACTGCAGCAGCAGCTGCTCGTGCCGACGCTGAACAACGAAGAGTTCCGGCCCGAGTACCTGGCGCAACGGCGGCGGCGGCATCGGCGGCCCGATCTTCCGGAACCGGACGTTCTTCTGGTTCGCCGGCGAAAAGTACCTGGACCGCCAGCCGCAGGCGTCGGCGTTCGCGGTGCCCTCGATGGCCTCGCGCAACGGCGACTTCTCGCAGGTGACGCGCAACGGCCAGTTGGATGTGATCATCGACCCGCAGACGGGCCTGCCATTCCCCGGCAACGTCATCCCGGCCGACCGGCTCAACTACACCGGCCAGACGATCGCGGGCTACTTCCCGACGCCGAACCGCGACGCCGACGACGGGACCCAGAACTACAGCTACACGGACCTGCTCCCGAGCACGGCGTACCAGTGGACGCTCAAGGTCAACCAGAATTTCAGCAACGCGGTGTCGATGACCGGCTTCTTCCTGCGGCAGGCGACGGGTGAGAACAGCGCCAACTACAACCCCGAGCACCCGGAAGCCGGCACGCAGTATTTCCTGAAGCGCTCGGACAACACGCTGGTGCTGAACGGCACGTGGGTCATGAACGACTCGACCGTCCTGACCGTGCGCGGCGGTTACAACAAGTTCCCTGACGGCAACAAGCTGCCGGTTCCATTCGACGCGACGTCGCTCTGGCCGGGCAACCCGGGCTTCACCAGCCAGTTCACGGACGCGAACCGCTTCCCCTCGACGACGCTGACCGGGTACGGGTCGGGCCGCATGACCGGGTGGAGCAACCGGTCCGACAACGCGTACTACCAGGTACCGGCGTCAACGGGACGCTGAGCCGGCTGGCGGGCAGCCACAGCATCAAGGGCGGCGGCGGCTACCGGATCCTCGGCGTGCGGTCGTCGACGTTCGGCGCGTCGACGGGGAGCTACTCGTTCGACGGGCGGTTCACGGGCAACGCCCTCGCGGACCTGCTGCTCGGCTATCCGTCGAGCGGGGACATCCCGATCTCGGCCGATCTCGACGGCTACATCCACTACACCGCCGGCTTCGCGCAGGACGACTGGCGCGTGAACAACCGGCTGACGGTGAACTACGGCCTGCGTGTCGAGCACGAGACGAACCTGCAGGAGCGCAATAACCGCATCACCACCGACTTCGCGATGGACACGGTGAGCCCGCTGAACGATGTGGTGAACCTGGCCGATCCGATCACCGGGGCGCCGCGCACGATTTACGGCGGGTTGCTCTATGCGGGGCAGAACGGCGCGCCGCTCCAGCAGGGCGGCACGCGCGGCGTGCAGTTCTCGCCGCGCGCCGGCGCCGTCTTCAAGTTCAGCGACGAGACGGTGCTGCGCGGCGGCTGGGGCATCTACGTCGCGCCCTGGAACTACAGCTCCGCCGGCACGACGGGCTGGGCGCAGGTACGGCTACTCGGCGACGACCGACATCCAGCAGTCGTCGGGCGGCGTGCCCATCACGTCGCTGAGCGACCCGTTCCCGAGCGGCCTCGTACAGCCGTCGGGCTCGGCGCTCGGCCTGCTGACCAACGTCGGCGCCAGCACGAACGTCGTCCTGCCGGTCAAGGGCACGCCGAAAGTGCAGCAGTACCTCGGTGGACCTGCAGCACGAATTCGGGCACGGCATCATGCTCGGCGTCGGCTACACGGGTCTGACGGGCAAGGACCTCGACTGGCAGACGGGCATCGACCTCAACGCGCTCGACCCGATCTACCAGACGGCCGGCGTCAACACGCTGAGCAGCGTCGCGAACCCGTTCTACGGCATCGCGGAAGCCGGGCAGTTCGCAGGCCGCAAGACGATCCAGCTCGGCCAGCTGCTGCGGCCGTTCCCCGAGTTCGGCAACATCACCTGGAACGACGGGACCGGCGCGCACTCACAGTACAACGCGTTCATCGTGCAGGGCCGCAAGCGCGTCGAAGGCCTGTGGGGCGTGAATTTCAGCTACACCTACAGCCGGCTGAACGACAACCAGGTGGGGCAGGGCAACTACTACTCCCGCGCCGGCTCCGTGCAGAACGAGTACATCCTCGTGCCGTGGTCGCCGTACTACGACCCGGACTCGGAGTACGGACAGAGCCTGCTCGATTCCCCGCACAAGTTCACCGTGGCGCCGACGCTCCTGCTGCCGTTCGGCGAGGGCAAGCGGTTCCTCTCCGACAGCGTCTGGGGCGATCGGATCCTCGGCGGCTGGTCGCTGACGGCCGTGCTGCAGCTGCAGAGCGGGTTTCCGCTCGGCGTCACGCAGAACATCACGGGCGGGCAGTTCCTCTTCGGCGGCGCGATTCGGCCGAACATCGTGCCGGGCGAGGACTTCCTGAACCCGGGCGACGTGACCAGTCGCATCCGCCAGGACACGAAGGACAACCAGTACTTCAACCTGGCGGCGTTCCAGGCGGTGCCGAAGAACCAGTTCGGCAACGCGCCGCGCGTGCTGCCGGGCGTGCTCTCGCCGCGCCGCACGAACTTCAGCTTCTCGGCGCGCAAGGCGGTCGAGATCCCCGGATCGATTACGGTCGACCTGCGGCTGGAGCTGCTGAACCCGTTCAACATCGTGCAGTGGGCGTCGCCAGCCAGCTCGAATTTCGGCAACTCGAGTTTCGGGCAGATTCGCAACCAGGCGAACAACATGCGGTCGGTGCAGTTCACGCTGCGGGTCTCTTACTGACTACTGACGGCGTGAGGATTACGTAATGGTTGGTTTATAAAGATGGGGCCAGGAGCGGGCGTCACGTAACGATTTCTTTACGGTTGACGCCCGTTCTCCAAACTTTCGTCGGTACTGGCCACGGAGCCGGCAATTGCTTGTCACAGTCGTTTCTCAGTCGTTGATCCCGTCCCGGGCGGGGCATAGGCTCTGCCGCAGTCCGTGGCAATTGTGTCGCGGATGTCGGGCGTGGGGACCAACTTGTGACCTTGGGTCACAGAAGGAACGCCGTGATGTCGAGACCGTTAACAGTAGGCACGCGCATGGTTCTGGCCATCGTGATGACTGGGATGCTGTCGTCCGTCGCCGCAGCCCAGTCGTTCCAGGGCACCGTGCGCGGTGTGATTCGCGATGCGCAAGGCGTGATTCCGGGTGCGAGCGTGACGTTGATCAACCAGTCGACCGGCGCCACCCGCGTCACGACCAGCAACGGCGTCGGGGCGTACTCGTTTCCGGCGGTCGACCCGACGCGCTACACGCTCAAGGTGGAGGTGCCCGGCTTCCGCACCTATGAGAACACGAACGTCAGCGTGGGCACGCAGGCGCAGATTGACATCCCGGTAACGCTGGAAATCGGCGCGCTCGAGGAGAGCGTGACGGTGACGGCGTCGGCGCCGCTGATCGAAACGAGCAGCGCCTCGCAGGGGACGACGCTGAGTGTGGAGAACTTCCGCGAGCTGCCGTCCGAGGGCCGCAGCGTGTTCCTGATGGCGACGCTGGAGCCGACGGTGGTGGCGAGCGGCAACGCGCACTGGAACCGGATGCAGGACCAGACGGGCAACTCGGCGCTGTCGATGGGCGGCGGGGCGGTGCGGTCGAACAACTTCCTGATCGACGGCTTCCCGACGACGGACGTGCAGAACCGCTCGTCGATCAACCCGAGCATGGAAGCGCTGCAGGACTCGCGCGTGCAGATCCACACGTATGACGCGGAGATGGGGCGCACGGGCGGCGGCGTGATGAACATGACGGCGCGGTCGGGCGGGAACCGGTTCGCGTTCTCGGGCTACACGGTGTTCCGGCCGGAGACGCTGCAGCAGCAGCTGCTGGTGCCGAAGTTGAACAATGAGACGTTCCGGCCGGAGTACTGGCGCAACGGCGGCGGCGGCGTCGGCGGGCCGATCGTCCAGAACAAGACGTTCTTCTGGTTCGCGGGTGAGAAGTACGTGGATCACCAGCCGGAATCCAACTCCTACCTCGTGCCGTCGCTGGCCGAGCGCAGCGGCGACTTCTCGGGCCTGACGCGGAACGGCGCGGCAAAGGCGATCATCGACCCGCTGACGGGCCTGCCGTTCCCCGGCAACATCATCCCGGCCGACCGGCAGAACTTCACCGGCAAGACGATCCTGAACTACATGCCGACGCCGGACCGCAACGCGGACGACGGGACGCAGAACTACAGCTACACGGACCTGCTCCCGAGCACGGCGTACCAGTGGACGCTGAAGGTCAATCAGAACTTCAACAACGCCCTCTCGATGAGCGGCTTCTTCCTCCGGCAGTCCACCGGGGAGAACAGCTACAACCTGAACCCGGAGCATCCGTTCGCCGGCACGCAGTACTTCCTCAAGCGCTCCGACGACACGCTCGTGCTGAACGGCACGTACGTAGTGAACGACTCGACCGTGCTGACCGTGCGCGGCGGCTGGAACCAGTTCCCCGACGGCAACAAGCTGCCGGTGCCCTTCGACGCGACGTCGCTGTGGCCGGGCAACAGCGCCCTGACGAGCGCGTTCCCGGACGCGAACCGGTTCCCGTCGACCACGATGACGGGCTACGCCAGCACGGGCTGGAGCAGCCGCTCCGACAACGTCTACTACCAGTACGGCGCGAACGGCACGCTCAGCAAGCTGTCGGGCAGCCACAGCATCAAGGGCGGCGCCGACTACCGTATCCTCGGCGTGCGGTCCTCGAGCTTCGGGCAGTCGACCGGCCTGTACGCGTTCGACGGCCGGTTCACGGGCAGCCCCGTGGCGGACATGCTGCTCGGGTATCCGTCGAGCGGCAGCCTGCCGATCTCGGCGGACCTCGACGGCTACATCAATTACGCGGCCGGGTTCTTCCAGGACGACTGGCGCGTGAGCAACCGCTTCACCCTGAACTACGGCCTGCGGATCGAGCACGAGACGAACCTGCAGGAGCGGAACAACCAGATCGCGACGGACTTCGCCTCGACGACGGTGAGCCCGCTGAACGACCTGGTGAACCTGATCGATCCGGTCACCGGCTCGCCGCGCACGATCTACGGCGGCCTGCTCTATGCGGGTCAGAGCGGCGCGCCGTTGCAGCAGGGCGGCACGCGCGGCGTGCAGTACTCGCCGCGCGTGGGGGCCGTCTACAAGTTCAACGAGAAGACGGTGCTGCGCGGCGGCTGGGGCATCTACGTGGCGCCGTGGAACTACGGCTCGGCGGGCACGTCGAACTGGAGCCAGTACCGGCTACTCGGCGACCACCGATCTGCAGCAGTCCTCGAGCGGCGTGCCGATCACGTCGCTGAGCGATCCGTTCCCCGGCGGTCTCGTCCAGCCGTCCGGGCAGTCGCTCGGCCTGCTGACCAATGCCGGCGGCAACACGACCGTCATTCTCCCGGGCAAGGGCACGCCGAAAGTGAAGCAGGTACTCGGTGGACCTGCAGCGGGAGTTCCGCGGCGGGGTGATGCTGGGCGTCGGGTACACCGGCTCGACCGGCACGGACCTGTCGTGGGGGACGGGCCTCGACCTGAACGCCCTCGACCCGATCTACCAGTCGCTGGTGGCCAACACGCTGGTCAACGTCCCGAACCCGTTCTACGGCATTCCCGAGGCGGGGCAGTTCGCGGGCCGCACGACGATCCAGCTCGGCCAGCTGCTGCGGCCGTATCCGCAGTTCGGCAACATCACGCAGAACGACGCGACGGGCGCGCACTCGCAGTATCACGCGTTCGTGTTCCAGGGCCGCAAGCGCGTCGACAACGTGTGGGGCGTGAACTTCAGCTACACCTACAGCCACCTGACCGACAACCAGGTCGGGCAGGGCAACTACTACTCGAGCGCCTCGCCGGTCCAGAACGAATACGTGCTGGTACCCTCCTCGCCGTACTACAATCCGGACTCGGAGTACGGGCAGAGCCTGCTCGACTCGCCGCACAAGGTGACGATCTCCCCGACGCTGCTGCTGCCGTTCGGCGAAGGGAAGCGGTTCCTCGCCGACAGCGGGTGGGGCAACAAGGTCCTCGGAGGCTGGTCGCTCACGGCGGTGCTGCAGCTGCAGAGCGGCTTCCCGATCGGGGTGAGCCAGAACATCACGGGCGGGCAGTTCCTCTTCGGCGGCGCGATCCGGCCGAACATCGTGCCGGGCGAGGACTTCCTGAATCCGAGCGACGTGACCGGCCGGATCCGCGACAGCACCTCCGACAACCAGTACTTCAACCTGGCGGCGTTCGCAGCAGTGGCGAAGAACCAGTTTGGCAACGCGCCGCGCGTGCTGCCGGGCGTGCTCTCGCCGCACCGCACCAACTTCAGCTTCTCGGCGACCAAGGCCGTCGAGATTCCGGGCAAGATGACCGTGGATCTGCGGCTCGAACTGCTGAACCCGTTCAACATCGTGCAGTGGGCGTCGCCGGCGAGCACGGCGCTCGGCAACGCGAGCTTCGGCCAGATCCGGAACCAGGCGAACAACATGCGGTCGGTACAGTTCACGTTGCGCGTGTCCTACTAGGCGCGCAATCCGCGCGGCGGGACGGCTCCGGCCGTCCCGCCGCGTGGTCTTCACAGGGGTGCCTTACATGATGAGAGCATGCGTCGCCGCCCTCACGGGGCTGCTTCTCGCAAGTCCAGCCTTTGCGCAATCCAACGGCGCGACCTTCTACGGCGGCGGGCCAAATTCCCCCATCTCAGGCGGCGTCGTCATTCCGGCCGGCAAGGGGCTGGTGTGGACCAGCGGCACGGGCCCCGCGGTCGTCAACCGCGACGCGCCGGCCGGGTCGCCCGAGCGGTACGGCGACACCCAGGCGCAGGCGAAGAGCGTGCTCCAGCGGCTCGCCGACCAGTTGAAGGCGCAGGGACTGTCCATGAAGGACGTCGTGTACATCCGGGCGTACCTCGTGGCCGATCCGAACAAGAACAATCAGCTCGACACGCAGGGCTGGAACGCGGCGTTCCGCGAGGTGTTCGGCACGGCCGATAACCCGACGAAGCCGGCCCGCACGACCGTGGGCGTGGCCGCGCTCGTCGGCGCCGGGCAAATGGTGGAGGTGGAAGCCTTCGCCGTGGCTCCTTAAGGGAAGGACGTGCCATGAAGACGACGGACGTGGACCCCGGCGCCTGGACGCGCCGCTATTTCCTGGAGCGATTCGGCGCGGTGGGCGGCTCGGCCGTCCTGATGAGCGCGATGCGCTCGTGGGATCTGATGGCGCAGGACGTCGAATCGCGCCCGCGGCTCGCCGGCCGCGGCGGCGGCAAGTCCGTGATCGGTACTCGGCGCGGGCGTGTCGGGGCTCACGACGTGCTATGAGCTGAACAAGCTCGGCTACACCGTGCAGGTTCTCGAGGCGCGCGACCGCGTCGGCGGCGTGAACTGGACCGTCAAGCGCGGCATGTCGCATACCGAGCTCGGCGCCGGCGGCGACACGCAGGTCTGCAACTTCGACGAGGGCCTCTACGTGAACGGCGGCCCCTGGCGCATCCCGCACACGCACACCGGCGTGCTCGACTACTGCAAGGAGCTCGGCGTTCCGCTTCAGCTGTTCGTGAACGAGGCCGAGGCGTCCTACTTCTACTACGAAGGGGCGGAATACGGCCCGCTCGCCAACAAGCGCGTCCGGCTGCGCGAGGTCAAGGCCGACATGATCGGCTACACCGCCGAGCTGCTCGCCAAGGCGGTGAACAAGGGCCAGATCGACGTGGCGCTCAGCGCGGAAGACAAAGAGCGGCTCGTCCAGTTCCTCGTCGTCGAGGGCTACCTCGACAACGCCGACGACGCGTACAAGGGCGGCGACGCGCGCGGCGGGGGCGACCCGTACAACTTCAGCGCGCTGCTGCAGTCGGGCTTCGGGAGCCGCGCCCGCTCGGTGATGGTCGGCACCGGCCAGGCGCCGATGTTCCAGCCGATCGGCGGGATGAACGAGTTCCCGCGCGGCTTCCAGCGCGCGCTCGGCGACAAGATTCACCTGAACTCGGCGATCGTGTCGATCCGCCAGACGCCCGAGAACGTGCGCGTCGTCTATCGCGACACGAAGACCAACCAGCAGCACGAGGCGACCGCGGACTACGTCGTGTCGTGCCTGCCGCTCACGATCCTCTCGATCCTCGACGTCAACCTGTCGCCAGAGATGATGGCCGCCGTGAAGGCGACCAACTACAGCCCGACCGGGAAGATGGGGCTGCAGATGAAGCGCCGGTTCTGGGAAGAGGACGATCGGATCTTCGGCGGCCATCTCTATTCGAACCTGCCGTTCGGCGAGTTCTCGTACCCGTCGAACGACTTCTTCACGGACAAGGGGATCATCCTCGGGTACTACGGCAACGGCCGGATCGAGAACCTGCACGAGCGGCCGGTGAAGGACCGCATCGAGCACGTGCTGATGCACGGCAGCAAGGTGCACCAGCAGCTGCGGCCCGAGTTCGAGAACGCCTACGCCGTCTGGTGGGAGCGAATCGAGTACAGCCGCGGTGCGTGGGCCCAGGGCGCGGGCGGCGGCGGCGGCGGCCGCGGCCGAGGAGCCGGCGCGGGCCGGGGCGGCGGACGCGGCGCGGGCGGCGGCGCGCTGACCGGCGGGGCCACGCGCGTCGAGCGGCTGCGCACGCCAGACGGGCGCATCTTCATCGGGTGTGCGGCCATCAGCTCGGATCCCGCGTGGCAGCAGGGCGCCGTGGAGGCGGGCTGGCACGCCGTCGAGACCCTGCACGATCGCGCGATGCGGGGGTAGATTAGGGCAGGTAGGGCAGGTAGGGCAGGTAGGTCGTGGCGTCAGCCGGACTTCCGGTCGAGCTGGCCGACCCGACGCCCCGCCTGACTTTTCCGGCCCGCCTTCATCATCCGGCCATCCTTCACGGCGATCACCCGCTCGGCCGCCAGTTCCAGATAGTCGCGGTCGAGATCCGCGCCGATGACGTCCACGCCCAGGCGCGCGCAGGCGACGGCCGTGCTCCCCAGCCCGAGGAACGGATCCATCACGAGCCGCGTCCGCGCGAGCCCGTGGAGGCGGATGCACTGCTCGGGCAGCTTCGCGGGGAACGTCGCCGGATGCGGACGGTCGCGGTCGCGGTGCTGGATCGTCTCGTACGGGATGAACCACGTGTTGCCGCGGCAGCGCACGCCTGTCGCCGCGCCGCGCCACCGCGCGATGTTCGACGCGTCCTGGTAGGGCACGCCGAGCGCCAGCCGGTCCAGCCGCGTCGCGCCCTCGGGCGTGAAGTGGAACACGAACTCGTGACAGTCGTTCAGGAACCGGTCGCTGTTGATCGGCTTGTAGTGGCCCACGGCCAGGTCGCGATCGAGGCGCGCCGCGGCGCCCGTCGCGGCGCGGTCGATGGCGATCGATTTCACCCAGTGGATGATGTTCTGCAGCCGGAGGTGCGCGCGCGCCGCCTGCGCCACGTCGAGCGCCGTCCAGGGGTCGCTCGGCTTCGTGCCCACATTCAGAAAGAGCGACCCGTCGGGACGGAGCACGCGGGCCGCCGCCCGCACCCAGCGCCCGGTCCAGTCGAGATAGGCCGCCGGCGACAGCGTGTCGCGATACTGGTTGTACCGGATGCCGAGGTTGTACGGCGGGGAGGTGACGATCACGTCCACGCTCGCCGCGGGCAGCGCGGCGAAGACGTCGAGGCAATCACCCAGGTAGAATCGCGCGGCGCCGCGGCCGAGCGCGAGGGTCCGGTGCGGTTTGAGCAGGACAGACATGCCGGCCGGTGTTTCGGCCGGGAGAGCCGTTCGCGTTAACGGGCGGCCCGGCGCGGCACCGGCGCCAGCGGGGCGACCGTGTGGTTGCGCCGATGCTCATGGGCGGCGCACGCCGTGCCTTTCTCCTCCACATAGGCGAGCTCGCGGCTCGTCGCCACCTCGCGATAGCGGCCCACGACGCAGCCGCAGGCGAGGGTGCTGAAACCGAGCAGGCGGACGAGGCTCATTAGACCAACCACGATTCCTCCATGACTGCTCCGAGAGTGAGCAATCTCCGTGCCCGGCCTTGAGGCCGCCTCCTGCCGTCCACGGCTGCACATATCGGCACACGAAATCACGGACTTTAGGCCTGACTTCGGCGATTCTCGCGGAACACCCATCCGGCGGGCCGGCTCCGCGTCATGCCGCCAAGTGCCAATGATTGGATCCGCCCGTACGGAAAATTGGTCGGATCGCGGCCACCGCCGTTGCACTACGATGCGAGTGATGCGTCGCCTGCCGATCGTTGCGCTGCTCCTCGCGTGCACGGGGGCTCTTGCGTACGCGCAGGATCCGGCCGGCGTCGCGCCGCTCGCCGGGACCCCGGCGGTGCGCGCGCTGCTCGACCAGGCGCGGGTCGCCGAGCCGTCGCTCATCGAGGAGCAGATCCGATTCTGCGAGGTGCCCGCCCCGCCGTTCGAGGAGGCGGCGCGCGGGCGCATGCTGCAGGACGCGTTCGTCAAGGCGGGGCTGGCTCACGTGCGGGTCGATCG
Organism: uncultured Acidobacteriota bacterium; assembly: GCA_963792785.1. GTDB lineage: Bacteria > Acidobacteriota > Vicinamibacteria > Vicinamibacterales > CAVVIG01 > CAWIMX01. The sequence goes on along the minus strand of CAWBXO010000004.1, from coordinate 103,041 downwards.
CGTCGGGAACGTGCTCGGCGACCACGCCGGAGTGTCATCCGCGCCACGCCTGGTGGTGGCCGCCCACCTCGACACGGTCTTTCCCGAAGGCACCGACGTCCGCGTGCGGCGGGAGGCCGGCCGGCTGAAAGGCCCGGGGATCGCGGATAACTGCCGCGGCCTCGCCGTGCTGCTGGCTATCGCCCGGGCGCTCACCGCGGGCACCGTGAAGACGGGCGGGCCCGTGACGCTCGTGGCCGATGTGGGCGAGGAGGGCCTCGGCGACCTGCGCGGCGTCAAGGCGCTCTTCGGCGAGACGATGAAGGGCGGGATCGATCGCTTCGTCTCGATCGACGGCGCCGGCCTCGACATCGTGTTCCGCGCGGTCGGCAGCCACCGCTACCGCGTGACGTTCCACGGCCCGGGCGGCCACAGCTTCGGCGCGTTCGGCCTGGCGAACCCCGCGGGCGCGCTCGGCCGAGCGATCGCGAAGCTGCAGGAGCTGCGCGTGCCGCGCGACCCGCGCACGACCTTCAACGTGGGCCGCGTCGGCGGCGGCACGTCGGTGAACGCGATCCCGTCGGAAGCGTGGATGGAACTCGATCTGCGCTCGTCCGATCCGCGCGCGCTCGCCGACCTCGACGCGCATGCGCAGGCGGCGATCGACGAGGCGGTGAAGGAAGAGAACGCGCGCTGGGGCCGGAGCCAGGCGATCACCGTGGAGCGGCAGCTGGTGGGCGATCGGCCGGCCGGTGAGACGCCCGCCGATGCGCCCATCGTGCAGACGGCCGTGGCCGTGAGCGAGGCGCTCGGCCTCGACGTCCGCTTCGGCGAGGGCTCCACCGACGCGAACCTGCCCATGAGCCTCGGCATTCCCGCGATTACCATCGGCGGCGGCGGCCAAGCCACCGGCGGCCACACGCCGGAAGAGGCCTTCGAACCCGCCGATTCCTGGACGGGAACCGCGCGCGCGATCCTGCTCACGCTCGCGCTCTCGCGGTAGTCGCTAGTCGTCAGTCGCTAGTCGCAAGTCCGAGTCGCAAGTCCGAGTCGCAAGTCCGAGTCGCAAGTCCGAGTCGCAAGTCCGAGTCACAAGTCCGAGTCGCAAGTCCGAGTCGCAAGTCCGAGTCGCAAGTCCGAGTCGCAAGTCCGAGTCACAAGTCCGAGTCACAAGTCCGAGTCGCAAGTCCGAGTCGCAAGTCCGAGTCGCCAGTCACTCGTCGTTTCCGACTTGTGACTGAAGACCCTGACTTGCGACTAGCGACTCGGACGTGCGACTGGCGACGTGCGCCTTGTGACTACTGAAGCTTTTTAAAGGTATCGAGGTCCGCCGCTCGCTGGCCCTTCGCTTTCCGCCTGGCGTCGAGGACGCGTCCGAACGCGGCGAGGTGCGCGCCGCCGAGCACGACGAGTTCCGCGGGAGCGGGGGAGGCCGAGGCGCCGGCGGCGAAGTTCACCACGACGGCCGCGATCACGATGGCGGAGAAGAGCGCGTCGCCGCCGACGCTCGTCGCACCGGCGCGGCCGAGCGCCATCACGCGGTGCTCCCAGCCCGGCGTGTCGCTTTCGTGGAACACCTGGAGGTAGCGCCCGATGCGTTCGGCGCCGGTGTGCAGCGCGAACACCGCCTCGAACATGCCGGCCAGGACGACGAGCGGCACGAGCATCGCCCAGGCCGGCCGGCTGGCGCCCCAGAGCGCCGCGGCGATCCCGCCCCAGGCCGCGAGGCCGACCAGGAACACCCACACGCGCGCGGTGCCCCGCTCCCTGATCGTGTCGCGGAGGTTCCGGTACTCCTCGAGGTCGCGGCTCGACATCGATCTGCCCCTAAACGATATTGGTGATTGGCCGATAATTCCCTTGCAGTCTAGCAATTATCTGGTAGACTCGCCGAACTTAAACAGACACTTAGGGGAGTCACCGCGTGCACAGAAACTCACACTTCTGGCCTGGTTATCTCGCAGCTGCTGTGCTGTTTTTGGGCACAGCCCCTATCGCGAGCGCGCAGGCGAAGCACGCCCCGGCCCGTTACAAGGTGGACGCGAGCGGGGAAGTGGTCCCTGACGTTCGCGCCGCCGCTGCCATCATTTACGACCCGGCAACGAGCCAGGTCCTCTTCGAAGAGCACGCCAACGACCAGCGGTCCATCGCGAGCATCACGAAGGTGATGACCGCGACGGTCTTCTTCGAGACCGAGCCGAACCTCGACACGCTCGTCACCGTGACCCGCGCCGACGTGCGCAACGCCTCGACGACGTACCTGCGGGCCGGTGACAAGCTGCATGTCGACGATCTGCTGCACCTGCTGCTGATCGCGTCCGACAACGCCGCGGCGCGCGTCCTCGCGCGCGTGTCGCCGTACGGCTCGGACGGCTTCGTCGATCGCATGAACGAGAAGGCGATCGAACTGGGTCTCACGAGCACGCACTACAAGGATCCGTCGGGCCTCTTCTCCGACAACGTCTCGTCGGCCTACGACATGGCGCGGCTGATCACGATGGCGTCGAACGATCCGCGCATCGCCTCGCTGATGCAGACGCCGCAGTACAGCCTCCGCACCGCCGCGCACCGCACGATCACCTTCCACAGCACGAACCACCTGCTCGGGCGCGACGATGTGGAAGTGGTGGCGGGGAAGACCGGGTTCATCTCGAAGGCCGGCTACTGCCTGGCCACGCTGCTGCGCCTCCCGACCAGCGGTCAGGAAGTCGCCGTCGTCGTGCTCGGCGCGCGCTCGAACAACGGGCGCTTCCTCGAGACGCAGAACCTCCTCAGCTGGTTCTCGGCGAAGGCGTCGTCGGTCTTCGCCACCAAGACGGTCGAATAGAACTCAAAAGGTTCTGAAGGTTCTAGAGGTTCTGAGGGTTCTGAAGGTGCGTGGTGGGCCCCTGGGTTTGCCTCGGGCCTTCATCCTTTCTACCGACCCGACCCACCTGGCCTACCCGGCCCACCCGGCCTACTGATATCCCCGTTGCATGGCGGCCGCGTCGAGCGGCAGCGTGGCGATCGTGTCGGCCGCGACGAGCACCGGGCGCGTCGCGTGGCGCGCGTCGAACGCCTTGAGGTAGCGGTGGCAGACGTCGCACCCCGACACGCGGTAGAGGCCGTCGGGCGTGGCGAACGACGTGATGCGCGCGCGATCGTCGTTGCGGCAGTAGGGGCACTGCAGCGCCGGAAACGGCCACTGCGCGAGGCAGCGCCCGCACACGAGCCGCCGATCCGCGTCCTTCGTGATGACGGCGAAATCCGGCTCCCAGCCGCACACCGGGCACCGGCCCTCGCCCGCGCGCTCGGCCGCCGGGCCCAGCGCCTCGACGCAGCGCGCGAGAAACGGGCGCAGCGCCAGCACCAAAACCTGATCGAGGCTCGCGGGCAGTTCCGGGGCGGCGGGGCCGCCCTCGCGCTCGCCCGAGGTGACGGCGTACCAGCGCGCGACGATCGGTTCGAGGCCCTCCGGATCGCGGCCGAGCGCGAGCAGCCGATCGTGCTCGTCGGCGTCGATCGCCTCGAAGCGGAGCAGGATGTCGGCGGTCTGCCGGATCGCGAGGCGGAGATTGGTCCAGTCGATCGGGATGTCGGCGAACCCGACCATCGGTCCCTCGCGCGGGGTCACCGGCGCCTCGACGGTGGCGAGGCGCGACAGCGGGACGCGCGCCTGAATCCGCCGCTGCATCTCGACGAGCGCGATCTGCATCTCGGCCGCGGGGCCGAGTTCCGGGTGATCGAGGATCAGGGCGCGCAGCTCGGTGATCTCGGGCGGCGCGCTGCGGCCGGTGCGGGCGGGAGGCTCGGGGCGGTCGGTCACGCCTCGCATTGTGGCCCCTCCGGCCGGGGCGCGCAACGCCCGTGGCTGCTACACTCGTCGGCGAGCGATGGTGCCGACCGTTCCCCGCGCGCTCCTCATCGGATCGGAAGCCGTCCCGTTCGCGAAGACCGGCGGCCTCGCCGACGTGCTCGGCGCGCTGCCCCCGGCGCTGGCCGGCCTCGGCTGGGACGTCACGCTCGTCCTGCCGCGCTACCGCGGCGTGTCGGCCGGCCGTCTCGTCGAGCGCCGCGCGGTCACCGTCGGCGGCGTTCACACGCGACGCGGCGTTCTACGAGGCGCCGCTCGGCGACGGCGCCCGCGCGATCCTCGTCGACTGTCCGGAGCTCTTCGATCGCGAGTTCCTCTACGGCGACGGCGCGTCGACTATCCGGACAACCCCCAGCGCTTCGCGTTTCTGGTCCGCGCCGCGCTCGAGTACGCGGCGGTGCCCGCGCGGCGGCCCGACGTGGTGCACGCGCACGACTGGCAGGCCGGCCTCGCGCCGGTGTACCTGCGCACGCGCTACGCCGACCATCCGGTCCTCGGGGGCGTCCCGAGCATCTTCACCATCCACAATCTGGCGTACCAGGGCCTGTGCGGAGCCCGACTGGCTGCCGCGCATCGATCTCGCCGTGGGATCTGCTGGCGGATCGATCGGATGGAGTTCTGGGGCAGGATCAGCCTGCTCAAGGGCGGCATCACCGACGCCGACTGGATCACGACCGTCAGCCCGCGCTACGCGCGCGGAGATCCAGACGCCGGAGTTCGGCTTCGGCTTCGACGGCATCCTGCGCGCCGCGCGCGAGCGACGCTGACGGGCATCCTGAACGGCATCGACACGGCGGCGTGGGATCCGGCGCACGACCCGTTCCTGCCCGAGCCGTTCGACGCGGCCAGCCTCGCGGGCAAGGCGGCGGCGAAGCGCGCGCTGCTCGCGCGCTTCGGCCTGCCCGTGGACGGGGCGGCGCTCGCGCGGCCGCTGGTCGGGATGGTATCGCGGATGGTCGACCAGAAGGGGCTCGACCTCGTCGCCGCCGCGGCCGACCGCCTCCTGGCGCCTCGACGCGGCGTTCGTCGTGCTCGGCACCGGGCGAGCCGCGCTACCAGGACCTGTGGCGCGGGCTCGCGGCGCGCGCATCCCGACGCGCGTCGGCGTGCGCATCGGGTTCGACGAGGCGCTGGCGCACCTGATCGAGGGGGGCGCGGATCTCTTCCTGATGCCGTCGCGGTTCGAGCCGTGCGGCCTGAACCAGATGTACAGCCTGCGCTACGGCACCGTGCCCGTGGTGCGGGCGGTGGGCGGCCTGGCCGACACCGTTTTCGACGCCGGGCCGCCGGACCGGCCGCGGCGGCCCCGGGGCAATGGGTTCGTGTTCGAGGACGCGTCGGCCGAGGGCGCTCCTGGAGGCCCTCAGGCGGGCGCTGGCCGCGTTTGCCCGGCCCGCGCCGCTGGCGGGCGATTATGGCCGCGGGCATGGCCGAGGACCATTCTTGGGACCGTTCGGCCCGCGAGTACGTCAAAATATACGAACAAGTAAGACGAACGCGGACCGCCGGGTAGGCGGGCTCCCGCAGGGAGCGGAGACCTTAATGAGCGACAACGTGCAGACCTTCACGGACGGCAACTTCGAACAGACCGTTCTCAGCGCCGGCAGCCCCGTCCTCGTGGACTTCTGGGCGCGAGTGGTGCGGCCCCTGCAAGCGGCTCGGCCCGACCGTCGAGTCCCTGGCCGCCGACTACGCGGGCAAGGTGACCGTCGGCAAGCTGAACGTCGACGACAACCCGAATACGGCCTTCAAGTTCCAGATTCGCGGCATCCCGGCCGTGCTCCTGTTCAAGGGCGGCCAGGTCGTCGAGTCCATCGTCGGCCTCGCGCCGAAGGACGACTTCAAGAACGCGATCGACAGGCACATCTGACGCTCGCATGGGGTAATTGGGTAATTTCGTAATTTGGTAATTCGCGTCAGTTACCCGATTACCAAGTTACCCAATTACCAAGTGCACGCATCACAAGGCACTCATCAGCTCCATGTCCCAACACCAGGTCATCATCATCGGATCCGGTCCCGCGGGCTTGACCGCGGCGCTCTACTCGCGCGCGCGCGAACCTGGAGCCGCTCGTCATCGAAGGGCTCGAGGCCGGCGGGCAGCTCATGCTCACCACGCTCGTCGAAAACTATCCCGGGCTACCGCGACGGCATCATCGGGCCCGACCTGATGGCCGACATGCGCGCGCAGGCGCGAGCGGTTCGGCGCCGAGATCATCCAGGGCCACGTGAGCAGCGTGGATCTCGCGGCGCGGCCGATCGTCGTCAAGACCGAGGACACCGAGTACGCGGCCGAGACGCTGATCATCGCGACGGGCGCGTCGGCGCGCCTGCTGGGGCTGCCGTCGGAACGCAAGCTGATGGGGCACGGCGTGTCGACGTGCGCGACCTGCGACGGCTACTTCTTCCGCGGCCAGGAGATTGCCGTCGTCGGCGGCGGCGACTCGGCGATGGAAGAGGCGATGTTCCTGACCAAGTTCGCCACGAAGGTCACCGTGGTCCACCGGCGCGACACGCTGCGGGCGTCGAAGATCATGCAGGACAAGGCGCGCGCGAACCCGAAGATCGCCTGGCTGCTCGACACCGAAGTCGACGAGATCAAGGACACCGGCAAGGGCGAAGTGACCGGGATGGTGGTGCGCAACCGGAAGACCGGCGCGGTCTCCGAGGTGCCGGTGACGCGGCGTGTTCGTGGCGATCGGCCACACGCCGAACACGTCGCTCTTCGACGGGCCAGCTCGAACTCGACGAGAACGGCTACATCGTGACCCACGACGGGCCGAAGACCAGCGTGCCCGGGCGTGTTCGCGTGCGGCGACGTGCAGGACCACATCTACCGCCAGGCGATCACCGCCGCCGGATCCGGCTGCATGGCCGCGCTCGACGCGGAACGCTTTCTCGAAGACTGCAGTCCGAGATCCACCCTCCGCCGCTAGACCACTTCGTCGCCGTCGTAGAAGACGACCGCCTGCCCCGGCGTGACGGCGATCTGCGGCGCGTCGAACGTCAGCGGCGGCGCGCTCCGTCGCCGGTTGCGCGGACGATCGCGGGCGCGGGCGGTGGCGGTGGCGGATCTGCGCGGCGACGCGCAGCGGGGCCGCCGGTGGCTCGACGATCCAGTTCACCCCGGACGCCGTCAGGTCCGTGCGCTCGAGCGACGCTTTCGGTCCGACGACCACCTGCGCGCGTCCGCGCGAATCGCCAGCACGTAGAGCGGCGTCTGCGACGAGAGACGCCCAGGCCCTTGCGCTGGCCCACGGTGAAGCGGTGGATGCCGGCGTGGCGGCCGACCGCCCGGCCGGCCTCGTCCACGATGGCCCCGCCCTCGGGCGGCGCCGGCGCGTGCCGCGCGACGAACGCCGCGTAGTCGTCGTCGGGGATGAAGCAGATCTCCTGGCTGTCGGGCTTGTCGGCGACCGGCAGGCCGCGCCGCCGCGCGTAGTCGCGGACGGCGTCCTTGGGCCGGTCGCCGACGGGAAACCGCGCCGCGCCCGAGCTGCGCCTGCGTGAGCGAGAAGAGGAAGTAGGACTGATCCTTGGCCGCGTCCGCGCCGCGGCGCAGGCGCCGCCGGCCGTCGGCGCCGCGATCGACGCGCGCGTAGTGGCCGGTCGCGACGGCGTCGGCGCCGAGCGCGCGCGCGCGATCGAGCAGCGTGGCGAACTTCAGGTCGCTGTTGCAGTGCGCGCAGGGCAGCGGCGTGCGGCCGGCGGCGTACTCGCGCGACGAAGTTCGACACGACCTGCTCGTGGAACTGCCGCTCGAAGTTCACGATGTAGTGGGGGATGTCGATGGCGGCGGCCACGCGGCGCGCGTCGTGGAGGTCGTCGAGCGCGCAGCAGCTGCCGAACGCGCGGCCGGCGCCGTCCGCGCGCGACTGATCGTAGAGCTGCATCGACAGCCCGATGACCTCGTGGCCCTGCTCGGCCAGCAGCGCCGCCGCCACCGACGAGTCCACGCCGCCCGACATGGCGACGACGATGCGCATGGGATTCAGATGGTGCCTGGTGCCTGGGGGCACCTCATCGGGCCACCGTCCGAGGCTGCGTCAATCCGCGGAGTTTTTCCACCAGCTTTGGCAGCACTTCGATCGTTCGATCGACCTCGGCGTCCGTGGTGAACATCCCGAGGCTGAAGCGCAGCGAGTTCTGCGTGCGGTGCGACGGGAGGCCCATCGCGCGCAGCACGTGCGAGGGCTCGAGCGTGCCCGACGAGCACGCCGAGCCGGTCGAGACGGCGATGCCCTCGAGGTCGAGCGCGATCAGGAGGCTCTCGGCCTCGACGCGGTCGAAGCTGATGTTGCATGGTGTTCGGCACGCGCGGCGATCCGGCGCCGTTGACGGCGGTGCCCGGACACGGCGGCGAGCATCGCCGGCCTCGAGGCGATCGCGCAGCGCGCGCGAGCGCGGACGGCCTCGGCGTCGAGCTTGCCGATCGCCAGCCGGCGCGGCGACGCCGAGGCCGGCGATGGCCGGGCACGTTCTCCGTGCCGGCGCGGCGGTTGCGTTCGTGCTTGCCGCCGGTCAGGATCGGCATGCAGCCGCGTGCCGCGCTTGATCCACAGCGCGCCGGCGCCCTTCGGGCCGTTGAACTTGTGCGCCGACAGCGACAGCAGGTCGACGCCGAGCGCCCGCACGTCGACGGGAATCTTGCCGGCCGACTGCACCGCGTCGGTGTGCACGAGGGCGCCGCGCTCGTGCGCGACGCGCGCGAGCTCCGCGATCGGCTGAATGGTGCCGATCTCGTTGTTGGCGTGCATCACCGACACGAGCGCCGTGTCGTCGGCGAGCGCCTCGCGCACGCGATCCGACCGAGACGACGCCCGTCGCGATCGACCGGGAGGAGCGTGGTGCGCCAGCCGCGCCGCGCGAGGGCCTTGAGCGTGTTCAGCACCGCTTCGTGCTCGATGCGCGCTCGCGACCAGGTGGCGGCGGCCGGCCGGCTCGAGCGCCTCGGCGGCGCCGCGCATGCGCGAAGTTGTCGGCCTCGGTGCCGCCGCTGGTGAAGACGACCTCCGACGGATCGCCGCCGATCAGGGCGGCGACGGCCGAGCGCGCCTCGTCGAGCGCGCGCCTTGGCCTGCTGGCCGAAGTGGTGGACGCTCGACGCGTTGCCGAAGCGGTCGCGCGACGCGCGCGCGACCAGCGCCTCGAGCGACCTCCGGCGCCAGGGGCGTCGTGGCGTTGTAGTCAAAGTAGACACGCATCGGTGAATCGATTCATTGTACCATCGCCGCTAACCCTCAGTAACAAAAGGACTAGACAACACCTGGGGCGTTCCCTATACTGACTTGCGCTTCACGTCCCCGCATCCCCAGAGCGGAACGGCCGAGCACTCTCGGAACGTTAGAATTGCAGGCGAGTCGGAGGAACAGGGTCATGTGGAAACGCGATGAAGCGGTCCGACCCGCGAGCGGACAACCGGCGGCTGCACCGCAGCCGCCCGCGCCAGCAGACGGGGGCGCCGAGTCCTCGCCCGGAGACGAGCCATCACATGGAGAAGGACATCGTGAACATTGGCAAATCGGTTGTCATCAAGGGCGAGCTGAACGGCAGCGAAGACCTGACCATCGAAGGCCATGTCGAAGGCACGATTCAGCTGAAGGATCACGTGCTGACGATCGGTCCCGAACGGCCGCATCAAGGCCCAGGTGTTCGCCAAGTCGGTGATCGTGCTCGGCGAGGTCACCGGCAACGTCACGGCCAGCGACAAGGTCGACATCCGCGACAACGGCTCGGTCGACGGCGACATCGTCGTCGCCGCGCGTCGCGATCGCCGAAGGCGCGCACTTCCGCGGCAGCGTCGACATGCAGCGCAAAGCGGGCGCGCCCGGCGCGCCCGGCGCGCCCAAGAGCGAGGCCAAGCCGGCACCCGCATCTGCACCCGCGTCCGCAGCCGCCCAGCCCGGCGCCCAGTCCGCCGGCGGCCAGCGCGTAGGGGCGTAGCACCCGCGTTCGTGGGCCTTCTCGATCGGATTGCCTCGCGGAAGACTGACTCGGAGCTCGCCGCCGCCCGACGCGGCGGCGGCCGCCGAGCAGATATTCGCGACCAAGGCGCTGCCCAAATTTCTCACGTGCCTGACGGCGCGCGAGTCGCCCGTGCTGCTCGATCTCGGGCCCGGTCGTCGGCAGCAACGTCAGCTTCTTCGGCGAGCAGCTCGGCTGCAAGATCTTCGTCGAGGACATCTTCGCCGATCTCGAGCGCCACGTCCGCGAGGGCAAGACTGGACGCGCTGCCCGCGCTTCTTCGCGAAGCGCTTTCCCCAGGCCGACGGCGAGCGTCGACGGCGTGCTGTGCTGGGATTTCCTCGACTACCTCGATCGCCCGTCGGCGCAGGCGCTGCGGCCGAGCAGCTCATGCGCGTGCTGCGGCCCGACGGCGCGCTGCTCGGGTTCTTCGGCACCGCGCAGCCGCGCGACGCCCGCTACACGAAATACATCATCGTCGACGACGTGAACCTGAAGCACCGCCCGTATCCGGCCGCGCGCGGCCGCCAGGCCGATTCTGCTCAACCGCGACATCATCCGGCTGTTCTCGAGGCTGCGCGTCTCGGACTCGTTCCTGCTGCAGAACAACCTGCGCGAGATCCTCTTCCGCAAGACCGGCGTAGCGACGCGCGGACGCATGGCCGGCCGTCATCGCGCTCCTGACCGATTTCGGCGTCGCGCGACCACTACGCCGGCGTGATGAAGGGCGTCATCGCTCGGCATCTGTCCCGACGCGACGCTGGTCGACATCTCGCACGACATTCCGCCGCACGATGTGCTGGCCGGCGGCCGCTCGAGCTCGCCGCCGGCTACCGGTACTTTCCCGCGCGGCACCGTCTTCCTCGTCGTCGTCGATCCCGGGTGTCGGCTCGGCGCGCCGGGCCATCGCGGCCGAAGCCGGCGACTACCGCTTCGTCGGCCCGGACAACGGCGTGCTGTCGGCGCGTGTTCGACGAGGCGCCGCCTGTGCGGGTCGTCGAGCTCACCGAGCCGCGACGCTACGCGCGGCCGACCGTCAGCCGCGACGTTCGAAGGCCGCGACCGTTTCGCGCCGGCGGCGGCCTGGCTGGCGCGCGGGGATCGATCTCGCCGCGCTCGGTCCGCCGCTGGCCGCGCCCGTCCGCCTCGACGCGCCGGCGGCGCCGATCGTCGACGCGGGCGGCGTCGACGGGCGACGTGACTGCGCGTCGATCGCTTCGGCAACCTGATCACGAACATCGATCGGCCGCCGTCGACGCGGTCGCGGCGGCGGGCGCCGTGGTGGTGGAGGCCGGCGGCCGCGAGATCGAGGGGCTGGCGTCGACCTACGCCGACGCGCCGGCCGGCGCGGTGTGCGCGCTCTTCGGCAGCACGGAGCACCTCGAGGTGGCGGTGAACGGCGGAAGCGCCGCCGCGGCGCTCGGGCTGGGGCGCGGCATCGCCGGTGCGCGTCCGGCGCCGCGCGTGATAGCATTTCCCGCTTATGGTCAGCTTCGATCTCACGCCTGAACAGCAGCTGCTCGAGCAGTCGGTCCGCGAGTGGGGCGCCCGCGAGGTCGCGCCGACCATCGCCGAGGCACGACCGGCACGCACTCGCTTCGATCGCGACCGCATCCTGGGCGGGATGGCGTCGCTCGGCCTGCTCGGCATCTCGGTGCCGCAGGACTACGGCGGCGCCGGCATGGACTACATCGCGCTCGGGCTGGCGAGCGAGGAGCTCGAGTACGTCGACACGTCGCTGCGCGTGATCATGTCGGTGCACGCCGGGCTCAACTGCCTGACGCTGCTCGACGTGGGGCACCGAGGATCAGAAGCAGCGGTATCTCGTGCCGCAGGCGCAGGGGCACGAAGATCGCCGGCTACGGGCTGACCGAGCCGGGCGCCGGCAGCGACGCGCGCGGCATCCAGACGGTCGCCGTCAAGAAGGGCGATCGCTACGTCGATGACCGGCGAGAAGAGCTGGATTTCGCTCGCCGACGTCGCCGACAACTTCCTCGTCTTCGCGTGGACGGATCTCGAGAAGAAGAAGCAGCGCGACCCCTCCGGCATCAGCGCCTTCATCGTCGAGCGCGTCGTTCAAGGGATTCGCGAGCGGCGCCGATGAAGGAGAAGTGGGGCATCCTCGCGGGCAACACCGGCTTCTTCAAGATGGACGAGGTCGAGGTGCCCGAGGAGAACCTCGTCGGGCGGCCCGGCGAGGGCTTCAAGATCGCGATGTTCGCGCTCGACCAGGGGCGCTACACGGTGGCGGCGGGCGCGACCGGGCCTCATCCGCGCGTGCCGCGACGCGAGCGTGAAGTACGCGCACGAGCGGCACGACCTTCGGCGTCGAGATCGGCCAGCACCAGCTCGTGAAGGAAATGATCGCGCAGATGGAGTCCGACTACCAGTCGGCGCGGCTGCTGTGGCTGCGGTCGGGCTGGATGAAGAACGAGGGCCGGCGCAACACGCGCGAGACCGGGCTGGCCAAGTGGTTCGCCACCGTCGCCTCCGAGCGGGCCGCCGGCGACTGCGGTGCAGATTCACGGCGCCAACGGCTATTCCGACGAGTACCCGGTCGGGCCGCTTCTATCCGCAACTGCAAGGGCGCGGTCATCTACGAGGGCACGCGCGAAATCCACAAGCTGATGCAGGCCGACTACCTGCTCGGCTATCGCACGGACCGGCCGACGCGCTGCGAGCTGCCGCCGTACCGCGACATGGTGAAGAGCTAACCGCATGGACGCCGAACTCGAACTCTCGCTCGATTTCCTCCGCGTCGTCGAACAGGCCGCGATCGCCTGCGCCCACACGATGGGCCAGGGCGATCGCCACAAGTCGGACCACGTCGCCGTCGAGGCGATGCGCCGCGTGCATGGACACGGTGCCGATCGACGGCACGATCGTGATCGGCGAGGGCGAGCGCGACGAGGCGCCGATGCTCTACATCGGCGAGAAGGTCGGCACTGGTCCACGCGAAGGACCTGCGAAGGCCCGCGCCCGACGCGCTTCAACGGAGTCGACATCGCCGTCGATCCGCTCGAGGGCACCAACCTCTGCGCGACCGGCGCGCCCAACGCCATCGCGGTGCTCGCCGCGTCCGAGCGCGGCGGCCTGCTGCACGCGCCCGACCTCTACATGGAGAAGCTGGTCGTCGGGCCGAGCTCGAAGGACGCCGTCAGCCTCGATGCGCCGGTGCACGAGAACCTGAAGGCGATCGCGCGCTGCCTCGGCCGGCGATGTCGAGGACCTGGTCGTCGATCGTGCTCGACCGGCCGCGCCACGAGCAGCTCATCGCCGACATCCGCGCGACCGGCGCGCGCATCCGCCTGATCGGCGACGGCGACCTCTCGGCCGGGATCGCGGCGGCCGTCGTCGGCTCGCGGCGTCCACGCGGTGATGGGGACGGGCGGCGCGCCCGAAGGCGTGCTCACCGCCGCCGCCATGCGCTGCCTGAACGGCGAGATCTTCGCCCGTCTCGTGGTCGACAAGCCCGAGCACGAGGCGCGCTGCCGCGCCATGGGCATCACGCGACTTCAAGAAGGTCTACACGTCCGAAGGACCTCGCGCCCGGGCAAGGACATCATCTTCGCCGCGACCGGCGTCACCGACGGCACGCTGATGCGCGGCGTCCGCTTCTTCGGCGACGGCATCCGCACCAGCTCGGTCATCATGCAGAACAATCCGCAGCGCGATCCGCTTCATCGACAGCATCCACGTCTCGCCCCGCAAGGACGTGCGGATTCACTTCTGAGCCCGGCGGCCCGATGATGGTTCGTGTCGCCGCCACCTCCGCGGAGATCACCGCCGCGGTGCAACAGGCCGCCGCCGTGATTGCGCGCGGCGGGATCGTCGCGATTCCCACCGACACGCTCTACGGCCTCGCGGCCGACCCGTTCGATGCCGCGGCCGTCGCGCGCCTCTTCGCCGCGAAGGGGCGGCCGGCCCAGCAGCCGCTTCCGCTGATCGCCGCCGATCTCGCGCAGGTCGAGCGGAGCCTGGGCGCGCTGCCGCCCCTCGCCGCGCGGCTGGCCGCGCGGTTCTGGCCCGGTCCGCTGACCCTGCTCCTGCCGCGCCCCCGACTCGCTCGCGCCGGCGATCAGCGCCGGCACCGGACGGGTCGGCGTGCGCGTGCCCGCCCACGCCGTGGCGCGGGCCGCTGTGCGCCGCCGCGGGACGGCCCCGTCACCGCCACCAGCGCCAACCGCAGCGGCGAGCCCGCCTCGGCCGACCCCGACGAGGTGGCGCGCGCGATCGGCGAGCGCGTCGACCTGCTGCTCGACGCCGGCCCGACGCCGGGCGGCGCCGCCGTCGACCATCGTCGACGTGACGGAGCCCCGCGTCCGGCTCGTGCGCGCGGGCGCCGTCGCCTGGGAGGAGATCGAAGCGTGCGTGGCCGGGCGGTAGCGCGCCGCGAGCGCGCGGCCCTCGTCGGCCTGGTCGGCGGGCCGCGCGCGCCGACTCGACGCCGAGCGGTCGCTCGACGAACTCGCCGGGCTCGCCGACGCCGCGGGCGGCGACGTCGTGCTGCGGGTCCTGCAGGAGCGGCCGCAGCCCCGACCCGTCGACGTTCCTCGGCGCCGGGCAAGATGGCGACGCTCGCCGCCTCGCGCCGCCGAGACGGGCGTCGATCTCGTCGTCTTCGACAACGAGCTCACGCCGGCCCAGCTGCGCGCAGATCGAGAAGATCGGTCGGGCGGAAGGTCCTCGACCGCACGCAGCTCATCCTCGACATCTTCGCGAGGCGCGCGCGGACGCGCGAAGGCAAGCTGCAGGTGGAGCTGGCGCAGCTGCAAGTACCTGCTGCCGCGGCTCGTCGGCTCTGGCGCCGCGCTGTCGCGCCTGGGCGGCGGCATCGGCACGCGCGGGCCCGGCGAAACGAAGCTCGAGACCGATCGCCGGCGCATCCGCACGCGCATTCACGCGATCCGCGAGGACATCGACCACGTGCGCCAGCGCCGCGCGCAGTTGCGCGAGCGGCGGCACAAGGCCGCCGTGCCGACCGTGGCCCTCGTCGGCTACACCAACGCCGGCAAGACGACGCTGTTCAACCGGCTGACGCGGGCCGACGCCGATGCCTCCGACGCGCTCTTCGTCACGCTCGATCCGCTCGTGCGGCAGGTGCGGCTGCCCGACAGCCGGGAGCTGCTCGTCTCGCGACACGGTCGGCTTCATCGACCGGCTGCCGCACGCGCTCGTGGCGGCGTTTCGCGCGACGCTGGAGGAAGTGGCCGAGGCCGACCTCATCCTGCACGTCATCGACGCCTCGGCGCCCGACCGCGACCGGCGCGCCGCGGCCGTCCGCGAGGTGCTCGACGAAGTCGGCGCCGTCGAGGTGCCGCTCGTCGAGGTCTACAACAAGTTCGATCGCCTCACCCCCGACGAGCGCCGGCGCCTGCAGCTCGGCGATCCCGCGGCGCTGTACATCTCGGCGCTCGATGGTGGGGGCGTCGCCGAGCTCATCGACACCGTCGCGTCGCGGCTGGCGCTGGACGTGCTGCGGGTGTCCTGGACGTTCGACCCCGACCACGACGCAGACCGCGACCGCATCGCCGCGCTCTACCGGCACGCCCGCGTCGTGACGCACGAAACCCGCGACGGGCTGGTCTCGATCGTGGCCGACGTGCCGCGGCGCCTGCTCGATCGCCTCGGCCCCGCGCCGAGGTAGAATTTCCGCGATGCGCGCGCGTGTTCTGGGAGCGGCCCTTCTCGTGGTGGCGGCGGCGTGCGCGCCGCGCACCGTCCCCCTGCCTGACGTCTCGACGCCGCGCTATCCCGACTTCGTGCGGCCCGCGGTGCCGCCGGCGCTCGCCGCCGAGGCCGCCGCGCTCCCGACCAATCGCGCGTGGACGTTCCTGCAGGCCGGCGACCTCCGCAGCGCCGACCGGGAAGTGTCGGCGGCCCTGCGCGCCACGCCCGGGTTCTATCCGGCCGACGCGACGGCCGGCTAGGTCGAGCTCGCGCGCCGCGATCCCGGCTCGGCGCTGCCGGACTTCGATCGCGCGCTCTCGCTCGCCTCGGACTACGTCCCGGCGCTGGTCGGCCGCGGGCAGGCGCTGGTCGCGCTCAACCGCCCGGCGGATGCCATCCCCGCGTACGAAGCGGCCTTTGCCGCCGATCCTTCACTGACCGATCTGCCGCGCCAGCTCCAGGTCCTGCGCTTCCAGAGCCTCCAGCTGGAGCTCGATCGCGCGCGGCGGGCGCAGGCCGCCGGCGACCTGGCCGAGGCCCGCGACGCCTACACGAACGCGCTGCAGGCGTCGCCCGACAGCGGCTACCTGTATCGCGAACTCGGGGGCGTCGAGCGGCAGATGGGCGACATGGATCGCGCGCTCGAACACCTCACCCGGGCGGTCGAGCTGTATCCGGGCGACGCGCAGGCGCACGCCGAGATCGGAAGGCTGCTCGAAGCCCGCGGGGATTTCGCGGGCGCCGAGCGCGCCTATGCCGACGCGCTCGCGCTGGACCCGAGCGATGCGTCGATCGTCGAGCGGCACGACGCGGTGGCCGCCCGCATCAGGCTCGCGGGGATGCCGGCCGAGTACCAGCAGATCCCCACGCGTCCGCAAGCCACGCGCGCCGATCTGGCCGCGCTCATCGGCGTCCGGCTGGCGCCCGTGCTCGAGGCGGCGCCGCCGCGCAATCCCGGCGTGATGACCGACATCGGCGCCAACTGGGCGAACATGTGGATCCTGGCCGTCGCCAACGCGGGCGTCATGGATCCCTACGTGAACCACACCTTCCAGCCGGCCGCGCTGCTGCGCCGGAGCGATCTCGCCGAGGTCGTGACCCGCCTGCTGGCGCCGATCGGCCGCGCCAACCCCGCGGAAGCCCGCGCGTGGCAGAACGCGCGCGTGCGCTTCAGCGACATCGCGCCGGGGCACCTCGCGTACCCAGCGGCTTCGACGGCCGTCGCCGCCGGCGTGATGAGCGCCGACTCGGCCGACGCCTTCCGCCCGTCCGAGGTCGTCAGCGGCGCTGACGCCGTGCAGGCGATCGATCGCCTGCAGGCGCTCGCCGCGCTCGGGTCCGGGCCTGCCAGCCGGACCGAGCGGTGACGCCCTTCACCGCGGCCGACCAGCTCACGCTGCTCCGGATGCTGCTCGTCCCGGCATTCGTGATCCTCGTCGTCTACGGGCGACTCGGGTGGGCGCTCGCCGTCTTCATCATCGCCGGCCTCACCGACGCCCTCGACGGCGTCCTCGCGCGGCGCGCCGGGCCGACGACCCTCGGCGCGTGGCTCGACCCGGCCGCCGACAAGCTCCTCCTGGTCACAACGTTCATCGTGCTGACGCTGCCGAACCTGGGACTCGCGAACCCGCTGCCGGTGTGGCTGACGATCCTCGTGATCACGCGTGACGTGGTGATCGTCCTGACCGTGGCGATCGTCAGCCTCGCGATCGGCCCGCGCTCGTTCGAGCCCTCGGCGCTCGGCAAGATCGCCACGGCCGTCTACATCCTCACGGCCGCGGCGGCGATGCTCTTCAACTATCTCGAGCAGCGTTCGCCGGTCGTCGACGCGCTCGTGTGGGCGTCGCTCGGGATCACGCTGGCGTCCGGGCTGCACTACATCTGGCACGCGCGGCGGCTGATCACGTAGGGAGCGCCTGCGGCTTGCGCGAGGCGCCGGAGGGCAGCGCGCGCGAGCGCGCCGCCGAGCGCAGGCGAGCGGGGGTGGGGCCCCGCGAGCATTTGATAAATGCCGGGCGGGTAGGTCAGGTGGGTCGGGTGGGTCAGGTGACAGCGGGCGGAACGGGCCGCCGTGTATAGCTGCGAACAGTTCGCAGTCATAGACGTCATCGCAGCTAATGCCGGAGCGCCTTTCGCGCGGCGCCGGTGCTACGATGCGGCCGGATAAGACAATAGCGCTCGGACAGGCCGACGGGCTGGTCGCGTATGACTGCGAGCAGATTTGCGCAGTCTACGTCAATACTTGTTAGACAGCACGATGGGCGCACAGCTGGATCAGGACAATGGCCCTTTCAGAAATCGACCAAGCTCGGCTCTCCAAGCGGCTGAAGAGCTACTGCGACGCAAAGGTTCCGCTCGCCGTTAGGGGTCAGGTTCGGATGGGGTTTCGGATCGCCGGCCATGAGGTGCTTCTTTTCGAAGAACGGCCGCACTTTCGGCCACCCCACGACTGGCATGAGATACCCATCGCAAAGTTCACGTACGTCCGAACCCGTCGACTCTGGCGTTTGTACTGCCAGCACAGCGATCTACGGTGGCACGAATATCGGCGGCTTCCGTCGGCCGGCGAATTCGATCTTCTCTTGCGGGAAGTCGATGCAGATCCGACGCACATCTTTTGGGGTTAACGAGCCGTGCTGTCTAACACGGCTTGCAGCCGGCGGCGGCGGGTGCGTTCCTGAGCCGCCGCGGCTGAAACGCGAACGTTGATACGCGGTCGCCGCTCCGCTTGGGAATCATCGAGGGGCTGACGATGACGCACGCTTCGCCGCGCTTGGTCAGGTGGCGGTGAATTCCGAACCCGCACGGCCCGGCCTCGTAGACGAAGTGCAACACACGGTCGCGCGCCTGGAGCGCGCGCACGACCTTGTCCAGCGGCTCCAAGTCGCTGGCGATCACCCCGTCGTGCCGGGCCTCGCCGTCGCGGCCTCCTTCGGCCACGGATACATCGATCGTGTCTTTGTGAACGTCCAGCCCGACAAACATGTTACGTTTCCCCATGACCGACCTCCTCGTGTGTGGCGCTGTGCGCCGTCTCGCGACGCTCCGCATAATCCACGAGATGACGAGGATGGTCGGTCACTCTCTGTCAGGCCCCGCGACGCGAAGCCGTGACAGCCATGTTGTCTAGGCGGACAACGACACGGCGGAAAATGTCGACTCAAGAGAGCGGGATTGAGGTTGTCCCGTGACGATCCAAGCTGGCCGGCCGCGTTCGAAGCCGAGGCAGTACCACTTCGTGCCGCGCTGAACGCACTGGTCTTGCGGCTTGACCATCACGGCTCGACCGCCGTTCCAGGGTTGGCCGCCAAACCAATCATCGACATTCAGGTCTCGGTCGCAACACTCCAGCCATTGGCGGCGTACACGGTGCCCCTTCTGGCCCTAGGGTACGTCCACGTGCCGCATCCGGACGACTCGTTTTGTCCGTTCTTCCATCGGCCGATCCGATGGCCCCACAGTCATCACGTACACGTCGTCGAAAGGGGCGGGCGCGAAGAACAACGAACACTCGCGTTTCGCGACTACCTCCGTGACCATCCCCGCGTGGCTCGCGAGTATGAAGAGCTCAAGCGAACTATCGCTGCAGCACTGGTGGCAAACGGCCCCGCGTCGCGGGAACGGTACGCCCAGGGCAAGACAGATTTCATTGAGCGGGTCGTCGCCTGGGCGCTCGGAAGCGGGTGGCGCGCGGCTCATTTGCAACGTTGGGCCGACAGAATCCAAGACCCTCGCATCGCCCGATTCCCCACTCCGTCGCGTGAGGCGGGCATGGCCATTACCGTGGTAATATAGTCCTCATGCCACTGGCACATTCAAAGGTCACGGCTCAAGGTCAGGTCTCGGTTCCTGCCAAGGTGCGTCAACGGCTGGGCGTTGGTCCGGGCTCGGTGCTCGAGTGGGATGAGGAAGGCGACCGCGTCATCGTTCGCAAGGCAGGCCGCTACTCGTCCGAGGACATTCATCGGGTGCTCTTTTCGAAGACACCACGGCGGCGAACCATCGAAGAGATGAAGACCGGAATCCGGCGGTACATCAAGAAGCGCCATGCGGGCCGTTGACACCAACGTGCTGGTCCGGCTCATCACGCGAGATGACGCCAAACAGGTTGCCGCGGCCGAAGCTTTTGTTGCCAAGGGGGCCTGGGTGCCGCACCTGGCCGTCGCCGAAGCAACCTGGGTGCTGGCTTCCGTCTACGACCGCGATCCCCATGCGGTCGCGACTGCGGTCGAGATGCTGTTGAGCCACGAACACCTGACCGTCCAAGATGCTGAGGCGGTCGCCGCGGCGGTTGCGCAGTTTCGAGAGCAACCGAGGGTTGGATTCTCCGATTGCCTCATGGTGGAGATCGCTCGGAAAGCGGGGCACACGCCGCTTGGCACATTTGACCGCACGTTGGGCGCTATCGATGGCGCGCAGCGGCTGTGAGTTCAGGCGGCCCAACAGGCGAATGGAGCCGACGCGAGATCCTCCCTCGATAAAGTCGACACTTCCGCCTAACGCAGGGAGGTGTTCATAGCGACCGATCGGGACGCGGGGCAAACGGGAAACCATGGACGTCACCCAGATTCGTGAGCTCTTTCCGGGGCTGACGGGCACCATCTACCTCAACACCGCCACCATGGCGGTGGGGAATGCCCTGGCGCGCGCGGCCTACGAGCGCGCGGTCGAACGCTGGTCCGCCGGCCGCTTTGACTGGCTCGAGGCCGAGCAGGCGGGGGAGGAAGCCCGCGCGCATTTTGCGGCCCTCGTCGGGGCGGCCCCCGACGAAGTCGCGCTCGTGCCGGCCGTCAGCACCGCGGCGGGGATCGTGGCGGCCAACCTGCCTCCGGCCAGGCCCGGCGAGAACATCGTGGTGACGGCCGACGACTTCAGTTCCAACTACTTCCCCTGGCTGCTCCTCCGTGAGCGCGGCTACGAGATCCGCGCCGTCGCCTCCGTCGATGGTCAGATCACGGCGGAGGCCTACGGTGCCCGAACTGATGGTGGAACCCGACTCCTCGCCGTCAGTGCAGTCCAGTCGTCGACCGGCTTCCGCGCGGATCTCGCGGCCCTGGGGCGCGTCGCCGCGCAATCGGGGGCCTGGTTTTTCGTCGATGCCTGCCAGGCCGCGGGCGCCGTTCCGCTCGATGTCCAACACGACGGGATCGATTTCCTCGCGGCGGCCAGCCACAAGTTCCTGCTCGGTTCCCGTGGAATGGGATATCTCTTCGTCCGCCGAACGCTCCTGGATCAGATGCATCCGGTGCTCCCCGGCTGGAAGGCCGGCCGGAAGCCCCTCGAGAGCTTCTACGGCCCGACGATGGACCTGTCACCGACGGCGTCCCGCCTGGATACGTCGCTGGACTGGTTTGCCGCGCTGGCCGAACAGGGGGCGGTGGAGATATTCCGCCGCTTCGGCGCCGACGGGATTCTGGCTCGCAATGCCGGGCTTTCCACGCGCCTGCATGACGCGCTCGAGGCCAACGGCCTCCCGGTCCCGTTTGCTCCCGCCCATCGTTCGACGATAGTCTCCATCCCCGTGAAGGAGCCCGAGGCCGTCATGGTCAGGCTGCGCGAGGCGAATGTTGTCGCGAGCGTGCGTGCCGGGCGCATCCGCATCTCCGCGCACGTCTACAATCTCGAAGAGGAGCTGGACCGAGTTGCCGGCTTGATCGCCACATGAAGTGTCAGACCACATCCGCCCTCGGCGTCCTGGCCCTGCTCGCGCTGATCCCGGCCGCGGCGCGCGCGCAGACGCCGCCGCGGCAGGCGGTCGTGGAGACGGACCGCGGCACGTTCGTCATCGATCTCGATCCCGGCGCCGCGCCGAACCTGGTCGCGTACTTCACCCAGGTCGCCGAGGCCGGCGGCTACGAGCACACGACGTTCCACCGCATGGTGCGCTACGGGATGGTCCAGGGCGGCGATCCGCTCTCGGTCGATCCGGACAAGCGCGATCTCTACGGCACCGGCGGCCAGAACAAGGTCGCCGCGGAGCCGCGCGCGGCGACGATGACGCGCGGGTCGGTCGCCGCCGTGCTCGTGCCGGGGCGGCCCGACAGCGCCGGCAACCAGTTCTTCATCGTCACCGCCGACCAGCCGGGGCTCGACGGGCAGTACACGGTGTTCGGCCACGTGTCCGAGGGCCTCGAGGTCGTGCAGGACATCTCGACGACCCCGGTGGACGCGAACGGTGTGGCCACCGAGCGCGTGGAGATCCGGCGCGTCATGATCCGCGCCACGCCGCCCGAGCCGTTCATCACCGAGACGGCGGAGGAACTCGGCGCCTATCACGCGGTACTCGATACCAGCGACGGCCCGATCACGATCGCGTTCCTCGTCGACAAAGCGCCGGACACGGTGCGCCAGTTCATGCGGCTCGCCGCGGCCGGCGTCTACAACGGGATGGCGTTCCACCGCGTCGCGCCCGGGTTCGTGATCCAGACGGGCGCCCTCAACACGCGGACGACGCCGTTGACGGAGAAGCAGCAGGCGCTCGTCCACGACCTCGCGCCCGAGTTCAACGACACACCGCACGTGCGCGGCGTCGTCTCGATGGCGCGCGGCGACGCGCCCGACAGCGCCCAGACGTCGTTCTTCATCGTGCTCGCCCCGTCGACCGCCCTCGACGGCGTCTACACGGCGTTCGGCCGGGTGGTGGATGGCATGGAGACCGTGGCGAAGATCGAGGCCGCCCCGACGAACGGGGAAACGCCGGTGGGGAAGATCGAGTTGCGAAAGATCGTGATTGAGAGATGAGTATGTGGCGACCCCATTCAGAACGCGCTCCTGCCCCAGCAGAGAATGCGCTTGAAGGGGAAGAAGAACGGGCGCTCGCGGTCGAGCTTCGGCAGCAGGCGCGTCTGGTACTCGCGCACGAAGTCGCCGTAGAGATCCGCCGGCATCCGGGCCTCGTAGGCCGTCAGCAGCGTTCCCTTCATCCAGTCCACCACATCGTCGGGCGCGCTGAGGGAGTGGGGATAGACCACCAGGCGCACGTGCGGGTGGCTGAAGCCGCACTTGTCGAGAATGGTCGCGTACTCGTCGGGCTCGAGCACCGAGATGTCGAGATGCCAGCCGCCGAGCGCGCTCTTGAACGGCTCCTCGGCCGCCAGCTCCGCGGCGACGGTGTGCGACGGGTGCGTGTGCATGGCCGGCACCTGGAACACGAGCTGGCCGCCGGGCTTGAGCGCCCGGGCGAGGCGCGGCACGAGCTGGTCGTGGTCGGGGACCCAGTGCAGCGCGCTGTTCGACGCGATCAGGTCCTGATCCCCGTTCCCGGTAAATGACTCGATCACGCCTTCCTGGAACCGCAGCCCGGGCGGCGGCGGCTCGTGCATCGCGGCGGCGACCATCCGCGGCGAGCGATCGAGGCCGACCGTCTCCTTGGCGCGGAGGTGCGCGTGGAGCAGCCGCGTCAGGCGGCCCGACCCGCAGCCCAGGTCGACGACCCGCATCTCGGGCATCGGCCGCACCATCTCGAGCAGGTCGATGAACGGCTGCTCGCGCTCGCGCTGGAACTTCGCGTACTGGTCGGGATTCCAGGTGTCGACGGCGGTCATACGTGTCCTCGTGGAGGGTCGGGGAAGAGAAACGGGAGCTGGTCGACCTCGCCGGCCAGATCCGCTTCGTTCGTCAGGTTGTGGACGCTCACGCCCAGCAGCCGTACGGGCCGCCGGCCGGCGTCTGTGCGCTCGAGAAGCGCAACCGCGCGCGCGGCGAGGTCGCCCTCGTCGCGCGTGGGGCGCGCCGTGTGGCTGCGCGTGATGGTCGTGAAGTCGGCATAGCGCACCTTGATCGTCACCGTGCGCGCCAGGAGATCCTTCCGCGCGAGCCAGCTCACGGCGTGCGCGGCCATGCCCCCGATCTCCGTCTGGATGGTTCCGAGATCGACGAGGTCCTCCGGGTATGTGTTCTCCGAGCCCGACGACTTGATCTCGCGGTTGGGGACGACCGCGCGGTCGTCGACGCCGGTGGCCAGCCGCCGCAGCTGATCCGAAAAGCTGCCGACGGTCTCGCGGAGCACCTGCGGATCGGCCGCCCGGACGTCCACCAGCCGCGTGATCCCCCGCTCGCGCAGCCGGCGCGCCGTGACGGGGCCGACGCCCCAGAGGGCGTCCACGGGCAGGTGCTGCAGGAACGGCTCGACGCGCTCGGGGCTGATCACGGTGAGGCCGTCCGGCTTCTTCCAGCCGGAGGCGATCTTCGCGAGGAACTTGTTCGGCGCGACCCCGGCCGACGCCGTCAGGCCGGTCGCCTCGAGGATGGCGGCCTTCAGCCGCCGCGCGACGTTGGTCGCCAGGGCCTCGCCCCACGCGTTCTCGGTGACGTCGAGGTACGCCTCGTCGAGCGACAGCGGCTCGACGAGCGGCGTCACCTCGCGGAACAGGCCGAACACGGTCTGCGAGACGGCGCGGTAGCGGGAGAAGTCGGGCCGGACGATGGCCAGGTCGGGGCAGAGGCGGATCGCCCGGGCCATGGGCATCGCGGAGTGGACGCCGAAAGCGCGAGCCTCATAGCTGGCCGCCGCGACGACGCCGCGGCGGGAGGCGTCGCCGCCCACCGCCACGGGCCGGCCGCGCAGGGACGGGTTGTCGCGCTGCTCGACCGACGCGTAGAACGCGTCCATGTCGACGTGCAGGATCCGGCGCAAATGCGATAATGAGGGTTTGTGAGTGCCGCCGTCCCCAGCGCCTGTTTGCATCCTTTTCTTTGATATAGGCCGGGCGAACGGAAATCGTTTACCCCGTTAACAAACATTTACGCTTTTCACACATGCCACAGTTTGTCTACACGATGAAGGGCCTCGGGAAGGTCCACGCGCCCGACACCCGGGTCCTCGACGATATCTGGCTGTCCTTCCTGCCGGGCGCGAAGATCGGCGTCCTCGGGCTGAACGGCGCCGGGAAGAGCTCGCTCCTGAGGATCATGGCGGGGGAGGACCAGAGCTTTCTCGGCGAGGCGTTTCCGTCCGCCGGCCTGTCGGTCGGCTTCCTGCATCAGGAGCCCCGGCTCGATGCGTCCAAGACCGTCCTGGGCAACGTCGAGGAAGGCGTCGCGCCGCTCAAGGCGCTGCTCGCGCGCTACGACGAGGTGAACGCGCGCCTCGGCGAGGACCTCTCGCCCGAAGAGATGGACAAGGTGATGGACGAGCAGGCGCGCGTGCAGGATCGCATCGACGCGGCCAACGCCTGGGACCTCGACTCGCGCCTGGACCTGGCGATGGACGCGCTGCGCCTGCCGCCGCCCGACGCCGACGTCACGTCGCTCTCGGGCGGCGAGCGCCGGCGCGTCGCGCTCTGCCGGCTGCTCCTGCAGTCGCCCGACCTGCTGCTGCTCGACGAGCCGACCAACCACCTCGACGCCGAGTCGGTCGCGTGGCTCGAGCGCTTCCTGAAGGACTATCCGGGCACGGTCGTCGCCGTCACCCACGATCGCTACTTCCTCGACAACGTGGCCGGCTGGATTCTCGAACTCGATCGCGGCCGCGGCATTCCCTGGGAGGGCAACTACTCGTCGTGGCTCGAGCAGAAGCAGCAGCGGCTGGCGCTCGAGGAGAAGACCGAGTCGCGCCGCCAGCGCACGCTCGAGCGCGAGCTCGAGTGGATCCGCCTGTCGCCCCGCGCGCGGCAGGCCAAGGGCAAGGCGCGCCTGAATCACTACGAGGACCTGCTGCGCGAGGACACGGCGCAGAAGGTCGACTCGGCCGAGATCTACATCGCTCCCGGCCCGCGCCTGGGCGACATCGTGGTCGAGGCGCGCGGCCTCAAGAAGGGCTACGGCGACAACCTGCTGATCGAGAACCTGGACTTCACCCTGCCGCGCGGCGGCATCGTCGGGGTGATCGGCCCCAACGGCGCGGGCAAGACGACGCTGTTCCGGATGATCACCGGCCAGGACTCGCCGGACGAGGGCGTGCTGAAGATCGGCGAGACGGTGAAGGTCGGCTACGTCGACCAGAGCCGCGAATCGCTCGACGACGAGAAGACCGTGTGGGACGAGATCTCGGGCGGGCAGGACGAGATCGAGCTGGGCAAGCGCAAGGTGGCGTCGCGCGCGTACGTCTCGTGGTTCAACTTCAAGGGCGGCGCGCAGCAGCGCAAGGTCGGATCGCTGTCGGGCGGGGAGCGCAACCGCGTCCACCTCGCCAAGCTCCTGCGCCAGGGCAGCAACCTGCTGCTGCTGGACGAGCCGACCAACGATCTCGACGTCGACACGCTGCGCACGCTCGAGGAGGCGCTGCTCAACTTCGCGGGCTGCGTCGTGGTGATCAGCCACGACCGCTGGTTCCTCGACCGCATCGCGACGCACATGCTCGCCTTCGAGGGCGACAGCCAGGTGGTGTGGTTCGAGGGGAACTATCAGGACTACGAGGCCGACCGGAAGCGGCGCCTGGGCGCCGCCGCCGATCAGCCCCACCGGATCAAATACCGGAAGCTGACGCGGTGACGATGGGTCGGGTCGGTCGGGTCGGTCGGGTGGGTCAGGTCGGTCGGGTGGGTGAGCGTGACGCCGTGACACTACCGACCTGACCCACCCGGCCTACCCGACCCACCCGACTTATCAGAACCCCAGGAACAGCCCGGCCGACGCCCGCCAGAACTGCAGCGGCATGCCGCTGATCGGCAGGATGCCGAACGAGAGATCGCCGAACGTCTTGAACCGGCGCAGGTCGCCGCGCACGCCGATGTGCGACGTGCCGATGATCAGGCCGCCGCCGATGTCCCAGCCGAGGTTGTTGTTGCTCGTCGAGGCGAGGCTCGACGTCGTGAAGTCGACGTGGGATTTGAGCAGGCCCACGCCGCCGATCACGTAAGGGCGCACCGGCCCGGCGGGCGCGCCGACGATCAGGTTCGCCATGAAGACGCCGACGCTGCTGCCGCCTGTCGGCGTGTCGCCGAAGAAGCCGCGCGCGTAGCCGAGGTCGGCCTCGAAGCCGGCGACGCCGCTCTGGCTGCCGAACGCGACGCCGAGGTTCAGCGTCTTCTGCTGGCAGTCGGTCAGCGAGGCGCACGCCGAGTCCCCGCCGAAGTTGTTGCCGAGGTAAGGCACCAGGAAGCCCTGCGCCCTGGCAGGCGCCGCCGCCAGGCCCAACACGAGAGCCGCGATTGCCGCCGCTAGTCTTTTCTGCACACCCACGCTCCTATTCAACCGTGTAAGATCTGCCCTGTGGGAGCTTTTTTCCCACAATGGAGTCAACAGCTTACGGGAAGGCTGACCCTGGACCGCGTCTTGCTCCGCCAGGCCGGCATGAAGACGCTATCTACTTCGCTATGTGTGCTTTCGGTCCTCCTCGTCCCGGCTTTAGCGCGGCCGGCGTCCGCGCAGAGCCTCGGGGTCAGGGCGGGTATCAGCAGCAGTCCCGACCAGTTCTATGTCGGGGTGCACGACGAACTCGGGCCGGTCGCGACCCGCCTCTGGTTCCGGCCGAATCTGGAACTCGGCGTGGGTGACGGGGTCACCACGACGGCTGTGAACTTCGAGTTCGTTTACAAGTTCGATGCCGTGAGCCACGAGTGGCGGCCCTATGCCGGGGGTGGCCCGGCATTGAACCTCTACCGTGCCGGCGGCGACACGAGCGCGCGGAGCGGCTTCAACGTGCTGCTGGGCATCCAGCACGCCGGCGGCTTCTTCACGGAGTTCAAGGCCGGCTTCGCCGACAGCCCCGAGGTGAAGTTCGGCGTCGGTTACGTCTTCGCCCGCTGAAAGGCCAGAGGATGCAGAAACCTGAAAACCCCGCGCCGCGTCCCGAACGCCTCCTGATCGTCGAGGACGATGCGGCGGCGCGCGTGGGGCTGCAGCAGCTCGTCACGAAGTGGGGCTTCATCGTCGAGACGGCGTCGGACGGCGAAGAGGCGCTGCGGAAGGCGCCGGTGTTCGGGCCCGGCATCGTGCTCACCGATCTGGTGATGCCGCGCATGGGCGGCCTCGAGCTGCTCCGCCGGCTGCGCGAGCACGGCGACGAGGTCACGACCGTGATCCTGACCGCGCAGGGCACCGTCGAGACGGCCGTCGAGGCGCTCAAGGAGGGCGCCTACGACTACCTCACCAAGCCCGTCGATCTGCACCGGCTGCGCGTGATGCTCGACAAGATCGCCGAGCGGCAGGCGACGCTGCGGGAGGTGCGGGCGCTGCGGCGCCAGCTGCGCGAGCGCGGCGCGTTCGGGCCGATGATCGGCGAGAGCGCGGAGATGCAGGAGATCTACCGCATCGTCGAGCAGGCGGCGCCGACCAGCGCGTCGATCCTGGTGGTGGGGGAGTCGGGCACGGGGAAGGAACTGGTGGCGCAGACGGTGCACCGCCTGAGCCCGCGGGCGAGCTTCCCGTACGTGCCGATCAACTGCGCCGCGATCCCCGACACGCTGCTCGAGTCGGAGCTGTTCGGCCACGAGAAGGGCGCGTTCACCGGCGCCTTCGAGCGGCGGCAGGGCTGCTTCGAGCTGGCGGACCGCGGCACGCTGTTTCTCGACGAGGTGGCCGAGATGGCGTCGGGCACGCAGGCCAAGCTGCTGCGCGCGCTGCAGGAGCGCACGGTGCGGCGGCTCGGCGGCTCCCAGGAGCGCGCCGTGGACATTCGCGTGATTGCGGCGACCAACGCCGACCCGGCGGCCGCGGTGGCCGACGGCCGGATGCGCGAGGACCTCTTCTACCGGCTCAACGTGTTCGAGATCCGGCTCCCGCCGCTGCGCCAGCGCAAGGGCGACCTGCCGGCGCTCGCGCAGGCGTTCGTGGATGAGTTCAGCGCGCGGAACAACCGCCAGGTGACGGGGGTCGACCCGGCCGCGACGCGCCTGCTCGAGGAGTACGCCTGGCCGGGCAACGTGCGCGAGCTGCGCAACGTCATCGAGCGCGCGACGATCGTGGCGCGCGGCACGACGATCGGCGTCGCAGACCTGCCCCCGCTCGGCGCAAGCCACGGGAAGGCCGGCGGCAAGCCGGTCCTCGCAGCGGGGACGACCGTGGACGAGGCCGAGCGCGCGCTGATCGGGCTGACGCTCGAGCACACGCACGGCAACAAGACGCAGGCCGCCGAGCTGCTCGGGATCAGCGTGAAGACGCTCCACAACAAGCTGAATCGGATGCGCGCGGAGGCCGAGGCGGACGCCGGCTGATTCCGATGCGGCTGTCGATCAAGGCGAAGCAGGTCGCGGGTGTCACGTCGATCGTGACCCTGGCCGCCGTGTGGCTGAGCGTCGTGTATCTGTCCAGCCTGATGCGCGTCCGGCTCGAGGAGAGCCAGACCCGCGGCGAGTTGCTCGCGAGCGCGATCCTCCAGCGCGCCAACGCGCTCGTCGGAGACCCCGATCCCTACGCCGCGTTCGGCGCCGATCCCGGCATGCGCTCGATCCTCGAGGCGAGCGCGTTCGATCCCAATATGACCTACGCGGCCATCGTCGACCCGCTGGGCGTCGCGGTGGCGCACAGCGACCCGCAGCAGGTGGGCCGGCCGCTGCCGGCGCGCGGCGAGCTCGACGCGCTGCTGGACCGCGGCTTCCTCGAGCAGCTGCGCGCGGTGTACGGAGCGCAGGGCCAGACGCTCGACGTCCGGCAGCCGCTCTTCCTGCAGCAGACCACGGCCGGCTCTCAGGCCGCAGGGAGCCAGGCCTTTGGGTCCATCCAGATCGGGGTCTCGACGCTGCTGATCCGGCAGGAGGTGACGCAGGCGATGCGGCCGGCGCTCGTCAGCGTCGCCTTCGCCATCGTCGTCTCGAGCCTGGTGGCGCTGCTGATGGCGCAGCTGCTGCTACGGCCGATTCATCTGATCCGCCAGAGCCTGACGCGGTTCGGGGAGCGCGATTTCGGCCTGGCGGGCGCGCTGCCGGCTGACGAGTTCGGCGAACTGGGGGAGTCGCTCAGCGAGGCGAGCGCGCGCCTGCTCGCGGGACGCGGCCAGCCGGGCGACGCCGGCGCGCTCGAACCGGTGGTGTCATGGCTCGAGGACGGCGTGGCGCTCGTCGACCCGTCCGGGCGCCTGGTGTACGCGTCGGGCGACGTGCGGCGGATGCTGCCGCGCGACGCCGTCGGACGGACGATGGAAGAGCTGCTGCCGGAGGGCCATCCGTACCGCACGCTGGTCGAGACCCGGCTCCACGGCGTGCCGCCGCCGCGCGCGCCGTCGGTGGTTCGCGTGCCGCGTCCCGGGCAGGACGCGGACGCGAGCGTCGAGCAGGCCGTGCGCGTCGAGATCGTGAGCGCGCCGGACGAGGGCGGGCCGCTCGCCGTGCTTTTGGTGACGCGGGACCTCGAGCGGTTGCGCCAGGTCCGATCGGATCTGCGCTCGTCGCGCCGCGTCGCGACGTTCGGCCGCCTCGCCGCCGGCCTCGCGCACGAGATGAAGAACCGCCTGAACGCCACGGCCATCCAGCTCGAGCTCTTTCGCGGCGAGACCGCGGAGCCCTCCGGCGATCGCGCGGAGCTCGACGCGCGCGCCGCCGTCATCGGCGATCAGATTCAGCGCCTCGCGCAGGTGGTGCAGGGCTTCCTGAAGTTCATCCGGCCCGAGCAGCTGAACCTCGGGCCCGTGCCGGTGGCGCGGGTCGTCGAGGCGGTGCTGCCGATCGTCGAGGCGGAAGCCGTCGCCCGCGGGGTCGAGGTGAAGGTGCAGTGTCCCGCCGACCTGCCCGACGTGAGCGCGGACCAGACGCTGCTCGAGCAGGCGTTCCTCAACCTGGCGTTGAACGCCTGCCAGGCGATGCCCGACGGCGGCACCCTGCGCATCTCGGCCGCGCCGGCGTGGGGCCGCTTCGTCGAGGTGCTGTTCGAGGACACGGGCGTGGGCATCGCCGCCGACGAACTCGGCCGCATTTTCGATCTCTACTACACCACGAAGGAGGGCGGCAGCGGCATCGGGTTGTCGATGGTGTTCCGGGCCGTGCACCTGCACGACGGCGAGATCGAGGTGCAGTCGACGCCGGGGCGCGGCACGACGTTCCGCGTGCTGCTCCCGCAGGCGTAGCATTTAGGGCTTAAGGCTTAGGCTTAGGCTTAGGAGGCCAGTGACAGGGATCAGGGAGCAGGGACGACGCATGGTGATCGTGGCCCTCACGGCCGCGGGGGCGTCGGGGTGTGCGCTCCTGCACGCGCGCACGCCGCAGCCGGGACCGGGGCTGGAGGCGCCGGCGGCGCCGGCGCACGTCGTCCCGCCGCCGACCATCGCCGAGAGCGAGCCGGCGCCGGCCCCCCAGCCTGCCGCCGCCGAGCCCGCTCCCGCTCCCGCATCACCCGCGCCGCGCCAGCCGGCCGCCGCGGCTCCGCCCGCGCCGGTGCCCGCGGCCCCCGACGCGGTCCCCGACACCACGGCCGCTCCCGCCCCGGCGCCGACGCTCCAGACCACGCCCGACGTGGCTGCCGCCGTCCAGCGCGTGCGGGCCGTGCTCGATCGCGCATCGCGGGATCTGGGCCAGGTGAACTACCAGGGATTGAGCGCGGACGGGAAGACGCAGTACCGAGGCGGCTCGGCGATTCATTCAGCAGGCCGAGGACGCGCTCGCCGCGCGGAATGTCCCGTACGCCGGACAGCTCGCCGACAAGGCGGCGGCGATGGCAACGGAGCTGCGCTAGTCGCAAGGCTCAAGTCGTCAGTCGCTAGTCGTCAGTTTCCCGGTGGCCTGGCGGTGACGGCGTTCCATTCCTCGGTGACGGCGTTCTGATCGCGTGGCGGGCGAGCGGCGGACGCGCCGCTTATCTCGGGGATCAGGGTCTCGCGCACGAAGCGGTCCAAGTCGGCGCGCAGGCGGTCGGGGTGGTCGGTGAGCGAAGCGCGCAGCCAGCCGGCGATCGCGGCGTCCCAGGCGCGCCCGAGGTCGCCCGCGCCACGGGCCGCGACGGGAATCCAGTAGGCCGCGGTCGCCGACGCGGGCCGCGCGCGCAGTTCGGCCTCCATGCGATCCAGCAGCCGCGTGTAGACGGCCGGCGGCGCAGCCTGCTCGCGCGCGGCGCGGTCGAGCGCCGTCGCCCACCAGTCCAGGAGGCGGTCCCGCGCCGCGTCTGCCGTCTCGTCTGCGCCGGGAGCGCCGGCGGCGTCGATGACCGAGTCGAACAACTCCGCGGCCGCGCCGAAACGGCCGTCGAAGTACTGCAGCTCGGCGAGCCCCACCAGGTATTCGCGGCGATCGCGCGGCGGCAGCGCGGCGGGATCCACGGCCGCGAGCGCCGCCTGCCCTTCGGTGAGGTCGACCTCCTGCCCCCGGTCGCGATACCGCTCGAGCCGCGCGCGGGCGAGGACGAGGGCCGCGGGGCCGGCGTCGGCGGGACGCCGCCGCGCGAGGGTCGCCGCCTCGATCGCCGCGTCGTAGTCGCCGGCGTTGTACAGCGCCCGGGCCGTGGCGACGCCGTCGGCGCCGGCCGGCGCCGGCGCGGCAACCGCCGCGGCGAGGATCAACACGGACATCAGCATCGATGCGACACCCTCCCCACTCTAACCCAGGCCCCGACACGGGCCACCGGCGTGAAAATTATTCCCTCCTTGAGCTCAAGCTTACCGTCCCGCGAGCCGCCCTCGTGCAGCGCGTGGGGTAATTCCCGGGAAATCGGTCCCGACGGGATGGCAAGGAATTTGGTTCTCGATCTCGCAGGCTCCTCGAGGAGCTGTCAGGAGGAAATGCACATGCGTGTTCCAGCCGCCGTCGCGTTGTTGACCATCAGCCTGGGCTTGCCCGCCTGCGCGAGCAAGGGCTTCGTGAAGCAGAACGTCAAGACCGTGGACGACAAGGTCGAAGGCCTGTCGTCGACGGTGCAGGAGAACCAGAACCGGATCAGCCGGAACGAGGACGCCGTGGCCGGCGCGCATCAGGAGGCGCAGGCGGCCAACCAGGCGGCGCAGGCGGCCAACCAGGCGGCGAACCACGCCCAGTCGAGCGCCGATTCGGCCGCCACGGCCGCCGCTGCCGCCGACGCCAAGGCGGACGCCGTCGACATGGCCTCGCGCAAGCTCGTCTTCGAGGTCGTGCTGAGCGCGGACGAGGCGAACTTCAAGTTCGACAACACCGCGCTCCCCGACGAGGCCAAGGCCAAGCTCGACGAGATGGTCGAACAGCTCAAGAGCAATCCGCAGAACGTCTACTTCGAGATCGAGGGCTACACGGACTCGACGGGCGACAAAACGTACAACGAGAAGCTCGGCCTGCAGCGCGCCGAGGCCGTCAAGCTGTACCTCTACGAGCATTACCACATCCCGCTGCACCGCATGAACACCATCAGCTACGGCGAGGACAACCCGGTCGCGCCCAACAACACGCGCGAGGACCGGGCGAAGAACCGCCGCGTCGTGGTCAAAGCGCTGGCGTAGGCCGCCTTCCCTACGGCTTCGGCGAGGCAGGCGGGTAGGGCTGGTAGGTCGGGTGGGCATTCTTCCCAACCCGGCCTACCTGACCCACCCGACCTACCTGACTTTTGTGCGGAAGTAGTCGATCGTCTTCACGAGCCCTTGTTCGAGGGCGACCTTCGGCTCCCACTTCAGCAGGGTCGTCGCGCGCGTGATGTCGGGCTGGCGCACCTTCGGGTCGTCGGTCGGCAGCGGCTTGTAGACGAGTCGGCTCGTCGAGCCGGTCATCCGGATGATCGTCTCGGCGATCTGCTTGATCGTCATCTCGCGCGGGTTGCCGATGTTGACCGGGTCGTTCACGTCCGACTGCATCAGCCGGATGATCCCGTCCACGAGGTCGGTGACGTAGGTGAAGCTGCGCGTCTGGCTGCCGTCGCCGAAGACGGTGACGTCCTCGTTCCGCAGCGCCTGCGAGATGAACGCGGGCACGGCGCGGCCGTCGTTCACGCGCATCCGCGGGCCGTAGGTGTTGAAGATCCGGACGATCTTCGTGTCGAGGCCGTGGAAGCGGTGGTAGGCCACGGTCATCGCCTCGGCGAAGCGCTTGGCCTCGTCG
Organism: uncultured Acidobacteriota bacterium; assembly: GCA_963792785.1. GTDB lineage: Bacteria > Acidobacteriota > Vicinamibacteria > Vicinamibacterales > CAVVIG01 > CAWIMX01. Next base: position 69,714 of record CAWBXO010000004.1, on the reverse strand, counting down.
TACACGCCGCGCGGCCCGATCGGGTTCACGTTGCCCCAGTACGATTCCTTCTGCGGGTGCTCGAGGGGATCGCCGTACACCTCGGACGTGGAGGCGATGACGAACCGCGCCCCTTTCGCCTTCGCGAGGCCGAGCGCCTTGTGCGTGCCGAGGGCGCCGACCTTCAGCGTCGGGATCGGCAGCTCGAGGTAGTCGATCGGGCTCGCCGGGCTGGCCCAGTGCAGGACGTAGTCGACCGGCCCTTCGATGTAGATGTAGTTGGTGACGTCGTGCTTGATGAACGTGAAGTCGCGGTTCACCAGGTGCGCGATGTTGGCGATGTCGCCGGTCAGCAGGTTGTCGATGCCGACCACCGAGTAGCCGCGGTCGAGCAGGGTCTCGGCGAGATGGGAGCCGATGAAGCCGGCGGCTCCGGTGATGACGACGCGTCCGGTGGACATGGAATGGGGAGCTTAGTAGGCGTGCTTGTGGAAGAACCCTCGCACGAGCGTGAGCCACATGATCTTGAAATCGAGCCGCACCGACCAGTTCTCGATGTAGTAGAGGTCGTACTCGATGCGCTTCTCGAGCGACGTGTTGCCGCGCCAGCCGTTCACCTGCGCCCAGCCGGTCAGGCCCGCCTTCACCTTGTGCCGCAGCATGTACTGCGGGATCCTGTGCTTGAACTGCTCGACGAACAGCGGCCGCTCGGGCCGCGGCCCGACGATCGACATGTCGCCCCGCAGGACGTTCCAGAGCTGCGGCAGCTCGTCGACGTTCGACCGCCGCAGGAACCGCCCGACCGGCGTGCACGCGCGGGTCGTCCTCGCGCGCCCAGACGGGGCCGGTGTCGCGCTCGGCGTCGTCGGTACATCGATCGGAACTTGTGGATCATGAACGGCTTGCCGTCCAGGCCCATCCGCTCCTGCGCGTAGAACACCGGCCCCGGCGAGGTCAGGCGCACGATGGCCGCGACGATCGCCAGGGGAATGGCCAGCACGACGAGCGCGGCCGCGGAGATCCCGAGGTCGATCGCGCGCTTGACGATGCTGTTGAAGCCCTGGAGCGGCATGTCGTTGATGTTGATGACGGGCACGCCGTCGAGGTCCTCGAGCCGCGCGCGCAGCGCGATCACCTGCAGGAGGTCCGGGACGACCTTGCACGTCCACCATCTCGCGGCTCGTGCTCTCGATCAGCTGCAGCATCCGCACGTGCTGTTCCGGCGGCAGCGCGACGTACAGGTGGTCGATGCCTTCCCGCGTCGAAATCTCCGCCGCGTCCTCGAGCGTGCCGAGCAGCGGGCAGGCCGCGGTAGCCGAGGTGGTCGCCGACGGCGCGGTCGTCCACGAAGCCGACGATCTGGATAGCCCAGCTCGCGGTGCTCGAGGATCTTGTCGGCACCAGGCGGCCGAGCTCGCCCGCGCCCGCGATGAGGATGCGCTTCAGGCCGATGCCGGCGCGCCAGCGGCGCTCGAGGATCTCCCGCACGAGCTCGCGCGAGGCGAACGTGAACGCCACGTTCAGGACGAGGAAGATGCCCCAGACGACCTGCGACACCTCGAACGCGCCCCGGTCGCGCGCGGCGTCGGAGGCGAAGTAGGTCTGCACGTACAGGGTGGCGATGATGCCGAACACGACCGCGAGGATGCTGCCGACGAAGACGGCGAAGAAGTCGTCCACGCGCGAGCGGCCGCGGCGCAGGCGATAGAGACCCTGCAGGTGGAACGCGATCGGGACCAGCGCCGCGATGAAGGGCAGCAGCATCGAGGTACTGCCCGAACGGCGGCACGCCCTTGGTGATGGGGATGAGCCGGCGTGTAGAACCGGATCAGATACGCGATGAGGAAGGCCGAGACGCCCAGCATCGCGTCCGAGACGACGTGGAAGGCGACGAGCAGGCGGTTGTGTCGCTTCACCACCGGGTCGGCTCCGGCGCGGCGGCCGTGTCGCGCACGAGCGCGTCCATCTCGTCACCGAAGCGCTCGCGGCCGAAGGCCTCCGCGTGGCGGCGGACGGCGCCGGTGTCCCACGCGCGGCCGAGCGCGTCGCTGATGGCGCCGGCAAGCGCGTCGGCGTCCGGCTCGCCGACGAGCAGGCCGGTTCAGCCCGGGCTCGATCGTCTCGAGCGCGCCGCCCCGGCCGAGGGCCACGACGGGGCGCCCGCAGGCCTTGGCTTCGAGCGGCACGATCCCGAAATCCTCTTCGCCCGGCAGCACGACGACGCCGGCGCGCTGATAGGCGGCGCGCACCTGGTCGTCCGGGAGGCGGCCTGTGAACGTGACCGCGGCGCCCGCGGCCTGGCGTGTCGAGCCGGGCGCGCTCGGGGCCGTCACCGACGATGGTGAGGGGCACACGGGCGCGGCGGCAGGCGTCGATCGCGAGGTCGACGCGCTTGTAGGGGACCAGCGCCGACACGACCAGCGCCGACCGGTCGGCGGGGCCGTCGGCGACGGCGAAAAACCCTGTGTCGACTGGGGGATACACCACGTCTGCCACGCGATTATAGTATCGGCGGATCCTGCCCGGCAACGTAACGCGAGATGGCGGTGTAGCGGTCGGCGCGCCCGGCCGTGGCCCGGTCCCAGCGGGCCATGGCCGCCATGACCGGCCGCATGAGCTGGCTGGCGGCCCACCCGATGCGATCCGGCCCGAAATACGCGTCGAACTGATCCCAGGCGTAGCGCATGGGCGTGAGGCAGTAGCAGAGGTGCCGCACGTCGGGCGGCGTCACGACCGACTTCACGGCGCAGTGGCTCACGCTCAACACGAAGTCGTAGCCGTCGAAGTGGAAGCCCCGGACGGCGAGCGGGAAGAGCGGCAGGTAGACGCGGTAGTGCCGGCCGGCCAGCGGCAGGTGCTGCACGAACGAGGTCCCGCGCATCGCGGCGCTCGATCGTCGGCGACACGGACCCGGGCACGTGGACGAGCGTGAAGAGCTCGGCGTCGGGGAAGCGCTCGCAGAGCACCTCGAGCACCTTCTCGCCGCCGCGCATGCCCGTCAGCCAGTCGTGGACGAGGGCGATCTTCATCGGGCGGAACCACAGAGACACAGAGACTCGGAGGCCTGTCCGCTGCGGGCTCGGCGCGGGCCGCCGAAGGCGGCCAAGGGAGCGCGGAGCCGAGAATCGAACGAGCGGGGGATGCGGTCGACTTGTTCGATTCCCGGCTCCGCGCTCCGTCGGGCGGGCCTGCGCCGCAGGCCTGCCCGCGCCGGGCCCCGTACGGTGGTCCCGCTGGCGTGCCCTCTGCGCCTCGGCGCCTCTGTGGTTCCAGCCATGGCGGGATGGCAGCGTGACATCCTCACCGTCCCACCTCGCCATAGATCTCACGCACGCGGCGGGCCGAGCGCTCCCACGAGAACTGCTTCGCGCGCGCGAGACCGCGGACCGAGAGGTCGCGGCGCAGGGCGTCATCGGTCAGGACGCGGGTGAGGCCCTCGGCGATCGACGTCGAGTCGTACGGATCGACGAGGAAGGCCGCGCCGCCCGCGACCTCCGGCATCGACGACACGTTCGACGTCACGACCGGCGTCCCGCTGGCCATCGCCTCGAGCGGCGGCAGGCCGAAGCCCTCGTAGAGCGAGGGAAACACGAACACCGACGCGAGGCGGTACAGCACGGCGAGCGTCGACTCCGGCATGTAGCCGAGGAAGCGCACGTGCTGGTGCAGCTGGTGGCGGTGCACGGCGCGGCGCAGCGAGGCGTAGCGCGAGATGTCGTCGCCGATCAGCACGAGCCGGAGCCGGTCGAGGCCGCGCCTTCCGCGTCTGCGCGAACGCGTCGATCAGCCGCTCGAGATTCTTGTGCGGCTTCACGGTGCCGGCGTAGAGCACGAAGTCGCCCCCGAGCTGGTAGCGCTCGCGGACGCCCGCCACCTCGTCGGCCCCGGGCTCGACCGAGAACCGCTCGTCGTACGCGTTGGAATCACGTCGATCTTCTCCGGCGGCACGTCGACGTAGCGCAGGATGTCGCGCTTCGAGCTCTCCGACACGGTGAGGATGCGCGTGGCGCGGCGCGCGGCCGAGGTGATCGCCGTGCGCGCGTACGCGAGGGCGAACCGGTTGGGCAGGTACTGCGGGGAACATCAGGTGAATGCAGTCGTGGATCGTCACGACGGATCGGCACGAGACGAGCGGCGGCAGCACGTAGTGCGGCGCGTGGAACAGCGTCACGCCCTCGCGCCGAAGCGCGAGCGGCACGCGCAACTGCTCGGCCACCGAGTAGTTGCGGACGACTCGGCGACCGCCCGGAAGTTCGTCCCGAGCGCCGACACATCCGCGCGGTCGTCCGGCCGGCACAGCACCACGAACTCGGTGTCGTGATCGAGCCGCGCCAGCTGCCGCAGGAGGTTGCGGATGTAGGTCCCGATGCCGAAGTCGTGCAGCTTCCGCGCGTCTATGCCGATGCGCACGGGGGAATGATACCTGCAGGGGTTAGGGCTTAGGGCTTAGGGCTTAGGGCTCAGGGCTCAGGGCTCAGGGCTTAGGGCTTAGGGCTTAGGGCTCAGGGCTTAGGGCTTAGGGCTCAGGGCTTCGTCCTAATCCCTACCCTCTAATCCCTAGTCCCTACCGGGAGCCGCCCCCCCCGCGCCCACCGAAGATACACGCGCAGCAGCGGCGCCCACAGCGGATGGTGTTTTTCGTAGAACGCCACGTGGCTCCGCCGGTAGCCGGCCGACACGGTGGCGGGCGCCGCCGCGACCGATTTGCCCCGCGCGTGCACGATTTCGACCGCCGGCGTGAACCGCACCAGGCCGCCGCGGGCCCGGACGGCCGCGCAGAAGTCCACGTCCTCGAGATACATGAAATACCGCTCGTCGAGCCAGCCGATGGCCTCCGCGTCGGCCCGCCGGACGAGCAGGCAGGCGCCGCTCACCCAGTCAGGCGTCCCGCCCTGGCGCGTCCGGCGCTCGACGAGCGACGCGACGATCGGCCACCCGCGCGCGTGCCCGCGCATCAGCGTCTTCTGCCACAGCTCGGCGAACGGTCCCACCATCGGCCCGAACGACAGCTCGGTGCGCCCTGCCGTGTCGACGAGCCGCGGGCCGACGACGGTGGCGCGCGGCGGGCGATCGAGCTCGGCGAGCAGGGCGTCGAGCGCGCCGCCCGGGACGATCGTGTCGCTGTTCAGGAGCAGCAGGGCCGCCCCGCGGCTGGCGCGCAGCCCGACGTTCGTGCCCGCCGCGAAGCCGAGGTTGGCGCCCGCCTCGATCACCGTCACGCCGGGGAAGCCGCGCGCCAGATCCGCGCTCCCGTCCCCCGACGCGTTGTCGACGACGATGACCTCGGTCGACGCGCGGGGCGGGTGCTCGGCGAGCGAGCGCAGGCATCGCTCCAGGTCGGCGCGCGCGTTGAAGCTCACGATGACGATGGAGAGGTCCGTCATCGGCTTTCCAGGAGCGCCAGCGTCCGGTCGGCGGCCGTCGGCCAGTCGTAGCCGGCCAGCGCGGCCGGCGCCGCGGTCAGGATCCGCGCGCGCTCGCCCTCGTCGAAGAGGACGCGCTCGAGCGCGTCGGCCGTGCCGTGCACGTCGCCGGACCGGACGTACGCCGCGGCCTCGCCGCACGATTCCCGGGCGACCGGGGTGTCGGCGAGCACGGGCGGGACGCCCCAGGCGAGCGCCTCGAGCGGCGTGAGGCCGAGCCCTTCGTATTCGGACAGGAACGCGAACGCGCGCGCGCGTCCGTAGAGCTCGCGCAGCGTCGGCTCCGGCACGTACCGGCGCCAGCGGACGAAGGCGCCGGCGCCTTCCGCGTCGATCACGCGATCCAGCCGTTCGCGCGGAAACGATCGGTTGTCGCCCACCACGTCCAGCGACACGCCCGGGCGGTGCCGCGCGAGCCGCGCGACCGCGCGCACGAGGTCGGGCACGTGGCGGCGGTTGAAGATCGAACCGACGAAGAGGATGCGCGGCTCGTCCTGCTGGCGGGGCGCGCCCGTCGGCGGTCCCTCGATGCCGGGGGGGATGACGTGGATCCGGCCGGGCGGCAGCCCGAAGTGCTCGGCGATCTCGCGCTGCGAGAACCGCGAGATCGTGACGACGGCCGCCGCGCGCCGGGCGGCCAGGCGGCTCAGCAGCCGCCGCCGCGCGCCCTCGCGCAGGCGATACCACTCGGGGAAGGCCGCGAACGACACGTCGTGGATCGCCAGGACGAGCGGCACGTCGAGCGCGAGCGGGGCGGTGTAGGCCGGCGCGAAGAAGACGTCGAGGCGATCGCGCGCCGCGCCCCGGGCGAGCCGGCGCTGCTCCCACCACGTGCCGGGGGATCCCTCGATGAGCCGCTGGACGAATCGCGCGGGATCGCAGGGCAGGTCCGCGCGCCCGGGCAGGTACAGCAGGAACTCGTGGCGCGCGGCCCGCGGCGATCGCGCCCACTCGGTCAGCAGGCCGGCCAGATAGCGGCCCGCGCCGGTCGAGTGGCCCATCAGCTCGCGCGCGTCGATGCCGATGCGCATGTCAGGCGCGGTGCTCCATCGCCTGCCGGTAGACGCCGTACACGGCGCGCGCCGTGGCGTCCCACCGGTAATGCGACGCGCGCATCTCGCCCTTGGCCGCGCACGTCGCCGCGAGCGCCTCGTCGTCGAGGAGCCGCGCGATGGCGCCGGCGATCGACTCGGGCTCCGGATCGACGAGCAGCCCCGCGTCGTCCACGAGTTCGGGCAGGGCGCCGCGGTTGGCGGCGACCACCGGCACGCCGATCGTCATCGCTTCGAGCACGGTCAGGCCGAAGCCTTCCTCGAACGATGGCTGCACGAGCAGTCGCGCGCCCTCATACAGGGCGCGCCGGGCCTCGGGCACCACGTAGCCGGCGGCGCGCACGTGGCCGGCGAGCGGCGGGCGCGCGATCCGATCGAGCCAGGGCCGCGCGGCCGCGGTGGCGGCGCCGGCCAGGACGAGCGGCGGCGGCTTCGGCGATCGGTCGAGGAGGCGCTCGTAGGCGTCGAGGAGCGCGCCGACGTTCTTGCGCGGCTCGAGCGTGCCGAAAAAGAGCAGGTAGCCGCCGCCCTCGGGTTGCGCGCGGCGCGGCGCCCAGGGCGGCGCGCCGGGCGAACAGATCGCGATCTTCTCGGCGGGCGACCTCGAGCTGGCGCTCGACCTCGCGCGCCGTGAAGCGCGACACCGCGATCACCGCGTCCGCGCGCGCCGCATGCGCCCGGGCGAGCGCGGGATAGTCGCGGCGAATCTCGGCCCGCGTCCGCTCGGGGTGCGCCAGGAAATTCAGGTCGTGGACCGTGACGACGTGCGCGGCGCGCCGCGACGGCAGCAGCAGCGGATGCATCGAGTGCGTCACATCGAAGCGGTCGCCGGTCAGCCACTCCACCGGCGGCCAGGCCCAGCCGGTGCCAGGCCGCGTTCAGCACCGCCACCGGCACGCGGCAGTCCACCGCGTCGGCGCCGTCCAGGTCTCCCGGCAGGCGCAGGCGGTCGCGCCAGGAACTCGAGAAGAGGGTGAGAGCGAGATCGCGAGGGGACGCCGCCGGCGGGAAGGCGGCCAGCAGCGCGCGGGCCAGTTCGTGGGTATATTCGCCGACGCCGCTGCGCGCCGTGCAGGGCCGGGCGGTAGTCGAGGACGACGCGCACGGGGCAGAACGTTAGCACCCCCGTCAAAGTCTTGTCTAAGTCGTTCACAATCAGTATCTTCTTGGGTCATGAAAATCGCCGTAGTCGGGACGGGGTACGTCGGACTGGTCGTGGGCGCGTGTCTGGCGGAGAACGGGAACACGGTGGCCTGCGTGGACAAGGACGCGGCCAAGGTCGAGACGCTGACCGCGGGGCGGATGCCCATTTACGAGCCCGGGCTCGAGGAGCTCGTGCGTCGCAATCGCGGGGAAGAGCGGCTCACGTTCACGACGGATCTGAAAGCGTCCGTGCGCGCCGCGTCGATCGTGTTCATCGCGGTCGGCACGCCGCAGGGCGAGGACGGATCGGCGGACCTGCAGCACGTGCTGGCCGTGGCCCGCGACGTCGGCCGGGCGCTGAACAAGTACACGGTCGATCGTGGACAAGAGCACGGTGCCGGTCGGCACGGCGGAGAAAGTCCGCGCGGCCATCGCGGTGGAGACCACGCAGGCGTTCAGCGTGGTCAGCAATCCGGAGTTCCTGAAGCAGGGCGCCGCGGTCGAGGACTTCCTGAAGCCGGACCGCGTCGTCATCGGCGTGCCCGACGCGCGCGCGGCGGCCGCGATGCGAGGAGCTCTACCGGCCGTTCACGCGCACCGGCGCGCCGATCATGTTGATGGACACGGCGAGCGCCGAGCTCTGCAAGTACGCGGCGAACTCGATTCTGGCGACGCGGATCTCGTTCATGAACGAGATCGCGAACGTCTGCGAGCTGGTCGGCGCCGACGTCGACCAGGTGCGCCAGGCGATCGGCTCGGACCGCCGCATCGGCACGTCGTTCCTGTTTCCCGGCGTCGGGCTACGGCGGCAGCTGTTTCCCGAAGGACGTGAAGGCGCTCATTCAGTCCGCCGCCGAGCGCGGGTATCGACTTCCGCATGCTCGAGGCCGTCGAGGCGGTGAACGCAGGCGCAGAAGGAGCGTCTGGTGGAGAAGATGCGCGCGCATTTCGGCAGCCTGAAGGGACGCACGATCGCGCTGTGGGGCCTGGCGTTCAAGCCGCGGACCGACGACATGCGCGAGGCGCCGGCGATCACGATCATCGAGCGGCTGCTCGCCGACGGCGCCGTCGTGCGGGCCTACGATCCGGAGGCCGCCGCGACGGCGCGGCGGCTGTTCGGCGACCGCATCACGATCTGCGAGAAGAGCTACGACGCGCTGACCGGCGCCGATGCGCTGGCCATCGTCACGGAGTGGAACGAGTTCCGCGAGCCCGACTTCGCGAAGATGCGCGCGCAGCTCAAGACGCCCGTCGTCTTCGACGGCCGGAACATCTATTCGCCCGAGCAGATGCAGCGCGCTCGGCTTCACTTACCTTTCCATTGGCCGCTGAGCGCGACCTCCCGCGGCGGGTCCTGGTGACCGGCGGCGCCGGCTACATCGGCAGCCACGCGGCCAAGGCGCTCCACGGCGCGGGCTACGAGGTGGTGGTGTTCGACAACCTGGTGGCGGGCCACCGCGAGGCGGTGCAGTGGGGCCCGCTCGTCGAGGGCGACGTCGAGCGACGCGGCGGCGGTGCGCGCGGCGCTGCGCCGCTATCCGGTGTCGGCGCGTCCTGCACTTCGCGGCGCTGCTCGACGTGGGCGAGTCGGTGCGCGAGCCGCTTCGCTACTATCGCCAGAACGTCGACGGGGCGCTCGGCGTGCTCGAGGCGATGGCGGCCGAGCGGCGTCCGCCGGTTCGTGCTGTCGTCGACCTGCGCCGACTACGGCGAGCCGCGCGAGACGCCCATCGACGGAATCGCATCCGCAGGAGCCGATCAACAGTTACGGCGAGACCAAGCTCGCGATCGAACGCGCGCTGCCGCACTTCGAGCGCGGCGACGGGCATCCGCGCGGTCGCGCCTGCGCTACTTCAACGCCGCCGGCGCCGATCCCGACGGCGAGATCGGCGAGGATCACCGTCCCGAGATCCACCTCATCCCGCGGGCGCATCGACGCGGCCGCCGGTGGGCAGGGCCTCGATGTGTTCGGCGACGACTATCCCGACGCCCGACGGCACCTGCCTGCGCGACTACGTCCACGTGACCGACCTGGCCGATGCCCACGTGCGGGCGCTGGAGCGCGATCGACGTCGGGCGCCTCGCCCGCGTACAACCTCGGGACCGGCCGTCCGCACTCGGTGCGCGAGGTCATCGAGGCCGTCGAGCGCGTCACCGGCCGGCCGGTGCCCCGGCGGGTGGCCGCACGCCGGCCGGGCGATCCGGCGGTGCTGTGCGCCGCTGCAGGGAAAGCGCGCGCGGAACTCGGCTGGACGCCCGTGCACTCCGATCTCGACACGATCGTGGCCACCGCGTGGCGCTGGCGGCAGGCCCATCCGGGCGGCTACGGAGCGTCCGTGCGATGAGGCTGGCGTGAACGACTCGCTCCGGCGGCTCTTCCGCATGGCGGCGGTGTATCGCGCGCGCCTGGTGTGGGCCGTGGCGGCGATGCTGGTCTACGCGGCCACGTCGGCCGGCCTGGCCGCGCTCATCCGGCCGATCCTCGACAGCGTGCTGCCGAGCCAGACGCGCCTCGCACAGACGGCGTGGGCGATCGTCGGGCTGTATCTCCTGAAGGGCGTCGGATCGTACGTCTCGTCCTACCTGATGGCCGACGTCGGCCAGCGGGTGGTCATGGACCTGCGCAACCGGCTGTTCGACCACATCCTCGGGCAGTCGGCGAGCTTCTTCGCCCACTGGACCACGGGCCAGCTGATGTCGCGCATCACCAACGATGTGGGGCAGGTCCAGCAGGCGGTGTCGGAGACGGCGGGCGACCTGGCGCGCGAGTCGCTGTCGCTCGTCGGCCTGGCGGCGCTGCTGTTCTACTACGACGCGCGGCTCGCGATTCTCTGCATGACGAGCGCGCCGCTCGTCGTCTATCCGCTGGTGCGGCTCGGGCAGCGGGTGCGCCGCACGACGCGCCGCAGCCAGGAGGCGCTCGAGAGCATCTCGCACATCGGCGTCGAGGCCTTCACCGGGCACCGCATCGTGAAGGCGTTCGGGAACGAGCGCGAGGAAGGCGACAAGTTCGCGCGCGCCGGCTGGCAGCTGTTCCGGACGAACATGAAGGTGACGGCCGCGCTCGCGAGCCTGCCGCCGCTCATGGAAGTGCTCGGGGGCATCGGCATGGCCGTGGCCCTCTGGTACGGCAGCGCGCAGATCGCCTCCGGGCGGCTCACCACCGGCGAATTCACGTCGTTCGTGGCCGCGCTGCTGATGATGTACGGGCCGGCGAAGAAGCTGAGCCGCGTGAACGCCAACCTGCAGCAGACGATGGCCGCGACCGAGCGCATCTTCGAGCATGCTCGACACGCACACCGAGGTGCACGAGCGGCCCGGCGCGGCGCCGCTGGCGCCGTTCCGGTCGGCGATCGAGTTCCGCGACGTGGGGTTCGGCTACGAAGACAGCCCCGCGCGCATCCTGCGCGAGGTGTCCTTCGCGCGTTCGCGCCGGGCAGATGGTGGCGATCGTCGGGCCGCAGCGGCGCGGGCAAGACGACGCTGGTCAACCTGCTGCCGCGCTTCTACGACGTGAGCACCGGGGCGATCCTCATCGACGGCGTCGACATCCGGGAGGTGACGCTCGCGTCGCTCCGCCGGCAGATCGGCATCGTCACGCAGGAGACGGTGCTCTTCGACGACACGATCGGCCGCAACATCGCCTACGGCACGCCGCACGCGCCGCCGGCGGCGGTCGAGGCCGCCGCGCGCGCGGCCCACGCGCACGAGTTCATCGTCGGCGCTGCCCGACGGCTACGACACGCGGATCGGCGAGCGCGGCCAGCGGCTGTCGGGCGGGCAGCGGCAGCGGCTCGCGATCGCGCGGGCCCTGCTGAAGGACGCGCCGATCCTCGTGCTCGACGAGGCGACCTCGGCGCTCGACTCCGAGTCGGAGCTGCTCGTGCAGGAGGCGCTCGCCAACCTGATGATGAACCGGACCTCGTTCGTCATCGCGCACCGGCTGTCGACCATCCGGCGCGCCGACGCGATCATCGTGCTCGAGCGCGGGCGCGTCGTGGAGATCGGCCGCCACGACGACCTGCTGGCGCAGCGCCGACGGCACGTACGCGTCGCTCTATCAGCTGCAGCTGCTCGAGGGCCGCAAGGCCGAGGGGCGGATGGTGCCGTCGTGATCAAGTCGATGACCGGGTTCGCCGCCGTGACGCGCGAGGACGAGCGCGCCACCATCGCGGTGACGGTGCGGGCCGTGAACCACCGCCATCTCGACCTCCAGCTGCGCCTGCCGTCCGTCGCTGGCGGGCGTCGAGGCGGACGTGCGCGCGCTCGGCGGCGAAGCGGCTGGCGCGGGGCCGCGTCGAGCTGTCCGTGTCCGTGCAGACGCGGCAGGCGCCCGACGTTCCAGGTGGAGCTGAACGAGGCGTTCTGCGAGGCGCTCGTGCGGGCGCTCGAGACGGCGCGGAGCCGCGGGCTGGTCGCGGGCGCGCTCACGCCGGGCGATCTGCTGCGCCTGCCGCAGGCGCTGGCGATCCGCGATCAGGCGGTGGCGCCCGACGAGGCGGCGCAAGCCGCCCTGGCCGACCTGGTGCGCGCCGCCGTGGATGAGGCGCTCGTCGATCTCGACACGATGCGCGCGCGCGAGGGCGATCACCTGCGGGCGGACCTCGAGGAGCGCCGGCAGACCGTCGCGGGCCTCGTCGAGCGAATCGCGGCCGCCGCCGAGGAGGGCCGCGCGGGCGTCGAGGCGCGGCTCACCGAGCGCGTGAAAGAGCTGACGCGGACGCTCGCAGGCCGACGCGACCGCGGTCGCGCAGGAAATCGTGCGCGCGGCGGCGCGATCCGACATCAGCGAGGAGCTCGCGCGTTTCCGCGGGCACGTCGCGCACTGGGGCGCCCTCGGCGACGGCGCCGGAGCCCTGCGGGCGCAAGCTCGACTTCCTGCTGCAGGAGATGAATCGCGAGGTGAACACGATGGGCTCGAAGGCCGACGGCCTGCGCGTCTCCGAGCTGGTCATCGCCGCGAAGGCCGAGCTCGAGAAGATGCGCGAGCAGGTCCAGAATGTCGAGTAGCGGGCGCGGACTGCTGTTCATCCTGTCGGCGCCCTCGGGCACCGGCAAGACCACGCTGGCCGAGCGCCTGGTCGAGCGCGCGCCCAATCTCCGCCTGTCGCGCTCGTACACGTCGCGAGCCGCGCGGGCCGGCGAGACCGACGGCGTGGACTATAATTTTGTGAGCCGGGAACGCTTCGAAGCCATGATCGCCGCGCGATGAGTTCCTGGAGTGGGCGGAGGTCTTCGGCAACCTGTACGGCACCTCGGCCGTGGACATCGAGCGGCAGCTCGCCCGGGGCGAGGACGTGGTGCTCGTCATCGACGTGCAGGGCGCCCGGCAGGTCCGCAAGCGGACGACGCGGGCGACGGCGATCTTCGTGATGCCGCCGTCCTTCGAGGTCCTGGAGCCGCGGCTCCGCGGGCGGAGCAAGGACAGCGAGGAGGCCATCCGCCGGCGCCTCGAGGTGGCCCGGGAGGAAGTGGCGGCGTTCGCCGAGTACGACTGCGTCGTGGTGAACGACGACCTGGAGACCGCCGTGGACCGGCTCCGTGCCATCGTGGTGGCCGAGCGGGCGAAACTACGGCATATGACGGAAGAAGCCGAAAAGATAGTCGGGAGCTTTGAATGATCGACAAGACCAAGCTGAACAACACCTTCGAGTTCGTCGTGACGGCCGGCGCCCGCGCCCGCCAGCTGCAGAACGGGTCGACGCCGCGCGTCGACGCGCAGGATCACAAGAAGACCACCGTCGCCCAGCAGGAAGTGCTCACGCGCGCCGTCGAAAAGATCGAGCCCAACGAGTAACCACGCCAATTACCCGATTACCAAATTACCAAATTACCAAATCACCAGTCACCAATCACCACATCACCAAATCACCACATGTTGATCGCACTCGGCGTGACCGGCGGCATCGGCGCCTACAAGGCGGTCGAGGTGACCCGCGGCCTGCAGAAGCGCGGGCACGAGGTGGTGGCCGTGATGACGGCCAACGCCATGCGGTTCGTCGGGCCGCTGACGTTCGAGGCCATCACGCGGCGGCGCGTGATCACGGATCAGTTCGAGGCCGGCGCCAACGCCGACATCGAGCACATCGCGCTGGCGTCGACGATCGACTTGCTGATCATCGCGCCGGCGACGGCGAACATCATCGGCAAGATGGCGAACGGCGTCGCCGACGATTTCCTGTCCACGCTGTACCTCGCGACGCAGGCGCCCGTGCTGGTCGCGCCGGCGATGAACACCCAGATGTTCCAGCATCCCGCCGTGCGGCGGAATCTGGACGTGCTCGCCGCGCGCGGCGTGCGGTTCGTCGAGCCGGGCGAGGGCTACCTCGCGTGCGGCTGGATCGGGAAGGGGCGCCTCGCCGAGCCCGACGAGATCGTGGCGGCCGCCGAGGCTGTCGTGCGGCCCGCCGGGCCGCTGCGCGGGCGCTCGGTGATCGTGACGGCCGGGCCCACCTACGAGGATCTCGATCCCGTCCGGTACGTCGGCAACCGGTCCAGCGGGCAGATGGGCTTCGCCGTGGCTGCCGAGGCGGCGCGGCGCGGGGCGGTGGTCACCCTCGTCGCCGGCCCGACCGCGGTCGAGCCGCCGGCCGTCGCGGAGATCGTGCGCGTGCGGACGGCCGGCGAGATGCATCGCGCCGTGCTCGAGCGCGCCGACGCGGCCGACGTGGTGGTGATGGCCGCGGCGGTGGCCGACTACGCGCCCGCGGCGGCGGCGGTCCAGAAGGTGCCCAAGGGCGGCGACACGCTCACGCTCACCCTGCACAAGACGCCCGACATCCTTGCGGATCTCGGCGCGCGGCGCCGCGCGCGCGGCGCCGGCCCGATCCTGGTCGGCTTCGCGGCGGAGACCGAGCGACGTGATCGCGCACGCGCGCGAGAAGCGGGAGCGCAAGGGCGCGGACCTGATCGTGGCCAACGACGTGTCACGCGCCGACGCCGGCTTCGCCGTCGACACGAACGCGGTCACGCTCGTCGGGCCGGACGAGGCGACCGAAGTGCCGCTGCAGAGCAAGTCGGGCGTGGCGGTGGCGATTCTCGACCGCGTCGAGCGGCTGCTCGAGGCCCATGAACCGCGACGCGCTCGCTGACCACCTGCGCTTCGCCGCCGACCTCGGTGTCGCCGGCGTGACCCGGGATCCCGCCTGGCGCACGCGCCCGGACGACACCGTGACGTTGAACCAGAACTCCCAGAACCCCCCGAACCCGACCCGCTCAGAACCTCCAGAACCCCGAGAACCCCAAGAACCGCCTGATCTCGATCCGCGAGGATCTCGGTGACTGCACGCGCTGCAAACTCCACACGTTGGGCCGCGGGCAGATTGTGTTCGGCGTGGGCAACCCGGACGCGGATTTGATGTTCGTCGGGGAGGCGCCCGGGCGCGACGAGGACATCCAGGGCATTCCGTTCGTCGGCCGCGCGGGACAGCTGCTGACGAAGATCATCGAGGCGATCGCCCTCACGCGCGATCAGGTGTACATCGCGAACGTGATCAAGTGCCGGCCGCCGGAGAACCGGAACCCCGAGCCCGACGAGGTCGAGACCTGCCGGCCGTTTCTCTTCGCGCAGATCGACGCGATTCGGCCCAAAGTGATCGTGGCGCTCGGCAAGTTCGCCGCGCAGACGCTGCTCGACACCCAGGAGCCCATCTCGCGCCTGCGCGGCCGCCCGTTCGAGTACCGCGGCGCGACGCTCATCCCCACGTTCCACCCGGCCTATCTCCTGCGCAACCCCTCGTCGAAGCGCGAAGTCTGGGAGGACATGAAGCTCGTTCGGCGGATGCTTCACGAACGATAGAGGTTCTGAGGGTTCTGGTACTCTGAGCGCACCCGTGTCGCAGAACCCCCAGAACCCCGCGAACCCCCGAACCCAAGAACCCGACCTCCAGAACGCCGAACCTAGAACCCCCGGAACCTCGAGAACCGCGCGGACCGTTTGGTGTCTCGTCGCGGTCCCCGTCCCCGGTCTCGATCTTCTGACGTACCGGGTGCCGGACGGCCTGGCGATCCCCCCTCCCGGCGTTCGTGCCGTCGTGCCGCTGGGCAAGCGCTCGGTCACGGGCATCGTCGTGGGGCCGGCGGACGAGGCCGGGACCGTCGCGGCGGCCGGCATCAAGCCCATCAAGGACATCCTCGACACGGACGCGTTCATCCCAGCGCCGGTCGTCGAACTGGCGCGCTGGACGGCGGCGTACTACGCGGCGGGGCCGGGCGAGACGATCGTCTCGGCGCTGCCGCCGATGACGCGCGGGACGCGCGCCGACGCGCACAAGCGGGTGCGCATCGCCACGATCACGGCGGCCGGCCTGGGCGCGCTCGACACCCCCGAGGGCCTTTCGGCGCGGCAGCGGGAGGCGCTCGGGATCCTGGCCGGCGCGCCCGCCGGCGTCGCCGCGCCCGACCTGGCGGCGCGGGGCGTGTCCTCCGACGCGCTGGCGCGCCTTGCGCGCCATGGGTTCGTGCGCGTGGCGCACGAGCGCGTGAATCGCGATCCGTTCGAGTCGGCGGCGCTGGCCGCGGCCGAGCCGGCCGTGCATCGCGTGCTGACGCCCGAACAGGCGTCCGCGGTGCGGCGGCTGCAGGCCCTGGCGGCGGCGGGCGAATTCCGCGTGGCCCTCGTGCACGGCGTGACGGGCAGCGGCAAGACCGAGGTGTACCTGCGCGTCGCCGCCGAGGTGCGCCGATCGGGCCGCGGGGTGCTGATGCTCGTGCCCGAGATCGCCCTCACGCCGGCGCTCGCCGAGTCGTGCCGGCTCGCGTTCGGGGCAGGGGTCGCGATCCAGCACAGCGCGCTGTCCGACGGTGAGCGCCACGACCAGTGGCAGCGCATCCGCCGCGGCGAGGTGGACGTCGTCGTCGGCACGCGGTCGGCGGTGTTCGCGCCGCTGGAGCGTGTCGGGCTCGTCATCGTGGACGAGGAGCACGACGCGTCGTACAAGCAGGAGGAAAGCCCGCGGTACCACGGCCGGGACGTCGCGATCGTGCGGGCGCAGCGCGCCGGCGCGCTCGTCGTCCTCGGATCGGCGACGCCGTCGCTCGAGAGCTACCACCACGCGTCGACGGGCCGCTACGAGCGCGTGGTGCTCGAGCGCCGCGTGCTGGACCGGCCGCTGGCGGCCGTCACGATCGTGGACATGCGCGAGGAATACGCCGACGCGGGCCCCGACGTCATCCTGAGCCGGGCCCTGGTCGAAGGCCTCGCGACCCGCCTCGAGCGGCGGGAACAGGCGCTCGTGCTCCTCAACCGGCGCGGGTTTGCGACCGCGGTGTTCTGCCGCCAGTGCGCGAGCGCGTTCGAGTGTCCCAACTGCAGCGTCGCGCTCGTCGTGCACGGGGAGGGCGCCTCGCGCCGGGCGCGCTGCCACTACTGCAACTACTCGATGAAAGTGCCGACGACCTGCCCGGCGTGC
Organism: uncultured Acidobacteriota bacterium; assembly: GCA_963792785.1. Classification (GTDB taxonomy): domain Bacteria; phylum Acidobacteriota; class Vicinamibacteria; order Vicinamibacterales; family CAVVIG01; genus CAWIMX01. The sequence continues at coordinate 52,707 of CAWBXO010000004.1, read as the reverse complement.
GCGGGTCCGTACCTCGAGCAGTCGGGCTTCGGCACCGAGCGCGTCGAGGCCGAGGTGCGGCGGGTGTGCCCCGGCGCGCGCGTGGCGCGGCTCGACCGCGACGCGATCCGCCGCAAGGGATCGCTCACGGCGCTGCTCGGTCGCTTCCGCGCCGGCGAGATCGACGTGCTGGTGGGGACGCAGATGATCGCCAAGGGCCACGACTTCCCGCGCGTCACGCTCGTCGGCGTCGTCTCGGCGGATGTCGGGCTCGGGCTCGCCGATTTTCGCGCGTCCGAGCGCACGTTCCAGCTTCTGACGCAGGTCGCGGGCCGCGCCGGCCGGGGTGAGCAGCCCGGAGAGGCCATCGTCCAGACGCTGTACCCGACGCACTACAGCATCCAGCTCGCGTGCCGCCAGGACTATCCGGCCTTCTTCGAGAAGGAAATCGCCTTCCGGACCGCGATGCGCTATCCGCCGCTGGTCTTTCTCATCAATGTCGTGGTGCGATCGCGGACGTTCGCCGGCGCGATGGACGATGCCGCGGATCTGGTCGCTCGGCTCCGCCAGGGCAGCTCGCGCGCGTTCGCCGTGCTCGGGCCGGCCCCCGCGCCGCTCGGCAAGCTCCGGGGCGAATACCGCGCGCAGTTCCTCGTCAAGGGGACGAACCGGCGGCAGATGCGTGAAAGCCTCAAGACCGCGCTTGCCGCGCGCAGCGATCTCGAGCGGCGGACGATGGTCGATATCGATCCGGTGAGCGTTCTCTGAAACGGGAAGTGAGGAAGTCAGGAAGTTAGGAAGTTAGGAAGTGGAGCACGGAGTCACGACGTATCGGGCGGCGGCCTGGGCGTTCCGGCGCCTGCTCGGCCTCGTCTACCTGTTCGCCTTCGCGTCGCTCGCCGTGCAGATCGTCGGGCTGGCCGGCCCGGGTGGCATCGAGCCTTCGGGGGCGAGCGCGGCGGCGCTTCGCGCGGCGTGCTGGGGCGGCGTCGCGCTCTCGGGGCTGCTCGTCGCAGGGGTGGCGCCGGCGGTGGTGCTGCTGCCGCTCTGGGGCCTGTACCTGTGGCTCTCACGGGCGTCGGGCGTCTTTCTCGCGTTTCAGTGGGACACGCTCCTGCTCGAAACGGGGCTGCTCGCGGCGTTCGTCGCGCCGTGGCGGCTCGTCGATCGCTGGCGCGACGCGCCCGATCCCCCGCTCGTCGGACGAGCCTTGATGTCGTGGCTGCTGTTCCGCCTCCTGTTCGAGTCGGGGCTCGTCAAGCTGGCGAGCGGCGATCCCACGTGGCGGAATCTCTCGGCGCTCTCGTATCACTTCTGGACGCAGCCCCTGCCGACGCCGCTGGCCTGGTATGCCGCGCAGTTGCCGCGCGGCGTCCTGCGCGCCGCGACCGCCGCCTCGATCCTGGTCGAGCTCGTGCTGCCGTTCGCGGTGCTCCCGCGGGTCCCGCGTCGCGCGCGGGTCGCGGCCTGCGCCGGTCTCGTCGGCCTCCAGGCCCTGATCGCGCTCACCGGCAACTACGCGTTCTTCAACCTGCTCGCGGCGGCGCTCTGCCTCTGGCTGCTGGACGACCGGGCGCTCGCGCGGCTCGTGCCGGCGCGATGGCGGCAGGACGGCAGCGGGCGGCGCGCGCATCCGGCGCAGGCGTGGCTCCTGGTCGCGTTCGCGGTGGTGACGGTGCCGGTCTCGGTCGCGAGGCTGACGGCCATCGGCGGCGTCCCGCTCGCCATCCCGCCGGTGCGCGCGCTCGACGAGGCGATCGCGCCACTGCGCAGCGTGAACGGCTACGGGCTGTTCGCCGTGATGACGACCGACCGGCCGGAGATCGTCGTGCAGGGATCGAACGATGGCGTCGTCTGGTTGACCTACGAGTTCAAGTACATGCCCTCGGCCACGGGCCGGCCTCTGTCGTGGGTCGCGCCGCACCAGCCGCGGCTCGACTGGCAGCTCTGGTTCGCGGCACTGGGGCAGTGGGAAGACGAGCCGTGGTTCCAGGATTTCCTGGCGCGTCTCCTCGAGGGATCGCCCGACGTGCTCGATCTGCTGGCGCTGAACCCGTTCCCCGACGGCCCGCCGCACTACGTGCGCGCCGACCTGTACCGCTACCGGTTCTCGACGCCGGAGGAACGGCAGAAGACCGGGGACTGGTGGGTGCGGCGGCGGCTTGGACCGTACACTCCTGTTTTTCGAAGGTGCTGGGGAGCTGACGCTCCAGGGCGCTGGGGAACTGACGCCCTAGGGGGCTCGGAGCTGATGCCTTAGGGGGCTCGGAGCTGACGTCGTAGGGGGCTGGGCACTGACGCTCTAGGGGGCTGGGCACTGACGCTGTAGAGGGCTAGCCCTCTGCCGTGAAAGGAGCCAGCCCCCCACGGCGAAGGCCTTAAGCCCCCTAAGGCGAAGCGCCCGAGCCCCTTGCAGCGTGAGGACCCCAGCACCCTAAGGCGCCAGCTCCCAGCACCCGGGAGAGCGTCAGTTCCCGAGAAATTGTGTGGGTTGAATGGGCGCCGGCGTGAAGCAGAGCACGAACATCACCACCGCGAAGAGCGCCAGCCACAGGCGCGTGCGATCGAGTGGCGCGTCCTCGTCGATGACGCGCGGGTGCCGCGCGCCGACCACGAACAGCATCACGATCAGCAGGATCGTCCACACGAGCCAGCTCAGTGAGAAATACGTGAGCACGAGCGCGATGCCGAGGAAGACGAACGTGACGAGGGTCGAGCGGCGTCCCAGCACCGCGTAGGAAATGTGGCCGCCGTCGAGCTGCGCGATCGGGAAGAGGTTGAGCGCCGTCGCGAGCAGGCCGAACCACGCCGCGAACGCCATCGGGTGCAGGTTGAGCGAGTAGCCGTCGGGCGGGATGCCCCAGATCAGCCACTCGGCGGCGCGGAAGAGCAGCGGTTCGCCGAGCTCCATGCCGACGAAGTCCGTCGGCACGCGCGCGACGTGCGACATCGCGATGCCGATGAACAGGGCCGGCACGGCGATGACGAACCCGGCGATCGGGCCGGCGATGCCGATGTCGAACAGCATCCGCTTGAACGGGATGGGCTCGCGAATCCGGATGACCGCGCCGAACGTGCCCGTGAGCACGAACGGCGCCGGGATGAAATACGGCCGGGACGCGTCGACGTCATAATAGCGGCACGCGTAGTAGTGGCCGAGTTCATGCGCGCCCAGGATGGCGAGAACGGTCAGGCTGTACCAGAGGCCGTGCAGCAGCTGGACCGCGATCGACGCCGGGACCCCCACGAGGTCGCCGTAATCGGCCTGCCACGCCAGATAGTGGCCCGCGCCGGCCAGCGTGGTCATGCCGAGCGTGAGGACGAAGAGCAGGATGTGCAGCCACATCCGGTCCTGGAACTTGCGCCGTGGCTCCCAGGGGAACGCCGGGGGCGGAGACGTGGGAAACTCGAGGGAAGGCTCCAATTACCCGATGTTCTGCAGATCCTTGCCGGGTTTGAAGCGGATCGTCCGGCCGGGCGGGATGCGTACTTCCTTGCCCGTGCGGGGGTTGCGGCCGATGCCGCGTTTGCGCGGCTTCACCTGGAACACGCCGAACCCGCGCAGTTCGATCCGCTCGCCGCGTTGCATGGAGGTGCGCATCGCGTCGAACACCGCATCGACAGCCACCTCGGCCTTAACCTTGGTGATGTCGGCGGTGCGCGACACTTCGTTCACGATGTCCACCTTGATCATGCTTAGAGTCTCCTGGCGGCTGATAACTACTATAGATACTTGAACTTACGTAGTCAAGAATCAGGCTAACTTAGTTTACACTTTGGCAGTAACGTCTCGCAAAATGGCCAGAAAACCCCCGTCCGTCGTCTTGGTCGGTCGCCCGAATGTGGGCAAGTCGACCCTCTTCAACCGCATCAGCGGTGCGCGTCAGGCGATCGTCGCGCCCCTGGCGGGGACGACGCGTGACGTGACCTCGCACGGCATTGCCTGGCGCGGGCAGTCGTTCCTGGTGGTCGATACCGGCGGGATGTTCGGTGCGAGCGAGGATCCGCTGCACGAGCTGGTGGTGGTGCACGGCAAGCGCGCCCTCGGCGACGCCGCCTTCGTCGTGCTCGTCGTCGACGGGCGCGAGGGGCTCATGCCGGGCGACGAGAATATCGCGCAGGAACTCCGGAAGCTCGACAAGCCGGCCGTGCTCGCCATCAACAAGACCGACGACAAGCGCGCGAAGGCGGGCGCCCTCGAGTTCTACCGCCTGGGGTTCGACCCCGTCTTCGAGATTTCCGCCGAGCACGGGCAGGGCGTCGCCGAGTTGATGGACGAGATCGCGGACGCGGTCGCGCGGCTGCCCGGGGCGGTCCCAGTGGAAGCGGCCGACGCCGAGCGCCGACGCCGACGCCGAGCAGAGCGAGAAGGCCGCGCCCGTCGAGACGGCCATTGCCGTCGTGGGCCGGCCGAACGCGGGGAAGTCGTCGCTGCTCAACCGGCTGCTGAACGAGGAGCGGGCGCTCGTGAGCGACATGCCGGGCACGACGCGGGATCCGGTGGAGTCGGTGATGATGTGGCACCGGCGGCGGTTCCGGCTCGTGGATACGGCGGGCATGCGCCGCGTGGGGCGCGTGGCGAGCGGCGGCAAGGTGGAGATGGTCAGCGTGCTCGGCGCGCGCCGCGCGATCGCCGATGCCGACGTCGTGGCGCTCGTGATCGACGCGAGTGTGGGCGCGACCGACCAGGACGCCGCGATCGGCGGCGAGGCGGATCGCGCCGGCAAGGGCGTGGTGATCGTCGCGAACAAGTGGGACCTGGTGAAGACGTCGCAGACGACGTTCGTGAAGACGTTCGACGCCGAACTCCGGCAGCAGGTGAAGTTCCTGGACTACGCGCCGATCCTGCACATCTCGGCGCTGACCGGGGAGCGCGCGCCGAAGGTGCTCGAGACGATCGACAAGGTGGCCGAGGCGCGGCGCCAGCGCGTGCCCACGCCGCAGTTGAACAAGTGGCTGGAGGGTGTCACGCGGGCGAACCCGCCGGTGAGCCCCGGGCGCAAGCAGGTGCGGATTCTCTACGCCGCGCAGGTGGGCGTGGCGCCGCCGACCTTCGTGTTCTTCACCAACGTGGCCACGACGTTCCACTTCTCCTACGAGCGCTTCCTGGTGAACCAGCTGCGCGAGCGGTTCGGGTTCGCCGGGACGCCCATCCGCGTGCAGGTGCGGCGCCGGGCCAAATAGTCCCTCGACTGCGCTCGGGACAGGCGGACCGGATGCTATACTTTTCCAACGTTTTCCGCCGCTGCCGCTGTCATGCCCGAGAGCATCGCCCCGATTGAGATTCCCAAGCGCGCGCTCTTCAAGGCGGGCGAGGTGTGCGATCTCGCCAAGGTGCAGCCGTACGTCCTGAAGACGTGGGAGGCGGAGTTCCCGGACCTGGGCGTCGCGAAGACGGCCGGCGGTCCGCGGGTCTACCGGCGGGAGGACGTCGAGCAGGTGCTGCGCATCAAGCACCTGCTGCTCGTCGAGGGTCTGACGCTGGCCGGCGCGCGACGGCGGATGGACGAGGATGCCGCGCCCGCGGGGCCCGAGGCCACGGACATCGACGAGCTGCTCGGGCGCAACGCGCGGGAGCGGATCACGGCGGTGCGCCGCGGGCTGCGGGGCCTGCTCGATCTGCTGAGCGCGCGCGGCGAGGCGTTTCAGCTGGTGACGCCGTCCGCGCCGCGCGGGACGCGGCTGGTGGCGCCCAGCCGGAAGAAAGCGGTGAAGGCCAAGCCGGCGCGGCGCGCGCGTCGACGATAATGTGGGGCCCGGCTTCCGCCTTCGCCGAGGCTTCGGCGGACAGGTCAGCCGGGCCGAGATCGATCGTGTCGGGATGTAGCGCAGCCTGGTAGCGCACTTGACTGGGGGTCAAGGGGCCGGGGGTTCGAATCCCCCCATCCCGACCATTTTTCCTCCCCCGCAACTCCCTCAATTCACAGCCTCTTTCGGGGACGGCGAGCGCCGCGCAGTCGGGCCACGTCGCGGTTGATGGCGACCTCGCCCTTGCGAACACCGGGCACGCGGGGAATCTCCGACCGTGAGAGCCGAGGCGACGGCGGCGGCTTCTTGCCGTTGGCGCGCTCAGCCTGACGCCGGGCACGCGCAGCGCGGCGGCGTTCCAGGTCGGCTTCGGCCTCGCGCTGTTGCGTGCGGCGCGCCTCGCGATAGGCTTCGATGTCGGCCGTGCGGAGGTCTTCAAAGATGCGCTCGGCCAGCGGGGTCGTCGCCTCCTTGCCGCTCGGGAACCGGCTGCATGGGTCTTTCGCCGGTCCGCGCGGCGGGACTACGAGGCGAACTCGTGCCTCGGACCCGCTGCATCGGTATGCGGCAGATTGCTGATGGCCGTGGCTGCATGCTCGGCTGTGTTCGAGAGCGGGAGACGCACGATGAACTCCGCGCCGGTATCGAGGCCGTCACTCCGGGCGTCGACCGTGCCGCCATGCGCCTCCACCAACCGGCGCACGACCGCGAGGCCGATGCCCAAGCCTCCGCCATTCTCCGCCGCCGTCTGTACGAATAGATCGAAGATGTGGGGGAGCACGCCCTCCGGAATCCCTTGCCCCGTATCGCGCACCTGGATTTCGGCATGTGTGGCGGAGCGATGTACGGCGAGGTCGATGCGTCCGCCTTCGGGCGTGAACTTGACTGCGTTCGTGAGCAGGTTCGACAGCACCTGCCGGAGACGATGCACGTCGGCCTCGATGACAATCTCGTCCGGAGGCATCGAGACGGTCAGTCGTAGGCGGTGCTCCTCGATGGACGGCGCCATCCCCTCGGCGATTTCTGTCACGATTCCGCGAAGGTCGAGCCGCTCCCGGTGCAGGTCGATCTTCCCGCTGGCGAGACGTCCCGCATCCAAGAGGTCATCCACGAGGCGCTGCATCTGGCCGATCTGCCGCTCCAGGACGTCGAGCGCCCGTGCTCGCGGCTCTGGCTCCTCGGAGATCCTGAGCAATCCGACCGCCGTAGCCATCGGCGCGAGCGGCTGGCGCAACTCATGGGCGAGCGTCACGGTGAACTGGTCCTTCATCTGCACCGCTGCTCGCAGCCGTTCTTCCGCCTGCCGTCTGGAGGTGATGTCTTGAAAGGTGGTGACGGTCCCGATGATGTCGCCGTCGGCGTCGAACTGCGCCACAATGTTCACGCGGACCATCACGCGGGAGGCATCGGGCCGTTCGACGATGACTTCCGCGCCCTGAACGGGCTCACCGGTCCGCAGCACGTCCGCCACTGGACATTCCGCATGGGGCAGGACGGAGCCGTCTTCGCGAAGCAAACCGAGGGATCCGCAGTAGCGATCGTCCGCCGCAGGAACGCGGCCCCACAATTCCGCCGCGCGGCGGTTGAAGCGGGTGATCCGGCCGGCGCGGTCACAGATGTACATGGCCAGCGGCAAGGCGTCGATGAGCCGCCTGCCGGGCGCGACAGCTGCGAGATGGGCTGGGAGCGGTCGGCTAGAAGAACCCATTTCACCGTCCATTGAAGGCGCAACGACTCGGATATTTGGGGTCTAAGCAGCAACCCTATCACATCGGTACGGCGGGTCGCAGCCAGCCGTATGTCATTTCCTGCAGACAGTAGCGGGATGCCATTCTTTGAGCCGACATTTGGACTGTCGAGTTTCGACAGACCCTCGCTGCAACCCGATCTAGAATCGCCTGTAAAGACCGGACCGGATCTGACGGGATTTAGGTCAAAGGCGGTCTGGGGGTCAAGGGGCCGGGGGTTCGAATCCCCCCATCCCGACCATTTTTCTTTCGCCCGCGGACGCTCCGCCCCGCGGGCACTTTCAGACGTCCTACGTACGTGCATGGCGTCGGCGAGGACAGTGGTGTGACACGACACGGCTGGACCGGGCTTGCCCTGGCCGCCTCGCTCGCCGCGGCGCTGGGCGCGTCCCCGCGAGCCCAGGACGTGCCACCCCGGAAACAGGCCCAGGCGTGGCGGGTCGCCGGCGAGGAGATCCGGCTCGACGGCCGGCTCGACGAGCCGGCCTGGGAGCGCGCGACTCCGATTAGCGACTTCCAGATGGCCGAGCCGACCGAGGGCGCGGCCCCGACCGATCCGATGGAGGTCCGCTTCCTCTACGACGGCTCGGCGCTCTACGTCGGCGCGCGGATGTCGACCACGCTCGGCGGCTTCCAGGCGGCCATGGGCCGCCGCGACGACGCGGGGCAGTCCGAGAACCTGCAGATCGAACTCGACACCTACCTCGACCGCCGGACGGCCTACATGTTCGGCGTGACGGCGGCGGGCGTGCGCCTCGATCACTACCACCGCTCCGACGAGGAGAATAACTGGGACTCGGGCTTCGACCCCGTGTGGGAGGCGCACACGTCGGTCGACGCGGACGGATGGACCGCGGAGTTGTGGCTGCCGTTCAACCAGCTCCGCTTCAACGCCGGCGACGACCAGGTGTGGGGCCTGAACGTCCGGCGGTTCCGCCCGACGCTGAAGGAAGAAGACTACTGGGTCGTCGTCGGGCGCACTGAGCGCGGCTGGTCTTCGCGGTTCGGCGATCTCAACGGCATCGCGGGCATCGAGCCCTCGCGGCGCCTCGAGCTGCTGCCCTATGTCGCCGGATCGTCGTTCGTCAGCGGCGGCCAGCGCGACAAGGCCAACCCGTTCGACAACGGCGTGAACGTAACGCAGCGCGTCGGCACGGATCTCAAAATGGGCCTCGGCCCGAACCTCACGCTCGAGGCGACGGTCAATCCGGACTTCGGGCAGATTGAGGCGGATCCCGCCGAGGTGAACCTCAGCGCGTTCGAGACGTTCTTCCCCGAGCGGCGGCCGTTCTTCCTCGAGGGGAGCAACCTGCTGCAGTTCGCCACCAACAATTTCTACTATTCCCGGCGCATCGGGGCGCGGCCCGGCGGCCCGGCGTCGGGCGACTACGTCGACTACCCGAACACGGCGACCATTCTCGGCGCGGCGAAGCTCACGGGGCGCCTGCCGTCGGGCACGTCGCTCGGGTTTCTGGGCGCGGTGACCGACGCGGAGTCGGCGCGCGTCGAGACCGGCGGCGTGCGGTCGAGCGTGCGCGTCGCGCCGCAGGCGTACTGGGGCGTCGGCCGCGTCCTGCAGGAATTCGGGAGCGAGGGATCGACCGCCGGGCTGCACACGACCGTGGTGCACCGCGACGTGACGGACGGCGACCCGCTCGCGAGCCTCATGACGCGAACGGCGTTCACGTTCGGCGCCGACACGGATCTGTTTTTCGACAACCGCACGTACGAAGCCGAGTTCTCGGTCGGCCTGACCCAGGTCCGAGGCGACGCGGCCGCGCTCGATCGCATCCAGCTGGGGAATACGCACCTGTTCCAGCGGCCGGACATCGGCCGCCAGCGCTACGACCCGACGCGCACGCAGATGACCGGCGGGCAGTTCCGGTGGAATGTCAGCAAGAACGCGGGCCGCCACTGGCTCTGGGGCACCAACGGCATGGTCGAGTCGCCGGACTTCGAGCCGAACGACTTCGGCCGGCTGAACTACGCGGGCGACGTGACGTTCAACAACCGCCTCACGTGGCGCGAGACGCAGCCGGGCAAGCACCTGCGCGGCTACTCGTTCGGCCTGAACAACAACAACTCGTGGTACTACGACACGTTCCTCGGCGTGCGCCCGAGCTTCAACTTCAATACGAACGCCACGTTCCTGAACTTCTGGTCCGCGAACCTGAGCGTCGGCGGGAGCCTGCGCGGCCAGGACGCGCAGCTCACGCGCGGCGGACCGTCGATGGGCACGCCCAGCAGCTGGGGCATCAACGGGTCGCTGCGGAACAGCAACGCGTCCAACGTCCGCTGGAGCGGCGGGCTCAATTACCGCTCCTCGGAAATCGGCGACCGCTCCTGGGGCACATTCACCAACCTGTCCTCGCGCCCGACGCCCTCGCTGCAGCTGTCGATCAGCCCCTCGTACTCGCGGGACGATGTCCCGCGGCAGTACGTGACGTCGCGTGACGGCGGGCACCCGGAGACCTACGACCGACGCTATATCTTCGCGGCGATCGATCGCTCCACGGTGTCCTTGCCGTTCCGGGCGAGCTACACGTTCAAGCCCGATCTGACGCTCGACGCGTACCTCGAACCGTTCGCCGCGAGCGGCCGGTACTACGATTTCGGCGAGCTGCTGGCGGCGCGCAGCCGCGATCTGCGCCCCTACGGCACCGGGGGCATCGCCCTCGTGCCGAAGGGCGACGGCACGTACACGGCCGTCGAGGACGGGAACACGTTTTCGTTCACGGCGACGGACTTCAACGTGAAGTCGTTTCAGAGCAACGTCGTGCTGCGCTGGGAGTGGCGCCCCGGCAGTATCCTGTACGTGGTCTGGCAGCAGGATCGGCTGGACTCGGCGTTCCGGGGCGACCATGTGGGTCTCGGCGACGCGTTCAGCGCGATCGGCGCGCCCGGCGTGAATATCTTCGCGATTAAGACGACCTGGTGGATCTCGCGGTAGCGCCGATGGAGGGCGGAACATGCGCACGCGTCCTTCGACCGTTCGAACGTGGGTGGCCGCCGCGATGCTCGCGGCGCTGGCCGCGTCCTGCAGCCGTGGCGCCGGCAACGACACACCGGGCATGACGTACCCCGAGACGCGCAAGGACGACGTCGTCGACGACTACTTCGGCACGAAAGTGCCCGATCCGTACCGCTGGCTGGAGGACCTGAACGCGCCGGAGACCGCCGCGTGGGTGGCCGCCGAGAACGCCGTCACCTTCAAATATCTCGACACGCTGCCCGAGCGCGACGCGCTGCGCAGCCGCATCACCGATCTCTGGAACTACGCGCGCGTCGGCGAGCCGTTCTGGGAAGGCGGGCGCTTCTTCTACTACCGCAACGCCGGCCTCGATCGGCAGAACGTCGTGTACATGCGGCCCACGCTCGAGGACGAGGCGGCGGTCGCCCTCGACCCGAACCAGCTCTCGCCGGACGGCATCCATTGCGCTGTCCGACTTCGTGCCGTCGCCCGACGGCCGGCGGTTCGCGTACGGCCAGGCGGCCGGCGGCTCGGACTGGTCGACGTACTACTTCCGCGACCTCGCCACGGGCCAGCAGCTGCCGGACGGCCTGCAGTGGGTCAAGTTCAGCACCGTGTCGTGGACGCTCGACGGGCAGGGCGTGTTCTACGGCCGCTATCCGCAGCCGCCGCCGGGCCAGGAGCTCGAGGCGGCCCTCGCGGACAAGCGGATCTACTACCACCGCATCGGCACCGACCAGTCGGCCGACCGGTTGATCTACGCGCGTCCGGAAGATCCGACGCTGTTCATCGACGCGCACGTCGATGAGACCGGCCGCTACCTGTTCATCGACACGAACAAGGGGACGAGCAACAAGAACGAGCTGTTCGTGAAGGACCTGGGCAATCCGGCGGCGCCGCGGCTCGACGCGCCGGTCGCGCCGCTGTATCCCGGCCACACGGCGGCCTACGTCCCGCTCGGCGTGGCGGACAACCTCCTGTATCTGCTGACGGATCGCGACGCGCCGAAGAAGAAGATCGTGGCCGTGTCGATCGCGCGGCCGGACCCCGCCAACTGGCGCACGGTCGTGCCCGAGGGCGACAACCCGATCGAGTCGGCAAGCCTCGTGGCCGGCCTGCTCGCCGTGAACCGCCTCGTCGACGTCGCGAGCGAGGTCCGCTTCTACCGGCTCGACGGCACGGAGGTCGCGACGCTCCAGACGCCCGGCCTCGGGACGGTGACCGGCCCGGGCGGCCGCTTCGATCGGCCGGAGATCTTCTACAGCTTCACCTCGCCGCTGTATCCCTCGACCGTCTTCAGCTACGACCCGGCGACCGGCGAGAGCACGCCGTTCGAGGCCCCGAAGACCGGCTTCGATCCGTCCGGCTACGAGACCGAGCGCGTGTTCGCGACGTCGAAGGACGGCACGAAGGTGCCGATCTTCCTCACCCACAAGAAGGGCCTGGTGAAGGACGGCTCGCACCCGACGATGCTCTACGGGTACGGCGGGTTCAACATCGCGACGCAGCCGACCTATCGGTCCGACCTGCCCGCGTGGCTCGAGCGCGGCGGCGTCTGGGCGACGGCGAGCATGCGCGGCGGCAGCGAGTACGGCGAGGCGTGGCACCAGGCCGCGATGTTCGAGAAGAAGCAGAACGTGTTCGACGACTTCATCGCCGCCGCGGAGTACCTGGTCGCGCAGGGCTACGCCTCGCCGGCGACGCTCGGGATCATGGGCGGCTCGAACGGCGGCCTGCTCGTCGGCGCGGTGGAGGAGCAGCGGCCCGATCTCTTCGCGGTCGCGCTGCCGGCCGCGGGGGTGATGGACATGCTCCGCTACCACCGGTTCACGGGCGGCTCGGCGTGGATCACCGAGTACGGATCGTCAGACGACGCCGCGGGATTCGCGTATCTGTACAAGTACTCGCCCGTGCACAACGTGAAGCCGGGCACGTGTTACCCGGCGACGCTGATCACGACGGCCGACCACGACGATCGTGTCGTGCCGAGCCACTCGTTCAAGTTCGCGGCGGCGCTCCAGGCGGGGCAGGGCTGCGACAAGCCCGTGCTCATCCGCGTCGAAACGCAGGCGTCACACGGCTATCGCCCGACGGACAAGCGGATTGCGGAACTGGCGGACGAGTGGAGCTTTGCGTTGGCGAACATGAAGACGGGGGCTGGGGAGAAACAGAAATAGATAGGGGGCTTCGGGCTTCGCCGCAGGGGGCTTGGCGCTTCCGCTGTAGGGGGCTGGCTCCTTTCACCGTAGAGGGCTAGCCCTCTACAGCGTCAGTGCCCGAGCCCCCTACAGCGTCAGTTCGAAGCCCCCTAGACAGCGTCAGTTCCCAGCCCCCTAGAGCGTCAGTTCCAAGAACCCCTACGGGAGCTTGTAGGCTACCAGCTCGCCGGAGTAGTTCCCCCCGCTGACCGAGACGATGATGTACTGCTTGCCGTTGTACATGTAGGTCATCGGCGAGCCGGTCTGCGGCGCGGGCATCAGCACCGCGCCCGCGTCGGCGCCGGTGGCCTTGTCGTAGGCTCGCAGCTTGGCCGCGCGCAGCCCCGGCCGCTGCGTCGTCAGCTCGCCTTCACCCGCGATCACCAGCGTCTTCGTCGTGAGCACGCCGATGCGGCCCTGCGAGCCCGTGCGCGGGATATCGAGGCCCGCGAGCGCCGGGTTGTTCTTGATGTTGTCCGGCGTGTCGCCGTGCGCGATCTGCCACTGCATCGTGCCCTGGTTCAGGTTGAGCGCGGTGATGCGGCCGTAGGGCGGCTTGAGGAGCGGCAGGCCGTCGACCTCGAGCGGATTGCCGCCTCGGCCGCGTCCACCACCCGCCGCGCCGCGACCACCTGCCGCGCCGCCGCGTCCCGGCGGCGGGCTCGCCGTGCCGGGCTGGTAGTCCGGCGCCGGCGGCGTCGCCCGGCCCTGCACCCAGCCGAAATCGGAGCGGTCCGGGTTGGCCGGCACGAGTCCGAGGGAGGAGGGCGACGTGTTCGAGAAGATGTACAGGATGTTGGTCTCGGGATCGAGCGATCCGCCCTGCCAGTTGGCGCCGCCCGTGACCGACGGCACGTGCAGGGTGCCGAGCGGCGAGGGCCACGTGCTCACCACCGGCGGGGTGAAGAGCGGACCGATCTTGTAGTTCTTGATGATCTCGAGCGCCTGCTGGTGCAGGGCGGGCGTGAAGTCGATCAGGTCGTCTTCCGAGATCCCCTGGCGATCGAAGGCCGGCGGCTTGGTGACGAACGGCTGCGTGGCGCTCGTCTTCTCGCCGGGCACCGTCGACTGCTCGACCGGACGCTCCTCGATCGGCCACACCGGCTGGCCGGTGACGCGATCGAACACGTAGACCCAGCCCTGCTTGGTCGGCTGCGCGATCGCCTTGATCGTCCGGCCGTCGACGGTGATGTCGGCCAGGATGGGCGCGCACGGGATGTCCATGTCCCAGATCCCGTGGTGCACGAGCTGGTAGTGCCACTTGCGCTTGCCGGTCTTGATGTCGACGGCGAGCAGGGTCTCGCCGAAGAGGCCGTCGCCGGGGCGGTGGCCGCCGTAGTAGTCGCCGGTCGGCAGCTCGACGGGCAGGTAGGCGATGCCGAGATCCGGGTCGACGCTCATCTGGGCCCAGACGCCCGCGTTGCCCGTGTAGGACCACGAGTCGCCTTCCCACGTGTCGTTGCCGAACTCGCCGGGCGACGGAATCGTGTGGAAGATCCACAGCCGCTTGCCGGTGCGCACGTCGTAGCCCCGCACGTACCCCTTCACGTGGTGGAAGCTGGCCGGCGAGCCGCCCGCGAGGTGCGCGGCGCCGACGACGATCACGTCGTTCGAGATGATCGGGGTCGCGTGGAGCCCGATCTCGCCGGTGATCGGATCGACGACCTGGTCGTCCTCGGTCTTCAGATCCACGATGCCGTTCTGCCCGAAGTTCTGGACGGGGACGCCCGTCTTCGCATCCAGCGCGACCATGTGGTAGCCGGGCGTCACGTAGACGATCCGCCCGCCGCCGTTCGGGTTGGCCCAGTAGGCGAGGCCGCGGCCCGAGAGCTGGCGCGGCGCGTCCGCGCCCCGCTCGCCTTCGTTCTCGCTGTGCATCCAGAGCAGTTCGCCGGTCCCGGCGTCGAGCGCGACGACCGCGCGGCGCGTGCCGGCGGTCGAGTACACGATGCCACCCACCATCAGCGGCGTGGACTGGAGGTTGAACTCCGGCCGCGGACCGAGCGCATCGGTCTTGAACCGCCAGGCGATCTCGAGCTTGTCGAAGTTGTCCTTGGTGATCTGATCGAGCGGGGAGTAGCGGGTGCTGGCGAGATCGCCGCCGTACGTCCGCCATTCACCGTTCCTCGTCTGACCGAGGATGCCGACGCTCGTCGAGGCGGCCACGGCGGCCGCGCAGACGACCGACAGCCCGAGGAGACGGAACCGTCGCTGCATTATGGGAACCTCATTCGTAAGAAAGCCGGAGAGAGTCGTGCGGAATAGTGCCATTACTTGAGGCGGCCCGCAAGTCCGACTAGGATGGTCCCGCCATGAGCCTGATCAGCCCCGTCGTGGAGAAGTGGCGGCACGAGGCCCGCGAGGATCCCGACGCATTCTGGGCCCGAGCGGCACGGGAGCTGCCCTGGTTCCGGCCGTGGGACGCGGTGTTCGAGGCGGACCCGCCCACGTTCCGCTGGTTCGTCGGCGCCCGCACCAACCTGGGGTGGAACGCGGTCGACCGGCACGTCGCCGAGGGCCGCGGCGGTCAGGCGGCGCTCATCTATCTCTGCGAGGACGGACGGCGGGTCGTCTACACCTACGCCCAGCTCCTGTACGAGGTCCGGCGGCTGTCGGCCGCGCTGCGCGGCCTGGGCGTCGGCCGCGGCGACCGGGTGACCCTCTACATGCCGACCTCGCCCGAAGCGATCATGCTGATGCTCGCCACGGCGCGGATCGGCGCGATCCACTCCGTCGTGTTCGCCGGATTCGGCGCCAAGGCCCTCGCCGATCGGGTGGAGGCGAGCGGCTCGAAGGTGGTGATCACGGCGGACGTGACCTACCGCAAGGGCAAGCCCGTGCGGCTGAAGGCGATCGTCGACGAGGCGCTGGCCGCCGGCGGGCGCGCCGTCGACACGGTGGTCGTCTGGCAGCGCACGCCGGAGCCCGTGCCGATGGACGCGCGGCGCGACATCACCTGGGACGCCTTCCTCGCGCGCGGCGACGGCCAGGATGCCTCGCACGTCGAGATGGAGGCGAACGAGCCCGCGTTCATCCTCGCGACCTCCGGCACCACCGCCAAGCCGAAGCTCGCCATCCATACGCACGGCGGCTATCAGGTGCACATCCACGCGATGGCGAAATGGGTGTTCGCGATGAGGCCGTCCGACGTCTGGTGGGCGACGTCCGACATCGGCTGGATCGTCGGCCACAGCTACATGGTGTACGCGCCGCTCCTCATCGGCTGCACGTCGGTCGTGTTCGAGGGCGCGCTCGACTATCCGCAGGCGGAAACGAACTGGCGCATCGTGGTGGAGGAGTTCGGCGCGACCGGCATCTTCACGTCGCCGACGGCCGTGCGCACGCTGATGCGCTACGGCGATGGGCCGCTCGCGAGCGTGGACCACTCGCGCCTCGAGCGCGTCGTATGCGCGGGGGAGGTGCTGAACGCCCCCGCGTGGGACTGGCTGCAGAACACGATCTTCCACGGGCGCATCCCCGTGATCGATCACATGTGGCAGACCGAGACGAGCGGCCCGGTGTTCGGCAACCCGCTCGGCCTCGGGCTGCTGCCGATCAAGCCCGGCTCCGCGGGGATTCCGCTGCCCGGCATCGAAGCGCAGGTGCTCACGCTGGACGGCCAGCCCTGCCAGGCCGGCGAGAAGGGCATCATGGTGCTCACGCGCCCGTTCCCGGGGATGACGGCCGCCCTGTGGGGCGAGCCGGAGCGCTACGGCCGCGACTACTGGGAGCGCATTCCCGGCGTGTACTACACCGGCGACTCGGCGCACTTCGACGAGGACGGCTACGCGTGGTTCGCGGGCCGCGCCGACGAGATCATCAAGATCGCGGGGCATCGCATCGGCACCATCGAGGTCGAGAGCGCCTGCCTGAAGCACACGGCGGTCGCCGAGGTGGGCGTGATCGGACGGCCCGACGAGACGCGTGGCGAGGTGATCTCGGCGTTCGTCGTGCTGAAGCACGGCCAGGCCGCGTCGGACGACCTGCGGAAGGCGCTGATCGCGACCATCCGCCACGAGCTCGGGCCGATCGCCGTCATCGGCGAGCTCAATTTCGTGACGACGCTCCCGAAGACGCGCAGCGGCAAGATCATGCGCCGCGTGCTGAAAGCCGTGACCCTCGACACGGATCCCGGCGACATCACGACGATCGAGGACGAGGGATCGGTCGACGAAGCCCGCGGCGCGTGGCAGAAGATGAAGGACGAGATTCAGCAGCAGCGCTGAGAGCGGATCACGAAAATGCAACACGAAGACTCGAAGACCCGAAGAACGGCCTTCCAAAGCGTGCCTATCTTCTTCGCGCCTTCGGGCCTTTGAGTTGCATTGGGACAGGAGGAGGCGTGATGCGGAAGACCATCGGCATGGTGGCGGCCGTCGGGCTGGTCGGCGTGGCCGCATCGGTGGCCCTGAGCGCGCAGCGCGGCGGCCCCGCGGACGCGATCTACAAGCTCGAGGACGCGTTCCTCGAGTGGCCGCTGTCGCCGGTCAACCAGAAGTACGGCGCGATTGACGGGCACCACCTGCACCAGCACGTCGAGGCGCTCACCGCGATCTCGCGCCGCTATCGCGACGCCGGTCACCCGCAGTTCTGGGGCCGCATCATCGGCACCTCGGCCGACACCGAGACCCAGCAGTGGCTCCTCCAGCAGTTCAACCGCATCGGGCTGAGCGACGTGCACCTGCAGACCTTCGACATGGTGCCGCAGTGGATGCCGCAGAGCTGGTCCGTGACGGTGAGCGGAGCGGGCAAGACCGTCACCGTGAACGCCGCGGAGCCGGCGTACGGCACGACCGCCACGACGGGCGCCGGCCTCGACGTCGACTCGGTCTGGGTCGGCACCGGCTCGGAAGCGGACTACATCGGCCGCGACGTCCGCGGCAAGGCGGTGTGGATGTACAGCCAGCCGCTGCCCGGATCCTGGCGCCACACCGCGACCCAGGAGAACGCCGTCCGGCTGGCCGAGCAGAAAGGCGCCGCCGCGATCTTCATCGTGATCGGCCTGCCCGGCAACATCAAGACCCAGCTCTATCCCACCGGCACGAACGTGCCGACGTTCTCGGTCGGCATGCAGGACGGCGACGCCGTGCGCGATCTGATCGGCCAGGCGGGCGCCCAGGCGCCGCGCGCGAAGATCCGCCTCGACGTCCGGATGGTGCCGGACCTGACCACGGCGACCGTGTGGGGCACGCTGCCGGGCGCCACCGACGAGACGATCTACATCCTCGGCCATCGCGACGGCTGGTTCGAGGGCGGCACCGACAACGCGTCGGGCGTGGCGACCATGGTCGGCCTCGCCGAGTACTTCGCGAAGATCCCGCGCGCCGAGCGGCGCCGGACGATCGTGTTCCTCGGCACGAGCGGCCACCACAACAGCGGCAACTACAGCGGCACGTACCTCCTGGACCACCGCGACGAGCTGTTCGGCAAGACCGCGCTGATGATCAACTCCGAGCACACCTCGACGATGCAGATGTACCTGCTGGGCGAGGCCATCCGGAATGCGAATATGCACACCGGCCTGCTGTGGTACGCCGGCGGGCCCAGCCGCCCGAAGCTGCAGGACGCGGCCGTGAAGGCGTTCCACGACTTCGGCGTCGTGACCTACGCCGAGCCCGAGCGCGCGGCGCCGGGCGGCGAGATGAGCCGGCTGTGGCCGTACGTGCCCGGCGTGCAGGGCTCCGACTACAACATGTACTTCCACTCCGACGCCGAGAGCGCCGCCACCGTCCCCTGGACCGGCCTCGAATCGATCACGCGCGCCTACGCGAAGATCATCGACGCGGTGAACCTGCTGGACCTGTCGGACCTCCAGCGCGCGCCCGAGGTCCAGCCGCCTGCGGGCCGCTGATCGCGAAATGCAACGCGAAGGCCCGAAGGCCCGAAGAAGATCTGTAAGAGAATCTGCTTTCGGGTCTTCGGGTCTTCGTGGTTGCATTTGATTCATGAATCTCTCCGATCCGAAGCTGTTTCGCGAGGCCTGCTACATCGACGGCGCGTGGGTCGCCGGCGACGGCCCGGGCATCGCCGTGGACAATCCCGCGACGGGCGAGGTGATCGGCCACGTGCCGACGCTCGGCGCGGCCGAGACGCGCCGGGCGATCGACGCGGCCGCCCGCGCGTTTCCCGCGTGGTCGGCCCGCCCGGCGAAGGAGCGCGCGGCCGTGCTCCGCCGCTGGTTCGAGTTGATGCTGCAGCATCAGGACGACCTGGCGCGGCTCATGACCCTCGAGCAGGGCAAACCGCTCGCCGAGTCGCGCGGGGAGACGGTCTACGCCGCGTCGTTCCTCGAGTGGTTCGCCGAGGAGGCCAAGCGCGTCTACGGCGACACGATTCCCGCGCCGCAGGCCGACAAGCGCCTCCTCGTCCTGAAACAGCCGATCGGCGTGGTGGCGTGCATCACTCCCTGGAATTTCCCGCTGGCGATGATCACCCGCAAGGCGGGGCCGGCGCTCGCCGCGGGGTGCACGGTCGTGCTCAAGCCCGCGTCCCAGACACCGTTCTCGGCGCTCGCGCTGGCGGAACTGGGCGAACGCGCGGGCCTGCCGAAGGGCGTCCTGAACGTCGTGACCGGACCGGCCGAGGAGATCGGCGGGGAGCTGACCTCGAACCCCACGGTGCGGAAGCTCTCGTTCACCGGATCCACGGCGATCGGCAAGGTGCTGATGGCGCAGTGCGCCGGCACCGTCAAGAAGCTTTCGCTGGAGCTGGGCGGGAACGCGCCGTTCATCGTCTTCGACGATGCGGATCTCGACCGCGCCGTGGAAGGCGCCATCGTCTCGAAGTACCGGAACACGGGGCAGACGTGCGTGTGCGCGAACCGGATCCTCGTGCAGGACACGGTGTACGACGCGTTCGCGGCGAAGCTGGTCGAGGCGGTGAAGGCCCTCGCGCCGGCGCCCGGCCTCGAGGCCGGGGCGACGCAGGGGCCGCTCATCGACGATCGCGCCGTGGAGAAGGTCGAGGCGCACGTCGCGGACGCGACCGCCAAAGGCGCCCGCGTGCTCACCGGCGGGCGGCGGCACGGGCGCGGCGGGCGGTTCTTCGAGCCGACCGTGCTCGGCGACGTGACACCCGCGATGGCCGTGGCCCGGGAGGAGACCTTCGGCCCGGTGGCGCCGTTGTTCCGCTTCCGCGACGAGGCCGAGGCCCTCGCGCTCGCCAATGACACCGAGTTCGGCCTCGCGGCGTACTTCTACGGCCGCGATCTGGCGCGGGTGTGGCGCGTCGCCGAGGCGCTCGAGTACGGCATCGTCGGGGTGAATACGGGACTGATTTCGACCGAGGTGGCGCCGTTCGGTGGCGTGAAGGAGTCGGGCCTGGGCCGGGAGGGATCGAAGTACGGGATCGACGAGTTCCTGGAGATCAAATACCTCTGCCTCGGAGGCATCGGACCGGCGTAAGCGCCCGCCGTGCTATTATTTGCCTGATCGATGGCTACCTGTCCTCGATGTCTCGGCGCGTTAACCGAGAATCACCGGTGCCCGCGCCGCGGGATTCTCTCGCGCGTGACGGACGCCCTGTCGTGGGTCCTGGGCGGCGCCGTTGTGGCGGCCATTCTCACCTACGTGCTCCAGGAAAATCCCGCGCCCGCTCTGGTCCTCGCCGCCGCGGCGCTCGGCGCCGTGCTGGCGTCCGCGGTGCGCCAGGCGATCGGCCCCCGGTTCTAGACGTCCCACGCTCCAGTCGCCACTCCTGATGGACGATCGCCGGCTCTGGTGCATCGCCGATTCCTCAACGCCTGGCGCGACGCTCGAATGCGTGATGGTGAGCTGCTGCGCGGGCGCCGAACTGCAGCTGCGCCGGACCACGGCCGGCGGCGAGCCCGAGATCGTGCTGCGGGAGCTGTACCCGACGAAAAGCGATCTGTACGAGAGGGCCAGGGGGTTGGAGAAGAACTTTGAGGGGGGAAGTGAGGAAGTCAGGAACTGAGGAACTGAGGAAGTGGAACCTACTTCCTGACTTCCAAACTTCCTGACTTCCTCACTTCAAGTTTCTTAATCGTCCACGACCCACCCATCCCTCAACTGGATGACTCGCGATCCGTAGGTCGCGTTCGCCTCCGAGTGGGTCACCTGCACGATCGTCGTGCCCGCCTCGTTCAGCGTCCGGAACAGCTCCATGATCTCCTTGCCTTGCGCGGAGTGCAGGTTGCCGGTCGGTTCATCGGCGAGGATGACGCGGGGGCTGGCGATCACGGCGCGCGCCACGCCGACGAGCTGCTGCTGGCCGCCCGAGAGCTGATTCGGATAGAGGTCTTTCTTCCCGACGATCTGGAACCGGTCGAGCACGTCGGCCACCAGACTCTGGCGGTCCTTCCGGCTCACGTTGCGGTAGGAGAGCGGGATCTCGAGGTTTTCGTAGACGGTCAGGTTGTCGAGCAGGTGATAGCTCTGGAAGACGAAGCCGATGTGCGCCTTGTGCAGCTCGGCGCGCTGCTTGGGCGACAGGCGGTGGACCGGCTGATCCATGAAGTAGTACTCGCCGGCCCACGCGCTGTCGTGCATGCCGAGGATGTGCAGGAGCGTGGACTTGCCCGCTCCCGACGGCCCCATGATGGAGACGAACTCGCCCTCTTTGATGTCCGCGTTGATGCGGCGCAGGACGTAGGCCCGCGCCACGCCCACGGGGTACGACTTCTCGAGGCCGCGAAGCGAAATCAGCACGCCGCTATTCTACGCCGCTACGACACGACCTCTTCGGGGATGTGATCCACGATGCGGCCGTCGAAGAGGTGGATGTTGCGCTGCGCGTGGCGGGCGTAGCGCGGATCGTGGGTGACCATGCAGATGGTCGCGCCGCCGTCGTGCAGCTCCTTCAGCAGGTCCATCACCGCCTCGCCGCTCTTCGAGTCGAGGTTGCCCGTCGGCTCGTCGGCCAGCAGGATCAGCGGCTCGCCCGCGACGGCGCGGGCCACGGCCACGCGCTGCTGCTGGCCGCCCGAGAGCTGGCTGGGGAGGTGCTTGGTCCGGTGGCCCATGCCGACGCGCTCGAGCGCGGCCTGCACGCGGTCGCGGCGCTCGGACGACTTCATGCCGCGGTAGGTGAGCGGCAGCTCGACGTTCTCGAACACCGTGAGGTCGCCGATCAGGTTGAAGCTCTGGAAGATGAACCCGATCTCGCGGTTGCGGACGCGGGCGCGCTCGGAGGCCGGCAGCGAGGCGACCGGGCGGTTGTTGAGCAGGTAGGAGCCCTCCGACGGCGAGTCGAGCAGCCCGAGGATGGAGAGCAGGGTCGACTTGCCGCAGCCCGAGGGCCCGCCGATCGCCACGTACTCGCCCCGGCCGATTTCCATCTGGATGTTCGACAGCGCGTGGGTCTCGACCTCGTCGGTCAGGAACACCTTGGTGACGCCGTCCAGCTTGATGAGCGGCTGCATTCCGGTCTCTGTCATGGCGCGATCTCCTTGTGGCCCTGGCCTGCTAGCGGAGTCGGACGCGGTCGAAGGCGTCCCAGTTGGACATGTCCGAGAGGATCACTTCGTCGCCGACGTCGAGGCCCGACACGACCTCGATGCTGTTCACCGAGCTCTTCCCGAACTGCACCTGGATCCGCGAGGCCTCGCTGTGATCCGGGGTCATCTTGAAGAGGCCCACCGTGCTGTTGTCCTGGCCGAACGCCGGGCGGCCGACGTAGAGCACGTTGTCGAGCCGCGAGGTCTCGATGGTGCCGTCCACGCTCAGGTCGGGCACCGCGCCCCGCGGCAGGTCGCCCGTGAGCGTGACGTCCACCGTGCGCGTGCCGTTCTGCACGGAGGGATCGATGCGGGCGACGACGCCGGGGATGATGCCGTTGCGGGTGTCGACCTGGGCCGGCTGGCCCACCTGGATGTCCTTGGCCTGCGTCTCCGCGATCTTCACCTCGGCCTTCAGCCGCGTCGGATCCGCGACGCGGGCGAGGTTCGTGCCCGGCGCCACCTGCGCGCCGACTTCCACCGGGACGACCTGGAGCACGCCGTCGATGCCGGCGCGCACTTTCAACTCGTCGCGCTGGCGGAGCTTGAGGCCGTGGAGGGCGCGCGCCTGATCGACCGCCGACTGCTGGACGGCGATTTGCGCGGTGATGGCGTCCTGCTTGCTCGCGAGCTGTTCCTGGGCGATCTGGCGCCGCACCGCGAGCTGGTCGCGATCCACCTGCGCCTGCTGCAGGTCGAGCGACGACACCAGCTTGTCCTTCGCCAGCTCTTCCTTCATCTGCGCGGTCATCTTCGCTTTCGCGTAGTCGGCCTCGATGCTGGCGGCCGTGGCGCGCTGCTGGAGGAGGTCGTTCTGGACGGTGACGCGGAGGTTGGTGAGGGAGGCTTCAGCGGCCTGCAGCTTCAGCTCGGCGTCTTCCAGCTCCTGGTCCAGCTGCGGGTTGCTCAACTCGAGAATCACGTCGTTCGCCTTCACCGTGACGCCCGGCCGCAGGATGATGCGCTCGACGCGCCCCTGCGTGGTGGCCGGAATCCAGCGCGTGTCTTCCGGCGTGAGCGTGCCGAGGCCGCGGACCTGCACGACCATCGGCCCGCGCTTGACGGTGTCGGGCCAGATCGTGGCGAGCTCCACGGTTGGCGCCGCCGGCTGAAGTCGCGACAGGCCGTAGCTCACGGCGCCCACGGCCGCCAGGGCGGTCACGATGTAGACGGTGCGCTTGATGCGCTTCTGCCTGGTATTGGAGGGTCTCGCGATATCCATGGTCGATTCCACAGCTTAGACGGATGCGAACGCAAAATGGATCACTCCCGTCCGCAGGGCGTCCGCCTCCCGGGGCGGGCGGTCCGCTCCAGGGTTAACTCACTCTACTGATTGTAGTTGCAAAGGTTACCGGCGGCCGAGGGTTGCGAGGAATCCGACGAGAACGTCGGGGTCGAACTGCGACGGGCAGCAACGCAGCAGCTCGGCCACGGCGTCGGCCGAGTCCAACCTTTCCCGGTACGTCCGGTGGCTGGTCATGGCGTCGTAGGCGTCGCAGACCGAGAGGATGCGGCTCGCCAGGGGGATCCGCTCGCCGGCCAGGCGGTTGGGGTAGCCGCCGCCCGCGAACCATTCGTGCGAGGCCGCGATCGCGGCCGCGACGGGCTGCAAGACCACGGTGTCGTCCAGCAGGCGGGCGCCGGCCTCGACCTGCCGCCGCACGATCGCCAGCTCGCCCGGCGTGAGCGCGGAGGGCTTCGACAGCAGGGAATCGGGGAGGGCCAGCTTGCCGACGTCGTGGAACCGCCCCGCGGCACGCACCAGGTCGGCCAGGTCCGCGTCGAGCGCGAGCTGCTGGGCCACGGCCACGGCGTACTGCGCGACGCGCTCTCCGTGCGCGGCCACGTCGGGCAGCTGCGCCTGCAGCATCGCCCAGAGCGCCTCGCCCTCGGGCTCGCCCCGTCCGACGCGCGTGTCGAGATCGGCCGCGACGACCGCGGCGCGCTCCCGGAAATCCGCGGCGAGCGCCGCGTGCCACCGCACGTCCTCGAGGGCGTCCTGCCGCCAGCGCCGGCCGCGGTCGAGCGCCTCGACGAAGCGCTCGCGCTCGAACGGCTTCACGAGGAAGTCGGCGACGGCCCGCGCCGGCTCGGTGGCGATCTCGTCCGCGTACGCGGTGGCGATGACGACCGCCGTGTGCGGATGCTCGCGGTGGAGCTCCGACGCGAGCCAGAGGCCGTTCTGGCCCGGCATCATCACGTCGATGACCGCCAGGTCGCAGTGCTCCTTGCGGAGCACGGCGAGCGCCTCTTCCGCGGAGGCCGCGGTGCGCGCCTCGAGGCCGAGCGACGTCACCCAGCGCGACATGATGTCCCGCACCGCCGGCTCGTCGTCCACGATGAGGACGGTCGTCATCTCGCGATCGAGTGTACGGGTCACGCCGGCCCAGGGAGCAAGATGATTGCCACGTGGCGAACCGCCCGAACTGCAAGTCCGCGGGCTGTACGGAGGCTCAGGTGGTGTGCGTAGGCGCACATGTGGCACAATCCGCGAGCTGTAAGCGCACACCTGCCGGCACGATGCCCGCAAACGGCGGGCTTTGGAACGCCCACGGGTCGGCATGTTTCTTGGACTGCGGGCGGGTGCCGTGCGACCTCAGGGTGACGCCACCGTGCCGGTCAGCTGGACGAGCCTGTCGATTGGCTCCCGCTACGCTTCCCGCGAGAGGCCCCGATTCACGATGGCGACTCGATCGACGTCCACGCGCCCCCTGCTCCTCATCGTC
Source organism: uncultured Acidobacteriota bacterium (assembly GCA_963792785.1). Classification (GTDB taxonomy): domain Bacteria; phylum Acidobacteriota; class Vicinamibacteria; order Vicinamibacterales; family CAVVIG01; genus CAWIMX01. Next base: position 27,883 of record CAWBXO010000004.1, on the reverse strand, counting down.
GACGATGAGGCGCCGATCCTGAAGGTCATCGAACGGCTGGCCGCGCGCGCCGGGTTCGACGTCGTCACCTGCACGAACGGCGCGCAGGCGATGCGCGCGCTGATGCGGCGGCCCGCCGACCTGGCGATGGTTGACCTGCGCATGCCCGACGTGAACGGCCTCGATCTCCTCCGGCAGATCCGATCCGCCGTGCCGGGCTGTGAAGTGATTCTGATGACCGGCTATGCGGCCGTGGACAGCGCGGTCGAGGCCATCAAGCTCGGCGCCCGCGAGTACCTCACCAAGCCGTTCGATTTCGATCGGCTGCGCCGCCTGCTCGGCGACATCCGCGACGAGCTCACGCGCCGCGCGCAGGTCGTCGAGCTCGAGAGCCAGGTGGCCCGCCAGCTCGAGTTCTGCGGGATGATCGGCCGCAGCCCCGTCATGCAGGAGGTGTTCTCGCTGATTCAGCGGCTCGCGCAGCACGCGAAGGTCGTGCTCCTCAGCGGCGAGACCGGCACGGGCAAGGAGCTGGCGGCCCGCGCCTTCCACCAGGTGGGCCCGCGCGCCGGGCGGCCGTTCGTGACGATCAACTGCTCGGCCGTCGTCGACACGCTGTTCGAGAGCGAGCTGTTCGGCCACGCGCGCGGCGCGTTCACGGGCGCGATCGAGTCGAAGCCGGGCGTCTTCGAGGCCGCGCAGGGCGGCACGCTGTTCCTCGACGAGATCGGCGAGCTGCCGCTGTCGGTTCAGGCCAAGCTGCTGCGGGCCATCGAACACGGCGAGGTGCAGCGCGTCGGCTCGCTGCAGCCGCGCCGCGTGGACGTGGCCGTGATCGCCGCCACGAACCGCTACCTGCGCGCCGAGGTGGCGGCCGGGCGCTTCCGCGGCGATCTGTTCTACCGCTTGAACGTCGTCGACGTGACGCTGCCGCCGCTGCGCGACCGCCGCGAGGACATCCCGTACCTCACGGCGGCGTTCATGCGCGAGAGCGCCTCGCGCATGCGCAAACCGCTCGCCGGCCTCACGCCGGCCGCCGAGCGCGTGCTGGCCGCCGAGCGCTGGGACGGCAACGTCCGGGAGTTGAAGAACGTGATCGAGCGGGCCTGCATGCTCTCGGAAGGCACGCAGATCTCCGACCGCGAACTCGCCGGCGCGTTCGGCACCGCCGGGCCGACGGCGCCGCCCCGGCCGCGCCCGCTCGACGCGCCGTCGCCCACGCCGCGCCCGCCGGCGGCGCTCAGCGACATCGAACGCCAGCACATCGTCGGCGTGCTGCGCCAGGTCGACGGGAACCGGATGGCCGCGGCCCGCCTGCTCGGCATCAGCCGCCGCGCCCTCTACCGCCGGCTCGAGCGGCACGGCATCGATGAGGCGCCCCGGCGCCCCGGGCCCCGCGGCCTCGCCAGATGACCGACGTCCCGCCCGAGCGGTCGACGCTGCCCGATCGCTTCTACCGCGACCTCTTCGACGATGCCGTCGACGCGATCCTGATCCTCGACGACGACCGCCTCATCGTGGAGGCGAACGCCGCGGCCGGCGCCCTTGTCGGCCTGCCGCTCGCGCTGCTGACCGGGCGCGCGCTCGACAGCCTCATGCCCGACGAGGGCGCCGCGCTGCGGGCCGCGTGGCCCGAGGCGATCGCGCTCGGCGAGGCCTGCCTCGAGCAGCGCGTCAAAGCCTCGCCCGGGGCGTCGCGCATGGTGGAGTTCCGCTTCCGCGCCCGTGGGCGGCGCCACGTGTGCGTGGCGCGCGACGTGACCGAGCGCCGCGCGATCGAGGAGCGCCTCGTGCAGTCCGAGAAGATCGAGAGTGTCGGGCGGCTCGCGGGCGGGATCGCCCACGACTTCAACAACCTCCTCACCGCGATCCTCGGCTACACCGAGCTGCTCCTGGGGCAGGCGCCGGACGGCAGCAAGCAGCGGGCGGATCTCCTCGAGATCCAGCGCGCCGGGCGGCGCGCCGGCTCGCTCGTGCACCAGTTGCTGGCGTTCAGCCGCCGGCAGGTGCTGATGCCGAAGGACGTCGACCTGAACGACGTGGTGGCCGGCCTCCAGAACATGTTGCGCCGGCTGATCCGCGAGGACATCACGCTCGCCTGCGACCTGGCCGACGAGCCGGCGATCATTACCGTCGACCCGGGCCAGATGGAGCAGGTGATCGTGAACCTCGTGCTCAACGCCCGCGACGCGCTGCCCGGAGGCGGGCGGATCCAGATCGATGTCGCCGTGGTGCCGCCGCCGGAGGCGGCGCTCGCGGTGGAGGCGCCGGCGCACGCGGCGCGCTACGTCCGCATCCGTGTCGTCGACAACGGCGTCGGGATCGCCCCCGAGGTCCTGCCGCACGTCTTCGAGCCGTTCTTCACGACGAAGCGCCTGGGGGAGGGGACCGGCCTCGGCCTCGCGTCGGTCTACGGCACCGTGCGCCAGAGCCAGGGCCTCATCGCGCTCGAGAGCGAGCCGGGGCGCGGCACCGCGTTCACGCTGCACTTTCCGATGGCCGAAACGGGCCGCATCGATCCCGGGATCGAGACGGCCGAAGGCCGGGCGCCGGCCGAGGGACCGACCCGCGCGTCCATTCTCATCGTCGAGGACGAGGACGCCGTGCGGGCCGTTGTCGGGAACGTCCTGCGCCGCCACGGCTTCCGCGTGCTGGAGGCGGCGACGCCCGCGCTGGCCCTCGAGATCTTCGCCACCGAGGCCGATGCGCTCGACCTGCTGATGCTGGACGTCGTGATGCCCGAGATGAACGGCCCGGCGCTCGCGCAGCGCTTCATCGCCCAGCGCCCGAGCTCGCGGATCCTGTTCATCTCCGGCTACATGAACCTGACGGCCGCCCTGGACGCGGGCAACCCCAACATCGGCTTCCTGGGCAAGCCGTTTTCGGCGTCGGCGCTGGTGGATCGCGTCCGCGCGATGCTGGCGGCGTGACGGCACCGCGCACCGCCGCTTCAGGAGCGCACACCGCACACTGTGCGGCCGCGCCGCGCTGTGCAATTCCGGGCCAAAAATCGCCGCGGGTTCTGGCAAGGTTCTGGCTTAAGCTCATCCTTGGGCATGGTGAGAATCCCTGATGGCTGCCGATCCGCGACCGTCCGCGTCGCTCCTCGCGGCCGTACGCGAGTACGCTATGCGTATGCGTCACGCGTCTGAGCGGGAGCCGGCCCGCGTGCTCATCGTCGATGACGAGGAGCCCGTGCGGAAATTCGTCACGCGCGTGCTCTCCGACGCCGGCTATACGACTGTCCCGACGGCGAGTGGCCGAGAGGCCATGGAGTCCGCGGCGAAGGCCGAGCCGTTCGACATCATCGTCACGGACCTGATGATGCCGGAGATGAACGGCGACGAGCTGGCGCGGCGCCTGCGCCAGACCGATCCCAAGGTGAAGGTGCTGTACCTGACCGGCTACAGCGATCAGCTGTTCAAGGAAAAAGTCACGCTCTGGCAGGATGAAGCGTTCCTGGACAAGCCTTGCAGCGTGAAGAGCCTGCGCGAGGCCGTCTCGCTGCTGCTCTACGGCCGCTTCGAGATCACCCCGAGCCCGTAGCCCCCTGCAGCGTGAGCGCCAAGCCCCCTAAGGCGTAAGCGCCAAGCCCCCTACGGCGTAAGCGCCAAGCCCCCTAAGGCGTAAGCGCCAAGCCCCCTACAGCGTCAGTTACAGTTCCCTATCCCCCTCTGGTATGCATTTCCAGATGGGGATCGCGCTTGAGCGTGCCGATCGGCACGAAGGCGCGACCGTCGCCCAGCGCGAGGCGCACCTCGGCGCCGCGCTCGGTGCGGGCACGCCAGCTGTCGGCGATCCGCGCGCGCAGGGCCTCGCCCGTTTCGCCGGCGCGAATCGGCGCGCGCAGGTCGACGCCGTTCACCGCGTAGAGACAGAGGTACCACATGCCGTCGGCCGTGAGCCGGCTCCGGTCGCACGACCGGCAGAACGGCTCCGTGGTGGACGCGATGATGCCGAACGTCAGGCCGTCGGGCAGGCGGTAGCGATCGGCGGGCGCCGATCCGCCCTCCGCGAGGGGCGTGATCTCGCCGTAGCGGGCGGCAATCCGCTCGAGCATTTCGCGGCGCGAGACGACGCGGTCCGGCGACCAGCGCGTGGCGCCGCCGACGTCCATGTATTCGATGAAGCGCACCTCGCCGTTCACGCCCCGGCCGTACTCGAGGAGCTCCAGCAGCTCATCGTCGTTCACGCCGCGGATGACGACGGTGTCGATCTTCATCCCGCCGAAGACCCGGTGCGCGGCCGCGATGCCGGTGTGGACGGCGTCGAGCGCGTCGACGCGGGTGAGCGCGCGGAAGCGATCCGCGCCGGAGCGTGTCGAGGCTCACGGTGATCCGGTGGAGGCCGGCAGCCTTCAGCGCGTCGATGTGGCCGGCGAGCAGGATCCCGTTGGTCGTCATGGCGAGGTCGTGCAGGCCGGGCTTGCCCGCCATCATGCGGACGAACGTGGCGACGTCGCGCCGGAGCAACGGCTCGCCGCCCGTGAGGCGGATCTTGTCGACGCCGAGCGAGAGGAAGACGTCGACGAGCGCGCTGGTCTCCTCGAAGTGCAGGACGTCTGTCCTTCGGCAGCCAGACGTAGTCGTCCTCCGGCATGCAGTACTCGCAGCGCAGGTTGCACCGGTCGGTCACCGACAGGCGCAGGTTGCGGAGCGGGCGGTTCAGCGCGTCAACAAGGGCCACGAGGTGATTATATCGGCAGGGCCGCGGCGGCCCGGCGCGGGCGGTGACGCGGGCCAGCGCCCGGGCACGGCGTGGCCGCAGTCCGGGCAGGCGCCGTCGGGCGTCACGCGGTAGGCCCGCACCAGGTAGCCGAGCCGCTCGACGAGGGTCGATCCGCACGACGCGCAGTGCGTGTCCTCGAGATCGCCCACGCGCCCGGGCAGGTTGCCGGCGTAGACGTGGCGCAGGCCCTGCGCCCGGCCGATGGCGGCGGCCCGCGCGAGCATCTCCGGCGTCGTGTCCGGCGTGCCGGTCGACATCCGGTAGCTGCCGTGAAACGCGGTCACGTGCCACGGGATGTCGGGCGACACCCCCGCGACGAACTCCGTGAGGCGGTGCAGCTCGTCGTCCGAGTCGTTGAAGCCGGGAATCAGGAGCGTGACGATCTCGAGCCAGACGCCGAGCGCGTGCAGGCGGCGGATGGTGTCGAGGATCGGGGCGAGGCGCCCGCCCAGCTCACGATAGTGCCGGTCGTCGAAGCTCTTCAGATCGACCTTGTACAGATCGATCCACGGGCGCAGGTACTCGAGCGCCTGCGGCGTGGCGTTGCCGTTCGAGACGAACGCGGTGGCCAGACCCGCGCGCGCGCGCCTCCTTGAAGATCGCGACGGCCCATTCGGCGGTGATGAGCGGTTCGTTGTATGTGCTCACGAGCAGCCGCGCGTCGAGCCGGCGCGCCTGGCCGACGAGGTCCTCGGGCGTCATCGGATGCGGCGGCGCCACGGCGTCGGGATCGCGCAGGGCCTGCGACGTGACCCAGTTCTGGCAGTACGCGCAGTGCAGGTCGCAGCCGAGCATCCCGAAACTGAGCGCGCGGGCGCCCGGCCAGGCGTGGAAGAAGGGCTTCTTCTCGATCGGATCGCACTGCACGCCGCCGACGTAGCCCCACGGCACGCGCAGGCGCCCGCCCTCGTTGAAGCGGACCTTGCAGACGCCGATCGCGCCCTCCGGCAGCGGGCAGGCGTGGCCGCAGGCCACGCACCGCAGCCGCCCATCGTCGAGCCGCTCGACCAGCTCGCCGTCCCGGGTTTCACGCGCCAGCACCTCGGCCAGAGGGGGCATGCGTGTATTGTACGAGGTGCAAGGTGCCTGGTGCCGGGTGCCTGGAACGTGCCTGGTGCCTCGTGCTTGGTGCGTCTGGAGGTCCCAGGCCCTCTCGAGCACCAGGTACTTTCGAGGCACCCGGCACCAAGCACCAGGCACCACGAATGGCGACCACTAAACTCCCCCGTCCCGTCTGGCTTCTCGGCTGGGTGAGCCTCGCGACCGACGCCGCCAGCGAGGCCATCTATCCGCTCCTGCCGTTCTTCCTCACGCAGGTGCTCGGCGCCGGCGCGATCTCGCTCGGCATCGTCGAAGGCGCGGCGGAAGCCGCCAACAGCCTGCTGAAGATTCTGTCGGGCCGCTGGGCCGACCGGTCGCCCGCGAAGCGGCCGCTCGTGCTGGCCGGCTACACGCTCTCGTCGGCGATCCGCCCCTTCATCGCGCTCGCGCAGTCGTGGCCGCAGGTGCTCGCGATTCGTGTGACCGACCGGGTGGGGAAGGGCGTGCGCGGCGCGCCGCGCGATGCGCTGCTCGCCGGGTTCGCGAGCCCGGACACGCGCGGACGCGTGTTCGGTTTTCACCAGGCGATGGACAACCTCGGCGCCGTCGTCGGTCCCACGCTCGCGACGATATTCCTGCTCGCGTATCCGGGCCGGTACCGCACCATCTTCGCGCTGAGCGCGATCCCCGGCGCGATCGCCGTGGCCTTGATTTTCTTGATCCGTGAAGACAGCGAGACACCGGATCCAACCCACCCGACCGACCCGACCCACCTGACCAACCCGACGAACCAGGCCCACCCGACCAACCCGACCCACCCGACCAACCCGACCCACCCGCCCCACCCGACCGTCCTGCCCGCGCAATTCACGCGCTTCATGCTCGTGCTGGCGCTCTTCACGCTCGGGAATTCCACCGACGCGTTCCTGCTGCTGCGGCTGTCGGACGCCGCCGGCTCGCCCGTGTTCGTGCCGCTCATCTGGGCGGGCCTCCACGTGGTGAAGTCCAGCGTGTCGCTCGTAGGCGGAAGCTGGTCCGATCGCGTGGGGCGCCGCACGGTGATCGCCCTGGGCTGGCTGGTGTACGCGGCGGTCTACGCCGGCTTCGCGCTCAGCGCGTCGCTCACCGCGCTGCTGGCCTGGTTCTTCGTCTACGGCGTGTACTTCGGCTTCGCGGAGGGCACCGAGAAGGCGCTCGTGGCCGACCTCGCGCCGGCGGAACACCGGGGGCTCGCCTTCGGCGTCTACAACGCTGTCGTCGGCTTCGGCGCGCTCGCGGCGAGCCTGATCTTCGGCGCGATCTGGACCGCGTGGGGCGCCGCCGCCGCGTTCGGCGTGGGCAGCGCGCTCGCGCTCGCCGCGACGGCGCTGCTCTTCGTCGTCATATAATCGATCTGCATGCCACGCATCCTGGTCACCAACGACGACGGGTATCACTCGGAAGGCATCGTCGCGCTCGCCGACGCGCTCCGCGCGCTGGGCGACGTGACGATCGTCGCGCCCATGACCGAGGCGAGCGCCATCGGCCACGCGCTCACGCTCCGGCGCCCGCTGCGGCTCGAGTCGATTCGCGAGGGCATGTACGCCGTCGACGGCACGCCGACCGACTGCGTGAATCTCGCGATCACGCACGTGCTGCGGGGCCTGCCGGACCTGATCGCGTCGGGAATCAACAAGGGCTACAACCTCGGCGACGACGTGACGTACTCGGGCACCGTGTCCGGCGCGTTCGAAGGCGCGCTGCTGGGCGTGCCGTCGATCGCGCTCTCCCTCCGATCCACGCTCGGCACGTACGACTTCAGCCACGCGGCGGCGGCGGCCGCGGCGATCGCCGCGTCGGTGCTGGCGCACCCGCTGCCGGCCCGGACGTTCCTGAACGTGAACGTGCCGAAGGGACCGCCCAAGGGCATTCGCGTGACGGTGCAGGCGCGGCGCAACCACGTGACCTCGGTCTCCGAACGCCAGGATCCGAAGGGCCGGTCGTACTACTGGATCGAGGAAGGCCAGAACGACTGGGAGCCGCACGATCGGTCGGACTATCAGGCCGTGCGCGACGGGTACGTGTCGGTGACGCCGCTCCATCCCGATCTCACCGCGTATCCCGTGATCGAGATGCTCGAGGAGCTGCCGTTCGCGGCGGCGGATACCGCGGTCAAGTCCTGACCATGCCTCGCGCCGCTGATGTCACGCGGCGCGAGTTTCTGCTGACGGCGGGCGCGGCGTTTGCGGCCGGGGCGATCCCGGCGGGGCAGTTGCGCGGCTTCGAGCCCGACGTCGAGCTGGCGATCGCCGCGCGTCCCGGTGAGGCGTCCATTCTGCCGGGGCGCCCCACGCGGGTCTGGCGGTACGAGACGCGGCTCGTGTCCGGACCGGCCGGCACGGTGACGCCGGTGCCGGATTCCTATCTGGCGCCCACGATTCGCGTCCGCACGGGCCAGAAGGTCCGCGTGCGGTTCTCCCACGACCTGCCCGAGCCGACGATCATCCATTGGCACGGCCTCGACGTGCCCTCGGCCGCCGACGGCCATCCACGCCAGATGATTCCGGCCGGCCGCACGTTCATCTACGAGTTCGAGGTGGGCAATCGCGCGGGCACGTACTGGTATCACCCCCACCATCACAACCGCACCGGCCCGCAGGTCTACAACGGCCTCGCCGGACTGTTGCTCGTCGCCGACGACGAGGAAGCGGCGCTCGACCTGCCGTCGGGCGATCGCGAGCTCCTGTGGGTGCTGCAGGATCGCCGGTTCGACGGCGGCAATCAGCTCGTGTACGGCGGCGGCGGGATGGAGCAGATGAACGGCTTCCTCGGCGACCACGTCCTGGTGAACGGGCGGATGAGCGGCGCGCCGATCGCGCTCGCGTCCGCCGTCTACCGCGTGCGGCTCCTGAACGGATCGAACGCGCGGGTCTACAAGCTGGCCTGGGCGGATCGCACGCCGATGACGGTGATCGGCACCGACGGCGGCCTGCTCGAGCGCCCGATCGCCGCGGACACGCTCGTGCTCGCCCCGGGCGAGCGGATCGATCTGCTGCTCGACCTGCGGGAGCGTCCGGTCGGCACGCGCCTCGAGCTGCGGAGCCTCCCGTTCGACGGGGTCGAGATGGGCATGATGGGGATGGGCGGCGGCCGCGGACGCGGGATGGGCGGCGGTCCCGCCAACGGCGCGCCGCTGGCGATCCTGCGCGCAGAGGTCATGCGCCGCGAGCCGGCGTCCGCCTGGCGGCTGCCCGACCGGCTCTCCACGTACGGCGCGGCATGGGCCGCGTCCGACCTCGATCGCCTTCCGCAGAAGACGCGCGCCATCGGCTTCGCCCGGATGGCAATGGATGCTCAACGGCCGCACGTTCGAGATGGACGGCGTGGAACCGGACGAGATCGCGCGTGTCGGCACGTCGGAGGTGTGGGCGTTCGACAACACGGGCGGCGGCTGGGGATGGGCGGCGGCGGCGGCGCGGCCGCGGCGGCCGGGGCGGCGGGATGGGCGGCGGAATGGGCGGCATGATGGCCGCGCATCCGATTCACCTGCACGGCGCGCAGTATCGCGTCGTCAGCCGGACGGTCGACGATGCGGGCCGGGCGGCGTGGGCGGCGATGGGCCACGGCCGGCTCGACGCCGGCTGGAAGGACACGACGCTGGTGATGCCCGGCGAGCGCGCGAGGTTTCACGTGCGCTTTCCCTCGCACACCGGGCTGTTCCTGTATCACTGCCACAACCTCGAGCACGAGGACATGGGGATGATGCGGAACTACCGGGTGGACGCTTAGGGTGCTGGGTGCTGGGCGCGGGGTGCTGGGCGCTAGGTGCTGGGGCGGCGATCGGGTTAAGATAAGGCTTCCACCCCGGGTCGGGGCGTGGCTCAGCCTGGTAGAGCACTCGGTTCGGGACCGAGGGGTCGGAGGTTCGAATCCTCTCGCCCCGACCAAAAAGCATCAATAAAACCGGCCCTCGATTGACCGTTATGGTCGGTCGAGGGCCTTTTTTATTGGTCGATTGTCGATACTTTCGCCTCGCGATCTCGACAATTACTAATAAACAGGCCTTATTTCGTGTCGGCGATGGTCGGTGGTGAAAGTCCAAGAAAGGGCGTTTTGGGCTGCTAAGTCTTATGCTGGTCTTATGCTCGCTGGGACCTCCTCGACGGGAGGCGTCGACTAGAAGATTCCGGGAACTGGTCCGGCTCGCCCGCGGATCGCGACCACTGTCACAACGCTCCTCAGCGCCCGGCGGTTGACCGACGTTCTTCGCGCGCTTGTGAACCCCGGAGCACTCGCTTCGAGGCCGTCCGCGTTGATCTGCTGCACCTCGTCCGCCTTCGAGTCGCCTTGCCGAGCGCCTTGTGTACGATCCGGGGTCCTGTGGAATACGTCCGCCTGATCTACGAACAGATCGAGACCGCGAAGGCGCACCTGCTCAAGGCTGACGTGCTCGATTGTCGCCTCGCGCTGATCATCCTCGACAACACGGCCGAATTGCTGATGGCCCGTGAACTGAAAAACCGCTTTGACTTCGAAGATTTCCTCTACGGGAGAGGCCCCGCGCGGCGCGCCAACGCCCCGCGGCCCAACTACACCACCGAAGAGCGCGAACGGGCGCAATGGGAATTCGAGCCCAAACTCCGAGTGCTCGGTTTCCGAATGGGGAAGATTTCGCCGGAGGAGCGCGCGATCCTGAAGGTGTGTCACCGTCTCCGAAACGAGGCGTTCCACGCCGGCGCCCTGCGGCGCACCATTCTCACGCAGGCAACGATTCTGCTCTTCCAGACGACCGTCGGGCTGACGGTGAAGCTGCCCATTCGATCGTTCACATTGCCTGGCCCACGTCCGTCCGACGCTGATCGTGGTTTTCTTGAGCGTTTCGAACTGCCAGACGCCATGCTGATCGGCTTAGACGAGGGCCGTGAACAGATCGCACGAAAGCTAATGTATGGCATCGCGCTCGACCAAGCGTTTGCCGCGACCTTGGCCGCCGACCTCATCGCGCGGATCGACGACGACATTCTTGGTGGACTTCAATGCCTCGCCGAAGACCGCGACGCCGATATCGACTACAACCTTCAACATACGCAGTTCTGGCAAGACCAGGGCGCACGGCTCATGGACGTCGGTGTGCGTGAGCCCAAATTGAGCGAGGCGTATGAGCAGTGGAAGGCGGAGGGTCGCGCGAAATACACGGTCTCGAAGATCAAGAACTGGCGCCGGCAGGCCGAGTTGATCGCCAGACGAGACCGACCATCAGCGGCCCTTGAACAATGGTGGGCGATCGACGAAAAGATTCAACCGCTCGAAACCGACCTCAACCAAGCTGTCGCCGAATACGACGACCGCATCAACGCCGAAATACACGACCGCAAATTGCGCTAGCGTGCGACACGCGGCACCCGGTTGTTGTTTGAGGCCCCGCCCGCTCGCAGGCCCAGCGCGAACGGGGCACTGAGGAGCGAGAGGGTCCTTCAGTCGCCGAACCGCTCCGCAGTGAGGCCGCCCATGGGACAGTGCGACGGCCCCCAGTGTAAAGTCCGTTTGCACATCGCTTTCGTCTCGACTTAAGCTGCGCAGACTACCCAACGATTGAGAGAGCCTTGGCGAACCTGACTGATCCCGACGCGTCGATGCTCGTTCGTCTCATTTTGGGCAGGCTGACCGAGCTCAACGCCACAGATGTGATCGCCGGGATCGACGAGAGTCGTAGGCTAGGCGTGGAAGAGCCAGTCGGCGAGGCGACAGGCGAGCGCTTCGAAGGGCCGCGTCGCGAGCGGAAACAATTAGGAACGGTGCGACGACGCCCTCTGACGGACCGTGAGATCCTGCGTCTCGTGTTGGAGCGCCTTCGCCAGCGCCTCATCGTAGTACCGACGATTGCGCGCAAGCTGCAGAAGGAGTTTCAGGGTCGCGAGATCGTATGGCGTGTCGATCGCGAATTCGCCTCGGAAGATCGGCTATCGGCGCTCGAGGCCGATTTAGGTGATCTGATTCCGCAGGATGTAGAGGCGATCGACTCTCGACTTCGTCTAATCAGCGACATGGTCCTGAAGCTGGAGCGCGAAGAATAGTGGCGACCGCGCAAGAATTGGCGGATCTCCGGGCGGCGATTGATGGGTTGCTAGCCCTGCCCGCCGCACAGCAACTGCTCCAGCTGAACTCGAACACGTGCGAGCGCGCATTCGAAGCATACGTGTTGTCGCTGTGCAGTGAGGCAGTCCGGCGAGCTGGAGGGACGGTCACTATCACTGGCATTCAATCCGGCTCTCAACCTGCGATTGTGGTTTTTCGTGGCGCACCCGGCAGCATGGCATCGACTGATCAAGATTTCGCGTATGCGGATTGTTTGCTGAACGGGCGGCGATTTGAAATACACGTCGACGTGGAATACCAAGGTAGTTCGGGTGCGTTGCACGAAATCGACGTCTCCGTCTGCGATCAGACGCATGCGGACGCTGTCCGGCTGAATAACAGCACTCCCAAGATGGCGGGGAACAAGCTGATCATGGCGTTCGAATGCAAGTTCTACGAGTCGACGCCAGGCGTCGCCCTCGGCCGAACCTTCGTCGGTCTTCTATCGGATTGTGGGGCGCTTCGCTTGAAGGGATTTGTTGCAAACATTCCCTCTGACAAGCTGCGTCTCTATTTCTCAAAGAGGTCACGTCCCGAGCCCTTTCTTGGGCTGATTCCAACCGACAACTCCGCCGAAGAGCGTTTCGTGCGCAACGTCGAGCAAGAACTTCGCAAATGGGCGTAGCGAAATGGACCAACTCAGGAACTTCGCCGACGATCGGCTCCTCAATGGCTGCATCTATTGCGGCGGACCTGAGGAAACGAGGGAGCATGTCCCATCCCGAGTGTTTCTGGATCCGCCGTTTCCGGAGAACCTACCGGTCCTGCCTGCATGCTGGGAGTGCAACAACGGCTTTTCGCGTGATGAAGAGTACCTGGCTTGTCTGATCGAGTGTGCGATAGCTGGCTCCACTGATCCTGACTTAATCCGACGCACGCGGGTCGCGGACATTCTGCGGCGAAGCGTCCCTTTGCGCTCGCTGATCGAATCCGGTAAACGCACTCAAGGAAAGCAGGTTGTTTTCGATGTCGACTCCGCGCGAGTCACAAACGTCGTCTGCAAGCTTGCTCGCGGGCATGCCGCGTATGAACTCGGCTTACCGTGCCGACAAGAGCCCAGTGTTTTAAGGTGTTGGCCCATAGCTCTCATGACCGAAGCAGATCGCGATTCGTGGGATGCAAGTCATGTTACGCAATTGCTGGGCGAGGTCGGCTCTCGCGGCGTCCAGAGGCAACTCGTCACCCAGCTCACGCTCAGATCCGAGACGGGCACAATGTCAACCGTTGGTCTCCTGATCAACGACTGGATCGACGTTCAAGACGATCGCTACCGATATCTCGCCGTCGACGATGTCAGTGGCCAGCTGATCAAGATCGTCATCGGCGAATATCTCGCTTGCGAGATCGCGTGGGCAGACACGGCGTCTTCCGCTTCCGCAGTGTCCGCCGAATAAACTGCTAGCGAGCTGGGTGTCCTCGCGAGATACGGCGAAGAATCCGCGCGGCGCAGATCGTTGGAGCGCGAATCACGTCGTGCTCCCATACATGCATCACGGACCAGCCCAGGGAACGTAGACGGCGGTTGTTGCTGCGATCACGGGATCGATTCCGCGCGAGTTTTGGTTCCCAGTATGCGCGGTTTGAACGTGGCGTCGGGATTCGGCACTTTTGACAGCCATGCCAAAAGCAGCCATCGACGAAGACGGCGAGCTTCGCCTTCGTAAAGACGACGTCTGGTCGACCCGGCAATTTGGCATGCACGCGAAAGCCGCGAGCGCCGGCCGCAAAGAGCGCACGTCGCAACAGCAGTTCCGGCCGGGTGTTTCGGCCGCGAATGCGCGACATCACATAGGAGCGGGTGGCTGCGCTGTAGAGATCCACATCTTGATGATCACCTAACGCGCAGGCATGAACGGCGGCGCTGTTCTCGAGGCTTGAATGATGCGTCCTACCTCTTCCTTTTTGACTCGTTCACCAGTGTGGTGTAGAGTGGTGCAATTTGAGAGACAGGCCCATGGATCAGGGGGAAGCATCCGACGCGGCGGTCCGGCTATCTGTCACGATCCCTTCGGCTGACTACGCCGATCTCAAGAGGACGGCCGCCAGCAAGCGAGTGTCGCTGGCTTGGGTGGTACGCGACGCCATTCAGGAATACCTAAAGAGCCAGACCCCATTACTTCGCGCATGATGACCGGCAAGCGGTCTCGATCCCCCCGCCGGAAAAAGAAGTCTGGCAAGTCGCTTCGTTTCATCGATCTCTTCGCGGGTCTGGGCGGGTTCCACCTTGCACTCAGCGATCTTGGCCACAAATGTGTCTTTGCCTGCGAGTCCGACGCCGATCTCGCCGCGCTATACGAAAAGAACTTCGGTCTCAAGCCGCATGGGGACATTCGGACGCTGGATATCAGCAAGGTGCCCCGGCACGATGTTCTATGCGCCGGATTTCCGTGCCAGCCTTTCTCGAAGGCAGGGGAGCAGCGTGGATTGGCGTGCCCCCAGTGGGGCGATCTGATCGACTACGTGATCCGCATCATCAGGACGCATAAACCTCGATACTTCATCATCGAGAATGTGCCAAATTTGATGCGGCACCGAAGCGGCAAGACGTGGCGAACGATCGAGCACCGCCTGCGGCTCGCGGGCTACAGCGTCAAGGATCAACTTCTGTCGCCGCACCAGGTCGGCGTCCCGCAGGTGCGCGAGCGGGCCTTCATTGTCGGCAGCCGCGAGGGCCTCGACGGATTCACCGCGCCGGAACCGGTTCCGGAAAAGCGCCTGTCCGTCCATTCCGTGACTATCGAAGAACCCTAAACGAGCCAAGAAGCTCCCGGCGCATTTCCTGAAATATCTGCGAGCCTGGCAGAAATTTCTGAAGGCATTCCCGGCCAACCAGCAGCTGCCGTCGTTTCCCATCTGGGCGAACGAATTTGGGGCGACTTATCCCTTCGAAAAGAAGGCTCCGCTGCACGTCCGAAATATTCGCAAATACCGTGGCGGCCTCGGCTGCCGCCTCCGCGGTCTGTCCAGGCAAGACGTCATCGCCGCGCTGCCGACGTATGCGCAGCGTGCCGGAAAGACTTTCCCCGACTGGAAGATCGATTTCGTCCGCCAGAACCGTGACCTTTATCGTCGGCACCGAAACTGGATCGACAAGTGGCTGCCGTCAATCAAGGATTTCCCTCCGAGTTTTCAGAAGTTCGAGTGGAACTGCAAGGGCGGTGAACGCGACATCTGGCGGTACGTCATTCAGTTTCGCGCCTCAGGAATTCGACTGAAGCGGCCAACCACGGCACCATCGCTCGTCGCCATGTCGACCAGCCAAGTGCCTGTCGTGGCGTGGGAGCGACGCTACATGACCATTCGCGAATGCAGTCGCCTGCAAAGCATGGGACAGCTGAAGCATCTTCCCGTCACGACTGCGGGCGCGTTCCACGCGCTCGGCAACGCCGTGAATGTCGAGGTGGTCAAGGCGATCGCCTGCGGACTTCTCCAGGGGGCGCGGCCCTCGCCGCGGCGGCGCAAGCGAACGAGTACCAAGGCGACGAAATGCACTCGCGACGGCGGCTTGAGCGGAACTGCAACTGAAGGACGAGAACGATTGGCCAACACGGTAGATATCAGACCGGGCGTCAGCATGCTCGCCGTTTTGCGCCACATGAACTACAAGGCGTGGTATGCGCTTGGCGAATTTGTTGACAACGCCGTGGGAAGCTTCACCACGCATCGCGAGGCCCTCCGGGGAGTCGAGGGTGATGAGATCCGCCTGCGCGTCGACATCGATATCGACGCGAACCTGCCCCCGCGCATTTCGATCCGCGACAATGCAGCGGGAATCTTCGAGGCCGAATACGGCCGGGCCTTCCGACCGGCTGCGATTCCCCCTGACCGGTCAGGGCTCGCCGAATTCGGGATGGGGATGAAGAGCGCGGCCTGCTGGTTTGCCCCGCGTTGGAGCGTGCGCACATCGGCTCTCGGCGAACCGGTTGCACGCACAGTTCGGTTCAATATCGACAACATCGTTAATGACGACATTCATGAACTGGCGATCGAAGAGACGCCCGAACAACCGAACAACCACTACACCGAAGTGGTCCTCGAAAACGTGTTCCAGATGCCCGTCGGCCGCACCGTTGGCAAGCTGAAAGAGCACCTCACGGACATTTATCGGGCGTTCATCCGCAGCGGGCTACTTGAACTCCGGTTCAATGGAGAGACGCTGTCCTATACGGAGCCGGCCGTTCTCCGGGCACCGTACTTCAAGGACAAGGATGGGCCTGAGCGTGAGTGGAGAAAGCCGATTGATTTCGATTTTGGAGACGGCCTCTCCGTTCACGGTTTTGCCGCACTCCGCGAAACCGCGAACACCGCGCGCGCGGGGTTCGCGTTATTCCGTCGCGGTCGGGTAATTCAAGGCAGCGGCGACGACGGGTACCGCCCGTCCTCGATTTTTGGCGCGTCGAACAGCTACCGGTACCAGCGCGTCTTCGGCGAACTCCATCTCGATGGCTTCCAGGTCAGCCACACCAAGGACGGCTTTCGCTGGGATGAAAACGAGCAGCCGTTTCTCGAACTGCTCCGCGAGCACCTCGATACAGAGGATCTGCCGCTGCTGAAGCAGGCGGAGGGCTATCGCGTGCGCGTAGCGCGCGCCCAGCTAACGCTGGCGGCCGCACAGGCCGTCACGAATACGACGCAAGCCATGCAAGCGGGCCTGCCACAAGTTCTGCCGGCGGTGGCCGATGCCCCTCTCGTCGAGACGCCCTCGCAAGAGGCGCCGCAGCGCTCGCGCGTCGCGGCGCGGCAATTCGACATCACCTTCAGGGACAAGCCTTGGTCCATCAACGTCGAGCTCACCGACGATCCCGCCGAGAGTCAGTGGCTTGTCGTCAGCGACACTTCCGAGACGCGTCAGCAGCCTCGCCGCCTCGATATCCGTGTGTCGATGGTGCATCCGTTCATGATTCGGTTCGCGCAGACGGATACCGAGAATATTGAAGGCCTGCTTCGCGTCGCAGCTGCGATGGCGCTGGCCGAGGTGCTGGCACGGGATGCCGGGGTACGGAACGCCGGCACGGTTCGCCGGAACATCAACGACATTCTCAAGGATGCACTGTCGGAGCCTTAGGAGGCGACATGGCGGGCGACGATCAACCCATTATCGTTGAAGCTGTTCCGGAGCCCCTGGCCGCAGGCCACAGATGGAGGCCGACGGTCGGCGCGGAAACGCTCGACTTTCTGCAGATCGTCGTCCCGGCCGCGGGCCGGGACGGCACGCGGGACGCCGCCGTAACCATCCTTGCCAAGGGCATTGCGCCGACGGCAGCGCCCGGCCAAGAGACCGGCCTAGTCGTCGGCTTGGTACAGAGCGGCAAGACGATGTCCTTCGAGACCGTCGCCGCTCTCGCGCGAGACAACGCCTTCAAAATCGTTATTGTCGTGGCGGGTACCTCGACGCCACTGCTTCGACAATCCACCGGCCGGCTCCGGAGAGACCTGCGGCTTGACGATTCGGACCGCGCCAGACGCTGGATCCAGTTCCAGAACCCACGCAACGTCGACGCGACAATTCAAGCGATACGTGATGTGCTGGACGATTGGCGAGATCCGGGCACCCCCGAGGCCTATAAAAAGACGGTTCTGATCACCGTGCTTAAGAACTATCGGCGATTGGAAAAACTCGCCGAGTTGATTCGTGCGCTCGACGTTCGAGACATTCCAGTGCTCATCATCGACGACGAGGCCGACCAGGCCAGCCTGAACAACGAAGCCGGGCAGGGCCGTGAGAGCACGACCTACAGTCGCCTGATGGAGGTCAGGGACGCACTCCCGCGCCACACCTACTTGCAGTACACAGCGACGCCGCAGGCGCCGCTGCTTGTCAGCATCATCGATTCGCTGTCGCCCAACTACGTTCACGTTCTTGATCCGGGTGCTGACTATGTCGGAGGTCAGACATTTTTCGGAGACGATCCGTCGCACGTGCGGGTGATTCCTCCGCAAGACGTTCCGATCAACGCGAATCCGCTTATCGAGCCGCCGGCGTCTCTTCTCGAAGCCTTGCGTGTATTCATGGTTGGCGTGACGGCGGGAATACGTGCAGGCGGGAACATCGGTAATCGCTCGATGCTCGTTCATCCGTCGCACCTGACCGCCCAACACCGCGAATTTTATAACTGGGTGCGCGACATCTTCGAAGAATGGAAGCGCATCCTTGCTCTGGCTGACAACGACCCTGACAAGCAGGAGTTGATCGAGGAGTTTCGGGACGCTCACGCCGACGTGGCCGCAACCGTTGGGGCGGATATGCCGACCTTCGACGAACTCATCCCTTCCTTGCGGTTCGCGTTTCGTAACACCCGCGTGCTTGAGGTGAACGCGCGCGGCGGCAGGACGCCACAGGTCGACTGGCGGAGTGCCTATGGCTGGATCCTCGTCGGTGGCCAAGCAATGGATCGCGGGT
This sequence comes from uncultured Acidobacteriota bacterium, assembly GCA_963792785.1. Classification (GTDB taxonomy): domain Bacteria; phylum Acidobacteriota; class Vicinamibacteria; order Vicinamibacterales; family CAVVIG01; genus CAWIMX01. The sequence continues at coordinate 9,621 of CAWBXO010000004.1, read as the reverse complement.
TCACGATAGAGGGATTGACCGTCACGTACATGCCCCGCGGCATCGGCGTCGGGAACGCCGACACGGTGCAGCAGCGCGCCCGCTTCTTCGGTTACAAGCGGCCGTATCTGGGCTACTGCAGGATTTATCTCGAGCAGGGATCACTTAATTCGTTTCGTAGCTATGTAGAGCACGAAGAGGATATCCGCGGACAGCTGCGCATATTTCAGGAAAGCGGACGGCCGCTCAACGAATGGAAGCGCGCATTCGTCCTGGATAATGCCCTTGCGCCATGCCGCAACGACGTGCTCGAGTTTGATTACATGCGCGGGCGCTTCTCCGACGATTGGGTTGCCCCGCGCGTTGTTCAGGGCTCCGATGCAGTCGTGCGCTCTAACCGCGAGGCCGTGGAGCGTTTCCTCCAGGATCGCGCGTTTGCGCCAGCAGACGGGCACCCAGATCGCACCGACATCCAGCGCCACGACGTCTGCGAGAATATTCCCCTCAGCGACGTGCTTGAACAGCTGTTGATCCCGATGCGGATAACCGGCACGACGGACTCGCAGCGCAACACCGGGATGTTGCTGCAGCTGCGGAAGGCGCTGGAAGAAAACGGCGGTGAAGCTAGCGTCGTATACCGCATGAGCCCCAACGCGCGCCGCCAGCGCGGTGTCGACGACCACGGCGAAGTCACGAACCTCTATCAAGGCGAGGCCCCAGTGAATCCGCGCGAGCGGCGCGGCGAAGTCTATCCGGGTGACCGGGCCATACGGGAGGCCGGCACAGTGACCGTCCAGATTCATCGGCTTGATCTAACCAACAACGACAACGTCGTCGCGCCGGACGTTCCTGTGATCGCCGTCTGGATTCCGGCGCGCCTGGCACGCGGGTGGGTCGTTCAGGAGCAACCCGGCCAGCCCGGCTGAGATATGGATCTTGAGAGCGCCTTCGAGACGGTCGCGCCGCCGGGAGGGGATCACAGCCTGCCGCTGTACGCGGTGACGACCATCGGCGGGTTCCAAAGTTATCTTGTCGGCAAGGACGGGGCGTCTCGCGCCTGCCTTCTCGTCGCAACGGGTGATGACACCACAACCGTTCAGGCTCCGATCCGGCTTGAGGCCATCGACGTTCAATTCGATTTGCGCTGTCAGCTGACCAGGGGCGCGGATGCGCCGCGCGAGGGGGTGTTCACCGTCATCCGGTGCCGGTCCGGCGATCGTGAGACGATCCGGTACTTCCTGTCGGTCTGCCAGACCGTCATCAAGATGCTCGGTGACAGCCCACGGCGACGCGCAGTCGCCTCTACCGTCAACCGGCTCGTCGCCATTTTCCGGCGCGTGCAGAATCCGCCGACGCGCGCCGTCAACGGCTTGTTCGGCGAACTCTACGTGATCTCGCGAAGCCGCAATCCTGCGAGGGCGGTTGCCGCCTGGCGCACCGACGAATCCGCGCGCTTCGACTTCACCACTGGCGACGCGCGCCTCGACGTGAAGGTCTCGGCCGGACGGCTGCGCGCGCACGTCTTCTCCTACGAGCAATGTAACCCGCCACCCGGTACGGTTGGTGTGGTGGCATCCCTCTTCGCTGAACGCGTTGCGAGTGGCATGAGCATCCAGTCGCTCATCGAGCGGATCGAGTTGCATCTCGATGGAAGTGCCGAACTGATTCTAAAATTGCGGGAAGGCGTCGTTTCGACGCTCGGCAACACGCTGCGCGATGCTCTGTCTACCACTTTCGACCTTAGGCTAGCGGACGGCTCGCTCCGCTTTGTTCGCGCCTCAGAAATTCCGGCGATTCGTGGAGATCTTCCGCTAGGTGTGAGCGATGTGCACTTTACTGCCGATCTGTCTCACGTGCAGCCCCAGCCGCTGGAAGATCTTCTGAGCCAATGCCCCGTTCTTGAAGATCTGCTTCCGGCCAACCAGTAAAACGCGCTTTCCCCGCTCAGGTCGTTCCCGCCTCAGCACCGTTCGTCAGCCTGGCCGGCGGTCTAGCCAAGTTCTCTCCCGCCCGGCAATTTTAGCCACGGGCGCCGCCTGGAAGTGCAATCTACGCCGAGCCCTCTGGTAGCTTGAACGCGTGCTACTATCGGCCGAATTTGACGGGAAAGGCTTGAAATTCAAGCTTTGGCGGCTCGTATGTTGGCTCCTGCGGCTTCAGTCGAGCGGCGAAAGTTTGTCGTATGACCGCACCTGTCACGGCCTCGCTCTACCGTGAGTTTTGATTAATTGTGCCCCGACCGCGGCCTGTGCACTGAAACGGGCACGTTCCCGGCCGCGATGACACTTCTCGAAAATTCTATGTCCCAGATTCGCCGAGCGGACGTGCAACAGAATGCGGTCGTCGCCGCACCTCCCGCAGGCTCGCCTGATCGTTGAGTCAGGCCCTGGTTGTGGAAAGACGGATGTAGCGTGCGCGCGCGTGGCCAGTTTGATCGAAGCTGGCGTTTCTGCCTCAAAGATTGTCTTCCTCAGTTTCACGCGAACAGCTGTCAAGCGACAGGAGAAACTGACCCGCTTCCGACACTAAAACTGACCCCCTCCTGATCTGGTGTTGTCCGTCAATCAGCGCGAGCCGGCAGCGTCGGCGAGCGCCCACAGTGATCCGAAGCTCCACGGTGACGAATGAGACATGATCAGCCGTCGTTCCGCGGTGCTCGGCCGAGCAGTCCCGCCTTCTTCTTCTGCCTCAATCGATAGCTCTCGCCTTGGATCATGAGCGTGTGACTGTGATGGAGCAGGCGGTCGAGGATCGCGGCGGCGAGGACATCGTCGCCAAAGACCGCGCCCCATTGCGTGACCAGCTGGTTGGTCGTGATCAGCAGGGAGCCGCGTTCGTACCGCCGGGCGACGAGCTGGAAAAAGAGATGCGCGCTGCGCCGCTCGAAGGGCAAGTAGCCAAGCTCATCGATGATGAGGAGCTTGGGCTTGGTGTAAAACATCAAGCGATCGCTGAGTTGTCCATCGGTTTCCGCTTTGGACAGTGCCGCCAGAAGCGCCGTGGCGCTGGTGAACAGGACAGAGTGGCCGGCTTCGACGACGGCGCGCCCGAGCGCGATCGCGAGATGCGTTTTGCCGACGCCTGGCGCGCCGAAGATCAGGACGTTTTCGGCCTGGGTGAGAAAGCGCGCCGTCGCCAGCTCGCGCACCAGGCGCTGATCGACCGATGGCTGGAATTTGAACTCGAAGTCGTCGAGGGTCTTGACCGTCGGGAAGTGCGCGATCTTGAGGCCCATCGCCACGCGGGTCCGCTGCTTGGCATCGACCTCCTGTCTCAGGACGCCGTCGAGGAAATCGAGATAGGTCGGCTCGGTCCGCGCCGCGTCATTGAGCACGGCATCGAGCCGATCGGCGACGTATCCGAGCCGTAAGCGCGTGAGCTGCTCGACGACGCGCGCGTGAATCACGACGCTCATCGGCCACCGTCCACGACGGCGGCGTAGTCGGCAAGGTCGCGACCCAGAAGCGCGAGGCCTTGGGTCGCGACGTCGTCCAGCCCCGCCCGCCACAGGCCGGCGTAATGAGCCGACGTCGACCACGCGGGCAAACGGTTCGGAGGATCGCGCGTGCGTCGCGACGAGCTCGGTGCCGTGAAAGATCCGGACGAGGTGATCCTCCACGAGGACCTCGACATGGTCGCGCACCAGTCGGTGCGGGACGCTGTACCGGATCGTGTCCACGTCGACGAAGGCGTCGAGCGCGACGCGACGGCGTAGGCGCTGCGTCCGCCGCGGCAGCGCCGGATCGGCAACGCGCGCAGGGCCGCGCGCTCGTCGCGCTCGAAGCGCACGATCGGCGCTTCACGGGTCGTCCCGTGGCGCCGCTGATCGGCGATCGTGATCCACTCCGCGAGGTACTGCTCGAGCGCGCCGAAGGAGTCGAAGGTCTGATCGGCCAGCGCATTGCGCTTGACGTATTTGACGCCCGCTTCGGTCTTGCCTTTGGTCCGCGCGCGATACGGCGCGCACGCGCGAGGCTGGACGTCCCAGTCCCGACAAAAGGCGAGGTAGGTCGGGTGGAAGCTGACGGTCCCGGTCGCGCGATCGCGACCGAGCACCAACGCGCGCGCATTGTCGCCGAGCAGCGTGCGCGGCAGGCCGCCGAAATGGGTGAAAGCTGCCGCGATGCCCTCGCGCCAGTCATCGCCCCGCTCATTGAGAAACGCTTTGACGAAGAGCCGGCGCGAGTAACTGAGGACCGCCACCAAGAGAAAGATCCGGACGCGGACGCCGGCAATCTGCAGCCGCTTCTGGCCGAAGTCGATCTGGAGCTGATCCCCGGGCGCGGTTTCCACCCGGACCGTCGCCAGCGCGGCCACCCGCCGCGCGCGTCGAATGTCGGTCACCGCCCGCTCAATGGTCCGGACGCTCATCGTACAGCCACGCTCAGCGAGGAGCCGCTGCACCACGACCGCATTGCCGGCGGCCGCCCCTTCGTAGAGCGTCCGGGCCTCGCCGCGGCGATCGTCGGTCAGCCGTCGCGCGGCCGGTCGCACCTGATGGCCTGGCGTGATCGGCTGACGCAGATAGCGCCGTCCCGTCGTCACGTTGTGCCCGGCAGCGACTCCGCAGCGGTGGACCGGCTTCGCCGGCTGTGCCAGGTCTACCTGATCACAGCCGCTGCAACCAGCCGCCACCTCGCCGGGGCGGCGCTCCGCGCGTGCCCTCTCGATGTGTGTGTCGGGTTCCTGACCTTGCGAAGGAACCACAACACGCACATGCGGAGGACACGACAATGCAGACGGGAACGATGAGACTTCGCGAGCTGACCGTACGATACGCCGTAAGAATGGACGCCGATGGTCAACCAATTGTCGTCGGGCGGACCCTCGGCAATCCCAAGGAGACCGCTCGGCGCTGATCGCAACACTGCAGGATCAGGCGGGTGAAATCTTCGCAATCCTGTGCGTGTCGACCAAATTGCGTGTGATCGCGTATCACGAGGTGAGCCGAGGCACGCTCGATTCGACGCTCGTTCATCCGCGCTTATGTTGGGCAGAACATAAACGCGGTTATGTTGCGGCCGTAGTTATGTGGCGCAGACGCTGGAAGGTCAGCGGCGAGCCGGCCTCACGGTCCACGGACGCAACATAATCGCGCCCGCGTTCACCCGCTCGGCCGGCCGCTGGCACCCTCACAGTGAGCGGAGGAAGGACATGAGTCCTGGCTCCTTTCGCCAGTGCCTGCGGGAGTCGCCTGGAATCGAGCACTCGCCCAGCGCCTTGGCCTTCATCGCGAGATCGACCTCGGCGTAGATGTTGGTGGTGTCCAAGGACACGTGACCGAGCCAGGCGCGGATCGTGTTGATGTCGACACCCGCGCGCAGCAGGTGGACGGCTGTGGTATGCCGGATCACGTGCGGGCTGACGCGCTTGGCGGCGATCGACGGGACGCGCCGCGCCGCGCGCGCCGCGTGCCGTTTCACCAGGTCGTAGATGCCAAAGCGCGTGATGGCTTCGCGGCGGCGATTCAGGAAGACGGGCTCGTGACCGCCGCGCGTGGCGACGAGCGTCTTGAGTACGCCCGCCGTCGACGGCCACAGCGGACACAGACGTGTCTTGTTCCCCTTCCCGAGGAGTTTGGCCGCTGGCGACGTGCCAAGGTCGAGATCAGCGATGGTCAGACGTGCCGCTTCGTCAGCGCGAGCGCCCGCGTTGTACAGAAACAGCAGGAGCGCATGGTCGCGGGCTCCCTGGCTCGTGCGGCGGCCCGGCGCCGCGAGCAGGGCATCCATCTCCGGCTTCTCGAGGTATGGCAGCGTGCCCTTCGCCGCCTTCTTGAACGGAATGGCGGTCAGCTCGGCGCACCAAGCCAGGTGCTCGGGACTCCGCGTCCCGATGAAGCGAGCGAACGCGTGTATCGCCGCGAGCCGCTGGTTGCGCGTCGACACCGAGCAGTGCCGCTCGTCTTCCAGGTGCGCCAGGAAGCGACGAACGAGGTCTGGCGCGAGATGTTCAATCTCGATCTGATCGATCGCGTGGCCCTGCTGCTTGGCCGCGAATGGCAGCAGCAACGTCATGGCGTCTCGGTAGCTCGCCTGCGTATTCCGGGACAAGTTGAGATCCGCGACGATGTGCTCCAAGAGAAAGCGTCGTACCCACGGGGCAACGAGATTCTTGCTGGTCATGGCTGGACCTCCACTCCGACGTAGGTTTCGAACCGCCGTCCCGCTTCGCGCAGGAGGTCCGGCGTCATCGTTAAATAGTGTTGGGTTTCGGCGAGGCTGATGTGACCGAGGTACGTCGACAGCTTCGGGAGGAGGAGCTGCACGTCAGCGCCCTGACGGTACCAAGCCACGAGCCTGTGCACGGCAAAGCTGTGCCGCAGGTCGTGCAGACGCGGCTGAAAATACGCGCCGTCACTTCGACGGATACCGATGCGGCTGCGCAGAATCCGAAAATATCGCTCCGCTGTGTACAACGAGATTGGGATCCCGTCCCGCCGAAGCAAGAAGGCGTCTCGAGTCGGAGGCCGCCGTATGACCGCCAGTCGCGTGTCGGCGTAGAGGTCCAACGCCGACGAGAGCTTCGGCCCAATCGGCACCAATCGGGTCTTGAAGAATTTCGTGTTCCGCACGACGAGCATGTTCGCCGGGAGGTCCACGTCATCGAGGGTGAACGCGAGCGCCTCGCCGAGGCGAAGCCCGGCGCCGTAGAGGAGCAAGATCAGCGTCCGAAACGTCAGCGCGGGAATCGTGGCAGGCTGCCCGTTCTTCGGATGCGGACGGTCCAGCGCCGACGTCGCGTCCAGCATGCGCCGCAGTTCTTCCTCCGAGTAGATGTAGGGCGTGGCGTACGCCGGCCGCTTCGGGAGGCGGAACGCCACCGGCGAGGTGGACACGAGACCGCGCTGCATGGCGAAGCGGAAGAGCCCGGCCAGGGTGTAGTGCTTCTGGTGCCAACCGGAGGTGATCGGCCCAGACCGCTTCAAGAACGCCCGCACGGTGTCTTGGGTGACGTCGTTGACCTCGATGGCGCCGGCCACGCGCGCAAACGTGCGGAGGATCATCGCGCCGCTCCGGAAGCGCAGCCCCGTCGAGCGCTTCACGGTCACGTACTCTTCGACGACCTGAGTGAGCGTCATGCGAGCCCTCCAGGTCGAAGGCCGCGACTTCGCGCAGGCCTTGAATGTCCACCTTGGCGTACACGCGTGTGCTGGTGAGGCTGCGATGACCGAGGTGATCGGCGATTTCCTTGAGCGACAGGCCACGCGCCATGAGATGTCCGGCGCAGGCGTGCCGGAGCACATGAGGACCGCGACGCGGCACGTGAAGGCCGAGCCGCGTGATGCGGTCCGCGACGACGGCATACAGGCTTTTCGAGGTCATCGGTCCGATGGGCGCCCGGATCTTCAGAAACAGCTCGCGACACGCGCGTCGCGGCCGGGCCTCTTTGAGGTACCGGATGATCGCCTGTCCGACGACGGGCATGAGCGGATAGACCTGGGAACGTCCCGGCTTGGAGCGACGGACCGTCAGACGGTCGTGCTCCCAATCGACGTCGTCCAGGCGCAGCGCGGCGACCTCACCGGCCCGGAAGCCATAGACCGCCAACAGCAGGAGAATCGCGCGGTCTCGGACGTCCGTCGGGTCATCGGACGCCGCGTCCTGGATCAGCCGAGTGACGTCCTCCATGAGGGACCGATGGGCAGCCCGTGGTCACGATAGATATGTGGACCATGCAGCGTGTCGGCGAGTCCGGCGGCGCACCATCCGCGCCGCTCCGCGTGGCGGATGAACGCACGCACGGCATCGGTGTGACTCTTGATCGAGACGCGCGACAGTCGCTTCGCGTGCAGGTGCTGGAGATAGCCGTCGAGATCCCGCGGCTCAGACCAGGCACTGGCGCGTGACGCTCATGGAGCCAGTCGAGGAATCGGCCGACATGCCAGCGCCGGCTTTTCAATGTGCCGCGCGAGAGCCCGCGCTCCTCGGTCATCCACCGCTCGAAGTCGTCGAGCAACGCGGCGTACGGTCGCGGGCTGGGCGCCTGCGGCTGGAGGCGCCCCGGAAATAGGACCCATCGAGTCGTGACACGGAGAAACTCTCGGCGGTACTCGCGCGCATCGTCGCGGACACCTGCCTGACGGCGGGTCACTTCGATGCGAGCCGCGGCGGCTTCAAGGCGCGCCTGATCCACGTCCAGCCCACCATGCGCGTGCAGGTCGCAGGCCGCGGTCACCACGATCCCGGCGATCCGACGGAGCGCCACCTTGCTGAAGCCCTCCTCGCCGCAGTGCGCGAGGAATCGTTCACGCTCGACCGCGTACGGCGCGATCGTGTGGAACACGAGGTCCGACGTCTTCACGAACAGCTTCTCGAACATGAGCCACCCTCCTTGACGGAATGTCGTCCAAGGGTGGTCGACTTATGTTGTCCTGGGAAGAAGGTCTTGATGCCGTTCAGCGGCCGATGCCGCTACGCCGCACCACGTGCGGGTCTCCGACGCGGAGAAATGCAGCGAGGCCGCCGGCGCTGGATCGCGTGGCTGGTGCTTGCCACCGCGGCGTTACTCAAGGCCGACCGTAGGGGGCCAGTTGTGGAATAAGTATCGATCCGTGCGGCATGACCAGAGTGGTCAATGGCGTTTCTGGAGATCCTATCCGTGTTGCGCGGTATCGAGGCCATGACGGCGAGCGTGACAGCCCTTCGAAAGCGGGCCAGTCTCCGTTCGGGCGAGCGTTGATCCGAGCGTCTGCACCTTTGCCGTTGTTTCTTCCCGACGACCCAATCGACGGCCGGTCTTCAACCCCGTCGATCCATTACGACGCGAGCTGAAATACGGGCCCGCAGCCGCAAGACGATCGTCACTGACTGGCCGTCTCTCTCGAACACGAGACGCCGTGTTCAACCGTCCGCGCTGAGAAGGGCGCCAGCTGCACTGGCGTCAATCGCCAGCCGCACGATCGCCGATCACCACACACGCCGCCGATGCGAACGCCTGCCCTCGCACCAGCGGAATTCGGAATGACGTCGAACACGACGTGCCTGCCGCCTCGCCGGATGAAACCGTCGCCGCTGGCGTCGAACACATGCGGCCGCCGGTAGCGCTGTTCGCTGTCAGGTACATCTCGCGCCCGTCGAACTCGAAGGCCACGGTAAACCTTCGCAACATCCCTGATCCGAGCGTGCCGTTGCGATGGATCCGTCGGCGCCGAGATTTCCTTGAAGAAGGCGATTACCGGTTCCTTCACGGTGAAATACCGACGTGACGGCACGCGGGCGCGCGGCCATGAGCCGGGTAATCCGGCCCGTTTGCGGATTCGGAGACACGATGGCCCGCTCGCTCTGGAGCTGCGATGGGCGCGCGCCGCGGCGCTTCCGACAAAACGGCGCCAGAAAACGAGTCCCTGTGTCGGGCAGCACTCGCAGCGGCATTGGGTCCGTTACGTAGCGTCATTTGGATGTTCACATACGGTACCCTAGGGTTTGTACGAACAGGAGGGGGATGGTCTCGGGACCCGGGGGCGGTCGATAAGCGGCACGCTCGTAGAGCGTCAGCCGCGGTGTCATGTGGTCGAACTCGACGACGAATTGCCGATAGCGCGACGCCTATGATGCACTCCATGTCGGGCGCTTCCTCGGGGAAGCGGCGGAGGATAATCGACTGGTTGGCGTACGAGATACCTCCGACGACGACGGTCGT
>CAWBXO010000003.1:0-8445 GCA_963792785.1 uncultured Acidobacteriota bacterium | reverse complement strand
CGTTCCCAGTAGCCGACGTCGATCCACCGCCCGAACTTGAACCCGACTTCCTTGAACTGCGCGATCTTCTCGAACCCGAAGCGCTCGTGCAGCGCGACGCTGCCGTCGTTGGGCAGCGCGATCCCGCCGATGGCGGCATGGAGTCCCGCCCAGGCGAGCGCGGGAACGAGCGCGCCGTAGAGCTGCGAGCCCAGGCCCTGCCGCATGCGTCCCGGGTCCACGTACACCGTCGTCTCGACCGAATACCGGTAGGCGCAGCGCCCCTTCCACTTGCTCGCGTACGCGAAGCCCACGACGTCGCCCACGCGCTCGGCCACGAACCACGGCAGCTTCGCCGTCGCGACCTCGGCGACGCGCCCGGCCATCTCCGCCGCTGCGACAGGTTCTTCTTCGAACGTGACGATGGTGGACTGCACGTAGTGGTTGTAGATGCGCGCGAGCGCCGCGGCATCGGCGGGAGCGGCGGGGCGGATGGTCGTCATCGAATCAAGAGATCAGATCGCAGCGTGATCCCAGAGAGAGAGAGAAAAAAATGTTCTTCTTCGGGCCTTCGTGCCTTCGTGGTTGCCTTTTCGTAGATCCGATCGCAGCCGTGATCCGAACGCCTAGGCTGGCTCGTACGCAAACACGAGCTTCCCGTCGACGACGTCGATCGTGACCGTCCCGCCGTGTTCGAGCTTCCCGAACAGGATCTCGTCGGTCAGCACGTCGCGCACTTCCTTTTGAATCACCCGCGCCAGCGGCCGCGCGCCGAACTTGCGGTCGTAGCCGTCCTTCGCCAGCTTCGCGCGCGCCGCCGGCGTCAGCGCGATCGCCACCTTGCGATCCGAGAGCTGCGCCTCGAGCTGCAGGATGAACTTCTCGACGATCGTCTCCATCGCCGCCGGCGTGAGCGCGTGGAAGTGAACGATCGCGTCGAGGCGGTTGCGGAACTCCGGGCTGAACACGCGCTCCAGCGCCGTCTTCGCCTTGCCCTCCGCCTCGCGCCCGCGCGCCAGGTCGCCCGAGTCGCCCGCGGGACCCTCGCCGCCGAAGCCGATCGACGCCGCGCTCATCTCGCGCGACCCCGCGTTCGACGTCAGGATCAGCACCGTGTTCCGGAAGTCGGCCTTCCGCCCGGTGTTGTCGGTGAGCGTCGCGTGATCCATCACCTGCAGCAGGATGTTGTAGATGTCCGGGTGCGCCTTCTCGATCTCGTCGAGCAGGACGACGGTGTACGGATGCGTGCGCACCGCGTCCACGAGCAGCCCGCCCTGCTCGAACCCGACGTAGCCGGGCGGCGCGCCGATCAGCCGCGCCACGGCGTGCTTCTCCATGTACTCGCTCATGTCGAAGCGCGTGAACTCGTTGCCGAGCTGGATCGCGAGCTGCTTGGCCAGCTCCGTCTTGCCGACGCCGGTCGGCCCCGCGAACAGGAACGCGCCCGACGGCCGATCCGGCTGCGCCAGGCCCGCGCGCGAGCGCTTGATCGCCTGCGCCACGGCGTGCACCGCCTCGTCCTGCCCGAAGACGACGCGCTTGAGCGACTCCTCGAGCGTCCGCAGCCGCTCGCGATCCGAAGACGACGCCTGCTGATCCGGGATCCGCGCCGCGCGCGCCGCGACGCGCTCGATCTCCCGGGCGTCGACCGTCGGAACCTCTTCCTGCTCCGCGGGCGTCGCGATGCGCAGCACCGCGCCGGCTTCATCGAGGAGATCGATCGCGCTGTCGGGCAGCCGGTGATCCCGGAGGTGCCGCGACGCCAGCTTCGCGGCCGCCTCGAGCGCCGCGTCGGTGTAATGGACCTTGTGGTGCTCCTCGTACCGGCTGCGCAGCCCGGCGAGGATCTTCACCGTCTCCTCGATCGACGGCTCGTCGACGACGATCTTCTGCAGCCGCCGCGCCAGCGCGCGGTCTTTTTCGATCTGCTTGAACTCCTCGAACGTCGTCGAGCCGATGACGCGGAGCTCGCCGGCAGTCAGGATCGGCTTGAGGAGCGACGCGAGATCCATCGTGCCGCCGGTCACCGCGCCGGCGCCGACGGTCGTGTGCATCTCGTCGATGAAGAGAATCGGCCGCGTCCGATCGGCGAGCGCCTTGACGACGGCCTTGAAGCGCTCCTCGAAGTCGCCGCGGAAGCGCGTGCCTGCGAGCAGCGCGCCCGTGTCGAGCATGAACACTTCCGCATCCTTTAATACAGCCGGCACATCGTCGCCCAGGAGGCGCGTGGCCAGGCCTTCGGCCATGGCCGTCTTGCCGACGCCGGGATCGCCGACGAACACCGGGTTGTTCTTGCGGCGGCGGCACAGGACCTCGATCGTCCGCTGCAGTTCGTCCGCGCGGCCGACGAGCGGGTCGAGCTTGCCCTGGCGCGCGCGTTCCGTGAGGTTCGTGCAGTACGCCTCGAGCGCCTTCACGCCGTTGGGCGCCGCGCCTTCATCGTCTTCGTCGCCGTGGCGCGCGCCGGTGATCGGCACGCCGTCGGGCGCGAGCGGCACCTTCGCGATCCCGTGCGAGATGTAGTTCAGGACGTCGAGGCGCGTGATGCCCTGCGCGGTGAGGAGATCGGCCGCGTGGCTCTTCGGCTGCTGGAGGATTGCGGCGATGATGTCGCCCGCGTTGGCCTCGGTGCGCTGCGCGCTCTGGACGTGGAGGATCGCCGTCTGCAGCACGCGGCGGAACGCCTTCGTCTGTTCCGGCTCGCGCTCCACGCCGGGGCGCAGCAGCTCGACCTTTTCATCGAGGAAGGCGGCCAGATCGTGCCGCAGCGCGGGCAGATCGCCGCCGCACGCCGCGAGGATGCGTTCGCCCTCCGGGTCGTGCACCAGGGCGTAGAGCAGGTGTTCGAGCGTGACGTACGCGTGCCGTCGCGAGATCGCCTCGCGGAACGCGATGTGGAGCACCATTTCGAGCGCGGGTGAGAACATCTTTATGCTTCTTCTATCGCCGCCTGCAACGGGAACCCCGCGTCGCGCGCGGCCGCCACCAGCGATTCGACTTTCGTTTCCGCCACTTCGAACGTGTAGACGCCGGCCAGCCCGCGGCCCTCGCGGTGCACCTGCATCATCACGCGAAACGCCTCGGCCGGCGACTTCTGGAACAGCGACTCCAGGATGTCCACGACGAACTGCATCGGCGTGTAGTCGTCGTTCAGCAGCACGACGCCGTAGAGCGCCGGCTCCTTCGTCTTGTCCTGGGTGCGTTCCTTGACCGCGCCGCCCGTCTCGTCGCGGTCCTTGTCCCCACCGGCCATCCCTTGAGGGTAGCACTTCGATCGTCGTACCGTCGCCCTCCGTCGGGGAATCGCGCTCGAAACCGCGCCTCCGTCCGCGCGGATTTCATGCTGACGCCCATCGCGCGACCCCGAAGTCGGCCGCCGCTACGCCGATCGAAGTGCCTGGGTTGACGAAAGGGAGCGGGTGGCGCACGGCGGGGCCGCCCCGCCCGCCGCGCAGGCCCGTCTTCCGTGACAAGGGCTGTTCGGGCCGAGGACGGGTGGGGCTGCCGGGCGACAGGACCCGCGATCGGGTCAACGCCTCGCGTGCGTCGTCGCAAGAGGTCGTCGCAATAGACCGAGCATCTCGCGAAGCTGGGCGCCGTCGCCATTCCGCAGCCGGAGTGCCTGGCACTGCTACCCGCCGCGGTAGAACGCTAGTTCCTCACTTCCCCAGTTCCTCAGTTCCTCAGTTTCTTCCTAGGGCGTGAACGCGCGGACGCAGCGGACCCGGTACAAGGTAGTCTTCGTGTCGCCGCCCTGTATCCCGCCGGGGAATTGCTGGTTGTAGCTGTCAACCGTGGGATTGGCCGAGAACTCCGTCGACGACCAGTAGCCCGTGCTGGCGAAGCCGCCGATCGCGACGCGGTTGGTGAAGAGGGCGTTCAGTTGGCCGCTCGCCGTGGCGTTGTTCCCGGCCGGCAGGAACCAGTCGCTGTAGCAGGCGTTGCCGGCCTGGCACGGCGTGTTGCCCTGGGAGTCGATCGCGAAGTCCGAGCAGATCTTCGCCGCGTAGGGCGTGCCGCCGTTGTTCCCGAGCGCCGAGACGATGGCGGCTGTGTTCGAGGCGCCGTCGGTGTTGCTTTGCGCGCTGGCGCCGACGGCCGTCCCGAGGCCGCCCCACTGCACGCCCGTACTGTTGTCCGCGGTCGCGGCAATCAGGTTGTTCGACCCGCCGTTCAGGGCGGCGATGACGCCGCCGCCCGTCTTCTGGCCGACGGCCGTCGCGACATACGTGAAGCCGCTCGACTTCGTGCCGCTGCCGGACCCGGTCGTCACGACCACGTCCACCGCGCCCGCGGCGTGCGCCGGCGTGACGGCCGTCACCGTCGTCGAATTGACGACGTTCACGCTGGTCGCCGCGACGCCGTCGAACGTCAGACCGGTCGCGCCGGTCAGGTTCGTGCCGGTCACGGTAATGCCGGTCCCGCCCGAGGCCGTGCCCGACGACGCGGCCAGCGAGGTGATCGTCGGGAGCAGCAGATAGGTGAAGCTGCTCGCCCGCGTCGCCGTGCCTCCCGGCGTGGTGATCGCGACGTCCACGGCGCCGGCCGCGTGCGCCGGCGTCGTCGCCGTCACCGTCGTCGCGTTCACCACCGTGAGCGCGCCCGCGGCGACGCCGCCGAATGTCACCGCCGTCGCGCCGGTCAGACTCGTGCCGGTGAGCGTCACCGTGAGACCGCCGAGCGTCGATCCGGATGTCGGACTCACGCCCGTGAGCCCGGGCGCCGGGGTGACGGCTTCGGTGATCGTGAACGGCAAGGCGTTGCTGGTGCCGTCCGGCGTCGTCACCGTCACGTCGCGGTCGCCGCGCGCGGCGTCGCCGTCAATCTTGAATCGGGCCCGCATCGCCGTGCTGTCGGAGACGACGACGTCCTCGACGCGCACGCCGGCGCCGCTCACGGCGACCGTGGCCCCGTCGACGAAGCCCGTGCCCGTGAGGCGTTCGATCAGATCGCTCCCGGCGGCGCCTTCCGTCTCGTGCAGATCGCTCAACGTGGGCACCGGGCCGGCCACCGTGAACGTCGCGTGGGTGCTCCCGCCGGGCGTCGTCACCGTGATCGTGCGCGGGCCGTGGGACGCGGCGGCGGCGATCGTCAGCGTGACCTGGAGCGACGTCGAGCCGACGTTGCGGACGGCGCTCGTGGTGATCTTCGTCACCGTCACCCCGTCGCCGCTGACCGTCACCTCGGTCAGGCCCGCCAGAAAATTCGTGCCGGTGAAGGTCACGGTGACCGTCGAGCCCGCGACGGCGCTCGCCGGGCTGACCGTCGCCACGTTCGGCGCCGGCGCCGCGGTGATCGTGAACGTCCGCGCCTCGCTCGTGCCGGCGGCGGTCTTGACTGTGACCGAGCGCGCGCCGGGATCGGCGTCGCCCGCCAGCGTGAAGGTGGCCGTGAGCGAGGTCGCACTCGCGACCGAGACGTCGCCGATCGTGATGCCGCTGCCGGTCACGGCGACCGTCGTCGCGCCGGCGACGAAGTTCGTGCCCGTGAGCGTGACCGGCAGGACGGCGCCGGCCTCGCCGGTCGGGACGCTGATCGCCGCCAGGGTCGGGACGGTGTCGACGGATGAGGGAGCAGTGGGCGTTCGTTTGTGGCAGCCTGCCGCCGCGAGAGTTCCCAGCACGAGCGCGATCATCACGCGATGACTGGTCGACCTGGATGCCATGACGGCCCAGTATAGTTGAACCTCAAACGATCTGCGGACCATCTAAAATGCTCCCCGGATGACCACCTGGGACACCATCCCCGAGCCCGTCGGCGAAAGCCGCTGGCGCTTTCCGTCCGCCGGCGAGCTGCCCGAAGGCGACCTCGTCACCATCCGCCCGGGGGCCTGCGCGTGACCCAGTCGATGCGCAAGAGCGCGAAGCGCTGCGAGATCCGCGTGGATACGTCGTTCGACCAGGTGATCCGCGCGTGCGCCGATCCCCGCCGCCCCGACGGCTGGATCAACGAGGACTTCATCGCCGCCTACCGGCGCCTGCACGATCTCGGGTGGGCGCACAGCATCGAGGCCGTCGATCGCGAGGGCCGGCTCGCCGGCGGCCTCTACGGAATCCGGATCGGCGCGTTCTTCGCCGGGGAGTCGATGTTTCATCACCAGCGGGACGCGTCGAAAGTCGCGCTGATGGGGCTGGTGGAGCTGATGCGGGGGACCGGGATGCAACTGCTCGATGTGCAGTGGCAGACCGAACATCTCACGACGCTCGGTGCCATCGCGATTCCGCGCCAGGAGTATTTCGCGGCGTTAACCGCGGCGACAGAACCCTAGTGCCTCAGCTCCCAGTGATCTCCTCGCAGCGTGATCCCGAGAGGATGGCTCTTCTTCGGGCCTTCGTGCCTTCGTGGTTGCCTTTGCGTGATCTGATTGCAGCGTGATCCGAAGCCGTGAACTTCCTCAGCTCCCCAGTTCCCCAGCTCCTCAGCTTGGAACGGCTCTTGCGACCAGGACGATGTTAGGATCGGCCTCGAGTTGGCGGGCGCCGAGTTTTCCGAAGGAATTGCCGTGGTGAAAAGACCGTCCATCCCCGAGACAGTGCAGAAGATCGACGCCCGGCTCGAACGAGTGGAGCAGATTCTGCCCACGCTTGCAACGGCGGCCGAACTGCGGGAGGCCATAGCTCCCCTAGTCACCCAAGCGGAAATGCGCGAGGCGATTACCGAAGCCGTTGCGCCCCTGGCCACGAAAGCCGAAATGCGTGCGGAGATTCGCGAGGAAGGCGAGCGCAGCCGCCGGCATTTCGACGTCGTGGCGGAGCGAGTCGAGGAACAGAATCGGTTCCTTGCGGAGGGACTGGATGTGCAGCGGGAGCGTCTCGACCGGGAGATCGCGCGCCATGACCGGGACCACGAAAGGCTCGATCGCCGCCTGATGCGCCTGGAAGCCGATCGCCGTCGCCCGTGAGACCGAGGAACCCGCCCACGCAGTTCCTCGGTCTCCCACTTCCTCAGCTCCCCAGTGTCCCCAGCTCCTCAGTTTCTTCGTTAGGGCGCGCTCGTGACCGTGCCGAGCGTCAGGGCCGTCAGCCGGAATCTGCGAATCTGCAGGGCCTGCGTGCTGTACGTCGGCGTCGAGAACGTCACGCACTGCAGGTTCACGGTGTTCGCCGTCGGCAGATCGATCGCGGCCTGCAGCGTGACGGGAATCGCCGAGTCCACCTCCTGTTGCGGCACGAAGTTCGGCAGTAGCTGGGACGAGACGAGGTGCTGGTCCAGCACGGTGGGCGACGTCGCCAGCACGAGCTCGCAGAAGCCGTTGCGGTCGACGAGCGCGTCGAGGGTTGCCGTCACGAAGTAGGCGCCCGCTGGCAGCGAGAGGCTCTTCACGACGACCCGCGTGCCGGGCGGCGTGATGTTGACGAAGGCATTGAAGTCGAACGTCGTGGCGATGGCGTTCGCGCCCGCGCCGGCCTCGCCCTGCAGCCCTTGTGGCCCCTGTGAGCCAGCTGGCCCCTGCAGGCCGGTGGCGCCCTGCGGGCCGACGGGGCCGATCGGCCCCTGCTCATCCCACGAGACGAGCGTCGTGCCGCCGTTGCACCTCGGGATGGCATTGCTGGTGATGCTGTTGGCCACGATGTCGCCATTGCTGCGCGCGCAGGCGTAATACGTGGCGGGGCTTTGCGCGCTGGCCGCGGCGGCCCAGGCGATCGCGCCGAGCGAGAGTGCGAGTGTGATCGAGAAGCGCTTGACCGAACCTCTCATCGAGTCCTCCTGCCGAGCTGGGGGAGCTGGCGGTCAGGACGGAGGATGATAACTCAACGCGCGCGGCCGAGACGCGTCCTGGGCGAGAATTGTGGTGATGCCGCGCGTCATCGAGTGGGACACCATCCCCGAGCCGGTGGGCGAGAGCCACTGGCGCTTTCCGGCCCCCGCCGAGCTCCCCGAGGGCGACCTCGTCACCATCGGCGGCGACCTCGAGCCGGCGACGATCGTTGCCGCGTATCGCCACGGCGTCTTCCCGATGGAGGTGAGCGAGCTGCCCGGGCGGATTGCGTGGTGGTCGCCGGACCCGAGGGGCATCATCCCGGTCTTCCCGCCCGGGGGCCTGCGCGTGACCCCGTCGCTGCGCAAGAGCGCGAAGCGTTACGAGATCCGCGTCGATACCTCGTTCGAACAGGTGATCCGCGCCTGCGCCGATCCCCGCCGCCCCGACGGCTGGATCAACGAAGACTTCATCGCCGCCTACCGGCGCCTGCACGATCTCGGCTGGGCGCACAGCATCGAGGCCTTCGACCGCGAGGGCCAGCTCGCCGGCGGCCTCTATGGCATCCGCATCGGCCGGTTCTTCGCGGGGGAGTCGATGTTTCATCATCAGCGGGACGCGTCGAAAGTCGCGCTGATGGGGCTGGTGGAGCTGATGCGGGGGACCGGGATGCAACTGCTCGATGTGCAGTGGCAGACCGAACATCTCACGACGCTCGGTGCCATCGCGATTCCGCGCCAGGAGTATTTCGCGGCGTTAGCCGCGGC
>CAWBXO010000002.1:0-831140 GCA_963792785.1 uncultured Acidobacteriota bacterium | reverse complement strand
ATGTACTGCACGCCACCGCCCTCTGCGGACCGGCTCGGGGCCGGCCAGCCCGATCGACGGATAGCTCACGCTGATCAGGCCATCGTCGGTGTAGGTGGTCGTCCACGTCTCGATGACGCGGGACTCCGATGGCCGGGGATCACGCAGCATCAGGCCTGAATCTGGGCGGGACCGTCGAACGACGCCACGCCGTGGGCCTCGAGCACCTCGCGCAGTGGCACGTGCAGATGCTCGCCGAGCCGCAACGGCTCGGATTGGAACACCGCGACGGGCGAGACCTTGCCGTCGAACAACTGCATCTTCAACACGACGGCATCGTCTGCGCTGCGGGTAAACGGGAGCGGTGTCACGTGGACGGTCGTGTGCGCCTGGCGGTCTCGTAGCCCCACGCCCAGAGCGAGAGCCAGCGATCCTGCGCGCCGGTCGGCTGATAGCCGATGACCGGTTTCAGAGGTGCTGCACTTGCCATGTGTCGGCCTCCAGGTCGTGCACGAGGTAGTACCTTGATCACGCCGCGCCGGAACGTGGCTGTGCCGTGCCCGTGGCGCGGGCAAGCCAGGCGGTCAGTCGGCACCGCCTCTCTGAGGCGTATAAGCGACGTGCCGAGCGGCGGCACGCGCACGGCGGCGCCCTCACGCCGCTCGCCGCGGACATTCGTCAGGACGACGTGTCCCGAGAGCAGGCCCTCCGTGCCGTTCACCACGATCAGCGAGACGTCGAGGCGCGCCGACGAGGGCACGCCCACGACGTCCAGTACCCTTGAGGGCCCTTCTGGAAGCCGCTGAACTTCTCGTGTACGAACGTCAACCGCGATCGTTATACAGGTGCGCGTAAAAGCGCTTGGCGCCCTGTGCGCGGCGATTGTGGTATCCACGCGAAGGAGCCCGTGCCCGCTCGTGACGCCCTTGGGCAACAGGTCCCTGACCTCGACCGTCTGGCTCTCGTACGGCGCGAGGCGCACCGACCGGCTGGCCGCCAGTTTTCCTTCGGCGGTGAACAGGTCGAGCGTGATCGCCTCGTGCCACACGCGCGTCGGGGCCGCCGGGCTGGCGACGTTGCAGAGACTGATGCGCGCGTGCAGATCCGAGGCTCCACCCACCAGGTCCCGTAGAACGCGGGCCGTGGCCGGAACGCCGAGCGGATGGCCCGCAACAGGGTGCGCTGGCTCTCGATGATACGGTGGTTGGCAATCAGCACGCGCCGGAGCGCCTGCTGCCGCTGGGAGAGCGGGCCCGAGCGCTCGACGAACTCGCTCGCAATCAGCTCCTCCACGTCGAATTCGCACCCGCCGCAGCCGGCGCCGCCCGCGACAGGATCCGGATGTCGCTCAGGTCGCGCGCGCGTCCGCTGGCCAGAATCTTCCGAATGCGCCCCCGCGACACGTTGAAGCAGGGGCGGATGATGGCGTCGGCTTCGGGGTCTGCCACCGGCGCTTTGGAGGCGGACAGGGGGATCTGCTCAGCCATGAATTCTGTTCGTCAGCGGCGGGCCGCCGCCGCCAGCTCCCGCGCGCCCGGCGCGACACGCGACGCCGTCCCGGGGAGCCTCGAGTGGATGAACTCGCCAATCCGCCGCCCGGACTCGCCGTCCAGCCGATCGCACTGCTGCACCCGGCCGCGCGCGCGGCCCTCGCGATCGCGCGTCGGGTCGGCCAGGTACGCGTGATGGCGACCAGCAGATCGTCGGGACTCTTCGCGATGCGGGCGGCGCCCGTCTCGATGAACCGCCGCATGTGATCCTCGTCGTGATAGCGGCGGACGCTGTCGAGGTACGGCTTCTCGGTGGTGCCGTCGGAACTCGACCATGATCTGCGGCTTGTCGAACACGAGCGCGTCCAGACCGATGGACGAGGAGACGTGGATCACCATCTCGCAGTGGTGAATCGAGTCGGCCAGGTGCTCCGCGTCGGCCGGGCCCAGTTCCGTGTCCTTGAGCCGCTCATCGAACCGGACGCCAGGGGCCTCCACCAGGAACGCGGGATCCTGCTCCAGGCCGCCGAGCGAGGCGGGACACGCCGGATGCATCCGGACGAGGAACTGGAGATCGGCCCGGCAGCCGGCCGTCGCGCACGGCGGACGCCAGAATCCGGCAGAGTTGCAGGTCGCTGTCGGACAACTGATACCCGGCCGGGGCGAGCAGGATCTGACGCCGCGCCGGATCCGCACCGATGCGCCGGCAGAACGCGTCGCGGGAAGACCGCTGGCCCGTGACGTATCAATCGAACTGCGGAATGCCGCCGACGAAGATCCGATCCCGATCGGCGCCCTGCAGCTCGACCAGTTCGTCGCGGACGATCGCGTTGTTCACGACGAACCAGTCGGTCAGCACGCGGCTCAGTCCGCGGGTCGTGTTGTTGTCCCAGGACCGCACCATGCCAATCGTCGGCACGCCGTGGCGCCGGGCTTCGCGCAGCATCGCGACGTCCATTTCGCTGAACAGATCCGTGGCGAACACCACGTCGGGCCGATAGCGCTCGAAGTAGGCGCCGAATGCATCGGTGCGGCACCAACCCAGCTCGAGCGCCCGGGCGAGCCGGTGGGCGGCCGGTGACGACCCGAAGAGCGCGGTCACCCCCCGCGACACGGCATAGAAGCCGTACTCCGACAGGCTGGGATTGTGAAAAATCCGCTCTTTCTTTCGATAGTTCAGCGTGTAGCTGTTCAGCAGAAGGGGCGACAGCCGCGTCAGGAACCGGTGCCGCCACGAGCGGGTCACGATCGCGGTGTCGATCGCCTCGATCACGACATTCGGGCCGCCGTACTGGGCCTCGAAGAAGGCCCGCTTGTAGAACGGCACGAAGATCACGGCGCGCACGTCGCCGGCCGCGACGACCGTGCGCAGGACATCGCTGGCGAAGATGTTCCGCCCGATGAACGCGTAGAAGCTGGTGAAGAAGACGGTTCGCATTCGCGACTGCAGAGCCTAGGACACCCGCGGCGGAATCGATTCGTGGCGGTGGAGGATGAACGCGTTCGCCTGCCATCCGACGCGGTACCACTCCGTCGCAGAGATCGAGCGGATGGCGCGCGAGCCACTCGGTGAACGCCCGCCGCTCGCCGCGCTCGGGGTGGCCCTTGAAGCAGAACCAGTCGTCGAACACCAGGACGGTGCCATCCTGGACGTACTCGGTGAGGAACTCGAGCACCTGCATCGTCGATTCGTACAGATCGCAGTCGATGTGCACGATGGCAGCGGCCTTCAGGGGCAGCCGACGCGTGGTCTCGGCGTTCAGGGACTGTTCGTAGAAACCCTCGACCAGATGGACGCGCGACATGTCGACGCCCGCGCGCGTAAGGTTGGCCACGAACGCGTCCCGCCCGCACGCGTACTGCCCGCCCTGAAACTGCGGGACGGCGGAGATCCGCGGCGGCGTGCACCTCGGGCAGCCCCTCGAACGAGTCGAACGCGTAGAACTGCATCGAGCCGAGCTGCTTCTTGGCTTTGAACAGGTACTGGTGAATCTTGAAAGCCCGGATGAACGACGCCCCTTGAAAGACTCCGAACTCCAGGTAATCCCCTGGCACGCCGCCCTTGGAGACGAAGTGCATGGACATCTCGACGATCCGTTCCTTCGGGCTCGGCTCCAGCGATTTCAGCAGTGAAAACCAGAAGCGATATCGAACGGCCGGGTCCGTGAACAGCCGCTTGAACGGGCGGCCCAGCACTCGCGCCATGCGCCACAGTAACGTCCGCATCGAAAGGTCGCTCCTCGTCTGTTAGGCGGGAATCGCCCGCGCGTCAGCGCCGACGTCCCGGTACACGTCCGCGACGGCGGCCGCGGTCCGCTGCCACGTCTGGGCCTGGGCCCGCGTCAGCCCGTCTGCCCCGAGGCGCTCGGCCAATTCGGGCTCCGTCAGGATCCGCCGCAAGGCCTCAGCCGTCGCATCCACGTCGCCCTGCGGCACCAGCAACCCGTTCGCGCCGTCGATCACGGCCTCTTCCGAGCCGTTGCCGGCTGTGCCAATGACCGGGCGGCCGCACGCGCCCGCCTCGGCGAACACGAGCGGGTAGCCTTCATACGCATCGCCGGTATTGATCGCCGGCAGCGCGAACACGGCGCAGCGCCGCAGCTCGCCAACGAGCGCCGCCTCGTCGAGCCGGCCGAGGAACGACACCACGCCGCCGAGATCGAGCTCGTCGACGCGCCGCCGCAGCGCAGCCTCGTAGTCGGGAAAATCGGACGCACCCACGATGTGCCACTCGAGCCCGGGCACCGACGCCCGGATCTTCGCGACCGCCTCGAGCAGCACGTGATGGCCCTTGCGCGGCTTGATCGCGCCGATGGTCAGGATCACGGGCCGGTCGGCCGGGCGCGCGTCCGCCCCGGTGAACCGATCGACGTCGACCCCGCTGCGGACAACGCATGTGCGAGCCTCGGGCAGGAGCGCCCGCAGCCGTCCTTCCGTGTAGTGGCTGATGCAGATGATGCGGGCCGCGCGCCGGTACACCGCGGCCGCGACGAGCCGGCGGCCGCGGCGGCCGAGCGGCCGCGTCGCGAACGTGCCGTAAGCGTTCATCACGAACGGCCGGCGTCCCGCCACGCAGGCGGCGAGCGGCGCGAGGCGCTCGGTGAGCGC
This sequence comes from uncultured Acidobacteriota bacterium, assembly GCA_963792785.1. Classification (GTDB taxonomy): domain Bacteria; phylum Acidobacteriota; class Vicinamibacteria; order Vicinamibacterales; family CAVVIG01; genus CAWIMX01. The sequence continues at coordinate 826,563 of CAWBXO010000002.1, read as the reverse complement.
GTGGACGACGTCGCACGCGGCCAGGCGCCGTCGCAGGCGCCAGGCCCGCTGCGCGAGCACGGCAGCGTGATCCAGCGTCAGCATCGGCTCGCGCCCGCGTCCGGGCACGCGGCGCAACGGGAGCGCGTTCGTCGGCACGACGATCGGCTCCAGGTCCGGCGGCAGCCGCGACACGAGCTCGGCCGCGTAGCGGCCCCAGCCGAGATCCCCCGACAGGCTCTCGACGAGCAGGCCGATCCTCACCGAGGCGCAGCCCTCGATGCGCGGTACCAGGCGACGGTCGCGTCGAGCCCCGCGTCGATCGTGCAGGCCGGCTCGAAGCCGAGCGCCCGCACGCGCGACACGTCCGCGATCCAGACCTGCCCGTCGCCGGGCCGGGTCGATCCGGTGAACGCGAACGCGGAGGCGGGCGCCACGCGATCCCGGATCCGCTCCGCCAGATCGCGGATGGAGACGCCCGTCCCCGCGCCGACGTTGTACACCTCGCCCTGAAGGGGCGCGCGCTCCCAGACCATCCGCGCGGCGCGCACGGCGTCCCCGACGAAGCAGAAATCCCGCACCTGCGAGCCGTCGCCGAGGATCTGCGGCACGCCCGGACCGTCGAACTTCTGCATCAGATCGTAGACGACCAGCTTGCGCTGGCGCGGACCATAGAGCGAGAAGAAGCGCAGCGACACCGTACGGATCCCGTAGAGGCGGCTGAACACCGCCGCGTAGCGCTCGATGGCGAGCTTCGACACGCCGTACGGCGAGAGCGGCACGGTCGGGTCGTCCTCGCCGATCGGCAGCCGCACCGGCGTGCCGTAGACCGAGGCCGTGGACGCGAAGATCAGGGCGGCGCGCGTGGCGCCCGACCGCGCCGCGTCGAGCAGCTCGAAACCGCTCACGATCGTGTCGTGGAGATCGGCCCGCGGGTCGGCGACCGATCCCTGCACGTCCCCGGGGCCGGCGAGATGGAACACGGCGTCGAAGTCGCCGCGTTCGAGCAGACGCCGGAACTCGGGCGTGCCGGCCGCGATCGTCTCGACGACCGCCGCACCAGGCGCGTCGGGAGCACGGCGATCGACAATCGTGACCGCATGGCCGTGCGCCAGCAGTTCCTCCACCAGATGCGAGCCGATGAAGCCGGCGCCTCCGGTCACGAGAACGCGACGACCGGCCACGGTCAGGCGACTCCCTGGGCGGCCGCTCCGGCCGCAAGCGAAAACCCGCACGCGCCGGCAATGGTCCGGGCGCGCGCATCCCAGGTGTGGCGGCGCACGTCGCTCTGCGCCTGCGCGGCCAGACGATCGCAAAGGGCCGGCCGGTGAAGGAGATGCGCGATCCCCGCCGCGAGCGCTTCAGGATCGTCCGGCGTCACGAGCCAGGCATTGACGTCGTGCCGCAGCACTTCGCGGATCGCCGGCACGTCGCTCGCCACAATCGGCCGGCCGGCCGCCATGTACTCGAACAGCTTCATCGGAGACGTGTAGCGGGAGGAATGTGGATGCCGTCCGGAGTTGGGGAGCACGAGCACGTCGGCCGACCGCTGCAGGGCCGGCATCGACTCGGGATCACGATGGCCGAGAAACTCGACGTTCTCCTGGCCAGCCGACGCGACCTGCTCCCGCCACCGCGCGACGTGATGGGGCATGCCACCGGCCACGACGACCCGGGCCGACGGCAGGAAACGGGCGGCGGCGACGAGCGTCGCGATCCCTTTTTCGGCGAACAACTGCCCCGTGTACAGCACCGTCGGCTCGTCGGCGCATCGCTCCGGCGTCGCACTCGTGTCGAATCGATCCAGATCGACGCCGTCGTGGACCACGGCCTCGTGCTCCGCCCGCACCCCGGCCGCGGCCAGCGTCGTCCGCAATTCCTCGGTCATCATGACGAGCAGCCGCAGCGACGGGTGCCGCGCCACGCGCCGCAGAATCGGCAGCGACAGCCGTTCCGGCGCCTTGTGCAGCTCGAGCACGACCGGCAGGCGCCGCCGCAACAACTGGGCGGCGACGGGAATGTCCCGGGTGAAAAACAGATCCGCAGGGCCGAAGCGAACCGCGCGCGCCACCGCGAAGCGGGCCCAGAGCCACGAGTGCACGAACAGGAGGCCCAGGAACGCCACCGCCGGCAGGTACGGTTCGGCACGCACGACGTCCACGTTCGGCAGCGTTCGGATGTCGAACGCGGCGCGCGTGCCGTAGTACGCGTGCACGTCACGCCCCGCGAGGCCTCCCGGTTGATGACGGGCGGGATGGAACAACGTCGTGGCGACGCCCTGGCGCGCGAAGGCGTCGCACATCCGGACGACCTGGAGCCCGTGCGCCTTCTCGGTGGGAAGCCGGATCGCCGCGATGTAGACCAGGCGTCGCATTGTCGGCGTCATGCGGCCTCCGCGAGGCCGATCGGCTCGATGTAGGCGTCGTACCAGATCGCCCACAGCACGAGCTTCCACAGCACGATGGGCGCTGGTTCGCGCGCGGGCAGGTCGGCCACCGAGGCGTCGAACAGCCCCGTGCGCGGGAGGGCTTCCATCGCGCGCGCCACGAACGGCTGCAAGGGGCCGCGCATCCAGTAGTAGATCGGCCCCCACCAGCCCCACTTCGGCCGCGCGAGCACTTCAGCTGGCAGCAGATCGGCGAACGCGTCCCGCAGGAGCTGCTTGCCGACGCGCCAGGTGGCCTTGCGGGCGAACGGCACCGACAGGCCGGCCTCGACGACGCGGTAGTCGAGAAACGGCGCGCGCGATTCCAGGCTGTGGGCCATGCACATCTTGTCCATGCGCATGTTGGAGTCCTCGGCGATCCACAACAGCAAATCGAGATACGCCACCAGATCCGTGCTGGACGACACACCGGTCTCGTCGATGAGCGCCTGCAGCCGCTCGACCGGATAGTCCGCAAGCGCCGCCACCGCTGGTGTGACGATGCGGCGCCGCGAGCCCCGATCGAGATATTCCCACCAGTCGAGATACCGCGCGGGCGACAGGGGTGGCGAATCGAGTTTGGCGAGCGCGCGCGTCAGCCCGCGCCCCCGCGCGGTGCCCGCCAGCACGCCCGCGGCGGCCCGTACCGCGGGCCGTGGCACGTGCGCAAGCCGCTCCAGCCACTGATTGCGCAGATAGCGCGAATAGCCGCCGAACACCTCGTCGCTGCCGTCGCCGCTCAGCACGACCGTGACGCCGTGCTGCCGGACCTGACGCGCCAGCAGATAGGTCTGGAACATCGGCGTCGTCACGGGCTCGTCGAGCTGGCGGGCCACGTCGTAGACGCAGCCGCGGACGTCGTCGTCTGAAATTTCAATTTCCGTGTGGCTGGTATTGAAGTGGCGCGACACGCGGCGCGCGGCGTCCGCGTCGACGTTGTACTTGAAGCTCCGGGGGCCGACCGCGAACGCGGTGGAGAAGGTCCGGACCGGCTGATCCATCAACCGGCTCATCAGCCCGACAACGATCGTCGAATCGACGCCGCCGCTCAGAAACGCCCCGAGCGGCACGTCGCTCACGAGACGTCGTTCGACAGCGGCTTCGACCTCCGCGCGCACGCGATCGCGCAGACGAGCGCGCGGCTCTGCCGCGCTGCCCGGGACCGGCGCACGCCAGTATCGGGTAATCCGCAGGTCACCGCCGGGCTCGAGCATCGCCTGGTGCGCCGCCGGCAGCTTGAAGACACCGTCGAACATCGTCAACGGCGCCGGCGAATAGCCCAGAGTCAGGTACGCCTGCAGCGCGCGCAGGTCGACGGCCCTGACGACTGCCGGGTGCCGAAGCAGCGCCTTGATCTCGGAAGCGAAGAGGAAGACGCCGCCGCGCTGCCAGTAGTAGAACGGCTTCTTGCCGAGCCGGTCCCGCGCGACGAATAACCGGCGGGCGCCCGCATCCCACAGCGCGAACGCGAACATGCCGTTCAAGCGCTCACAGACCGCGGTGCCCCACCGCCGGTACCCCTCGAGGATCACCTCGGTATCGCTGTGCGAGAGAAAACGAGCGCCATCCCGCTCGAGCTCGGTCCTGAGCGCCTTGAAGTTGTAGATCTCGCCGTTGTAGGCAATGCACAACGATTGATCGACCGTCCACATCGGCTGGTGGCCCGCCGGCGTGAGATCGATAACGGCGAGCCGCACGTTGCCGAGCACCACGCGCGGATCCGGGCGCTCGACGCCCGAATCGTCCGGGCCGCGGTGCCGGATCGTCGCGAGCATCGCCTCGACGAGTCCGGCATCGGCCCCGCTGGACTCGCGTGCCACGATGCCCGCTATGCCGCACATGCGATCACGTCCTGGGCGCGGCTCCGGTGACCTGCGTCAGCGCTTCCCCCCGGAGCGCGTACACGGCCCCGCACGCGCCGCACACGGGGTCGGGGCCGTCCGGCAACCTGACGCCGCATTCACAGGTCCACCCGATCCGGCGCGCCGGCACACCGGCGATGAGCGCGAAGTCGGGCACGTCGCGCGTGACGACGGCGCCGGCGGCGATAAACGCGTAGCGGCCCACGGTGTGCCCGCACACGATCGTCGCGTTCGCGCCGATCGTCGCGCCCCGGCGCACGAGCGTCGGCCGGAACTCGTGCTTGCGCGAAATCGCGCTCCGTGGGTTGGCGACGTTGGTGAAGACCATGGACGGCCCGCAGAACACGTCGTCTTCGAGCTCGACGCCTTCGTACACGGACACGTTGTTCTGGATCTTGACGCGGTCACCGATCCGGACGCGCGGTCCCGCCACCACGTTCTGCCCGAGCACGCACCCGCGCCCGATGATCGTGCCGGTCATGACGTGGCAGAAGTGCCAGATCCTGGTGCCAGGGCCGATCGTCACGCCCTCGTCGACGAAGCTGGAGTCGTGCACGAACACATCAGGACTCGTCGACATCAGGATTTCCCTCGCTTTCTGAGCGCGAGACAGCTTACGTGGTGCGGGTCGCTGCGCCGGCTGGCGACGTGCCGCATCACCAATGCATATTCGAGCGGCCGCTCGTTCACGGGCGGATGAACAATGCGTCCGCCTGAAGAAGCTCGCGACCGAGACAGGTGTCCGAGCCGAACGCGTGGAGGCGAAACCCGCGGTCGACGCAGTAGCGCTCGACCTCGTCGAAGAGTGGCTGACCCCGATAGATCTCGACAAAGCTCAACTCCACCAGTAAGGCTGTCGACGCGGCGACAGCTCGCTCGGCGCCCAACAGAACCTCCAGCTCGTACCCCTGCACGTCGAGCTTGATCAGATCAGGCGGAGGCAGGCGATGTGTCGCGGCATATTCATCCAGCCTGACCGCGGTCACCTGTTCATGCCGCACGGTCCGGATGCCAAATCGCTCTTCGGTCAGCGAGGTGAGCGGCAATAAACTCGAGCCGGCCGTCAGGGAGGCGACCTCCATGACCGGTTCTCCCGCGGCCCCGGCCAGCGCGACCGGATGCAACGTCACGCCGGGCTGCCGTTCCAAGTTGGCCGTGAATGCCGTTTGGTGCACCGACAGCGGCTCAAACGCATGAACCACCGCCGACGGGAAGATGGCCTTCGATAACCGCGTCCACGTGCCGGTCATGGCACCCACGTCATAAATGACCCGCGGTGGATGGGGCCGGAGCAGCGTCAGCAGCTCGAGAGTGGACAGCTGCCCGCCACGAAGATCGGCGGCTGCGCTGCCGGCGAGCGCGCGGCGGCGGCGCCACTGCTGATAGGCACGACAGCCCCGATCGACCGGTAACAGCGGATCGCGCAGCAGCTTGCGAAGCTTCCTCGCGAGGGTCACGTCGATAGCTCTGGCGCCGCGCCGGCGACTAGCCGCCGGTACGCCTGCGCGTACGCGTCGATGACCGCCTCGCGGCGGAAGCGGGCCACGGCGGTCCGGCCGGCGTCGCCGATGCGCGCCTGCGCCGCGGGATCCTCGAGCAGCCGTTCGATCCCCGCGGCGATCGACGTCGGGTTCCAGTCGACGACCAGACCCGTCCGCCCGTCGTCAATAAGCTCGCGCGTGATTCCGACCGGCGTCGAGATCACCGGCGTGCCGCAGGCCATCGCCTCGGCCACGACACGCGGCCCGCCTTCGCTGAGCGACGTGCACACGAGCATGCGCGATGCGCGGTAGAGCGAGGCCAGTTCGGCGGCCGACGCGACCCACGGCCGCCACGTGATCCGGCCGCTGATGCCCAGCCGGTCGGCCAGGCGCTTGAGGCGCGCTTCCTCCCGCCCGGCGCCGCGCAGGAGCAGCGTCACGTCGGGCCGCCGTTTGGCCAGGAGCGCGAGCGCTTCGAGCAGCAGCGACGTGCCCTTGTTCGAGTCGAGCCGGCCGCAGAACATCACGTCATGCTGCTTGGGCTCGGCGCCGGGAGCGAAGACGTCGTGGTCGAGGTAGAGCGCGTAGAGCACCAGGATCTGAGACGGCGGCACGCCGAGCCGCCGCAGCAGCTCGGGGAGCTCGATCGCGTTGTCCACGCGAAAGCCCCGCACCGCGTGGCGCGCCAGGCGGATGTAGAGCCGGGTGGCGAGGTTCTGGCCCCGCTCCTTGAGCGAGGCGGCCCGCGGATGCCCGGTCACGTGGAGAATCTCGCTGACGTACGGGGTCCCGGTCGCACGGTGCAGCAGCCACGCCCCGATCCCGTTGTAGTGCCAGCCGTAGTCGTGCGACGTCATCAGTCCGTAGGGCCGTTCGGCGTGGAGCGCGCGCCCCGCCTTCAGGATGTGCCGCCACTGCAGCGGGCGCGGCACCGCGGCCGGATGCAGGAACACGTTATCGAACACCCGCGTCCGCGCCACGCGCTCGGGCCGGGGCACGATGACGTCGACGCGCCGCCAGCTTCGGGCGAAGCGCTCCAGCATGTGGTAGAACGCGCCGTCGCGCCCCGTGACGATGGACGCGTCGCCGCTGATCATCAGGAGATTCGGCGCATCGTCGATCGTGGAGGGCACGTATCAGCCGTCGACGGCCGCGCCAATCGACGGCAGCCGGCCGGGCCGTCGCGTGGCCAGCACGTTGATGTACCGGTGCGCCGGCCGCGCGGCGTCCAGCGGCCGGAGGCGGATGGCGGTCGACTCGTCCCGCAGTTCGAGGTCGTAGTCGTCGTCGATGTAGAAGAGCGAGTATCCGAGGGACGCCAGGTAACCTTCCGGCGATGAGATGTCGGGCGCCCGGCCGCGGATGATCTCGAACAGCACGTCGGGCGCGTCCGGACGTGCGAGCAGCCGGCCGGCGCCGCGCAGCGCGTCGAGTTCACCGCCCTCGATGTCGAGCAGCACGAGGCCGACCCGATCGATCGCCGACCCGGCCAGGGCCTCGTCGATCGTCACAACGGCGACGTCCCGGCGCTCGACGATGGCGCCCTTCGTCGGCGGAACGAGCGACGACCGGATGCCCTGCACGTAGAACGGCAGCGTGCCCGCGGCGCCGCCGAGCGCCGCCTGGCGGATCGCGAGGTTCGGCACGTCATTCAGGGCGACGTTGGCTGCCAGTTCGCGATACACCGTCGGCTCCGGCTCGAAGGCCAGGACCAGGCCGCTGGCGGCCCGCGCCGCGCGGGCGAGGCGGATAGCCAGCGCGCCGACGTGGGCGCCCCCGACGATGACGGCGCCCCCTTCGCGGGCGATGGCCATCGCCAGACGGGTCGTCTGCGGCTCCCAGCATTCCGCGCGGTGGGCGCCGAAGTACAGGACGGTCCGCGTGAGAATGTCGCGGGCGTCGCCATGAAGCCGCGTGCCGTCGCTCAGCGTCACGACCCGGCGGTAATCCGCCGGCAGCAGGTACGTCGTCACCGGCCCGATGAGCGTATCGCGGACCCGGCCGGGACCGGCGCCGCGAATCGCGGCGCCGACGAGCGCCACGGCCGGGGCCCGGAGCGGGGCAGTCCGTCCCATCCCCCGCAGGGCCGCTTTGGCGACGGCGGCCATCACGCCGCGGCCCCGCGGGCCGCGCCCGCCCGGTGAAGCAACTCGTTGACGGCGCGGTCCAGCCGCGGCTGGTTGAATTGATTCGACGGCCAGGGCGTGCGCCCCCGCCGACAGCTTCTCGCGTACCGATGCGTCGCGCAGCCGCAGCAGCGCAGACACGCACGCCTCCTCCGTGTCGGCGAGCAGCGCGTGCTCACCGTCGCGCACCGGATACCCCGCCAGGCCGCGGGACGACGTGACGCAGGGAAACGCGCGGCACAGGGGCTCGAAAATCTTCTGCTGCATGCCGCCACCGTGGAGTGACGGGATGAACGCCGCGTCCATGCCGTCCAGCGCCGCGTCGAGATCGTCGACGAACCCGTGAATCCGGACGTCGTCCGACGCGATGCTCGCCAAATCGGGCGGCACCTTGCCGCCGAGCAAATGGAATCGAAACGCGCCAGGAGCGCGGCGGCGGATTTCCGGGACAACGCGCTCGAGAATGAACCGCAGCGCGGCCCGGTTGTGCGAGACGGCGTAGTTGGACCCGAAGAAGAACACCTCGAGCGTCCCGGTGTCGCGCGGCTGACGCGGCGGCCGGATGAGTGACGGCAGCGCCCGCAGCGGCAGCACCGAGCAGTCGGCCCGGCCGAGCCGCACGTACTGTCCGCGGTCGGCTGGCGTGATGGCCGCGAAGGCGTCGGCGCCGGCGAGCGACGCGCGCTCGCTGAGATACTTGCCGAAATAGCGGACGTAGTTCCCGAACGTCGCGCCCCGCTCATCCAGGTTGTGCTGGGGCTCGTAGTTGAGCGACCGGACGATCACGGGGAGCCCGGCCGCGCGCGCCCGCTCGACGAAGGGCCAGAGATTGGTGTAGTCGACCCACAGAGGTCAGGGCGCGCCGTTTCGAGCGTGGCGCGGAACGCCTCGGCGGTCGCGGGCGCCGCGTACGCGAACGCCGCGCCGTCGAGCAGCGCCGGCCGGGCGAGCACGGCCGAGAGGCGTGCACCGGCGCTGCGCGCCACCGACGGCGGCGCATAGGGCACGAAGGTCACGGGCAGCTGAGGGCGTTCCGGGCCAACCGCGGCATGTCGGCGTTCTGGTACGGCGCCAGAAACGAGAAGACCGACACGTCGTGTCCGAGCCGCTGCAACTGGCGGACGCCGGCGACGCGATCGTGCCTCGCAGGCGCCGCGCGGCGGGACGCTGAAGAGCGGCGTGGCCACCACGATCCGCATCAGGCCCGGGCCGACGGCCGGAGCTGGGTCAGCGAGACACCAGCCAGCATCACCAGAAATGGCATTATCGAGAATGCGTACCGCGGAACCGCCAGGATGCCCGAACCATAATCGGTCGCGAAAACAATGCCGGCCATGGTGTACAGGAACAACATCGCGAAGAACGCCGCGACAATCGGCTGCCCACGGCCGAGCCAGAAGAGCCCCATCGACGCAGCGACGTACAGCGCGAACTGGAGCACGTACATGAGGGCCTTCAGCGCCATGCAGGGGGCGGCCAGCGCGAGCGAGACGGCCAGAAAGGGCCGCGCCGGAAAGTTCTGCCGAACGGTCCGCCAGAAGCCATCCGGCGGACCCGTGCACCGAAGCTGGACGCATCCGTCTGGCGCGATGAAGGCCTGGCGGAGCTTGATCGCCGCGTGGCCGGACCGCGAGGTACAGGTTCGCGGAAATATCGATGAACCTCTGCTCGCGATATCGCTCGGTGAGCTCCTCGGAACTGAACGTCGGACCAGCCGAACTGAACGTCGGACCAAGCGGTTCAAGGCCGCTCAGCCACGCACGGCGTCGAGCCAGGGCGCGAATGTCGGGTGTTGACGCCAGGCGGGGCGGCGCGGGCGGCAGGACCCGCAGCAGCCACTCGGCCACCCGCGTCTGTACGAAGCAACAGGCTTCAGCAGCAGCCGAACCGCGTTCCGCTCGTGTCCATTCAGAAACAGATACTCCGGGCGATAGGTCTGCGGAAAGTCCCGGGCAGTCCACCAGATCACGCTGCCGAAGGCAGCAGCGAATACGAGCACCGCCGCAGTCAGCCGTTGGCGCCAGTCACCAAGGGGAGCCGTGCCCCGCCAGTAAAGCGCCGCCAACAGCACAAAACACGGCATGAACAGCAGATACTCCGACCTCGTGAGACACGAGAGGCCCCAGGCTATCCCTCCTGCCACGAGCGCCCACTTGGATCGTCGCGCTCCCCCCGGAGCACCAGGAAGATGGCGAGCAACAGGAAGAAGATCTGTAATGGCTGCGGGTAGATGACCACGACGTTCAGAATCGACGAGGGATAGAACGCCCAGAGCAGGCCCGGCAGCAGCGTGCGGGAACCAGGGAGTAGCTCCCAGCCGATCCGCAGCACCAGTACGGCCGTCAGCGCCGAGACGCACGCCTGGCTGATCGCAATCCAGATCAGTTGGCTGCCAAATACCCACAGGTGCAGTGCGACGAAGAGAGGATAGAGCGGTGGGCGGACCACATCGCCGGATGTGAAACCGTACGGGAGGCCGCTCAACAGATCGACGGCCAATGAGAGATAGCGCCCGGCGTCGCCGCCCTCGGCATGGGCCTCCGCGCGCAGCACCGCGACGGCCAGCAGGCGCATCGCCAGCGCCACGCCGAACACCGTGGCCGTCGGATGCCTGGCGACGAACGCCCGCACGCGGGACAGCATGGTGATCAGCGGACGGCGTTCCCTCGCGTCAGGAGCATCGGATGCGGCTCGCTGCTGGGCGGTGATACGGGCGTCTGGCGGATTCGGTGGGCGAGCTCGATCGAGGGTCGGGCCGCCGCACTGCCGAAGCTCGTGCCGTTCAGGACCCCCTCGTACACACGCGTGTGCAGGGCCGTGAATCCGTCCGTGAACTCGACCTCTTCCCCGTCGACGAGGATGGCCCGGAATGTCGTCCGCCCTCCCGGAACCGGCGGCTGCGGCAGGTCGCGACGATCGGTGGAGAGAAACCAGCGGACGGTCGCCGATTCCAGTTCGAGCTGCCCGCTCATGCGTGTCTCCTCGCTCAGGTGAACGTCGCAGCGCGACACCGGTCCGAACAGCCACAGGAGCAGATCGAAGAAGTGGACGCCGATATTCGTCGCGATCCCGCCCGACCGCTCGAGCGATCCCTTCCACGACACGCCGTACCACGGCCCCCGGGACGTCACGTACGAGAGCTGCACGTCATGATGGCCGGGCGACCGCGACAGGCGCTCCCTCAGCGCCAGCAGCGCCGGGTGGAGCCGCAGCTGCAGGACGACGTGAACGCGGTTCCCGGTCTCCTCTTCGAGCCGCGCGAGCTCGTCCAGATTCCACGGGTTGATCACGAGCGGCTTTTCGCAGATGACGTCCGCGCCGATCCGCAGCGCCAGCCGCGCGTGCGCATCGTGAAGATAGTTCGGCGAGCAGATCGAGACGTAGTGCACGCGCTCCTCGGCAGGCCGGCGACGAAGCTTCTCGAGATGCCGGTCGAACCGTTCGAATTCCGTAAAGAAGCGCACGTCGAAGGAGTACCGATCGAGAATGCCGACCGCGTCGTGCGGATCGGTCGCCGCGATCACCTGGTTGCCCGTATCGGCGATCGCCTGCAGATGGCGCGGCGCGATGTAGCCGGCCACCCCCGTAATCGCGAAGTTCTTCATCACGCCTCCGTCCGCTCGAGCCGCCGCAGCAGCACCAGACGATCGAGCGGGATGCCGCGGGCGGCCAGCTTCGCCACGAACGGCGCCGGGGCGGCCATCGTCGCCACGACGATCAGGTCGTAGGACACGTCGGCGTGCCTCCGGACGTCGACGACCGGCATCCCGAGGAAGCGCTCCGCCGAATCGCCGTCGAACACGGCCACCGGCTCCACGCCCAGCTCCTTCAGGCACAGATACGCGAGCTCCGCCGCTTCGCCGGTCCCGTAGATCGCCACGCGCGAGGACCGTCCGTCGAGACGCTGCAGCATCTCGGCCCGGAACCGCTGACGCGTCTCACGATAGAGCCGGAGCGAGTACTCCATGTACTCGTAGGTGAGGCGGGTCTTCTCGGCGACGCCCGTGGGCGTGATCAGGTAGCCGAGCCGGTTGGCTGGGGATCGTCACGCACTTGACGTAGCCCTTCTTGACCAGCCGCTTCAGGTACATGTTGGTCAGGCCGAGGGCGATGCCGAGCTTGGACGTCAGGTTGCGCTGCGTGACGTGCCCATCCTGCTCGATTGCCTCGAGCAGGTTCAGCTCGTGCCGGTTTTGCGCGTTCATCGGGTCGGGATGGGATGACGGGGAGACAAGCTACCGCCCTGTCACTTACAGGTAAGCCATTATTCTATCAGCGACTTAGGAGGGATCGCGACGCATGCCGCCAGTCGCCGGCGCCTGGGAGCGCCGTGCGGCACCGTTCGAGCGTTCAATGATTGAACGCCATTTCTGTAAGGCTGTCAAGCGGAAATGCGCCGACAAGTAAACCTCTAGAGGCAGAAGATGGTCGGCCGCCGATGGCCCCGGAGCGCATTGCGCGTGTCCACGACCAGCGGGAGGGCGGCCACTCTGCGCGTAGTCGAAGGCGGCGTGATCGGTCGTCACGATCGCGCAGTCGCACGCGGCGGCCAGCGCCTCGTCGAACGGCACGCTCGTGAGCGTGCGGGCGCCGCTGCTGCAGGCTCGGCACGAACGGGTCCGTGTAGGTGACCATCGCGCCGCGCTGCGCGAGCATGCTCGATGATGTCGAGCGCCGGCGACTCGCGCACGTCGCCGACGTCCTTCTTGTACGCCACGCCGAACAGGTGCACCCGCGAGCCGTTGATCGCCTTCTTCGCCGAGTTCAGCGCGTCGGCCACGCGCTCGACGACGTAGCTCCGGCATCGACGCAGTTGACGTGCCCGGCCAGCTCGATGAAGCGGCACTCGAAACCGTTCTGCCGCGCCTTCCACGACAGGTAGAACGGGATCGATCGGGATGCAGTGCCCGCCCAGGCCCGGGCCCGGATAGAACGGCATGAACCCGAACGGCTTGGTCTTCGCCGCGTCGATGACCTCCCACACGTCGATGTCCATCCGGTGGCACATCAGCGCGATCTCGTTCACCAGACCGATGTTCACCGCGCGGAACGTGTTCTCGAGCAGCTTCACCATCTCGGCGACGCGCGTCGAGCTGACGGGCACGACGCTGGCGACGACCGCACCATACAGCGCCGCCGCCGCCTCGGTGCTCGTCGGCCCGATGCCGCCGACGACCTTCGGGATGTTGCGCGTCGTGAACTGCGGCGTTGCCGGGGTCGACGCGCTCGGGCGAGAACGCCAGGAAGAAGTCGTCGCTCGGGCCGCAGCCCCTTCGCCTCGAGCGCCGGCTGCACGACTTCGTCGGTCGTGCCCGGGTAGGTCGTCGACTCGAGAATGACGAGCTGGCCGGGCCGGAGCGTTTCGGCCACGGCCTCGACGGCCTTCACGACATACGACAGGTCGGGATCCTTCGTCTTGCGGAGCGGCGTCGGGACACAGATGTCGATCACGTCCATCGCGCCGAGGCCGCCCATGTCGGCTGTCGCTCGCAGCCGGCCGGCGTTCACCTCGGCCGCGAGGTCTGCCGTCGGCACGTCCGGGATGTAGCTCGTGCCGCCGTTGATCTGATCGATCTTGGTCGGAATCGACGTCGAAGCCGGTCGTCGTCGAAGCCGGCGCGCGCGAATTCGACGGCCAGCGGGAGGCCGACGTAGCCGAGGCCGATCACGCCAACCTTCGCGCGTCGGGACTGAATCCGGTCGAGGATGTCCATCAGGGAACGGAAACGCGGGAAACGGGCGGCGCGGCCTTCAGCCGCGCGAGGTCGGCGTCGACCATCATCTCGACAGGGCCTTGAAGTCGACCTTCGGCGTCCACCCGAGCTGGGCCTTCGCCTTCGACGCGTCGCCGAGCAGGTGATCGACTTCCGCGGGCCGCAGCAGCGCGGGATCGACCTTCACGTGCTTCTGCCAGTCGAGGCCGACCCGCGCCGAACGCGACCTCGATCAGCTCGCGCACGGAATGGCTCACGCCGGTGGCGATGACGTAGTCGTCCGGCGCGTCCTGCTGGAGCATCAGCCACATCGCGCGGACGTAGTCGCCGGCGAATCCCCAGTCGCGATGCGCGTCGAGGTTGCCGATCGACAGCGAGTCGGCGAGGCCGAGCTTGATGCGCGCGGCGCCGTGGCTGACCTTCCGCGTGACGAACTCGAGGCCGCGGCGCGGCGACTCGTGATTGAAGAGAATGCCCGACACGGCGAAGAGGTCGTAGCTCTCCCGGTAGTTCACCGTGATGTAGTGCGCGAACACTTTCGAGACGCCGTACGGGACTGCGCGGATAGAACGGCGTCGTCTCCTTCTGCGGCACCTCGCGCACCTTGCCGAACATCTCGCTCGACGAGGCCTGATAGAACTTGATGCTGGTGTCGATGCGCCGGATCGCGTCGAGCATCGCGGGTGACGCCCTGCGAGTTGAACTCGCCGGTGAGCATCGGCTGATCCCAGGACGCGGGGACGAACGACATGGCCGCGAGGTTGTACACCTCCTGCGGCCGCACGTCGTCTATCAATCGCAGCAGCGACAGCTGGTCGAGCAGATCGGCCGGCTTGAGCGTGATGCGATCGAGCAGGTGTTCGATCCGCGCGGTGTTGGGCGAACTGGATCGGCGGACCATGCCGACCACCTCGTACCCCTGGTCGAGCAGCAGCTCGGCGAGATACGAGCCGTCCTGCCCGGTAATGCCGGTGATCAGTGCGCGCTTGGACATGCGGCGAGAATTGTACCACCCGCCGGGGCGGGAAGGGCTGGTTGGGCAGGCTAGGCCTGGTAGGTAGAATCACGCTGTGGAACGGATCGATGTCGCGGTGATCGGCGCGGGGGTGACCGGGCTGGCGTCCGCCCTGGCCATCGCCGAGCGCGGCCGGTCGGTGGTCGTCCTCGAGCGGCATCCGCGGCCGGGACTCGACACGAGCACGCACAACAGCGGCGTGATCCACGCGGGCCTCTATTACCCGGCCGGCTCGCTCAAGGCGCGGCTCTGCGTGGAGGGCGCGCGGCGCCTCTACGAGTTCTGCGGCCGCCACGGCGTCCCCCACCGCCGCTGCGGCAAGCTCGTTGTCGCGCACGACGACAGCGAGCTCCACCTGCTCGAGGCGCTGATGGCGCGGGGCGATCGGCAACGGCGTCGAGGGGCTCGAGATTGTCGACGCGCACGGAAGCCCTGCCGCCGCGAGCCCGCGATTTCCTGCACGGCCGCCCTCTGGTCGCCGGCCAGCGGCATCGTGGACGCCGAGGCGCTCGTGAGGACACTGCTGCGGGTCGGCGAAGCGGCCGGTGCGATCTTCCTGCCGGGCACGCGCGCTGGCAGGCGCGGACGCCCACGCCGACGGCATGGTCCTGCGCACGGCCCACGAGACGATCCTGGCCCGCCAGGTGGTGAACGCCGCCGGCCTGTACGCCGACGAGGTGTCGCGAATGCTCGGCGGCGAGTCGTTCACGATTTATCCCTGCCGCGGCGAATACGCGGAGCTCGTGCCGGCCGAAGCAGGGCCTCGTGAACGGCCTCGTCTATCCGCTCCCGCACACAGCACGGGCTCGGCGTGCACCTGGTGAAGACGCTCAGCGGAACCGTCTGGCTCGGGCCGACGGTGCGCTTCCAGGATCGCAAGGACGACTACGAGGGCGACCGCCTGCCGCTCGAGGCGTTCGTCGAGCCGGCGCGGCGCCTGCTGCGCGACATCACCCTCGACGACCTGCGCCTGTCGGGGAGCGGCATCCGCGCCAAGATCCATCCGGAGAGCGTGGCGTTCGCGGATTTCCTGATCCGGCGGGACGCGGCACAACCCCGCGGTCGTGCAGGCCGCGGGCATCGAGTCGCCGGGGCTCACGTCGTGCCTCGCCGTCGGCGCCGCGGTGGCCGATCTGATCACTCGGGGCGTGAAGCGCCACCGCGATCATCACGCCCAGCGTCGCGATCGTCCTGGCAGACCCACGATCGGCGGGCGCAGCGTCCGGCTCGCGCTCGACTTCGATCAGCACCCGCGCCTCCGACGTCGGGAAGACGCACGTGCGCGGACGACCGGCATGTGGTCGTTCAGGCGAGGCGTCGATGCACGAGGCGTGCCGTCGACCCGAACTTTCGCGCCGACCGGATCGGTCTCCACGCCCGGGTAGTTCACCGAGACGCTGCATCCTCGACGATCGGGTTCCGCCGCCTCGACCACGGCGACCGCGTGTGCGCGAGGTCCAGCGGAAGTCTCACCTCGCCGCGTCGTGCTTCGACCGGATAGAACCCGTACTCGTACGGCCAGCCGATGCGCTGCGCGCGCGCGGGCACGCGCAAGCGCCCGCATCGCCTGCGCGATCGTCCCGAGCGCCGTAAACCGCCAGGACCACAGCGCGATCGCTGCCCACGCCGCCGGCCTGATCCCTCGCCCAGGCGCCCCGGCTCCGGCGACGGTGAGGTACCAGTAACACGAGCGTCCAGAACGTCAGCGACGACCATGAAGTGCTGGCCCGGCATCCCGACGAGTGACATCGACGCGAAGGCCAGAATGGCGCCGCGGCCCGCCCATGCCTGCGCAGGACGACGAGACGCCCCGGCGGAACAGGGTGGCGAGCAGGGCGCCGATCCACGCGATCCACGCGAGGCTGCCGATCACCCCGAACTCGGCGAGCTGGTGGCGGTACCAGTTCTGCGCGTTGTCGGGCACGGTCATGGTCGCTGCCCGGCGAGCCGTCGCGAAGTCGGCGAACATGACGTGAAAGCTCCCGACGCCGATGCCGAACCAGGGATACGTCTCGATCATGCGCGTCGCGACCGCGCCGTACGTATTCCGGTTCCACATCTCCGCGGCGAAATTCCGGACCGACGCGACCGACGGCTGCGGGCAAGCGTGTCGCGCAGCCGTTGCACCGGCCCGATGACGTCGGTCGATCCCATCGTCGCCAGAGTGGCGATGGCAACGGCCGCGACGAGCCGCGACGATCGCGGCCTGGCGGCTCATCAGCGTGCGGCGCCAGCCGCGGGCGATCACCGAAGCCGACCGCGGAGGCCGCCGTGACGAGCACGGCGGCGCCGAACGCGCTGCGCGAGCCGGACGCCCACACGACGAGCCATCCGGCGAGGCCGCCAAGCATCGCCAGCACGGCGCCGCGCCGCCCGGCAGAGCGCCGCGAGCACGGCGCCGCCAATCCACATCGCCCCGATCATGCCGGCCACGTTGGCGTCCAGCGCGCCGCCGGTGGCGCGGCCGAGGTTGGCGATAGGGCGTTGGGCTCACGGCGTGGAGATCCACCACGAACTGATACAGCGAGAGCCCGGCGCTGGCAAGAAAACTCAAGGCGAGGGGCGGCTAGCGCGACTGTCCCGGCGGACCGCGTCGAGCGGCTGGCTGGCGAGCCAGTCGAACCACAGTATCCCGAGCACGAGCACCAGCGCCACGTGCGCCGTCCAGGTGGCCACAAACGCCGGCCACCCGCCGATGGACGAATTCGACACGCGCTTCGTGTGCAGCAGCGCCCAGGTGAAATCGAACTCGCGGAGAACGACCATCGTGCGCTCCGAGCACCACGACGAGCGCCCAGCACACCAGCGGCGCGCTCGAAACGGCGACGGCACGTGCCAGCCGCGTTCGCACGGCGTCAGGCGAGAATCGCGCCGAGCAAGCGCCGCCATCCACAGCACACCGAACTGCACCTGCGTCTGGCCGCTGAGCGAGACAGCACGACGACGGGATAGACGTAGGCGAACGAGGAGAACGAGGGACTGACCGCCCGGCGGGTCAACGAGCGACAGTCCGAGCGCGGCCGACGAAACGCGCCGAGGGACCACCCGACGCAGAGCCGGCCAGCCCGGCGCCATCCCGAGCACTTCGCCGGCGACTGCCGCGCACGCCCACCCCACGACGAGCAGCTTGCGACGCGCGGTCGAGGACGGACCCGCGCATCAGGCTCGTCCCGGCAGGAAGCGCCCTAGCGCATCCTGCCACGTCGGCATCGCGATCCCGGCGGCCGCCAGTTTCGCGTTCGAGAGGGCGCAATACGCGGGCCGCACGGCCCGGAGCTTCATCTGATCGAGGCGAATCGGCACGAGTCGCGGCTCGAGCTTCAGCAGCCGCGCCATCTCGCGCGCGAACTCCATCCACGAGCAATGCGCCGGTGTTCACGCAGTGATAGAGCCCGGGCGCGGGCCTCCGCTCGAGCACCTGCCGCGTGGCGGCGGCGGCATCGACCACATAGGTCGGCGAGACCGTGCGGTCCTCGAACACGGGCACGTCCTCCCCCGCCCGCATCCGCTTGAGGATGCCCGCGACGCTGCCCCGCGCGGGCGCCGATCCCGGCGCGCGGCCGAACAGGCTCTCCACCCGCAGCACGTACGACGACGGCACGTCCGCGGCGAACCACTCGCCGAGCAGCTTCGACGCCGCATACACGCTGTGGGGGTGCGGCCGGTCGTCCTCGGAATACGGCTCGGACGCCGATCCGTCGAACACAAAGTCGGTGCTGTAGTGGACGAGCGTGGCGCCGATCGCCGCCGCCGCGCGCGCCAGCGCGCGCACGCCGAAGGCGTTCGTGTTCAGCGCCGCGATCGGTTCCTCTTCCGCGCGATCGACGTCGTTGAACGACGCCGCGTTGACGATCGCATCGGGCCGCAATTCCGCGATGACCCGCGCCACGGCCTCGTCGTCGACGACGTCGAGGTCGGCGTGCGTGAGCGCGCGGACGTCGTGGTGCGGCTCGAGCTCGTGGACGACCGCGGCGCCAAGCTGCCCCTGTGCTCCCACGACGAGAATGTGCATCTATCTATGGCGGCTCGTCGGCCTGTCAGTCACCGGCCGAGTATAACCCCGCCCATTGGGCGAATCCTGCACCGACGCGCGGTCCGAACGTGGGCGAATTGCGCCGCCTGCCTCCATCGTGACGCCAGGACGGCGGGTGCTCGGCACGATTCCTGCCATCGCGGCTCTGAGGTATGCGATCATGGGATCGGAGTTCCGTATGCCGGTATCCGCCTCCAAGTACTTGTTCACGACCAGGGATTTTCATCGGATGGCCGAAGCGGGTGTCTTCGGCGACGACGAGCGCGTCGAGCTGCTGGGCGGCGAGGTCGTCCCGATGACGCCCATCGGCCCACGCCACGCGTCGTGGGTGACCACACTGCACCGCGCGCTCGACCGCGCCGCAGGACAAGATGCGGTCATCCGCACGCAAAACCCTGTTGTTCTTGGCGACTATTGGGAGCCGCAGCCGGACATCGCGGTGGTGCGCTTCCGGCCGGACTGGTATCGCGACGCGCATCCGGTTCCCGCCGATATCCTGCTCCTCGTCGAGGTCGGAGATTCGTCGATCGACGACGATCGCGAGCGGAAGCTTCCCGCCTACGCGACGGCGGGCGTGCCGGAGGTCTGGCTGATCGATGTGGCGCGTCGTCTCGTGCACATTTTTCGCAACCCGTCGTCCACGGGATATCTGGACGTCCGCACGCTCGGCGCCGACGATCGCCTGACGACTCCCGCGCTGCCCGCCCTGGACGCCGCGGTCGGTGATGTCCTTCCCTGACCGGGCGGCCAGAGCGCTTGCTATTTTTCTGTAGCGCTCCGGTGCTTCGTGCTTCGTGCCTGGTTCCTGGTTCGCTCCTGGCCCTTCGTTCTTGGTCCGTGCATGACGGCGCACCAGGGACCAAGGACCAGGCACCGACCAGGCACGAGGCACCAAGCACCAGGAACAGCCGGCGACACGGAATCGAAAAGCGCCTTATCCCCTTCCGGTCGTCATGAACCCGGCGACCGCGCTCACCACCGCCTCCTGCTGCTCACTCGTCAGCTCGCCGTAGATCGGGATCGCGAGGCTCTCCTTCGCCGCGCGCTCGGCGTGCGGGAAGGCGCCAGCCGCGTATCCGAGATATTCGAAGCACGGCTGGAGGTGGAACGGGATCGGATAGTAGACCTCCGATCCGATGCCGCGGGCGTCGAGATGCGCCTTGAGGCCATCGCGATCCGCCACGCGGATGACGAACTGGTTGTAGATGTGCCGCCGCCCCTCGGGCTCGAGCGGCAGCATGATGCGGCCGTCGAGCGCCGTCTCGCGGAAGAGGGCGCGATACCGCGCCGCGTTCGCGCGCCGGGCCTCGGTCCAGGCCAGCAGGTGCGGGGCCTTCACGCGCAGCACCGCCGCCTGGATCTCGTCCATCCGGAAGTTGCCGCCGACGAGGTGGTGCACGTACTTCGGCTGCATGCCGTGCGTGCGCAGCAGGCGGATGCGCCGCGCGAGGTCATCGTCGTTCGACGTGACGAGCCCGGCGTCGCCGAACGCGCCCAGGTTTTTGCTCGGGAAGAACGAGAAGCAGCCGGCGGCGCCGAAGCCGCCGACCGGGCGCACACCGTACGTCGCGCCGATCGCCTGGGCCGCGTCCTCGAGCACCGGTATGCCGGCTCTGGCGGCCGCGGCGAGCAGCGGATCGAGATCGGCGCTCAGGCCGAACAGGTGGACCGGGAGGATCGCCTTCGTCTTCGAGGTGATGGCCGCGGCGGCGGCGGCCGTGTCGATATTGAAGGTGACGGGATCGATGTCGACCAGGACCGGGCGCGCGCCGAGCCGCGCGACGCACCCGGCGGTGGCGAAAAACGAGTACGTGCTGGTGACGACCTCGTCGCCGGGGCCGATGCCGAGCGCCATCAGGGCGACGAGGAGCGCATCGGTGCCCGACGAGACCGCGACCGCGTGGCGCACGTCGAGCAGCGCGGCCAGCTCGGTCTCGAGCGCCGCGACTTCCGGACCCATGATGTAGCGCTGGCTGTCGGCGACGCGCGTGAGGGCGTCGACCAGCTCGCCGCGCAGCGGCTGATACTGCGCGTCGAGATCGAGAAGGGGGATCTTCATTGTCACGACAGGCGATCCCGCAAGGCGGCCAGCAGGGCACGAAGGTCGGCGGGGCCATCCTTCGCGGCGCGGAACACCCGCGCCATGTCGAGCTGGTCGTACGCGTGCGCCACGACGTTCCGGAATCCCGCTGCCCGGCTCAGGCGATCGGCGAGCCCGTCGTCGACGATGCCGGCGCCGGCGAGCCGCCGGAAGGCGTCGGCATAGCTGGCCGGTGCGCCAAGATTGAAGTACAGGCAGGCGGCTGTCGCCAGGTCGATGGCGAGCTGCGTCGCCTGCCACAAGTGCAGAATCACCGCGTCGGAGGCGTCGGTGGAAGGCGTGAGCCCGGCAGCGGTCGGCGGCAGACGATCTGCGACGCGCGTCAGATGACGCTCGACGGCCATCGCGCGCTCCGCGAGAATATCGCGATCGAGGGGGCTCACGCGTCCAGCTCCGCGAGCACGTGCTTGTACCCCGCCCTGAGAATCGGCTGGACGTCGCACCAGAAGGACACCGCATCGAGCCAGAAACGCCCGAACGCGCCGGCCGTTCGCTCGAACAGCACGCGGCCGTCCCGAGCCGTACGGAATCGCAGCTGCGCGCCCGCCCGAGACAGGTCGACGAGATCGATCCGATCGGTGCCAAGGCGATCGACAAGGGTCACGAGGAGCGCGTCCGGGTCGAATCGGGGATCGGCGACGTAGCCCAGATCCCAATCGGACCCACCGCGCTCGTCGCCGCGCGCGCGCGATCCGAACAGCACGAGCAGATCGAGGCCGGGAGACGCAGTCGCCGCCTCGGTCAACGCCGGCAACGGAACGTTCGAAGGCACGACGCGATGGTAACAGAAAGGCGCGAATCAGCGGGCCGTCAGCGTCGCGACTTGATGGCCGCCCGGGTCTCGCGGTCGACTTCGCGGCGCTTCAACGTCTCGCGCTTGTCGTATTCCTTCTTGCCCTTGGCCAGGCTGACGGCCACCTTCACGCGGCCGTTCTTGAAGTACAGCCGCACGGGCACGAGGGTCATGCCCTTCTCCACCGTCTTGCCGATCAACTTCCGGATTTCCTGGCGGTGCAGCAGCAGCTTGCGGCGCCGCAGCGGCTCGTGGTCCGCGGACCCGCGGTGGCTGTAGGAGCTGATGTTCACGTTGTAGAGGAACACCTCGCCGCCCTCGACGCGGGCGAAGCTGTCGCGCAGGTTCACGCGCCCCTCGCGAATCGCCTTCACCTCGGTGCCGAGCAGCGCGATCCCCGCCTCGAAGGTCTCGAGCAGATGGAAGTCGTGGTGCGCCTTCCGGTTCTCGGAGATGCTCGACTGCGCCTTCTCGCGCTCGGTTGGTTGTTTAGGCATGGGCGAGCTTCGCGGCCAGCAGGACTGCCGCGATCATACTCTGCGGATCGGCCACGCCCTTGCCGGCGATGTCGAACGCCGTCCCGTGGTCGACCGACGTCCGGACGATGGGCAGGCCGAGCGTGACGTTCACGGCGCGGCCGAACGCCAGCAGTTTCACCGGAATCAGCCCCTGGTCGTGGTAGCAGGCGACGACCAGGTCGAACTCGCCGCGGTGCGCGCGCAGGAAGATCGTGTCGCCGGGAAACGGTCCGGACACCTCGATGCCGCGCCGGCGGCACGCGTGCACCGCGGGCTCGATGACGGTCGTCTCCTCGATCCCGAACAGGCCGTGCTCCCCGGCGTGCGGATTGAGCCCCGCCACCGCGATGCGCGGCCGCGCGACGCCGAACCGCGGCAGCGCCTCGGCCGCCAGGCCGATTGTCGCCTCGAGCGACACGCGCGTCAGCGCCTGCGGCACGTCGGACAGCGCGATGTGCACCGTCGCAAGGACGACGCGCAGGGCGTCGGACTCGAACATCATCGCCACGTGCGGCGCATCGGTGAGGTGCGCGAGCAGATCGGTGTGGCCGCGCCACGGAAGGCCGGCGAGATCGAAGGCCTCCTTGTTGACGGGCGCCGTCGCGATCGCGTCCACCGCGCCCCTCCGCGCGTCCCCGACGGCCCGGACGATGGTCTCGTACGCGGCGAGGCCGGCAGCCGGGCTCAGGACGCCCGGCGCGAACGTGCCCGACGCCGGCGCGTAGATCAGCGGCTCGCACGCGGCGAGCACCGAGGGATCGGCGGCGGCGCGGGCCGCGATCTCGGGGCCGATGCCGGCGGGGTCACCCACCGTGATCGCGATGCGGGGTTTCATTTCAAATCATGATATCCGGTCGGGGTGCTGGGAACTTACGCAGTAGGGGGCTTGGAGCTTACGCAGTAGGGGGCTTGGAACTTACGCTGCAGGAGGCTGGGGACTCACGCTCGGAGGCTGGGATACGCTGCAGGGGGCTGGGGACTCACGCTGCAGGGGGCTGCGGACCTGAAGGTCCGCACTACGAATGGCAGGAGCAGGAGCCGCCCGATCCGCAGGAGCCGCAGCCGCCCGTGCCGCAGCCGCTCGGGTTGTCGCACCCGCCCTCGCTGCCGCACCCGCCGTGCACGACGCCCTTCGCGTTCGGCAGCTCGTAGCGCAGGCAGCACTTCAGCCGCCCGCACAGGCCGGAGAGCTTCGAGGGGTTGAGGCTCAGGTCCTGCTGCTTGGCCATCTTGATCGACACCGGCTCGAACGACGTGAGGAACGTCGTGCAGCACAGGGGCCGCCCGCAGGAGCCATAGCCGCCGATGAGCTTCGCTTCGTCGCGGACGCCGATCTGCCGCATCTCGATCCGCGTCCGGAACTCGCCGGCCAGTTCGCGCACCAGCTCGCGGAAGTCCACGCGGCCGTCGGCCGTGAAGTAGAACGTCAGGCGGGAGCCGTCGAACGCCTGCTCGGCGCGGGCGAGCTTCATGGGCAGGCCGCGCTCGCGCACCTTGAAGGTGGCGATTCGGAGCGCGTCCTTCTCGCGCTGCTGGTGCTTCATTCGCGAGAGGATGTCGGCGCGCGTCGCGAGGCGCACCAGCTTCAGCGGCGAGTCCGGCCCCGGGCGCCGGCGCTCGAGCACGGCCGAGGGCGCGCGGACCACGGTGCCGAGCGCCGCGCCGTTCTCGGTCTCGACGACCACCCGGTCGCCCGGCCGCGGCGGCGCCTCGGGGCCGTCGGACGCGAACGTCTGCGCGCGTCCGATGTCGCTCAGCTTCACCGAGACGAGCGGCGCCTGATCCTGCGCGCTCATAGCTGCAGCACCAGCCAGTCGGCCACCACTTTCACGCCGGCGTTGCGATCGAGCGCGACGAGCGCCCGATCGACGGCCTGGAACGCGCGGACACCGCGCTCGCCGCGGTAGGCCGCCGCGAGCCGCTCGAGCGAGGCCCCGAGATCGGCGTTGGCGAGGACGCCCGCGTCGGCGCCGGTCGCCATCACCTCGGCGTCGCGCAGGATCGACGCCATCGCCCGGAGGTGCGAGGCGAGCTGCTCGCGATCGGTCGTTCCGCCCTTGCTGGTCTTCCCCAGCAGATCCTTCGCCCCCTCGACGCGGCGGCGCGGGTCGGTCGTCGACGCGGCGCCGGCCAGCACCCGCTCCGCGATCGCGCGCACCGCCACGAGTTCCTCGCCGCTCACCTCGAGCGCGCGGCCCAGGCTGCCGTCCGCGGTGGCCGCCACGGCATGCGCATCCGCCGCGGGGCGTCCCAGCGTGATCAGCGCCTCGGCGATGTCCCCGGGGGGCAGCGGCCGGAACGTGAGCTTCGGACACCGGGATCGCACGGTCGGCAGCAGCACGTCGGGCCGCGACGTGACGAGCAGGAACACCGAGGCTCCCGGCGGCTCCTCGAGTGTCTTCAGCAGGGCGTTCTGCGCGGCCGGGACCATCTGGTCGGCCTCGTCGACGATCACCACGCGCGTCCGGCCCTCGAAGGGACGGTAGTTCGCGCGGTCGATCACGTCGCGGACCGCCTCGATCTTGATGGACCCGGTGTCGCCCGGCTCGACGACGATCACGTCCGGATGCACCCCGCGCGCGATGCGGCGGCAGGCGGAACAGGCGCCGCAAGAGTCTGTCTGGGACGAGCGAGCCGGGAAAGCACCTCCGGTCGGCGTGAACACGGCGCCTGCGGCCATGCCGAGGCGAGGACTGGACATCCGAGCCGAGGCATCGGCGTCAGTTCGCGGCGGGGGTGGGGCCCCGCCGCCATTGAGATTGGTGCAGTTCAGGGCTTGCGCCGTCGCGATCGCGGCGAGGCGCTTCCCGACACCCTGGGGACCGGCGAAGATCAGGCTGGGCGGAAGGGTGCCGCGCTCGATGGACCGCGCGAGCAGCTCGACGATGCGCCGGTGGCCGACGATGTCTCGAAAAGGCATGACCGGGCTTCGAAAGGCATCCTATCACTTCCGATTGGTGCGCTCCTCGGCGGGATCGCGGCCGACACCGAAGAGGCGCGACCAGAACCCGCGCCGCTTCGGCGCCGGTACCGGCGAGGGCTGCGGCTCGGGCGGCGCCGGCGCGGCGAACGCGACCGCCGGCTGCGGCGACGGCGGCAGGGCCGGCGGACCGGGCGCGACGCTCCGTCCAGCCCAACGGGCGAAGACGCTGAACCACGCGTGCGACGGATGCACATCGCACGTCTCCGTGGGCGCCGTGCCCTCCACGAAGTATTCGGTGTAGGCGGAGGGACAGCTGTCGGTCGCGAGTTTGCCCGACAGGCTGCACACCTCGGCGGTCGTGACGTCGGCGGGCCGCGCGATCCAGTCCGGCGCATCGCCCTTCGTGGCGGACTTCATGAAGGCGGTCCAGAGCGGAACCGCGAGATCCGAAGCGAACGCGTTCGGCAGGATCGTGCGCGGCTCGTCGAAGCCCATCCACACGCCGGCGGCCAGGTGCGGGGTGAACCCGACGAACCACGCATCGTTCACGCCGTTGGTCGTGCCGGTCTTGCCGCCGGCGGGCAACTTGAGGCCAAGCCGGCGGACGCCCGCGCCGGTGCCGTGGTTCACGACGTCGGCGAGCATGTCCGACATGAGAAACGCCGTCTCGGGGCTCACCGCCCGCGTGGCCAGCGGCCCGGCTTTGTAGAGCACGGTGCCGGCGCGATCCTCGACGCGCCGAATGAGGTACGGACGGGTCACCGCTCCCCTGTTGGCGAACGCCGCGTAGCCCGCGGTCATGTCCTCGAGCGTCACCTCGCCGGACCCGAGCGCGAGCGAGGGCACGCTCGGGAGGTCGTCGACGCCGAGCGCTTTGGCAACCTGGACCGTCCGTGGGATGCCGATCCGATCGAGCATGTGCACGGCCGCGCGGTTGCTCGACACGCGCAGCGCGGCGCGCATGGTCAACGCGGTCTCGTCGACGTGCCCGTCGTCCGGCGTCCAGTCGCCTTGCAGGGTCTCGATCGGATCGTCCAGATGATCGATCAGGGACGCGGGTGTGAATCCCGCCTCGAGCGCGGACGCATACACGAACGGCTTGAACGCCGACCCCGGCTGGCGCCGCGCCTGCACGGCGCGGTTGAACGGGCTGGCACCGAAGTCGCGCCCGCCGACCATCGCGCGGATGGCGCCGGTCTGCGGATCGAGCGCGACGAGCGCGGCCTGCAGCGGATCCGCCGAGGGCGGGCCGAGCGCGCGGCTCTTCGGGTGCCGCGCGCGCCAGGCGGCGCGCCGCGTTTCGACGTTCGACACGGCCTCGTCGACCGCCGCGTCGGCGGCCCGCTGCATCGGCCAGTCGAGCGTCGTGTAGATGCGCAGGCCCTCCTCGAACACGCGGTCGGCGCCGAACAGCCCGACGACCTCCTGCCGGATCTCTTCCTTCGCGTACAGCCCGTGCGGATCGCGCGAGCCCAGGCCGTCACGCAGCGCGATGCGCGCCTTCGTCGCGCGCTCCCATTCCGATTGGTCGATCGCACCCGTGTCGCGCATCGCCCGCAGCACGAGGTCCCGCCGGGCGAGCGCCAGCGCCAGGTTCCGCGTCGGCGCGTACGTCGACGGCGACTTCACCAGCCCGGCGAGCAGCGCGGCCTCCGACAGCGTGAGCTCCGACGCGTGCTTGTCGAAATACCCGCGCGCGGCCGCCTCCGCGCCGTAGAGGCCATCGCCGAAGAAGACCTTGTTGAGATACAGCTCGAGGATCTGCGGCTTGGTGTAGAGGTGCTCGAGGCGAAGGGCCAGCATCGCCTCCTGCACTTTCCGCGTGATCGTGCGGTCCGGCGTCAGAAAGCTCAGCTTGGCCAGTTGCTGCGTGATCGTGCTCCCGCCCTGCACGAACTCCAGGTGGCGCGCGTCGGCGAGCGCGGCGCCGGCGATGCGCCTGACGTCGAGGGCGCCGTGTCGATAGAAGCGGCGATCCTCGACCGCGACGATGGCCTCCACGAGGTTCGGAGACACCTGGTCGAGGGGCGTCGTGATCCGCTGCTCGGTGTACAGCGTGAACGCCACGTGATCCTCGCGGTCGAACACGGTCGTGGCCTGCGCCATACGGCCGATCCGGCTGATCGCGTCGGCGTCCGGCAACGTCCACCAGAGGCGCAGCGTGAACGCGCAGCCGGCCGCGACCAGAACGGCGGGGACCACGGCGAGCCATTTTGGCGAGATGCGGTTGCGGAGCAGGAGGCGGCGGAGGAGGACGAGGCGGACGCGGAGGCGGACCTGCACTTCGAGTGAATGAGCAACGCCTGTGCCAGTCAGGACTGTGCGCCCGCGCGGCAAAACGGCCTGTTCAGGGCCGCGACCGAGCTGTTGCATATAGCTTTGACGCCAGCGGCACGTAACTTCTTCCGCCGCTGGCGCTCGCCTCGTACGCCGGGCTCCCGGCGGCAGCCTGGCCTCGCGCCCCGATTCGTGCCGCCGCGGCAGCTCGTCCGCGGGGCACGCATCCTGCAACCATGGAAGACACCATGAAAGCTGCACGCCTTCACCACTACGGGGAACCTCTCGTGCTCGACGATGTGCCGACGCCTACGCCGGGAACCGGCGAAGTGCTCGTGCGCGTGGAAGGCGCCGGGTTCTGCCACAGCGACATCCACGTGATCGACGGCGAGATCCAGGTGCTCCCGCGCATGCCCCTCACCCTCGGGCACGAGAACGCCGGGCGCGTGGCCGCCGTCGGCGCCGGCGTGGAGTCCGTGCGTGAAGGGGACGCCGTCGCGGTGTACGGCGGCTGGGGATGCGGGCGCTGCGATTACTGCGTCACCGGCCACGAGCAGCTCTGCGCCACGCCGAGGTGGGCGGGGTTGTCGGACTACGACGGCGGCTACGCGGAATACCTGCTCGTGCCGCACGATCGGTACCTGATCACGCTCGAGCGGCTCACGCCGCGCGAGGCCGCGCCGCTCACCGACGCCGCGCTCACGCCGTATCGCGCGATCCGCAAGGCGCAGCCGTTTCTCGAGCCGGATCATCACGTGCTCCTGATCGGACTCGGCGGGCTCGGGCAGTACGGATTCAAGCTGCTCCAGCTCCTCACCGCCTGCCCCATCGTCGTCGTGGACACCTCGGACACGAAGCTGGCGCTCGCGCGGCGGATGGGCGCGGACTCGGTGCTGGACGGCCGCGAGGCCGGCGTGCCCGATCGGCTGAACGCGATTACGGGCGGGCGGGGCGTCGCGGCGGCATTCGATTTCGTCGGAGCGGACGACACGCTCGCGCTGGCGATCGGGGCCACGCGGGCGATGGGGAAGGTGACGCAGGTCGGCCTGGCCGGCGGCGCCGCGCGGCTGAAGGTGCTCGAGACGTCGGCGTTCGAAGTGACGTTCGAGGCGACGCTGTGGGGCACGATCAAGGAGCTGCGGGAGGTGCTCGCGCTGGCCGAGTCGGGCAGGCTCACGCCGATCCCGCTGACCTACCATCCGCTCGATCAGATCAACGACGTCTACGAGAAGGTGAAGCGCGGCGAGGTCGAAGGCCGCGCGGTGATCACGCCGTAGGCCGAGGGGCCACGCCGGCCCGTCCCGCGCTCAACGCGACGAGACCAGCCGCAACTCCCGCGGCGTGGATGCGTCCGCGGCATCGGGGGCCCTGACCGACTGGAGCGCGAGCGAGAGGTGCGGCGCGACCATCTCGATCCGCTGGCCGTGGTCGTCGGTAAATGCCGACGACGAGTAGAGGGTCAGCACGCCTGCGAGCGTGTCGCCGGAAACGAGAGGCACGCTCAGGCAGCTCGAGAGGCCGAGCCGCGCGGCGTGAGGCCCCAGATCCAGCGCGGGATCGGAATTGACGATCGTCTGCCGGTTGGCGGCGACCCAGCCCGACAGCCGGTTGCCCATCTCGATCGTCGAGCCGCGGAGGCTGTCGGCGGCCGGGCCGAAGGCGTCGGCCGCGGTCAGGCGGCCCTCGCCCGCCGGGAGGTACCACACGCCGGAGGCGTGGGGCGCCACGCCCTCGACCAGATTCGATGCGAGCGCCAGGACGTCGGTGGCGACTGCCCTGCCCGACGCCAGGCGGGCCAGGCTGACGAACGACAGCAGATCGCCTTCCATCGTCCGCGGCGCGACTCGCCGCGCCGTCCGGCGCCGGCTCTGCGCGCGTGCGATTGCGCAATGCGTCCGAACACCTCCTGATGCGCCGCCCGGGGGCTCCGTCCGGCAGCGTGATCTGCGCGTGGATGCTGAATGAAGTGTCGACCACGGCCGGGTCGTACATCCGGCCCGCGCCGCTCGACGAGGATCGCGATCGCCTCCTCGTTCGACAGCTTGCGGCGGTAGGGACGATCCGAGGTGAGCGCGTCGAAGCAGTCGACGACGGAGAGGATGCGGGCGCCGATCGGGATGTCCTCGCCGGCGACGCCGTTCGGGTACCCGCTGCCGTCCCAGCTCTCGTGGTGGCAGCGCACGATCGGCACGACGGGAAACGGGAAATCGACGAGCGCGAGGATGTTCGCGCCCACGTCCACGTGTTCCTTCATCTGCTCGAACTCGGCGTGGGTGAGCCGGCCGGGCTTGTTGAGGATGCGCTCGGGCACGGCGAGCTTGCCGGTGTCGTGCAGCAGCGCGGCGGCCTGGATCGCCTTGAGCGTCGGCTCGTCGCCGACGCCGAGGGCGCGCGCGAGCGCGCGCCGCGTAGGCCTGGACGCGGCGCACGTGGCTGTGGGTCACGTCGTCCTTCGCGTCGATCGCCATCGCGAGCGTTTCGACCGTGGACTGGTAGAGCCGATCGACCTGGGCGAGGTGCCGCGTGGTGTCCTCGAGGCGGCCGAGACGACGCGCGCAGCGTCTGGTGGAACACCGCGACGACGGGCAGGATCACGGCCACGGCCAGCGCGCCGAGCTGCTGCACGACGAGCACGAGGCAGACCGCGACCGACGCGGACGCGAGGTAGCCGGACGCCAGCCAGAGGAAGTGCCGGCGCCAGATGCGCGTGCGGCGATTCGCGCAGCTGCAGGCCAATCGCGACGGCCGTCAGACCGGAATTGAGCAGGAAGTAGACCGCCGTCAGGCACAGCAGCGGCAGGAGCAGCCGTGCTGAGGGTGCGGCCGAGCCCGCCAGCGGCGCGACGCCGGCCAGCGCGAAGAACGCGTGAGCGGCCACCCAGAGCGACAGCGCCGGCGCGACCGAATTGAAGGCGAAGCGCAAGCGATCGTGGTGCTTGCGCCACGAGAACAGACGACGCTGTCCAGGCCGCGAGCGCGACCGTCGCGGGCGCCGGGTCCGAACAGCAGCGCCGAGGCGATGAAGAACGTGTCGGAGACCGAGATGCTCGCCTCGACCGACGCGATTCGGGATCATGCGCGTTGCCGAT
The DNA here is from genome assembly GCA_963792785.1 of uncultured Acidobacteriota bacterium. Lineage (GTDB taxonomy): Bacteria > Acidobacteriota > Vicinamibacteria > Vicinamibacterales > CAVVIG01 > CAWIMX01. The sequence continues at coordinate 796,227 of CAWBXO010000002.1, read as the reverse complement.
CAGCACCGCGAGCATGCCACCACGGCCCAGTCGAAGAGATGCGGCGCCGCGGCCAGGGCTCAGCGCCGATCGGACCAGCACCAGGCCGCCCATGACCACGATCGTGCCGACGTAGGCTCGCAGGGCGCCGCGCATGCCGGCGGCCATCAGTGCGCATCGGTGGACGTCAGCGTGCCGGTGCCCCAGACGATCTGGTCGTTGCCCCACGTACCCCACACAATCTGATCGCCGCCCGGACTGTAGAACGACGTGCCCCACACAATCTGATCGCCGCCGTACCAGCTCGCCATCGTGCCGTATTGCAGGTCCTTCGGCGCGATCGCGGAGAGCGGGTTGAGCAGACCGGCCAGATTCAACTCGCCGACCTGCGCCCGCGAGGGATCGCTCCAGAGGCGCGACAGGTCGAACAGCGACAGCAGGCGAATGCCCCGGCCGTCGTAGAGGCGCGCGCCGAGCGTGCCGGCGTCCAGGAACGACGCGCCCGAGGGCGCCGTGCGGGTGTGGCCGACGAGCGTGCTGAACAGCGGATCGAGCAGCGTCGTCAGGCCGTTCGTCGTGATGCGCCGCGAGGCCCAGATGTCGAGGCTGCCGGTGCCCGCGCCCATCAGGCCGCCGTCGCGCACGAAGGTCGCCCCCGACTGCAGCGCGAGCTTCACCTGTCCCGGCGTGAGCCGCGGCGATCCCTGCAGCAGAAGCGCCGCCGCGCCGCTCACCATCGGCGCCGCCATGCTGGTCCCGCTCAACTGCATGTACGCGTTCGTCCCGCTGCCCGCGCGGTGCAGGATCGGATATTCACTCGCGATGTACGAGCCGCTCGCTTCCGTCGACACGATGCGCGTCCCGGGCGCCACGAGGTCGGGCTTCACCGCCAGGTCGTACTTCGTCGGCCCCCGCGAGCTGTACGTCGCGACCGTGTCGTCGCCGCGCTCGACCGTGTCCCACGTCGTCACGGCGCCGACCGTCGTCGCGTAGGGCGAATTGCCCGGCGACGTGATGCCGCCGAGGATCGGCACGCCGTCGTCGGTCTGCCCGGCGTTCCCGGCCGCGGCGACGACGAAGATGCCCGCCTCGGCGGCGCGCGCGACGGCCTGATCCAGGGGATCGGTCGCCGCCGGCTCCATCACCGGATGGCCGAGCGACAGATTGAGGATGCGGATGTTGTAGGCGCGGCGGTTCGCGATCACCCAGTCGATCCCGGCGATGACGTCGCTCGTGTACCCGGCGCCGCTCGCGCCGATGACGCGAACGTTGATCAGCTGCGCGCCGGGCGCCAGGCCGCCGCCGTAGGCCGACGTCACGCCGGCGGCCGCCGACGCCGTGCCGGCGATGATGCCGGCGACGTGCGTGCCGTGGCCAAACGCGTCGCTGACGGACGGGTCGCCGGTCACGAAGCTGACGTTGGCCACGACCTTGTTGAGCAGCGCGCGGTGCGGCGAGATCCCGGAGTCCACGACCGCGACGCCGACGCCCGTCCCGGTGACGCCCGGCACGGCGCCGAGGCCGAGCAGGCCACCCCGGGTGCCGGCCCAGGTCTGGTCCGCCCCGGTGGATTGAGTTTCGACCTCGGTCGCCGCAGCCACCAGGGGATCGCCCGAGAGGTGGCCCACGGCGCTGTCGGCCGCCAGTTCCTCAATCTGCTCGCGGCTGGCCGCGAGGACGGCGCCGTCACCCAGCCAGCGCATCACCGTGAGGTGATGACGCGCCGCGAGCGTGACGATCTCGGCTCGCGTGCCGGGCACGATGACGCGCGTGGCCACGGTGCCGGACCGATCGAGGAAGCGCTGGAGGTCGCCGGACAGATCCGCACGGTGTGCGGCACGAGGGCCTGGAATTGAGGAGGTCGTCAGCAGCAGGGTCGCGATGGCGCCGACCCAGCGGGCACGTGCTGCGAAACGAAACCGTCTTCGCGATCCTCTATCCATGGTCATTGACTCCAGACGTCAAAATGGGACTTAGGCGTCTGGGCACAGCAAGCATCCTGCCGTACTTTGAATTATGTAAGTAGCTGACTGTACTGCCTTTATGTGATTTACATCTGAGAGACAATGAGCAGAGTTGTCCCGTTACAGAACATCAGGCCAACTGTCAGAGCAGGCCTTACCAAACAAGTCATTGATCCGGCAAATGTTATGGGCAGCAGTCTGGGTTGTCTCGTCTTCGCACACCTCGTGCGCGCTCTCGGGACACTCGTGACGGGCGTCACCCTCGGTCGGCCAATCCGTGATCGTTTGTTTCAGTTCCGCACACGCGGCGGGCGTTCTGCCCGGAACTGCACACCACGGCGCGCCGTTGCGCGCTACGGCGTGTCGACGAGTGGGACATGTTCGCTCGTGCGCCATCGGTCTGTTCGCTCATGTTCCATAGGGTTCGATCGGACGGGCGGGTCGGCGCCATCTTGGGCTGGCACGGCCAATGCCAAACACCTCGCAGGAACACCCGGCATTCTTGGGGGGAGCGAAATGGATAACCTGATTGAGCCGCTCGCCGCCGCGCGAACAGTGTCCGTCCGAGGCGCGAAGGTTCAGATTGTGGACCTGACCATCGACCGGCCCGGAATCGTGGGCTACCTGAACAACATCGCGGTCGGCAAGAGGGAAATCGCCATCCTGCACGCCCTCGAAGTCGGCATCGGGACCATCCAGGCACGGCGCGCCGACGCTGCGCGCCGCGCGGGAGATCGGCCGTGACCGGCCGCGCCGGCGACGACGGGCTGAACGTGTACGAGCTGCTATCGCTCGAAGCGGAGATTCCCGACGAGTGGCGATGCCCGACCGAACAGAGGGGCGAGACCGAACAGACGGGCGAGACGATCCAGGTGTGTCCGCTCTGTCAGCGGCCGCACTCCGCGAGGCGACTCACCGCACCCGCGTCGGGCTCCGGCAAGACGCCACGGAAAGCGCGCGCCCGAATCTGCGCGCCCTGCTCAGCGATGCTGTTCGCGGGGCTCTCCTGGACGGCCTGAGGAGAAGTGACAGGAACGCGGGCAGCTTGCCGCTGTCACTCAGCAAGCTGTCCGAACGATGGCGATGTCAGGAAAGTTGGCGGGGTCGACGGGACTCGAACCCGCGGCCTCCGGCGTGACAGGCCGGCGTTCTAACCAACTGAACTACGACCCCAAGGCGATCCGTGCGTGCGATCCGTACATTTGGTAATTGGATGATTTGGTGATTTGGTAATTACGAACTTACCAAATTAGCCAATTACCCAATGCCAGTATTCGGATTTGGGCGGTACAGGATTCGAACCTGTGACAGCCGGCGTGTAAAGCCGGTGCTCTACCACTGAGCTAACCGCCCGGCTGTCCCCCAAACGAGCCATTATACGTTGCCTTCAACGCCAGCAGCAATATGGCGACGCCCAATCCGATGAGCGCGCGGTACTCGCGATTGGCCAGCGCCTGCGCCAGGCTGAACCGGCGCGTGGCGTCCACGACGCCCGACCGGCGATACCGATCGTAGCCGTCGCCGAACGTCCGCCGCAGGAACGCCTCTTCCCGGGAGATGGCGGCCGACAGCGTGGCGCCCAGGTAGATGGCGATCAGCACCGCGTCCGGCAGGCTGCCGGTCGCCACCGCCAGGCCCACGCCCATGATCGACGAGCCGACATAAAGAGGATGCGCGAACCAGCGATAGGGGCCAGACGAAGTCACTTCCCGCGACTTGTTCAGATGCCCCGCCGCCCAGATTCGAAGGCCTTCCCCGACCGCGGCGATGCCCGCGCCGGCCGTCAGGGTCGCACCGGTCGGCCGCGCGAGCCAGAGCACGCCGATCGCAAAGACGAACCCCAGCGGCACCCGCCTTCGCGCAAGCGCTTCGGCGAGGCGGGCACGAGGCGCGCTCAGCTCAGCCACGCGCCGGTCCTGTCGCCAGACGGCGATCGATCGCGGCGGCCAGTTCGGCCACGCTGATGTCGTTCACGCACATCGTCGCGCGCCGGCACCGGCGCAGGTGATGGCACTCGCACGCATCCCAGCGCGACACCGTCACGTCCTCGACGCGCCACGGCCCGTTGCGCTCGGGCCGCGTCGGACCGAACAGGCCGACGATCGGCGTGCCGACGGCGGCCGCGATGTGCATCGGCCCCGTGTCGCCGGACACCAGCAGTCGCGCGCCTTTCGACAGCGCAACGAGATCGCCGATCGCGGTCGGCGGCGACAGCCGCGCCGCGCCCGCCGAGGCGGCGACGATCGCGTCGGCGAGCGGCCGCTCGCCGGGCCCGAACAGCACGACCGACGGCAGTTGATGCCGCTCCTGCAGGTGGCGAGCGATCGCGCCGAACCGCTCAGGCGGCCAGCGCTTGTTGGGCCACGCCGCGCCCGGATTCAGCAGCGCGTATCGCCCGCCGGTGTCCGACGCCACCGTGCGCGCGACGTCGGACGCGGGCGCCTCCAGCGGAAATTCCGGCTCACCCGGATCGAGTCCGAGCACCGTCAGCATGCCGAGATTGAGCCGGACGACGTGCACCGCGCCGCCGGCCGAACGCACGCCGCCCTGCTCCGGATCGTAGTGGTCGGTGTAGAACCACGCCGCCGCGCGCTCGCGCGCGTGCCGCGCCGCGAACCCGACGACGCGCCGCGCGCCGGACGCCCGGGCGAACAGCGCGGACTTGATCAGGCCCTGCAGGTCGATCGCGACGTCGTAGGCGGCGCGCCGCACGTGCGCCATCGCGCCGAGGATCGAGCGCCCCTCGCCGGTTCCGCGATCGTTGATGACGATGCGCTCGTCGAGGACGGGAACGAGATCGAGAATCGCGCGATGCTTGGCGCTCACCAGCCAGTCGATGCGCGCGTCGGGATACGCGCGCCGCAGGGCCGCCGCGACGGGGATCGCGTGCACGATGTCTCCCAACGCGCCGAGGCGAACAATCAGTAGTCGCAAGTCGCAAGTCTCAAGTCACAAGTCCCGAGTCGCCAGTCTCAAGTCGCAAGTCGGCGGAGGAGGTCGCGTGTGGAATGGTTCTTTGGATCGCCCACGATCGCCGTGCGGCCGCCGTATGCCTCGACCACCGCGCGCTCCGGCACCGAGTCCACGGTGTAGTCCGTGCCCTTGCAGTGCACGTCCGGCGTGATCAGCCGGAGGAGGCGCTCGACCGTCGGGTCGGCGAAAACGACGACGTAGTCCACGCACGCCAGCGCGGCGACCAGCTCGGCCCGATCCGCGGCCGGCAGGATCGGACGGTCCGGCCCCTTCAGCGCCCGCACCGACCCATCGTCGTTCACGGCCACGACCAGCCGATCCGCTTCAGCCGCCGCGCCGCGCAGGTACCGCACGTGGCCCACGTGCAGCAGATCGAAGCAGCCGTTGGCGAACGCAATGGTCTTCCCCGCCGCCCGATCCCGGGCGACCGCCTCGACCAGTTCGGTTTCACCAAGCACGCGTGACACTCGTGATTCCCTAACCCCTAACCCCTAACCCCTAATCCCTACGAGATCTCCCCTGCGGAGGCCCTTCCTGCGACCAGGGCTCGGTGGTCGTGTCGTGGTCGCTCTCGATCGCCTCGATGAGCTCGCGCGCGCTCACGGTCGCCGTGCCGCGCTTCATCACCACGAGGCCGCCGGCGTAGTTCGCGAGCCGCGCCGCCTCGTAGAAGGATCCGCCGGCCGCGAGCGCCAGCGCGAACGTCGCGATCACCGTGTCGCCGGCGCCGGTGACGTCGGTGACTTCGTCCGATCCGAAGATCGGCACGTGAATCGTCAGCTGCTTCGGCTGGAACAGCGCCATGCCACGGCTGCCGCGTGTGATCAGCACGGCCTCGGTCCGCAGATCCTTGAGCAGGCGGCGGCCCGCCTGCTCGAGCGCGGCCGGATCTTCGTCGAGCCGCACGCCGAGCGCCTGCTCCACCTCGGACTGGTTCGGCGTACAGGCGGTCACGCCGCGATAGCCGAGCAGCCCGTAGCGCGAGTCGAGCAGCACGGGCACGCGGCGGCGGCGCGTGCGCCGATCGAGCGCGGCCCGCACGGACTTCGCGAGCGCCGGCGTCACGAGCCCCGATCCGTAGTCGGACAGGATCACCGCGTCGCACTCCGCGGCGCCCTTCACGACCGCGCGGAGCAGCCGCTGGCGCAGGGGCTGGGCCACCGGCCAGTCGGGTTCGCGATCGATCCGCACGACCTGCTGCTTCGCCGAGTGCACGCCGCCGGCCAGAATGCGCGTCTTCGTGGGCGTCCCGTAGCCGGCCGCGCGGGCCACCAGGCCCGTGCCGACGGCGCGCGGAAAGCTGCTCAGCAGCCGGCGGCCTTCCGGATCGGCGCCGACCACGCCCGCCAGCTGCACGCGGCCGCCGAGCGCCGCGGCGTTGCTGGCGGCGTTCCCGCCGGCGCCCGGCACGACCTCGGTGGCGTCGTACTTCAGGATCAGCACCGGCGCCTCGCGCGACACGCGCGCGACCTCGCCGTAGATGAACTCGTCGGCGACGATGTCGCCGGCCACGAGAATCCGCCGGCCGGCGAAGCCGTCCACCAGGCCGACCAGACGCTCCAGGCGCTCGGCCTCGCCGGGCAGCGGATGCACGGAACGCGCGATCTTCATCAGCTCCTCAGCTCCTCAGCTCCCCAGTTCCTCAGCTTCCGTGAGGATCCAGCTCACGGCCGCGATGAGATTATCCGCGACGGCGTCGGCCTCGAGCCCCTCGGGCGGCGCCTCGAGCTGCGACCGGCCGGCGCCGGTCTTGACGAGAATGGCGCGGGCGCCGGCGTGCTTCGCCATGCCGACATCCAGCCACCGGTCGCCGACGACGAAGGAGCGGTGGGGGTCGATGCCGAGATCGCGCGCGGCGGCCTCGATCATCCCGATGCCCGGCTTCCGGCAGTCGCACGCGCGCCGGTACTCGTCGACCGCGCCCTCCGGATGGTGCGGACAATAGTAGTACGCGTCGATCCGGACGCCGGCCTTCGCGAGGATCGCCGACAGGTGCTGGTGCACCTCGCGGACGCGCGCCTCGGTGAAGAACCCGCGCGCCACGCCCGACTGGTTCGTCGTGACGACGACCGGGAGGCCCGCGCGGTTCAGCGCGCGCACGGCTTCCGCCGTCCACGGATAGACGTCGATGCGGCTGGTGTGATCGAGGTAGCCCACGTCCTCGATGAGCGTGCCGTCGCGATCGAGGAACACCGCCGGACGCCCGCTCATCGGAACCGCACCGTCTCGAGCACGCGCGCGGCGCCGATGCCGCGCATGCAGCCGTGATCGATCGGGCACTCGCGCAGCATGCACGGCCGGCACCACACCGGATGCGTCAGCACCTGCACGTGCGCCGCCCGCGGCGCGGTGGCCCGTTCGTTGGTCGGGCCGAAGACCGCCGTCACGGGGATCCCGACCGCGGCGGCGACGTGCATCGCGCCGGAATCGTTCGACACGGCCGCGCGGCAGAGGGCGAACACGCCCGCGAGCGCCGGCAGGTCCGTGCGGCCGATCAGATTCAGGAGGGTCGCGCTCCCGCCGGCGGTCGAGACAATCTCGGCCGCCGTGTCCGCGTCGGCCGGGCTGCCGACGAGCACGGACGCGACGCCGTCCGCCGCGAGGCCGGCCGCGAGCTCGGCGAACGACGCCGCCGGCCATTTCTTCGCGCCGCCGTACGCGGCGCCGGGCGCGAGCGCGACGAGCGGCGCGCGGCCGTCCCATCCCGCGTCTCTGAGCAACTGCGCGGCGGCGTCGCGATCCCCATCCCGCGGCGCGAGCGTCGGCTCCGCCGGTCCGTTCGGACAACCGAGCGCGCGCGCGAGTTCGCGGTAGTAGTCCACCTGATGCGTGTCGCGCGGCGGCGCGATGGCGCGCGTCAGGAGATGCCCGCGCCAGTCCGTCCGATAGCCCCACCGCTCGGGAATGCCGGCGCGCACGGCCATCAGCGCCGTCCGATAGGAATTGGGCAGCAGGACGGCCGCGTCGAAGGCGCCCCGCTCGCGGAGCTCGCGGCCGAGTTCGCGCCAGCCGGCGAGCGCGCCCGATGGACGGCTCACTTCCACCACGTCGTCGATGCCGGGAACCAGCTGGAAGAGCGGCGCGACGGCCGGGCGCGCCGCCACCGCGATCGCGGCGGCCGGGTTGGCGCGGCGGATGTCGGCGATCGCCGGCAGCGCCATGACGGCGTCGCCGAGCCAGTTGGGCGCGAAGATGGCCAGGCGAGTCACGTGCGGTAATAGTAACCTTTAACCGTGCGCATCGCGCTCCTGCAGCTCAACTCGACGGTCGGCGATCTCGCCGGCAACGCGCGGCAAATCGTCGACGGCGTGCGCGCCGCCGCGCGCGAGGGCGCCGACCTCGCGGTCACGCCCGAGCTGGCGCTCGTCGGATACCTGCCGCGGGACCTGCTCCTCAGCCAGGACTTCATCCAGCGCAGCTGGCGGGCGCTCGACACGCTGGCCGGCGACCTGCGCGGCCTGCCGCCCGTGCTCGTCGGGCTGCCGGAGACCAATCCCGAACCGGTCGGCCGCCCGCTCTACAACAGCGCGGCGCTCGTCGCGGACGGCCGCGTCGGGCCGCGGTTCCGGAAAGCGCTCCTGCCCACCTACGACGTCTTCGATGAAGACCGCTACTTCGAGCCGTTCGACGGCCCGCAGGTGCTCGAGCTCGGCGGACGCCGCCTCGGCATCACGATCTGCGAGGACGTCTGGAACGATCGGGACTTCTGGCAGCGGCCGCGCTATCACCGGGATCCGATCTCGGAGCTCGCCGCCGCCGGCGCCGACGCGATCCTGAACCTCTCGGCCTCGCCGTTCACCGTCGGCAAGCAGGAACTGCGCGAGCGCATGCTCGGCGCGATGGCGCGGCGGTACACGGTGCCGGTGCTCTACGTGAACCAGACCGGCGGCAACGACGACCTGGTGTTCGACGGGCGCAGCTGCGCGTTCGCCGCCAACGGCGCCGCCATCGCGCGCGGCCGCTCCTTCGCCACCGACATCGTCATCTGCGATCTCGATCGAACGGATCCGCTGCCGCCCTTCGACGTCCGCCCCGAGGCCGAGATCTGGGACGCGCTGGTGATGGGGACGCGCGACTACGCGCGCAAGTGCGGCTTCAGCCGCGCCGTGCTCGGGCTGTCGGGCGGCGTGGACTCGTCGCTCACGGCCGCCATCGCCGCCGAGGCGCTCGGGCCGTCGAACGTGACCGGCGTGCTGATGCCGTCGCCCTTCTCGAGCCCGGGCAGCGTGGACGACTCGGTGGCGCTCGCGGCGAATCTCGGCATCGCGACGATCACGCTGCCGATCGCGCGCGCCATGGAGGCGATGGACGCGACGCTCGTGGACGCCTTCGCAGGGCGGCCGCGCGATGTGACCGAGGAAAACATTCAGGCGCGCATTCGCGGCAACCTGCTGATGGCGCTGTCGAACAAGACGTCGGCGCTGCTGCTGACGACCGGCAACAAGTCGGAGCTGGCCGTCGGCTACTGCACGCTCTACGGCGACATGTCGGGCGGCCTGGCGGTCATCGCCGACGTGCCGAAGACGATGGTGTACCGGATCGCGCGGTGGCTGAACAGCACGCGCGGGCGCCCGGACATTCCGGAGGCGGTGCTGACCAAGGCGCCGTCGGCCGAGCTGCGGCCCAATCAGACCGATCAGGACTCGCTGCCGCCCTACGACGTCCTCGACGACATCCTGCAGCGCCACATCGAACGCCAGGAATCGCGCGACGCGATCGTCGCGGCGGGCCACGATCCCGAGGTCGTGGCGCGCGTGCTGACGCTCGTGCACCGCGCCGAGTTCAAGCGCAAGCAGGCCGCGCCGGGCCTGAAGGTGACCGACCGCGCATTCGGCACCGGCTGGCGCATGCCGATCGCCGCGAAGTGGGACAGCGGGACGGAGTGATCCTCGCATGGTGAGATGGCGTGATGTGGCGAGGTCGAGATGGAGCGCTCCATCACCCCATCGTCACATCACCCCATCACCCCATCACCAGATTCCGGATCCGGTTTCGCCGCGGGAAACATCCCCCGCGCGGCCTCGCCGGACGCCTCGTCCGTCCTCCACCGCCGGTGCATCCACAGCCACAGCTCGGGGTGCCGGCGCACGTACATCTCGAGCACGTCGGTGCAGCGCTGCGTGAACTCGCGGACGCGGTCGGGGCTGTCCTCCGGCGGCGGCTCGACCGGGTGCTCGTAGATCATCCGGTAGCGGCCCTTCCCGAGCGGAAGCGCGAACAGCGGCACCACCGGCGCGCCCGTGCGCAGCGCGAGCGCGGCGACGGCCGTCGTCGTGGCGGCGGGCCGATCGAAGAACGCGACCTCGACGGCGTCCTTGCTCTGGATGTGCTGGTCGATCAGGATGCCGACGCCGCCGTTCGCCTGCAGCGTGCGCATCACCCGCCGCAGCGTGCCCTGGCGGTAGATCACGCTGTTGCCCGTGCGGCCGCGGATGTGCTCGAGCAGGGCGTTCAACGGACGGTTGTCGAGCACCCGCGCGACCACCGCCATCGGTGGAAAGCGCAGCGGATGCGTGATGCCCTGCAGCTCCCAGAAGCCGAAGTGGCCCGTGCAGAAGAGCACGCCCCGCCCGTGCGCGTGCGCCGCCTCGACACGATCGGCGCCCTCGAACTCCACCCGCGCCAGCATGTCGTCCGGCGTGAGCGTGCTGAACTTCAGCAGCTCGAAGAGGAGGTGCCCGAAATGCTGGAACGCACCCCGCACGGTCGCCCGCCGCTCGGCCGGCGACCGCAGCGGAAACGCGAGCGCGAGGTTCCGCTCCGCCACGCGCCGGTGCGCGCCGTCGAGCGTGTAGAACGCCAGGCCGAGCAGGCTGCCGCAACCGTGCACGGCAGGCTCGGGGAGCCACCGCACCACCGCGATGAGGAACCGGACGAGCAGGTACTCCAGGCGCTCGCGCATCAGACGCGGTCCAGCAGCCACCGGCGGAACGCGTCCGCCGGCTCGATGGTGGTGACGAGCGGCACGTAGGCGCACGGCAGGTCGCCGAGATCGCGGGCGGCCAGCCGCACGGCGTCCTTCTCCGTCGTGAGCACAATGGAGGCCGCGTGCGCGCGCGCCTCGGCCGTGATGCGCGCGACGTCGCGCGCCGTGTACGGATGATGATCCCTGAACACCATCGTCCCCACCACGCGCCAGCCCGTGCCGTCGAGATCCGTGAAGAACCGCTCGGGCCGCGCGATGCCCGCCAGCCCGAACACGCGCGCGTCTGGCGGCACGACGACGGACTCCCCGTTCGAGACCATCCGCGGCGCGCCGATTACGCGCGAGACCCGGAAGGCGGTCGCGACGCCGAAGGCGTCGGCGATGCGGCGGACGGCCGAGTCGTAGCCCGCGGTCACCAGCAGCGCGTCCGCCGCGGTCGCCGACGCGATCGGCTCGCGCAGGCGCCCGAACGGCATCGGATGATCGCCGAGGTCGTCTTCGTCCACGAGCAGGAAATCCACGGTGCGCGCGAGCTCGAGATGCTGAAACCCGTCGTCCAGCACGTGGACGTCGGCGCCCAGCCGCTCGGCTTCGAGGCCGCACGCATATCGGCTCGCGCCGACGACGACGGCGACGCCCGGGAGCGCGAGGGCGAGCATCAGCGGCTCGTCGCCGGCCGCGTCGAGACCGGCGACGACCTCGGCGCCGGTCGAGACCACCGTCGCCCCCCGCGAGGGGCGCCGCCGGCCGTAGCCGCGGGAGAGGATCGCCGGCTTGCGCCCGGCGTCGGCGAGCAGCCGCGCGATGTACCTCACGACGGGCGTCTTGCCAGTGCCGCCCACGCGGAGGTTGCCGACGCTGACGACCGGCTTCGCGAGGGTGCGGCGGCGCGATGGGTCGGCCGCGTACCAACGTCGCCGCCGGGCCGACGCGGCGCCGTAAAGACGGCTCAGCGCGCGAATCAATTGACCAGCCGGAAGGGCCGCACCACGGCGCCGGGCCCGCTCGGCGGCAGCAGGTCCGCGATCACGGCGAGCGTCTTCTCCTTCGCGCCGCGGTTGGCCTCGACCAGCGCGCGAGCCGCGGCGCCGAGGCGGGCGCGCCGCACGGGATCCGTGGCGAGCGAGAGCAGCGCCCCGTCGAGATCGCGTTCCGACGCCACCTGCACGGCCGCGTCGTTCGAGACGAAGGCCTCGGCGATCTCGCGGAAGTTCTGCATGTACGGCCCGAAGACGATCGGCTTGCCGAAGATCGCCGGCTCGAGGATGTTGTGCCCGCCCTGATCGACGAGGCTGCCGCCCACGAAGACGGCGGTGGCGATCTGGTAGAGCTGCGCGAGCTCGCCGATCGTGTCGAGCACCACGACGTCGGCCCGGGGCTCGGCGTCGATCGGCAGGTCGGATCGGCGCACGACGCTCAGGCCGGTCTCGCGCGCGAGCTGCTCCGCCTCGCCGAAGCGCTCGGCGTGGCGCGGGGCGAGGATCAGCAGCGCGCCGGGCGAGAGGGTGCGCACGCGCTCGAACGCGCGCAGCACCGGCGCCTCCTCGCCGCGCAGCGTGCTGCCGGCGATGATCACCACGCGGTGCGGCGGCACCGTGAAGAAGCGCAGGACGCGCTCGCGCGGCCGCCCGTGCGCCGTGACGCGCGGCACCTCGAGCGAGTCGAACTTCAGGCTGCCCGTGACCGTGACCCGCGCGGGATCCGCGCCGAGGTCGATCAGCCGGCGCGCCGACTCGTCGCTCTGCATGCAGAACCGATCCACGTCGAGGAGCACGCGCCGGAAGAAGGATCGAATCAGCTTGTAGCGCGGGTACGACCGGGCGGAGATGCGCCCGTTGATGAGCAGCGTCTTGATGTCGCGCGTGCGGCACTCACGCAGCAGGTTCGGCCAGATCTCGGTCTCCATCATGATGAAGAGCCGCGGCTTCACGAGCGCGAGCGTGCGGCGCACGATGAACGACCAGTCGAACGGGAAGTAGAACACCGCGTCGACGTGCTGCAGGCTCCGGCGCGCCACCTCATGCCCCGTCATCGTCGTCGTCGAGAGATAGAGGCGCAGGCGCGGGTAGCGGGCTTTGAGATCCTCGGCGAGCGCGCGCGCGGTGAGCGCCTCGCCCACCGACACGGCGTGGATCCAGATCGATTCGTCGCCGTCGACGTTCACCGACACCGGCAGGTACCCGAGCCGCTGGCGCAGGCTGCCGATGTATTTCTTGTAGCGGATCGCCTGGTACGCGAAATACGGCGACACGACCACGAAGACGACGAACGCGAGCAGGCTGTAGATGAAGTACATGTCCGCCTAACTGCTAGTCACCACAGTATTTACGGCGTCGAGAAGTATAGTGGCTGAGTTTGACCGTCCGCAAGCGCGTTCATTAGAATGGTTCGTTTGTCCTTGGAGGGATATCGATGCCAGTGAGAGTCGGCATTAACGGATTCGGACGCATCGGCAGGAACATCATGCGCGCGGCGCTCGGCGACAAGAACATCGACTTCGTCGCCGTCAACGACCTGACGAGCGCCGCCACGCTCGCCCACCTGCTCAAGTACGACTCGGTGCTCGGCAACCTGCACGCGACGGTCGACGCCACGAGCGACAGCATCTCGGTCGACGGCGACGAGTTCAAGGTGCTGTCGATGCGCGACCCCGCGCAGCTCCCCTGGAAGGACCTCGGCGTCGACGTCGTGTTCGAGTCGACGGGCCTGTTCACCAAACGCGACGATGCGGCGAAGCACGTGGCGGCGGGCGCGAAGAAAGTCGTGATCACGGCGCCGGCCAAGAACCCGGACCTCACGATCGTCCTCGGCGTGAACGACGAGATGTACGACCCGAAGAAGCACCAGATCATCTCGAACGCGTCCTGCACCACGAACTGCCTCGCCCCGCTCGCGAAAGTGATCCACCAGACCTTCGGGATCAAGAAGGGCTGGATGACGACGATCCACTCCTACACGAACGATCAGCAACTGCTCGACCTCCCGCACAAGGACCTGCGGCGCGCCCGCGCGGCGGCGCTCTCGATCATTCCGACGACGACCGGCGCGGCGACGGCCGTGGGCGAGGTGCTGCCCGAGCTGAAGGGCAAGCTCGACGGCTTCTCGATGCGCGTGCCGACGCCGAACGTCTCGGTGGTGGATCTGGTCGCCATTCTCAACAAGACGGCCACGGGCGACGAGGTGAACGCGGCGCTCAAGAAGGCCGCTGACGGCCCCATGAAGGGCATTCTCCAGTACTCGACCGAGGAGCTGGTGTCGATCGACTTCCGCGGCAACCCGCACTCCTCGATCGTCGACGCGCCCTACACGAGGGTCATGGACGGCGACTTCCTGAAGGTCGTGTCGTGGTACGACAACGAGTGGGGCTACTCGAACCGCTGCGTGGACCTGCTCCGCCTGCTGGTGAAGAAAGGCCTGTGACGCTCTCGATCCGGGATCTCGACCTCGCCGGGAAGCGGGTGTTCGTCCGCGTCGACTTCAACGTCCCGTTGAAGAACGGCGTCATCGGCGACGACACCCGCATCCGCGCGTCGCTGCCGACGATCCAGTACGCACTCGAGCACGGCGCGACCGTCGTCCTGGCGAGCCACCTGGGCCGCCCGAAGGGCAAGGTCAATCCCGACTTCAGCCTGAAGCCCGTGGCCGCGCGCCTGGCCGAGCTGCTCGGCCGCCCGGTGGCGTTCGCGCCGGACTGCATCGGCCCCGAGGCGGCGGCGCTCGTGGCGAAGGCGCAGGCGGCGAAGGGCGGCGTGGTGCTGCTCGAGAACCTGCGCTTCCATCCCGGGGAAGAGAAGAACGACCCGCAGTTCGCGAAGGCGCTCGGCGCGCTCGCCGATCTCTACGTGGACGATGCGTTCGGCGCGGCGCACCGCGCGCACGCCTCGGTCGAGGCCATCACGCATGTGATGCCACAGGCCGCGGCGGGCCTGCTGATGGAGCAGGAGCTGAAGTACCTCGGCCACGCGATCGCGTCGCCCGAGCATCCGTTCGTCGCGATCCTCGGCGGCGCAAAGGTGTCGGACAAACTCGACGTCATCCACAACCTGCTCGGCAAGGTGGACCGCCTGATCATCGGCGGCGCGATGGCGTACACCTTCTTCAAAGCGCGCGGGCTGCCGGTCGGCAAGTCACTCGTCGAGGACGACAAGCTCGACGAGGCGCGGCGGATCGAGGCCGAGGCGAAGGAGAAGCACGTCCGCCTCGAGCTGCCGACCGATCACGTCGTCGCCGACACGCTCGATGCGACCGCGGCGCACGAAGTGCTGACGGTGGGCGACCCGGCCATCGGCGACCGCATGGGCCTCGACATCGGCCCCGACACCATTTCGCGGTATCGCGCCGCGCTCGCCGACGCGAAGACGGTGGTCTGGAACGGCCCGATGGGCGTATTCGAGATCCCGGCATTCGCCGCCGGGACCAAGGCCGTCGCGGACGCGGTGGCGGCCGTGCGCGGCACGACGATCATCGGCGGCGGCGACTCGATCGCGGCCGTGAAGCAGGCCGGGATCGCCGACCGCATCACGCACATCTCGACCGGCGGCGGCGCGTCGCTGGAGTTCCTCGGCGGCCGCACGCTGCCCGGCGTCGCGGCGTTGAGCGACCGACCACCAGACCAACCCGACCAACCAGACCAACCTGACCCATGAGAATCCCATTCATCGCCGGCAACTGGAAGATGTTCAAGACGGTGCAGGACGCCGTCGTGTTCCTCAAGGAGTGCAAGGCGCTCGTGAAGGACGTCACCGGCGTCGAGATCGTCGTCGCGCCGCCGTTCACGGCCGTGCACGCCGTGGCCGAGGCCGCGCGCAACACGAACATCGGCGTCGCCGCGCAGAACATGCACTGGGAGAAGGAAGGCGCGTTCACCGGCGAGGTGTCGGCGGCGATGGTGAAGGAAGCCGGCGCCGAGTACGTGATCGTGGGCCACTCCGAGCGCCGGCGGCTCTTCGGCGAGACCGACGCCATCGTGAACCGCAAGGCGCTCGCCGCGATCAAGGAAGGCCTCACGCCGATCGTCTGCATCGGCGAGACGCTCGAGGAGCGCGAGCGCAGACGAGACGCTCGCCGTGCTCGATCGCCAGCTCAAGGACGGCCTTGACGGCGTCACGGGTCCGCAGATGGCCGACCTCGTGCTCGCCTACGAGCCGATCTGGGCGATCGGCACGGGCCGGACGGCGACATCCGCGCAGGCGCAGGAAGTGCACGCGCACCTGCGGACGCGCCTCCGCCAGTGGTTCGGCGGCGACGCGGCCGAGCGGTGCCACATCCTCTACGGCGGGAGCGTCAAGCCCGCGAATATCCGTGAACTCCTGGACCAGCCCGACGTCGACGGGGCGCTGATCGGGGGCGCAAGCCTCGAGGTGAAGGCCTTCGCCGAGATGGTCCTGGCCAGCCGGCCCGCTGCGGTATAATCGTCGTTTCAGGACAAGCCATGCTTCTTTACTATGTCGTGACGGGCGCCTACGTCGTGGTCTGCTTCCTGCTCCTCGTCGTCGTCCTGCTCCAGCAGGGCAAGGGCGACATGGGGGCGTCCTTCGGCGGCGGCGGCAGCGGCGCGGCGTTCGGCGCGCGCGGCGGCGCCACGGTGCTGACCAAGGCGACGACGGTGCTGGCGGTCCTGTTCGTCGTGGGCGCGCTCGCCCTCGGCATCATGGGCCAGAAGGGTCCGGGATCGCTGATGAGCGGAACGGCCCCGGCGCCGGCGGCCCCGGCAGCGACCACGCCGGCGGTACCGACCGAGCCGGCGCCCGCGGCAACCGAGCAGCCAGCCCCCGCGGCGCAGACACCGGCGCCGGCGACGCAACAGCCGTAGGGCGGGTCTTCAGACCCGCCGGCGGATCGACAATCGAAAGTCCTCCCTCGCGCGCGGAAGTGGCGGAACGGCAGACGCACCAGCTTGAGGGGCTGGCGGGGGAAACCCCGTGGAGGTTCGAATCCTCTCTTCCGCACCATCTTCAGAGTCAGCAAGTTGCAACGACAAAGGCCGCCAGAAATGGCGGCCTTTTGTTGTCATGTTGTCAGGTATGTTGTCAATTCACAGCAAGCTTGCCCGGTTTCTCCGGTCTTCTTGCCTGCCCCAGCCTGTTCAAAACAGGACAGACTTGCCCCGTTCCGTTTATTAGTCTGACGTCGCATATTTTCGACGGCCCTTGTTAAGACGGGGGCGCTCCTATGAGAAGGCACCTGTCATGCCGTCGGACACCTCCACCGAGCCATCCCCACTCTTCGGCGCCCGAATGGCCGGCGCGTTGTGGTTGACCGTAATCCTTGTAAGCATCGTAGCCCTCATCGGCGGGCTCTCCCTTGACGTGCACGGCGACGCGGGAACAATGGCCGCGAATGCTCTGGCGTCGGCGTCAAAGATTCGTCTGGCCTTCGTCCTCTTTTTCTTCGGCAAGATCTGCTACTTGGGCGGCACCGTGCTGCTCTACGAGCTGCTCAAGCCGGTCAATAAGAGCGTCGCCCTCTTCAGCGCGTTTTGCGGTCTTGCTGGCCTCCTGAGCGGGGGGGCCGGCCACTTCAACCTGCTCACCGCGCTGTCGCTGCTCGAAGAGTCGCATCGCGCAGCCGAGCCGGTTGCCAGCCAGCTGCAGAGCGCGGCGAACATCCTCCTCGGCACCGCACCCCGATTCGGCGGCGAGGACGTCTGGTTCGGATTTCAAATACTCTCAGTCGGCTATCTGATCGCCCGTTCGTATTTCATTCCACGGCCAATCGGGGTGCTGTTAGTGCTCGGAGGGCTGTCCTTCCTCGTCACCTCGTTCACGAATTTCGTGTCGCCGGCCCTTGGCGACCGGGTGGCTCCGCTGCTCCTGCCGATTGTCCTGCTCGGAGAAAGCTCCCTGGCGCTCTGGCTGCTTTTTAGAGGCGTGAACGTCGAGGAGTGGCGGCTGGCGATCGCCCGCCCTTCCACGATCAATCCGGGGGCACGATGATGACCGAGCCGAATGAGATTCAGCGCCGATGGGCTCGAGTCGTCGGTTTCAGCTACGTCTTCGCCCTGGCGCCGGCGGTCTTCGCCGAGTTCTACGTGTCAGGTCGGCTCGTCTCCGACAACGCCGCCGTGACGGCTCAGAATATCATCGCCCATGAACGCCTATTCCGACTCGGCATTGCCAGCAACCTCCTCGTGTTTGCAACCGATGTCCTGCTGGTCACGGCACTCTATGTCGTCCTCGAGCGGGTGAATCGGCGCCTGGCTCTGCTCGCCACGTTCTTCCGGCTCATCGAAACCACGATCCTCATCGTCGCGGTGCTCAACGATTTTTACGTACTGCGTCTTCTCAGCGGGCCGAGCTCTCTCACGAGCGTACACTCCGACGAATTGGCGGCGCTGGTGCGTGTGAGCCTCGGAGCGCACGGCTCCACGTATAACGTCGCGCTGCTTCTCTTTGGCTTCGGTTCGCCGGTGTTTTGCTACCTGTGGCTCAGGTCGGGATACATTCCCAAACCGCTGGCCGTGTGGGGCCTGCTCGCGTCGGTCTGGATTGGCATGTGTGCGTTTACCTTCGTCGTGTTCCCTGAGGTGACGAACGTGATCAGCGTCGGGTACTACGGCGGTCCGATCTTCCTCTTCGAGCTCTCCATTGGTTTGTGGCTTCTCTTTAAGGGCATCCGGCAACGCACGCTGACGAGCGACCACCGGGAGCAGCCGCGCGGCGAGATTCTAAGAGAAACGCTGTTTGAGCAGCCGTTCGCCACTGGCGTACACCAGTGCGTGATAAACGACCGAGAGAGCCGCCAGCGCTAGGCCGAGGATGGCGTGGCCCGCCGCGTACCACGCCGCGGCCGCAAGCCCGGACACGACCAGCTCCTGCGTCAGGCGCAGCGGCTCGGCGAGCCGTCCTGCGCGTCGAAAGTCGACACTGCCCCAAAAGCCGAATCCGATCGCGGGCGCGAGGATGCCAAACGCCGCCTTGGCGCCCGCGCTGCCGCCGAGGTGGACGCCCCATGTCGCCAGGGCGAAGACGACGCCCAGTTCCATGGCGGCGCGAAGCGCGAGGGTAGATCGCTGGCGACCGGTCATGACCGGGCAACCCGGGCGAAGAAGCTCTTGAACAGCGGGTCCTGCCGGATGTAAAAGCTCATCACCGCCACGCTCGTGTCGCGCGAGGCTTCGCGAACTCGAAGGCGCGACCCGAACGTTCGCTTCACGTCGAGAGATCCGGTCCTGCGGCGTGTAAAAGGCCTCGCGATCAGGCCAGGTCGAATCGATCGAGATTCATGACCTTGTTCCACGCGGCCACGAAATCATCCACGAACTTGCGCGGCGCGTCCGCGCTCGCGTAGACCTCCGCGAGCGCGCGGAGCTGCGAGTTCGACCCGAAGACGAGGTCCACGCGTGTCCCGATCCACTTGACCTTGTCCGTCTTGCGATCGCGCCCCTCGAAGGTGTCCGCGGCGTCCGACGTCGGCTTCCACGTGGTGCCCATGTCGAGCAGGTTCACGAAGAAGTCGTTGGTCAGCGTCCCGGGCCGCTTGGTGAAGACGCCGAGCGGCGACTGGCGATAGTTCGCGTCCAGGACGCGCAGGCCGCCCACAAGCGCCGTCATCTCCGGCGCGGTCAACGTGAGCAGGGCCGCCCGCTCGATCAGCAGCTGCTCGGCCGGGCACGCGGGGCCGTGCGCGGAGTAGTTGCGGAATCCGTCCGCGGTCGGCTCGAGCACGGCGAACGCCTCCACGTCGGTCTGCTCCTGCGACGCGTCCGTGCGTCCCGGCGCAAAGGGGACCTTCACGTTGTGCCCCGCCTTCTTCGCGGCCTGCTCGACGGCGGTGCAGCCGCCCAGCACGATCAGATCGGCCAGCGACACCGGCTTCTTGAACTCCTTCCGGATTTTCTCCAGCGCCTGCAGCACCTTCGCCAGCTCGGCCGGATTGTTGACCGCCCAATCCTTCTGCGGCGCGAGGCGGATGCGCGCGCCATTGGCCCCGCCGCGCTTGTCGGTGCCGCGGAACGTGGCCGCCGACGCCCAGGCCGTGTTGACCAACTGCGCAATGGACAGTTTCGACGCGAGGATCTTCTTCTTCAGGGCCGCGATGTCCGCCGGGCTGAGCTTCTTGGTCGCCTTCGGGACGGGGTCCTGCCAGATCTGCGGCTCCGCGGGCACGAGCGTGCCCAGGTAGCGCGAGGCCGGCCCCATGTCGCGGTGCGTCAGCTTGAACCACGCCTTGGCGAAGGCCGTGGCGAATTCATCCGGGTGCTGGTGGAAGCGACGCGAGATCTTCTCGTAGGCGGGGTCGAAGCGCAGCGAGAGGTCCGTCGTGAGCATCGTCGGGCCGATCTTCTTCTTCGGATCGTAGGCGCTCGGGACGGTTCCCGCGCCGGCGCCTCCCTTCGGCCGCCACTGGTTCGCGCCGGCCGGGCTCTTGGTCAACTCCCATTCGTACTTGAACAGGTTCTCGAAGAAGTCGTTGCTCCACTTCGTCGGCGTCGTGGACCAGGTGACCTCGAGGCCGCTGGTAATCGCGTCAGCGCCCGCGCCCGAGCCGTAGCTGCTCTTCCAGCCCAGGCCCTGCGCCTCCATCGTGCCACCTTCGGGCTCGACGCCGACGTGGGTCGCGGGGCCCGCGCCGTGCGTCTTGCCGAACGTGTGGCCCCCGGCGATGAGCGCCACGGTTTCCTCATCGTTCATCGCCATGCGGCGGAACGTCTCTCGAATGTCCCTGGCCGCAGCGATCGGATCCGGCTTGCCGTTCGGCCCTTCGGGATTCACGTAGATGAGGCCCATCTGCACGGCCGCGAGCGGGTTCTCGAGGTTGCGCTCGCCGCTGTAGCGCTTGTCGTCGAGCCACGTGCGCTCGGCTCCCCAGTACATCTCCTGGGGCTCCCAGACATCCGCGCGTCCGCCGCCGAAGCCGAAGGTCTTGAAGCCCATCGACTCCAGCGCGCAGTTGCCGGCGAAGATCATGAGGTCGGCCCACGAGATCTTCCTGCCGTACTTCTGCTTGATCGGCCAGAGCAGACGGCGCGCCTTATCGAGGTTCGCGTTGTCGGGCCAGCTGTTGAGGGGCGCGAAGCGCTGCATGCCGGCCCCGGCGCCGCCACGGCCGTCGCTGATGCGGTACGTGCCCGCGCTGTGCCAGGCCATCCGGATGAAGAGCGGTCCGTAGTGGCCGTAGTCGGCCGGCCACCAGTCCTGCGACGTCGTCATCAGCTTGACGACGTCCTTCTTGAGGGCAGCGAGATCGAGCGTCTTGAACTCTTTGGCGTATGTGAACGCCGCGCCCATGGGATCGGACAGGGGCGAGGGCTGGTGCAGCGCCTTCAGGTTCAGCTGATTGGGCCACCAGTCCGCGTTCGACGGGGCGCCGGCCCCCGTATGTGCATGCGCGCCGCCCGTCACCGGGCACTTGCCTTCCGTCTCCATGGCTCTCTCCGATCCTGAGTTGGTGTTCGCCTCCATTGAGGATATCAGGACCGGGGCACGCCGGGGCGGCGCGACGGGCTCAGCGCAGCTCGATCAGATTCTGATGAGGCCGCCGACGTTGCCGGCGACGCCCGTCGAGGAGAAGTTGATCTGCGGCCCGCGGCCCGTGGGCGCCTCGCCGCGCTCGGGCACGAACGAGGGATGCCGGGCGTACCACCCATCGAACGCGCCGCGGCCGGCCTCCGGCGCCGGCGGCGCCGCGAGCATCATGGCCGCCAGGGGCGCCACGAGCGCCAGCGTCCAGAACGCCACGTAGCCGCGCCACAGCGCCCGCAGCCGCGTCGCTCGATCCGCGCCGGCCTCCTCGACCTCGCGCTGCAAGTCGGCGATCGTCGGCAGCACCGCCGTCTGGAGCACGTGATCGTTGAACAGGACGCGCGCGATCCTGAGGAGCATCGTGCCGGTTGGCCTCATGGCTGCACCTCCCACGCCAGTTCCCGCGCGAACACCGTCCAGGCGCGCAGCATGCGCTCGCCGAGGGCGGTGGGACGATAGACGCGCCTCGGCAGCCCGATCGCGCCGGGCGCCATGGCGTCCTGCTCCGACTCGACGAGCCCCTTGGCTTCCATGCGGCCGAGCGTCACGTACACCGTGCCGCGCTTCAGCGCGCCGTCCGACGCCTCGACGAGCTGGAGACCGTATTTCGGCCCGCCGGACAGCAGCTCCAGAATCAGCCGCTCCTTGCCGGGGAGCGTGGTGGGCTCGGTCGGACTCATGAGGGAATCTTACACAATGTAAGACCTGTAATCAATAGCCATCTTCAGCCATGCCTGCGAACGGCCATCAGGGTGATGTCGTCCTGCACGGGCGCCGTGCCTCGGTGGACGTCGACGTCCATCAAGCACGCGTCCACGAGCGCCGCCGGCGGCTCGCACCGGCGGCGCGCCGCCGCCTCCTGCAGCCGCGCGATCCCGAACTCCTCACCCGCCGGGTTGGCCGCCTCGGTCACGCCATCGGTGTAGAGCACGAGCGTGTCGCCCGTCGCTTGGGCGTGAATCAGTTCGATCGTCGGTTCCATATCAAGAGGCATGAGGGTAGGCGCGCGCCGCACACGCGTCAAGCCGGACCTTGCGGCGAAATTCCCCCACGGCGGCCCGAATTTGCTACGGTATCGGGTACGGTTTCACGCGATCTTCCCGAGGAGGCCTGTTCCATGCGTCTGTTCGTGCGATCCCTCTGCTCCGCAGCCGCCCTCGTGCTCGGCGCCGCCGGTCTGGCCGGCGCGCAGGCGAAGGCAACTCTTCCATTCGGCCACATTCACCTGAACGAGCCCGCCGCTGAAGGCAGCCAGTGGTACGAGACCCACTTTGGCGGCACGCGCATCGACGAAGCGCCGAACCGGATCATGTACGGCTCGACGCGGCTGATGTTCCTCTCGCCGCGTTCGCAGGGCGGCAGCGAAGGCAGCGTCATCGAGCACCTTGGCTTTTCGGTGCCCGACATCGAGGCCAAGATGCGCGAGCTCGCGGCGGTGAACGCCAAGGTGATCGAGCCGGTGAAGGACGTCCCCGGCCTCTACAAGACCGCCCTCATCGAAGATCCGTGGGGCACGCGGATCCAGATCGTCCAGGATCCCGACCAGCTGGGCCTCCACAATATCCAGCTGCGCGCGCCGGATCCGGACGCCGTCTATGCGTGGATTCTCGACAAGTTCGGCGGCGAGCGCACCAAGATCAAGGGCCAGGTGGACGCGGTCCGCACGGCGGCCGTGCCCGCGTACAGCCGCGTGTACATCATCGTCGCGAAAGGGGACTCGGTGCCGAGCCAGGGCCGCGTGGTCGATCACATCGGCTGGCGCTCGACCGGGCCGATCGACCAGACCAAGGCGATGCTCGAGAGCAAGAACGTGGAGCTGACGAGCCAGCCGCGCCCGCTCAACCTGCCGAACGGACCGACGATCAACTTCTTCTACGTGGCCGGCCCCGACGGCGCGCGCATCGAGCTGGTCGAGCGCCCCGGGCTGCCGCCCGGAAAATAGGAGAGCGTTGTAGGGCGGGCCTTCGGGCCCGCCCGCCGTCTCACGGCCGCAGCGTCAGGCGGTGGGCGGCGATCCCGTCCACCGCAGGCCGCGTCAGCACCAGCGGAAAGTACTTGTTCTCGGCGAGATTCTCGCGCGTGTTGCCGTAGTACGGACTCGCCGGCTGCGCCGACTCGCCCGGCGCGTTCGACCCCACCGAGTTGTCGGGATTCGCCAGGTCGATGATGCGGCGGAAGTTCGCCCCGGTCGCCATCACGTCGTTGAAGCCGCCCGGCCGCTCGATCGTCGGCAGGTCGAACGCCGGCACGAACATGTGCGGCAGCTCGCTGGCGTTGATCCGCCCGTAGCGCCATTCGTCCCAGTTGGGGCCATAGTCCTTCGTCAGGCGATCGATCGCCTGCCGCAGCCCCGCCTCCGCCTGCGCGTGTCCTTGCCCCTGCGCGGCTTCGGCGAGGCTTCGCGCGCCCTCGGTGTTCGTCCAGCGTACGTACAGGGCTCCAGGCACTGAGTCGGCCGTGAGCCTCAGATCCCACGCGTCGACCATCGCGCGTGCCTTCTCGACCGCCGGATCCTTCGACGTCCACCCGTGGAAGAAATGGTGATCCTTCTCGGCGCGCAGCGAGTAGGTGTCGTGCTGGAAGCGCTCGAAATCCGCGATCGCGAACGGGCCGCCCGTCGACAGCAATTGGTTGATGCGCGTGATGCGTGAGATGTCCACGCCTTCCGAGGAGTGGTAGAACACCGGCCGTCCCGTGTAGCCCTCGGGCTGCGTGGTGTTGTTGTTCGCCGTGGCGATGTACCCGCGCGCGGGGTTGTACTCGCGCGGGAGATCGCTCCGGAATCCCTTCCACTCGTACTTCCCGGTGCCGGGCACCGGCAGCCGCCCGTTCCAGCCGTCGCGATCCGGCGTGAGGCCGGTCACCATCATCGCGATGTTGCCGTCCCGGCTCCCGCAGATCAGGTTGTGCGTCGGCACCTTCCAGGACAGGGCGCGCGCGAAAAAGTCCGAGCAGCTCGACGCCTGCGCCAGCTTGAAGCTGCCCATGTAGGGCGCCGTGCCCGGCTCCTGGTTCACCGACTTCACGGCATACGCGCGGTGATGCTCGGGGTCCTCGTAGAAGACGGGCCCATGTCGCGTGAACTTCAGCTCCACCGTCCGGGGCGCCTCGCCCTTCACCGTGATCGCCTCGGTGATCACGCGCATCGGCTCCCACTGGCCGTTGTAGAGCGTCTGGGTCGAGTCGGCCGGGTTGGTCTCCTCCACGAACGTGTCCACCATGTCGGTGCCCGCGAACGTGAGCCCCCACGCCATCGTCGCGTTGTTCCCCTCCTCGACGCCGATGAACGGGGGCTCGCCGCCGCCGATCACGTCCCAGCCCGGCGCCACGAGGTGGACGAAGTAGCGCAGCGCCGGCATCTCGATCCGGCGATGCGGGTCGTTGGCGAGCATCGGCACGCCCGTCGACGAGAGGCGGCCGCTGACGACCCAGTTGTTGCTGCCTTCCGCATCCTGGAACTCCGGCAGGACGTGCGCCACCTGCACCGCGGGCATCAGGCCCTGGTACTCGGGCAGCACCTCGAGCGGCGGCAGCGCGCCGGGCTCGAACGGATCGCCGTCGCCCTCGCGCATCACGCGGATGATGTCCGGCGGGATGATGCTCACGTCGAGACCCTCGGGCACTGTCAGGTCGTCCCAGGGATCGGGCGTGCTGCGGCGGTTGGCTTCCGCGACGCCGTACTTCGCGACGTTCAGCGCGAGCTGCATCTCGCTCGTCGCGTGTCCGCGCGCGCTCGAGAGCGCGAGCTGCGCCCAGCGGAGCACGACGGTCTTCGCCGTCCACGGATCGGGGCGCACGCCGGTCAGCGTGAACTCGACCGGCAGGTTGTCGGCGTGGCTCGCGATGAACGCGTTGATGCCGTTCGCGTAGTCGGTGAAGAGGCGCTCGGCGTCGGGATGGTAGCTGGTCCACTCCGCGGCGTCCCACGGCCCGCGGAACATCAGGAGGCGCGTGCGCGCGTCGTAGGGAAACGCCTTGGGCCCGAAGATCTCGGCGAGCCGGCCCTCGTGCCAGCGCCGCCACATCTCCATCTGCCAGAGGCGATCCTGGGCCATCACATAGCCCTGCGCGAAGAAGAGGTCGTCGTCGTCCTGCGCGTAGATGTGCGGGATGCCCGCCTCGTCTCGGATGACCTCGACGGGCTGCTTCAGCCCGCTCACCGTGAGCTCGCCGTCGATCGTGGCGAGCGATTGCCGCGCCAGATCGTCGAGCGTGGCCGGCGCTGACGATGGGGGCGCGCCGCACGCGGCGGCGAGCGAGGCCAGCAGAATCACGAGCGGACCCGAAATCTGTGCGCGCACGGCAGCCATGGTCATCCTCCCGGTGAGCCGGTGGCGGGCGCGCTCCCGGCCGCGTCAGCTTCTCACGGCTCGCCGAACCGGATCAATTTGGATCGTCACTACTGAAAGCATGTGTCTCGTCCTGGAACAGGCGTCTGGAGCCTTGGCCAATTGCCAGATCCATGTAACTAATTGAAAACATTGATGATCGTTAATTCTATGGTAGTTGGCGTTCTTCTTGATGACTCTATGGGACATAATGGTTCATTACAATCCTCCTTTGTCAGCTGCCCAAACTCTTCCGCCGGTGTGCCCCAAGTGCGGGAGCCACCGCACGCAAGTCGTGGGTGTCTCGGATGATGGCCACGAGATTCACCTCCGGTGCAACACGTGCGGGGAACGTTCGGTGATTTCCGTCGGTGACACGGAGGGACTACCGGTCGGAGCCCGCGCCCTGACCGAACGCAAAGATGCTTGAAGGGACCGAGTCATGGGAACCGACGTATCGACTGAATTAGCGGCAATGCAGGCCGTGGGCAACGCGCTCGCGCAGCTGCCCGACAACCAATCACGCGTGCGCGTGCTGCGCTGGGCGACCGACCACGTGCGCCGCTCAGAGGCGCGCGTTCATCCCGGGATGCGGCTCCACCTGGTGCCGGCACCCGAGCCGGAGGCCGCGCGGCCGGCGCCCCAGGCGAGCGAGGATCCGATTGTGGCGATCGACGGGTTGGCCGATCTGTTCCCGAGCCTGGGCGTGCACATCCGCCAGAACCGGGAGCGCGACGACCTGTCGTTCAACGGCTGGGAGGACACGGATTCGGAGCCGGCGAGCGCGGAGCCGCTCGACGCGCTGATCCGTACGCTGGCCGAGGATTTAGGGCAGTTCGCGATTGCGTGGCAGCACGCCTGACGCGTGCGTCAGGCGTCGGCCTTCTTCTTGCGGACGGCGCGCTTTCTCGGAGACTTGGCGGGCGCGGGTTCGTTCGTCGACTGGAGGACGACGAGCCGCGTCGAGAAGACGCGCCGGCCGTGCTCGTCGAAATCAATGACGGTGTGGTGCTCGTTCACTTCGACCAGCGTACCCGCCCCGTAGGTCGTCTGCGACACGCGGTCGCCCTTAGCCCAGGCTTTCATCGTCGCTCCCACCCTCCAGCACCGCTACCAGCGGGGCTCCCGGCGTCCGCCGCCGCGGTCGCCACCACCACCCCCGAAACCACCTTCCGGTTTCGGGCGCGCTTCGTTGACCGTCAGGGCGCGGCCGCCCATTTCAAACTGATTGAATTCCGCCGCGGCTTTCTCGGCCTCCTCGTCGGTCGACATCTCCACGAAGGCAAAGCCACGGGCGCGGCCGGTGGCGGCGTCACGCATCACGCGAACCGACTCGACGGTGCCCGCGCGGCCGAAGAGCTCCTGCAGCTCGGTCTCGCCGGTGGTGTACGGGAGGTTCCCGACGTAAAGCCTTCGCCCCATACGCTGCCTCCTCCTTCGGGTGTCTGTCGGCTACGCGATCACGAGGAGGGAGGAGCGAGTCAGCAAGGAGGCTCGATCGGCACTCGGCGCGGGCACGGCAAGCGGACGGACTACCAAGGGCGCGTAGTCTATCAACCCCCGGGGCGTACAAGCAAGTTCGAGGCCTTTTTCGCGCTCGCGGCAGGGCGGCACGGCAGGGATCCGCGGCCGTCCGGCGTTCCGGCTCATAATCTGGGGCCATGCGGCTGCATCTCGGCTCCGAGCTCCTCCTCGACTTCCCCGCGTATCGATCCCGGCTCGACGGCAAGCGCGTGGGCGTGGTCTGCAACCCGGCGTCGGTCGACGCGCAGCTGCGGCACGTTGCGGACCGGCTGCTGGCGCGCCAGGGCTCGACGCTCGCGGCGATCTTCGGGCCGCAGCACGGGTTCCGATCGGACGTCCAGGAGAACATGATCGAGAGCGGCCACGGCCGCGACGCGATCCGCCGCGTGCCGGTGTACTCGCTCTACAGCGAGACGCGCGAACCGACGCGCGAGATGCTCGCCGGCGTGGACGTCCTCGTCATCGACCTGCAGGACGTCGGGACGCGCATCTACACGTACATCTACACCATGGCGAACTGCCTCCGCGCCGCCGCGCGGCACGGCGTGCCGGTGATCGTGTGCGATCGGCCGAACCCGATCGGCGGCGCCGCCGTCGAGGGGCCGATGCTCGAGGCCGGGTTCGAGTCGTTCGTCGGGCAGTTTCCGATCGCGATGCGACACGGGATGACGATCGGCGAGCTGGCGCGGCTGTTCAACGAGCGCTTCGGGATCGGCGCGTCGCTCGAAGTCGTGCCGATGGAAGGCTGGCGGCGGGAGATGTATTTCGACGAGACGGGCATCCCGTGGGTGCTGCCGTCGCCGAACATCCCGACGCTCGATTCGGCCGTCGTCTATCCGGGCACGGTGCTCTTCGAAGGCACGAACGTGTCGGAGGGCCGCGGCACGACGAAGCCGTTCGAGCTGGTCGGGGCGCCCTGGGTCGTGGCCGAGCCGTTCGCGGGCGCGCTCAACGAGCTCGGGCTGCCCGGGGTGCGGTTCCGGCCCGCCGTGTTCGAGCCGACGTTCCACAAGCACGCGAAGGAGACGTGCGGCGGGTGCCAGATCCACGTGCTCGATCGCGCGGTGTTCCGCCCGGTCGCCACGGCCGTCGCGCTGCTCGAGGCGTTCCGCGCCGCGGATCCGGATCGCTTCGCCTGGCGCGATCCGCCCTACGAGTACGAGGCGGTCAGGCCGCCGATCGACATCCTCGCGGGATCGTCGCGCCTGCGCGAGCAGATCGAGGGCGGCGTGCCCGCGGCCGAGATCGCCCGATCGTGGGAGGCGGCGGTCGGCGAGTTCGAGGATGTACGGCGGGAGTTCCTGATGCGCTAAAAGGTGCTGGGGTGTAGGTGCTGGGGTGCTGGGACCAGAAACCGGTGACGGCGGCGATGCGTCCTCCGGCGTCCAGTTGGAAGACGTTGGTGCCGCGCGCGCGCTCCTGGCCGTCGGATCCCGTCGCGATCCACTCGGCGAGCACGAGCCCCTGGCACTGGCGGCGCCGCCAGCGGTCGACCACGTCCTCCGCTCCGGCGTGGAGGCGATCCCGGCGGCACGATCTCGAGCACGTCCCCGTGCACTTCGACGCCGTTCGGATAGCGAATCAGGACGCGGCCGCCTGGCCGCGGGTCGATGGTGGAGCCGGCGCCCCACCACGATGACCAGCGGCCGGGATCCGTGAAGAACGAGAACACGACGTGAGGGTCCGCGCGAATGGTCAGCGTGCGTTCGAGCTGATGCGGCAGCGGTGTCGCGGTGGTCATGCGCGTCTCCTTCGTCGGACCGAACGGGGCGCCGGACCGCGCCGGCTCTGATCGAGCTCCGCCTAGTCGCCACAGCGCATCACCGCGCCGAAGGTCACGTCCGGCATCGCCGCCCGAATCGCGCCCGCCGGCCGCTCCTCGTCCCAGACCAACCGCAGGATCTCCCGCCGCCGCGGTGACGCCAGCGCCGACAAGTGGGCGGTTTCGAGCACGGCCTACCGCTCGCCCCCAGAACCCCCAGAACCTCTGGAACCCCCGGAACCTCTGAATTAACCGCGCGTCTTGGCGATCCCCGGCGTCTCGGACTCCTGAGGAATCGGCGAGGCCAGATGGTGGGTCGTCAGGTGTTTCTGCAGGCGTTCGAAGGCCTCGGGGACCGTGTCGGCGTAGTCCACCATCTGCACATCGTGCTCGGAGATGGCCCCCCATTCGACGAGCGGCTTGAAGTCGATGACGTTGTGCCAGTACTCGCGGCCGTAGAGGATGACCGCGATCTTCTTCGAGAGCTTCTCGGTCTGCGCCAGCGTGAGGATCTCGAACAGCTCGTCACAGGTGCCGAAGCCGCCGGGGAAGATCACCAGCGCCTTCGCGAGGTACGCGAACCAGAACTTCCGCATGAAGAAGTAGTGGAACTCGAAGTGCAGGCCGTCGGTGATGTACGGGTTCGCGCCCTGCTCGAACGGCAGGCGGATGTTCAGGCCCACGGTCTTCCCGCCCGCCTCGCTGGCGCCGCGGTTGGCGGCTTCCATGATGCCCGGGCCCCCTCCCGACGTCACGACGAAGCGGTGGTTCTCCTGCTCGAGCGACAGGCTCCACGCCGTGAGCTGCCGTGCGAGCTCGCGGGCATCCTCGTAGTACTTCGCCCACTCCACGGCCCGGCGCGACCGCTTCAGCTCCGCCAGGTACTCCTGCTCCGACTGGATCACCCCCCGCGCGCGCAGCGACCGGTGCGCCCGGGTGGCCCGCTCGCGGCTGTCGACCCGAGCCGACCCGAAGAACACCACGGTGTCCTGGATCCCCTGTTCCTTGAACCGCCGCAGCGGCTCGAGGTACTCGGACAGGATCCGGATCGGACGGCCCTCGTGGCTCTCGAGGAAGCGCTCGTCCATGTACGCCAGCGGCTGATGGTGCATAGACGATCAATCTACCACGCGTACTGTTAAGATTTCGGCGGTGTCCGGTTCCCCGAGCCTCGACGTCTCCGCCCGCATCGCCGCCCCGCTCAACCTCGTTCTGCGGGCCTTCTTCGATCCCGACGCGCTCATCGCCTGGTGGAACGTCCGCCGGTCGGTCACGCTGCCGCGCGCGCTCGGCCCGTACGCCGTCGAATGGGATCCCACGCTCGACCGCGACGAGGTGCTGGGCCGCCTGGGCGGCGTGTTCCGCGGCACGGTCGTGCACTACAACGCCGGCGGCGGCTTCTTCGTGGGCGACGCCTTCTGGCTGCCCCCCGACGGTGATCCTATCGGTCCGATGGCGTTCGAGGTGACGTGCACGCCGGCCGAGAACGGCGCCGCGACCGACGTGCGGGTGTCGCAGCGCGGCTTCGAGGAAAGCGAACGCTGGCGGCGCTACTACGAGATCGTCGAGCCGGGCTGGCAGCGGGCCCTCGCCTCGATGCGGTCGCTCCTCGAGAAGTAATCACCCGAGCTTCTGAATCTTCAGGTAGTTGGCGTCGGGGCGGCCGAGATCGGCGTTCACGCTGACGAACACGATCGTCGCGCCGGCCGGCACGGCGCCGCGCTCGACGAGCTGCGCGCCGATCCGGGCCATGTCGACGGCCTCGCCGATCTGGACCCAGGCCGGGCGGACACCCCAGCACAGCGCGAGGCGCCTGGCGATCGCCAGGTCTTCCGTGGCGGCGATGATGGTGGCCGGAGGCCGCAGCGCGGAGAGCCGGCGCGCGGTCGCGCCCCCGCGCGTCACGGCGACGATCGCGTCGGCATGCCCCTGACCGGCGAGCGTGACGGCGGCGGCGCAGATCGCGTCCTCGTGCCCGCGCCCCGGCGGCGTGACGGCGGCCGACGCGAACGGCAGCGTCTCGGCGTCGCGGATGATCGCGGCGAGCATTTCCACCGCGCGGACGGGGTATTTCCCGGCGGCGGTCTCGCCCGCCAGCATGATCGCGTCGACGCCCTCGTCCACCGCGCCGGCCGCATCGCTCACTTCGGCGCGTGTCGGCCGCGGCTCGGTCGTCATCGACTCGAGCACCTGCGTGGCGACGATCACGGGGATGCCCCGCCGACGCGCTCCGGCGATGATCGCTTTCTGCGCGCGCGGGACCTGCTCGAGAGGCATCTCCAGCCCGAGATCGCCGCGCGCCACCATCACCGCGTCGGCGACCGCGAGGATCTCGTCGAGCCGCGCGAGCGCCTGCGGCCGTTCCAGCTTGGCGACGATCGGCAGGTCGCCGGCGCCCGCCGCGGCGGCCAGCGCTCTCGCCCGCCGGATGTCGTCGGGCGACTGCACGAAGCTCACGCCGATCATGTCGACGCCCATCGCGATGCCGGCCGCCAGATCCGCCTCATCCTTCTCGGTGATCGCGGACGCCGCCAGGGCCACGCCGGGCGCGTTGATGCCCTTGTGCTGGCCGAGCACGCCGCCGTCGACGACCGTGGTCTCGATCTCGCGGCCGTCGGTGCGCTCCACGCGAAGCGCGATCGCGCCGTCGGCGAGCAGCAGCCGATCGCCCGGCTTCACGCCGGCGGCCAGGCCGGCGAACGTCGTCGAGAGGCGCCGCGCGTTTCCGGGAAAGTCACCGGTCGCGATGCGCACGGACGCGCCGGCCGCCAGCGTCACCGCCGTGCCGCCCTCGAGCGGTCCGGTCCGGATCTTCGGGCCCGACAGGTCCTGGAGCACCGCGGTCGGCCGCCGCAGACGCTTCGCGGCCGCGCGCACGTGGGCGATCGCCGCCTGGTGCGAGGCATGCGTCCCGTGCGAGAAGTTCAGCCGGACGATGTCCGTGCCGCCGTCGATGAGCGCGTCGATCGTGGCGGCGTCGTGCGAGGCGGGACCGAGCGTGGCGATGATCTTCGTGTGGCGCAATACAATATTCATTATGGGTCAGATCGTCCCCGACGCCATCGAGCGATATCTGTCGGCGTTGAACCGAGCGACAAATCCGTCGCTCGTCGAGATCGCGGCCGAGGGCCGGCGCGACGGACTTCCGATTGTCGACGCCGAGGTCGGCGCGCTGCTGCGCGTGCTCGCGCTGGCGGCATCAGCTTCGCGCATCCTCGAGATCGGCACGGCGATCGGCTATTCGGGCATCTGGCTCGCCGGCGCGCTGCCGCCCGGCGGCATGCTGATCACGGTGGAACAGGATCCGGCGCGCGCCCGCATCGCGCGCGCGAACTTCGAGCGGGCGGGCGTCGCCGATCGGGCGAACGTGATGGTCGGCGACGCGGCGCGCCTCGTGGCCAAGGTCGCGGGCCCCTTCGACCTGATTTTCCAGGACGGCGACAAGGCGCAGTACACGCCGATGCTGGATCGGCTGGCCGCGCTGCTGCGGCCCGGCGGGCTGCTCGTGACGGACAACGTCCTCTGGGACGGCGAGGTCGTCCCCGGCTTTGCGGCGCGTCCGGTGAAGAACGCCGCCGACACGCAGGCGATTTCGGAGTACAACGAGCGATTGAACGCCCACCCGCTGCTCGTCACCGCCACGGTGCCGCTCCGCGACGGGGTGGCCATCTCGGTGAAGCGCACATGACGATCGTCGAATTCGGGCGGGCCCTCCGCGACGGGCGGACGACCGCGGAGCGGGCCGCCGAAGCGTGCCTGGATCGCATCGCGTCGGGCAACGCGGCGCTGAACGCCTACATCCTGGTGCTGGCCGAGCGCGCGCTCGAGCAGGCGCGGGCCGCGGATCGCGAACTGGCCGCCGGGCGCGATCGCGGCGCGCTCCACGGCGTTCCCATCTCCCTGAAAGACCTGATCGATCTGGACGGCGTGCCGACCACGGCCGCGTCGCTCGCGAGCGACGACCGTCCCGCCGCGCGCGACAGCCAGGCCGCCGCGAACCTCCGCCGCGCGGGCGTGGTGTTCCTGGGCAAGACGAACCTCCACGAGTACGCGCTCGGCACGACCAACGAGGATTCGGCGTTCGGGCCCGCGCGAAACCCGCACGATCCCTCGCGGTCGCCCGGTGGGTCGAGCGGCGGATCGGCGGCGAGCGTCGTGGCCGGCATGGCGCTCGCGTCGATCGGCAGCGACACGGGCGGATCGATCCGCATTCCCGCGGCCGCCTGCGGGACCGTCGGCCTCAAGCCGACGTTCGGCGAGATCTCGCTCGAAGGGGTGATTCCCCTCTCGCGCACGCTCGACCATCTCGGTCCGCTCACGCAGACCGTGGCCGACGCCGCGCTGCTCTATCGTGGCCTGATGGCCCTGCCGGACGGGCCGCTCATGCCCGCGAGGCCGATGGCCGGCCTGCGGCTGGGCGTGCTGCGCCGCTACTTCTGCGATCTCCTGGACGACGAGGTGCGGGCGCTCTTCGAGGCCGCGCTCGATCGCCTGCGCGCCGCCGGTGCGCGTGTCGACGAGGTCGAGATCCCGCACGCCGACACGATCGCGAAGGTCTACACGCCGATCGTGCTGGCCGAAGGCGCCGCGTATCATGCGGCCGGACTGGACGCATGGCCTGAGAAGTACACGCCACCGGTGCGGCAGCGCCTCGAAGCGGGCCGCGCCGTGTCTGGCGCGGACTACCGGCGCGCGCTGCAGGGGCGGGAACAGCTCTGGCTCGACGTGAACCGCGCGCTCGAGGGGCGCGACGCCCTCGTGCTGCCGACGCTGCCGATTCCGGCGCCGCCGATCGGCGCCGCCGAGATGCCCGTCGGCCGGACGATGGAGCCGATCCGCAGCCTGATGCTCCGGTTGACCCAGCTGTTCGACATCAGCGGCCACCCGGCGATCTCGATCCCCTGCGGCCGCACGAAGACCGGCCTTCCGGTCGGCTTCCAGATCGCGGGCGCGCGGATGCAGACCGATAATCTGCTCGCCATTGCGATGGCGTGTGAAGGGTGCTTAGGTGCTTAGGTGCTAGGTGCTAGGTGCTAGGTGCTTCAGCGCGGTTCCTCAGCTCCTCAGTTCCCCAGTTCCTCAGCTTCCTAGGAGCGTCTTCGCGATCTCGATATACCGATCGACGGCCGCGGTGAGCTCGGCGATCGACACGAACTCGTCGGCCGTGTGGGCCACGTGGATCGATCCTGGGCCGAAGAGAAGGGGCTGGCCCCACGCGCCCAGGAACGGCATGTCGGTGGTGTAGGGAAAGACCGCCGTCTCGATGCCCGGCACGGTCGCCAGCTTCACGAGCGGCACTTCGATCACGTGCTCCACGTCCACGCGCGCCGAGAGCGGCGCGATCGCGTCGAGGAGCGGCGCCGTGTCGCTCACCGTCCGGAACATGACTTCGGCTTCGGCCGCGGCGGGCACGACGTTCGGCGCCACGCCGCCGCCGATCAGTCCCACCGTGTAGTGCGTGCGGCCCATCACCGGGTCCACCGGCAGCTCGATCCCGCGCAGCTCGACGAGCGCGTCGATCAGCTTGTCGATCGCCGACTCGCCGAGTTCCGGGAACGAGGAGTGCGCGGCCCGTCCCGTCGCGCGGAGCCGGATGCGCAGGGCGCCGCGCGTCGCGAGCCCGAGCCGGCTGTCCGTCGGCTCCCCGTTGATCAGGTAGCGGCAACTGCGCGGCGCCACCCGGTTGGCGGCCTTCGCGCCGTCGCTGCCGCGCTCCTCGCCGACCAGGAACAGCAGCCCGACCCGCGCTTCGCCCGACCGGACGAGCGCGTCGGCCGCGGCCACCTGCGCGGCCAGGATGCCCTTCGCGTCGCACGACCCGCGTCCGTACAGGCGATCGCCCTCGATCCGGCTCGGAAAGAAGGGCGGCACGCAGTCGAAGTGGGTCGAAAAGACCACGAGGGGATCGGCGCCGGTCGACGCGATCACGTTCGCGCGATCGCCCGCCACCGGCTGCTCGGTGATGCGCCAGCCCAGTTCGGCAAGATAGTGCGCCAGGTACCGGCCGGCCTCGTGCTCGCGACCGGTCGTGGAGTCGAGGTCGACGAGCGCTCGGGCGAGCGCCACCGGATCGACCACGGCCGGCGCCCTCAGCGGAGCCACGCTTCGAGCTCCGTCCGCGTGTCCGTCCGCGAGTCGCGATATTTCACGATGACGGGCGTGGCGAGCGCGAGGCCCCACTCGGGCCCGCGTCCCGCCGACACGGCGCGCGCGCCGGGCACCACGACGGCGCCCTCGGGCACGACGAGCGGGCGATCGGCGGCGGGCCGGATGATCTCGCCGCGCACCAGGTCGTACACCGGCGTGGATCCCGTCAGCACGGTGCCGGCGCCGACGACGGCGCGCGCCTTGATCACGGCGCCCTCATAGACGCCGGTGTTGCCGCCGACGAGCGCGTCGTCCTCGATGATCACGGGCAGCGCCCCGACCGGCTCCAGCACGCCGCCGATCTGGGCCCCGGCGCTGATGTGCACGCGCGCGCCAACCTGCGCGCACGATCCCACGAGCGCGTGCGAGTCGATGAGCGACTGCTCGCCCACGTACGCGCCGATGTTCACGTACATCGGCGGCATGCAGATCACGCCGGGGGCGAGGTACGCGCCGTCGCGCACCGAGGACCCGCCGGGCACGATGCGCACGCCGGCCGCGAGGCCGAGCTTCTTCAGCGGCAGCGTGTCCTTGTCGTAGAACGGCCAGCGGCCGTGGTCCATCGAGACGTCGGCCGTGTCGCCGAAGCGGAAACCGAGCAGGATCCCCTGCTTCACCCAGGCATTCACGCGCCATCCGGCCGGCTGCGTGGCGTCGGGCTCGGCCGCGCGGACCTCGCCGGCCGACAGTGCGGCGCGCAGTCGCGTGAACATCTCGCGCACGGCGTCCCGATCGGCGGACGATCCCTGTGCCGCGAGCGCGGCGATCTCGGATTGGAGAGATGGCGTCATCTAGCAGCCCGTGGCGCAAGGGCCTCTGGGCTGCGAGACCCGGAGGAAGCAACCACAGAGACGCGGAGACACAGAGAATGCCAGGGTTTTCTCGGTGTCTCCGTGTCTCTGTGGCCCAGTTCTCTGTGCCTCGCAGGCCGTGTCTACGTTCACCACGGCCTCCTAGGCGCGCGAGCGGACCATGGCGGGCCTGGGGACCCTGGAGACCTTGACGAGGCCGAAGGCCTTCAGGACCTGCACGATCTTGTCCTTGTTCTCGGGCCGTGGCGGCACGAGCGGCAGCCGGTAAGCCTCCTCGAGCAGGCCCATCGCCGCCATCGCGGCCTTCACCGGGCCGGGATTCGACTCCACGAAGTTGATCTGCATCATCGGCAGGATGCGCTGATGGATCGCGCGCGCGGCCGCGAAGTCGTTGCGCTCGGCGGCGTCGACCATCCGCACCATCTCCTCGGGGATCTCGTTCGACACGACGGAGATGATGCCCTGTCCGCCGATCGCCATCAGCGGCAGCGTGAGGGCGTCGTCGCCGGACAACAGGATGAAGTCTGGCGGCACGACGCGGCGCACCTCGCACATCTGCGTCACGTTGCCCGACGCTTCCTTCACGCCGACGATGTTCGGAATCTCGGCCAGCCTGGCGATCGTGGCGGGCTCGAGGTTCACGCCCGTGCGGCCCTGGACGCTGTACAGAATGATCGGCAGCGGCGTGCTCTCGGCGATGGCGCGGAAGTGCTGGAAGAGGCCTTCCTGGGTCGGGCGGTTGTAGTAGGGCGTCACGGACAGCAGGCCGCGGGCGCCCGCTTGTTCCATCTCGTGCGCGAGGTGGATCACCTCGCGGGTGTTGTACCCGCCGGCCCCGGCGAGCACCGGCGTGCCGCCGGCCGCTTCGTCGGCGAGGATCGTCACGATCCGGATGCGTTCCTCGAGCGTGAGCGTCGGGTTCTCGCCGGTCGTGCCGCACGGCACGAGGAAGTGGATGCCGGCGTCGATCTGGCGGCGGCCGAGCCGCCGGATCGCCGCGTCGTCGAGGTCGCCGCCGGAGGTGAACGGCGTGACCAGCGCCGTGCCGACGCCCGTCCAGAGTGTTCGCATCGTCAAATCCCCAGCACGTCGCGCATCGAGTACCAGCCGCGCCGGCCCGCCACCCAGCGGGCGGCCTCGAGCGCGCCGCGCGCGAAGGCGGACCGATCGCGCGCCGTATGCGATAGCGTAATCGATTCCGAGGGACCGTCGAAGCCAATCGTGTGGATGCCGGGAATCTGCCCGGCGCGCGTGGACGAGACGTCGACCGGGCGGGCGTAGCCGGCGTCCTGCATGTCGCGCAGGAGCGCGAGCGCCGTGCCCGAGGGCGCGTCCTTCTTCGTCGCATGGTGCGCCTCGTGCAGCCACGCCCCGAAGCGCTCCTGCGTCGCGAACAGTTCGGCGGCGCGACGGACCACGGCCTCGAAGAGCAGCACGCCGATCGCGAAGTTCGGCGCCGCGACGGCGCCCGTGCCGGCCGCCTCGACGGCGGCGCGCAGCGCCGCTTCGTGCGCCTGCCAGCCCGTGGTGCCGATCACGAGGTTCACGCCGCGGCCGGCCAGCGCCGGCGCGTTGCGCACGACGGCGTCGGCGACCGTGAAGTCCACGGCGACGTCGACGCCGCGCCATCGCTCGTCGTCGGCGTCCGCGACGTGCGCGGGCGACTGCGGATCGACGACCCCGGCGACGGTGAAGCCGTACTCCGGGGCCAGCGCCTCGACGAGGCGCCCCATCTTGCCGTGGCCGACGAGCAGCAGGCGCATAGCGTCAGATCCTGAAGAAGTGCTCGTGCAGGAGGGTCATCGCCTCGGGCACGTCCGCGTCGCGGAGCA
The DNA here is from genome assembly GCA_963792785.1 of uncultured Acidobacteriota bacterium. GTDB lineage: Bacteria > Acidobacteriota > Vicinamibacteria > Vicinamibacterales > CAVVIG01 > CAWIMX01. The sequence goes on along the minus strand of CAWBXO010000002.1, from coordinate 758,517 downwards.
CGAAGGTAATGTTACGCCTCGACGCGGCCTGCGACACGAGGCGCAGGGGGATGCGGCCGAGCGCCGTGACCGCGCGGGCGAAGAGCGTGGGATCGGCCCGCAACCCCTCACCGACGGCGCAGATGATGGCCATGTTCGGCTCCGAGCGGACCTCGGCGAATTCGTGCAGGCCCTCGACGATCTCGCCGAGGCGGCGCTTGTCGTCGATCGTGACCGACAGGCTCACCTCGGACGTCGTCACCACGTCGATCGGCGTGCGGAAGCGCTCGAACACTTCGAAGACCCGCCGCAGGAAGCCGTACGCCATCAGCATGCGCGTGGACGTGACGTCGACGACGGTCACGTCGCGCTTGCAGGCGATGGCCGTCAGGGAATCGCTCGCCACGGCGCGCTGCGAGGTGATGAGCGTGCCGGGGCTGTCGGGCTTGCGCGAGTTCAGGATCCGCACGGGGATGTTCTTCGCCACCGCCGGCAGAATCGTGCTCGGGTGCAGGACTTTCGCGCCGAAGTACGCCAGCTCGGAGGCCTCGGCGAAGGTGAGCTGCGGGACGACCCGGGGGTCCGACACAATGCGCGGATCAGCGGTGAGCATGCCGTCGACATCGGTCCAGATCTGGATCTCGTCGACGTCGAGGCAGGCGCCGACGATCGCGGCCGAGAAATCCGATCCGCCGCGGCCCAGCGTGGTGGTGATGCCGGCGGGCGTCGACGCGATGAAGCCGCCGAGCACGGGCACCTCGCCCCGATCGAGAATGGGCGCCAGGTGCTCGTGCGCGCGCCTGCGCGTCTCGATCATGTCGGGCGCGGCGGCGCCGTGCTCGGCGTCGGTCGTGACGACGGTGCGCGCGTCGACGAAGACGCTCGGCAGCCCGCGCTCGGCGAGCGCCGCCGCGACGATGCGGCTGCTGACGAGCTCGCCGCACGCGACCACCGCGTCGAGCGACCGCGGCGACACGTCGCGCAGGACCGCGAGCGCGCGCACGAGGCCGATGAGCGTCTCGAATTCCCGCCGCACCTCCTCTTCGAGCGCGGGGCGCGACGGGCCCGCGATCAGGCCGTCGACCACCTCGAGGTGCCGCGCCAGGAGCTGCTCGAGCGCGTTCACCGCCACGTCGGCGTCGCCGCCCTCGGCCGACTGCGCGATCTGGATCAGGCGGTCGGTCACTTTCGAGAGCGCCGACACGACCACGACGGGCGGGCGGCCGCCGCCCTGGCGCCCGATCTGTCCCCGGGCGATCAGTCGCGACGCGGTTGATGGCGTCGGCGTCGGCGACCGATGTGCCGCCGAATTTCATGACGACGCTCACAGCCGGCCCTCCCGGTGCAGCAGCTCGGCGTTCAGGATCGCCGCGCCCGCGGCGCCGCGAATCGTGTTGTGGCCGAGCGCGATGAACTTGTACGACAGCACCGGGCACGCGCGCAGCCGCCCGACGGTGACCGTCATGCCGCCGTCGCGGTTCACGTCCAGCGACGGCTGCGGGCGGTTCTTCTCCGCCGTGTAGACCACCGGTTGCGGCGGCGCCGACGGCAGCTCGAGCTCCTGCGGCCGGCCGCGGAAGCCGTTCCAGGCGGCGATGAGCGCCTCGGGCCCGACGGGCTGATCGAGCTTCACGGCGATGGACTCGGTGTGGCCGTTGTAGACGGGCACGCGCGTCGTCGTCGCGCTGATGACGACGGGGTGCGGCGTCACCGCGCCGCCGGCAATCGTGCCGAGGATCTTCTGCGCCTCGGACTCGACCTTGCCTTCCTCGCCGTCGATGAACGGAATGATGTTGCCCAGGATGTCCCACGACGGCACGCCGGGGTAGCCGGCGCCGGAGATGGCCTGCTCGGTGGTCACCATGACCTGCGAGAGGCCGAACTGGCGAAGGGGCGCGAGCGCCATGGCCATCACGACCGTCGAGCAGTTCGGGTTGGTCAGAATGCGTCCGCTCCAGCCGCGCGAGGCCTGCCGATCCAGCAGCGCAAGATGATCCGCGTTCACCTCCGGGATCATCAGCGGCACGTCCGGCTCCATGCGGTAGTTCTTCGAGTTGCTGATCACGACGTGTCCGGCCGCGGCGAACGCCGCCTCGATCTCGCCGGCCACGCCGGAGTCGAGGCCCGAGAACATCACGCGCGGCGCGGTTCCCGGCGCGGCGGTCTCGACGACCTTCGTCGCGATCGCCTCGTCGAGCGGCACGGGCAGCCGCCAGGCGGCCGCGTCACGGAACGCCTTGCCGGCCGAGCGCTCGCTCGCGCCCAGCCAGTCCACGCGAAACCACGGATGGCGCGCCAGCAGGGCGATGAACTGCTGCCCCACCATGCCGGTCGCGCCGAGAATGCCCACGGGAATCGAAGCCATGAAAGAAAACTCCAAAAAAAAAGCCGACGCGGTTTAGACCGTGTCGGCAGCTACGCGCGGCGAACAGCTCGAATCAGAACGGATTCAGATAACGAGCGCGCGACCTCCGACACCCCAGACACACTTGGCCCGCTTTCGACCGAACTGCTTTCGCGTGTCCTGTGTGAAGGTCACAACCGGATGAGTATAGCATGGAGCCCGGATGCTTCAAGCCCTCTTCCACGCCTGGGAAGAACGCCTCGCCACGGTCACCAAGGATCGCGTCGTCCGGCCGTTCGACTGGGGGCTCGAGTGGGTCCCGGCCAACGGCCACCCGCCGGACACGCCGGAGGCGCGCGTCCTGGCCGACTGGGTCGACGCGGTCATGGCCGACACGCCCGCGTTCTTCGATCCCGGCGTGACGACGGACTATCACCTCGAACCCGGCACGGACGGCGAACCGGCGACGCTGACGTTTCCGAGCGCCTTCACGACGCCGCATCCCGAGAACAACACCGTCTCCTGCCGCTACTTTCCGGCGCCGGCGCGCCCCGGCCGTCCGCGCGCGGCCGTGCTCGTGCTGCCGCAATGGAACGCCGACGAGGGCGGCCACGTCGGGTTGTGCCGCCTGCTGAATCTCGCGGGACTCACGGCGCTGCGGCTGAGCATGCCGTATCACGATCGGCGCATGCCGCCCGAGCTCCACCGCGCGGACTACATCGTGAGCGCGAACGTCGCGCGCACCGTGCAGGTATGCCGGCAGGCCGTGCTCGACGCGCGGCGCGCGATCGCGTGGCTGGCGGCGGAAGGGTACGACCGCATCGGCATCCTGGGCACGAGCCTCGGCTCGTGCCTGTCGCTCCTGACGACCGCGCACGAACCGCTCATCCGCGCGCAGGCGCTCAACCACATCTCCCCGCACTTCGCCGACGTCGTGTGGCGCGGGATCTCGACGCGCCACGTGCGCGAAGGCCTCGACGGCGCGATCGATCTGGATCGGCTGCGCGACCTCTGGAAGCCGATCAGCCCGCGCTGGTACCTCGATCGCCTGCGCGACCGGCAGACGCTGCTCGTCTACGCCCTGTACGACCTCACGTTTCCCGTGGATCTCTCGCGCGACCTGGTGCGCGCGTTCGGGACGGCCGGCGTGCCGCACGAAGTCGCGGTACTGCGCTGCGGCCACTACAGCACGGGCGTGGCGCCCTTCAAGTTCGTGGACGGCTGGATCCTGACGAGGTTTCTGAAGAAAGCCTTAAGCCGTTAGGCCTTAGCCTTTAGCGAGCTAACGGCTAACAGCTAACGGCTAGACGGCTAACGGCTAACGGCTAACGGCTAACGGCTAACGGCTAACGGCTACAAGTATCTCAACAGCCCCTGCAGCGCGCCGTAGAGGACCTGCGCCAGATCGCGGACGAACGGCGAGATCTCGCCCTCGTTGACGGCGTTCGCCACGGTCACCGGATCGGTGAGCAACAACCAGATGGTCGCGGCCGCCAGGATGATGCTGACGACGGCGATCACGCTGAACAGGCTGAGGCTCCAGCGCTGCAGTCCCATCTAGACCTCGAGCACGATCTTGCCGAAGTGGTCGGAGGCTTCGAGCCGGCGATGCGCGCTGGCCGCGTCGGCCAGGGCGAACGTGGAGTCGATGACCGGCGTGAGCTGGCCCCCGAAGAAGAAGCGCGCGGCCCGCAGGAGTTCTTCCTTGCTGCCCATGTACGACCCGAGAATCGACAGCCCCTTGGCGAACAGCGCCCGCAGATCGATCGCCGCGTCGTAGCCGGTCGTCGCTCCGCACGTGACGAGGCGCCCGCCGCGGGCGAGCGCGCGCACGCTCCGGCGCCAGGTGGCCTGTCCCACATGCTCTATGACGACGTCCACGCCGCGGCGGTTCGTGAACCGGAGGATCTCCTCGGCCACGTTCGTCGCCTGGTGGTCGATCACTTCATAGGCGCCCAGCGCGCGGGCCTTCTCCGCCTTGGCGGGCGATCCCACCGTCGCGAACACGCGGGCGCCGTGCAGGAACGCCACCTGGACGGCGGCCTGACCCACCCCGCTGCCCGCCGCGAGCACCAGCACATCGTCGCCGCGCCGCAGCCGCGCGCGCGTCATCAGCATGTGCCACGCGGTGAGGAACGTCAGCGGAAACGCCGCGGCCTTCACGTAGTCCATCTCGTCGGGAATCGGCACGATGTTCGGCACCGGCACGCGCACGAGCTCCGCGTACCCGCCGCTCAGATGCTGGAAGCCCAGCACCTGGTAGTGGGGACACTGATGATCGTTCCCTCCGAGACACGCCAGGCAGCGGCCGCAGCTCACGCCGGGCTGCACCATCACGCGGCGGCCGATCGTGACGCCGGGCGCGTTGGCCGCGACCACGTCGCCGGCCACGTCGCTGCCCGGAATGTGCGGCAGGGACAGGGAGACGCCCGGCAGGCCGCGCCGCGCCCAGAGATCGAGGTGGTTCAGCGCACAGGCCCGGACGCGGACGATGACCTCGCCGGGGCCGGGCTCCGGATCCGGTGCATCTTCGTACCGGAGCACCTCCGGTCCGCCGTGCTGATGGAAGCGAACCGCCTTCACGTGTTGACCCGGGCCTGATGTTTTCGCGGGAGTCTCGAACCGGAATCCGGGAGTGTATCAGAATGTCTCGGGCGCGACGACCACCGGGGAGCCGAGCGACAGGCTCTGCAGACTATCGGCCACGGCGTCCAGATCACCGACAACGAGCGTGGTGAGGCGATCGGGATCCACATGGCGGGCGAACGCCTCGCCCGCGGCCTCCGGCGTCACGGCGCGGAGGCGGGGGACGAAGGTCGTGTAGTGGTCGTCGGGCAGGCCGTGGCGAGCGATCTGCGAGATCGCGCGCGCGATCTGTCCCGCCGTTTCGAAATTGCGCGCGTACCCGTTGGTGAGGGACGCGACGGCGAGCTCGAGCTCGCCCGGCGTGATCGGACGATGCCGGCGAATCGCCCCGATCTCCTCCAGTGACTCGGCGATGGCGGCCGCCGTCGACGCGGTCTGCACGCTCGTCGCGAGCGAGAACGGCCCGGGCCGGCGCCTGAATTCGAAGGAGGTCCGCGCGCCGTAGGTGAAGCCGCGCCGCTCCCGCAGGTTCAGGTTCACGCGGCTGCCGAACTGTCCGCCGAGCACCGTGTTCGCCACCACCAGGGCGTGGTAGTCCGGCGTGCTGCGCGCCGCGGCGACGTGGCCGATCCGAAGCTCCGACTGCGGCGCGCCCGGGCGCGCGACGACCGCGAGCCGCGGCGCCCGATCGCGCGGCGGCGCCTCGGGCGCCGCGGACCCTGCGGCCGCCGGTCCCGTCCAGGCGCCGAACGCGTCCGCCGCGACGCGGCGCACGTCCTCGTGCGAGCAGTCGCCGACCGCGATGAGCGTGGCGGCCGCGGGGCGCATGCGTCCCGTGTGAAACGTCCGCACGTCGTCGAGGGCGAGGCCGCCGAGCGCGGCGCTGCGGCCGAGCGGCGAATGGCCGTATGGATCCTCGCCGTAGAGCAGATCCATGAACGTCTGCTCGGCGACGGATGCGGCCGAGTCGCGGAGCTGCGCCAGCCGATGCATGCGCAACTGGCGGACGCGGAGGAAGTCGTCCTCCCGAAGCGCGGGCCGCACGACCATGTCGGCCAGCACGGACAGCCCGTCGGGAAAGAACCGCCGCAAGGTGGTCACGCCGAGGGTGGTCGCGTCGGCGTCGATGGTCGCGCTGAGGTGCGCGCCGATCCGGGCGAGCGCCTCGTCCATGTCGATGGCGGATCGGCCGCCGCTGCCCTCGTCCAGCATGTCGGCGCTGAGCGCCGCGAGCCCTTCGGCGCCGGCCGGGTCGTCGGCGGATCCCGCCGCGATCAACAGCATCGTCGCGACGAGCGGCGCCGAATCGTGGGTGACCGACCAGACGCGCAGGCCGTTGGGCAGCGTGGACTTGTCGATCGCCGGGAAGGTGAAGGGGCGCGACGGCCCGGGGCGCGGCGGGGCCGACCGGTCGATCGACGCCATCACTCGACCACCACCGGCATCGAGTCCGGCGCGGCGAGATCGACGCGGCCGCGCGGCACGACGCTGAGGGTCACGCGCGGGCCGGGCCGGAGCCGCGCGCGGAACTCGTCGCGCAGCCCCTGCGCGGTGGCCGCCTGATACCGCTCCATGTCGCGCGCGAAGTACCCGGGGTCGCCCATCAGCACGTTGTAGGCGTTGAGCTGGTCCGATTTGCCGCCGAAGCCGCCCACGGTCTGGATGCGCTGCACGAACTGCGACTCGGCCTGCACGCGGCCGCGCGCGACCTCCTCGTCGGTGGGACCATCCTGAGCGAAGCGTTCGACTTCTTCCAGCACGGCGGCTTCGAGATCGGCCAGCGCGCGTCCCGGCGCGGCGGTGACGACGATCTGGAAGTAGCCCGAGAGCTCGCGCGAGTTCTGCGCGGCCGACACGTCGGTGGCGAGCCGCGACTCGAAGACGAGCCGCCGGTAGAGGCGAGACGTCTTGCCGTTCGCGACGAGATCGGCCGCGAGGTCGAGCTCCGCGTCACCGTCAGCGAAGAGCGCTGGCGAGGGCCAGGCCACGTACAGGCGCGCCGCCTCGACGCGGTCCTCGATCCGGATGCGCGCGCCGCGCCCGTTCTCGTCGATCGCCACCGGCGCCACCGGCGCCACCGGCGCCACCGGCGCCACGGGCGCGACCGGCTCGCCGGGCGGGATGTCCTCGAAGCAGCGCCGCGCCAGTTCGAGCGCGCCGTCGGGATCGATGTCGCCCGCGATCGCCAGCGACGCATTCGCCGGATGGTAGTAGCGGTGGAAGAACGCCTGCATGTCGTCCAGCCGCACCGCACGGACGTCCTCGGGGCGCCCGATGGTCGGCCAGTGGTACGGATGCTCCGGCGGGAACAGCGCCGCGAGGATCGCCATGCCCGCGAGCCCGTAGGGCCTGTTCTCGTACGACTGCCGCCGCTCGTTCAGGACCACGTCGCGCTGGTTGGCGAGCCGCTCCCCGGTCAGGGCCGGCAGCAGGTAGCCCATCCGATCGGACTCCATCCAGAGCGCCAGCTCGAGCGCGCCCGTCGGCACGACCTCCCAGTAGTTGGTGCGATCGGCGCTGGTCGAGGCGTTGAGCGTGCCGCCGGCCCCTTCGAGCGGGCGGAAGAAGCTGGCGTTGTGGTGCGCCGAGCCCTCGAACATCAGGTGCTCGAACAGGTGCGCGTACCCGGTCGTGCCGGGCCGTTCGTTCTTCGAGCCGACGTGGTACCAGAGGTTGACGGCGACGATCGGGCAGCGGTGATCCTCGTGGAGGATCACGGCGAGGCCGTTGCCCAACGTGTGTCGCGTGAAGGGAATGCGGACGGACGGGCCGGCGCTCATCCGCGCAGTGAGGTGAGCGGAATCACCTGCCGGTTGTAGCTGGCGATCGACACCTGCGCCGCCATGCGCTCGGCGGCCGCGATCAGCGCCTTCCCCGCCGGGGACCCCGGCTCCGAGATGATGAGCGGCACGCCCGTGTCGCTGCCCTCGCGGATCGGCTGATAGATCGGCACGCGGCCCAGGAACGGAACGCCGAGCTCGGCGGCCATCGTCTCGCCGCCGCCGCTGCCGAAGATGTCGCTCTCGTGACCGCACGAGGGGCAGGAGAAGAAGCTCATGTTCTCGATGACGCCCAGCGGCGGAATGTTCAGCTTCTTGTACATCGCCAGGGCGCGGCGGCTGTCGGCGAGCGACACCTGCTGCGGCGTCGTCACGACGACGGCGCCGGCCACCGGCACGGTCTGGCTCAGGCTGAGCGCCACGTCGCCCGTCCCCGGCGGCAGATCGACGATCAGATAGTCGAGGGCGCCCCAGCGCACGTCGCGGAAAAACTGCTGCAGCGCGCCGTGCAGCATCGGGCCGCGCCAGATGATCGGGGCGTCGGCCTCGGTGAGGAACGCCATCGAGATCACCTGCAGGCCGTACTTCTCGCCCGGGACGATTTTCTTTCCGTCGGTGATGAGCGACTGCTTCATGCCGAGCATGATCGGCACGTTCGGGCCGTAGATGTCGGCGTCGATGATGCCGACCTTGCTCCCGCACGCCGCGAGCGCGAGCGCGAGGTTCACCGAGACGGTGGTCTTGCCCACGCCGCCCTTGCCGGCGCCCACCGCGATGATGTTCTTCACGCCGGGCAGGCCCTGCTTCGCGCTCTCGGCGCCGATCGCCTCGCGCACCTGCGCGGTCATCTGCACGGCGACGTCGGTCACGCCCGGCAGCGCGAGCACGGCCGCGCGGGCCTGATCGCGCATCAGGTCCTTCACGGGGCACGCCGGCGTGGTGAGCTCGATGGTGAACGCCACGCGTCCGTCGGCCACCTGCAGGTCCTTCACGAACCCGAGGCTCACGATGTCGCGGTTCAGGTCCGGGTCGCGAACGGCTTTCAGGGCATCCAGGACGGAGCGGTCGGTGAGGGGCATCACTTAAAGAATACCGTACGGTTCTTGGGGTTCCGGAGGTTCTGGGGGTTCTGGAGGTCGGGTTCTGGGTTCGGGGGTTCAGGGTTCAAAGGGTTCGCGGGGCTCGGAGTGCCGCAGGGTAGGAGAACCCTCGAATCCTCGAACCCTCGAACCCCTGAACCCGACCGCCAGAACCCCCAGAACCCCTGGAACCCCGAGAACCTCAGACGTCAAGGACCGGTCTGATCGCGATGTGCACCTCGACGCGGACCGAACCGGCCGCGGGTGAGGTGACGCGGAACCGGATGGTGGCGCCGTCGGCCACGCCGGGGCGGACGGGGACGCGAACGGCGTGCCGGACGACCGAGGTGCCGGTGCCGCCGCACTGCGGGCAGGGCTCGGCCCAGGTTTCCCCGCGTCCGCCGCACGGCTCGCAGAGGCCGCGGATCGGGACGGCCAGCGGCACGACCACGCCGCGCGACGCGTCGTCGTGCGACAGGCAGATCTCGGCGTGCACCGGTTCGGGCGCGTCCGTCACGTCGTCGCCCGCGCGGGCCCCGTGGAACGACACGCGCATGCGCTCGACCGCGCGGCCGACCGACGGAAAGTCGATGGCGACTTCGTCCGCGAAACATTCGTTCGGCATCGGAAAACCCGCTAACGATAGAAGTCGATCCGCAGCTTGTCAAGGCACGGACACGATGCTACGGTGGGTCTCATCGTGGCCGACTCCGCTGAATACAAGGAATGCCCGCTCTGTGGCGAGAACATGCGCCTGAAGGAGCGCGACACGATCGTGCACGTGCCCGGCAACCTCACGGGCACGAAGCAGCACGTCCGCGAATGGGTCTGCGCCGAGTGCGATTATTTTGAAGAAGCCGAAGAAGAAGGCCGCTAGCGCCGCGCCGGCGGCCGAAACAGGCGACGCGCGCCTTAGCGCGCGCCGATTGTCAGCAGTACTTCCTTGCGGAGGGTATCCTCGAACTCCTCGAAGTTGAGCGCGGTCTCACACTCGTCGCAGAGCACTTCGAGCACCGTCGGCCGGTCTTCGTCGGATACTTCCACGCGGCCGTCTTCCAGGTGCACCACATGCATCTGCAGGGTTTTCACCTGGAAATTCCCCTCGTTGCCGCAATTCGGACAGGTCAACGTCACGTAAGACTCCCTCACCGGGCGCTTCGCGCGCCTCCAAAAGCTTGATTCTATGGGAAGGTGAAGCGGCGGCGCAACGTAAAAACCCCATGAAATGGGGTCGCATCGCGAAAATGGGCAAAATCTGGTAGCGTGAGGGACCGTGACCGACAGCAGCGCCTCGTACGACGTCCACACCGAAGCCCGCGGCTCTCACTGGATCGCCTGGCTCAGCCGGGGCGGTTCGTCCAAGCCCGAGCGCGCGATCATCTTCGTCGCCGAGACCCGCGAGAAGGCCGAAGCCAACGCCCGCCAGTTCGCCGGCCAGACGCGCTATTGAAGTCGGCGGACCTGAAGGTCCGCCCTACGCACCCTCGATCCGGCCGACGACGAACCGCGGCAGCACCTCGCCCAGGCTTCCCCTCCCCCACCGGAACGCCCCGTCCTTCAGCACGCCTGAGAGATACAGCCGATCGCGCGCGCGCGTGAGCGCGACGTAGAGCAGCCGCTTCGTCTCCTCGCGATCGCGCGCCTGCTGATCCTCGTCGGCCTCGGACTCGAAGTCGCCGATCGCCACCGACGGCTCGCCGCGGCCGTCCTCGAGCACGCGAATCGGCGCCCGCGGCCCGCCGGTGCCCCGGCCGAGGTTCACGACGAACACGATCGGAAACTCCAGGCCCTTGGCGGCGTGGACGGTCATCAGACTGACGGCGTCCTGCGCATCCACGACGGCGTTCGACTCGTCGCCGACCGCGAGCTCGGCGAGGTGGTCCGCGATGCGCGCCAGCGTCGCGTAGCCCCGGTTCTGGATGCGGCGGACGATCGCGCGCAGCTTCTTCATGTTCTCGCGCGCCTGCACCCGGCGCGGGCCCCGCGTCTCGAACGCGTACGCCGCGTCGCGGACGACCCGATCGACGAGTTCGGCCGGCGTGACGCGGTCCACGAGCGCGAGCCACGCGGGCAGATCGGCGCGCACCTGGTCGAGCACGCGGCGGTCCTCCGGATCGAGGCCGGCGGGCGGTTCGCCCCCCCCGAGCGCGGACGCAAACGCGGGCGCCAGGCGCCGCACCGCGTCGTCGGAGAGCCGCACGACGCGCGAGCGGAGGAACGCCGCCGCGCGCGGCTCCGACGTGGGATCGGCGAGGAACCGCAGCACGGCCATCAGATCCTGAATCTCGTCGGCCTCGAAGAACCCGAGGCCCTTGTAGACGTACGTCGGGAGGCCCTCCCGCTCGAGCGCGGCCTCGTACTCGCGGTGGCTGTCCCGCGATCGAAAGAGGATCGCCACGTCCGCCGCCGTCGCCGCGCGCGCCACGCCGGTCGCGCGGTCGCGCACCACCGCGCCGCCGTCGAGGAGGCGGCGCACTTCGGCGGCGACGCGGCGCGCGGCCTCTTCGACCGTCGCGCCCGCGAGAAAGCCGACCGCGTCCTCGTCCGATGTGGGGTCCCTTTCCGATGTGGGGTCCGGCTTCAGCCGGGCCTCGATCGGGAACCGATCGGTCTCGCCGTAGCGGAACGCGTCGCGCCGCTCGCCCGAGGGCGCGACCGCGGCGAACACCTCGTTCACGAACGCCAGGATCCCGGGCGCTGCGCGGAAGCTCACGGAGATCGCGCGCCGCGCGCCGCCGCCGGGCCGCAGCGCGTCCACGAACCCGCCCGCCTCGTCCAGCATCGTCACGTCCGCGTCGCGGAAGCCGTAGATCGACTGCTTCCGATCGCCGACAACGAAGATCGACGGCGCGATGGGGCCGGCGGAGGCGCCGAGGCCCTCGCCCCAGCTCCGCACGAGCAGCGCGATCAGCTCCCATTGCGCGCGGCTGGTGTCCTGCATCTCGTCGACGAGCACGTGGTGGTACCGCGCCTCCAGCTTGTAGCGGCTGCGCGAGAACTCCTCCATCTGCCGGACCATGTCGAGCGCGCGCGCGAGGACTTCGGAGAAATCGAGGACGGCGTGATCGTCGAGCGTGCGCCGGTACTCGGCCTCGGCGATCGCGGCCAGGCGCCGGACGCCGCGGGAGAGCACCACGTTGAGGTCGCGCCGGAAGGCGCGAAGCGCGTCGGCGATCGCCGGCGCGACGGCTTCGACGCCCTCGCGGTGCCGCTTCCACGCCGCGGCCGAGGCGCAGTCGTCGGCCTTGAAGCCGGACTGGCTGAACCCGCGCGCCTTCCGCGGCGCGCCGTTCTGGGTGAGGAAGTACGCGCGCAGGCGGTCGGCCAGCGCGCGGAAGGCCGCCTGCCCCTCCAGCGCGTCGAGCGCCGGCTCGCGTTCGGCCAGGGCCCGCACGTCGGCGGCCAGCAGCGCGAACTGCGGGTGGCCGAGCGGGCCGTCGGCCAGGAGCGCGCCGATGCCTCCGGGACCGCCGGGCGCCGACGCGAACACGTCGCGCAGCCGCGCGGCCGCGCGCCGGCAGGCCACCGCCGCCGTGAGGTCGCGCGGCCCGGAGGCGAGGAAGCGCGCGAGCACGTCCCGCGCCACGAGGCGCCGGGCGAGCAGCGCCGCCAGGCCGGTGCGCAGGCGCCGCTCGCCGAGCTGCACGAACACGAACGCGATGTCCTCGTCGTCTCGCGAGAGCCCGCGGCCGATCCGCAGCGTGCGGTCGAGCGCCTCGTCCACGAGCCGCGGCACCTCGGTTTCGTCGGCGAGCCGGAAGGCGGGATCGACGTCGGCCTCGAGCGGGAACTCGCGCAGGAGCGACAGGCAGAACGCGTCGATCGTCGCGATGGCGATGTCGCCGAACCGGTGGCGCAGGTCGCGCCACGTCGCCAGATCCAGTTCCGACCGCTCGCGCGCCTCGTGCAGGCGCGCGATGATGCGCTGCCGCATCTCGGCGGCGGCCTTCCGCGTGAACGTGATCGCGAGAATATGGTCCGGATCGACGCCGGCGCGCAGCAGGTTCACGTAGCGCTCGACGAGCACGCGCGTCTTCCCCGTCCCGGCCGACGCCTCGAGCACCACGTTCTGCGTCGGATCGACCGCGTGAAGTCGTGCCGCGGCGTCGGCTGACTGATGACTGCCGACTGGCGACTCGCGACTATTCAACGTAGTCCTTCCGGCACACCGCGCCGTACCCGCAGAAGCCGCAGAGGAAGACGTCCTCCGGCGTCGGCGGGAAGTGCCCCGCCTCGATCGCCTCCACGGCGGTCACCAGCCGCTCGGACGCCGACGCGAGCACCGCGTCCTGATCGGAACGTGCCGATACGAGCCCGACGACGCGCTTCGGCTCCCGGAACGCGATGTAGGCCGCCTCGCTGAGCCTCGGTCCCCCGAGCCGCTGCTCGGCGCAGATCGCGTACACGGGCAGCTGCAGCGCGCGCGATCGGTTCGGCGCGCGCCCGAGCTTGTAGTCGATCAACCGGAACGTGCCGTCGGCGAGCAGATCGATGCGATCGACGAAGCCCTTGAGGTTGAGCGTGCGCGGCCCGTTCGGGCCGGCGAACGTGAAGTCGCCCTCCAGTTTGTATTCAAGCCTGCGCTCGACCACCTCCACGGGCCGCTCAGCCTCCATGCGGAACACCGCGTCGGCGAGCCCCGGCGCCACCGCCGATCCGAGCAGGCGCGTCCGCTCGAGCGCGGCCTCCGACTCGGGCAGCCGCGACAGGTGCTCCCCGGCGATCGCGTCGAAGAGCGCATACGCCTCGTCGAGCGACTCGGGCGTGATCGACCCGCCGTGGGTCGCGTCCCACTTCTTGAAGAACGCCTCGAAGACGGCATGCACGAACTGGCCCTGCCGCTTCGGGTCCATCACCTCGTCATCGTCCGGCTCGTCTTCGAGCTTCAGCACGTACCGCGCGAAGTACTTGAACGGGCACGTGAGATAGGTCTCCACGGCGCTCACCGACAGGCGCGCGAGCGGACGGGGACCGGCCTCACCGTGGTATCGCGTGTCGGCGGCGGGCGTCCGGCTGAGGCGCAGCGCCGCCCACCCGCGCGCCGTCTCGCCAAGGTGCGCCGGCTCCACCGGATCGAGCGCCAGCCACTCGTCGTCGAAGACGCGCGCGCGCGGCGAGGCGTCCGCGCCGACGGTCGCGATCGGCAGGCCGGCGTTCCCGGCCTCCTCGATGATCACCGCCGGCTCGACGAGCGCCTCGTCGTCCAGCTTGAACGTGGACAGCGTCGTGTCGCCCGACGGCGATCGCAGCAGATCGACGAACGCCGCGAGGTTGGCGCCGCGCCGGTCGGCCTCGGACGGCCACCCGAGCGCCGCCAGCAGTCCGGGCGGGTAGAAGATGTTGCGGCGGGCGCGCTCGGGCCACTCGCCCTCAATCAGCCCGACGACGAACAGCCGCGCGACATCGGCGAAGCGCGCGGCCTGCGCGTCCAGAAGCTGCAGGCTCGCCTCGGGCGTCTCAGGCACGAACGTCTCGTCCTCGAGCCACCGGCGGACTTCCGACGCGACGCCTTCGATCGTGCTCGGCGGATCGCCGTGCGTCGCGTAGGCGGCGCCGATCGCCTGCAGGACCGTCGCGACGGCGGCGCGCGCGCGGTCCGCGCGTGCCTCGCCCGTTCGCGCATAGCGCTCGAGAAACGCGGCCACGCGCGCGACCTGCGCCGACAGCAGCGCGGACTCGGTCAGGGGCGCGAGCGCCGCCGCCGCCTCACGCATCGCGTCGAACGCAGGCGCCGCTGTCTCCACGAGCGCGGCCGGCACGCTGTCGGTGGTCCGCCACCACTCCGGCAGCGATCGCAGGCGCTCCAGCTCGCCCAGGTACCGCGACTCGCTCAGCAGCCGGTCGAGCGCCGCGACGGACTCGCGCGTGACCGCCCGATCCTCGCGCGACCACTCGAAATGCGGCGACCGGAGCAGCGCGACGCCGGCGGATCGCGTGAAGGCCGTCAGCGCGAACTCGATCGCCAGATCGACCGCGGCCGCGTACGGCTCGGCCGCCAGCGGCAGCGCGTCGTGCGACGCGTACGCCACGTGCGCGCCGCCGAACACCTCGGGCGCGACATAGAGATATGGAAGGGGCCGCGCGAACGCGACGGCCGACGGCTGCGCGCCGGGCCCGGCCAGCTCGCGGGCCACGGCCGCCAGTTCCTCTTCGCGATCCCGTCGCAGGAACGCGAACGGCACGTCCGCGGGCTCCGGCACGCGCAGGACCGGCGTCGACGACGGCTCGACGCCGCCCACCCCCGTCGCGTCGGTTTCTTCCAGTCCTGGCAGCCAGTCGTGGATCCGCTGGTGAAAACCGGACGCCAGAGTGCCGGAGGTGGCGACCACGTCGATCGCCTCGAGGCCGGGCAGCCGCGTCAGCAGGTCGAAGTCGGCGGGGAACAGGCCGTCGGGATCCGCGATCCAGTCCCCGACGGCGACCATGACGTGGCGGATCGGATCGGCGGCGGCGGACGCGATCAGCCGATCGCGCAGCGCGTGCTCGTCGAGCGCTCCGCGCCGCGCCAGCTCCGCGTCGTAGGCGCGGTAGGTCGCGGCGAGAAACGCCGTCTGCCGCAGCAGCCGCTGGGCGCCGCGATCGTCGGGGTTACCCGCGAGGCTGTCGGTGAGGAGTGTCTCGAAGCGATCGACCGACTGCCGCTGGCGCCGCAGTTGATCGTAGAAGCGGACGATTTCGGCGACCAGGCCGGGCCGCAGCGCGAACGGGGGCGCCGCGCCCGCATCGGCCGCCCGCGCCGCCGCCGCCCGCATCGCGGCTTCCCGCGCGAACGGCGTGAGGCGCTCCGGCGCCCGCTCGAGCCGGGCCTGCAGCCGGTCGTACAGCTGATCGCGCGTGACCAGATCCGGCCACGCGTCCCGCGGCGCGGTGCGGGCGAGCTGCCGGGCGGCCGCCCGCGACGGCACGACGACAACGCGGGCATCGGCGGCGGGCGCGAGCGCGAGGCGGGCGAGGACGCGCCGGAAGGCCTGAAGATCCGCGACCCGGACGAGCCGTGTCCGGCGCGGCGTGATCACTGCAGCTGGGGCGTCGCGAGGGCGGACGTGAGCTCCTCGCGCGCGCGCGCGCCGAGCATCAGCGCTCCCGCGGCGGCCGACGACGCGTCCCAGGCACGGTCGAGATCGCCGGTGAGGATCGCGTCGCGGCGCAGGCGCGCGGCGTGCTCGGCCAGGTTCGCCGCGCTGACGATGAGCGCGTGCGTCGACGCCAGCTCCTCGGGCGGCGTCACGGACGCCGCGAGCTGCTCGAGCTGCGCGACCTGCCGTTCGATCACCGCGAGATTCGTCGGCGTGCCGCCCGCGAGCGACTTGATGTCCTCGAGGGGATCCGCGATCTGCGCGAGGATCGACAGCGGCAGCTTCATGTGGGCGTTGTAGTCGCGGTACTCCGCCACGCGAAGGGTCCAGCGGTCGCGCTCGAGGCGCAGGCGGCGGGCGGCGTCGAGCTCCGCGTTGACCTCGGCCACCAGGGCCTGCACGACGCCTGGACGCTGGTGCCCCAGCGCGTCGTCGCGCTGGCGCACGCGCGCGAGAATCCACTCGAGGCCGGGGATGTCGGCGCGGCGCGCGGCCTCGCGCGCGCGGGGCGCGTAGTTCTGCACCACCGCCTGGTACTTCGCGTCGGCCGTGATCTCCTTCTGCAGCGACGCGTGCGCCGCCGCACGGGTCAAGGTCGCCCAGTCGCCGGGCAGCGCGTCGGCCTCGGCGTCGATGCGATCGATCGCCGTCGAGAGCAGCGACTCGCGCTCGGCCGGCTCGTCGGAAAGCGTCGCCGCCGTGATGACCTGCGCGATCGACTCCTGCAGGGTCGGCGGCGGCAGCACCGTTTCCATCGGCGGCGGCGCGTCGGTGTACGCGACGAGGCTCAGGTCGTAGGCGTCGCCGGACGCCGCCTTGAGGTTGGCGATGGCGCCATCCAGCAAGCCGAGCATCTGGCGCACCTCGGCCTGGCGGAAGTTGTAGTGGGTGCTCGGCCAGCTCGCGAGGGCGGACCGGGCGTTCTGAACGAGCTGCAGCCGGGTCGCGTTGTCCGCGGCGTAGCCGACGGCGGTCAGCGTGCGCGCCACCTGGTCGGCCAGGACCGCGTAGTCCGCGTCGGCGCGCGTGGCCAGGTAGTGGGTGGCGCGCGCGGAGTAGGCGTAGCGATCCGTCCGCGTCCAGTCGACCAGGCTTTCGTCGAGGTTGACCAGGCGCATCGGTGCGCCGGCCTCCGGACCGGTCTTGATCGAGAAGACCACTCGTCCGTTCACGCGCGCGACCTCGCCGTAGCTGACGAGCGCGCCTCCGTCCTTCAAAAAAACGCGGAACAGCGTCGCGTCGTCGGCCCCGGCCGCCGGTCTGGCCGCCAGGACGAGCATCGCGAGCAGCAACACACGCACCAGCGTTCGAAAAACCCTCAAGCATCCAGCGTACGTGTGGGCCGAATGGAGGTCAAGGAATTGCCGGAACGCGAAGGCCTGTGGAAATCCTGTGGACGGACGGTCGATTTCCTGTGGATGAACCGACAGGCGAAATATATATCGCCGCCGCTCCGTCGCACGATCCGCGCGAGGTCCCTGTGCACGCCCCTTCGTACCGCGCTTCGCTTGTCTGTCACACACGTATGCGTACAATCCTCCTTTCTCGCAACAATCAGACTTCCCAATTACCGCCAGAGTGCCCGCCGCCACCCATCACTTCGAAGAATCCATCGGAGGACGGCTGTATCTGATCGAAGCGTCGCCCGTCGGCGCCGATCGCTGGCGCGCCTGCATCATGCGGGTCCCGGGCGTGCCGACCGCGCTCATGCCGTTCTATGGCGCGACGCCCGACGAGGCGGTCCGGCAGCTCTCGGCGTGGCTCACGCGCGCCCACGAGCGCGCCGCGGAGGTTTCCCGCCCGGTGTAGCATGGGAGACATGTCGCCGGCCGCCTCCCGGCTGCTCACGCTCATTCTCCTCCTCGCGCCGGCCGCGCCCGTCCGCGCCCAGCCGGCCGGGCAGCCCCCGGTCGACTTCGCGGACATGCGGGTCCGGCAGGCCGCCACGGACGAGGCCTGGCGGCGCGCCAGTGTGGGCGCGATGCGGATGGAGAAGATCACCTTCCGCAGCCGCGCCGATAATCTCGCGATTCCGGCGTTCGTCTTCCAGCCGCTCCAGCCGGACGGCGCGCGTCATCCGGCCCTCGTCTGGACGCACGAAGACATCCGCGGCCACCTCTACGAGCACTACATCCCGTACATCAAAGAGGCCATCGCGCGCGGCTACGTCGTGATCGCGCCCGAGTACCGCGGCAGCATCGGCTACGGGCGCGCCTTCTACAACGCGATCGACTACGGCGGCGCCGAAGTCGACGACGTCGCGACGGCGGCCATGGTGCTGAAGACGAAATATCCCGATGTCGATCCCGCGCGCATCGGCATCATCGGCTGGAGCCACGGCGGGATGATCGCGCTGCTGGCGATCTTCCGGAATCCCGGTCTCTTCCACGCGGGCGCGGCGCTCGAGCCGGTGACCAACCTGTTTCAGCGCCTGGCCTGGAAGGGCGAGGAGCGCCAGCGCGAGCTGATCGATCCGCAGAACCGGTTCGGCGGCCCACCGTCGGAGCGCCAGGACGTCTACGAGGCACGCTCGCCGCTCTTCAGCGTGGACAAGCTCGAGATTCCCCTGCTCGTCCACGTCGTCCGGAACGACGAGGACGTGAACATCGAGGAGAGCATGCCGCTCATCGACGCGCTCCGGGCGCGCAAGCCCGACCTGGCCGAGACCAAGGTCTACGAGTTCGCGCCGGGCGGGCACATGTTCGACCGGCGAGTGGATCCGCTCACGTGGCTGCCGGTCGACACCCCGGAACAGGTGGACGCCTGGAGCCGGATCTGGGCGTTCTTCGAGCGCCACCTCGGCACGAATTAGCCCGCCTCCCGGGCGCCGCTCTTCTTGTATCATCCGGCGATGCGAACCTCCCGAGCCGCTCTCGTCGCCGCCGGCCTCACGGCCCTCTTCGTCGCCGCGGCCCGCCCCCCGCTCGGGGCCGCCGTCACCGAGCCCGTCCCGACCGCGTCGGGCCTGCTGTCCGGCGTCCCGGGTGCGCTGCCGGGCGTCCGGGTGTTCAAGGGCATTCCCTTCGCCGCGCCGCCTGTGGGCAACCTGCGCTGGCACGCGCCGATGCCGCCGTCGGCCTGGACGGGCGTCCGCGCCGCGGACACGTTCGGCGACAACTGCATGCAGCGCGCGGCGGGCGGCGGAGCGTTTCCGCCGCACGGCGGCGATCGCGCGGCCACGGCGATGAGCGAGAACTGCCTCTACCTGAACGTGTACACCGCGGCGGCGGCGGCGTCCGATCGGCGGCCGGTGATGGTGTGGATCCACGGCGGCGCGCTCACGAGCGGCGCCGGCGCGATCTACGAAGGCGAGGAGCTGGCGCGCAAGGGCGTCGTGGTGGTCACCGTCAACTACCGCCTCGGCGTGTTCGGCTTCCTGGCGCACCCCGCGCTGACGGCCGAGTCCGAGCACCACTCGTCGGGGAACTACGGCTTCCTCGATCAGGTCGCGGCGCTGCAGTGGGTGCAGAAGAACATCGCGGCGTTCGGCGGCGACCCGGGGCGCGTGACGATCTTCGGCGAGTCGGCCGGATCGTGGAGCGTGAACTACCTCACCGCGAGTCCGCTGGCGAAGGGCCTGTTCCAGCGCGCGATCGGCGAGAGCGGCGGCGAGTTCGCGCCGGAGCGCTCGCTGGCGGACGCCGAAAAGCAGGGCGTGGACTTCGCGCGCGAACTGGGCGCGCCGACGCTGGCCGAACTGCGGGCGAAGAGCGCCGAGGACGTCGCGGCGGCGCGCGCCGGGACCGGCGCGAACGTCGACGGCTGGTTCCTGCCCGAGGACGTGCACGACACGTTCGCGCACGGCAAGCAGAACGACGTGGCCACGATCATCGGATCGAACGCGGACGAGGGCACGATCTTCACGCGCGCCACGCCGCTCGAGACGTTCCAGACGCAGGCGCGGCAGCGCTACGGGCCACAGGCCGACGCGTTCCTCAAGATCTACGCCGCGTCGAACGACGCGGAGGCGACCGCGGCGCAGGCGGCCGCGATGCGCGACGTGACGTTCGGCTGGGAGATGCGCACGTGGGCGCGGCTGCAGCGGAAGACGGGCCGCCGCAACGTCTACCTCTATTTCTTCAGCCACGTGCCCCCGGGGCCGAACGCCGCGCGCGTCGGCGCGCAGCACGGCGCCGAGATCCCGTACGTCTTCAACTGGATGAACGGGCGGTACCGCACGCTGGACGACACGCCGTGGCAGGACGCGGATCGCGCGCTCGGCGAGCAGGTCTCGTCCTACTGGGTGAACTTCGCGACCACCGGCGACCCCAACGGCGCGGGCCTGCCCGCGTGGCCGGTCTACGACGCGGGCGCGAACCGCGTGATGCGGTTCGGCGACACCGCCGCGGTCGGCCCGCTGCCCCACATGGACGCGCTCGATTTCCTCGACGGCTACTTCACCCGCCTGCGGTCGAATTGACCGCGGGCGGTCCACCGCCTAGAATAGAAGGTCGCCCCTCCCCCAAGTGGGCCAGTAGCGCAGTTGGGAGCGCGCATGAATGGCATTCATGAGGTCACCGGTTCGATCCCGGTCTGGTCCACCATCTTTCCTTCCCCACCGATTCACCGCCCGGTTCTTCACCGCCCGCTTCGCCGATGCCGCCGACGCTCGATAGCCTGCGGCGCGACGCCGTCGCCCTCAGCCTCTTCCCGCCGACGACGCTGGCGCGTGCCCTGGATCGGCTCGGCTTCGTGCAGGCCGATCCGATCCGCTCGCCCGCGCGCGCGCAGGACCTGACGCTGCGGCACCGCGTGAAGGGCTATCGCGCCGGCGATCTCGAGCGCCGCTATCCGTCGCTCGCCGTCGAGGAAGACTTCTTCGTCAACTACGGCTTCCTCGCCCGTCCCGTGCACGCGTTGCTCCACCCGCGCCCGAGCGCCGCGTCGTGGCCCGCCGGCCAGCGCAAGCGGGCCGACGCCATCCTCGCGTTCGTGCGCGAGCGCGGATCGGTCCATCCGCGCGAAGTGGATGCGCATTTCGCGCACGGCACCGTCACCAACTACTGGGGCGGCTCGTCGAACGCGACGACGCACCTGCTGCTGCGGATGCATCGCGCCGGTTTGCTGCGCGTCGCCCGCCGCGACGCCGGCATCCGTGTGTACGAACCGGCGCCGGCGCTGGCGCCGCCCGCCGACGCCGCCGAACGCGCCGCGCGGCAGGACGCCATCGTCGACGTGCTGATCCGGAAGTACGCGCCGCTGCCGCGCCAGAGCCTGACGCCGCTCATCGCCCGCCTGCGATGGGGCGCGCCGCAGTGGGACCGGGAGATCCGGCGCGCGATCGAGCGGGCCGAGCGCCGCCTCCCGCACGCGCGCGTCGACGGCGTCGACTGGTACTGGCCGGCCGGGATGCGGCCGGGCCGTCGCCAGGCGCCCGACGCCGTCCGTCTGCTCGCGCCGTTCGATCCGGTGGTGTGGGATCGCCGGCGATTCGAGCGCCTGTGGGGCTGGGACTACCGCTTCGAGGCGTACACGCCGGCGCCGAAGCGGCGGTTCGGCTACTACGCGCTGCCGATCCTCTGGCGGGACCAGGTGATCGGCTGGGCGAACGTCTCCTCGCGCGGAGGCGCGCTGCACGCGCGCTTCGGCTACCCGCGCGGGCGCCGGCCGACGGATCCCGCCTACGCGCGAGCGCTCGAGGCGGAGCTGGCGCGGATGCGCGCGTTCCTCGGACTCGCGACCTGTTAAAATCACCCGACCACATGGCGCGGCCGCCCTTCACCATCGGGATCATCCAGGATCGCGCGACGCCGGACCTCGCCGGCAACGTCGCGCGAGCCGAGACGCGCGTCCGCGAGGCGGCGGCGAAAGGCGCCCAGGTCGTCTGCCTCAAGGAACTGTTCAACGCGCCGTACT
This sequence comes from uncultured Acidobacteriota bacterium, assembly GCA_963792785.1. GTDB lineage: Bacteria > Acidobacteriota > Vicinamibacteria > Vicinamibacterales > CAVVIG01 > CAWIMX01. Next base: position 736,817 of record CAWBXO010000002.1, on the reverse strand, counting down.
TCTGCAAGTCGCAGCAGAACGATCGCTTCGACATCGCCGAGCCGATTCCGGGGCCGACCACCGCGCGCATGCAGGCGCTGGCGAAAGAGCTGGCGATCGTGCTCGTCGTGCCGATGTTCGAGCGCGAGGCCGCCGGGATCTACCGCAACTCGGCGGCGGTCATCGACGCCGACGGCCGGCTGCTGGGGACGTACCGCAAGATGCACATCCCCGACGATCCGCTCTACAACGAGAAGTTCTACTTCACGCCGGGCGACGGGTCGGGCGACGGCTTCAAGGTGTGGAAGACACGCTACGGGACGATCGGCGTCCTCATCTGCTGGGATCAATGGTTCCCCGAGGCCGCGCGCATCACGGCGCTGCTGGGCGCCGACGTGATCTTCTACCCGACCGCCATCGGCTGGCACCCGTCGGAGAAAACCGAATGGGGCGCGACGCAGGTCGAGGCGTGGCGCACCGTGCAGCGCGCCCACGCGATCACGAACGGCATCTACGTGGCCGCGCCCAACCGCGTCGGCCACGAGGACGAGCCCGGCACCGACGGCATCACGTTCTTCGGGAACTCGTTCATCGCCGATCCCTCCGGACGCATCGTCGCCTCCGCCGGCGAGTCGGACGAGGCGGTGCTCGTCGCCACGTGCGACCCGGCCGAGATCGAGGCGACCCGCCGCAACTGGCCCTTCCTCCGCGATCGGCGCATCGACGCCTACGCGCCCATCCTGAAAAGGCATCTCGGCGAATGACCCGCGCCGCGCCGGCGCTGCGGATGCCCGCGGAGTGGGAGCCGCACCGCGCCACCTGGATCGCCTGGCCGCACCACGAGGCGGACTGGCCGGGCAAGCTCGCGGCGATGCCCTGGGTGTTCGCCGAGATCGCGCGCCTCCTCGCGCGCCACGAGCCGGTCGAGATCCTTTGCGCGTCCGACGCCGCGGCGGCGGCCGCGCGCGTGGCGCTCGACGCGCACACCGTGCCCCGCGATCGCAGCCGCCTGCACGTCGTGCCGACCGACCGCGTCTGGCTGCGCGACAGCGCGCCCACCGGCGTCCTCGATCCCGCCGGGCGCGTCGTCCTCCTGAACTGGGGTTTCAACGGCTGGGCGAAATACGACAACTGGCGCCTCGACGCCGGCGTCGGCCCGGCGGTCGAGCGGATCACCGGCCTGCCGCGGCGCGAGCCGTCGCGCGCCGACGGCCGCGGCCGGCTCGTGCTCGAGGGCGGCGGCATCGAAACGAACGGGCGGGACCTCCTGCTGGTCACGGAGGAGTGGCTGCTGACCGACGTCCAGGTGCGCAACCCCGGCTTCACGCGCGAGGACTACGAGCGCGCATTCGCCGAGTGGCTGGGCGTGACGAAGACCATCTGGCTCGGCGAAGGCTGCATCGGCGACGACACGCACGGCCACATCGACGATGTCGCGCGATTCGTGTCAGCGGACACGATCGTCGTGGCCGTCGAGCTTGATCCGGCCGACGACAACCACCTGAAGTCCATGGACAACCTGCGGCGGCTGGAGCTCGCCTCGAAGGATCCCGCGGTGGGTCCGCTGCGCATCGTCCCGCTGCCGTTTCCCCACGCGGTGTTCATGGGCGCGGAACGCCTGCCGGCGAGCTACGCGAATTTCTACGTCGCCAACGGCGTGGTGATCGTGCCGACGTTCAACGACCCGAACGATCGCGTCGCGCTCCAGATCCTCGGGGATCTGTTTCCGGGACGGGAAGTGGTCGGCATCTACTGCCGCGATCTCGTGCTCGGCCAGGGCACGCTGCACTGCCTCACCCAGCAGGAGCCGGCACCTCTCAGAAGCTGATTCTCGTTCCCACCCAGAACTGGCGGGGCGCACCCGGCGCGACGAACGTGCTCTGCGCGATTCGCGTCGGGCTGAAGACGCCGTCGGCGTCGAAAGCGGTGGGGCCGAGCTGGGCGGCCGATGCGTAGCGCCGGTCGAGCAGGTTGGCGACCTGGCCAATGGCCTGCAGCCAGCGCGTGACCTGGTAGCGCGCGCCCGCGTTGACGACCGCGTAGCCCGACGACGTTCCGGGACCGAGGAATTCGACCCCGTCCGGGTCGTGGCGGTTGTTCTCGTTGCCGCGCGCGAACGAGCGCGACACGCCGACGAGATCCGCGTCGAGCGATAACCGGGCCGTCACCGCGATGTCCGCGTTCAGCTTCACCAGATGGCGCGGCACCAGCGGCAGCCGATCGCCCGGCGCAATCGCTATCTGCCCATCCCCCGTCCCGTCCTCCCCCGCCGTGCTGTTGCTCTCGCCGTTCACGATCTCGGCGCTCTGATAGGTCGCGTCCAGGAACGTATAGGCCGCGCCCAGGCGCGCCCGCCCGGCCGTCGCGTCGAGGCTGAGATCGACGCCCTGCCGTCGCGTCCGGCCGAAGTTCGTGAAGTAGCCGAAGCCGGTCAGGCCCGAGGCCACGAACAGGATGTCGTGATCGTTGCGCGCGCGGAACACGCCCGCACTCCACGCGACCGTGCGGCCGGCCGCGCTTCTGACGCCGGCCTCCCACGTGCGCGCGATCACCTGATCGAGCGGCGGGTCCCCCGCCATCGCGTTCGGCAGCCGGCAGGGCGAGTCCGGATCGGCGCACCCCAGTTCCACGGAAGCCGGCGCGCGGCTGCCTTCGCTGTAGCCGGCGTAGAGGTTGATCCCCCCGCGCGAGGGCGTGAACGTCACGCCCGCCGCCGGATTGAGGCGCTGGAACACATGGTCGCCGTCGAGAGATCCGGGCCCTCCGCCCGGCTGCAGGCCGTCGCGGTTGCGCAGGCGCGTTCGGTTGAACCGGCCCGACAGCGTGACGTGCCAGCGCCCGTCGATCGACAGCGTGTCGGTGGCGTACGCGCTCCACGTGCGGATGCGGCTCGAGAGATCGACCGCAGCCGCCTCGTCCTCCGCCCCCGATCCGAGGACTCCGCGATCGGCCGTCAGGAACCCGAGCTCGCCGGCTTGGGCAAAACCAACCCGGCTCCCGTCGAACGCGGCGCCGGCGGTGAGCTGGTTGACGCGCGCGGCCGGGCCTTCGGTCAGCGTCAGCTGTCCCGCCGCGCCGTAGTTGTGCTGCGCCGTGGCGGTCGTGGTGAGCAGCCCGTCGTACAGGGGGACGTCGCCGCTCCCGTCGAACACCTGGTCGTTGACGTCGCCGTTGACCGTGCCGGTATGAATGTGGCGGTAGTACGCGTTGCCGGAGACCTTCAGGCGGCGGCTCAGCGATCGCGCGAACTCCGCGCCTGCGAGCGTCGCCTGGTTGTCGGTGATGTCGGGTTTCGTGTAGATGCCGGCATAGTCGCGCTCGAGCAGCCGCACCTCCTGCAGACCGTTGCCGATGAGCGAGTTGTCGGCCTGCGCGATCGAGATCGACAGGCTCGACGCGTCGCGCGTCCACCCGATCTTCCCGAAGACCTGGCGGACGTCGGACGGCGACTCCTCGCGCCACCCGTCGTCGGCGAAGAGGTTGCCCGCGACGTACCAGTCGAGGCCCCGGCCGTTCGCGCCCCCGTGCTCGAACTCGACGGCGCGGCGCGCATCGCTCCCGACCTGCGCCGTGAGCGACGTGCCCGGGCTCGTCAGACCCGACTTGGTCTCGATCAGCACGGCGCCCCCGAGCGTGTTCAAGCCGAAGAGCGGGTTCGATCCGGGCACGAGCGTCGTTGACGCGATCGCCGCGCGCGGCACCAGATCCCAGCTCACGACCTCGCCGAACGGCTGGTTCAGGCGCACGCCGTCCATGTACACGGACAGGCCCTGCGGCGTGCCGAGCAGCGGCGACGCCGTGTAGCCGCGAAAGTTCACGTCGGTCTGGAACGGATTCCCCTGAATCTCGTTCACGTGGACCCCGCCGAACTGGTGGTTGAGAAAGCCCGACAGATCGGTCGACCCGCGCGCGGTGAGGTCGTCGCTCCTCGCCGTCTGCACGGGCGCGGCGACCTGGTCGACCGGACGCTCGACGCCGGGCAGCGGCGCCACGGCGACAACGTCCACCGTGACTTCCACGCTCGGCGGCTGGACGTCGCTCTCTGGCGGCGGCGCCTGCGGATCCTGACCGGATGCGCGGGCCGCGGCGAAACCCACGCCGATCGCGAACACCGCGGCGCGTCGCCAGCCGGCGGCGGTCATGGCGCCTGGCGCTCCTTCGCGAGGGACGCGAACGCCCGGTCGTACTCGGCCGGCGTGTCGATATCGAAGAACGATCCCTCGTCGTCGACCTCCACGTCGCCCGCCGCCGAGACGTGCGCGCGCACGATCGGCTTGGCCCCCGCGGCGGGATCCGCGGCGCGCAGCAGCGGAAAGAGTGATCGGTCCAGCAGGACGGGATGTCCGTGCCGGTCTCCGTTGACGGGACGCACGACGGGCGCGTGTGTGTCGCGATACCGCTCGATCACGGCGCGAACCGTCGACGCCCGCACGAGCGGCACGTCGACGAGTGTGAGGAGACACGCGCGCACGCCAGGCCGGTCGACGAGCGCAAGTCCGGCGAGGATCGACGAGAGCTGGCCGGTCTCGTAGTTCGGGTTCACGACAACGCGGGCGCGAACCGGGGCGCCGTCGACAGCCGACGCCACCGCCTCGCCGTCGTGGCCGACCACGACGACGACATCGTCGACGCCGGCGTCGAGCAACGTGCGGACGATGCGCGTGACGAAGGTTTCATCGCGCCCCGCGGGCAGAAGCGCCTTGGGCCGGCCCATCCGGCTCGACTTCCCGGCCGCGAGTACCGAGGGCGGGAATCACGCGAGCATCGTACTTCGAACCTGCGCTAGAATTCCCGCATGAGCGACGTCGACATCCAGATCCGGTGCCAGCGCTGCGGCGCGCAGATGGACCTGAGGGATCCCGCGCCCGGCATGGAATGGCCTCCGGAGCAGTTCTGGGTGTGTCCGAGGTGCGGGCGACATTTCTGGAGCACGTACCCGCCGCCCAAGCCGAAAGTCGCCGAGCCGGCCAAGCCACCAGCGCCAGTTGCCGCCCCAGCCGCCGCGGCTCCGCCGAAGCCAGCCGCCGAAGCGTCGTCGTGACAAACGACGACAACGCGCACGGAATCGAGCCGTCCCCGCTTGCATTCGATGACGATCTCGACGACGTCGACGACGACAAGGACGAGGACGGCGACGAGGACGACGACGCCCGCTTCTACGACAAGACCACCGACGGCGATTCCGACGACGACGACGACGATGACGAAGATGGCGACGAGGAAGAGGACGAAGAAGACGACGAAGACGAGCCCGAAACCTGGCAGGTTCAGGCTCTCGACCAATCCCGCTAAAGGCGCGCCCACGCTTGACTTCTAGGGCGCGTCCTGCCTAGACTGGCCCTCGATTTCACTGGTTTGGCTTCGGCTGAATCCACTCGGCTGGTCGCGCGTCCCTTCGGCTCGATCCCATCTGCCAGGCGCTCGTAACCCGCTGAGTACTCTGGGGATGGGTCCCAGGGCTCGAAACGGAGGGTTTTCGGGTATGCCGACCGGCACAATCGCACGGCTCCTCATCGATAAAGGCTTCGGATTCGTCCGCGACGAGGGCGGGATCGAGCACTTTTTTCACCGGAGCGCGGTCCGGGGAGCGGTTTTCGAGCTGCTCCGCGAAGGTCAGCGTGTCGAGTTCACCGTCGAGGACTCGCAGAAGGGCCCCCGCGCCGGTGACGTGCGGCTGATCGATGGCTGAGCCTCAGCCTGTATCACTTCAGCACTTCAGCGCCTGAAGCACGGCGGCCGTGTCCCTGAGGTCCTCGAACACCACCTCGGCGCCGGCCGCCTCGAGCGCCGCCCGGTCGTAGTCGCCCGTCGCGACCGCCAGGCAGCGCGCCTCCCCTGACGCCGCGCACGCGACGTCGAGCGGCGTGTCCCCAATCACCACGACCTGGGACGGCTCCGTCAGGCCGAGCCCGTCCTCCCGCGCCTCCCGCACCGCGAGCGGCAGCAGCAGGTTTCGAATCCGGCACGTCGTCGCCAAACGCCCCGCCGCGGAAGAACCGCCACAAGTCGAAGTGCTCGAGCTTGACGCGCGCGCCGGCCTGGAAGTTGCCCGTCAGCAGCGAGAGGCGCACGCCCGGCCGCGTGGCGAGCGCGTCGAGCAGCGCCGGGACGCCGGGCATGATGCCCTTGCGCGGACCGGGCTTCTCGATCTCGCGCTGGAGGTGCTGCACATAGACGCTCCCGAAGCGCGCGACATCCTCTGGCCGCGCATCGACGCCGCTGGCGGCGAGCGCGTCGGTCAGGACCCAGTAGTCCGTGCGCCCCGCGATGCGGGTATTCCTGAACGCGTCGGCGACGCCGAAGATCTCCTCGAACGCGCAGGACAGCGCACGCGCCCCGGCGCCGCCGCTCAGCATGAGCGTGCCGTCGACGTCGAAGAGGAGCAGTATGGGGCTCGGCATCGGATCGGTCGTCTTACCAGAAGCGCCAGCCGCGTGGCGCGGCGCACGCGCCGGTGCGCGGATCGTGGCGAAGGACGCGCGTGGCGACGGCTTCGGCGAAGACCTCGTCGCGCGTGAGCGCGAGGATAGCAGGTCCCCGCGCGGATGCAACCTCGCGGATCAACGAGCCGATCTCCGCGCGGCGATCCGCATCGAGGCCCGCGGACGCGTGCTCGAGGATCAGCACGCCCGGGTCGAGCGCCAGCGCCCGCGCGAGATGCACGCGCACGCGTCCCGGCGCGTCGAGCGCGCCCACGGGTCGATCCCAGGCGGCCTCGGGCAGGGCCACCTGCCGCGCGAGCGCCACGGCGCGGTCGCGGATGCCGGGCGGCGGCGGCTCGATGTCGAGGGTCAACGGCAGGGCCAGGTTCTGCACGACGCTGAGCGCGTCGAGCAGCACGGCGCGGTGGCCGACCAGGCCGAATCGATCGGCCAGGGCGAGCCACTCGGTGCTGTCGGCGACGGTCGACGTCTCGCGGCCGAATGCGACAATGCGACCCTCATCGGGAAGCGTCGCGCCCATGATCAGGTTGACGAGGATTTCAGCGGCGGGCGCATCCAGGCCGACGAGGGCCACGGCCTCGCCCCGATGCACGGCCAGTTCGCGGATGCGCAGCGGCCGCAGCGCGCCGTACGCCTTCGAGACGCCGGCGAGTTCGAGGACGGGCGTCACGCGCCGAGCAGGCGATTGACTTCGTCGACGACGGCCGAGGATCCGCGCAGGGCGGCCATCTCGACCTGGGCAGCCCAGACATTGGAGGCGACGGCCAGATAGGCGATCCACGCGTGGACGATCGGGGGCAGGGCGCCGGTGTCGACGGCCGCCCCGAGGATCGCGCCCGCCATCGTCACGCCCATGGCCAGCGTGCCAATCGAAAACACCGGCTTGCGAATGGCGGCGATCCGCTGGACGAAGTCTCCCGTGAGGTTGCCCTCGGCCATCGCATCCTTCACGGCTTTCCCTTTCCCGATGAGATAGAACATCATCATCGAGTGCGCGAGCAGGATGACGATCGTCGTGGAGAAGCCCAGAATGATGTGGCGTGAAATGTCGTCGGCGGTGGCCACCCGGAGGCCGAAGAAGATCGTGACCAGGAGACCCGCGAAGCCGAGACCGATCGCCGTCAGAAGCGCTTGAGCCATTAGTTCCCCAGTTCCTCAGCTCCTCAGTTTCTTCCTGAACTCGTCAAAATTCTCCACCGGCAGCGCTCCGGCGCCCGGCTCGGCGCCGTGGGCCGCGTCGCCGTGGAAATCCGACCCGCCCGTCATTGCGACGCCGAGCTGCCGGGCCATGGCGAAGTACCTCGCGCGCGTTTCGGCGTCGTGCTCGGCGTGAAAGACCTCGAGCGCGTCGAGTCCCGCCTCGACCCAGGAGGGAATGTCGGCGTCGCGCCGCGTGAGTCCCGGGTGCGCCATCGAGGCCAGGCCGCCCGCTTCGTGGATCCGCGCGATCACTTCGGCGGGCGGCGCGGCCAGGCGCGGCACGAACGCCGGCCGGCCCGGGATCAGCCAGCGCTCGAACGCGTCCGTGACGGTCGGCACATGGCCGGCGGCGACGAGGGCGCGGGCCACGTACGGGCGGCCGATCGACTTCGTGGAATCCCTCTCGCCCGGCGCCACGATGGCGGCGGCATCGAGCGGCATGCCGAGCGCCGCGAGCCGATCCACGATCTGGTGGACGCGGTCGATGCGCCGCTGCCGCTGGGCGGCGAGGAAGGCGCCGAGCACCGGCGACTGGATGTCGATGAAATACGCGAGAGTGTGGACGTCGACATCGTCGGCCACCGCCGTGATCTCGATGCCCGGGACAAAGGTGATGCCGCGGGCCGCGCAGGCCGCGGCGGCCGCGGCGCAGCCCGCGACGGTGTCGTGGTCGGTGACGCCCAGCACCGTGACGCCGGCCGCGGCCGCGCGCGCCACCAGCTCCTCCGGCGTGCAGCGCCCGTCGGAGGCCGTCGTATGTGTGTGGAGGTCGATCACCGCGACACCCGGCCGGCGCGCCGCCGGACGCGGCCGCGCGCGGGGGTTCGCTGCCTCGCTTTGAGCGCCTTCAGCTCGTCGATGAGCAGGTTCAGGTGGGTCTTCTCTTCGTCGGCGAACTCCAGGAAGATGCGCTTGCCCTCGGAGTCCTCGAAGCGCTCGCCGTACTTCTTGAAGAATTTGTGCGAGCCGCGCTCGCACTTGATGCCGAGGAGCAGGGCCCGTTCGTCGTTCACGCCCCTGCGGAGCTGGTCCGCGCCCTCGGCGAAGAGGCCGTTCGCGGCGCCCTTGAAGAAGAGGAACGTCGGCAGCGACTCGATCCGGGGCTCCTCGTCAACGAGCTCGCGATAGCGCGCGTCGAGCGTGCCCAGGTGCTCCTGCTCTTCCTCGGCGAGCTTCCGGAACACCGCCCGCCCGCGCCGATCTTTCGTGATCGCCGCCGCCCGCGTGTAGAACGCGAGGCCGCTGCGCTCGGTCGCGATGGCGATCCGCAGCGCGTCGCGGGCGAAGACCAGCTCGGTCGTGACACCGTCGATCGTCGGCGCGGACGCGCCGGTCCGACACGCGTCGCACGTCCCGAGCACGCGGACCTCGGTCTGCGCGATTGTGAAGTTTCGCGCCGCGGCCACTTCCTCGACGAGCGCCTCCACGTCCGAGCTGAGGAACTCCGATGAGCGGTGGCAGGTGGTGCAGACGAGATGGAAGTGACGCGGGTGGCGCAGCGACGCCTCGAAGCGCGCGCGCCCGTCGCCGAAATCGACCTTGCGGGCGAGGCCGTCCTCGACCATCCACTGCAGCGTGCGGTACACGGTGGCGCGGCCGATGCGCGGGTCCTCGCGGCGGACGAGATCGACGAGCTCGTCGGCGCTCAGGTGGCCCTCCTGGCGCACGAGCAGCGCGAGGATGCGGTCGCGCTTACTGGAGCGCTTGCCGCCGGCGGGCCGCAGCGAGGTGAGATCGGGGAGGGCGCGAGGCATCTCGCGCCCGCTCAGACGTTGAACGACTGCCCGCAGCCGCAGGTCGAGGTCGCGTTCGGGTTCTTGATCGTGAAGCCCCCGCCGGTCACGGTGTCGACGAAATCGACTTCCGCGCCCGTGAGGTAGCGCACGCTAATCGGATCGACGAACAGCTTCACGCCGTGCGACTCGAACACCTGGTCGCCCGAGCCCTGGCCGTTCTCCTCGATCATCAGGCCGTACTGGAAGCCCGAGCACCCGCCGCCCTGCACGAACACCCGGAGGCCGCTGCCGGCTTTGTTTTCCTCGGACAACAGCTCGCTAATCTTGGCCGCCGCCGTCTCGGATACGTTGATCATTAGACGTTGCTCCTGGCCACAATTATACTGCAGGGCAGGTTCCCCATGCCCTACGTGATCGTCCCGCCCGTGCCGCGCGCCACCGTGATCGGCCTCGCCGAGGCCCGCTGGACGGCCATCACCGGGGCCCGGCCCGAGCTCGCGCCGGCCGTCGACCTCCAGCGCCGCCTGCTCACGCTGGTCGCGGACCTGGCCGCGGATCTCGACACCGGACGCCTGCCGCGGCTCTCACTGCCGCCGAAGTACGTCGCCGCCAAGCTCCGGCGCGGCGTGCCGGCGCTCGCCGGCGAGCCGGTGCCGCTGCCGGACCTGCAACCTTCGCTGCTCGCGCTGTGCGACGCGCTCGCGGAGGGCGGCGCGGGCGACGCCGCGCGGCACATCCACGACGCGATCGCCGACGGCAGCCTCGACGCAGGGTCGCTGGCGGCCGCGTCGCTCCAGCGCGACCAGCACGCGATCCGCACCGGCGCCGTCCAGCGCGGCCTCGCGCCCGATCTCCTGTGGCTCGTGGCCGAACTCGCCGTCGGCCCGTTCGCGCACGCGCTCGAGCGCGTCGCGTTCCCCGACGCGGGCGCGCATGAGGCGCTCGCGCCGGCGCTCGCCGGCTGGGAACGCGGCTACTGTCCCGTCTGCGGATCGTGGGCGGCGCTCGCCGAGGTCGTGGACGGCACGAAGCTGCTGCGCTGCTCGTTCTGCGCCGCGACGTGGGGCCTGAGCGAATACGCCTGCGCGCACTGCGGCGCCGCCGACGAGAGCTTCCGCACCGCCGCGCCCGACGAGGAGCGCAAGGATCGGCGGATCGAGATCTGCTCCACCTGCTCGAGCTACCTGAAGACGATCGATCTGCCCGACCTCTCCCCTTTCCCGCTCGTCGCGATCACCGACCTCGAGACGATGGATCTCGACATGGCCGCGATGCAGGCCGGCTACATCCGTCCGGCGGCGAAAGATTTCGCCCCGTTGAAGTCGTGAGGACGACTCCGACTAGCGACTAGCGACTAGCGACTGACGACTTCCAGGTTCCGCCCCGATTCATCCTCGACGTCCTGGTGCAGGCTGTGGCCGTGCGCGTCCATCGTGACGATCGCCGGGAAGTCCTTCACGCGCAGGTGCCACATCGCCTCGGGTGTCCCGAACTCGAGCAGCGACACGTCGTCCACGGCGGTGATCGCGCGCGCGTAGAACTGGGCCGCGCCGCCGATGGCGTTCAGGTAGACGGCGCCGTGCTCCTGGAGCGCGGCCAGCGTCTTGGCGCCCATGCCGCCCTTGCCGATCACCGCGCGCACGCCGTAGCGCCGGATGATCTCGCCCTGGTACGGTTCCTCGCGAATGCTCGTCGTCGGGCCCGCGGCCGTCACGCGCCACGCGTCGCCGTCCTTCTGGACGACGGGCCCGCAGTGATAGAGCACCGATCCCCGCAGGTCGACCGGCGGCTCGTGCTTCATGAGATGGGCGTGCACCGCGTCACGGCCCGTGAACATCCGGCCCGAGATCATCACGACGTCGCCCACCTCGAGCGACCGGATCTGCGCGTCGCTGATCGGCGCCTCGAGCGCGACCTCGCGGCCGGTGCGCTGGAATCCGGCCTGGTCGAGCATCGGGATCACCGGATGCGACGGGTCGCGGTACAGCCAGCGGCGGATCGCGCCGGTGGCCGGGTCGAGCGCGACGCCGAGGCGACGGAACGCCCAGCAGTCGTACGCCACGGACACGAAGAAGCTCGCGGGCAGGCGGTTGAGCGCGCCGATCTTGCAGCCGATCAACGTGACCTTGCCGCCAAAGCCCATCGCGCCGATCCCGAGCCCGTTGACCGTCCCCATCACGGCGGCCTCGACCTCGGCGAGCCGCGAATCGGGATTCACGTCGTCCAGCGTGCGGAACAGCTGCTCCTTCGCGTGCAGGTAGCCCGACGTGCGATCGCCGCCGACGCAGACGCCGACCGCGCCCGGGCTGCAGCCCTTCCCCTGCGCCTGCCAGACCGCATGGAGGATGCATTTCCGCACGCCGTCGAGCGTGCGATCGGCGCGGCCGAGGTGCGGCAGCTCGACGGGCAGCGCGTACTGCGCGTTGGTGTTCTCGCAGCCGCCGCCCTTCAGGATCAGCTTGATCTCGATGTCGTCCCGCTCCCACTGATCGAAATGGATGATCGGCGTGCCGGGGCCGAGGTTGTCGCCGGAGTTCTTCCCGGTGATGGAGTCCACCGAGTTCGGCCGCAGCTTGCCGCGGCGCGTGGCCTCGACAATGGCCTCGCGGATTTGCTGGCGCATCCAGATCTGATTGGCCCCGACAGGCACGCGGACCTCGAAGGTCGGCATGCCGGTGTCCTGGCAGATGGCGCCCTCGGCGTCCACCGCCAGGTCGATATTCTGGGCGATGATCGTCAGCGCCTGCGAGGCCCGCGTGCCGGCCGGCTCGGCGGACACGGCGTGTTTCATGGCGGCCCGGACGTCGGGCGGCAGGTTCGTCGACGTCTGGGTAATGAGCTCGAGGACGCTGTCGAAGAAGGCAGGCAGCATAACGGCCCAGTATAATTCGGGTGGAGACGAACATGTCCGTCCGGATCGAGCGCGACGCCCTCGGCGAGCTCGACGTGCCCGCCGACGCCTACTACGGGATCCAGACCCAGCGCGCGGTGCTGAACTTCCCGATCAGCGGCCTGCGGGCCCCACGCGAGCTCGTCGACGCCACCGTGCTGGTGAAGCGCGCCGCCGCCGACACCAACGAAGCGCTCGGCCGGCTCGAGCCGCTCCTGGCCGACGCCATCCGCCGCGCCGCGCAGGAGATCCTCGACGGCGCCATGGCCGATCAGTTCGTCGTGGACGTCTACCAGGCGGGCGCCGGCACCTCGCACAACATGAACGTCAACGAGGTCATCGCCAACCGCGCGGGCGAGCTGTTGGGCGATCCCCTCGGGTCCTACGCCCGCATCCACCCGAACGACCACGTCAACATGGGGCAGTCGACGAACGACGTCTTCCCCACCGCGACGCGCCTCGCCCTGCTCGCGGGCGCCGGCCCGCTCGCGACCGCCGCGCGCGACCTCGGCGACGCGTTCGGACGCAAGGCCGACGAGTTCACCGACGTGCTGAAAACCGGACGGACGCACCTGCAGGACGCGGTGCCGATCACGCTCGGCCAGGAATTCAGCGGCTACGCGGCCTGCCTGCGCCGGGCGGCCACCGACGTGGCCGACGCCGCCGAACAACTGACCGAACTGAACGTCGGCGCCACGGCCGTCGGCACCGGGCTCAACGCCGGCGACGAGTATCGGACGCTGATCGTCGAGCGCCTGGCCCAGGCGACGGGCCTGCCGCTCAAGCCCGCGGCCAACCTGTTTCGCGTGACGCAGAGCATGGGCGACGTGCTGGCGTACTCCGGAGCGATGCGCCGCCTCGCCGTCGAGCTGAGCAAGATCGCGAGCGATCTGCGCCTGCTGTCGATGGGGCCGCGCGCGGGCCTCGCCGAAATCGCGTTGCCGGCCGTGCAGCCGGGGTCGTCGATCATGCCCGGCAAGGTGAACCCGTCCATCGCCGAGATGGTGAACCAGGTGTGCTTCCAGGTGATCGGTTGCGACACGACGATCACCTTCGCCGCCGAGGCCGGCCAGCTCGAGCTGAACGTGATGATGCCCGTGATCGCGTGGAACGCGCTCCACGCCGCCGCCATCCTGCGGGCGGCGATGACGACGTTCCGCATCCGCTGCGTCGATGGCATCACCGCCGATCGGGCGCGCGCGCGCGAGCTGCTCGACCGCAGCACGGCCACCGCCACCGCGCTCAGCCCATACATCGGGTACGCCGCGACCGCGGAGATCGCGAAGACGGCCATCGCGACGGGGCGATCGATCCGCGAACTCGTGCTCGAGCGCGGGCTCCTCGAAGAGGACGCGCTGGACCGGATTCTCTCGGTCGAAGCGATGACGCGGCCCGGCGTCGCGGGACGGGGGTAGGGCAGGTGGGTCACTTGGGTCAGGTAGGTCAAGTAGGTCAGGTCGGCCGGGTGGGTCTGGTGGGGGTGATCGCGCTGGCGGCGGCGTGCGGAAACCCACCCGCCTCACCCGCTCAACCGGCCCAACCCGCCTCACCGGCCCAACCCGCCCCATCCGTCCAGTCCCGCCATCTCTTCCCTCCGCAGGACCTCGGCCTGCTCGAGGCCCCGGATCGCGACGAGTGGCAGAAGCCGGATCTGATCATGGACACGCTCGGCATCGCCGAGGGTTCCGTGGTGGCGGACATCGGCGCAGGCGGCGGGTGGTTCACGATTCGCCTGGCGCGGCGCGTCGGCCCGAATGGCCTCGTGTACGCGGAGGACATCCAGCCGCTCATGATCGAGGCGACCAACCGCCGCGTCGCCCGCGAGGACCTGCGCAACGTCCGGACGGTGCTCGGCACGCCGAGCGATCCGGCGCTGCCCCCGGGGGTGGACGTCGAGCTGATGGTGGACACTTTCCACGAGATGGATGATCCCGTGCCGCTGCTTCGCAACCTCGCGCGCGCGCTCAAGCCCGGAGGCCGGCTCGGCATCGTCGAGTTCACGGCCGGCGGCGGCGGGCCCGGCCCCGATCCGGAATCGCGCGTTGAGCCCGACACGGTCGTCGCGGCGGCGGCGGCGGCCGGGTTCTCGGTCACCTCGCGCGAGGCGCTGCCGCCCTTCCTCTACCTGCTCGTGTTCACGCCGGTGGCGGCGGGACCATGACGCCCGTCTGCGCGCTGACGGTCGCCGGCAGCGACTCGAGCGCCGGCGCGGGCATTCAGGCCGACCTGAAGACCTTCGCGGCGTTCGGCGTGTACGGCGTGTCGGCCGTCACGGCGATCACGGCGCAGAGCACGTCGGGCATCATCGCGTCGCTCGCGCTGCCGGCCGATCTGGTCGAGGCGCAGATCGAGGCGGTGGCAAGCGACATCCCGATTCAGGCCGTCAAGACCGGCATGCTGGCCAACGCCGCGATCGTCGAGGCCGTCGCGGCGGCCATCCAGGACCTCGAGCTGCCGTCGGTCGTCGTCGATCCGGTGCTCGTGTCGAAGAGCGGCGTCCGCCTCCTGGACGACGACGGCGTGCAGATGCTGCTGACGGAGCTGCTGCCGCTGGCGCGCGTGGTGACGCCCAACTTACCCGAGGCCGAGGCGCTGAGCGGGCGTCGGATCCGCTCGCTGGCGGATCGGCGCGACGCGGCCGAGCGCATCCGCGACCTGGGCGCCCGCGCGGTGATCATCACGGGCGGCCACGACGAGGGCGGCACGATCGTCGACCTCGTGCTCGACGACACGTTCACGGAACTGCGGGTCGATCGGGCGCCCGGTCGGGGCGCGCACGGCACGGGCTGCACGTTCGCCTCGGCGGTGGCGGCGCTGCTGGCGCGCGGGGTCCCGCTGGCCGACGCGGCCGCGCGCGCGCAGGCGTATGTCGCCGAAGCCATCCGTCACGCGCCGGTGCTCGGGGGCGGCGCGCCCCTGCTGCACCATTTCTGGGGCGGTATACTGGAAGGATGAACGCGGCGCCGCTGCTGGCGATTGGGCCGGCCGCGCTGGATCTGGATCGCCTCATCGCGGCGGTCGGGCCGACGGGCGCCGACGGCGCTGTCGTGACGTTCCTCGGTCTCGTGCGCGATCACAACGCCGGACGGCAGGTGCGCCACCTCGAGTACGAGGCGTACGAGCCGCTGGCGGTCAGAAGCTTCGAGCGCATCGCGGCGGAAATCGCGGAGCGCTGGAACGATGTGACGTTCGCGCTGCACCATCGCGTCGGGCGGCTCGAGATCGGCGAGGCCAGCGTGGCGATCGTCGCGGCATCACCCCATCGGGCGCACGCCTTCCACGCGTGCCGCTATGCGATCGAGCGCGTGAAGCAAATCGCGCCGATCTGGAAGCGCGAGTTCTTCGACGGCGGCGACGTGTGGATCGAGGGAGCGACGGCGGATCCCGACGATCAGGCCGCGCGCGCCGAGGCGGAGAGAATTTCTTGCGCGTGACGGTGCGGCTGTTCGCGCGGCTCCGCGACATCGCCGGCGGCGCCGAGTTGACCCGCGAGGCCGCGCCCGGCGCGACGGTCGCGTCGCTGTGGCGGGCGCTCGCGCAGGAGTTTCCAGGGCTGGCCGCCTACGAGCGGTCGATGTCGAGCGCCGTCAACGCCGACTACGCCCGGATGGATCGCGAAATCCACGACGGCGACGAAGTCGCGTTTCTGCCGCCGGTATCGGGGGGATAGCGGATCGAGAGGTTCTAAGGGTTCCAAAGGTTCTGGGGGTTCTGAAGGTCGGGTTCTCAGGTCGGATTCTGAAGGTTCGACGGGTCAGGAGGTTCGATTGGAACCTGGAACCTTGAACACTGAACCTTCGGAACCCGACCTTCAGAACCCCCAGAACCATCAGAACCTTTAGAACCGCAGCGTCAGTTCTCTATGTTTGACAAACTCGAAGACGTCGAACGGCGGTACAACGAGCTGAGCGTGCTGCTCGGGACGCCCGAGGTGCAGAGCGAGCAGGCGGAGTACCGGAAGCACGCCAAGGCGCTCGCCGAGCTGCAGGAGCTCGTGGACTGCTTCCGCGAGTACAGGACGGTCCTCAAGGACCTCGCCGAGTCCGAAGAGCTGGCGGGGTCGAGCGATCCCGACATGCGGGAGCTGGCGGCGCCGGAAGTGAAGGCGCTCACCGAGAAGCGCGACATGCTGCTCGGCCAGCTCAAGATCCTGCTCGTGCCCAAGGATCCGAACGACCAGAAGAACGTCATGCTCGAGATTCGCGCCGGCACCGGCGGCGACGAAGCGGCGCTCTTCGCGGGCGAGCTGTTCCGGATGTACAGCAAATTCGCCGAGCGGCAGGGCTGGAAGCTCGAGGTGATGTCGTCGAGCGACACGGGCGTCGGCGGGCTGAAAGAAGTGATCGCCACCATCGAGGGCCGCGGCGCCTACAGCCGGCTCAAATACGAGAGCGGCGTGCACCGCGTGCAGCGCGTGCCGGCCACCGAGGCGAGCGGCCGCATCCACACCTCCACGGCCACGGTCGCGGTGCTGCCGGAAGCCGAGGAAGTGGACGTCCAGATCAACGACAAGGATCTGCGCATCGACACGTTCTGCTCGAGCGGGCCCGGCGGCCAGAGCGTGAACACGACGTACTCCGCGGTGCGCATCACGCACCTGCCGACCGGCGTGGTCGTGTCGCAGCAGGACGAGAAGTCGCAGATCAAGAACCGCTCCAAGGCCATGAAGGTGCTGCGGTCGCGGCTGTACGAAATGGAACTGCGCAAGCAGCAGGAAGCCATCGCGAAGGATCGGCGCAGCCAGGTCGGCACCGGCGAGCGGTCGGAGAAGATCCGCACGTACAACTTCCCGCAAAGCCGGATTACGGATCACCGCGTCAACTTCACGACGCACCAGCTCGTGAACGTCCTGAACGGCGACCTCACCGAGCTCCTCGATCAGGTCGTCACGCACTACACGTCCGAAAAACTGAAAGACGCCACGGCCGTCTCCTAACGGGCGCGTGGGTCAGGTGGGCTGGTAGGCCAGGTGGGTCGAATCACGGATCACGTCGCGGCCGCGCGGCGGCGCCTGTGCGCGGCCGGGATCCCGGACGATGAAGCCGGGCTCGACGCGCGGCTGCTCGCCGAGCGCGCCCTCGGCTGGAACACGGCCGTGTTCCTCGCGTCTTCCCGGGAACCGGCGCCGCCGCAGTTCCCCGGCGCCTACGAGCTGCTGGTGTCGCGCCGCGAGCGCCGCGAGCCCCTCGCCTACATCCTCGGCGAGCGCGAATTCTGGAATCGCACCTTCACCGTGTCACCCGCCGTGCTCGTGCCGCGCCCGGAGACCGAGCTCGTCATCGAGGCCGCGCTCGAGCTGCCGCCACCGGCCCGGGCCGCCGACATCGGCACGGGCAGCGGCTGCCTCGCGATCACGATCGCCTGCGAGCGTCCGGCCGCGCGTCTCGTGGCGACCGATGTGTCCGACGCGGCGCTCGCCGTGGCGCGCGCCAACGCCGAGCGGCACGGTGTCTCGTCCGCGATCGCGTTCGCCCGCACGGACCTGCTCGACCCGGACGCGGGTCCGCTGGACCTGATCGTGGCGAACCCTCCATACGTGCCCGACGCCGCCCGCGCCACGCTGGCGCCCGAAGTGGGAGCGTTCGAGCCGGCGACGGCGCTCTTTGCCGGCGCCGACGGCCTGGCCGTGATCCGCCGCCTCGTCGCCGCGGCGCCGGCCCACCTCTCGCGCGGCGGCGTGCTGATCCTCGAATTCGGCGCAGGCCAGGCCCACGCCGTCAGCCAGTTGATCTCGGGCACGCCCGGCCTCACAATGGCCGGCATGCGACGCGATCTCCAGGGCATCGACCGCATCGCCCTCGCGCACCGCACCTGAGCACCGCACAGCACCTGAGCACCTGAGCACCTGAGCACCCACCAGCACCCAAGCACCCAAGCACCCGAGCCCCCATGCCCCCCTGCCTCTTCTGCAAAATCATCGCCCGTGAGATTCCGGCCTCGATCGTCTACGAGGACGAACACCTGATCGCCTTCAACGACATCAACCCGCACGCGCCCACGCACGTGCTGGTGGTGCCGAAGCGGCACGTCGAGACGCTCAACGATCTGTCAGAGGGTGACGACGGCCTCGTCGGTGAGATGGTGAGGCGGGCGGCGGCGATTGCGGCGTCGCGCGGCTTGGCGGCCGGCGGCTACCGGACGGTATTCAACACGAACCGCGACGGAGGCCAGACCGTCTTCCACATCCACCTGCACCTGCTCGGAGGCAGGAGCTTCGCCTGGCCGCCGGGGTGAGCCCTGCATTGGGTAATTGGGTAACTTGGTAACTTGGTAACTTGGTAATTGGTAATTGGGTAATTGGGTAATTGATTTGGTACCTGAGGAACGACCAATTATCCAGTTACCAAATTATCCAGTTACCAAATTACCCAATTACCAAATGCAACTATTCCCCGTAGGGTCCGGCAATCACCACCGTGGCGCGCTCGGCATCGAGCAGGCGGCGGGCGGCGGTGTTGGCCTCGTCGAGCGTGACCGCGCCGAGCAGGCCGGGGACCTTCAGGTCGTAGTCGAGGCCGTGCCCGTAGAACTCGGCGTCCTGTAGAAAGTGCGCGATGCGCGGGTTGGTCTCGAGCGCCCTCGGCAGCGAGCCGATGAGAAACCGCCGCGAGTCGTCCAGCTCCTTTTCGGTCACGCCGTCCTTCCGCAGCCGCGCGATCTCCTCGTCGATCGAGGCGACCGCCCGATCGACGTTCGCCGGGCTGACGCCGGCGCGGATCATGAGCGGGCCGGCCATCACGTCGGGATCGAGCGCGCTCGACACGTAGTAGGCCATGCCCTGCCGCTCGCGGATGCTGTCGCCGAGGCGTCCCCCGATCGAGTACTGCCCGAACACGTGATTCGCAAGCCAGGAGGCGTGGTACGACGGATCCTTCCTGGCGA
The DNA here is from genome assembly GCA_963792785.1 of uncultured Acidobacteriota bacterium. Taxonomy (GTDB): domain Bacteria; phylum Acidobacteriota; class Vicinamibacteria; order Vicinamibacterales; family CAVVIG01; genus CAWIMX01. Next base: position 717,687 of record CAWBXO010000002.1, on the reverse strand, counting down.
TCGTGACGAAGCCGTACGCGATGTCGGCCTGCGACTTGTTCATCATCGAAACAACGACGCGCCGCCGCTCGCGGGCCGGCGACGGCACGGGCACGGCGGGGAGCGGCGGGCGCGAGGCGCGCCAGCCGCCGAGCGCGCGACCAACCGCGTCGACGGCCCGGTTCGGCGCCACGTCGCCGACGACGGCGACCGTGAGCGCGTCGGCCGCGAACCGATCGTGGTGCAGCGCCACGAGCCGTTCGCGCGTCAGGCCCGCCACGGCCTCGGCCGTGCCCTTCGCGGCATGCCCGTACGGATGGCCCTGGTAGAGGCGCGCGATCAGCTCCTCAGCCGCGCGTGAGTACGGGTTCTCGCGATCCTGGCCGATGCCGGTCAGGACCTCGCCCTTTCGCGTCTCGACTTCTCGCTCGGGAAAGACGGGCGCAACGATCAGATCGGCCACGAGCGCGAGCACGGGATCGAAGTCTTCGGCGAGGCAGGTGCAGGCCAGCGTGGTGGCGTGACGGCTGACGCGAATGCCGAGTGACAGCCCGCGATTGTCGAGCTCCACGGCAATGACGTCCGCCGAGCGCGTCGCGGTGCCCCGCTCGAGCAGTCGCGACAGCAGGAACATCGCGCCTGGCGCGTCCCCGGGGTCCGATGCGGAGCCGGCCGCGATCGCGAGGCTGATCGTGACCGCTGGCGTCATCGCCGCTTCTTTCGCGAGCACCACCACGCCGTTATCGAGGACGGCGCGCGTGGGTGACAGGCCGCGAGGCGGGGACGTGGTCATCGCGGGTCGAACCAGCCGATCGTCCGGTTGGCCTCCTCGAGCATCGCGGCGGCCGCCGACGCGACTTCGCCGGCGGTCACGCCGGCGATGCGCGCCGGCATCTCACGGTAGGTGTCCAGCGTGGCGATCGTCCGGAAGTAGCCGAGCTGGTGAGCGAGATTGGTGACGCTGTCGCTGTCGAAGACGATCCGCGCCCGGAGCTGCGCCTTCGCGCGGGCCAGTTCGTCCTCGGTGATGCCGCCGGACCGCACCGCGTCGAGCGCCTCCAGCATGGCCGCCTCGAGCGACGCGAGCGAGGTCCCGTTCGTCGCGGTCGCCGACACGATGTACACGAACGGCTGCTCCGTGGGGAGGAGCGCGCCGTTGACGGCCGACGCCAGGCCGCGTTCGACCAGCGCCTGGTACAGGCGCGCCCGCCGCTGCGGCGGCGGCTCGCGAAAACTCGCCCAGAGGTTCACGCCCTTCGCGCCGGTCAGGACGGCGTCGAGCACGAGCAGCGGATGAAACCGGGGGTCGGTGACGCCGGGCGCGTGGTACGCGACCTTGAAGTACGCCGTCGCGCCCTCGCGCTTCAGCGTCACGCGCCGCTCGCCCGTCTGTTCGGGCTCCACCGTGCGGACGCGCGGGAGCGCGGCGCCCGGCGCGATGCCGCCGAACTGCCGCTCCACGCGCCGCAGCGCATCTTCCGTGTCCACGTCCCCGACGATGACGAGCGTCGCGTTGTTCGGCACGTAGTACTGGCGGTAGTAGCCGTAGAGCTCGTCTCGGCTCATGTCGCGCAGATCCGAGATCCAGCCGATCGTGGGATGCCGGTACGGGTGGGCCTTGAACGCGGCGGCGATCACCTCCTGATCGAGCAGCTGATCGGGATCGTTCTCGCCGCCCTGGAGCTCGGAGATGATCACCGTGCGCTCCGATTCGCAGTCCTCGGGGTGGTAGAGGCACGACGCCATGCGCTCGGATTCGATGAACAGCATCCGATCGAGCGCGTTGGTCGTCGCCGTCTCGAGGTACGTCGTCTGATCGATGAAGGTGTAGCCGTTCCAGCTGCCCCCGAACTGCTCGATGATGCCCTTGACCTGATCCCTGGGGATTCTGGTCGTGCCCTTGAAGTTCATGTGCTCGACCCAGTGCGACACGCCGGTCTGGCCCGGCCGCTCGTCCTTCGACCCGACGTGGTACCAGCACCAGACCGAGGCGAGCGGCGCGGTGTGCTCCTCCTGGATCAGGACGGTGAGGCCGTTGTCGAGGGTGGCTTGGCGGATTGGGCGGTCCTGGCGGCGATCGGTCGGGCTGGCCATCCATTCATTATAAAATCGATGGATACCCATGCCTGAGTGGAAAGACACCGTCAACCTGCCCCGCACCGAGTTCCCGATGAAGGCGAACCTCCAGACGGCCGAGCCGGAAGCGCTCGACCGCTGGGCCGCCATGGATCTGTACGGGCAGATTCGCGCGCGCCGCAAGGGCGCGCCGAAATTCGTGCTGCACGACGGTCCGCCGTACGCGAACGGCAACATCCATCTGGGCACGGCGCTCAACAAGATTCTGAAGGACGTCGTCGTGAAATCGCGGTCCATGGCCGGCTTCGACGCCCCGTACGTGCTCGGGTACGACTGCCACGGCCTCCCGATCGAGCTCAAGGTGGACCGCGAGCTGGGGCCGAAGAAGCGCGAGATGTCGGTGGCCGATTTCTGCCGCGCGTGCCGATCGTACGCCGAGCGCTTCGTGGGCGTGATGAACAAGGAATTCCAGCGGCTGCTGATCTTCGGCGACTGGGACCACCTCTACCTCACGATGGCGTTTCCGTACCAGGCGACGATCGCGCGGGCGCTCGGCGCGTTCGTCGAGAAAGGCCTGGTCTACAAGGGGAAGAAGCCGGTCCACTGGTGTATTCACTGCCGCACGGCGCTCGCCGAGGCGGAGGTCGAGTACGCGGATCACTCGTCGCCGTCGATCTACGTCGAGTTTCCGCTGGCGCCGGACGCGGCCGGGGATCTCGCGGGCCGCGTGCCCGCCCTCGCGGGACGCGACGTCTCCGTCCTGATCTGGACGACCACGCCCTGGACGATCCCGTCGAACCTGGCCGTGGCGTTCCATCCGGAGTTCGACTACGCGGCCTACGACGTCGACGGCCGCGCGGTCATCGTCGCCGAGGCGCTGGCCGAGCGGGTGGCCGGCGAGGTCGGGCGGCCCTTCGGCGCGCCGGTCGCACGATTCAAGGGCGCGGCGCTCGAGCATGTGCGCTTCCGCCATCCGCTGTACGACCGTGATTCGCTCGGCGTCCTGGGTGATTACGTGACGCTCGACGCCGGCACCGGCGCGGTGCATACGGCGCCGGGGCACGGCGCCGACGACTTCAGCACGGGCCTGCGCTACGGCCTCGAGATCTACGCGCCGGTCGGGCCGGGCGGCCACTTCTTCGACACGGTGGAGCTCTTCGGCGGACAGCGCGTGTTCGACGCGAACCCGAACGTCGAGGCCGCGCTCAAGACGCGCAGCCGCCTGTGGCACCGCCAGAGCTTCGCGCACCAGTACCCGCACTGCTGGCGCTGCCACAACCCGGTGATCTTTCTGGCCACGTCGCAGTGGTTCGTGCGCATGGACGGCGAGGCCGATCTCCAGACCGCCGACGGCTCGAAGAAGACGCTCCGCCAGGCGGCGCTCGACGCCGTGGACCGCGACGTGACCTGGATCCCGGCGTGGGGACACGACCGGATCTACAACATGCTCACCAACCGGCCCGACTGGTGCATCTCGCGCCAGCGCGCCTGGGGCGTGCCGATCCCGGCGGTCGACTGCACGGCCTGCGGCACGCCCGTCCTCACGGCGGCGCTCGTGGCCAAAACGGCGGACGTGTTCGAACGGTACGGCGCCGATGCGTGGTACGAGCGCCCCATCGAGGAGTTCCTGCCCGACGGACTCACCTGCCCGTCGTGCGGGGGCGCCGCGTTCGAGCGCGAATACAACATCCTCGATGTCTGGTTCGATTCCGGATCGAGCCACGAGGCCGTGCTGCCCTTCCGGCCCGAGCTGACGTGGCCGGCCGACCTGTATCTCGAGGGCAGCGACCAGCACCGCGGCTGGTTCCAGAGCTCGCTGCTCGTGGGCCTGGGCACCCGCGGCCGCCCGCCGTACCGTCAGGTGCTGACACACGGCTTCCTGATCGACCTGGAAGGCCGGAAGATGTCGAAGTCGGTCGGCAACACGATCCTGCCGCAGGAGGTCATCAAGGAGAGCGGCGCCGAAGTGCTGCGGCTCTGGGTCGCGTCGACCGACTACCGGGAAGAGCTGCGCGTCAGCAAGGAGATCCTCGCGCGCGTCGTGGAGGCGTACCGGAAGATCCGGAACACGCTTCGCTACCTCATCTCGAACCTCTACGACTTCGATCCGACGGTCGACGCCGTGCCGGTCGCGCGGATGGAAGAGGTCGATCGCTACATCCTCCACCGCTACGCCGCCCTCGGGTCGAAGCTGCTCGAGGCGTACGACCAGTACGACTACTCGACGATCTTCCAGGCGCTCAACGCCTTCGTCACCGTGGACCTCAGCGCGTTCTACAGCGACGTCTCGAAGGATCGCCTCTACACCTTCGCCACGGCCTCGCGCGAGCGCCGGTCCGCGCAGACGGCGATGTACACGATGGCGGAGGGCCTCGCGCGGCTGCTCGCGCCGATTCTTTCCGTGACCGCCGAACAGGTCTGGCAGTTCCTGCCGGGCGACAGGGAGGAATCCGTGCACCTCGCGCTCTTCCCCGCCGCCGCCGGGCTGGCGGCTCTGCAGGACGGCGATCTGGCCGCCCGCTGGGATCGCCTGCTGCAGGTGCGCGCGGCCGTGCTCGGGCAGATCGAGCCGCTCCGCAAGGAGAAGGTGCTCGGGAGCCCGCTGCAGGCGCGCGCGGTCCTCACCGCGTCGGGCGATCTGCTGGCCCTCCTCGAACGCCACGCCCGCGACCTGCCCATGCTGTTCATCGTGTCGGACGTGGAGCTGCGGCCCGGCGATGGCGCGCTCGCCGTGGCGATCGAACGAGCCGGCGGCGTGAAATGCGAGCGGTGCTGGCGCTACGTCCCGGACGTGTCGTCCGATGCCACGTGGGCGGGGCTCTGCCCGCGCTGTCAGGACGCGCTGGCGGTCCCGGCGCATGAGTAGCCTGTTGCGGACCCGGCGCACCGAGCTCCTGATCGCGATGGCCGTCGTCGTGGTCGATCAGCTGGCGAAGGCCGCCGTGCGGGCCCGCCTGCCGCTCTACGAGAGCGTCACGGTGGTGCCCCACCTCATCAATTTCACGCACGTGCAGAACACGGGCGCGGCGTTCGGCCTGCTCGACGCCGTCGATTTTCCGCTGAAAACGCCGCTGCTCGCGGTGTTCGCCACGGCCGCGCTCATCGCCGTCGGCAGCTACGCGGCCGGAATGGCGCATCATCAACGCATCGCCAGGACGGGCCTCGCCCTCATCATCGGCGGGGCGGCCGGCAACCTCATCGACCGGATCGTGGCGGGCTCGGTCGTCGATTTCGTGGACGTCTACTGGCGGACCACCCACTTCTGGACCTTCAATGTGGCCGACTCGGCGATCACGTTTGGCGTGGTGATGATGATTCTGGATATGCTGGGAAGCGGAGAACATGTATCCGAAGCTGTTTGAGTTCGGCCCCATCGCCGGCTACGGGCCCATCGTCATCTACACCTACGGCCTGCTGCTCGCCGCCGCCTACCTGATCGGCCTGCAACTCGCCGTCGTGCGCGCCCGCCGCTGGGGCCTCGACGAAGCACGCGTGCTCGACCTCGGCATCTACATCATCATCAGCGCGCTCATCGGCGCGAAGCTCCTGCTGCTGGTCGTCGATTACCGCTTCTTCGCGACGGATCCCGCGCAGCTCCTGTCGCTCGTGCGCTCGGGCGGCGTGTTCTACGGCGGGCTCATCCTCGCGGTCGCCGTGTCCGTGTGGTTCATCAGGCGCCACGGCATGCCGCTCTGGACGACCTGCGACGCGTTTGCGCCGGGCATCGCCCTGGGGCACGTCGTCGGCCGCTTCGGGTGCTTCTTCGCGGGCTGCTGTTTCGGCAAGCCCACGACGATGCCCTGGGGCATCACGTTCACGAGTCCCTTCGCCGCGGCGAACAACGGCACGCCGCTCAACGTGCCGCTGCACCCGACGCAGCTCTACGAGGCCGGCGCCGAGGCCCTGATCCTGGCGATCCTGCTCTTCTCCGAACGCCGCCCCGGCCAGTTCAAGGGTCGCACGTTCTGGCTGTACATGCTGCTCTACGCGATCTCGCGGTTCATCATCGAGTTCTACCGCGGGGATCCGCGCGGCTCGGTGTGGATCTTCTCCACGTCGCAGTTCATCTCGCTCTTCCTCGCGCCGCTGGCGGTCTACATGCTCGTCCGGCTGTCGCGCCACGCGCCCGTCGAGCCCCAGGCCAAGGCCAAGCGCCGCGCCGCCTGATGTCACTTGACAGTGTGACCGTCCCCGACGATGCCGAGGGCATGCGGCTCGACGTGTTTCTCGCGTCGGTGGTCGCCGGGCACTCGCGGTCGCAGCTCCAGCGGCTGATCAAGGACGGCGCGGTTCTCGTCGACGGCCGGGCGGCCAAAGCGAACCTCGTCGTGAAGCCGGGCCAGGCCGTGCAGCTCGACCTGCCCGAGGCCGTCGAAGCCGCCGTCGAGGCCGAAGACCTGCCGCTCCCGATCGTGTATCAGGACGCCGACCTCGTCGTCGTGGACAAGCCGGCGGGCATGGTCGTGCACCCTGCCGCGGGCCACGGCAGCGGGACGCTCGTCAACGCGCTGCTCCACCACGTGAAGGACCTGAGCGGCATTGGCGGCGAGAAGCGGCCGGGCATCGTGCACCGCCTCGACCGCGGCACGTCCGGGCTGATGGTGGTTGCCAAGCACGACGCCTCCCACGAAGCGCTCGCCCGTCAGTTCGAAGAACGGGAGGTCGAGAAGGAGTACTTCGCCCTCGTGTGGGGCGAGGTCATGGCCGGGCGACGGATCGACGCGCCGATCGGGCGCGACTCGTCGAACCGGAAGAAGATGTCGGCGCGGTCCCGCCGGAGCCGGACCGCCGTGACCCGGATCACGGGCGCCGAACACTTCGGCCGCGCCCTGACGCTGGTGCGCGTCGCCATTCACACGGGGCGCACGCATCAGATCCGCGTGCACCTGAGCGCCATCGGTCATCCGATCGTCGGCGATTCCCTCTACGGCGGCGTCCATCGGCGCGTCGCCGGCGACCTGCGGGCCGTCACGCATCTCGCACGGCCGTTCCTGCACGCCGGGCGCCTCGCCTTTGCCCACCCGATCGACGGCCGCCGGCTGGAATTCACCAGCCCCCTGCCAGCCGATCTGCAGATAGTGCTGGACGAGGTTCGCGCCCGCTTCAAGCCAGCCGACGAACAGTAGAGATGGATGTGGTCTACACCGGCCGCGTGTTCTCCGTGGAAGTGGATACCGTGACGCTCCCCAACGGCCGCGCGCACGAGCGCGCTGTCGTGCGTCACGGCCCGAGCGTCGTGCTGATTCCGCTGCGGGACGACGGGCGGGTGGTGCTGGTGCGGCAGTACCGGCACGCGGTGGGCCGCGAGATCTGGGAATTGCCGGCCGGCGGCGTCGAGACCGGTGAAGCGCCGGAGGCCGCGGCCGCGCGTGAATGTGAGGAGGAGATTGGAGAGACGCCGGAACAGGTGCAGCGCCTCGGCGGCTTCTACCCCTCTCCCGGCTTCTGCAGCGAAGAGATGATCTTCTTCCGCGTGACCGGCCTGCGTCCGCCCGCGCCGGACTCGCCCCACCGGCCGGACGACGACGAGCGAATCGAAGCGCGGGCGTTCACCCGGGATGAAGCCCGCGCCATGCTCGCCCGCGGGGAGATCGTCGATCTGAAGACCGCCTACGGCCTGACGCTGATCTGAGCGGCCGCGCGGGGCGGCTTGCGGCCCGGGCGGACGTCGGACGACACCGGCGTCAGCGCCAGCGCGAGCACTTCGTCGATCGTCGAGACGAAGTGGAACGTGAGGTCCTTGCGCAGCTCGGGCGTGAGGTCCTCGTTGACGTTCTTGGCGTTCTGCTTCGGCAGGATCACCTCGCGAATGCCGACCCGCCGCGCCGCCAGCACCTTTTCCTTGATGCCGCCGACCGGGAGCACCCGGCCCGACAGCGTGATCTCGCCGGTCATCGAGAGGTCGCCGCGCACCGGCCGTCCGGTGAGCTCCGAGGCCATCGCGGTCGCCATCGTGACGCCGGCCGACGGGCCGTCCTTCGGGATCGCGCCCGAGGGCACGTGCACGTGCATCTCCGTGTTCTTGAAGAACTCCGGATCGATGTTGTACTCGCGAGCGTGCGCGCGGATCCACGACAGGGCGGCGCGCGCCGACTCTTTCATCACCTCGCCGAGCTGGCCGGTCAGGGTCAGCGACCCCGTGCCCGCCATCCGGGACGCCTCGATGAACAGCACCTCACCGCCCACCGGCGTCCACGCCATGCCGATCGCGACGCCGGGATCCTTGGTCCGCTCCTCGACTTCCTCGTCGAGGAAGCGCGGCGCGCCCAGCATCTCGGTCACCACGTCCGGCGTGACCTCGACAAACGTCTCGTCGCCTTCGGCGCGGCGGCGGGCCACCTTGCGGCAGAGGGCGCCGATCTCGCGCTCGAGGTTGCGGACGCCGGCCTCGCGTGTGTAGCCGCGGATCACCTGGTGGATCGCGTCCGGCGTGAAGCGGATCGCGCTCGCCGTGAGGCCGTGGTTCGTGACCTGCTTGGCGATCAGGTGGTCCTGGGCGATGTGCAGCTTCTCCTCCTCGGTGTAGCCCGCGATCTCGAGCACCTCCATGCGGTCACGCAGCGGCGCGGGCACCGGGTCGAGGATGTTCGCCGTCGTGATGAAGAGCACCTCCGAGAGATCGAACGGCACGTCGAGGTAGTGGTCGCGGAACGTGTTGTTCTGCTCCGGATCCAGCACCTCGAGCAGGGCCGAGGACGGATCGCCGCGGAAGTCCGTGCCGAGCTTGTCGATCTCGTCGAGGATGAACACCGGGTTCTTCGACTCCGCCCGCCGCAGGCCCTGAATGATCTGGCCGGGCAGAGCGCCGATGTACGTGCGCCGGTGGCCGCGGATCTCGGCCTCGTCGCGCATGCCGCCGAGCGACACGCGGACGAACTTCCGGCCGAGCGCGTGCGCGATTGACCGCGCGAGCGACGTCTTGCCGACGCCGGGAGGGCCGACGAAGCACAGGATCGGCCCCTTGACGTCCGGATTCAGCTTCCGCACCGCGAGGTACTCGAGGATGCGGTCCTTCGCCTTCTCGAGGCCCGAGTGGTCCTCGTCGAGGATCTCCTTGGTCCGCACGAGGTCGATCGTCTCCTCGGTGCGCTTCGCCCACGGGAGCGCGACGAGCCAGTCCACGTAGGTGCGCGAGACGGTGTACTCGGCGGCGGCGGCGGGCATCTTCGAGAGGCGATCCAGCTCGCGGAGCGCCTCCTTCTTCACCGGCTCGGGCATCCCGGCCGCTTCGATCTTCTCCGCGAGCTCTTCGATCTCACGGGTCTGGTCGTCGCCTTCGCCGAGCTCCTTCTGGATCGCCTTCATCTGCTCGCGCAGGAAGTACTCGCGCTGGTTCTTACCGACCTCGGACTGCACCTGGGACTGGATCTTCGACCCGAGCTCGAGCACTTCGAGCTCCTTGATCAGGATCCGGTTGAGGCTGTTCATCCGGCCGCGGATGTCGTGGGCCTCGAGCACGTCCTGCTTCACCGGCGTCCCGATCGTCGAGAGGGACGAGGCGATGAAGTCGGCCAGGCGGCCCGGCTCCGCGATGTTCATCGCGAGCGTCTGCAGGTCGTCGGAGAGCAGGGGTGACAGGGACACGACCTGCTGGAAGTTCGTCTTGATGTTGCGCGCCAGCGCGTCGATCTCCAGGCGGTCGGCGTCGGCGATCTCGTCGTGCACCTCGGTGACGCGGCCGCGCAGATAGGGCGACACCGAGACGAGCTCGTCGAGCCGCAGGCGCGCCAGGCCCTGGACGATCAGGCGCAGGCTGCCGTCGGGCAACTTGAACATCTTGTGGATGTGCGTGGCCGTGCCGACCGGGTACAGATCTCCGTCGCGCGGTTCGTCCACGGTCGCGTCGCGCTGCGCGAACACGGCGATGAGCTTGCCGTCGCCGATCGCGTCCTCGACGAGCTTCACCGAACTCGGACGCGCCACGGCCAGGGGCATGAACGAGTTCGGAAAGAGCACCGTGTCGCGCAGCGGCAGGATCGGCAGCTCGGCAGGCAGCGTGAGCGGCCGATCCGTCGCCGTCGTCTCCTCGGGCGTCACGTTCTCAGGTTGATCGCTCATGGCGACCTCATTATGTTCCGCTTCGGCCCGACCGGCAGGTCGGGCGAGGCAACGTTGTCAAAACAGGAGATCCGGGCCGGTGGGAGGAGGCGGGCTCCGCCACCGGCGGAGCCCCGATTACGTGGTGCTGAACGCCGGTCGTTACATGTCGTAGAAGAGCGACGACGAACCGCGCCGCGCCGTCAGCTGACGCTCGCGCTGCTCGGCCATCTCGCGGGCCTCCTCGCAGTTCTTACAGCGAACGGCGAACGGCAGCGCCCGCAGCCGATTCTCGAGGATTTCCGAGCCGCACTCGAAACAGTTGCCGTAGTCGCCCTGCTCGAGGCGCCCGAGCGCGTCGTTGATCTTGCTGAGCGTCTCCGACTTCATCTGGATCAGCGCCAGCTCGATGTCGTCCTGGATGTCCGCTTCCGAGCTCTCGACGTCGTCGAAGACGTCGTGCGACTTGCCGCCCTGGGCCTCGGCCCGCACATCGCGCATCCGGCCCTGGACCTCGGCCTGCAGGTCGCGACGCCGCTCCTCGAGCATCCGCTTCAGTTCCGCATAACGGCCTGGCTTGATGTCTGTCCCGGCCGCCTTCTGGGTCTTCTTCTTCATGACGCCGCTCCTTCCCGCCGGCCCTTCCGGGGCCTGGCTCGATTCACTACCGAGCCACCGCTCAGTGTCCGCCAGAGCATGCAAATTAACTGCCAATCATACTCTTACTTAGAGTCCGTTGCCAACAAGCTATCGGACGTCCGGGCCGTCCTAAGCAGCGGGCGCTTCCCACAGATTTAGGACAGGCAACTCTTTCGGAATCCATCCAATAACTGCCTTCAATACAATCGTTTACACGGTCGACGTGGCCGGCCGCCGCTATCCGTGTCAGCATTTCACCTTTAGACGCCCCGCCCTGTCTCACGGTTCGATGCGTCGGATGTCCCATCCTGATGACGCCGGCTGGAGGGTGATGGTTACGTGGGTGTGCCCATAAAGCAACAGGATGGGCGCCAAACCGTCCCGGTCAACGTTGGACGATAATCAGAATCATGGTGTGTGCGCTGTGTGGTGAGCGGCGGGCCCGGCGGGCCTGCCCGGCGCTGGACCGCTGGATCTGCCCCGTCTGCTGCGGAACCAAGCGCCTCGTGCAGATCAGCTGTCCCAACGACTGCGCGTACCTCACCTCGTCCCGCGAACACCCTCCGGCAGCCGAACTCCGCCAGCAGCAGCGCGACCTGGAGCGTCTCGTGCGCCACGTCCGCGATCTGAACGAGCGCCAATCGCAGGTCTTCTTCCTCGTGAGCTCATTCCTGATCCAGTACGAGCCGCCCGAGCTGCAGGCGCTCGTCGACGACGACGTGTGGGAAGCAGCGGCGGCGGTCGCGGCCACGCTGGAAACGGCCTCGCGCGGGGTCATCTACGACCACCGGCCGGCGTCGCTGCCAGCTGAGCGCCTCGCGACCGCCCTCAAGTCCGTGCTGGCGGAAGCGGGCAAGGACGCCGGGAGCGCGTTCGACCGTGACGCGGCCGTCGTACTCCGGCGCATCGAGGAGGCGTCGCGGTCCGCCAGGAGCGACGACCCGGCGGATGGCCGGGCCTTTCTGGATCTGATCGCCCGGGTGGTGCGGCGCCCGGACCAGTCGGCGCCCGCGGACCAGGGGCCTCCGCCCGAGCCCCGCATCATCGTGCCCTGAGCCACGGGGGATGGGCTATGATTAAGGTTTTGGCGACTCCGGCCTGTCGCTGGTAGAGGTTCAGATGGCGAAGTCTTGCGAGATTCTGCGGGAAGGTCCCGGTGGTGGGACGGCGGGTGAGCCACGCGCACAACGTGAGCGCGCGGCGGTTCGAGCCCAACCTCCAGTCGGTGCGGGCGATGATCAACGGCGGCGTGAAGCGCATGCGCGTCTGCACGCGGTGCCTCCGCTCCGGCAAGGTGGTCAAGGCCGCGTGAGCCGGCACCCGGTCTCGAGCGCCGCCGCGCCCGCGGCCATCGGTCCCTACTCGCCGGCCGTCCAGGCCGGCCCGTTTCTCTTCATCTCCGGCCAGATCCCGATCGATCCGGTCACGGGCGCGCTCGTCGGCGGCGGCATCGCCGCTGAAACCCGGCGCGTGCTGGAGAACGTCCGCGCCCTGGTCGAGGCCGGCGGCCTCACGATGGCGGACATCGTCCGGACCACGGTGTATCTGGCCGACCTGACCGACTTCGCGGCCATGAACGCGGTGTACGGGGAGTTCTTCCCGGCGCCGAGCCCGGCTCGTTCCACCGTGCAGGTGGCGCGCCTGCCCCGGGACGTCCGCGTCGAGATCGACGCGATCGCGATCGCGGCTACTTAGCGGCGCGTTCGACGCCGATCACCCCGTCCACACCGCGGAGCGACTTGATCACCTTTTCCAGGTGCTTCATGTCATCGATTTCGATCGTCATGTCGATGCGGGCGTGACGCTCGGCCTCGGTGTGGGCCTCGACGTTCTTGATATTGGTGTTGATGTCCGCGATCTTCGCGCTGATGGCGGCCAGCAGGCCCTTGCGGTCCTCGACCTCCATCGAGAGCTTCACGGTGTAGCGCATCGCGTCGGCGCCGCCCTTGTCCCACTCCACCTCGATCCGGCGCTCCGGGTCGTACATCAGGTTGATCACGTTGGGACACGTCACGGAGTGCACGGAGACGCCCTTGCCGCGCGTGATGTAGCCGATGATCTTCTCGCCGCGGATCGGGTTGCAGCAGCGCGCGCGGTAGACCATCAGGTCGTCGAAGCCGCGCACCTTGATCTTATCGTCGCCCCCGGCGCCGGTGCCGAGCACGCGGCCGCCCGCGCCCAGCACGCGCTTCATGGCGGTCGTCACGCCCCACTCGGGCGCCTTCTCGTGCAACTTGTCCGGCGGCACGAGCTTCACCAGCAGCTGACGCGGCGAGAGCTTGCCGTAGCCAAGCGCGGCGAACAGGTCGTCGGCCTTCTGCGCGCCGAGTTCGGCGACCTGCGCCGCGAACGCGGGGGTCTCCTGCAGCGTCCGCGGGTTCAGGTCGAAGCGCCGCGCCTCCTTGTCGAACACCTTCCGCCCGAGCTCGATCGCGCGCGACTTCTCCTCGGAACGGATGAAGTGCTTGATCTTGTAGCGCGCGTGGGACGTGACGACGTAGTTCAGCCAGTCGCGGCTGGGTTTATGGCCGTTCGCGGTGATGATCTCGACGATGTCGCCGTTCTTCAGCCGCGTTCGCACCGGGACGATCTTGCCGTTCACGCGGGCGCCCACGCACTGGTGCCCGACGTCGGTGTGAATGGCGTACGCGAAATCGAGCGGCGTCGCGCCCCGCGGGAACGCCTTCACCAGGCCCTTCGGCGTGAAGGTGTAGACCTCTTCGGCGTACAGCTCCACCTTGAGGTTCTGGATGAATTCCTGCGGGTCGCGCAGCTCCTGCTGGTACTCGAGCAGCTGGCGCATCCAGGTGAAGTAGCGCTCGTCGCGGTGGTCGCCGACGCGTCCCTCCTTGTATTTCCAGTGCGCGGCGATGCCCTCCTCGGCCTCGCGGTGCATCTGCATCGTGCGGATCTGCACCTCGAAGGGAAACCCCTCGGGACTGATGACGGAGGTGTGCAGCGACTGGTAGCCGTTGGGCCGCGGCATCGCGATGAAGTCCTTGAAGCGCCCCGGCACGGGCGACCACGTCTGGTGGATGATCCCGAGCGCGGCGTAGCAGTCCCGCACGTGCTCGGTGACCACGCGGAGGGCGATGAAGTCGTAGACCTGCTCCAGCTCGATCTGCTGGCGCTTCAGCTTCTGGTGGATGCTGAAGAGGCGCTTGATGCGGCCGTCGATCTGCACGAACGACACCTGGGACTCGCTGAGCTTGGCCGCGATCGTCGTGCGCAGCTTCTCGATCATGCCCTCGCTGCCGCGGCGCTTGGCGTCGACCCGGACCCGCAAATCCTCGTAGGCCTTGGGCTCGAGGTAGCGGAACGAGAGCTCCTCCAGCTCGTTCTTCACCTTGCTCATGCCGAGCCGGTTGGCGATCGGTGCGTAGATGTCGAGCGTCTCCTGGGCGATCTTCACGCGGCGCTCGTCGGGCATGTGCGCGAGCGTCTGCATGTTGTGCAGGCGATCGGCGAGCTTGACGAGGATCACGCGAATGTCGTCGACCATCGCCAGCAGCATCTTGCGGAAGTTCTCCGCCTGCCGCTCCTCGCTGGAGGAGAAGGGGATGACACTGATCTTGGTCACGCCCTCGACGACGTGGGCCACTTCGGGGCCGAAGAGCTCCTGGATGCGGTCGATGCTCGTGAGGGTGTCTTCGACGACGTCGTGGAGCAGGCCGGCCGCGATGGCGACGACGTCGAGCTTGAGGTCGGCGAGGAAGTCGGCGACGGCGAGCGGATGGATGAGGTAGGGCTCGCCCGATCGGCGCACCTGGGCCCGGTGCTCGAAGGCCGAAAACACGTAGGCCTTCCGGAGCAGTTCCACGTCGGCGTCCGGGCTGTAGGCGCGGACTTTCTCGAGGAGATCCTCGAAGCGAATCATGGAAAGTGGTGTCTAATCAGGTATCGGCCGGAGGTGCGCGTACCTCCACGTCGGTCGCAACCGCCAAACGCATGATAGTAAAGAACTTGGGCGTACGGCAAGGACGGCGGGCGGCTGGGGACCGCGCCTTGACTTGTCAATTTTTGGTTCACTATACTGGCCCGGTTTCTGTCGGGGCCCGGACACCTCGCCCAGCGAAGACATCAAGGACTCTCAATCATGGGACTTCACGGCCGTAAGGGGGACGCAATGCGATCGTCAGGAAGACCGCTCGCGGTAGCCGCGGTGCTGGTCATCGGGGCCGTGTCGCTGGCTGGCTGCAGCCAGGTCGGCAAGGTCAGGGCGATGAGGGCCTTCAAGGAAGGCAACACCGCCTACCAGCAGCAGGACTATCAGAACGCCGCCACGCTGTACGAAACGGCGGTCGCGGCCGACCCGGATCTGAACCAGGTCTACTTCTACCTCGGCAACTCGTACGACAACCTGTTCAAGCCCAGCCGCCGCGGTGAGCCGGACAACGACGCGCTCCTCACGAAGGCCGTCCAGGACTACCAGATGTCCGCGGACAAGCTGTCGAAGTCCGAGGACCCGGCCGACCGCCAGCTCGCGCAGCTGTCGCTCGACTACCTCGTGGCCGCCTACGGTCCCGACAAGCTCAACGACGCCGCCAAGGCCGAGCCGGTCGTCCAGGACATGATTCGCCTCGATCCGGCGAACGTCGACAACTACTTCAAGCTGTCGAAGATCTACGAAGACGCCGGCGTCTACGACTGGGCCGAGAAGATGCTGCTCTACGCGAAGGACGCGGCGCCGTCCAACCCGAACGTCTACCTGCAGCTCGCGCGTTTCTACAACACCCAGGGTGACTTCCCGAAGACGATCGAGGCGCTGCGCGGCCGCGCCGAGCAGGAGCCGACCAACCCCGAAGCCTACTTCGTGATCGCGACCTACTTCTGGGACAACGCGCAGAAGAACTTCACGCTGACGAACGCCGAGAAGATCGACAACGTGAAGCAGGGCCTCGATGCCGTCGACAAGGCGCTCGAGCTGAAGCCCGACTACACGGACGCCATGGTCTACAAGGGCCTCCTCCTCCGGCAGCAGGCGCTGCTCGAAAAGGATCCGAAGGTCCAGCAGGACCTGATCAAGCAGGCCGAGGCGCTCCACGACAAGGCCGAGGAGCTCCGCAAGCTGCAGACGGCGGGCGCCTAGCCCCCGTCCCCGCGCCGCACGACCCAGGGCCGCTCCGGTTCACG
The DNA here is from genome assembly GCA_963792785.1 of uncultured Acidobacteriota bacterium. Classification (GTDB taxonomy): domain Bacteria; phylum Acidobacteriota; class Vicinamibacteria; order Vicinamibacterales; family CAVVIG01; genus CAWIMX01. The sequence continues at coordinate 701,823 of CAWBXO010000002.1, read as the reverse complement.
CCGGAGCGGCCCTTTTTGTTTGGCCCGGCCGCTTTGCGATCGCGCCCAATCCGTGTCCACGGAAAGGCAACACGAAGGCCCGAAGGCCCGAAGCAGCCTTCGTGGTTGCCTTTTCGTGACAGGAATGGCGAGGCGACAGGCCGGGAGGGAAACGAAAAGGGCCCGGAGGGTGGCCTCCGAGCCCTGGGAGCGACGATCGAGCGCCGGCTGATGTGGACTGCCGGTCAGTTGCCGCTGACGACGCCCGCGGCGCGCTGCATGCCTTCGGTGACGATCCCGACGCGCTCGACGCCCGCGGCGCGGGCCGCGTCGATCACCTCGACGATTTCGCCGTAGCGCAGCGTGCCGGCGCCGTTGACGAACAGCGTCTTGTTCGTCCGGGCGGCGTAGATATCGCGCAGCATGCCTTCCAGATTGGCCAGCGTGACGTCCTGGTGGTTCACCGAGAGGTGACGGTCCGCCGTGTAGACGACCATGATCTGGCTGATGTCGAGGGTCTGCTGGGTCGAGTTCTTCGTCTCGGCCGGCAGGTTGATGTCGAGGCCCCTCTGGGTCAGCGGCAGGGCGGCCATGAAGATGACGAGCAGCACGAGCAGCACGTCGATGAGCGGCGTCACGTTCATGTCCGCACTGGCGTGCGGCACTTCTGCCGTGAACACATCTTCGGCGCCGAGGTGATGGTGTGCGTGAGCCATGTTATTCCCCCGCTCCCCCGCCCTGGTTCTGCGTCCGCGGGTCGGTGATGAGGCCAATGTCCTCGATCCCCGCCTGACGGAGCTGATCCATCGCGGCCATGACGGCGCTGTACCAGACATCCACGTCCGCGCGGATAATGACGATCTTCTCGAGCTTGTTCTCGAGCACCGCGTTCACGCGGCTGGCGAGCTCGGCCTCGGGGACCGGCTTCGCGTTCAGATAGATGTCGCCGCCGGCGCCGATGGCGACCACGGTCTGATCGGCCGTCTCGGGCTTCTCGGTCGTATTGTCGGCCTTTGGCAGCGTGACTTGAATGCCCTGCTGCAGCATCGGCGCGACGAGCATCATGATGATGAGCAGCACCAGCATGACGTCCACGAGCGGCGTCACGTTGATATCGGATTTGACTCCGCCTTTGGCGCCGCCCAGGTCCATTGCCATAACTAAGTCTCCCTACAGTGCTTGGGTGCTTCGGTGCAACGGTGCTTCGGTGCCCGGGTGCACTCTTGCACCCAGGCACCTACGCACCCAAGAACCCTTACGCCGTCTTCCGCACGAAGTAGTCGACGAGCTCCGACGACGAGTTGTCCATCTCGACGTTGAAGTACTCGATGCGCCCGGTCAGGTAGTTGTAGAACCACACCGCCGGAATCGCGACGACCAGCCCGAGCGCGGTCTCGACGAGCGCTTCCGAAATACCGACCGAGACGGCGCCGATGCCGGCCGACCCGCTCGCGCCGATGCCCTGGAACGCGTTGATGACGCCGACCACCGTGCCGAGCAGCCCCACGAACGGCGCCGTCGAACCGATGGTGGCGAGGGCCGCGATGCCCTTCTTGAGGTCGGACGCGGTCAGCGCCGAGGCGCGCTGAATCGAGCGGCGCACGGTATCCATCAGGTCTTCACGGGTGAGGGACCCGCCGCTTTCCTGCTGGAACTGGTATTCCTGCAGGCCCGCGAGCACCACCTTCGCCAGGTGGCTGTAGCGGAAGTTCTTCGACGAGGACAGGCTGATTGCCTCCTTGAGGCGGCCGTCCTTCAGCTGCTTGGCCACCTGCGGCGCGAACAGCTTCGACTGATTGCGCGCCTGGGTGAACGTGAAGATCCGCTCGACCGCCACGCCGACCGACCACATCGACATGAAGAAGAGCACGAAGGCCACGCCCTTCGCCACCCAGGTCATCTGCTGCCACATTGCGATCAGATCCACGATCCATCCTCCAGTGATACGAGTCTCAATCGAGACTCCGGCCTATCGACCCGGCACAAGCCGGAGTGATCTACTGCAGCGTGAAATTCACCGTAACGGTCATGATGACGGGCACCGGCACGCCGTTCAGCGTGGTCGGTGTGTACTCCCACTGCTTCACCGCGTCGATCGCGGCCTGATCGAGCAGCGGAATCGAGCGCAGGACCTTCACATCCTGCACCTTCCCGGTCGGGCCGATCACGGCTTCGAGAATGACCACGCCCTGCACGCGCGCTGACTGCGCGATCGGGGGGTACACCGGGTTCACTTTCTTCACTTCCTGCGGCGCGCGGATCGCGCCGCCCACACGCACCGGCGCGGGCGGAGGCGGAGGCGGAGGCGGGGGCGGCGGGGCCGCCGAGAGGCCACCCACGATACCACCGGTCACGCCGCCGACCACGCCGCCTTCGACGCCGCCGACCGCGTTACGCAGCCCTTCCTCGAGACCGGTCTCCGGTTTGATCTCCTCAGGTGCTTGCACCGGCGCGGCCTGCGGGTTCACTTCGACCTGGGGCGGCGGCGGGGCGGCGGCCTGAGGTGGCGGCGGCGGCGGAGGCGGCGGGGGGGGCGGCGGGGGCGCGGCCACGAAGGCCATCATCTGGGGCGGCGTCGGGAGCACATCGGCGGCCATCAGCGGAATGATGATGACGGCGCCGATGAGAACCGTATGCGCCACGATCGACAGCGGCACCGTATACCACTGCTGGCTGCCTACCTTGACGGACGGCTCGACGATGTCACCGAACATGTTACGTGCCACGGATGGTTCCTCCGGAAAGGGGGCGATTATAGTCGCGCCAAAAACCGGGAGTCAACGAATGAGCCCCGCTGATTAGACACCGGATTCCAAAAATCGGCCATCCGGGGCCGCGACGGGGCGGATTGCCGGAAGTCCGGCAAGAACCACCCCTAAATCGCGGCTCAGCCCTTCTGGCCGCCGATCCGCATCCCATAGAACGACCGCCAGACGAACACGAGCGACAGCAGGAAGAAGCCCGCCGCCAGCGCGTGATTCAGCCCCAGACCGGCGTCGCGGCCCAGATTGACGGCCAATTCGACGGCCAGCAGCCCGAACAGGGTCGTGAACTTGATGACCGGATTCAACGCCACCGATGAGGTGTCCTTGAAGGGGTCGCCCACCGTGTCGCCGACGACGGTCGCGGCGTGGAGCGGCGTGCCTTTCGCCTTCAATTCGACTTCCACGATCTTCTTCGCATTGTCCCACGCGCCGCCGGCGTTGGCCATGAAGATGGCCTGGTACAGCCCGAAGAGCGCGATCGAGATCAGATAGCCGATGAAGAAGAACGGCTCGACGAATGCGAAGGCCAGCGTGGAAAAGAACACGGTGAGGAAGATGTTGAACATGCCCTTCTGCGCGTACTGCGTGCAGATGGCCACGACCTTCTTGCTGTCCTCGACCGACGCCTTCTCGACGCCTTCCAGCTTGATGTTGGCCTTGATGAACTCGACCGCGCGGTACGCGCCGGTCGTCACGGCCTGGGTCGACGCGCCGGTGAACCAGTAAATCACCGCGCCTCCCGTCACCAGCCCCAGCAGGAACGGAGGGTGCAGCATCGAGAGGTTCTGGACGTTGTCCGTGAGACCGTTGGTGAGGAGCATGATGATCGAAAAGATCATCGTGGTCGCGCCGACGACGGCCGTGCCGATCAGCACCGGTTTGGCGGTGGCCTTGAAGGTGTTGCCCGCGCCGTCGTTCTCCTCGAGGAGGTCCTTGGCGCGGCCGAAGTTCACGTCGAAGCCGTACTCGGCGCGCAGCTGCTCCTTGATGCCCGGAATCTGCTCGATGACCGACAGCTCGAACACCGACTGCGCGTTGTCGGTGACGGGGCCGTAGGAGTCCACGGCGATCGTCACGGGGCCCATCCCCAGGAAACCGAACGCCACGAGGCCGAACGCGAAGACGGCCGGCGCGATCATGAGCGCCGAGAAGCCGGTGTAGGTGCTGACCAGGTACGCGATGCTCATCAGCGCCACGATGCTGATGCCGATCCAGTAGGCGCTGAAGTTGCCGGCCACGAAGCCCGACAGGATGTTGAGCGACGCGCCGCCCTCCTCTGACGAGGTCACGATTTCCCTGACGTGCCGCGAGTCGACCGACGTGAACACCTTCACCAGCTCGGGAATGATGGCGCCCGCCAGCGTGCCGCAGGTGATCACCGTGGACAGCCGCCACCAGAGCGAGCCGTCGCCCAGGGTGGGAATCAGGAGGTACGACACGACGTAGGTCGCCAGGACCGAGGTGATGGAGGTGAGCCACACGAGCGAGGTGAGCGGCGCCTCGAAGTTCATCTTGTCGACGGTGCCGAAGCGGGCCTTCGCGAACGCCTCGTTCAGGAAGTAGGACGCGCCGCTCGTGACGATCATCATGATGCGCATGACGAAGATCCACACGAGGAGCTGCACCTGCACGAGGGGATCGGACACCGCCAGGAAGATGAAGACGATGAGCGCCACGCCGGTCACGCCGTAGGTCTCGAAGCCGTCGGCGCTCGGGCCCACCGAGTCGCCCGCGTTGTCGCCCGTGCAGTCCGCGATCACGCCCGGGTTCCGCGCGTCGTCTTCCTTGATGTTGAAGACGATCTTCATGAGGTCCGACCCGATGTCGGCGATCTTCGTGAAGATGCCGCCGGCGATGCGCAGGGCGGCCGCGCCGAGCGACTCGCCGATGGCGAAGCCGATGAAGCACGAGCCGGCAAGCTCCCCTGGGATGAACAGCAGGATGCACAGCATCATGAACAGCTCGACGCTGATGAGCAGCATGCCGATGCTCATGCCCGCGCGCAGCGGGATCGCATAGATCGCGAACGGCTTGCCCTTGAGGCTCGCGAACGCGGCGCGCGAGTTGGCGAACGTGTTCACGCGGATGCCGAACCACGCGACGCCGTAGCTGCCCGCGATGCCGAGCAGGCTGAAGAGCAGGATGATCACGACCCGGAACGGCTCGAGGTGCTCGAGCACGCCGAAGTAGAAGATCATGATCACGCCGATGAACAGCTCGAGGATCAGGATGAACTTGCCCTGGGTGACCAGGTAGGTCTTGCAGGTCTCGTAGATCAGCTCCGACACCTCGCGCATCGACGTGTGCACGGGCAGGGCCTTGAGCTGCATGACGGTGAGCAGCCCGAAGGCCAGGCCCAGGGCGCACACGACGAGCCCGCCCAGCAGGAGCGTGTGGCCGTCGATGCCGCCGAGAAACGTCACCCGCGACAGGTCGGGCATCACCAGGCTGGCTTCCCCGCCCGCCCGCTCCTGGGCAACGGCCACCGCCGGCCACGCCGCCAACGCGCACAACCCCACCGCGACCCGCATCCACTGCCGCCGAACCGTCACACTCATCTGACCTCGCACGCCGCCGCGCCCGTGTCTGTCGGGGCGCCTCCTCGCGGCACAAAAGCCCGGATTATACCCGGAACGCCTGAGCTCCGCCCTCCTGGTGCCGCGCCCGCAGCCGCGGCGGCAGGGCCATGCCGCCCGTGAGAAACACCCGGATCCCGTCCTCCACCGTCAGGTCCGGAAACGACGCCCGGCCCCGCTCGGCAATGACGATGTTGCCCAGGTAGAGGTGATTCGTCGGCACGTAGACCGCGATCAGGGCCTCGGGCCCCCGGCCGCGGTCCACGGTGAATTCCTTCGTCAGGAACCCGAGCACGAATCCATGCTGCGCGTCCTCCAGGAGCACGACGCGCTTGAAGCCGGATTCGTTGTCCGGCGAAAACGCGGCCACCAGCTGCTTCACCGGCGCGTAGACCGTCCGGAACACGGGCACCCGCAGCAGGTAGCTGTCGCCCCGCTGCAGCACGCGCTTGCCGATCACGTTGCTCGCCAGCGTGCCCACGAGCAGGACGAACGCCCCGGCCGTCACGATCCCGAGGCCCGGCACGCGCCGCCCGAGCACCCGATCGAAGAGCGGCGTCGCCAGGCCGTCGACGGCGCTGAAGCCCCACACGAGGGCCGCCACGCTGATGAACAGCGGCACGGTGACGAAGAAGCCCGTGATGAAGCTGCGCCGGAGCCAGGTCATCGCATCACCCACACCACCACCATCGCGGCCAGCGCGAGGCGGTACCAGCCGAACGCGTCGAGCGAATGGCGCGCCAGATACTGGATGAAATACTTCACCGTGACGTACCCGACGACCGCCGAGCTGGCGATGCCGATCGCGAACAGCCGCAGCTCCTCGCCCGACACGCCGGCGCCCACCACCCGCAGCCCCTCGAGCCCCGCGGCGCCCAGGATCGCGGGAATTGCCAGCAGGAAAATGAACCGCGCCGCTTCCGTCCGCCGCAGCCCGAGAAACAGCGCCAGCGTGATCGTCGCGCCCGAGCGCGACACGCCCGGCACGAGCGCGGCCGCCTGCGCACAGCCGATGGCGAAGGCCTCCCAGAAGGTGAGGCTCTCGTCGCTCCGCGCGTGGCCGCCCGCGCGCTCGGCCCAGAAAAAGAGCAGGCCGCCACCCGCCAGGGTCACCGCCGTCACGGCCGGCATCCGCAGCGCGTTCTCCAGGTAGTCCCCGAAGAGCCCCCCGACGACGGCGGCCGGCACCGAGCCGACCGCGAGGAGCCAGATGAGGCGGGCGGTCGGGTCGGACGAGGGCCGCGCCAGCCGCGGCACGGCGCCGATCATCGCGATGAGATCGCGCCGGAAGTAGACGAGCACCGCCGCCAGCGTGCCGAGGTGGCACGCCACGTCGAAGGCCAGGCCGAGCTGCTCCGCGTTCCACCCGAAGAACGCGCGCGCGAGGATCAGATGCGCGGAACTCGACACGGGCAGGAACTCGGTGAGTCCCTGCACGACGCCGAGGAGCGCGGCTTGAGCAGCTATGGGCATGTTCCGGGCGGGCCCGGTCGGGTGGCGCGGCTACGACGCGCGCGCCTTGCGTTGCGGTTTGGATTTCCCTTTGCCGGGGGGCTCTGGCGCGCCGGCCGACGCGGGCGCGTGCGCGGCGGCGCGCGTCGGACCCTTGCCCCGCCACAGCGTGACGATCGCCGCGGCGACGAACACGCTCGAGTAGGTGCCCGTGACGACGCCGACGATCATCACGAACGCGAAGCCGCGCAGCACCTCGCCGCCGAACACGTACAGGGCGATCATGCTCAGCAGCGTCGTGCCGCTGGTGATCACCGTGCGGCCGAGCGTCTGGTTGATCGACACGTTGATCACGTGGTTCAAGTTGTCGCGCCGCATCCCGCGCAGGTTCTCGCGGACGCGGTCGAAGATCACGATCGTGTCGTTCGTCGAGTAGCCGGTGACCGTGAGCAGCGCGGCGATCACGTTGAGCGTCATGTCGTAGTGGAAGAACGACAGGAACGCCAGCGCGACGAGCAGGTCGTGCGCGGTGGCGATCACCGCGCCGACGCCGAAGCTCAACTGATACCGGAACGCGATGTAGATCAGGACGCCGACCAGGGACAGCACCGTGGCCGAGATCCCGCGGCTGCGCAGCTCGCTGCCGACGGCCGGGCCCACGATCTCTCGGCTTTCCTCGGTGAAGGTCCCGACGTTGCTCTGGCGCAGGGCCGCTTCGACGGCCTCCGCGGTCTGGCTGAGGGATCCGCCCTCCTCGGCGCCGACATCTCCCACGCGGATGAGCATGTCGTGGTTCGCGATATCGCCATACGGCTGGATGATCGCGTTCTGGCCGCCGCCCGAGTAGTTGGCGGCGAGGGCGTCGCGGACCGTCTCGGCGGTGATCGGCTGCTCGAATCGCAGCACGAGCGACGTGCCGCCGGCGAACTCGATGCCGAGCGGGATGCCGATGGTGTAAATGCTCACCAGGCCGGCGAGGATCACCACCCATGACAGGGCGATGGCCTGCCAGCGCCAACGGAGGAAGTCGAAGTTCGAGTTCTTGAACATAGGCTCAGATGGAGAGCGACGTCACCTGACGGCGGCCAGAGAGCGCCAACTCAAACAGGGTCTTCGACACGAACACCGAGGTGAACAAATTCGAGATCAGGCCGACGAAGAGCGTCACGGCAAATCCACGGATCGGCCCGGTGCCGAACTGGAAGAGGAAGGCGCACGAGATCGCCGCCGCCATGTGCGTGTCGACGAGCGTGAGGAACACGCGGCTGAAGCCGGCGTTGAGCGCCGCCCGCACGCCGCGCTGCGCGGCGAGCTCCTCTTTGATGCGCTCGAAGATCAGCACGTTCGAGTCGACGCCGATGCCCATCGTCAGCACGAAGCCCGCGATGCCCGGCAGCGTCATCACCGCGCCCATGTACGCCATGAGCCCGAGCAGGATGATCAGGTTGAAGACGAGCGCGATCACCGCGTTCACCCCCGACAGCCGGTAGTAGATCAGCATGAACGCCACGACCAGCAGCAGGCCTACCAGCGAGGCGATGAAGCCCGAGCGGATCGAGTCGGCGCCGAGGCTGGGCCCGACCGTGTTCTCCTGCAGGTACGTCAACGTCGCCGGCAGCGACCCGGACCGCAGAATGAGCGACAGGTCGTTGGCCTCCTCCTGGGTGAAGCTCCCGTAGATGCGCCCGTCGGTCGTGATGCGCCCGTCGATGCGCGGCGCCGACTGAATGCGCCCGTCGAGCACGATCGCGAGCGACCGCCCGATGTTGGCCCCCGTGATGTCGCCAAACCGCCGGCCCGCGTCGCCGGTGAGGGTGAAGCTCACCGCCGGCTGGTTGTTCTCGTCGAGCGAGGGCCGCGCCGTGCGCAGGTCGGCGCCCGACACCGCCGCCGCGCGCCGCACCAGGTAGTACTCGTTGGCCGCGCCGCCCGCGCTGCTCACGCCCGGCACGATCTCCATCCCGTCGGGCACCTGGCCGTTCGACATCAGGGCCTCGCGCGTGCTCGTCGGGCCCTGCTCGACGATCTTGAGCTCGAGGAGACCCGTGGAACTGATGATTTCCTTGGCGCGGTTGATGTCGGTGACGCCCGGCAGCTGCACCAGAATCTGGTCGCCGTTCTCGCCCTGCTGCGAGATGCTCGGCTCGGTCACGCCCAGCTCGTTCACGCGGCGCATGATCGTCTCGCGCGCCTGCACGACCGCCTCCTCGCGCAGCTGGACCGCCACGTTCGGCCGCATCGTGAACGTGTAGGTGCCGTTGGCGCCCGGGCTGCGGTCGTAGTCGGTCTGCGAATCCGAGGCCGCCGTCCGGAACTGCGCATCCTGGTCCTGCGGCACGCCCTCCACGACGTAGGCCGTCGGGTCGGGCGAGTCGATGCGGGTGAAGCGCACCCCCGCGGTCGTGAGCGTCTCGCGCAGCCGCTCCATCGCCGACTCGGTCTGCAGCCGCAGCGCGTCGTCTGTCTGGACGCGGAGCACGAGGTGGACGCCGCCCTGCAGGTCGAGGCCCAGCTTGAGCTGGCGCTGCATCAGGAAGGCCGGCGCCGGCAGCTTGTACCGCGACGCGAGAATGGGATACACGCCCACGGCGCCGAACCCGATCAGCACCGCGAGCACGATCAACGCTTTCCAGCGGAGGTTGGACTTCATAGTCTGATCGCTTCCGTCGCTACGTTCGGTCGGTCTCGACGACCGGTTCCTGGCCCTGGTAGCCGCCGATCGCCGCCTTGGCCACCTCGACCTGGACCTTGTCGGCGATCTGCAGGAGCACGGTCCCGTCGTTGACCTTCGTGATGCGCCCGTAGACGCCGCCGGTCGTGACGACCTTCTCGTTCACCTTCAGGCCCTCGATGAAGGCCTGCACCTTCTGCTGCTTCTTGCGCATCGGCATCAGGATGATGAAATAGAAGATCCCCAGGACGAGGACGAAGGGGACCAGCTGGAGCCATGGACTGCCCCCGTTCGGGGGCGTGCCCAGGGCGACGACGGAGCCGATATCGAAACCCATCATGAATCGAGTGGCTGGCGGGACAAAGCCTGGAGGAATCCTAGCTTGAAACGTTCAAACCGCCCAAACGCTATAGCGTCCCTAATCCGCCGCATGGTGTCAAGGTAAAAGTGCAGGTTATGCAACGTGTTAAGGGTCATCGCCGTGATTTCGCCCGCCTGAAAAAGATGCCGCAGATACGCCCGTGACGCCGTCCGGCACGTGTAGCAGGCGCACTCGGGATCGAGCGGCCGGTCGTCCTCGGCGTAGCGCGCGTTTTTGATATTGATGCGCCCGGCGCTGGTGAAGAGCTGCCCGTTCCGGGCGTTCCGCGTGGGCAGCACGCAATCGAACAGATCGACGCCGCGCGCCACGCTTTCGACCAGATCCTCCGGCGTGCCGGCCCCCATCAGGTAACGCGGCCGGTCGGCCGGCAGCGCCGCGGTCGAGCACGCGACCATCTCATACATGACCGCCGGCGGCTCGCCGACGCTCAAGCCGCCGATCGCGTAGGCTTCGAAGCCGATGGCGACGGTGTGCGCGGCGCTTTCCTCGCGCAGGGCGCGGTAGACGCCGCCCTGCACGATGCCGAACTGCGCCTGGCCGGGGTTGGTCACGTTCACGCCCTCGACGGGGCCCGCGCGCAGCGCGAGCTGGCGATCGCGGCCGCGCCGCGCCCAGCGCAGCGTGCGTTCCATCGATCGCCGCGCCTGCTCCTCGGTCGCGGGATGCGCGAGGCATTCGTCGAAGACCATCGCGACGTCCGAGCCGAGCTGCGCCTGGATGTCGGCGGCGCGCTCGGGCGTGAGCCGATGCGTCGAGCCGTCGAGGTGCGATCGGAACGTGACGCCGTCCTCGTCGATCGTGCGGCGCTCGGCGAGGCTGAAGACCTGGTAGCCGCCGCTGTCGGTCAGGATCGGCCGATCCCAGCCGATGAACCGGTGCAGGCCGCCGCGCCGCGCGATGAGATCGTCGCCCGGCCGCAGGTGCAGGTGGTACGTGTTGGCGAGGACGATCTGGGCGCCCACGTCCTCGAGATCGCGGCGGGTGACGGCCTTCACGGCGCCCTGCGTGCCCACCGGCATGAACGCCGGCGTGTCGACGTCGCCGTGCGCCGTCGCCAGCACGCCGCGGCGCGCGCCGGCGTCGTGGTGGGTCAGCCGAAACGCGAAAGACACGTGCTAAGTTTAGTCGTACGGTGACGAAGCTACGGGTCGGCGTGATCTACGGCGGCCGCTCGGGTGAGCACGAGGTGTCGCTCGCGTCGGCAGCCGCGGTCTTCGAGAACCTCGATCCGGCGCGGTACGACGCCGTGCCGATCCGGATAGAAAAGGATGGCCGGTGGTCCCTGCCGGCCCGACCGCCGCGCCTCACCTCGGCCGCCGACGCCATCCGCCAGGCCAGGGCCGGCGCGCCCGAGCGCGCGCCGGAGACCCACCTGGTCGCCCACCCGGGCGGCCAGACGTTGATCACCGTCGACCCCACGGCCACCCCCATCGTCTCGGGCTCGTCGCTCGATGTCGTCTTTCCCGTGCTCCACGGCCCCTACGGCGAGGATGGCACGGTGCAGGGCCTGCTCGAACTGGCGAACATCCCGTACGTCGGCGCCGGGGTGCTGGCCTCGTCGGTCGCCATGGACAAGGCGGCCGCGAAGCTGGTGTTCGCGGCGTGCGGCCTGCCGATCGGCGAGTACGAGGTCGTGCTCGCCCGCGAGTGGCGCGCGAACCCGCAGGGCGTCCTCGCGCGCGTGGGGGGAGCGCTCGGGTTTCCGGTGTTCGTGAAGCCCGCGAATCTCGGCTCGAGCGTCGGGATCTCGAAGGCGAAGCACGCCGTGGAACTGCGCGCCGCGATCGACCTCGCGGCCGCGTTCGATCGGAAGATCGTGATCGAGGCCGCCGTGCCCTCGGCCCGCGAGATCGAATGCGGCGTGCTGGGCAACGACGAGCCCGAAGCGTCGGTGCCGGGCGAGATCGTCCCGTCGCGCGAGTTCTACGACTACGAGGCGAAGTATCTCGAGGACGGGTCGGTGGCGACGATCCCGGCGCGCCTCGCGCCCGCGCAGGCCGAGGAGGTGCGGCGGCTGGCCGTCGCGGCGTTCAAGGCGATCGACGGGTCGGGCATGGCGCGCGTGGACTTCCTCCTGGACGGCGGGAGCGGCACGCTGTATCTGAACGAGGTGAATACGATCCCCGGCTTCACCACGATCAGCATGTACGCGAAGCTGTGGGCCGCCTCCGGCGTGCCCTACCCCGCGCTCCTCGACCGCCTCATCGCGCTGGCCCTGGAGCGCCACAAGGACAAGCAAGCGCTGCGCACGAACCATGGGTAGTCGCAAGTCGCTAGTCGCCAGTCGCAAGTCGGGGCGACTAGCGACTTGTGCCTTGCGCCTTGCGACTGTCGGCGCGGTCATGGCCTCTGCAGCGCCGGCTCGGGCCGCGCTGACCGAGGCTCCCCGGCTCGTCGCGGTCTACGACCTGATTCTCTCGGCGAAGTTCGACGAGGCGGACGCGGCGCTCGCGAAGGCGTGCCCGCCGGCGCCGCGCGAGGCGTGCCTGGCCCTGGCGGGGGAGGCCACGTGGTGGCGCATCCAGATCGACCCCGCGAACCGCTCGCTCGACGAACAGCTGCAGCGGCAGGCGCAGGCGGCGATCGACGCGGCGGAGGCGTGGACGCGCCGGGATCCGCAGGACGCGGAGGCCTGGTTCTACCTCGCGGGCGGTTACGCTCCGCTCGTCGAGTGGCGCGTCCTTCGCGGCCAGCGGCTCGGGGCCGCGCGCGACGGCAATCGCATCCGCGTCGCGCTCGAGCACGCCCTCGCGCGCGATCCCACGCTGAACGACGCGTATTTCGGCATCGGCCTCTACCACTACTACGCCGCCGTGGCGCCGGCCGCCGCGAAGGTCCTCCGCTGGCTGCTGCTCATGCCCGGCGGCGACCAGGCGCGCGGCCTCGCGGAGATCGCGCGCGCGCGCGATCAGGGCCTCCTGCTCAAGGGCGAAGCCGACTACCAGCTCCAGCGGCTCTATCTCTGGTACGAGCACCGCACGGACGACGCGCTGGCGCTGCTCGCCGATCTCGACGCGCGCTACCCGACGAATCCGATCTTCCTGCAGCGCATCGCGGAGGTGGAGTCCACCTATCGCCACGATCGCGCGCGCAGCGTCGCGGCGTGGACGACGCTCCTCGATCGCGCGCGACACGGCCGCGTCGCGTGCGCGGATCTGATCGCGAAACGCGCCGCGCGCGCGCTCGACGACGATCAGAATTTTTGACTTTTCCAATACTTTGTGCTTGACATCGAGAATTTAGTCCCCATAATCTACATCTGGTATGAGGGTGGTCAACTCAGGCCACCCCTAGTGAGGCCTTGGGAACGTCCTGCGGCCTCATCCGACTGGCGGTTGGCGCGGCAAGCGCCGATACATCAGACGGTGCCCTGAAGCGACGAGCGCCGGTTGTCGAGTGCGCGTGCCAGGCGGCAGCCACTTGATCGACACCGGGAGCGTTCGCGCTCAAGAAACCCACATGAAGGGGGGGATAACAGACAATGGCAAAGAAAGCCAAGGGCGGGAAGAAGAAGGCCGGCAAGAAGCGTTAAGCCGACCTCGCCCGTCGACCAAAAAAAAAGGGGGCGGCTGTCGCCCCCTTTTCGACTTCTCCCGCCTCCGCGCCTGCATCCGCAGGCGCTTCGGCGAGACAGGCTTCACTCGGTTCCGTCCCACACCTGCACGGCGCGAATCAAATCCCACGGCTGCAGCGCGTCGACCACGTCCATCCCCTCCACCACTCGTCCGAACACCGTGTAGCGCGCGTCGAGCTGCGGCTGCGGCGAGAGCGTGATGAAGAACTGGCTGCCGCCGGTGTCCTCCCAGTCGAGCGCCATGCCGACCGTGCCGCGCAGGTATTCCCGCTCGTTGATCTCGTCGCGGATCGTGTAGCCGGGCCCGCCTTCGCTGTCCCCACGGGGATCGCCGGTCTGGATGACGAAGTCCGGCACGACACGGTGCACGGCGAGGCCGTTGAAGAAGCCCGAACGCGCCAGGCTGGTGAACGTCTCGACGGTGATCGGGGCGTCGAGCACGGCGAGCTCGAGCTGGATCCGGCCGCGGTCGGTCTCGATGTAGACCTGCGGAGAGACGGGGGGATCGATGAGCGTCGGCGCGCGGTAGGCCGCGTCGTCCAGCCTCCCGGGGGCCGGACGGATCGCGGCGGCCAGCTCGTCGGCGCGGGCGGGATCGAAGCCGCGCAGCAGCTCGGCCGCGCGGACCCGCACCGCCCAGTCCTGATCCGCGAGAGCCTCTTCCAGCAGCGGGCGCGCCACGTCGGCGCCGTATGCGGCCAGCGCGACCAGCGCCGCCGCGCGGGCGACGTAGGTCGGGTCCTGCCCGGCCAGGTGGAACGCGTCGCGCAGCGCGGTCGGGCCCGCGGACGGCTTCAGCTTGGCGATGCCGTCGGCCGCCGCGCGCCGCACGATCGGATCGGACGCCGTGAGGTGGCTCAGCAGGATGTCCTCGATCCCGTCCGGGTGGAGCGCGACCAGCGCGTCGAGGACCGCGGGCACCACGCGCTGGTCCGAGTCCTTCAGCATTCGCGTCAGCCGGGGCACACCGCGCTCGGGTGACAGCGTGCCGAGCACGCCGGCCAGGGCGGCGCGCACCGTCCAGTGCGCGTCGGGGTCGAGCCCCGAGAGCACGGTGATGAAGCCCTCGGGGTCCAGCGAGGCAATCGACCGGAGCGCCGCCGCGCGGATGCCCGGATTCGGGTGTCCGAGGAAGTTGAGCAGCAGGTCGTACAGCCCTGTGGCCCCGCGGAAGCCGCCCGCCGCCTGGATCGCCTCGAGACGCACCTGTTCGTCGGTGCCGGGCGCCTCGATCAGCCGCTCGATCGGCTCGGCGCCCGCCGGATCCGCGATGCGGCCGAGCGATCGGATCGCCTCGATCTGCACGGAGCGCTCGGGCGCCTGGAGCAGGCGCACGAGCAGCGGCACGACCTCCGTGGAGTCGCCCATCGCCCCGAGGCCGCGGGCCGCATAGGCGCGGGTGTAGGGTTGCGCGTCCTTCGCGAGCGTGATCAGCGCCGTCCGCGCGCGCGGGTTTTCGAGCCGCGCGAGCGCGTACGCGACCGGCCACCAGTTCACGCGCGGGAGGCCCGCCGCGTCGAGCACGGCGCCGGCCAGGGGATCGTAGGCACCGAGCCGGGCCAGCGCGTACACGCCGAGGCGGAATACCGCCGGCTCCGTGTCGCGCCGCGCCTCGTCCTCGTCAGGAGGCGGCACGGTGACGACGCCGGAGTCGGCGATGCGGGCGACGAGCGCGCCGATCGCGGGGGCGGCCGCGACGTCACCCAGCAGCCCGAGCGCCTGGGCCGCGCTGCCCTGCACAATCGGCGACGGATCCTCGAGCGCACTTTCGAGCGGTGCGAGCGCCTCGCCGTCGCCGACCAGGCCCAGCGCGAACGCGGCCATCTGGCGCACTTCGGGATCGGGATCGCCGAGCAGCGGCAGCAGCGGCGCGACGCCCTCGCGCAGCCCCACGCGACCGACGGCGAGCGCGGCGCGGCGGCGGATGCGCGCCTGTGAATCGGACAGCAGCCGCGTGAGATCGGCGACCGGCGCCACGGGCGGCGGCACGGCGGCCGGCGCGGCGGCGGGCGCGGCGGCAGGCGCGGCCGGCGCGGGTTCGGGGTCGCGCAGGATCCGCTGGTCCTCGAGGCGGATGATCTCCGCCATGGCGCGCTCGAAGTGCTGCGACGGCGTGATGAGATCGACGGGGTTCACCGGCGCGCTGGCGCACGCGCCCGCGACCGCCGCCGCGACCGCCGCCGCCGCCGTTCGCCATCCACAGAAGCGCGCCACGTGTAGGCGCGATGATATCATTCGCTTCGCCTTGCAGTTTCGCCACATCGCGATCGAAGGTCCCTTCGGCGCCGGCAAAACCGCACTCGCCGAACGGCTCGGCACGCGGCTCGACGCCACCGTGGTGCTGGAAGACGCCGACAACCCGTTCCTCGCCGACTTCTACGCCGACCGCCCGGGCGCCGCGCTCCAGGCGCAGCTCTTCTATCTACTCAGCCGCCACCGGCAGCAGACCGCGCTCCAGCAGAGCGACCTCTTCAGCCAGCTGACGATCTGCGACTACCTCTTCGACAAGGACAAGATCTTCGCGTACCTGAACCTCGACGACAACGAGCTGTTCATCTACCAGCGGCTGTACGACCTGCTCGCGCGCGACATCCCGGCGCCCGACCTCGTCATCTACCTGCAGGCGCCGACCGACGTCCTGCTCCGTCGCCTGCGCGCCCATCGGCCCGAGCCGGAAGAAGCGGCCGTCCTCGCGGATCCCGACTACATTCACGAGCTCAACGAGGCGTACCATCATTTCTTCTTCCACTACTCCGCGACGCCGCTCCTGGTGGTGGAAACCTCGGAGTTCGATTCGGAAGCCAGCGACGAGGCTCTCGACGACCTGATCCGCCAGATCACCGGCATGGGGTCGGGCACGCGCTACTACGTGCCGAGAACGAAATAGCTGATAAGCTGTCGCGATGGCCTGGTTCAAGAAGGACCGCAAGCCGATCGAGGCCGCGAAGGACAAGTCGAGCCGCGTGCCCGAGGGCCTCTGGGTGAAATGCCCGGGCTGCGCCCAGGTGATCTACAACAAGGATCTGCTGTCGAGCCTGCACGTCTGCCCGAAGTGCGCGCACCACTTCCGCATCAGCGCGTTCGAGCGCCTGAAGATCCTCTTCGACGGCGGGAAGTGGGACGAGCACGACCGCCACCTCACCTCGACCGATCCCCTCACGTTCACCGACACCAAGCCGTACCGCTCGCGCCTCGAGGCGAGCCGCCGCACCACCGGGCTCTCCGACGCCATCATCGTCGGGTCCGGCGCCATGGACGGACATCCGGTGATCATCGCCGCGATGGAGTACGAGTTCATCGGCGGCAGCATGGGCGTCGTCGTGGGCGAGAAGATCACGCGGGCCATCGAACGCGGCCTCGCGTCGAAGACGCCCGTCGTCGTGGTGTCGTGCTCGGGCGGCGCGCGGATGATGGAAGGCGCCCTGTCGCTGATGCAGATGGCGAAGATCTGCGCGGCGCTGGCGCGGCTCGATCGCGCGGGCGTGCCCTACATCTCCGTGCTCACCGATCCCACGACGGGCGGCGTGCTCGCCAGCTACGCGATGCTGGGCGACCTGAACATCGCCGAGCCGAAGGCGCAGATCGGCTTCGCAGGCCCGCGCGTGATCGAGCAGACCATCCGCCAGAAGCTGCCGGAGGGCTTCCAGCGCAGCGAGTTCCTGCTCGACAAGGGCATGCTCGACATGGTCGTCGATCGCCGGGAGTTGAAGGCGACGCTCTCGCGCGCCCTGCGGTTCATGGGCACGCCGGCGTGACCGACCTCGAGTACCTGTTCGGCCTCGAATACTTCGGCATCAAGCTCGGCCTCGACAACATCACCGCCATCCTCGATCGCCTCGGCCGCCCCGAGCGGGCGTTCACCACCGTGCACGTGGCCGGCACCAACGGCAAGGGCTCGGTCACGGCGATGATCGACGCCGTGCTTCGCGCCGGAGGGCTGCGCTCGGCGCGCTACACCTCCCCCCACCTCGTCCGCCTGAACGAGCGCTTCGTCGTCGACGGGCACCCCGTGGCCGACGAGGCCATGGACGCGGCGCTCGACGAGGTCCGCTCGGCGGTCGACCGCGCGACCGCCGAGGGCGCCCTCGACGTGCGGCCGACCTTCTTCGAGGCCGTGACGGCGATGGCGTTCGTGCTGTTCCGGCAGGCGGCCGTCGACGCCGCCGTGGTGGAGGTCGGCCTCGGCGGCCGGCTCGACGCGACCAACGTCGTCGCACCGGCGGTCACCGCGATTGTCTCCATCGCCCTCGACCACCAGGAGCACCTCGGGCCGACGATCGCGGCGATCGCGCGCGAGAAGGCGGGCATCATCAAGCCCGGCACGCCCGTCGTCGTCGGCGCCGTCGCGCCGGACGTCCGGCGCGCGATCGCGGCCATCGCGGCCGAGCGGCGCGCGCCCATTGTCGACGCGTGCGACGGGGTCGAGGCCGTGGCGCTCGGGCCGGCCGGCGGCGGCGCGTCCGGCCAGCGCATCCGCCTGCGCACGCCCGCGCATGACTACGGCGAGATCACCGTGTCATTGGCCGGCGCCCACCAGATCGCGAACGCGGTGGTCGCGGTGCGGACGATCGAGGCCCTGGCCGGGCGCGGCATCGCGGTGCCGGCGGCGGCGGTCGCCGCCGGCCTGGCGGCGACGTCGTGGCCGGGACGCCTCGAGGCGCGCCGGCTGGCGGACGGGCGCGTGGTCCTGCTCGACGCGGCCCACAATCCGGCGGGCGCGCAGGCACTCGCGGCCGCCCTCGCCGAGCTGCCCGGCGGCAAGCCGCCGATCGTGGTCAGCGTGATGCGGGAGAAGGACGCGCGCGGCATCCTCGCGGCGCTGCTGCCGGCTGCGGGCGCGCTGGTGGTGACGCGCGCATCGAACCGGCGCGCCGCTGATCCGGACGAGCTGGCGGCCGTCGCGCGATCGCTCGCGCCCGGCGTGCCGATCGTCGTCGAGCCGGAGCCGGCCGAGGCGCTCGCGGCCGCGTGGCGGATGGCGCCGGTGGTTGCCGTCGCCGGCTCGGTGTTCCTGCTCGGGGACGTGATCCCGCGCCTCCCGTGATACATTTCCGAGCGGACCGCCCGCCCCGCCTTATGCTGCGCTTCTGGTTCGCCACGCTCATCGGCGGAGCCCTCGCCCTGCCGGCGCCCGCGTTCGCGCAGGGTGCGCAGAGCGTGCCGGGGTTCGACCGCGTGACCTACGCGACGGTCGAGGTCATCGGCAACAATCACTATCAATTCAGCGGGGACGTGGAGCTCGAGCAGGGTGACACGACCGTGTATGCCGACGCCGTCGAGGTGTGGACCGACGAGCACCGCGCGATCGCGACCGGCAACGTGCTGCTCGTGCAGGGGAGCAACCGGCTCACGGCCGACCGCGCGGAGTTCGACACCAACACGCGGCTCGGCACGTTCTACAACGCGTTCGGCATGGCCACGGCGCGCCCGGCGCGGCAGACCGCGAGCGGCGGCGCCACGCTGCCGCCCGTCACCGGGCAGGACACCGATATCTATTTCTTCGGCGACACGGTCGAGAAGCAGGGGCCGAAGAAGTACCGGATCACGAACGGCGGGTTCACGACCTGCGTGCAGCCGACGCCGCGCTGGGACCTGCACGCCGACACGATCGTCCTCAATATCGATCACTACACGATGCTCCGCCAGGCGGTGCTGATGGTGAAGGGCGTGCCGCTCTTCTACATCCCGGTGTTCTACTACCCGACCAAGAAGGAAGATCGCGCGACCGGCTTCCTGATTCCGACGTACGGATCGTCGTCTCTGCGGGGACAGTCGATCAGCAACGCATTCTTCTGGGCGATTGATCGCAGCCAGGACGCGACGATCGAGCACGACTGGTACTCGAACACGGGCCAGGGCGTGGGCGGCGAGTACCGGTACAACCTCGGGACGGGGGACGGGGGCGTGCGGGCGTACACGCTGCGGGAGCACGAGGCGACGACCGTGCAGGGCGGCACGACGTACACGCTGCCGGCGAGCAACAGCTTCGAGGTGCACGGCGGCGCGAACCAGGCGCTGCCGGCCCGCCTCCACGCGCGGGCGCGCGTGGACTATTTCTCGAGCATCACGACCGTTCAGAACTTCAACACCAACGTCTACGACGCGACGCGGAACCAGCGGACGATGGGCGCGAACATCGTGGGCGCCTGGGGCGCGTATTCGCTGACCGGCACGTTCGACCGCAGCGAGTACTTCTACAGCCAGACGAGCTCCGCGATCACCGGCAACCAGCCGCGCGTCTCGCTGAACCGAACCGAGCGGCGGCTGGGGCGGGACGTGCCGGTGTACTTCTCGTTCACCGGCGAGTATGCCGGGATTCTGCGCCGGTCGGCGGCCGGCGACACCACCGTCGACACGTCTCTGACGCGCGTGGATTTCGCGCCGCAGATTCGCTACCCGTTCACGCGGTGGCAGTGGTTCACCGTGAACGCGTCGGCCGCCTGGCGGGACACGTACTACACGCGGAGCGTGAATCCCGACGTCATCGACCCGGTGACCCATCGGGCGGCGATCGTCGACGAGGGGCTGAACCGCCGGTTCTTCACGCTGCAGGCCGCCACCGTCGGGCCCGTGTTCAACCGGATCTGGGACACGCCCGGGAACGGGTGGGCCGAGAAGTTCAAGCACACGATCGAGCCGTTCTTCAACTTGACGCGCCGATCCGCGATCGACGATCGCGACCGGATCGTGCAGCTCGAGGGCGTGGACGCGCTCGTCGGCAACTCGACGCAGCTGGGCTACGGCCTCCGCAACCGTTTCTACGCGAAAGTCCGCGACGGACAGACGAGCCGCACGCGCGAGTTCCTGACCGTGGAACTGTCGCAGACCTACTACACGGACGAACTGGCGTCGCAGGTGGATGCCAACTACAACAGCAGCTTCGGGGTCGCCGCGCCGAGCCACTTCTCCCCCATTCTGCTGAGCGTCCGCGTGGCGCCGACCGACACGGTGAACGGCTCGGCCCGCGCCGAGTTCGACAGCCGCTACCACACCCTGCGCAGCATCGCCGCGAACGGCACCTACAGCTGGGCACGGCGCGTGGACGCGACGGCCGGCTGGGCCAAGACCAACCAGGTCGCCGCCACCGGCACGACCACCAGCTCGCACTTCCTGAACACGAGCACGAACGTCCACACATCGAACAACCGCTACGGCGCCATCTACGCGATGAACTGGGACATCTTCCGCTCGACCGTTCAGCAGCAGCGCATGTCGGCGTTCTACAACGCGCAGTGCTGCGGCCTCGCGTTCGAGTACCAGACCTACAGCTTCGGATCCTCGTCGGTCATCCCGGCCGACCACCGCTTCTTCCTGTCGTTCACACTCGCCGGGCTCGGGAATTTCTCGCCGCTGAACGGCGGCCTCGGCGGCGTGCCCCGCTAGATGGCGGCCCCCGTGCTGGTGACCGGAGCCGCCGGGTTCGCGGGCAGCCACCTCGTCGATCTGCTCGCCGGATCGGGCGAGCCGCTCGTCGCGTGGCACCGGCCGGGCGGGCGCGAGCCGCGGCCCTCCGCGAGCACGACGTGGGAGGCCGTGGACCTGCTGGACCGGCAGGCCGTGCGGGCGGCCATCGCCCGGACGAGGCCGCGGGCCGTCTACCACTGCGCGGGCGCCGCGCATGTCGCGCGATCGTGGGATCGCGTCGAGTCGACGTTCGCGATCAACGTGCGCGGCACGCACCACCTGCTCGACGCGCTGCGCGTGGAATGCCCGGACGCGCGCGTCCTGCTCACGAGCTCGGCCATGGTCTACGCGAGCGCCGGCGAGCCGCTCACCGAGGACCAGCGCCTGGCGCCGGCGAGCCCGTACGGCCTCAGCAAGCTCGCGCAGGAACTGCTCGCGGCGCACACACCGGGCCTGCAGGTGATGATCGCGCGCGCGTTCAACCACTGCGGTCCCCGGCAGGATCCGTTCTTCGTCGCCTCGGGCTTCGCCCGCCGCATCGCCGACATCGAAGCGGGCCGGTGGGAGCGCGAGATCGCCGTCGGCAACCTCGACGCGCGCCGCGACCTGACGGACGTGCGCGACACGGTGCGCGCGTACCGCCTGATCCTCGAGCGCGGCGAGCCGGGCCGCGCCTACAACGTGTGCTCCGGCCACGCGATTGCCATCCGGGAGCTGCTCGACCGCATGCTCGCGAAAGCGACCGTCGAGATTCCCGTCCGCGTCGATCCGGCGCGCTACCGCCCCAACGACACGCCGGTCATCGTCGGCGACCGGGGCCGGATCACGCGCGAACTGGGCTGGACGCCGGAAATCCCCTTCGACAAGATGATCGACGACCTCCTTGATTACTGGCGCACGCGCCCGGCTTGACAGGGCCGCCGGGCCGACGCATCATAGGCGAACAAAAGGCGAAGCATGTCCAGCTTTCCGCTGCTGTTCGACCTCGGCCGCCAGCGCCCGACCACCCGTGACGTCGCCGCAGCCGTGAAGGCCGGCGGCACGGCCGCCCTCACGGAAGCCGAGCGCCGCGCGGACGCCGCGCGCTACCTGGAGATCACCTGCCGCTCCGCGCTCAACCGCGTCGAGGGCATGCCCTTCGCGTGGACCCTGAACCCCTACCGCGGCTGCACGCACGGCTGCCACTACTGCTTCGCCCGCCGCTACCACGCGCAGTTCGAGATGAACGCGGACGACGAGTTCGCGTCGGTGATCCTCGTGAAGACCAACTTCGTGGAGGTGCTGGCGCGCCAGCTCGATCGCCCGGCGTGGCGTCGCGATCTCGTGGCCGTCGGCACGGCGACCGATCCGTACCAGCCGATCGAGGGCCGGTACCGGCTGACGCGGGGGGCGCTCGAGGCCCTCGCGCGGGCGCGGACCCCAGTCGGCCTGGTCACCAAGGGGCCGATGATCGTCCGCGACATCGACGTGTTGCTGGAGCTGTCGAACGCCGCCGCCTGCACCATCTACATGAGCGTGCCGACGGTGGACGAAGACGCGTGGGAGCGGCTCGAGCCCGGCACGGCCCATCCGATGCAGCGCCTGCGGGCGGTCGCCGAGCTGGCCGCGGCCGGCGTGAACGTCGGCGTGCTGATGGCGCCGATCGTCCCGGGCTTCTCGTCCGCGCCAGCCAAGCTCGAACGCACGATCAAGGCCGTGGCCGAGCACGGCGCCCGGTTCGTCGGGTGCAACGTCATGTATCTGCAGGACGGCACGCGCGCGCACTTCATGGCGTTTCTGGCGCGCGAGTTCCCGGCGCTCGTGCCGCGCTACGAGCGGCTCTACAGGAAGAAGTACCCGCCCGAGGCGTATCGAACAGAGCTGAAGGGGATGGTGCGTGTGCTGCAGGACCGCTACGGCCCGTGGCCGGGCAGCTCGGCCCGGGAAGCCATCACGGCCGCGCCTGCCGAGCCAGACGCCGAGCAGGCCGGCTTCAGATGGTGAGGCGGCCGCCGTTCGTGCCGTGCATCAGGGCCGCGACGCGCTTCTCGGTCGACGGATGCGTGCTGAAGAGCGAGCCGATGCCGCCCATCGAGAACGGCTTCATGATGAACATGTGCGCCGTCGCCGGGTTCGCGTCGAGCGGCACCTGCCGCGACGCCGCATCCAGTTTCTTCAGCGCACTCACCAGGCCGTAAGGGCTCCCCGCGATCGCGGCGCCGCCGGCGTCGGCCCCGTACTCCCGTGAGCGCGAGATGGCCGCCTGCACGAGCATCGCGGCGAGCGGCGCGAAGATCATCGCCGCCAGCGCCACCATCGGGCCGCCGTCGCGACTGTTGCGGCGGCCGCCGCCGAAAAAGAACGCGAACCGCGAGAGCATCATGATCGCGGCGGCCAGGGTGGCCGCCACCGAGCTGATGAGGATGTCGCGGTTCTTCACGTGCGCCAGCTCGTGCCCGATCACCCCCGACAGCTCCTCGTCGTCCAGAATCTGGAGAATGCCCTCGGTTGCCGCCACCGCGGCGTGCTCCGGGCTGCGTCCGGTCGCGAACGCGTTCGGCGACGGCTGCGGGAATCACGTAGACCTTCGGCTGCGGCAGGCCGGCCCGCTGCGCGAGATTGGCGACGATCCCGTAGAGCCGGTGTTCCGGGCCGACTTCCTTGGCGCGGTACATGCGGAGCACGATCTTGTCCGAGAACCAGTACGACCCCGCGTTCATCATCAGCGCGAACGCGAACGCGATCACCAGGCCCTGCTGCCCCCCGAGCGCGTCCCCGATCGCCAGGAACAGGAGGCTCATCAGTGTGAGCAGCAGCGCCGTCTTGAACCAGTTCGTCATCATGATGAGTGTATCCGTATAATCAGGTATGACGTTCCTCGTGGCGCTGGCGTTCCTGGCGGCGGCGCAGCAGCCACCCGTGCCGCGCCCGTTCCCGCAGCCGGGCTCGACGACGCAGCGGCCGGCCGCGCCCGACCAGCCGCCGCCCGCGCCCACGCCCGCGCCGCCAGCGGGCCAGGAGGCCGGGGCGCCGACCAACGCCGCAGCCCCCGCAGACGCCGCGCCGTCGGAAGCGATGCTCGGCGTGCCCGTCTACCCGGGCGCCCAGTTCCTCACCTCGTACGACGCCGGCCGCGGCCAGCGCTTCTACATCTTCGGCAGCACGGCCACGTTCGAGATGCTCGTCTCGTACTACCGGACGATGCTGAAGGATCGGGGGGATTTGGTGTTCGACGTGCCGGCCACCCACGAGTTCGACGTCGGGCGGTTCCGCGAGGACGAGATGGCATTCCCGCCGGGCGTGACGGTCAAGGACTTTCAGTCGAGCCTGTCTGGCGGCTATCCCAACCCCGAACTCGACGGCGAGCCGAAGCGGTTCCCGTCGATCATTCAGATCGTCCCGGTCCCGCCGCAGCGCTGAGCTCCCGCGCTGTCACGCTGCGATCTGATCACGAAAAGGCAACCACGAAGGCACGAAGGCCCGAAGAAGATCTTTGGGTAGCCTAGGTGCGGCGTTTGTGTCGACGTTCGAGGGCGGTCGTTCGCAGCTCGAGTGATCCGATGCGGCGGTCGTGGTCGTCGAGTTCCGGCGTACGCCGGTTGACGGCATCGAGCTTCGCGTTCAACCCGTCGAACAGCACGTGCATCGTCGACGTCTGGTGCTCGAACAGACTCGCCATGTGGCGGCGCAGGTCGGAGATCTCGTCGCGCAAATCATCTTTTGTCGCGAACCGTTCGAGATCCTGCTTCGTCGCGAATCGCTCGAGTTCGGCGCGCAGGTCGTCCTTCGTCGGGTATCGCTCAAGCTCGGAGCGGAGATCGTCCTTCGTGGGGTATCGCTCGAGTTCGACGCGGAGATCCTCCTTGGTCAGCATGACGACGACGCATCCTAGCATCGTCCGTGCCGCTTCCGATCATTCGAATTCGCGCGGGATCGTCTGGGGCCGGAGGCAGGAATCCACGCACGTGACCGCATAGCGCGAGGCAGTTCCTGCGATCGGTCCTGCGAAGATCAGAAATCACGAAATCACCAAATCACCAGATCACCAAATTACCAAATCACCAGATTCTTCTCACTCCTTCGCCACATAGATCTCTCCACCGCGCCTGAACTCGAGCGCCTTCTCTTCCATCCCGGCCTGCGCGGCCTCGTGCTCGGCGACGCCGTGTTCCTTCGCATAGTCGCGCACCTGCTGCGTGAGCTCCATGCTGCAGAACTTCGGACCGCACATCGAGCAGAAGTGCGCGACCTTGGCGCCATCGGCGGGCAGCGTCGCGTCGTGGTACGCGCGGGCCGTGACGGGGTCGAGCGCCAGGTTGAACTGATCCTCCCACCGGAACTCGAACCGCGCCTTCGACAGCGCATCGTCCCATTCGCGCGCGCGGGGATGGCCCTTGGCGAGGTCGGCGGCGTGCGCGGCGATCTTGTACGCGATCACGCCGGCCTTCACGTCGTCTCGATTGGGAAGGCCGAGGTGCTCCTTCGGCGTCACGTAGCAGAGCATCGCCGTGCCGTACCAGCCGATCATCGCGGCGCCGATCGCCGAGGTGATGTGGTCGTAGCCGGGCGCGATGTCGGTCGTGAGCGGGCCGAGCGTGTAGAACGGCGCCTCGTGGCACCAGTCGAGCTGGTGCTCCATGTTCTCCTTGATCAAGTGCATCGGCACGTGACCCGGGCCCTCGTTCATGACCTGGACGTCGTACTCCCACGCGATCTTCGTCAGCTCGCCCTGCGTCTTCAGCTCGGCGAACTGCGGCTCGTCGTTCGCGTCCGCGATCGACCCCGGGCGCAGGCCGTCGCCGAGCGAGAACGACACGTCGTAGGCGCGCATGATCTCGCAGATCTCGCGGAAGTGCGTGTAGGTGAAGTTCTCCTGGTGGTGCGCGAGGCACCACTTCGCCATGATCGAGCCGCCGCGCGAGACGATGCCGGTGACGCGGCGGGCGGTCATCGGGATGTAGCGCAGGAGCACCCCCGCGTGCACGGTGAAATAGTCCACGCCCTGCTCGCACTGCTCGAGGAGCGTGTTGCGGTAGATTTCCCAGGTCAGTTCCTCGGGCCGGCCGCCGACCTTCTCGAGCGCCTGGTAGATCGGCACGGTGCCGATCGGCACTGGGGCGTTTCGAACGATCCACTCGCGTGTCTCGTGGATGTTTTCGCCGGTCGAGAGATCCATCACCGTGTCGGCGCCCCAGAGCGTCGACCAGCGCAGCTTCTCGACCTCTTCCTCTATGGACGAGGACACGGCCGAGTTGCCGATGTTCGCGTTGATCTTCACCAGGAAGTTGCGGCCGATGATCATCGGCTCGAGCTCGAGGTGGTTGATGTTGGCGGGAATGATCGCGCGGCCGCGCGCGACTTCGTCACGCACGAAGTCCGCGGGCAGGCCCTCGCGGATCGCGATGAACTCCATCTCGGGCGTGATCTCGCCCTTGCGCGCGTAGTGCAGCTGCGTCGGGCTCGTCTCGCCGCGGCGCGCGGCCACCCAGGGCTCGCGCAACTTCGGCAGGCCCAGCGCGACATCACAATCCTGGGGCCCGCTCGTGTCGTAGACGCGCAGCGGCGGCTCGCCGCCCGCAAGCGCGATCTCGCGCATCGGCACGCGCACGCCCTGCGGGCCCTCGACGAGAATCTTGGAGGAATTGGGGAACGCGCTGCTGAATTCGGACATCTCCGCTCTCCCTTCGCCGGTCTGAACCGGATCAGGTTCCAAGGGTCTGCTCTCAATCCCGTGCGGGATACCCCTGGCGGCCAGTCCTGACTATAGCACCCGCGATCGGCCGGGCCCCGAAAGAACCCGGGCGAGCCCGACCGCGATGGAGAAGGGCTATGGCGTGTCGGGGGATGGTCCGTCCGGACGCAGGTACGTCCGATAATTCGTACGGTCGATGTGCGCGGTGACGGTCTGGTGCGAGGCCCCGAGCGCCCGGGCGGGGGCGCCGTTGAGCGTCATCACGATAGCGGCGGCGTCGGCCGCCGTCACGATGAGTTCACGGCGGACTTCGAGCAGTTCCTTGTCGCCGACCTCGAACATCCGGCTGAGGATCTTCTGGCCGTCGAGCGTCACAATCACCCAGCTCGGATTCGTTGCCGACAGCACCACGTCCAGCGACTTGACCGCTGGCGGATCGGGGACGGGCGGGGCAGCTGCCCCTGCGTCGATCGAAGGATCGACCGCCGCGCGGGCGGTGGCGCCGGCGGGCGTTTCTGCTGGCGCAGCCGGGCCAGCCGACGGACCAGGCTCGAAGTTCACCGGCGCCGGTTTCGGCGCCGCCACAGGGTCAGGCAGCGTGCCGGCCGGCTCGGATGCATCCCCAACCGGCGATGCCTGAGGCGTGATGTCGGGAGGAGTGGTCACGACCCCGCTGTCGATGAGGCTCGGTTGCGCAGCCTGGGCGCTGCTGTGACTCACAGCCCACGGCCATCGCTTCGTCGTCGCCAGGTAGGCGGCAAGGCCGACGACGAGCGCGACGACCACGGCCAGCCGCGCGACCGCCAGCCCTTTCCGTGGATGGATTCTGATCGCGACTTGTTGACCCTGGGGGCGCTCGATCTTCTCGACCCGGGTCGCGGGCGGATACCCGTCCTTCACCGAACCCAGGGGAGACTGCTCGACGAACTCCGCGAGCGTGACGGCCGGGTCGAGCCCGACGGCGGCCGCGTACGATTGCACGAACCCGCGCGCGAAGACGCCACCCGGCAACCTCGACGCATCGTCGCGTTCGAGCGCCTGGAGCATGCCGATCGACACCTTCGTGGACTGAGCGACCTGCTGGAGCGACACGCCCTGGCGTTCCCGGGCCTCTCGAAGTTTGGTGCCTACAGTGACGGGCGGGCGTGGCGGCGCGGCGGACGGCGGGGAGGCTGGCGAATGGTTCCCAGTCGTCATCTTGGGTACCCGGCTCGCAGCTTCCATGCCAGGGGACGGCGTGGTCTTCGAGCACGCATGTGCACGCGGCGGCTCACTCTGGTCGAGCGCACAGGGGAGCCCGATACCGGAATCGAGATTGGCCGATCAGTTTTTGGATCGAGCATTATGGCAGTCGGCTTGCAGATCACGTTCTTTTCGACCCGGAGGTCGACATGGCTAGAGTTCGCATTGCTCGTATCGGGTTCCTGGCGGGGCTGCTCATCAGTTTTGGCGCCGGCCCGGCGTCGGCACAGGCCGGTCCGGAAGAGAGGCCCGCGATTGGCCTCGCGTACCAGGTCGTCCATTTCAGCACCGAGAACGGCGGCCTCAACTATCCCCTCGGCTTCAACGTCGACGGGGCGGTGCCTCTCCTCGTGAACCATTTGGTCGACGTCGTCGGCGAATTCGGCTGGGCGCGGCACTCGGAGGCGACGTTCACCGAGAATCAGGTGACGTTCGACGGCGGTGTTCGAGCCAACCTGCTGACAGCGGCGGCTCGACTGTACGGCCAGGTAACGTTCGGCGTACAGCGCGGGTCGTCGCAGGGGTTCAGCACCACCGACGGGTTGTTGGGGCTCGACGGCGGCGTGAACGTGCCCCTCGAACAGCTTCGCCGCGGCTATCTCTTCGGTCAGGTCGGCTACCGG
The DNA here is from genome assembly GCA_963792785.1 of uncultured Acidobacteriota bacterium. Classification (GTDB taxonomy): domain Bacteria; phylum Acidobacteriota; class Vicinamibacteria; order Vicinamibacterales; family CAVVIG01; genus CAWIMX01. The sequence goes on along the minus strand of CAWBXO010000002.1, from coordinate 673,484 downwards.
CGTGTGTACTACCAGGGCGGCGGCGAGAACGCCTTCCGATTCATGGTCGGCGTGCGACTACCGCTGGGGGGCATGTAGGCGTCAGTGCGTGATCGCGTACAGCGCGATGTGATGGCGAAGGCGCTGCAAATCAGTGAAGGGGTTGGAGGTAAGCTACGTGGAGTTCGTCGTGCACGTTGGACACTGTATGGGGGGTATCCGCCATGAATAGATCGATCGCCGTCATCCTGCCGCTCGTTTGCCTCGTCTGCGCCGCTGCCAGTGGCGCGCAGTCAGTGCCGCCGGCAGCGGCAACCGTCTCTCCACTGCCCGACCTGATCCAGTCATTCAGCGGTCGCTGGACGCTCAGCGTGAACTTCGAATCTGCCTCCGGGCTGCCGCCTGGCACCGAAGGTAAGGGTGAGGAGACCTGGCGAGCAGCAGTGGGCGGGAAGACCCTGCTCTCCGAAGAGTCATGGAAGGTTGGTCCGGTCGACATGTCGCTCCTCGGCGTTATCTGGTGGGATGGCAACCAGAACAAGCTGCATGCAATGGACTGCAACAATCAAGGCAAGAGCATTTGCGACCCGAAAGAGGCCGTCGAGGCGCTGGTGATCAACTGGAACGGTGACGAACTCATCATCGACGAGCCCGAAAAGGGACCCGATGGCAAGCTCGTCACCTCGCGTGTCACCTTCAGGGATATAAAACCAGACTCATTCTCCGAGATCGACTCGCTCGAGCTCACACCGGGCAAGTTCGAGACCATGATGACCATTCACGCCGTGCGCACTCGGTAGAAAGCGGGCGAGGGCCGTCTGTACTAACGAGGACATCACGGGCATCGCCTACGGCGAGATCGACCCGCGCGATCTCCGCAACGCGGTGATTATCGGCCGCCCCCGCACAGCGCGCCCGGTGGGCCGGAACACCCGGGGGCGCCGCCTCGTAGTGACGAGCATCCCACGCTCGGGACATGCCATGCGACAGGACATTCGCGACAGCCTACGATTCTTCCGGCGGCGTCCGGGGTATGCCGCGACGGCGATCGTGACGCTCGGCCTGGGTCTGGCCGCCAACGCGGCGTTCTTCAGCCTGGTCGACGCCGTGCTCCTGCGGCCCCTGCCCGTTCACGACGCCGGCCGTCTCGCCAACGTCTACACGTCCCGGGCCGATGGCTCGTCGTACACGGCGCTGTCCTACCCCGACTACCGCGATCTCGCGACCTCGGTGCCCGTCTTCGACGGCGTCGCCGGCTACACCGGGTTCATGGGCACCGTCACTCGCGGCACGCGCGCCGAGCCGGTTTTCGGCGAACTGGTCACCGGCAACTTCTTTCAGGTCCTCGGGGTCACGCCGATCGTCGGGCGCGGATTCCGTCCCGAGGAAGACCGCACGCCCGACGCCGATCCGGTCGCCGTGCTCGGACACGGCTTCTGGCAGCGCCGCTTCGGGGGCGACCCGTCGGCGGTGGGACAGTCGGTGATGCTCAACGGCCGACCGTACCGGATCGTCGGCGTGGCGCCGCGCGAATTCACCGGCATGCTCGTTCGCGGCTTCTCGGCGGACCTCTGGGTGCCGACGATGATGATGGGTCACATCCGCGACAGCCGTCCCGGAAACCGCAACGAGCGGTTCCTGTTCGTCAAGGCGCGCCTTGCCGACGGCGTCACCATGAGCCAGGCCGAGGCGGTGGTGACCACGATCGGCCGGACGCTCGAGCAGGACCATCCGGACACGAACACCGGCCGCCGCCTGCTCCTCGTTCCGGGCGCATCGGTGGTGATCAACCCGGACGTCGACCGCGTCATCCGCCCGGCGGCGATCGTCCTGCTGGCGGCCGCGGCGCTCCTGCTGCTCGTGGTGTGCGCGAATCTGGCCGGCCTGCTCCTGGCGCGCGCGTCGAGCCGCCGCGGTGAAATCGCCGTGCGCCTTGCTCTCGGCGCCGGTCGCGCGCGCATCGTCCGCCAGATGCTCGTCGAGAGCGCGATGCTCGCGGCCGCCGGCGGCGCATTGGCCGTGCTGCTCGCGAACCGCATCGCCGCGTTCATCGTGGCCATCAAGCCGCCGCTGCCCGTGCCGCTGTCGTTCGACGTCGCAGTCGACGGCCGCGTGATCGCCTACACGGCGGGACTAGTCGTCGTCACGGCGCTGCTGATGGGACTGCTGCCCGCCGTGCGATCGTCGCGAACGGAGGTCCTGCCGGCCCTTCGCGGCAGCCTCGAGTCACCGGCGGGGCGTCGCCGGTGGGGCGTCCGGCAGTCGCTGCTCGTGCCGCAGGTCGCGGTGTCGTTCGTGCTTCTGCTGGTGGCCGCGCTTTTTGCCCACAGCGTGAGCCGCGCGGGAGACGTCGACCCCGGCTTCGACCTTGGACGGGGCGCGTTCGTCGCGCTCAACCTGGGGCTGAGCGGCTACGACGAGGCACGGGCCGCGGCGTTCTACGACGCCCTGGCCGCGCGGGTCGGGTCCGAGCCGGGCGTACGCGCTGTCGCCGTCACCGATCGCATCCCCCTCGATCTGTACGGCTCGCAGTCGGCAACCCTGACGCCCGAGGTGAACGGATCCGCCGGCGCGGCCGCGGCGCAGATGGGCCACGTCGGCGTCGGGTACTTCGCCGCCCTCGGGATCCCGATCGTCCGCGGCCGGCCGTTCGCGGCCGGCGACATGCACGGCGACGCGCCGGTGGCGATCGTCAGCGCGGAGACGGCCCGGCGCTTCTGGCCCGGCACCGACCCGATCGGGCAGCGGCTGCGTCTCGGCCTCGATGGGCAGGCGCCATGGTTGGACGTGGTCGGCGTCGCCGGTGACGTGAAGGTGCAGTCGCTGGGAGAAACGCCCGCGCCGTTCGTCTATCGACCGCTCGCCACGCATACCGCACTCCTGCGCGTCGTCGCGCGCGTCGACGACGGGCCCGTTCGCGCGCTGGGTGTGCTGCGCGAAGACGTGGAAGCGATCGATTCGCGTGTCGCGGTGTTCGACAGCGGCACGGTGCACGACGTCCTCGACGTGATGCTGTTTCCATTCCGGATGGTCGCCGCGCTCGGCATCACCCTCGGGCTCGTTGCCGCGCTGCTCGCCGGCGTCGGTCTGTACGGCGTGGCGGCGTTCACCCTCGCCGGGCGGCGGCGCGAGCTCGCGCTGCGCGTCGCGCTCGGCGCCGCACCGGTGAACGTGGTGCGGCTCGTCCTCGGCGACGGAGTCGCCGCGGTCATCGCCGGCCTCGCGTTCGGCGTTCCCGCGGCCTACGTGGTGGCCAGGTTGAGCGCAGCCTGGCTCTTCGGCGTCGCGCCGGCCGATCCGCTCGCCTTCGCCGCCGCGGCGCTGGCGCTCGCCGCGACGGCGATCGCCGCCAGCCTCGCGCCCGCCCGCGCGGCGTTGCGCGCCCAGCCCTGGGACTCGCTGCGCGCCGATTGAAGATGACGTCCCTTCGCGTCAGGGACTTGCCACATCGATGTCGGCGAGGAACGACCGCCACGCCCCGGGCACGCGATCAGAAACCATAGCGCAGATCTTTTGCGCGAAGACCGGTCAGCAGATTCCAATGCGCAGCGGCCTGTGGTCGACGCTCGCGGAGGTGGCGCCGTTCTGCGTCGGTCAACGCGCGCCCAAGCGTGTCTTCCTTGGCGAGTCGGGCTTCCTCAAGCTGGTGTTCGGCGTCGAGGAGCCGAGTCACGACGGCTGACTCTCCGCGCTTTTGAGCAACCTCGTGAGCGAGGGTCACAAGGTATCCGAGTCGATTCTGCACGTTCGATCGTTTGGCCTGATCGAGCAGCCAGTCCCAGTCCAGGTCGACAAAGGTGACATGCAGCCAAGGCAAGGCCGCAGTCACACGAGCCGGCACATGCTTCTGCTGTAGCCCCGCCAGAAGAGCCGCCGCCGGATTGGCGAGCACGTGTGGATCCGCGAGGTACAGTCCCTCCTCTCCCAGGACGGCGTTGCCCCGCCCAGAGGGCGAGCACACGGGGATCATGTCGGCCGCGACGCCGTGACAGATCCGTTAAGCTGAGGACCGTCTGACTAGAGTGGAGGGGGCATGATCAGCAGAAGAACGGGCGCGCTGGCGGTCGCACTCGCCATCGGCCTCTCGGTCGCGCCGCGGCTGCACGCGGAGGTCGTTCGCATCACCATCACGTCGCGCCAGCCGGCGTTCAACGGCCAGGCCTTCGGAACGGTCGGCTCCTACGAAGACATTACGGGGATCGCGTACGGCGAGATCGACCCGCGCGATCCGCGCAACGCGGTGATCACCGACATCGAGCTCGCGCCGCGAAACGCGCGCGGCATGGTCGAGTACCGGACGATGTTCACGCTGCGCAAGCCGGTGGACATGACGAAGGCCAGCGGCGTCCTCTTCTACAACATCGTGAATCGCGGCAATCACGGCGGGCCCAACACCTTTGGCGTCGGCGGCGATCCCGGCGACGGGTTCCTCTATCGCATGGGCCAGGCCCTGCTGTGGAGCGGCTGGCAGGGCGACATGCCGATCGCGTCGGTCCGGCCCGGGCAGGAAGGGATCGACGTACCAATCGCGAAGAACGCCGACGGGTCGGCGGTGACGAGCCGCGTGTGGGCGCGCTTCGTCAACGTGGACGATGGCGCGAACACGCAAAGCTTACCGGGCCGGGGCCGGACGCCCGCCACGCTCGACACCACCAAGGCGATGCTCGTATCCGCGATCTCCGAGACGCCCGACGGCGTGAAGAGCGGCGTCATCACGATCGCGAGCGCCGACTGGGCGTTTGCCGACTGCCGGACGAAGCCGTTCCCTGGCACCCCGGATCCCGCACGCATGTGTCTGAAGAACGGCTTCGATCCGGATCGCCTCTACGAGCTGGTTTACACGGCGAAGGACCCGTACGTGCTCGGCGTCGGCATGGCGGCCATGCGCGACGTCGTGTCGTTCTTCCGCTACGCGTCGGCTGACTCCACGGGCACACCGAACCCGATCGCCGGCGCCGTACCGCACGTGATCTCGCTGGGCGTCTCGCAGTCCGGACGGTTCGCGAAGGCGTTCCTCAATCTCGGCTTCAACCAGGATGAGCACGGGCGAATCGTGTGGGACGGCCTGAACGCGCGCATCGCCGGCATGCTCGGCGGTTTCAACGTGCGCTTCGCCCAGCCCGGCGACATCGCCGAGCTGTACGACCCCGGCGCGGAAGGCCCGCTCTGGTGGGGCGACTACGTCGACCGCGTGCGCGGCCGGCCGGCATGGGGCATCCTCCACCGCTGCACCGCGACGAACACGTGCCCGAAGATCACCGAGACCTACGGCGGCCCGGAGATCTGGTACACCCGCGGCAGCGTCGGCATCGCCGGCACGACGGGAACGGAGGACCTGCCGCTCCCCGACAAATGTCCGCCGCTACTACCATCCCGGCACGCCGCACGGCGGCGGGCGCGGCGGCTTCACCCTGGGTGAGGCGTCCACGACGCCGGGCGCGCTGGCGACGAACCCGAATCCCGAGCGCGAAACGGATCGCGCGCTGTACGTGGCGCTCGTCGACTGGGTCGTCAAGGGCACCGCCCCGCCGCCGAGCGTCTACCCGCGCGTCAGCGACGGCACGCTCGTGGCCGACACGTCCGCGGCGATGGGCTGGCCCGCCATCCCGAACACGCCGCGACCCGATGGCGTGGTGAACCCGCTGGTCGACTACGACTACGGTCCCGCGTTCCGCTACGACGACGCCTCCGGCGTGATCGCCAACGTGCCGCCCCGCGCGAAGCGCACGGTTCCCGTGCTCGTCCCCAGGGTCGACGCCGACGGCAACGAGATCGCCGGCATCCGGTCGCTCCTGATGCGCATGCCGCTCGGCACGTACACGGGCTGGAATCCGATTCCAACCGGCGCGTTGAAAGGCCGCGAGCAGCGGCTCGCCGGCGGCTACGTGCCGTTCGCGAAGACGAAGGCCGAGCGTCTCGCGTCTGGAGACCCGCGGCTATCGATCGAGGAACGGTATCCCAGCCTGTCCGCGTACTACGCGGCGGCAAAGGTGCAGGCCGACGAGCTCGTCAAGCAGCGTTTCCTGCTGCCCGACGACGCCGAGCGGCTGCTGAAGCAGATCACGAGCGACATGGAGTCCAGCGGCCTGTTGAAGTAGTAGGAGGTCCGAAGTGCGCAGAAGTGGCTTCGGCGTTCTCGCGGCATCGGCCCTGGCCGTCGGCCTGCTGGCGATGGCCTCAGCACAGACCCAGGGCGGCTCGCCCGGTCCGATGGCCGACACGTGCGGCGTCGAACCGGTCACGCCGTCCACGCCGCCCGCGCGCGGGCGAATCTATCCGCCGGGCCAGTATCCGATCGCGCTCCCGGCGGTGTCGCTGCTGGGGGCGCGCAACGATCTGCCGAACCCGTATCAGCCCGGTGTGCATTGGGGCAGGCTGCCCGACGGCCGCGTGTGGGGCTCGGTCGTCGGCATCGACATCGCGCCCGACGGCACGATCTGGGCGGCCGAGCGCTGCGGCGTGTGGGGCACCGGCGGCCAGCCGTGCCTCGATCACCAGGTCGATCCAATCGTGCAGTTCGACCAATCGGGCAGGTTCCTCCGCGGCTTCGGCCGCGGCACCGTCGTCAGCCCGCACAAGCTCGACGTCGATCGCGAGGGCAACATCTGGGTGACCGACATGGGCACGGCGCCCGGCGTTGGCCAGCAGGTGCTGAAGTTCAATCCAAGGGGCGAGATCGTCCTGCGCCTCGGCACGGCCGGCGAATCCGGATCGGGGCCGGATCACTTTCAACAGCCGACGGACGTGGCGGTCGCCCCGAACGGCGACATCTACGTCGCGGACGGCCACAGCACGGCCGTCACGGGCAACGCGCGCATCGTCAAGTTCGATCGAACGGGCAAGTTCCTCAAGGCGTGGGGTCGGCGGGGCATGGGGCCGGGTGAGTTCGAGCTGCCGCACGAGCTGGACATCGACTCGCAGGGCCGCGTCTTCGTGGCCGACCGCCAGAACAACCGGATCGAGGTGTTTGACGCCGACGGCAACGTCCAGGCGGTCTGGTACCAGTTCGGCCGGCCGAGCGCGTTCTACATCGACCGCGACGACACGATCTACGTGGCGGACTCGGAGTCGCGCGACGGCCGCACGAACACGGGGCGGCCCGGGCTCGGGACCTCAGGCTACGGCTACGACGCGGGCGCGCGCCGCGGCATCCGCATCGGCAGCGCGAAGGACGGGTCCGTTCAGTCCTTCGTTCCGGATCCCTGCCCGTATCCGTATCCCGGCGTCTCGAGCATGACCGAGGGCATCGTCGTCGACGCCGCGAAGAATATCTACGGGTCCGAGTGGCTCGGGACCGTGCGGAAGTACCGCAGAAAGTAGCGCCGGCTCCCGTCGAGCAGGCGGCCTACGCAGGCCGCCCTTCGATCACCGAGACGGGCGACTGGGTCGGCGTGATGCCGGCGAGCTTGAACCCCGACGCCTTGAAGATGGCGGCGAACTGCGCCTCGGTCCGTTCCAGGCCGTCAGGCCCGATCATCATGATCATGTCGAAGAGCTTGGACGGCGACGGGGCGTTGCCTTCGGGCACGACGGTTTCGATCACGAGCACGCGCCCGGACGCGGGAATCACCTTGCGGATGTGGCCGAGGATCGTGACGCACGCATCGTCCTGCCAGTCGTGGAGGATGTGGCGCATGCTGTAGGTGTCGGCGCCGGCCGGGACGGACTCGAAGAAACTGCCGCCCCGCAAGTCGCACCGGTCGGCCAGGCCGGCCGCTTCCACGTGCTGTCTCGTTCGCTCGAGCACGTGCGCCTGATCGTAGACGATGCCGCGCATCGCGGGATAGCGCTGCAGCGTGGCGATCATCACGGAGCCGTTCCCGCCGCCGATATCGGCCAGCACGGACACGCCGGCGTACTTGTAGGCGTCCAGCACGGCTTCGGTCTCGCCCCCGTGAACCGACGTCATCGCCGCGTCGAAGATCGCCGCCTCTTCCGGCTTGCCCGCGAGGTCCTCGAAGATCGGCTTGCCGAACGCGAAGTTGTACGCGCACGTTCCCGTGCGGACGTTCTCGAGCAGGTGCGCTGCGGCGGGCCCTAAACTTCGCCCGAACATGCGGGCGCCGGCGCGCATCGACCCAGGACCGTCGGAGCGAAGCAGTTCGGCCAGCGGCGTGAGGCTCCACGCCCCGTCCCCACCCTGCTGGAAGACGCCGAGGCTGGCAAGAAAGCGCAGAAGGCGATGGAGCTTTTCACCATCGGCGCCGGTCGCCGTGGCCAGTTGTGCCGACGTCCGGGGGGCCCCCTGAAGTTGATCGGCGATCCCCAGTTCGGCGGCGACGCCGATCGACTGGGCGGCGACGCCGCCTGTCATCATTTGCATCATTTGCAGCGAAAGGTTCGAATCCATGGCGCGCACGTTACCATAGAGCACGCCGAATGCCCGCCCCGCATAATTCCCCAGACCACTCGACATGTCGCTGAGCCCCGGCACGCGCCTTGGACCGTACGAGATCGGCGCGCCGCTCGGCGCCGGCGGCATGGGCGAGGTCTACCGCGCCCGCGACACGCGCCTCGATCGCACGGTCGCGATCAAGGTGTTGCCGCCCCATGCGGCCGCCGACGCTGACTTCCGTGCCCGCTTCGAACGCGAAGCGCGCGTCATCGCCTCGCTGAACCACCCGAACATCTGCGCGATCTACGACGTCGGCCACCAGGACGGCACGGACTACCTGGTGATGGAGCTGCTCGAGGGCGAGTCGCTGGCCGACCGTCTGAAGCGCGGACCGGTGCCCGTCGATCAGGCGCTCGTCTTCGCGAGCCAGATCGCCGACGCGCTCGACCGCGCGCACCGCGCGGGCGTCATCCATCGCGATCTCAAGCCGGGCAACGTGATGCTCGCGCGCGGCGGCGGCTCGGGGCCCGTCACCGCGAAGCTGCTCGACTTCGGCCTCGCCAAGCCGCAGGCGGCGGCCACGACAACGCCGTCGGGGTTCACGCCAACGTCCCTTCCCACGACGCCGCACAACAACGCGCTGACGGCGCAGGGGATGATCCTCGGCACCTTTCAGTACATGGCGCCCGAGCAGCTCGAAGGCCGTGAAGCCGACGCGCGCACCGACATCTTCGCGTTCGGCTGCGTGCTCTACGAGATGCTCACGGGCCGGCGCGCGTTCGAGGGCAAGAGCCAGGCGAGCCTGATTGCCGCGATCATCACCAGCCAGCCCGACCCGATTTCCTCCGTGCAGCCGCTCGCACCCGCGTCGCTCGACTTCGTGGTGTCGACCTGCCTCGCCAAGGATCCGGAGGCGCGGTTCCAGAGCGCGCACGATCTCGCGGCGCAGCTGCGCTGGGTGGCCGGCGCCGGATCGCAACCCGAGCGTCCGATGGCGGCGGGCGCCCGGCCGGCCCGAGGGTCGCGCCTGGCCTGGGCGCTCGCGGCCGTCGCGACGATCGCGGCGCTCGCCCTCGCCGTGCCGGTCGTCCGCCACGCCACCGAGCAGGCGCCGGCGGCGCCGACCTCGCGCTTCCTGATCCAGCCGCCCGAAGGCGGCCGCTTCGACGACACGCCGGCGATCTCGGCTGACGGCCGCCAGCTCGTCTACGTCGCGACGGACGATACCGGCATCGACAGCCTGTGGCTCCGGCCGCTCGACGCCCTCGAGGCGCGTCAGCTGCCGGGCACGGAGGATGCGTCGTATCCATTCTGGTCGCCCGATTCGCGATTCATCGCCTTCTTCGCCGGCGGCGAGCTGCGAAAGATCGACGTCGCCGGCGGACGGCCGCAAACGATCTGCGCGGCGCCGCTCGGCCGCGGCGGCACGTGGAACGCCGACGGGGTCATCGTGTTCGCGGGGACCAACGTCGACGGCCTGCTGCGCGTGGCGGCGTCGGGCGGTACGCCGGTGGCGATCACGACGTTCGACGCCGAACGCCGCGAGACGAGCCATCGGCGCCCGCATTTCCTGCCCGACGGCCGGCACTTTCTCTACGTGACGCTGAACAACGATCTCGCCAGGCAGGCGGTCTTCATTGGCGCGCTCGACTCACCCGATCGCACGATGCTCTTCGAGGGCGCCGACACCGAAGCGCAGTACGCCGCGGGATATCTGCTGTTCGGCCGGAAGGGCGGCCTCATGGCGCAGCCCTTCGACGCGCGCCGTCTCGTCTTCAGCTCCCCCGATGCCATCCCGGTCGTGAGCCAGATCGCCGTCGCCTCCAACACCGGCACCCTGGCGCTGTCGGTCTCGCCCGGCGGCACGCTCGTCTATCGCGGCGGCGATGCGAACATCGCGTCGCAGCTGACATGGTTCGACCGCGAAGGCCGGGCGGTGGGCACGGTCGGCGACGCTGGGGCGTATGACACGCTCAATCTGTCACCGGACGATTCGCGCGTGGCGGTGGGACTGACCCAGAACAACAACACCGACATATGGGTCGTGCAGCTCGCGCGCGGGATCTCCCGGCGGCTCACCTTCGACCCGGCCTCTGACGACGTCGGGGTGTGGTCGCCAGACGGCGCCACGCTGGTCTACGGCTCGGAGACGGGCAACGTCCCCGCCAACGTGTACACGATGCGATCGGCGGGGGGGCAGGAGCCCGAGCCGATCCTCAAGTCCGACGACGCCAAGATCCCGGCGACCGTGACGCCGGACGGCAAGACGCTCGTCTACAGTCGCCAGAACCTCCAGAAGGGCACCGTGGACGTGTGGACGGTGGCGCTCGACGGCGACCACCAGACGAAGAGCTTTCTCGAAACGAACTTCAACAACTTCCAGCCCGCGCTGTCGCCCGACGGCCGGTGGCTGGCCTACGCGTCCAACGAAACGGGCCGCTACGAGGTGTACCTGCGGAGCTTTCCGGAGGGAGGCGCCACGGTGCAGGTGTCCGCGGCCGGCGGGGCACAGCCGCGATGGCGCCGCGACGGCCGCGAACTCTTCTACCTCGCGCTCGACGGCACGCTGACGGCGGTGCCGGTGCGCCTCCAGGCCGCGCCAGACGTCGGAGCGGCGAAGGCGCTCTTCCGCATCCCCAGCCTCTTCTCGCTCGTCAACACGACGACGCCGCAGTACGACGTGACGGCCGACGGCCAGCGCTTTCTCGTCATCGCGCCCGTCGAAGGCAAGGTCACGCCTCTCACGATCGTCCTGAACTGGGCCGCGTCGATCGGCCGCTAGATCGATCGGGCCGCGAACGTGACTTCGTCTCGGCGAGCAAGGCCCGGCGCTTTTCTGGAGGGAAACGCTCGATCGCGTAACGAACGGTGGTGCGCGGGATGCGCGGGCCGTTCGCGCGCAGGTAGCGCTCGAGACGCCGCGGGTCCGCCTTCCCCGCCTCACGCAGCATCCAGCCGACGGCTTTCTGAATGAGATCCTCGCGATCCTCGTGCAGATCCGCGGCGACGCGGTACGCGAGATCCAGCGCCCGCCCACGCCCCACGAGCTTCAGCAGACCGACCGCCGAGGCACGACGCATCCAGATGTTCTTGTGGCTCCGCCACGCGGCGACGCGCGGCGCGAGTTCGGGGTGCGCCACGAGCAACGGTCCGATGAGGTAGCCGCAAATCGAATCGGTCGTGGCCCAGTTCGCCGAATGGCCATCGCTGAGCCACCGCTTCCAGGTCGCAAGGAGAGCGGGCGTAAACCGCCGGCGCTCCCGCCGGAGCACCTCGATCCCGACGCCCTTCGCCTCGAGATGGGGATCGACGATGAGCGCATTCGCGAAGCCCACGGTGTCGGCGAGGCTCCATTCGCCGCGGTGCCGCGCGTGGATCTCCCGTGCAAGGGCCCGCATGCGGCCGGTGCCGACGTTGTGGAAAAGAAGGCGGTCGGTGTCCCGAAAATACCGGTGTGCGTCGAAATCGCCCGATGGACGCGCCATCGCCTTCAGCGCGCGCCGGGCGGATGCGGCGGCGCGGTGGGGGCCGGCGGTCCGGCTACGAAAGGCCGGCGTGCTTCTCGAGCGCGACAATGCGCGCCTCGTGATCGTGGCTCGCACGCTGGACGAAATCGTGCCTGTCCTTGATCGGCGCCACTGCCGCCTTGATCTCGAGCAGCAGACGGCCGTGCTCATCGAGCTTGGCGCCGTGCTGCACCAGCACCTCGGCAATCCGTTGAATCTGGGTGTCGTGATGTTCGTACAGCAGGCGAAGCTTATGAACGTCGCCCTCGATCGAGTCGAGCCTGGTATCGATCCTCGTCAGGCGATCGCCGTCTTCGATCATTGACGCCTCCGCAACCGACGATCAGCCAAAGGCGTGCCGTTCGGTTTTCCCGCCGATTCGGGGCGACCGGCCTGGCGTGCCGCAATCATGGCCTCGTTGTGGCGTTCCTGCCGCCGCAATTCCTGTCGACTCCATTCGACTGGCTTCCGCCTGCCGCCACACATCGGGCGACTGTTCTCGAAGCGCTTCGTCCCGCGCCAGATCTCGCCGGAGCCTCTCTTCCTCGATGATCGACAATCGCAGCTCCGACTCGGAAAACGCGTCGTACGGTCGCTTCGATTGGGCAACAGCCCGAGGAGATCGCGGCATCTTCGGTACCTCGCGCGCCGACGACGATGCCATCGTCGGATCGGGAAGTCAATCGATCGCGATGTCGGTCGCGACAAGGGCCAACGTCCGCGTCACCGCGCGGGGACTTCGTGCTCGAGCATGAGGCCGACGTTCGACCGCGGCTTGAATCCCTTCCAGTCGCCGTCGCTCCCTTTCGGGCTCACGTCCAGATACGTCTGCTTGTCGGCTTCGCCTTTGAGATACAGGCCGAAGTACGCCGTGGCGAAGTGGTCGAGGATGTTGTTCATGCGCACGTTGTCCCAGACGGCGTCGGCGTAGTGGGAGAACGCGGTCGACTTGAGGCCGGCGCCGGTATACGTCTCCACCGGCGGCGGGATGGGCGCGCCCGCGTTGTGATTCGCATTGATAAAGGTGAGCAGGTAGCGATCCGCGTTCGCGGCGGCCTGGTAGATCGCGCGCGTGCCTCGCTCGTAGCCGGCCACGGTGTCCGCGCTTCCGGCGACGAACAGCACGGGCGTCCGGATGCCTTTCAGCCCGTCGGCATCCCAGAAGCCGCCCTCCATGCCCCACGGCGCGATCGCGATGGCCGCCTTGATCCGCGGATCGCGGCTGTTGCGGTACGCGGCGTTGTCGGCGCCCCGCTCGAGCAGCATCTTGTTGGGTGGCGCCTGCCGCGAGGACGCGATTGCCGTCGTGTATCCGCCGCCGATCACGTTGACCACGCCGTAGCCGCCCATCGAGTAGCCGACCAGGCCCGTCCGGCTGGCGTCGACGAGGCCGGCGAGAAAACTCCCGGACCCGGCCTGGCCGAGGCGCGCGATCGCGTCCAGCACGAAGAGTTGATCGAACGGGCGGTTGTAGAGCGTGCTCGCGAAGCTCTGCTGATCGTCGTAGGTGCTGTCCTTGTGATCGATCGACACGGTGACGTAGCCCTTGCTCGCGAGGTTCTCGCCGAGGTGGCTCATGAGGAAGCGGTTCCCCGGGTACCCGTGCGAGATGATGACGAGGGGCAGCGGCCCGCCGGACGCGTCGGGCGCGGCATCGCGCACCGCGCGCCCGGACAGCGTCGTCTGAATCGACGGATCGCGGGTGATCGTGTGGTACTCGCCGCCCTGAGCCTGCCCCGCGGCGAGCGACGCCGGGTACCAGACCTCGAGCGTCAGCGTCCGGTCGTAGCGCGGGGTCGGGTCTCCCTCCTTCGCCTTCAGGATGTCCGGTCGGTTCGGATCGGTCACCTGGATGGTGCGCACGCCGATGCCATGGGCGCCGTAGGCGGCCAGTTCCGGCGCAAGCGGCGCGATGATGTCGATCCGGTTCTGCTGCGCGAGCAGTCCGCTGCCCGTGACAACGGCGCAGGCCAGCACGAGCACGAGGGCGCGGCGGGTCATGGATGGTCCTCCTCCACTCACAGCTTTCGCAGGATGAAGCATTTCAGATAGTACGTCTCTGGCCTCGCGGCGCGTACAGCCCTCGCGCACGACGACTCATGATCCGCAGAAGGTCTGCGGCCACCGGCCACCCGCTCGCGAGCAGGCTCACGCTGCTCTTCCCCGACTCGTAGCGCACGTCGACCGGCACCTCCGCCGGCCGGATGCCGAGCGCCTGGGCCACGAGCAGAATCTCGACATCCACCGCAAAGCCATCGACCGAGAGTGCCGGGGCGATCCGCTCGAGGCACGTACGCCGAAACGCCTTCAATCCGCACTGCGTGTCGCGCTGGCGCAGGCCGAGACCCAGCCGCACGACGGCGTTGAACAGCAGGCCGACCAGGTGTCGGCGATAGAGGTATCCGAACAGCCGCACGGGCACCGAATAGTAGGAGCCGTCGTGGCGTCGATTGCCGATCACCATCTCGGCATCCTTCAGGCCGTCGAGCGCACGGTGCATCGACTCGCGCGAAAACGCGAGGTCCGCGTCGACGAACAGGGCCTCATCCACGCGAACGAGGTCGATCGCCGCTCGCATGGCGCCGCCCTTGCCCAGATGCCTCGGTAACCGGTGCACGCGAACCTGGGGGACGCGGCCAGCGCACTGCTGCGCCTGTTCGAACGTGTCGTCCGTGCTGCCGTCGTCAACGATGAGGATCTCGGCGGCCTCGCCGAACCACTCGGTGAGCGTCGCCACCGACGAGGTGATTCGGCGGCCCTCGTTGAAACACGGGAGCACGATGCACACGGATGCGGCCGTCTCCATGCGTCAGCCCTCCGCCTCGCAGACGGCATAGAGCAGGGCGCCCGCGCGCCCGATCCGCCTGGCCTCCAGGCCGGTCGCCCAGGCGCCGGCGCGCCGCGAACACATGCCGGCGAACGGCGCGAACAGATTGAACGAGCCCGAACGGACGATGCGCCACCCGCTCGATTCGGCGATGCGCGCCAGCGTCCGGCCATGATAGTGGGTCACATGCTGTCCGCCGGCGAGCGGCGGCGTCAGCCGGCACGCGTCAATCAGCCGCTCGATGAGCGTCCAGTGCGAGCGATAGTTGGGCGTGGTGATGAGGCAGCGCGCGCGGGGCCGAGACACCCGTCGAATCTCCTCGAGGGCGCGGCGGCCGTCGTCCGGCGTGAGGTGCTCGATCGTTTCCAGAAAGTACGCCTGTGAGAAGGCGCCCGACCGGAACGGCAAGGCGCCGAGTTCGGCGACCAGCGCCCGTGCCCCGGGCGTGTGCTGACGAACCGCGCGGCAGGCGTCGAGGCGCAGGTCCACGCTCACCACCGGCGATCCGGCGAACCGCCAGGCGAGGAGGCCGGCGCCCGCGGCGAGATCGAGCGAGAGGCCATCCGGCGCGGGCGGAAGCAGACGGGCGGCGAGGTCGAGCCGCGCCCGATGCCAGGCCCGCTGGAACCGCCAGCCGTGCAGCAGGGCGTCGAGCTGATAGGTCGGCGGAATGGCGGCTTCCGTGTGCGAGAGCGGCATCGTGTTCTCGATCAGCCGGGAAAGTCGACAATCTCGTAGAGCAGGACGCGGCCGTCCGTGTACCGAAGCCGCAGGTATCGACCGAAGGTCGCGATCCGGGCGAGGAGGTCGTCGGGCGCGTTGCCGCTCAATCGATCCAGATGGAAGACCGCGTAGCGCACTCCATCGCGCCGCAGGATCCGGAACGCCGCCAGGCTCGGAAACTGGGCCAGCGCGCCCACATTATCGGCGAAGTCCTGCGGAATGTACGAGCTGTACGCATCCACGAGCGGCATCCAGTGTACGGTGGAGCTCAGCATGTAGTACGTGCGCTCGGACGCGAACTGGCGCGAATACACCGGCACCTCGAGCACCGGGCCGCGGGGCAAAGTCGCCAGCACGTGATACGCGCCATCAACGGGTGGCACCGGCGAGAAGTGCAAGGGCACGATCAGCTCCACCGCCGCGACGACGGCGAGCGCGACGGCGGCGGCGGTCCGGCGCCGCGGCGCTTCGCCACGGCCGATCTTCGAGAGGAGCGCGGCGACCGAGACGCCAGCCAGCACCGAGAGCGCAAAGGCGACGATCATGCCGAATCGACTGGGCGCCCTGAGAAGACTGAATGCCGGCACGGTGGCGTACAGCACCCTGTACAACCCGGCCGCCGGGCCGGCCGAGGCCCAGAGCGCCAGAACGCCAAGGCTGCCGTAGAGGATCGATACTTCGCGCAGGCGGCCTCGGGCCCGCCATCCCGTCGGCAGGCCGGCCAGTCCCGCGGCCAGCGCCACGAATCCCGGAAACAAGACCTCGCTCCAGTGGCCGATGAGCGGCAGCATCCAGCGGTGCGCGTACGCGGACGAGGCGAAATACGTCCGCCAGCTGGCCGCCCATTGTCGAGCCTCGTCCGGCGATGCTCGGAACCCGGTCGCGCGTTGCAGGCGCATGTATGGGAGGAAGAGCGGCAGGGCGATCGCGACGGTCACGGCGAGCGCCGCGGCGACCGCCGTCCAGTAGCGCGCGTCCGCCCACCGGCGGCGGGTCGCCGCCACCACAAGGACGGCGAAGCCCACCGACAGACCGACGAATACGCCGTAGTACCCGCAGCAGATGACCTCCGCGGCCATCGCGAGCCCCAGCACAAGGCCTCGCCGCGGTGTCGGCGCGTCGGCCAGTCGATGAAACGCGAGCATGCTGAATGGCAGCCCGGCGGTCATCAAGAGGTGGATATGCGGCAAATGGGAGATGACGTAGGGGCAATACGCGAAGCAGATGGCGGACACGACCGCCGCGCGGCGGTCTCGTGTCAGATAGCGAACAAGATAATAGGTGCCTGTCGCACTCAGCACGAACGACAGGAGGAGCACGAAATTGTGCGCCGCCACCGGATTTCGGGTCGCCCAGTACACCGGGATCGCCAGCGCGCCGGCACCGAGGTTGCTCTCGGAGTACGCGAGCGTGCCCGTGTGAGGGTAGAAGATATTGGCGTCGAACACATGCAACGGATCCACGACGAGCGTGCGTGCGACCCAGGCGACGTTCCAGATCAGTAGTCGCGTATCGGCATTGTCTACGCGACCAACGCTGCCCATCCGAAAGGCCAGCGGCGCGGTCATGAGAGCCGTGAGAGCGGCGGCACAGACGACGACCAGGGCCAGCTCACGCCAGCCGCGATGGGGGCCTCTCACAGCTTCCGCAGGATGAAGCATTTCAGATAGTACGTCTCGGGCACGCCGAGCAGCACCGGGTGGTCCCGGCCCTGCATCCGCTTCTCGACGACGGTGACGTGCGCCTGCGCGTCGACCGAGGCATCGTAGACAATCTCGCCGAGCGCGGCCTCGCTGATGTGGTACGAGCAGCTGCAGGTGACGAGGATGCCGCCGGGGTTGAGCAGCTTCAGCGCCCGCAGGTTGATTTCCTTGTACCCGGCGGTGGCCTTCTCGACCGAGGCCTTCGTCTTCGCGAAGGCGGGCGGGTCGAGGACGATCGTGTCGAACCGCTCCTTCGTCCGCTCGAGGCCCCGCAGCTCGTCGAACACGTTGCCGACGCGCGCGTCGACGGCCACGCCGTTGCGCGCGGCGTTCGCGGCAATGCGCGCGACCGCGTCCTCCGACGCGTCGAACGCGATCGTCTCCCGGCACTTCGGCCCGAGCGTGAGCGCGAAGCCGCCGTTGTAGCTGAAGCAGTCGAGGAGCCGGCCGTGCGCGTAGCGGGCCGCCGCTTCGCGGTTCTCGCGCTGATCCAGGAACAGTCCCGTCTTCTGCCCGCCCTTCACATCGACGTCGTAGTGGATCCCGTTCTCGTCGACCTCGACGCGATCCGGGATCTCGCCGGCGAGCACCTCGACCCGCTGCTCCAGCCCGTCGAGGACGCGCGCACGCGGGTCGTTGCGCGCCAGAATTCCCCGCGGCCGCAGCCGGTCCTGCAGGAACGCCACGACGGTCGGCGTGAGCCGGTCCATCCCCTGCGACAGCGCCTGCAGCACGAGGTAGTCCCCGTACCGATCGACGATGAGCGACGGCAGCAGATCGCCTTCACCGTGCACGAGCCGGTACGCGGTCGCCTCGATCGCCAGCGACTCGCGGAAGGCGATCGCCGCCTCGAGCCGTTCCCGGATCAACCCGTCGTCCGCGGGATTGGCGTCGTCGCCGCCGATCGTGAGCATCCGCAGGACGATCTGCGATCGATCGCTGTAGAGGGCCGTGCCCAGCGCCGGCCCGCCGCGCGGGCCGACCACCCGTACGCGATCGCCCGCGGCCGCGCGCGCGTTGAGCACGTCGGATCGATAGATCCACGGGTGGCCGCCGCGCACGCGCCGTTCGCCGCGCACGGAGATCGCGACCGTCGGAAAGTCATGTCCAGCCATGGACGTCATAGTACGAGACTGGCGTTCATCACACCACTCGTCCCATTACCGACCGTTCCGGCGTATTGGTCTTCAACTTCTTGAATTCGACGCGACTTGGTTGTGATGAACGGCTTTCATTGTGACGGGCGGACGGACAGGCGTGGACGCGCTCTGTATTTTTCCACTAGTCGATCCGGCGATTCGCCAAGCGTCCACGGGACTTCGTCCCGGAACGACCGGACGCGGGCCCGGATTCGACAAGGAGATCACGCATCCATGAAACGCATTACACGGCTTGCAACAGGGTGGCTGTTCCTGCTGTTCGTCACCCTCCCCGTCAGCGCTCTCGCGCAGGGCGTGCAGTCCGGCACCATCCGCGGTGTCGTGAACGACCAGCAGGGCCTGCCCGTTCCGGGCGTCGTCGTCACGGCGGCGTCCCCGGCGCTCCAGGGCGTTCGCTCGAACGTCAGCGAACGTGATGGATCGTACGTCTTCCGGACGCTGCCGCCCGGACAATACACCGTCACGTTCGAGCTGTCGAACTTCCAGACCGTGGAGCGCGCCTTCACGCTGCCCCTCGGCCTGACGATCGAGCAGAACGTCACGATGATGCCGTCCGGCGTGGCCGAGGCGGTGACCGTCGTGGCCGAGACGCCGGCGCCGATCGCGACGCCGATCGTCGGGCAGAACATCACGCACGACCAGGTCGAATCGCTGGCCATGGCGCGCACGCTCGCGGGCATCGCCGAGCTCTCGCCCGGCCTGACCAACAACACGCCGAACACCGGCCAGGTGTCGATCAACGGCGCGTTCGCGTTCGACAACGTCTTCATGATCAACGGCGTCGACGTGAACGACAACCTGTTCGGCTCGCCGCAGAACCTGTTCATCGAGGACGCCATCCAGGAGACGCAGACGCTCACCTCGGGCATCTCGGCCGAGTACGGCCGGTTCTCAGGCGGCGTGATCAACGCAATCACCAAGAGCGGCGGCAACACGTTCAGCGGCAGCGGCCGCCTGAACCTGACCAACCCGTCCTGGAGCACCGAGACGCCGTTCGAGGTGTCGAAAGGCACGACGCACAAGGACACGCTGAACAAGAACTACGAAGGGACCTTCGGCGGGCCGATCGTCAAGGATCGCCTCTGGTTCTTCACCGCGGGCCGCTACGAGAAGCAGTCGGTGGCCGGCGCCCTCAACATCACCGGCTACCAGTACACGCAGGTGAACGACGACAAGCGCGCCGAGCTGAAGCTCACCGGGTCGATCAGCCCGAACCACACGATCGCGGGCGGCTTCGTGAACAGCCCGCTCGGACAGAGCGAGCGGCCGTCGTTCAGTTTCAGCATCGACCCGTTCACGATCACCAACCGGTCCTTGCCGAACAGCTACTACTACACGAATTACCACGGCGTGCTGTCGAGCAACCTGCTCGTCGAGGGACAGTACTCGCAGCGCAAGTTCGCGTTCGACGGCTCGGGCGGCACGAGCACCGCCATCGTCGACTCGCCGATCATCGCGCTCTCCGCGCTCGAGCACTACAACGCGCCGTACTTCGACGCGACCGACGGTGAGCAGCGCAACAATCGGCAGGCCACGGGCAACCTGACCTACTTCACCGAGGGCAAGGGCCGCCACGAGATCAAGACGGGCTACGAGTGGTTCCGCAGCCAGCTCACCGGCGGCAACTCGCAATCGGCCACGAGCTACGTGTTCGACGCCGACTACGTGACGGACGCCGGCGGCAACCCGATCTACGACGGGTCAGGGCCGCCTGCAGCCGATGTTTACGCCCGGGGAGACGCTCATCGAGCACTGGCTCGCCGACCGAGGCGCCAAGCTCGACGTGGACACGCAGTCGGTGTTCGCGCAGGACCACTGGACGATGAACAGCCACCTGTCAGCCGATGTCGGCGTGCGGTTCGAGCACGTGCGGAGCGCGTCTTCGGGCGGGCTGATCGGCCTGAACACCGACACCGTCGTGCCGCGTCTCGCGCTGGCCTACGACCTCAAGGGCGACGGGCGATACGTGGCGCACGTCACCTACGGCCACTACTCCGGCCGCGCCAACGAGGCGCAGATCGGCGCCAACAACAACGTCGGCAACCCCGACATCCTCCTCGGCGTCTACACCGGGCCGGCCGGCGCCGGCCGCGACTTCTCGGCGGGCTTCAACCCGGACAACTACGCGATCGTCGTCGGGCAGTTCCCGACGAAGAACGTGTTCCTGGCCGACGGCCTGCGCACGCCGATCACCAAGGAGTTCACCACGTCGCTCGGCGGACAGGTGGGCAGCCGGGGCTACCTCGAGGGCACGTACGTCTTCCGCAAGACGGATCACCTCATCGAGGACTACATCTCGCTGGACAACGGCGTGACCGACGTGGTGGCCAACGGCTTCGACGTGGGCACGTTCACCAACACGATCTACAAGAACAGCGACATCGGCTTCCGCCAGTACCAGGGCCTGCTCTTCCAGGGCCGCTACGACATCACGCCGGCGTGGTCGCTGAACGGCCACTACACGCTGATGATCCAGGACGACGGCAACTACAACGGCGAAGCGACGAACCAGCCGGGCATCCCGTCGCGCATCGGCGACTACCCGGAGATCTTCACCGCCGCGCTGCACTATCCGGACGGCCGCCTGCCGGACTTCCAGCGCCACAAGCTGCGCGTCTGGTCGGTCTACAACACCGACTTCGGCCGCTTCGGCGACGCGTCGATCTCGGGGCTGTGGCGCGTCAACTCGGGCCAGACCTACAGCCTGACCGCGACGGGGCAGCCGATCACCGCGACGCAGGAAGCGATCCTGGCGGCGGCCGGCTATCCCGACGAGCCGTCGAGCCAGGTCATCTACTACGGCGCGCGGGGCTCGGAGTTCTTCAAGGGCTATGCGCTGTTCGACACGTCGATCAACTACAACATCCCGGTGTTCCGGTCGCTCCGGCCGTGGGTGAAGCTCGACGTGTTCAATCTGTTCAACGACCTGAAGCAGATCGCCTGGAACACCACGATCAGCCAGGACCCGTCGTCGCCGGTCGACGCCCTCGGGATCCACACCGGCTACACGAAGGGCGCGAACTTCGGGAAGGGCACGTCGAACACGTACTACCCGACGCCGATCGAGAGCGTGGTCGGCGGCCGCACGTTCCGCGTGGCGCTCGGCTTCAGGTTTTAGTTAGGTCGGGTCGGTCGGGTCGGTCGGGTCGGTCGGGTCGGTCGGGTCGGTCAGGTCGGTCAGGTATCGGTCGGGTCGGTCGGGTCGGTCGGGTCGGTCGGGTCGGTCGGGTAGGCAAGACCAGGCCGGGTGGGGGATCCCACCCGGCCTTTCTTCATTCCGCGTCGAATTCGAGCGCGGTCGTGATCGCGATCGCGCCTCGCAGCGAGCGGTACACCGGGCACTGATCGGGATACACGCTCGCGACGCGTTCGACGGCTTCGCGATGTCCGGCGGCGGCGCGCAGCCGCGCAACGAGGTGAATGCGCCGGATCACGAGCACCCCGTCCTCGACTTCCAGCTCGCCCACGGCCTCGCCGGTGAGCCGGCCCTCCCCGGTGGGGATCTGCCGCGCCATCAACGCGCCATTCAACGTCCCCATCAGACAGCCGGCCGTGGCGCCGACGACGTAGTCCAACGTGGACGCCCGGGGCGTGTACGCGCCCTCGGCCAGCTTGTAGTGCGCGGCGATGGGACCATGAACCCCCATCGGGACCGGCGCCGTCTCCTGCGGCAAATACACCTGTTTCAGCTTGCCCGCGCCGGGTTCGACGCGCACGCGGGAGCGGTACGCGACGGCGGGAGCCTCCGGTGTCCGTGCGTTCTGCATAGGCATAGGTGCATCATAAGGCCGCGAGAGGAACAGGGGCGAAGGGCGCCTCGTCTAACGCAAACAAGCCGTGCTGCAGGTCAACGCGCTCCGAAAATCGTTCGGCACCCTCGTCGCCGTGGATGAAGTCACCTTCTCGGTGGCGCCGGGCCAGCTCGTGGGCCTCCTCGGCCCGAACGGCGCCGGCAAGACGACCACCGTCTCGATGATCGCCGGCCTCGTGACGCCCGACCGCGGCGAGGTGCTCGTCGGCGGCGCGCGCCTCTCGGGCGACACCGATCCCGCCAAGCGCCGCGTCGGCCTCGTGCCCCAGGACCTCGCGCTCTACGATGAACTCTCGGCCCACGACAACCTCCGCTTCTTCGGAGGGCTGTACGACCTGACCGGCCCGGCGCTCGAACGGG
Source organism: uncultured Acidobacteriota bacterium (assembly GCA_963792785.1). Lineage (GTDB taxonomy): Bacteria > Acidobacteriota > Vicinamibacteria > Vicinamibacterales > CAVVIG01 > CAWIMX01. The sequence goes on along the minus strand of CAWBXO010000002.1, from coordinate 651,080 downwards.
CGGCGGCGGCGGCGCTCGAACTGGTCGGCCTGGCGGAGCGGTCGCGCGATCGGGTGAAGACGTTCAGCGGCGGCATGAAGCGGCGCCTGAACCTCGCCGCCGGGCTGCTGCACGATCCCGACATCCTGCTGCTCGACGAGCCGACGGTCGGCGTGGACCCGCAGAGCCGCAACGCCATCTTCGATAACCTCGAGGCGCTCAAGGCCCGCGGCAAGGCCCTGCTCTACACCACGCACTACATGGAGGAGGCCGAGCGCCTGGCCGACCGCATCGTGGTGATCGACCACGGCCGCGTCGCGGCCAACGACACGCTGGCCGGCCTCCGAGCGCGCGTGCCTGGCACGGACGGGCGCCCGCCCTCGCTCGAAACGATATTCCTCGCGCTCACCGGAAGGAGCCTGCGCGACTGATGGCCCGCCTCCCTCTCACCCCCCTCGTGGCGATGGTTCGCAAGGACCTGCAGCTCTTCTTCAGCGACCGGCGCGCGGTGATCATGAGCTTCGTCGTGCCGATCGCCATCGCGTCGTTCTTCGGCGGGATCTTCTCCGGTCCCAGCCAGAGCGCCGAGCCCGCGCGCATCGACGTGGCCATCGTCGATCAGGACGGCTCCGCGATCTCCAGGGGCATCGTCGCGGACGCCGCAGGACGACAAGAACCTGCGGGTGACCGCGCCGACGGCCGACGAGGCGCGGGATGCCGTCCGCCGCGGCGACCTCACGGTGGCCGTCGTCATTCCGGCCGGCTTCGGCGAGGCGGCGGGCGCGGCCTTCTTCGGCGGAGGCGAGAAGCCGACCCTCGATTTCCTGTACGACCCGTCACAGGGCATGAACCTGGCCATGGTGCGCGGCGTGATGACCGAGCACGTGATGCAGGCCGTGAGCCGCGAGATGTTCGGCGGAGCGCAGGGCCGCGCGATGGTCGACCAGGTCCTGCCCCAGATCGCGGCGTCCACGACGATGCCGGCCGACCAGAAGCTGGCGCTGACGGACATGCTCACGTCGGTGCAGACCTTCTACAACCAGGACGCGCCCAGCGCCGGCGCCGCGGCCGCGCCCGCCGGCATCACGATGCCCTACGAGACGCACGAGGAGGCCATCACCTCTGGCGAGAACGTGGCCTACAACGGCTACGCGCACTCGTTCGCGGGCATGGGCATCCAGTTCCTGCTCTTCGCCGCGGCGAACCTCGGCATCGAGATCCTGCTCGAGCGGCAGATGGGCCTGTGGCGACGGCTGCGCAGCGCGCCGATCTCGCGTTTCACGCTGCTCGGCGGCAAGGCCGCCAGCATGACGATCGTCACGCTGATGACGCTGCTCGTGTCCTTCGCGTTCGCGATGGTCGTGTTCCACGTCCGCATTCAGGGCAGCCTGATCGGATTCCTGACCGTCTCGATCGCGTGCTCGATGATGGCGGCCACCTTCGGCCTGCTGATCGCCGCGGTCGGCGGCACGCCGGCCGCGACGCGCGGCGTGACGACGCTGGCCGTCCTGATGATGGTGATGCTCGGCGGCGCCTGGGTGCCGACGTTCGTCTTCCCCGCCTGGCTCCAGCGGCTCACCATCGTCGTCCCCGCCCGGTGGGCCGTGGACGGTCTCGACGCCATGACCTGGCGCGGCCTCGGCTTCAGCCACGCCATCGTGCCCACGATCGTGCTGCTCGGGTTCGCGGCCGCGTTCGGAGCGGTTGCCCTTGCCCGTTTCCGCTGGGAAGAGGCCTAGCCGCCTCGCATCGAACGCTCCGAGCACGCGTACGGATCGGGTGTATAACCACCGCTGCCCTGTCGGTGACGACGGGAGGAGGTCCGTATGAGAGAGAAGATGATTGGCGCCGTGACGGCGCTCGCGGCCGTGGTGGCGTACGGCGCGATCACGGGCGCGCAGGCGCCGGCCCAGGCGCCTGTCGTGCCGCCACCCGCCGCCGAGATCCACGCCGGCGACGCGCCCAGCTACGCTTTCGACATCCCGAAATCCGACATCGACTACGTCATCGCGAACGCGCCGGCCAGCCCGCCCGATCGCCAGCTGCGCGTGGTGGACATGGGCAAGTACAACCTCGGCGTGGGGATCATCCACCGTGGTCCCACGAATGAGAAGCCCGGCGACCCGGTGCCCGTCCTCTGGCACGACTACACGCCGGAGATCTACTACATCACGTCGGGGTCGGGCATCCTGACGACCGGCGGAGTGATCCTGAACCAGCGGCCGGGGCGCGGCGTGCCCAACACCATGAACGGCCCCGGCGGTAGCGGCATCGCGGGCCCGGGCGCGTACAGCCGTCGCGTCGGTCCCGGCGACATCATCATCGTTCCGAACAAGGTCGCGCACGGGTGGAGCGGCGTGACCGACCACGTCGAGTACCCTGAGCTTCCGTCCCGATCCGGACCGCGTGCTGCCGGCAGGCTGGGTGTACCCCATGCTGCTGCGGGCGCCGATGCCCCAGGTGCCGACGCCCGGTGTTGGCCGCGGGAACGCGCCGGCGGCCGCGCCCACTCCGCAAGGACGCTAAGAGGCGCGGCGACGCCCGGGTGCCCGGCACTTCGCCCCGGGCGTCGCCGAGCAGAAGTGTGAATCGGCCGACGGCGTGCTACCCTGTCCCTCTGAGTCACTTACAGTCTTATGTGAGGATTTATGGCAAGCTGCATACGTTGCGGCGGCGAGATGTCTCAGGGCGCCATGTTTTCGGCGATGCGGGTTTCCTTTCGCCCGCAGGACTCGAAATTTCTGACCCTCGAAACCGGCGACGTCATGACGAAAGCCGCGATGTGCCGCGACTGCGGCGCCGTCGAAATCATCGGTGACGTGAACAAGCTGCGCCGGCTGACGACTGAACCAGACTCGGTCACGAAGAAGTACGTCGCATAGTACAATTCCCGATCGTGCGGATCGCGATTGGCGCCGACCACGCTGGTTTTCTCCTGAAAGAACACTTCAAGCAGACGCTCGCGGCGCTCGGTCATACGGTCGAGGATTTCGGCACGGAGAGCGAGGCTGCGGTGGACTACCCGCCCATCTGCCTCGCGGTCGGACGCGCGGTCGCCGCCGGCACGGCCGACCGCGGCATCGTCCTCGGCGGGAGCGGCCAGGGCGAGCAGATCGCGGCGAACAAGGTCAAGGGCATCCGCGCGGCGCTCTGCAACGATCTCTACACGGCGCGGCTGTCGCGCCAGCACAACGACGCGAACGTCCTGTCGATGGGCGGCCGGATCGTCGCCTTCGGCCTCGCGGACGAAATTCTCACGCTGTGGCTGGCCACGCCGTTCGAGGGCGGGCGCCACCAGCGGCGCCTCGATCAGATCTCGGAAGCGGAAACCACACGATAATGCCGACCGACAGCCGCACCCTGCCCATCTGGCGCACGATCGCCGAGATCGACCCGGAGATCGCCACCGCGATCTCGGACGAGCGGCATCGCCAGAACGACGGCCTCGAACTCATCGCCTCGGAAAACTTCACGAGCCGCGCCGTGCTCGAGGCGGCGGGCTCGGTGTTCACCAATAAGTACGCCGAGGGCTACCCGGGGCGCCGCTACTACGGCGGCTGCGAGTACGCCGACGTCGTCGAGCGGGCCGCCATCGCGCGCGCGAAAGCGCTCTTCGGCGCCGACCACGCCAACGTGCAGCCGCATTCGGGCGCGCAGGCCAACATGGCCGTGTACTTCACGCTGCTCAAGCCGGGCGACACCGTGCTCGGCATGAACCTGGCGCACGGCGGCCACCTCACGCACGGCCACCCGCTGAACTTCTCGGGCCAGCTCTACACGATCGTCCCCTACGGCGTGCGGAAGGACGACGAGCGGATCGACTACGACGAGATGGACCGGCTCGCCGACGAGCACCGGCCGAAGATGATCATGGTGGGCGCGAGCGCCTATCCGCGCGTGATCGATTTCGCGCGGTTCCGCGCGGCCGCCGATCGCGTCGGCGCGGCCGTGGTGACCGACATGGCGCACATCGCGGGCCTCGTGGCGGCCGGCGTGCACCCGAGCCCGGTGCCGCACTCCGACTTCGTCACCACGACGACGCACAAGACGCTGCGCGGGCCGCGCGCGGGCATGGTGCTCTGCCGGGAGCAGTACGCGAAGGCTCTCGACAAGGCCGTGTTCCCCGGCATGCAGGGCGGGCCGCTGATGCACATCATCGCGGGCAAGGCCGTGTGCTTCAAGGAGGCCGCCGAGCCGGCGTTCGCCGAGTACCAGCGCCAGGTGGTGGCGAACGCGAAGGCCCTCGCGGCCGCGCTCGCCGCCGCCGGCTTCCGCCTCGTGAGCGGCGGCACCGACAACCACCTGATCCTCCTCGACGTCTTCTCGAAGGGCATCACCGGGAAGGTCGCCGAAGCGGCGCTCGGCAAGGCGGGCATCACGGTGAACAAGAACGCCATTCCGTTCGATCAGAACCCGCCGATGGTCGCGAGCGGCGTGCGGATCGGCACCCCCGCCATCACCACCCGCGGCCTGCGCGAGGGCGAGATGGCGACGGTTGCCGACTTCATGACGCGGGCGCTCGCCGCTCCCGAGGACGACGGCGCCCTCGCGAAGATCCGCAGCGACGTCGAGGCGATGTGCCGGAAGTTCCCGCTGTATCCGGATCCACGGGGCTGACGCGCGAGCCGACGCTCACCGAGCGCGTCGCGGACGCCTTCGGCCCCGAGGGCCCGCTCGCGCGCGCCCTGCCCGACTTCGAGCCTCGGCCCGGCCAGCGCGACATGGCCGCGGCGGTTGCGCGCGTGCTCGACGAGGGCGGCGTCCTCCTCGCCGAGGCCGGCACGGGCACGGGCAAGACGCTCGCGTATCTCGTCCCCGCCATCCTCAGCCGGCAGCGCGTGCTCGTCTCGACGGGCACGAAGAACCTCCAGGAGCAGATCTTCTTCAAGGACATTCCGGCGCTGCGCGACACGCTCGGCGTGCCGTTCACCGCCGCGTACATGAAGGGCCGCGCGAACTACCTGTGCCTCCACCGACTCGATCAACTGAGCGACGGCACGGGGCCGGCGAGCCACGACGTGTTCCTCCCGATGATCCGCGACTGGGCGGCGCGCACCGAGACCGGCGACCGCGCCGAGATCGAGGACCTGCCCGAGGACCTCCCGTTCTGGAACGAGGTCTCGGCGACGGCCGAGACGTGCCTCGGCCAGGAATGCGCCCGTTACGACGAGTGCTACGTCACCCGGATGCGGCAGCAGGCCGCGGCCGCCGACATCGTGATCGTCAACCATCACCTGCTGTGCGCGGACGCCGCGGTGCGCCAGAGCGCGTACGGCGAGGTGATTCCCGCGTGCAGCCACGCCGTGCTCGACGAGGCGCACCAGATCGAAGACGTGGCGACGCAGTACTTCGGCACGCAGGTGAGCACGTACCGGTTCGAGGAGCTCGCGCGGGACGTCGAGCGCGCGGCCGGGGCGGGCGCGCTCCGCGACCCCGACGATCGCGGCGACGTCGAGAAAGCCGTGCAGCGGGTGCGCGACCACGCCCGCGCGTTCTTCGCCGAGCTGGCGGCCGGCCATCGCAGCGGCTCGATGCGCGAGGAGCGCGTGCGCGCCACGGACGCGTCGCTCGCGGTCGCGGCCGAGGCCGCCGCCGCGCTGACCGGCGCGCTCGACTTCGCCGAGGCCACGCTGGCGCTCCTCGCCACGCGGCCGGGCGGCGACGCGGAGGCGCCGGCCGATCCGGCGGCCGGCGAGGCGATCGCCGCGCTCGTGCGCCGCGCAGGCGAGCTGCGGACGGACCTCCGCTTCCTGATGCGCGCGGACGATCCGCAGTTCGTCTACTTCGTCGAGCTCCGCGGCCGCGGCGTCTTCCTGCGCGCGTCCCCCATCGACGTCTCGCGCATCGTGCGCGAGGTCCTGCTCGACCGCATGCGCACGACCGTGCTGACCTCGGCGACACTGGCCGTCGACGGCTCCTTCACCTACATCCGCGATCGCCTCGGCATCGGCGCGTGCGACGAGATCCGGCTGCCGTCCGAATTCGACTTCGCCCGCCAGGCCGTCGTGTACCTGCCGCGCCAGATGCCGGATCCGCGATCGCCGGAGTTCGCGGCCGCGGCGGGCCGGGAGGTCGTGGACCTGCTGACGCGCACGCGGGGCCGCGCCTTTGTGCTGTTCACGAGCTACGCGATGCTGCGGGCCGTGCAGGCGTTCGCCGAGATGGCGCTCGACTTCCCGATCTTCGTGCAGGGCGCCGCGCCCCGCTCGCAGCTGCTGCGTCAGTTCCGCGAGACGCCCCACGCCGTCCTCTTCGCCACCTCGAGCTTCTGGCAGGGCGTGGACGTGGTGGGCGAGGCGCTGAGCTGCGTGATCATCGACAAACTGCCGTTTGCCTCGCCGGGCGACCCGGTCACGGCGGCCCGGATCGAGGCCATCACCCAGCGCGGCGGGGAGCCGTTCAGCGAGTATCAGGTCCCCCTGGCCATCCTGGCCCTTCAGCAGGGCCTCGGCCGGCTGATCCGGCACCGGCGCGATCGGGGCGTGCTGGCCGTGCTCGACCCCCGCCTGCGCACGAAGGGCTACGGGCGGCGCTTCATGGCGAGCCTCCCGCCGGCCCCCGTGGTGTACGACCCCGCCCGCGTGTCCGCGTTTTTCGCCGCCGAGCGCTCCTAAGCTCCAGATTCGGGGATCCCGTTTATTTCAGGTAAAATGGGGGGAATCGCTCTTTTTCTGAAATTCATCAGGAGGCAGTTTCCATGACCGTTGAATCCCGCGGCCGGCAGATTTTGACGTTCGTCCTGCCCGTCGTCGTGGCGCTCGCGTTCGCCGTTCCGGCGGCCGCACAGACTGGGCAGATCCGGGGCAAGGTGGTGGACGCCCAGGGGCAGGCCGTCGACGGCGCCAGCGTCGTGATCGAGGAACAGAACACCGGACGCGAGTGGAAGCTGAAGTCCGACAAGAAGGGTGAATTCACCCAGATCGGCCTCCGCTCGGGCACCTACAAGATCACGGCCGACAAGGAAGGCGTCGGCTCGATCAGCGGCAACACGAACGTCCAGTTGACGGGCAAGCCCTCGACGCCCGAGCTGCGGCTCGTGCCGGCGGGCGTGAACCCGGACGCCGCGGCCAACCCGGAACTGCTGAAGGAGAGCGCGGCGCTGCAGGCGGCGTTCAACGCCGGCGTCACCGCGAACGCGGCAGGCAACTACGACGAGGCGATCGCGAAGTTCAACGAGGCGATCGGCGTGTCCGCCAAGTGCTCCGAGTGCTACTACAACCTCGGCGTCGTCTACGCCCAGCAGAAGAAGTACGACGACGCGGAGACGGCCTACAAGCAGGCCATCGAGATCAAGGCGGACTACGCCGACGCGTACAACGGCCTCGCGAACGTCTACAACGCGCAGCGCAAGTTCGACGATGCGGCCGCGGCGAGCTCGAAGGCCGCGGAGCTCTCGGGCGCCGGCCTGCTGGGCGGCGGCGACGCCGACACGCTCGCGCGCCAGGCCATGATCCTGTTCAACAGCGGCAAGCAGGACGAGGCGAACAAGATCGCGGCGCAGGCGGTCGCGATGGACGCGAACAACGCCGACGCGCACTTCATCATGGGCATGACGCTCCTCACGACGGATCCGGCCAAGTCGAAGGGCGAGCTCGAAACGTACCTGAAGCTCGCGACGGATCAGAGCAGCCAGAACGTCGCGACGGCGAAGGCGCTGATCCCCGAGCTCGACAAGATGATCAACAAGTAAGCGCGTGACCGATTCCGTCGCGCTCGAGTCCCGGCTGGCCGACGTTCGCACCCGCATCGCGAACGCCGCCGGCCGGGCCGGACGCGACCCCGCCGCCATCCGCCTCGTCGCGATCTCCAAGACCTTCGACACCGACGCCGTCCGCGCCGCCGCCAGAGCCGGGCAGGTGGACTTCGGCGAAAACCGCGTGCAGGAAGCCCTCGACAAGATGGACGGCACCGCCGGCCTCGGCCTGCGCTGGCACCTGGTCGGGCACCTGCAGTCGAACAAGGCCAGAAAGGCCGCCGCGCGCTTCGACTGCGTGCAGTCGGTGGACGGCCCCGGCCTCCTCGCCGCACTCGACCAAGCCGCGGAGAGCGCCGGGCGGCGCCTCGATCTGCTGGTTCAGGTCGACCTGGCCGGTGAATCCACCAAACACGGCGCGCGGGAAGAGGCGCTCGGCCCGATCCTGGAGGCCGCGTCGAGCTGCCGCGCGGCCCGGATGGTGGGCCTGATGCTCCTGCCGCCGGCCGTGGACGACCCGGAGAGTGCCCGCCCCTGGTTTCGCCGGCTGGTCGCGCTGCGGCGGCGCCTGCTGGACGAGGGCGTGGCCCCCGCCATGCTCGCCGAACTGTCGATGGGGATGAGCCACGACTTCGAGGTGGCGGTGGAGGAAGGCGCAACCACCGTCAGAATCGGCTCAGCCATATTCGGGAGTCGGCCGCCCATCGCCTAGCGGCGGGGCTGTTGGACCGGGCGATTGGGTCCGATAGAGGCAGTTATGAACGTCACTCCCATCGATCTCCGCAACCAGCGCTTTCACTCCACCTTCCGCGGCTTCGACCGGGTCGAAGTGGGGTCGTTCCTGGCGGCCGTCGCCGACGACTACGAGCAGGCCCTGCGGGAGAACGACCAGCTTCGCCAGACGATCGCCCGGCTCGAGGCGGCGCTCGGCGAGCACCGGGAGCACGAGAAGAATCTCCAGAACACGCTGCTCACGGCGCAACGCCTGTCGGACGGGATCCGGGCCAACGCGGACGAGGAGTCCCGCCGCATCATCCGCGAGGCGGAGTCCCGCTCGAACCTGCTGCTCGAGAAGACGCAGGCGCGGCTCGAGGACGTGCAGCGCGAGATCGACGGCTTGAGGATGAAGCGGCAGGACGTCGAGACCTCGATCGAGGCCTCGATCCAGTCGCTGCGCAACACGCTCGAGTTCATCCGCGAGCAGGACGCGCGCGAGCGTGACGATCGGATCCTCCTGCACCGGCCGCGCGCCAACGCCGAGCCGGCCCACGACGAGGACGAGCGCGCCCGCTTCGCGCAGGGGTGAGCTGGTGCCGGGCGGTCGCGGGCGGCGTGCGCCTGTCGGTGCACGTCATTCCCCGGGCGAAGGCCACCGCCCTCTCCGGCACCCGTGATGGCGCCCTGCTCATCCGCCTCGCCGCCCCGCCCGTCGACGACAAAGCCAACCACGAACTGATCACGCTTCTCGCGGGCACGCTTGGCGTGCCGGCCCGGGCGGTGCGCGTCGTGTCGGGCGATCGCTCGCGCCGGAAGACGCTTGAGATTCTCGGCGTGACGGAAGACGCCTGCCGGCGGGCGCTGCTTATCGCGTCTGGTGGAGGATCCGGTCCCAGCGGGTCTTCGTGAAGAAGTGCAGCACCACGCCGCCGAGGTTCTTGAGCACGGTGCCCGTGTCCTCGGCCTCGTAGTCCGACGACTCCGACTCGTACGACCAGTAGATCACGAACGCCTTGCCCTTGACGAGCTCCCTCGGCAGGAACCCCCAGTAGCGGCTGTCCTCGGAGTTGTCGCGGTTGTCGCCCATCATGAAGTACTGGCCGGGCGGCACGGTGACCGGGCCGTAGCTCTCGCGCACGTCGTACGACGTCAGCTCGTCGGGCTCGGTGTGGTGCGGGGGCTCCAGGAAATGGACGTACGGTTCATCGAGGGGCCGCCCGTCGATGTAGACCTTCTTCTCGCGCAGCTCGACGGTCTCGCCCGGCAGGCCGATCACGCGCTTGATCAGGTCGCGATCCGGCGCCTCCGGGTGCTTGAACACGACGATGTCGAGGCGGTGGATGTCGGCCATCGGCAGGAGCGCGCGCTCGATCGGGGTCGCGGTCGGGCCGAACACGAACTTGTTCACCAGCAGATGATCGCCGATGAGCAGGTTGTTCTCCATCGACCCCGACGGGATCTTGAACGCCTGCACGACGAACGTGCGGACGAACAGCGCCAGGATCACGGCGATCACGATCGACTCGAAGTACTCGCGGGCGGTGGATTTGTGGAACGGCTGCGGCGCGGCCGGCGCCTCGGACTGGCGGCGTGACGCCATCGCTACTCCTCCTGCCCCATCTTGAGCACGGCCAGGAACGCCTCCTGCGGGATCTCGACGCGGCCGACGCGCTTCATCCGCTTCTTGCCTTCTTTCTGCTTCTCGAGCAGCTTGCGCTTCCGCGAGATGTCGCCGCCATAGCACTTCGCGAGCACGTTCTTGCGCATCGCCTTCACGCTCTCCCGCGCCACGATCCGGCTGCCGATCGCCGCCTGGATCGCGACCTCGAACATCTGCCGGGGAATCAGCTCGCGCATCTTCGCGGCCAGCGCCCGCCCGCGGTCGTAGGCGCGATCGCGGTGCACGATCGACGACAGCGCGTCCACCGGTTCGCCGTTCACCAGGATATCGAGCTTCACCAGCGGCGAGGGCCAGTACCCCGTCACATGGTAGTCGAGTGACGCGTAGCCGCGCGAAACCGTCTTGAGCCGATCGTAGAAGTCGAGCACGACCTCGTTGAACGGCAGCTCGTACGTGATCAACACGCGGTCGGTCGAGATGTACTCGAGCGATTTCTGCACGCCGCGCTTGTCCTGGCAGAGCTGCAGGATCCCGCCGACGTGCTCCGCCGGCGTGAGAATCATCGCGGTGATCACCGGCTCTTCGACCGTCGTGATCCGGCCCGCGTCGGGCAGCTTGGCCGGGCTGTCGATTTCGATCGTGGCGCCGTCGGTCGTCGTCACCCGGTACAACACGCCCGGCGCCGTCGTCACCAGGTCCATGCCGTACTCGCGCTCGAGCCGCTCCTGCACGATCTCCATGTGGAGCAGCCCGAGAAAGCCGCAGCGGAAGCCGAAGCCGAGCGCCAACGACGTCTCCGGCTCGTAAAAGAACGACGCGTCGTTCAGCCTGAGCTTGTCGAGGGCCTCACGCAGCTCGGCGTACTGGTGGCTCTCGACCGGGTACAGCCCGGCGAACACCATCGGCTTCAGTTCCTTGAACCCGGGGAACGCCTCGGCCGTCGGCCGCGCGGCCTCCGTGATCGTGTCGCCGATCTTCGCGTCCGCGACGTTCTTGATGTTGGCGACGAGGAACCCCACCTCGCCGACGCCGAGTTCGTCGACGACGACGGCCTTCGGCGTGAAGACGCCGATCTGCTCGACGTCGAGTTCCTGGCCCTGCGCCATCAGGCGCACTTTCATGCCGGGCCGGACCGAGCCGTCGATCACGCGGATCACGATCACCACGCCGCGATACGGGTCGTACCAGGAGTCGAACAGCAGCGCCTTCAGGGGCAAGTCCGGACGGCCGGCCGGCGGCGGCAGCCGATGGACGATGGCCTCGAGGATCTCGGGCACGCCCGTGCCCATCTTCGCACTCGCCAGAATCGCGCCGGCGCCGTCGAGGCCCACGATCTCCTGGATCTGGCGGCGCGCGTCCTCGGGCTGCGCGCCCGGGAGATCGATCTTGTTGATGACCGGGATGATCTCGAGGTTGTTCTCGACGGCGAGGTAGGCGTTGGCGAGGGTCTGCGCCTCGACGCCCTGCGAGGCGTCCACGAGCAGCAGGGCGCCCTCGCAGGCGGCGAGGGATCGCGTCACCTCGTAGGAGAAATCGACGTGGCCGGGCGTGTCGATCAGATTGAGGATGTACGTCTCGCCCGACTGCGCCGTGTAGGTCATGCGCACCGGGTGCGCCTTGATCGTGATCCCACGCTCGCGCTCGAGGTCCATGGCGTCGAGCACCTGGGCCTCCATCTCGCGCGCCTGCAGCGCGCCGGTCGTCTCGAGAAACCGGTCCGCGAGCGTCGACTTGCCGTGGTCGATGTGGGCGATGACCGAGAAGTTACGGATTAGGCGGGCGTCCATGGAAATGGGAGAATCCTCCCATTATACCGGCCGCGCCGAGCCGGCCGGCTTTCCCCTCCACCGCCGCATCCGGTGCCGCGCCCGAGCCTTGATCTCCCGCCCCACGTGCGTGAGGCGCGCGAGCGCGCCGGGCGGCCACCGGAAGATCCGGTCCTGCAGCGCCAGCTCCTCCGCGTCGCTCGCACCCGACGCGCGCGCGCGCAGCAGGGCGTCGACGTACGCCGCCCAGCGCGTGAAATACAGCGAGTCCAGCGCGGCGAGGAAACCGTTGTGCGCGGTAAACGGGCTGTCGCCCCACGCGGCGTCGTGCTGCTCGTGGACGATCAGGGCCCCGCGGTTCAGCAGGACGGCGTTCCCGCGGCACAGCAACTGCGCGGTGTACACGTTGTCCCAGTAGGGCTCCCCGACCACGTACGGCCTGAAGATCGCGCGATGGCGCCGCCACCAGGCCGCGTCGACGGCGAACATATCCGTGCCGTAGACGTTGATCCCGAGCTCGCGCCCCGAGCCCCGCTCGACGTCCATGCGCGAGAACACGATCGCGTCGCGGCCCGACCGTACGATCGTGTCCACGGCCGCCGGCGTGACGACGATGTCGGAGTTCAGGAACGCGAAGTAGCGTCGTCCGCGGCTTTCGGCGTAGGCGGCGAGGCGGTCGAACACCTCGCTCACGACCGGCTTCTGGCGGCCGGCCTCGCCCGTGACCGTCGTCGAGTCGAGGCCGAGCGTGTCGAGCGTGACCAGGCCCTCCGGCGCCAGGCGGCGCTCTGTCCGCGAGAACTGGAGGTTGACCAGGTCGACGCCGCGCAGCGTCCTGAGAGCGGCGACGGCGTCCTGCTGGCGGCGACCCGCGTCGCCGCTCGCCGGGTACGCCTGAATGCCGAGGACCAGCCCGACCGTGTCGGCCATCATGCCGGCCGGATGCGCCCGAGGCCGCCGCGGCAGGACGTCATCGCGCCGCCGCGCCGGCGGGAGCCGGGGCCGGCGCGCTGCCCGTCGCCGGATCGTAGTTCGGGTCCCGGGGATCGTTGGGGGGAATCGCACCGGGCGGCGGCGGAATCGGCGCGCCCGGCTCGGCGCTGGCCCACCAGGCGGTCGCGACGAAATCGCGCAGCATCGCCGCGGCCTCGGCCGTGCAGGTGAGGACGAGATCGCGACCGGGTTTCGACGCCGCGTCGCGGAACGCGCCCTGTTGATCGAGCTGGTAGACGGCCTCGACGCGTGTGTGCGAGCGATCGAGAAAGGCCAAAATGTCCGAGAACGGATCCGGCAGCCGGCGCGCCGGCGCCATGCGCGGCAGGAGCTGGTTCTCGCCGAGGCCGATCAGGTTGACGAAGTCGTTCTCGAAGCGCCAGTGGATCGACCCGTCTCGAGTGTAGCCGCGCGGGTTGTCGCCCTGCCAGCCGTCGTGCTGCACGCTCGTGTGCAGCGGCATGGCGGCGTCGCCCACGTAGTGCGCGAGCCATCCCACGTAGAACGCGGCGTCCCGCTCGATGAAGGCCGTGTCCTGGCCCGCCGCGCGCTGCGCGCGCCACTCGCGAAACGCCACCTTCAGGCGCTCCTCGATTTCGACGGCCTGGTACGGCAGCGTGCCGGTCCAGCGGACGTTCATCATCGCCGCGGCGGCCGGGTCTGTCGCCTCGAGCCGCCGGTGCTCGTCGTAGATCGCGAGGATGAAGGCCGTCCGCGAGCGGGGGATCGGGTGCAGGAACGCGAACTGTTCCATGTACCACTCGTGGTTCGGGTCCTCCTCCATCTTGATGAACGGCTCGCTCGACGCGCGCCAGCTGTCGGGCGCGACCGATCGCTCGCCGATCCAGTCGATCTCGCGGGCCAGGAAGCCGGGCACGTCGGGCGGCAGGGCGCGCACGGCCGCGCGCGCGATCACGCGGTGCGCCGTCGGGCCCCAGGCGTGCACGGCGGACTGGCCCAGGCAGGCGACAGCCAGAATCGCCACGATCCATTTCCGCATCCTGCTGATTCTACGCGCACTGGCGCCGACGCAGGCGGGGCGCGGCGGTGGGCCCGGCGATCGCGCTACTGCGCGGCGCCCGGCATGTGCATCGACATCAGGACCAGCGCGCCGTCGATGTCCGTGAACCAGTGCGGCGTGTTCTGCGGGACGACCACGACGTCGCCTTTCGCGACACGCTGCCGGCTCCCGCCGTCGATGGCCGATCCGGACCGGTTGGTGTCGTTGGTGCGGCGCTCGTCGCGCAGCGTGCCGCCGGTCACCAGCGTGCCGGCGCCGTCGACGACGACGAAGAGCTCGGCCTCGCGTTCGTGTGCCGACGCGTTCGCGTTGATCCCGGCAACGCGGTACTCGAGGTTCATCGCGTAGGGCGCCGACCGGACGATCGGCTGGACGAAGTTCGCCTGGTCGGGTTTCCGTTCCGCCTTCGCCCGCTCGATGAGCCGGGCGATTTGCGCCGAGTCCGCGAACACGCCGGGCACGAGCGCCTGCGCGAACGCCGTCGACGCGCCCATGCTGAGCATGCCGAGCACGAGCGCCGCTGCTGCCACTCGCATCGTTTCTCCTTGTGACGTGCGCCTTGCGCCTTGCGACGTGCGACGACGTCAGCGCTCGTCGATGGGGGTAAATCTCTGGGGATATTCGGCGCCGACGTATTCCGCGCGCGGGCGGATCAGGCGATTGTTCGCGTGCTGCTCGAGTACGTGCGCCGTCCAGCCCGACATGCGGCTCATCGCGAAGATCGGCGTGAAGAGTTCGATCGGGATGCCGAGCGCGTAGTACGTGGACGCCGAGTAGAAATCCACGTTCGGATTCAGCTGCTTCTCGCGCTTGACGAGCGCCTCGATCCGCTTCGACATCTCGTACCAGATCGGCTGCCCGGCGCGCTGGCACAGGTCGCGCGACATCTGGCGCAGGTGCGTCGCCCGCGGATCCTCGGTGTGGTAGACGCGATGCCCGAAGCCGGGGATCTTTTCCTTGCGATCGAGCTTGCCCTGCACCACCGCTTCGGCCCGCTCGGCCGGCTGATCGGGGCCGATCTCGAGCAGCATCCGCATCACGTCGGCGTTGGCGCCGCCGTGCAGCGGGCCTTTCAGCGCGCCGATGGCGGCCACGATCGCCGAATGCAGATCCGACATCGTCGCCGCGACGACGCGCGCCGCGAAGGTCGAGGCGTTCAGCTCGTGATCGGCGTGGAGCACGAGCGCCACGTCGAGCGCGCGCGTGGCGAGCGCCGTCGGGCGCTCGCCGGTGAGCATGTACAGGAAGTTCGCCGCGTGGCCCAGGACCGGATCGGGCGCGATCGCGCCGCCGCCGGCGCTCACGCGGCCCATCATGGCCACGATCGACGAGATCTGCGACGTGAGGCGGACGGCCTTGCGGTAGTCCGCGGCGGGCGAATTGTCGGAGGCGTCCGTGTCGTAGTGCGCGAGGGCCGACACCAGCGTGCGCAGGAGATCCATCGCCGGCGCGCTCGCCGGCAGGCTGCGGACCAGCCGCAGCACGGGCTCGGGCAGCGGCCGCGCGGCGATGAGCTCGGACTCGAGATCGCCCAGTTCGGCGCGGGTCGGCAGCCGCCGGTGCCAGAGCAGGTAGCAGACTTCCTCGAACGACGCGTTGGGCGCCAGATCGTGAATGTCGTACCCGCAATACGAGAGGACGCCTTTGTCCCCGTCGATGTAGCAGATGGAC
The DNA here is from genome assembly GCA_963792785.1 of uncultured Acidobacteriota bacterium. Lineage (GTDB taxonomy): Bacteria > Acidobacteriota > Vicinamibacteria > Vicinamibacterales > CAVVIG01 > CAWIMX01. The sequence goes on along the minus strand of CAWBXO010000002.1, from coordinate 635,619 downwards.
GAGGGCGTGGCGACGATGTCTTCGAGCCCGCCTTTGGGAGTCGCGGCCGTGGTCATGACGTTCGCTACATGATAGCCGACGGCGCGGGCGCCTCGATGCCGGCGGCCGCGGCCATCGCGCCGCCCTGCGGCCCCATCTGCTCGTAGCGCAGGAACAGCTGGCCCCACGCGGTGTTGTCGCACCACGTCTCGAACGCGCGCCGATCGATGAGCGGCCAGCGGTAGAAGTCGTGGTAGACGTCGCTCGCGAGAATGAACCCGTTCACCAGGGGCGTGTGGAAGAACAGCTTCTGGAACCGCTTCAGCGGGCCGAACCAGATCAGATCGCCGCCGCCGATGCGCACCAGGTTCTTCCCCACGTGGAACTTCCAGTTTTCCGCCGCGGCGTCCCTGTCGCCGACGATCTCGATCTGGCGCGGGTCGCCGACGCCCAAACCGTCCTCGTGCGCCAGGCGGATGTAGTCGATCTTCATCGGATCGAAGCCCATCATCTTCGCCGACACCGCGTCGATCGCGACCTGGTCGGCGGAGGCCAGCATCACGTTCTTCACCACCGGGTACATGGTGCGCGGGCCCGGGCCGTTGCCCGCGGTCGTGCCGTCCATCACGGCGAACAACCCGGGATGAATTTCCTTCTGGATCGCCAGCAGATCCACGAGCGTCTCGTGGATCCACGAGTGCGTGTAGTGGCGCCGCGTGCTCAACAGGCCCCCGAACGCGTTCTTCATCGCGCCCGTCGTCGTCGTGTAGATGTGGCACTTCGTCGTCGGCAGGTGGACGATGTTCTTGCCGAAGAAGTAGTCCGGGATCTGGATCCCCTCGGGGAAGATCCGGTTCAGGACGCGCATGCGCGCCTTCGGCGTGAACGGCACCCAGTGCATGTCCTGGTCGCGGAAGTTGTACCGCACCGGCACGTCGTAGTGCTTGAAGATCGGGACGTAGTGATTCAGGTCCTCGCCCTTGAAGGCGTTGGTCACGACCGTCTTGTTCTGGACGCACACCTGGTCGGTGAAGCCGCGGCGCGCGAGCGCCTGGATCGTGCCTTCCAGCTGCCATGGCGTCGTGTTCGCGGCCGGGAACGGGAAGTGCCAGGAGATGTTGTCCTTGAGGATCGTCGTCTTGCCCGGCGCCAGCGCCTCCGACGCACCGCCGAGCTCGAGCAGGCGATCGATGTCGGACAGGATCGAGTCTGGCGTGACCCGCAGGACCGCGACGGTGGCTTTCATGACACTCCGGTCTATTTTCCGCTGGCGATCTGGGTGTTGAACACCACGGGATCGTCGGTGTACTGCTGCACGATGGACACGAGGCCCGTGTAGAGGAAGCCGATCTGGAACAGGACGAGGAACGGCACGGTGCCGTAAATCTGGTTCGCGAGCGCGTAGAACACCGTGGCCGTGAAGTAGAGCCCGAGCGCCAGCTCGATGAGCGGCTGGACCGCCACCGACTGCCGGTACTTCTTGCCCACGAACCCGTCGGCCGCGCGCTCGATGCGGTACTTCGGCGTGCGCGTGAACTCGCTCTTCCGGTCGAACAGCGCCTCGAGGACGGCGCGCGTGTTGTTGATCGAGAGGCCGATCCCGATCGACATCAGGAACGGCAGGTACTTGAGCCGGGCGACCCAGTCGCGGTGGATCTCGCGCTGGCACACCATGTAGAAGTTGCACACCGAAAACGTCGCCGCGAAGAACAGCGGCACGTCGATCAGCAGCATCTCGTACCAGCCCATGTTGTAGCGGATCACCATGGACGGGAACATCAGGATCGACAGCACCGACATCAGCGGGTAGTTGAAGTTCGCCGTCAGGTGGAAGAACGCCTCGGCCTTCACCTTGAGCGGCAGGTCCGACCGCATGATCCGCGGCAGCAGCTTGCGGCACGTCTGGATCGACCCCTTCGCCCAGCGGTGCTGCTGCGACTTGAACGCGTTCATCTCGACCGGCACCTCGGCCGGCGCGATCACGCCGGAGACGAACACGAAGCGCCAGCCGCGCAGCTGCGCCCGGTAGCTGAGGTCCAGATCCTCGGTCAGCGTGTCGTGCTGCCAGCCGCCGGCGTCGTCGATGGCCGCGCGCCGCCAGATGCCCGCCGTGCCGTTGAAGTTGAAGAACCGGCCGGAGCGGTGGCGGGCGCCGTGCTCGAGCACGAAGTGCCCGTCGAGCAGGATCGCCTGGATCCGCGTGAGCAGCGAGTAGTCCTGGTTGATGTGGCCCCAGCGCGCCTGCGCCATGCCGACGCCCGGCGCGATGACGTGCGGCATCATGCGGACGAGGAAGTCCGGCGTCGGCATGAAGTCGGCGTCGAAGATGGCGATGAACTCGCCGCGCGCCTGCCGGAGACCTTCCTCGAGCGCGCCCGCCTTGTACCCGCGCCGGTCGTCGCGGTGGATGTACTTGATGTCGAGACCCTGCTCGGCCCAGCGGCGCACGGCGCGCTCCGCGATCGCGCGCGTCTCGTCGGTCGAGTCGTCCAGCACCTGGATCTCGAGCGCCTCGCGCGGGTACTCCAGGCGGCACACGGCGTCAATCAGCCGGTCCGTCACGTACATCTCGTTGTAGAGCGGCAGCTGGATCGTGACGCGGGGCGCGGGATCCGGGAGCGGCCCGACCTCGGCCTCGTGCCCGCGGTTCCGCAGGTACAGGTACACGAGGAAGTAGCGGTGCCAGCCGTAGATGGCGAGGATAATGAGGACGAAGAAATACGCCGACAGGATGAGGGTTTCCGCGGCAGTCATACAGGCCTAGGTGGCGAAAACTCCAGTCGTGACAATGATTTATATTACAGACGCGTCGGCGCACCCGTCAATCGAATCAACCCGGTTCCAATTCCTCCGGTTCCTATGATGCACCCCTCCGACCTGCGCGCGCTGCTCGACGATGTGGCCAGCGGGGCGCTGGGCACCGTCGAGGCGCACGAACGCCTGCTCGAGGCTCTCCGGGCGCAGCCGTTCGAAGACCTCGGCTTCGCCCGCGTCGACCACCACCGCGCCGTGCGCGGCGGGTTTCCCGAGGTGATCCTCGGCCTCGGCAAGACGCCGGCGCAAATCGCCGCGATCGCGACGGAAATCGTCGGCCGCGGATCCACCTTGCTCGTCACCCGCGCGTCGGCCGAGGCGTACGACGCCGTGCGCGCCGCGGTGCCCGGGGCCAGCTACCTCGAGCCGGCGCGCCTGATTACCCTGCGCCAGACGGACATCGAGCCGGGCAAGGGCACGATCGCCGTGGCGGCCGCCGGCACGTCCGATCTGCCGGTCGCCGAGGAGGCGGCCTGCTCGGCCGAGGTGATGGGCAACCGCGTGGAGCGCGTGTACGACGTCGGCGTGGCCGGCCTGCATCGCCTCCTGGCGGAGCGGACCCGCCTGTCAGCCGCGCGCGTCGTGATCGTGGTCGCCGGCATGGAGGGCGCCCTGCCGAGCGTGGTGGCCGGCCTGGTCGGGGGACCCGTGGTGGCGGTGCCGACCAGTATCGGCTACGGCGCCAGTTTCGGCGGGATCGCGGCCCTGCTCGGCATGCTGAATTCCTGCGCCTCGGGCGTGACCGTGGTCAATATCGACAACGGCTTCGGCGCGGCCGCGTTCGCGAGCCTCGTGAACCATATGTAGACGGTAGGGTCCAATCCCTACACCCGTACGCTACGATGAGGGCTTCCCCATCACGCGGTGTACGAAGCCTTGTCCATTCAGCCAGCCGCCCTGCGGGCACTCGAGTTCGATCGGATCGTGGAGGCCGTTCAAGGCTTCGCCCTCACGCCGATGGGGGCGGAGCGGCTGAGCGCGCTGGCGCCGTCCACCGATCCGGCCCGCGTCGCCGATCTGCTCGGCGCGACGACTGAAACGGCCCGGTTCATCGCCGCCCACGGCAACTTCCCCATCGTCGCCGCCGCGGACCTGCCGCAGACGCTCGACGGTCTCGCCGTCGAAGGCCGGCCGCTCGAGCCGGGCCGGCTCCTGGCGCTGGCGGCGTTCCTCGACTCGATCGACGACACGCGCGCGGCGATTCAGCGCGACGCCGACCGCTTCGCGCGCCTCGCGGAGGTGAGCGGCGCGGCGGCCTCGTTCCGCGCCGAGGTGGGCCGCGTGCGCGAGGCGATCGATCCGTCGGGCGACGTCGTCGATTCCGCGAGCCCGCAGCTCAAGGCCATCCGCGAAAAGATGCGCAAGCAGCGATCGCGCCTGCGCAGCACGCTCGAGTCGTACCTGCGCGGCCGCGAGACGTCGAAGTACCTGCAGGACCAGGTCGTGACGGAGCGCAACGGACGCTTCGTCATCGTCGTGAAGGCGGAGCACCGGACGTCGATCCCGGGCATCGTGCACGGCGCGTCCACCAGCGGGGCGAGCCTGTTCCTCGAGCCCCTCAGCACGGTCGAGATCAACAACGACATCGTCGCGCTCGAGGAGCAGGAACACGAGGAAGTGCGCCGCATCCTGCTCGAGCTGACGGACGCCTTCCGGCGGCGGCCCGCGGATCTGCACCGGACGGTCGAGGCCGGGACGGAGCTCGACGTGCGGCAGGCCCGCGCGCGCTTCTCGAACGACGTCGACGGTGTCGAGCCGGCGCTCACCACGGACGGCGCGGTGGACCTGCTGGCGGCGCGCCACCCGTTGCTGGCGGGCGCGGTGCCGGTGACGATTCGGATCCTGCCGCCGTCCACGATCCTGCTCATCACCGGCCCCAACACCGGCGGCAAGACCGTCGCGCTCAAGACGCTGGGCCTGCTCGCGCTGATGGCGCAATCGGGCCTGCGGATCCCGGCGGCCGACGGCTCGCGCCTGCCGGTGTTCCGGTCGGTCTTCGCCGACATCGGCGACGAGCAGTCGATCGACGCGAGCCTCAGCACGTTCTCGGGGCACATCGCGAACCTGGCGGCCATGGATCGCGCGCTCGCGCTGCCGGCGCTGGTGCTGCTCGACGAACTCGGATCCGGCACGGACCCGATCGAAGGCGGCGCGCTCGGCGTGGCCGTCGTCGATCACTTCCGCGCGCGCGGCGCGATCGTCGCGGCCACCAGCCACTACGACGCGCTGAAGACGTACGCCTCGACGACGGCCGGCGTGACGTCGGCGGCGTTCGGCTTCGACGCCGACACGTTCGCGCCGACCTACGAGCTCAAGTACGGCATGCCGGGGCGGAGTTTGGCGCTCGAGATCGCGGCGCGGCTCGGGCTGAACCCCGCGGTCGTCGCGGCGGCCCGGCGGAACCTGAGCGCGCGCGAGGCGCAGCTCGCCGAGCACCTGGCCAAGATCGACCACGACATGCGGGAACTCGAGCACGAGCACCGGCTCGCGGCGCGCGAGCGCGAGACGCTGGAGGCGGAGGAATCGCGCATGCGCCAGCGCGAGGACGCGCTGCGTCAGCGCGAGGACACGTTCCGGCGCCGCCTGACCGAGGAGCTCGACACGCAGGTGCGCGAAGCGCGGCGCGAGATCGACGAGGTCATCGCGGCCCTGAAGGCGCAGACGGCCGCCATGGCGCGCGAGGCGGCGCGCCAGCCCGCGTCCACCGGCGAGACCGGCCACGTGCGGCGCGACGCGCGCGACGCGATCGACTCGGTCGTGAAGCGCTTCCTCGAGCCGGAGGCGGGCGCGGCCGACGAGCCGGCGCCGTCCTCCGCCGACGGCGGCCCGATCCCCGCGCTGGGCGATCGCGTCGTGGTCAGCGGCCTCGGGCTCGAAGGCACCGTCACCGCGGTGCACGGCGAGACGGCCGAGCTCGACGTGCGCGGCAAGCGCATGCGGGCGCAGTTGCGCGACCTGCGCGTGGTGGGCGCGGCGCCGACGGTGCACCGGGTGAGCGTGCACGTCGAGCTGCAGCCGCGCGACGGGTCGCCGACGGATCTGAACGTGATCGGCTGCACGGTGGATGAAGCGCTCGCGCGGGCGGAGCGGTTCCTCGACGAGTCGCTGCTCGCCGACCAGCGCACGGTGCGGGTGATCCACGGCTACGGCACGGGCCAGCTCAAGCGCGCGCTGACCGGCTTCCTGCAGCAGCACCCGCTCGTCGCGAGCCTCGGGACCGCGCCGCCCGAGCAGGGCGGCGGCGGCGTCACCGTCGTGGAGCTGAAGGACTGATGGGCCGCTTCCCCCAGCAGTTCATCGACGACCTCCGGATGCAGGCGAACATCCTGCAGATCATCCAGGAGTACGTCCCGCTGAAGCGCGCGGGGTCGAAGTACAAGGGCCTCTGCCCGTTCCACAACGAAAAGACGCCGTCCTTTCAGGTCGATCCCGACAAGGGCTTTTTTCACTGCTTCGGCTGCCGCGCCGGCGGCGACGTGTTCAAGTTCCTCGAGCTGCACGAGAAGCTCGACTTCCCCGAGACCGTGCGGCTGCTGGCGCAGAAGGTCGGGGTGTCGATCCCCGAGGACACGGAGTCGACCGACGACAGCCGGCGCGACGCGGCGATGCGCGAGGCGCTGCTCAAGGCGCACGAGGTGGCCGCGGCGTACTTCCACGAGCAGCTCGCGGCGCCGGCGGGCGCGCGCGCGCGCGCCATGCTCGCCGAGCGCGCCGTCACGGCGGCCACCATCGAGACGCTCGGGCTGGGCTACGCGCCGCAGCGGCGCGACGGCCTCAAGGAGCGCCTGCTCGCGCAGGGCTTCAACGAGGCGCAGCTCCTCGCGACGGGCCTGGTCCTCCGGCGGGACTCCGGTGACGTCGTGGACCGGTTCCGCCACCGCCTGATGATCCCGATTTGCCGCGACTCCGGATCGGTCGTCGCGTTCGGGGGCCGGTCGATGGATCCGGATCAGGTGCCGAAGTACCTGAACTCGCCCGAGACGGCGATCTACACGAAGGGGCGGACGCTCTACGGGCTCAACCTCACGAAAGGCGACATCCGGAAGCTCGGGTTCGCGGTGATGGTCGAGGGCTACTTCGATTTCGCGCAGGTGTTCCAGGCCGGGGCGGCGCCCGTCGTGGCCTCGTGCGGCACGGCGCTCACGACGCCGCAGGCGCACCTGCTGCGCCGGTTCACGAGCCGCATCGTCCTGAGCTTCGACCAGGACGCGGCGGGCCAGAACGCGGCGATCCGGTCGTGCGAGCTGCTGGTCGCCGAGGGGTTCGACGTCAACGTGATCGTGTTGGAGAAGGGCGAAGATCCCGATACATTCATTCAGCGCCGGGGCGGGGAGGCTTACCGTGAAAAACTGCGCAGTTCCCGGCCGTACCTGGACTATCTGCTGGATCAAGCGGCCGCCGGCCTCGACTTCGGCCACGACGACCACCGCCGCCAGTTCCTGAGACAAATGCTGACGGTTGCCGCCCGCATCCCCGATGCCGCCACCCGCGACCAGTTCGCGGACCGGATCGCGCACAAGGCGCGGATCACCGAGGATGTCGTGCGGGCCGAGATCCGGAAGGCGGCCGCGCACCGGCAGACGACGGTCACCGCGCGCGAGTTGCCGACCTTCGGTCCGCTCAAATATGATGAAAAGGGCCTGATATGGGCCCTCTTCCACGACACCGCGACCGCCATGGACGAGCTGGCCGGCCTCGACGAGGCCGACCTGGACGGGCTGGCGGGGAGAAGGATTTTCGAGCTGGCGCGGACCCTGGCGGGAGAGAATTCCGTCCATCTACCATCGGCGCTGCTTCAGCGTCTAAGTACTGGGGACGCGCAGCTCGTGAGCGGGATCGCCGCGAGCCCGACGGCGCCGGCCCCCACGGTCGAGTGCGCCCGGGCGATCCGGCGCCGGCGGTGGGAGCGGGAGCGGGCCGAGATCCAGCGCGAGATTGACCGGCTCCAGGAGCTGGGCGCCGGGCAGCACGGCGACGAGATCGACGTGCTCTGGCTGAAGAAGATAGAGTTGCTGCACCGCATCGAAGACTGACGTAACCCGGCACCCCGCGAGGCCTGACGTAGATGTCGATTGAAGAAAAGTACGACGAAGTCCGCCAGCTGATCACGATCGGAAAGGAGAAAGGCTACCTCCTCTACGACGAAGTGAACGAGATGCTCCCGTCGGAGATCACGTCCTCCGACGAGCTGGACGAGCTCTTCAACACGTTCGGCAGCGCGGGCATCGAGGTCATCGACTCCGATCAGAAGTACCTTCGCGACGAAAAGGCCATCGACCGGACCGGCGAGGGCGCCGAGGAGCTCGAGCTCGACCTCACGCCCGGCGCGCTCGACAAGACGAACGATCCGGTGCGCATGTACCTGCGCGAGATGGGCACCGTGCCCCTCCTCACCCGCGAGGGCGAGGTCGAGATCGCGCGGCGCATCGAGGGCGGCAAGCTGGCCGTCATCAAGTCGATCTCGCGCACGCCCCTCATCGCGAGCCGCGTCATCGCGCTCGGCGACCAGCTGCACGCCGGCGACCGCACGATCCGCGAGCTGGTGATCTTCAACGACGAGGAGATCACCGACGAGCGTATCCAGGAGCGCTCGCGCCAGGTGCAGAAGCAGATCGACGCGGTCCGCAAGGCCGTCGCCGGCGCCGAGAAACTCGAGGAGAAGCTCGGCAACACGGCCAAGGGCGCCACCACGCGCGACAAGCGGAAGTACCGGCGCGCGCGCTGGGCCTCCATGCGCGCCCGCATCGAGGTCTCGAAGCTCATTCGCGAGATCGAGTTCACCGAGGCGATCAAGCGCCGCCTGATCGACGACATGAAGGACGCGGTCGACTCCGTCAAAGTCGTCCAGCGCGAGATCGAGAGCGTCAACCGCCAGCTGAACCCGAAGAACAAGAAGCAGCGGCTGAAGGAAGACGACCGCAAGGCCGCGCAGCGCGAGCTCAAGGACCTCCGGGCGAAGCTCAAGAGCATGACCGACACGCTCGGCCAGGCGCCGGACGAGCTCCGCAAGACGCTCGACACGATCATCCGCGGCGAATGGCAGGCCGAGCAGGCGAAGAAGGAGCTCGTCGAGGCCAACCTCCGCCTCGTCGTCTCGATCGCGAAGAAGTACACGAACCGCGGGCTGCAGTTCCTCGACCTGATCCAGGAAGGCAACATCGGCCTGATGAAGGCCGTGGACAAGTTCGAGTACCGGCGCGGCTACAAGTTCTCGACCTACGCAACGTGGTGGATCCGCCAGGCCATCACGCGCGCGATCGCCGACCAGGCGCGGACCATCCGCATCCCGGTCCACATGATCGAGACCATCAACAAGCTCATTCGCACCTCGCGCGCCCTCGTCCAGGAGCTCGGCCGCGAGCCGACCTCCGAGGAGATCGCCAAGCGCATGGACATCCCGGTGTCCAAGGTGCGCAAAGTGCTCAAGATCGCGCAGGAGCCGATCTCCCTCGAAACGCCCATCGGCGAGGAGGAAGATTCGCATCTGGGGGATTTCATCGAAGACCGCCAGGTGGTGTCGCCGGCCGAGGCCGTGATCAACCTGAACCTGAAGGAACAGACCGAGTCGGTCCTGAAGACCCTGACGCCGCGCGAGGAGAAGGTCATCAAGATGCGCTTCGGCGTGGGCGACGGCAGCGAGCACACCCTCGAGGAAGTGGGCCAGAGCTTCGCCGTGACCCGCGAGCGCATCCGGCAGATCGAGGCCAAGGCGCTGCGCAAGCTGCGCCACCCGTCGCGCAGCCGGAAACTCCGTGCGTTTCTGGAGGGACGCACGTCGTAGTCACAAGGCGCATTAGTGCAAGAATGCAGGAATGCGGATCGAGTCACGAGTCACGAGTCGAGTTGTGACTCGCGACTCTGACTAGCGACTTGCGACGTGCGACTGTAGACTGTAGTCGGGCCCATAGCTCAACGGTGAGAGCCGCCGGCTCATAACCGGTCCGTTCCAGGTTCGAATCCTGGTGGGCCCACGAATCAACCTATGCGAAACGAACCGCGCGATGCTTGCTGATCTCGAACGACTCATCGCGCTGCAGCAGCTCGACTCCGCCGCCCACGAAGCCAGGCGGCGGCTCTCCGACGAGCCCGACCGCAGCGCGCAGCTGGACGCCCGCCTCGAGGTCGCCCGCCAGCACCTCACCGCCGAGAAAGCCCGCCTCGCCGACATCCAGACCGCCCACCGCGCCCTCGAAAAGGACGTCGCCGTCCAGCAGACCCGCCTCTCGAAATACCGCGATCAACTCATGGCCGTGAAGACCAACGTGGAATACCAGGCCATGCAGAAGGAAATCGCGTTCGCCGAGACCGAGGTCAAGGGGATTGAAGAGCAGATCCTCGTTCAGATGCTCGAGAGCGACGAGATCAGCGCCGCCGTCAAGAAGGCCGAGCGCGATCTGGCCGCCGAGGAAAAGGCCGTCGCGGCCGACCGCAAGGCGATGGACACCGAGCTGGACGTCCAGCGCGCCTCGCTCGACACGATCGCCGGCAAGCGCAACGCCCTGGCCGCCAGCGTCGATCCGAAGCTGCTCGGCCTGTTCGAGACGGTCGCGTCGCGCCGCCACGGCATCGGCCTCGCCGAGGCCCGCGACGGCATCTGCACCGTGTGCCACGTGCGCCTGCGCCCGCAGGTGTTCAACACGGTGCGGCGCAACGACGAGATCCACCAGTGCGACCACTGCAACCGGATCCTCTACTTCGTCGCGCCCACGGCCCCCCCGGCGTCCGCCGACGCCGCGCAGACCGCTCCGCCTCAGTGACCGCCGGTTCCCCCCCGATCCCGGCGATCTCGTCGCCTACATCGACGGCGGCGCCCGCGGGAACCCCGGCCCGGCCGGCTACGGCGTCCGCGTCGAGCGGCCCGACGGCACCCTCGTCGACGAGTTCGCCGACTCGATCGGCGTGGCCACGAACAACGTCGCCGAGTACCGCGGCCTGCTCGCGGCCCTCGAATACGCCGACGCGCACGGCTGCCGCTCGCTCACCGTGCGATCCGATTCGCTCCTCCTCGTGAAGCAGATGCTCGGGGAGTACCGCGTGAAGCACCCCGGCCTGCAGGCCCTCAGCGCGCGAGCGCGGCTGCTCGTTGCCGGCATCGGCCGCGTGCGCTTCGAGCACGTCGGCCGCTCGCGCAACGAACACGCCGACCGCCTTGCCAACCAGGCCATGGACGACGCCGGCCGCGGCGCCGAACCGCGTCCGCGCTGACAGGGCGTGCGCGACGTCGGCCATGCGTCCGGCCACGCACACGCCGACGTGCCGGTAAATTTGGCATGGGCGCGCGCCGGGCAGGCCGTCACGCCCGCGCCCGGCGCGCGCTCACTCCAGACGGCTACTGTTGTTTCGCCTGTCCGCAGGCGTCCGCCACCTGGTTGATCGTGGTGACGTCGACCGCCGCCAGGTCGCCCGCGTCGAGATCCTCGACCTTCTGATTGCCCGTGCGAACGACGTCCGAGTGCCGCGCGACGGTGCCCCGCACCGTCACGCTCTTGCCGACGAGAACGGCGAGGTCCTGGTCGCTGTTCAGCTTGTAGGCATGTCGCGCCTCGTTGGCTTGCTCACGGCCGACCTGACTGCCATGGCCGGCCGCGGCCGGCGCGCCGGATGTGCTCGGCTCGTTCATCGCCGTCAGAATGTAATCGCCGCCGCTCTGCTGCAGGCAGCCGGTCACGGTGACGGGACCGTTCGCGGGCGACGCCTCGCTCGACGCCATGGGCGTCCCGGTGTTCGCATTGGCCGCCTCCGGCGGCTCGTTCGTCTGTGGTCCGCAGGCGGACGCGAGCACGAGGGCCGCGCCGCCGCACAGGCCGACGAGCGCGTGCCCGCCGATTCGTTTCAGGCTCATGGTTATCCCTCCTGCTGAATCCTCCTGCAAGATCGGTTCACGGCGAATCGAAGCTCGACCAACCACGGTGGAACCACGTTTGCACTCCAACACTCGCGGAAGGAGGAGACCATGGCGAGTCGTGTGATGACCATCATTCTGCTGTTCGTCGCCGCCGTGCTCGGCGCCGGCCTCGTGCTGTCGGCGGCGATCTACAACGAGGCGATGTTCACCGCCAACCCGTATCAGCCGGCGCGCGTGCCGGCGCCGATCACCAACGTCCGATAGAGAGACGAGTGCTACTCGTCGGGTTGCCCGCGCCGGGCTCCCGGGTCCGCGGGCGTCGCCGGGCCCCTGCCACTCGGGTGCACGGGCTGCGCGGGTAGCTCCCGTGGGCCAGAGGTTGGCGGCTGCTCAGTCTCGGACGTGTGACCCAGCTCATCGCTCGTTGCGCGATCGGGGTGCAGCAGATCAGTCAATACTGCGTCTGAAGAACGTGGCTGTTGTTTGGCTCCCATATCAGCCCGCGAACGCAGGATCTGTGCCAGCAGACCTCTTGTTTAAGGCCGGCTTTCTGATGGCCGACCTGGACATGCCGGTGATGCGCGGAGAAGTCCTCGAAGCGGTCTCGTTGCTTTGGTGGGGCACGCTCGACGGAGCACCGCCGCAAGCCTCCTCGTCGCACATCCGGTGGCGGCGCCTGTTGGGTCGCCTCGTCAGCCCTGAGGCTGGCTCACTCGAACAACGTCGCCGAGTACCGCGGCCTGCTCGCGGCCCTCGAATACGCCGACGCGCGCGGGCGCGGCGCCGAACCGCGTCAGCGCTGACACGCCAGCCAGGCCATGTTCGACTAGCGGAGCCGGCTCGCCACGCCCTCCACATCACCCGTGGGACGGTGCGCCAGATAGGTCTGGATCGACGCGACGATCACATGGGCTTCGACGGTGATGAGGTCGATGCCTCCCACGGAGAGGCTCACCCAGGCGTCGATGACGATGCCCTTGTCCAGGACCCGATCGAGGACGTCGAAGTACGAGGCGGCATCGCGTTTCAGATCGATGCCCGGCCGAAGCCGATCGGCCGCTCCATGCGCGTACAGGACTGGCGGGACCGCAGCTCGTGCAGGGCACATTCGAAGTCCTCGCCGGTCACGGTGGGTGAGGCCTCGGCGGCGTCGAGCGCGCGCAGAAACGCGTGACGCCCCGCCTGCGTGCACAACCCTCGCAGGTCGGCGCCGCTGGCGCCGTCGGTCCGTGCCGCGAGGCGTTCGAGATCGACGGACGGATCGAGGCGCATCTTCTTCGAGAACAGGGTCAGCATCGACTGGCGGTCGGCCGGCTCGGGGAGCGGGATTTCGATGGCCTCGCCCAGGCGCCCCGGTCGCACGAGGGCGGCGTCGAGCAGCTCGGCGCGGTTGGTCGCGCCAATCACGAAGATCCGCGTCGACGAATCGAGGCCGTCCATCTCGGCGAGGAGCGTGTTCACGACCGCGTTTCGCACATGGTCGGCACCCGACAGCGCGTCGTTCCGGCGCTCCGCGACGGCATCAATTTCATCGAGAAAGATGATGCACGGCACCCGCTCGCGCGCGCGCGCGAACAGCTCCCTGACCTGCCGTTCCGACTCGCCCAGCCACTTCGAGAAGATTTCGGCGGCGTTGACGGCCAGGAATGACGCGTCGGTCTCCGACGCCAGCACGCGCGCGATCGTGGTCTTCCCCGTGCCCGGCGGCCCGAACAGCAGAATCCCGGACGGAGGCGCCACGCCGAGCCGCCGCGCGAGGTGCGGATTCTCGATGAATTTCTCGATGGATTGCAGCTTCTGTTTCGTCGCGGCCGGCAGGATCGAATCGTCCCACCCGAGCCTGGATCCGCCGTAGCGGCTCGCCGCGATCTGGGCGCGACAGGCGGCCCGCAGATGACGCGGGGCGATCGGCACGCCGGCCTCCATCGCCAGCAGCGCCGCCTCGTTCACCACGCTGTGAATCCGCGCGGCGGAGAAGCCGTCGAGCTCGTGCGCCAGTCGCGCGGTATCGAGGCGGCGGGCGTGGGGCCGGCCGCGCAGCAGCACGTGCAGGATCTCGTTGCGGGCGTCGAGGTCCGGCTCCGGCACTCTCACTTTGTAGTCAAACCGTCCCTCGCGAACCACCGCGGGGTCGAGGTCTTCGAAGCGGTTGGTCGCGGCGACGATCAGCAGCCCCGGTACCTCTCGATGCGCATCCAATTGCTCGAGGAGCGCGTTCACCATCTGCTGCTCCTGAACCGTCAGCACCTCGTCGCGCTTGCAGGCGATCGCATCGAACTCGTCGAACAGCAGCAGGCAGGGCGTCCGCTCGCGGGCTTCGCGAAACACGCGGTCCATCGCCTCAGGCGCTCCGCCGACGTATTTGCTCACCGTGCTCTCGAGAGGCACCCGCAGAAACCGCAGGCCGAATTCCCCGGCCGTGGCCAGCGCGAAGAAGGTCTTGCCGCACCCGGGCGGCCCGTGCAGGAGAATGCCGTTGCGCACGATGCCGTACAATCGCGCGCGGTCCCGGTGAAGGTGGATCGTCTCGACGATCCGTCGCATCTGTTCCTTGAGCCCGTGCATCCCGCCGACGCTCGAGAAATTCGTCGGCTGCACGGCCGGAGGCCTCGGCCGAGCGGCCACGCGAGTGGCCCTTGCAACGGTCGTGGCGGACGACGCGTCCTCCGCCGAAGGGCGACTGGAGGCCGGCCCGTCGAATGCGGGTACCGGCCGCCGTGATGGCCGCGTTCGAACGACGTTCGGGTTGAGCGCGCGTCGGAGCGCGCCTTCCAGATAAGCAAGGGTCAACCCGTTCGCCCAGTACACGGTATCGGCCCTGTTGCGCTGCATGGTCTCGCGAGGCGTCCGAATCGTCGGTCCGCCGTCGCCGTCCACGAACTCGATCCAGCCATGCCACCGTCGGGTCCCATCCCGTGCTTCGCCGCCACAGATGTGCGCGACATACGCGGCACTGCCGGGCGCCATGACGGCCGATTCGAATTCCCGGATTACCTCTGCCACGGCGATCCCCTCGCGTTGGAGAACTGGCAATCGCGGCACCCGGGCCTCACCACGATCGGGATTATCCGCCGACGGCGATTGCCGATCATTCTCATGAGTTCCGCGCGTTGTTATCGAACGTGACAACGCAGCTGGTCCGTTGTCGCCGGGAGCTCTTACGACGGCTGGCTATTCGCCGCCCGAAACCTGTTGAGGTCGGGAATGACAAGCCACCCCTTCTGGCGATGAACGAGGTGCTCGTCTTCCAGCTGCCTGAGCACGCGCGACAGGTGCTGGCGCGTGGTGACGATGGCGCGCGCCAGCTCGGTGTACCGCAGCGGGAGCGCGATGCGCAGCGATCCCACGGCAGCGGACGGATGCTCGGCGGCGACGACCTCGCCGATGAGCCGGAGCAGGCGCTCTCTGGTCGACAGCGCGCCCAGGCCTCCCAGTTGCGCGAAACATTCGAACAGCTCTTGCGCGTGAATGTGGTGGAGGTCCGCCGACACATGTTCGTGGGTCGCCACGATCTGCAGGAACCGATCGATGGGGATCGAGAGGATTCGACAGCGCGTGAGGGTTTCCACCGTCACGGGATGAGGCGCGCGCAACATCGCGGCGGCCGCACCGAACGTGCCCCCGGTGAAGCGGATGCCGACCGTGACGGCTTCGCCCCGATGTTCCCATCGCAGTAACTTGACGAGCCCTTCTTCGACCACGCCGATCGCTTCGACCGCGCTGCCCTGTTCGAGCAGGGAGACGGCCGGTGGGTACGATTGCGAGAAGCCGACGGCTCGCAACGCGGTCCATGCCTCGGTGGACCAGAGCGATCTGACCGTCGGAAGATTCGGTTCCATATGGTCCCGGTCGCCTGGGCAGTGCGCTCGAACCGCTGTGAAGCCAAGCGCCTCTTTTGTCCACCCACGCACCAACGTTCTCATCCACAGACCGGGCGAGCTCGATCCATACGTGCCCTTGGTATCCCGTCGGTCTGGGGGGGCCGCGAGAGGATTTCCCAAGCAAACGAGCGGACTGGCTCTCGATGCGTGCGTCGGCCTTCAACTCATCACGTTGCCGACGGAGCGCGGCCGCAGGGGCCGGTCATGACCCGTTGCAGAGACCATGCCGCCGGCATGGTCGACAGCCGTGCCCCCAGATGAGGAGCTAGAGCCAGACCCTCAGTTTCGGTACGGCGCTTGCGGTAGCGGCGATTACGCGCGGCGGGGGCCGCGCGGCTTCCGGAGCGACGCCCGGGCCCTCGCGTAGCCCGGCTTGATCACGTCGAAGATGAGCTCAATCCGGCGGTAGTACGGAATGAAGGCGCTCTTCATCGCGTTGATGGTGATCTTCTCGAGGTCGTCGATGTCGAGTTTGAACACCCGGTGCGCCAGCGCGAACTCCTTCGTCATCGTCGTGTCGCTCATGAGCCGATCGTCGGTGTTGAGCGTGACGCGGAAGTTGTAGCGCTGATAGATCCCGAACGGGTGCGTCTCGACGCTCTCGACGGCGCCGGTGTCGACGTTGCTCGTGAGGCAGATTTCGAGCGGGATGCGCTTGTCGAGCACGTACTGCGCGAGGTAGCCCATCTTCACGATCTTCGTCGGGTCGTGGCGATCGACGCCGATGTCCTCGATGAGCCGCGTGGCGTGGCCGATGCGGTGCGCGCCGCACCACTGGATCGCCTGCCAGATGCTTTCCTTCCCGAAGGCCTCGCCCGCGTGAATGGTGATGTTGAAGTTCTCACGCTGGATGTAGTGGAACGCGTCGATGTGCTTCTTCGGCGGAAAGCCGCCCTCCTCCCCCGCCAGGTCGAAGCCCACGACGCCGCGCTCGCGGAAGTCCACGGCGAGCTCGGCCATCTCCATCGACACGCGCATGTTGCGCAGCGCGCAGACGATCACGCCGTACTCGACGCCGAAGTCCTTGCGGCCGCGGTCGAGTCCCTTGAGGACGGCGCTCAGGACCTGGTCGTCGTGGAGGCCCTTGTTCGTGTGGAGCACGGGCGCGAAGCGGGTCTCGACGTACACGACGCCGTCGCGCCGCATGTCCTCCATCATCTCGTAGGCGACGCGCTCGAGCGCCTCGGCGGTCTGCATCACGCCGCAGGTGTGCGCGAAGCCCTCGAGATAGAGCGGCAGGCTGCCGCGCTGCGCGCCGCGGTGGAACCAGTCGGCGAGCGCGGCGGGATCTTCCGTCGGCAGGCCCGCGTACTTCTCGTCTCTGGCGAGCTCGATGATCGTCTCGGGCCGCACGCCGCCGTCGAGGTGGTCGTGCAGCAGCACCTTCGGGATCCGCTGGAGGAACGTGTCGGTGAGCTTCACGCCAGCCCCCCATGGACCGTCTCCGGCGCCGGCTCGCGCGACGCCCGGGTGCGCGAGAACGCCAGCAGCATCACAGCCAGGATCGCGTACGCCAGCGCGAACTGATACGGCACGGCCCGCGCCGACGCGGGCAGGTGCCACGGCAGGTACATCAGGCCGTCGACCGTCGCCGAGTGCACGACACCGAAGAGCGTCAGTCCCGCGAGCAGGAAGAGGTACACCGCCGACGACCTGAGCCGGCGGTCGATCATCTCGGCGAGGAACCCGCCCCACAGCATCGCCGTGAGGATGAAGCCGTTGCCGAGAGCGAAGGTGACGAGCGTCTCGGGCAGCGCCTTGCCGGGGAGCGTGAGCAGGCGCTGGAGGTTCTCGGGCGACACGATGTCGGGGTTGCCGAGACGGATCGAGATCAGGCGGAACACGGTCGGGAAGAACGCGAACGCCACGGCCGCCGCGTGGCGCCTCGGGCACGCGAGGAAGGCCTCGGCGACGATGTCCAGCGCGACGAAGATCAGGATCGGCGCGAGCACCGCGCGGGGAATCAGCTCCACGAAGAACGACGCGTAGCCGAGCATGCCGCCCAGCCCGATGAACAGCCCGGTGAGAATCGTGTAGCCGGCGCGGGCGCCCATGCGTTTGTACGCCGGCTGGCCGATGTACGGCGTCGACTGCGCCACGCCGCCGCACAGGCCCGCCACGAGCGTCGCCATCGCCTCCGTGAGCAGGATCGTCCGGGTGTCGAAGTCGTCGCCCGCGACGCGCGCGCTTTCCGTGACGTTGATCCCGCCGACGATCGTCAGCAGGCCGAACGGAATCGAGATCGGCAGGTAGCGCAGGGCGCGGGTGAAGCCTTCCGTGAAGCCGAGCGTCGGCACCGGCAGGCCGAAGTGCAGATCCAGCGGCGGCGGGCCGGCGTAGGTGCCGCCCATCCACCCGGTCGCGCCGAACGCGTAGTAAATGGCCGTGCCCAGCACGATCGCGACGAGCACGCTCGGCAGGTTCACCGGCAGCCGGATCTGGGCGACCAGCGTGTAGAAGATCAGCCCGAGCGAAATCAGCCCGATCACCGGCATGCCGAACACGTCGACGAGCGGCGCGACGCCGATCAGCGCGAGCCCGATGCCGGCAAGCGATCCGAGCAGCCCGGCCTGCGGCACCGCGCGCTGCACCCACTGCCCGATGAAGGAGAAGCCGACCTTCATCACGCCGATCATGACCATGCTGGCCATGCCGATGTACCACGTCATCATCGCCGCGTCGTGCTCGGCGAAGCCCTCGGCCTTCAGGCTCAGGAACGCCGGGCCGAGCACCACCAGCGCCATCCCGATCGTCGACGGCGTGTCGAGGCCGAGCGGCATCGCCGTGACCGTGCGGTTGCCGGTCCGCTTCGCGAGCCGGAACGCCATCCACGTGTAGACCAGGTCGCCCACGAGGACGCCGAACGCCGTGCCCGGAAACATCCGCGTGTAGACGATGTCCGCCGGAAAGTTGAAGACGAGGATCAGGGTGCCCGCGAGGAACGAGAGCACGGTGAGGTTGTCGAACATCAGGCCGAAGAAACCATTCAGGTCCCCCGGCGCGAACCAGTCGTAGGTCGTCGAGGACGCCGTCATATCACCTCGCGTGGTTCGCCATTGTCACACGGCCGGCGCGCTTCACGGAAGGCTCTCGAAGTAGACGAACATCTGCTCCACGGCGTCGGCGTTCTTGGCCAGCCCGCCGTGCCCGCCCGTCGGGTCCTGGTAGAGCGTTTTGACCGTGCCACCGTAGCGCTCGACCCAGTTCTTCGCGTTCAGCATCTCGTCGCACATGGGATAGCCGTGGCCCATGTCGAGCCCGCCGCAGTACATCCAGAACCGCGTGCCGGCCATCGCCGTCAGGTCGCCGCTGGCCTCCACGGCCGCCAGCGGCGCCGTCAGCGGCCCCCCGAGCAGCCACGCGCCGGAATTGTTGCCGACGGCGGTGAAGATCTGCTGGCCCTTGCGGTCGAGATACGCGACCGGAAACGACTCGGCCGACCCTCGCGAGAAGCCGATCAGGAACAGGGCCGGCGACCCGAAATCGCACGAGGCGCGCACGTCGCTCAGCATCGCCTCGATGTTCGCGTAAATCGTCGGCTCGTCGTCGTACTCACCGGTGGAGTCGTCCAGGTACTTGAGGCCCAGGTAGCCCCACCCGCGGCCGTCGACGATGGCGTGCCAGTCGATCGACCAGTCGGTCTCGGGAGCGCCGCCGGTGCCGTGGAGCGTGATCATCACGCGGCGTGTGCCGGAGGTGGCGAACCCGCCGGGAAAGTACGCGGCATAGTAGCGGTTCGACACCGCCTTGATGCCGCCGCCGGCGTCGTAGAGCTCCTGCCGCTGGGCCGCGACCGAGTCGATGCCGGGCAGCACGCCGCCGGCGCGCTGCTGCGCGGCCCAGGCGGCGCAGGCGGGGAGGGCCGGCGTGGACGGCGTCGATCCGCCGGACGAGGCGCTCGGGGCCGTCGGCGATCCGCCGCTCGCGCAGCCCGCGACGACGAGCGCGGCGAGGACCGGAACGACGGCCCGCCGGATCATCACCGCCCCGCGAGGTACGCCTTCGACTGCGCTTCGCTTCTCGTCGGCGTGACCTTGTCCGGATCGACGCGCACCATCAGGTAGTTGATGTGATCGTCGATGTGCGTGAACCAGTGGCCGGTGCCCGCCGGCACCACCACGACGTCGCCGGCCTCGAGGTGATACTCAACGCCGCCGCGGATGTCGGCGCCGTTGTTGCCGGGGCCGTTGAACTCCCGCACCGTCTGCTGCGTGGCCGGGCGGCGCTGCCGGTCGACGATGTCGGGGCCGAGCACGAGCGTGGCCGACCCGGAGATCACGTGGTAGATCTCGGAGACCTGATCGTGTTCCGCCACGGCGTTGCGCCCTGGCGCGTCCAGCTTGCCGCGGTACACCACACCGATGCCGACGTTCGCCTTGCCGATGTTGATGTCGCGCACCTGCTGATCGACCAGGCGATTGGCGATCGCCCGCTGCGTGTAGGCCTCGATCTCCGACACCGGGATCACGACGCCGGGACACATCGCGCACGTCGGCTGCGGATCCGTGGGATTGATGCGTCCCTGCGCCGCGACCGCCGCGACCGCGCACGCCGCGCCGGCCGCTCCGATCAGAAGCCACTTCATGCGCACCTCCTATTTCCAGCCGGACGGCTTGCGAGTGAACCGCGGGGGCAGCGCGGGCTTGACCTCTGGCGCCGGCTCGGGATCGTCCGCGGCCGCCGCGATCTCCCGTTCCAGGTCGTCGTCATTGGGGAGGCCGGCGAGCTGGTCGACGAAGACGAGGGAATGCTGCGACGGGATCTCGAACTTCTTGCCGCAGGTCTTGCACGTCACCTCATCGTCCAGGCGGAGAAGGTAGTCGCGCAGCTTCGCGAACTTGGCGCGATCCTCTTCGTTCGCGCCTGCCGGCAGGCGGTCTTTCTTGGCGTGCCGGACCCACCGGACGCTGTAGTCGTTGCTCCGGTGGCAGCGCGGACACTGATAGCTGCCCTGCCGGGTTTCCGGGCGTTCGCTGAAAAACGCGCGTTCGTCGAGAGACATAACCGAGATGGTAACCCATCTGCATGGGGTGATTGGGTGATCTGGTGATCTGGTGATCTGGTGATCTGGTGATCTGGTGATTTGGTGATTTGGTGATGGGGTGATTGGGTAATCGGGCTCACCGCTGGAAGGCGTACGACACCTTCACGAACGCCTGCCGCGGCCGGGCGTTCTCAAAGTCGATCTCCTCGCCGAATGTCCCGTTGAGCGAGATCTTCTTGACGAGCCGTGACGGGCTGTACTCCGCCGTCGTCGTCAGCTGCCGGCGCGACAGCAGCCCGTCGCCCGCGCGCGTGCGATCGTCGCTGTAGCGCAGCAGGACGACGCCGTTCCAGCGCGACTGGAAGAACACGCCCGCGCCGGTGTTGCGGACAAGATCGCCGCCGTGCTGATCGGTCTGCCGGCTTCCGTCCACGAACGTTCGCAGCGCCGAGAGGAAGCCGCCCGGGTGCGTCGTCCAGCCGGTGTTGCCGTCGAGCGCGCGATATCCCACCTGGGGCACGAAGCCGCTGTCGGCCCGGAACCCGTCGGTGATGTCCTTGTACTCGACCGTCGCGTCGAAGTGGGTCGTGGCGCGGTTCCACGCGACCTGGGCCGCGCGCCCGGTCATGGCCTGCCCGTTCCACTCCGCGGCCAGATCGGTTTGGTTCGGCAGGCGCGTCGCGCTGTAGAGCCACTGGCCCGATAGTGTGTCGCTCGACGCGACGCGCCACAGGAAGTCGGGGCCCGTCACGCGGTTGTGTCCATTGCCGTCGCGGTTCTCCCGATCGGCGTAGAGCGCACCGACGAACGACAGCCCGACGTCGCGCTTGGCCCGTCCCACGACCACGGTCGCGCCGAATGCCTGCGACGCCAGGGCGGAACTGTCGGGGCCCGGAATGATCGTGCTGCCCCCGCCGGCATCGTCGGCCACGAGCGCCGTGTAGCGCGTGCCGGCGGCCTGCCCGGTGCTGCGCCCGCCCCAGTTCGGCGCGGTAATCGTCCGCGTGTAGACGGCCTGGATCAGCGTCTGGAAGAGATCGACGCCCTCGAGGAAGAACGGCCGCTTCTCGGGAAAGAACAGCGCGAAGCGCTCGTTGGCCGAGATCTGGCGTCCACGGCGTTTCCGGCGTTCGGCGTGTACTTCAGATCGAGGCCCACCTGTCCGTCGAGCGGATCCTGGACGAGCGGCGAGCCGAGGCCGTCGCGTGGATGCGCCGCCGCGCTCGCGTTGAGGTACGGCGCCAGCACGAGGTGGCTGCCTGACGGCAGGTGCTCGAGGCCGGCCAGTGCGCTCTCGGTGCACACGAAGCAGTGCCCACCACGCGGATGCCGGGACGAGAACGGGATCCTGATCTCGAGCGTCCAGCCCTGGCCGTTGATCTTCGTCGCCGACTCCCAGAAGAAATCCGGCGCCGAGTCTTCGTTGCCGCCGTCGGCGATCGACGAGTCGGTACTGGACGTTGCGGGGCGAGACGACGAAGAGGTAGCCCTGCCGCCCGGAGTTCGCCGGATCGAGCAGCACGCCGGCATAGTCGTCGAGTCCGTTGCCGATGTTGTCGCGGTCCGCGAAGGGCGCGCGGATCTCCAACGGGCGCGGATCCTCGAACTCGAACGCGGCGTAAAAGGCCTGGTCGTCGTACGCGAGGTAGCCGACATTGCGGACGCGCGGCGCCGTGTTGTCGCCCGGCTGGCTCTCGTACCACGTCTCGACTCTCGGGGCGGTCCGCCAGGCGTCGTCGGAGAGGTCGCCGTCGATCGCGATGGCCGACGACGCGCGCGCGATCTGAAGCGTCGGACCGGACATCCGCGACTGCGCCCCAGCGCGGGCGGAGAGGGCCACCAGGAGGAGCGCGACGCGGAAGGCGGCGGGAGCGCGACGGATCACGGGCGAGCTCCTACCGGATCACGCCGCCGGGCCGAAGAGCGCCCGTTCGATTTCGGCGACCAGCAGGTGAACGATCGCCATGTGCACTTCCTGGATGCGATCGGAGGTTGCGCCCGGCACGACGATGGAGGCGTCGCAGAGGGCCTGGAGCGGCCCCCCGTCGCGGCCCAGGAGGCCGATCACGCCGAGGCCGCCGGCCCGCGCCGCTTCCGCCGCCGCGATCAGGTTGGGGCTGCGGCCAGACGTCGAGAGCACGACGAGGACGTCGCCGCGCTGGCCCCAGGCTTCGACGCCGCGCGCGAAGACCCGATCGAATCCGCTGTCGTTGGCGACACAGGTCAGGTGGGCCGGATCGCCGATGACCATCGCCGCGAGCGCGCGCCGGTCGTCGCGGAACCGGCCGGTCAGCTCCTCGGCAAAATGCATCGCCTCGCACATCGAGCCGCCGTTCCCGCATGTGAGGATGCGATGGCCGTCCTTCAGGCAGGCCGCGAGCCTGGCGCCGATGGTGGAGACCAGCCGCGAATCGCGCTCGCCCGCGCGCAGCCACGCGGTCAGGAACAGCGCGTCGGCGAGGGCGCGATCGATGGATTCCATGGCGGACTAGTGTAGCGGGATCGGCGGCGGTCAGGCGCGCCGCGGGCGAATCACGGCCGCCATCCGTCCCGCTGCCGGGCCCTGGCCGCGGTACGAGCAGAACCGCTCCGGGACGCAGCGCGTGCAGAGGCGCGCGAGGTGGATGCCCGCCACGGGAACGCCGGCCGCCGCGAGCTGGTCGCCGGCCGACGCCCACGCGTCGAAATGCCAGTGCCCCGGCGTACGCTCGGCGCCGAACCAGGAGGCGACCGCATCGCCCGGGTAGCCCGCGGCGTCGAACGCCGCGCGCACGTCCGCGCCCACTTCGTAGCAGCAGGCGCCGATGCACGGCCCGACCGCGGCGACGAGATCGGCCGGCCGGCTGCCCCAGGCCTCGCGCATCGCGCGGACGGCGGCGCCCGGCGCGCCGGCGGCCAGGCCGCGCCAGCCGGCATGTACCGCCGCCACCGCGCCGGTGGCGCGATCGGCGATCAGGATCGGCGCGCAGTCCGCGGTTTGTACGGCGATCGCGCGCGCGGGGTCGTCCGTGGTGAGGATGTCGGCGTCGCCGGCCGGGCCCGCCACGAGCGCGTCGTCGCGGCGCACGATGATGGCCGACGTGCCGTGCACCTGGCGCAGGCGGACCAGGTGGTCCGGCTCGACACCGACGGCCGCGGCCACCTCGTCCCAGCCGAGCCCGTCCGCGGCGGGCCGGGATCCGAGGCGCCACGACCGCGCCGTATATAGATGATGGGCCGCCTCGAGCAGCGGCCGGCAGACGAGCGCGTCTGCCGGCTCCCGCACGGCCCATTCGAACCCGTCGTCAGGCTGGAACGCCGCCATCGCAGCACCATCTTGCCTGAACACGCGGCCGGGCGGATCCGCGGCTATCGCCGCGCGGCGGCCGGAGGCGGCGCGGCCGCGGCCCGTCCATCCCTCGGCGGCAGCGGCACGAACGCCGGCACCTCGCGGCGGTAGCGGCGGTAGCGCTCGCCGTGCCGGGCGATCAGGTCGCGCTCTTCCAACTGCACCGCAACGAGGATGTACCCCGTCGTCGCCACCGAGAAGAGGAGGTGCCCCACGGTCATCGACGGCGTGGCCCAGAACGCGATCAGGAAGCCGGCCATGATCGGATGCCGGATGATCTTGTACAGCGCGGGCGTGCGGAAGTCCTCCTGCGGCTGTGCGCGCTGACGCAGGTGCAGCCAGACCTGGCGCAGGCCGAAGAGCTCCCAGTGGCCGATCATCACGGTCGAGAGAAAGACGAGCGCCCACCCGAGTGCAAACACGCACCAGACGGCCGCGGCGGCGGGCATCTCGACGCGCCAAACGGCGGCCGGCAGCGGACGCCAGAGGGCGAACACCAGTGCGAGCGCGGCGTCCGAGAGCAGGACGTACGTGCTGCGCTCGATCGGCCCGGGCACGATCCGCGCCCACCACCGCTTGAAGGCCGGACGCGCCATGCCGCTGTGCTGCACCGCGAACAGCGTCAGCACCAGCGCATCCACCAGGAACGCCACGCCGGCCGCGCCGGCGGGCCCGGAGTCGATCGACTTGGGCACGAGGAGGTTGCCCACGAACCCGATCGCATAGAGGAACACGGCCACGAAGAGCCCGTATGCGACGACGCCGTACGCCAGAGCGAGCATGCGTTTCATCTTCCACCTCCCGTCATGCGATGTTCACGAACGAGGGCGCGGGGCTAGAGGAGTTCCGCGATGGCCTCCGCCGCCCGCGCGGCGCCGTCGGTCTCCACCGGGCGATACGCCACCGGCTCGGCGAGCGCGGTCACGATTGCCGACGCGATCATCTCCGGCGTGGCGGCGTCGAAATCCATCCGCGTGCCGGCGCCGTATCGATCCAGCCGATGCCGCACGTGAAGGTTCTGTTCGAAGTGATGGCGGAGGGGGAAATAGAGGAACGGCCGGCGGTTCGCCGTCAGCTCCATCGCCGTCGTCAGGCCGCCCTGGACGATGGCGAGGTCGCAGGCGGCCAGATGCCGGTAGAGGTTGTGGACGTACGAACGCACCTCCAGCCCCTCGCGCGTCGGGAGCGATGCCGGATCGATCCGCGGCCCCGCGACGAGCACCATGCGCAGCGCCGGCACCCGCCGGCGGGCCTCGTCGAACGCCGCCGCGATTCGCCGCAGCAGATGGCCGCCCACGCCGGACCCACCCACGGTGACGATGCAGACGCGCTCGTCGGGGTGATAGCCGAGGGTGTCGCGCAGCGCGTCGCGCGAGGGCAGCGCCGCCGGGTCGAACCCGGTGATGTACCCGGGGAACGCAAAGTGCTCCTCGGTCCACGCGCGAATCTCCGGCAGACCGGATCCGAAGCGCTCGGGCACGATGTCGTCCGGGTTCCCCACGAACAGGGCGCGGTCGCGCACGCGTGGATATCGCGCGATGTGGCCGATCATCTCGGTGTTGTAGTCGGCGGTCAGACGCGCCTCGTTGGCGCCGCCATCGGCCATCGGCAGCCAGCCGACGAAATCGGTGAGCCAGGCGTAGGCGGCGCGCTTCAGCTCGGGGTGCTCGTGCAGGAAGAAGTCCACTTCCCAGGCCTCGTCGCCGATCCACAGGTCGTACGGCTGTTCGCGCACGAGATCGAGGAACACCATGAAGTTCGCCACGAGGATCTCGTCCATGCGGCGCCAGGCCTGAAAACAATGGAGGTCGTGCTCGGCCGATTCGCTCTCGATGTGCCGCGACTCGCACACCAGGTGCGCACTCGCCGGGTGGATCCGCTCGCCTTCAGCCTCGAGGACACTGGTGACGGGATGCTGGGCCAGCCAGTCGATTTCGAGACCGGGCACGAGACGACGCAGCTCGCGCGCGACGGCGACGTCACGCTGCGCGTGGCCCAGCCCGATGGGCGACGAGACGAGGAGCGCGCGCTTCGCGCGCCGGCGGCCCCGCGGCCGGACCGCGGCCGGCGGCTCGGCCGGCTCCATGAAGTCGCGGAGGAGCAGGTTCACGGCGACCGGGTCGCGCGCGTGCGGTCCGTGGCCGGAGCCCTCGAGCGTGACCAGGCGGCCTCCGGTGGCCGCCGCCAGCGCCTCGCCGCGGCGGTGCGGCGTGATGGCGTCCTCGTCACCATGGAGCACGAGCACCGGACACCGGATCCGGCCGCACAGCTCGAGCGTGCGCGCGGTGTCGGGATAGGGCGCATCGTGTGACGCGATGAGCGCCTCGGGCGTCGTCTCGAGGCCCCAGCCCACGCAATCTTCGATCTGCTTCGTCGAATGCGGCTCGGTGAACATCTGCGAGAAGAAGAACTCGAGAAAGTCGCGGTATTCGCGCCGCCAATAGTGGCGGTTGTACTTCGTCCAGCCCTTGCCGCTCGGCGCCGGATCGTCGAACCGCTGAACCGACCGCTCCGCGAGGCCGGCGCCGAGCGGGACGGTCGGGCCGATGAACGCCGCGGCGGTGACGCGCTCGGGATGGTCGGCGGCGAGCATCAACGCGCGCACCGCGCCCATCGACAGCGACACCAGGACGGCGGTGGCCGTGCCCGTCGCGTCCATCACGGCGAGGGCGTCCGCCGCCTGTTCCTCTTCGGCGTATCGCGCCGGGTCGAGGGGCCGGTCGGACCCGCCGTTGCCGACGCCATCGAACGTGAGCACGCGGTAGCGCCGGGTAAAGTACGCCACCTGCGCCTTCCAGTGGCGCGAGTGAATGATCGACCACGTCGGCAGGAAGAACACGGTGCGCGGACCGGCGCCGAACACCTCGTACGCCACGCGGGCGCCGTTGCGCTCGACGATGCCCGTCGCGTCAGGCTCACGCGCGCGCACGGCCGCCCCCCTTCTTCCGCCGTGGTGCGGGCGTCCGGGGCCGGCGCGCGGCCTGGCGTTCCAGCGCGCCGAGCCAGCGGTCGATGGCGCCGAGCAGCTCGTCGTGTCCGCGATCGATCCCGGACAGGCGCTCGAGGATCAGACCTTCGTTCACGGTGACGATGAGCTTCACCCAGGCCTCCGGCGGGAACGCCGGGGAGTCCAGGTTGTAGCGCGCGACGGCCTCGGCGACGGCCCCGTGCATCGCGTCGTGCCAGGCGTCGAGCACGCGCGCGATCCGGACGCGGAACTCACGGCGGTTCCAGGCCATCGCCTGGAGCTCCCACCAGATCTTCTGATAGGGCCGGTCGGCATCGAGATAGCGCATGGCCTCGCGCCATTTGGCGACGAACGGCAGGGGCGAGGCGTACATCGCGCGCTGCCGCGCGATGAGCCGATCGGTGAAGCGCTCGAGCACCTGGACGAACAGCTCCTCCATCGTGCCGAAGTAGTAGTGCACGAGGCCGGGGTTGGCGCCGGCCTCCTCGGCGACCCGGCGGGTGGTGATGCCGGCGTACCCGACCTCGACGAGGAGCCGCTCGGCGGCGTCCAGGAACGCCTGCTCGGTCTCGCGCCGGGCGTCGGGGACGGGGCTCGCGCTTGATTTAGGCATATGACTTAGTCATATGTCTAACTCAGGGCCGGCCGGGCTGTCAAGCGGTACGCTGGACGCACCCGCCATGCGAGGCCGCCATGTCTGACATTCGGGGGTTGGGGCTCGACGCGATCGAGATCGAGCGCGTGGCGGCCACGCTCGCCCGCTACGGGCCGCGCTTCGAGCGGCGCCTCTTCACCGACGCGGAGATCGCCTACTGCCGCCGGCGGCGCGACCCGGCCGTGCACTTCGCGGGACGCTTCGCGGCGAAGGAGGCGGGCATGAAGGCGCTGGGCACCGGCCGCTCCCGCGGCGTCCTGTGGCGCGACGTCGAGGTGGTGCGGGGCGCGGGCGGGCCGCCGCGCCTCGTGTTCCACGGCGGCGCCGCGCGCCGCTTCGCCGAGATGGGCGGACAGTCCGCGCTCGTCACGATCACGCACAGCCGAACGCTCGCGATGGCGCAGGTCATCCTGCTCGGCTGATCGACAACTCCGGTTGTCGTGTTCGGCGCCCTTCGGCCGCCGCCCGCTGAACCGCCCCCGCCTCCTCCCCTAACCTCCCGCCGCTGTGCCGGTTGCGCGAGCGCCCTCGACGCGCGGGAGCTGGCACGCGCCGTGAAGTCATCGTGTCGCCAGCGACCTCGCGGCCGTCCGATGCGGGCGGCCAACGATCGAAAGGAGATTCGTAATGACCGTCAAGTTCATGCCGAACGACAAGGGCAACCCGCCAGGAAAAATCGCCGACGCCGAGCTGCACTTCACCGAGGGGCCGCTCGACGGCCTGAAGCTCGTGGGGTTCGGGGTGTGGGAGCGCCGCGGGGGGAACGGCGGGCGGAACGTGACCTTTCCCGCGAGGCAGTACAGCGTGAACGGCGAGCGGCGGAGCTTCGCCCTGCTGCGGCCGCTGGTGGACGCCACGTCGCAGCAGAAACTGCGCGCGTTCGTCCTGGAGGCGTATCAGGAATTCGAGGCGGAGTCGGCGCTGGTCACTGAATGACGGGCAGGAGCCGCGCGTTCTCCTGCTGGCGCTTGGGCGGAAGCGTCCACTCCTCGCGGATGGACTTCTCGTACTCGGCCTGGAAGAAGGACGCCTTCATGCCGCCGTCGATCACGTCCCAGGGCAGGACGGCGTCGCGGCTGCGGTCGCGGAAGATGTAGAAGTCCGCGTCCAGGCCGGTTTCGGCGACGGCCGCGCGCCAGTCCTGTCCGTTGCGCTCGGCGGCCTCGATGGTGGGCGCGACGCGCCGGTCGCCGAGCGACAGCAGCGCCTGGTAGTAGGAGTGCCGCTGGGACTTGATGTTGAAGCTGACGTTGTCGATGCCGGCCATGAGGGATCGCAGCCGCTTGATCTTGCGATCCGTGATCGCCGTATCTTCCATCGGCAGCCACTGGAACGCGGTGCCGGGCTTCGGCACAAGGGGGTTCACGCTGCCGACGAGGTGGCCGACCTGTCCGCGGGCGCGCGCGTGCACGAGCATCTTCTCGCGCATCTGCAGCGTCAGGTCGCGGATGGCGACGAGATCCTCGTCGGTCTCGGTCGGGAGGCCGATCATGTAGTAGAGCTTCAGGCTCTCGATGCCGTTGGCGAACAGCAGCTCGGCGCGATCGAGGATCTCATCGTTGGTGATGGTCTTGTTGATCACGCGGCGGAGGCGATCGGAGCCGGCTTCCGGGGCGATCGTGATCGTCCGCTCGCCGCTCGCGCGCAGCAGCCGGACGATCGTCTCGGTGAGGTCGTCGAGCCGCAGCGACGCCGGGCTGATCGCGTAGCCGAGCTCGTTCAGCCGGGCGAGGATCCGCTCGATGTCGGGGTGGTCGCACAGGGCGATGGAGACGAGCCCGACGCGCGACGCATGGACGCGCGCGGCTTCGGCGAGCTGGAGGATGCGGTCCGTCGGGAACGCGCGCACCGGCAGGTAGTTGTAGCCGGCCCAGCAGAAGCGGCACAGGTTCGCGCAGCCGCGGACGACTTCCACGAGGAAGCGCGAGCCGAACTCGGTGTCGGGCGTGAAGATGCTCGTGGCCGGGGGATCGGAGGCGTCGGTCACGGGCAGCGCGGCTTTGCGGATCGCGGGCGCGGGCGTCCCGTCACGGGCGTTCACGTACCCCGCGAGCGCGCCGTCGGCTCCGTAGCGCGGCTCGATCAGGGACGGCACGTAGAACCCGCGTTCGGCCGACAGGCGCTCGAGCAGATCCGCCCGGCTGGTGGCGGCCGAGAACGCGCGGTCGAACGACGGGATGAGCACCTCCCCTTCGCCCGCGGCGATCACGTCGGCGAACAGCGCCAGCGGCTCGGGGTTCACGAACGTGACGGCGCCGCCGATGACGACCAGCGGATGCCGCTCGGTGCGGTCCGCGGCGCGGACCGGAATGCCGGCCAGGCGCAGCATGGAGAGCACGTTCACGTAGTCCCATTCGAAGGACACGGAGAACGCGAGGACGTCCATGTCGCCGACCGGCGTCTGCGATTCGAGCGTCAGGATGCCGGCGCGGCTCTCGACGAGCTCCCGAAGCTCCTGCTTGGGCGGCAGGAACACGCGCTCGCACACGACATCGTCCTGGGCGTTGAAGAGGCGGTAGACGGTCTGGAACCCGAGGTTCGACATGCCGACCCAGTAGGTGTTCGGGAAGGCGAGCGCCACGCGCAGACGATCGCCGTGCGGCTTGCGGATGTAGCCGGTTTCCTTCGCCAGGGTCTCGAGGGCGCGCTCGCGTTGTTGCCAGGAGCTCATAACATGCGGAATCAGGTCGTGCGTCGGCTGACGCTCGAACGACGGCGTTCACCCGTGCCGTGGATCTACTTACTGTATCACCGCTCTGATAAGGTAGGCGCCAGCCGTGTCGCACCTGCAGCTCGTGGCCTTCGTCGTGCGGGAGTACCAGCCGGCGATTGATTTCTTCGTCGGCGTCCTCGACTTCGAGCTCGTCGAGGACGCGCCGGCCGCCACCAACGACGGGCGGCCGAAGCGGTGGGTCGTGGTGCGGCCGCGGGGCGGCGGGACCGGGCTGCTGCTCGCCCGCGCCGACGGCGACGCGCAGGCCGCGGTCGTCGGCCGGCAGTTCGCCGGCCGCGTGGGCTTCTTCCTTCGCGTCGACGACTTCGAGTCCACGTACCGGCGCCTCGCCGACGCCGGCGTCCAGTTCGCCTCTCCTCCGCGCGACGAGCCGTACGGCCGCGTCGTGGTGTTCGTGGACCTCGAAGGCAACCGCTGGGACCTGCTGGGTCCCGCGGTCAGTTCTCCTGGCGCCTGAGGAACGCGGGCACGTCGAACGTCGAGCCGAGGCCGAAGTCCGAGAGATCGGTCCCGGCATCCGGCGCCTTCAGCCGGTCGGCGAAGTCCACGATGCCCGCGTCCGCGCCGGCGTCGGGCGCGGGAGCCGCCTGGGCCGCCGCCGGGATGGCCGCGCCGCCGCCCGCCGCGGCCATCGGCAGCTCGATCTGCGGCCGCCGCGAAATCGACAGCCGCGATCCGGCCGCCGCCACCGCCGCGTCGGCGCGCGCCTTCAAGTGATCCGCGTACTGCGTGAGATCCACGGGCGTGACGGCCGCCGACGCCGCGGACTTCGCCGAGGGCACCGAGTCGAACCCGGTGGCGATCACGGTGATCTTCACCTTGTTCTTCAGGGCGGGATCCACCACGGCGCCGAAGATGATGTTGGCGTCCTCGTGAGCCGCCTCCTGCACGATCGCCGACGCCTCGCTCACTTCCACGAGCGAGAGGTCCGGACCGCCGGTCACGTTGATGATCACGCCGCGCGATCCGTTCACCGACGCGCCCTCGAGCAGCGGGCTCGAGATCGCGCGCCGCGCCGCCTCCATCGCGCGGTCCGGGCCCTCGGCCACGCCCGTGCCCATCATCGCCAGGCCCATGCCGGACATGATCGTCTTCACGTCGGCGAAGTCGAGGTTGATCAGCCCCGGCACGAGGATGAGGTCCGAGATGCCCTGAATCGCCTGGCGCAGCACATCGTCGGCCGTCGCGAACGCCTCGGTCAGCGGCGTCGTGCGGTCGATGAGGGTGAGCAGCCGCTCGTTCGGGATCGTGATGATCGTGTCGACGCAGTCGCGCAGCTGCTCCAGCCCGCGCTCGGCCTGCACCAGACGCTTCCGGCCCTCGAACTTGAACGGCTTGGTGACGACGGCGATCGTCAGCGCGCCGAGCTCGCTCGCGAGGCTGGCCACGACCGGCGCCGCGCCGGTGCCGGTGCCGCCGCCCAGGCCGGTGGTGACGAAGATCATGTCGGCGCCGTCGAGCGCCTGGATGATCTTCTCCGTGTCCTCCAGCGCGGCGTGCCGGCCGACGTTCGGATCGGCGCCCGCGCCGAGGCCCTTCGTCAGCTTGCCGCCGATTTGAATCTTGGTCGGCGCGGCGTTGTTCACCAGCGCCTGGACGTCCGTGTTGACGACGATGAACTCGACGCCGTCGAGACCCGCCAACGCCATCCGGTTCACGGCGTTCCCGCCACCGCCACCGACGCCGATCACCTTGATGCGGGCGCCGGTCCGGTTCTCCTCCGCCAGATGCAGCCGCAGCCGCCGCGCGTCGCGCGGATCGTCGGTGTCGGGCGTGTTGTGCACGTCAGCCATTCGCGTCTCCTTTAGTTACTGGCGGCGGGGCCCCACCCCCGCCGCGAACTGACGCCGATGCTCGTCCTCGGATCTCCATGTCCTCGGACTCGCATGGCCGCAGGCGCTCCTGCGCATATTTCGCAACGCCCCCAATTCCCCAGTTCCTCAGCTCCTCAGCTCAGAAGAACTCCCTGAAGAGTCCCTTCAGCCGACCGGCCACGCGCCCGATGGCGCCGGCGCCGACCAGTGCGTGCGACGCCTCGGGCGGGGCGTTGCGGCAGCCGTACACCACGAGCCCGACGCCCGTCGCGAACGTCGGGCTGTTCACGTGGTCGCTGAGCCCGCCGACGCCGACCGGGCACCCGCGCCGGATCGGCAGGTCGAAGATCTGCTCGGCGATCTCGGGCATGCCGTCGAGCACCGCCCCGCCGCCGGTGAGCACGATCCCGGAGTTGAGGCTCTTCTCGTAGCCGGCGCGCCGGATCTCGTCCCAGACGAGGTGGAAGATCTCCTCGGCGCGGGGCTGCAGGATCTCGGCGAGGATCCGCCGCGCCATCACGCGCGGCTTGCGCCCGCCGACGCTCGCGACCTCCATCGTCTCGTCCTCGTCGACCATGCCCGAGAGCGCGCACCCGCACTTGCGCTTGATCTTTTCCGCGTCCGGCACCGGCGTGCGCAGGCCGACGGCGATGTCGTTCGTGAAGTGATCGCCGCCGATGCCGATGACGGCCGTGTGCCACAGGCTGCCGCGCTCGTAGATCGCGATGTCCGTGGTGCCGCCGCCGATGTCGACCAGCGCCACGCCGAGCTCCTTCTCGTCCTCGGTCAGCACGGCGTCGCTCGCCGCGAGCTGCTCGACCACCGTCTCCGCGACGCTCACGCCCGCGCGGTTCACGCACGCGACCAGGTTCTGCGTGGAGCTCTGGGCGCCCGTGATGATGTGGACGTTCACCTCCAGCCGCGCGCCCGTCATCCCGACCGGCGCGCCGATGCCGTCCTGCTCGTCCACGACGAAGTCCTGCGGCAGCACGTGGAGGATCTCGCGGCCCGTCGGCAGCGACACCGCCTTGGCGGCCTCGATGGCGCGCCGGACGTCCTCCCGCGTGATCTCGCGGTTCTTCCCGGCGACCGCGATCACACCCCGGCTGTTGAACCCCTTCACGTGGGGGCCGCACAACGCGAGGTGCACCGAGTCGATCTCGACCCCGGCCATCAGCTCGGCCTCGTCAATCGCCCGCTTGATGGACTCGACGGCCGCCTCGAGATTCACCACGACGCCGCGCCGGATCCCGCGCGACTCGGCGACGCCGAGCCCCACGATCTCGATGGCGTCGCCGTCGAGCATTTCGCCGACGACGGCCGCCACCTTCGAGGTGCCGACATCGAGCCCGACCAGATACCGCTCTCTTCGTGCCACGCTGCCTCCGGGTTCCCCTACCGCGCCACCCGCGCCACCGCCGCCCGGCCCGCGGGGCGCACGTACACGCGGTCGTCAAAACGCATATCCACGTAGTCGATCGCCGGCACGCGATCGTGCAGCGCGCCGCTGAGCTCCAGATACGACCGCAGCCGCGCCACGAACGCGGTGTCGCCGAGATGAATCACGGCCGGATCGGTGTTGAGAATCACGGCCGCGTCGTGGCCGTCGGCCACGCTGATCTGCGAGACCCGCCGCGCGACCACCGGCGCCGCGGCGAGGTCGGCCAGGAGCCGGCCCGCGAGCCGCGCCCGCGCCTCGTCGACGGCCGGACCGCCGTCCGACGCCGACGGCGCGAGCAGGCCGTCCACGATCGGCAGGTCGAGGTCCACGTACTGCGGTCCGTACTGGTCGATGATCTGGCCCCGCTCGTCGAGCAGATACATGTCGCCGTTCAGCCGCGCGAGACCGATCGGCTCGCGCTCGGAGACGACGACGTCGATCGTCGAAGGCAGCGAGCGCCGCAGCGCGGCGTCGCGGACCCAGGTCGACGCCAGGAGGCGCTGCCGCCACCCGTCGAGATCGGTCCACAGCAGGCTCTGGCCGCGCAGGCCGCCGACGAGCGCCAGGACTTCGCCGCGCGACAGGTGCGTGTTGCCGCGCACCGTGATCTGGCTGATCCGCAGCACGCGCCCTTCGATCACGAGCCGCGCGACGCGATACGCCCCATAGGCGCCCACCGCCGCGACCACGAGGGCGGCGAGGGCCGGACGCACCAGGGCGCGCCAGCCGCGGCGACGCTTCGACGGCTTGACGTGAGCGCGCCGGAACCGGCGGTCGGCCGGCGCGGCAATCGCCGTCACGAGCGCCCTCCCGCCGCCGCGCCGCCGAGACGGGCGAGCAGCCGATCGACCGCGCCCGCGATCGATCCCGCGCCGAGCGTCACGATCACGTCGCCCGGGCGCGCCGCCGACGCCGCGGCGTCGACGGCCGCGTCGAGCGAAGGCGCCACGTCGACGGGTGCGCCCGCCGATCGCCGGACGGCCGCTGCGAGCACCTCGAGCGTGACGCCCGGGATCGGCGCCTCGCCGGCGCCGTAGATGTCCGTGAGCACGATGTGATCCGCGCCGGCGAGCGAGGGCCCGAACGCGTCCATCAGCGCCTGCGTCCGCGAGTACCGGTGCGGCTGGAACACCACGACGAGGCGCCGTCCGAGCGACCGCGCGGCGGCCAGCACGGCCGCGAGTTCCGTCGGGTGATGGCCGTAGTCGTCGATCACCAGGATCCCGTTCGGCTCGCCCCGCACCTCGAAGCGCCGCGCGACGCCCCGGAACTCGCCGAGCGCGCCGGCCAGATCGTCGAACGCGAGGCCGAGCTCGAGCCCCGCGGCGATCGCCGCCAGGGCGTTCTGCAGGTTGTGGCGGCCCGGCACCTGGAGCGCGAGCGGCCCGAGCGTCTCGACGCCGCTCCGCGTGCGACGGCGCACCCGCGCGCGCGACGCGAAGCCGTCGAGGATGACGTCCACGGCCGAGAGATCCGCGGCGTCGCTGAACCCGTAGGTGCGGACGGACCGCGCGATCCGCGGCAGGATGCCGGCAATGGCCGGATCGTCCGCGCAGGCCACCACCGCGCCATAGAACGGCACGGAATTGGCGAAGTCGGCGAACGCCTCCTGGAGGTCGCCGAACCCGCCGTAGGTCTCCAGATGCTCGTGGTCGATATTCGTCATCACCGCTATCGTCGGCCGAAGTTTCAGGAACGACCGGTCACTCTCGTCCGCCTCGGCGACCAGCACGGGCCCGGCGCCGAGCCGCGCGTTGCCGCCGAACGCGCCGAACCGGCCGCCGATCACCACCGTCGGGTCGAGGCCGCCGCGCTCGAGCGCGAGCGCGATCATCGCGGTCGTCGTCGTCTTGCCGTGCGAGCCGGCCACCGCGATGCCCTCGCGCAGGCGCATCAGCTCGGCGAGCATCTCGCCCCGGGGAATCACCGGGATGCGGCGCCGCCGCGCCTCCTCGACCTCCGGGTTGCCCGCCGGGATCGCCGTCGACACCACCACGACGTCCGCGTCGCCGACGTGCGCCGCCGCGTGCCCGACGCCGGTGGACACGCCCAGCCCCGCCAGCCGCTCGAGCGCGGGCGAGGCCTGTTCATCGGACCCCGTCACGACGTACCCGAGATTGGCGAGCAGCTCGGCGATCCCGCTCATGCCGGCGCCGCCGATCCCGACGAAGTGCACGCGCCGCGTCCGGCCTAGCATCCGGCCAGTTCCAGGGCGCGATCCGCGATCGCCCCTGCCGCGTGCGGCCGCGCGAGCGCTCGCGCCGATGCGCTCATGCGTTGCCGGCGTTCCGGGTCCGCCGCCAGCGCCAGCAGGTGCCGCGCCAGCGCGATGCCCGTCAGGTCGCCCTCGCGCATCATCTCGGCCGCGCCCGCCGCCGCGACGAGCTCCGCGTTCCGCCGCTGATGGTCGTCGGCCGCCGTCGGGAGCGGCACGAGCACCGCCGGCTTGCCGGCCGCCGCGAGCTCGGCGAGCGTCGTCGCGCCCGAGCGGCAGACGATCAGGTCGGCTTCGGCCATCCGCCGCCCCATGTCGTAGAAGAACGGCTCGACTTCCGCGTCGACGCCGGCGCGTTCGTAGCCGGCCCGGACCATCGCCAGGTCGCGCTCTCCCGTCTGGTGCACGATCCGCAGGCGGGCATCGCCGGCTGCCAGCTCCGGTGCCGCCGCCACCATGGCCACGTTGATGCCGTGCGCCCCCTGAGAACCCCCAAAGATCAGGACCTCGATCCCGCCGGGACGCTCACGGGCGCCCGGCTCCCGCGCCGGCGATCCGTCCGCGAACTCGGCGCGCACCGGCGTGCCCGACACGAACGCCTTCGCGCCGAAGTGCGCCCGCGTCTCGGGATACGTGACGGCGGCCGCATCCACGACGGGAGACAGCCACCGGTTCGCGAGGCCCGGCACCGCGTTCGGCTCCACGACGAGCGTCGGCACGCGCCGCAGCGCGGCGACAAGCACGACCGGGCCCGACGCATACCCGCCGACGCCGATCACGACCGCCGGCCGGCGCGCCGAGACGAGGCGCCACGCGTCGAACAGCCCGAGCGGCAGGAGCGCGAGGCCCCGCAGCCGGCCTGCCAGGCCCTTGCTCTTCAGCGCCCCGCTGCGGATCAAGTCCAGCGGAAAGCCCTCGCGCGGCACGATGCGCGACTCGAGGCCGGCTGCCGTGCCCGCGAACGAAATCACCGCCTCCGGCCGCCGGCGCGCCAGCTCGCGCGCGATCGCGACGCCGGGATACACGTGGCCGCCGGTGCCGCCGGCGGCCATCACGACCCGCAACGGGGACGCCTCCCGCCCTGCCCTCGTCATGCCTCGGATGACGCATGCTGCGACACGTTCAACAGGATGCCCATGCCCACCAGGTTCATCAGCAGCGACGACCCGCCGAAGCTCACGAACGGGAGCGGAATGCCCTTGGTCGGCAGCAGGCCGAGCACGATGCTGATGTTCACGAGCGCCTGCAGGGCGACCATCGTCGTCAGGCCGATCGCGAGGAACGACCCGAACGCATCCGGCGCGCTCAGCGCGATCCGCAGCCCGCGCCAGACGATGACGAGGAAGCAGATCAGCACGATCGTCGAGCCGACGAGGCCGAGCTCCTCGGCGATGACGGCGTAGATGAAATCGGTGTGCGGCTCGGGCAGGTAGAACAGCTTCTGCACGCCGTTCATCAACCCCTTGCCCCAGACACCGCCGGTGCCCACCGCGATGAGCGACTGGATGATCTGAAAACCGTCGCCGAGCGGATCCGCCCATGGGTCGAGGAACGTGAGCCAGCGGCGGCGGCGGTAGCCGGCGCTCATCACGAGCGTCGCGACCACGGGCGCGGCGATGAGCGCGGCGCCCAGGATGTAGCCGTAGTTCAGGCCGGCCGCGAACACCATCATCGCGACGATCAGCACGAGGGCCAGCGACGTGCCCAGGTCGGGCTCGAGCAGGATGAGCGCGACGAGCATGAACAGCACCAGGGCGATCGGCACCAGCGCGTAGGTGACGTCGTTGATCCGGTGCATCCGCCGCTCGAGGATCGCGGCGATGAAGAAGATGGCCACCAGCTTCGTCATCTCCGACGGTTGGATGCCCAGGCCGCCGATGGCGAACCAGCGATGCGCGCCGTTGACGGCCGGCATGAACAGCACGGCCACCAGCGCCAGGGTGACGGCGCCCAGCGACGCCCAGATGAACGCCGGCTCGCGGTAGTGGCGGTAGTCGATCCGCATCACCACCCACAGCATCGCGAGCCCCATGAGGGCCCACATGCCCTGCTTCATCAGGAACAGGGTGGGGCTCCCAAAGTGTTCGAGACCGACCACGGCCGACGCGCTGTACACCATGACGACGCTCAGGCCGACGAGCACGACGGTCGTCAGGAACAGGATCCGGTCGGATTTGAGCTTGCGAGCCATCGGTCGTGGTCGTCTCCGGCGGACCTACAGGTCCGCCCTACAGTTCGGCGGGTTTCCGCCCGAAACATTGCCTGGTCGAAGAAAGATCCGTGAGCGGTCAGCAGTCGTCAGTCGACCCAGGATGAAGGCACCAGCTTCGCAGGCCGGGGCAGCCTGCGTTCCCAGCAGCCAGTCCTTCATCGCACGAGCCGACCGACGACTGCTCACCGCTCACCGACGCGCGATCGTCCGCACCACCTCCTTGAAGCGCGCACCGCGCTCCGCGTAACTCCGGAACCAGTCGAAGCTCGCGCACGCCGGCGCCAGCAGCACGACGCCATCGGGCCGCGCGAGCGCGTACGCCTGTTCGACGGCGGCCTCGAGGCTGTCGGCGTCGTGCACGGCCACCGCGCCGTCGAGCGCCTCCCGCACGAGCCCGCGCGCCTCGCCGATCGCGACCACCGCCTTCGCGCGCGCCGCGAGCGGCTCGCGCAGCAGCCCCAGATCGCCGCCCTTGAACCGCCCCCCGAGAATCGGCACCACGCCGCCCTCGAAGCTCTCGATCGCCCGCCGCGCGGACGCGACGTTCGTCGCCTTCGAGTCATTGACGAACCGCACGCCGTCAATCGTCGCGACGAGCTCCATCGCGTGCTCGAGGCCCTGGAAGCCCTCGGTGGCCTGCGTCATCGCGGCCGGCGGCGCCCCGGCGATGGCCCCGACGGTCGCCGCCGCCATCACGTCGTCCACGAGATGGGGGCCGAGCAGCTGGATCGCGGCGAGCGGCACGAGCCGGCGCGAGCCGGTCGCGGTGCGCTCGACGATCCAGCCGGCGTCGACCACGGTGCCCTCGTCGATCGCGGCGGTCGCGCGCGAAGAGCCGGCGGCGGGCGCGGCCGCGCCGCGCCATCTCCAGCACCGCGGGGTCGTCGGCGTTCACCACGGCCCAGTCGTTCGCGTCCTGGTTCTCGAAGATCCGCGCCTTCGCCGCGCCGTAGGCGGTGATCGTCGAATGCCGATCGAGATGATCGGGCGAGAAGTTCAGCATCACGGCGATCCACGGCCGGAACGTGTCGATCGTCTCGAGCTGGAAGCTGCTCGCCTCGACCACGTGCAGGGTGTCGGGCGTCGACGCCGACACCTGCCGGCTGAGCGGCGTGCCCAGGTTGCCGCCCACGGTCACCTTGAACCCCGCCGCCGTCAGCATCCGGCCGGCCAGCGTCGTCGTCGTGGACTTCCCCTTCGTGCCCGTGATCGCGATCACGCGCCCCTGCAGCCAGCGCGACGCGAGCTCGAGCTCGCCGATCACCGGGATGCCCCGCGCGCGCGCGGCGTCCACGTCGGGCTGATCGATCGGCACGCCCGGACTGAGGACGACCAGGTCCGCGCCGGTGAAGGTCTCGCGGCGATGCCCGCCGAGCTCGAGCGCGACGCCCTGCGCGCGCAGCGGCTCCGCCTCCGGCGCCTGGCCGCGCAGGTCGGTGAGCGTCACGCGGGCGCCACGGCGCGCCAGCTCCGCCGCCGCCGCGACGCCGCTCTCGGCCGCCCCGACGACCGTCACCCGCTGGCCCGCGACCTCAAACGTCGTCATCGCAGCTTCAACGTCGTGAGGCTGAGGAGCGCGAAGATGATCGCGACGATCACGAATCGCGAGATCACCTTGGGCTCGCTCCAGCCGCTCAATTCGAAGTGGTGGTGCAGCGGCGCCATGCGGAACACGCGCCGGCCCGTGAGCTTGAAAGACGACACCTGGATGACGACCGACAGGGCCTCGATCACGAAGACGCCGCCGACGATGACGAGCAGCAGCTCCTGCTTGATCAGGATCGCGACGGTGCCGAGCGCGCCCCCGAGCGCGAGGGACCCGACGTCGCCCATGAAGATCTCGGCGGGATACGAGTTGTACCAGAGGAAGCCGAGCGAGGCGCCCACCAGCGCGCCGCCGAAGACCGTGAGCTCCGCGCCCTGCGGGAACCGGACGATCAGCAGGTAGTCGGCCAGCACGCGGTTGCCGCTCACATAGGCGAGCGCCGTGTACGCCGTCGCCGCGATGGCGAACACGCTGATGGCGAGGCCGTCGAGGCCGTCGGTGAGGTTGACGGCGTTCGACTCGAAGACCAGCACCAGCACCGCGAACGGCAGGTACAGCAGCCCGAGGTCGGGAATGAGCTGCTTGAAGAACGGCACGACGAGGCGCGTGTTGTAAATGCCGTCGCGGGCCATCACGATCAGCACGATCCCCACCGCGGTGCCGATCGCGATCTGCCAGGCGAGCTTGTAGCGCGGCAGCAGCCCGTCGTGGGAGCGGCGGACAATCTTCAGGTAGTCGTCGGCGAAACCGACGGCTCCGAACGCGGTCGTCGTCAACACGGCAATCCACACATACACGTTCGTCAGGTCCGCCCACAGCAGCGTCGGCACGATCGCCGCCGTCAAAATCAACAGCCCGCCCATCGTGGGCGTGCCCGCCTTCGGCCGGTGGGACTGCGGTCCCTCCTGGCGGATCACCTGGCCGATCTGGAACGCGCGCAGTTTGCGCACGAGCCACGGACCCAGCAGCAGGCTGATCGCCAGCGCCGACAGCGTCGAGGCCGCCGTGCGGAACGTGATGTACCGCGTCACGTTCAGCACCGAGATCCGCGTGTGCAGCGGGTAGAGCAGGTGGTAGAGCATCAGCCGCGCTCCGCCACGAGACGCGCCACCACGCGATCCGTCCGGATCCCGCGCGAGCCTTTCACCAGCACGACGTCCCCGGGCGCCACCAGCCCGGCCGCCAGCGCCGCCGCCTCCTCGCTCGTCGCCGCGTGACGCACCGCGCCCCGCGCCATGCCCGCGCGCACGGCCGCCTCGCCGAGCGCCTGGGCGGCGTCGCCGCCGACGGTAATGAGCAGGTCCAGCCCGCCCGCCGCCGCGCCGACCGCCTCGTGCAGCGGCACCGACCGCGCGCCGAGCTCGAGCATCTCGCCCAGCACCGCGACCCGCCGGCCCTCGGAGCGCGCCAGCACGTCGAGCGCGCGCCGCGTCGCGGACGGGTTCGCGTTGTAGCTGTCGTCCACCACGGTCACGCCGCCCGCCAGCCGCAGCACCTCGCCCCGATGCGCGGCGGCCTCGAGCCGCGCCACCCGGTCGGCGATCGCGTCGAGCGGCACGCCGTACTCCAGCGCGACCGCCGTGGCGGCCAGCACGTTCGCCACGTTCCCGCGGCCCACCAGCGGAATCGCGAACTCGCGCTCGCGGCCGCCGGCCGCCACCCGGACCACGCTGCCGTTCACGCCGTGGTCCTCGATCGCGGCCGCCCGGACGTCGGCCGGCCGCTCCAGCCCGAACGTGACGACGCGCCCGGGAAACGCCACCGCGCGCGCGACAATCCGGTCGTCGTCGGCGTTGGCCACGAGCACCGTTCGCGCGTCCGCGCCCTCGAGAATCTCCGCCTTCGCGTCGGCGATCGCGTCGACCGACGCGAAGAAGCCGAGGTGGGCCTCGCCGACGTTGGTCCACACACGCACGTCGGGCTCGGCCATCTCGACGAGCGCGCGGATCTCACCGGCATGGTTCATCCCCAACTCGACCACCGCCATCTCCGGCCGCCGCCGCAGGTCGACGAGCGACAGCGGCAGGCCGATGTGGTTGTTCAAGTTCCCGGCGTTCCGCACGACCCGGTACCGCAGCTCGAGCAGCGCCGCCGTCACTTCCTTCGTCGTCGTCTTCCCGGCGCTCCCGGTGATGGCGACGACAACGGCGCCCGACGCCCGGCGCACCGCGCGCCCCAGCGCCTGCAACGCCCGCGTCGTGTCGGCGGCCTCGATCACGGCGCCCGCGCCCGGAAAGCCGCGGCTCCGGCCCGGCGGCAGCAGCAGCCCGGCGGCGCCCGCGTCGATCGCCGCGCCCGCGAAGTCCGCGCCGTCGAACCGCTCGCCGCGGATCGCCACGTACAGCGCGCCGGGCGCGAGCGTGCGGGTGTCGATCGAGACCCCCTCGAACGCCAGGCCCGGGTCGCCCGAGACAACCCGTCCCTCCACCGCGCCGGCCACCCACGCCGCGCTGAGCGCGACCTCGCCGCTCACCGCTACGTCCGAACGCCCTTCTTCGACCGCCGGCGCGCGAGCACGCCGCGCGCCACCTCGGCGTCGTCGAACGGCAGCGCGCGATCGCCGATGATCTGCACCTTCTCGTGCCCCTTGCCCGCGATCAGCACGAGGTCCCCCGGCCGCGCGCGGGCGATCGCCGCCTCGATCGCCTCCGCGCGATCCACGAGGCTCAGCACGCGATCGGCGGCGCCGGCGCGCCGCTCGGCGTCCACGAGGCCGCCGCGCACGTCCTCGATGATCCGCCCCGGATCCTCGGAGCGCGGGTTGTCGGAAGTGATCACCACGACGTCGCTGAGGCGGGCGGCCACGACGCCCATGAGCGGGCGCTTCGTGCGATCGCGATCGCCGCCGCAGCCGAACACGGTGATGAGGCGTCCGCTCGTGAGCGGACGCGCCGTCTCGAGCGCGTTCTTCAGCGCGTCGTCGGTGTGCGCGTAGTCCACGACGACCGTGACGGGATCGGCCGGCGACGAGACGACCTCGAATCGTCCGGGCACGCCGGCCAGCGCGCGCACGCCGCGCTCGATCGCGTCGAACGGCACGTCGAGCGCGCAGGCCGTGCCGACGGCGGCGAGGATGTTGTAGACGTTCGGCCGGCCGACGAGGGACGACCGGACGTGGAGCGCGCCCCGCGGCGTGCGAACGTCGAACTCGACGCCTCCGGGCCCCATCGACACCGGCCCCGGCGTGATGTCGGCGGCGCGGTTCACGGCGAAGGTGACGGGGCGCGCGGCCGTCTGCGCGAGCGCGGCGCCGCGCGGGTCGTCCACG
This sequence comes from uncultured Acidobacteriota bacterium, assembly GCA_963792785.1. Lineage (GTDB taxonomy): Bacteria > Acidobacteriota > Vicinamibacteria > Vicinamibacterales > CAVVIG01 > CAWIMX01. The sequence goes on along the minus strand of CAWBXO010000002.1, from coordinate 592,935 downwards.
TTCACGAGGCCGGGCGCCTCTCGCGGCAGCAGGTCGAAGAGCCGCGCCTTCGCCTGGAAGTAGCGCTCCATGTCGCCGTGAAAGTCGAGGTGATCGCGCGTCAGGTTCGTGAAGACGCCGGCCGCGAACGTGATGGCGTCCGCGCGGCGGAGCGCGAGCGCGTGCGACGACACCTCCATCGCGCAGGCCCCGCACCCGGCGTCCACCATCTCGCGCAGCATGGCCTGGAGCTCCGGCGCCTCAGGCGTGGTGTGGATCGCCGGCCGCGTCGCGCCGCCGACGCGATAGCCCACCGTGCCGACGATGCCGCAGGCGACGCCCGCCGCCTCGAAGATCGACGCGGCCAGGTACGCCGTCGTCGTCTTGCCGTTGGTGCCCGTGATGCCGACGACGCGCATGGCGTCGCTCGGGTGATCGTGAAACGCGGCGGCGAGCTGCGCGAGCGCCGCGCGGGCGTCGGTCACCGTGAACCAGGGCGCGCCGGCGCCTTCCGGGCCCTGGGGCGGCGGCGCCTCCGACACGACGCCCGCGGCGCCGCGCGCCATCGCCTCACGCGCGAACGCCGTCCCGTCGGCCTGCCGGCCCCTGAGGGCCACGAACACGGCGCCCGGCCGGACGACGCGCGAGTCGTACGACACGGCGGTGATCGCGCCGGTCGGAGCCGGCGGCGCGTCCGCGCCGAGGAGTGCGTGACGGCGCAGCAGGTCCACGAGGTCGCGCCAGGTCATTGCGCCGCTCCGGCCGGCGGTGCCGTGCGCTCGAGACGAAGCTGGCACACCATCCCCGGCTCCACGGGCTCGCCCGGCGGCGGATCCTGCGCCACCACGAACCCGTCGCCGTCGAGGCGGGCCGAGACGCCGAGCCGGGCCAGCAGGTGCGTCGCCTCGCGCGCGCTCATGCCGCGCAGGTCCGGCAGCGAGCCGGCGTCGCCGTCGGCCACCACGCGGACGACGGGCGCCCGCACCGACGAGGCCGCCGCGCCCGCCGCGGCGCGATCCTCCCGGTGGCGCACGACGACCAGCGGCGGCTCGAGCGCGGCCGTCGGGCCGATGCCGAGATAGCGCATCGTGCCCTCGGCGATCCGCTTGAAGATCGGCACCGCCGTCGACGCCGCGTAGTACGACCCGGCGTGCGGCGAGTCGACGACGACGATGATCGTCACGGCGGGCCGCTGCGACGGCAGAAAGCCGACGAACGACGCGTTGTAATCCGAGTTCGAGTAGCGTCCGTTGACGAGCTTGTGCGCCGTCCCGGTCTTGCCCGCGATCGCGCCCTCGTAGCCGGGGATCTTCGCGGCCACGCCCGTGCCGCGCTCGACGACGTTCACGAGGATGCCCGTGAGGGTCGCCGCGGTCTCGGGGCTGATGATGCGGCCGCGCACCTTCGGCTGGACTTCGTACCGCCGGCCGCCCTCGTAGATGGCGCGGATGATCCGCGGCTCCAGCAGCTGGCCGCCGTTGGCGATCGCGCTCACCGCCGTCGCCATCTGCAGCGGCGTCACGGCGATCTGGTAGCCCATCGACACCGACGCCAGCGCGCGCTCGGTCCACTTCGCCGGATCCCACACGATGCCCGGGCTCTCGCCGGGGAAATCGGGCGACACCGGGTGGCCGAACCCGAACGCCTGGACGTACTTGCTCAGCCGCGCGACGCCGAGCTCGAGGCCGATCTTGATCGCCCCGACGTTGCTCGACTTCACGATCACGTCCTCGAACGTGAGGACGCCGTAGTTGTGATCGTCGTGGGTGATCGTGTTGCCGATCTTGATCTGGCCCGCGCTCGCGTCGATGAGCTGGTCGGGCGGCATGACGTGCTCCTGGAGCGCCGCCGCGGCCGTGATGATTTTGAACGTCGAGCCCGGCTCGTACAGGTCCTGGATCGCGCGGTTGCGCCGCTCGCTGGAGGGAAACGACCCGTAGACGTTCGGGTTGAACGTCGGCTCGTTCGCCATCGCGAGGATCTCGCCCGTGCGCGGATCCATGATGATCGCGCTGCCGCCCTCGGCCTTGGTCTCGAGGATGCCGGCGTGCAGCTCGCGCTCGGCCACGTGCTGCAGGTACTGATCGATCGTCAGCTCCACCGTCGACCCCGTCGTCGGCGGCCGCTCGAAGCGGCTGAAGACGCGCCGGCGGGCGTCGGTGTGCACCATGATCGTGCCCGGCTTGCCGCGGATCTCCGAGTCGAAGGCGAACTCGACGCCGTTCAGGCCCTTGTTGTCGACGCCCACGTAGCCGAGCACGTGCGCGGCGAGCTCCTTGTTGGGATAGCGGCGCTGGCTCTCGGTCACGAAGCCGACCGCGTCGAGGTCGAGCGCCTTGATGCGCTTGGTCTCGTCGGGATCCACCTGGCGGCGGACCCACGCGAAATCCGACTTGCTCTTCAGCCGCGTCTCGAGCGCCTTGCGCTCGCGGTCGGTGCAGTCGCCCAGCGCGCCGCAGAGCTTCGCCACGATGGCCGCGGGGTCCTGGATCTCCGACGGCACGGCGTAGATCGACGCTGCGTCCACGCTGGTGGCGAGCATCCGGCCGTCGCGATCGAGGATGTCGCCGCGCTCGGCCGGCACCTCGCGCGTGCGCTCCTGCTGCCGCCCGGCGCGCGCGACGAGATCCGCGTGGTCGACGACCTGCAGCACGACGAGCCGGGCCTCGATGCCCACGCCCCAGATCGCGGCGAGCGCCGTGGCCACGATCAGGCGGCGCCGGATCGTGGCGCGCCAGTCCGGCGCCGCCGGCGCGCCGCGCGGCGCCCCCCGGCGGCGCATCAGCGACCGAAGCCGGTCCAGGCCGGCGGACCGCTTCACCGCGCGGCCACCATCGTCTCCGCCGACGGCTCGGCGGCAGGCACGCGCTGGATCGTGATCGCCTCGGCGCGCGTGGGCACGACGAGGTGCAACTGGCCGGTCGCGATCCGCTCGATGCGGGCGGGCGATCGGAGCGTTTCGATCTCGAGCCGCAGGTGGCGCGCGGTGTCCTGCTCGGCCGCGCGCTGCTTCTCGAGGTCCTCGATCTGATAGCCGTGCTTGAGCAGCTCGAAGTGCTGCCAGGCCGAGAACAGCAGCACCAGGACGACGGCGCTGAAGAGGACGACCGTCTTCCAGAGATCCCGCTGCCGCGCCTCGTCCACCTCCCGCACGATCGGGTTGTTGCGGACGTCCTTGCGGATGGCGTACTCGAACGGCTCGGCCGCGCGCTTCTGTCGTGGGCTCATGCGATGCGCTCCACCGCGCGCAGCTTCGCGCTGCGCGCCCTCGGATTGCGGTCCACTTCGGCGTCGGACGGCGACACCGGCTTCTTCGTCAGCACGCGAAAGGCCGCGCCGGCCGGCGCCAGCGCGCGGAACGTGTGCTTCACGATGCGATCCTCGAGCGAGTGAAACGAGATCACCGCGAGCCGCGCGCCCGCGCGCAGCCGCAGCACCGCCGCCTCGAGGAAGCGGCCGAGTCCTTCCAGCTCCTGGTTCACCCAGATCCGCAGCGCCTGGAACGTGCGCGTCGCGGGGTCGATGCGCCAGTGCCCGCGCGTCGGGTTCGCGCGCCGCACGATCGCCGCGAGCCGGCCCGTCGTCGCGATCGGGCCCTCGCGGCGCGCGTCCACGATCGCCCGGGCGATCCGGCGCGAGCGGCGCTCCTCCCCGAACGCGTAGATCGCGTCGGCGAGCGCCGTCTCCTCGGTCCCCGCGATGAGATCGGCGGCCGTCGGGCCGCTCGTGCGATCCATCCGCATGTCGAGCGGCTCGTCGCGCTGGAAACTGAAGCCGCGGCCCGGTTCGTCGAACTGCAGCGACGACACGCCGAGGTCCGCCAGGACGCCGTCGATGGACGCGAGACCGCGCGCGTCGAGCACGCCGTCGATCTCCCGGTAGTCGGCGTGCACCAGCTCGACGCGATCCTTCCAGGCCGCGAGCGCCTCGCCGGCGCGCGCGAGGGCGTCGGGGTCGCGATCGAGGCCGATCAGGCGCGTGGCGCCGGCGTCGAGCAGGGCGCGCGCGTGGCCGCCGAGCCCGACGGTGCAGTCCAGGAAGACGCCGCCGCGCTCGGGACGCAGATAGTGCAGGACTTCGGCCGTCATCACCGGGACGTGGACGGTCAAATCCCGTACTCCGACAGCGCGCGCGCGTCGTCGTCGGTGTACGCTTCGCGCTGGAGTTTGGTGAGGAACCGATCGTGGTTCCACACGTCGAGGTAGTTGTATTGGCCGAGGACGTCGACGTCGCCGCTCATCGTGGCGCTCTCGCGCAGGCGCATCGGGATGATCACGCGGCCCTGCGTGTCGAGCTCGGCAGCCTGGCCGAAGTAGTTGACGCGATCGAGGTAGCGGAGCCGCGCGGGATGCGTCGACGGCATCGCGCCGAGCTTGGCTTCGATCTCGAGCCACACGGGCATCGGGTACACGCGCACGTACTCACCGGTGAGGCTGGTGAGAAACAGCTCACGGCCGTGCTTGCCCTCGAGCAGGGATCGGAAGGCGTTGGGCACCTTGAGCCGTCCCTTGTCATCGATGCGAGCCGGCGCGTTGCCCCTAAACACGCGGCACTACTCCACTTTTTTCCACAAAATTCCACCGAAATAGTATGAGGCGCGGCTTCCTAAGTCAACCGCAATCGCTGACGGTTCAGTAAGTTACGCCAAATTTTCGCCTTTTCCTCGCCCGCGCCCCAACGGGTTGGGCCTGGGCCGGGCGGCTGGCGGATAGGCCGTGGTACGATGCGCGTTTTGACCTGATGCTCAGAGCAGCCCTCATCGGATTCGCTTCGTCCGGCAAGACCACCCTGTTCCAACTGATGACCAGCGCCCGGGAGCCCGGTCGGACGGCGCACGGGCGCGGGGAAGCCACCATCGGCATCTCGAAGGTGCCCGACGCGCGGCTCGATCGCCTGACGGCGATGTACAACCCGAAAAAACGCGTGCCGGCGACGGTCGAATTTACCGACCTGGCCGCCCCGGCCGCCGGCGGCGGCGCGCGGACGCTGGTCGACGTGACCGCCTACAAGAACGCCGACGCGCTCGTGCACGTGGTCCGCGCGTTCGACGACCCGAGCGTGCCGCACCCGGCCGGCCGCGTGGACCCGGCCCGCGACGTCCAGGCCATGGAGGACGAGATCATCCTGGCCGACCTCGGCGTCGCCGAGCGCCGCCTCGAGAAGCTCGAGAAGGACCTGAAGAAGGGACGCACCGCGGAGCTCGAGCGCGAGCGCGACGTCCTCACCACCTGCAAGGCCGCCCTCGAGGAGGGCCGGCCGCTGCGCGCGCTCTCCCTCGCGGGCGACGACCTGAAGCGGCTCCGGGGCTTCCAGTTCCTCTCGGCCAAGCCGCTCCTGCTCGTGATCAACCAGGACGAGGCGCAGCTCGCGGGCGGCGCGGGCGCCGCGGCGCAGGCCGAGCGCCTCACCGGCGCGACCTCGCACGCCGCGACGGCGGCCGTGGCCGTCTGCGCGAAGATCGAGCTCGAGATCGCGCAGCTCGACGCGGCGGACGCGGCCGCGTTCCTCGCGGACCTCGGCCTCGCGGAGTCCGGCCTCGATCGCGTCATCCGCGCCAGCTACGACCTGCTCGGCTACATTTCGTTCTTCACGGTGGGGGAGGACGAATGCCGCGCGTGGTCGATTCCGCGCGGCACGCCCGCCCAGGCGGCGGCCGGTGAAATCCACAGCGACATCGCGCGCGGCTTCATCCGCGCGGAGGTGGTGGCCTACGACGCGCTCGTCGGGCGCGGCGGCATGGCCGCCTGCCGCGATCACGGTGAAGTACGCCTGGAAGGCAAGGAATACGTCGTCCTCGACGCCGACGTCGTGAACTTCCGCTTCGCGACCTAGGCGCATGGACGACTCCATCCCGGCGCGGACGTCCGTCGTCATTCCCGCGTTCGACGAGGAGACGTCGATCCGCGCGGTGGTCGCCGGCCTTGCGGCCGCCGGCCCGTGGCGCGAGATTCTCGTGATCGACGACGGGTCGCGCGACCGGACGGCAGCGCACGCCGGCGAGGGCGGCGCCCGCGTGATCCGGCATCCGTACAACAAGGGCAACGGCGCGGCGGTGAAGACGGGGCTGCGGCAGGCCTCGGGGGAATTCGTGCTGATCATGGACGCCGACGGCCAGCACCAGCCCGTGGACGCGCGGCGGCTCGCCTCGGGCCTCGACACCTACGATCTGGTCGTTGGCGCGCGCGCCGCCGCGTCGCAGGCGACGGCGGCGCGGCGCGCGGGCAACGCGTGCCTGAACGGGCTCGCGAGCTACCTCACCGGGCGCCCCATTCCCGATCTCACGTCGGGCTTCCGCGCGGCGCGGCGCGACGCGCTGCTGGAATTCCTCCACCTGCTGCCGAACGGTTTTTCGACGCCGACCACGACGACGCTCGCGTTCGTGAAGGCGGGCTACAGCGTCCGGTTCGAGCCGATCGAGGCGCCGGGGCGCCGCGGCGCGTCGAAGATCCGCTTCGGGCCCGACGGCGTCGCGTTCGTGCTGATCCTGCTGAAGATGATCACCATCTTCAGCCCGCTGCGCATCTTCATGCCCTTTAGCGCCGCCTGCTTCATCCTCGGCGCGGGCTACGCGCTCTGGACGATGGCGACACAGTCGCACGTGACGAACTCCTCGGTGCTGCTGATCCTGATGAGCGTGGTCATCTTCCTGGTCGGCCTCGTGTCGGAGCAGATCACCGAGCTGCGCTTCGACGGGCGCCGATCGTGAGCGCGCCAACGATCGTCGCGGTCGTGCCGACGTACAACGAGCGCGCCAACCTCCCCCGGCTCATCGACGCGCTGCTCGTCCACGACGGCGTCCGCGTGATCGTGGTGGACGACGATTCGCCGGACGGCACCGGGGCGATCGCCGACGACCTCGCCCGCGCGCGTCCGGATCGCGTCGAGGTGCTGCACCGCACGGGCCCGCGCGGCCTCGGCCGCTCGTACGTCGACGGGCTGCGCCGGGCGCTCGACTCCGGCGCCGATCTCATCTGCCAGATGGACGCGGATTTCTCGCACGATCCCTCGCAGCTGCCGTCGCTCATGGCGGCGGCGGCCGGGGCCGACGTCGACGTGGTGATCGGCTCGCGCTACGTCCCGGGCGGCGCCATCGTCAACTGGCCGATCCGGCGGCGGCTGCTCAGCCGCTTCGCGAACTTCTACATCCGGGCGGTCACCCGGCTGCGGCCGCGGGACTGCACGAGCGGCTACCGCGTGTGGCGGCGCGAGGCGCTGGCCGCGCTGCCGTTCGACCGCCTGGTGTCGGACGGCTATTCGTTCCTGATCGAGGTGCTCTTCGCGGCCGAGGAGCAGGGCTGTCGCATCGTGGAGGCGCCGATCACGTTCGTGGAGCGGCGCGAGGGCGAGTCGAAGCTGACGCGCGCGGTGCTGGCCGAATCGGCGTTCACGCCGTGGCGGCTGGCGGCGACGCGCCGCGGCCGCGGCACGGTCGGGCGGTGAGCGGATTCGTGCTATGTTCTAGGCGCTTCGACACATGTCCGAGACTCTCTCCCGCGCCCCAACGGGTCTGAGCGTCTTCTTCCCCGCCTACAACGACAGCGGCACCATCGCGAGCATGGTGATCCGCGCGGTGCAGGCGGCGTCGGCGCTCACGCCCGACTACGAAGTGATCGTCGTCAACGACGGCAGCGAGGACGCGACGGCCGCGATCGTCGACGAGCTCGCCCGCACGTACGATCACGTGCGCGCGGTGCACCACCCGGTGAACCGCGGGTACGGCGGCGCGCTCCAGACGGGCTTCCGCAGCGCGACGAAGGAGCTGATCTTCTACACGGACGGCGACGCCCAGTACGACCCGTCTGAAATGGCGGATCTCTGGGCGGCCATGGCGCCCGGGATCGACATCGTGAACGGCTACAAGATCAGCCGCTCCGATCCGCTGCACCGGATCATCATCGGGCGGATCTACCACCACACCGTGAGCCTCCTTTTCGGCCTGACGGTCCGCGACGTGGACTGCGACTTCAGGATGATTCGCCGCGCCGTGTTCGAGCGGATCGATCTCGAGAAGACGAGCGGCGTGATCTGCCTGGAGATGATGAAAAAGATCCAGGACGCCGGCTTCCGCATCGCGGAGGTGCCGGTGCACCACTACCACCGCGCGTTCGGCAAGTCGCAGTTCTTCAATTTCCGCCGCATCGCGCGGACCGCGGCTGACGTCGCGCGCCTCTGGTTCGCGATGGTCGTGCTCGGCCGCCACCGCCGCGAGGCGTCCTCGCTCGTCCCGCGCGACACCGCGGAGCGCGCCCGCCCGAGCGCGCCGAGGCCGTGACGACGGATCTCCGGGCGTTCTACGGCGGCCGCAAGGTGATGGTCACCGGCGGCCTCGGGTTCATCGGCAGCAACCTGGCCCGCCGCCTCGTGGCGCTCGGCGCCGACGTGCTGCTCGTCGACTCCCTCATCCCCGACTACGGCGGGAACCTGTTCAACATCCACGGCATCGAGGATCACGTCAAAGTGAACGTCGCCGACGTGCGCCAGCAGACGACGATGAACTACCTCGTGCGCGATCGCGCGATCCTGTTCAACCTCGCCGGACAGGTGAGCCACATCGACAGCATGCGCGACCCGGCGACCGACCTCGAGATCAACTGCCGCAGCCAGCTCACCATCCTCGAGGCCTGCCGCTACAGCAACCCGGCCATCAAGGTCGTCTACGCCAGCACGCGCCAGATCTACGGCAAGCCCGAGTCGCTGCCCGTCACCGAGCAGCACCTGGTCCGTCCGACCGACGTGAACGGCATCAACAAGGCCGCCGGCGAGAACTACCACATCGTCTACAGCCACGTGTTCGGCGTCCGCGCGACGGCGCTGCGGCTGACCAACGTGTACGGGCCGCGCCAGCTCATCAAGCACAACCGCCAGGGCTTCATCGGATGGTTCATCCGGCTCGCGCTGGAGGACCGCACGATCCAGGTCTACGGCGACGGCTCGCAGCAGCGCGATTTCGTGTACGTGGACGACGCCGTCGACGCGCTCCTGCGCGCGGGCGTCGACGACCGATGCAACGGCGAGGTGTTCAACGTCGGCGGGACGCAGCCGATCAGCCACCGCGACCTCGTGACGCTGCTCATCAAGACGGCGGGCACGGGCCGCGTGGAGTTCATCGACTGGCCGCCCGAGAAGAAGGCCATCGACATCGGCAGCTTCTACACGGACTCCTCGAAGTTCCATCGCGCCACCGGCTGGGCGCCCGAAGTCGCGCTCGAGGACGGATTCCGCCGGACGCTCGCGTTCTACCGCGAGCATTTCGATCAGTACGTCCCGCCCGACCCTTCGGGCCGCGCATGACCGCGCGCGTGCCGTTCCTGGCGCTCGCCGCGGCTGCCGACGACGAGGCCGTGCGCGCCGCGATCGACCGCGTGCGCCGAAGCGGCTGGTTCGTGCTGGGGCCCGAAGTCGAGGCGTTCGAGGCCGAGTTCGCCGCCGCCTCCGGCGCGGCCGCCGCGGTGGGCGTCGGCACTGGCACCGACGCGATCGCGATCACGCTGCGCGCGCTCGGCATCGGCCCCGGCGACGAGGTCGTCACCTCGCCGCTCTCGGCGGCGTACACCGCCCTGGCCGTGATGATGGTCGGCGCGCGTCCCGTGTTCGCGGACGTGGATCCCGGCCGCCTCACGATCGACCCCGAGGCCGTCGAGCGCGCGATCGGCCCGCGCACCCGCGCCATCCTGCCGGTGCACCTCTACGGCCAGCCGGCCGACATGGCCGCACTGGCGCGCATCGCCGAACGGCACGGCGTGCCGATCGTCGAGGACTGCTGCCAGGCGCACCTCGCGACGGCCGCCGGCCGGCCCGTCGGCACGTTCGGGATCGCAGGCGCGTTCAGCTTCTACCCGACGAAGAACCTCGCGGCGCTCGGCGACGGCGGCGCCATCGTCACGAACGACACCGCGCTGGCCGCGCGGCTGCGCCGGCTGCGCAACGGCGGCCAGACGGATCGGTACCATCACGTGGAGCCGGGCGTGAACTCCCGGCTGGACGAGCTGCAGGCGGCGATCCTGCGCGCCCGCCTGCCGCGCCTCGCCGGCGAGACCGCGAGACGGCGCGCGCTGGCCGCGCGCTACCGGACGGCGCTGGCCGGCGCCTCAGCCGATCCGGTGCCCGAGCGCGACGCCGGTCACGTGTACCACCTGTTCGTCGTGCGGTCCGCCGCGCGGGATCGCCTGCAGGCGCACTGCGCGGCACAGGGCATCGAGACGCTCATTCACTATCCGATCCCGATCCCGCGCCAGCCGGCGCTCGCCGCCGCGGATCCCGCCGCGTGTCCCGTGGCCGATCGGGCCTGCGCGGAGGTCCTCTCGCTGCCGCTCGCCCCGCACGTCACCGAGCCGCAGATCGACGCGGTCGCCTCGGCCGTCCGCGCGTTTCCGGGCTAGCCACGAGGCCGTTTTGAAAGTCGACACAGCCTGCGAGGCACCGAGAAAATCTTGGAATTCTCTGTGTCTCTGGGTCTCTGTGGTTGCTTCCTCCGGGTCTCGCAGCCCAGAGGCACTTCTGCCACGGGCCGCTAGCCACTCGGCCTTGCGCGTATACTGATTTCATGCGGCGTTTCCTCACCGCGCTCGCCGTGCTCGCCTGCCTCGCGCCGGGCTCCCCCGCGCGCGCCGAGGTCAGCCTCAGCATGAGCAACGGGCGCGTGTCGCTGCACGCGACCAACGCCACGGTGCGGCAGATCCTCGATGAGTGGGCGCGCGTCGGCCAGACGCGCATCCTCAACGCCGACAGGATCCCGGGCGGCCTCGTCACGCTCGAGCTGGACAACGTTCCGGAAGCCGACGCGCTGGAGATCGTGCTGCGCTCCGCGGCCGGATACCTGGCCGCGCCGCGCGCCATGCCCGTCGCGAACCTCTCCCGCTACGACCGCATCGTCGTGGTCGCGACCAGCACGTCGTCGTCAGCAGCCGCGCCGGGCGCCCCCGCGCTGCCGAGGGACACGAACGAAGCGGCCATGCGGCGGCCCGGGTTCGCCGGCCGGCCGCCGTTCCCGGTCGGCGGCCCTCCGGAACTCAACCGGTCCGGCGATGACCAGGCTGACGATGGCGCGCCGATCACGAACGTGACGATGCCGAACCGCGGCGCGGTGTTCAATAACTTCCAGCAGCCGCAGACGATCGAGACCAACGATCCGAACCTCCCCGAGCCGGGCTCGCGGCGCGAGCAGCAGGTGCTGCCGCCCGGGCAGCTCATCCCGAACCCGCCCGTCTCGTCCACGCCGCCGCCCGGAACCGCGGTCGTGCCGGGCGGCACGTCCATGCCGGGCGTGATCGTCCAGCCGCCGCAGACGCAGCCGGGACGCTGACCGCGCCGATGCTCATCGACGAGATCACCACCGCGATCGCCGACGCGATGCGTCAGCACGACGCGCCGCGTCTGAGCGCGCTGCGCATGCTCAAAGCCGCGCTGATGAACCGCGAAGTGCAGAAGAACGCGGCGCTGGACGACGGGGAGTCGACGGCTGTCGTGGCGGCCCTCGTGAAGCAGCGCAAGGACTCGATCGAGCAGTTCCTCAAGGGCGGGCGCCAGGATCTCGCCGACAAGGAGTCGGCGGAAATCGTCATCCTCGAGTCCTACCTGCCGCCCGCCGCCGATCCGGCCGCCGTCGAGAAGGCGGTCGTCGACGCGATCGCCGAGACCGGCGCCACGTCGGCGAAGGACATGGGCAAGGTGATGAAGGCGGCGATGGCGCGGCTCGCCGGCCAGCAGGTCGACGGCAAGAGCGTCAACGAACTGGTCAGGCGGAAGCTCGGCGCCTGATCGCGTTGCCTCCCTCCACGCCCGCCCCGGACTCCCCCGACCACCTCGCACCGGCGCCGACACTCGCGCGATCGGCCGGCCTCTCGGGCGCGGCCACGCTCGTCAGCCGCCTGCTCGGCGTGGCGCGCGAGATCCTCTTCGCCTCGTACTTCGGCGCGAGCGATCAGATGGACGCGTTCTACGTCGCGTTCCGCATCCCCAACCTCCTGCGCGACCTGTTCGCGGAAGGCGCGATGAACGCCGCGTTCGTGCCCACGTTCACCCGCCACCTGGCGCAGCGCGGCCGCGCGTCGGCGTGGCGGCTCGCCAGCCAGGTACTGACGGCGCTGCTCCTCGTGACGCTGGCGTGCGTCGCGGCCGGCATGATCTTCGCCGCACCGATCATCCGCGCGTACGCGGGCGACTACGCGAGCGTTCCCGGCAAGCTCGAGCTCACGATCCACCTGACGCGCATCGTGCTGCCGTTCCTCACGCTCGTGGCCGTCGCCACCGTGCTGATGGGGACGCTCAACTCGCTGCACCACTACTTCGTGCCGTCGCTCTCGCCCGCGATGTTCAACGTCGCCATGATCGCGTGCGTCGTCGCGCTGACGCCCGCCATGGGACGGCTCGGCTGGCCCGCCGTCACGGCCGTGGCGATCGGCGCGCTCGTCGGCGGCGTGGGGCAGGTGGCGCTGCAGTGGCCGGCGGCGCGGCGTGAGGGCTTCCGGTACCGGCCCGCGCTCGACGTGGCCGACCCGGATCTGCGGCAGGTGCTGCTGCTGATGGGACCGGGCGTCGTCGGCGTCGCCGCGACGCAGGTGAATCTGTTCGTGACGACGCAGATCGCGACGAGCCTGGGCACCGGCGTGGCCTCGTGGCTCAGCTACGCGTTCCGGCTGATGTATCTGCCGATCGGGCTGTTCGGCGTGTCGATCGCCACGGCCACGCTCCCGGCCGTGTCGCGCGCGGCGGCGCGCGCGGATCGAGCCGGCGTGCGCGCGACGCTGTCGCACGGGCTGCGGCTGATGCTCGCGGTGAACGTCCCGGCGACCGTCGGCCTCGTCGTCCTCGCGACGCCGATCGTGCGCCTGCTCTTCGAGCACGGCCGGTTCCAGCCGTCGGACACGGCCGCCACGGCCGCCGCCCTGCGCCTCTACGCGGCCGGACTCGTCGGCTATTCGACCGTGCGGATCGCGGCGCCGGCCTTCTACGCGCTCGACCGGAGCCGCGTGCCGGTGATGGTGAGTGCCGTCGCGATCGCGACCAACCTCGCGGCCTGCCTCACGCTCGTCGGGCCGTGGGGGTTCCGCGCGCTCGCGTTCTCCACGTCGCTGGCCGCGCTGGTGAACGGCGCCGCGCTGATCGTGCTGCTGCGCCGCGAGCTCGACGGCATCGACGGCCGCCGCCTCGCCGGCACGGTCGCGAAGATTGCCGCGGCCACCGCGTGCATGGCCGGCGCGGCGTACTACGGCGAGCGGTGGCTGGCCGGCGCGCTGCCGGGCTCAGGCACGACGCTGCAGGCGCTTCGGCTCGGCGCCGCGATCGGCCTCGCGCTCGCCGTGCTCGCCGCGGCCGCCAGGCTGCTGCGCCTCGAGGAGTTCGACGACGCGCTCGCCGCGGTGGGCGCGCGGGCCCGCCGCTGATCGATCCGCGCGCGCGCGTGGTACGATGCCGGAACGCGCCATGCGCAGGCCTGCTTCCTCTTCCTCGACGTTCTCGTTCGGCCCCGGACGGCTGTCGCCCGCGCTGAAGGCGCTCATCTGGACGAACGTGGTGATGTTCCTCATCACGTGGCCGAGCGCCATGGCGCCGCTCGTGCGCTGGCTGGGCCTCGCGCCCGTCGACGTGTTCGAGCACTTCCGGATCTGGCAGCCCGTCACCTACATGTTCATCCACGGGGGGGTGTTCCACATCCTCTTCAACATGCTGGCGCTGTGGATGTTCGGGACCGAGCTCGAGCGGATCTGGGGCACGCGGTTTTTCCTGAAGTACTACTTCATCACCGGCCTCGGCGCCGCGGCGACGATGCTGCTGCTCGGGCTCTTCTCGACGAGCGCGTATTACTCGGCGACCATCGGCGCGTCGGGCGCGATCTACGGCATCCTGCTCGCGTACGCGCTGTACTTTCCGGACCAGCCGGTCTTCCTCTATTTCGTCTTCCCGATCCCGGCGAAGTACTTCGTGCTGATCCTCGGCGCGATTTCCTTCCTGTCGGTCTCGGACTCGACGAGCGGCGTCGCGCACGGCGCGCACCTCGGCGGCATCGTGGTCGGCTACCTGTACCTGAAGGGCCTGCGGCTGCGCCGCCCCGGCACGGGCGCGCGCGGCCTCACGTCGGGCCTCTCCGGCGAGATCAAATACCGCTGGTTGAAGTGGAAGTACGACCGGCAGCGCCGCAAGTTCGACGTGTATTCAGGCGGACGCTCCGATCGGCATATTCACTAGTGAGCGTATCGGCTGAATCAGTCCCAGGGCAATGAACCACGGAGGCACAGAGGCTCGGAGGATCCCGAGGTCGTCGCCGGCCTGCCGTGCAGGCCGGCCGCGAGGGCGAACGATCCGGACACACAAGGCTGCAGGAGCGGGACACGGACCTTGCGTGTCCGGATCGTTCGTCCTCGCAGGCGCCGCCGAGGCGGCGCCGACGACCGGCAGCTCTCGGGTCTCGGTGTCTCCGTGTCTCTGCGGTTGATCGCGAAATCCCGGTTCGTCGAATCGGTAGTACTTCAGCGTCCGGTCCGCTAGCCGCGGGTCGACTCGAACGCCATTGCCTTCAGCGCGGCGATGCGATCCGCCATCGGCGGATGCGACGCGAACAGATCCGAGACGCGGCCGCGCCGCAGGTTCATCGGGCGGCCGAGGGGATCGGCGATGCAGAGGTGGGCCGCGCCGCGGCGGATCGACTTCGTCGGCGCGTCGGCGTCCTCGATTGCCTCGAGCGCGCGCGCCAGGCCCAGCGGGTTGCGCGTGAGCTCGGCGCCCGACGCGTCGGCCAGGTACTCGCGCCGGCGCGACACCATCATCGCGAGCAGCTGCGCGATGAGCGGCGCGAGGATGACCGCGAGGATCCAGACCACGAAGAACACGGCGCCCGCCACGCCCGCGCCGCCGCCGTCGCGGCTGCCGCGGCTCCGCCGCCGGCCGCCGCCCCAGAACATCCCGCGCCGCGCCCAGTCCGACAGCAGCACGACGCCGCCGACCAGCGCCGCGACAATCGTCATGACGCGCGTGTCGTAGTTGCGCACGTGGCTCATCTCGTGCGCGATGACGCCCTGGAGCTCGTCGCGGTCGAGGGCGTCGAGCAGGCCGGCCGTGACCGCGATGGAGGAATGCCCGGGGCCGCGGCCCGTGGCGAAGGCGTTCGGGTCGGGATCGGGCACGATGTACACCGGCGGGCGCGGGATGCCCGCCGCGATCGCCATCTCGTCCACGACGTTCTCGAGCTGGCGGATCTTGAGCCGCTCCTCCGGCGGGGCGCCGGCGGCGACTTCCTCGAGCGGACGCGCGCCGCTCGCGGCCAGCACCATCCGATCGCCTTTGTAGTAGCTGACGAGGGCCGAGACGGACCCGACGCCGAGCGCGACGATCGACCCGATCGGCACGAACTCGCGGCCGGTGTTGAAGAAGAACGCGTCGAACCCCGCGCCGAGCACCAGCAGAAAGACGATGAACGCGATCATCACGACCCACGTCTGTCGCCGGTTCACGGCCTGCTGCTCGTAGAGGTTCATGGCGCCCGCCCCTGGCGGGAGTTACTTGCGCGACAGATCCACGGTCGGGACTTCGCGGTCGCCGGCGTCGGTGATCTCGAAGAGCTCGGCGGGCTGGAAGCCGAACATGCCCGCCATGAGGTTCGTCGGGAACACCTGCTGCGAGGTGTTGAACTTCGTCGCGATGTCGTTGTAGAACTGCCGCGCGAAGCCCACCTTGTTCTCCGTCGCGGTGAGCTCTTCCTGCAGCATGCGCACGTTCTCGTTCGACTTGAGCGTCGGGTAGTTCTCGGCGACCGCGAGCAGGCGCCCGAGGGCGACCGACAACTGCCCTTCCTTCTGCGCCGCGTCGGCCGGGCCGGTGGCCGTCAGGGCCTTCGAGCGGGCCTCCATCACGGCCGTGAGCGTGTCGCGCTCGAAGTCCATGACGCCCTTCACGGCGTTGACGAGATTCGGAATCAGGTCGTGCCGCCGCTTCAACTGCACGTCGATCTGGCGCCAGCCGTTCAGGACCTGGTTGCGCAGGGCGACGAGGCGGTTGTAGGTGCCGATCGCCCACAACGCCAGGAGCACGACAACGACCAGGATGACGATGAGGGTGATCATCTGAATCCTCCGGTGCGATCAGCGCTGAAAGTAATCGTCGGTATGGTCCAGCCAGTCCTGGCGGATCGGACTGAACACGTCGAGCTCGAAGGTGTCGTCGAGGGCCTCGGCCTGGTGCTCGACCCACGACGGGATGTGGAGCACGTCGCCCTCGCGCACGACGATCTCCTCGCCGCCGACGAGAAACTTGAGGGCGCCCTGCAGCACGTACGTCATCTGCTCGCTCTCGTGCGAATGCAGCGGCACCTGGCAGCCGCGCTTCAGATAGATCTGCGCCAGCATCTCGCGCTCGCCCGTGACGATCTTGCGCGACAGCATTTCGGTGACTTTTTCGAGCGCGATCTCGTCCCACCGGTGCAACCGGACGGGCGGCCCAGCCATATGGCGTTGAGGATATACCAATCGGGGCCGATGCTATAATTCGCGGCGATGAAGGCGAGCGTCGTCAACGGCCGCGAGGCCTCGTCGCGCGGCTCAACTTCCTCGGGCACCGCGGATTCCGGCCTCGATCGCGACGGCCTGCTGGGCGCGTATCGCACGATGCTCCAGTCGCGGAAGCTCGACGACAAGGAAATCCAGCTCAAGGGCCAGAGCCAGATGTTCTTCCAGATCAGCTGCGCCGGGCACGAGGCCGTGCTCGTCGCCGCGGGCCTGGCGCTCAGGCCTGGCTACGACTGGTTCTATCCGTACTATCGCGACCGGGCCCTCTGCCTGCAGCTCGGCGTCACCCCCACGGACATGCTGCTCGCCGGCGTCGGCGCCGCGACCGACCCTTCGTCGGGCGGCCGGCAGATGCCGTCGCACTGGTCGAACCCGGCCCTCCACATCGTCTCGCAGTCGAGCGCCGTCGACGACGCAGGCGCTGCAGGCCGTCGGCTGCGCCGAGGCAGGACGCATCTACGGCCGCGTCGAGGCGATCCCCGGACGCGCGGAGCGCTTCCACGGCGACGAGGTGGTGTACGTCTCGCTCGGCGACGGCGCCACGAGCGAGGGCGAGTTCTGGGAATCGCTCAACACGGCCTGCACGGAGCGCCTGCCGGTCCTCTTCCTGGTTGAAGACAACGGCTACGCCATCTCGGTGCCGGTCGAGGCGCAGACGCCCGGCGGCGACATCTCGAAGCTGGTGGCGTCGTTCCCCAACATGCACGTGGAGTCGGTGGACGGCACCGACCTGCTCGAGAGCCTGCGCGCGATGCGCGAGGCGGTCGAGTACATCCGCGCCGGGCGCGGCCCCGCGCTCGTCCACGCGCACGTGATCCGGCCGTACTCCCACTCGCTCTCCGACGATGAGAAGTTGTACAAGCCGCCGGCCGAGCGCGAGGCGGAGCGCCACCGCGATCCGATCGCGCGCTTCGGCCAGTACCTCAAGGCCAACGGCTACGCGACGGACCACGACCTCGCCGCGATGGCGCGCGAGATCGAGCGCGAGCTGAGCGAGGCGGCCGCGACGGCGATCGCGGCGCCGAAGCCGACGAAGGACAGCGTCGAGCATTTCGTGTACTCGCCGGACGTCGATCCCACGTCGGCGGCTTTCGACACCGAGCCGGCGTTCGCGGGCGAGCCGGGGACGATGGTCGCGGCGATCAACCACACGCTCAAGGACGAGATGGCGCGCGACGCGCGCATTGTCATCTTCGGCGAGGACGTGGCGGACGCCAGTCGAAAGAATCTGGCGCTGGTCGAGGGCAAGGGCGGCGTGTTCAAGCTGACGCACGGCCTGCAGCGCCAGTTCGGCGACGACCGCGTGTTCAACTCGCCGCTCGCCGAGGCCAACATCGTGGGCCGCGCGATCGGCATGGCGACGCGCGGGCTGAAGCCGGTGGTCGAGATCCAGTTCTTCGACTACATCTGGCCGGCGATGATGCAGATCCGGGACGAGCTGTCGATGATGCGGTACCGGTCGAACAACACCTGGTCCTGCCCGGTCGTCATCCGCGTGCCGATTGGCGGGTACCTGCGCGGCGGCGGGCCGTATCACAGCCAGTCGGGCGAGAGCATCTTCGCGCACTGCCCGGGCCTGCGCATCGCGTTCCCGTCGACCGCGGTGGACGCCGCGGGCCTGTTGCGGACGGCGATCCGCTGCGACGACCCGGTGATGTTCCTCGAGCACAAGCACCTTTACCGCCAGACCTACAACAAGGGGCCGTACCCGGGGCCGCGACTTCACGATTCCGTTCGGCAAGGCGGAGTTGCGGCGCGAGGGCACGGACGTCGTGGTGGTCACGTGGGGCGCGCTGGTGCAGCGGACGCTGCTGGCGGCGCAGCAGGCGGAGAAGGACGGGATCAGCGCGGCGGTCCTGGACCTGCGGACGATTGCGCCGTACGACTGGGAGGCGATCGCCGACGCTGGTGCGGAAGACCAACCGCGTGATCGTCGCGCACGAAGATCAGCTGACGTGCGGCTTCGGCGCCGAGATCGCGGCGCGCATTGCCGACGAGCTATTCACGGATCTGGACGCGCCGGTCCGGCGCATCGGGGCGCTGAACACCCCGGTCGCCTACTCCCCCGACCTCGAAGAAGCCATCCTCCCGCAGTCCGCCGACATCCTCAAAGCCATCCAAGACATCGCCAGGTTCTAAGCCGATCGCTGCGCACTCGCCCGAACGCGTCGGGCAGGCCGGCCGTCGGCGGCCGTCTCCGCGCGCCGGGAACTCGGCCTCCGCTCGTACTCTCGCTGTCGCTCGCCCCGGCGCGCGACTAGGGGCATGGTTGGGCGACGGTCGATCGCGCATGCATGAGCATGGGTGTTCAGGGCCTCACGGATCACGCGCCGGGAAGTCGCGGCCATGAATCGCTGCGGCCGAGTTCCGGCCGGCTGGACGATGACCGGCAGCGCGCGGCGCGCTCCGAACGGCCGCCGCCGTCCGGCCTGCCCGCCGCGATCGATGCGCGTGCGATGCAACAAGGCTCGCAGCGTCGGGTGCGCTTTGCGGAACCCGATAGCGCGAACTGATGATTCCGACGAAAGCCCCTCAACGATTTGAACTGCATTGTCTTACTGGCACGATCGAAAGACATCAGACCTTGCTATATAGGCGTCTGAATCAGGCCCGTTGGGCTATCCTGAACTGTCTAATAACTAGTTGGGCGGACCAGACAATTGCAGCGCGTCGTTAGAAGAAGTCAGGAGGTCAGCAGGCCGTGCCTATCGCGATGTCTTGGGTCTTGTTGGCCATCTCGCTTCTTGCTGATCTCGTATCGCTGATCGCCTCGGTTCGAGACTCTAAGCCAGAATCGAGACGGCGCCGGATTGGATGGGCGATGGCTCTCGTCGTCCTCACAGGCCTTGTCGTGTATCAGGGCATCGCCATACGGAACTACACAGAAACGCGACATGAGGCCCAGGCCCTGGTGGCCAGCTGGCCGAAAAGTGACCGCCTCGACTTTGCCACAAAGGGCCAACTCATTGGCACGGTGTTGGCCGGTCTGCAATTTTTGGAGCATCATCGGAACGAATATCCGGAAACGTATTCGGCAGCTCAGGCGCTAGTGCACGATCGACTGAACGATTTCAAGACACCGCAGGATGCCGGCGCAAGCCTAGAGGAATACGGCCCACTGAAAGACGGGGCCGGAGCGATGATTCAACTCTTTGAGTCTATTGCGGGCGACATCCGCTGATGTTGGACGGCCGCCGAACGAGCGCTGCACCTGACGGCCGCTGACGATCGTGAGCGGCCGCGGGTGAGCGCCCGACGTTAGGCGCCTGTGTGGAGGTTGGTCTGGTGACGCACGACACGATCCTTGCTGGCACGGAAGTAGCGGACCTGGAAGTTCGTCTCGAGGAAGCGACTCGCTCGTCGAGTAGCGGGGTTCGTCGATTCATCGAGCCCGCCGCTGGGACCCTTACTCGCGCGACTTCGCGGACCAACCATCTGGTGTTCGGTCGCCGCGGCTCCGGCAAGTCAAGCCTGCTTCGAAAGGCGGCGCAGGATCTAACAGTGGACCGTCGCCCAATCGCGTTCGTCGACCTCGAATCATTCAAAGGCCACGAGTACCCGGACGTGCTGATCAGTGTCTTGATCGAGACGTTCGGCAAGTTCGCTGAGTGGCTCGAAACGGCAGCGATCGCTCCCGCGAGCAAGACGACGTTTTGGGCCCGACTATTTGGGCGGAAGCCAACACGTCCTCCATTCGACAAGAATCGCGCCGCTGCGCTCTCGACCAAGCTCCGAAAGGAGCTTGCAGAGCTTCGTGACCTTCTCTTCGCTGAAGACAAAGTCGAGGTAGAGGCCACCACGTCAGACAAAGCTGCCGCATTAGAGACTACCTCCCTGAAGGCGGGACTGGGCGTCCAGGGTTCGAGCGTGTCAGCCGGTGCCCAGGAATCTGCTTCAGCCGAGAGCTCGCGACAACAAACGACGCGCTACACGCAGAACAAAATCAACTACCTCCACCGCCACATCCTCGATTACCAGTCGCTGTTTCGAGAGATGGCCAGCCTGTCTGGCGGCGATGCGTATCTCTTTCTCGACGACCTTTACCACATACCCCGGAGGTACCAGCCCCAAGTGCTCGACTACTTCCACCGCGTTGCGAAGGGTAACAACCTGTGGCTTAAGGTCGGCACGATCAAGCACAGAACCCAATGGTACCTGCACGGCGATCCCGCGATTGGAGTGAAGATCGGTGACGATATCGGCGAGATCGACCTCGATCTCACGCTTGAGAAGTACAAGGTGACCAGCGCCTTCCTAGCGAAGATCCTCGACAACTTCCTTAGAGAGAGCAAAGTCACCCGAGAGGACTTTCTTGCCCGATATGCGTTTGACCGACTGGTCCTTGCGAGCGGCGGTGTTGCGCGCGACTTCTTAGGCCTCCTGCGCCGATCAATACTCATTGCCCGCGAGCGTGGTGACACCGCTCGTGGCGGTAAAGTCGGCGTGGAAGACATCAATGCGGCGGCTGGTGAGTATGACTCCTCGAAGAGGGAGGAACTGACGCGCGACACGCTGGACGAACGTCAAGAGCTTGAGGAGGAATTTGCTCGGATCGGCCGATTCGTCAATGACCACTCTCGAGCGAATGTGTTCTTGATGGACAAGAGCCTCCCAGAGCGTGAGCTTGAGCCAATTGAGGAACTGGTAGATCTTCGACTTGTTCACCGCGTGAGAAGTCGGGTGACGGTCCGAGACCGACCTGGGAAGACGTTCGAGGCGTTCATGCTTGATGTCAGCCAATACACTGCTGCACGGAAGAAACGCGAATTGGAGATCATCGAATTCTGGCGCGACGACGCCGTAGACACCATCCGCCGCACCGGCCTGATCTACAAGGAATGGGACGGCAGTAAGGTCCTCCACAAGGACGAACTGTGAGGGTACTCGGGACGGCGCCTAACAAGGCGTTGAAGACAGACGGGCGCCTCGCGCCGGCCGCTTAACGCCGGGTCGTTAGCCCGACAGACCACGGGAGCGTCGCCGCCAGACTGCCGTCAGCGACGGCCAAAGGCTCGAAGCAGGCTGTTAACGACAGATGATTGCAGGAGACCTGAATGAAATACGCCCTTGTCGCACTCATGCTCTTCGCATCGACAGCCGCGGCGGCGGACCTCCCCCGCGTCTACATCGAAGCCGCCGAGACAGTCGATGCCGGGAACTCCCAGGACAAGGCAAAGCAAATCGATTTCGGATCGCCATCGCGGCGGCGCTCGTGAAGAAGAAAGTTCCCGTTGCAGTGGTCACCGACGAAACCAAGTCCCAGTGGACCATCAAGACCGTCTCATCTCAAAAGGAGGACACGACAGGAACCAAGGTGGCCAAGCTGCTCTTGTGGGGTGGTGGTGGCTTCACCAAGTTCGAAGGAACCGTTCAAGTCGTCGACAATGAGAGCAGTGTCGTCCTTTACGCATACAACGTGAAGAAGGGCAATTTCCAATCTGCCGCCGAGGCGTTTGCCAAGCACTTCAAGGATGACTATCTCTCAAAGAGGAAGTAGCGGGTGAAGGCGCGCCGTCGTCGAACAAGAAACGTAGATAGGCGTGCCGACCGGCGCCGCGCGGCGGGCAGGCCGGACGGCGGCGGCCGTTCGGAGTGGGCCGACGCGCTGCCGGTAACTATCCAGCCGGCCGGAACTCGGCCGCAGCGATTCATGGCCGCGACTTCCCGGCGCGTGATCCGTGACGCCCTGAAAACCCGTGGCAATGCGTGCGCGATCGACCGCCGCCCAACCCCTCCCCTAGTCGCGCGCCGGGGCGCCAGCGAGAGTACGAGCGGAGGTCGAGTTCCCGGCGCGCGGAGACGGCCGCCGACGGCCGGCCTGCCCGCCGCGTCCCGGGCAGCGTGTACACTTCCTTTCGTGCAGATCATCGACCGCGGATCCGGTGATCCGGTCGTCGTCATCCCCGGCATCCAGGGGCGCTGGCCGTACGTCGGCATCACCGTCGACGCGCTCGCGGCGACGCATCGGGTCCTGACGTTCTCGCTCGCGGGCGAGCCGGACGGGCGCCCGTACGATCCGGCGCGCGGGCTCGACAATTTCTCCGACGATCTCGACGCGCTCTTCGAGGCCGAGCGCCTCTCCTCGGCGGTGCTCGTCGGCGTGTCGTTCGGCGGCGTCGTGGCGCTGCGCTACGCGGCGGCGCATCCCTCTCGCGTGCGCGCGCTCGTGCTGGTCTCGGCGCCGGGGCCGGGGTGGGCGCCGGAGCCGCGGCAGCAGTGGTACATGCGGGCGCCGCGGGTGTTCGGGCTGCTGTTCCTCCTGGAAGCGCCGCTGCGCGTCGGGCCGGAGATCCGCGCGGCGCTGCCGGCGTGGCGCGACCGCGCGGTGTTCTCGATGCGCCAGGTCGCCACGTTCGCGGCCGCGCCGTTCTCGTTCACACGCCTGGCCGCGCGCGCGGCGCTCGCCGCGGCGGCGGACACAACACAA
Organism: uncultured Acidobacteriota bacterium; assembly: GCA_963792785.1. GTDB lineage: Bacteria > Acidobacteriota > Vicinamibacteria > Vicinamibacterales > CAVVIG01 > CAWIMX01. Next base: position 570,033 of record CAWBXO010000002.1, on the reverse strand, counting down.
GACGCCGCACGCATCACCGCGCCCACGCTCATCGTCACCGGCGAGCCCGAGCTCGACCGCGTGGTGCCGGTCGAGGGCACGCGGCAGTACGCGCGCCTCATCCCGGGCGCGCGCGCGATGACGATGGCCGGGACGGGGCACCTGGGATCGCTGACGCAAGCATCGCGATTCGCCACGATCGTCTCCTCCTTTATAGAAGGACTGCACGATGCCGCCGCTTGAGCTGACCGGGCCCGCGGGACGCCTCGAGGCCATACTCGACGAACCGGCGAATGACGCTCCGCCGCGCGCGGCCGTCGCGCTGGCGCACCCGCACCCGCAGTACGGCGGCACGATGCACACGAAGGCCGTCTACCAGACGGCGAAAGCCCTCGCGCGCATCGGCTGCGCCGTGCTCCGCTTCAACTTCCGCGGCATCGGCGCGAGCGGCGGCGAGTGGGACGAGGGCCTCGGCGAGTGCGACGACATGCGCGCGGCCCTCGACGCCCTCGCCGCCCGGTATCCGGACCGGCGGCTGTGGACGGCCGGGATGTCGTTCGGCTCCTGGGTCGCCCTGACGGTCGGCGCGCAGGATCCGCGCGTGTCCGCGCTCATCGGCATCTCGACCCCGGTCGCGACGTACGACTTCGAGGCCGCCGCCCAGTCCGACAAGGCGAAGTTCCTGATCCACGGGGAGTTCGACGAGCTGTGCCCCCTGGCCGGCGTCCGGGCGTTCTACGCGAAGGCCGCCGAGCCGAAAGAGCTCGTCGTCATCGAGGCGGCCGATCATCTGTTCACGGGGAACGTCAGCCTCGTCGCCGAGGCCGTCGAAGACCTGCTCCAGGATTTCTGAGAAAATAGGACCATGTCCACGTGGCTGTTCGACACCACCGCCGCTGACGCGATCTTCACCCCCGAGAAGCTCACCGAGGAGCACCGGCTCATCGCCCGCACGGCCCGCCAGTTCGTCGAGCAGGAAGTGCTGCCCGGCCTGCCGGCGCTCGAGCAGAAGGACTGGGCCCTCGCGCGGAAGCTCGTCGGCCGCGCCGGCGAGCTCGGCCTGCTGGGCGTCGACGTGCCCGAGGAATACGGCGGCGTCCACCTCGACAAGGTCTCGTCGCTCGTCGTGAGCGAGCGCCTGGCCGGCTCGGCCTCCTTCGGCGCGACGTGGGGCTCGCAGACGATCCTCGCCATCGTGCCGCTGGTGCTCTTCGGCACCGAGGCGCAGAAGGCCAAGTACCTGACGCGGCTCGTCGCGGGCGAGATTGTCGGCGCGTACGGCCTGAGCGAAACGGGATCCGGCTCCGACGCGCTCGGCGCGAAGACACGCGCCACGCGGCAGCCCGACGGCAGCTTCGTCCTGAACGGCGAGAAGATGTGGATCACGAACGGCGGCTTCGCCGACGTGTTCATCATCTTCGCCAAGGTCGACGGCGAGCTGTTCACGGCGTTCATCGCCGAGCGCGCCCAGGGCATCACGAGCGGCAAGGAAGAGCACAAGATGGGCCTGCACGGCTCGTCCACGACCGCCGTCATCATGCAGGACGTGCACGTGCCGGCCGACGCCGTGCTCGGCGAAATCGGCAAGGGCCACAAGGTCGCGTTCAACGTGCTGAACTTCGCGCGGTTCAAGCTGGGCGCCGCGTGCAACGGCGGCGCGCAGGGCGCGATCCGCGAGGCGGCCCGCTACGCGGCCGAGCGCCGGCAGTTCGGCCAGCCGATCGCGAACTTCGGCGCGATCAAGCACAAGCTCGGCGAGATGGTCGCGCGCGCGTTCGCCGTCGAGAGCCTGCTCTACCGGACAGCCGGGCTGATCGACGCGCGCCTCTCCGAGGCGGCCCCGGCAGACGAGGCAGCGGCCATGCTCGCCGCGTTCGAGGAGTACGCCGTCGAAGCGTCGATCGCGAAGGTGGCCGGCAGCGAGATGCTGAGCTACGTGCTCGACGAGAACGTCCAGATCCACGGCGGCAACGGCTACGTCAGCGACTACCCGGCCGAGCGCCACTACCGCGACGCGCGCGTGAACCGGATCTTCGAGGGCACCAACGAAATCAACCGGCTGCTGATCCCGGGCATGCTCGCGCGCCGCGCGGCGAAAGGCGACCTGCCGCTCGCCGCCGCCGCGAAGGACGCCGCGCAGGGGAAGAGCGGACCCGCCGGGCTCAAGCAGACGGCGATCCTGCTGCTCGCAACGGCGATGCAGACCTACGGCGCGAAGCTCGCCGACGAGCAGGAAGTGCTCATGCACATCGCCGATGTACTAATGGATGCCTACGCGGCCGAGAGCGCGACGCTGCGCGCCGAGGCGTCCGCGGCCCGGAAGGCGCCGCGCGCCGCGCTCCAGGCCGACGCCGCCCGGGTGTTCGCGCACGACGCGGCGATGCGCGTGGCCATGTCGGCGCGCCAGGCGCTCGAGGCCATGGCTGAAGGCGACGCGCTCACTCAACTCGCCGCCATCGTCGAGCGGCTGACGAAAACGGCGCCGGTCAACACGGTCGTGCTGCGCCGGCGGCTGGCCGAGGAAGCGGTGAAGGGTGGCGGGTATCCGTTTGGCGGCTAGCACTTCGTCGATCGCGCGCCGCCTGGGCGCCGGGATCCTCGCTGCGGCGCTGGCCGCCGCGTGCTCGCCCGGGCCGCCCGAGGACACCGGCGACTACACCGCCCGCATCACGCGCGCGCGCGAGGCGAAGGATGAATACCTGCGCACGGACCCGGACTCGCCGGTGAAGCCCGCGCGGCGCGATGAGCTGCTGCCGCTCATTTATTACCCGATCGATCCGGACTACAACGTCGCGGCGTCGCTCCTGCCAGGCGCGACCACCGGCTCGACGATCCCGATGCAGACCTCCACGGGCAGCCAGGTGCAGATGCGGCGCGTCGGCACGCTCGAGTTCACGTTGAAGGGGCAGCACCTCTCCCTCACCGCGTTCAACGAGGTGGGCTCGCCCGACCTGACGCACCTCTTCGTGCCCTTCATGGATCTCACCAACCGCACCGACACCTACGAAGGCGGGCGGTTCCTCGATCTCGAGAAGACGGCCACGGGCCTCTACGCGCTCGACTTCAACCGCGCGTACAACCCCAACTGCTACTTCGACATCTCCTGGATCTGCCCCATCCCCCCGCCGGAGAACCGCTTCGAGATCGCGATCGAGGCCGGCGAAAAAGCCCGCCACAAGTGATCCGCGCCGTCGTGTTCGACTTCGACGGCGTGATCGCGAACAGCGAGCCGCTGCACCTGCGCGCGTTCCAGGTCGTGCTCGCCTCGCGCGGCATCGAGCTGTCCGAGTCCGAGTACTACGCGCGCTACCTCGGGTTCGACGATGCGGGCGCGTTCCGGGAGGTGGGGCAGGACCGCGGGCAGCCGTTCACGGCGGAGGCGGTCGCCGCGATGGTGGCCGAGAAGGCCGCGCGGATGGAGGAACTGGAGGGCGAGGTCTCACTCCTCTTTCCCGGAGCGGCCGAGGCCGTGCAGCGGCTGTCCGCCGCGCTGCCGCTGGCGATCGCCTCGGGCGCGCTCGGGCCGGAGATCCGCCGCGTGTTAGATAAGGAAGGGCTGACCGCCTCGTTCGTGACCATCGTGGCGGCGGAGGACACCCCGGCGAGCAAGCCGGCGCCCGACCCGTACGCGCTGGCCGTGCGACGGCTGCGTGAATCGCTCGGCCGGCCGCTCGACCCCGCCGAGTGCGTCGCCGTCGAGGACTCCCGCTGGGGCCTCGAGTCGGCCAGGGCCGCCGGCCTCCGAACCGTCGCCGTCACCCACTCCTATCCAGCGTCCGAGCTGCCGGGGTCCGACGCGGTCCTGGACAGCCTCGACGGGCTGACCCTGGGGCTGTTGGAGCGAATCTAGCGGTTTTCCGCCAGTTTCCGCTCATTCTTGACCAATTTTCCGGATCCGCCCCGTTCGTCCCACGATTAGACCCACGATTTTGTCGGTTCGTCACCCTGGGCCTCTGGCCCTGCGATCCATACTTTTTTGTGCAGGGGCTCTGCAGTTGTTCGCTGTTCGAGCCGACAAACCTACAAAGAGTTCGTCAGAGTCATATTGCGTGGGTCATTCAGGAGGAGTGAGATGAAGTTCGTGAAACCGGGTCTGTCCCTCGCGGCAGCCATTTTGCTGACTGCGGCGGCTGCGACGGCCCAAACTACGAACGGCTCCATCGCGGGCCGCGTGGTGGATGCGCAGGCGCTTCCCGTGCCAGGCGTGTCGATCACCGCGCAGTCGCCCAACCTCCAGGGATCGCGCGAGGTGGTCTCCGCCGGGAACGGCAGCTACTTCATCGACCTCCTGCCGCCCGGCACGTACACGATTCGCTTTTCGCTGAGCGGCTTCCAGCCGCAGGAAAAGACGGTCAGCCTCGCCCCGACGCAGCGGCTGCCGATCGACGTGACGCTCGGCGCGGCTGAGATCAACGAAACGGTGAACGTCGTCGGCCGCGCGTCGGCCGTGCTGGCGCAGTCGCCGCAGTCGGCGGCCAACTTCTCGCAGGACCTGATCGAGACGCTGCCGACCAACCGCGACATCAACTCGTCGCTGCTGCTCGCGCCGGCGGTGCACCCGACCGGCCCGGGGGGCGCCTACTCCATCGCCGGGGCGATGTCGTACGACTCGCTCTACCTGATCAACGGCGTCACGGTGAACGAGAACCTGCGCGGCCAGCCGAACTCGATTTATATCGAGGACGCCATCCAGACCACGACGGTCGCGGTCTCGGGCATTTCGGCGGAGTACGGCCGCTTCGGCGGCGGCGTCGTGAACGTCGTGACCAAATCGGGCGGCAACCTGTTCTCGGGGTCGTTCCGCGAGGCGCTCTACAACGACAACTGGCGCTCCACGGTGAAGGACTTCCCGGCGGACACGAAGGTCAACGACGTCGTGCCCATCCACGAATACACGCTCGGCGGGCCCATCGTCCGCGATCGCCTGTGGTTCTTTACGGCGGGGCGCCTCCAGAACACGGCGGAGGGCCGCACGCTCGCGGTCACGAATGTTCCCTACAAGTTCGAGGACAACAGCCAGCGGTACGAGGCGAAGGTCACCTACAGCCCCAACTCGAACAATCGGATTCAGGGCGGGTACGCGAAGGTGAACCGCAAGCAGGTGAACGACACGTTCAGCCAGTCCCTGTCGCTCGACCTCAACAGCCTCGATACGCGCACGCTGCCGCAGGATCTCGTCACGCTGAACTACACGGGCGTCCTGACGCCGAGCCTGCTCGTCGAGGGCCGCTACTCGTCGCGCCGCTCGAGCTCGGACGGCGCCGGCTCGCAGTTCACCGACCCGGTGAACGGCACGATGCTGGTGGACTTCTCGCGCAACTACCGCTGGTGGTCGCCCACCTTCTGCGGCGTCTGCGGTGCGGAAAAGCGCGACAACGACGAGGTGTTCGTCAAGGGCACGTACTTCGCCACGCCTGAGAAGGGCGGATCGCACGAGGTCGTGTTCGGCTACGACACGTTCAACGACAAGCGGTTCGTGAACAACCACCAGTCGGGCAGCGACTACCGCATCTACGCGGCGGTGTCGGTCATCCGCGGCACCGACATCTACCCGGTGATCCCGACGGGCGCCGCCTACATCGAGTACGACCCGATCACGGAAGGCAGCCAGGGCACGAACTTCCGGACGCACGGCCTGTTCGCGAACGACACGTGGCGCCTCAACGGCCACTTCACGTTCGACCTGGGCGTGCGCTTCGACAAGAACCACGGCGTCGACAGCGCCGGGCGCCTCGTCGCCAAGGACAGCGCGTTCAGCCCGCGCCTCGGCGTGGTGTACGACCCGTCGGGTGACGGCGTGTGGACGTTCACCGGCAGCGCCGGGCGCTACGTCTCGGCCGTGAACAACGGGATCGCCAACGCCTCGTCGGCGGCGGGCAACCCGACGGGCCTGGTGAAGGTCTACCTCGGGCCGAACATCAACACCAACGTCAACGCGGCGACGCTGACGGATTCGGCCACGGCGATCCAGTCGGTGTTCGACTACCTGAACGGCCTGGGCGGGTTCCTGAACGCCCCGCTGCCGCTCGTCTTCTCGCAGGTGCCGGGCCTGTCGGTGACGATCCCGAACGGCCTGACGTCGCCGAACGTGTACGAGTTCGCCGGCGGCGTCGCGCGCCAGTTCGGCAGCCGCGCCGCCGTTCGCGCCGACTTCACGTATCGCGACTACCGCGACTTCTACGTGAACCGGATCGACTCGACGACCGGTGTCGCGGTCGACCAGTACGGGAACCACATCGACGTCGGCGTGCTCGGCAACACGAACAGCCTGAAGCGCCGCTACGAGGGCCTCACGGTGACGGGCACCTACCGGGTCGACGACCGGACCGACGTCGGCGGCACCTACACGCTGTCGCGCCTCTGGGGCAACTTCGACGGCGAGAACTTCAACAGCGGCCCGATCGGCAGCGACGCGTTCTCGTACCCCGAGTACCGCCAGATGTCCTGGTACGCCCCCGAGGGCGACCTGTCCGGCGACCAGCGGCACCGCGCGCGGCTGTGGCTCAACTACGGCGTCCCGCACGTCGACGGCCTGACGCTGAGCGTGCTGCAGGACATGAGCAGCGGCACGCCGTACGGCGCGATCGGCCCGGTCGACGCGCGGCCGTACGTCGGCGCCCTCACCTACGCGACGCCGCAAGGCAGCTCGTCGGAGGGCTACTACTTCACCGCGCGCGACGCATTCCGGACCGCGGCGTCGGTGCGGACCGACTTCGCCACGAACTACTCGTGGGATCTGCACTCGGCCTCGCACATGTGGCAGCTCTTCGTGCAGGCGCAGGTGATCAACCTGTTCAACAACTCGGCGCTCTGCGGCTGCGGCGCGACGGTGTTCTCGAACGGCGGCGCGGTGAACACGGGGACCATCAGCCAGACGGTGGCGACGGGCGTCACCTCGCCCCTGTACACGCGCTTCAACCCGCTGACGACGGATCCGGTCGAGGGCGTGAACTGGGCGAAGGCCGGGTCGTTCGGCACGGCGCTGAGCCGGCTCGCCTACACGTCGCCGCGGTCGTTCAACATCTCGTTCGGCGTCCGGTTCTAGGCTTTTTTGGTACACTGGGCGGGCGTTTTCTTCGGAAAACGCCCGCCATGCTGAGCGAACAACTCGTCCACGGCTTTTCGCTCGCCGCCCGCAGCCCCGATCCCGATCTGGCGGTCGCGGCGCTGATGATCGCCCGCCTCGAATATCCCAAACTCGACGCCGGACCGTATCTCGACGAGCTGGACGCGCTCGGCCGCGAGGCCAGCCGCCGCGTGGCCGACGCGCCGGTGCGCCCGGCCGACGCGCCGCCGTTCGTGGATCCGGAGCGCTACGCGCGCGTGATGGCCCTGAACGACTACCTCTTCGGCGAGCTCCGCTTCGCCGGCAACGCCGTGACGTTCGAGGACCCGCGCAACAGCTTCCTGAACCAGGTCCTCGAGCGGCGCACCGGCCTGCCGATCGCGCTCGCGCTGCTCTACATCGAGGTGGCGCGGCGCGCCGGCGTGCGCGTCGAGGGCGTGAACTTCCCGGGACGATTCCTGCTGCGCGCCCCGGCGCCGCGCGTGGGCGGCGAGGGCCGCGACCTCATCATCGACGCCTTCAACGGCGGCGCGCTCCTCAGCGAGGAGGCCTGCCGCTCGCTCGTCCTCGAGCACGGCGGCGACGAGGCGTTCGAGGCCCGGATGCGGCGGCACGCCACCAAGCCCGAGATCCTCGCGCGCATGCTGGTGAACCTGAAGCGCCTGTACGTGAAGATGCACTCCTTCCCGCAGGCGCGCGACGTGACCGAGCTGCTGCTCGCGGTCGATCCCACGGCGACGCACGAGCTGCGCGATCGCGGCTTACTCGCCTATCACCTGCGGGATTTCTCGAGCGCGCTCCGCGACCTGCAGACCTACCTGCTCCACGCCACGACGGACGCCGGCGACGAGGACGCGCGCGAGGACCACGCGCAGATCTGGGAGCACGTCAAGGCGCTGCGACGGCGGGTGGCCTCGCTCAATTAGGGATTTCGGGATCAGCCACAGAGACACGGAGACACCGAGAGCCGAGAGCCGCCGTTCGTCGGCGCCGCATGTGCGGCGCCTGCGAGGACGAACGATCCGGACACGCAAGACGTGTCCCTTGCCTGCGGTCTTGTGTGTCCGAATCGTTCGCCCTCGCAGGCCGGCCTGCCGTGCAGGCCGGCGACGAACTCGCGATTCTCTGTGTCTCTGAGTCTCAGTGGTTCGGTAGGGATTAGAGGTTAGGGGTTAGCGGGTTCTGGGTTCTCGCGGCTGGGCAGTCAGAAGCGATCGGGCAGACGCCGCAGTGGGGCTCGCGCTCGAGGCAGGTGGCGAGCGCGTGGTGCGGCAGGTAGGTGGCCGCCGCGCGGAACGCGTCGAGCGTGGGCTCGAGCTCCGCGGACAGGGCGCGCCGCACGCGCCGGGCGACCCGCCGGTGCGGCCCGCCGCCCGCGCCGTAGCCCAGCCGCTCCCCCACCCGCAGCGTGCCCGGATCCATCGGCAGGACGAGGTGCGATCCCGCGAACAGCAGCATCCGGTGCACTTCGCCGTCGCCGAGCGGCGGCAGCCCGCTGAGCGCGCGCCTGGCCGGGAGTAGCGGGCCGCGCACCGCGGCCGCCACGTCGACATGCCGGCGGAAGAACTCGGCGCCGGCCCGCAGCGCCTGGAGCCGCTGCTCGTGGTACGGCCCGGCCGCCTTCACGCTCAGCTCGAGCTTGGCCTGCGGAGCGCGGGCCGTCGAATCCGGCGTGAGCGCGGGCACGCGCTTGAGGGCCGTCATCGCCGCATCGCGCTTGAACGGCGTGGTGCGCGACGCCAGCGCGTCCCAGACGAACAGCGCGAAGGCGTCCCCCGGCGGCGTCGGCTGCGCGCCGTAAAACTCCCGCAGCGCGGCGAGGAGCCGCCCGAGCCGCGTCATCAGGCCTTGCGTGCCCGCGAGATCTCGTCGTAGAGGATCGCCGACGCGATCACGCCGTTGTGGAAGTTCCCCAGGTCGAGCTTCTCGTTCGGCGCGTGCGCGTTCTCGTCGGGCAGCCCGACGCCGAACAGCACCGACGGCAGGCCGAGCTCCTCCTGGAAGGTCGACACCACCGGAATCGACCCGCCCTCGCGCGTGAACACGGGCGCTTTGCCGAAGCCCTTCTCGATCGCGTGCGCCGCGGCCTGGACGAACGGGTTGTCGTATCCGGTCATCCACGGCTTGCCGCCCTGCATGCGCGTGACCTTCAACTCGACCGTCTTCGGCGCCACCTTGCGCACGTAGGCCTCGAACAGCTCGGCGATCTTCTCCGGCTGCTGATCGGGCACGAGGCGCATGCTGACCTTCGCCATCGCGAGGGCCGGCAGCACCGTCTTGGCGCCTTCGCCGGTGAAGCCGCTCAGCAGGCCGTTCACCTCGAAGGTCGGCCGCGCCCAGGTGCGCTCGAGCGTCGTGTAGCCGCTCTCCCCGGCGAGCTTCGGGATGCCGAAGTCCTTGCGGTACTTCCGCTCGTTGAACGGCAGCGTGGCCCAGGCCTCCCGCTCCGCCGGCTCGAGCGCCCGCACATCGTCGTAGAAGCCGGGAATCTTGATGTGGCCGCCGCGATCCTTCATCTGCGCCAGCATCTGCGCGAGGACGAACGCCGGATTCGCGAGGGCGCCGCCGAAGGAGCCCGAGTGCAGGTCGGTGTTGCTGCCGCGCAGGTCGATCTGGAAGTAGACGAGGCCGCGCAGGCCGTAGCAGATCGACGGCACGCCCCTGGCGAACATCCCCGAGTCCGAGATGACGACGACGTCGGCGGCGAGATCGGCTTTGTGGCCGCGGATGAAGTCGTCGAGGTGCTCGCTGCCGACCTCCTCCTCCCCCTCGATCATGAGCTTGATGTTCACGGGCAGCCGGCCGTTCTGCTTCATGTGCGCCTCGATCGCCTTGAGGTGCATGAAGACCTGGCCCTTGTCGTCGGCGGCGCCGCGCGCGTAGATCTCGCCGTCGCGAATCGTGGCCTCGAACGGCGGCGACTGCCAGAGGTCGAGCGGGTCCACGGGCTGCACGTCGTAGTGGCCGTAGAAGAGGATGGTCGGCGCGCCCTCGGCGTGGAGCCATTCGCCGTACACGACCGGATTGCCGGGCGTGTCGATGAGGCGCACGTTCTCGAGGCCGATGCGTCCCATCTCGCCGGCGCACCAGTCGGCGCAGCGCTTCACGTCGGCCGCGTGCCCGGGGAGGGCGCTGATGCTCGGAATGGCGAGAAACGCCTTGAGCTCCTCGAGGTACCGATCGCGGCTCACGTTGATGAAGTCGATGACCTTGTCCATGTGGCTACTCCATGTTGTTCGGCAGCGTGATGCGGACGCGCGCGCCGAGTCCGATCGGCCCCGCGTCGTCCACGAGCTCGCCGCCATGCGCGTGCACCACCTGGCGCAACGCCTCGACACCCCCTGGCCCGTAGCTGCCTGGGCCCGGGGGCGCGTTGTCGATCACTTCGATCGCGAGCGGCGCATCGTCGCCGGACGCGCCGGTCACGGTCACGGTGACGAGCGCCGGTGTGCTCGACGCCGGGTCCGGCCACGCGCGCAGCGGCCGTGTCAGGCAGGCGATCAGCACCTGCGCCATCTGGCGGCCGTCCACGTACGCGAGCGGAACCCGTTCAGCGAGCACGACCTTCAGATCGACGCTCGCGCGGGAGAGCTCGGTGGCGGCCGACTCCGCCGCCCGCCCCACGAGATCGTTCACGTCCAGCCACCGCCGCTCGGGCATCCCGCTCTCCCCAGGCTACAACGTCCATCGGTCTCCGTCTTCGTGCACGCGGCCTTCGTCTCTCAGCTTTTCGAGATGCGCGCGCACGTTCTCCTGCGCGGCCACCGCGAGTCCGGGCGGCAGTTCATGATAGATGCGTTCGACGATCGCGCGCACGTTCGCGGCTCCCGCGGCCAGCGCCTCGAGGACGTGCCGCTCCCGGTCCAGCCGGTGGGCGATGTGCGCCGCGAGGACCTCGTCCGGGGCGGTGACCTCCGGGCCGTGAGCGGGATACAGCCTGAGCGGATCGAGCCGGCGGATCCGTTCGAGCGACGCGAGGTAGTCCCCGAGGCGCCCTCCGCGGCTGGCGTGAATCATCACGCTGCCTCCGTTGATGACCAGATCGCCCGTGAAGATCGATCGCGAGCCTTCGTGCCAGAACGCCAGGTGATCCGGCGAGTGCCCGGGCGTGTGGCATGCGACCAGCGACTCGTCCTCGCCGACCGCCACGCGCTGGCCGTCCGCGAGCCGATGCCACGTGACGTCGAACCGGCTGTCCTGCTCGGCCCAGGGGAACTTCGAGAAGCGCGCGCCGGGGTGCGCCCGGGCGATCGCGGCCACGCCGTCGGCGTGATCGCCGTGCCCGTGCGTCACGACGACCTCGTCGAGCCGCGCCCCCGCCTCCTCCAGCGCCGCCGAGAGCGCCGAAAGGTGCCGCGGATCGCCGACGCCGGCGTCCACGAGCACCGCGTGCCCGTCGGGCGACACTACGAGATACGTATGGTTGCCCGCGCCGGTCATCGGCCCCGGATTGTGCGCCTCGAGCCGGCTCACACTCAGCACCTAAGCACCCAAGAACCTATGCACCCTTGCACCCTTCTAAAAACTATATCGAAGCGCGAGCGCCAGGTGGGAATTGCGCCGGTACTCGCCGAGAAAGTCGTCCGCGCGGCCGCGAATCAGCACGCCCGAGATCGTCGCCCTCCAGTGCTGTCCCCGCCCCTCCGAGTACTCGCTCTTCACGTACGCGCCGGCGCCGTTCTGGCGGAGCGCGCCTTCCATCGCGACCGTCCGGTTGGCGTCGATCGTGTACGAGGCGCGCGCCACCAGCGACTTCGTGAGACCGCGATCGGGCGAGAAGCTCACGGCGTTGCGCGAGCGAGTGACCACTTCGCCGGCGTAGCCGCCGACGAACAGCCACTCCCCCGACTGCCGCTCGAGCTGCACCACGTACAGCACGTACTCGTCGGTCGCCTGGTCGGGCGACGTGAAATACGCCGCCTCGCCCTTCAGCGTGAACCAGCGCGTCGGCACGGCCGCATCGCCGCCGTACAGCCGCAGGCGCGGGTACCGTCGGGCCAGCGCGCCCGGCCCGGCCTCTGGCACGGCCTCGAAATCCGGCAGGTGGTTGAACCCGTCGAAGTACGTGGCGGCGGTCTCGTAGCCCGCGCCCAGATGGGTCCAGCGCGCGCCGAACTGGTCGCGCGTCGGCAGGGGCCGGTCGACGTCGTGCAGCAGGGGCGCGAGCTCGGGCGACGCGACGGTCCAGCGCTGATCGAGCAGTGGCGTCCGGCTGGGCGTAAACCGGGGCGCCCAGACGACGGCGACCGCGTCGGGGCCGTGCGCCGCGACCGCTCGCACGGCCGTGATGGCGAGGAAATCGTTGTTCACGACATCGAGGAAGTCGCGCGGCGCGAACCGGTCGGTCGGCGTCACGATGTCGGTCGTGCCCCAGCGGACGAACTGCTTGCCTGCGTCGATCGTGAAGGGCCCGCGCGCGATCGTGAGGCTGAGCCGGCGGATCGAGATCGCCGGGCGGAGTCGGCCGCGGTCGCCGTAGTCCGCGCGCCAGGACGCGTCGACCTGGTCGTGCGAGTTGGCGCGCAGCTCGACGCCGGCGCCGGCCTGCAGCCAGGGCGTGACGTCCGCGAACACCTCTTCCCGGGCCAGCAGATCCGCGACGGCGCGGGTCGGATCGTTGACAGCCGTCTGCGGAAAGAACGAGCCGCGCAGCTCGACGAAGCCGCGCTGGGATACGGCCTGGGCGCCCGCCGCCGTGGATCCGGCGGCCGCGAGCAGGGCGGCCAGCAGCGCCGCGCGCACCGGAGCCGTCACGGGCGGCGGATCGCCTGCAGCGTGAAGCTCTCGTCCTTCATCGGCACGTTGTACTCGAGGCCGTCGAGCGTGAGGCGCGTCCGGCTCTGGCGCCGCAGGTCCGCCATCTCCAGCTGGCGGGCGGTCCAGATGCCCTGGATGTTCGCGAAGTTCGAGTACCGCAGCCGCCGGACGGTCTCGCCGCGGATGTCGCTCTCGATCTGGGCGATCGCGTAGGTGTCCTTGCGAATCCACACCCGCGAACGCGTGTACTGCGACGACTTGGTCTCCTTCGGCGTGGTCTCGACCTTCCAGCACGCCGCGCCGTCGATCGTGTCGTCGCCGAGCAGGCGGTAGTCGAACTGATCGACGTCGCGCTCCTCGAGATCCTCGAAGCTGAAGTCGGTGCCGAAGAACCGCGTGGATCGATCCTGCAGGGCGATGCGGCGATCGCGCTCGATCGCGGGCGTCCACATCCACTGGTCCGACGCGCGATCCGGGTGGTTCACCACGAGCAGCGCCACGCCCTTCACCTCGGCCGGCGCCGTGAAGCGCAGCACGGCCTTGCTCTCGCCGTGCGAGCCGAGCCGCTCGAACGTCCAGCGCTTGTCGCTGATCTTGCCCTTGGCGTCGAACACCTGGAGCAGGCCCTCGTACCGCTGCGACACCGCGTCGGTGCGGTGCTGCGCCTCGAGCGACGATCGCCCGGGGATCGTCGGCGGCGTGCAGGGCCAGCGCCGGCATCAGCGAGAGGCTGACTAGGAACAGCGTGACAGCGCTGAGCCCACCCGACGCCACCTGACGCCGACCTCGACCCGACGCTGTCCTGACCGCGGCCCACCCGCCTACTCATATTCCAACGCCTCGACCAGAGATCCGCGTACCACCGATTCCGCCGGCCAGATCGCGGCGATGAACGAGGCGCCGAGGATCGTCGGCAGCATGCCGAGCGCCATGGGATAGGGGAACTCGTAAGCCAGCCGCATGCCGGCGATGTCGTGGTGCACGATCTGCAGAATGTAATAGAGGTTCACCGCCCCCAGCAGGAAGCCGAGTATCAGCCCGATCGTACCGATACTGAGGGCCTCCATCCAAATGGTCCGCCGGATCTGTCCGTGCAGGCCGCCGACGGCCTGCAGCACGCCGAGCTCGCGCCGCCGATCGGTGATCGACACCGTCAGCGTGTTCACGATCCCGAGAATGGCCACGAGGACGGCGACCCCGATCTGCACCGACGTCAGGCTGAACCACTGGTCCGTGATCCGCAGGATGTACGCCTTCAGGTCGGTGTTGGTGAGGACGAACACCTGGCGCTCGCCCGCGTAGCGCTCGAGGATGCGCGTCCGCACGTCGGGCAGGCTGGCGCCGGGCGAGAGATACAGCCGGAAGGCGTTCACCGAGTCGTCGTGCCAGTAGTCGATGAAGACGTGGCGGTCCATCAGGATCGTCCCCTGCTGATCCGAGTAGTCCACCACCACGCCGACGATTGGCAGGCGGATCACGCCCTCCGGCGCCGGCAGCTCGATCACGTCCCCCAGGTGCAGGTGCTGCAGCTGGGCGAAGTTGTCCGACACCATCACGCCCTCGCCCGCGGCCGTCCTGGCGTACATCGTGCGCGCGTCGCCCTCGACGGGCGGCCGGCTGGCGGTCTCGGCGAGGCTCTGGACTTCCACGGCCACGAGCATGACCGGCGTGCCGCGAAACACGATGCGCGCGTCGCGGACCATCTGCACGCGCTCGACGCCCGGCATCGCCGCCAGCTCCGGCGCCATCTCCGGCGGAAACCGGATCGTCCGAATCACGATGTCCTGCGACGGCATCACGAACAGGTCCGGGTTGAGCGCGGTGTCCATCCAGTCGATGATCGAGTCGTAGCTGGCGCGCGCCATCCCGGCGAACGCGACGACGAGCGCGAGCGACAGCATCAGCGCCGCCACGCTCGCCGACGTCCGGCGCGGCGCCTGGATCAGGCTGTCGGCGGCCAGCGCGCCCTCGACCGGGCGCAGCCGCTTCAGGACGGGGCGGATGGCTTTCGACAGCGCCAGGGCCATCAGCGGGCTGAGCAGCAGCGCCACGAGAATCGCCGCGGCATAGCCGCCGTAGAAGACCACGCGCGAATCGCCGACGAAGAGGCACGCGATCGACACCGCGCCGAGCACGGCCGCCGCGATCGCGCGGAACCGGTTCTCCCCCGCCGACAGAATCTGGTACTTCCCCTTCTGCAGCGCCTGCACCGGATCCACGCGCGCCGCCTGCGTGGCCGGCACGAGCGCGGCGACGACGCTCGTCGCGATGCCGATGCCGAGGGCCAGCGCGAGGAACGACGGATTCGTCGACACGTCGGCGGCCTGCTGCGCCACGCCGTAGACGTCGCTCATCAGCGAGCCGATCGACACCGCGATGCGCGCGCGCGATGAGCAGCCCGAACGCGACGCCGGCGACGGATCCAATCAGGCCGGTCACGGCGCTCTCGCCGAGGAAGAGCCAGCGGATCTGGCGGCGCGTCGCGCCGAGCGCGCGCAGGATGCCAATCTCGGACCGGCGCTGCGTCACGGCGATCGAGAACGCGTTGTAGATGATGAACATGCCGATGAAGAGCGCGAACAGGCTCGAGATGTTCACCATGATCGAGTAGGCGGAGGTCATCGCCTCGAACTGCTGCCCGCGCCCCGACGGCGGATCCACCTGGAACCCCGGCCCGAGCAGCCCGCGCAGCTCCGCCTGCGCCTCCGCGATCGTCCGCCCCGGCTGCAGCGCGAGGTCGATGCGGTCGAACGTGCGCCCGCGGCCGAACATCCGCTGCGCCGCGTAGATGTCCATCACCGCGAGGTTCCCGCCGAACGCGCTCGCCAGACCGCTCGACGCCATGATCCCGCGCACGGTGAACGCCCGCTCGCCGAGCGCCGTGCCGAGCGTGATCGTCCCGTTCACCTCGAGGCCGTTCTTCTCGGCGAACTCCCTCGACACCATGAGCGAGTCGGGTTGCGCGAGGAAGACGAGCGGATCGTCGATCACCGCCTCGTCGGCGTCCTGGATGTCGTACTCGCGCAGGCTGCGATCGCCGGTCATGTCGACGCCGAGGATCAGCAGCTGGCCCTCGCCGCGGATCCCGGTGTCCACCACCGCCTCGATCACGGGCACGGCCACGCGCACGGTCGAGGCCGACTGCACGGTCTCCAGCACTTCCTCGTTGAACCCGGGCTCGCCCGCCGTGACCTGCAGCTCGGTCTTGCCGGCGATGCGGTCGACGGTCTGGTTGAAGGCGTACAACACGCTCTGGTTGGCCGTGTGCATGCCGACGAACACCGCCACCCCCAGCACGATCCCGGCCACCGTCAGCATCGTCCGCAGGATGTGCTTGCGGAAGTACGGCCAGCTGATGAGGCGCAGGAGGATCACGCTAGCGCCTCACGTCCTCGACGAGGCGGCCGTCGCGCAGCGAGATTGTTCGTGGACAGCTGCCGGCCACCTTCATGTCGTGGGTGACGATGACGATCGTCGAGCCGAGGCGCGCGTGCAGATCGCGGATGAGCGCGAGGATCTCGTCGCCGGTCTTCGTGTCGAGGTTGCCGGTCGGCTCGTCGGCAAGAAGGATCGGCGGGTACACCGAGAGCGCGCGCGCGATGGCGACGCGCTGGCGCTCGCCGCCCGACAGCTCCTCGGGCAGGTGCGACATGCGGGCGCCGAGCTGAACGAGCGTGAGGAGCTCGGTCGCGCGGGCGTCGACCTTCTTCCGCGGCCAGCCGCGCAGGTGGAGCGGGAGGCCGACGTTCTCGAGGCACGTCAGCGTCGGCAGCAGGTTGAAGAACTGGAAGATGAAGCCGATCGTGTCGCGGCGGACGCGCGTGAGGTCATCGTCTCCGAGGCCGCTGAGCGAGCGGCCCTCGACGGCGACGTCGCCCTCGGTGGGCCGGTCGAGGCCTCCGACGAGGTTGAGCAGCGTGGACTTGCCGGATCCGGACGGCCCGATGACGGCGACCATCTCGCCGCGCTCGATCGTCAGGTCGAGGTGGTCGAGGGCGACGACGTCGCGCTTGCCGGCGAAGCGCTTGGTGACGCCGGCGAGGGCAATCGCGGGGGCCATCACGCCGTTTTCGGCGGATCGCCGGCCGCCTGCGCCCGCAGCACGTCGTCGAGCAGCGCGCGCGTCGGCTCGGGCAGCGGCCGCGATCGGCCGGTCTCGTAGTCGTACGACACCAGCACCGCCTGGCCCTCCGCGATCGTTCGCCCGCCGGCGAGGTTCACGAGGACGTAGCCCATCGTGACGCTCGCGCGGCCGACGCGGGTCAGGCGCGTCCGCACCTCGAGGCGATCGCCGAAGTGCGCCGGGGCGCGGAAGTCGCATGCCGCATGCGCGAGGATGATGGTCGTGAGCGGATTCGGCGCGCCGGTCAGCGTCCGCCAGAACAGCAGGCGGCACTGCTCGAAGTACGTGAAATAGACGGAATTGTTGACGTGGCCCATCGCGTCGCAGTCACGAAACCGCACCTCGATGGGATGGACGAACGCGAACCCCTCCGCCATGTTGGGGTTAGAATACCGCATCGATACCTTCACACCCGACGAACAACGCGCGCTCGCGCCGTACTTCACGAACACCGACCGGCCCGTCTTCGCGCTGATCAACCTTCCCGAGACGGTCAAGGGCGCGCTGTTCGCGCGCTACTCGCGATCCGCGAAGTCCGTGCGGCGGCTGTTCCTCGACGAGTTCCTCGGCGAGATCCGCGCCGGGGAGACGCGGCCGCCGCGGGCCGCGGTCGGGGCCGACCGCGCCGACCGCCTCTACGCCCGCGTCTTCAACGAATACGGAGACGACTCGGTGGCGCAGCTCGGCGGCACCCACCTGGCCTGCGAGGGCGTGTCGAACCTCCTCACGAAGGTGCTCGAGTGGGGCCGGCTGATGGCGTACCTCGAGCAGTCCACGCGCTACGTCCCCTACACGGCGAAACCGGGCGGCCGCTGGAAGTATCACGTCCCCTCCGAGCTCGCCGGCGGCCCGCTGCACGATCGCTTCGTCGCCACGATGGACCGCGCGTTCGAGACCTACGCGAAATGGATCCCGGCGATGGAGGATCACTTCCGCGCGCGCTACCCGAAGGCCCCGGACGACTCCGACGGCGTCTACAAGTCGGCGATCCGCGCCAAGGCCCTGGACACGCTGCGCGGCCTGCTGCCGGCGGCGACGCGATCCAACGTCGGCCTGTTCGGCACGGGCCAGGCCTACGAGGCGCTGCTGCTCCGGATGTTCGCGCATCCGCTCGAGGAAGTCCGCGATCACGCGCGGATGATGCTGGACGAGCTGCGGAAGGTGATTCCCGCGTTTCTCGTCAGGGTCGATCAGCCGGATCGCGGCGGGCGCTGGGTGGAGTACTTCGAGCGGACGCGCGATCGTTTCGCCGCCGCGGCGGCGCCGTTCATCGCCGGCGCGCCGGCGGGGACGCGCGACGAGGTCACGCTCACCGACTTCGATCCCGACGGCGAAATCAAGATCGTTGCCGCGGCGCTGTACGCCGTTTCCGCGCTGCCCGACGATCAGCTCCTGGCGATCGCGCGCGCGATGACGGCCGGACGAGCGCGCGGCGCTCCTCCGCGCCTACGCGGGCGAGCGGACGAACCGGCGCCACAAGCCGGGCCGCGCGTTCGAGCGCACGAGCTACCGCTTCGACGTGCTGACCGACTACGGCGCCTTCCGCGACCTCCAGCGGCACCGCCTGCTGACGATCGAATGGCAGCCGCTGACCACGCATCACGGCTACACCGAGCCCGCCGCCATCGAGGAAGCCGGCGCGCTCGACGACTGGCGCGCCGTCATGGACGGCTCCGCCGAGCTCCACGACGCGCTCGCGGCCGCCGGCTTCACCGCCGTCGCGCCCTACGCCGTGTCGATGGCCTATCGCGTCCGCTTCTACATGGACATGAACGCGCGCGAGGCGATGCACGTGATCGAGCTGCGGACGGCGCCGCAGGGGCACCCCGCGTACCGCCGCGTGTGCCAGCTCATGCACCGCGCGATCCGCGACACCGCCGGCCACCACGCAATCGCGGACGCGATGCGCTTCGCCGATCATTCCGAGGTGGAGCTGGAGCGCCTGAAGGCCGAACGCGCCGCGGAGAGAAAGCGCCAACAGGCGCGTTAGATCAAGGTGACTGACGACTTGCGACTTGCGACTTGCGACTACGTCTAGTCCATCGTCTGTCCGCCGCAGATGTTGTACGTCTGGCCCGTGATCGCCGCCGCGGCCGGTGAGGCGAGGAACTTCACCAGCTCCGCGACTTCCTCCGGCTGGATGATGCGGCCAAGCGGCACGGCGCCGATCGCCTGATCCCGGAACTGCTCGAACGAGATCTTCCCCGCGGCCGCGCCGCGCCGCATGCCCGCCTCGGCCATGTCGGTGTCCACCCAGCCCGGGCACACCGCGTTCACCGTGATCCCCTTCTTCACCACTTCGAGCGCGAGCGCGCGTGTGAAGCCGATCACGGCGTGTTTGGACGCGCAGTACGCCGTGTACCCGGGCACGCCGAAGCGCCCGAGCACCGAGGAGATGTTCACCACGCGCCCGCCCGTCCCCATCCGCGGCACGGCCTGGCGGCTCACGAGGAACGTGCCCCACACGTTCGTGTCGAGCACGCGGCGCCAGGTCTCGAGGTCGGTCTTGTGGATCGGCATCCCGCCGCCGACGCCGGCGTTGTTCACCAGCACGTCGAGCGCCGGCGCGCGCGCGGCCAGCGTCGCGAACGCGGCCTCGACCGACGCGTCGTCGGTCACGTCCATCGGGAGCGCGATCGCCGACGCGCCGCGCCGCTCGATCTCGGCGGCGGTCGCGTCGAGCTGGCTGACGGTTCTGCCGGCGATCGCGACCGTCGAACCGGCGTCAGCGAAGGCGAGGGCGATGGCGCGGCCGATGCCCCGGCCGCCGCCTGTCACGAGAATGGTTGACATGGATGTGCAGCGTCCGGCCTCAGCCGGACTATTCCTTGGTCCAATAGCGCGAGTACTCGTCGAGGAACGTCAGCGTCTCGAACGAGCGCATGCGATCGAAGAAGAGCACGCCGTCGAGGTGATCGGTCTCGTGCTGGATGACGCGCGCGGGAAAGTCGCGCGCCGTGATTTCCACTTTCGCCCCGGTGCGGTCGAAGGCGCGGACGGTGATCTCCGTCGCGCGCGGCACCAGGCCGCGGATGTCGGGGATGCTCAGGCAGCCCTCCCAGTCTTCGTCCGTCGCGGAACCGATTGGCGTGATCTCGGGGTTGATCAGCACGACCCGCCGGTCGTCGTCCGTTTCGTCCTCGCCGGCGTCGAGCGCCGCGACGAACAGCCGGAGGCCCGCGTGCACCTGCGGCGCGGCCAGGCCCGCTCCGTGATACTCCGCCATCGTCTCGAGCATGTCGTCGATGAGCTTCTGCACGGATGGGCTGGTGATCTCGACGCGGTCGAGGGCGCGGGCTTTCTGGCGCAGCACGGGATGGCCCATGCGCGCCACCTTGAGGATCGACATTTCGTCAGGAATTATACTGGCGGAACCCGTGGCCACAATCGACTCGCACGAACACGACGATCCGCGGCTGTTCCGGTTCTGCCCCCGCTGCGGCGGCGGCCTCGAGGCCCGCGTGATGAAGGCCGGCGAGCCCGAACGGCTCGTCTGCGCGCGGTGCGGCTTCGTGTTCTATCTGGATCCCAAGGTCGCCGTCGGGACGATCGTGCGCACGGGGACCGATCGCCTCGTGCTCGTGCGCCGCGCCATCGAGCCCGGCTATGGCAAGTGGGTCTTCCCCGGCGGCTACGTGGATCGCGGCGAGCCGCTCACGACGGCCGCGCTGCGTGAAGCGCGCGAGGAGTGCGGCCTCGACGTCCGGCTCGACGGCCTGGTGAACATCTATTCCTACGCCGGCCGCGCGCCGGTGATCGTCGTCTACGCCGCCACGGCCGTCGGGGGCGCGCTCGCGATCGACGAGGAAAGCCTCGAGCTGGCGGAGTTCACGCCGGCCGCGATTCCCTGGGACGATCTCGCCTTTCGCAGCACCTCCGAGGGCCTGCGCGACTATCTGGCCGGACTTCTGCATCCCCTTCCCCCGTAACTCGCGGACCACACATTTCCGGAAGGAATTGCCGCGGCACCGCCCGAATTGTCGGCGCGGCAACGATTTTGTAATCCACGCGTCCCTGTCGAGGTTGCACGTTATGAAACGACGACTCTTCGTTCTGCTCGCGGCCATGGCCCCCGCGATCGCCGGGTGTACGTTCGCCCACGAAACGGGGCTCACCTCGCCGAGCCAGTTGACGGCGACCACGGCGTCGCTGGCGGGCAACTGGAAGTCGCTCTCGGCGGGCACCGCTTTCGACGTCGGCGAGTGCGGCGGCTTCACCTGGGACGTCACGAGCGTGTCGGACACGTCGGTGTCGGGGACCTTCGGCGCCACCTGCGGGTCCGGACTGCGCGTGACGGGATCGGCATCCGGCACGATGACGAGTGCGACGACGGTGTCGATCTCGGCGGCGGGTCTGGTCGAGGGCGCGGGCGTGCCGTCCTGCGCGTTCTCGCTGGCCGGCGTCGGGACGCTCAGCGGCACCGACACGCTGACGATCCCCTACACCGGCTCGACGTGCCTCGGCCCCCTCTCGGGCACCGAGACGCTGCACAAGAACTAGTCGGCGAGGCCCTCGGCCTTCTTCTCGGCGGCGGTGATCGTGCCGCCGGCCGCCGCGATCTCGGCGGCGCGGTCGAGGCCGATCGGCGTCACCTGCACGTGCGCCGCGACCACGGCGGACGTGTTGCCGATGTTCAGCTGGCGCATGAGGAACGTGAACCGCTCCTCGAGCGACTGGCCGATGGCCGCGCGGCTGGCGGCGTCGATGCCCCACATGCGCGCCTTGAACGGCCCGATCGCCTTCTTGCGGGTCTTGTAGAGGAACTGCTCCTCGGTGTCCTTGGCCTTCCGCTCGTCGGCCGCGTTCTCGCGGATCCAGGCGTACATCTCGTCCTTCAGCGCCGCCGGGAACTTCGGGTGCTCGTAGACCATGTTCTGGAAATCGGTCGCGAGATGGATCTCGCAGGCGCCCGCGCGCGGGAAGGCGTCGAAGGCGTCGGGCGGCAGCGTGGACGCGCCATGCTGCACGGCGCCGCCCAGCCCGTACTGATCGCGCGCCACGCGCGACAGCTCCTCGAGCGTCTTCAGGTCGATCTTGACGTCGGTGCGCACCGAGCCGTCGGCGTTCACGAAGCCGCCGTGCGCGGTGCCGGTCTGGACGCTGATCTTGCTGATGCCGGCCAGCGACGCGCCGGACTTCTTCAGCGCCTCGTTGTAGCCCTGCATGAACGCGTGCAGCTCGTGCACGTCCGAATTCTTCCCGCCCACCTCGCCGATCTCACCGCCCACCGACACCGTGACGCCCGCGGGCTCGTGCGCGCGGATGAACGCGGTGAAGTCGGCCGCGAGCGTGACGTTCACCTGCTGCTGCTCGGCCAGCGTCGGCTTGCTCAGGTCGACCAGCGTGGACGTGTCGATGTCGACGTTATAGAACCCGGCGGCGATCTCCTCCTGAATGAGCGCGCGGACGGCGGCGAGCTCCTTGTCCTTCTCCGGCCCGCTGAACTTCTTGGCGTTTGCCTGGACGTGATCGCCCTGGATGAAGATCGGCCCGCGGAAGCCCTCGCGCAGCGCCGCGGCCAGAACGACCGCGGCGTACTCGTGCGGCCGCTGCTCGGTGTAGCCGATCTCGGAGCGCGCGATCTCGAGGATGAACGCGCCGGCGTTCAGCGCCTTCGCCGACCGCATGACGGCACGCGCGCTGTCGTACGTCATCGCGCGGAGGTTGATGGCGGGCACCGTGAAGCCGCGGGCCTCGCCCTTCCCCATGGCGGCGTAGAGGTCGTGGATCGACGCGGGGCGGATGCCGGCGGCGGCGGCCAGGCTCCGCACGATCCAGCGCGCCGTGCCCTTGAGCTCGGCGTCGGCGCCGAACACGGCCGTCCACGCCAGCGCGTCGATCATGCCGGCGGTGAGCGCGGCGGCGTTCGTGACCGTCACGCGGTCGGCCGTCACCGTCGCGGCGGGCGCGACGGCGTCGATCATCTCTTTCACGGATTGGAAGGTCATGCGGTACTCCGTCGAGGTTCGTGTCCGACCGAGGATCTTATCACCGGGAAACCGAGCACCTCCACCACGGCCGCGCCGGCCGCCTCCGCCGCCATCGCGTCCAGATCGAGCGCCGCCTCGGCGCGCTCGACGTCGGCCTGCCGCGCGCGCGTGGCCGGATGCTTGGGCGTGAACAGCGTGCAGCAGTCCTGGTCCGGGATGATGGACACGGCGTACGTGCCGATGCGCTCGGCCTCGGCCGAGATCTCGTCCTTGTCGTAGCCGACGAGCGGCCGCAGCACCTCGAGCGGCGACGCCTCCGCGATGAGCGTCATGTTCTCGAGCGTCTGCGACGCGACCTGCCCGATCGCCTCGCCGGTGACGAGCGCGCGCGCCTTCCAGGCGCCGGCCATCGCGCCGGCGATGCGCAGCATCAGGCGCCGGTAGATCACGACGCGCAGCTCGGGCGGCACGCTCAGCACGACCTGCTGCTGCAGCCCGCCGAACGGCACGAGCGCGAGCCGCACCCGCAGTTGATAGCGCGCCAGCAGCGCCGCGATCTCCCGGACCTTGTCCTGCGACGCGTGCGACAGGATCGGATAGCTGTGAAAATGAATCAGGTCGACGCGGCAGCCGCGCCGCATCATCCGGTACGCGGCCACCGGCGAATCGATCCCGCCCGAGAGCAGGCACGCCACCCGGCCGCCCGTGCCGGTCGGCATCCCACCGGCCCCCGGCTCCTTGCCGAAATAATAAAACGAGCCGTCGGCCAGCATCTCCACGTGGATCGTGAGATCGGGATGGCTCAGATCGACGCGCCAGCCCTTCGCGAGCTTGATGCGCCCGCCGATTTCGCGCTCGAGCTCAGGCGACGTGAGCGGCACGCGCTTGTCCGAGCGCCGGACGCTCACGCGGAACGACGCGGGCTGGCGATCGCCCAGATCCGCGAGCACCACCGAGGCAATCTGGTCGAGGTCGTGGGTCGTCCAGCCGGCGAACGAGTAGTTCGCGATCCCGAAGACGCGGCCCACGCGCTCCGCCGCCGCCGGCCACGCGCCCTCGTCCTCGAGCCTGATCTCGATCCGGCCCATCACCGCGCGCACCGACCGCACCGGCAGGTCCTTGAGCGCCGCGCGCAGATGGCGCACGAGCTGCCCGATGAACCACGGCCGGTTCCGGCCCTTGAGCGCCAGCTCCTTGTAATGGACGACGATGCTGTTCATGGATCCTTGTCGGCCTTAGAGGTGGCCCAGCGCCAGCGCCGCCGCCCGATGTCCGCTGCGCACGGCGCTCTCGATCGTAGCCGGGAGGCCGGTGTCGGTCCAATCGCCGGCGAGCACCAGGCCGGCGACGGGGGTGCGCGCGTCCGGGCGCGCCGGCTGCCCGGGCGCGAGCGAGAAGGTCGCGCGCGGCTCGCGCACGACGGTCGCGCGGACGAGCACCGCCTCGCGCACGGCGGGCAGGCTCTCCGCGAGTTCGCGCCGCGCCGCGGCGACGAGCTCGTGGTTCGGCAGCGCGGTCAACTCGTCGGCGCCGCTCGCCACCAGGGAGAGGTGCGACGCGGCCGATCCGAACACCTCGCGCTTGTCGAAGACCCACTGGATCGCCCGGCCGGGCAGGCCGACGAACGGCTCGTCCATCACCGCCCGATCGAACCAGAGATTCACCGTGACGATCGGCGACGCGTCCATCCGCGCCGCCCGGTCGAGCACGCCGGCGAGCGGCGCGGTGTCGCCCGCGAGCGTCTGCGCGAGCGCGAACCACGGCACCGCCACGACGACGGCGGCGGGCTCCCACCGGTCGCCGTCCGCCTCGACGGATTCGACGGCGCCGCCGCGGATCGTGACGCGGGCCGTCGCGCCGGTCCGGACCACATGGCCGCGCGCCTCCAGCCAGGCGCGCGCCGGCTCGGCGTACATCAGATGAAGCGGCCGCGTCGGCAGCCCGATCGCCGCGGCGCGCGGATCGGGACCGAACATCTCGGCCAGCACGCGCGCGAAGGTCGGCGCGGCCGCGCGCTCGGGCGGCTGGTTCAACGCCGCCAGCGCGAGCGGATACCAGAGCATCTCGCAGATCGCCGGCGTCTGGCCGTTGCGCTCGAGCCAGCGATCGACGGTCTCGCCCGGAGACGCGGCGGCCACGCTCGTATCACCCCGGAGCTGCCGCTGCGCCAGGCGAATCGCCGGGCCCAGCTTCAGCGCCGAAAACCGGTCGCGCCACTTCAGCGCGTCCCAGTCCATGATGCCCGCGAGCAGGTGCAGCGGCGAGGGCAGCGACGGGCACGACAGGCGCGTGCGGCGCCCCGCCCGATCGATCATCGTGACGCCGAGTCCCGGCTGCAGGCGCACGTGGTCGGCGGCGCCGATGTCGTTCAGGAACGCGAAGGTCTCCGTGTAGCAGCCGAGCAGGACGTGCTGGCCGTTGTCCACGAGCTCGCCGGTCTCGCGGTCCGCGAACGCGGTCGCCCGGCCGCCGAGCCGCGCCCTCGCCTCGAGCACGACAACCGGCTGCCCTCCGCGCGCGATCCGCACGGCGGCGCTCAGGCCCGCGAACCCGGCGCCGACGACGACGATGGGGCGGGCGGTTACGAGGGCCACAGCCACTGCCGCAGCGCGATGGCGGCCTGCACCGGGCGCGGCGGCCGCGCGCGCGCCGTGAACACGTCGTAGCCGTTGAGTTCGACGCGACGCAGCGTCTCGAAGTACACCGCGCGCATGATCTCCGCCGCCACGAGCCGGCGGCGGTCGGCCTCCGGGCGGGCCTCGATGGCGCGGCGATAGAACTCCCGCGCGCGGCCGCACTCGAAGGCGATGAGGGCGCGGACCTCCGGCGTGAGCGTGCCGGCGGCCAGCATCTCCGGGGTGCAGCCGTGCGCGTCGAGATCCTCGAGTGGCAGGTACAGCCGCCCCCGCGCGAGGTCCTCGGAGACGTCGCGGATGATGTTCGTGAGCTGGAGCGCCACGCCGAGGTTGAGCGCGTAGGCCGTGGCGCCCTCGCCGCGGCAGCCGAAGATGCGGATGCAGATCAGGCCGACGGCCGAGGCGACGCGGCGGCAGTACTCGAACAGATCGTCGAACGTCGCGTAGCGCGTCGTGTCCAGATCCATCGCCACGCCGTCGATCACGTCCTCGAACGCCTGGCGCGGCAGATCGAGCCGGGCGACGAACGGCTGCAGCCGCTGGCCCTGCGGCGTGTCGGGCGGGCGGCCGTCGAAGCAGCGCGCGAGCTCGGCGCGCCAGAAGTCCACGGCGGCGCGGCCGGCCGGCCGGCCCTCGGCCGGCGCCTCGTCCACGGCATCGTCCACGGCGCGGCAGAAGTCCCAGACGGCGAAGATCGCGCGGCGCTGGTCCGCGGGCAGCACGAGGAACGAGTAGTAGAAGCTGGTCCGTCGGGCCATCAGCGTGCGCCGCGCCACGCGAGCACGCCCCACAGGAGCGCGGGCGCGTCGGCGGCGCCAAGGGCGGGGCGATAGTCGAGCAGGTCGATCCGGCGGTGGTCGACGCGATCGAGGATGCGCGAGCCGCCGAGCCAGGTGGCGCGCAGCTCGAGGCGGAGGCGGCCGCGGACACCGTCGCAGACGGCGCGGCCGTCGGCGAACCGCTCGCGGGTGAACGCGACGGCGCGCGCCAGCGCGTCGGCCCACGCGGCGTCCAGCGCGCCCCCGGCCGGCGCGCGCTCCGACGCGCCCGACGCGCGCAGCACGTCCTGCGGCACGTACAGGCGGCCGGCGCGCCAGTCGCGCCCGAAGTCCTGCCAGAAGTTGGTGAGCTGCAGCGCCGTGCAGAGCGCGTCGGAGGATCGATCGAGCGCGGCGTCGCGATAGCCCGCGATGCGCAGCACGAGGCGTCCGATGGGATTGGCCGATCGGCGGCAGTAGTCCAGCACGTCGCTCCACGAAGCGTAGCGCATCGTCATGGTATCCTGACCGAACGCGCTGAGGAGATCGTCGAAGAGCGAGACGGGCAGATCGAGCTCGCGCATCGAGTGCCCGAGGGCGACGAAGATCAGATCGTCGGTCGTCGCGTTCGCGGCGGGCGCCGGCGGCGCCTCCGCGGCGCGGTGCAGGCGCTCCCGCCACGCGGCCAGGCGCGCCTGCCGGTCGGCGGCGTCGGCCTGTCCCTCGTCGGCGAAATCATCCGCGACGCGCGCGAACGCATACACGGCCGCAATGTGAGGACGCATGGCGCTGGGAAGCAGGCGCGACGCCACCGGGAAGTTCTCGTAGTGCGATCGCGCGAGCGCCTCGCAGGCGCCGTACGCGCGTTCGATCTCCCCGGGCGACACGGTCAGATCTTATACGCATGCGCGACATAGTCGCCGCCTTCGTCGCCGCCGCCCTGGCCTTCGTCGCGTTGAGCCTGGCGACCGCGCTGCACTGGGCCCGGCGCCGCCGCGCCTCGATCCGCGCCGCCGAGGTGCAGGCCGGCCGCGCGATCGTCGCCGAGATTCCCGGCGAGGAAGACCTGCTCCTCTTCACCGAGGACGCGCGCCAATTCCATTACGGCCGCCGCGCCGTGGACAAGTCCGCGATCACCGCGGTGCGGGTGCTGATCAACGGATCCCCGATCGCCGCGTACGTCTCGCGGCGGCACCCGCAGCGGGATCAGAGCCACGCGACGAGCTTCGAGGATCGGCCGGAGGGGATCGCGCGCGACCGGTGGGACGTGGCGATCGAGACGACGGGCGAGACGCTGCTGGTCGAGTGCGGGGCGATTCGGGAGCGGGTGTCGCAGGAGCTGGCGCGGGCGGTGTTCGACGCCGTCAAGCTGGATCTGGAGCGTCGGGATCAATCCGGCTGAGCTACCACTCCAGTTCAGCCACGCCCGCGCGCGCGTTCACGGCCCTGGCCAGGGCAAAGAGCAGATCCGACAGGCGGTTCACATACTGCAGCAGCACGCCGTCCGGCGTGGGTTCGAGCGCGACGATGCGCCGCTCGGCCCGCCGGCACACCGTGCGCGCGACGTGGAGCGCGGCGCCGGCGGGACAGCCGCCGGCGAGGATGAAGCGGCGCAGCGGCGGGACCTCCGCGTCGAGCCGATCGATCGTCCGCTCGAGCCGCGCGACGTCCTCGTCCGCGACCACGACCTTGTCCACGCGCGCGGCGATCTTGTGCACCGGGTCGGCGAGCTGCGCGCCCAGGGCGAAGAGATCCCGCTGGATCTGCACGACGTCGGCGTCGAGGTCGGCGTCGAGCCCGGACGCGCGCGCGAGGCCGAGCCATGCGTTCAGTTCGTCCACGTCGCCGTAGGCGGCGACGCGCGCGTCGTCTTTCCGGACGCGCGTGCCGTCGAAGAGCGACGTCTCGCCGGCGTCGCCCGTTCGCGTGTACAGTTTCACGGGCGAATTATACGGGATGGCCAAATCCACGCCGCGGCGCCAGACCACACAGACCCGCCGCCGGCCCCCGCTGCCGAAACCAGCCGAGCGGCAGCGCTTCCGCCGCCGCCTCCTCGACTGGTACGGGCGCCACGGCCGCGATCTGCCCTGGCGGCAGACCGCGGACCCGTATCACATCCTCGTCTCCGAAATCATGCTGCAGCAGACGCAGGTCGATCGCGTGCTGCCGAAGTACCACGAGTGGCTCGGCAAGTACCCGTCGCTCGACGCGCTCGCCGCCGCGCCGGAGGCCGACGTCACGCGCACGTGGTATCCGCTCGGCTACAACATCCGGCCGCGCCGGCTGCAGGCGATCGCCCGTGAGGCCGTCACGACCTACGGCGGGCAACTGCCGTCGGACGAGGCCACGCTGCTCTCGTTCAAGGGCATCGGCGCGTACACGGCCGGCGCCATCCGGAGCTTCGCGTTCCGCGAGCGCGCGGCCATCCTCGACACCAACGTCGCCCGCGTCCTGTTCCGCATCTTCGTCGGCAAGGGCGATCCCAAGAGCCACGCGATGAAGCGGCGCCTGTGGGACGTGTCGCACGCCGTGCTGCCGCACCGCCGCGTGTTCGATTTCAATCAGGCGCTGATGGACTTCGGCGCGACCGTGTGCGCCGCGCGCAACCCGCTGTGCGAGTCGTGCCCGATGAAGAACGGCTGCCGGACCTATCCGTTCGCGCCGCCGCGAACATGATCACGCTCATCGTCTCCGCCGCCGTCGTGGAGCGCGAGGACCGGGTACTGGTCACGCGCCGGCAGAAGGGCGTGCACCTGGAAGGCCTGTGGGAGTTTCCCGGCGGCAAGTGCGAGGCCGGCGAGACGATCGCCGCGTGCCTCGCGCGCGAGATGCTCGAGGAGCTGGCCGTCGCCGTGCGCGTCGGCGCGGAGATCTTCGCCACCGCCCACGACTATCCCGATCGGCGCGTGGAACTGCACTTCCTTCGCTGCGAGCTCCTCGGCGAGCCGGCGCCGCAGCTCGGGCAGGAGCTGGCGTGGGTGCGCCGCGGCGATCTCGATCCGTCGGCGTTCCCCCCGGCCGACGCGGAATTGATCAGCCGCCTGCGCGAATCGGCAGGACGATGACGACGGCCGGAACGCCGCCGGCCGTCAGGCGCGTGCCCGGTTCGGCGGCGTCTCTCGGCACGTAGGCGAGCGCGATCGGGCCGCCGATCGCCGGCGACCAGACGCCGCTCGTCACGCGGCCCGCCTCGCGGCCGTCCACATCGATCGTCGCGCCCACGGCGGGTGGCGCCTCCGCCTCGACGCGCAGGCCGACCAGGCGCCGGGCCACGCGCCCGTGGCCGCGGTGCAGGACGCGGATGATCACTTCCTGCCCCACGTAGCAGCCCTTCGTGAAGCTGATGGCGCGGTCCTCGATGCCCGCCTCGAGCGGAATCGTCTGGTCGTCCATGTCCCGGCCGAAGAGCGGGATGCCCGCCTCGACACGCAGCGTTTCGGCATCGACGGCGGTGAGCGCCGGCACGCCCGCGGCCTCCGCCCGGCGCATCAGATCGGCCGCGGCATCGGCGGGCAGGTACACCTCGAAGCCCGGCGCGCCGGCGTCGGTGATCCGCGTCACGACAATCGGCACGCCGCCCGCCGTGTGGCGAAGGCATCCGTGATCCCCCAGCACGTCCAGCGCGCCGGCCGGCACGGTCAGGAGTTGCGAGACGACGGTAGAGGCGGACGGACCGACGAACGCGACCTGCGCGTGCGTGGCCGTGATGTCGGACACCTGCACGTCTTCCGCGAACACGAAGTCGTCCAGCCGTTTGAGGACCGTGGCCTTCACGGCGCCGACGGTCGTGATCAGGATCGCGTCGCCCAGCTCGTACACCAGGAGGTCGGCGATCATCCGTCCCTGCGCGGTCAGGTACGCCGCATAGCAGCCGCGGCCGGGCTCGAGCGCGGCGATGTCGTTGGTCAGCAGGCCCTGCAGATACGAGCGGCGGTCGGCGCCCGTCATGAAGAAGCGCCCGCGATCGGATCGGTCGAGCACGGCCGTCCGGGCGTGGGCGGCGTCGTACGCGGGAGAAGGGGCTGGCGAAACCATGGTGCTATTCTTACGGCTGATGTTCTCGAGACATTCTATCCGGGCCGCGTGCGCCGTCCTGGCGATCGCCGCGCTCGCGCGTCCGGCGGCGGCACAGGCTCCACAGGCCCCCGCGCCGGCATCGTCGACGTTCAAGGTCTTGCTCCAGACGGCGCAGGTCGGCACGATCGACCTCACGGTCGAGCGCGACGGCGGCGGTTGGCGGATCAGGAGCTCGGGCCGCCTGGGCGCGCCGCTCAACCTCGTCACGAGGCAGCTCGACCTCCGCTACGACGCGAACTGGCGTCCGCTCGAGATGACCATCGACGCCACGGTCAACGGTCAGGTGCTGCTGGTGCACACGTCGGTGAACGGCGCGAACGCGTCGAGTGACGTGTCGTCCGGCGGGCCGACCCAGAGCGTGACCGAGCCGATCGACGACAGCGCGGTCTTCCTGCCCAACCCCTTCTTCGGCGCCTTCGCGGCGCTGGCCGCGCGCCTCCAGACCACGCCGGAAGGCGCGCTGATCGCGATCTACAGCGGCCCTCGCGGCGCCTACAACGCGAAGGTCGGCGCGTCGAGCTCCGAACAGATCCAGACCGCCGATGCGCTGATCGACGCGCGCCGCACGAATCTGCAGTTCCTGCGCGACAACACGCCGCCCCTCGATGTCGCCCTCTGGACGGATCCCGCCTTCCACCTCCTGCGCCTCAGCGTGCCGGCGCAGGCGCTCGAAGTGGTGCGCGACGATGTGGGATCCGTCGCGGCGCGGCGGGTGGTGATGGCGCGGCCCAATGACGAGCAGGTGCTGATCCCGTCGGTCGGCTTCTCCCTCGCCGGCACGATCTCAAAGCCGATCGGCGCGGATACCGGGCCATTGCCGGCGATCGTTCTCGTCGCCGGCTCCGGTCCGACCGATCGGGACGAGATCGTCTCCAACATCCCGATCTTCGCCGAGCTCTCGTCCGCGCTCGCAGACGCCGGTTTCCTGGTGCTGCGCTACGACAAGCGCGGCGTCGGCCAGAGCGGCGGGCGCGGCGAGGCCGCGACGCTCGAGGACTACGCCGAGGATCTCCGCGCGGCCGTGAAGTTCATCGCCGATCGGAAGGACGTCGACGATCGCCGCCTCGCGGTGGTCGGCCACAGCGAGGGCGGATCGGTGGCGATGATCACGGCGGACCAGGAGAAGGAGGTGCGGGCGCTCGTGCTCGTCGCGACGATTGGCGTCACGGGCGCCGAGCTGAACATGGCGCAGATCCGCCACGCGAACGAGATCGCGGGACGATCCGGCGACGATCTGCAGAAGACGCTCGACCTGCAGAAGAAGATCCAGGATGCCGTCATGACCGGCAAGGGCTGGGCGGGCATCGAGCCGCAACTGCGCCAGCGCGCCGACACGCCCTGGTTCAAGAGTTTCCTCTCGTTCGACCCGGCGCGCCGCATGCGCGGCATCGATCAGCCGATCCTGATCATCCAGGGCGAGCTCGACACGCAGGTCGACCCGTCGAACGCCGACCGCCTCGCCGAGCTGGCCGCCGCCCGCCGCAAGGCGCCGCCGCCCGAGGTGGTCAAGCTGCCGGGCATCAACCACCTGCTCGTGCCGGCGAAGACGGGCGAAGTCTCGGAGTACGGCTCGCTCGGCAACGAGTCGATCAGCCCGGCGATCGCCGAGGCCATCGTCCGGTGGCTCGGCGCCACGCTGCCCGCCCCGCGATGAGCGCCCCACCGACCATATGTGGATCGTCGAGGGCGCCGACGACGGCCAGCCGTTCACCTTCCGGCTGGCGCCTGGCGCGGTCCGGACCGTGGGACGCGCCTCGACCGCCGACTTCATCGTCGACGCGCCGCTCGTGTCGCGCCTGCACTGCCGCCTGACGGCCTACGACGATCGGGTGGAGCTGGTCGATCTGGAGAGCACGAACGGCACGGCGGTGAACGGCGCGATCGTGCCGAGGGCCGACCTGCGCGAGGGCGACCGCGTGCAGGTGGGCCGCGTCGAGCTCACGCTAAGAAAGGGTTAGTCCGCCGCTCGCGGCCGATCGTGGTGTTCTCGCCGTGTCCCGGATACACGATCGCGTCGTCCGGGAACGCGAAGAGGACGTGCCGGATCGAGTGGAGGAGCGTGTCGTAGTCGCCACCCGGCAGGTCGGTACGGCCGATCGAGCCGGCGAACAGCGTGTCGCCGACGAAGAGATCCTTGCCCGTTCTCGCCCACGCGCGCCACCTCGAGGCAGACGCCGCCGGGGCAATGCCCGGGCGTGTGATGGACGCGGGCTTCGAGCTCGCCGAACCGGATCGTCTGGCCCGGCGTGTAGAAGCGATCGATCGGCGGCTGCGGCTCGACCTCGATCCCGAACATCGCGCCCTGATCGACGGCTTTCTCGTACAGAAACAGATCGTCCTGGTGCAGGTAGATCGGCACGCCGAGCGCGCGCCTGGCGGCGGCGACACCCGTGACGTGGTCGAAGTGAGCGTGGGTGAGCAGGATGGACGTGATCGTGAGCGTCCGGACGCCGGCGATCGCGAGCAGATCGGCGACCTCGTCGCCCGGATCGATCAGGACGGCCTCGCGGGTGGCCTCGCAGCCCACGACGAACCCGTTTTTGAAGAACGGGCCGACGGCCCGAGACTCAACTATCATGGCTTCCATGATTCTAGCCGTGCTCGAAGATCTGATGTTCACCTCGAAGATCAAGACGGCGGCCGTGCGGGTCGGCGCCGCCGTCAAGTTCGCGCGGTCGTCGCAGGCCGCGCTGGACGAGATGCGGCGCGACGCCCCGGCCCTCGTCATCTTCGATCTGAACGACGCCCATGCCGATCCGCTCGGCACCGTCGCGGCGATGCGCGCGGATCCCGCGCTTGCCGGGATTCCGACGCTCGGCTACGTCTCGCACGTGCAGACGGATCTGATCGAGGAGGCCAGGCAGGCGGGCGTCGGCGAGGTCCTGGCGCGATCGGCGTTCGCGGAAGGCCTCGGCGAGATCCTCAGGCGGACCTAGACACCACGGAGACGCGGAGGCACCGAGGTCCGAGAGCCGCCGTTCGTCCTCGTGATTCTCCGTGTCTCTGAGTCTCGGTGGTTCATTGTCTTGGTACCGTGCCGCCGTTCGGCAGCAGGCCCCTCAGCACCGAGCGAATCGTCTCGCGTTCCTCGGCGCGGTCGGGCGGCTCGGGCAGATCCTGCACGAGGGCGAGGCCGGCGCGGCTCGCCTCGAGGCGCGGATCCACCGCGAGCGACGCGCGGTAGAACGCCGCGGCGTCGACGGGGTCGGCCTCGCGGATGCGGTCCCCGATCCGGCGGTACCCGTCGCCCCACGATCGATCCTCCTCGACGCCGTGGCGCAGGAAGCGCAACGCGTCCGCCGGATCCGGGGCGGCGAGCGCCATCGCCGCGTTGGCTTCCGGCAGATCGGGATCGAGCTGATAGGCGCGCGCCGCGGCGGCGTCGCGCCGATCGGGATCGGCCACGCCGCCTTCGGCCGCCGCCCGGTCGAGTGTGAGCGCGAGCGCCGCGAGCGCCTCGTCCAGGCCGGGATCGACGTCGGCGGCCGACTGAAATCGCGCGATGGCGTCGGCCAGGTCGCCGGTGGCCGCCGCCTGCCGGCCCTGCAAATACACGCGGTACGCGGCCGGATCCACGCGCCGCGCCTCGGCCCGCGCGCGCGCCGCCGTCGGCGCCACCTCCAGGCGCAGCGCCTTCGCGATCTCGTCGGCGGCCTCGGCCTGCAGGGCGACGATCGTGGCGGGGTCGCGCGCGTACGTCGCGGTCCAGAGGACGGCGCCGTCCGCGCGGTTCACGAGCGTCAGCGACAGCGAGAGCGGGCTGACCTGCGGGCGCACGCGGCCGGTGAGCACCACCGGGGCGCCGAGCGCCGCGCCGACCTCCTCGGGCGTCCGGCCTCGATCGCCTCGCAGCCCCGACCGTCCGAGCACGGTGACGCCTGGAATGCGCGACACGCGCCGGGCGAGATCGTCGGTGAGGCCGTCGGCGAAGAACAGCTCCGAGCGATCGGCGGTCTCGAGGTCCAGCGGCACGACGGCGAGCACCGGCTCCGGCGCCGGGCCGAAGGTGCCGCGCCACCAGCGCATGATCGGCCCGCGAGCAAGCGCCGCGGCCAGCCCGACCACGACGAGCCCGAGGAGGATCTCCCGGGCGTACCCCGAGCGGGCGCCGGGCGGCGGCATCACGCTCACCGGCTCCGAGTCGCCGCTCCGCACGTCGAGGATGGCGCCGAGCGAACGCAGCTCGGCCGCCAGCGTCGCCGCCGACTGGTAGCCCTGCCCTCCGGGAGTGGCCCGCGCCCTGGCGACGATCGCATCCAGCTCCCCGCCGCCGGCGCCCTTCCCGCCCACCATCTCGGCCGCGACCGCTCCGAGCGCCTTGATGTCGTCGCCCGGCGTGCAGACTTCGTCGGGCGTTCCCGCCACCCAGCGCGCGAGGCCGAAGTCGAGCAGCTTCGCGTTCCCTCTCGGGTTCACGACGATGAAGTCGGGGGTGATGTGGCCGTGGACGAGCCCCAGGGCGTGGCCGTCGGCCACACCGTCGGCGAGTTGGGCGGAGAGGTCGATGGCGCGGCGCGGATTCATCCCGTGCCCGCCCAGGACGGCGCGCAGCGGATCGCCGGGCACGAACTCGCCGGCGAGGAACAGCTGGCCCTGATCTTCGCCGACCTCGTACACGGCGGCGACGTTCGGGTGCGACAGCGCCGCGGCCGCGCGCGCGTCGTCGAGGAAGCGCCCGCGCGTGCGGGGATCGCTCGTGATCGACGGCGGGAGGACGCGGATCGACACGGTGCGGCCGAGCTGCGTGTCGCGCGCGCGGTAGATGTCGCCGAGCGGTCCGGTCCCGAGCCGCTCGAGCAGCTTGTAGTGTGCCAGCGTGTCAGGCGTCGTCACCCACCCGACCTATTTCCTCGGCCTGGCCGGGCGCATCTCGATGCGGCTCGGCAGGCTGCGCGCGGGGTGCTTCAGCAGATCGACGACGATCTCGGCGACGTCGCTCGCGGCCATCTTCCAGTCGGCGCCGCGCGTCGCGTCGCCGGCAAACTCGGTGGCGACCGACCCGGGCATGATGTAGCTCACGCGGATGTTGTCGTAGCGCACTTCCTGCATCAGCGCCTCGCTGAAGGCGTTCAGCCCGGCCTTCGACGCGCAGTACGCGGCGCCGTGCACGAACGGATTCTTGCCGGCGAGGCTGCTGATGTTGATGATGTAGCCGCCGCCGCCGCGCTTGAGGTGCGGGAGCGCGGCGTGGCAGGCGAAGAAGACGCCGGTGAGGTTCGTGTCGATCACCTGCGACCAGTCCTCGGGGCTCATGTCCGCCACGTCGTCGAACCGCCCGACGCCCGCGTTGTTCACCAGCACGTCGAGGCGGCCGAACCGCGCCGCCGCCGCGCCGATGGCGCGCTCCACCTCCGCGTAGTTCCGCACGTCGGCCTGGAGGGTCTCGACCGCGCCGGGCCCCGCGGCCTCGATCGCGGGCCGCGCTTTCGCGAGCGCGGCCTCGTGGCGTCCGGTGATCGCCACGTTGACGCCTTCGGCGCACAGGGCGCTGGCGATCGCCAGCCCGATGCCGCGCGAGCCGCCGGTCACAACCGCCGTTTTTCCCGTCAGTAACTCGGACATGGCCACACTCTACCGTTATTTCAGTGGCGCCGGGGCCCTCCGCCTCCGCTCGCCATCGGCCAACCGAGCTACGGCGGGACCCGCCATAGCCTTGGCGAAGGCGGGCACCCCCGGGCGCGCCGCATACAATAACCTGCGCATGCGCGACGTGGCGGTGATCGGGGCGGGCGAGCTCGGCGGGGCGTGCGCGCACCTGCTGGCGCGGCGCCAGGCCGCGCGCGCCGTGCGGCTCGTGGACGACACCGGGCACGTCGCGGCGGGCAAGGCGCTCGACATCGCCGAGGCCGCGCCGGTCGAGGCGTTCGCGACCGCCGTGTCCGGATCCGCGGATCTCGCCGCCGCGGCCGGCGTGGACGTCCTGGTGATCGCGGACCGCGCGGCAGGCGGCGACTGGACGGAGGAGGAACTGCTGCCGATCCTCGAGCGGCTCGCCCGGGCGGCGCCGCACGCGGCGGTCGTCGTGGCCGGATCGGCGGGCCGCGGGATCGTGGAACGCGCGGTGCGCGAGCGCCGCCTCGCGCGCGCGCGCGTGATCGGCACGGCGCCCGAGGCGCTGGCCGCCGCGGTGCGAGCCGTGGTCGCGCTCGAGGCGGACTGCTCGCCGCGCGACGTCTCGCTCACGCTGCTGGGCGTGCCGCCGGCGCACATCGTCGTGCCCTGGGGCGAGGCGACGGTACATGGCCTGAGCGTCGAGCAGGCACTCGACGAGCCGGCGCGGCGCCGGATCGCCGCGCGCCTGCCCGCGCTCTGGCCGCCCGGACCGTACGCGCTGGCCTCGGCCACGGCGCTCGCGGTCGATGCGCTCGCCGGGCGCACGCGGCGCCGCATGAGCGTGTTCCTCGCGCCTGATGATTCGCTGGGGAGAAAAGCGCGCGCGGCGGCCGTTCCCGTGAAGCTCGGAACGGCCGGCGCGACGCCTGTGGACGTGACGTTGAACGTGCGCGATCAGGTCGCGTTCGACAACGCTAGG
Organism: uncultured Acidobacteriota bacterium; assembly: GCA_963792785.1. Lineage (GTDB taxonomy): Bacteria > Acidobacteriota > Vicinamibacteria > Vicinamibacterales > CAVVIG01 > CAWIMX01. The sequence goes on along the minus strand of CAWBXO010000002.1, from coordinate 533,175 downwards.
CTGTACTGAAGATTGAGAAAGTTGGAAGTTTCTCCACTCACATTCCGTAAGCCGGGCGGTGCAGCGTGAGGCCGCCGGCGAAGTCCGCAAGCTGCTTTCGCAGGATCAGCCGGCCGCGGTGCAGCCGCGACTTGAGCGTCTGATCCTTCACGTTCAGCACCGCGCTGGCCTCCTCGGTCGACAACCCCTGCAGATCGCGAAGCACGACCGGCGCCCGGTAGATCGCCGGCAGCGCCAGGATCGCGCGGATGGCCTCGCGCCGCATCTCGGCGCGCAGCACGCCCTCGTCGCCCAGACCCGACCAGTCGGCCGGCTCGACGATCGGGACGCCCGCCGTCTCGCCCGCGTCCACCGACAGCTGGCGGCCTTCCCGCTGCGCGCGCTGGTAGCCCGCGGTCCGCAGCCGCGACATCGCCGTGTTGAACGTGATCCGGTAGATCCACGAGGAGAGCGCCGAGTCGCCGCGAAACGCGCCGACCTTGCGGTACACCTTGAAGAGGACGTCCTGCACGACCTCCTCGGCGTCTTCCTTGTTGCGCAGGTATCGAAATGCCAGCTGGTAGACCTTCGATCCGTAGGTCTCGGCCAGCTCGCCCATGGCCTGCTCGTTGCCCGCCTGCAGCCGTTCGAGCAGTGCCTGATCAGAATTCAGCTTCCGCATGGAGCCCCCCATGGAGTGGTAGAACACCCCGGGAGGCCAAAATATTCCACACGTGAACTATATACGTTAAGATACTGTAGACATTAGCCTTAAGCCACTAGCCTGAAGCCAGGCCTAACGGCTAACAGCTAACAGCTGGCGGTGACGGCTAACGGCTTCAGCCGTCCCCTACGACCTCAGCAACAACCCCAGAATGATGGTCGGCCCGAGGATGCCCATGGCCAGGATCGCGCCCATCAGGGCGGCCGCGACGGGACGGCCGAAGTTCAGCGTCCAGCGGCTGCCGTCGCGGGTCGGGACGAAGAGCGCGGGGTCCGCGGCGTTCTTATAGAGCTGGCCGAACCGCCAGTGGCCCGGTTCGAAGGGGCGCGGGTCGGGACGTCCCAGGCCCCGCTGCGCGCGGACGAAGATCAGCGCCGAGCACGCGACGCCCACCCACATCACGGTTCCGTAGACCGGCCCGAGCCCGCCGAACCCGCGCTGCCACATCGTCGACAGCGCCACGGCCGCGTAGCCCTGGAACGCGACCCAGACGAGCGCGACGAGCGCGACGGTTTCCGCCGCGACCGCCGCCGCCGTCATGTCCGCCGATCGGTCTTCATCGGGCGAATGCGGGCGCGACAGCAGGAGCGCCGCGACGGCGCCGAACACGATCGCGAGCGTGCTCTGCACGAGCACCGGCATGAACACCCGCGGATACGTTTTGAACTGCCACCCGCTCGGCCGGCTCGCGCGGTTGAACCGCACGGGCAGCAGGTCGGGCAGGGCGGCGTACCGCAGCAGGAGGTACGCCGCGCTGCCGGCGATCACCGCGGCGACAACGGCGATCGCGATCCAGGTGAGGCGCGTCGGCGCCACGAGCCGCGCGCGGCGGTTGCGAGTCATCGGGCCTCCACCGGCGTGGCCGGCACGCGATCGAAGACCTCGCAGAAGCGCGCCGCCAGCCGATCCTCGACCTCGCCGCGATCCACGCGCCGGCCCAGCAGCCGCTCGAGCGAGGTGACGCCGCGATCGGCGATGCCGCAGGGCACGATGAGCGTGAAGTAGTCGAGGTCCGTGGAGACGTTGAACGCGAAGCCGTGGCTCGTGATCCACCGGGAGATGCGCACGCCGATGGCGGCGATCTTCTCGGCCTTCACCCAGACGCCGGTGAGGCCCTTCACGCGCCCGGCCTCGACGCCGTAGTCGGCGAGCGTCCGGATCATCACGTCCTCGAGATCGCGCACGTAGCGGTGCACGTCCTGCCGATCGGGTTTCAGGTCGAGGATCGGGTAGCCCACGATCTGGCCGGGGCCGTGATAGGTGATGTCGCCGCCGCGGCCGGTTTCGTGGACCGACACGCCGAGCGCCTCGAGCCGCGCCGGCGTCGCCAGGATGTGCCCGCGCCCGCCGTCGCCCCGCACGCCGAGCGTGAGCACGTGCGGATGCTCGACGAACAGCAGCAGATCCCCGGTCCGCCCGGCGCGCCGCTCCTCGACCAGCGCGCGCTGCAGCTCGAGCGCCTCGGCATACGCCATGCGCCCCAGCCGGCGGACCTCGAGCGTGTTCACTCCCAGTTTTCGATCACCTGCTTCAGATGCGACATGAACTGGTCCGCGACCGCGCCGTCGATCAGGCGATGGTCGTAGCCGAGCGTCAGGTACGCCATCGGCCGGATCGCGATCGCATCGTCGACGACGATGGCGCGCTTCTCGATGGCGCCGACGCCGAGGATCGCGACCTGCGGCTGGTTGATGATCGGCATGCCGAACAGCGCGCCGAAGACGCCGGGGTTGGTGATCGTGAACGTCCCGCCCGCCACATCGTCCGGATTGAGCTTCTTCGCGCGGGCGCGGGCGGCGAGGTCGGCGATCGCCTCGCTCAGGCCGAGCAGGTTCAGCCGATCGGCGCGCTTGACCACCGGCACGATGAGCCCCCAGTCGAGGGCGACCGCGATGCCGAGGTTCACGTCGCGGTGATAGACGACGGACTCGCCGTCGAGCGACGCGTTCACGATCGGCACGGCCTGGAGCGCCTCGACGACCGCGCGCGTGAGGAAGGACATGAAGGTGAGCTTCGAGCCGGCCCGCTCGAACTCCGCCTTCCGCTCGCGCCGCACCTGGTCGACGCGCGTGAAGTTGACCTCGAACACCGAGTGCACGTGCGCCGACGTGCGCCGGCTGAGCACCATGTGCTCGGCGATGCGCTTGCGCATCACCGACATCGGCACGACGCTGGTGTCGGCGTCGCTCTCGAACGTCGGCCGCTCGATCGCCGGCCCTTTGATCGATGAGCCGGCCCGGGGCGCCTTCGCGGCCGCCGGCCGCGAGGGCGACTCGAGGAACCCGAGGATGTCGTGCTTCGTGACGCGGCCGCTCTCGCCGGTGCCGCGCACCTGCGCCAGGTCCACGCCGTGCTCCTGCGCGATCCGCCGCACGAGCGGCGACGTGCGCGGGCGATCGCCGGCGGAGACGGCCTCCGCTTTCGGCGCCTGCCTGGGCGCCGAAGGCCCCGCAGGGGACGAAGGCGCGGGCGAAGGCGCCGCCGCAACGGGTTCAGGCCCGGGCGCCGAAGTCCCCGCAGGGGACGAAGGCGGCCCGATGATCGCCACCACGCTGTTCACGGCGACCGTCTCGCCTTCCTTCGCGCGGATCTCGGTCACGACGCCCGCGGCGGGCGACGGAATCTCCGCGTCCACTTTGTCGGTGGAAATCTCGAACAGCGGCTCGTCGCGGTCGACCGCATCGCCCACCTTCTTGATCCAGCGGACGATGGTCCCCTCCGCGATCGACTCGCCCATCTGCGGCATGACGACGTCGGTGGCCATAACTTGATTCTACAGGTGAATGGCGCCGCCGTGCGCCGCGTGCGCCGCCTCGCCGATCGCTTCCGCCATCGTGGGATGCGCGTGGATCGTCCGGATGATCGACTCCACGGTCGCCTCCAGCCGGAGCGCCATCGTCGCTTCCGCGACGAGCTCGGTCGACCGCAGGCCGATCATGTGGATACCGAGCACCTCGTCGTACTTCGTCTCGGCGACGATCTTCACGAATCCCTCGATCTCGCCGGCCATCTTCGCGCGGCCGAGGACGCCGAACGGGAACGTGCCGATGCGGACGTCGTAGCCGCGCTCGCGCGCCGCTTTCTCCGTGAGCCCGACGCTGCCGATTTCCGGATCGCAGTAGGTGCAGGCCGGCACGTGGTCGTAGTTGATCGGCGGCGGATGCTTCCCCGCGATGCGCTCGGCGGCCAGGATGCCCTCCGCCGAGGAGACGTGCGCCAGCTGCGGGTGCGGACCGGTCCCGAGCGTGATGACGTCGCCGATCGCCGACAGCCCGGGCACCGAGGTCCGGTACATCGGATCGACCTTGATATAGCCGCGCTCGATCTCGACGCCGAGCCGCTCGAGGTCGAGGCTCGTCGTGACCGGGCCGCGGCCGGTCGCGACGAGCAGGTAATCGGCGCGCATGGTCGTGGCCGTTCCGTCGGCGAGCTGCGCGTCCACCTCGACCGCGTCGGCGCCGGCGCGCGCGGCCGTGGCGCGCGCACCCGTGTGGCACGTGATGCCCTGTTTCCGGAACGACTTCTCGAGCTCGGCCGAGACGGCCTCGTCCTCGACCGGCACCAGCCGCGGCAGCAGCTCGAGGATCGTCACGGCGCTGCCGAAGCGGCGGAAGATCGAGGCGAACTCGACGCCGACGGCGCCGGCGCCGAGGATCACGATCGCCTTCGGCACCTCGGCCAGCCCGACCGCCTCGTCGCTCGTGATCACGCGTTTGCGATCGATCTTGATGCCGGGGATGCCGCGCGGCGCCGAGCCGGTGGCAATGATGATGTCCTTGCGCGCGACGATCGCCTGTCTCGCCGTAGCCTGCGGAGCAGGCGAAGGCGGGCCGTCGGTCACTTCGACGCGCGCCTTCCCCGCGATCCGCGCCGTTCCCTTGATCCAGTCGATCTTGTGCTTCTTGAAGAGGTACTCGACGCCCTTCGAGAGACCGGTGACGATCTTGTTCTTGCGCGCCTGGACCTGCGCCATGTCGATGGCCGCGGCCGAGATCGGCGCGCCGGCCGCCGTCACGCCCCACTCCTGGGCGTGCTGCACGACCTTGAGCGCGTGGGCGTGCTCGAGCAGCGCCTTCGTCGGAATGCAGCCCCAGAGGAGGCACGTCCCGCCGAGCGCCTGCTGCTTCTCGACCACGGCCACGCTCAGGCCGAGCTGCGCGGCGCGAATCGCGGCGACGTAGCCGCCGGTTCCCGCGCCGATGACGACGACATCGTATTCGTTGGCGGCCACGATTACCTCAAGACAGAGACATGGAGGAGGACAGAACCAACCACAGAGACACAGAGGCTGATCCCTCTGGGTGATCGACGCGGGCCGCCGAAGGCGGCGCGGCGAAGCAAGAAGACCGGGTGCGCAAGACTCCAGAGAGCGAGTGAGTCTTGTGCGCCCGGTCTTCTTGCTTCGCCAGGCGGCCTGCTCCGCAGGCCGTCCGCGTCGAGCACCACAGCGTGATCGACCTCCGCGCCTCCGAGCCTCTGTGGTTCCATCAGCTCAACGTTTCATCGAAGACAGGGGGACGAACGTCGTGGTCGCGGCCGGCTCCGCGGGCGCGGGGGGCGCGGCCGGGTCGTCGGGATCGAGCCGGTTCACGCGGGCGCGGAGCTGCCCGTGCTCGTACCGGAGCTCCCAGTAGGACTCGGTGAGTTGTTCGAGGCGCCGCGCCAGTCGGCGGGTGTACGCCAGGGCGGCAAATGCTGCCACGAGCGCGAGCGCGAGAAATATCTGTAAAGTCAACAAACGCAATACCTTAATGAAGGCCTCTTCGGCGTGTCAAGACCGCCGCTGGCGGCGCGCCACCCTCAGGTTTCCTTGATTCCCCTGCTCCAGCCTGACACAATACGCCCGCTCGCGCAGCTTCGGTCCCTCCATGAGCCAGAAGCCCAAAACCGTCCTTGTCGTCGATGACGACGAGGGGATGCGTGACACGCTGACGGCGATCCTCAAGCGCGAATACCGCGTGCTCCGGGTCGCCAGCGGCGAGGCCGCCCTCCCCATTCTGAACCGCGAAGACGTCGACCTGATGCTGCTGGACGTACGCCTGCCCGGCATCAGCGGCTTCGAGGTCCTGCGCATCGTCAAGGAAAACTACGGCCTGGTCGAGGTCATCATGATCTCGGCCATCAACGAGATCGAGACCGCCGTGCAGGCGATGAAGCACGGCGCCTACCACTACATCAATAAGGACTTCGACTACGACCAGCTGCGCTCGCTCGTCCGGAACGCCGGCGAGCGGCAGGACCTGAACCGCCAGGTGCTGACCCTGAGCGCCCAGGTGGCCGACCAGAGCGAGCGCGAGTTCATCGTCGGGCCGAGCAAGATCACGCGCGACATCGTCGACCTGGTGCACAAGGTCGCGAAGCTCTCGGCGACCGTGCTGATCCTCGGCGAGAGCGGCACGGGCAAGGAGCTGCTGGCGCGGCTGGTGCACCGCGAGGCGGGCGGCGCCGATGCGCCGTTCATCGCCGTGAATCTCGCCGCGATCCCGCGCGAGCTGGCCGAGAGCACGCTCTTCGGCCACGAGCGCGGCTCCTTCACGGGCGCGCACCGGCAGCAGCTCGGCAAGTTCGAGCTCGCCTCCGGCGGCACGCTGTTCCTCGACGAGATCGGCGATCTGCGGCTCGACCTGCAGGCGAAGCTGCTGCGCGCGATCCAGGAGGGTGAGATCGAGCGCGTCGGCGGCACCAAGCCGATCAAGACCGACTTCCGCCTGATCGCCGCGACGAACATCGACCTGGAGAAGGCGGTCAAGGAAGGCCGGTTCCGCGAGGACCTCTATTACCGGATCAACGTGATCCCGATCAAACTGCCGCCGCTGCGCGAGCGCGCCGACGACGTGCCGCTGCTCGCCGAGTTCTTCCTCAAGCGCTATAACACGCGCTTCCGCAAGAACATCCAGGGCATTACCGACTCCACGATCACGATGCTGCGGCGCTATTGGTGGCCCGGGAACATCCGCGAGCTCGAGAACCTGATCGAACGGCTCGTGGCGGTGACCGACAAGACGTTCATCTCCGAGGAGGATCTGCCGCTGGAGTTCCACTTCGCCCAACTGGAGCCGGCGGGCGGTTCGTCTGACAGTTTGTTCGAGGACGCCACGAACACATTCGAGCGTAATTTCATCCTGCGTGCGCTGGAGCGCTGCGGATGGAACGTGACCGGCACTGCGGAGTACCTCGGAATACCCTTGAGCACGTTGAAGTACAAAATGGACAAGCTCGACGTGCGACAACTTGCGAAACGACTGCGCGGCGCATGATTTCAGGCAACAACTTGACTCATACGGCCAAGCTCTTGCCTCCCTCCGCAATTCCCTGATTTCACACCGATAACCACTCCACGACCATTCGATCCGCGATCGTGCGGTCAAGTACTTGTCCGCGTCGCGCCTGAGAACTCTGCTCCAGACGTCGCGTCCGTCGCGACTTCCTCACGGAAACGCCAGCGAAACCGGCACGAGCGCGAGTGTCGCTGGTGTCGCGTGCGCGGTGGAATACGCGTTGCACTGATCGTTCGCAACGAGAAGGCCAAGATGTCGACGTCGGCCCTCGGCTGCGTGCAACTCACAAACGCGATTCAGAGCTCAACGGTCATGATGCAACCATCCATCTACAACCTGCGCGTGCCGCTCCCGGAGCGGAACGAAGTGTTCCTCATGAACACGCTCACCGACGCGCAGCTCGTGGTGTCTCCGGACGTGGCGGATCTGCTGGACCGGTGCGCCACCGCGACGAGCCAGTTGGGCGGCTTCAGCGGCGAGGAATGGGACGCGGTGAAGACGCTCAGCGAGAACGGCTTCCTCGTGGCGAACCGCGCGGTCGATCACCACTCGCTGGATCACTATTTCGATCTGGTGCATAACGACCGGTCGGAGCTGAACCTCACGGTGCTCACGACGCTCCAGTGCAATTTCGCCTGCGACTACTGCTACCAGGGCGACCACGGCGACTACAACAAGTTCGCGCAGAAGATGACGATGGAGACGGCGGTGAAGACCGCCGCCTGGATCGACCACGAGCTCGAGCGGATCTCACCCGAGCGGGTCATGCTGACGTTCTTCGGGGGCGAGCCGCTGCTGAACCTGCCGGTGATGTACTACCTGGCCGAGCGCGCGCATCGCGGAGCGGAGTCGCGCGGCATCCCGATCCGGATCAGCATCATCACCAACGGCCTGCTCCTCACCGAGGAGATCGTCGACCGGATGCAGCCGCTCGGCCTGCAGAGCGTGAAGATCACGCTCGACGGCGACAAGGACGCGCACAACCGCATGCGTCCGCTGCGCGGCGGCCAGGGCACGTTCGATCGGATCATCGAGAACATCCGCAAGGTGGCGCCGAAGATCCGGATCAACATCGGGGGCAACTTCGACGAGACGTCGATGGACAGCTTCCCCGAGCTGCTCGACTTCCTGAGCGCGCAGGACTTCGCGGACCGCCTGCTGCGCGTGAATTTCAAACCGGTCGTCCGCGAAGACAACGCGCCTGCCCTGAGCGCAGCCGAAGGGGCCCGGATCGCGCCGCCCAAGGTGAACGGGAAGGGCATGATCGCGCTGACGCCGGTTGCGGCCGACGGCCGGCCGGCGAACTCGCTCAAGGGCACGTGCATGACGACGGTCGGCGAGGGTGGCGGGTCGAGCTGCGACACCTGCAACCTGCTCGACGACAAGATGGAATTCCTGCGCGAGGAGACGAAGAAGCACGGCTTCGCGACCTCCGACGGCGTGCACATGGGTCCCTGCCACGTGCATTACGGCAACGCCCACACGATCGGCCCCGACGGGTCGCTCTACGCCTGCCCCGGTTTCACGGGCGAGCAGGCGATGTCGGTGGGCCACATCGACGGGCGGCGCGAGGCCGCGCGCGAGTCGGTGCGCGAGAAATTTCTGCGGCTGAGCCCGTGGAAAGAGTGCGGCGAGTGTGCCTTCATCCCGATCTGCGCGGGCGGTTGCGTGACCGCCTCGCACATCCAACTTGGCGACATGAATGCGCCGACATGTCACAAGCGGAGTTTCGAATCGGCGCTTCTTACGCTGGCCCAGGACGTGGCCAGCGCAGCATAGAGGTCATCATGAAGATCAAAGTTGTGAACAAGGGTACGGTCAAGGCGAAGCCGAGCAACTGGTGCATCACGTTCCTGGACGACAACGGCGGCTGGCCCGAAGCGACGAAGTAGCCGATAATGCGGGCATGAGACGAGTCAGGAAGTTCGCGCGCGCCGCTTGCGCCGATCTTCCTGCTCACGCTCATCGCTTGCAGCTGCCTGTCAGGGCGAACATGACACGACCAGGGCGAATGTGACGGTGAGAGTGGGCTTCGGCCCACTCCCAACCAGCAGCTCCACAGAGCGGCATCCTGGAAGCGGCTAATCGCGTCGTTCTGGAGGGATTGGTCAACCCCGGAAGGGATGGCAGGCCGCGTTGCGGCCGTCTTCGACCGGTGGTCCGTCTCTGACGACCACCTCACGTGGGTTTTTCACTTGCGTCAGGGCGCGACTTTTCACGACGGCACGAAGCTCGATGCGAGCGACGTTCAGGACATCCTGACCAGTCAACTTCCGAGCTTCCTCGGGCCGGCATTTGACGACGTCCAGAAGATCGACGAGCGGTATCTGAATCCGAGCTTCAGATTTCTCTGCGAGAGCCATCAGCCTTTCTCCTCGAGGCCTTGAATCTCCTCGTTCGCAAGCCTGGCCAGCAGCTGGTCGGCACGGGCCCTTCATGCTCGACTCGTCTGATGCAACCGATGGGACGCTTGCGCCTTCGCGTGAACCCGGACTACAATCCGCGGCCGGCCGTCGACGAGGTGGTGCTCAACCCTATCCGTCCGCACGGGCGGCATGGGCCGATTTGCTTCGCGGCCAAATCGACATGCTGTACGAGGTGCCTCTGGACGCGCTCGATTCGCTTGAGCCTTCCACGAGCGTGACGGTTCGACGGATGCGCCACTCGTATCAGTACATGCTGCTACTGAATGTCCGCCGGCCGGAGCTTCGATCGGCGCAATTCAGACGCGGCCTGAACAGCGCCGTGGATCGCAAAGTCTCTAATCACGTCCGGCCTCGACGGCCACGGGACGGAAGCCGACGGTCCCGTGTGGCCGGAGCACTGGGCTTACGATCCCGATGCGCCGATTCTGTATGACCCCCATCCGACTGGACGAAGATGGGCGCACGATTTCGCTCAGCTGCATCTTCGGCGCGGATCCGTCGCGAGAACGCCTCGCCCTTGCGCTCCAGAAGCAACTCGATGCCGGTCGGCGTTCACCTCGAACTGCAGGCGCTCGCAGCCAAACGAAGTTCTCGCCAGATTGGCCTCGGGAGACTTCGACACCGTGCTGTCGGACTTTTCCCAAGGCCCAGATCTCTTCAGGCCTTACTATTTCTGGCACAGCGGCGGCTCCCGGGAATTTCGGGGGCTACGAGAGCCCAGCCGTGGATACTGCGCTGGATACAATCAGACACGCGACGTCCGATGAGGAGTACAAGCAGGGCGTCGTCGCTTTCCAGCGTGCCATCGCCGACGGATCCCCCCGCGATATTTCATCGCATGGGGCGAGCGCATCCGCGCCGTCAGCAATCGGTTCGTGATTCCAGCACGCCGGCGATCCCTGGGGCCCGAACCTTCGCCTCTGGCGCCTGGCGGACGATGCCGCAACCACGAGCCACTGATTCGGACCCGCAGCCGTGAAGACGATCCGCACCATCGCCGTCCGCTTCGCGCTCCTTCTCGCGATCGCGGCCGTGCTGCCTCTCGTCCTCTACGGCGTCGTCTCGATCGTCTCGCTCGAGCGCGGCACCCGCGAGTCCGTGATCCAGGGCCACGCCAACGTCGCCAGCCGCGCCGCCGAGGAAATCCGCCGCTACATCTCGACGAACGCGCGCCTCCTCCGCGCCCTCGCCGCCGACCTCCAGGACACCGAGCTCCAGACCTGGCAGCAGGACCGCATCCTCAAGAGCTACGTCCTCGACTTCCGCGAGTTTCGCGAGGTCACCCTCTTCGCCGAAGACGGCTCCGTCGTCGCCACGAGCCGCGTCGGCCGCCCGAACGTCGGCATCCCGCCCGAGCGCGACCGCGCGCTGATGCTCGACGGCGTCAGCATGTCGCCCATTTCGATCGATGACGACCAGCTCCCGACAACGGTCTTCGCCGTCCACCTGACGCGCCTCAACCAGCCCTCCGGGTGGCTCGTCGGCGAGTTCCGCCTCGAGGAGATGTGGCGCATGGTGGACCAGATCCGCCTCGGCAACGAGGGCTACGCGATGGTGCTCGCGCCGGACGGTGTCCTCGTGGCGCACGGCGACCCGGACAAGAAGGCGCTCGTCGCGGAAGCCACGAGCATGCGCGATCACCCGCTCTTCGGCGGCGGCATCCCCGATGCCGAGTACACGAACGCGGACGGCCGCAGCACGCTCGCGGTCGCGGCCGCGATTCCCACGCTCGGCTGGACGGTGATCGTCGAGCAGCCCACGAGCGAGGCGTTCGCCACCGCCGCCGAGCTGCGTCGCCAGCTCATCATCGTCATCGGCGTGGCCCTGCTGGCGATGGTGGGGATCGGCGTGGCCTTCGGCAAGCGGTACATGCTCAACCCGATCGAGCGGCTGCGCGCCGGCACGCGCGCGATCGCGGCCGGCAACCTGCAGACGCGCGTGGACATCCGCACGGGCGACGAGTTCAGCGAGCTGGGCGCCTCGTTCAACACGATGGCCGATCGCCTCGTCGAGCTCCAGGAAGACGTGAAGCGGCAGGAGCGCCAGGCGATGTTCGGCCGCGTCGCGGCCGGCCTCGTGCACGACCTCTCGCACCCGATCCAGAACATCGGCAACAGCACGCGCCTGCTGGCGCGCGACGATCTCGACGCCGAGTCGCGCGAGCTGTTCCAACGCACGATCGATCGCGAGCTCGAGACGCTGCGCCGCTTCATGGACGATCTCCGCAACATCGTCAAACCGAAGCCGATCGAGCGCTTCGCGATGGACGTCAACCCGTCGGTCGCCGAGATCGTGGAACCGATGAAGGCCGAGGGCACGCGCAACGGCATCCTCGTGGAGACGCTGTACGCGAGCAGCCCGCTCGTGATCGAGGGCGATCGCTTCGCGCTCGGCCGCGTGTATCGCAACCTGGTGACGAACGCGATTCAGGCCACGGAAGCCGGCGGCTCGGTTCGCGTCGAGACGCTGCGCGACGGCGGCCACGTGGTCGTGCGCGTCGCCGACACCGGATCCGGCATCGCCGCGGACCGGCTGGGCGTCATCTTCGAAGACTTTGTCACCACGAAACGGCGCGGCCTCGGGCTGGGCCTGGCGATCAGCAAGCGCATCGTGGAGCAGCTGGACGGGACCCTCACCGTCGAGAGCGAGCTGGGCAAGGGCACCGTGTTCACGATGCGCTTCCCCGCGCGCGACGATCGGACGGCACAAGCGGCGGCCAGCTAGGAGTCAGGACATGTTCCGCACGTTGATCAAGACGACCGTGCTCATCGTCGGCGACCGTCGCGTCCCGGTGAGGTACTTCGAGACGACGACGATCCGCGGGCTGCGGCGCTTCAGCGCCGAGGTGGTGCTCGGCCCGAAGGACCGCATCATCCTGGACGACGACTCGATCGCGAACGTGGAGGCGAAAACGGAGCGGCTGGTGCCGGCGACGATTCACAGCCGGCTGCTGGCGGGGCGCGCGACGGCGGCCTGAAGCTGCGGTCTGGCACGCCGGGCGAGACACCCGACCTGCCAGACCCGCCTGACCGTTCCTGCGCTACTTCTTCGGCAGGACGGCGTCCTTCAACTGCTTGGCGATCCGAGCCTTGACCACGGTCTTGGCCGGAATCTTGATCGCTTCACCCGTCGCCGGGTTACGGCCCATCCGGGCCTTCCGCTTCTGCACGACGAGCTTGACCATGCCGGGCAGCACGAACTCTCCCGAGCGCTTCAACTCTCTCTCGGACAGCGCGGTCAGCTCGTCGAAGAACTCACGAGCCTGCGTGCGCTTCACATCGAAGCGTTCGGCGAAGTGTGAGAAGAGTTCGGACTTGCCCATCCTGCGGGCGTCTGCCATCGGCGTTCCCCCTTAAGTTCCACGTCGCGCGGTGGTGTCACCGGCGATCGCCGCGCGCGCAGCGAAGATCGCGGTTTTATTCCAAATTTGGCCGTATGCTAGCGTGCGCCTCCGGTAGTGTCAAACCCCTTCCCCCCGGGAAACCCCGGTTTTCCGGGCCCAAATGCTAGAATCCCGGGCATGTCAAGCGGAACGCTCGAGACCTTCCCCAATCCCCGTCCCGAGCGGGATTACGAGATCGCGATCCGGTGCCCGGAGTTCACGTCCGTCTGCCCGAAAACCGGACTGCCCGATTTCGGCGAGATTCGCATCACCTACGTCCCCGACGCGCGCTGCGTCGAGCTGAAGGCACTCAAGTACTATCTCACCGGATTCCGCAATCGCGGCATCTTTTACGAGGCCGCCACCAACGAGATCCTCGACGACCTCGTGGCCGCGCTCGCGCCGCGCCGAATGACCGTCGTCGGCGACTTCTCCGTGCGCGGCGGCATCTCGACAGTTGTCACGGCGACATACCCACAGGGAAGCTGAGGAGCTGAGGAGCTGGGGAGCTGGAGAAGTGGGGAGCTGAGGCACTGAAGACCGTCCCCATCGGGCCGGAGTTCGATCTCCACGCGTTCGCCCCGCGAGACATTCCATCGGTCGTCGAGGAGTACGTGCGCGCGGCGGCCGAGGCCGGGCTCCGCGAGGTGCGGCTCGTGCACGGGCGCGGGCGCGGCGTGCAGCGCGGCATCGTGCAGGCCGCGCTCGAGCGTCATCCGCTGGTCGAGGAATTCTGGGACGACCCGCGCGCGCATCTGGGCGCAACCATCGCGCGCCTACGGTGTCACGCCGTCATGCCTTGATCATCCGCATTCCTGCATTCCTGCATTCCTGCATTTCTGCATTCTCCCGCATCACCCGATCGCCGACAGCGACCGTCCCTTCGCGCAGCGCCCCCGCGGCGAGCTCGATCACGGCGTGGGCGCCGGGAGCGACGGCGACGCGCCAGGGCGGCAGCCCGCGTACCACGCGCAGCACGCGTCCGTCGCGCCCCATGAAGATCGCGTCGATGGCGAACCGCATGAAGGCCGTGTGAATCGCAAAGCACGGCTCGATCACCAGCGCCGCGAAGGGCGCGAGGCCCGTGCGCCCGAGCAGCCCCCGCCGCCGCGCCCGCCGCGTATCGGCGATTTCCACGCGGTCGGCGATGATCGCAAGTGTTCGTCCGTTGATGAGCCTCCCGGCCTGACTCTGGTCCATGCACCCCACCTGCCCACCCGACCCACCCGACCCACCCGACCTACCCGACCCACCCGACCTACCCGACCTACCCGACCCACCCGACCCACCCGACCTACCCGACCCACCCGACCTACCCGACCTAGAACACCCCCGGCACGAAGTGCCAGGCCACATGCGCGCAGTACGCCTGATACCGGGGATCGTGGTGCAGGACGCGCTCCTCGATGAGCGCGCGCGCGATGAGCGCGATGTCGGCGACCGCTGCGATCGCCAGATTCATCGCGCCCGGGTGCGCGACGAGGAACGCGGCATGCGTCACGAGGTAGCCGGCGTAGATCGGATGCCGCACGAGGGTGTACGGGCCGCGCATGACGACACCGCGATTGGCCGGCACGATGCCGAAGCTGCGCCCCAGGGCGAGCTTGGCGGCCACGACGACGATCAGTCCGGCGGCGGAGACGAGCCCGGTGACGACATCCGGCGCCAAAGGCATCGCGGCCGTGGCGCGCAGCAGCGGCGGGCCGGCCACCGAGACGGCGGTCGCGAGCCGCGCCGCCAGCGTGCGATCCACCACCGACGCCCGCCGGCGGAACACCGTGAACACGACGACCAGCCCCTCGCTCGCGAGCAGGAGCAGGCCGGTCCAGTGGCCGGTTCGCGTGAACTCCTCGAGCAGGTTGATCGCCAGCAGCGCGAAGAGCGCGCCGACGACCGCGCGCGAGAGAAGGTCGGCGGCCGCCTCGCGGCTCATGATGGTCGGCCCGAAGGCGGACCCCACGCGAGATCCGGAGCCAGAGGCCAGGGCCTGCTCGGCGGCGACCACGTCAGTGGACCCGCGGCCGCGGCCGGTCGGCCGGCCCGGCCACGCGCGCGGGAAGGGACGCGCCCTCCGCGTCGCCCACGAAGTAGGCGGCGCACGCCGCGTCGAGCGTCTCGCGGGAGATCGCCGGCTCGATGCCGCGGTAGCGGCACAGCGCCACGACCTGGTCGAGCAGGTCGCGCGCGTGGCAGGCCCGCAGCGGGCGGTTGCAGGGCAGGTAGTGGCGGCGCAGCAGGTACGCCACGAGCACCTGGTGGAACTTCAGCTGACGCCGCCGGCAGTTCAACTCGAAGATCTCGGTGAACTGTTCCACCGTCGGATCGCCGACGGCGATCTTGTACGGAATGCGCCGCAGGAACGCCTCGTCGGCGAGCGACTCGGGCCGGAGGTTCGTCGCGAACGCGATCAGCACGTCGAACGGCACCTGGAATTTCTTCCCGGTGTGCAGCGTGAGGTAGTCGATCCGGCTCTCGAGCGGCACGATCCACCGGTTCAGCAGATCCTCGGGGCGGATGCGCTGGCGCCCGAAGTCGTCCACCAGGAACACGCCGCCGTTGGCCTTGAGCTGGATCGGCGCCTCGTAGAACTTGGCGATCGGGTTGAACGTCAGGTCGAGCATGTCGAGGGTGAGCTCGCCGCCCACCATCACGACGGGCCGCCGGATCCGCACCCACCGGCGATCCCGGGGCGCGGCGGTGACGACGCTCGACGGCTCGGTGTCGGCCTCGAGCGAGTCGTGGTTGATCGGATCGAAGACGGTGATGATGCTGCGGTCCACGTCGATCGCGTGCGGCACGTAGAGGTCGCCGCCGAGCGCGCGGCCCATGCCCTCGGCGAGCACGGTCTTGCCGTTGCCCGGGGGGCCGTAGAGGAACACCGCCTTCCCGGCGTTCACGGCGGGTCCGAGCTGCTCGAGCATCCCCTCGTCGACCACCAGGTGCTGGAAGCCGCCGCGGAGGCGTTCGCGATCGATGAACCCGCGCGTGGCCGCCAGCTCGTGCATGGTCGCCACGTAGACGGCGAGGGGCACCGGCGCGGGGCCCACGTACTGGCTCACGTCGAGGTACTGCAGCGCGCGGTCGCGGCCGAGATCGGTGAGGGCGTAGCGGTAGCCGGCGGTGCCGGAGCCCGCGGCGCCCTTCACCTCGATCTGCCGCTCCGCGCGGATGCGCTCGATGAGCGGTTCGAGGATCGCGTACGGCAGGCGGAGCCGGTCCGCGAGCGCCAGGCCCGTCAGCTCGCCGGCGAACAGCGTCTTCACGAGCAGCTGCTCGATCTGATCGAGCGCCAGGCCGGTGGCCTCGAGCGTCGGCGGCACGGGCGGCACGGGGGCCGTGGCCGGGGCGTCGAAGAACGAGGGGGTCGTGGCGGTCATGGGCGTCATGGGCGTCACTGCTGCGTCATCGGGCCGAGGACCTGGACGAACTTGATCGCGGCCGGGCCGATGGTCACGACCCAGATCGCGGGAAAGATGCAGAACACGAGCGGGAACACCATCTTGACGCCGGTCTTCGCGGCGGCCTCTTCGGCGCGCTGCCGGCGCTTGGTGCGCACCGTCTCGGAGTGGACGCGCAGCGACTGCGCGACGCTCGTGCCGAACTTGTCGGTCTGGATCAGCATCGCGACGAGGGAGCTGAGGTCCTCGACGCCGGTCCGGTCGGCGAGGTTGCGCAGCGCGTCGACGCGGCCGGTGCCCGCGCGCAGCTCCAGGTTCACCATCCGCAGCTCGTCGCACAGATCCGGGTGCGCGAATTCCAGCTCCTCCGCCACGCGTTGAATCGCCTGGTCGAGGCCGAGGCCGGCCTCGACGCTCACGACCAGCAGATCGAGCACGTCGGCCAGGCCGAGCCGGATGCGGTGCTGGCGCCGCTTCGCCATGCGCGCGAGCACCACGCCGGGCACGACGTAGCCCAGGCCGGCCCCGGCGAGGGCCAGAAAGATATTCGGGCGGACCAGCACGGGCGCGGCCAGGATCGCGAACATCAGCACCGCGAAGCCAACGCGAATCCCGTAGAAGACGATGAGCGCTTCGGTGCCGCGGTAGCCGGCGGCGACCAGCCGCCGGCGCAGCTTCCCGACCTCGGTCGACCGTTGCGGCGCGTGCTCACCCAGGCGCTTGAGCACCTTGACCACGGCCTTCGTGTAGTCCGCGTTGTCGGCAGCGGCGCCCTCGAAGGGGCCGACCACCTCGGCCAGCCGGCGCTCCATCGCCGAGGTCCCGCCGGGCGCGAACGCATACACGGCCACGCCCACGAGCACCGACCCGATCAGAAACGCGACGAGCGGCAGCAGCAGTGTCATCGGCTACACCTCAATCTTGATGACCTGGCGGATCCAGATGTATCCGACGGTCTCCATGACGATCGCGGCGACGATCATCAGCTGGCCCATGCGCTCGTGAAACAGCAACTGCATATGGTCCGGATTGATCACCTGGAGGGCCACGGCCAGCGCTGCGGGCAACGCGAGCAACACCCACGCCGTGAAGCGTCCGTGCGCCGTGTGCACGCGCACCTGGCGGAGGATCTTGAAGCGTTCGCGGACGACGTGCGCGAGGTTGTCGAGAATCTCCGCGAGGTTGCCGCCGGTGTCGCGCTGGATCAGCACGGCCGTGATGAAGAACCGCACGTCGAGCAGCGGCACGCGTTCAGCCAGCTCGTTCAGCGCGTCGCGCAGCGGCAGGCCGAAGTTCTGCTGGTCGAACATCTTCTTGAACTCGGGTCCCACGGGATCGGAGAGCTCGCTCGCGACCATGCCCATCGCGCTCTGAAACGCATGGCCGGCCCGAAGGGCGCGCGACACCAGGTCGAGCGCTTCCGGAAACTGCTCCTCGAATTTCTTCAGCCGCACGCGACGCCGGTGTCCCAGCCACAGGATCGGCAGAAAGGCGCCGATGACGCCTATGATCGGCATGGCGATCGGCTGGCCGACGAGGAGGCCGCCCACCACGCCCACCGCCACGCCGGACAGGAGGCTGAACAGAATGAGCGCGCTGGGCGTCGTGCTCGATCCGGCCTGCTCAATCAGACGCGCCAGGCCCGAGCCGGCGCGCGTGCCGGCGACGAGGCGATCCACGGCCGGCAGGGGACCCGACCGCACGTGCTTCAGCACGGTGGCGTCGGGGTCGAGGCCGGCGGGCAGGATCTCGCCGCCGGACGAGACCTCGCGCAGCCGGTCGTTCAGCCGCCGGGCCGCCAGCAGCCCCGGCAGCACGGTCACCGCCCAGTAGCCCCCGGTGACGGCGCCGACCACCGCGAAGAACACGAGCAGCGCGGCTCCCACTACCGCACCTCCATCACGCCCTCGAACATGTCGGCCGGCAGGTGGATGCCCGACGCCTTGAGGCGCTCGCAGCACTTCGGGCGCACGCCGGTCGCCCGGAACCGGCCAATCACCTTCCCGTCTTCGGTGACGCCGATCTTCTCGAACACGAAGATCTCCTGCATCGTGATCACGTCGCCTTCCATTCCCGTGATCTCCGACACGCTGGTGACCTTTCGCGTTCCGTCGCTCATGCGGGTCTGCTGCACCACGACCTGAATCGCCGAGGCGATCTGCTGGCGCATCGCCCGCTCCGGCAGATTCGTCGCGCCCATGGCGATCATGGTCTCGATGCGCGCCAGGGCGTCCCGCGGCGAGTTGGCGTGGACGGTGGTGAGCGATCCGTCGTGGCCGGTGTTCATCGCCTGCAGCATGTCGAGCGCCTCCTCGCTGCGCACCTCGCCGACGACGATGCGATCGGGTCGCATACGAAGGGCGTTCACCACGAGCTGCCGCTGGCGGATGGCGCCTTTGCCCTCCACGTTCGGCGGCCGCGTCTCGAG
Source organism: uncultured Acidobacteriota bacterium (assembly GCA_963792785.1). GTDB lineage: Bacteria > Acidobacteriota > Vicinamibacteria > Vicinamibacterales > CAVVIG01 > CAWIMX01. The sequence continues at coordinate 514,560 of CAWBXO010000002.1, read as the reverse complement.
ACGGACGACATGGTCCTGGTGGAGCTGCAATTCAGCCGCGTCCTCGATGGTCACGATGCGCTCGCGATCCGAGATGAAGCCCGACAGCACGTTGAGAAGCGTCGTCTTGCCGGCGCCGGTGCCGCCGCTGATCAGGCAGTTCAAGCGGGCGCGCACGCAGTGAGCGAGGAAGTCGAGCATCGGGCGCGTCGCCGCGCGAAGCGTGATCAGCGATTCGGCCTTCAGGCGCTCGGCGGGAAAGCGCCGGATCGAGAGCAGCGGGCCATCGACGGCGAGCGGCGGAATGATGGCGTTCACGCGCGATCCGTCCGGCAGCCGGGCGTCCACCATCGGCGAGCTGTCGTCGACACGCCGTCCGACACCGCTGACGATGCGGTCGATCACGCGCATCAGGTGGCGGTCGTCCTGGAACGTCGTCGCCACGCGCTCGAGCAGGCCGCCGCGCTCGACGAACACCGACTTGTACGTGTTCACGAGAATGTCGCTCACCCCCGCGTCGCGGAGCAGCGGCTCCAGCGGACCGAGGCCGAACACGTCGTCGAGCAGTTCCACGAAGAGCGTCTCGCGCTCCGCGAGGCTGATCGGGGTGTTCTCCTCGGCGAGCAGCTGTCCGAGGAGCGTCCGGATTTCCGACTCGGCGCGCGCGCGGTCGGACTGCGCCAGCGCCTCGAGATTCAGGCGCCCGAGCAGCTTGCGGTGCACGTTGGCCTTGAGCTCGAGGTACTGCGGCCTCGCGGCCTGCTGCGGCTGCTGCGCTCTGGGCTGGACGGGCGGCGGCACGGGGACGGCGGCTGGATTCATGGCGGCTACCAGATGGAGGCCAGGCGATCGAGGCCGAGCCGGCTGCGCTTGGCCGGGACGGCGGGTTCGGCCGCCGCCGGCTGGAGAATGCCGCGCGTGAAGCGATCGAACTGCTGCGCGATCTCGCTGTCGCCGGCGAGGGCGAGCGGGACGCCGGAGTTGAGCGCACTCGACACCGTCTTGTAATCACTCGGGAACGTGTGATGGATCGCATGTCCCACCGCGTTCTCGATCTGCGCGGGCGGAATCGGGTACGGCTCCGCCGCGCGGTTGAGCAGGAGGCGCGCCCGATCGGCGCAGGCGCCGAGCTGGCGCACGCGGTCGATCAGCCGCTGCGCGTTTCGCACCGACGGCACGTCCGGGTTCGCCACGAGGAACATCGTGTCGGCCGCATAGAGTGCCGCGATGGTGCAGGCGTTGATCTGGCTGCCGGCATCCACCAGCACGTACTCGTACTGCCGCGTCAGCAGCCGGAACATCTCCTCCATCGCCGATCCGTCCGATGCGCCGGGCCGATCGAACTGGTCCGACCCGGCGAGGATCTCCAGGCCGGACTTGTGCTTCGTCACCAGCTCGTGCATGAACTCGCGGTCGAGGCGGTGCAGGTTGTCGATCGCGTCGAGCACGCTGAAACGCGGGCGCACGCCGAGGAACAGCGCCACTTCCCCGAGGCCGGGCTTGAGATCCACGATCAGCGTCGGCTTCTTGCTGAGGCGCGCCAGATCGACGCCGCAGTTCACCGCCACCGTCGTCGTCCCGGCACCGCCCTTGGCGCCGAAGAACACCAGCGTCGTCGCGCCGGCCGAGCCGCCGTGGGCGCTCTCGCGGCGGGCGGCCACCCGCCGAATCGCGCCCTGAAGGACGTCGTCCTGCGGCGGCCACGTGAAGAACTCGTTCGCGCCGGCGCGCATCGCCTGCAGGATCAGGTTGGGATCCGACTCGAGCGCGACGGCGAAGATGCCGGCCGTCGCCGACGCGGCCCGCAGCCGCTCGATCGTGGACATGGCCGTTGCCTGATCGCGACGCGCGTCCACGATCATCACGTCAACGGCCGCGAGGTCGCGTCCGCTCCGATCGTCCATCACGCTCACGGGCAACGGCCCGAGGCGCAGCGTGCGTCCGGCCTGCTTCCGGAAGTCTTCGTCCTCGGTGACGATCAGCCCTGAAAGATGCGCCATTGGTTACTTTCGATCCCCATCCGGCTCTGGATCAGCGGTCCCGGCCTGACGGGCTTCCTCAATCAGCGCCGTCTCTTCCGGCGTGAGCGGTCGCACTTGCGCCACATCGCCCGCCGCGGTGTCGCTCACCACGGGCGCGACGGCCGTGACCGGCGTGACGGGCGCGACAGGCTCGATCACCGGCAGCGGCATCACCATTCGGGGTCCGCGCGGCGCCAGTGCCGACACCGCCGCCGCGGCCGACGCCGCGTTCACCGCGGCGGGCGTGGACGCCGCTGGCGCAGGCGCGACCTGGGAGCGCGTTTCGGGCGCCGGCGCGAACGCGGGCGGAGGCGGCGCCACCGACTTGTCGTCCGGCAGCGACGGCAGATACGGCTCCGACTGGCGCGGCAGTTGGTCGGTCACCCCCGGCGAGTTGTTCGGCAGAATCTCCGGCGTGATCATCACGACGAGCTCGGTCCGTTGTTTCTGGGCGGCCTTGCTGCGGAACAGGTACCCGAGGATCGGGATGTCGCCGAGGCCGGGCACTTTCTGTACCGATTCCATCATGGTGCTGTTCAACAGGCCGGCAATCGCGAACGTCTGGCCGTTGCGGAGTTCGAGCTCGGTCTCCGTGCGCCGCGTGTTGAACGCCGGGATGCGGAAGCCCTGGAGGGTGACGGCGTTGTTGAAGTCGAGCGAGCTGACCTCGGGCCGCACCTTGAGATGGATGCGGTCGCCGTTGACGACCGGCGTGAAGGTGAGACGGATGCCGAATTCCTTGTACTGAACGCTGATCGCGACGTTGTTGCCCGAGCCCTGCGCGATGGGCACCGGGATTTCGCCGCCGGCGAGGAAGCTCGCCTCCTTGCCGCTCTCCGCGACCAGGTTCGGCTCGGCGAGGCTCTGGAAGAGGCCGCGCGTCTGCAGGACCCGGATCATCGCGCCCAGGTCGTACTTCTCGCTGAAGAGGAACAGGTTGAGAAAGTCGCTGAAGGTGAACTGGCCCTCGGCGCTCGTCACGGGCGAGCCGAAGTCGGAGCCCGACTTCGTGTATTTCAGGCCATCGTAGCCCGGCGCCGGGAACTGCTCCGTGGTGACGCGGCCGATCGTGTTCTTCACGCCGGTCGGACTGGTGAAGAAGGACGCGCCGAGCTCGGTCAGCGCGCTGCGGCTGACCTCGGCGAAGCGGACGCGCAGCAGCACCTGGTTGCTCGGGGCGTCGGGCTGGACCTGCAGCAACGTGACGACCTCTTCGCGCTTGTCCACGTATCCGGCCGCCAGGTCGACGGCCTTCTCGATGACGTCCTTGTTGGTCACCATGCCCGAGAGCACGACGTTGCGGCCGTTGCCTTCGACCGCGATCTGCTCCTTCGGGAAGAACGTCTTCACCTGCTCGGCCAGGCGCGACAAGTCGCGCTGCACGACGACCTCGTAGCGGCGGATCGTGCCGCCGCGGTCCCAGACGAACATCGACACGGTGCCCGGCGTCTTGCCATTCACCAGCAGCTCGGTGGGCGCCGTCACGAGCGCGTCGGCGACGTCGGCGCTCGTCAGCGACACGCGAGTGATCGTCGTGCCGACATCCACGACGGCGGATCGGCCGACGAGCAGGCGAACGGAGGATGCCGGGTCGGCCGCCAGCACGAGGTGCGGCCAGACCAGCGCGATCACCAGGATCAGGAGCTTGCGGGACATGCTTGGTTTCATCGCCTTAGTCCTGTCTCACCACGGTTTCCTCGCGCTTGTCGCCGCGGATGATTTCCACGGTGACGGTCGGGGGCGCTTGCGGTTTCACCTCGACGGGCGCCGGGGCCTGCGACCGCGACCGCGGAGCGGCGCGCGGCGTCGAGGAGGGCGTGCCCATCAGCACGGCGGGCTTGATGCCGCGGGTCTCGGGCGTGTTCTTATCCAGCGGGTTGCGGAGCGCGAGCTGAATCTTGCCCTCGGTGCTCGCCAGCGTCAGCCGCTCGGCCTGGTCGGGATTCACGAGCAGCGTCACCACGCTCACCGGCATCGGCTTGTTGTCGTCCGCGTTCCGATCGATGCGCGTGCCGGCGGCGAGCACCTGCACGTTGGTGAGAATCACCTTCGACGTGATGTCGGTCGCCTGCTGCGTCGGGCTCAATGTCGAGACGACGTCGACGAACGTGCCGGGCAGGACGTAGCCGGCGACGCCAATGACCTCGTTCACGCGCACCGACATCGCGCGCAGGCCGGGCGGAATCACGGGCGGCAGCCCGGCGCCCTCCCCGACCGCAGCCAGCTTCATCGGCAGGATCGGCTCGTTCTGCACGACCGGCATGATCAGGCCGCGGCCGATCACGTCCTTGGCATCGCCGAAGGCGTCGGCGGGCACGGCGTTGGCCGGCCAGTCGATGATCCGGAGATCGTCGGTCTTGAGCTCGGCGCCGAGGTCGAGGTCGGCTGCCGCGACGACCACGGGCCGCGTGGGAATCGACACCGTCTGCACGGTGTCTTTCTGCTGGACGTAGCCATAGGTGGCGTATGCGAACACGCCGCCGGCGGTCAGCGCCAGGATCAGGACGAGCAGGATGCGAGTGCGAGCCATATGGGTTCCTTCCTCATCTCGGCCACGGCGGTCATTTCACAACCCCAGCGCCACCGCCATCGCCCCAATGGCAATCGCTGGCGCGTAGGCGAAACGGTTGTCGGACGCCGGCGCTTCGATCTCCGCAGCCGCCGCGTCGGGCGTCCGGACGAGCGCCGCCGTGCGCTCGAGCGTTTCGGCAAGCCGCCGCCGCCGGAACGCCACCGCCACCGCCAGCACTCCCCCGGCAAGCGCGGTGTAGAGGAATGCCTGACCCGTCCGCGCAGGCCCGAGCCAGACGCCGAAGGCGGCCAGCAGTTTCACGTCGCCGGCGCCGGTCGCGCCGAGCAGGTGGCCCGGCAGCATCAGCGCGAGCCCGACGGCGAAACCGCCGAACGCGGCGCCGACGCCGACCGCGCTGAGCCGCAGCACCGCGCAGGCGAGTCCGGTCGCCGCCAGGCCTGCCGTGAGCGCGTTCGGCACGCGGCGCGTATACAGGTCGATCACCGCGCCCGATCCACCGCCGCCCACCACGGCGGCGAGCTCGAGGGCGCTAGAAATTCTGGGCAATGGGCTCCCACAGCACCGCGTCGATCGTGGTCCCGAGGTACGTGATGCCCAGGATGGCCACGATGGCGATCAGCGCGACAAGCAATCCGTATTCGATCAGGTCCTGGCCGTCCTCGCGCGCGATGAGGCGGCCGACAACCGCGACCATGAGGGATATGCCCATTTCCGTGCTCCGAGGTGAAAGCGCCCGTATCGCGCCCGCCGCATTCGACGGCGGGCGCGTCCGGGCAATCGCGTCGCGTTAGAGCGCGGCCGACAGTGCGTTGGCGATGTTGTTGAACACCGTCTGCACCTGGTTGCCGGCGAACGTGACCGCGCCGACCGCCACGAGGGCGATCAACGCGACCAGCAGCGCGTACTCGAGCAGGTCCTGCCCGCTCTCGCCCTTCGCCAGCATCCGGAGATGGTTGATGATCAGAGCAGCCATTACCGTTCCTCCCGCGCGTCGTTAACGACGCGCATTGCCGTGTGTGTTCCAGGTGTGGTCACCGCACCCGGCGTGATCCCCACGCGGTGGGGAAGCAGGCAACGGCTGTGCCACGGGCGCGCGATCGGAGATGAACCTGCGCGTTCGCCACGACTTACCATGCGGCGCGCGCGCGCCGGCGCCGCGCCGCATCCCTCCTCACGCACGCGGCATCCCGCAGTTTCGTAATGCCGCTCGTCACAACCGTCACGATGCGCGCGTGACGAAACGGAACACATCAGGAGTCGATCGCGCGAATGCGGCGCATACAAGGAGCACGCGATCGCGAAACGCCGCGGAACGAGTTTTGCGGAAGGAATTGGATGGAGATGCGAAGGTCATCCATTCGGCCATCGGGAGCTCGGCGGCTCGCCCTCGGCGAAACGGCGCTGTCGATCGGCGCCGTGCTGGTGCTGCTCACGGTGCTCGTCTCGATGGACGGTCGCGTTCGGGACGTGATCGCGCTGCGCGGCGGCGCGGGCCATCCCGTCAACGCGGTGGCCGAGGCCGGTGGACGCGCACGCGATCTGACGATGGTCGTCCTCGAAGCCGCGCGCGATCAGAGCATCGAGCACGCGCCGCTCGTGATCTTCACCCTCGCGGCCACCGTGCTCGTCGTGTTCATGCTGCGCACGTGAGACATCAGATGCCACTCATCCTCGCCGTCGAGCCCGATCGCCGCCAGGCCGCGAAAGTCGCGGCGTCGGTACGCAGCCGCCTCGAGGCGGATCTCGTGATCGAGGCGTCGGCCGAGGAAGCCCTGCCCAAGCTCAACGGTCGCGTGCCCGACCTCGTTCTGACAACGGCGCTGCTCGCGCCGAAGGACGATGCCGCGCTCGCAGAGTGGCTGCGCGAGCTCGGCACGCGCGTCGCCTGGGTGCAGACGCTCACGATTCCCGTGCTCGGCTCGGTGTCGCAGCGGCAGAGCCTCAAGAAAGGCGGCGTGCTCTCGGCGTTTCGGCGGGGGCGGCACAAGGACGAGCCCGAGGGCTGCGATCCCGCCATGTTCGCGGAGCAGATGGCCGACTACCTCGCGCGCGCCGCGCGCGAGCGCGAGGAAATGGCGGAGCTACTCGAATACGAGGAAGCGAGCGCGGCCGAGCCGAGCACGGCTGCGGAGCCGGAGCCAGTCTCGCTGCCGGAGCTCGATCCGGTCATTGCATACGAGGAACCCGAGCCGATTGTCGCGGCCGCACCAGAGCCGGTCATTGCATACGAGGAACCCGAGCCCATCGTCGCCGCCGCGCCCGAGCCGGTCGTTGAATACGAGGAACCCGAGCCCATCGTCGCCGCCGCGCCCGAGCCGGTCGTTGCATACGTTGAATACGAGGAGCCCGAGCCCATCGTCGTCGCCGCGCCCGAGCCGGTCATTGAATACGAGGAACCCGAGCCCATCGTCGCCGCCGCGCCCGAGCCGGTCGTTGAATACGAGGAACCGGAGCCCATCGTCGCCGCCGCGCCCGAGCCGGTCATTGAACACACGGAGCCGGTCGTGCCCGTCGCAGTCGAGGTGCCGGCCGAGCTCGCCGCCGCGTTCGACCCGCCGGAAGCGCCGGCGCGAATCCCCGAGTGGGTCGAGATCCTCGAGTCCCTGCGGCGCGACGTCGAAACGCTGCGCGCGGCCGAGCGGCCCAAGGCGCCGCTTGAGCCCCTGCCGCCGATCGTGCTGCCGAGATCTGCGCCGGTCGTCGTGCGACCCGCACCGCTGTCGATGTCAGTCGCGCGACCGCCGGCCCCCTCCGTCGAACCAGTGCCGGCTCCGGCTGCCGAACCGGCCGCGGTCGCGGCGCAGGAGCCGCCGATCCGCCCGAGACCGAGGGTGCGCCGGCGGCTGCCGCGCGGACCGATTCAGGACGAGTGGGGCCTGTTCGATCCGGAGCAGTGCGGGTTTGCCGCGCTCCTGGCGAAGCTGAAGGAAGCGACACGCGAAGCCGCGGACGGAAACCAAGAGATCGAGTAGTTCGCTGACGAGCTCGAAGCCCGGATAGTAAGGATCATGTCAGTTCTGTCGGTGCCCCGTTTCAGGCGAGCCACACTGGCTTGCCACCGCGTCGGGCGAGTCCGGCCGCAAGTTATTGACAGCTCGTTGATTGCCCTGCGCGTTCCGCCGTAAAGCGTTGTGAGGCGGTCGCCGGAACGCCGGTTGCACCGCTGCCATCCAGAGCAGTTATATGCCACGCAAACCCTTGCTTCGGCGACTTCGCGACGCCTCCGGGAACAGCATGCTCGAGGCGGCAATCATCCTGCCGTTGCTGCTGCTCGTGACGTTTTCCATCGTCGAATTCGCGACGCTCTTCTACGTCTATCTGGCGCTCCAGAACGGCGTCAGCCAGGCGACCCGCTTTGGCGTCACCGGCAATTCGTCCAGCGCCATCATCGCGGCGATGCGCCAGGCCACGCCGACGCTCGCGATTCCCGACGATGCCTTCACCTTCGCCCACATGTCGCCGGGCGCGGGTGCATGGACGGGCGGCCCGGGCGGTCCCGGCGACGTGCAGAAGCTGCGTGTGGACTACACCTGGCACGTCATGACGCCGCTGCTGCTGCCCTTCTTCACCGACGGCCAGATGCACCTGGCCGTCGAATCGACAATGAAGAACGAGGAGCTGTTCCAATGACCCGCCGTCTCGGCCGGCGTCGCTCGGACGAGGGACAGAGCGCGCTCGAATTCGCGCTGGTGCTCCCGCTCCTTATCGGACTGGTGCTGGGCGTCGTCGAGGTGAGCTATGGGCTCATCGACATGCACGTCACCACGACGCTCAGCCGTGAGGGCGCGAACCTGATTTCGCGGAACACCTCGCCGCAGGACGCGGCCAACGTGCTCCGCCAGATGGCGGCGCGGCCGATCAATTTCGACGATGGGTCGTCGCGCGTCATCTTTTCCGTGGTGATGCGCGTGCCCACGGTCGGCTCGAGCAACTACGACCACGACGTCCTCTACCAGCGCTACGAGTACGGCACGCTGCCCGCGTCGAGTCACCTCGTCGGCGGGGCCGGCGCGTTCGGTCCGGGACCGGACTATCAGGCGCTCGACGCGAACAACGACACGGGGTTGCGCGTCACGAACCTGCCCACCGACCTCGTGACGCTCGGCAGCATGATCTACGTGACCGAGATCTTCACCCGGCATGAACTCATCACGCCGCTCGAGCGGTTCGGCGTCCACGTGCCGCAACAGCTCTACTCGATTGCCTATTTCTAGACGAGGGTCCGCCATGACAGAGCATCGCGCCGCCGGCGATCGCGGGTTCGTCCTGATCTACATGGCCGGGATCCTCACCGTGCTGCTCCTCTTTTCGGGGCTGGCGGTGGACGCCGGCCGCGGCTATCTGGTCAAGGCCCAGCTGAGCAAGGCCGTGGACGGCGCCGCTCTCGGCGGCGCCCGCGCCATGAACACCGGCGATCCCCGCGGCGAGGCGGCGCGGATCTTCAAGGCGAACTTCCCGAACGGCGCGTTCGGAACGGCAGCGACGCCGGATCCGACCGCCGATTCGAACTTCTTCCACTCGGCGGTGGACGCGAACGGCGTCAACATCATCAACATCAGCGCGTCCGTCGTACTGCCGACGACGTTCATGAAGCTGGCGCACCTCGACACGATGACGGTCCGGAGCGATGCGGAGGCCCGGCGGCGGCTGGTCGATCTCTCGCTGGTAATCGACGTCTCCAGCTCGATCGCCTCGCGCTGGGGCGCCGTGCGCGACGCCGCGCGGTCGTTCATCAACTCGTTCGACGGCGCGCACGACCGGATGGCGCTCGTGACGTTCAGCAACGGCGCGCAGGTGATCGATCAGATGCAGTCCAGCCGCGGCTTCGACAAGCCGGGGCTCATCAATGACGTCCCGAACAACCTGCCGGGCGGCAGCACGCTCATGGTGGAGGGCCTGTACCGCGGATGGGACGAGCTGCGGTCGGTCGCGCCCGGGTCGCAGGCCGGGCTGCGCGTCATCGTGCTTTTCACCGACGGCGCCTCGAACGGCGTGCCTGGCGACTACACGGCGGCGGGCACGCGCTCGCTCCGCACCTGGGACTTTCCGAAGCAGGGCTACGATCCCGATAATCAAACGTGGGACTCGCCGCACATCGACGGCCTCTACGACACGCAATCGGGCGCCACGAGCCCGTCGTACAGCGCGACCGTGCCATGGAATTCGACCACCGTCATTCCGCAGGTGCCGTTGATGCCTCTGACGACGTCGCACCCGCACCACCGGGCGGGCACACCGTCGAGCTTCCCGCTCGTGTCGAACACGCTCACCGTGGACGGCGCGCCGCAGACCGCCGCTCGCCCGCTCCGCAATCTGGATCCGGTCACCGGCCGCTTCCCGGCTCAGGTGTGGAACATCAATAACGCCGCCCGCAACGTGCTCGAGATCATCGCGAACGCGGCCCGCAACGACACGGGCGACTATCCGATTCGCATCTACACGATCGGGATGGGCTACCTGATCCGCGCGGACCTCGGCACGCGTCCCGAAAAGCCCGAGGACATCCTGAAGCGCATCGCGAACGACAAACGCTCACCCGACTACAACGCCGCGCAGCTCGAGGGGAAGTACTTCTACGCGCCGACGGCCGCCGATGTGGCGCCGGCGTTCCAGGACATTCAAAACGAGATCATCCGCCTGACCAAGTAGCGACGAGGGTTCCCGTTCGGCCCGGAGCAATGTTTGCTACAGTTGGCCGGAATCGATGGGGCCATTCGCGCGCGCTCGATCGGCCGCCTCGCGGCCTTGCGTTCTCATACTGCTGGCGTGCGCGGTCGCGCTCCCCGCTCGAGCGGTCCGCGCGCAAGTGCCCACGCCGGCGGCGCACTTCGGGTTCGAGATCGGCGCCGAAGGCCGGCTCGTCGCCATGGACGCCGTCGAGCGCTACTTCGAACGTGTGGCGGCTTCCTCCGATCGCGTCGTCCTGACCGAGCTCGGCCCCACCACTGAAGGCCGTCGCACCGTCGCCGCGATCATCTCGAGCCCCGACAACATCCGGAAGCTCGATCAGATCCGCGACGTGAACCAGCGGCTCGCCGATCCGCGGCTGCTGGCCGACGCCGACGCACCGGCGCTCATCGCGTCGCAGCCGGTCGTCGTCGCCATCGGGTGCAGCATCCACGCGTCCGAGGTCGGCGCCACGCAGGCCGCGAACGAGCTGCTCTACGACCTCGCGACGGCGGCTGACGACGACCCGGCCATCGCGGCGATCCTCGACCACGTCGTCCTCGTGCTGATCCCGTCGCTCGACCCCGACGGGTACCGCCGCGTGGCGGAGTGGTACGACACCCACCGCGGCACGCCGTTCGACGGCAGCCCGCTGCCCGGGCTCGATCATCCGTACGCGGGGCACGATATCAACCGCGACGCCTTCATGATGAACCTGGCGGAGAACCGCAACCTCGCGCGGTTCTTCTACACCGAGTGGCACCCGCAGGTGTTCCTCACGATGCACCAGATGGAAACCGACGGCCCGCGCTTCTTCGCGCCGCCGAACGCGGATCCCATCGATCCGAATGAAGACCCGCTGCTGTGGCGGGAGGCGGGCCTGCTCGGCGGCGCGATCACGCTCGAGCTGGCGCAGGCGGGACGGCAGGGCGTGGTCTCGAACGCCATCTACGACTACTACTGGCCCGGCTACGAGGACTCGGCGCCGCTGGGCCACAACACGATCTGCCTGCTCACCGAAGTCGCCAGCGCGCGCGTGGCCTCGTCCATCGAGATCCCGGCCAACGCGCTGCGCGCCGATCTCAAGGGCCTCCGCGATCTCGAGCCGCACATCAACTATCCGGATCCGTGGCCGGGCGGCCGCTGGACCCTGCGCGACATCGTCGACTACGACCTGACCGCGGCGCGCGGCCTGCTGCGCGCGGCCGCGTTCTACCGCGCCGATCTGGTGCGGAACTTCTACGAGATGGGCCGGCGCGCGGTCGCCGCCGGCGAGAACGGCGGGCCGTTCGCCTTCATCCTGCCCGCGGAGCAGCGCGATCCCGCCGCGGCCCGCAAGATGGAGGAGCTGCTGCTGCAGGGCGGCGTGGAGATCTTCCGCACGCTCGAGCCATTCCGCGCCGACGGCGATCCCTACCCGGCGGGCGCCGACGTGATCCTCCTCGCGCAGCCGTATCGCGCGTACGTGAAGACACTGCTCGAGCCGCAGCACTACCCCACCACCCGCGCGGCGGACGGCTCGATCGAGCGGCCGTACGACGTCACTGGGTGGACGCTGCCGGCGCAGATGGGCGTCGACGTCCGGCAGATCGAGCGCTGGTTCGAGGCACCGACGATGTCGCGGCTGAACGAGGCGGTGATTCCACCGGCGCGCGTGTGGGGCGAGTCGCGGCCGTCCTTCTATGTGGTGGACGCCCGCGGCGTGGCGGGGGCGATCGCGGCCAACCGCCTGCTCTCCGCTTCGCGCGACGTGTCGTGGACCAGCGCGCCGTTCGCCGCCGGCGGGTACACGTATCCGGCGGGCTCGCTGCTGGTGGACCCCTCCCGCGAAGTGCAGAATGCCGTCGAGACGCTGGCGCGGACGTACGGGCTGCGCGCCGACGGCGTGCGCGGGCGGCGCCCGGAGGCGACGCCGATCGCCCGCGCGCGCGTCGCGCTCTACAAGCCATGGGTCGATGGGATCGACGAGGGCTGGACGCGCTGGCTGCTCGAGCAGTACGAGTTTCCGTTTACGAGCGTGGGCAACGCGGAGATCCGCGCGGGCGGCCTCGCCGATCGCTTCGACGCGATCGTGCTGCCGTCGATGGACGGCGCGGCGCTGCTCGACGGTTTTTCCGCGGGCGTCGTGCCCCCCGAATACGCCGGCGGTCTGGCGGGCGCGGGACTCGACGCGCTCAAGGCGTTCGTGAACGCCGGCGGGACGCTCATTTGCCTGGATCAATCGTGCGGGCCGGTCGTCGCCGCGCTCGAGCTGCCGGTGCGCAACGTGACGGCCGCGGCCGACGACTCGCAGTTCCTCGGGCCCGGCTCGATCGTGCGGGTCGAGCTCGACGCGGCGCGCCCGCTCGCCTTCGGCATGGCGCCGCGCACCGCGGGCTTCTTCGCCTTCAGCTCGGCGTACGAGATCCCGCCGGCCTCGGCCGCCACGGTTTCCGTCGTCGCGCGCTACGCGTCGGAGAACCTCCTCGTCAGCGGCTTCCTCCAGGGCGGCGACACGATTGCCGGCCGGGCGGCCGTCGTCGAGGCGACGGTCGGCCAGGGCCGCGTCGTCCTGCTCGGCTTCCGCGTCCAGCACCGCGCGCAGTCGCTCGCCACGTTTCGCCTCCTCTTCAACGCCATCCTGACGTCGCGCTGACAGCGGCGCCCCGCCGGTACGCCCCTTGCCGGCCTGTCTACGGCCGGATCGACACTTCGCGACTTTCCGCGTGAAACCGCGCGCCCTCGGTTCGGGGCGCGCAGGTTCTGCCTCGGTCCGGCCGACGAGATGACGCAGATTTGCGAGCCAGGCGATGTCGTACGCGTGCGCCGCCAGCGGTGGCGCGTGGTCGAACTGCGGCCGCACGGATCGTGCGCCGAGGTCGCGCTCGCCGGCGCCGGCGCCGCCAATCTGGGCGTGCTCCAGCGGGTGCTCAGCCCATTCGATCGGATCGAGCGCGTGTCGAGGCGGCCGGCCGCCCGGCGCGCGGCCACATCGGCGTGGCGGCGCGCGTGCGCGGCGTGGCTGGCGGCGAACACGCCGCCGGGCTCGCTGCGAGCCGCGCCGTTCGCCCGGATCGATCTTCGCCCGCATCAGCTCGAGCCGGCCCTCGCGATCATCCGCGGCCGCGCGGCGCGCGTGCTGCTCGCCGACGCGGTCGGTCTCGGCAAGACGATTCAGGCCGCGCTCGTCGTCGCGGAACTGCGCGCCCGAGGCGGGGCGGATCGCGTGCTCGTGCTCGCGCCGGCGGGCCTGCGCGATCAGTGGAGCGGCGAGCTGCGCGAGCGCTTCGACCTCGATTCGTCGGTGCTCGACGCTCCGGCGCTCCGCCGGCGAGCCGCCGAACTGCCCCGCTCCGTGAATCCCTGGACGACCGCGCCTCTGGCGATCGCGTCCATCGACTACGTGAAGCAGCCGCACGTGCTGCCGTCCGTCTCCGCCTGCCGCTGGGACGTCGTCATCGTCGACGAGGCGCACGGCGTGGCCGGGGACAACGAGCGGCGGCATGCGGCGCGCGAGCTCTGCGCGCACGCCCGATACGTGCTCCTGCTGTCCGCGACGCCGCACTGCGGCGACCGGCGGCAGTTCGACGAGCTGTGCGCGCTCGGCGCGCACGGCGACAGGCTCGCCGTGTTTCGCCGGACGCGGCGGGACGTGCCGATGGGCTGCCGGCGCTTGGTGCGGCAGCTTCGGGTCTCGACCGGCCGCGCGGAGCGCCGCATGCACGCGACGCTCGACGCCTTCAGCCGCGCCGTCCGCCACGGCGCCTCTGGCCGCGCGCCGGACACCTGGCTGGCACTCGCCGTCCTGCACAAGCGCGCGCTGTCGAGCCCCGGGGCGCTGCTGCGATCGGTCGGCCGGAGGCTCGAGACGCTGGCCTCGCACGTCGACGACGATGGCTCGCCGCGGCAGCTCGACCTGCCGTGGACCGATCCCGACGGCGAGCTCACGGCGGCCGACGATGCGCCCGCGTGGCCGTCGGCGCTCGCCGGCGTCCGGCACGAGCGCGCGTGGCTCGAGCGCCTGTCGAACACCGCGCGCGAGGCTGTCGGCGAAAGCTCCAAGCTGGCTGTGCTCGCGCGTTTTCTGCGGCGGGTGCGCGAGCCCGCGATCGTATTCACCGAATACCGCGACACGCTGGGCGAGATGGCGGGCCGGCTGCCGCGCGAGGCGGCGCTGCTGCACGGCGGCCTCTCGCGGGCGGAGCGGCGCCGAGCGGTCGCCGAGTTCACGGGCGGCCTCCGTCCGCTTCTGCTCGCGACCGACGCCGCCGCCGAAGGCCTGAACCTCCAGGCGCGCTGCCGCCTCGTGATCAACCTCGAGCTGCCGTGGAATCCGATGCGGCTCGAGCAGCGCATCGGGCGCGTCGACCGGATCGGGCAGTCGCGCACCGTGCATGCGGTTCACCTGATCGCGGCCGGCACGGGCGAGCCGCGCCTGGCGGCCTACCTGCGATCCAAGATCGCGCGGGCGCGGAGCGACGTCGGCGCGGCCGATCCGCTCGACGGCGGCGACGATCTCACGCCCGCGCGCGTCGCGATCGCCGGCCTCGCGCCGCGGGGGTCCTCGACGGCGGCCGGCGCCGCCGTGATCCCAGCCGGGGAGCCCGACCCGGGCGCGGCCGAAGGGCGCGCGGAAGCCGCGCGCCTGGACAGGGCGCGCCGGTTTCAGCGCCGCGCGGGCGATCCGGCGGCCGGCGGCTCGTCCCGCGGCCCGCTCTTCGCGACATCGCGGCACCGCGCCACTCGACTGGCGCTCGATGGACGACTGCTGGTGATCGCTCGCGCGTCGATCGCCGACGGCGTCGGACGCACGGTCGAGTCGACGCTCGTGCCGCTGGCCGTCGCGCTCGATCGGCGCCGGCTGCCGGCGCGGACGGCGATCGCGGACGTGGCGCGATGGCTCGAGGCCCGCGTGGGATCGGCGGCCGCGGAGGCGGTCGAACGCTGGCACGCGGGCGCGGTTGAAATGCACCACGCGTTCGTCTCGGCGGCCATCGAACGGGAACGTCGCATTCGAGACACCGGGCTTCGCCGTTCCGCGACACCGCTGTTTCAGCCGCAGCTCTTTTCCAGGCGCGCGGACCGGGAACGTGAACAGGAACTCGCGTGGATCCGCGCGCTGGATGCCGACGCGTCGGACCGGCTCGATCTGCTGCAATCGTTTGCGACGCTCGGACCGTGTCGCGTCGACCTGCTGCTCGTGCTCGGCGCCTAGATATGCTGCCTGGATTTCACGGCCACCTCATCTCCGAGGCGTTCCTCGAAACATTGGTGGCGGCCGGCGCATCGCCCGCGATGGAGCGGCACGAGCGCTCGCGGTGGCTCGAGTGGCGGGATTGGTGCCTGGCGCTGGGGCCGGCGGCGAGCGTGCGCGCGGTCTTCGAAATCGCGGCCGTGCCGCTCGCCGGTCTCCTCGGGTTCGACGCGCCGGCGGCCGTTCGCCGGACCGGCGGCGTCACGACGGCCACGCTCCGCACGCCGACGCATGTCGTGGCGCTTGTCGTTCCCAACTGGAGCGATGCACTCGAGGCGTGGTGGACGACGGCGATCGCCGAGTCGGTCGCGCGAGGCTCACCGTGGTGCGTGCTCTTCAACGGCCTCGAGCTGCGCGTGATCGACGCCGCCCGCTCGCACGGCCGCCGCCATGTCGAATTCGACGTGGAGACGGTCCTGGACGACGAGCGCGCGTTCGCCGCGTGCCGGCATGTCGTGGGCGCCTCGCAACTGGCCGGTGGCCCGGAGCCCCCGCGCACACGCCTCCACGATCTGGTCGCGGCCTCCGACGCGCACGCCGCCGCGGTGTGCCGCTCGCTGCGCTCGGGAGTGCTCGAGGCCTCCGGCGCGATCGCGACGGCCCTCGTCGGCCGTACGCGCCGCCGCCCCGACGAGCCGGCCGTCACGCGCGCCTTCGAGCAATCCCTCACCATCGTCTACCGGCTGCTCTTCCTGCTGTTCGCGGAAGCGCGCGGGCTCGTGCCACTGTGGCACCGCGTGTACCGGAGCAGCTACAGCGTCGAGGCGCTGCGGACGATGGCCGAGCGCCCGCAAGGCGCCGTCGGCTTCTGGGACACGCTGCAGGCGATTGCCCGGCTCGCGCACGCCGGCTGCCGCGCCGGCGATCTTCGGGTCACGCCGTTCAACGGCCGGCTGTTCGCTCCGTCGCGCGCGCCGCTCGCCGAACGCCGGGGCCTGGACGACGACGCGGCGAGGCGGGCGGTGCTCGCGATCTCGACCCGGCCGTCGGTCCGCGGCGGCGGGCTCGATCGCATCGGCTACCGCGACCTGGGCGTCGAGCAGCTCGGCGCCGTCTACGAGACACTCCTCGACTACCAGCCTGTCGTCGACGGCCGGCGGGTGCGTCTCGACGCCGGGTCCGGGGTCCGCAAGGCGACCGGGACCTTCTACACGCCGCAGCCGATCGCCGACTACCTCGTGCGCCGCGCGCTCGGGCCCCTCGTCCGCGAGGCGGCGCCCGAACGCATCCTGCACCTTCGAGTCCTCGACCCCGCGATGGGCAGCGGCGCGTTCCTCGTGGCCGCGTGCCGCTACCTGGCGCGCGAGTACGAGCGCGCGCTGATCGCGTCTGGCGGCTGCGCCGCCGCGGACCTCGGCGACGCCGAGCGGGCCGCCATCCGGCGGACGATCGCCGAGCGCTGTCTCTACGGCGTGGACGTGAATCCGATGGCGGTGCAGCTCGCCCGCCTCTCGATGTGGTTGACGACGCTGTCGGCGGACCGGCCGCTCACGTTTCTGGATCACCGGCTCCGGACGGGCGACAGCCTGGTGGGCGCCTGGATCGCGACGCTCGGACGAGCGCCCGCGCCGGTCCCGCGCCGTCGGGAGGACTCACGATCGCCGGCGCTGTTCGAGGATGCGCGCGTTCGCTCCGCGCTCGACGCGGCGCTGCCGGTCCGCTTCGCCCTCGAGGACGTCCCCGGCGACTCGATCGAGCGCATTCGCGAGAAGGAACAGGCGCTCGCCGCGCTGCGCCGACGCGGACACGCCTGGGACACCTGGCGGCGCGTCGCCGATCTGTGGTGCGCGGCCTGGTTCACGACGAAGGACGTGCCCGTGCCCGCCGAGGCATTCGGCGCCCTGACGGACGCGCTGCTGACCGGACGCGGATCCCTCCCCGACGCCGCCGCTCACGCGTACCTGACAAACGCCGCCGCCATCGCCGCCCGGCGGCGCTTCTTCCACTGGGAGATCGAATATCCCGAGGCGTTCTTCGGCCAGGGCGGCGCGCGGCTGCCCGCGCCGGGGTTCGACGCGGTGATCGGCAATCCACCGTGGGACATGGTGCGCGCCGACAGCGGCGGCGCTGACGAACGTGCGCGGGCGCGGCCGGACAGCTCGGCGCTCGTGCGGTTCGCGAGATCCAGCGGCCTCTACGACGCGGCGGTCGACGGCCACGCGAACCGGTATCAGCTCTTTCTCGAGCGCGCGCTCGACCTCACGAAGCCGGGCGGCCGGGTCGGCCTCGTCCTGCCAGGCGGGCTCGCCCTCGATCACGGCAGCGCGCGCCTTCGCCGCCGCCTCTTCACCCGCGCCGACGTGGACGCGATCGTCGGGCTCGACAACCGCGACGGCGTCTTCCCGATCCACAAGAGCGTCCGCTTCGTGCTCGTCACCGCCTCGGTCGGAGGGGCGACGCGCGCGATCGCCTGCCGGCTGGGCGAGCGCGATCCGGCTGCGCTCGAGCGGCTCGACGACCCGGCCGATCCCGTTGCCTTCCCCGTGCGGCTTCCGCTCGCGCTGCTCGAACGCCTCTCCGGCGAGGGGATGGCCGTTCCCGATCTCCGGTCCGCCACGGACGTCGCGATCGCCGAGCGGTCGGCCGCGCTGTTCCCTCGGCTGGACGATGCCGCCGGCTGGGGCGCCCGGTTCGGCCGCGAGCTGAACGCCACGGACGACCGGCCCGCGTTTTCACCGGCTGGCGAGGGCCTGCCGATCGTCGAAGGCAAGCAGATCGCGCCGTTCGCCGTCGACCTCTCGCGCTCGAGCCATGCGATCACGGCCGCCGCGGCGGCGCGGCGTCTGCCGGCGCGGCCGTTCGCGCGCGCCCGGATCGGCTATCGCGATGTGGCGAGCGCCACGAACCGGTTGACGCTGATCGCGGCGATCCTCCCGGCCGGCTGCGTGACCACGCACACGATCTTTTGCCTTCGCCCTCCGCTCAGCCTCTCCCGTCAGCACGCGCTCTGCGGCCTGCTGAACAGCTTCGTCGTGAACTACCTCGCGCGCCAGCGCGTCGCGACGCACGTGACGACGGCGATCGTCCAGGCGCTGCCGGCGCCGCCGCCGTCGACCGAACCGCGCGCCCTCGGCCGCATCGGCGCGCTCGCACGCCTGTTGAGCCGAGGCCCTGACGAGGAGGCGTACTGCCGTCTTCAGATCGAGGTCGCGAAGCTGTACCGGCTGAGCGTCGGCGAATTCGAGCACGTGCTCGGGACGTTCCCATTGATCGAGGCACGGATCCGGGAGCGCGCGCTGCAATTGTTCGCGGGGAGGCACGGGGATGAATGAACCACAGAGACTCGGAGGCTCGGAGATCTCCGATCTCAACGAGATCACGTCTCGCGTAATCGGCGCGGCAATCGACGTCCACCGCTCGCTCGGCCCGGGGCTGCTCGAGTCGATCTACGAACGGGCGCTCGCGATCGAGTTCGACGAACGAGACATTCGCTATCGACAACAACCCCGGATCCCGGCCCTCTATAAAGGAAGGATGCTCGGCACGTACCGCGTCGACTTCATCGTCGAACAGGCGGTCCTCGTCGAGATCAAGAGCGTCGTTGCGCTGACACCCGTCTTCGACGCGCAGCTGATCAGCTATCTCCGTTTGACGAAGAAGCGGCTGGGACTGCTGATCAACTTCCACGAAGCGGTGCTGAAGGGCGGCATCCGGCGGCTGATCGTGTGATCGTGCTCCACGCGAGCGGCCTGCGAAGCAGGCCGTCAGCGCGAGGGGCGGAAGCCCGGATGCACGCCACACCCGCACGGTCCATCGGTGGCGCGCATCCGGGCTTCCGCCCCTCGCGCCAGCCGCCTTCGGCGGCTCGCGTGGAACACTCCAGCGACTTCCTCCGTGCCTCTGTGCCTCTGTGGTTGAAACCTCACCCCGATATCGCCGCCACGACGCTCGCCAGCAGCTCGATCAGCACGATCGCCGTCAGCACGGCGAACGTCCAGTCGCGCTCGATGACGTATTCGACCACCGACACGAGGACGCGCGTGGCGGGCGTGGCGATGAGCACCACCAGCCCGGCCTGCAGCAGGACCGACGACGCCGACGGATCGATGCCGGTGAACGTGAGGAGCAGGCCGACGGCGAGGCACGCGGTGCTCACGCCAATGCCGGTCCGGAAGACGATCCCGATCGCGTGTTCGAGGCGGCCGTCGCTCATGCCATGGCCCCCCGAACGAACATCAGGCCGGCGACGATGAAGAGGACGACGGCCATGAGCACCTTGAGCCAGAGCGCCGAGGCCCTGGCGCTCAGGTGGAAGCCGGCGCGCGATCCGATCTGGACGCCGAGGACAGCCGCCGCCGCCAGTTCCGGAATGATCTGGCCGTGCCCGTAATAGATGATGGCGCCGGCCGTGGCCGTGACGCCGATCATGAACACGCTGGTGGCCGCGGCCGCGCGCATCGGCACGCCGCACCAGGCGTTCAGCACGGGCACCTTGATCACGGCGCCGCCGATCCCGAGCAGCGACGACAGGTTGCCGGCCACGAACGACGCGGCGAGCGCCACCGGCATGCGCTTCACACGGTACGTCACCACGCCGCCGCTTTCCTCCTCGTGGTACCGGCCCCCGAAGCGCCCGGGATCCGCGGCGGGATCGAGGATCACGTTGCGGCGCTTGAGGCGCGTCAGCATCATCACGGCCGACGCCGCCGTCATGACGCCGAACAGCCGCTGCAACGTCGACTGTGCGAGGAGCTGCGCCGTGAGGCCGCCGAGCACGCCGCCCGCGGCGGTCGCGACCTCGAGCAGCATCCCGAGCCGGAAATTGATCAAGTGCTTGCCGGTGCGGCCGGCCGAGACGTGCGTGGAGGTGGCGATGACGGTCGTGAGGCTGATGCCCGCGGCAGCCGTCATCGGCAGGTGGAGGCCGAGGTTCAGGAACGGCACCAGGAAGACGCCGCCCCCGAGCCCCAGCAGCGAGCCGAACGCGCCGGCAACGGCGCCGGCCGCGAACACGATGAGCGGCTGCATCATCGGCCCGCCATCGGCGTACTCAGACCGTGAAGCGCCGCGTCTGTCCGAGGTAGCGCTGCGCCTTGTCGAGCGCGATGCGTTCGGCCTCGTCCCGCGTCGGGCCCTCGGCGCGCGCGAACCGCGCGCCGGGGTCGACGTTGGAGATGGTGCAGTAGTACACGGTCTCGACGCGATACGTCTCGATCGAGATCGGCCAACCGGCCAGATCCTGCTGGCGGCGTGAGTATTCTTCGGCCTTCATGGCTACGGCTTCTCGACGGCCGCGCCGACGAGGTTGCCCCACTCGGTCCACGAGCCGTCGTAGTTTTTCACGTTCGAGTAGCCGAGCAGGTACTTCAGCACGAACCACGTGTGGCTCGAGCGCTCGCCGATGCGGCAGTACGCGATCACCGGCGTGTCGCCCGTGATGCCCTGGCCGCCGTAGAGCGCCTTCAGGTCCGCCGCGCTCTTGAACGTGCCATCGTCGTTGCAGGCCTTGGCCCAGGGGATGTTCTTCGCGCCGGGAATGTGGCCGCCGCGCTGGCACGTCTCCGGCAGTCCGGGCGGCGCCAGGATCTCGCCGGTGAACTCCTGCGGGCTGCGCACGTCGACGAGCGCGGCCGCCTTCTTCTTCACCGCCTCCTGCACTTCCGGCAGGTACGCGCGGAGCGAGTTGTCGACCGCGCCGGCTTTGTACGTCTTCGCCGGGGCCGTCGGCTTGGCGGTGCTGAGCTCGCGGCCCTCGGCGAGCCACTTCTTGCGGCCGCCGTCCATGAGCCGGACGTCCTTGTGCCCGTAGATCTTGAGCTGCCAGAACGCCCACGCGGCGAACCAGTTGTTGTTGTCGCCGTAGAGCACGACGGTCGTGTCGTTGCCGATGCCGCTCTTCCCGAGCAGCTCCTCGAGCTTCTTCGGCGGGATGATGTCGCGGACGAGGGTGTCGCAGAGCTCGGTCGACCAGTTCCAGCCGGAGGCGCCGGGCACGTGGCCCTGGTCGTAAGCCGATGTATCGACGTCGACTTCGACCACACGCACGTTGGCGTCGCCGGCATGCTGGGCGGCCCAGTCGGTGGTGACGAGCACTTCGGATGTTGCTGGGGGCATAGTCAGGCTCTCCTCTTCTTCTCAGACGCCCGCCAACTTTACAACGGTTCGGCCGGCTGCATATAGTGGCGGAATCCCCTTTCACGCGAGGCACCCACTATCATGACGTACTACGGCGGCAAGCAGATGGCGGCGGCATACCGCACGGTCCACACCAACACCCTGAAGATTGCGGAAGAGATTCCGGAAGACAAGTACGGGTTCCAGCCCTCGCCCGAATCGCGCACGATCGCGCGGACGCTCGTCCACATCGCGTTCGGGCCGACGATCCAGAGCTACATCCAGGGCAACAAGATCGACGACCTGACGAAAGTGGACTTCCAGGCGCTCGTCATGCCCATGGCGGCGGAAGAGGCGAAGCCGCGGACGAAGGCGGAGATCATCGCGCTGCTCCAGGCCCAGGGTGAGAAGTTCGCGGCTTACGTCGAGGGGCTGCCCGAGGCGTTTCTCGCCGAGCCGGTGAAGGTCCACGATGGGACGAAGAGCCGGTTCGAGATGCTCCTCTCCGTCAAGGAGCATGAGATGCACCACCGCGCGCAGCTCATGGTGGCGGAGCGCATGATCGGCCTCGTGCCGCACATCACACGCCAGCAGCAGGAGCGCTTCGCGCAGGCGGCGGCCGCACGGGCGCAGAAGTAGGGCGGGCCTTCAGGCCCGCCGGATCCCATGTTCACCCCCGACACGCTGAAATTCCTCCGGGCGCTGAAGCGCAACAACCGCCGCGAGTGGTTCCTGACGCACCGCGACGAGTACGAGGCGCACGTCCGCGCGCCGATGATCGCCGCCATCGAGCGCCTGGCCGTCGACCTGCGCGCGTTCGCCCCGGATCTCGCCGCCGATCCGAAGCGCTCGATGTATCGGATCTACCGCGACGTGCGGTTCTCGGCCAACAAGGCGCCGTACAAGACCCACGTCTCGGCCGTCTTCCCGTGCCGATCGCTGCCCAAGCACGAGGGCGCGGGCCTCTACTTTCACCTGTCGCCGGACGAGGTGTGGATTGGCGGCGGGATGTACGCGCCGCAGCCGCCCCAGTTGCACGCCGTCCGCGAGCACATCGCCGCCAACGTCCGGCGGTTCCGCTCGCTCGTCGAGGCGCCGGGATTCACGCGCGCCGTGGGATCGCTCGAGGGCGAGCGCCTGCAGCGCGTGCCGCTGGCGTTTCCGAAGGATCATCCGGCCGCGGAGTACCTGAAGTTCAAGCAGTTCCTGGCGGGCCGCCAGCTGCCGCCCGCGTCGGCGACCAGCGCCGGCTTCCATCGAACCGTCGTCAACACGTTCAAACAGATCGCCCCCCTCGTCCATTTCCTGAACGAACCGCTCGTCAGGAAATAGCCACAGAGGCACAGGAATTCAACAGGTCAACGCAACGATACCAGATTGGAGGAGGTATGCCTGTGCGTCGACCGAGGTTGTCGTGGCATCAGCGAAACGAGTTGTGGCAGCGGTGGCGAAACGGCGAGTCTGTGGTCGACATCGCGACGGCGCTGCAGCGTGAGCGCACGTCGATTGTCGTGTGATCGCGGCCGAGAGCGGCATCGCGCCGCTCCCCCGGCGACTCGCGCTACTCTCCCTTACCTTGGCGGAGCGCGAATAGATCTCCCGCTCGATCTCGCTCCGTCTCTCGCTCCTCGCCCTCGCCCGTCCGCTGCGACTCTCCCCCTCGACGATGAGCCTCTAGATCCACCGCCACTCCTCTCGCCTAGCCTATCCCTCGCATCTCTCCTACTGCCTCTCGTTCTCGCTCTCTCGTCTCCCTTATATCTGTCCTCTCGCGACGCCGCCAGCCCTGCGTCTCGCCTTGTCCGCCCAACTCTCGCGCCAGTCGTCTCCCCAACATATTTCACTCTCTCTTCTCGTCACGTTTCCTCTCTATCCTCACATGCAGTTGTCTCACTTAACCATTTATCGCAGTCTGTTTGTGCATAGTCTCTTCGTCTTGAAGCGCGCGCTCTTGCAGCACCTGCGTCGTCAGCGTCCACGCCTTCTCTCACTCTCCGCCCCTCTCGTCTTCCATTATCCCTCTCACATCGTTGATGCCTTGTCTATCCTTCAACTTCCAGCCTAATCTTCCTACCTCTCCTTCCCCTTCCATGGGAGGGCGATCTGCTGATGGGCGCCTGCCTATCATCGCAAGTAGCGTCTCTCGTCGAACGGCAGTCGCGCTATGTCTTGCTCTTGCTTTTCCCCAATTCCTACACCCAGACCGTCTTGCTCTCCCTCACTCCTCTCTTGCGCCATTTGCCTCATTTCCTCTTGAAGTCCTTGACCTTCGATCTCTTCACCTAACTCTCTTTCCATCTTGATTTCACCATCTCCACTAACTTGCATTTCTATTTCTGCTATCCTCAAAGTCCCTCTCAGCTCCTCTCTAACTAGAACACTAACCTCTTGCTACTACCGTTCTTACCGAAAGGCACCGATCTCTCCACGTACAGCCAGGCGCAGCTGGATGCGATCGCCCTGCGCCTGAATACGCGCCCCCGGCTCACCCTTGGTTTTCAAACGCCTGCGGCTAAACTACGCAGATCGTTGCGTCGACCGGTCGAGACGCTCAGAGACTCAGAGGGCGCCCGGCGATCTGCCCGACGCGGCCGGCCTGCGAAGCAGGCCCGGCGGGAGTTACGCGAAAGCCGGCGCACATGAGGCTGGCCGATCAAGGGCCTCATATGCGCCGGCTTTCGCGTGACTCCCGGCCGCCTTCGGCGGCCCGCGTCGGGCACCTGTACCTGCAACCGGGGTCACCTCCGTGCCTCAGAGCCTCTGTGGTTGTCTCCACGCGTGGTAACGTCTGATCGAGGAGGCTGCGATGGCGACGGGCACGAAAATCACCTACGCGACGATGAGCGGCGACCAGATGGAGGATCTGCATCGCGAGCTCGACGCCGCGATCGTCCGCGTGAAGGCCGGGTTCGGCGCGACGCTCGCGATGGGCATCGGCGGGCGCGATGCGCAGGCGGCGTCCACCTTCGAGGTCCGAAGCCCGATCGACACGCGCATCCTGATCAGCCGCTGCCAGCAGGGCGGGCGCCAGGAGACGAAGGACGCGATCGCCGCCGCGCGCGCGGCGTATCCCGCCTGGAGCGCGCGTCCATGGCAGGAGCGCGTGGCGCTGCTCCGCAAGGTCGCCGACGGCATCCGCGCGAACCGCTGGGATCTCTCGGCGCTCATGGGCTTCGAAGCCGGGAAGAACCGGCTCGAGTGCGTCGGCGACGTCGAGGAGGCCGCGGATCTGATCGCGTACTACTGCGACCAGATCGAACAGCACGACGGCTTCGCGATGGCGCTCGCCTCGCTCGGCCCGGACGAGAAGAACTCGAGCGTGATGCGCCCGTACGGCGTGTGGGGCGTGATCTCGCCGTTCAACTTCCCGATGGCCCTCGCGGCCGGTCCCGCCGGCGGCGCCCTCGTCGCCGGCAACACGATCGTCCTCAAGCCCGCGTCGGCGACGCCGACGATCGCGCGCCGCTTCTACGACATCGCGGTCGCCGCGGGCCTGCCGCCCGGCGTCTTCAACTTCGTGACCGGCGGCGGCAGCACCG
Source organism: uncultured Acidobacteriota bacterium (assembly GCA_963792785.1). GTDB lineage: Bacteria > Acidobacteriota > Vicinamibacteria > Vicinamibacterales > CAVVIG01 > CAWIMX01. Next base: position 489,534 of record CAWBXO010000002.1, on the reverse strand, counting down.
CCGGACAGGAGATCATCGACAACCCCGGCGTCGACGGCATCGTGTTCACCGGCTCCAAGGCCGTCGGCATGCACCTGATCAAAGACAACGCCGCGCGCCCGATCCCGCGGCCGCTGGTGATCGAGATGGGCGGCAAGAACCCGGCGATCGTGATGAAGGCTGCCGATCTCGACAAGGCGAGCGACGGCGTGATGCGATCGGCGTTCGGCGCGCAGGGCCAGAAGTGCTCGGCCTGCTCGCGCGTGTACGTCGACAAGGCGATCCGCGACGCGTTCGTGAAGGCGCTCGTCGAGAAGACGAAGAAGATCGTCGTCGGCAACCCGCTGGACCGCGGCGTCTACCTCGGCCCCGTGATCAATGAAGCGGCCGTGCAGACCTTCGAGCGCGCCGTCGCGCAGGCGACGAAGGACGGCGGTAAGATCCTCATCGGCGGCCACCGGCTCACCAGCGGCGAGTTCGCCCACGGGTGGTACGTCGAGCCGACCGTGATCGACGGCCTCCCAGCCGGACATCCGCTCTTCAACGAGGAGCTGTTCGTGCCGATCACGATGATCGCCGACGTCCTGACGCTCGACGAGGCGATCGAGCTCGCCAACAAGACCGAGTACGGCCTCACGGCCGGCATCTTCTCCGAGGACGAGGGCGACCTCGCCACGTTCTTCGATCGGATCCAGGCGGGCGTGACCTACGCGAACCGCCGCGCGGGCGCGACGACCGGGGCGTGGCCGGGCGTGAATTCGTTCGGCGGCTGGAAGGCGAGCGGCTCGACCGGCCGCGGCAGCGGCGGACCCTATTACGTGCAGCAGTTCATGCGTGAACAGAGCCGGGTGCGAATTACCTAGTCACTGATTCTCGCGGCGTGGTCTATCATCTGGATCCTTAAATAGACCATGCCGCGATCGGCCCCGCTCGTCCTGGCCGGCGTCATCCTCCTCCACTCGACACTACTCTCGCAGGCGCCGGCGCGCGATCCCGTCCGCGCCGCCGGTACCGGCGTCATGCGCGGCACCGTGCGCGACGTCGACGGCACGCCGCTCCGCAAGGTTCTCGTCCGCCTGAAGGTCGGCGCTCCGCGATGGTCGCGCGCTGTTACACTGGCGACGAGGGCCGCTACGAGCTTGAAACCTGCCGCCCGGCCGCTACTCCGTCAACGCCACGAAGAACCGCTACCTGGCGGGATCCCCGGGCCAGACCCGGGCCGCGGCCGTCGATCCAGATCGACCTCGGCCCCGGCCAGGTGCTGACGCTCGACCTGACGCTTTGGCGCGCCGCGGCGATCACCGGGCAGATTCTCGACGAGTACGGTGAACCCGTCCCCGGCGTCATAGTGACCGCCGCCCGTACGCAGATGCGGAGCGGAGTCGAGACACTTGTCTCAAGCGCTCGACCGGTGTTCCGACGACGAGGGGAACTTCAGACTCTATGGTCTCGTGCCGGGCAGCTACGCCGTCCTCGCGACGCGTCGCCGGACACAAATGGGAGGCCCCGACGAGACGGCCGCCGCTGACGAACGCGGCGGTTACGCCCCCACGTACTTTCCGAGTACGTCCGACTCCGCCGCCGCGGCCTTCGTAGAACTCGACGCCGGAGACACGAGGACCGGCGTGAACATCGCGCTTCAGCGCCACGGCTCGCGCGCGTGTCGGGCACGATTCTCGACGCCGACGGCCAACCCGCGACCAGCGGCTTCGTCCGGCTCGTCGCACGCGGCGGTCCCATCGTGGCCGGGGCGCCGGCCGTGAACAGCCTGCCAAGAAACGGCGCGTTCGCCGTGAACGACGTAGCGCCCGGCGACTATGAACTGCTGGCGACGCTCACCGAAGAGACCCAGGTGCAGCAGGTCGCGCGCCTCCCGGTCTCGGTCTCCGGCGAGGACGTGACGGGCCTCGTCATGCGGGCCGTACAGGCCCTCGACGCTCCGGGGCCGGTTCGTCTTCGATCCCGCCATCGCGCGGCGGCCGGCTCCGTCGGCGCTGAGGCCGCTCCTGCTGCCGAGAACCGAGCCTGCCGCCCCCGGGTTGCCCACGATGCGGACGGTGCACGACGACTTGACGTTCGAAATGCGCGTCTTCCCGGGAACGTACGATCTCGAGCGCATCGGTCCTCGGCGCCGGCGATTTCGTCGTCCGCGCCGCCCGCGTGGGCGGCATCGATGTGCTCGATCGCAGCATCGAGATCGCCGCCTGGCGCCGATGTCGGCGACGTCGAGATCGAATTGACCGATCGCGTGACGGAGTTGACCGGATCGATCGAATCGAACGGCCGTGCGGCGTCGTTCGTCGTGGCCGTCTTCGCAAGGACGCGACGCTCAGGAATCGGCTCGGCGTGCCACGCTCGGCCGGTCGATCAGTTCGGCCGGTACGCGTGCGGGCCCTGCTGCCGGGCGAATACCTTGCGGCGGCCCTCGAGGATGTGCCGGCGACCGGATTCCTCGACCCCGTGTTCCTCGAAAGGCTTGAGTCGGTGTCGACCGGCCTCACGCTGTCGGAGGGGCAGACGACCATGCTGGATCTGCCGCTCGTGGAGGCGCCGTGAACCGCCGGCGCTGGCGCTGGTGGCGACGCTCGCGCTCGCGGCGGCGGCGCAGGGACAGCCGCCGCAACAGCCGCGCGCGCCTGCCGAAGCGCCGTCCGGGACGGCAATCGTGCGAGGGCGAGTGACGGCGGCCGACACCGGGCTGCCGCTTCGCCGCGCGGAAGTGCGCGTGAGCGGCGGCGATCTCCGCTCGATGAGGGTCGCGAGCACGGACGCGGACGGCCGCTTCGAGGTTCAGGGTCTGCCCGCCGGCCGCTACTCGGTGTCCGCGCGGCAGGACGGCTTCGTGATGGGCGACTTCGCCCCCCAGTCGCGCGGCGTCGCACCGAGACCGCCGCTCGAAGTGAAGGACGGGGCCCTGGTGGAGCACGTCGATATCGCGCTGCGCCGTGGCGCGGTTGCCGCTGGACGCGTCGTCGACGAGGCCGGCGAACCGATGGAAGGCGTCACCGTTTCCGCGCTGCGGAAGGAAGCCGCACCGGCCCCATTCGGCGTCATGGCGGTGGGCACGGCCGAAACGAATGACCTCGGGGAGTTTCGTATTTTCGGACTCGACGCGGGCTCTTACATCGTGAGCGCTTCGTGGCGCGGCCTGCCCATTCCGGGGCTCGACGATCCTCCGGGATATGCGCTCACGTACTTTCCCGGCACGGCGGACCTGGACGGCGCCACGTCCGTCGCGCTCGCGGCGTCGCAGCGCGTGGACGGCCTTGTCCTGGCGATGATTCCGGCGCGCACGTCGCGCGTGTCCGGCACCGCGATCGACGTGGCGGGCGCGCCCGTGACACAGGGCAACGTGTTCGCGTTCCCGTCCGATCTGAACTCCGGCATGTCGTCGATGACGATGGCCCAGTTGCGGCCCGACGGCACGTTCACGCTGGAGCCGTGCTCCCGGGAAACTACCTCCTGACGCTGTATGCGTCGCCCCGACGACCAGTTGTTCGCGACGAGCCTCGTCTCGAACGGCGAGGACATGACGGCGTCGTCGCTGGGGGGCCAGCGGGCGGTTCACGTCTGCGGCCGCGATCGTGGTCGATGCAGTCCTCCGGCGCGGCCCTTCCGGCCAGCCGAGTCTCGGTGGCGGTGGCAGCCACGGTCCATCCAGATCGCCGATGGCGGTCGCAGGGGCGCCAGCCGGATCGCCGCGCGGTTGCGCCGACCTCACGTTCGACGCACAGGGCTGGCCGGTGCGTCCACCTCGCGCTCATGCCGGTTCCGCCGGGCTGGTTCGTGAACCGCCGTTCGCCGCGGCGGCGCCGACATAGCAGACGAGGGCCTCGACCTGAAGCCCGGGCAGAACGTCGAGGGCATCGAGGTCGAGCTGACGGACCGCGCTCGCGCGCGTCACCGGGCACGTCGCCGACTTGCAGGGCGGCGCGGCCGCGGGCGGGACTGTCCTGATCTTTTCCCGCGATCGCGCGCCTCTGGCCGCTGTCCCGCCACTCAGCGACGGTCCCGGTCGATTCGACGGGTAACTTCACCACCCAGGCGCTCCCGCCCGGCGACTACTACGCCATCGCGATCGAGCAGACCGGACAGTCTCGGCGCGACGACCGCCGGAGCGTTCGACCGCTGGGAGCCCTTGGCGACGCCGTTCACCATCCCCGAAGGCGACACGCGCACGCTCGACCTCACGCTCGTCACACGTCTAGCCCATCACCCATCACCAAATCACCCAATCACCAGATCACCAGATCACCAGATCTGCTACACTCGCCTCTCACATGGCAGACCGGCGTAAAGGCGAGGAAATCGGCGACGCGCTTGGCATGGTCGAGACGCGCGGCCTCGTCGGGATGATCGAAGCGGCGGATGCCATGTGCAAGGCGGCGAACGTCGTGTTCGTGGGATGGCAGAAAGTCGACGCCGGCCTCGTCACCGCGATCGTCCGCGGCGACGTGGGCTCGGTGAAGGCGGCCACTGACGCCGGCGCGGCCGCCGCGCGGCGCGTCGGCGAGCTCGTCGGCGTGCACGTCATTCCCCGGCCGGCCGACGACCTCGAGAAGATCTTCCCGATTTCCTCAGATCGCACCTTCCCGCTCAATTCCTTCAACAACCCCTCGCCGCCCAGCACGAGCAGCGGCTGATCCGGCGCCTCGAGCAGGTTGAAGATCTCGCCCCTCGTCGTGCGCGCGTAGATCTCGCGGCCGTCCGTGAGGAGCTGGACGCCGCCCCCGCCGCCGGTGGCGTCGAAGAGCCGCAGCCCGAACTGCTCCTTCACCGCGCGGACGATCTCGTGGAGCTGCTGCACGGTGAAGCCGCGGCGCCGCAGGTCGGCCAGGACGAGCAGCTCGAAGAGATCGATCGCGGTGTAGCGGCGCTCGGTGTACCCCCCCGCCGTCGTGCGGTGCGAGTGCACCGCGGCCGGCACGAGTCCGCTCGCGTCCCACAACTGGAGCTGCCTCGCGCTCAGGCCGGTGAGCGAGGCGACTTCGCGCGAGCCGTACGTCTTCTTGAGGCGCACGTCGGGATCAGGCGACCTGGTCGGCCATGGCCGCGCCGGTGAAATCCTTCTCGGTGAGGCCGCCCTCGCTGTGCGTCGCATACGTGAGGGTCACGCGGCGATAGTTGATCAGAATGTCCGGGTGGTGATCGGCGGCTTCGGCGCCGGGCACGAGCCGGTTCACGAACGCCACGGCGTCCGGAAAGGTCGGGAACTCGTAGCGCTTGTGGATGGCGTCGCCGTCGAGCGTCCATCCCTGGAGATCCTGCAGGCGTCGTTCGGCGTCGGGTCGTGTGAGCTTGGACATTTGATCCTTCCAGTCCGGCTGAAGCCGGACGCTACGGCAGCGGGCGGCGCGCGCGCGCCTCGTCGAGGCGCACGCGGGCCTCTTCGACGCGGTCCAGCGCCGCTTTCTGCAGCTCCACCGGTGTCGGTCCTTCCGTCGGGTTCGCGAACGCGCTGCCGGCGACGGTGCGATGGAAGTCGTGCTCGGCGTCCTGCAGCGCGGTGAGTGCGGCGGCGTGCTCGGCCTGCCACTCGAGCCACGCCGACAGGCGCGCGCGGGCCTCGCCCTCCTCGGCGCCGGCGCACTCGATGCCGAAGCGATCGCCCGTGTCCACGCGCTCGGCGCGCGCGATCCACTGCCCGTCGCGCGCGGCGGCGACGATCCGGTACGCCACGCCGCCGGCGACCAGGTCGCTCATAGATCCCCGAACCGCTGCGGTCCGACCGCGTCGATCGCTGCGTCGCGCCGGTTCGCCAGAAGCGTGTCGGCGACGATCTGCGCCGTCAGGGGCGCGAGCAGCACGCCGTTGCGGTAGTGTCCTGTCGCGTAGACGAGATTGGGCAGCACGGCCGACGGGCCGATGACCGGCAGCTCGTCCGGCGTGCCCGGGCGCAGGCCGGCGCGGGCGGCGACGAACCCCGCCGCCTCGACGGCGGGCACCAGATCGCCCGCGGCCTCGAGCAGGCCGCGGATGCCCGCGACGGTCGTGCGCTCGTCGAAGCCCGCCTCCTCGACCGTCGCGCCGACGAGCAGCGTGCCGTCGGACCACGGCACCAGGTAGCACGACTCGCCCCACGTGACCCGCCGCAGCGACGGCCCGTTCCAGGCCAGCTGCAGGAGCTGCCCCCGGACGGGCCGCACCGGCACGCGCGGCCGCGCGCCTTCCACCTCGATCTGGCCCGACCAGCTGCCGGCCGCGAGGACGACCGCGTCGCCCTCGAGCGGCCCGCGGTCGGTCTCGACGACGAGCCCGCCGCCGTTCGCCGCAATCCGCTTCACCGAGCCGCCCTCGACGATCTGCGCGCCGTGGCGGCGTGCCGCCGCCGCCAGCGCGCGCGTCAGCTCGGACGCGACCACGCTGCCGTGCGCCGGGATGAACAGCCCGCCGGCGATGCCCGGCGCCAGGAGCGGCTCCTCCGCGTGCGCCTCGGGAGCCGTCATCAGCTGGTGGGTGACACCCAGGCGATCGAGCGCCTGCGCGAGATGCCGCAGGCGGCTCATGCCGGTCGGCGTCGACGCGATCTCGATCGTCCCGGTGCGGCGATACGAAATCGTCAGGCCGCTCGCCGACGAGACGTGCGCGATGAAGTCGTCATAGAGATCGAGGCTGCGCGCCGTGAGCTCGAACAGCGGCGTGTCGGGCTGCGCCTCGAGATACGGCGCCAGCACACCGGCCGACGCCTGCGTGGCGCCCATGCCTGTCGGGCGCGCGTCGACCACCTCGACCGACGCGCCGCGGCGCGCCAGCTCGAAGGCCACGGCGCACCCGATCACGCCGGCCCCCACCACGACGACGTCCCGAGCCATTTGGGCAATCTTATCGGAGTCCCATTAGAGGACAGACGTTCCTGGGTTCAGGACACCTCGACGGCCGTGTCACCTTTGATAAACTGCTGGTTTGCGGGCGTTTAGCGCGCTCCCGGCCAATGGCCGCCGGGTACGCGGCTTGCGATCCAGCCCATCGAGTTCGAAGGGGAGACCTGGCCATGATGTCGAATCGACTGGCTTTCGGCGCTGTCTCGGTGGCGTGCCTGGCTGCGGCCGGAATCGGCGGCTATGTCGCGACGCGGCAAAGCCGTCCGGTGGAAGCCGTGAGCAAGGCCGTGCAGGCCGCCCCCGCGATCGAGGCGCCCGCGCCCGCGCGGCCCGCCGCGGTGGCGCCCGCTCCAGCGCCCGCACCGGCGTCCAGGCCGGTGGCCGCGAAGCCCGCGCCGGCCGCCGCCGCGCCCGCGTCGAGGCCCGCAAGTCATCCGAGCGCCCCCGTCCAGGCGAGCGTTCCGGAACCCGCGCCCGAGCCCGCGCCTGCGCTGACGGATCCACCGATCGTCCCGGAGCTCGCGACACTGCCGCTGCCGGAATTGCCCGTGCCGTTCACACCGCCGCCTCTCGAATTCGAGGAGCTCGTCGTGCCGCGCGACTCGGTCATCGGCCTGCAGAACGAAACGCCGCTCTCGAGCGCGGTCGCGCGCGTCGAGGATCGCGTGGAAGCGCGGGTCACGCGTGACGTCCGCGTCGGCGGCCAGGTGGCGATTCCCGCGGGATCGCGGGCCCTCGGCTCGGTCACGTTCGTCGAGCAGGGCGGCAAGTTCCGTGAGCGCGCCCAGATCGCGGTCCGATTCGACACGCTCGTACTGGCCGACGGCACGCGGCTCGCGATCGACACCGAGACGATTTCCCGCCAGGGCGACGCGCCGAACGCCAGCGCGAAGATCGGCGGCGGCGCGGTGGCCGGCGCGATCCTGGGCGCCATCATCGGCGGCGCGAAGGGCGCGGCGGTCGGCGCGACGGCGGGCGCCGGCGCGGGCACGGCGGCCGCGGTCGCCGGGGGCGGCAGCACGGTCGAGATCCCCGCCGGCACGCCGGTGACCGTGCGCATCCTCGCGCCCATCACCGTCACGATCGAGCCGTAGGGCGGGGCCTCGGCCCCGCCAACCACGCGTATGATGGCCGAATGGATCCGGAAGCATTCCGGCGCCACGGCCACGCGATCATCGACTGGATCGCCGACTACCTGGCGCACCCGGAGCGCCACGCCGTGCTGTCGAGCGTCGAGCCGGGCGCGATCGCGCGCGCGCTTCCGGCCGAGGCGCCCGCGCGCGGCGAGCCGTTCGAGGCCATCCTCGCCGACGTCGAGCGCGTGCTCGTGCCCGGCCTGACCCACTGGAACCATCCCGGCTTCCTCGCGTACTTCTCGAGCAGCGCACCCCCGCCGGCGATTCTCGCCGAGCTCCTCGCCGCGGCACTCAACCAGCAGGCGATGCTCTGGCGCACGTCGCCGGCGGCGACCGAGCTCGAACGCGTCGCGCTCGGCTGGCTGCGCCAGCTTCTCGGCCTGCCCGACACGTTCTCCGGCGTGATCTTCGACACGGCCTCGATCGCGACGCTGCACGCGCTCATCGCCGCGCGCCATGCCGCGCGACCCGACGTGCGCGTCGCCGGCCTCGCGGGCCGTCCCGATCTGCCTGCCATGCGGGTCTACACGTCCGCCGAGTCGCACATGTCCGTCGACAAGGCCGCAATCGCGATCGGCCTGGGCACGTCCGCGCTTCGCCATATTGAGGTGGATGAAGAACTCCGGATGCGCCCGGACGCGCTCGCGCGGGCGATCACCGAGGATCGCGCCGCTGGCCGCCTCCCCCTCGCCATTGTCGCCACGGTGGGCACCACGTCGACGACCAGCATCGATCCGGTGGCGCCAATCGCCGAGATCGCCGCGCGCGAAGGCATCTGGCTGCATGTCGACGCGGCCTACGGCGGCGCGGCGGCGATCCTGCCGTCGCATGCGTGGATCCTCGACGGCGCCGACCGGGCGGACTCGCTCGTGATGAACCCGCACAAGTGGCTCTTCACGCCGTTCGACCTGAGCGCGTTTTACTGCCGCCGGCCCGAGGTGCTGCGCGAGGCGCTGTCGATCGCGCCCGAGTACCTGAAGACCGCCGACGCCGCGGAAAACCTGATGGACACCGGCCTGCCGCTCGGCCGCCGGTTCCGCGCGCTGAAGCTGTGGATGGTGATGCGGTCGTACGGCACCGAGGGCCTGCGGGCACTGCTGGCCGCTCACATCCGCTTGGCGCAGCTCGTGGCCGGCTGGGTGGACGCGGACGGCGATTTCGAGCGGCTCGCGCCGGTGCCGTTGAGCGTCGTGTGTTTCAGATGGAAGCCGGCGGATCGGCCGATGAGCGACGACGCGCTGGACGAAGCGAACCTGCGGCTGCTCGACGCCGTGAACGCGGTCGGCGACGTGTTCCTCTCTCACACGCGCGTGAACGGCCGCATCGCGCTGCGGATCGCGATCGGGCACTACGCAACGACGGACGCGCACGTCGCCCGCGCGTGGGCGCTGCTGAAGGCATCAGCCGGAACGATCTAGGGTCCGGACCGCCAGAGTTCTTCCCACGTCTCGCCGCTGTCGTCCGTCGAGAGCGCGACCATGCCGTGCGGCGGAAACGCCGCCGCCACATCGTCGCCGCCGACGAGCAGCGCGAGCAGGCTCGGCATGTACGGGAAGTGTCCGGCGAGCAGGATGTCGCGCGTCTCTCCCTGCAGGCGATCGGCGAGCCACTGCGGCGGATCGCCCGGCTGGACGTCGCGCGTCGCCGAGAACTCCGCGAACGGATTGCAGGCGCGATAGAACGCTTCCGCCGTCTGCTTCGCGCGCAGCTTCCCGCTGTGCCAGATGACGGCGGGCCTCACGCCCCGCGCCGCGGCATCCGCCGCCAGCGCCGCCACGTGCGCGCGCCCGCGCTCCGACAGCGGCCGCCGCAGGTCGACGTCCGGCCCGACCGCGTCGCCGTGATGAACCAAGTAGAGTCGCAAGGGGTCACTGTAGCCGTTAGCTGCTAGCCGCTAGCCGTTAGCGCGCTGGCTAACAGCTAATGGCTAGTGGCTAATGGCTAATGGCTACGGATGTTCTCCCACGTATTTCTCTTCCCCCGCCGGGATCCGTAATATCCAGCCGGTTCTCCGGCGGCGGGATCGGGCACGTCGTGTACTGATTGAACGAGCACGGCGGGTTGTAGGCCTCGTTGAAGTCGAGCACCGTCGTGCCATCTGGCGCAAGGTCCGAGTAGAGGAAGCGCGCGGCCTCGTAGGTCTCGTGGCCGCTGGTGCCGTCCCGGAAGACGAAGAAGAAGCGGTTCGGCTCGGTCGTCATCGGACGAAGGCGCCGCGTTTCGCCGTTCAGCGTGAATTCCACGACGCCCTCGGTCGTGTAGTCGTCCCAGTCGCCGCTCAGGTTCGGCACGCGCAGGCTCTTCGGCTCGTCGTCCTTGATGAAATGCCCGACGACGCGATACGAGGGATCGATCGGGAACCACGTGAAACCGGCGAACGACTTCGCGGTGTCGCTCTCGGGATCGCGCAGGCGAATCGCGCGGCGATCGCCGCTGCGATGAATCCACATCGTGAGGTCGCCGACCGAGAGCTCGTCAGGCTGGTCGAGATCGTCGGCGAGGAGCCGCGGCGCCGTGACCGGTTGTCCCAGCGACGGTCGCGCCTGCTCCCTCCGCCGGCTCGAACGTGACCGCGCCGTCGTTCAGGACGAAGCGTCCGATCGACGCGGGCGCCCGGCCGGGCAGCACCACGTCGTTCGACGGCCCGCTGCCGGCCGAGTTGGCGCCAGGATTCAGGAAGAACAGCCCGCCGAGGACGACGTACTCCTCGCGATAGTCCTTCTCGTGCTGCGCGCGCCAGGCTTCGACCTCGGCCCGGTCGTTCACGGCGGCCACCCGCCCCGCGCCGGAGCCACAGGAGACGGCCCCGAGCACGGCCGCGATGGCCAGGACGCGCCGCCCGAGCGAGCGATTCTTCATGGGACCGAGCCTCCCCGATAATGAGCGTGAATGCCGCACCCCGAACCCCGCACCCCGAACCCTGCACCCGTACGGGGCTGGCTGCTCCTGCTCACGCGCCTGTTGATTGTCGGGCAGCCGCTCTACCTGGCCTTCGTGGCGTCGCAGGCGTTCAACGCGATCGCCGTGCGCGGCCGGGCGGTGGTGCTGGTGCTGATCCTGCGCTTCGCCGTCGCGGCGCTGGGCGTGGCGGCGGGCATCGCGCTCACCAACCGCCGGCCCGCGGGCGTGGCGCTCGCGAAGACCGCGATCCTCGCCGCGGCAGCGGTCCACGTATTCGTGCTCACCACGCCGTACTTCCCGAGCAACCTCAAGCCGGGGGACACGCCGCTGGTGCTCGCCGCATGGCTTGGCTTCTACGCCATCTGGCTCACTTACCTCTATGGAAGTAAAGAAGTCAGGAAGTTAGGAAGTTAGGAAGTGTGCCCGCAAGAACCAACTTCCTGACTTCCTGACTTCCTGACTTCCTGACTTTCTTACTTCCCCCTCAACGAGTCCTCCCGCTTGGCCCGGAATTCGCTCGTCGCCGACCACTCCGGGTAGGCGTCAGCCTGCGCCACGCGGTCGCCGACGGCGAAGAAGAGTTCCAGATCCTCTTGCGCGCCCGACATGTCCCAGTCGGGCCGCACTTCGTCGGATGGGGCGTGGTAGTCGTGCGCCTCGAAGTCATCGACGATCTGACGGCCGTACTCGGGCGGCTTCCCGATGAACTGCAGCTCCCGCGCGAAGTCCGGATTGAGCGCCGGCACGCCCTGCTTGGCGAAGCTGAAGTGATCGGACCGGTAGTAGTAGCCCTTCTCCGGTTGGGCATCGCCCACGACCACGCGGCCCTGCTCGGCGGCGGCGGCCTGGACGTAGGCGTCGAGATCCGAGTTGCCGAGGCCGACGATGGGAATGTCGTGCGTCTTGCCGTGGACGTTCAGCTCGTCCATGTTGATCTCGGCGAGCGTCTTGTTGAGCGGATAGAGCGGCTGCACGCTGTAGTACTCCGATCCGAGCAGGCCCTGCTCCTCCGCCGTGACGGCCATGAAAAGGACGGACCGCTTCGGCGGCTGCGGCAGCTTGGTGAACGCCCGCGCGATCTCCAGCAGTCCGGCCGTGCCCGACGCGTTGTCCACGGCGCCGTTGTAGATCCGATCGCCGTTCACCGGCTCGCCCACGCCCAGGTGATCCCAATGGGCGGTATAGATCACGTACTCGTCCTTGAGGACGGGATCGCTGCCTTCGAGCTTCGCGATCACGTTCTGCGACGTCATCTCGCGGAGCGTGTTGTGCAGCGTGACCGACGCCGTCACGCCGAGCGGCACGGGCTTGAAGTCGCGCGTGCGCGCCTCGGCCTTGAGCGTGTCGAAATCCTGGCCGGCCATGCGCAGCAGATCCTTCGCCTTGGGGAGCGAGATCCACGCCTCGACCGCCGCGCGGCTCATGTTCTTGTCGGGCGTCACCAGGCCCTGCTGCTCGCCGGTCCAGCTGGACTGCACGACGTTGAACTCGTACCCGGCCGGCCCGGTCTCGTGAATGATGATCGCGCCCGCCGCGCCCTTCTCCGCCGCGATGTCGAACTTGTACGTCCACCGGCCGTAGTACGTCATCGCGCGGCCGCCGAACGTGTTCGGATCGAGCTTCGTGGGATCGGTCGGATCGGGCACCGGCGGATCGTTCACGAGCATCAGCAGCGTCTTGCCCTTCAGATCCATGCCCTTGTAGTCGTCCCAGTTGTACTCGGGCGCGACCACGCCGTAGCCGACGAACACGATGTCCGATCCGTCGAGGCTCACCGTGTCGGTGACGCGGCGCGTGGACGCCACGTAGTCGTCCTTGAACTTCAGCGTCAGCCGGCTCCGCCCCTTGCGGAACGTGAGCGGCGCCGGCGCCGCCGTGATCCCGACGAGCGGCACCTTCTGCACGTACGTGCCGTCGGGATTCCCTGGCGCCAGGCCCATACTCTTGAACTGATCGGTGAGGTACGCGACGGTCAGCTCCTCGCCTTTCGTCCCGGGCAGCCGTCCCTCGTACTCGTCGGAGGCCAGCACCTTGATGTGCCCGAGCACCGCGTCGGCGTCGACCGTCGGCAGCTCGGCCACGGGAATCGGCGCGGGAGGCGCGGGCGCCTGCGGCGCCTGGCTCGAACAGGCCGCGCACACCAGCAGGCCGGCCGCGAGGGCGGCCGGGCGCATCGACGTGAAGACGTTGGAAGACATGAGGCCATTGTCGCACGCAGGAAGTGGTGATCCACAATAGGGTTCATGCGTCATCCCCAAGCCGTTCTCTGCTGCGCGAGCCTGCTGGCCGCGGCGGGCGCCGGGCTCGGCGGCCGCGCCATTGCCGCCGCCGACAACGCCACGCTGACGGCCGTTCCGGGCATTCGCGTCGGGCAGATTACACGCTCGACGGCCGCCGCGGGGCTGCACGGCGATCCTCGTCGACGGCGAGGGCGCCGCGGCCGGCCGTCGCGCAGCGCGGCGGCGCGCCGCGGCACGCGTGAAACCGACGTGCTCGACCCGGTCAACATGTCGATCAAGATCAACGCCGTCGCTCCTCTCCGGCGGCAGCGCCTTCGGCCTCGACGCGCGACCGGCGTCGTGCGCTGGCTCGACGAGCACGGCATTGGCTGGCCCACCGGCACGGTCAGCGTGCCGATCGTCCCGGCGGCGTGATCTACGACCTGCCCGTCGGCGACGCGCGCGTGCGCCCGACCGGCCGACTGCGGGTATCGCGCCGCGGCCGGCGGCCTCCGCGGCGCCCGTCGTCGAAGGCAGCGTCGGCGTCGGCGCGGGCGCCACGGTCGGCAAGCTGCGCGGCATGGGCTCCGCGATGCATTCGGGTCGTCGGCAGCGCGGCGATCCGGCTGCCGTCGGGCCTCATCGTCGCCGCGCTGGCCGTCATCGAACGCACTCGGCGACATCATCGATCCGTCGACCGGCCGCGTCGTCGCCGGCGTGCGGAACGCGGACGGCACGTTCGCCGACGCGCGCAAGTCCTGCTGCGCGGGACGCCGCCGACATCTGCCGCCTGGTCGCGCCGGGCCAGAACACGACGCTCGTCGTCGTGGCGACCAACGCGCGCCTGACGAAGACCGAGGCCAACCGCGTCGCGATCATGGCCGACGACGGTCTGGCGCGCGCGATCGTGCCGTCGCACACCACGGTCGACGGCGACACCGTGTTCGCGCTGGCGACCGGCAGGTGGGACGGCCCGCCCGACGTGCTGACCATCGGCGCGCTCGCCGCGGACGCCGTCGCGCAGGCGATCGTCCGCGCCGCGACCGAGGCCACCAGCCTGCCCGGCCTGCCCGCCGCCCGCGATCTGCGGCGGTGAACCCGCACCTCGTCGTCCTGCTCGTCTACGCGTCGCTGCTGATGAGCCTCGGCATCGGCCTGGGCAAGTACGTCCGGAGCGCGGGCGACTTCTTCGTCGCGGGCCGCTCGCTCGGCCCCGGTCTCATCTTCGCGACGATGCTCGCCGCCAACATCGGCGCGGGCTCCACGGTGGGCGCAACCTCGCTCGGCTACTCCGGCGGCATCGCCGCGTGGTGGTGGGTGGGATCGGCGGCGATCGGATCGTTCCTCCTGGCGTGGTGGATCGGCCCCGCGATGCGCCGCCTCGCGGCCGCGCACGATCTGCGGACCGTCGGCGACTACCTCGAGTTCCGCTACGACCGCCGCGTGCGCGCGGTGATCACCGTGCTGCTGTGCTTCGGATCGATCTTCATCCTCGCCTCGCAGCTCATCGCCATCGGCTGGATCCTCGAGGTCGTGACCGGCCTGCCGCGAGGCGTCGGCTGCCTGCTCGGCGGCGCGGTGATCACCACGTACTTCGCCGCGGGCGGCCTGCTGACGGCGTCGTGGGTGAACGTGGTCCAGTTGACGGTGAAGCTCGGCGGATTCGCGATCGCCGTGCCCCTCGCGCTCTCGGCCGCGGGCGGCTGGCACGCCCTCGCCGGGGTGCAGGCCGCCGACCCGTCGTACTGGAACTTCTGGCGCGGCGGCGAGCCGGGGGTGAGCTACCTCGCCCTGCTCGTGCCGGCGTTCATCGTGTCGCCCGGGCTGCTGCAGAAGATCTACGGGGCGCGCGACGACCGCGCGGTGAGGGTCGGCGTCGGCCTGAACGCGCTCGGGCTCCTCCTCTACGCCGGCGTCCCGGCCCTGTTCGGGATCATCGCGCGCGCGAAATTTCCGGACCTGCCCGACAACGACCTCGCGCTGCCGATGATCCTGATGCACGGCCTGCCGACGGCGGTCGGCGCGATCGGGCTGGCCTCCGTCTTCTCGGCGGAAGTGAGCGCGGCCGACGCGGTGCTCTTCATGCTCGCGACCGCGCTCTCGCAGGATCTCTACAAGCGCTTCCTCAATCCCGCCGCGGACGACACGCGGCTGCTGCGCGTGGCGCGGACGACGAGCGTGGCGAGCGGCGCGATCGCCGCCGTCCTGGCGATCGTGTCGGCCAGCGTCATCGGTACGCTGACGATCTTCTACGCGCTGCTCGGCGTGAGCCTCTTCGTGCCGATTCTCGCCGGCCTCTATTCGCCGCGCACGACGGCCGGCGGCGCGCTCGCCGCGATTGCCGCGGGCGTGGGCACGATGCTCGCGATCAACGCCGCGACGGCCGGCGGCGGCTTCGGGATCGTGACCCCGTCGCTCGGGGGCCTCGCCGCCGCGACCATCGCGTGGCTGATCTCGCTGGTGGCTGCTCCGCGATCACGGTAGAATTTGGTGTTTTGGCCACAGAGGCACAGAGGACACAGAGCGAGCACGCCGCGTCGTAGAAGGCGACGCGGCCGGCCGGCTGCGCCGGCCGGCGGGTGGACGCGAAGCACCGATTGCGCAAGACGGGCGACCGGCACGGACGTCTTGGCAATCGGTGTTTCGCGTCCACTCGGCTGCCTTCGGCAGCCCGCGTCGCCCTCTCGTCTCGGTGTCCTCTGTGCCTCTGTGGTTTGGGCCAAGTTCGCAACGTGACAGGGAGCCTCGCATGCACAAGATTGCGGTGATTGCCGGCGACGGCATCGGCAAGGAAGTCATTCCGGTGGGCATCGCGGTGCTCGAGCGGGCCGCGAAGGCGGCGAAGGTCGAGCTCGCGTTCACCGAGTTTCCCTGGGGCTGCGAGTTCTTCGAGAAGAACGGCCGCATGATGGACGAGGACGGCTTCGAGCGCCTGTCCAAGTTCGACGCGATCTACCTCGGCGCCATCGGCGCCCCGACGGTGCCCGACCACATCGCCGTCTGGCAGCTGCTCCTGCCGCTGCGCCAGCGCTTCGATCAGTACGTGAACCTGCGGCCGATGCGCCTGCTGCCGGGCCTCACCTCGCCCCTCGCGGGCCGCGGCGCGGCCGACATCGACATGATCTGCGTGCGCGAGAACTCCGAGGGCGAGTACACCGGCCTGGGCGGCCGCATCCACAAGGGCACGCCGAACGAGGTGGCCGAGCAGACAGGCCTCTTCACGCGGCACGGCATCGAGCGCATCGTGAAATACGGCCTCGAGGTCGCCGCGAAGCGCCCGCGGAAGATGCTGGCGAGCGCGACCAAGTCGAATGCGCTGCAGCACTCGATGGTGCTGTGGGACGAGATCGCCGAGGCGCAGGCCAAAAACCACCCGGCGGTGGCGATGAAGAAGTACCACGTGGACGCGCTCTGCGCCCGCATGATCACCGCGCCCGACACCCTCGACACCATCGTCGCCTCGAACCTCTTCGGCGACATCATCACCGACATCGGCTCGGCGATTTCTGGCAGCCTCGGCATCGCGCCCGGCGCGAACATCAACCCCGAGCGCACCTACCCGTCGATGTTCGAGCCGATCCACGGCTCGGCGCCCGACATCGCGGGCAAGGGCATCGCCAATCCGATCGGCGCCGTCTGGGCCGGCGCGCTCATGCTCGAGCACCTCGGCCATACCGATGTGCACGACGCCATCCTCGCGGCGGTCGAGCGCGTCGTCGCCTCGGGGAAGACCCGCACGCCAGACCTGGGCGGCAAGTCCACGACGAAGGACATGGCCTCCGCGATCACGTCGGAAATCTAGCCCGTCTCACGGAGCCACGGACGAGTCGGCGGGCCAGAACGAGAGCTCGCATCCGCCATCACGGGCGAGCTCTGACGAAAGGCAGGAATGCAGGAATGCAGGAATGCACGAATGCATTAATGCGGAGGATCACGCTGGGCCGCTGTCACGCGGCGCCGCTATCACGCTGGCCGCGATTGGGCGATGAACGCGCTTTCACGATAATCGCGCGCAGGATGGCCGTCAGTTGGCGCGCTTCCGAGATGTCGTTCGCGAGCGGCTCGTTCGGCATGTAGCCCTTGGCCTCAATGAGCCGCAACCAGTACAGGCTCTCTCGCGATTCCTTCCGGGCAATGGCCATCTTCGCGATGAAGTCCGCCTTGCTTTGCCCGGCCGCGGCCTCCGCGTAGTTCGCACCCACCGACGTCCCGGCCTTTAGCAGTTGACCACCCAGCGCGCGCGGGGCGCCGCCCTTCACGTCGAGCAATTCAAAGAGGTCGACGACCCGGCAGGCAAACCGAAAGACGCGCTCGTCAAGATCGCGGGGCATGCCACCCGTCAACCAGAACTCATGCCAACCTGCCACAGCTGAAAGACCACGCCGTCTCGACCATCCACCTCGGCCGCGAGGCTATTTCGTCGCTACCCCGAGCTGACCCGCGAGGCAGAACCCACCGAGCGCCCCGGACAGCGGTGCCGCGTGATCCTCCTCATTAATGCATTAATGCCTTCCTGCATTCCTGCATTCCTGCATTCCTGCATTCCAATCGTGCCAACCTGAGCACTGCCAGGCAGAGAAGTCGACCGTCTTGTCCTCTTTGTCCAAGTATTTGGATTCGTCTGATTCGTTGCACATTATGGGCCTATTTTGAGTGACGAGCGGCATACGTCCCTCCCCGGGGCAGTTGTAACATCAATGAATCGCGAATCTGGTCACTCGGCCCACTGGCGTGATCGTTCATCCCGCCGTGAGCGTGGCTTGAGCCCAGATTCAACAAGGAGATTGTGAAGCGATGAAGCGATTCACTCTAATTGCGGCGAGTGCGCTGCTGCTGCTCTTCTGCAGCGTGGCTCCCAACGCCCTCGCGCAGGGCGTGCAGTCCGGCACCATCCGCGGCGTCGTGAACGACCAGCAGGGGCTCCCCGTTCCCGGCGTGGTGGTCACGGCGGCGTCCCCGGCGCTCCAGGGCGTGCGTTCGAACGTCTCGCAGCGGGACGGGTCGTACGTGTTCCGGTCGCTCCCGCCCGGCCAGTACTCCGTGACGTTCGAGCTGTCGAACTTCCAGACCGTGGAGCGGGATCTCACGCTGCCCCTCGGCCTGACGGTCGAGCAGAACATCACCATGGTGCCCTCGGGCGTGTCCGAGGCCGTGAGTGTCGTGGCGGAGACGCCGGCGCCGATCGCGACGCCCGTCGTCGGCCAGAACATCACGCACGACCAGGTCGAGTCGCTGCCCATGGCGCGGACGCTCACCGGCATCGCCGAGCTCTCGCCCGGCCTGACCAACAACACGCCGAACGCCGGCCAGGTGTCGATCAACGGCGCGTTCTCCTTCGACAACGTCTTCATGATTAACGGCGTCGACGTGAACGACAACCTGTTCGGCTCGCCGCAGAACCTGTTCATCGAGGACGCCATCCAGGAGACGCAGACGCTCACCTCGGGCATCTCGGCCGAGTACGGCCGGTTCTCGGGCGGCGTGATCAACGCGATCACCAAGAGCGGCGGCAACACGTTCAGCGGCAGCGGCCGCCTGAACCTGACGAACCCCTCCTGGAGCACCGAGACGCCGTTCGAGGTCTCGAAGGGCACGACGCACGCCGACACGCTGAACAAGAACTACGAAGGGACCTTCGGCGGCCCGATCGTCAAGGATCACCTCTGGTTCTTCAGCGCGGGCCGCTACGAGAAGCAGTCGGTGGCCGGGACGCTGAACATCACGGGCGTCGGCTACACGCAGGTGAACAACGACAAGCGCGCCGAGCTGAAGTTCACCGGGTCGGTCAGCCCGAACCACACGATCGCGGGCGGCTTCGTGAACAGCCCGCGGACCCAGAGCCAGCGGCCGACCTTCAGCTTCAGCATCGACCCGTTCACCATCGGTGACCGGACGCTGCCCAACAGCTACTACTACACGAACTACCACGGCGTGCTGTCGAGCAACCTCCTCGCGGAGGCCCAGGTACTCGCAGCGCAAGTTCGCGTTCAGCGGCTCGGGCGGTTCGAGCACCAACATCGTCGACTCGCCGATCATCGCGCTCTCCGCGCTCGAACACTACAACGCGCAGTACTTCGACGCGACCGACGGTGAGGAGCGCAACAACCGGCAGATGACGGGGAGCCTGACCTACTTCGCCGAGGGCAAGGGCCGCCACGAGATCAAGACGGGCTACGAGTGGTTCCGCAGCCAGCGCACGGGCGGCAACTCGCAGTCGGCCACGAGCTACGTGTTCGACGCCGACTACGTCACCAACCTCGGCACCACGGCTGACGGCGGCACTCCGGTGCTCGACGCGTCAGGCCACCTGATGCCCGTCTTCACGCCGGGTGAGACGCTCATCGAGAACTGGATCGCCCAGCGCGGCGCCGCGCTGAACGTCGACACGCAGTCGATCTTCGCGCAGGACCACTGGACGATGAACAACCACCTGTCGGCCGACCTCGGCGTGCGCTTCGAGCACGTGCGGAGCGAGGCGACGGGCGGCTTCATCGGCCTGAACACCGACACCGTGGTGCCCCGCCTGGCGGCCGCCTACGACGTCAAGGGCGACGGGGTGTACGTGGCGCACGTCACGTTCGGCGAGTATTCGGGCCGCGCCAACGAAGCGCAGATCGGCGCCAACAACAACGTCGGCAACCCCGACTTGCTGCTCGGCGTCTACACGGGCCCCGCTGGCTCGGGCCGCGATTTCGGGCCCGGTTTTGACCCGTCGAACTACGTGACGGTGGTCGGCCAGTTCCCGACGAAGAACATCTCCCTGGCCAAGGGGCTGCGCACGCCGCTCACCAAGGAGTTCACGACGTCGCTCGGCGCCCAGGTGGGCACCAAGGGATACGTCGAGGGCACCTACGTGTTCCGGAAGACCAACGACATCATCGAGGACTACATCTCCCTGGCCAACGGCGTGACCGACATCGTGACCGACAGCGGCTTCGACGTCGGCACGTTCACGAACGTCGTCTACAAGAACAGCGACATCGCGTTCCGCCAGTACCAGGGCCTGCTCTTCCAGGGCCGGTACGACATCACGCCGTCGTGGTCGTTGAACGGCCACTACACGCTGATGATCCAGAACGACGGCAACTACAACGGCGAGGCCACGAACCAGCCGGGCGTCACGTCGCGCATCGGCGACTACCCGGAGATCTTCACCGCGGCGCTGCACTATCCGGACGGCCGTCTGCCGGACTTCCAGCGCCACAAGCTGCGCGTCTGGTCGGTCTACAACGCCAACTTCGGACGGTTCGGCGACGCGTCGATCTCTGGCGCCTGGTCGGTCAATTCGGGCACGACCTACAGCCTGACCGCCACCGGCCAGGCGATTACGCCGGTCCAGCAGGCGATCCTGACGGCCGACGGTTATCCGGATGCCCCGTCGAGCCAGACCATCTACTACGGCGCGCGCGGCTCGGAGTTCTTCAAGGGCTACGGGCTGTTCGGCACCTCGGTCAACTACAACATCCCGGTGTTCAAGTCGCTCCGGCCGTGGGTGAAGCTCGACATCTTCAACCTGTTCAACAACCTGAAGCAGATCGCCTGGAACACGACGATCAGCCAGGACAAGACCTCGGCGACCGACGCGCTTGGGATCTACACGAACTACACCAAGGGCGCCAACTTCGGGAAGGCGACATCGAACGCCAACTTCCCGGTGCCGCTCGAGAGCGTGATCGGCGGCCGCACGTTCCGCGTGGCGTTCGGTTTCCGCTTCTAAGAGGTCTGGCCGGTCAGGTAAGGCGGGTCGGTCAGGTCGGTAAGACCAGGGCCGGGTGGGTTCATTCCACCCGGCCCTTTTTTCTATTGCCTGCCTCGCCGAAGCCTTGGCGAAGGCGGGGTTTCCTCGTCAATCTCCACAGCACCACGCCGAACAGCAGCGCCACCGCCAGGCCCGCCGCGCCAAACATGATCAAGGTCCGGTAGAGGATCGACCGCGGCTCCATCCGCACCTCGAGCGCCAGCGGCTCTCCACGCAGGCGATCCGCCAGCGGCTGCTCCCAGACGACGATGTTGCCGCGGCGCAGGTTGTCGGCGCCGGCGTTGTGATAGACGACCCGGCTGGGCACGTGGATCCGGAAGGCTACGCGCTCGGAGCCGTCCCACGCGGCGCCCTCCGGCGGCCCGCCGGCACTGCCGCCCACGGTCTGGCGGTACGCGAACACCCCGCGCTCGCGCCCCTCGGCTTCGCTCGGGGCGCCCTGAGCGGGCCGAGTCGAAGGGCGCGCAAACCGGTACGTCGACCACGCGAACGGCGGCGCGTCGCCGAGCCGCGTCACGTCCGGCACATTCAGGCGCACGTGCACGAAGCGCCGGCCCCGGCGTCGCGACGTCGTGACGCGCGTGACGTTGGCCTCCGGCGTCGAATAGAACGCGCGCACCGCCGCGGTGTCGACCGCCGCGCCGGGATCGGTGTCGAGAACGGCCCCGCGCAACGCGACCAGGGCCGGGATGGAGCTGTTCACGTACAGCGTCGCGCTCCCGTCGAGTGACAGGTACATCTCCTCTTCGTACTCGGTACTGGGTGAAGAACTGCCCGCTGACGACGGACGGTAGAACCACGGAGACACAGAGAACACAGAGAAGAAGACCGAAATATCCGCGGCGTGACGAGGCGATCGACGCGGGCCGCCGAAGGCGGCCGTGGGAGCGCGACAAGCCGATCGCACAAGACCACCGACGATTCACCGTCTTGTGCGAATCGGCTTGTCGCGCTCCCACGACGGGCCTGCTCCGCAGGCCGCCCGCGTCGATCGCCTGCAGGCCTCTGTGCCTCTGTGTCTCTGTGGCTTGATCCACGCCAATCTCTCCGGAACGCGAATGATATAGTAGAAATTCCCCGCGCCTCATGACTCCCCTGCCGTTCGATACGCCTCTCGATGCGCCTCCGGCCGGCGACACGCCGCCGGCGCTGTATCTCATCGACGGCAGCAACCAGATGTACCGCGCCTATCACGCGATCCGCGGCCTCACGGGCCCGGACGGCCGGTCGACCAACGCGGTCTACGGCTTCGTCACGATGCTGCGCAAGCTCATCGCGGATCACCGGCCGGTCTACATCGCCGCGTCATTCGATCTCGCCGGCCCGACGTTCCGCGACGCCCTCGCCGCCGACTACAAGGCCAATCGCGCCGCGATGCCCTCCGACCTCGCCGAACAGATTTCCTGGGTGCACCGCGCGTGCGAGGCCATGGGCGTGCCAATCCTCACGCATGCCGGCTTCGAGGCCGACGATGTGATCGGGACGCTCGCGACGCGAGCGGCCGAGGCGGGCTACCACGTCGCGATTGTCACGGGCGACAAGGACTTCTTCCAGCTCGTCCACGACGGCATCCGGGTGTTCAACCCCCGCGACGATGGCACATGGTACGACGCCGCGGGCGTGGCGGAGAAGTTCGGCGTGCCGCCCGGCCAGGTGGTCGACGTGCTGGCCCTGATGGGCGACGCCATCGACAACATCAAGGGCGTGCCCGGCATCGGCGAAAAGGGGGCGCGCGACCTGATCTCGACCTTTGGCACGCTGGACGCGCTGCTCGAGCGCGCGGCCGAGGTGACGCAGAAGAAGTACCGGGAAGGCCTCCTCGAGCACGCGGACGAGGCGCGCAAGAGCCGCGAGCTGCTGCGCATTCGCACCGATGTGCCCGTGCCGTTCGAGATCGACGCGCTGAAGTACTCCGGACCGTCGAGCGAACAGTGCTACGCGCTGTTCAGCGAGCTCGGCTTCCGCACGCTCGCGCCCGAGTACGCGCCGACCGCCGAGACCACCGCGCGTGACTATCGCATTGCCACCTCCCGCGCGGACCTCGACGCGCTCGCCGCCGAGATCAGGGCCGCCGGCCGCGTGGCACTGTGCGTCCTGCCCGACGGCCCCTCCACGGTCCGCGCGAAGGCGGTCGGCCTCGCGTTCGCCAGCGGCGCGCATGCCGCGCGCTACGTGCCCTTGAGGCATCAGGGCATGCACGGCGGGCCGCAGGCCGCGATGGCCGACGTCAAGGCCGCGCTGCAGCCGATTCTGGAGGACGCATCCATCGGGAAGATCGGCCACGACCTGAAGGCCGACGCCATCGTTCTCGAACGCGAGGGCGTCCGGCTCGCCGGCCTCGACGTGGACACGATGCTCGTGAGCTACCTTCTCGACGCCACCCGGTCGGGCCACGCGCTCGAGCCCACGGCGCTCGAGCACCTGGGGTATCGCGCGCTTACAGAGGAGGACGTGCGCGGCAAGGGCGCCAAGGCGCTGCCGCTCGAGGACGTGCCGTCCGACGGGCTCCTCGACTACGCCGGCGAGCGGGCGGACCTGGCGCTGCAGCTGGCCGACGAGCTGACGCCGCTCCTCGCGCGCGAATCGCTCGACGGCGTCTACCGGGATCTCGAGCGGCCGCTCATCCCCGTGCTGGCGGCGATGGAGCAGGCGGGCATCCGCGTGGACGCGGCCGCGCTGGGCGCGCAGTCGCAGCGCGTCGAGCGCGAACTCTCCTCGCTCGCCGCCCGCGTCTTCGAGCTGGCCGGGGGCGAGTTCAACATCAACTCGCCGAAGCAGCTCTCGGAAATCCTGTTCGACAAGCTGCAGCTGCCGGCGCTCAAGCGGACGGGCAAGACGAAGACGGCGTCCACGGCGGTCGACGTGCTCGAGGAGCTCGCGCTCTCGCACGACCTGCCCCGGCTGGTCCTCGACTGGCGCAAGCTGCAGAAGCTGAAGGGGACCTACATCGATGCCCTGCCGCAGTTGATCAACCCGGAGACCGGGCGCGTCCACACGACGTTCAACCAGGCCGTGGCCGCGACCGGGCGGCTCAGCAGCAGCGATCCGAACCTGCAGAACATTCCGATCCGCACCGAGCTCGGCCGCGAGATCCGGGGGGCGTTCGTCGCCGATCCCGGCCACGTGCTCGTTTCCGCGGACTACTCGCAGATCGAGCTGCGCGTGCTCGCGCACCTGGCCGGCGACGAGGCGCTCATCGAGGCGTTCCGGCGCGGCGACGACATTCACGATCAGACGGCTGCGAAGGTCTTCGGCGCGTCGATCGGACTCGACCCGCACGAGCTGCGCCGGCGCGCGAAGATCGTCAACTACGCGCTGCTCTACGGCAAGACCGCCTTCACCCTCGCGCGCGACATCGGCGTCACGCCGGCCGCGGCGCAGGTGTTCATCGACGCCTACTTCGACGGCTTCCCCAGGGTCCGAGCCTTCATCGACCGCACGCTGGAGGAGGCGCGCGCCACGGGCGTCGTGAAGACGCTCTACGGCCGGCGGCGCCTCGTGCCCGAGCTGACGAGCCGCAACGGGCAGATTCGCGCCGGCGCCGAGCGCGAGACGGTGAACCTGCCCATCCAGGGCACGGCCGCCGACATCCTGAAGCGCGCCATGATCGACGTCCACGACGCGCTCGGAGCCCACCCGGGCACGCGGATGATCCTGACCGTCCACGACGAGCTCGTGTTCGAGGCGCCCGAGGCGGACGCCGAGGCCGTCGCCGCGCTGGTCCGGCGGCGGATGGAGGCCGCGGCGCGCCTGGACGTGCCGCTGACCGTGGACGTCGGAATCGGGAAGAACTGGAAGGACGCGAAGGCCTAAGGAACCACAGAGGCACAGAGAACACAGAGGCGTGCCGGTAATGCGACGCGGCGGCCTGCGAAGCAGGCCGCGGGCAGACGAAAGAGGCCACGGTCCGCAAGACCCTGATCTCCGGATGGTCTTGCGACCGCGGCCTCTTTCGTCTGCCGGCCGCCTTCGGCGGCCGCGTCGCCCAGCAAGCCGCTGCCACTTGCGTCCTCTGCGAACTCTGTGACTCTGTGGTTTCGCCCCATAGACGGTACAATTGCCTCCGAATGCCCGATCCGAGGATTGTCCCGCGCGCCGAGCACCCCATCTCCCGCAAGGACATCGACCCCGATGCGCTGAAGGTGCTCTATCGCCTTCGGCAGGGCGAGTACATTTCCTATCTCGTCGGCGGCAGCGTGCGCGACCTCTGGCTCGGCCGGCGGCCGAAGGATTTCGACATCGGCACCTCCGCGCACCCCCAGCAGGTCAAGCGCCTGTTCCGCAACTGCTGGATCATCGGCCGCCGCTTCCGCCTCGCGCACGTCAAGTTCGGCACCAAGGTGATCGAAGTCGCGACGTTCCGGCGCCAGGTGGGCCCGGGCGAGGAGGTCGTGCAGGACGGCGTGCCCGCGCCCGATCCGACGACCCCCGAAGGCGAGCGGCTGATGCACCACGACAACACGTTCGGCACGCCCGAGCAGGACGCCTTCCGCCGCGATTTCACGGTGAACGCGCTCTTCTACGACATCGCCACGTTCGCCATCATCGACTTCGTCGGCGGGCTCGACGATCTGCAGGCGAAGGTGGTGCGCTCGATCGGGGATCCGAACGTGCGCTTCCTCGAGGATCCCGTCCGCATGCTGCGGGCAATCGCGCTGGCGTCGCGGCTCGACTTCACGCTGGACGCGCCCGTGCGGGACGCGATCGCGACGCACCGCCACGAGATCGGCACCGCCGCGCCGCCACGGATGATCGAGGAGTACTACAAGATCCTGCGGTCGGGATCGGCCGAGAAGACGTTCCGCGCCCTGGCGGACGCGAAGCTGCTCGAACCCACGTCGCCCGAGCTGCAGCGGGGCGTCAACGACGCGTTCTGGGCGTCGCTCGCCCGGCTCGATCGCTACCGGTCGCGCTTCGAGTCCGCGCCCGAGACCCTCACCAACGCCGTCCTGCTGGGCACCCTGCTGGTCCCCCTCGGCATCACGGTCCAGCCGCCACCGGCACGGCGTTCACGGGGCGACCGGTCGGCGGAGGCCCGCGACGATCGCGCGCCGGCCCTCAAGCTCGGCCAGCTGCCCCTCGCGCGCCGCGACGTCGAGCGGCTGGCGCAGGTGCACGCGATCGAGCGCCGTCTGCTCGACACGACGAGCGCGAACGTCCGGGTCCAGCGGTCCGTGATCCATCGCGGGTCGTTCAGCGACGCCCTCACGTGGGTCGACATCCACGGGGACGCGCCGGATGCGGTCGAGCACTGGCGGGCGCTGGCCGCGTCGATTGCCAGCGAGGCGCCTGTCGTCGAGACCACCAACGATCCCGACGCGCCGCCGCCCGAGGCCGCGCCCCGCCGCCGGCGCCGCCGCCGGGGCCGCCGCGGCGGCGGCCGCAACCGATCCGGCAACACTCCTTAAACCACAGAGACTCAGAGGCACGGAGACCGGAAGGTAGCCGGGAGCCTGCGACACGGCTGCGCGTGCTCGACGCGAGCCGCCGCAGGCGGCCTGGTGGAACGGAAAACGCCGGACGTGCAAGGGATCAAGATCACCGCTCCCCTTGCACGTCCGGCGTTTTCCGTTCCACCGAGAGGCCCGCTCCGCGGGCCTCTCGCGTCGAGCACATTCAGGACACGCTCTGTGTCCTCTGTGCCTCTGTGGTTATGCCGCGGCTTCCGCGATCGTCTTGTACGGCTTCGCCAGGTGCAGCAGGATCAGCAGCTTGATGACCGGCCACGCGGGATCGAACTCACTCGCGCGGAAGCTGAACTTCGGGCTGCGCGGAAATCCGTGGTGGTTGTTGTGCAGCCCCTCGCCGCCGGTGAGCAGCGCGACCAGCCGGATGTTCGTCGCCGTGTTGTCGAAGTTGCGGTAGCCCAGGTAGTGGCACAGGCCGTTGATGGACGAGGACAGCACGAAGATGTACATGAACGCGTGAATCGCGATCGCGAGCAGGCCCCACCAGAGCCCGAGCAACCAGCACGTCAGGATCACGCCGACGAGCAGCCCCGTGTAGCCGTGCTTGAACAGCAGCCGCTCGGAGCGGTCTTCCGGAATGTCGCGCGCGTAGCGCTCGACGACCGCCGGGTTCCGGGCCTCGCGCACGTAGTAGAAGATGTTGCCGAGCTGGACCTTCCAGAAGCCCTTGAGCACCGGGCTGTGCGGATCGCCGTCTTCCTCGGTGAACGCATGGTGCTTCCGGTGAACGGCCACCCACTCGCGCGTGGACAGGCCGGTGGTCAGCCACAGGGCCAGCCGGAACATCCACGCGACGGCGGGATGCAGCTCCAGGGCCTTGTGCGTGGCGGTCCGATGCAAATAAATGGTGGTGCTGAACACGGCAATCTGAACGAGGACGGCCGCCACGATGAGCGTGAGTATTAAAGAACCGATCACTAGATATCCTCCAAAACCTCGCGAACCCTGCGAACCCCTATCCGTTTCTCCGCTCGAATTCCCGCATGAACTCGATGAGCGCGTCCACGCCCTCCGCGGGAAACGCGTTGTAGATCGACGCGCGGATTCCGCCGACCGATCGATGGCCCTTCAGGCCGTCGAGCCCGGCCGCCGCAGCACCGGCGACGAAGGTCTTCTCCAGCTCCTCGCTCGGCAGCCGGAACGTCACGTTCATCTGCGACCGATCCGCCGGCCGAGCCGTCCCGCGATAGAAGCCCGTGCGATCGATCTCCGCGTAGAGCACGGCGGCCTTGCGCGCGTTGGCGCGGCCGACCGCCTCGAGTCCGCCCTGGCCCGCGATCCACTTCATCACGAGCCCGAGCACGTAGACGCCGAAGACGGGCGGCGTGTTGTAGAGCGAGCCGTTGGCCGCATGCACCGCGTAGTTCAGCATCGTCGCCATCGCGGCCTTCTTGGCCGCGGCGCGCTCGACCAGATCCTCTCGGATGATGACCAGCGTGAGGCCGGACGGCCCGAGGTTCTTCTGCGCGCCGGCGTAGATCAACCCGTGCCGCGCGACGTCGATCGGCCGGCTGAACATGTCGGACGACGTGTCGTTCACGAGCGGCGCCTTGACGTCCGGCAGCGCGTGAAACTGCGTGCCCTCGATCGTGTTGTTCGACGTGATGTGGACGTACGCCGCGTCCTTCGTCAGCGTCAGCTCGGACGCCTCCGGAATCCGCGTGTACCCATCCCCCTTGGTCGAGGCCGCGACGTGGACGGCGCCGACCTTCTTCGCCTCTTTGATCGCCTTCTCGGCCCAGGAGCCGGTGTCGACGTAGTCGGCCGTCATGCCGGGGTCGAGCAGGTTCATCGGCACCATCGAGAACTGGAGGCTCGCGCCACCCTGCAGGAACAGGATCGTATGCGTGGCGGGCACCCCCGCGAGGGCGCGCACGTCCGCTTCGGCCTGCCCGAGCACGGCCTCGAAAGCCTTCGACCGGTGGCTGATCTCGAGGATCGACATGCCGACGCCCGGCAGGGCGATGAGGTCGCGCTGGATCTCCTCCAGCACCGGCAGGGGCAGCACGGCGGGCCCCGCGGAGAAGTTGTGGATGCGATGCACGGTCTTCACGCTCGGCACTCCATCTAAATCATATGGCTCAACAGGCCGTCCCGGAGCTTTGGTTCGAACCAGGTGCTTTTGGGCGGCATGATGCCGCCCGCGTCCGACACCGCCATCAGATCGGCGACCCGCACGGGATACAGCGAGAAGGCCACGGCCGCGCGGCCCTCGTCCACCAGACGCTCGAGCTCGGACGTGCCGCGCGCGCCGCCGACGAAATCGATGCGTTTGTCGGTGCGCACGTCGGCGATCTTCAGGATCGGCGCGAGCAGGCGATCCTGGAGCACGCTCACGTCGAGCGCCGCGATGGCGTCACCCGCGGCCGCGGCCTCGCGCGCCCGGAGCGTGCGCCAGGCACCCTCGACGTACATGGCGATGTCGCCCGCCCGCGCGGGCCTCGCGGGCCCGGGCTCGACGAGGAACGCGCGCCCCACCGCGTCGAGGAACGCCGCGCTCGACAACCCGGCCAGATCCTTCACGACGCGGTTGTAGGCGAGCACCTGCACCTGGTCGTGCGGAAACGCCACGGCCATCATGGTGCGATAGTCCGCGTCGCCCGGCGCCGCGACCGGACGCGGCGTGCCGGCGCGATCGATCTCCGCGCGCGCCCGCGCGGCGCTCGCCGCGCGGTGGTGGCCGTCGGCGATGTACAGCGCCGGAATCCGGCCGAACGCCTCGACGAGCGCGTCGCGGTCGGCGGAGTCCGCGCGCCAGATCGTGTGGCGCACGCCGTCGGGCGCCTCGAAATCGAACAGCGGCGCGCCCGCGGTGACCCGCGCCGCCACCGCGTTCACGTCGGCGCGCGCGGCGTGGATCAGGAACACGGGCCCGGTCTGCGCGCCGATCGCCAGCATGTGCCGCGTCCGATCGTCTTCCTTGTCGCGGCGCGTCCGCTCGTGCTTCTTGATCAGATCGCGATCGTATTCGTCGATCGAAAAGCAGGCGGCGACGCCCGTCTGCTCGTGCGCGCCCATTCGCAGCCGGTAGAAGTAGACGCTCGGCTCGTCCTCGACGACGAGCGCCGCGCGCCGGAGCGCGGCGAAGTTGTCGACCGCCCGCTGATAGACATCGTCCGCGTACGGATCGTGGCCGGCCGGCAGCTCCAGCTCGGGCCGGGAGACGCGCAGGAAGCTGAGCGGATTGCCCTCGGCCAGCGCCCGCGCCTCCTCGGTGCTGACGACATCGTAGGGTACGGCGGCCACGCGGGCAGCTTCAGCGGGTGTCGGGCGGAGGGCCCGAAAGGGATACAGTTTCGCCATCCAGGGGAACAGTAATTATACCTGCCCCACCCGACCTGCCCGACCCACCCGACCCACCAGACCTACCCGACCTACCCGACCTACCCGACCTACCCGACCTAATTGACCGAGACGGCCCGGAGGGCGGTGTCCGCGAGCGGCGGTTCCGCGTCGATCTGCCCGAAAACGCGATCGCGCGCGGCCTCGAACGCGGGCATGTCGTCGGCGGGAATCGGATCGGCCGGCGGCATCGCCCGATGCGCCGTCACGGGGTTCAGGAACTGGCCGTTCCGCTTGACGCGGTAATCGAGGTGCGGTCCCGTCGCGAGCCCCGTCATGCCGACCTTGCCGATCACGTCCCCCTGCGTCACGCGCTGGCCGCGGCGCACGCCGATCACCGACAGGTGCAGGTACTCGGTCTCGTAGCCGTTGGAGTGCCGCAGGTGGACCATGCGGCCCGATCCGCCGCTCGTGCCCGCGAACACGACGACGCCGTCGGCGACGGCCACGACCGGCGAGCCGATCGGCGCGCGGTAGTCGACGCCGAGATGCGCGCGGACCTCGTGGAGGATCGGGTGCATGCGGGCCCGCGAGAAGCCCGACGTGATGACCGGATCGAACTTGAGCGGCGACTTCAGGAAAAAGCGGCGCATCGAGTCGCCGTGCTCGTCGTAGTACCCGGCCTCGCCGTGCGCGGGCTCGAACCAGACGGCCTGCACGCGGCGGCCGTCGTTGACGAATCGCACCGCCTGAATCGGGCCGTAGCCGGCCGGCCGCGGCTCGAAGTCCGGATCGGCCAGCTGTTCCGCCGTCGGCTGCCGCACGAAGCGGGTCACGAGGAGCTCGAACTCGTCGCCCGGCTGGAGTTCGGTGTTGAAGTCGATGTCGCCGCTCAGGACATCGGCCACCCGAAGGGCCAGGTCCTGCGTCTCGCCCGCGGCCGTCATCGCCCCGATGAGCGAGGGCGCGCGGCGATCGATCCGCCCGCGCACGACCTCCGTCTGGGATGTCTTCGCGATCGGCAGGACCGCTGCGACGAACCCGCCCGGCCCGTCCGCCGATCGCGAGACGCGCAGGAACTGGTCGCCGTCGATCTCGTACTCGAAGCGCCGGAACTCGCCGCCCGGCCCCTCGAGGAGGCGGTACGGCTGATCGGCGCGAATGTGGCGGAGGTCGAAGACGGAGGAGGCGGCCCGGGTCACCTGGTTCACCAGGGGGGCGGCCACGTCATGGTCGTGCAGGAGGGACGCCAGCGTGGCGCCTCGGCCGACGCGGCTGGCCACCGTGTGCACTTCGGCGGAGAGGGTGATGTCGGCGGCGGCGCCCCCCGCCGGGGCCTGGGCGCCGGACCGCGCACAACCCGCAGCCGCGGCTGCAAGCCCGAGCCAAACCGCGCAACCCCGTCCCCCTAACACGTCATCGGCTCCACCATTTCTTCCTTATCGTCCGCTTTGGGCCGCAACGACACAGCAGCGTATGGTACCCCTAAAGCCTCCCATAACGCTCGGCCCACACGCGCAGCGTGCGCTGGCGCTCCACGGCCTCGGGAGCCGCCCCGAGCCGATCGACCGGCCACGGCAGACGGCACGTCCAGTTCGCGGCGTCGATCGTCGCCGGCGTGTTGATGCGATCGCGCCAGCCGAAGAGATCCTGAACCGGCAGGAGCAGCAGGTCCGACCCCGAGCCGTAGAGCGTCTCGAGCAGCGCGTCACGGACGCCGGGCCCGAACGGCTCGTGCGTCACATCGCCGTGGCCCACCCGGGCCGCGACGCCTGGAATCTTCGCCAGCGCCTCGCGCTCGTCCGGCGGGGCCTCGCCCCACCACTCCGCCATCGTCTCGGTGTCGTGCGTGCCCGACGCGGCCACGGATCGCGCGGGATAGGCCGCCGGATCCCGGAAGGGCGCGCCGGGCTCTTTCCATTCGCGCTCCCACCGCAGCACGCGGAATCCCGGCACGCCGAGGCGCGCCAGTGACGCGCGGACGAAGTCGGGCACGGTGCCGAGATCCTCGGCGAAGATCGCGGCGCCGCCCTCGCCGAACACGCCCAGCACCTGCTCGCCGAGCGCAAGTTGATCGGCCTCCGCCAACGGCGTGAAGCCTGCCGCTCCCCCGTCCACCGGCCACCCGTAGGTGCGGTAGAACCCGACGAGGTGATCGATCCGATAGCCGTCGAAGAGGGCCGCGGCCCGGCGGCTGCGTTCCCGGAGCCAGGCGAAGCCGTCCGCGCGCATCGCGTCCCAGCGATACACGGGCAGGCCCCAGTTCTGCCCGGTCGCGCTGAACGCGTCCGGCGGCACGCCGAGCGACAGATCGAAGCGGAACTGCGCCTGCCGCGCCCACACGTCCGCGCTGTCGCCGGCCACCATGAACGGCAGATCGCCCAGCCACGCCACGCCGCCCGCCGCCGCCCGCGCGGCGCGCCACTGCCGGGCCGCCTGCCACTGCACGTACTGCCGGAACAGCATCGCGCGGCCGAGCCGGCGGCGCGCGTCGCGAATGGCGTCGTCGTCGCGCATCGCCAGGCCACCGGGCCAGGTCGTCCACGGACGTTCGCCCTGCTCGTGGTGAAGCGCCCGGTAGAGCGCGTACTGATCGATCCACCAGGCCTCTTCCGCGATGAAGTGCCCGAGTTGATCCGCGCGGTGTCCGCCGGTCTGCCATTCGGCCGCGAAGAACCGCTCGAAAGCGGCCGCGAGCGCGCGATCCTTGATCGGGCGAATCAGCGCGTACTCGACCCGCGGCGACCGGCGGGCGTCGTCCAGCGCGCGGCGATCCTCCGCCGGCAGGGCGGCCTCGCCGCCGAGGGCGGCGAAGTCCTCGACGTCGGCCAGGCCGACGTACAGCGGATCGATCGCCATGGCGCTCATCGACGCGTACGGCGATTGTTCGTCCGCCGCCATCTCGTTCACCGGGAGCATCTGCAGCGCGCGCAGGCCGGCGCCGGCCATCCACGCCGTCAGCGCGGGCAGATCGGGAATTTCGCCGATCCCCCAGGACCGGCTCGAGGGGCAGGAGAAGAGCGGCGCGACCAACCCGGCTCGCCGGCCGAGCGCGCCGTTCATGCGGCCACCCGGCGCAGCAGGCGATCGACGCCGGTCGCGAACGTGTCGGGCGGCGTGAGGAGGCTCAGCACGAGAAATGCTTCCGTGGAGAAATCGAAGAAGTAGCCCGGGTGCACCAACACGCCGTCCTCGGTGAGCAGCCGCAGGACGATCGCCTCCTCCGAGTGTATCGCGGGCACCTGGACGACGACGTACCAACCGCCCTCGACGTGCAGCGCGCGGCAGGCGGGCGCCCCCTCCAGCCGACAGGCCAGGGCCGACAGGTTGCCGGCCAAGCGCGCCTGGATGGCCGAACGGATGGCCGCCCCGCGCGAGAGGAACGACGCCGCGGCGACCTGCACCGGCGTCGAGACGCCGAGGTAGGTGTCGCCGATGTATTCGAGCCGTTCGAGGGCCGCGCGCGCGAGGCCGTCCGGCCCCGCGATCGCGATCCAGCCGAGCTTGACCTGCGGAAGCCCGACCGACTTCGACAGCCCGCCCAGCGAGAACGTCAGGGCCTCGGCCTGCTCGAGCGGCCGGCCCGCGGCCTCGGCCGCGGCCGGATCCAGCACGTAGTCCGCGAAGACCTCGTCCACGATGACGGCCGCGCCGGCGCCCGCCGCGTGCGACGTGAGCGCGTCCAGCTCGTCCCGCTTCAGGAACGATCCCGTCGGGTTGTTCGGGCTCACGGCGAGGATGGCGCGCGTGCGCGGCGTCGTCGCCCGGGCGACGCTGTCCATGTCGACCGACCAGCGGCCGTGGTACTCGAGGTCGTACGTCCGGACGGCCAGCGCGTCGAGGGACGCCAGGTGATCGAACAGCGGATAGCTCGGCCGGGGGACGAGCACCTCGTCACCGGGATTGGCCAGCAGCTTGAACAACTGGGAATACGCGTCGCTGCTGCTCGCGGTCAGCGCGATCCGGCCGGGCGCCACGGTCACGCCTCGCCGCCCGTAGTCGGCGGCGACGGCCTCCCGCGCCTCGCGGGTCCCGAGCGGGGCCGGCGCATAGCGCCGCGACGGCGGCGAGGCGAGCGGCTCGAGGAGATCCCGCGGGCCCTCGAACCCGGCGGTGGTCGGGTTGGACTGCGTCAGATCGAGCAGCGGACGCCCCGAGGCACGGGCCTCCGCCAGCGCGCGCGTCAGCTGGTTCGGTTCGAAGCTCGGGGGCAGGCGCGACGAGAACAACGGCGGCCTCGCCTACGGCGCCTCGAGGATCTCGATGCGGGTGATCGTGTCGCCCTCGACGATCGTGTCCACGACGTCCATGCCCTCGAGCACGTGGGCGAAGACGGTGTACTCGTGGTTGAGGCGCGGGTTGTCGACCAGGTCGATGAAGAACTGCGCGTCGCCCGTGTCGCGGCCGCGCGTCGAGAGGCCCACGGCGCCGCGCGTGTGCGGCCACCAGCCTACTTCGTCGTTCATGAAGAACCGATCGCCGACGTACTCGTTCGCGCCCGGACTTCCGCCCTGCACGACGAAGTTCGGCACCACCCGATGGAACGTGAGGCCGTCGTAGTACCCGGACTTCGCAAGCTCGACGAAACGCGTCACGGTCTCGGGCGCCTGATCCGCGAGCAGGGCGATCTCGAACGCGCCGCCGTCGCCCATCGTGATCCGCGCCCGCGCGGACACGACCGCGCGCCAGGCCTCGAGCGTCAGCGCGCCGGACAGGCCCTTGGGATCCTTCGGCGCGGCCGGGGTCTGGCCGAGGCTGACGAGCGCGGCGCGGATCGCCGCCCGCGCGGACGTCGCGTTGTCGCCGCCCTCCGCGTCGAGGCGGGCGAGCGCCGCCTGGAGCGCCGGCACGGCGAGCTCGGCGTCCGGCGACCCCGTCAGCGCGTAGGCGGCGGCCCGCACCGCCTGGTACCCGGGGCGCGCGAGCGATGCGACGAACCGCGCGTCGGCGGCGTGCGCCTCGACGATGCGGAGCTGGTCGATCGCGGCTTCGCGCACGTTGTCGTCCGTGTCGGACGCGAGCCGCTCGAGGGTCGCGCCGTCGTGCAGCCGCCCCGCCGCGCGGGCCGCATACGCGCGCGCATGCGCGTCGGTCGAGGCCGCGAACGGCTCGAGGACGGCGCGCGCGCGATCGGGCGACGCCGCCGCCAGCGCCACCAGCGCGTGCGCGGGCGCGTGCCAGCTGCGCGAGGCCGGGCTGTTGAGCGAGGTCGCGGTCAGCTCGAGAAGCGCCGTCGCGTCGGGCCACGCCCCGCACGCCTCGAGCCGATCGAGCGCGGAGAGCGCGACCCGCATGTCCGGATCCGCGGCCGCGTCCACGTCCGTCGCGCACACACCCGTGTCGCCGGGCTGCCGGCCGTTGACGCTGGCGAGCGCCTCGATCCGCACCATCGGCGCGGGGTCGGCGAGGCCCTTGGCCAGCACGCCGGCGGCGCCGCCGGCGGACACCGCGTCGGTCGAGGCCGCGGCGCGCATCGCCAGCTGCCGGACCTGTTCGTCGGGATTGACCGCCGCGCGGACGATGAGCGCCTCGCCCGCGGCGTTCGCCGTGATGAGCGCGCTGAGGGCGAGCCGCCGCACGCGCGGCGCGGTTTCGACGCCATCAGCCGGACTGGCGAGGCCGGCCAGCAGCGCGAGCGTCTCGGGATCCGGCGCCTTCCGCTGGCCGTGGATCCGGACGAGCGCTTCCAGGCCCCGCGCGACGCCCAGTTGGTCGGCAATGCTCGCGTCCGGGCCGGCGGCCTTCACGAGGGCGGCCTCGGCGCGTCCGACTTGCGTCGGGCTCGTGTACGGAAGGCGTCCCAGCGTCTCGGCGGCTGCCCCCCGCACGTCCGCGTCGCTGTCGATCTGCAGGCGGGAGACAAGGGCCGTGAGGATGCGGTTGAGCGACAGCACCGGCGCGGCATCGTTCCAGCCGCTCGCGGCCTGGCCGACGGCGTTCGCGGCCTCGGCCCGGACCTCCGGCAGGCGGGACCGCAGGGACAGGAGCAGTTCGGTGACGAGCGACGGGCGCTCGAGCCGGCCGAGCGCGCGGACGGCGAGGACGGCCGTGTCCACGTCAGCGCTGCCCGCGGCGCTGCGCAGGACCGCCAGATCGCGGTTCGAGTGCGCCCGGCGGGCTTCGGCCTGCAGGATCGACACCTGACGCGGCGTCTGCGCCGAGGCGCCCGCCACGGCGGCCAGCACGAGCGTCGCCGTGAGCAGCCGGTCCGCCCGCATCCGGCGCTACCGCAGCTCCCGTGTCGCGTCCGAGTACTCGAGCATCTGCTCGGTCAGGTTCATCGGATACGAAATCGTCACGTCCGTGATCGCCCCCGCGGCATTCGTCACGGCCTCGAGCTTCGGCATCACGAATCCGGTGTAGGACGGCAGGTGGAGCGCGTCGACGCGGGACACGACCTCGTCGCGCAGCTTCGGATCGAAGTGGACGCCGTAGGTCTCGAACAGCGTCTTCGCCGCCGCGTAGTCGCCCTGCGCCTTGATGCGCTGCACTTCGGCCAGCAGCCGGCCGACGCCGTCGTGAAACGCGTGCCAGTCGGTCATGACGTAGTACGTCTTCGCGTCGCGCGTCCGCTCCTCGATCGCCGTCGTATTCGCCTTGAGCCAGTTCACGATCATCTGGCGGTTCCGCATGTGATCTTCTTCGATCTGCGTGCCCTCGCGGACCCGGCGCAGCTGGATGAGCGCGTTGCGCGTGTAGCTCTCGTACTCCGCCTTGACGATGTCCTCCTGGTTCTCGGCCTTCACGAGTCCCAGCTCCGCGAGCTTCGGATCGGGCAGGAAGTACAGCGCCACCAGATCGGCGCGCGCCTCCTCGAGCGCGGAGAACTGCTCCTTGAGCACCGCCTGCGGGTTGCCGTTCAGCCGATCCTCCACGCGGCCCGACGCGTGGCCGATCACCTCGTGCATGTTCGTGTGCAGCTCGCTCGAGATCGCGCCCCACGTCGCCGACCGCGCCGCCTCCTCGGGCGTCCACGAGAACTCGCTGCGGAACGCCGGCACGGTCGACTTGTCGTACGCCTCGTTGACGTTCGAGAGCGACACCGACTTGCTGCCGTACTGCTGGCGGATGGCCTCGTCGTTGGGCAGATTGATGCCGACGGGTGTGACCGGCCCCGAATCGCCCGTTTCGATCACCACGTCGATCGCGTTGGCCGTGATGCCCTGGACGCCCTGCTTGCGGTACTTCGGATCCCACGGCATCCGATCCTCGAACCACTGCGCGTCGGCCGCCAGCTTGCGGATCTCGGTCGTCTTCTCCGGGTTCACGTAAAACACCAGCGCCTCCCACGCGCCCTTGATGCCGCGCGCGTCGAGGTAGACCTCCGTGAAGCCGTTGATCGTGTCCACCGGCGAGTTCTGATCCCGCACCCACGCGATGTCGTACGCCCGGCGATCCTCGCGCGCGCCCGTGCGGTAGTACGTCGCCAGCGCCTCGAGCGCCGCCGCCATCGGCTCGGTCGCGAACGGTTTCGCCGCCTCGAGGTCGCCGACGATCGCGGAGATCGCCTTCGAGTACAGGCCGCCCACGCGGTACGGCTGCTCGACCAGGCGGCCGTCTTCCTTCACCAGGCGCGAGTTCAGCGGGTACTGCTCGTCGAACCCCTGCAGATCCTTCATCGTCACGCCCGAGTAGAGGTTGTTCGCGCTCGCCGTCAGGATGTCCCGGCCGGCGGTGGGCGTTTTGCTCGTGACGATCGGATCGACGGTGAGGTCGAAGAACCACGGCTGCATGCGCGCGAGCATCTGATCCAGCGACTCGCCGGCCTTCGTCGGCAACGCCGCGCCGCTCGTGGCCGCGGCGTGCACCGCCGCGGCGAATGCGTCGGGCGTGCACTTCAGGACGAACTTGCGCGCCGTGAGGTTGTTGTAGGGCCCGGTGTTGATCCAGAACAGCTTCGTATACCGCTGAATCTCGGCGAGCGTCTCGGGCGCCACGCCCTCGGGATGCCGCAGGACGCCCTCGACGACGTCGCGCATCTCGAGGTTGTGCGCGTAGCGCTGGTCGTAGAAGATGTCGCGCCCGTGAATGGCCGCCTGGTACAGGTGCCAGATCAAGGTCTTCTCGCGCAGCGGCAGCTCGGTGAAGCCGTCCGCGTACAGCTGCACGACGGCGGCATCGTCGACGCGCTCGACGAGATATTGGCGGGCCGCCGGCGCCGCGTCGGCGGCGGGCGCCTCCTCGGCGGGCTGGCGTCCGCAGGCAGCGGCGACGGCGCACACGATCATGACGATGGCGATCCTTTTCATGTCTTTTTTCGAGTCTACCGTACGGGCAGCTCGACCCGTTCGAGGTAGCCCGCCACGTGGACGGGCCAGTGTTTCTCGGCGGTGACGCGCGTCTTCAGGGCCTCGAGCGCCGGCGGCTCGCCGTGCACGAGGTACGTCATCGCGGGCGGCCGCGTGAAGCCCCCGAGCCAGCGGAGAATTTCATCGGCGTCGGCGTGCGCCGACATCGAATTATTGACCTCGATGCGGGCGGCCACGGGGACGTCCCGGCCGTGGATGCGCACCGTCGTCGCGCCCTCGACGAGACTCCGGCCGCGCGTGCCCGCGGCCTGGTAGCCGACGAAGAGCACCGTGTTCTTCTTGTCCGGCAGGATCTGGACCAGGTGGTGCAGCACGCGGCCGCCGGTCGCCATGCCGCTCGACGCGATCACGATCGCCGGCTGCCGCGAGGCGACCAGGTCCTTGGACTGCTGTGGTGACGCGACGATCTGAAACCGCTCCGTCGCGAACGCCGCGGCGCGCCCGGCCGCGGCTTTCACCTCGGGGTCGAGCTCGTTCAGCCGATTGCGATAGAAGGCAAGCGCCGAAGCCGCCATCGGACTGTCCAGATAGACGGGCAGCTTCGGAATGCGGCCGTCGGCCTCGAGCGTCTGGAGCCAGTACAGGACTTCCTCGACGCGGCCGATCGCGAACGACGGAATCAGCAGCTTGCCCCCGCGTGTGATCGTGTCGTGCACGATCGCCGCGAGGCTCGCGCCTTCGTCGGTGTCCGGGTGGCGGCGATTGCCGTACGTGGACTCGACGAGCAGGATGTCGGTCTCGGCCACCGGCATCGGATCGGGCAGCACCGGCCGGCCGTAGCGGCCGAGATCGCCGCCGAACAGGAGCGTGCGGCCCTCCGCGTGCACCCGCGCGTACGCCGAGCCGAGCAGGTGGCCGGCGTTGATGAAGTCCACCTCGATGCCGGGCGCGACCGGCACCCGGCGGTCGTACCCGACCGGCTGCAGGCGCGAGAGCGCGAGCGACGCGTCTTCCTGGGTGTAGAGCGGCAGCGCCGGATGATGCTTGGTGTACGCGTGCTTGTTGGCGTCGCGCGCGTCCTCTTCCTGGATGTGCGCGGAATCCGGCAGCACGATCCCGCAGAGATCGAGCGTGCCCGGCGTGCAGAAGACGCGCCCGCGAAAACCCTCGGACACGAGCCGCGGCAGGTAGCCGCAGTGATCGAGATGGGCGTGCGTCAGGACGACCGTCTCGATCGAGGACGGCGGCACCGGCAGCGCGGCCCAGTTGCGCAGCCGGAGCTCCTTCAGTCCCTGGAACAACCCGCAGTCGACGAGGATGCGGTGGCCCGCGATGTCGAGCAGGTGCTTCGAGCCCGTGACGGTGCCGGCCGCGCCGAGAAAGGTGATCGTGGGCATTCATGGCAATATAGCAAGGTTTGCCCATCGACCTCGTCACCGCTTTGCGATCCGGCGCGCCCGTGCTCGGCGCCGAGCTGCGGCCGCCGCGGGCCGAGCTGGCCGCGCGCGAGGGCATGGACGCGTGGATCGACACCTACCACGCGGTGCGCCGCCTGACCGGCGCGGGCTCGTTCGTCTTCCTCACCGACAGTGCCGTCGGCACGGCGGAAGAAGACAACCTGCGACATCTGGTGGCGAACCTGGGGCGCGACGTCCCGCGCGAGTCCGTCGTGCCTTTCCTGACGACCAAGCATCCGCTCGACTACTGCCTCTCCTATGCGGCGCGCGCGCACGAGAGCGGCTTCCCCGCGCTCGTGATCCTCGGCGGCGACAAGACCGTCGGCACGCCGCGGTGCGTGGAGCACGCCTGGCAGCTGCGCCGGCTGATCCGCGAGCGCGACCGGTCGCTCGCCCTCGGCGGGTGGGCCAACCCCTACGCCGACCCCGCCCGCCAGGTCGACTACCTCGCCGACGCGAACTTCAACGCGGACTTCTACCTCACGCAGATCGTCAGCCACCATCGGATCGAGCCCGTCGGCCGCCTGCTCGAGACCGCGTCGGCGCGCGGCCTCGATCTGCCCGGCGTCTTCGGCGTGTTCTACTACCGCAGCGCGAACGCGAAGACGCTGGCGACGCTCAGCGGCTTCCTGCCGGTCCCGGTGGACGAGCTGACGCGCGAGTTCGCCGCCGGCGCGACACCCGACGAGATCTGCGCCCGCACGATCCGCGCCCTGCGCGCCGCCGGCGCCCGTCACGTCTACGTGAGCAACCTCCCGCTCGGCCGCGCCCAGCCCGTGCTGCAGCACATCCTCACGCTCGCGGCTGGCTGACGCCAATCACCCCAATTACCAACTTACCCAATTACCCAATTACCAAATGTAAGATGCCCCCATGGGCTCTTTTCTCGACGCCATTCCCCAGTCCGGCATTCTTCGGATCCGCGACCTGATGTATTCGGTGAAGGATCCGTACCGGCTCGATCAGGGCGACCTGAGCTTCGACGTGCCCGACAGCGTGAAGGCCGGCATGGTCAAGGCGATCGCCGAGAACAAGACCCACTACCTGCAGACGACCGGCGTGCCGCGGCTGCTCGAGCTGCTCGCGGCGAAGATGCGCGAGAAGAACGGCATCCCCGTCGGCGACGCCGGCGAGCTGTTCGTCGGCAACGGCGGCCTCCACGTGCTCTACGTGATCTGCCAGGCGCTGTTCGAGCCGGGCGACGAGGTGTTGATCCCCGATCCCGTCTGGCCGCCGGCCAACGGGTGCCTGCGCCTCGCGCAGGCCGTGCCCGTGCGCGTGCCGCTGTACGAGGCGCGCGGCTGGCGCTACGACCTCGACGAGCTCGAGCGCGCGGTCACGCCGCGGACGCGGGCGATCTACGTGAACACGCCGCACAACCCGACCGGCGGCATGCTCGACCGCGCCGGCCTCGAGCGCATCGCGGCGCTCGCGCGCGAGCGCAACCTGTGGGTGATCTCGGACGAGGCGTACGAGGACGTGACCTTCGACGCGGATCACGTCAGTGTGGCGTCGCTGCCGGACATGTACGCGCGGACGATCCCGCTCTACACCTTCAGCAAGTCGTACGCGATGACCGGCCTGCGCCTCGGCTACGCGGCGATCGCCGACAAGACCGTGCGCGAGCGGGCGAAGAAGGTGCTGTTCTATTCGACCGGCAACGTGAACTCGGTCGTCCAGTTCGGCGCGATTGGGGCCCTCGAGGCGCCTGCGGATCACCTCGGCGCGTTCCGGGACGAGCTGCGCGCGCGCCGCGATCTCTTCTACGACGGCCTGCGCGAGCTGCCGGGCGAGGTCTTCACGGGCGCGCCGCCGGCGGGCGCGTTCTACGCGTTCCCGCGCGTCAACCCCGCCGCGCTGCCGCCGGGCCCCGCCGATCGATCGCCGTCGTGGACGATGACGGAGTACCTGATTACAGCGGGCCGGATCGGATCCGTGCCCGGCGTGGACTTCGGCCCGTGCGGCGAAGGGCACGTGCGCTTCTGCCTGGCGCGCGAGCGATCCGAGCTGCTCGGCGCGCTCGACTCCATGGCGCGCGTCTTCGCCGCGCCTGGCCGCCTAACGGCTCGCGGCTAACGCCTAACAGCTCCCGGCTAACGGCTATTTCAAGTGCCGCCCGCCGTCGACGCGGATCGTCTCGCCGGTGATGAAGTCGGTCTCCACCAGCGTGAGGACCGCCTCCGCGATCACGCCCGCGCCGCCCCATCGCCCCACCGGCGTGGCCTGCTCGACCCCCTTGGACTCCTCGTCGGTCGTCTCCGGCGGCGCGAGGATCGGGCCCGGCGCGATGGCGTTCACGAGGATGCCGTCGGCCGCGAGCTCGAGCGCGAGCGCCTCGGTGAGGGCGATCACGCCGGCTTTCGCCACGTAGTACGTCAGGTAGCCCGGATAGCGCGGCCGCCCGCTCGCCGCCAGCCAGTCAGCGAAATTCACGATGCGCCCGGCGCCGGCCGTCCGCATGTGCGGCACAGCCGCGCGCGCGCAGAGGAACGCCGCCCGCAGGTCGATGTCGATCGAGGCGTTCCAGGCGTCCACGTCGAGTTTGTCGAACGGTGTGCGCTCGTAGATCGACGCCATGTTGACCAGGATGTCGAGCCGCCCGAGCTGCTCCACCGTTCCCGCCACGAGCGCCTCGCAGGCTTTCGGCTT
This sequence comes from uncultured Acidobacteriota bacterium, assembly GCA_963792785.1. Lineage (GTDB taxonomy): Bacteria > Acidobacteriota > Vicinamibacteria > Vicinamibacterales > CAVVIG01 > CAWIMX01. The sequence goes on along the minus strand of CAWBXO010000002.1, from coordinate 447,614 downwards.
CGAGACGTCGGCCTGCACCGCCACGCCCCGCCGCCCCGTCGTCCGCACGAACCCAACGCCGGCGTCGGCCTCGGCCTTCGAGCGGCGGTACGCGAACGCCACGTCGACGCCCCGCTTCGCCAGCTCGATCCCGACCGTCTGCCCGATCCGCTTACTGCCGGTAATGAGCGCGACTTTCCCGGTGATGTCCATTCATACAGACTGCCAGAAACTGAGGAGCTGGGGAACTGAGGAACTGGGGAGCTGTGCCCCCCAGGAGCCTTAGAATGCGGGCATGGAAACCATCGGGTTTGTCGGCCTCGGCGTCATGGGCAAGCCCATGGCGCTCAACCTCGTCAAGAAGGGCTATCGCCTCGTCGTGCACAGCCGGAGCCGGCCGCCCGTCGACGCGCTGGTCGCCGCCGGCGCGACGGCCGCCGCCAGCCCCGCCGATGTGGCGCGGCAGGCGGACATCGTGATCACGATGGTGCCCGACACGGCCGACGTCGAGCGCGTCATCGGGGGCGAGGGCGGCGTCCTGTCGGCGATTCGGACTGGCGCGATCGTGATCGACATGAGCAGCATCTCGCCCGTCGCCACGAAGGCCCTCGCCGAACGGGTCGCCGCGAAGGGCGCGTCCATGCTCGACGCGCCGGTGAGCGGCGGGCAGATCGGCGCCGAGAGCGCGACGCTCTCGATCATGGTCGGCGGAGATCAGGCCGCCTTCGACCGCGCGCGTCCGATTCTCGAATGCCTGGGCAACCCCGAGCGCATCGTGCGCATCGGCGAGTCGGGCGCGGGCCAGGTGTGCAAGATCTGCAATCAGGTCGCGATCGGCGGCGCCCTCGCCGGGGTGAGCGAGGCCTTCGCGCTGGCGCGGAAAGCCGGCGTGGACCAGGCGCGTGTGCGCCAGGCGCTTCTCGGCGGCTTCGCCGCCAGCCGCGTGCTCGAGGTGCACGGCGAGCGGATGCTGAATGGAAACTACGCGCCTGGGTTCCGCGCGCGTCTGTACCAGAAGGATCTGCGGCTCGCGGGTGAAGCTGCCTCGAGCCACGCCGTCGCGATGCCGGCGACGGCGCTCGTCACGCAGCTCGTGAACGCGCTCGTCGCCGCGGGCGGCGCCGATCTCGACTACTCGGCGATCGGGACCGTGATCTTCGGGCTGGCGAAGGCTGACGGCTAGACGGCTGAAGGGGCGGACGGCCTACCTAACGGCTATCGGCTAACGGCTCTCTTCAAGCTTCTCAATCACGTCCTGAAGTTCCTCGACCGCGTTCCGGGCCGCGTAGATGATCGCGCGCTTCTCCTGCAGCGTGGGCGTCGCCCACTCGCCGTCCGCGTACCGCACGCGCCCGTCATCCGCGAGCTCGACGACGGTCGCGTCCATCTCGGGAACGTACAGAATCATAGATTTAATAGTTGGGTAATTGGGTAATTGGGTAATTGGCCGCAAGGTTGTCTCGCACCCGGCGAGACGGTTGGCGAGCCAATTACCAAATCACCAAATTACCCAATTATCAAATCTCCCTCGCCGCCTAGACCCCGCAATGGGCGGCGGCACGCTGTGCGTCGTCCACGCCGATGACGACGGCCGCGGTTGCCGCGCCTTCCGCCGCGCCGCCATACGCGTAGTCCACGTTGACGCCCGCCTGGGAGACCAGCGTCAGGGTCTTCGCCAGCGATCCCGCCTGATTCGACAGGGCCAGGACGATGGCCGGCTTTTCCGTGACGGCATGGTGATGGTCGCGCAGCACGGACACGGCGTGCAGCGAGTTGTCCACGACCATGCGCAACTGGCCGGTGGGGTCGAGCCCCATCGCCAGGATATTGACCCGTTCGTTCCATAGCAGCCGGCAGACGTCGGCCAGCGCGCCCGGGCTGTTCGGCAGTCGCAGGCTCAGTTCGGTTCGAATCGCCATGCGCGAAAGCTTACCAGAGGTAGAATCGAGGGGTGTCCGATACCAAGGTCAGGAATCCGCCGATCCCGATCGCGTCGCGCGTGTCTCACTTCAGCTACGCGATCCGCAACATCGTCGTGGAAGCCAAGCGCGTCGAGGCCGCCGGCCGCACCGTGCGGTACCTCAACGTCGGCAACCCGCCGGCCTTCGGGTTCCAGCCTCCCGCGCACATGATCGAGGCCGCGGCCCGCGCGATGCGCGACGGGTTCAACGGCTACGGGCCCTCGGCCGGCATACCCGAGGCGCGCGACGCCGTCGCGCGCGAGTACACGTCGCGCGGCTTCCCCGTGGAGGCGTCGCGGGTGTTCATCACCGCGGGCACGTCGGAAGGCATCGAGCTGGCGCTCACCGCCATCGCCGACGACACGGGTGAAGTGCTCGTGCCGATGCCGACCTATCCGCTCTACACCGCGGTCGTCGGCAAGCTCGGCGCGCGCGCCCGCTACTACCGCACCAATCCGTCGAACGGCTGGCTGCCCGACATGGATCACCTGCGCGGCCTCATCACGCCGACGACGCGCGCCCTCGTGGTGATCGATCCGAACAACCCGACGGGCGCGTCGTACCCGACGTCGATCCGCCGCGAGCTCCTCGAGATCGCCGACCGCCACGGCCTCGTGATCCTCGCCGACGAGGTGTACGGCGACCTCGGGTTCGACGGCGCCGTCGCGCCGATCGGCAGCCTCGATCCGTACGCGCCGATCATCTCGTTTTCGAGCCTCTCGAAGGGCTATCTCGCGCCCGGCTGGCGCACGGGCTGGATGGCCGTCAGCAACTCGCCGCGTCTCGACGACCTCGTCGTCGCCATCGGCAAGCTCGCCGATGGGCGCCTGTGCTCGACCGTGCCCATGCAGTTCGCCGTGGCCGCCGCCCTCGACGGCGATCGCTCGCATCAGGTGGCGTTCCGGAAGGCGCTGGCCGAGCGCGCGCAGATCACCGCCGACAGCCTCAACGCGATGCCCGGCATGAGCTGCGTGCCGCCGCAGGCGGCGTTCTATGCGATGCCGAAGATCGATCTGCCGCCCGGGCGGACCGACGAGGACTACGTGCTCGCGCTGCTCCGCGCCACCGGCGTCCTGTGCGTCTACGGCTCCGGGTTCGGCATGCCCGCCGAAGACGGCTACTTCCGCCTCGTGTTCCTCGCGTCGCCCGCCGACCTGAAGGAAATCTACGGCCTGATGGCCGGCTTCACGCGCGAGTACCTCAACACCTAGTGTCGATCGGATGAACCACAGAGGCTCAGAGACACAGAGAGCGCCCGCGGAGAGGCTCGACGTGGCCGGCCTGCGAAGCAGGCCGCCGGGTGCAAACGCGAACGGCCGATTCGCACAAGACCAGCGCGTGATTCAGGTCTTGTGCAATCGGCCGTTCACGTTTGCACCGCCGCCTTCGGCGGCCCGCGTCGAGCCCTCTGTGTCTCCGTGTCTCCGTGGTTTGCCTCCCAGGAGCGCTCGCTGACATGAGCCGCACGGATCCGCTCGCGTTTCTCTCCGCCGAGCTCGACACCCTCAAGTCGCAGGGCCTGTACCGCCAGCTGCGCGTCCTCGACGGCGAGCAGCGCGCCAACACCTCCGTCGACCATCACATCGTCGTCAACCTGTCGTCGAACAACTACCTCGGGCTCACGACGCATCCGAAGCTGAAGGCGCGCGCGCGCGAGGCGATCGATCGCTTCGGCGTCGGCTCGGGGTCCGTGCGGACGATCGCGGGCACCATGGAACTGCACGTGGAGCTCGAGCGGCGTCTCGCGGAGTTCAAGAAGACGGAGGCCTGCGTCGTCTTCCAGAGCGGCTTCACGGCCAACGCCGGCACCGTGGCGGCGATCCTCACGCCAGACGATGTGGTGGTGTCCGACGCGCTGAACCACGCGAGCATCATCGACGGCTGCCGCCTGAGCCGCGCCACGATCAAGGTCTTCCCGCACAAGGACGCCGCCGCGGCCCGCGCGATCCTGAAAGCGGTCCCCGCGTCGACGCGCACGCTCCTCATCAGCGACGGCGTCTTCAGCATGGACGGCGACCTCGGCGCGCTCCCGGCGCTCTGCGATGTCGCCGAGGAGTTCGGCGCGATCATGATGGTGGACGACGCGCACGCGAGCGGCGTCTTCGGCGCGAACGGCCGGGGCACGATCGACCATTTCGGCCTGCACGGCCGCGTCGACATCCAGGTGGGCACGCTCTCGAAGGCCGTGGGCGTGCTCGGCGGCTACGTCGCGGGCACCCGCGCGCTCATCGAGTTCCTGCAGCACCGGGCGCGGCCGTTCCTCTTCTCCACCTCGCATCCGCCCCCCGTCGCCGCGGCGTGCCTGGCCGCCATCGACGTGCTGCTGGAGGAGCCCGAGATCATCGATCGGCTGTGGGACAACACGCGCGTCTTCAAGGCCGGACTCGAGGCGCTGGGCTTCAACACCGGCGCGAGCGAAAGCCCCATCACGCCGGTCATCGTCGGCGACGCGGCGCTCGCGATGCGCCTGTCGGACGAGCTGTTCAAGAAGGGTGTCTTCGCCCAGGGACTCGGCTTCCCGACCGTCCCGCGCGATCAGGCCCGGGTGCGGACGATCGTCACGGCCACGCACACGCGCGAGGACCTCCAGTTCGCGCTCGACGCCTTCGCCTCGGTCGGCCGCAAGCTGGACATCGTCTGACGAACCTTGAGAACCCCGACCGCCTGTTATTAAATAGATCTCAGCCGTCCCGTCGCCCGTCCCCGCTCCTCTTCGACAGCCGGATGAAGAATCGATCGCACCGGATCACCGCCCTGCTGGTCCTGCTGGCGCCGCTCGCCGCCGCGGTCCTCGTGCGCGCGCAGGCCCCCGCGCCGCCGCCCGCCGCGGATCCGATCGACGTCGTGATCCGGCAGGTCGAGCGCGGCGTGCTCACGGGCAACGCGCGCGAGTATCTGTCGATGATCGCGCGCGGCTCGAATCGCGCGGCCGCCATCGAGTTCTGCGGGGACGAACTGCAGCCGGGCGCGACGCGCGCCGTCATCCACGAGCGCGACCGCGCCGCGCTCAACGACGGCGGGTACCGCGTGATCGTGGACGTATTCGCCGAGTATGGCGATCGGGCCCGCGCCGCCACCTGGCGGCTCGACTTCGTCCCGCAGGAGCTCGACGGGGGCGGCACGGCCTGGCGAATCGCCGATCAGGAGCAGCTCTCCGCCATCGAAAACATCTACCGCCTGTCGCTGAGCCAGGACGTCGAGTACGCCGTGCGCGACCTCAGCATCACGTCCGAGGACGTCGAGCTGAAACTCGAGGACGGCTCCGTGTTCGTGGCGAACACCGATCAGGGCGTCGCGGCGGTGGTGCTCACGGGCCGCGGGCGCCTGATCTTCTCCCCCGGCCCCGAAGAGGAGAAGCGCCAGGTCGAGATCTTCTCGGGATCGAAGACGCTCGACGAGCGGTTCGACGCGGTCTACATCCGCATGAACCCGTCCGATTTCGACCGCCAGGTCGCGCCGCAGCTCCCCGCGGGCCGGGCCGTCGACGCGCGCGACCTGCGCCGCGCCCAGCAGGTGTTCGACGAGGACTCGCTCAAGTCGTTCAACCTCGACCTGGGCGACCTCACGCCCGAGCCGTGGTGGTACGTCCCCAACGCCGGCGATTTCCTCGCCGAGGTGCACACGCGCCGCTACGACACCCTCACCTACGCCCACGCGCGCGCCGAGGACGAGGACGTCTCGCTCTTCGATCGGCGGCGGAGCCGCACGATTTCGCTGTACGCGTCGGAGGCGAAGCTGGCGTCGCGCGGGCGGTTCTACAGCGAGAACTCGCTCGTCGACTTCGACATGCTCGATTACGACGTGGACCTCGCGGTCGATCCCGACCGCCACTGGCTGAACGGCGTGACGCACCTCAGCCTGCGCATCACCTCGCAATCGACAGGCCGCATCATCCTGCGCCTCGCGGATCCGCTCGTGGCGCGATCCGTCGTGAGCGACGAATTCGGCCGGCTCTTCGCCGTCCGCGTGCGCGGCCAGAACAGCATCATCGTGAACCTGCCGACCGTGGTGACGCGCGGCACGGAGCTCGGCTTCACGATCGAATACAGCGGCCGCCTCGACCCCGAACCCCCCAGCCTGGAGACGCTGCAGCAGGGCCGCCCGGGCGGCACGGGCGGCACGGGATCGGATCAGGACTTCGACCCGTTCGCCGGCCTGCCGATGGAGCTCGTCCTCCAGGCGAGCTGGCTGTACACCGGGCGCACGGGGTGGTACCCGCAGTCGTCGGTCACCGACTACGCGACCGCGCACATCCAGATCTCGCTGCCGACGTCGTACGGGTGCGTCGCCAGCGGCGAGCCCGACGGCGAGCCGGCGCTCGAGCCCGACCCCGAGGGCCAGACGCGCCGCGTGTACCGGTTCACGGCCGATCGGCCGCTGCGGTACCTCGGCGTCATCATCAGCCGGTTCACCCATCTCGAACCGCAGCAGGCGCTGCTCACCGGCGATCCCGACGAGGACGCCGGCCTGCCGCCCTTCGACGGCCCGTCGTACCAGAACCTCTCCGTCGGCTTCGAAGCGCCGCCTCGCCAGGTCTCGCACGGCCGGGACCTTCAGGCCGAGGCCGTGCGCATCGCGAGCTACTACGGGTCGATCGTGAACGACTTCCCGTACCCGACGTTCACGGTGGCGATGGTCGAGAGCATGAAGCCGGGCGGCCACAGCCCGGCCTATTTCGCGATGCTGGACCAGCCCGTGCCCGGCGTGCCCTGGTCGTGGCGCAGCGACCCGACGGTGTTCTCGAGCTATCCGGAATTCTTCATCGCGCACGAACTCGCGCATCAGTGGTGGGGCCAGGCGGTCGGCTGGCGCAACTACCACGAGCAGTGGCTGAGCGAGGGCTTCGCGCAGTATTTCGCGGCGCTCTACGCGCAGCACGCGCGCGGCGACGACACGTTCGACGGCATCATGCACCAGATGCGCGACTGGGCCATGAGCCGATCCGACCAGGGCCCGGTGTACCTCGGCTACCGGCTCGGGCACGTGAAGGGCGACAGCCGCGTCTTCCGCGCCGTCATCTACAACAAGGGCGCGGCCGTCCTGCACATGCTCCGTCGTCTCCTGGGAGACGACGTCTTCTTCCGCGGCATCCGACGCTTCTATCGCGAATCGCGGTTCCAGAAGGTCGGGACCGACGACCTGCGCGCCGCCATGGAAGAGGAGGCCGGGCGCCCCCTCGACCGGTTCTTCGAGCGCTGGATCTACGAGGCCGGCCTGCCCGAGATCCGCTACGCCTCGCGCGTCGAGACCGGCGCCGACGGCGCCATGGAGCTCGTCCTGCACGTGGAGCAGCAGCAGGAGGACAAGGTCTACGACGTGCCCGTCACCTTCACCGTCGAGTTCGCCGACCGCTCCCGCACGACCGTCGTCGTGCCCATGACCGAGCGCGTCGCCGAGCTCCGCGTGCCCGTCACCCAGAGCGTCCGGAAGGTCGATTTCGACGAAGACGACGGCACCCTCGCCGAGGTGAAGCGGAAATAACCCCGAACCTAGAACCCCGAACCCAGAACCGCTATCCTTGGAGTAATGTCCGACACCGTTTCCCTGACCATCGACGGCCGCGAACTCACGGTCGACAAAGGCACCACCGTCCTCCAGGCCGCCCTGCAGAACGGCATCAAAATCCCGTTCTACTGCTACCACCCCGCGCTCGGCATCGACGGATCCTGCCGCACCTGCATCGTCAAGATCGAGAAGATGGGGAAGCTCCAGACGTCGTGCTCGACGCCGTGCGGCGACGGCATGGTGGTCCACACGGCGATCCCCGAGGTCGCCGAGGCCCGCGCGAGCGTGTTCGAGTTCCTCCTGATGAACCACCCGCTCGACTGCCCCGTGTGCGACAAGGGCGGCGAGTGTCCCCTGCAGGACTACTCGTATACGTTCGGGCCGGAACGGAGCCGGATGGAGTTTCCGCGCCGCACGTTCGACGGCGAGGGCGTGAGGGCCGACGTCGACTTCGGCCCGACGCTGATGCTGAACCGCAACCGCTGCATCCTCTGCACGCGGTGCGCGCGGTTCATGCGCGACGTGGACGGCGACGCGCAGATCAACATCATCGACCGCGGCAGCCACAGCGAGATCGGCACGTTCCAGGAAGAGGGCGTGCACTCGCTGCTCTCGGGCAACCTGATGGACGTGTGCCCGGTCGGCGCGCTCCTCACGAAGGACTACCGCTTCAAGTCCCGCCCCTGGGACAACCCCGACGTCGTCGACACGATCTGTACGATGTGCTCGAAGGGCTGCAGCACCAGCGTGTGGCTGAAGGCGAAGCCGGAGTGGGCGATGGGCGCGCGGCTCGCGCGCGTCACGCCGCGGCTGAACCCGGACGTGAACGGCTACTGGATGTGCGACATCGGCCGCTTCGGCTATCACTGGATCGAAGGGCCGGATCGCGTGCGGCAGCCCGTCATTCGCGAATACGGGCGCGAGGCCGGACGTGAGCGGACCGTGCCGTGGCCGGACGCCCTGACGGCCGCGGCGGCGGCCCTGAGCGACGCGGCGCCCGGCACGATCCGGTTCCTCGCGTCGGCCCACGCCTCGCACGAAGAGCTGTTCGTCCTCGCCGAGACCGCGCGCGCCCTCGGCGCGCCGATCGCGATCGGCTGGGACACCGCGCCGAAACACCAGCCCGCCGGGGCGGCCTTCAAGGTGCCGGCGGTGAACGCGCCCAACGTGGCGGGCGCGCGGCTCCAGGGCCTGCTGCCCTCGGGCGCGGGCGACAACGACGGCCCCGCCGATCTCTCGGCGCTGCGGACCGCCGTCAGCGGCGGCGAAGTGGCGGTCCTGTTCGTGCTCGACAACGGCCACCCCGGGTCCCTCGGCGACGCCGGCTGGATCGTCGACGCCCGCGCGAACGGCCGCCTGAAGACGCTCATCGTCCAGGGCGTCGCGGCGTCGGACATCGTCCGCGCCGCCGACATCGTCCTGCCCGGGGCATCTTTTCTCGAGAAGGAAGCGTCTTATACCAATGACCAGGGGCGGCTCCAGGCCACCTCGCGCGCGCTCGAGCCGGTGGGCGACGCGCGCGAAGACTGGGAGATCCTCGCGGCCATCGGCCGGGCGCTCGGCGCCGGCGTCGAGTTCGCGAGCGCCGCGGCCGTCCGTCAGGCGGTGGCCGCGCGATTCCCGGAGGCGCTCGGGGGACTGCCGTCGCTCGAATTCCGGCCTCCAGTCCCGGCGCGCACGTGGCTGCAGACGTCGAACCCGTCGGAACGCTGGAAATGGGATTTCATGTTCCAGGATCTGCCGCCCGTGAAGGGCAACCTCGAGCCGTCGGCCCTGCCGCCGCCGCCGATCGCCGTGATCCCGCTCAAAGAGGTGAAGTGAAGACCTTCGTATCTTCGTGCCTTCGCGGCGGCCTTCTCGTGATCGCCGGTCTCAGCGTGACGGCGACCGTCGCGCACGCCCAGCTCGGCCGCATCCCCGTCACGCTCACGCCGCTCGTCGAGTCCGACGCGCCCGCCGGCGGCACGGTGCATCTCGCGCTGCGCGTCAGCCTTCCCGACACGTTCCACGTCCAGTCGAACGCGCCGAGGGACCCCGCCCTCATCCCCACCGTGCTCGCGTTCGACAGCGCGCCCGCGGCGGTGACGATCGAGGAGATTGTCTTTCCGGCGACGACCGACTTGAAGCAGCTCGGCGCGGCCGAGCCGCTGGCGGTGTTCGAGCACGAGTTCGTCATCGGCGTCAGCGTGCGCGTCGCCCCGGGCACGCCGGCCGGGCCGCTCGCCCTGCCGGCCGTCCTGCACTATCAGGCCTGCGACGAAACGGTTTGCTACGCTCCGTACCATGCGGAGGCCGAATGGACGTTGAACGTCGTCCCCGAGGGCGCCGCGGCGGCGCCGTCGAACGCGGACGTGTTCGGCGGGATCGCGTGGGGCACGGGATCCGCGCCTGAACGGGCGGTGGCGGCCGCCGCGCCGCCGGCCGCGCCGGGTGAACGGGACGAGGCGTCGCTCCAGGCGCTCGACCACTTCACCGTCGCCGGCACGACGGGCGGCTATCTTGGCTCGGCCGATTTCCTGACGTTCATCCACGACTCGGAAGCCGGCGTCCAGCAGCGCGGCATGTTCGAAGGCCGCGGCCCGCTCGCGATCCTCCTCCTGGTGCTCGTCGGCGGCCTGGCGCTGAACCTCACCCCGTGCGTCTTGCCGATGATCCCGATCAACCTCGCGATCATCGGCGCGGGATCGCAGGCCGGCTCGCGCGGGCGCGGCTTCCTGCTCGGCGGCGTCTACGGCGCCGCGATGGCCCTCGTCTACGGCGTCCTCGGCCTCGTGGTGATCCTGACCGCCGGCACCTTCGGCACGATCAACGCGTCGCCGTGGTTCAACCTCGGCATCGCGATCCTCTTCGTGGTGCTCGGCCTCGCGATGTTCGACGTGCTGATGATCGACTTCTCCCGCTGGTCGGCGAAATTCAACCCCTCGGGCGGCCGCGGCTCCTTCGCGCTCGCGTTCAGCATGGGCGCCGTCGCGGCGCTCCTCGCGGGCGCGTGCGTCGCGCCGGTCGTGATTCAGGTCGTGCTCTTCTCGAGCAATCTCTACTCGACGGGCACGACCGTGGCGCTGGCGTTACCGTTTGTGCTGGGACTCGGCATGGCGATCCCGTGGCCGCTCGCCGGCGCCGGCATCGCGTCGCTGCCGAAGCCCGGGCCGTGGATGGTTCGCGTGAAGCAGGCGCTCGGCATCGTCATTCTCGCGACGGCGGCGTACTACGGCTACGAGGCGTATTCGATCTTCTCGAATCGGTGGGTCGATCCCGCCGAGGTCGAGGCGAGCGTGCAGGCGCTGCTCGCGGAAGGCTGGCACGCGCGGTTGGGCGACGGCCTGGCCGAGGCCGAACGCGACGGCAAGCCCGTGCTGATCGACATGTGGGCCACGTGGTGCAAGAACTGCCTGACCATGGACGCCACGACGATGAAGAACGCCGGCGTCGTCTCCGCACTGGACGGCTACGTGAAGATCAAGTTCCAGGCCGAGTCGCCCGACGACGAACCGGCGGCCTCGGTCATGCGCCGCCTCAACGCCTCAGGCCTCCCCACGTACGTGATCCTGAAACCGAACCCCGCACCCTGAACCCCGCACCCCGAACCTAGAACGCCTTCGTTTTCCTCAGCGCCGGCAGGAAGTTGTAGGTGAGGATGACGTCGGTGCGGACGTTGATCGGCAGCGGCGGATTGTCGCCGACGCCGTGCGTGCCGAAGAACTGAAGCGTCAGCCCCTGCACGAGCGGGACGGACGCGTTGGCGTACACGCGCTTGCCCACCCCGTACCGATCGCCGTTGAAGGCGCCGGCGATGGCGTCGATGTCCGCGTACCCGAGGCCGACGCGCACGCGGCCGATCTGGCGGTCGCCTTCGAGCGCGAAGCCCGTATCGGGGTCCGTGCCGTAGCGGTGATAGATCTCGAGGCGGAACGAGTCGACGATCGGCGTCCAGGGCGTCCGGATCGTCACGGCCGGGCGGACGATCGACGTGTCGTCCACGCGCGTGTAGTCGATCGACGCCGTCGCCTGTTTCCCGATCTCGCGCGTCCCCTGCAGCTGCTTGTAGCTCGTCTCGTCGAGGTACTTGAAGCGGTTGAAGACGTTCGAGTCGTGCAGGTCGCCGATCGAGCCGAGCGTCCCGATGATCTCGTTGAAGAACAGCTCCTTGGGGCGCCGCACGGCCACGCGCTCGCCGACGAGGTAGGCGTCCTCGTCGTAGTAGGTGATTTCCGAGCTCTCACCTTTCTCGACGTAGAGGCCACCGTACTGGATCTCGAGTCCCTGGACCGGCTTGGCCGCCAGGAAGAGCTGCTTCACGAGGTGCGTGCCGACGAAATCACCCGTGCCCGCGCCGGTGTTGTTCCAGCTGCTGGTGAATCCGTCGCCCGAGAACGCGCCGATGTTCACGGTGTAGTTCGCCGCGCCGTCGAGCTTCAGGCGCGCGCGGATCTGCGTCTTCTCCTGCAGCTGGTTCTTGGCGACGACGCCCGCGCTGGTGACGATACGGCGGTGCCGGACGCTCACCGAGAGCGTCTGGAGATCGAGCCAGCGCGCGGTGGTCGCGGGGGCCGAAGGTGCCTGCGCCGCGGCGGCGCCGGCGTTCACGAGGATGAGGAAGATGATGAGGAGAATCACGGCGCGAATATGATACTCTGACCGCCCGGACGGTTTAAGGCACCCCATGCGATCACGAGCGGCGCGACTGGTCTTCGGCGCAGCGGCCTGGCTCGCCATCGGCGCGGCCGCGGCCGTGCTCGTCGTCCTCGAGGGCCGCACTACCGCCGCGCGCGACGCGTTCCGCGCCTTCGACGAACAGGCGAACGAGGCCGCCGACTCGCTGGCCGATCTGCGCGTCGGCCTGCAGGCCTACGTCGCCACCGGCCAGGGCGTCGGCTTCTGGATGCCGAAGGTCACCGCCACCATGGACGCCACGGCTGAGCGGCTCACCACGCTGCGCCGCGCCGCGTCCGCGCCCGCCGCCATCGCCGCCGTCGACCAGGCAACCGGCGCGATCGCCGATCTGCGCTCCGTCGATTCCCGCGCGCGCGACTACCTCGAGAACATGCAGCCCCTCATGGCCGGCGACGTCGTCTTCACCGAGGGCGAGCAGACCGCCGTCGAGGCGGTGCGCGCGGTCGAGCGCGCGCGAACCGCCGAGCGCGCGTCGCTCGACGCCGCCGAAGCCGGCAACCGCCGCATCGAGATCGCCTCGCTGGGCGTGGCCGGCGTCCTCGGCGCGCTCGCCGTGCTGTTGCTCCTGCCGGCGGGCGCGGCCGCCGCCGACGCCTCCGTTGAGGTGACGGACGCCGGCGCCAAGCGGACCCTCGCGCCTCCCCCCGCGGCGGTGTCGCAGCCGATGACGAAGGTCGCGAGCCTGTGCACCGACTACGGCCGCGTGCGCGACGTGGACGAGCTCGAGCGCCTGCTGGCGAGAACGGCCGATCTGATGGAAGCCTCCGGCGTCATGGTGTGGATGGGTGACACGGCTGGCGCCGACCTGAAGGCCGTGCTGGCCTATGGCTATCCGGACGGCGTGCTCGATCGGCTACCGGCGGTGCCGCGCGGCGCCGACAACGCCGCCGCCGCCGCCTACCGCACCGGCCAGCTGCAGATCGTGCTGGCCAGGTCCGGCGGCCCCGTCGGCGCCATCGTCGCGCCGGTGCTCACCGCCGACGGATGCATCGGCGCCCTGTCGGCCGAGATCAAGGGCGGCGCGGAAGTATCCGATCAGACCCAGGCCGTGGCCGCCCTCGTCGCGGCCCACCTCGCGACCGTGCTCGGTCCGCCCCCCGCCGCCGACGTCCAGGCCGCCGCCGACGCCCGCCCCGCCGCCGACGCCCAAGCCGCCGCCGGATAGCACCACCGAGACACCGAGACTCAGAGAAACCCGCGCGACACGGCCGGCCTGCGAAGCAGGCCCGGCATGGGAACGAAAAAGCCGGACGCACAAGACACTCTCGTTTCAGGGTGTCTTGCGCGTCCGGTTTTTTCGTTCCCATGGCCGCCTCCGGCGGCCCGTGTCGCGCACACGCGGGCACCCTCCGTGCCTCCGTGTCTCTGTGGTTAAATCCTCTCTCATGGCCAAGGCCTCCCGCGACGTGAAGGCGCAGATCCTCGCGCGCACCGAACGCGAGCGCGTGAAGTTCATGCGCCTGCAGTTCACCGACATCCTCGGCACGATCAAGAACGTGGAAATTCCGGATCGCCAGTTCGAGGAGGCGCTCGACGGCAAGATCATGTTCGACGGCTCCTCGATCGAGGGCTTCGTCCGGATCGAAGAGTCGGACATGTACCTCAAGCCCGACCCGTCCACGTTCCGCGTGTTTCCCTGGGCCGGGCCCGGCGGCGAGCGTGTCGGGCGGCTGATCTGCGACATCTACACGCCCGACGGCACGCCCTTCGCCGGCTGCCCGCGCACGGCCCTCAAGCGCGTGATCGCGCTCGCGGCCGATCGCGGCTACACCATGAAGGCCGGGCCGGAAGCCGAGTTCTTCCTGTTCCCGCTGAAGGACGGCCAGCCCACGCTCGAGACCCACGACGCCGCCAGCTACTTCGACTTGAGCCCGGTTGACCAGGGCGAGGACGTCCGCCGCGAGATCGTCCTGGCGCTCGAGGCGATGGGCTTTCACGTCGAGGCGGCGCACCACGAGGTCGCGCCGGGGCAGCACGAGATCGACTTCCGCTACGACGACGTGCTGACGACGGCCGACAACATCAGCACGTTCCGGTTCGTCGTGAAGAACGTCGCCGTCCGCAACGGCCTGCACGCGACGTTCATGCCCAAGCCGATCTACGGGATCAACGGATCGGGCATGCACACGCACATGTCGCTCTACGCGAACAACACGAACGTGTTCTTCGACCCGAAAGCGGACATGCAGTTGAGCCGTGTGTGCCTGCACTACATCGGCGGGGTGCTGCGGCACGCCAAGGGGTTCTGCGCGATCACAAACCCCCTCGTGAACTCGTACAAGCGGCTCGTGCCCGGCTACGAGGCGCCGACCAACATCGCGTGGTCGGAGAAGAACCGGAGCCCGCTGGTCCGCGTGCCGGCCGGCCGCGGCGGCGCCACGCGGATCGAGCTGCGCATGCCGGACCCGTCCTGCAACCCGTACCTCGCCCTCGCCGTGATGCTGCGGGCGGGGCTCGACGGCATCGAGAAAAAGACCGATCCCGGCCCGCCGATCAACAAGAACATCTTCACAATGAGCCACCGCGAGCGGCGGCACCTGCGGATCGACGAGCTGCCCGGCAACCTGAGCGAGGCCCTCGACGAGCTCGAGAAAGACGCGCTGGTGCGCCAGACGCTCGGCGACCACCTCTTCGAGCATTTCCTCGCCGCGAAGCGCGAGGAGTGGCTGGACTACATCAAGCACGTCTCGCCGTGGGAGACCGAGCGGTACCTCGGCATCTACTAGGAGGTCTGAAGGTGGGCCGCGCGCGTGCCGCGATGGTGAACCGGAATACGGCGATGCCAGCGCCTGCCTGAGTTACGCATCCCGGTGGCCCGGCGCGACCCGCTCTCCCAGGTATCAAGTTCCGTGCCCGCGAAGAATCGGCGGGAATCTCAGGCTTTCAACGCTCCGCGTCCGCCCGTTGTCCCCCACCGCGGACGCCCACTGTCCTGGAGAACCCCGAACCCCGCGCCCCGAACCTCTCTAGGCCGTTATTTTGACTGCAACCGCCGTCATATCATCGTTCGGCGGCGTCCCTTGGCGGAACGCCTCGACGGCCGACACGATGCTCTCGACGATCTCCTGGGCCGTGCCGGCGCGGGAGGCGCGGACGGCGTCGACCAGCCGCGTCGCGCCGAACTCGTGCCCGGCCGGATCCGCCGCCTCGAACACGCCGTCCGTGCAGAACACGAACACGTCGCCGGCGTGGAGCTCGAACGCCGCCTCGTCGTAGGTGGAGCCGGGGAACGACCCGAGCGGCACGCCGGGCAGCTCGACCTGATGGATGGTGTCGCCGCTCACGCGGATCGGATACGGCAGCCCCGAGTTCGCGATGATCACGCCGCGCCGCTTGAAGTCGAACGCCGCGTAGCAGAGCGTGCAGTAGTACTCCTCGAGCTGGCGCCCGTGGAGGATCGTGTTCATCGACAGCAGCACGCCCGACGGGCTCGACCGCTCCAGCGTGTAGCGCCGGCGGAACGTGCGCGACCGCACCAGCTCGCCAACGAAGGCGCTGTAGAGCGCCGCGGGCACGCCCTTGCCCGACACGTCGCCGACGGCCACGATCAGCCCGTTCGCCTCCGGCGTGAGGAAGTCGTACAGGTCGCCGCCCAGCTCGCGCGCCGGCGCGAAGCGCGCGGCCACGTCGACGCCCTTCATGCGCTTGGGCAGCTCGGCCGGCAGCAGGGCCGCCTGCACGCGCTGCGCGAACCGCACTTCCTTGTCGAGCCGCACCTCGTTCGCGCGAATCGTCTCGTACAGGCGCGCGTTCTCGATCGCGACCGCCGCCTGGCTGGCCAGCAGCGTGAGGATCTCGACGTGGCGCTTGCTGAACGCGTCGAGCTCGGGGCTCTCGAGGTCGAAGACGCCGATGCACCGATCCTGCACGAGCAGCGGGATCACCAGCTCCGACCGCGCGTCCTCGACGAGCTTCACATAGCGCGGATTGGCCGACACGTCGGGCACGACGATCGGCACCTTCTCGAGCGCGGCCTGCCCCACGAGGCCGCACCCGAGCTTCATCCGCGGCAGGCCCACCAGATCGCCGTAGCGGACCGCCACCTTCATCTCGAGCTCGGTGCCCGCGGCGTTCAGGAGCAGGATGCCGAACGTACGGTAGTCGATGAGCCGCCGCGTGAGCGTCGCGATCTTCTTGAGCAGCTCGTCGAGATCGAGGATGGCGCCGAACTCGCGCGCGATCTCGGAGAGGGTTTCGAGCGTCGAGGTGTACTCGCGCTCGTGCTCGAACAGCCGCGCGTTCTCGATCGCGACCGCCACGTGCGCGCCGAACTGGCGCAGCATCGCCTCGTCCACGTCGGTGAACTGGCCGACCGTGTCGGCGAGCAGGTTGAGCGCGCCGATCACGCGGCCCTTGCGGCGCAGCGGCACCACGAGCTCGGCCGCCGACCCGGGCACGGCCTCCACGTAGCGCGGATCCGACCGCACGTCGTTCACGAGCACGGGCTTGCCTTCCGACGCGGCCGTGCCGACCAGGCCCGTCCCCACTTTCAGCCGCAGCGACTTCGCGATCGCGTCGGGATACCCCACCGAGTACGCGATCGACAGCTCGTCGGCCGCCGGATCGAGCAGGTACACGGCGAACGCCTGGAACTTGGTGATCCGCGCGATGAGCTGCGGAATCTTCGCGAGCAGCTCGTCGAGGTCGAGCACTGACGTCACCTCGCGCCCCAGCTCGAACAGCGTGAGCACGAGTTCGCGCGCGCGGGTGGGACCCTGGAGCGTGATCGCCGAAACGGGGGGCGGCGGAGCGGGTGTATCAGCCACGGCTACCAAAAAAGTATACTGGTTCCGCCCCATGGAACTGACACTGCCCCTCGACCACGCCGCCATCGAACAGATCCTGCCCCACCGCTACCCGTTCCTCCTGGTGGACCGGATCACGGAATTCGAGGTCGACAAGCGGATCGTGGGCATCAAGAACGTCTCGCTCAACGAGCGGTACCTGTCGTATGCGGGCGGCGGCCCCCCCGCGCTGCCCCCGACCATCCTCACCGAGGCCATCGCCCAGGTCGGGGCGGTCCTGATTCTCGCCAAGCCGGAAAACCACCAGCGCCTGCCCTACTTCATGGGCATCAAGAAGGTCCGCTACCGCCGCCCGGTCCGCCCCGGCGACGTCGTCGAGATCGAAGCCACCGTCCTCCGCCTCCGCAGCCGCATGGGCCTGCTCAAGGGCATCGCCCGCGTCAACGGCCAGATCGTCGTCGAAGGCACGATGACCTTCGCCCTCGAAACCGCCAAGACCGACTGACCGTCACGCCGCGATCCTGATCACGAAAAGGCAACCACGAAGACACGAAGAAGAACAATTCTTCTTCGTGCCATGAAGGGCAGCCTTCGTATCTTCGTGCCTTCGTGGCGCCTTTCGTGATCAAATCTTTTTGACGCGTGCCGTTGACGTGCGCACGATCGCCATCCCCGTCAGCACGACGGCCGCGGCGACCGCGATGCGCGGCGTGAAGGGCTCGCCCAGAATCAGTGACCCGAGGATCATCGCCAGCACCGGATTCACGTACGCGTAGAGCGACACCGTCGACACCGGCAAGTGCTTGAGCGCGTAGGCGTACGCGCTGAAGCCGAGGATCGAGCCAGCCGCTGCGAGGTACGCCACCGCGCCGAGCGTGCGCGGCGTGAGGCGCAGCGCGTGCCACTGCCCGGTGACGAGGCCGAGCGCCGCGAAGAGCAGCCCGCCGAACAGCATCTCGAACGCCGCCGTCATGAGCACGTTCTCGTCCGGCGCGGTGTCGTGGCCGCGCCGCCGCGACAGCATCGAGCCGGTGGCCCACCCGGCGCAGGCGATTTGCGTCGCCAGCAGCCCCGTCGGGAAGCCCCGACCGCCGCGGGCGATCTCCGGCCAGACGAGCAGCGCGACGCCCGAGAAACCCACGAGCAGGCCCGCGACGCGCCGGCCGGTGAGCCGCTCGCCGCGCGGCATGGCGGCGTCGATACCGACCATCCAGAACGGCGACGCGGCCGCGAGCACCGCGGCCAGCCCGCTCGGCACCGTCTGCTCCGCGATCATCACGCCGCCATTCGCGATCACGATCAGCAGCGCGCCGTAGGCCGCGAGCAGGCCCCACGCGCGCACCGGCGGCGTGCGCTCGCCGCGCGCGCGAAGCACGAGGATGAGCACCGCGCCGCCCGTGGTCCAGCGGAGCCCGCCGATCGCGAACGGCGGCACGGTCTCGAGCGCGATGCGGATCGCCAGGTAGGTCGTGCTCCAGACGACACAAATCGCGAGGAAGGCGAGGTAGGCGCGGCGAGGGGGCGTCACGCGACGGCGGATTCGAGCGAGAGCCGGACGCAGTTGCGTCCCTGCTCCTTGGCGCGGTAGAGCGCGGCGTCGGCGCGGCCGATGAGCGCGTCCGTGTCGACTTCCGACGGGAACGCCGTCGTCACGCCGAAGCTGGCCGTGATCTGCAGCCGCTCGGCCTGCCAGTCGACCAACATGTCGGCGATCTCGCGGCGGAGCGAGTCCGCGACGCGCTTGGCGCCCTCGAGCGTCGTCTCCGGCAGCAGCACCAGGAATTCTTCGCCGCCGTAGCGGCCCTTCAAGTCGCTGCTTCGCAGCGCCTCGCGCATCCGGAGGCCGACCGACGCGAGCACGGCGTCGCCGCACAGGTGCCCGTGCTTGTCGTTGATCTCCTTGAAATGATCGAGGTCGAACATGATGAGCGAGATCGGCAGCTGCGTGCGCCGCGCGCGGCGCAGCTCGATGTCGATCACGTCCATCGCGTGCGCGCGGTTGTAGCAACCGGTCAGCCCGTCGCGCAGGCTCGTCTCGCGCAGCTTCTCGAACAGCTCCGTGTTCCGCAGCGAGATCGCCAGCAGCGTCGCCGCCGCGGCCAGCGTGCGCGGGCGATGGCCGTCGAACGCGCCCGACGCCTGCGGCGCGCCCATCACCCCGATCGTGTGCCCGCCGGCCGTCATCGGCACGCACACGTCCCCGGCGACCACAATCGGGAAGCGCGCGGCGTCGACCCCGCCCTCGACGACGCGGCGCGCCAGGTCGAAGCGGGCGTCGGCCGTCAGCACCGCCGGCCCAGACGGCCCCAGCAGCCGCCATTCCCCGCCGACCAGCGCCAGCGCCCACGCGTTCGGGCTGCCCGACAGCGCCGGCAGTTGCTGCGCCACCACGTCGCGGATCGCGCCGAAGTCGAGCGACCGGCCGAGGGCCTGCCCGAACATCACCAGGTGCTCCATTTCGAGGGCCCGCGCGCCCGCCTCGTGCGCCTCCGCCCGGGCCGCCGCCGTCTGGACGCTGGCTTCCTGGCGCTTGTTCTGCAGGTGGAAGAGGAAGACCGCGGTCAGAATCACGAGGGCCGGCATCAGCGCGAGCCCGGAGCTCTGCTCGACCTCGCGGGCCAGATCGAGCAGGTAGCCCAGCGGCCTGGCAAAGATGACCGCCAGGGCCACGACGAGGCCGGCGACGAGGATCCGATCCTGCCGACTGACCAGATTCATGGGCTTTCTTGGACTCTAGCCCACCTCGGGGCGGAGACGGTAAAATAAACCAATGGGTCGAAAATCATCCGCCAAACGTCAGGGTCAGTCCTCCGGCGAACCGCCCGAGGACACGCAGAAATCATCCTCGACGCCGATGCTCGTCGGCGCGGTCGTCCTCGCCGCCCTGATCGTGGGCGTCGTCGCCTTCCGCGCGAACAACCCGGCCGAACCGGCCGCCCACGCCGCAGCCACGCAGGTGGCCGACGTGCCGGCCGCCGCGAAGCTCGGACCCCATCCCCAGGAAAATCTCCCGGCGCTCGACCTCCCCGGCTACCAGCTCTCGCGGTCGCCGGAAGTGATCCGCGCCGCGTACAAGTTCGCGGCCGAGCATCCGGAGGTGTCGAGCTACGTCCCGTGCTTCTGCGGCTGCGACCAGCAGGGCCACCGCGGCAACGAAGACTGCTTCGTCTCCGCCCGCGACGCCAACGGCGACGTCGTCGAGTGGAACGACCACGGCATGGAATGCGCCGTGTGCCTCGACGTCGCCACTCAGTCGGCGCAGATGTACGCCTCGGGCGCCTCGGTGAAGGACATCCGCGCCGCCGTCGACGCCACCTGGGCCGGCAAGGACACCTACCGGACGCCCACGCCTAAGCCTGAGTAGAAACCAGGAGGGGTTAGGGCTTAGGGCTTAGGGCTTAGGGCTTAGGGCTTAGGGTTAGGGTTAGGGTTAGGGACGCTGTTGCGCTGAGGGAGCGATCGCCACAAGCCGTGAGCGAGTCTGCCCACTTCGGCCGACAGCGTCTCGAACTCGTTCCACTCCGCCCCTCACGCGTCGCAGACCCAGGACGAATTCTTTTGTATCAGCATGATCCCCCCTCACACCCCCTAATCCCTAATCCGTACAGAAGTTCTCTATAATCCCCCAGTGCCCGATCGACGCACCGCCGCGTTCGCGCGGTTGTTCGAGGGCCTGCACGAAGGCGTCTACGTCGGCACGCTCGACGCCGATCGTACCTCGACGATTGCCGCGAACCCGCACCTGAAGCTGATCTTCGGGTACGGCAGCGAGACCCCAGAGGCCGACGTGCGGCCCTTCGACGCCGATCGCTTCGTCGATCCGCAGGCGCGCGTGGCCCTGCGCGAGCGCCTGGCGACCGACGGCGCCGTCACCGACTACCTGCTCCGCCTGCGCCGCGCCGACGAGAGTGCCGTCTGGGTGGAAGTCACCGCCCGCGCCGAGCAGCTGGCCGGCAAGGGCGGCCTGCGCGTCGAGGCCCTCGTCCGCGACGTCAGCGAGCGCAAGAAACTGGACGATCAAACCCGCAATCTCTACCAGCAGCTGCTCCAGGCCGAGAAGATGGCCGCGCTCGGCCAGACGATCTCCGGCGTCGCTCACGAGTTGAACAACCCGCTCGCGACCATCCTGACCTGGTCCGAGCGCCTGTCGAGCCACGAATCCCTCGACGACCACACGCGGCAAGGGCTCGAGACCATCCTCGGCGAATCCGAGCGCGCCGCGCGCATCGTCCGCAGCCTGCTGACCTTCGCGCGCAAGCGGCAGACGACCCGGATGATGGTGGACGTGAATCAGGTCGTGCGCGAGACGCTCTCCCTGCGCGCGTACGACCAGCGCCTGTCGAACGTCGCCGTCATCGAGGCGCTCGCCGCCGGCCTGCCGCCCGTGTTCGCCGACGGGTACCAGCTCCAGCAGGTGCTGCTCAACCTGGTGATCAACGCCGAGCAGGCCATGCTCCAGGCGAACGGGCGCGGCGTCCTCGTGGTGCGGACCTGGCACGACGCGGAGGACGAGCGCGTCACCCTCGAAATCAACGACGATGGCCCCGGGATTCCAGACGAGGTGCAGTCGAAGATCTTCGACCCCTTCTTCACGACCAAGGAAGTGGGCCAGGGCACGGGCCTCGGGCTGACGGTGGCGTACGCGATCGTGCAGGAGCACGCCGGCCGCATCTACGTGCAGTCCGGCTCGACGGGCACGTCGTTCTTCGTGGAGCTGCCGGTCACGGGCGCGCCGATCGGGGCCGCAGCGAGCCGCCCGAAGCGAAAGGCCGCGGGCGCGCCGGCGCCGGTGGCCGTGGCCGGCGCGGCGGTGCTGCTCGTCGAGGACGAGGCGGCGCTCGCCGCGGCCGTGCTCGACGCGCTGCGCGACGCCGGCTACCTCGTCGAGCACGCGCCGGACGGGCAGGACGCGCTGGCGCTCATCGCGCGCCAGTCGTTCGATTTCGTGGTCTGTGACTTGAAGATGCCGCGGCTCGACGGGATGGCGTTCCACCGCGAGCTGTCGCGGGCGTCGCCGCGGCTGGCGAAGAAGATCCTGTTCGTCACCGGCGACGTCGCCGGCACCGAAACCGGCGCCTTCTTCGAGGAGAGCGGCTGCCGGTGGCTCGCCAAGCCCTTCCGCCTCCGCGAACTCATCGCGGCCGTGCGGGAAGGGCTCGACGAGTAACCTACCGCGCCATCGCGACCGCGTGCGCCGGGCGCAGCCCCGCCTTCCGGGCCTTGCCGCGAATCCCCTGCACCTTCTGCGCGGCGCGAACCTCGCGCACCTCGGGAATGCGGTACGGCAGCACCGTCGCCGGCTGATGCGTGACGCCGGTGCCCGACTGGCGACTGGCGACCTGCGACTCGTGACTTGCGCCTTGCGACTTGCGACTTGTGAACGCAAGGAGCGCAGCCTTCATCTCCGCGACTTCCTTGGGTCCCATGTCGCCGAGCGAATCGCGCAGGCGGCGGATGGCGCGCGCGTGCAGCTGCGAGACGCGTGATTCGTTCACGCCGATCTCGGCGCCGATCTGCTTCATCGTCGATTCACTGTAGTAGTAGAGGCCGATCACCTTGCGCTCGCGGGCCGGCAGGCCGGCGATAGCGGCGCGGACGCGGTCGCGCGTCTCCGATTTCTCGTAGGCGGAATCGGGCGCGTCCGGCTCCGACGGCACGAGCGCGGCCGGGAGCGAGCTCTCGTCGAGGTGATCGCCGCTGGCGAGCGGCGAGGTGGACTCGATCGTGTTGATCCGCACGATGGTGCGGCTGAGTTTCTTCTCGTCGGAGCCGACGCGGGCGGCGAGATCCGCCATCGACGGTTCGTGCCCCAGCTCCCGGCGCAGCGCCTCGCGCGCGGCCTCGAGCTCGCGGCGCTGGCGGCGGACACCGCGCGGCCAGGCGTCGCGGCGCAGCGCGTCGATCATCGCCCCCCGCACGCGCCGTTCGGCGAACGTCTCGAACTTGATGCCACGGTCCACGTCGAAGCGGTGCGCCGCGTCGATCAGGCCGATGACGCCGTCCTGCACGAGATCACCGATGTCGATCGAATGCGGCATCGACGACGCCATGCGCCTCGCCAACGCTTCGACAAACGGCAGTCCGGCAACGATCCGGCGGTTCTGACTCGCGGTAACAGGCTGGGGACGCATCACGCTTCTCCTGTGATCAAGCGACTGGTGACTGACGACTGGCGACTGACGACTTGATGATTCCGCTGCACACAGGTGCGTCTTATCGCAACGCTGGTACCAACTCATCCGGCAAGGGTCCCAAATAGGGACAAATTGGCCGTCATCTGTCGCTTAAATAACGCTAGATGAGCAGGTTACAAAGATCTGTCTAATTTGGGACACCGACGCGGAGGTAGGGCGGAAAGCCGCAGAAATCGTCAACATGTTGACGAAATGAGACGCCGTGGCGTCAAAGTATTGGCTGTCTGATTACAGAATTGCCGCTAAATTACAGATCTGCGAGGGTTTTCTGGCGGATTTCCTGGGCCGTCGTCATCGCCTCGAGGGCCTTGCCGACGATCTGGGCGGCGCGGGAGCGCCCCCCTTCGTCGGCCGCTTTGGTCTCGAGCAGCTCGGCATGGGCCAGGATGATGCCGAGCTGGTTGTTCAACTGGTGAAAGAGGAGACGTAGTTCAGGAGCTTCGTCCATCGGTCGCACCAGGAGCAGTTCCTCTACCGAACGGCGCACGGCACCCTACGCGCGGTGCCCGCGCTCGTCGGTCTGCCACGTGGTCGCCACGGCCGGACGGTCGCTCGACTTCGGATCGCGCCACAGCGTGTCGGCGAAGATCCGCACCGAGCCGCCCGCCGTGCGGACGTACTCAATCTTGCCCGCCGACAGCCAGTTGTAGATCGTGCGGCGGCTCACACCCACCATCTCGCACGCCTTCATGATGGAGATCGTTTTCCGTTCCACGTCATGTGCCTCCGGGGGACTTATCGGAACCTGCGGGACAAGGGATTAGGGAGTCGGAATTCGGGAGTCGGGCACCCTGTGTCCCGGAGCGGGACAGCATTATTCCCAACTCCCGAGTCCAATATCCCAAATCCCGACTGAATCGCTGATTCCCCTAGACATGCGCTCCCAGAGGCGTCAAAATCTTGGCATTGGCCCAAGTAACTGATTCCACTAGGCATCTCCTGCTCGTTGAGGACGAGGCCGCCCTGCGGAGTGCCGTGGCGGAACAACTGACCGACCGCGGGTATCGGGTCGTCCAGGCCGGCACCGGCGAGGAGGCCCTCGACCGCCTCGCCGACTTCGCCTTCGACGTCGTCGTCACCGACCTGCGGCTGCCGGGGTTGACCGGATCGACAGTGATCGAGGAGGCCCGCCAGCGCTACCCGAACATCATCGCCATCGTCGTCACCGGGTACGCGACGGTGAAGGACGCCGTCGAGGTGATGAAGGGCGGCGCGTGGGACTACGTCAGCAAGCCGTTCCAGATCGACGAGCTGCTGCACACGCTCGACGCGGCGCTCGAGCAGCGGCGGCTGCAGTCCGAAAACGCCTACCTGCGCGCGCAGCTCGACGAGCGGTACAGCTTTCAGGGCATCATCGGCAAGAGTCGCGCGATGAAGCGGCTCTTCGAGCTGCTCGAGACCGTCGCCCCCACCGGCAGCACGATCCTGATCAGCGGCGAGACCGGCACCGGGAAGGAGATCGTCGCCCGCGCCATTCACCAGAACAGCCCGCGCCGCGCGCAGCGCTTCGTCGCGCTCAACTGCAGCGCGATTCCCGAGACGCTGCAGGAAGCGGAGCTCTTCGGCCACGTGCGCGGGGCGTTCACGGGCGCGGTCGGTAACCGGCAAGGGCGGCTGGAGCAGGCGCACAAGGGCACGCTCTTCCTCGACGAGGTGGGGACGATGAGCGTGGCGCTGCAGATGAAGCTGCTGCGCGTCCTGCAGGAGCGCGAATTCGAGCGCGTCGGCGACTCGCACACGACGAAGGTGGACGTCCGGGTGATCGCCGCGACCAACAGCGACCTCGCGAAGATGGTGGCCGAGGGTACCTTCCGTGAGGATCTCTACTACCGCCTGAACGTGATTCCGGTGCAGCTGCCGGCGCTGCGCGAGCGGCGCGAGGACATCCCGCTGCTCGTGCAGCACTTTCTCGAGAAGTACCAGGCGTCGCCGTCGGGATCGACCGTGGTGTCGCAGGAAGCGATGCGGCGGCTGATGGCGTACTCGTGGCCGGGCAACGTCCGGCAGCTCGAGAACGCGATCGAGCGCGCCTCCGCGTTCAGCGGCCCGCGCGGGCAGATCGATGTCGGCGACCTGCCGCCGGAGCTGCACGACAGCGAACCGGCCGGCCAGCCCTGGGCCGTCGGGCTCCCGGCCGACGGCGTGGACCTCCCGGCGATGATCGCCGACCTCGAACGCGACCTGATCGGCCGATCCCTCGAGCGAACCGGCGGCAACCGCGGCCAGGCCGCCCGCCTCCTGGGCCTGAAGCGCACGACCCTGGTAGAAAAACTGAAACGCCTCGGCCCCGCGTGAGTGATCCCTACTAAGATCCTCCCATGCCCCCGCGGTACTCCTACTGGACGATCCTGATCGACGGCGCGCCGACCGCCTTTCGCGCGGCCGACGCAGCCGACCTCGCGCCGACGATCGCGCAGCTCAAGCGCACGAATGGCGACGTCGTCCTGAAGTGGTATTCGGAGAGAAAGCTCTGGGACTCGAAGGAAGCCCAGCAGCTCGCGCGCCGTCGTCCCAAACCCGAGCGCCCCAAGCGCGCCACAACCTGGCGCCCCGGCGGCAAGCACGAGGATCCCCGCGAGCGGTTCAGGAAAAAGAAGCGTCGGAGCTAGCGATCCCCCATGCCCTGGCTCCGCCAGACCGTGTTGTTCGCGTTTTCGTCGGCCGGATTCACGCTCGGATTGTTCGTCGTCCTGATCTGGCTCAGGCTCCGTCGGCATTCCCGGCTGCCCTGGCTGCTTCTCGGTTTCGGGGTGGTCTTCTACCTCGGCTCGTCCATCTACGTCGTGAGCTACACCGCGGGACGGATTCTCACGTCGCGTTTCCATCCCCTGGTCGCGGCCGACGTGCCGTCGGGAGGGCGCACGGCCGTCGTCATCATGGGCTCCGGGTCCGTCGTCGTCACCGACTGGGACGGCGGCTTCTTTTCCACCGTCGACGACGAGGGGGCCGCGCGGGTGCTCGAGGCCGTGCGCGTGTACAAGCTGATCGACCCGCAGTGGATGGTGAGCGCCGGCGGACCGATGGACGGGCGCAGCCCCGAGACGCCGAGCGCGATTACGATGCGCAACGTGCTGACGCGGCTCGGCGTGCCGCCCGATCGGATCATGGTCGAGGCCGAGTCGCTGAACACCCACGACGAGGCCGTGCGCGTCGCCGGCCTCCTGGCGCCCCTTCGGCCCGACCACGTCGTCCTGGTCACGTCCGAGGTACACATGCGGCGGGCCGTGGGCGCGTTCAAGGCCGTCGGCGTGGACCCGATCCCGGCCGTCGCGCAGAACTACTTCCGCAACGAGCCGGAGTACCGCTGGTGGGTGCCGACCGACGACGGCCTCGAAGCCACCGGCTGGCTCACGCACGAAGTCCTCGGCATCGCCTACTACTGGCTCCGGGGATGGTATAGGTTTTAGCGATGCTCTCCCACGTCGTCCTCATGAAACCGCGGCCGGATCTGACGAAGCCGGAGCGGCGCGCCTTCGTCGACGCGCTGGCGGCGGCCGTCCGCGAGATCCCGACGGTCAGAGGCGTGCGCGTCGGGCGGCGCGTCACCTTCGGCGCCGGCTACGAGCGGATGTCGCCCGACGCCGCGGACTTCATGGCCGTGATCGACTTCGACGACCTCGCCGGCCTCGAGGCGTACCTCCGGCATCCCGCGCACGAAGCACTCGGCGCGAAGTTCCGGGACTCGCTCAGTTCAGCGTTGGTGTACGACTTCGAGGCGGGAGGATTGGAACTGCTGGAGGGATACGTCTAATCTCTATCTCTTCTCCGCCGCGACCGTTGCATAATTCGCGACGAACCATTCGTACGTCCGGCGGATGCCTTCCGTGAGGTCGATCTTGTGCCGCCATCCAAGGTCGTGGATGCGCGTCACGTCCAGCATGCGCCTGGGCGTTCCATCGGGCTTGCTCGCATCGAACACGATCTCGGCTTCGGGGTAGATCACCGACCGCAGGATGTCGGCCAGCTCGCGGATCGAGATGTCCTCGCCGATGCCGACGTTGATGTGTTCGAGGCCGTCGTAGTGGCGCATCAGGAAGACGCACGCGTCGGCGAGATCGTCCACGTTGAGAAATTCTCTCCTGGCCAATCCCGTGCCCCAGACCGTGACTTGCCGCTCGCCGCGCACCTTCGCGTCGTGGAATTTTCTGATCAGGGCCGGCATCACGTGCGAGTGCTGCAGATCGAAGTGGTCACCGACGCCATACAGATTGGTCGGCATCGCCGCGATGAAATTGCAGCCGTACTGACGCCGGAACGACTGGCACATGCTGATGCCGGCAATCTTCGCGATCGCGTAGGGCGCATTGGTCGGCTCGAGCGGCCCGGTGAGCAAGTAATCTTCCCGAATGGGCTGCGGGCATTCGCGCGGGTAGATGCAGGCGCTGCCCAGGTACAGCAGCTTCTTCACGCCGAACTTGTAAGCCGCGGGAATGACGGTCGCGTAGATCAGGAGGTTGTCGCTGATGAATTCCGCTGGACGCGTGGAGTTCGCCCAGATGCCGCCGACGGTGCCGGCCGTGAGGAACACGTACTCGGGGCGGTGTGCCTCGAACCAGCGTTCGACGTCGACCTGACGACGCAGATCGACGTCCGCCCGTGGGACCGTCAACACGTTGGTGAAGCCCTCGGCCCTGTACCTGCGCATCAGCGCCGAGCCGAGCAGACCGTCGTGTCCGGCTTGATAGACTCGCGCGCTCGTGTCCAATTCGATCCCTACCCTTCCTTCAGCCCGAGCATCTGCATCACCCGTCCCATCATGCCCGGTTCCTGCTGCAAGGTGTTATCGACTTCTTCGAGGATGCTGAGGCACTCGGCGACGCTCGTCACCACGCCGATGCCGAGGCGCTTGGCCGCGGCCGGCAGCTTCTTCTGATCCTCGCGCCACACCAGTACGGCTCGCGCCTTCGAGTCGACGACGACGTCGAGGCAGTTCTCCGGCGTGTCGTCGATGACGAATTCCAGTCCGAGCGACGCGGCGATGCGCCCGCGGGAGCGCTGAACCACGAAGACGCTCGGCAGGGGGAACCCGTGCGCCTCGAGCCACCGCTGCGACTGCACTTGCGCGGTCGAGCCGACGGTCTCCGGCCGCTTGGTCAGGAAGATGATTTCCCAGCGCCGGTCCGCGGCAAGAGCCGCCAAACGCGGAATGACCCCGGGTTCGAGCTCGTTCAGGGACTCCCAGAAATTCTCGACGCCGGCCACGTGGTGCCACAGCCGCCGCTGCTGGCGCGTCGTCAACTGCAGTTTCGTGGCGGGCGGCGTGACTTCGGCGTCACCGCTGGAGGCGGCCTTCTCTGCCGGCGTCGGCGGCGGCGGCGGATCGGCAGCCTCGGCCGCGTCGGCGGCCGGCTCGACTTTCGACGAGCCTTCGACGATCCGGCGCATCATCGCCTCACCGAAGACAGCCTCCGCCTCGCGCGCGAGCGCCGCGTCCATGTCGGCGAGCACGCCGTCGAGATCGAAGCCTATGCGAAGAGGCATGCGCCTTCAGTCCGCCAGTTCCGGATCCGGCGCCGGTTCATCGTTGAGCTGAGGCACGTTCAATGCGGCCGGATCGAAGGCGAGCGATAGCGCCTGTAGCACCGTCGTGTTCTGCTGCTGCAGCGCGCAGGCGCCGGGGTTCTGCACCTGTCGATCGCGACGGTGAGCTGCGATTTCCTGTCATTGCACACCGTAGGTCACGGAACCGCCCACACGGAGACCGTCGTACCGTCTGCCGTCGAGCGACGACGTGCGCGTCTGCTTTTCCAGATCGACACCGATCCGGATGCTGTCGCCCATGTGGTAGCCGAAGCCGCCGCCGTAGCGGTGCACGTAGTCGGTCCGCGCGGCCGGATCGGCGGTCGCGGCGCCGCGCTCGCGATACGCGAGCTGCTCGAAGCCGTAGCGGACGACGGCCTCCACCGGCCCGTAGATCTGCTGCGCGATCTGCACGGTGCCGCCCGTCTCCACGTAGTAAGGCGTATTGATGTCGAAGGAATACTGCACGTCCCGCGTCCCGGACACGGTGAACTGCGTCGACCCGCCCGGCACATAACTCAGCGCCACGGCCATCGTCGAGCCCTTGAACCCGGGAAGCGTCGGATCGGCCGGCTTGAAATTGCGGTAGCCGAACGTGGCGCTGCCCTTGATGAGCGCGGCCGGATCGAAGCTCACGCCGCCCTGGATCTGCGTGGAGGTGGAGTTGCGCTCCGGCGAGAACTCGAAGTCCTGCCGCTCGCGGCCCACGCTGAACGTCAGGCTGGTCAGCGGCGTGAGCTCGTGGCGAACGGTGAGCGCGGTCGTCGTGATGGTGCGGTTCAACTCGTACTGGAGATCGGCGCCGAGGAAGATCTGAGCCTTGTCGAAGTTCACGTGCCGCCGCGCGGCCGTAACACCGAATAGCGTCTTGGCGAGCGCGCGCACCTCGACCGAAGCCTTATAAGTCTGCTCCTTGCGCCGCGAGCGCGCGTCGATTTCGAAGCCGGGCCGTTCGCGCGTGTTCAACCAGTTGCCGCCCACGTTGAGAACCAGGCGGTTGAGCGGCACCAGCCAGTTTGCGACGTAACCGGTGTTTCCGGAACGCTCGCTCGCGTACTTCTTGTACCAGACGATGTCTTCCTTCACGGTGCCGGTGAACCAGGTGCGGCCGAACCGTACCCAGGCGTCCGTGGCCGGTGTGACGGTGAAGGTGAAGTCGCTCTTGGGTTGCAGCTGATCCGGCTCGTTGAACACGTTCGAGTCCACGCCGATGTTCGTGAGGCTGAGCGACGGATTCATATACAGCGGACCGAGGCGTATCCGCACGCGGGAGAGATCGGGACCGCCGTCGCTGCCTGTCTGCGGAAACGCCGCCGCCGGCAAAGCGAGGACAAACACGAAGGCTAAAAGTCGTCGTCTCACAATATTTGGGCCTGGCTGGGGGGAAAAGAGAGCGCCGAAACTCCTCAGGTACTATCGGTTTTTCAGACGGAAAAATCAAGACTCGATGGGACTTACGCTCATCTCGGTATCAGTGACGCTGCGATGTATCTTTCTTGACACGCAGCGTTCGCATCTTCCTGTAGAGATTGGTCCTTTGAATGCCCAGCGCGCGCGCCGCGTCGCTGATTCGCCCCTGGTGCTGGGTGAGCACCGCACCGATGTAGTCCCGCTCGAACCGGGCCCGGGCATCTCGAAGGGTCCCGCTCGCGGCCGGAACCGACGCGCCGCCGTCCAGGCGCACGTGCTCCAGCACATTCTCCACCGAAATCTCCGAGGCCTCCATGTGCGTGGCTACGACCGTCTCGAGCAGATTCCGCAGCTCGGTGGCGTTCCCGTGCCATGGGAGGGCGGCGAACAGCGCCGCTGCCGATCGCGACAGAGCCTTTCCGGCCACTCCCCGCGCCGCGCAGATCTGATGGACGAAGTGGTCCGCGAGAGCCGGAATGTCCTCGCGGCGCCTCCGGAGCGGGGGCACGTTGATGTCGATCTCCGCCAGGCGCTGGTAGAGATCCGCACGGACGCGGCCGTCGCCAACCGCGGCGTCAAACTCGGGATCGGCGCTCGCCATCGGGCGCACGTCCACCGGCACCACGACGCCGTCCGGGCGCGCCGCCTCGCGATCGCGCAAGACGCGGGCGAGACGATGCTGGACGCGCGCCGGCGCCTCGATGATGTTCGCGAGGTGCAGCGTTCCGCCGGACGCCGCCGCCAGGCGCGACGAGGCGGCCACCGTTTCGAGATCCGACTGCCCGCCGTTCTCGGTGCCGAAGAGGAGGCGCTCGAGCGACGCGCCGTCGTGCGCCGCGCAATCCACCGACACGAACGGCCCGATGCGCGCGTCCATGGCGTGAATGATCTCCGCGATCACGCGCCGGCCGGTGCCGCCTTCCCCGCGGATCAGAACGCCCGCGCGAACGGTCGCCGCGCGGCCGATGAGGGCCACGACGGGCCGCATTGCGGGGGAGTCGGAGTAGAGGGTGGGGACCACGACGGGTGCTGGGTGCTGGGTGCTACTGCTCGACGGTGACGTTGCCGTCAGCACCGTAGAGAAGCCGGCGGTCGGGTCTGCCGTCCTTCGTCGTGTCGAAGGCCACGCTGGTCAGGCGGCCGGCGTCGTACGTCTCCCATTTGTCGAGCAGGCCGTCCTCGTCGCCGTCTTCTTCGGCGCGTACCAGTACGTCTTCGGTGCCCTGCCGCTCGTAGTACTCGGTGCGGTCGACTGTGCCGTCGCGCTTCGTCGAGAGCTCGACCTTCTCGATCGAATCCGTCGGGACGCGCATACGACCAGGCGTCGGCGACACCGTCGGCGGCTCGCGAGAAGCCGACTTTCTCGAGCTTCTGGTTGGCGTCGTAATACTCCCAGCGATCGATCTTGCCGTCTTCGTCGCCGTCGATCTCGATGCGCAGCACGCGCGCGCCGTCCATGTAGCTGAAGGTGTCGGGCGTGCCGTTGTGGTTGGAGTCGTACTTCAGGAGCTGAAGCCGGCCGGTCTTCGTGTCATAGACCGGCTCGATGCCCGCGCCGGCCGCGGCATCGTCGCCGCGGAACCAGCTGCAGCCGGAGCCAGAAATTAGGGCTGTCAACAGAACCACTGCCACAACAATGGCTTGAGCGGCGCCTACTTTTGGTCTAACGACCAATTTTGTCTACCGCTGGATACGGCTCCGCTCTGTGAGTTACAGAGATATGCACGGAAATGCTTGAGGATTCTATCCGTGGGCGGGATGGATTGCGTCAACAAAAATACAGTGTATCTAGTCGGATACGACCTCGGCAGGTTCCTGCACGGAAAATTTCTCCGCGATGATCTCATACAGGCTCGCGAGTGACGGCGCGGAGTTGATCGCCGTGCGGACGTGCGAGCCATGCTCGTGCCCCTTCGTGAAGTACGTCGCCAGCGCGCGAATCTTGTTCACGATCCAGCGCTCGTGACTGATGGCGCTGACCGCGCCCTGGTCGCGAATGCGCTCGCCCTTGAGCAGCTCGATGTACTCGATGAGGAAACAGCCGCGATCCTCGAGCGTCACCGCCCGCGCCGGCCGCCCGGCCGCGAGGTCGGCCGCCTGCGCGAGAATCCACGGATTGCGCAGCACGCCGCGCCCGACGAGCACGCCTTCGACGCCGCTTGCCAGCTTCGTCGACAATCTGTTCCGGCTCGACGCAGTCGCCGCTGCCGAACACCGGGATCGACAGCGCCCCGGCGATCTCGGCCACGAGATCCCAGTCCGCGGCGCCGCTGTAGCTCTGGGCCGCCGTGCGGCCGTGCACCGCGACCGCCGCGGCGCCTGCGTCTTCCACCGTCCGCGCCAGTTTCCGGCGCGTTGCGCTCCGCGTCGTTCCAGCCGGCGCGCATCTTCACCGTCACCGGAATCGGACACGGCCTTCGCCATCGCGGCGATCACCGTCGCCGCGTGCGCCGGCTCGCGCATCAGGCTGCAGCCGGCGTTGTGCTTCGCGATCTTGGGGACGGGACAGCCCATGTTCACGTCGACGATGTCGGCGCCCATGCCCTCGACGATCCGGGCGGCCTCCGCCATCTTGTCCGGATCGCCGCCGAAGATCTGGATCGAGACGGGCCGCTCTTCTTCGGTGTACTCGGCGTACTCGAGCGTGCGGTCGATGCCGCGCACGAGCCCCTCGGAGCTCACCATCTCGGTCACCACCAGGCCGCACCCGCCGTGGCGCTTCACCAGGCGGCGGAACGCCGTGTCGGTCATGCCGGCCATCGGCGCAACGGCGAACGGGCGATTCGAGCGAAACCGAACCAATCTTCATGGGAGATACTAGAATACCCGAACGTCCTCATGCGCAGAATTTCCCTGTGGATTCCGCCGCTGGCCTACATGGCGGCCATCTTCTACGTGTCCGGGCAGTCGAACCCGTTCCCGTCCATCGCGCCGCACTTCTGGGACAAGGCGGTGCACTTCACCGAGTACGGGATCCTCGCCCTCCTGTGGTGCCGCGCCCTGCGGGGTGAAGGCCTGGCGTGGGGGCCGGCGCTCGCCCTCGCGCTCCTCGCGACCGTCGGCTACGGCGCGTCCGACGAATGGCACCAGTCGTTCGTCGCGATGCGGACGTCTGACGTCCACGACTGGTTCGCGGACGCCCTCGGCGGCGCGATCGGACTGGGGACCTATGCGGGGCTCAGTAGGGCTTTACGTCCGATGCGTCCACTTCGACGCTGACGGCCTGACCGATCAGGTCGACCGACAGCACCAGGCGCGCGCGCGGCGCGTCCTTTCGCATCAGCCGGCCCACCACGCCCTTCAGCGGCCCGTGCGTCACCTCGACCATCATGCCTTCGTGAATCAGCGGGCAGGGATCGAACTGCAGCTCGCTGCCGACGAGCAGGCGGATGCTGTCGAGCTCGTAGTCGGGAATCGCCGCCGGCTTCCCCTCGAAGACGACGATGTTCACGACGCCCGTGCATTTGAGGATCGGCAGCGCGTCCTCCGGGTCGAAGCGCGCGAAGCAGTAGCCGGGAAAGAGCGGCCAGTCGACCTTCTTCTTGCGATCCTTCCAGTGGCTCCAACGGGTGATCGTCGGCAGGAAGGCGTCGATCTCCTTGCGCTCGAGCTGCTCGCGCACGACCTGCTCGTGCCGCGAGCGCGTCCAGATCGCGAACCACTGCGTGGTTCGCGTAGGGCTTGTCTCCCCGAATCCCGAATCCCGAATCCCCAATCCCGGATCCTCAGTCCCCATTCCCTGCAGCGTACTGCTGAAGCCCCTCGTCGTACGCCTTCTTCACGTCGTTGTTCTTCCACTCGATGATGGCCTGCGCGCGCAGCTTCTCCAGGTACTTCTGGAACTCCGCCTTGCGCTTGTCGGTGAACACCTGGTTGTCGATGTGCTCCCGCGCCTGCTCGAACGGCATCGTGACGACGTCCGTGCGCGCCTCGAGCTTGAGGATCTGGTAGCCGCGCGTCGTGCGGAGCGGCTCGGTGATGTCGCCGACCTTCATCGACGCGAGCACGCGCTGGAGGTCGCTCGACAGGTCGGAGACGT
Source organism: uncultured Acidobacteriota bacterium (assembly GCA_963792785.1). Classification (GTDB taxonomy): domain Bacteria; phylum Acidobacteriota; class Vicinamibacteria; order Vicinamibacterales; family CAVVIG01; genus CAWIMX01. The sequence continues at coordinate 413,587 of CAWBXO010000002.1, read as the reverse complement.
CGAGCGGGCCGATCAGCCCGCCGTTGGCCTTCGACGGCGACTCCGACACCTCGGCCGCGAGCTTCTCGAAGGCCTCCCCGCCCGTGACGCGCGCGCGGATGGCCTCGGCCTTCGCCCGCGCGGCGTCGTCCTGCGCGACGTTGACGCCCCGCGCGTCGTCCGGCGCGGCCAGGAGGATTTCGCGCAGCGTCACGGATGCCGGCGTGGTGAATTCGCCCTGGTGCGCGTCGTAGTACACGCGCGCCTCGTCCTCGGTGACGCCGATCTCGCCCGAATACTTCGGCCTGCTCTACGCGCTGGATGATCATCGTGCGCTCGAAGTTGTGCCGCAGGTCGGCCATCGTCAGGCCCTCCTGCTTGAGCGCGGCCTGGAACTGCTCGTCCGTGTCGATGCTTGTTGTCTTTCTTGATGCTCTCGATGGCGGAGGCGAACTGGTCGTCGCCCAGCTTGTAGCCCAGCTCGCGGCCGCGCTGGACGATGAGCATCTCGTCGACGGCGTCCACGACGATCTGCGGCGTGACCTCGTCGAGGGCCTTGCGCAGGTCGGCGTCGGTCAGTTTGCTGAGGTCCGCGTTCGCGTCGATTTGCTGCCCGCGCTGGCGCAGCGCCTGCACCTGGCGGTTCTCGAGGTCGCTCTTCGTGAAGATCTCGCCGTTGACCTTCACCAGGACCTGCTCGATGATCTCCGCCCGCGCCACGACGCCCAGCGCGAGGGCCGCGACGACACCGGCCAGGATAGCTCTCTTCACACGACCTCCAGAAATCAGCTTAACAGTTCGCTCAGGAGTTCGCCGACCCGGTCGAACAGGCCCCCGGGGGCGCGCGGATCGTCGGCCTGCGGGGCCCGGGAGAGCTCGGCTTTGGAGAACCCGGGCGCCACCTCCCCCGCCTTGGCCCGCTCGGTCCACCAACTGGGCCCCGCCGCGGGTCGCCGGGACTCCCTAGCCCCCAACCTCTTGTCCCTCACCCCTTCAAGATTCAACCGGAGCGCCGCAGGCGGGACGAGCGTCAACTCGCGTTGCTGCCGCACCAGCGCCACGAGCCTGACGGGATCGACCTTCGCCTGCGGCCTGAACTTAAAGACGACGAGACGGCCTTCCCGGTCGATGCTCTCGACCCCGAGCGCGGTCCGCCATGACGCGGATCCGCCCGTAGTCGGCCAGGTTGAGGACCGAGTCGGGCGGCGGGCCGTACCGATCGGCCGCCTCCTCGAGCACCCGGTCGATCTCCGTCTCGTGGCGGGCCGACGCGACCTTGCGATAGAGCATCAGCCGCTGGTTCATGTCGGGCGACGTACGCCTCGTCGATCCGGAGGTCCACGCCGAGGTTCACGGTCGCCCGGACCTCGTCCTCGAGCTCTTCGCCCTTCAGCTCGCGGATCGTCTCCTCGAGCAGCTTCATGTACATCTCGAAGCCGACGGCCTCGATGTGCCCGCTCTGCTCGCCGCCGAGCAGGTTGCCCGCGCCGCGGATCTCGAGGTCGAGCGCGGCGACGCGGAAGCCGCTGCCGAGGTCGCTGAACTCCTTGAATCGCCGCGAGCCGCTTCTTCGCGACGGGCGAGAGGTTGTCCTCCGGCGGGATCAGCAGGTACGCGTACGCCGGACGGTCGGACCGTCCGACGCGGCCGCGCAGCTGGTAGAGCTGCGACAGGCCGTAGCGATCCGCGCGGTTGATGATGATGGTGTTCGCGTTCGGGATGTCGAGGCCGTTCTCGACGATCGTCGTCGCCAGCAGCACGTCGAACTTCCGGGCCACGAAGTCGAGCATCGCCCGCTCGAGCGCGTCCTCGGCCATCTGGCCGTGGCCGATCGACCACCCGCGCCTCGGGCACGAGCCGCTGAATCAGGTTCGCCGATCGAGAAGATCGACTCGACGCGGTTGTGGACGAAGTAGACCTGCCCGCCGCGCGCGAGCTCGGCGCGGATCGCCGCGGCGATCACCTCGCGGGTCGAACTTCACCACGTTGGTCTGAATCGACAGGCGGTCCTTCGGCGGCGTCTCGATGATCGACATGTCGCGGATGCCGACGAGCGACATGTTCAGCGTCCGCGGAATCGGCGTCGCGCGTCATCGTGAGCACGTCGACCTTCTTGCCTCAGCTGCTTGATCTTCTCCTTGTGCGCCACGCCGAAGCGCTGCTCTTCGTCGACGACGAGCAGCCCGAGGTCGCGGAACGCCACGTCCTTCGAGAGCAGCCGGTGCGTGCCGACGATGATGTCGAGCCTTGCCGGCGGCGAGCGTCGGCCAGCGTCTCCTTCTGCTCCGCCTTCGAGCGGAACCGGCTCACCATGTCGATGCGGACGGGAAAGCCGGCGAAGCGCTCCTTCAGCGTCTTCTGGTGCTGGAACGCGAGCACGGTGGTCGGCGCCAGGAACGCGACCTGCTTGCCGTCCATCACGGCCTTGAAGGCGGCGCGCATGGCGACTTCGGTCTTGCCGTAGCCGACGTCGCCGCAGAGCAGGCGGTCCATCGGCGTCGGACGACTCCATGTCGCGCTTGATGTCGGCGACGGCGGTCCGCTGGTCGGGCGTGAGCTCGTACTCGAACGCGTCCTCGAACTCCTGCTGCCAGTGCGAGTCGGCGCTGAACGCGTGGCCCGGCACCGCCTTCCGCGCGGCGTAGAGCTTCAGCAGCTCCTCGGCCATGTCGCGCATGGCCTTCTTGACCTTCGTCTTCGCCCGCTCCCACGAGGCGCCGCCGAGCCGGTCGAGCGGCGGCTTCGAGCCGCGCCGGTGTACTTCTGCACCAGGTCGAGGCGCTCGACCGGCACGAACAGCTTGTCGTCGCCGGCGTACCGCAGCTCGAGGAACTCCTGGCGGTCGTCCTGCCCTGAGCCTGTCGAAGGGCCGACGCCGATCTGCTTCAGGCCCGCGAACGCGCCGATGCCGTGGTCGACGTGCACGACGAAGTCGCCGAGCTTCAGGTCGCGCAGATCGGACAGGAACGCGCGCGCGTTCGACCGCCGCCGCTCCGGCGCCGCGCCGCTCCTCTTCGAAGACGTCGCTCTCGGCGTAGATCTGGAGACCGGCGTCCGGGAGCCGGAAGCCGCGCGACAGCAGCCCCTGGGCCACGAGCACGCGCCGCATAGCGCGCATCGTCGGCGCGCTCGACCGGCGCGGCGAACACCTCGTACTCCTTGAGCAGCTCGATCGTGCGCTCGGCCCGCCCGGCTGTCGCGGCGACGAACAGCACCGTGTCGCCGTCCGCGCGCCGGCGGCCCACCTCGGCGACCCAATCGCCCACACGTCCGCGCATCTCGACCGCGGGCTGACAGGCGATGTGACGGGATTCTGTGGTTCCGGTGTCCAGCTGCGACAGCATCGTCGCGGTGCCGAGGTGCTCGGCGACCTCGTCCCAGTCGAGCAGGAGGTCGTCCGGGGTGGGCGCGTCGGCGGACTCCGGGAGGTTCTCGTAGCTCGCGCGGATCTGTTCGCTGATTTTCCGCACCTGTGCTTCGACTTCGTCCGGCTCGGAGACGACGATGCGAAAGGATCGGCCGGCCGAGAGGTAGTCGAACAGCGTGCTCGTTCCTTCGTCGAGCACGTCCTTCAGCGGGACGATGGTGATGCGGTCGACCGCCTCGATGGAGCGCTGCGTCGCGGGGTCGTAGTAGCGGAGCGACTCGATCGTGTCGCCGATGAACTCCAGGCGCACCGGTTGCGCGGCGCCGGCGGGGAACACATCGAGGATGCCGCCGCGCATCGCGAACTCGCCGTGCTCGTCAGCGGGATCCTCGCGGGTGAAGCCGGCGTCGATCAGCAGTGCCGCAAGATCGCCCGGCGCGACGTCGAGCCCCGGGGCGAGCTCGATCGAGCCCTCGATCATCAGGCGCGGCGCGCTCACGCGCGGCAGCAGCGCCGCAGACGACGCGACGACGACCCGCGCCGTGCCGGCCGCGAGCGCGTGAAGGGCACGGGCGCGCGCCGAGGTCACGCCGAGGTGCGGCGCGAGTCCGCGATAGGGATCGACTTCGTGCGAGGGCAGCGGCAGCACGGCCGCATAGGCGGCGTCCTCGCTCCAGCCTTCGAGCGCCCCGAGAAAGAAGCGCGCGTCCGCGGCGGCGCGCTCGACGTCCGCGTCGCCCGGCACCACGAACAACACCGCGCCCTTCGGCTGGGCGTGCGCCGCGGCGGCGACGAACAGCGCCTGCGCCGCGGGCGTGAGGCCCGACACGGCGGCGGCCGGCGCCTCGAGGCCGGCGCGTGCGATGGCCGTCTTGAGGAGCGCGCGCAGTCCAAGCGAGGTGGAAGTGGTCACGAGATCTGTTCAGCTACGAGCGTTCGCGACGGATCCGGCCGAGGATCGCGGTCGTCGAATATCCCGCCTCGACGGGCACGCGCACGACGCGGCCACCGCGTGCCTCCACCGTGTCCCGCCCGACGATGGCGTCCTCGGCCCAGTCGGCGCCTTTCACCAGCACGTCGGGTTGCACGGCCTTGATGATCGCGTCCGGCGTGTCCTCGTCGAACACGACGACCGCGTCGACCGACGAGAGCGCCGAGAGGATCTCCGCGCGTTCCGCTTCCGGCGTCACCGGACGGCCGGCGCCCTTGTTCGCCCGCACGGATCGATCGGAGTTCACGCCGACGACGAGCGCGTCGCCGAGCGCGTGCGCCTCCCGCAGGTAGCGGACGTGACCGGGATGCAGCAGATCGAACACGCCGTTCGTGAAGACGATGGTCTTCCCGTCCGCGTGCAGCTTCGCAACGAGTCCGATCACATCGTCACGGCCGTACATCTAGTCCTGCTTGTCGTCTTCGGGCCTTCGGGCCTTCGTGGTTGCCTTTGAGACGAATGTCACCGCACCAGAGAACGACCAGTGATGCTTCGGCCGGTAGATGCCGACGTCGTGCATCCGCGAGTTCACGCGAAACGTGTAGAGCAGGCGGTGGTAGTCGTACGGCGCGCCGTCCTTCTTGTGCACCGCGACGTCGAGCTTGTACGTGCCCTCGACCAGGTCGAGGCGCTCCAGCGACAGGGTCGCTTCCACTTCCCCTTCGAGCCCGCCCGGGTGCATCTCCTCGATATACGTGTTCGTGCCGTAGCAGCACACGCCGTCCGCGTTGAACAGCCCGAAGCCGAAGACGAAGTCGGACGCGCGATGCTGGGCCCGCACCGTCAGCCGCACGGAGACCGGATCGCCGGTCTGGAACGAGAACGACGGCGAGCCGTTCTTGTCGAGGAGGGTGACGTCGGTGATCTCGATCTCGCGCGAGCCCCAGCGGCCTTCGACCGCCTGAAACATGTTCGGGAGCTCCGGCTCGCCGCTCTCGTTCGACGCCGGCTCGGCGGGGGCCTCCTCCACAGGGCGCTCGGACACGGACTCGACGGCCTTCGCCGTCGCCGCGGCCAGCTGCTCCTCTTCCGTCGCCTCGACGGCCATGAGGTAGGCGCCGACGACGCGCTTCGGATCGCCCTGCGCGCTGATGCTCCCCTCGTCGAGCCACAGGGCCTCGTCGCAGAACCGCTCGACCAGACCCAGCGAGTGCGTGACGAGCAGGATGGTCTTGTCGCGGCGGCGGAACTCGGCGAACTTGTCGAGGCACTTGTGCGTGAAGCCCTCGTCGCCGACCGCCAGCACCTCGTCGACCAGCAGCACGTCGGGATCGACGTGGATGGCGACGGCGAAGCCCAGGCGCATGTACATGCCAGACGAGTAGGTCTTCACCGGCGCGTCGATGAACTCGCTGAGCTCGGCGAACTCGACGATCTCGTCGAAGCGCTCGGTGATCTGCTGCTTCGTGAGACCGAGCATGATGCCGTTGATGAAGACGTTCTCGCGGCCGGAGATTTCCGGATGGAACCCGGCGCCGAGCTCGATCAGGGCCGAGATGCGGCCGTTGACCTTCACCGTGCCGCTCGTCGGCTTCGTGATGCCGGCGACGAGCTTGAGCGCGGTGCTCTTGCCCGATCCGTTGCGTCCGATCACGCCGAAGGTGCAGCCCTTGGGCACGTCGAACGAGACGTCGGTGAGCGCGGGGAACGTCTCGCTCGGCTGCAGGTCGCGCAGGATGCTGCGCTGCAGCAGCGCGCTCTTGAGCGTGGCGAACTGCCGGCCGCTGTAGCGGCGGTAGATCTTCGAGACGTTGCGCAGCTCGATGGCGTTCATGCGCACTTGTACAGGGCACAGAGCACAGACGCACGGAGGGCAGACGCGGACATCGAAGGTGTCGAACATATTCGGGATTCAGTTTCTTCTTGTCATCCGTGTCCTCCGTGTTCTGTCCGGTTCGTCGTCACACCGCCTCCGCAAACGAGTCGCGCAGGCGATCGAAGAACCAGTAGGCCGCGAGGAACAGCAGCACGGAGCCGGCGCCGAGGCGCCAGCAGCCACGCCAGTGGCCGATCGGACCGCTGAAGAACAGAATCTCCTGGTACGACACCGCCAGGTGCGTGAACGGGTTCACGTCGAAGAACGGCTTGAACCGCTCGAGGCCGGGCTGGAACCAGGGGTAGATGATCGGCGTCGCGAAGAACCAGAGCGTCAGGACGTTCGCGAGGATGTCGCGGATGTCGCGGAAGTGCACCGCCAGGGCCGCCAGCAGCAGCGCGAGCGCCGCCGTGAACACGAGCTGGATCACCACGACCACCGGGAACCACAGCAGGTCCCACGGATCCGGCAGCTGCCGGTAGTACACGAGGAACGCGACCAGGATCGGCAGCCCGAGGAAAAAGTGCACCATGTTGGCCAGCACGTTCACGATCGGCAGGATCTCGGCCGGAAACAGCACCTTCTTGATCAGGTTGCCGCCCGCGATCAGCGAGCCCGCCGCTTCGGTCAGCGACGCGGAAAACCACGTCCACGGCAGGATGCCGCAGAACATGAACAGCGCGTAGGGCTGCGCTCCTTCCACGCGGTTCGGCATGACGTAGGTGAAAACGAACGAGTAGATCAGCAGGAGCAGCAGCGGGTTGATGAACGACCAGAGGAAGCCGAGGACCGACCCGCGGTAGCGCGCCTTGAGCTCGCGCGCGACGAGGCTCGAGACGAGCCCGCGATAGCGAAACAGTTGTGCGAGGTTGTCGAACAAACGAAAGAATTCTAACCTACCGGTGCTGCTTCATCCCGATCCGGGAGGCCACCTGGAGGCGGATGAGCGACTTGAGGAGCGCGATCCGCGCCCGCTCGAAATCGATGTCCGACGCCGGCCCGGCCGATCCGCTCCTCGGCCCGCTTCTTCGCCGCCTCGGCGCGGGCGATGTCGATTTCTGCCGGCCGCTCCGCCATTTCCGCCAGCACCGTCACGCGATCCGGCTGCACCTCGGCGAACCCGAACGCCAGCACGAGATAATGCCTCTCGCTTCCCTGCCGGTACCACAGCTCGCCGACGCTGCAGCGTCGAGAGGAACGGCGTGTGGCCCGGCAGGACGCCGAAGTACCCCTCGGCGCCCGGGACCTACGACCTCGTCGACCGTCTCGTTGACGAGCATCCGGTCCGCGGACACGACCTGCAACTGGAGTTTCGTCGGAAGCGCCACGTCAGGCCGCCTGGCGCTTCTTGAACCGCTCGACGACCTCGTCGATCGTGCCGACCAGGTAGAAGTCCTGCTCCGGGATCTCGTCGTGCTTGCCTTCGACGATCTCCTTGAAGCCGCGGATCGTGTCGGCGATCGGCACGTACTTGCCCTCGAGGCCCGTGAACTGCTGCGCGACGAAGAACGGCTGCGACAGGAACTTCTGGATCTTGCGCGCGCGCGACACGGTGAGCTTGTCCTCTTCGGACAGCTCGTCGATGCCGAGGATCGCGATGATGTCCTGCAGGTCCTTGTAGCGCTGCAGGATCTGCTTCACCTGGCGCGCCACGTCGTAGTGCTCCTCGCCGATGATGCGCGGGTCGAGAATGCGCGACGAGGACGCCAGCGGATCGACCGCCGGGTAGATGCCGAGCTCGGCGATCTGCCGCGACAGGTTGGTCGTCGCGTCGAGGTGCGCGAACGTCGTCGCCGGCGCCGGGTCCGTGTAGTCGTCGGCGGGCACGTAGATCGCCTGCACCGACGTGATCGACCCCTTCTTCGTCGAGGTGATGCGCTCCTGCAGCTCGCCCATCTCGGTGAGCAGCGTCGGCTGGTAGCCGACCGCCGACGGCATGCGGCCGAGCAGCGCCGACACTTCCGAGCCGGCCTGCGTGAACCGGAAGATGTTGTCGATGAAGAGCAGCACGTCCTTGCCTTCCGCGTCGCGGAAGTACTCGGCCACGGTCAGCGCCGAGAGGCCGACGCGCAGGCGCGCGCCCGGCGGCTCCGTCATCTGGCCGTAGACGAGCGCCGCGCGCGACTTGCTCGGGTCCTTCATGTCGATGACGCCGCTCTCCTGGAACTCGAGCCAGAGGTCGTTGCCCTCGCGCGTGCGCTCGCCGACGCCGCCGAACACCGACACGCCGCCGTGCTTCAGCGCGATGTTGTGAATGAGCTCCATGATGATGACGGTCTTGCCGACGCCGGCGCCGCCGAACAGGCCGATCTTGCCGCCCTGCAGGTACGGCTCGAGCAGGTCGATGACCTTGATGCCGGTCTCGAACATCTTCAGCTCGGTCGACTGATCCTCGAGCGACGGCGGCGGGCGGTGGATCGACCAGCGCTCCTTCGACTTCACCGGGCGATCGGGGAAGTCCACCGGCTCGCCGAGCACGTTCAGCACGCGGCCGAGCGTCTCGGGGCCGACCGGCACCGTGATCGGCTCGCCGAGGTCGACGACCGGCATGCCGCGCTGCATGCCGTCGGTCGGCTTCATCGCGACGGCGCGGACGCGGTTCTCGCCCAGGTGCTGCTCGACCTCGCCGATGACGTCGATGCTGTCGGCGCCGCCGGCCTCGCGCCTTGATCGCGCAGCGCGTTGTAGATTGCCGGCAGGTGGCCCGCCTCGAACTCGACGTCGACCACGGGGCCGATCACCTGGACGATCTTCCCGATGTTCTGTGCTTGCTCTAGGCCAGTCCGCTAACTCCCTACAGCGCCTGAGCTCCCGACACGACTTCGATGATTTCCCGCGTGATCGCCGCCTGCCGCACCTTGTTCATGTAGAGCGTCAGGCTGCCGATCATCTCCGCCGAGTTCTTCGTGGCCGTGTCCATCGCCGTCATCTGCGCGGCGAAGAACGCGGCGTTCGATCTCGAGCAGCGCGCGGTAGACCTGCACCTCGACGTAGCGCGGCAGCAGCTGAGTCGAAGATCTGCCTGCGGCGACGGCTCGTACAGGTAGTCCACGCCAGGGGCGTCCTCGACCGGCGGCGCCGGCTCGCCGTCGACCGCGGCGCGCACCATGGGCAGCACCTGCTCGACGACGACGCGCTGCGACATCACCGACTTGAACTCGTTGTAGACCAGCACCACGCTGTCGACGCGGCCCGACGTGAAGGCCTCGATCGCGGCGCCGGCGATCGCCTGCGCGTCTGCGTAGCGTCAGCTTCTGGAACATGCCGACTGCGCTCGAACAGCACGTCGAAGCCGCGGCGGCGAAGAAGTCGCGCCCCTTGCGGCCGACCAGGCCGAGCGTGCACGGCTGCCGCGCTCCCGGCGATGTACGCCGCCGCCGCCCTTGATCGACGTTCGTGTTGAAGCTGCCGCACAGCCCCTTGTCGCCCGTCACGATGATGACCAGCGTCCGCGATCCGCCCTCGACCTCGCGGCGTCATGAGCAGCGGATGGATCGACGGATCGACGCGCGCCGCGACGTTCGCCAGCACGCGCTGCATCTGCCGCGCGTACGGGCGCGCGTTCATGATCCGCTCCTGCGCGCGGCGCAGCTTCGACGCGGCGACCATCTTCATCGCCTTCGTGATCTGCTGCGTGTTCTTGACGGCGCGGATCCGGCGCCGCAGGTCGATCAGTGACGGCATGGGCTACGCCGCGGCCGCCTTCTTCGCCGCGAACTCCGCCGCGAATTCCTTGACCGCGCGCGTCCAGCGCGGCTCTTCAGCTCGTCGTCGAGCTGCTTCTTCTCGACGATGCCGGTGAACACCTTCGGGTAGCGGCGCCTCGATGAACTGGTAGAGCCCGTCCTCGAACGCGCGCAGGTCGGCGACCGCGACCGCGTCGAGGTAGCCCTTGGTGCCGGCGTAGATGATCGCCACCTGCCGCTCGACCGGCAGCGGCTCGTACTGCGGCTGCTTCAGGATCTCGACGAGCCGGGCGCCGCGATTGAGCTGCGCCTGCGTCGCCTTGTCGAGGTCGCTGCCGAACTGCGCGAACGCCGCGAGCTCGCGGTACTGCGCGAGGTCGAGCCGCAAGCGTGCCGGCCACCTGCCGCATCGCCTTGATCTGCGCCGACCCGCCGACGCGCGACACCGAGTTGCCGACGTTGATCGCCGGGCGGACGCCCTGGTGGAACAGGTCCGCCTCGAGGAAGATCTGGCCGTCGGTGATCGAGATGACGTTCGTCGGGATGTAGGCCGACAGGTCGCCCGCCTGCGTCTCGATGATCGGCAGCGCCGTGAGCGACCCGCCGCCGAGCTCCTTGTTCAGCTTCGCCGCGCGCTCCAGCAGGCGCGAGTGCAGGTAGAACACGTCGCCCGGGTACGCCTCGCGGCCCGGCGGCCGGCGCAGCAGCAGCGAGATCTCGCGGTAGGCCTGCGCGTGCTTCGACAGGTCGTCGTAGACGCACAGCGCGTGGCGGCCGCTGTCGCGGAAGTACTCGCCGATCGTGCACGCCGAGTACGGGCTGATGTAGAGCAGCGGCGCCGGGTCCGACGGCCGCCGCGGCGACGACGATCGTGTAGCGCATCGCGTCGGCTTCCTCGAGCGTGCGCACGACCTGCGCGATCGTCGACTGCTTCTGGCCGATCGCGTTGTAGATGCAGATGACGCCGGTGTCCTTCTGGTTGAGGATGGCGTCGATCGCGACGGCGGTCTTGCCGGTCTGGCGGTCGCCGATGATCAGCTCGCGCTGGCCGCGGCCGATCGGCACCATCGCGTCGATGGCCTTGAGCCCGGTCTGCAGCGGCTCGCTTGACCGGCTGCCGATCGACGACGCCCGGCGCCAGGCGCTCGATCGGCGAGAACTGCTTGCGTCCCAATCGGGCCCTTGCCGTCGATCGGCTGGCCGAGCGCGTTGACCACGCGGCCGAGCATCTCGTCGCCGACCGGCACCGAGATGATGCGGCCCGTGCGCTTCACCGGGTCGCCTTCCTTGATCTCGCTGGAACTCGCCGAGGAGCACGGCGCCGACGCTGTCCTCTTCGAGGTTCAGCGCGATGCCGAACACGCCGTGCGGGAAACTCGAGCATCTCGCCGGCCATCGCGTTCTCGACGCCGTGGACGCGCGCGATGCCGTCGCCGATCGAGATGATGCTGCCCACTTCGGCCACGTCCACGTCGACGGCGTAGCTGCCGATCTGCTCGCGGATGATCTTGGAAATCTCTTCAGCCTTGATATCCATCTCTGATCCTTGTCCCTACTCCTACGCGCGCTCGAGCGTTTCCTTCATCCGCTGCAGCTGCCTCGCGATGCTGGCGTCGTACACCGTGCTGCCCACCCTCGCGACGAGGCCGCCGATGATCGCGGGGTCGCGCTTCAGCGAGAGCGTCACCGTGCGGCCGGTCGCCTTCGACAGCGCGTGCTCGATCGCCTGCATCTGCTCCGCGCCCACCTCGCCCGTCGTCGTGATCTCGGCGGCCACGATGTGCTGGTGCTCGAGCATCCGCTCCCGGAACGCGGCGACGAGTTCGGGCAGCAGCACCAGGCGATCGCGCCCGGCGAGCAGCACCAGCAGCTTGGCCACGACGCCGACGACGTGCGCGCGGGTGGTGAGCTCGACCATGGCGGCGCGCTTGCGCGGCGACGGGCACGACCGGATTCAGCAGGGGCTCGCGCAGTTGTGCGTTGGTCGCCACGAGATCCGCGAACTGCGTGAGATCGCGTTCAACGACGGCCAGGTCGGCGCGCTCGGTGACGGCGACGTCGAGCAAGGCTCGGGCGTAGCGATTGGCGGCAGTGCGGCTGGTCATGGTGCTCGGGGAACGGGCTCTCAGGCGTCCGGGCTATTGTAGCTTGTTCTTCATTTCACAAGCGACAAAGTTATACCACGATTTGGTAGGCCCTAGTCGGTGAGCGCCTCGAAGATCCGGATCAGCTCTTCCTCAGACACGAAGTCTATTTCTATCCGGCCTTTAGCGCCTTTTCTGACGATCCGGACCCGGGTACCCAGCACCAGCCGGAGGCGCTCTTCGGCGGCCCGCGTGTGCACGTCTACCTTGCGCTCGGCCGGCTCCGCACGCGGCGACTCCCCCGCGCCCGTCTCGACGGCCTTCTTGACCATCGATTCGGTCTCGCGCACCGAGAGGCCGCGGGCGATCACGTCGCGGGCGGCGTCGCGCTGGGCCTGCTCGGCGGGGAGGGCCAGGATGGCGCGCGCGTGGCCCATCGAGAGCGTGCCGGCCGCCACGTCCGCGCGCACGTCGTCGGGGAGTTTGAGCAGCCGCAGGAAGTTCGCGATCGACGCGCGGTCCTTCCCCACCTGGGCGGCGACGTCTTCCTGGCGGAGTTGGAATTCATCGGTCAGGCGGCGGTACGCGAGCGCTTCCTCGATGGGATTGAGGTCGGCGCGCTGGATGTTTTCGATGAGCGCCACCTCGAGCAGCGACCGTTCCTGGCCCGGCGCGACATCGCGCACGACGATGGGCACGCGCGTGAGGCCGGCCTTGAGCGCGGCGCGCCAGCGGCGTTCACCGGCGATGATCTGGAAGCGATCGCCGTCGCGGCGCACGACGATCGGCTGGATGATGCCGTTCGCCTTGATCGAGCGCGACAGCTCCTCGAGCGCGGCGTCGTCGGTGACGTGCGCGCGCGGCTGATAGCGGTTCGGGCTGAGGCGGTCGATATCGATCTCGACCGGCGAGACGCGCGGCTCGGGCGCGTCGGGGATGAGGGCGCTGAGACCCTTGCCGAGGGCGGGGCGTTTGTCCATAGGGAGATCGGCTTTCTTACGCTGATCGAAATGCAACACAAAGGCCCGAAGGCCCGAAGAAAATCTCTCTTCCGCGTGACACGCCGGGAAACTCGTCCTTCGGGTCTTCGGGCCTTCGCGGTTGCATTTGTGTTCTCTAGGCGGCCGCGGCGGAGCGCTCGAGCACTTCGCGCGCGAGGGCGAGATAGGCTTCGGCGCCGCGCGAGCGCGCGTCGTACTGGATCACGGGCATGCCGTGGCTCGGCGCCTCACCGAGGCGCACGTTGCGCGGAATCACCGTGCGAAACACTTTTTCGCGGAAGAACTCGCGCACGTCGGTCGCGACCTGCTGGCCGAGGTTGGTGCGCTCGTCGACCATCGTGAGCAGCACGCCGTCGATGTCGAGCGACGGGTTGAGCGACGCGCGCACGCGTCGCATCGTGCCGACGAGATCCGCGAGGCCCTCGAGGGCGAAGTATTCGCAGTGCAGCGGAATGAGCACCGCGTCGGCCGCCACGAGGGCGTTGAGCGTGAGCAGCCCGAGCGAGGGCGGACAGTCGATGAAGATGTGATCGTAGCGATCGCGCAGGGGCGCGACGAGCGCGCGCAGCCGCTCTTCGCGGTGCGACAGATCGACCATCTCGATTTCGGCGCCGGTGAGCTGGCGGTCGGCCGGAATGAGGCTGAGGCGGTCGATGCCGGTCGGCATGATGAAGCCGGAGGCGTCGGCGGGCGGCGTGGAGGCCGTGAGCGCCTGGTAGATCGTCTGGCCCAGCGCGGCCTTGCCGCGTTGGCCGACGCCGCTGGTCAGGTTGCCCTGGGGGTCGACGTCGACGAGGAGGACGTGCTTCCCCGCGAGGGCGAGAGACGCCGCTAAGTTGATGGTGGTAGTGGTTTTACCGACGCCACCCTTCTGGTTTGCGACGGCGATGATGCGTGCATTCATTGTGGTATTTGACCTAAATAATCAGCCAAACTGGGCACTTAGGGCCACCGGCGTGCGAGTCCGAGAATAGGCGACGGCCGTACAGGACGTCAACGCTTTTTCTGCCCGGTCTTCTTTCCGGCTCTCTGGCTAGGGGATGTTCCACGTGGAACACTTCTGGGTGCCCCCATGGGTCGGGCCGGCAACAGCACAATCAGCTTGGTTTCCAAGCCTGTTCCCAGCTTGTGAGCGGCTTCCACAGCGAACCCGCTCGATGAGGTGACCTCTGGGGGTCGATTCGCGTAGAGATGCAGCTGCCCTTCCGGCTTGAGCAGGTTCCGAATGGCGGCAAAGAGAGTTCCCGTCATCCGCACAGCCCGTGTCGAAACCAAGTCAAAGCTATCTTTGACCGCCGTCCTGGCCTCAAATTCCTCGATCCGCGCGTTCTCCACGAGCGCCTCGCCGAGCTGCAGTTCGCGGACGACTTCTTTGAGGAAGGTCGCCTTCTTCGTGGTCGCCTCGACCATTGTGAGGGCCGCGGCGGGCCTGACGATCTTCAGTGGGATCGCGGGCGATCCCCCGCCCGTTCCGAGGTCGACCCAGCTAATCGGGGCCTCTGACACGTATCTCGCGGCCGCGAGGGGCTCGACGATAAGCCGATCCAGCGTCCCTGGCGGTGCATCTTCCAGGGCCAGCGACGTCAGATTGATTCGCTTATTCCAGCGCGACAGAAGCGCGTAGTACTGCTCCAGCCGCTCGATTACTTCGGCAGACGGCATCAGGACATCTGCCTTGGCGACGCGGCGCTCGAGCTTCGAGGCAAACTCTTTGGTTGTCATAGTCCACCGGCAATTTCTACGAGCTCGTTTCGAACGTGCATGACGATGGGGCTCTGTTCGGTCCGGCGGTGCCAGTGAACCGCGACCTGCAGCGGGGGAAGCGGCACCGGTGGCTCGAGAACGTCGATCGGAAGAATCTCGCTGAACCAGGCCGCCAGCCGCGCTGGCACGAGGGCCGTGGCGTCCGACACCGCTACGAGCCACGGCGCCGATAGGACCCCGGGCAGCCGCACGCTGACGCGGCGTGTCAAATCGGCGCCAAGAATCTCGCGTTCGATGGCGTTGCGCTCCGGATCGACGGAGGCCTCCACGACATGATTCAGGACTGAAAACAGCTCTCTGGACAAGCTGGGCGCGGTCCCAGCGACCCCTTTTCGCACCAGACACACGTACCGGTCGGTGAAGAGAGGGGCCGATTCGAAATCCCGGTGCTCCCCCGTGTCGTTCACGTCAACGGCCAAATCCAGGTGTCCTTCGCGCAGCAGAGGGACGGCTCTGCGTCTGGCGCCAGACGACCGGACATCGAGCCTGATTCCAGGCGCGCGGCGCTCAATTCGGCTCGCCAGCTCCGGCAACAGGAAGGCTTGCAGATAATCGTCCATTCCCAGGACGACCGTCCCAGACAACTGTCCGGTTGAGGACGCCGCCGAACCAAACTCGAGAGCCGCTCTGAGCTGCTCGAGCGCCGGCCGGACCAGGGCCGCCAGATCGAGCGCACGCGGCGTCGGGACCATGACGCGTCCGGTTCGAGTGAACAGCTCGTCACCGACCTGATCGCGAAGACGCTTGAGGGCGTGACTGAATGCGGGCTGGGAGAGCCCGATTTTCCGAGCGGCCTTGGTGACTGTTCGCTCGGCAAGCAAGGCATCGAAAACAGCCAACAAATTCAGGTCGAATTCGCTGCTATTCAATTATTGAATAACAGCATAGCACTAATTCTAATTCAGTATAGTTAATAGGCGCGCGATAGGTAGGCCGACACAACGGCCACGGCCGCCGGCGTGACGCCCGGCACACGCAGCGCATGCCCGAGCGTGTCCGGCCGGACCTGCGTCAGCCGCTGCACCACTTCGCGGGACAGGCCAGGAACCCGCTCGAATGAAAAGTCCGGGGGAATGCGCCGCCGCTCGTCGCGCCGCGCCCGTTCGATCTCCCCTTCCTGCCGGCGCAGGTAGCCCGCGTACTTCACCGCCGTCTCGACGCTGGCGAGATCGATCGCGGGCCGCGCCGCGTCCGTGTCCATCACGACCTCGCCGCGCGCCACGAGCGCCTCGAGACGCACCTCCGGGCTTCGCAGCAACCGGGCCGCCGGCACGCGGTCTCCCCCGCTGGCCCGCACCAGCGTCGCGTCCAGCGCCGCCAGGTTGCGCGTGAAGCGCTCGCGCCGCCCGCGGAACACCTCCCACCGCGCATCGTCCACCAGGCCCGCTTCGCGGCCCCGAGGCGTCAGGCGCAGATCCGCGTTGTCGATGCGCAGCAGCAGGCGGTGCTCGGCGCGCGAGGTGAACATGCGGTAGGGCTCGAGGCAGCCCTTCGTGATCAGGTCGTCGACGAGGATGCCGATGTACGCCTCGTCGCGCCGCAGCTCGAAGCCCGGGCGTCCAGTCGCCGCGTGCGCCGCGTTCACGCCCGCCACCAGTCCCTGCGCGGCGGCCTCTTCGTAGCCGGACGTCCCGTTGATCTGTCCCGCGAGAAACAGCCCCGGCACGCGCTTCGTCTCGAGGCGCCGCGTCAGCTCGGTCGGCTGGATGAAGTCGTACTCCACGGCGTAGCCCGGACGCAGCATCACGGCCTCGCCGAGGCCCGGCAGCGCGTGCACGAGCTCGAGCTGCACGTCGCGCGGCAGGCTCGTCGAGAACCCGTTCACGTAGATCTCCCGCGCATCGACGCCCTCGGGCTCGAGGAAGACCTGGTGCCGCTCGCTATCGGGAAACCGCACGATCTTGTCTTCGAGCGACGGGCAGTAGCGCGGGCCGATGCCGCGAATCTGCCCGTTGAAGAGCGGCGAGCGATCGACATTGGCCCGCACGAGATCGCGGATGCGCTCGGTGGTGTGCACCAGGTGGCAGTCGATCTGCGGCCGATCGATCGTGCCGCTGAGAAACGAGAACGGCACCGGCGGATCGTCGCCGCGCTCGACCTGGAACGTGCCGTCGGCGACGCGCGCAGGGAAGTCGATGCTCTCCCGCGCCAGCCGCGGCGGCGTCCCCGTCTTGAGCCGGCCGCACTCGAAACCGACGCTCTTGAGCGACGAGGCCAGATCGCACGACGGCGGCTCGCCCACGCGGCCGGCCGGCGTCTGCTCCGGGCCGACGTGGATCAGGCCGTTCAGAAACGTGCCGGTCGTGATCACGAGCGCCCGGCAGGCGAGGGCCTCGTCGTCTCCGGCGCCTTCGAGGGCCAGGCCCGCGACGCGTCCGTTCTTCACGAGAATCCGGCCCGCGCGGCCGAGGATCCAGACGATGTTCGGCTCTGCGTCGAGGGCGCGCGCCATCCACGCGCCGTAGGCGTGCTTGTCGGCCTGCGCGCGCGGCGACCAGACCGCGGGGCCCCGGCTGCGGTTGAGCACCTTGAACTGGATGCCGGTCGCGTCGATCGCGCGGCCCATCAGGCCGCCGAGCGCGTCGATTTCGCGCACGAGGTGGCCCTTGGCCGTGCCGCCGACCGCCGGATTGCAGGGCATGTGGGCGACCGTGTCACGGCTGAGCGTGCACAGCCCGACGCGGACCCCGAGCCGCGCGGCGGCAAACGCCGCCTCGCACCCCGCGTGCCCCGCGCCGACGACGATTACGTCGAAACTGTCACGCATGTTCGGAAATCACGAAATGCAGCCACGAAGGCACGAAACGGATCGCTATTTGCCGATGCAGAAGCGCTCGAAGATATGCGCCAGCACGTCGTCGGGCGTGCGGCGGCCCGTGATTTCCTCGAAGGCCGCGCGCGCGTCCTGCAGATCGGCAAGCACGAATTCTTCCGACAGCGCCCCGCCGGCGTTCGTCACGGCCGCCGTCGCTCGGGCCAGCGCCTCGCGCGCCCGTTCCACGAGCGCGAGGTGGCGCACGTTCGTGATGGCGGGGGAGTCGCGCGCCGGTTCGGCGTCCAGCGCGCGCGCCATCGCCGCGCGCAGCGCATCGAGACCGGCGCCGGTGAGGGCCGAGATCCGGACGGCGTCCGGCTGAAGCGGGATCCCACGCGCCAGGTCGGTCTTATTCGACACGACCAGGTGGCGCAGGCCGGCCGCCTCGTTCAGCGCGATCCGGTCGTCATCGTCCAGCGGCCCCGAGGCGTCAAGGACAACGAGCACGAGATCCGCCACGCGCCGCGCCCCGCGGGCGCGAGCGACGCCTTCGGCCTCGACGGCGTCTCCCGCCTCGCGCAGGCCGGCCGTGTCGACCAGAGTCACGCGCAAACCGTCGACGTCCACGACTTCGGTGACCAGGTCGCGTGTCGTGCCGGCGATCGGCGTCACGATGGCGCGGCCCGCGCCGGCGAGCGCGTTGAACAGGCTCGACTTGCCGACGTTCGGCTTGCCGACGATGGCCACCTGCAGGCCTTCGCGGACGAGCCGTCCCCGGCGCGCCGCCGGCGAGCAGTGCATCGAGGCGCGCCACGAGCCCGCCCAGCTCGGTCGCGAGCTCTCGCGGCTCGATGAAGTGGTAGCCCTCGTCTGGAAAGTCGACCGACGCCTCGAGCCGCGCGGCGAGATCGAACAGCGCCGCGTCGATGCTCGCGCGATCGATCCGGGAAAGCGTCCCTTCCAGCTGATCGAACGCCGCGCGCGCCTGCAGCGGCGTGACCGCGTCGACGAGATCGGCGACGGCTTCGGCCTGGGGCAAGTCGAGCCGGCCGTTGAGGAACGCGCGCAGCGTGAACTCGCCGGGCTCGGCCAGACGGGCGCCGGCGGCGACGGCGGCCTCGACGATCGCCCGCAGGACGATCGGGCTGCCGTGGGCACTCACTTCCACGACGTCGTCGCCAGTGTAGGAGTGCGGGGCGGGAAAGACCGTGACGATCGCGCGGTCCGCCGACGCCACGGCCGTCAGCGTCGCGTGCCGTGGCTCGAAGGCCGCGCGCCCGGACAAGACACCGGCGATGCGCACGGCGTCCGGTCCCCCGAGGCGCACGACGCCGATCGCGCCGCGCCCGGGCGGTGTCGCGATGGCCACGATCGTGTCGCTTGTGGAAAACATGCCGCGACGGGCTGGGATTCGGGGTTCGGGGTCCCTAACCCCTACTGGTCTTTTGCCGAGATATACACCGTCTTCGAAAACGCGTCGCCGATGCTCTCGCGTGGCCGCGCCGGGGACTTCGGCGACCGCCAGGTGGACGAGGCGGCGCTCGTAGGGATTGAGGGGGCCGAGCTGCTGGTCGACGCCGGTCTCTTTCGCCTTCTCGGCGAGCAACTTCGCCATCTGGCGCAGCTCGATGTCCTTGCCCTTGCGGTAGCCGAGCGCGTCGACGAACACGCGCTGCTCCTCGTCCCTCGAGCGCATGAAGGCCATGTCCACGACGTGCTGCAGGGCCTTGATCGGCTCGCCGCGATGCCGGGCGAGCAGCTCGGCCTGCTCACCGGTGAGGTTCAGCCGCGGACCGTCGGCGGTCTCCTCGACCTCGATCGGCGTCTCGATGCCGAGCGCGCCGACGACCGTCTCCAGAAACTGGACGATGGGTGCCGTGTCGATCGCCATCAGGATTCCTTCTGCGCGGCTTCGGTTTTTCCGCTGCCCGCGCGCTTCACGCGCCGCTCCGCGGCCGGCCGCAGGTTGTGCACTTTGGGCGGGCCGATGATCCGGTTCGTGATGTACGTCTGGCCGATGGTGAAGACGTTGCTGGACGAGCCAGTAGAGCGCCAGGCCGGAGGGCGCCCACAGGAAGAGCACCGTGAACACGACCGGCATGAACATCATCATCTTCTGCTGCGCGGGATCGGCGCCGGCCGACGGCATCATCCGCTGCTGCCAGAGCTGGCTGATGCCCATCGCGATCGGCATCACGTAATAGGGATCCGGCAGGGAGAGATCGTGAATCCAGAGCGTGAAGGGCGCGCCGCGAAGCTGGATGGAGTAGTTCAGGAGCGAGTAGAACGCGTAGAGCACCGGCATCGTCAGGAGCATGGGCACGCAGCCGCTCGCGGGGTTCACGCCCCTCTCGCGGTACAGCTCCATCAGTCTCCTGGTTCATCTTCTGCTTGGCCGGATCGGTCGTCTTCAGCTTCGCGTAGCGCTCCTGGATCGCCTTGACCTCGGGCTGGATCTCCTGCATCTTCCGCATCGACACGACGCTCTTGTGCCGGAGCGGGAACATCAGCACGTTGATGATCACCGTGAGCACGAGAATCGACCACCCGAAGTTGCCCACGAAGCCGTTCACCCAGACGAGCGAACGCAGGAGGGGCACGACGATCACCGTGAAGATTCCGAACCGGATGGCCTGGGTGAACTCGGGATCCAGCGCCGCGAGCACGTCGAAGTCCTTCGGCCCGACGAAGAACGTCATCGCGGCCGTGGGCTGCTTCGGTTCGATCGTGAAGGCCATCAGGTTGCGGGCGCTCTCGTCCGATCCGGGCGCTGGCGGAATGGTCACGCCCTGGTAGGCGATCGACACCGCCGCCGGATCCAGCGCGACGGCCATGAAGTAGTGATCGTCGATCCCCGCGAAGCGGTACGAGCCTTCGTAGGTCGGCTGCTTGCCGACCGCGCTGGCGCTGTAGCGCTTCACGCCGCCGTCCAGGAACACGATGCCTTCCGGCGGCATGTGGTACCGGTTCGTCGCGCCGCGGTCCCCGGGCCCCGGGCCCCATGCGATCGCCGGCGTCAGCGCCGCGCCGCCGCTCTCGACCGACGAGGCGAGCGCCACCTGGTACGACCCCGGCTCGATCGTGAACGTCTTCTGCGCGCGCAGGCCGTCGGCGTTCGCGTACTCGAACTGCACGACGGCCGGCTGGCCGGGCGCCTGGTCTTCGGTCGTGACCTGATAGAGCGCGGAGTTCAA
This sequence comes from uncultured Acidobacteriota bacterium, assembly GCA_963792785.1. Taxonomy (GTDB): domain Bacteria; phylum Acidobacteriota; class Vicinamibacteria; order Vicinamibacterales; family CAVVIG01; genus CAWIMX01. Next base: position 392,950 of record CAWBXO010000002.1, on the reverse strand, counting down.
CGCGGTGGTGGTGGCGGCATCGTCGACGCGCAGCGAGAAGGGCAACGTCTGCGTCTCGCCGAGATCGTTCTCGACGAGCTCGAGCGGCTCGCCCGTCAACTGGTTGCGATATTTCTTGAGCCGCCAGCTCGTGAGACGCGCGCCGCGATTGGTGAAGACGGCGATCACCGTGTCCGTCTCGATGCGCACGTCGCGCTCGGTGTCAGCGCCGACGAGCGTTTCGGCGAGCGGCGCCGGCGGCGTGGCGGGAACGGCGGCGCGGCTGCGGCTGCGGAAGACGGCGCGGCGTCGCGGGCGGCGGGCACACCTGGCGTCGCGGCGGCTTCGGCCGGCGTCACCGTCGCGTTCGCGTCCGGCAGCGGCGGCGCGGGCATCAGGGCCTGGTAGGCGTAGAACACCAGGAACGAGAGAAACAGGGCGAGCAGAACGCGGCGTTCCATCAACTCACTTCGCGCCGGCGGACTTAAGGTCCGCCCTTCGGGCGCTGAAGGACCAGGTGTCGGGCACCGGGTCGTGACCGTGGCGGCAGAATGGGTGGCACCGGCTCAGCCGGCGGACCGTCAGCCACGCACCACCCGCCAGGCCGTGACGCCGGAAAGCTTCGGCCGAGTAGTCCGCACACGACGGCAGGAACCGGCAGGAGCCTCTAAATAACGGTGAAATAAGGATCTTGTACCCTCGAAGGAGGGCGAGCACGACCCGAACCGCTGGCGACGGGCTAGCGTCGCTTGGCGGCGGAATCAAGGGATCGGCAGTAATCGGCTTCAAGGGCTGTCAGGCTGGCGTCGAGCAGTTCGCGCCTGGGTACGATGACGACATCCAGTCCCCTGGCGATTTTGTTGCGACGGAAAACCTCTCGTATCAATCGTTTAGCTCGATTCCTCACGACGGCGCCGCCCAGTTTCTTCGTGGCGGCGATCCCCAGCCGGGCGAAGTCGAGCGAGGTGGGCAGGAGAAAAACCGTGCTGTAGCGGGCGCGAATCCGAACGCCCCGATCGTACGCCCGCTGGAAGTCAGACCTCCGACGGATGTGCTCGGCCGGGCGGAACGCGGCCACGGCCGTTATTCGCTGCTGACGGTGAGGCGCTTGCGCCCCTTGGCGCGGCGGCGCTTCAGCACCTGGCGGCCGTTCTTGGTGCTCATCCGCACCAGGAATCCGTGCGCGCGGGCGCGGCGCCGTGTATTCGGCTGAAAAGTGCGCTTTCCCTTCATGGCATCCCTTCCGAGACTGAGCGAAACCCTAATGGTAGCCGGGCGCTTCGGAGGGTGTCAATGCGAGCAGCGACTGTGCTACATTCGGCGTCTTTCCCCAGGACTTCCTGCGGCGCGTTTTACATGCCTGTTTGGTCTGTCACCAGAGATTTCCACACCTGTGGAAAAAACTGTGGAAAAGCACAGAAATGAACCTCTGGGACCAGATCCTCGCCCGAATCGAAACAAAGGTGAACCGGCATAGCTTTTACACCTGGTTCAAGCCGACAAGCTTCATCCGCCGAGGATGTCTCCTCGGTGACGGTCCGGGTGCCGAACGGGCTGTTCAAGGACTGGCTCACGAAGCACTATTCCGGCGTGATTGGCGAGGCCCTGACCGAGGTCCACCACGCCGGAATGGCGGTGAATTTCGTCCCCGACCAGACCCCTGACGGGGCGATTCTGGCGCTCAGCCCCGAAGAGGCCGCCGCGCTCGAGGCGGTGCAGGCCCCGCCCCCGCCGGCGTCCGCCACGATGGCGGGCCCGCCCGGCCCGCCCGGGTTGAATCCCCGCTACACCTTCGACACGTTCATCGTGGGCACGTCGAATCAATTCGCCCACGCGGCGTGCCGCGCCGTCGCCGAAGCCCCGTCCCGCTCGTACAACCCGCTGTTCATCTACGGCGGCGTGGGGCTCGGCAAGACCCACTTGATGCACGCCGTCGGTCACTACGTCCTGCGCCACAACCCGTCGTTGAAGCTGACCTACATCTCCGCCGAGCGCTTCATGAACGAGATGATCAACGCGGTCCGCTACGACCGGATCATCGATTTCCGCGAGCGTTACCGCACGGTCGACGTCCTGCTGCGTGGACGATGTGCAGTTCATCGCCGGCAAGGAAGGCACGCAGACCGAGTTCTTCCACACGTTCAACGCGCTGTACGACTCGCAGAAGCAGATCGTGATCAGCAGCGACTGTCCGCCCCATGAAATTCCGTCGCTCGAAGAGCGGCTGCGATCGCGGTTCGAGTGGGGCCTGATCGCCGACATTCAGTCGCCGGATCTCGAGACGAAAGTCGCGATTCTCAAGAAGAAGGCCGACGCCGAGGCGGTGCCGCTGCCCGACAACGTCGCGATGTACATCGCGGGCAAGATCAAGTCGAACATCCGCGAGCTCGAGGGATCGCTGATCCGCCTGATCGCGTATGCGTCGCTGACGGGGCAGGAGATGACGCTGGCCGCTGGCGCAGGACGTCCTGCAGCAACATCCTCGACCACGAGGACCGCGCCGTCACGATCGACATGATCCAGAAGTTCGTCGCCGACTACTACAACCTGAAGCTCGCGGACCTGAAGTCGCGCAACAACTCGAAGTCGGTGGCGATGCCGCGTCAGATCGCGATGTACCTGTGCAAGGCGCTGACGCACGCGTCGCTGCCGGAGATCGGCCGCAGCTTTGGCGGCAAGCATCACTCGACGGTGATTCATTCGATGCGGAAGGTCGAGGATCTGCGGAAAAAGGACGCGGATTTCAACACGCTGATCGGCAATTTTCTGCGAGGGCTTTCAGTAGGCAGCTGCGCCGGGGTTTTCGACGTTTTCGATGTTTTCCACAGGGCGCATGTGGACGCCTGTGGAGGGCCTGTGGACACCCGAACCGGCCCCTTCCGGGGGCCGAATCTCACGGAATCCATTCACGTATTTTGCACAAGTTAAAGTGTTGACATATAAGCGGTTATAGACGTGGCACCCTTTTCAACATTCCCTCTCTTCCTATATAATTTCTATTCTCAATCTTCCTCCCTAAGGGATCGCGGGTCATCCTCTCCTTTTCGAGGTCAGCACGCCATGGAACTCGTCGTCCGCAAGAACGACCTTCTGCGAGAACTGCAGCTTTTTCAGGGCATCGTCGAACGCAAGAACACGATTCCGATTCTGGCGAACGTGCTGATGGACGCCAAAGGCAGCGAGGTGCGGTTGCTCGCGACCGATCTCGAGGTCGGACTGCGCAGCACGTGCGCGGCGACGGTCGCCAAGGGCGGCACGCTCACGCTGCCGGCGAAGAAGTTCTACGAGATCGTGAAGTCGCTGCCCGAGACCGACATCCGAATCGCCGAGGAAAAGGGCGGCGTCAAAGTGGCGGCCGATCGGTTCGACTCGCGGATGCAGACGCTGCCGAAGGACGACTTTCCCGACGCTGCCCGAGGCCGGCGCCTCGCCGATCGGCGACGCTGCCGGGGCGACGGTCAAGGAGATGGTCGCCAAGACGCAGTTCGCGATCACCGGCGAAGACACGCGCTTCTTCCTGAACGGCGCGCTGTTCGTGCTGGCGCCGACCGAGATGACGCTGGTCGCGACCGACGGGCACCGCCTGGCGCTGGTGAGCGCGAAGCGCGAGGGCAAGGGCAAGAAGGACGCCGAGGAGACGCGGGTGATCCTGCCGAAGAAGACGCTCGGCGAACTGTCGCGCCTGCTCGGCGAGGGCGCCGCCGACATCGGCGTACGAGCGCGGCGAGAACCACCTGTTCTTCCAGGTCGGCGGCCGCTCCCTCATCTCCCGCATGATCGACGGGCAGTTTCCCGCCTACGAGCGGGTGATTCCCAAGGGCAACGACAAGCACATCGAGTTCGAGCGCGATCGGCTGACGAACGCGGTCAAGCGCGTCGCGCTGCTCTCGAACGAGCGATCGCGCGCGGTGAAGATTCAGATCGACAAGGGCAAGGTCGACGTGACGTCGAGCAGCCCGGAGTTCGGCGAGGCGCACGAAACGCTTCCCGTCGACTACGACGGCGGCGGCGATGCAGATCTGCTTCAACGCCCAGTACGTGCTCGATTTCCTGGCGGCGGTCGCGCACCGACGTCGTCTCGCTCGAGCTGAAGGACGAAGTCAGCCAGGCGGTGATGAAGCCGGTCGGCGCCGAGGGCTACGACTACACGTACGTGATCATGCCGATGCGAGTCTGATGGAACCAACCGAACCAGACGATCCGACGAGGACCGACCGCCGCTCGACATGCCGGCGAACGTGCGGCGACGGCAGACGAGCACGATTATTCGGCCGACAAGATCAAGGTCCTCGAGGGTCTCGAGGCGGTGCGCAAGCGGCCCGCGATGTACATCGGGTCGACCGGTCCGGCCGGGCTGCATCATCTCGTCTACGAAATCGTCGACAACTCCATCGACGAGGCGCTGGCCGGCTTCTGCGACCAGGTCAACGTCACCCTGCACATCGACGGCTCCGTCACCGTCGTCGACAACGGGCGCGGCATCCCGGTCGATCAGCACACGAGCGGCAAGTCGGCCGCCGAGGTCGTGCTGACCGTGCTGCACGCCGGCGGCAAGTTCGACAACGACAGCTACAAGGTGTCGGGCGGCCTCCACGGCGTCGGCGTGTCGGTGGTGAACGCCCTCTCCGAGACGCTCGATCTCGAGATCTGGCGCAACGGGCAGGTCTACCAGCAGAGCTACGAGCGCGGGCACGCGACCGCGCGATCTGGAAGTCACCGGCACGACGAAGCGGCGCGGCACGAAGATCACCTTCAAGCCGGACACCGAGATCTTCGAGACCACGATCTTCAGCTTCGACACGCTCGCGCAGCGCCTGCGCGAGCTCGCCTTCCTGAACGGCGGCGTCCTCATCACGCTCGACGACGAGCGCGACGGCAAGAGCCACAAGTTCCACTACGAAGGCGGCATCGTCTCGTTCGTCACGCACCTGAACAAGAACAAGGCGGCGGTGAACGAGAAGCCGATCTACATGCACGGCGAGACGGACGGCATCGACGTCGAGATCGCCCTGCAGTGGAACGACGGCTACGCCGAGACGATCTACACGTTCGCCAACAACATCAACACGCACGAGGGCGGCACGCACCTCTCGGGCTTCCGCGCCGCGCTCACGCGGACGGTCAACCACTACGCCTCGAAGAACAACCTGGCGAAGGACCTCAAGGAGAGCGGTCACCGGCGACGACATCCGCGAGGGCCTGACGGCCGTCATCAGCGTCAAGATTCCGCGGCCGCAGTTCGAGGGCCAGACCAAGACCAAGCTCGGCAACACCGAGGTGAAGGGCATCGTCGAGGCGGTCCTCAACGACAAGCTGGGCGCGTTTCTCGAGGAGAACCCGCCGGTCGCGCGCAAGATCGTCGGCAAGGCCATCGACGCCGCGCGCGCGCGCGAAGCGGCCCGCAAGGCGCGCGATCTGGTGCGGCGCAAGGGCGCCCTCGACGGCAGCTCACTGCCCGGGCAAGCTGGCCGACTGCCAGGAGCGCGACCCCGCACTCAGCGAGCTGTACATCGTCGAGGGCGAGTCGGCCGGCGGCTCGGCCAAGCAGGGCCGCGATCGGCGCTTCCAGGCGATCCTGCCGCTCAAGGGCAAGATCCTCAACGTCGAGAAGGCGCGCTTCGACAAGATGCTGGGCAGCGACGAGATCAAGACGATGATCGCGGCGCTCGGCTGCGGGATCGGCGCCGAGGACTTCGACCTCGCGAAGCTGCGCTACCACCGCATCATCATCATGACCGACGCGGACGTGGACGGCTCGCACATCCGCACGCTGCTGCTGACGTTCTTCTACCGGCAGCTGCCGGCGCTCATCGAGCACGGCTACGTCTACATCGCGCAGCCGCCGCTGTTCCGCGCGAAGCGCGGCAAGTCGGAGACCTACATCAAGGACGAGCGCGAGCTCGACACGTTTCTGATCCGCCGCGCCGCCGAGGCGCGCGTGGTGAAGGTGCCGGCCGCCGGCCTCGAGATCGTCCGGCGCGGATCTCGAGAAGCTGCTCCAGAAGATGATCGCGCACCAGAAGCTGCTGCAGATCGATCGAGCGGCGCGGCCACCCGCGCGAGATCGTCGAGGCGCTGGTCGTCGGCCGGCGCCGACCGCGACTACTTCGCGGACAAGGCGCAGCTCGAAGGCCTGGCCCAGACGCTCACGATGCCGACGCGCACGCGTGACCGTCGAGCGCGACGAGGAGCACAACCGCTTCCATCTGCACGTGGATGATCGGTCCAACGGCTACCCGCGCCAGCACACGATCGGCGTCGACTTCGTCACGACGGCGGAGTACCGGACGCTGCTCGCGAACCGCCGCGATCATCCCGGCGCTCGTCGGGCGAGATCGTCGTGTCCACCGCGTCGTCCGGCGGCGCGCCGATGAGGGCGAGCGACGCGCCGACGCCGCGAAGGCGGGGCCGGCCCGATGTCCGGCTGCAGTCGCTCGACGAGCTCGTCGAGTACTTCATCGCCGCCGGCAAGAAGGGCGTGGCCATCAATCGCTACAAGGGCCTCGGCGAGATGAATCCCGACCAGCTCTGGGCGACGACCATGGATCCGGCGGTCCGGACGCTGCTGCAGGTGCGCGCCGAAGATCACACCGAGGCCGACCTGATGTTCACGACCCTGATGGGCGATCAGGTCGAGCCCCGCCGGAAGTTCATCGAAGATAACGCGCTCGACGTCAAGAATCTGGACGTCTAGACTCCGCATGGCCGACCTCGGTACCCTCGCAGACTCCCGTCAACATCGAAGACGAAATGAAGCGGTCGTACATGGATTACGCCATGAGCGTAATCATTGGACGAGCGCTGCCCGACGTGCGCGACGGACTCAAGCCCGCGCACCGGCGCGTGCTGTACGGCATGAGGACTGATGGGCCTCGCGTCGAACGCGCGGCTACCGCAAGTGCGCGAAGATCGTCGGCGAGGTGATGGGCAACTTCCATCCCCACGGCGACGCGTCGATCTACGACACGCTCGTGCGCCTGGCGCAGGACTTCAACATGCGCTATCCGCTGGTGGACGGCCAGGGCAACTTCGGCTCGATCGACGGCGACCCGCCCGCGGCGATGCGGTACACCGAAGCGCGGCTGCAGGCGCTCGCCGACGACATGATGGCGGATCTCGACAAGGAGACCGTCGACTTCACGCCGAACTACGACGAGACGACCGAGGAGCCGACCGTCCTGCCGGCGCCGTTCCCGAACCTGCTGGTCAACGGTTCGGCCGGCATCGCCGTCGGCATGGCGACCAACGTGCCGCCGCACAACCTGCGCGAGGTGATCGACGGCTGCATCTGGCTGATCGAGCAGACCCACCTGCGGCCGGAGGGCGAGCCGGCCGCCAGCCGCGGCGAGAAGCTGAAGCAGCTCGTGCGGCTGATCCCGGGCCCCGACTTCCCGACCGGCCGGCTACATCGTCGGGCGCGACGGCATCCTGCAGGCCTACACGACCGGGCGCGGATCCGATCATGATGCGCGCGCGGTCGGACGATCGAAACGAACAAGAAGGGCGATCGCCTCTCGATCGTCGATCACCGAGATCCCGTATCAGGTGAACAAGGCGAAGCTCATCGAGCGGATCGCCGACCTCGTGCGCGACAAGGTGATCGAGGGCATTTCGGACCTGCGCGACGAGTCGGATCGCGACGGCATGCGGATCGTGATCGAACTGAAGCGCGGCGAAGTGCCGGAGGTGATCCTCAACAACCTCTACAAGCACACGCCGCTGCAGTCGAGCTTCGGCATCATCATGCTCGCGATCGTCGGCGGCCGCCCGAAGGTGCTGAACCTGCTGGAGCTGGTCGAGAGCTTCGTCGAGTTCCGCCGCGACGTGGTCCGCCGCCGCACCGAGTTCGAGCTGAGGAAGGCCGAGGCCCGGCACCACATCCTCGAAGGCCTCAGGATCGCGCTCGATCACCTGGACGCCGTGATCGCGCTGATTCGCGGGTCGAAGACCGTCCCCGAGGCGCGCGAGGGCCTGATCGACGCGAGTTCTCGCTGAGTGACGTCCAGGCCCAGGCCATCCTCGACATGCAGCTGCAGCGCCTGACCGGCCTCGAGCGCCAGAAGATCCTCGACGAGCTGGCCGAGCTGCTGAAGACGATCGAGCGGCTCCGCGGGCATCCTGGCCAGCGAACGGCTGCTGATGCAGATCATCGTGGACGAGCTGAAGGCCGTCCGCGAGAAATACGGCGACGACCGGCGCACGGAGATCATCGAGGGCGAGTCGGGCGAGCTCAGCATCGAGGACCTGATCGCCGAGGAGGACATGGCGATCACGGTCAGCAACACCGGCTACATCAAGCGGACGGCGATCTCGACCTACCGCAACCAGCGCCGCGGCGGCAAGGGCCGCATCGGCATGCGGACGCGCGACGAGGACTTCGTCAGCCACCTGTTCGTGGCCTCGACGCACGCCTACATCATGATCTTCTCCGACCGCGGCCGCGCGTACTGGCTGAAGGTGCACGAGATCCCGGACGTCGGCCCGGGCGGCAAGGGCAAGGCCATCGCCAACCTCGTGTCGATGGAGGAAGGCGAGAAGATCGCGGCGATGCTGGCCGTGAAGGAGTTCGACGACGACAACGTTCGTGTCATGGGCACACGGCGGGGCGTGGTGAAGAAGACCGCGCTGTCGGCGTTCAGCAACCCGCGCGCCGGCGGCATCATCGCCATGGGCGTGGAGGAGGGCGACGCGGTGATCGCCGCGCAGTTGACCGACGGCGGCGGCGAGATCTTCATCGGCACCCGTGACGGCATGGCGATCCGCTTCCAGGAGACCGACGTCCGGCCGATGGGCCGCCCGGCCGCACGGCGTCCGAGGCATCTCCCTCAGGGGCGACGACTACGTCGTGGCCATGGAGGTGGTCGGCCCGGAGGGCACGCTCCTGACCGTCACCGAGCACGGCTACGGCAAGCGCACCGAGCTCGACGAATACCGCGTCCAGTCGCGCGGCGGCGTCGGCGTCATCAACATCTCCACGTCGCAGCGCAACGGCCGCGTCGTCGGGCGTGGCCTACGTCCACGACGGCGACGAGCTGCTGCTGATCACGCAGCAGGGCATGATCCTGCGCATGGCGGCGAACGACGTCCGCGCGATCGGACGCGCCACGCAGGGCGTGAAGCTGATCGACATCGTGGAGGACGACGTCGTCGTCTCGATCGCGAAGCTGGCGGAAAAGGAAGAGGGCGACGACAGCAGCGGAGGCGAGCCTACCGCGGACGACGCGCCCTGACGCCGGTGATGATCCAGTCGCCGTCGCGCTTCGTGAGGTCCGTCATCACCTCGCGGTCCTCGGTCCGGTCCTCGCGCGTCGACCGGATCCCGTCCCGTCACCTCGCGCCGTGAAGCGGCTCTGGGCCGTGGCCCCATCCGGCGCCATCGACACCGTCAGGTCGACGAAGTCGACCGTCAGGCCCTCGCCGCCGGTGGCCCACTGGGCGGCGACCGCCAGGATCTCGTCCCGCGAGCGCAGCTCGATCGAGCCCTCGTCGATCGCCGTGGCGTCGTCCGCCAGGTACTGCCGCAGCTTCATGACGCGAGCCAGGCGGGCCAGATCCGTTCCTTCGCGCGACGTGGACAGCGCCGCCGCCACCTCGTTCATGCGGCGACGGATTGCGCGTTCGTCGTTGAAGTACTGGACGTAGACGAACCAGCCCGCGATGATCGCCAAGAACACGAGGGCGATGATCGATCCGGACGAGAGTTTGCGGGCCATCACGCGGGCTGCAGGCGCGCGAACTTCGCGCGCAGCATCTTGCGCCCCACGGTCGCGAAGCGGACGACGAGCTTCGCGTCGTCGTCCAGGGCTTCCACGCTGAGCACGTCGCCGACGCCGAACTGCGGGTGGCGCACCTTCATGCCGGGCCTGAGCGCCATGCCGGTGGACTGATCCTCGTCTTCGTACGCATAGGCGGGCTGCTCCTCGCGCCCGTGGCGGCCGCGCCCGCGACTGCCCGTGTCGCGGGCGGCGTAGCCCGAAAAGCGGTTCTGATAGGGCGACGTGTAGGCGGAGGCGATTACCTCGACGAGCTCGGGCGGGATCTCGTCGATGAACCGCGACGGCTCGCTGGACTGATATTCGCCGAAGATGCGCCGGCGCGCCGCGCCGGTGAGCACGAGCTGCGCACGGGCGCGGGTCATCCCGACGTAGCAGAGCCGGCGCTCCTCCTCGAGCTCTTCCTCGTCGTCGGTCGACTCGCGAATGCGGGAAGAGGCCCTCCTCGAGGCCGGCGAGCACCACGACGGGGAACTCCAGGCCCTTGGCGCTGTGCAGCGTCATCAGCCAGACGCGGGCGTCGCGCGTGCCGGCTTCCTCGTCGGCGTCTGAGAGGAGCGACAGGCGGTCGACGAAGCCCGCAGAGCGCCGGCTCGGGCTCGCGGCTCTCGTACTCGCGCGCTGCGGAGACCAGTTCGGCCAGGTTCTCGACGCGGCCCTCGGCGTCCTCGCTGCGCTCGTCGCGGAGGTCCTGCAGGTATCCGCTCTGGTCGAGCACCTTGCCGATCGCGATCGACACGCGTCTCCTCGCGGGCCATGGCGGTGAGGGTCGACGAGGAGATCGCGGAAAGCCGTCAGGGACGCCGACGCGCGCGGCGGTGAACGCGCCGTCTCTTCGAGTCCGCAGCACCAGGCGCGCCCAGAGCGAGTTGGCGACGGGAGCCGGCTGCAGCCCGGCCGCCAGCAGCGGCAGGTGCTCGACCGACGCCGCCGGCTCGATGGCGTCGAGCGCGTCCATCACGCCCTTGCCGATGCCGCGCGGCGGCACGTTGATCACGCGGCGCAGGCTCACGTCGTCGTGCGGGTTGATGACGAGGCGCAGGTACGCGAGGGCGTCCTTCACTTCCTTGCGTTCGTAGAACCGCACGCCGCCGACGATCTTGTAGGCGAGGCCCTCGCGCATCAGCGCGTCCTCGATCGTGCGCGACTGGGCGTTGGTGCGGTACAGCACGGCGACGGTGACGTCGCGATCGGCCGCGAGGGCCGAGCGCGCGGTCTCGCGTGATGAAGTCGGCCTCCTCGAGCTCGTCGCCGCCGCGGAAGTACGCGATGCGCGCCCCGCCCTTGCGATCGGTCCAGAGGCGCTTGTCCTTGCGGTTGCGGTTCTGGCTGATGACCGCCGATGGCGGCGTCGAGAATCACCTGCGTGGAGCGGTAGTTCCGCTCGAGCTTGACGACGGTCACTTCGGGGAAGTCCTGCTCGAAGTCGAGGATGTTGCGCAGGTCGGCGCCGCGCCACTTGTAGATCGACTGGTCCGGGTCGCCGACGACGCAGAGGTTGCGGTGGATCTCGGCGAGGCGGCGGATGAGCAGGTACTGCGGGCGGTTCGTGTCCTGGTACTCGTCCACCATCACGAAGCGGAACTGCTGGGCGTACTTCTGCCGCACCGGCGCGGATTGCTCGAAGAGCTCGACGGTCTTGAGGAGCAGGTCGTCGAAGTCGAGGGCGTTGGCGTCCTTGAGCGCGCGGAGGTAATAGGCGTAGACCTTCGACAGCAGTTCGTCGCGCCGGTTCCAGGCGGACGACTCGGCGACCTCGTCGGGGCCGATCCATCATGTTCTTGGCGTGGCTGATGCGCGACAGCGCCGCCCGGGGCTGCATCAGCCCGTCGTCGAGGTCGCAGCGCCTTCAGGGCCTGCTTCACGACGGAGAGCTGGTCGGAGGAATCGTAGATCACGAAGTCGCGCGAAAGGCCGATGGCGGGCGCCTCCCGGCGCAGCAGGCGGGCGCAGAGGCGTGGAAGGTCGAAATCCACATCCCGGCTGCAGTCCGCGCCCAGGAGCGCTCTCGACGCGCGCGCGCATTTCCTCGGCGGCCTTGTTCGTGAACGTGACGGCGAGGACCTCGTGCGGGCTGCGCGTGGCCGTCGCCCACGAGGTAGGCGATGCGGCTGGTGATGACGCGCGTCTTGCCGGAGCCGGCGCCGGCCAGGATGAGCAGCGGTCCCGTGCGGTGCAGCACCGCGTCGCGCTGCTCGGGATTCAGGGAGTGGAGGAAGTCCAACCCGCCTATTCTACCGTGACGCTCTTCGCCAGATTCCTCGGCTGATCGACGTCGCAGCCGCGGCGGACGGCGATGTGGTAGGCCAGCAGCTGCAGCGGCACGCTCAGCAGGATCGGCGCGAGCAGATCGGACGCCTCGGGCACGCGGGATGACGACGTCGACCTCCGGGTCGAGGATCGAGTTGAGGGTCTGGTCGCCGCGTGTCGTCACCAGCGCCACGACCGATCCGCCGCGCGCCTTCACTTCCTGCATGTTGCCGACCATCTTCTCGAACACGCGATCGCGGGGCGCGAGGGCGACGACCGGCATGCGCTCGTCGATGAGCGCGATCGGCCCGTGCTTCATCTCTCCGGCCGGATAGCCTTCGGCGTGGATGTAGGAGATTTCCTTCAGCTTCAGCGCGCCCTCGAGCGCGATCGGATAGTTGATGCCGCGGCCGAGGTACAGGAAGTCCGTGCGGGTGTGGAAGCGTCCGGCGATCTCCTCGATGTCGGGCGACAGCTTCAGCGCCTCGTCGAGAGCAGGGGCAGGCTGGAGGAGCGCGTCCACGTGCGGCCGCGCCGCGTCGGGCGAGAGCGTGCCGCGCGCCTGCGCGAGCCGCAGGGCGAGCAGGTACAGCGCGACGAGCTGGGACGTGAAGGCCTTGGTGGACGCCACGCCGATCTCGGGCCCGGCGTGCGTGTAGATCGTCCCCGTCGGCCTCCCGCGTCGCCATGCTGCCGACGACGTTGCAGATGGCGATGCTCGCGGCGCCGCCCTTCTTCGCCTCCCGCAGCGCGGCGAGCGTGTCGGCCGTTTCGCCCGACTGCGTGATCGACGACCGCGAGCGATCTCGGCGCGACGATCGGATCGCGGTAGCGGTATTCGGATCCGTAGTCGACTTCGACCGGGACACGCGCGAGCCGCTCGATCAGGAACTTGCCGACCAGCGCCGGCGTGCCAGGACGTGCCGCAGGCCGAGGATCGCGATCCGTCGACCGGCCGCGAGCTGCGGCGTCCGTAGATGCTCGATCTCCTCGAGAAACACGCGCGCCGGTGTCCTGCGAGACGCGGCCGAGCATCGTCTCGCGCGACCGCCGTCGGCTGCTCGAAGATCTCCTTGAGCATGAAGTGCTTGTAGCCGGCCTTCTCCGCCATGATCGGGATCCCAGAGCACGCGCTGCGTGGCCTTCGACACGGGCCGGCCGAAGAAATCGGTGAACGCGACGCCGGTCCGCGTGATGATCGCCATCTCCTCGTCGCCGAGGAAGACCACGTCGCGCGTGTGGCTCAGGATCGGCGGGATGTCCGACGCGACGAAGAACTCGCCGTCGCCGAGGCCGACGACGATCGGCGGCCCGTTGCGGACGGCCACGATCTTGTCGGGATCGTCGGCCGAGATCAGCACCAGGGCGAACAGGCCGCGCATCAGCAGCAGGGCCCGCCGCACGGCGTTCTCGAGCCCGTCGTCCTTCATCTCGCGCTCGACCAGGTGCGCGACGATCTCGGTGTCGGTCTCGGTGACGAAGCGGTGCCCCTCGCGCTGCAGCTCGTGCTTCAGATCGAGGTAGTTCTCGATGATCCCGTTGTGCACGACGACGATCTTGCCCGTGCAGTCGCGGTGGGGATGCGCGTTCTCCTCGGTGGGCCGGCCGTGGGTGGCCCAGCGCGTGTGGCCGATGCCGTAATCGCCGGAGATCGGGGCCTTGTCGATCGCTTCCTCCAGGTTCGGGCGAGCTTGCCCGCGCTGCGCCGCAGCTCCACATGCGCCGTTCTTGCACGACGGCGACGCCCGGCCGAATCGTAGCCGCGGTACTCCAGCCTCCGCAGGCCGTCGATGAGGACCGGCACGACGTCGCTTGGATCCGATGTAGCCGATGATGCCGCACATACCTGGATACCTGAGGTTCTGGGGGTTCTGGTTCTATTTCTGTTTCTTCCGTCGCTCTTCCACCCAGCCCTCGATGTTGCGCTGCTTGCCCGCGCTCACGGCGAGCGAGCCGGGGGGCACGTCCTCGCGCACGGTCGTGCCGGTGCCGACGTACGCGTCCTTGTGCACGGTCACGGGGGCGATGAGCTGCGTGTCGCTGCCGATGAACGCGCCGTCCTCGATCACCGTCGGCATGCTTCCGTTCGCCGTCGTAGTTGCACGTGATCGTGCCCGCACCGATGTTCACGCCGGCGCCGATCGTCGCGTCGCCCAGATACGCCAGGTGCATCGCCTTCGATCCCGGGCCGAGCACGGTCTTCTTCAGCTCGACGAAATTGCCGACGCGGGCGTCGGGCTCGAGCGTGGCGCCGGCGCGCAGGTGCGCGAACGGGCCGACCCGCGCGCGGTCGCCGATCGTCGAGTCGGTCACGATCGAATGGTTGTACACGACGACGCCGTCGCCCAGGCGCGAGTTCACGATCCGGACGCCGGCGTGCAGCTCGCAGCCGGCGCCGATCACCGTGTCGCCTTCGATCGACACGCCGGGATGAATCACCGTGTCGACGCCCACGCGCACGCCGGGGTCGATGTAGGCGGTGGCGGGATCATCGAGCGTGACACCCGAGGCCATCAGGGCGTCGTTAATCTCCGAGCGCACCAGTCGGCTCACCTCGGCCAGCTCCTTGCGGCTGTTCACGCCGCGGATTTCGTCCGCGTTCACCACGCGCATCGTCGCCACCGCGCGCCCCTGGCGGCGGTAGAGCGCGACGAGGTCGGGAAGATAGTACTCGCCCTGCGCGTTGTCGGCCGCGATGCCGCGCAGCGCGTCGAAGAGTCCGTCGAGCGCGAAGGCGTAAACGCCGGCGTTGATCTCGTCGATCACCCGTTCGTCCGGGGTGGCGTCCCGATCCTCGACGATGCGAGCAATTTGCTTGCCGGATGCGGGCGACCGGACGATCCGGCCGTAGCCAGCCGGATCGGGCACGATCGCGGTCGCGACGGTCATGGCCGCGCCGGCGGCTTCATGCGTTCGCACGAGCGAGCGCAGCGTTTCACGTGACATCAGGGGCACATCGCCTGACAGCAGCACGAGCGTGCCGGTCGCGCCCTGGAGCGCCGCCTCGGCCGTGAGCAGGGCGTGGGCGGTGCCGAGCTGTGGCTCCTGCGCCACAAACGTGAGGCCCGGGCGTCCCGCCAGCCCCTCCCGCACTCGGTCGGCGCCATGGCCGACCACGACGACGATGCTGCCCGGCTGGAGGGCCTGCGCGGCGTCGAGCACATGGCCGATCAACGGCACGCCGGCCGCCAGGTGGAGCACCTTCGGGAGCGCCGACTTCATGCGCGTCCCCTTGCCGGCCGCCAGCACGACGAGGTGCAACACCCGGTTAGATTAGCGCGAAATCAGCGTGAGGGCCTGGATCGGAAGGGCCGGCGCCGCTCGGCGCCGCCGGTGGAATCCGGGGCGGCATCGAGCGCGGCGCGGAAGGCCTCGTCGTCGCGAATCGGTTCGAGGTCCGGATCCTGGCGCGCGTGGCTGCGGTTTTCCGGGTTGAGGGCCATCGCGCGCTCGAGGTGCGCGACGGCGGCGATATGGTCGCCCCGCTGGGCGTGCGCGACGCCGAGCATGTAGATGGCGTGATCGTTGTCGGGGTCCTCGTCGCGCACCAGGTGCAGCTGCTTGATCGCGGCGTCGTAGTCGCCCTCATTGATGGCGAGCGTCGCAGCGTAGAGCCGCTCGTCGACGCTCCGCGGCTCGGCCGAGCGCGTGGCCTCCTGACGGGCGCAGACGTTCAGGTAGAGGCGGACGCGCTCGTGCAGCTCTTTCTCCTCGGGGAAGGTGGTGAGCACCGATTCGAGAAGCGCGCGGGCCTCGGCGAAGTCGTGCCGTTGCAGCGACTGAACGGCGCGCTCGTACACGGCGACGGCCTCGAAGTACGTGGAGCGATGCTCGCGCCCCGGGGGCAAGGCGTGCGCAGGTTCCGAATCTGAGGGGGATTTCGCCGAACGGGGAAGAATGCGCCGCTGTTTCGCCATGAGCGTCCCGATGAGGCGAGACTGAAGACCCTTCGGAAGGATGGTCAAAGTAACAGAATGTCTGTACCCGGTCAAGCCGACCGGTCCGGCCAGACGATCCAGCTTGGTCAATCGACAGATTTCTTGCCTCTCTCAACCGCTTCGTACACTTGATTTGCTGACAGGCCGTACTTACGGCCTAGCTCAGCCAGAGCCGCTCGGCGACCAGATCTCCTATTTTCTGTCATAAGACCAAATTCATGGGCTATAACGCCAGCCTTCGGCTCGTCGGCAGCGACAATTTCTATCTTTTGACCTAAATCAACAACTACCGTGAACTCGCCCCTAGGTTCTCCAAGGCCTGCCAGGAGTACTGATATTGGTCCTATGACCAATGTTTCATGCCTCTTGGTTATCTCACGGGCGATGAACAGCTCAATGTCACCCAGGGTGGCTTGGATATCCTGGAGAGTTCGCTGAATCCGGTGGGGCGCCTCGAAGAACACAGCCGTTCGGCCTGCCGAAGCGAGTGCGGAGAGCCACTGCTTACGGTCTTTTGACCTAGTCGGGGGGAAGCCCAGGAAGGTGAAGGTGTCTGCCGGAAGCCCCGATGCCGACAATGCGGTCACGACGGCGCTCGGCCCTGGGATGGGGACGATGGGGTAGCCCGCTTTCCGGGCGGCGCGGACGAGCCGGCGCCCCGGGTCGGAGATCCCCGGCGTACCCGCGTCGGAGACGAGGGCGATGTCGTCGCCGCGTTCGAGCCGAGCGACCAGCGCCGCGCTTTTGCCCTCCTCGTTGTGCTCGTGGAGGCTCGTCGCCGGCGTGGTGATGCCGTAGTGCGCCAGGAGGCGGGCCGTGTGGCGCGTGTCCTCGGCGGCGATCACGGTGGCCTCGCGGAGCGTGCGCAGCGCCCGGTTGGTCAGATCGTCGAGATTGCCGATGGGCGTGGCGACCACGAACAGCGTGCCGGGCATGGAAAACGGTGTCTTTATTGTACCATTGAGGATTGGCCATGATCGCGTCCGAACCCCTGCCGCACTTCGTCGACGATCTCCTCGGCGTACCTCCATGAGACGCACCCGACGCACGCCACCCTCGACGGGGTGCACGTGCACGACGACCTGCCTGGAGGATCTGAGCCGCCACGCGATCGAGGGCGAGGCGCACGCGCTCTCCGGGTACCTTCGGCGCCTGCACGAGATCGACCGTGGCGGCATGACCCGGGTCGAGCGCCTCGAGCACCAGATGCTCGCCGATCATCTGCAGGGGCGCATGTTCGAGCTCGAGGTCGTGCGCACCTGGGAGCGCAACCCGCAGCTCTACTCCGACATCATCGCGTCGAGCCTCGCGGGCCAGGCGCTGTTCTCGCACGCGCCGGCGCCGGAGCGCGCGCGGCGGTTCTCTCCAAGCTGCGGCAGGTGCCGCGCGTCATCCAGGCCGCCCGCGACAACATCAAGGAGCCGCCGGGCATCTTCGTCAAGGTCGGCATCGAGACGATGCAGCGGCGCGCTGAAGTTCGTCGAGGACGATCTCCCGAGAGCGCTGGCGAGCGTGGACGATCTGCACCTGCTGGGCGACCTGGCCGACGCCCAGGGGGAGGCCGTCGCAGTCGCTCGGGCCGTACATCGCGTACCTGGAGGACGAGGTCGCACCGAAGGCGCGCGCGTCGTTCCGCCTGGGCCGCGAGAAGTTCGAGAAGAAGCTTCGCCTCGAAGAAGGCCTGCCGCTGCCGGTCGATCGGCTGCTGGCCATCGCGGAGCGCGAGCTCCGCGAGACGCAGGAGAGGTTCCGCCGGCGTGGCGGGGCGCATGAACGGCGGCGATCCGCTGCAGACGTGGGAGCAGGTGAAAGCGACGCATCCGGGGCCGGGCGAGCTCGTCGCCGTCGCGCGCCGGCAGCTCGACGAGCTGCGGACGTTTCTCGAGCGGCAGTCGATCGTGTCGCTGCCGTCGGCCGAGCCGGTGATGGTCGCGCCGACGCCGGACTTCTACCGCTGGTCGTTCGCGAGCATGTGGACGCCGGGCCCGTTCGAGGCCAAGCCGACGCGCGCCTACTACTACCTGACCGACGCGGACCCCGTCGTGGCCACTGGACCGGCAGCACGAGCACCTGCGCGACTACAACCTGCCGACGCTCTGGTCGATCTCGATCCACGAGGTGTACCCGGGCCACTTCCTCCACTACCAGCACCTGCGGAAGGTCGAGTCGAAGGCGCGCAAGTCGATCCTGTTCGCGCCGGCCTCGTTCGTCGAGGGCTGGGCGCACTACTGCGAGCAGATGATGGTCGAGGCGGGCTTCGGCCGGCAGGACTACGGCGTGAAGCTCGGCCAGCTCGCCGAAGCGCTGATCCGCCTCGCGCGCTTCATCGTCGGCATCCGGCTGCACACCGAGGACATGTCGGTGGAGCAGGGGGTCCGGTTCTTCCGCGAGGAAGCGTTCATGGAGGAGGCCAACGCGCGGCGCGAGGCCGAGCGTGGCACGTTCGATCCGACGTATCTCGTGTACACGGCTGGGAAGCTGATGCTGCTGAAGCTGCGTCAGGACTACCAGCAGCAGCATGGGCAAGGCGTTCTCGCTCCGCACGTTCCACGACACGCTGCTCGGGAACGGCACCGCGCCGTTCTGGCTCCACCGGCAGCTCATGCTCGAGAACGACGCGGGCGACCTGCTGGATTAGGACCGGGAGACGTTCGATGCCCCTCTACGAATACACGTGCGACGCCTGCGGCCACCGGTTCGAGGTGATTCAGAAGTTCTCGGATCCGCCGGTCGAGACCTGCCCGAAATGCGGCGGGCCGGTGCACAAGCTGATTTCGTCGCCGGCGTTCCAGTTCAAGGGCACCGGCTGGTACATCACCGACTACGCCAAGAAGGACCGCGGCGGCGCGACGGCCGGAAAGAACGAGAAGAGCGAGAAGAACGAGAAAAGCGAGAAATCCAACCAGACCGACACGTCCGAGAAATCGAAGACCGGCGGGGAGAGCAAGGAGAGCCCCGCGTCCGACCGCAAGCCCGCCAAGGGCGCCGACACGCCGAAGGCGAGCTAGCGCTTCCCGATGGGCGCGCGGCAGATCGAGGCCGGCGAGGTACTGGCCGAAGTCCTCGGCGAGGTCCGGGCGGCGCAGCGCGAAATAGACCATCGCCTTCAGGAACCCGAGCTTGTTGCCCGTGTCGTGCCGCACGCCCTTGACCTCACACGCATAGATCGGCCGCTGCCGGAGCAGCTCGCGCAGGCCGTTGGTGAGCTGAATCTCGCCCGTGCGGTCGCTCTTGCGTGGCCGCGAGCGCCGGGAAGATGTCCGGCGTGAGGATGTAGCGGCCGATGATGGCCAGATCGGACGGCGCGTCCTGCGGCGCCGGCTTCTCCACGAGGTCCGCGACCTCGTAGATGCCGTCGCCGAGCGAGACGCCCGCGGTCGGGGGCGATGACGCCGTAGCTTGGAGATCTCGTCGCGCGGCACGCGCTCGACGGCGAGCACCGGCCCGCCGACGCGCTCGAAGACGTCGATCATCTGGTTGATCGCCGGCGGGTCGGCGTCGATCACGTCGTCGCCCAGGATGACGGCGAACGGCTCGTCGCCGATCAGCTCGCGCGTGACGAGCACGGCGTGACCCAGGCCGAGCGGCTCGCCCTGGCGGACGTACGCGACGTTGATCAGATTCGAGATCTTGCGGACCTCGGCGAGCTGCTCGGTCTTGCCGCGGGCCTCGAGGAACGTCTCGAGTTCGATCGACACGTCGAAATGGTCCTCGATGGCGTTCTTGCCGCGGCCGGTGACCAGGATGATGTTGTCGAGGCCCGAGGCGACGGCCTCCTCGACGCCGTACTGGATGATCGGCTTGTCCACCAGCGGCAGCATTTCCTTGGGCTGCGCCTTGGTGGCGGGGAGGAACCGCGTGCCGAGGCCGGCGGCGGGGAAGACGGCTTTGCGAAGGCGGGCGCTCACGCGAAGATCGTAGCAGAGGACTCGGGTTCGCGGCGAATATAGAATAGACCAGGTTCATGCTTGACCCGGCCTACATCCGGGATCACATCGAAGAAGTGCGCAACGGTCTGCGCGCGCGGGGTCTCGATCCCGACAAGACGCTGCGAGGACATCGCGACGCTCGAGACGGCGCGCAGGCGGCTGATTCCCGAGCTCGAGGGGCTGAAGCGCCTGCAGAACACCTCGGGCGACGAGGTGGCCCGCGCGAAGCGGCAGGGACAGGACACGTCGAGCATCCAGGAAGCGAACCGCCAGCGCGCCGCCGCAGATCAAGCAGCTGGGCGTGCAGCTCGATGGCGTCGAATACCAGCGCAACCAGGCGCTCCTCGGCCTGCCCAACCTGCCGCACGCCAGCGTGCCCCGCGGCGCGAGCGCCGCCGACAACCTGGAAGTCCGTCGCCACGGCGAGCCGCAGGCCTTCGACTTCGAGCCGCAGGCGCACTGGGATCTCGGGCCGCGCGCTCGGCATCCTCGACTTCGAGCGCGCGACGCGGATCGCCGGCGCGCGCTTCGCGGTGCTGACCGGCGCGGGCGCGCGGCTCTCGCGCGCGCTCATCAACTTCATGCTCGACCTGCACACGCGCGAGCACGGCTACCGTCGAGGTCGAGCCGCCCGTTCCTCGCGAACACGGCATCGCTCACCGGCACGGGCCAGCTGCCGAAGTTCGAGGGAGACCTGTTCAAGATTGCCGGCGACTGGGATCTTTACCTCGTGCCGACGGCCGAGGTGCCGCTCACGAACCTGCATCGCGGCGAAATCCTCGACGGCCGCGCGCTGCCGCTGCGCTACACCGCCTACACGCCGTGCTTCCGCAGCGAAGCGGGCTCGTACGGCCAGGACGTGCGCGGCCTGATCCGCCAGCACCAGTTCGACAAGGTGGAGCTGGTGAAGATCACGGCGCCCGAGCAGTCCTACGACGAGCTCGAGAGCCTCACGGCCGACGCCGAGGAAGTGCTCAAGCGCCTCGAGCTGCCGTACCGGACGATGGCGCTCTGCACCGGCGACATGGGGTTCGCCGCGGCCAAGACGTACGACATCGAAGTCTGGCTGCCGAGCCAGCAGACGTATCGCGAGATCTCGTCGTGCAGCAACACCGAGGCGTTCCAGGCGCGGCGCGCGAACATCAAGTTCCGTGCCGGGCGGCGGCGGCAAGGCGGACTTCGTGCACACGTTGAACGGCTCCGGCCTCGCCGTGGGCCGGACGCTCATCGCCATTCTGGAAAACGGACAACAGAAGGACGGCTCGGTGGTGATCCCCGCGGCGCTCCGCTCCTACATGGACGGCCGCGAGATCATCGAGCCCGCGAAGTGATGCTCAAACGATACGGACCGGCGGCGCTCGTCTCGGCGGTGCTCGCGGCGGCGGCCGCCTGCGGCGGCACGCCGACCAAGCCGACCCCGGTCGTGATCGTGCCGCCCACGGATCCGCCGACGATCGCGTGCCCGGCCGACATCACGAAGCAGACCCTGAACAGCGCGCCGCTCACGGTGACGTGGAACAGCCCGACCGTCAGCGGCGGCGCGACGCCGGTCACGACGTCCTGCTCGGCCGACAGCGGAACGAGCTTCGCGGTCGGCACCACGAACGTGTCGTGCACCGCCACGGACGGCCAGCAGCGCCAGGCGTCGTGCTCCTTCAGCGTGCAGGTCACCGAGGCGGCGCACATCAGCAAGACCAAGTTCCTCGCGTTCGGCGACAGCATCACCGCCGGCACGGTGCACGAAGCGTGCCTCTTCGCGCCGAGCGGCGCGCTGGCGCCGTTCAACCCGTTCCAGCTCGGCCCGTATGAGACGGCGGCTACCCCGTACCCGCTCGGGCTCCAGCAGCTCCTGCAGGACCGCTACCCGGGGGAGAAACCGACCGTCGTCAACGCGGGCGTCGCCGGCGAGACGATCGGGACCGGGGACGGCCGGCTGAGCGGCGTGCTGGCGAGCCAGCAACCGCAGGTGCTGCTGCTGCTCGAGGGCATCAACGACATCAACGCGAAGCAGGGAGCCGCGCTCTTCGATATCGAAGGCGGGCTGCGGTCGATGATCAAGCACGGGAAGGAGCGGGGCGCCGAGGTGTTCGTGTCGACGCTCCTGCCGCAGCGGCAGGGCGGCTGCCGGGCGTACGACTTCTACGACGGGGTCGACGACATCTCCAAGGCGAACGGCGTGATCATCACCGTCGCGGCCCAGCAGGGCGCCACGCTCGTCGACATGCACCAGGTGTTCGCGGGCCAGGAGTCGACGCTCATCGGCGTCGACGGGCTGCACCCCAACCAGGCCGGCTACCAGAAGATGGCCGAGGTCTTTCTCGACGCGATCAAGGCCAAGTTCGAGTTGAAGTAGGGCCCCGCGATCAGGCGACGGAGCGGAGCACGGCAAGGAACAGGAAGCGTTTTCGCATTCCTGCATTTCGCATTCCTGCATTACCATGACCCCCATGCGCCGCCTGTGGCTGGTGTCGATCCTGCTTGTACTCGTCGCGCCGCTGCGCGCGGACGAGGGGTGGGTGATCGAGCGGCTCGACTTCGCGCTCGCCATCCAGGCCGACGGATCCATCGAGGCCAATGAGGCGCTCGATGTGGACTTCCGCGGGATCGCCAAGCACGGCATCTTCCGCGACATCGTCAGCACACAGCAGTTCGACGCGACCACGAACCGGCGGTACGACATCCGGCTGCGAGGCGTGACCAACGCGGATGGCCGGCGGGATCAGGTCAAGACGTCGACGGAAGGCGCGCTGACACGATTCCGCATCGGCGACCCCAACCGGACGATCTCGGGCCGAGAGACGTACCGCATCGCCTACACGCTCCGCGGCGCGCTGAATGCGTTCCGCGATCATGACGAACTCTACTGGAACGCGACCGGCACGTGGCCCGTGACCGTGTCGAACGCCGTCGTCCACGTGACGGCGCCGGGCGACGCGATCCAGCGCGTCACCTGCTTCGAGGGGCGCTCCGGATCGACCGAGCCGTGCGACGCCGCGTTCGCCGGAGGCGAGGCGACGTTCACGGCGACGCGTCCGCTCGAGGAAGGCGAGCAGATGACGATCGTGACGGCGCTTCGCAAGGGCGCGGTGCCGGAGCCGGCGCCGATCCTGTCGGCGCGGCCGCGCGACCTGTTCCACTTCTTCGACCGCACGCCGCTCTACGTGAACCTGATGCTGATCGGCCTGGTGGCCGCCGTGGGGGGCATCGGCACACTCTGGTGGCGCATCGGGCGGGACCGCCGCTACACCTCGATCTACCACCTGGCGCAGGACGTGACGGACGAGCGCGTGCCCCTGTTCGCGTCGGAGCCGGTGGCGGTCGAATTCGAGCCGCCCGACGGCATCCGGCCCGGGCAGATGGGCTTGCTGTTCGACGAGCGGGCGGACACGCTGGACGTGACGGCCACGATCATCGATCTGGCCGTGCGCGGCTATCTGAAGATCACGGAGTTGCCGAAGTCGAGCATCATCTCGTGGTTCAGCAAGCCCGACTACCGGCTCGAGCGGCTGATCGACAGCGACAAGGCGCTGCTCGAGTACGAGCGGATCGTGCTCAACGGCCTGTTCGGCGACTCGGCGAAGAAGCAGCGGAACCTGTCGGACATCCGCAACAGCTTTTACAAGGATCTGGAGAAGGCGAAGCAGGCGCTGTATCGGGACGCCGCTGGAGCGCAAATGGTTTCCGAAGAAGCCGAGCACGGTTCGCGGCGCGTGGCGGGCCCTGGGCATCCTGCTTCTCGTGGCGGGCGTCGGCCTGACGATCGCGCTCGGCAGCCGGTGGGGCGCGGGGCTCGTCGCGCTGCCGGTGGCGGCGGCCGGGCTGCTGCTGGCGTTCATCGCCGGCGCGATGCCGAGGCGCACCGCCGCGGGCCGTGAGGTCACGCGGCGTGCGCTCGGGTTCGCGCGCTACATCAACACGGCGGAGAAGCACCAGGCTGCGTTCGCCGAGCGGCAGAACCTGTTCACCGACTATCTGGGGTACGCGGTCGCCTTGAAAGCGGTCGAGAAGTGGGCCCACGCCTTCAAGGATCTCGACATCCAGAAGGCAACGGCGGGGTGGTACGTCGGCAGAACGCCGTTCGACGCCGCGGCGTTCTCGACGCACATGACGACGTTCTCCTCGTCGGTGTCGACGGCCATTGCCTCGACGCCCGGCGGATCGGGCGGCAGCGGGTTCAGCGGCGGATCGTCGGGCGGCGGGGGCGGAGGCGGCGGAGGCGGCAGCTGGTGACGGCCATCGACGCCGTGCTCATCGTTGTTCTCGTTGGGGCGGCGCTCGCCGTCATCATTCTGTACAACGGCCTGGTGGGCGCGCGTCAGCACGTGCGCGAGGGCTGGGCGGCGGTCGACGTGCAGCTGAAGCGCCGCGCGTCGCTGATCCCGAACCTCGTGGAGGCCGTGCGAGGCTACGCCGACTACGAGCGCGGCACGATGGTGCGGCTCACCGAGGCGCGGGCGACGCTCGGCGCCGCGGCCACGCCGGGTGTCGCCGCGCGGGCCGACGCGGCGCTGACGGGCGCGCTCCAGCGGTTCTTCGCCGTCGCCGAAGCGTATCCCGACCTCAAGGCGAACGAGCGCTTCGCGCAGCTCCAGCGCGACCTGGCCGAGACCGAGAACCTGATCGCCTACGCGCGGAACTACTACAACGGCGCCGTCGAGATCTACAACGTGAAGGTGGAGAGCTTCCCGGGCCTCATCATCGCGAAGACGTTCGGCTTCGCGTCCGCGGAATTCTTTAAAGCTGACTAGTGACTAGTGACTTGCGACTTGTGACTTGTGACTTGCGACTACCCCTAGTGTCCTCCGAAGACCTGATAGCCGCGCTTGCGCAGGCTGTCGGCCAGCGTGACTTCCATCGCCTGCGCCGTCCGGTAGGGCATCGGGTTGAGGTGCTTGTAGAGCTTCGGCACCAGGCGCACGCCGTGCTTCTTCACCACCCGCGCCGCCTTCACGCCGGCCTTGTGGTTCTCGAACCGCCGCTCGGGTGAGAGGCCGGTCATCCCGACGTAGTAGCCTGCCCGTCCGTCGCCCTTGGGGTTCTGGAGGTAGACGACGTAGACGGAATGGTGACCCGCCGGCTTGTCGCGTGTCACGGTCTTCGCTCGGGGCATTCGCTGCTCGCTCGAGCCGTACGATACCCCCGCCTGCGTGTCCCGCGGGGCGTAGAATCAGAGCGATGGCCCGCATGTCGTGGCTTGCCCGTCCCTCGCTGCTGCGGACCGCCGTACAGAGGATACGGCTGAGCACGCGCCTGCTGCGGGAGCCCCGGGTCTCGCTGCTCGCGAAAGCCATTCCCGTGGCGGCTCTGGTGTACCTGGTCTCGCCGATCGATTTCGCCCCCGATTTCCTGCCGATCATCGGCCAGTTGGACGACCTCGGGATCCTCGTCCTGGCCCTCGAAGCGTTCCTGTTTCTGAGTCCCCATGCGGTCGTGGATTTTCACAAAACGGCAATCGCCGAGGGGCGACCCTACGCGCCGATGCCGGTGGGGGAGGACTACATTGACGCAGCCTTCCGGCGCGAATAGACAGTAGAATAAAGGGTCGATTTGGAAGGAGAGCCCATGCGCAATCGCACGCTGTCGTTGGCCGGATCGCTCGCCCTGGCGGCCGGATTGGCCGTGGTGGCGCTCGTCCAGACGGTCCCGCTCGCGGCGCAGTCGCACCCCGACCTGTCGGGCACCTATAACGTCGAAACGATTACACCGCTCGAGCGGCCCCAGGGCGTCGACAGCCTGGTGTTGACCGATCAGCAGGCCAAGGCGCTCGAAGCCTACGAGGCGCAGCGCAACGTGCAGGAGGGCGAGCCGCTCGACCCGAACCGCGACGCGCCGCCGGCCGGCGGCGATCAGACGCGGCCGAAGTCGTACCTGGAGTTCCTCGAACTCGCGGGCGGCGGCACGGTCGGCGGCTACAACCGCTTCTGGCTCTCGGAAGGCACCAAGGTCATCACCGTCGACGGCGTCAAACACAGCTCGCTCGTCGTCGATCCCGACAACGGCCACGTGCCGCAGATGAAGCCCGAGGCGCGGCAGCGCAACGCGAGGCTCCGGCTGGGCCGCGTCGATCCGGGCGCGTCGGAGAGCAGCCGCGGCGGCCCTCCGGGAGCGTTCGACAACCCCGAGTCGCGTCCGCTCTCCGAGCGGTGCCTGCTCGGGTTCGGATCCACGTCGGGTCCGCCCGCGCTGCCGGACTACTTCTACAACAACCTGAAGCAGATCGTGCAGACCGGCGACAACGTCATGATCCTCAATGAAATGATTCATGACGCGCGCGTGGTGCGCATGAACGCGCAGCACCTGCCGGCGACCATCCGGAGCTGGATGGGCGACTCGGTCGGCCACTGGGAAGGCGAGACGCTCGTCGTCGACACGACGAACTTCACGGACAAGACGCAGTTCCAGGGCGCGAGCGAGAACATGCACGTGATCGAGCGCTTCACCAAGCAGCCCAACGGCGACGTGCTCTACCGCTTCACGATCGACGATCCGAGCACGTGGGATCAGTCGTGGACGGGCGAGTATCCGTGGGTGAAGTCCAGCGAGAAGATCTACGAGTACGCCTGCCACGAGGGCAACTACGCGCTCGCGGGCGTGCTCCGCGGCGCTCGTGTGCAGGAAGCCGACGCCGCCGCCGCCAAGGAAGGCGCCTCGCAGCAGCGTTAGCTGCGGGCGCATGCACGAGACCCACGCGCTGCGCGGGCAGCTTTCCGAGCTGCTCGCGTGGCGCGACGCACACGCCGATTTCGACGCCGCGATCCGCGGCCTGCCCCCCAAACTTCGCGGCACGGTTCCCGCTGGCTGGGAGTACTCGGCCTGGCAGATCGTCGAGCACATCCGCATCGCGCAGGCCGACGTTCTCGAGTTCTGCGTCAGCCGGACGTACAAGGAGAAGACCTGGCCGGCGCAGTACTGGCCGAAGGCGCCGCGGCCGTCGAGCGCGGCGGCGTGGGGGCGATCGGTCGCCACCTACCGGCGCGATCGCCGCGCGCTGCAGCGGCTCGTGCGCAACCCGTCGACCGATCTCCTGACCGCGGTGCCGAACGGCACCGGGCAGACCTACCTGCGCGAGATCCTGCTCGTGGCGGACCACACCGCGTATCACGTCGGACAGATCGTCGCGCTGCGCCGCCAGCTCGGCGCGTGGAAATAGCTACTCCAGAAACGCCAGCGCCGTCTCCGTAAAGCGCGCCCGGTGCTCGCCGAAGATCGGCCCGTGACCGCCGCCGGGCACGACCCAGAGGCGCGACCGCGGAATCCCGGCGTGCAGGTCGAAGGCCAGCGACACCGGGTACAGCGGATCGCGATCGCCGAACACGACGAG
Source organism: uncultured Acidobacteriota bacterium (assembly GCA_963792785.1). Lineage (GTDB taxonomy): Bacteria > Acidobacteriota > Vicinamibacteria > Vicinamibacterales > CAVVIG01 > CAWIMX01. The sequence continues at coordinate 365,760 of CAWBXO010000002.1, read as the reverse complement.
CGTCCGTGCCGTGATGCGCGCCAGCGCGTCCGCGGTGAAATCCACGTCGTTCGGGGTGTCGGCGAGGCCGCGCGCGTGCGCGAGCAGGCGCGCGACCTGCGCGTCGCCGCCGGGATGGCGCGCGCGCAGGCGGGCCAGCTCCGCGTCGCCGAGCGAGGCTTCCGACATCTGCCGCTGCAGCGCGCGCGCCGGTTCCGGGAAGTGGGGCGGCGCGCTGATCACGATCATCGCGTCGATGGCGTCGGGCTCCAGCGTCGCCATGTGCAGCAGCGTGATGCCACCGCCGCTCAGACCGATCGCCTTCACCCCGCGGACGCCCAGGTGATCGAGCAGCCCGAGCACGTCGCGCGCGGCTTCCGTGAAGAGAAAGGGGCCGTCGGGCGCGGTCGAGCCTCCATGGCCGCGCAGGTCCGGCGCGATCAGCTGATACCCCGCCGGCGGCTCGTCGAAGAGGTAGCGCCAGTCCGCGCCGACACCCATGAAGCCGGAAATCCAGAGCAGCGGCCGTCCCGAGCCGGCCGTTTCGTAGCGCAGGCGAATGCCGTTCACTTCGAGGTCCAAGGCGCGCCTCCCATGGCCGGGATTATGGGAAGGGTGGCGACAAAAAACCAGTCTGGCGCGCGGGCGGATGCTAAGATCAGGATCTCACTCCAAGACAACATGACGAAGAGCCGGTTGGCGGCCGCGGCGGCGATCCTCACGGTGGGCGCCCTGGTGCCCGCGGATGCGCCGCTGCGCGCGGCCGATCGTCCCGTCACGTTCAGCGAGGACGTGGCGCCGATCGTGTTCAAGGAGTGCGCGACGTGCCATCGTCCCGGCGAGGCCGCGCCGTTCGCGCTCACGAGCTACGCCGAGGTCCGTCCGATGGGCCGGCACATCGCCGAGGTCGTGGCCTCGCGCGTGATGCCGCCGTGGAAGCCGTCGAGCGACTATCCGTTCGCCCACGAGCGGCACCTCACGGACGCGCAGATTGCGACCCTCCGCCAGTGGGTGGCCGACGGCATGCTCGAGGGCGATCGCGCGAAGCTGCCGCCGCTGCCGGCGTTCACCGATGGGTGGCAGCTCGGGCCGCCCGACCTCGTCGTATCGATGCCCGAGCCGTTCGACGTGCCAGCGGCGGGCCCGGACATCTATCGGACGTTCGTCCTCCCGCTGAACCTCGACCACGACGCGTGGGTCCGCGCGATCGACTTCCGGCCGCAGGCGCGGTCGGTCGTCCACCACAGCCTCTTCTTCGTGGATCCGACCAGCGCGTCGCGCGATCGGGACGCGCTCGACGCGACGCCCGGCTTCGCGGGCGGCATGGGCGGCGGGCTGGGCGCGGGGCTTCGCGGTGGCGGACTCCGTGGCGGTGCGGCCCGCGGCCGCGGCGCGGCCGCGGGCGCCGGCGAGCAGCAGGCGACGAGCAGCATCGGCGGGTGGGCCGTCGGCGGGCGCGCGATCGAGCTGCCTGACGGCCTCGCGTACTTCGTGCCAAAGGGTTCGGATCTCCTGCTGTCGACGCATTTTCACCCGTCGGGCACCGAGGCGCACGAGGCGTCGACGGTCGGTCTCTATTTCGCCCCCGGGCCTCCGAAGGAAGAATTCACCGGCATCCAGCTCCCGCCGATCTTCGGCGCGCTCGCGGGCATTGACATCCCCGCCGGCGACGATCGCTACACGATCACCGATTCGTTCGTGCTGCCGGTCGACGTGAAGGCGTGGGGCGCCGGGGCGCACGCGCACTACCTCGCGAAGCACTTCACGCTCACGGCGACGTTCCCCGACGGCTCGGTGAAGACGCTGCTCGACATTCCCGACTGGGATTTCTCGTGGCAGGAGCAGTACCTCTACCAGGACTTCGTCACGCTGCCCCGCGGCACGCGGCTCGACGTGACGATCACCTACGACAACTCGGCCGGCAATCGGCGCAACCCGAGCCATCCCCCGCAGCGCGTGACCTGGGGCGAGGAATCCACCGACGAAATGGGCAGCGCGGGCCTCCGCGTCGTCGCGGCCAATCCAGCCGATCTGCCCGTGCTCCAGCAGGCCTATGCCGCCCACGTGCGGCAGGCTCTGGCCGCCGCGGTTCAGCGCCGCACCCTTCCGCGCCGGTAGCGCCCGGCCCGTCAGCCCTTCCGGGGTGACGGCACGACGTCGACAACCAGGGGCATGTGATCGGACGCGATGAGCGATCGTCGCGTGCGGTGGAACTGTGCTTTCTCGATCTTCAGGTGTTGGTCGAGGTAGACGTGATCCAGGTGCAGGAGCGGCAGGATCGCGGGATAGGCGCGCGTGCGCGGCAGGTGCTGCGCGAGGTCGGTCAGGTTGAACTCCTGCCGCAGCGTCTGCGTGACGAGGCCGTGGTTCCAGTCGTTGAAGTCACCCAGCACCACGCGATAGCCGGAGATGTCGAGCATCTTCAGCAGGCGCTCGTCGATCAGCTTCGCCTGCGCCGCGCGCTCGCGCATCGCGGTGCCGAGGTGCACGTTGAAGACGTGCAGCATCATGCGGTCCACGCGGATGTCCGTCCGCAGCGCGCCTCGGGGCCGCCGGCCCGCGACGCTGAGATCGATCCGCTGCGCCGACTGGATCGGCCAGCGGCTCAGGGTCATGTTGCCGAACCAGCCAAGGCGGTGCAGCCGGTTTTCGGCGAAGTGGTACGAGTAGCCGAGCTCGTCGGCGAGGAACTGCGCCTGGTCGGCCTGGGACCGCCCGAGCGTGTTCACCATCACTTCCTGCAGGGCGACGATGTCGGCGTCGATGTCGCGGAGGACGTTCAGAATCCGCTCGATCCGGATCCGGCCGTCCATGCCGCGGCCCTTGTGGATGTTGTAGGTGGCGATCCGGATGCTCTGCGCCATGGGGTGCGGCTTCGATCTTAGTGCACGCGCCGCTCAGGGCACCATTCCAAGCAATCGGACAATTACTTATTTTTGACGATTTCTTTATGAAACAGCGGGACGTTTTCCCTTTCCCCACGATGGCGTTGCCGTAGTGTTACGCATCGTAAGGGTTTCATCTATGGGCTCAAGGAGGGACCGATGAAGCAGACATTGAGGATCTGTCTGGCGGCGGCGTGCGTCCTGCTCGGCGGGGCGGCGGCGTATGCGCAGAACGGACAGATCGCCGGCGTCGTGCGCGACAGCAGTGGCGGTGTGCTCCCGGGCGTCACGGTCGAAGCGTCCAGCCCCGTCCTGATCGAGAAGGTGCGATCGGTTGTCAGCGACAGCCAGGGCCAGTACCGGATTATCGACCTGCGGCCCGGCAGCTACGTCGTGACGTTCACGCTGCCCGGCTTCAGCGTCGTGAAGCGCGCGGGGATCGAGCTGACCGGCGGCTTCACCGCGCAGGTGAACGCGGACATGCGCGTCGGCGCCGTCGAGGAAACGATCACGGTTTCCGGCCAGAGCCCCCTCATCGACACGCAGAGCGTCACGCAGCGCAAGTCGCTGACCGCTGAGGTGATCGACGCGCTGCCGACCGGGCGCAGCTTCCAGAACCTGAGCGTGCTGGTGCCGGGCGTGACGATCGGCCTCACGAATCAGGACGTCGGGGGCGCCGGCGGCGTGCGGTACCAGACGCTGTCGGTGCACGGCAGCCGGTCGGACCAGATGCCGCTGGTGCTGAACGGCATGCCCTACAACAACATGAACAACACGGGCGGCGGCTACAACACGACGCTCGTGGTGAATACCGGCACCGTGCAGGAAATGACGGTGACGACGAGCGGCCTGTCGGCGGAAGCCCGGTCGAGCGGCGTACTGACGAACACGATCCCGAAGGAAGGCGGCAACACATACCGCGGATACCTGTTCGCGAACTTCACGAACAGCAGCCTGCAGAGCGACAACCTGTCGCAGGACCTCATCGACCGCGGCCTCACGCGCGTCAACAGCGTGAAGAAGATCTGGGATCTGAACCCGGCCGTGGGCGGCCCGATCATCCAGGACAAGCTGTGGTTCTACGGCGGGTTCCGGTACAACGGCGCGCAGAATTACATCGCGGGCATGTACGACAACCTGCGCCCGACCGACCCGCAGGTACTGCAACAAGCCGGCGGGCTGCACATTCGGCGACACGTACCACCCGACGACCGTGGTGCCGTACTCGCAGGACGTCAACAACCCGGCCGTGGGCGGCGACACGTGGACGCGGGGCGAGACGCTGAACCTGACGTGGCAGGTGGATGAAAAGAACAAGATCACGGGCTACGCCCACTTCAACCAGCGGCTGGTCGACTGCAACAACTGCAGCGCCACGACGTCCCCGGAGGCCGGCGTCTACTTCACCCATCGTCCGGAGTACGTGCTGCAGAGCACGTGGAGCAACACGCTGACGAACCGCCTGCTCCTCGAGGGCGGGATCATGTTCTACAACGAGCGGTGGATCTTCGGCCCGATGCCGGACAGCATCAGCGGCCTTGGCGAGAACGCGGTGATTTCGAAGCGCGACTCGGGCCTGGGGATCACGTACGGCGCGGCGAATGTCTTCACGTTCGCCTACAACCACCAGTTCAACATGCGGGCGGCGGTGAACTACGTGACCGGCAGCCATGCGTTCAAGTTCGGGATGCAGGACATGTGGGGCACGCGGAACTACCGCTACGACACGAACCAGTCGCAGGCGTGGGCCTTCCGTAACGGCATCCCGACGACGATCACCGAGTACGCCCGTCCCTTGATCGACCTCGAGCACCTCAAGTCAGCCCTTGGGATCTACGGGCAGGATCAGTGGGCGCTCAAGCGGCTCACGCTGAACCTGGGCCTGCGGTTCGACTACCACAACGCGTACGTGCCGGCGCAGAGTGTGGCGGCGATCCCGTTCGTGGCGGCGCGCACGATCGATCCGATCTACGACGTGCCGAACTGGAGGGACCTGTCGCCCCGGATCGGCGGAACGTTCGATCTGTTCGGCACCGGCAAGACGGTCGTCCGTGCCAACTATGGTCGCTACGTGGCCAGCGAGTCGACGAACATGGCGACCCTGAACAACCCGATCAACACGTCGGTCAACAGCGCGTCGAGGTCGTGGAGCGACAAGAACGGCGACTTCTCGCCGGACTGCACGCTTGCCAATCCGACCAGCAACGGCGAGTGCGGGACGCTCAACGCGCCGCTGGGCAACCTGAATGTGGCGGCCGTGTACGACCCGTCGATCACGCAGGGCTTCGGCGTGCGGCCGAACGACCAGGAGATCGCCTTCGGGATCCAGCACGAGATCGTGCCGCAGGTGGCGCTGGACTTCCAGTTCACGCGGCACTGGTTCGGGAACTTCGTCGCGAGCGAGAACACGACGCGGCCGCCCTCGGCCTACGATTCGTACTGCGTCACGGCGCCAACGGACTCGCGGCTGCCGGGCGGCGGCGGGTACCAGATCTGCGGCCTGATGGATCTGGACCCGTCCTACTTCACAGTGACGCCGTTCTACCACGTGACGCGCGCGAGCGACTTCGGCGATGTGAGCGACGTCTACACGGGGTACGACATCAACGTGAACGCGCGGCTGTCGGGCGGCGGGTTCGTGTCGGGCGGCGTGAGCCTCGGCCGTGAAGTCACCGACATCTGCGCCGTGGCGGGCCAGGCGAGCGTGACCTACGCCGGCGTTTCCGGGGTGCTCTCCTCCAGCTCCGGCACGCTGGCGGGCGCGGTGGCGACGCCGAGCACGCTCTACTGCCACCGGCAGCCGCCGTTCCAGCCGGACCTCAAGGGCTCGGCGAGTTACCCGCTGCCCTGGTGGGGCCTGACGGCCGCCGCGACCGTCCAGAATCGGCCAGGCCCGCAGATCTCGGCCAACTACACCGTGACGAGCGCGCAGGTGACCGGCCTCGACCGGCCCCTGGGCATCGGCACGGCCAGCGTGCCGCTGATCGAGCCGGGCACGCTCTACGGCGACCGGTTCACGCAGGTCGACGTGCGGTTCGGCAAGTCGTTCAACGCCAGCGGCCGCCGGATCCGGGCGTCGTTCGATGTCTATAACCTCTTCAACTCGAGCGCGATCCTCTCGCAGAACAGCTCGTTCGGCGCCAACTGGCAGAACCCGACGCTGATTCTGCAGGGCCGGCTCGTCAAGTTCGGCGCGCAGATCGACTGGTAGCACACCCGGTCTGGTAGGGTGGGTGGGTCTGGTGCGTCACGTCGGTCTGGCGCACCGACCTGCCTGCCCCACCCGACCCACCCGACCTACCCGACCCACCCGACCTACCCGACCCACCCGACCTACCAGACCCACCCGACCTATCGGAACGGCCCCACCCCGCACTGCTCTCCCATCCACCGCCAGAAGTGCACGGCATCGGGATCCGTCGGCGCGGCGGCGTCGCCGGCGACGCGCGCGGCCGCGGCGAGGTCGCCTTCGCGGCACAGGGCGTAGGCCGCCAGCGGGCGCAGGGGCGGCGCCGAGAATCCCAGGCTGTCCGCCTTGACGAACCAGGTCACCGCTCCTGAATAGTCGCGGCGCGCCAGCGCGCTCAGCCCCCGCGCGTACTCCGCCGCTCCGGTGCCGTCATCATGGCCGGCGGCGATACCGGCCTTCACGGCGTCGCTGCCAAGAATCCACAGGGGCAGCGCCTCCAGATCGGTTCCCGTCAGGAGGCCGTCGAGATCGTCGATCTGCCGCTGCGGGTTGCCGCCCTCCCACAGCACGCGGTTGAGCGTGCGCTGGTGTTCGAAGTACGGCAGGGTGGCGGCGCGCAGGGCCTCGGGCCAACGGGCCCGGATGAATGGCGACCGCTCGAAGCGCTCGCGGGCGCTGGAGGGATCGAGGAGATCCTGATATCGCGCCTGGGCGGCGGCACTCGCGCCGTAGTCCGGATCGGACAGCGACGGCCTCTCGGGATCGGGCACGAGCCGCCGCGGAAAGTCGTCCGTCAGCGGTGGCGTGCCGGCCATGAGCTCGGCCAGGACCGGGCGATCGGCGAGGAACGTCGCACCGATCTGCTCAGGGCGATCGAAGCCGATGTCCCGCAGCCTCACGGCGAGGCCGGCGTTCGCCCACGGGGCCGCGATCGCCGCCGGCGTCTTCGTGGCGGCGCCGTCCCGGCTGCCCGCGATCATGAAGTCGAACGGCGTCGCGTTCCACAGCGTGCAGTCCTCGAACACGTCGCAGAACGCGCGGATGATCGTGTCCACGTCGGCGCCGGGTTCCGGGCGCGCAACGGGCACCCAGTACGTCGCAATCCCGCCGTCGCTCAAACGATCCCGGACGAGCGAGAAGTACTCACGCGTGTAGATGTTGACGGCGCCAGGCGTGCGAGGCGGTGGAGGCTCGCCCGTGATGAGATCGTAGCGATCGGTCGCGGCCTGGAGAAAATACCGGCCGTCCTCGAGATGCAGCCGCGTCCGGGGATCCGCGAGCGGCGAATCTCCACCAGAGGTCATGTCGCGGTTGACCGCGATCACGTCCGGCGAAATCTCGGCGACGTCCATTCGCTCGAGCCCTGGCAGATCGAGCACCGCGCCGGCCGTGACGCCGAGGCCGTAGCACACCACGAGCGCGCGCCGGATCGGGCCGTCATGCAGCATCATCGGCCAGTAGGCGAAGTACTTCATGTACCGCTGGCCGGGCACGGCCGTGCCTGTCATTGAGAAGCCGTTGGTGACGAGCCGGGAATACACGCGCTGTCCCAGCCATGTCTGCTGCATCAGAAAGATGGTTTCCGATGGCCCCTCGCGCGTCTCGACGATGACTGAGCCGTCGGCGGCGTACGGCGCGGCCGCTCGCGCCACGTAGGCGCGGCCCACGTGCGCTCCGGCGAAGGCCGCCAGGGCCGCCAGCGTCACGGCCGCGGCCGCTGCCGTGACACCGCGGCTCAGCGGCCCGGTGGACGCGCGAGCGGCGGCGGCCGCGACGAGGATGTAGACGATCGCCAGGGCGGCGAATGTGCCGTCCATACCCAGGACCGGCAGGAGCACGAACGTCGCCGCGGGCGGTCCGAGCAGCGCTCCGGTCGTGTTGGCCGCCGTGAGAAACGCTGTGGTCCGCGTGCGATCGCGGAGCGCGTCGCGCAGCCGGCTGCCGATCAGCGTGAACAGGGCGCCGGACGCGATCGCCGTCGGCGCCGTGAGCACGATGGCGAACCAGAGGACGCGCCGCCAGTCGCCGACCTGGGCCCCGGAGGTCAGGACGCCGAACGCGGCGTACGAGGCAGGCGTCACGACCGCCGCGGCGGCGGCGACGCCGGGCAGCCCGCGACGGAATCCGCCGGCGCGGGTCAGGATCGCGGCCAGGAGGCTGCCCAACCCGATCGATGCCAGCACGACTGCCAGCATCACGCTCATCGCGAGCGTGGTCGTGAGGACGTACATCGACAGGAAGCGGAACCACGCGACCTCGAGCGCCATCAGCGCGCCGCCGGAGAGAAGCGTGGCCGCGACGAGCCACGCCACCGCGTCGTGTCCGAGGACCGGTGCGGCCGGCGCCGCGTCTTCAACCTCGCCAGGCGCACGCGCGGCCACGCCGGCCGCGAGAGCCGCGGCCGCAACGTTCAACAGCGCCGCGAACCAGGCCGCCCCGGCGACGCCGACCCACCCGACGAGCCACAGCTCGGAGGCCATCACGCCCGCAACGGCGCCGATCGTGTTCACGCCGTACAACCGGCCGAGGACGCCCCCGAATGCCCGCGATCGGCCGACCGCACCCGCGAGCACCGGGAGCGTGGCGCCCATCGCGGTCGCGGGCACGACGAGCACGGTGAACGCCGTGATCAAACGCACGAGATTGAGCAGCGGGGATCCGTCGCCCAGGAGGCGTCCGGCGGGCACCGTGACGATGGTCAGGGCGGGGAGGGCGTAGACGGCGGCGATGCCCGCCGCGGCGACCGTCAGCTCGAGCGCCGCGTAGCCGAGGAGCGGCCGCCGGATGCGCGCGGCGTACCGGGCGACGAGCGCGTTCCCGATCGCCAGGCCGCCCATGAACGCGGACAGGACGACGGTGACGGCCCAGAGGCTGTTGCCGAAGACGAGGCCGGCGCGGTGGAACCACGCGACTTCGAAAATCAGCGCGGCGGCGCCGGACAGAAAAAAGGCGCCGAGGGCGGGAATCTCTCCAGCCATGCAGCCAGATGATATGCCCGCGCGCGGCGCCCGCGAAAGAAGTCCGGAACTTACTCGGTGACCGTGATCTTCAGGAGGACGGTCGTCCAGCAGCAGCCCGCGCTGCTGCCGCCGCCGGTGGAGGTGTAGTTCCCGACGTTCACGTGCAGCATGTAGGTGCCCGGCTGGCCGAACGTGACCGCGGTCGACGTATGCCCACTATAGGGCTCGAGCGGCTTGCCGCCCATGGTCGTCTCGACGCGCGGCCGCCTGTTCGCGATCTTCATGTCCTCACTGTGCCGGTACGGCGTGATCTGGACGTTGATCGCCGGCACCTCGCCCTCGCGCGGAGCGCCGCCCCCGCTGCTATACAGCGCGGTGTCATCACCCCACAGGTTGATCGGCATCGGCGTGCCCACCTTCGCCGTCATCTCGACGACGGGCGCTCGCGGGCCCTGGAACTTCGGGCCCGATTCCGAGAGCCGGATGGTCGGCGGCGTGGGGTAGCGGCCGTCGGGCGACTCCTCGGAGCCCTTGAACGGCGAGATGTTGTAGTTGATGTGCATGTGAACGGGCACGCGGCTCGTGACTCCGTTCACGGTGAGGTTCCACCAGAGACGCTCTTCTGTCGGGAAGGCGGCGGGCACGGTGACCTGGAACACGCCGAAGTGCCGGCGCGTCAGGAAGTGCTCCGGCTGACCGCGATCTGCCGGCCCCGGCTCGAACATGTTGTTGGGGCCGATGGGAACGTCCACTTCCTCTTCCGTATTGCGGTTGTAGTAGCCGATGAGGAAGCTGTGCGTGCCGTCGGGGTTGTCGAACCAGCCCTCGAAGGAGGGCGAGATGCTCGCGCCGAACTCTTTGGGCGGTTCCTGCGGCAGGATGATCTGTGCGGAGACGACCACACCGGCCACGAGCGCCAACAGAGCGCACAGGCGTAAAACGGGCTTCTGAGTCATTGGGGCGTTCCTGGGGGAAAGGTCCGCGGGGAGCCCGGGGCTCCCCGCGGTCAACGGACCTGACGAGGTCCGCCTACTGCTGCTGTTGCTGCGAGTCCGACATCTTCTTGCTGTGGCTCTTGACGTAGTCGGCGTACTCGGCATCGCTCAGGTAGTAGACGTTCATCCACGCGTGGGCCATTTCGTCCACGGTGCGGTCGCCGTACCCCACCCACTGATCCGGGTCGGGGTTGTTCTTGTTCGCCTTCGTGTTGTCGTAGTACGCGGTGACGTGAATCACCGTGCCCTTCGGGAAGGCGGGCGCCGCTTCGTCGGTGTAGATGTAGTTCGTCATCCAGTTGAAGTTGAAGTCCTCCGTGTAGCTGATCATCTGGGTCGTGCCGTCGGGGAGGATCGCTTCAACGCCCATTGCCTTGCCGCGCAGGTGGAAGTGCGGCTGGAAGTTCGTGATGACGGTGTTCTCGAGCAGCACGGTGAAGCCGTCCGTGGACGAGATGCTGTTCGGCTTGATGTCGAGGCCGACCGTGCCGTTCTTCAGGCCCGTGAAGCCGACCAGGTAAATCCGGTGCTTCGGCTCCTGGCCCTTCGGATACAGCCAGATACCGAGCTCCGAGCCGAACGTCACATCCTCGCCGCTGGCGTGCACGTGCTGGTCCCACGAGATCTTCTCGCCCGGGATCAGCAGCTTGCCCGTGCCGTCGGGATAGCGGTCGTAGCCCTTGCCGATCGCCCATTCCATGAGCGTCGGGCGGGCGTTCGGGTCGTCCGGATCGACCGGACCACGCCGGCCGGTCGCGAGGCCCGTGTTCACCGATCCCGGATCATCGGTCAGGACGACGTGGGCGATCGAGTGGTGCAGGTCCTTGCGGCCCTGCAGGTTCGACGGCCGCATCTCGACCATCCTCACCCAGCGCGGCTCGGTGAGGCCCGGGATGTCCACCGTCGGGCGCCACCACTGGTCCTGGCCAACCGCCGGCATCGTGTACTCGGGCGATTTCACGATGAGATCGGGCGGCCCGTAGCCGTCGTTCTCGGCCTGCCAGTAGAGCTTGGTGGTGATCGGCTTGAGCGGCGGCATGTCGGCGGGGTTGCCCTCGGGGGCGCCGCCGTCGATCCAGCGGACGATCGTGTCGATCTGCTCGTCGCTGAGCGAGATGTCGTTCTTGAATTCCTGGATCCCGACGCTCTTGTCGATGTGCCAGGGCGGCATCTGCCGTGAGGCCACGCGATCGCGAATCGACCGCGCCCAGGGGCGCGCTTCGCGGTACGTCATCAGCGACATCGGGGCGATCGACCCCGGTTCATGGCACGACTGGCACTTGGCCTGGAGAATCGGCGCCACGTCCTTCGAGAACGTCGGTGTGGGCTGATCAGCGGCCAGCGCGGCGCCGGGTACGAGGAGAGCGGCTCCGACCGCGAGGGCTCCCAGACGACTCAATCCGACCATACGCGTAGCTCCTTTCACGACGAGTGCTTCAGTCCGCATTAACGACGCCCCCGGAGGGGGCAAATTACCTGCAAAGTACAGCAGGGTCGAAGTTTACCAGAAATACACGAGGTACTGCCACAACCTTTCGCAGCAAAATCGTCCTCAAGTGTAATCCGATAAGCCATTATATATCAATGGCTTATCGGCGTCAACCCGCCCCGGTCAGTTCGTGGCCGAGGCCATGCCGTCGATGGTGATCTTTTCGACCGTCCACGTCGAGCAGTCGCCCTTGTAGATCACCCTATCGGATTCGCAATGCAGTTCGTGTACCAGGCAGCCGGTCTGGCCGTGCCCCAGGCTCGTCTGGGCCCAACCGACAAGCTTGCCGGACATATCCAGTTTGTAGATCTTGCCGTTGCCGTCGCCGCTGAAGAGGAACTCGTTTGGCGCGGGCGACACGCACACGGACCACGGCGCGCCCACATTGGTGAACATCGTCTTCAGGTTGAGGTCCGTGTCGTAGACCTTGATCCGGCGGTTGCCGCGATCGGCGACGTAGATGTTGTCGTGCGAGTCGGACGTGATGGCATGGACCGTGTTGAACTGGTCGTCGCCGTTGCCGCGCGTGCCGACCGACTTGATCCACGTGCCGTCGGGGCCGACCTTCGCGACGCGCGCGTTGTTGTAGCCGTCCGAGATGTAGGTGTTGCCCTGGCTGTCCCAGGTGACATCGGTCGGCCGGCCGAAGGTGCCGGCGCTTCCCGAGCCGTCCCCTTCCGGGGCGGCGCCCTGGTTCGCTTCGACGTAGCGCTCGAAGAAGTCGATGGCTTCTTCCTTGCGGCCGAGCACCATCTTCACGCGCGCCTGCGGGTCGAACTTGACGATCATGTTCGCGCCCTCGTCGGTCATCCAGACGTTGTCGTTCTTGTCGACGCGGACGGTGTGCGCGAAGGCCGCCGCGTAGTTGTCCGGGCCCCACTGCTTGACGAACTTGAGGTTGTTGTCGAACTCGAAGAGCTGCGACGCGGTGCTGGCCTTGGCCGGGCCGCCGCCGCCCGTGCGGGTGAACACGAACAGGTGGCCCTGCGAGTTCTTCGCCACGCCCACGGCCTCGCCGATCGTGTGGCCGGGCACGTCGAGCTGCAGGACCTCTTCACGGATCTTGAGCTGCGGGGTGCTCTTCTCGAGGTCGGCCTGCGCCTGGAGCGCGGCCTGCTGTTCCGGGGAGACGCCGCGGCCGCGGCCCGCCGGCGCGGCGGGCGCGCCACCCTGGGCGTCAGCGGTCGGTTCCATCGGCTGGGTGCACGCGGCGGCGAAAGCCGCCATGGCCAGGACGACGAGGTAGCGTTTCACAGGGCCCTCCTCCACATGTGAAAAACGTGTGACCGGTCGTTGTCGCGGCCATCTTGGCCGCTGAGGGAGAAGAGGTCAAGTACCCAAGAAACTGAGGAACTGGGGAGCTGGGGAATTGAGGAAGTAATTCCTGAGCGCCCCAGCGGCCTACTTCCTCAGTTCCCCAGTCCTCAGTTTGATTATTCGCACCTAAGGGCGATCATCGGGTCGACCTTCGACGCGCGGCGGGCCGGGAGGTAGCCGGCGATCGCGGACACGACCAGCATCAGCAGCGAGGCGCCGGCGATCGTCACGAGATCGGTCGGCGCGAGGCCGTAGAGCTGGCTCGCCACCAACCGGGCCGCGCCCATGGCCGCGACGAGGCCGACGCCGATCCCGATCGCGACGAGGACGAACGACTCGCGGAGCACGAGGCGCAGGACGCTCGTCGGCTGCGCGCCGAGCGTCATGCGAATCCCGATCTCGTTCGTGCGGCGCGCCACGCTGTACGACATGAGGCCGAACAGGCCGATGGCGGCGACGATCGCGGCCAGCGCGCCGAAGAGCGAGCAGACCTGGGAGAACACGCGCTCCTGGACGAAACGCCCTTCGATTTCGGCCGCCTGCGTCGAGACGTCCGTGACCGGCAAATTCGGATCGACCTCCCGTACCGCCTCGCGCAGCGACGGCACGATCGAGAGGGGATCGACGCCCGTGCGCACCTCGAAGACCGCGCGCGGCATCGTGGCCTGTCCGTGCGGGACGTAGATCGTCGGGGGCGCGGCGTCGCGCACGCTGGTGTACTTCGCGTCGCCGACCACGCCCACGATCTCGATGTCGCCGCGGCCCTCCTGACTGGTGCCGAAGCGCCGGCCGATGGGATTCTCCCCGCCGAAGGCCTCGCGCACCAACGCCTGGTTGACGAGCGCGACTTTCGGGGCATTCCCATCGTCACGCACGCTGAACCCGCGGCCCGCGGCGAGCGGGATCCGCAGGGCGTCGAAGAAGCCCGGAGACGCCACGACGCGATCCGTCGCGGCGCCGTCGGTGGCGCTGCCGCCCTCGATGTACAGGTTCGACGTGTTTTCGAACCCCGTGAGCATCGCGACGTTCGACAGGCCCACCGCGCGCACGCCGGGGAGCGCCCCGACGCGCTCCGCGATCGACTGGTACACGCGGAGCCGCGCGTCGTTGTCGGTGTTTGCGATCGGATCGACGCGGAACAGCACGACCTTGTCGGGATCGAAGCCCACATCCACGCCGCGCAGGTTGATCACGGTGCGCAGGAACAGGCCCGCGCCGACGAGCAGCACGAGCGAGATCGCGACCTGCAGCACGAGCAGCGCGCTCGCGAGCCGGCTGCGTCCGCCGGCGACGCTGCGGCCCGCCGCCTTCAACTCGGCGTCGAGCGAGCACGACGCGCGCAGCGCGGGCACCAGGCCGAAAATCAGGCCCGCCAGGATGGTGATCGCCGCCAGGAACGCGAACACACGCCAGTCGAAGACGAACACCTGACCCTCCACGGCCGCCCGGCCCAGCCACGCGGGCAGCAGCAGCCGGCTCCAGTACCCCAGCGCGACGCCGAGGCCGCCGCCGAGGAGGGCGAGCAGCAGGCTCTCCGTAAGGAGCTGGCGCGCGAGACGGCCGCGCGCGGCGCCGAGCGATTGCCGCACGGCGAGCTCTTTCTGGCGCGCCGTCGATCGAGAGAGCAGCAGGTTGGCGACGTTGGCGCACACGAGCAGCAGCACGAGCCCGACGACGGCGGCGAGGATGGTGCCGGCGCGCATCGCGTCGGTCTCGACGTCGTAGACGCCGTGCGCTGCCGAGTCCACGATCAACGCGGGCACGTCGGTGCGATTCTGGTTGAAGGCGCGGTCGCGCTGCTCGTCGGTGAGGCCGGCGAGATATTGATCGAGGCCGGCCCGCGCGGTCGCCTGAAAGACGCCGCCGAGATTCCCCTCGACCTGCCCGGCCGTTGCGCCGGGACGCAGGCGGCCGAAGACCTGGAGCCACCAGGACGTCGGCCGATCCAGCGGCGCGTTGGCGAGACCGAGCGCCCGGGTCGCGGAGAGCGGCACCGTCACGTCGGGCGCCGCCGACGCGGGCCGCTGGATGCCGGTGAACGACGCCCCCAGCACGCCGACAATCGTGACGACCGCATCGTTCAGGCGGAACGTGCGGCCGACGACGGCCGGATCGCCGCCGAAGCGCGACTGCCAGTACGCGTGGCTGATGACGGCCACCGGCGCCGCGTCGGGACGGTCGTCGTCGGGGACGATCGTCCGGCCGATTGCCGCGTCCACGCCGAGGACCTGGAAGTAGTTGCCGGAGGCGACGAAGCCCCGGGCGATCGCCGCCTCGCCGTTGACGATGGCCGTGAGCCGATCGGCCGGCGCGCCGGCGGCGAGGTCCGCCATCGCGCGGTTGTCCTGCCGGAACTGCAGGTACATCGGATAGGAGAACGTCGCCCGGACGCTGCGCCCCTGCGAGGGCGCGGAAAAGCCGTAGTCGCTCGAGCTCGTGCGCATCTGGTTCGGACCGGCGCTCCGCAGGCGGACGAGCGAGTCGGGATCGGCAACCGGCACCTTCGCGACGAGCAGGCCGTTCAGCGCGCCGTAGATCGCGGTGTTCGCGCCGATGCCGAGGGCCAATGAAACGACGACGACC
Source organism: uncultured Acidobacteriota bacterium (assembly GCA_963792785.1). Lineage (GTDB taxonomy): Bacteria > Acidobacteriota > Vicinamibacteria > Vicinamibacterales > CAVVIG01 > CAWIMX01. Next base: position 350,362 of record CAWBXO010000002.1, on the reverse strand, counting down.
GCCGTCCAGGCCTTGTCGCGCCGCATCATGCGAAGCGCGTGGCGCAGGTCGCGTCCGAGGTCCTCCAGCCACCGCAGCGATCGCGCGTCGCGCTGATGTTCCTTCGTCTGCTCGACGCCGTTCATCGCCCGGCGCGCGGCGAGGCGCGCGTCGGACTCGCTCAGGCCCTGGCGCCGGTACTCGACTTCGATGATCGCCAGGTGCGCGCGCACCTCGCGCGCGAGCTCGTCCTCGGCGCGGCCGTGGCGGAAGACGTTCACGAGGCGGAGGATGAAACGGCGCATGGTTGATCCTTGAAGTCAGGAAGTCAGGAAGTGAGGAAGTCAGGAAGTTGGTGCCGGGTGCGAGGTGTCGCGTTCCAGAACCTTCGAACCCACTTCCTAACTTCCTTACTTCCTAACTTCCTAACTTCCCCAATCACCCGTTCTCTCCCAGCAGTTTGTCCACCAACCCCACGAGCCGCCGCCACCGGGCCGTCTCCTTGCCGAGCGCGCGCGTGCCGGCTTTGGTGATCGCGTAGTACTTCGCGTCGCGGTTGTTTTCCGTCTTCTGCCACGCCCCCTTGATCCAGCCCTTCTGCTCGAGGCGGACCAGCGCGGGGTAGAGCGTGCCCTGATTGAGCGTGAAGGGATGGTCGGAGACCTGCTCGAGCCGGGAGGCGATGCCGTAGGCGTGCTGCGGGCCCATCGCGGAGAGCGTGCGAAGGACGATCAGGTCGAGCGTGCCCTGGAGGAGCGCGACGCGTGGTTCACTGGGCATACCAGTGGAGCATGCGCGTTGCTCCACTGGTCTGTCAAGTGGAAGCCGTCAGCTGTCAGTATTCCGCGTACTGCTCGTCGGGGTAACACCAGAGCCAGCGCTCGCCGGGCTCGGCGGAGCTGACGACGGGGTGGCCGGTGGCGCGGGCGTGCTTGCTGGCGTGGCGGTTGGGCGAGCTGTCGCAGCAGTGCGTGCCGCCGCAGGTCTGGCACGTGCGGAGGTGGACCCACGTCCCGCCGATTTTCACGCACTCGTCGCACTGGTGCACACGCTCGGTCTGGATTTCGGTAATCTGTTCGATGTGCTCGCAGACGTCTGCCATACTTCGCAAGGCTAGCATGAACCCCGCATGAACACTGACCTCTGGCCCGAACTCCCGTACGAGGCGTGGAAGGACACCTACGCCACGCTGCACATGTGGACGCAGATGGTGGGGAAGATCGCCCTCGCCACGGCGCCGCACCTCAACCACAGCTGGGGCGTGGCGCTGCACGTCACGCCGCGCGGCCTCGCGACAGGCGTCCTCGCGCACGACGCCCGCACGTTCACGATCGAGTTCGACTTCATCGACCAGCAGCTCGTCGTCCGCGCGTCGGACGGCGCCGTCGGGACGCTCCCGCTCGAGCCGCGATCGGTGGCCGCGTTCTACCGGGCCCTGATGGCGCTGCTCGACGAGCTCGCGCTGAGCGTCCGGATCTGGACGCTGCCGTCGGAGCTCGCGGCGCCCGTGCGCTTCGAGCTCGACGAGGCGCACCACGCGTACGATCCGGAGTACGCCAACCGGTGCTGGCGCATCCTGACCCACGTCGATCGCGTGTTCGAGGAGTCGCGCACGTCGTTCGTCGGGAAGACGAGCCCGTCGCATTTCTTCTGGGGCGCGTTCGATCTCGCCGTGACGCGCTTCTCGGGCCGGCCGGCGCCGCCGCGCGAAGGGCCGGCGTTCATGCGCGAGGCCTACTCACGCGAGGTGATCAGCCACGGCTTCTGGCTGGGCGGCCCGCCCGTGCTGGAGCCGGTGTTCTACAGCTACGCCGTGCCCGAACCCGCCGGCTTCAAGACCGCGACGGTCGAGCCGGCCGCGGCGTACTACCACGCCGAGATGGGGGAGTTCATCCTGCCGTACGACGCCGTCCGCACGGCGCCAGACCCCGCGGACGCGCTGCGCGCATTCATCCGCAGCACGTACGAGGCCGGCGCGACGCTCGGCGGCTGGGATCGCGCGGCCCTCGAGCGGCGGGCCTGAAGGCCCGCTACGAGTGCGTCAGGTCGCTACAGGCCGCGCGGCAGCGTGGCCATGATCTTCGTCACGGCGTCGTCGATGTGCTGTTCCATGAGGTCCTGGTTGTCGATCGCGTTGTCCATCGACCCCTCGGCCCAGCCGCGCCAGACGAGCGTGTTCGTGCGCGGGTCCACCAGGTCGAACAGGAGCGTGCCCGCGTCGAAGACCGACGGTTCGCAGGTCGCGCACTGGTAGCCGTAGGGCTGGTCGAGACCGGCGGTGTCGATCTGCTGGGAGATGCTCACGTGGTAGTGAATCAGCAGGTCGGGCGATCCGGGCGCCTTCGCGAGGCCGCGCGAGGCGAAGTTCTGATCGACGTCCTTCTGCAGCCGCTCGAGGAAGAACGGGTTGTTGTCCAGCCGCGGATCGCCGGTCCGCAGCTGATCCTCCGGCGCCCAGCCGTACGAATGGTAGGTCGAGAAGTCCCGGCCGCGCTCGGTGAACGAGTTCACGCGCATTGTCGCGCAGCCCGCGGCGACGATCGCGGCTGTCGCGAAAGCCGCCGCCCAGAGCCAACGTCGTGAGGCAGTCATCGCAGTCTCCTTGCCCTTACATCGGGCGCGGGAACCGCGCCATCATACGGCTCACCGCCGTGTCGATCAGATCGGCCAGGCGATCCTGGTTGTCGAGCACGCCCTCGAGGCTGTGCTGCGCCCACCCGCGCCAGATCACCCGCTTGGTTTTCGCGTCGACCACGTCGATCACGATCGTCCCGGCCTCGAACGAATTGACCGTCACGCCGCCGTTCCCCTGGTATCCGTAGCCCAGGTCGCGGTCCGTGCGGTTCACGTCGATCCGCTCGTCGATGCTGGCGTGATAGTGAAACAGGAGATCCGCGCCGGCCGTCGACGAGGCATGCGCGAAGCCCTTGGCCGCCAACGCACGCTCAACGGCCCCTTCCAGATGATCGCGGAAGAAGGGCGTCGCGAGACGAGGATCGTTCGCCGGCAGGGTGTCGGGCTCGCCCCAGTCGAATGTGTGATATTGAGAGAAGCTGAGATCGCGCTGGACCTGCGAGCTCACGTTCATCGTCGCGCAGCCGGTCAGCACGATCGCGGCGGCCGCGACTGAAGCCAACCGCAGGATTGGTCGCATGGCGAGCACCTCCGTCATTGATTGTCTCCGCTGCGAAAGCGGTGCCAGCCTCGGCCAGCGTACACTTAACAATACGTCAGCGCGCCCACTCGGCTGCCGGAAAAGACGCGAATTCTTGCGCGGGAGGTGACAGGAACCCGGCAGCTGATGTTTGTTACTCTAAGGATCTAGAAAGGAGCCCTCATGCCTCGTGTGTTCCCCGCGACTCGCCTCGCCGCCATCCTCTTGCTGACCGCTCTGCCCGCCCTCGCGCAGCAGCCGGCCCAGCACACCTTCCACGGCAAAGTGGAAAAGGTGGACACAGCCGCGGGGATGCTGACGGTCGACGGGGAGAGCGTGCCGGGCTGGATGATGGCGATGACCATGAGCTACCACGTGGACAACCCCCAGGTGCTGACCACGCTGAAGAACGGCGACTATGTCGTCGCGACGGTCATCGACGGCGACGCGACGACGCTGCACGAAGTCCGGGTCGACGCGACGCGCTCGGCGCCGGCCGCCGACGATCTGCCGCCCATCTCCTACGTCTGCACGTCCGCGAACGAAACGAATTACATCGCGGCCGATCCCGGCAAGTGTCCCGTGTCCGGCGCGGACCTGGTGCCGGTCCGGCTGGTCACCGCCTATTCGTGCCTGCGCGTGCAGTTGCCGCCCAGCGACAAACCCGGGATCTGCCGGTACGACAAGACGCCGCTCGTGCCGATCACGACGGCCCTCACGTTCACCTGCAAGGGCGATCCGGACGTCGACGAGATGGAGCCTGGCACGTGCGCCGACGGCAGCCCGCGGATCAAGAAGTACACGCGGCGGCCGCACGGCGACCACAACCCGCGGCACGGCGGGCTGCTCTTCATGGCGTCGGATCAGTGGCATCACCTCGAAGGCACGTACATCGCGCCCGGGATCTTCCGGGTGTACTTCTACGACGACATGACGCGCCCCATCGGCGCGGCCGGCTTCTCCGTGCGCGGGGTCGCCGCCAACGCAAACGCGGAGCCGGTCGGCGAGCCGTTTGTCCTGGCGACCGATCTCAAGGCGCCGCCGAACACGATTGACGCGAAGGTGCCCGACGCGAAGCTACCGATGAACCTGAAGCTGTACGTGAAGTTCAATCCGAAGGACAAGGAGCAGGTGTTCGACTTCACGTTTCCGGAGTACTCGAAGGAGCCGTGACACCCGCCGGCGCGCGCGACTGGATCGGCGAAGCCGCGCGCGTCGTCGTCCTGACGGGAGCGGGGATCTCGACCGACTCGGGCATCCCCGACTTCCGCGGGCCGCAAGGCGTCTGGACGACGAACCCGAAGGCCGAGCAACTCTCGAACATCCATTACTACATGTCGGATCCCGAGGTCCGGCGGCTGGCGTGGCAGAGCCGGCTCGAACACCCCGCGTGGCGGGCGCGGCCGAACACTGGCCACCGGGCGCTCGTGGATCTCGAGAAGTGCGGCCGGCTGCATGCGCTCGTCACGCAGAACATCGACGGCCTGCATCAGCAGGCCGGCAACTCCTCCGACAAGGTCATCGAGGTGCACGGCACCGTGCACGAGGTCACGTGCATGGCCTGCGGCTGGCGTGGGCCGATGCAGGAGACGCTCGCTCGCGTGCGCGCGGGCGAAGACGATCCGCCGTGCCGATCCTGCGGCGGGATCCTCAAGAGCGCGACGATCTCGTTCGGGCAGCCCCTCGTGCCGCAGGTGATCGATCGGGCGCTGCGCGCCGCGGCAGCCGCTGAGGTGCTCGTCGCGATCGGGACGACGCTGCAGGTGTACCCGGTGGCGGGCGCCGTGCCGATCGCGAAGGACGCGGGCGCGAGGATCGTGATCGTGAACGCGCAGCCGACGCCGTTCGACGCGATCGCCGACGCGGTGTTCCGCGAGCCGATCGGCGAGATCCTTCCCCGCCTTTTGTCGTAGGTCGGGCCTTCACGCCCGCCGGGGTTCCCATACCTTGGTCGGATCTTTAGGTTTGCCGCCGGTGCGCGGCGAACGCGCATTCCGCTCGCCGCTCCGCTTCGCCGCACGGCAAAACCGCCCCTCCAGCGCTGAGCTTCCGGTTCCCGGCGTCGGTGGCGGGTTCGCCGATCGCCGGTGAGCCGACTGGTCACCGGCGGGGTTGGCCGAGCGCCGTTCGCGTACTCATCACCGACGCCGGCTCGGACCGCTTCCGGGCCGCTTTTGGTACATCCCTGATCGCGCGGCTCAGAAGTCGCGCCGACCGGAACGCCCGTCCGCCGCCTGGATCGATCCGATGACGGCGCTGCGATGCGCATAGGCTCCAGCCCGCAGCCATCGCTTTCCGGTCTGTTGGGCGGACCTTCACGTCCGCCGCGGCGGATTCCTTTGACAGTAGTCGGCCAGCTGCCGGATCTCGAGTCCCGGGATCGGCGGCAGCCGCCGATCGTTCGTCACAAATGTTCGGCAGCCGGCGCCGATCGCGGCGGCGAGCTGCAGCGCGTCCGGCGTGCGCGCGCCGGTGGCCGCCCGCAACTGCGCGGCGGCGCGGAGCTGGTCCCGGGAGAGGTCGACACAGCGGATGCCGCGGCTTCTGGTCAGTAGCGCCTCATAGCGATCCGCGAGCGCCCGGTTGCCGGCGCGATACGGCACGACGAGCACCTCGAGCAGCGTCAGCGCGGAAGTGACGAGCTGGCACGCGCCGCGATCGGCGGCGTCGAAGAGGGGATCGACGAGCGGCGCGTACGCCGGGTGGGCCTCGATGTAGTAAATGAAGATCGCCGTGTCGACGGCGATGGGGCCGCGTGCGGTCAGGTCGATCAGTCCCACGCGTCGCGCTCGGCGGCGACGTGCGCGGCCGCGTCGACGCCGGCCCAGCACTCGCGGCCGAGCCCGCGAAGCTCGAGGATGGAGAGCGGCGCGGGCGTCTCGAGGGCGGCTTCAAGCAGCACGGTCACCTCCTGGGCGACCGACCGCCGCTCGCGCCGGGCCTTGGCCTGGAGCTTCTTGTACAGGCGATCGGGCAGGCCCTTGACGTTCAGCGTCGCCACCGGGGTTCCTCCATTATTCCTCCATTATGGAGGAACTGGCCTGGATGGTCAAATGCGTGCCGCGCCCGCCTCTCCTTGACTCACTGGGAGAGCGTCGCTAGGCTCTCTATGTCATCCGAGGAGAGCCGCCGATGGGCACGACGACGGAGCTGCTGCAAGGCACGCTCGACCTGTTGATCCTCAAAGCCGTCTCGCTCGGGCCGCTGCACGGCTACGGTGTCCTCCTTCGCATCCAGCAGATCTCGCGGGACAAGCTCCAGATTCAGCAGGGTTCGCTCTATCCGGCCCTCTACCGGCTCGAGCACCAGGGCCTGATCGACAGCGAGTGGGGCGAGTCCGAGAACAAGCGCCGCGCGAAGTTCTACCGGCTGACGGCAGCAGGGCGGAAGCGTTTCAAGGAAGAGATCGCGTACTGGGAAGGCCTGTCCGAGGCGATTGGTCTCGCGCTGGCGGCCGCGCCGGAGGATCTGTGAGCGCGCTCGCGCGGCTGCGCTCGTTCGCATCCGCCCTGGCCCGCCGCCGGCGGCTCGAGCGCGAGATGGCCGAGGAATGGCGGCATCACCTCGAATCGCGCGCCGACGCGCTCGAGGCCGAAGGCCTCGGCCGCGCCGAGGCGATGCGGCGCGCGCGCCTGGAGTTCGGCGATCCGCTGCGCTGGCGCGAGCAGGGGCGCGAGGCGCGCGGCCTCGGGTGGATTCAGGATCTCGGCGCCGACATGCGCTACGCGTTCCGGCAGATGCGACGCGCGCCCGGCTTCACGTTCATCGTCGTCGTGACGTTCGCGCTCGGGATCGGATCGTCGACGGCGATCTTCTCGGCCGTCGATGCCGTCGCGCTGCGGGCGCTGCCGTTCGATCAACACGATCGCCTCGTGGCTGTCGGCCCGCAACCGCAGAGAGCCTCGGGGCCTGTCGTGACCGCCCTGACGCCACAGGACTATCTCGATTGGCACGCCCGCCAGGATGTGTTCGAAGGTCTTACCGGATATGCGGCCCGCGCGCTCAACATGGAGCAGCCCGATCGGGCGACAGAGAACGTACAGGCCCTCATGGCGTCGTCCGAATTCTTCGACGTGCTGCGCGTGCAGCCGCTGATCGGCCGCGGCTTCAGCCCGGACGCCGACGCGACGGGCCGTGAAACCGTGGCGGTGCTGAGCTACGGATTCTGGCAGAGCCACTTCGGCGGCGACCCAAAGGCGATTGGCGGGAAGGTGCGTCTCCAGGGCTTCACCTACGAAATCGTTGGCGTGATGCCGCCTTCGTTTTCCTATCCGGTAGCTGCGGTTCCAGCGACCGATGTCTGGGTGCCTCTTGTGATCCCGCCGGACGATCGCATTCGTTCACAGAGTCACAACTTCTACATTCTGGCTGTCGCGCGCCTCAAGGACGGCGTCTCGGTCGAACGAGCGTCCGACCGGATGTCACAGCTTTCAACCCTGATTGCGTCCGAGAACCCGGGCTGGGCTGATCATATCGGGAACGGGACGGTCGTCCCGCTCGCCGATCAAGTGATCGGCACGCGTACCCGATCGTGGATGCTGCTCCTCCTCGGCGCCGTGCTCCTTGTGCTGCTGGTCGCGTGTGTCAACGTGGCCGGACTGGTGCTGGCGCGTGGACTCGCGCGGCAAAAGGAGCTCGGGATCCGGGCCGCCATTGGCGCTGGGCGATGGCGCATCGTCCGTCAGCTGCTGGTCGAGACGGTCGTGCTCTCGGCTGTGGGCGCGGCCATTGGCGTTGCGCTCGCGCGAGGCGCCGTCGAGATTCTGCGGGCGGCGATGCCGGACAACGTGCCACGCGTGGCATCGATCGCGCTCGACGGGCGCGTCCTCGCTTTGGCCATCGGCGCCGCGTTCGTCGCAGGTCTGCTGGCCGGACTGCTACCAGCGTGGCAGTGCTCGCGTCCGGATCTGACGGTGACGCTGAAGGACGGCGGCCGGTCGGCGTCGACGTCGCGGGCGGGCCGCCGCGCGCGCAGCCTGCTCGTTGTCGGCGAACTCGCACTGGCGGTCGTGCTGCTCGTTGGTGCCGGTCTGTTCATCGCAAGCTTCGTAAAGCTGATGCGGATCGACCTGGGTTTCAATCCGAAGTCCGTGCTGACCGCCAGCGTGTTCACCGGCTACGGGGCTGATGCGCAGCGCGGCAATGCGGCGCTGCTGGCAATAATCGAGCGGCTGAAGAACACGCCGGGCGTGACGGCGGTTGCCGCCGCGTTCGGTACGACACCGGTTACGACCATGATGGCCACGTCCCGCGTCTCGATTCCGGGACGGGTGTTAGAACGCGACGAGCAATTGCTCATGACGGCGATCGTTTCGCCGGAGTTCTATCGCGCGCTCGGCATCCCCCTTGTCGCGGGCCGCCTTTTCGACGACCGTGACGCGAGCGCCAATCCCCCATCGATCCTTCTGGGCGCGCTGACGGCGCAGAAGTTGTTCCCTGGAGAAGACCCGATCGGTCGCGAGGTCGATCTGCTGGGCATGGGACCAAACCGAATCGTAGGGGTTGTCGGCGACGTGCGCTGGCCCGAGACGGCAGCCATGCCGATCGGGTACCTGCTCCTCCGGCCGCAGCCCTCGTACGGCGGCGGCAGCCTCGTCATCAAGACGAGAGGCGAGCCCACCGACGTCGTACCGGCCGTGCGATCGGCGCTCTACGACATCCTGCCAGACGTACCCCTGCGCGACGTGCAGACGATGGATCAGATCGTCTGGCGGCGGACGGCGCAGCGGCGGCTGAACATGCTGCTGCTCGGGCTGTTCGGCGTGCTCGGCCTCGCGATTGCGGTTGTCGGGATCTACGGGCTGATGGCGTACATCGCGACCGAGCAGACGCGCGAGATCGGGATCCGGCTCGCGCTCGGCGCGACGCCGGGGCAGGTGGTCCGCATCTTCCTGCGGCGAGCGGCGGGGCTGGTCCTCGCCGGTGTCTCGCTCGGCACGGCCGGAGCGTGGGCCGTGCGCAGCGCGGCCGCGGCGTTTCTCTTTCAGATGGATCCTGGCGATCCCCGCATCTTCGTCGCGGCGCTCGCGCTGCTTGCCGCGACCGCGCTCGCCGCCAGCTTCATCCCCGCGCACCGGGCCGCCGCCATCGATCCGCTGAACGCGCTACGCACCGAGTAGCCTCAGAGCGGGTCGCCGCCCTCGCCGAGCGCCCGGGCGAGCAGGTCGGCCACGTCGAGGAGCGGAGCGTTGGCACCGGAGCTTCTGGAGCAGAATGTCTTCCGGCGGATGCACGCCGATGCCCGCGGCCCGAACCGAGATCGACCGCCAGGCTGCGGCGCAACTGGTGTTCGTCGAGCGGCGTGCCGCCGGCGACGAAGACGTCCACTTTGAGCTGTATCGCCTGGTGGATCAGATTGGCGCTCGACCGTTGCCGCACCGCGCGGCTGAGCGCCTCCGCGTCGAGATAGAAATCGGGCGACAGCGCCAGGACCAGTGGGGCGACATGCGAGGGCTCCAGCGCCGCGACGATGTCGATATCGAGCGTGGACCGAGGCTCGCCGGCGAGGGAGCTCGCGATCGACCCGCCGATCGTGTGTGCCATGCCGAGGGCGTCGAGCGCGGCTGTCACCGACAGCGCGACGGCGATCGGATCGATCGGCGCCGTCACCGGAGATCGCGCGTGACGATTTCCGGGATAGGCCTTGCGCGCGAGCTCCGGCCCGAGCGTCACGATCGCCAGTCGAAGGAACTGTTCGCGCGGTGTTGCCAGGGGATATCGCTGACGGACGCCGGCGCGCGCCAGGTCGAAAACGGTCTGGGTCAGCCCCGAGATGACAGCGGCCTTGTCGGCAGGAGACATCCGCCTCCAGCCGTCGACCTGGATCCGCTCCGCGTCGCTCGAGGTGTCCAGGCTGAGAGGCGCGTGCTCCACGCGCCGATTATAGCCAGGCGTCAGGCCGCGCCCGCCGCCGCTCCCTGCCGGCGCACCCGAGGGTGCGCCATACGCACTGAGTGGTCGCGCGCGAGGCGATCCGCGATCCGTCGCGCGTCGCGGCCCACGCCGTGCACCATCTCCGACGACAGCGCGTAGAGAAAGTGCAGCCCGACGAAGTACAGCCCGGGCTCGCTCGGCACGTCGCCGCCCACGTGCCGCGGCTCGCCGTACTCGTCGAACACCGGCAGATCGATCCACGAGAACCCGGGATGGTAGCCGGTGCACCAGATCACGTTCTTCACGTCGAGCACGCGGCCGTCCTCGAGCTGCGGCAGGCCGTTGCGCAGGCCGGCGACCTTCGGCGCGCACGCGACGCCCATCGCCCTCAGATCCCTCCGCCGCACACGAATGAGCGGACCGCCGCCGTGCAGGATCTTCGGCCGCACGCGACGGCCGATCGGCGTGTCGATCGTCAGGACGCGATAGAAGACGCCGCGGAGCACCACTCGTACCAGCAACAGCCGCCCGGCGAGGCCCGCGATCCGGAACGGAATCTGTCCGACATCACGCCCGGCCAAGGTCGTCTCGTGGCCCGCGCGTACGGACTCCTTCGCGAGCTCCGACCCGGAGTTGCCCGCGCCGACGATCAGCACGGGGCCCGGCCGCAGTTGCGACGGGTTGCGGTACTCGGATGAATGGATCTGGACGATGTCGGCGCTCAGCTCGGAGGCGAAGGACGGCACGCGCGGCTTCTGGTGGTTGGCCATTGCAACGACCACGTGGGCAGCCTCGAACCGGCGGCCGCCGGCGACCACCAGGAAGCCGTCGCCCTGGCGCGAGAGCCGCTCGACGCGCGTGCTGGAGAGCACCGGCAGATCGAAGTGCCGGGCGTAATCCTCGAGGTAGTCCGCCATCTCGTCCTTCGTCGGGAAGTACTGCGGGTCAGCCGGGAAGGGCCGGCCGTCGAGGCTGTCGTAGCGGGCTGGCGTGAAGAGCCGGAGCGAATCCCAGCGCTGGCGCCAGGGATCGCCCACGCGTGCGTTGGCGTCGAGAATCACGCACGGAACGCCCCGGCGCTTCAGGTGGTAGCCCACCGACAAGCCGGCCTGTCCCGCGCCCACCACCACCGTGTCGATGTGTTCGGTCGTATGTTCGCTCGTCATCGTGCCTCCCTTCGTCGAGAGACAACTTACGGCCTTCGGGCCGGCCGCGCGCATCGGGCGAAATGCGCAGGCAGGCCATCGCGGCGGCGTGGGCAATCCGATGTAGTCCAAGAATGGACGTCTCAGAGCAGCTTGTGCTCGTAGGCGTAGGCCGTGGCCGCCGACCGGGACGAAAGGTCGAGCTTGGTGAAGATATTACTGATGTGGCGGGCCACGGTTTTCTCAGAAATCGAAAGTTCCGCGCCGATGGCACGGTTGCTGCGCCCCGTGGCCACGAGGCGCAGCACCTCGACTTCGCGGCCGGTCAACCCGCCGGTCGGGCGGGCGCTCCAGTGCGCGAGCCGCTCGGCCATTCGCGCAGCGTCGGGCGCGGCGCCGAGCCGCTCGAAGGCCTCCTGCGCTGCCTCGAACTCCATGCGCCCGCCATCCTCATCCCCGCGTAGCAGGTACGCGGCGCCCAGAAGGGCGCGCCCGCAGGTGAGCTCGTAGGGCGCGACGATCTCCCGCCAGCCCTGTGCCGCCTGGCGGAGCGACGCGACGGCGGCGTCGGCGTCGCCGCCGGCGAGGTTCACGGCCCCTGCCGCCATCGCGGCGGCGGCGGCCAGGAACGGCGTGTCGGTCGCGCGCGCCAGCTCCGCGAGGTCGGCCGCCGCCCGCGCGGCAGCCTCCGCCTCGCCGGCGCCCAGCAGGATCGGCACGGCGGCCCGCAGCACGTCGACGTGGACGCGCGGGCCGTGCGGGCGTTCAAGCGCGCGGCGGATCGCCGCCGCCGCCGCGTCCGGACGATCCTGCGCGAGGCGCAGCAGCGCCAGCCCCGGATCCGGCTCGCGGCCGGCCCCCGCGGCGCGGCGGTACGCCTCGTCCGCCTGTTCGAACTCACCTCGCAGTCGATGCACCTCGCCGAGCTGATACTGCGCGGCGCCCGCGTCGTGCTGGACGGCCGATCCGGTCGTGCGCTCGCAGGCCCGCCGCGCCTCCTCGATCGATTCGGGCCACGCGCCGTGCAGGAGCATCAGCTCGGATCGTCGTACGAGACACGGGCCACGGAAGGGGACCATGTCGGGGTGCCCGGCGCACCAGCCGGCGAGCGCGTCGGTCCATTCCTGCGCCCGGCGCAGGTCGAACGCCTCGTGGCACGCGCCGATGACGCTGCAGTACACGACGCCGGCGACCATCGGCCCCACCTCGCCGCACGTGATCGCGACCATGACCTCGTCGAGCGCGGCCAGGCCTTCCGCCGTTCGGCGCTGGCGCAACAGCATCCGCGCGGCTCGCCTGGCGGGCAAGGGCGGTGAGATCGGGATCCTGGCAGGCGGTGGCGATGCGCGCGGCTTCGTCGAATCAACGAGAGCGGGCTACGTCCGGCCGGCGTCGCGATCGCGGCGGATCGTGACCTTCTTGCCCCGCAGTTGCGCGCCGCGCATGGCCGTGATGATCTGCTCGGCCAGCCGCTCCGGCACGTCGATCAGCGAGAACGTGTCGGTGATCGAAATCGCGCCCAGAGAGGACGACTCGACTTTCGCCTCCCCGGTGATGGCGCCCACCAAATCGCCCGGGCGGATCTTGTCGCGCCGGCCCGCGCCGATGAAGAGCTTTACCATCGGACCGCCGGCCCGCGGGGCCGCGACCGTCTCGAACTCCTCCTCGGCGTCGCCGCCATCCGTCGCGGCATGCGCGAGCTTCACGGCCGCGGCGGCGATGTCCACCACGTCGAATTCCTCCGACAGCGACTCCACCACCGCGCGCACATCGTCGAAATCGCCGGCGACGAGGCGGTCGCGCAGCGCGGCCTTCGTCAGCTCCAGGCGCCGCGCGCGCAGGTCCCTCACGGTCGGGACCGTGGCGATCGTGATCTTCTGCTTCGTCAGGGATTCGATGTTCTTCAGCAGCCGATGCTCGCGCGGCTCGGCGAACGTGATGGCCGTGCCTTCGCGGCCGGCGCGTCCCGTGCGGCCGATGCGGTGCACATAGCTTTCGGCTTCGGTGGGCAGGTCGTAGTTGATCACGTGCGAGAGTTGATCGATGTCGAGGCCGCGGGCGGCGACGTCGGTGGCGATGAGCAGGTCGGCCTTGGCCGCGCGGAACTTGTTCATCACCGCGTCGCGCTGCCGCTGCATCATGCCGCCGTGGAGCGCTTCGGCGCGGTAGCCGTGAGCGTTGAGCGTTTCGGCCAGCGCATCGACCTCCCGCCGCGTCCGGCAGAAGACGAGCGCGGAGGTCGGGTTCTCCATATCGAGCACGCGGTCGAGCGCCTGCGCCTTCTGGTTGCCCCTGACGATGTAGGCGACCTGGCGGACGCGCGGAAGCTTGCCGGCGGCCGTCTTCTCGCCGGCGATCCTCAGGCGCTCGGGGTTCTTCAGGTGCCGTTCCGCGATCTTCAGGATGCGCTGCGGGATCGTCGCCGAGAAGAGCGCCGTCTGGCGTGTGCCCGGCGTCTCCTGGAGAATGGTCTCGATGTCGTCGGCGAAGCCCATATCGAGCATCTCGTCGGCCTCGTCGAGCACCATCACGGAGATGGCGTCGAGGACGAGCGTCTTGCGACGGATGTGATCGAGCGCGCGTCCCGGCGTCGCGACGACGATGTCGACACCGCGCTGGAGGGCGCGGATCTGCTGTTCCATCGAGGACCCGCCGTAGAGGGGCACGACCGACACGCCCGTCCCGTGCGCGTACTTGTGGATCGCCTCGCAGACCTGCATCGCGAGTTCGCGCGTGGGGACGAGGACCATGCCGCGCGTGACCGCGCGGGACGCCGCGGTCTTTTTCCCGGCCGCCGGCTCCGTCGATTCGGTGAGCTTCTGGATCATCGGCAGCGCGAACGCGGCGGTCTTACCGGTGCCGGTGGCGGCCTGCGCGAGCAGGTCGCGGCCGGCGAGCATCAGCGGAATCGTGACGCGCTGCACGGGCGTCGGCTCCTCGTAGCCGAGGGCCGTGACGGCGGCGACGAGCGGGCCCGAGAGGCCGAGCGCCGGGAAGGTGTCGCTGGAATCGTGTGTCTTGACGGGCATGGGGGGTGGCGGTCTCCAGGTCAATCGACGAGCGGGTTGCGGGTCTTGACGGACGGAAAGCTCGAGAAGTCGCGGTCGGCGGTCCACAGTTCACGGACGCCGTGGCTCTCGCAGAGCGCGACCACCCGGGCGTCGTGAATGCGCGCGCCGGCCGCGCGCGACGACAGCACGGCATCGCGGAGCGCGTCCATGTGGCCGTCCGTCTCCGACAATACCACCAGCGACGGCGACTCGAGCCAGGCGTCGATCTGGTCGAGGGCCTGTTCGAGCGGCGTGGGGGTCTTGAAGATCCGCGGGTGGGTGACGACGGCGAGGAACTCGTGGAGGCACGGCCAGGGAATCGCCCATTCCGCGGCGGCCTCCGCCAGCACGGCGACGGCACGCGCCGCGATGCGGTGCCAATGGGTATCTGCGCGGTGGGCGTAGACGAGGATGTTCGTGTCGACGGCGATCACGCGCCGCGCTCCGCGTGGATCTGATCGCGGATCGCGTTCCAGTCCTGCAGGGACTGTCCGGCCACGAGGCCGTCGCCCTGGAAACTGGCGTCGCGCAGCGTGAACGCCTTGCGCCGGCGCCGGTCGGCGATCGCGGCCCGAAGCCCGCGTTCGATCAGGGCCTTCACCGTGGTGCGCTCCTGAACCGCGACCTTTTTCGCCTCGCGCAGCAGGCTCTCCGGCAGGTCGACCGTCGTTTTCTTCATAGTGAAATATAACTATATATCAATAACCATATATATGGTTCTACGAAATGCAGCCACGAAGGCACGAACGCACGAAGGCATGTGTTTCAGGATCGCGATGCCAGGAAGAAACGTAAGATCGCCTCATGGTGATCAAGCGCCCGGACGACATCCGCAGCTCGGAGATTACGGATCGCGGGCGGTTCTTCACGCGCCGCGCGTTCCTCGCGGGCACGGGCACCGCCGTGGCGGCCGTCGCGGCCGGCGTGGGTGTCGGCAGCTGGCTGTCGACGCCCCGGCTCGACGCGGCGCAGGCCCAGCCGCACGGCCGCAAGTTCAGCGGCGTGGTGAAGAGCCCGTTCAGCACCGCGGAGGCGCCGAACCCGTGGGAGCACGTCACCTCGTACAACAACTATTACGAGTTCGGGATCGACAAGGACGACCCGGCGCGCTACGCCGGGCGGCTCAAGACCGAGCCGTGGACGGTGCAGATCGACGGCGAGTGCGCGAAGCCGGCGAGCTACCACCTCGAGGACATCCTGGCCGGCCAGACGCTCGAAGAACGAATCTACCGTCACCGCTGCGTCGAAGGCTGGTCGATGGTGATCCCGTGGGTCGGGTTCCCGCTCTCGACGCTGATCGCGCGCGCGGAGCCGACGAGCAAGGCGAAGTTCGTCGAGTTCACGACGCTCCGGGATCCGTCGCAGATGCCGGGGCAGCGCAGCCCCGTGCTCCGCTGGCCGTACACCGAAGGGCTGCGGATGGACGAAGCGATGCACCCGCTGGCGATTCTCGCGGTCGGGGTCTACGGCGAGGTGCTGCCGAACCAGAACGGCGCGCCGCTCCGGCTGGTCGTGCCCTGGAAGTACGGCTTCAAGAGCATCAAGGCGATCGTGCGGGTCCGGTTCGTCGAGCGCGAGCCGCGCACGTCGTGGGAAATTGCCGCGCCGGAGTACTACGGGTTCTACTCCAACGTGAACCCGGGGCGGACGCGCTCGACCTTCCGCGATCAGAGCGCCGAGCGCCGGCTCGGCGAGTTCCGCATGCGCCGCAGCGAGCTGTTCAACGGGTACGCGGATCAGGTCGCGAGCCTGTACACCGGGATGAATCTGGCGACGAATTATTAGTCCGGCACTACGAGGCGACGCCGGTCAGTTCCTCGTAGCTGCCCTTGAAGTCGACGATGCGTCCGGCGTCGACCTGCCACACGCGCGTGCCAACCTCGTCCAGCAGATCCTCGTCGTGCGTGACGAGGAGCACCGTGCCCTCGTACTTCTGCAGCGCGACGTTCAGCGCGTTGATGGATTCCAGATCGAGGTGGTTCGTCGGCTCGTCGAGCGCGAGCACGTTCGGCTTCAGCAGCATGAGGCGGCAGAAGAGCAGCCGCGCCGTCTCGCCGCCCGACAGCGCCTCGGTGGGCTTGAGCCCCTCTTCGCCGCTGAACAGCATCTGGCCGAGCAGGCCGTGGATGTCCTGGCGCGCGGCGTCGGGATCGTACTGGTGCAGCCACTCGACGGCCGTCATGCCCGGAGCGATCGCGTTCGTGTGATCCTGCGGCATGTAGCCGACCGACACCTCGTGGCCCCACTTGATCGCGCCCGCGTCGCGATCGCCGGGCGACTCGGGCAGGCCCGGCGCGTCGGCGAGCAGGCTCTTCAGGAGCGTCGTCTTGCCGACGCCGTTGCGGCCGACGATCACGATCTTCTCGCCGCGGTTCACGACGGCGCCGAACTCCGAAATCACCTTCAGATCGCCGAACGCCTTCGACAGCCCCTCGGCTTCGAACGGCACCTTGCCCGACGGCCGCTTCGTCGTGAACTTGATGTACGGCCGCTGGATGTTCGATCGCGCGAGCTCGGTCGTCTGCAGCCGTTCGACTTCCTTGCGGCGCGAGGTCGTCTGCGCGGCGCGCGTGCCGGCGCCGAAGCGCGCGATGAAGTCGTTGAGCTGTGCGATCTTCTTCTCGCGCTGCTCGTTCTGGGACTCGATCTGCGAGCGGATCTGCGTTTTCGCCATCACCATGTCGTCGTAGCCGCCGGTGTAGGTGATGATCGTTTCGTAGTCGATGTCGGCGACGTGCGTGCAGACGCGGTTCAGGAAATGCCGGTCGTGGGAGATGACGATCAGCGTGCCGTCGTAGCGGGCGAGGAAGCCTTCGAGCCAGTGGATCGAGTCGAGGTCCAGGTGGTTGGTGGGCTCGTCGAGCAGCAGCGCGGCCGGGTTGCCGAACAGCGCCTGGGCGAGCAGCACGCGCATCTTCTGCCCGCCCTGCAGCTCACCCATCCGCCGGCCGTGCAGGGCGTCGGCGATGTCGAGGCCCTGCAGCAGCACCGCCGCGCTCGACTCCGCCGAGTAGCCGTCCTCTTCCCCGACGATGCCCTCGAGCTCGCCGAGACGCATGCCGTCCGCGTCCGTCATCTCCGGCTTTTCGTAGAGCGCGTCGCGCTCCGCGAGCGCGTTCCACAGGCGCGGGTTGCCCATGATCACCGTCTCGAGGACGGTGTGGGCGTCGAAGGCGAATTGATCCTGGCGGAGCACGCCGATCTTCTTCGGACGCGACACGGTGCCCCGCTGCGGGTCGGATTCGCCCGAGAGGAGCTTCATGAACGTGGACTTGCCGGCGCCGTTCGGCCCGGTCAGGCCATAGCGCCTTCCGGCCGAGAACGTCGTCGACACATCGTCGAAGAGGACCTTCGACCCGAAGCGCATGGAAACGCCGCTCACGGTGATCATAAACGTCTAATTGTAGCAAATTGCCGCGGAATTGGCGGGTCAGCGGCCGGGGACGCGCAGAGTCACGGCTTCCGAACGGCCTTCGGTGAGCGTGACCGTCGAGGCGTCGCGAATGAGCGATTCCAGGAAGCCGGGATCCTGCCACGCGTCGGGGCCTTCGTCCGGGAGGCGGGCGCCGGCCGCCGCGTAGTACGAGCCGAAGGGCAGCCCCTGAATCGACGCCAAGCCCTGGGTGTCCGCCGCCGCCTTCCGGAGGTATCGCGATCCGTCATACCAGAACCGGCGATCCGCCGGGAACACGATCAGCGGCACGCTCGGGACGAACCTTCCATCGCCGTCCACGACGGACGCCGCGAGCGTGGTGATGCGATCGGTCAGCACGATCTCCACGCCCGCCAGCGACTGCCCGTCCGTGCCGAACGCCAGCGGCTCGTCGATCGCGTCCACGCCGCGCACGAGAATCTCCCTGAGCGCCCAACCGTCGGGAATCCCCCGGACCCGCAGCCGGCGGAGGCCGTGGAGACCGGCCAGCTCGAACGCGCCGTACTCGGTCGTCTCGGCGGTCGCGAAGCCGCTGGGCGGCGTCGTGTCGTAGTCCACCGGCACGGTGGTGATCTCGACCCGCGCGCCGGCCGGCGGGCCGCCCTGTCCCTCGAACACGATGCGGCCGTGAATTGACGAGCCCTGCGTCAGCTGCACGGTGAGGTCCGTGACGTCGGTCCCGTTCACCGCGACGGGCACGGCGCCGAACTCGCCTTCGGTCCCCTGGCTCTTCCGGCCGCGATCCGCCTGGACCACCCAGTCGCCTTCGGGCACGTTCGGGAACTCGAACGAGCCGTCGCGCAGGATTCGCGCGCCGACCGGTGCGCTCGTCACCGACGACGAGCGATCGCTCGCGCGGAGGAGCACGGTGCCGCCCGTCGTGGGGCCGCCGCCGGCGTCGAGGAGCCGGCCCGAGACGCGCGCGGTCCGCGCCCGCGCGAGATTGAACTCGATGCCGGGCGCGTCGCCCCGGGTCGCCACGACGAACTGCGCGAGCGAGGGATTGGGCGTGCCCGGGTAGTAGGTTCGCGTGTAGCCGGGCACGTCGGCCGACGACACGCTGCCGATGCTGGCGCTGACCAGGTACGCGCCCGGCTCGAGGGCCCAGACGCGGTAGGCACCGCGATCGTCGGTAGGATTGGCGCTGCCCGTGCCGACGAGACGCCGACGGCCGTTCTCGTACCGGATCCGCAGCACCTGCACCGCCGCGCCCTGGATGGGCTCGCCGAGCTCGTCGAGGACACGGCCAGCGATCGCGACCCAGCGCGACAGCCAGAGATCGACGCGCGCCTGCCGGGCATCGTCGGTCAGCTCGAACGTCCGGACCGACGCGCGATCTCCCGTCATCGGCAGGTAGCCGGACTTCGACACGGCCAGGCGGAACGACTCGGGCGCCACGTCGTCGAACTCGTAGGCGCCGTCGGCGGCGGTCCGCGTGCGCGCGATCTCGGTCGGCACGGCCCGCCGCATCAGCATCACGTCGGCGCCGGCGACCGCCGCTCCGGACGCGTCCAACGCACGGCCGCCCACGCGCCCGCGCCCGCGCGCCATGGGCTGCCCGGAGTCCAGGACTGGCGCCACCCGCAGCGTGCTGTTGAGATCGGTGCCAGCGATGTCCGCGGCTGCGACGAAGAACGTGATGCCGCTCGCTTCGGCGCCAGGGGCCAGATCGAAGGCCTGGGCGCTCGCGGGATCGGCGGCGTCCGGGTAGTACCGGATCACAGGCGCCGGCGAGCCGACGGCGATCTGCGTCCGGCTGATGACGCGCTGGACCATCGGACCGACCATGCCGATGCTGACGACGTAGCGTCCGGGCGCGAGGCCACCGAGGCGGTACTCCCCGAGGTCATCGGTGAGCACGTGCATCGCCTCCGTGGTCCGATTCGATCCTTGCGCGATCGTGCCGGCGGAAATCCGGACGCCGACGGCCGGCTCGCCGTATTCGTTGATCACGCGGCCGGCGATGGCGGCGCTGCGCTCGAGCCGGACGTCGAGCGGTGCGGAGACATCGCCGACCCTGAGCGTGCGCGGCGCGAAGCCCGTCTTCGCCAACGTCACGGTGAGCGCGCCGGGAGGCAGCGCCAGCGCGAAGCGGCCCTCCGCGTCGGTCAGGACGACCGGCGCGCCGATCTCCATTTGGCCGGCGGCGACCCGGGCGTTGCGGATCGGCGTGCCGAGGACGGCATCGCGGACCTGGCCGACGACACTGGTCCCGGGCACCTGGCCCGCGAGGACCGGCGTGAGCAGGGCGGCGGCCGCGAGGGCGAGCACCGAGCGTCTCATCTCCAGGCTCCGACGCCGCCAGTATCGCGCCAGCCGGGCCGATGGCGCAGGATTTTCTACGGGTGCTGACCGGCCATCTGCTTGAAGAACGCCTCGGCCCGGCGGTTCATCTCCTCGTGCGAGAGGTCTTCCTTGCGCGTGGCGATCGACCAGCGATAGCCGAACGGGTCCGTGACCGAGCCGCTGCGATCACCCCAGAACTGGTCCATCATCTGGCCCATCGGACCCGGTGCGACGGTCGCGCCGGCCTTCACGGCGCGATTGAACAGCGCGTCACAATCGGGTCCGTAGATCCAGAAGCCGACCGGGGTTCCGCCGAGCGCGGCCGCGCTCTTGACGCCGCCCATCGCGTCGTTGAGCATGAACCGCGAGTTCCCGATCTGCAGCTCCGCGTGCATGATCTTGCCGTCGGGCCCGAGGGATCGCGAGACTTCCGTGGCTCCAAGCGCGTTCTTGTACCAGTCGATGGCCTTCGCGGCGTCGTCGAAGATCAGATGCGGCGTGATCGTGTGGAATCCCTCCGGGATCGGACTCTTTGCTGGCGCCATACGGTCCTCCTTATTCAACAGATACGACTGCCTGCAGGATAGTCGAACGGGAGGCGTCGGAATCGACAACGCCGGCGTAAAAAGATCACTCGGCGCGGAGGGCGACCGCCGGATCGACGGCCATGGCGCGGCGCGTGGGAGCCCAGCAGGCGAGCAGCGCGACGGCGAGCAAGCCGACGGCGACGCCGCCGAAGCTCAGCGTGTCGTACGGGCTGACCTCATACAGCAGAGCTGTGAGCGTGCGCGTGAGGGCCGCGGCGCCCGCGAGGCCGAGCAGGACGCCAATCGACGTGAGCGCGATGGCGCGCGTCATCACGAGGCGAAAGACGTCGCCTCGCGAGGCGCCGAGCGCGACGCGGATCCCGATCTCGTGGGTCCGGCGGGCGACGGCGTGCGAGATCACGGCGAAGAGCCCGGCCGCGGCGAGCACGACGGCGACGGCCGCGAACAGGGCCATGACGAACAGCACGAGGAACTGCGGCGCGAACCTCTGGTTCCACCGATCCCGCAGCAGCTCGACCTGTTGAACGGGCAGGGCCGGATCGATCGCCCACACGGTCTGCGCGAGCGTCCGTGCCGCCGCCGCGGCGTCCTCCGCCCGCACGAGAAGATGCCGCGATACGAACGTCCGGCGCGCGGGCGCCTGCGGGGCGCGGGTGATTGCGGAGCGCGAGATGATCGGATGGTATGTCTGCAGCGTCAGGCGATCGTTGCTGGCGAACCGTCGCATCTCGACATCCCCCACGACGCCGACCACGGTCCACCAGGGTCCATCGTCGCCCTCTCGCATCCGCCGCCCGACCGCCGTGCCTGCGGGCCACAGCCGCGATGCGAGCGTCTGGTTCACGATGACGGCGTCACTCGCGTCCGCCGCGGTGAACGCCCGTCCTTCGAGGATCGGAATGCGGAGCGTGTCGAAGAACGCGCCGCCGACCGTCAGGCTGCCGAAGAACGGATTCGGCTCGACGCGGCGCGAAGGTTCGCCGTCGGTCTCGATGGCTCCGAACTCCAGGTTGGTGTTGTCGGGCAGGAGGCCGACCGTCGTCGCAGTGCCGGACACGCCGGGCGTCCGCAGGAGCGCGCTCGTCAGCGCCTCGAAGAAGGCATCACGCGCGGCTGGCGTCTGGTAGTGGTCGGTCGGCAGACTGATCACCGCGGTCACGACGCCGTCGGGATTGAAGCCGGGCTCGATGGCACTAAGCCGCGCGAACGTGCGGATGAGAAGCGCCGCGCCGACGAGTAGCACGATCGAGAGGGCGACTTCTGCGACCACGAGGGGACCCGACATGCGGCCCGTCGCGCGGGACGATCCAGACATGACGCCGCGAAGCCCCGCGTCCAGATTGGGACGCGAGGCCCTGATGGCGGGCACGAGACCGCAGACGAGGGCGGTTAGCGCCGTCGCGCCGGCGGCGAACGCGAGGATGCGGCCGTCGATCCCGAGATCGATCCCGCCGATATCGATGAAAGGCACTGAAGGCAGGGCCGCGACGAGCGCGCGCAGTCCCAACCACGCAATGGCGACGCCGAGGACGCCGCCGGACAGTGCGAGGATCGTGCTTTCCGTCAGACCCTGTCGAACCAGGCGTGCCCGGCTGGCGCCGAGCGCCGCGCGCACCGCCATCTCTCGCTCGCGGACGACGGCGCGGGCGAGGAGCAGGTTGGCGACGTTCGCGCACGCGATGAGCAGCACGAAACCGACGGCGCCGAGCAGGACGAGCAGCGCGTCGTGCGCCAGGTCGCTCAGATTGACGACACGCCACGGCCGCACGGCGAGATACCAGCTTCGCGGCTGCGGATCTCGCTCGTTGAGCAATTCGGCGACCGCGTCGGTGCGCGCCTGCGCCGCCGGGGCAGGGAGCCCGCCACGCAGGCGTCCGAGCCCGATGAAATTGGTGACACCGTCGTCGCCGTCGTGGCTTGCGAGTTCGAACGGCACGAGCACGCCGTCGTCGCTGTTGAGGAAGTGCGGCGGCATCACGCCGACGACGCGGTACGGCTCGTCGTTGAGGCGGAGCGTCGCGCCCACGGCGTTGACCGAGCCGCCGAAGCGCCGCAGCCACACGTTGTGCCCGATGATCGCGACCCGCTCATCGCCTGGCCGCCCATCTTCCGGTCCGAACGCACGGCCGATTTCTGGTGCCACGCCGAGCATCGAGAAGAGCCCGGTCGTCACCGTGTAGCCAGCGAGGCGTTCGGGTTCTCCGTCGCCGCTGACGTCGAACTGCTGCGGCCCGAAGCCTTCAAGCCGCTCGAACACGTCCTGCGCCTGCCAGCCGAGGAGGCGGTGCGCGTTCAGATTGTTCCCGCCGGAGCCGCCCGGTCGGTTGAGGCCGTAAACCTGCACGAGCCGATCGCCGTCGAGATACGGCGGTGGACGGAACAGCACCTGATCGACGATGGTGAAGATCGTGGAGTTCGCGCCGATGCCGAGCGCGATCGTCAGGACCGCGGTGGCCGCGAACCACGGGTTACGGCGGAACAACCGGAGTGCGAAGCGGACGTCCTGCGCGAGCCGGTCGAACCATCCGCCCGCCCACGTGTCGCGCGTGACGTCCTTGACGAGCGCGACGCTGCCGAACTCACGGCGCGCTCGGCGGTTCGCCTCGGCCGGGTCCGCGCTCTCGTCGACGCGATCGTCCGCGGCCATGCGCAAGTGGCTCCGGATCTCCTCCTCGAGATCCCGCTCGCGCCGGCGGCGGAACGGATCGAACCTCACGCCGGCCCTTCCTTGCGCGCGCCGAGGATGCTCGCGACGGCATCGGTGAGCTGCGCCCATCGCGAGCGCTCGGACGCGAGCTGCTTCTTCCCCCGGGCGGTCAGGCTATAGACGCGTGTCCGCTGGTTGTTGTCGGACTGCTTCCACTCGGCCGCGATCCACTTCTGCCGCTCGAGGCGATGCAGCGCCGGATAGAGCGATCCGGTGTCGACCTGGAGGCGCTCGCCCGAGTCGGTCCGGATCGCCTGGCTGATGCCATAGCCGTGGCGCGGGCCCCACTGCAGCGTCTGGAGGATCAGGAGGTCGAGCGTGCCCTGCAGCAGCTCGACGCGGTTTCGATAGCTCGGCGGTTTCTTCAGCATGCGTGTAGGCATCCTACACCCAAGGGTGTTGTGGGTCTACACCCTACGGAGCCGTTAGCCGTTAGCCGTTAGCCGTTAGGCCGCTACCGTGCTGCTCACGGCTAACGGCTAATGGCTCCCGGCTAATGGCTTCACGAGACCACCCGGTGACAATCGATGACGGATCGGGAACGCCGGGGTACGGCTACAATGCCCGATCGAGGGACCTGTGGGCAGCGATTCCAAGCAGAACCGGCGCCGGACCAACGGCCTCGTCGCGCTGAGCTCGGTCGCGGTGCTGAGCGTCTATACCGCCGGGTTCTTCAAGACCCGTGCGGCCGCGGACCAGCTCGAGGGCGAAGCCGCCCGGCGGCGGACGGCCGCACCCGTGGCGATGGTCGCGAACGCCGCGGGCGAGAGCCCTGCGGAAAGCCGGCTGAAGCCGGATCCCACAAGGGCCACAATCGCCGCAGAGACGACGATCGCGCCGGCGCCTGAAGTTCCGGCGCCCGCAGCCGCTCCCGCGGCGGCGCACGTCGAGTCCGCCGCCCCGGTCATCGCGCCCGCGCCCGAGGAGCTCCGGCCGAAGCCGGATCCCACAAAAGTTCCCGTCGCGGCCGCGGCGGTTGTTGCCCCCGCGCCGGCCGCTGCACCCGCCGTCTCGCCGGTGGCGCCGCTCGCGGCGGTCGTCGCGCCGGCCGCGCCGCAGGTGCCCGCACCGACGACGGAAGGGTCCGCGACGCCGCAGCCCGGCGATGCCGTGCCCATTGCTTATAAGGATGGGAAGTACTACGGCTGGGGCTCGTGCCGGCACGGACGCATTCAGGCGCGCGTGATCATCGAGGACGGCCGCATCACCTCGTCCGCGATCACGAAGTGCAACACGCGCTACGACTGCTCGTGGATCAAGACGCTCGTCCCGCAGGTCGTCGAGCGGCAGAGCGCCGAGGTCGACTACGTGACCGGCGCGACCGAAAGCGCCGACGCCTTCTACTACGCCGTCGTCGAGGCCCTCAACCAGGCGAAATGACCCAGCCCCTTGTGGGATCCGGCGTCAGCCGGATTTCACGCCAGCGAACCGTCGTCGCGATGGGGACGTTCGTGTCGGCCGAGGTCATCGGCCGTGACGGCGTGTCGGACACCGAGGTCGACGCCGCTCTCACGCGCGCGCTCGGATGGTTCGACGCGGTCGAGGCCGTCTGCACCCGCTTCGATCCCGCGAGCGAGTTGATGCAGCTCACCGCGCGCGCGGGCGAGGCCGTGCCGGTGAGCGCGATCCTCTTCGAAGCCGTCCAGTTCGCGCTCGCCGTCGCCGAGGCGACCGGCGGTGCGTTCGATCCGACGGTCGGCGCCTCCATGGAAGCCCGCGGCGTGAACCGGGAGCACCGCAGCCGCCGGACCGTGCACACCGACCTGCCCGCCGACGCCACGCAGGCGACCTATTGCGACGTCGTGCTCGATGCCGACGCGAGGACGATCGCGCTGGCGCGGCCGCTCGTGCTGGATCTCGGCGCGGTCGCCAAGGGCCTCGCGGTCGACATGGCCGCGGAAACGCTCCGCCCCTTCGAGCACTTCGCCGTGAATGCCGGCGGCGATCTCTATTTCGGCGGCATGAACGCGCACGGCGATCCCTGGTCCGTCGGCGTGCGCGACCCGCGCGGCGGCGACGCGTTGATCGAAACGCTACGCGTGTCGAACGCGGCCGTCTGTACCTCGGGCGACTACGAGCGCCCGCATCTTCTCGATCCGCGTCGCCAACGCGCCGCCGACGCCTGCGCCAGCGTGACCGTCGTCGCGCCGACGGCGATGTCGGCCGACGCGCTCGCGACGGCGGCCTTCGTGCTGGGGCCGTCCGAGGGGCTCGCGTTTCTCGAAGCCCAGGGCGTCGACGGGCTCGTCCTCACACCCGCGCTCGAGCGGCGCGCCACCCGCGGCCTCGCCGCCTACCTTCCCCATGTCCCGACCCCGTAGGCTCGACGCCCTCTGGCGTTTCTTCCGCACGCCGAAAGGGCTCCTGACGATCGTCTTCGCGATCCTCTTCGCGATCGCGGCGCCGATCGAGGGATTCGCCGTGGTGGGGCCGGATTTCGCGGCGGCGATCGCGGCCGCGATGCTCGTCGACCTGCCGCTCCTGCGCTGGCGCAAGGGCGAGTGGGAGTTTCCGAGCGGCGCGCTGCTCACCGGCGCGATCGTGGCGATGGTGCTCAGCCCGCACGAGGCCTGGTACATCAGCGCCGTGACCTCGGCCGTGGCGGTGGCGAGCAAGTACGTGTTCCGGACGAAGTCGGCGAACGTGTTCAACCCGGCGGCCCTCGCGCTCGTCGGCACGTTCTACGTCTTCAACACGGGGCAGAGCTGGTGGGGCGCGCTGCCGTCGGCCGGCGTGCTCGGGCTCGTCGTGCTCTTCGTGACGGGCGTCTTCATCACCGATCGCGTCAACAAGATGCCGCTCGTGCTCGCGTTCCTGGGGATCTACTTCGGGTTGTTCACGATCGTCGCCTACACCGGCGACACCGCGCTCGTCACCGAGATCTACCGCGAGCCTGACGTGCAGGCCGCGCTCTACTTCGCGTTCTTCATCCTGACGGATCCGCCGACCTCGCCCGTGAAGTATCCCGATCAGATCATCTGCGGCGCGATCGTCGCGGTGGTGTCGTTCGCGGCGTTCGAGGGCATCGGCGCGGCGTACTACCTGCTCGCCGGCGCGCTGGTGGGCAACGTGTGGGAAGCCTGGCGCCGGACGCGGCAGCGGGCGCGCGGCCGCGCGCCCGCATTTCAGACATAGGTCCGGCGGAAGCCGGACCGGATCAAT
Source organism: uncultured Acidobacteriota bacterium (assembly GCA_963792785.1). Taxonomy (GTDB): domain Bacteria; phylum Acidobacteriota; class Vicinamibacteria; order Vicinamibacterales; family CAVVIG01; genus CAWIMX01. The sequence continues at coordinate 324,025 of CAWBXO010000002.1, read as the reverse complement.
TCTGAACGACGTTGATGTCGATCTGCGTCGCGCCGCTGCTGGACGTGAACGTCGCGGTGTAGGTGACGGCGTCCTTCGTCCCCATGACGTTCGCGACGCCGATGCCTTGCAGCATCGGCCGCGAGGCCTGGACCGTCCAGCCCTCCGCTCCGAGCGCCTGGCTGAAGAAGTCGTGCGCGGCCTGCACCCCCATGGACGTCGAGACGCGGAGCGCGAGGCCGTCGCTCAGCGACGTATTCTGCCGCCCGGTGGACATCACCTCCGCGTCGGGCGCCTCCGGCAGGCGCATCTCGCGATAGAGCTCCGGATAGCGCGTGTCGGTGGACATCGCGCCGGATGCGGCGGGGACGGGCGAGTCCGCCGCACTGTCGCTGGCCCCGGAGTCCGACGGAGCCGAGCAGCCGGCCGCCGCGAAGGCCGCGATCGACGCGGTGAGAACGAGGGCGTGCAGCCGGACGACGGTTGTGGCCATGGCGTGCTCCTTCAAGGGGGGACGGCCGCCATTCTAACGCGGACTGACTACACTAGTGGGCAACGGCATGCGCGCGTATCGCGTCTACGGTCTGCTGATGGCGGTGTGGATTGCCGCCTGGCTCCTGAAGGTCTCGCTCGATCCCGCCGCGCCGTGGTTCGCGACGAGCCTGGGCGGTTTCGTCTACTGGACGGCGGCGAAGATCGTCATCTGGATCCTGCCGGCGGTCTGGCTCATCCGCGCCTCGGGCCGAACGGTCGCCGTCGTCTTCAACGTGTCCAAGTGGAAGCGGTACCTCGCATGGGGCGGAGGCATCGGCCTTGTGATCGGCCTGACGGCGTGGGCGCCGAAGCTCGCCGCCGGGCACCCGCTTTTCGGATCAGCGCCGAGCCTCGGGCTGGCCAATGCGCTTGTCGTGGCGCCACTCTTCGAAGAGTTCCTGATTCGCGGGGCGATGATGGGCGCGCTTCAGCTGCAGATGCCGTTCTGGCGGGCCAACCTCATCGCGGCGCTGATGTTCCTCGGCCTGCACCTACCCGGCTGGTACTTCATGGGATCGCTCGGCGCGAATCTCGCCATGCCGATCGGCGGCGCGCTGTCGATCTTCCTGCTCGGGCTCGCGTTCGGCTATGCGGCGCACCGCGGCGGATCGGTTCTCGCCGCCAGCGTCGCGCACTTCCTGAACAACCTGGCCTCGGCGTGAGCCGGCGGACGAGGTTGACGAGAAGGCCGTTCCGGCGGTGAAATGCTCTGTTGGAGGTCGGATCATGAGGCAGCGCACGCTCGGTCGCGGAGGACTGTCGGTATCGGCCATCGGCCTGGGATGCATGGGGATGTCCCAGAGTTACGGGCCCGGCGACGAGCGCGAGTCGATCGCCACGATCCACCGCGCGATCGAGCTCGGCATCACGTTCCTCGACACCGCCGCGGTCTACGGGTTCGGCGAGAACGAAAAGCTCGTCGGCCGGGCGATCGCCGGCCGGCGGCACGAAGTCGTGCTCGCCACCAAGTGCGGGATCATCCGCGATGCGGATGGCCGGCCGATGGGTCTCGACGGCTCGCCGAAGGAAATCACGGAGTCGTGCGACGCGAGCCTGAAGCGGCTCGGCACCGACGTCATCGATCTCTTCTACCTGCACCGCGTGGACCCGAAAACGCCCATCGAGGAATCGGTCGGCGCCATGGCGGACCTCGTGCGGCAGGGAAAGGTGCGCCACCTGGGGCTCTCGGAGGCGGCGCCGGCGACGCTGCAGCGGGCGGCCGCCGTGCACCCCCTCGCGGCGCTGCAGAGCGAGTACTCGCTCTGGTGCCGCGATCCCGAGGAGGGGGTGCTGCCGGCCTGCCGCGAGCTCGGCATCGGCTTCGTGCCGTTCTCGCCCCTGGGCCGCGGGTTCCTGTCGGGGGCTCTCAAGGGCACCGATGCCCTGACGAGCGACGACATGCGCCGCCGGCTGCCCAGGCTGCAGGGCGAGAACCTGGTGCACAACCTCACGATGGTGGAGCGGCTCGAGGCGCTGGCCGCGCGGATCAAGCGTCCGGCCTCGCAGGTGGCCCTGGCGTGGCTCCTGGCGCAGGGCGAGGACATCGTGCCGATCCCGGGCACCAAGCGGCGGACGTATCTCGAGAGCAACGCGGCCGCCGTCGACGTCGACCTCTCGCGCGAGGATCTCGCGACACTCGACGACGCGTTCGCGGTGGGCGCGGTGATGGGGCCCCGGTACCCCGAAGACATGATGCGCTGGGTCGATTGATAAGGCGGCGGTCGCCGGGTTGAGCCGGCGGGTTGATATGATGCGCCCACAGGAGACACGTCGATGAAGACTGCCGCGTTCCTCGTCGCCGCCCTCGTGGGCGTGTTCGCCGCGCCCTTTGCCGTGCCCCACGCCCTCGGCCAGTCGACGGCCGACCGCGTGATCATGGGGCCGAACGTCGGGCCCAGCCCGTACACCGTGATTCGCGGCTGGCACAAACCGTTTGCGAAGCCGGGCTTCGCGTTCGGGGGGAACTCCGGCATCTTCGCCGAGTCACCGGATCGCATCTTCATCGCCCAGCGCGGCGAGACGCGCCTGCCGCAGCCGGTGCCGCCGGCGTTCGCCGGTTTCGCCGGCTCGATCGGCATCAACGTCCTCAACGCCACCGACTTGCGCACCTGGCAGCACTGCCTCTACACCGTCGACGGCAACGGTCGCGTGAAGGAGATTCTGGGATCAGTGGGACCGTCTGTGCGCCGGCTCGGACGGCCCGGGCCCGCACCGACTCCGCATCAGCCCGTACGATCCCGAGCATCGCGTGTGGGTGGTGAACGAGACGTTCGACGTGATCTACGTCTTCTCGAACGACGGCAAGCGGCTCCTGATGACGCTCGGCGAAAAGAACGTGCCCGGCCACGACGGCACGCACTTCGCCAAGCCGCAGGACGTCGCGTTCCTGCCCGACGGGCGCATCCTCATTGCCGACGGGCTCGACAACCACCGCGTCATGATTCTCGACAAAAACGCCAAGTACCTCGGCGAGGTCGGCGGCTTCGGCACCGGGCCGGGGCAGTTCAACGGCGTCCACGCGGTCGCGACGGGGCCGAACGGCCTCGTCTTCGCGCTCGATCGATCGGGCGGCCGCATCAACGTGTTCCGGGCGACGGCCAATCCGGCGACGCTGGACTACGTCGCGACGTGGAGCGGGTTCAGCCTGCCGCTCGATCTCATCGTCAACGACGACAGCCTGTGGCTGACGGATCTGAATCCGCTGCGCTTCATCAAGATGGACTTCAACGGCAACCGCCTCTACACGTGGCTCGTGCCGCGCGACCTGCCGGACGGCTATCTCGAGGTGCACACTTTCACGGTCGACTCGAACCTCAACCTCTACGGCGGCGACAACCAGTACGGCCGCACGCAGAAGTTCGTGCCGAAGCCCGGCGCCGATCCGGCGCTGATCATCCATCCGCCGTGGCACGCCCCGCCTCCCGCCTGAGGGTGAGCGCCGACCGCGTGGCGATGCTCCACCGGCTCTCCCTCGTCGCGGCGTGCGCGGTCGCCGTCGCCTTCATCCTGACGCTCGATCGCGCGCCGGTCACGTGGGACGACGCGAACCTGTACGCGTCGATCGCCCGCGCCAAGCAAGTGGAAGGCGTGGGCACGCCGTCGATGCTGCGCGCCTCGCCGCGGGCGGTCGATCACATCGCGTTCTACGGGCCGGTGTTCTTCGACCTGGCGGTCCAGTCGATGAACACGGTCGGCGTCCGCCGCGTGAGCGTGCGGCTGATCAGCCTGTTCGCCGCGTGGCTCGTCGCGGTGGCGGCGGCGGGGCTCGCGTACCAGATCGGCGGCCGCGCGGGTCCGGCCGCGCTCGTCGGCGCGCTCACGCTGCTCACCCCGGAAGTCGGCTTTCACGCGACGGCCGGCTCGATGGACCTCCTCGCCGTCGGCTTCGAGGTCGCCGCACTGGCGGCGTTCGCCGCGGCGCTGACGCGTGAGCCACGCCGTCTCGGATGGGCCCTCGCGTGCGGGGGACTGCTGACGCTGGCCGCGCTCACGACACCGAGGACGTATCCGTTCATCCTCGCCTGCGCCGTCTGCGGCATCTGGCTGCCGTGGGGGCGGCCCGACGATCGGCGCGCGGCCCGCCTGCTGATCGCCGTGGCCCTGGGCGTGCTCGCGATCGGCCTGGGCGCCTGGGTCCTCTCACAGCCCGGCGGCGCCGCCGGCTGGCTGTCGCGGCTGGCACGCGTTGCGGCGAACGAAGACAAGGACGTGGCCCTGCTGCCGCGCGCATCCCGCGCCTGGGCGTTCCTGCCGTCGCGCGCGCTGACGCCGGCGTTCGCGCTCGTGCTCGGCGGGCTCAGCCTGTGGCCGCTCACCGCAGGCATCGTCAGGGATCGGCGTCGGGCCGCGGCGGCGGCGGCGCTGGCGACGGGCCTGCTGACGCTCGCGATCGGGATCGCCATCACGAACCTCACGTTCGCCTTCACCACCTATATCGCCCTGCCGCTGCTGATCGCGGCCCTGGCCTGCGTGACGGCGATTCCTGCGCGGCCGGAGGGCCTGGGCCGCGCGTGCGCGGCCGCGCTGAGCCTGCTCCTGGCCTGCGACGTCCTCGTGGCGGGCGTGCGCTACGCGCGGATCGCCGCGACGTGGGACGCGCGCGACCCGGCGCCGGTCGCGGCATTCGTGCAGGACCACGTCCCGCCCGGCTCCATCGTCGCGGGTCCGCTGCCGTACTACTTCTGGGCGGTCGAGCAGGAAGGCTCCGAGTACCGCCTGGTCTCCGCGGCGAGCCCGGCGGACTGGACGCGGTGGTTCGCCCCGACGACGGATGCGCCCGCCGCGGACGAGCCCCCGGACCGCGCGCGTTTCCTGATTTGGCCCTCCGGGGATCCCGAACCCCCCAACTATCGCTGCGCGACCGGAGACGTGGTCGCCACGTTCATGCCCCAGACGTCTCGTGACGGCTGGCTGGAACGCGTCGGGCTCGGCGTCGATCGGGGATTCCCGCCGACGACGCTGTACCGGCTGACCGAGGACTGTCCGAGCGGCTACGACGCGACGGCGGATCCCCGTCCCGCGATCGGCGGTTGACTTGCGGCGGCCGCGGCCCATAATCACGGCCATGAAGCATCTGATGGTGGCGCTGGCGGCGGGTGTGCTGGCGGCGGCGGGCGCCGGCGCCCAGGAGACCGGGATCCACGTGCGGGCCGTTCGCGTGCTCGCGACGGATCCCGTGGCGATCGCGGCGTTCTACGAAAAGGCGTTCGGCATGTCGGAGACGCGCCGGCCGCCCGCCGGCGGGCGGTCGATCGAGATCGTGCTGAATGCAGGGTCGACCAGCGACGCCGCCCGGCAGGCGGCGTCGGCGTCGATCGTGGTCATGACCCGCCCGGCGAACACGCCTGCCGGGGCGATGGCGTCGCTGATCCTGGACGTGCCGGATCTCGACACGGCCATCGCGTCGGTCACCGCGAACGGCGGCACGCTGATGCGCCCGCCCGCGGTGTCCGGCGAGGGTCTGCACTACGCGTTCGTGAAGGATCCGGACGGGAACCAGATCGAACTGGTGATGAACCCGAGGTAGGGCCGATCAGGCGATCGCGGCGGCGCGAAGGCGCGAGACGACCGCCGGCGGGTCGTCCACCTCGATGATGAGCTTCTTGTAGCGTTCGTGATCGAGCGAGACGATCACGGTCCGCCCGGGATCGTGGACGTCCCAGAACACGAGCTCGCCGTGATAGTAGAACGTCCCGGCCGCGAACACACCGGGGAGGTCCGACCCCATCAATTTCCATCCGTGCCACCAGCGCCCGACCTGGTCCGGGTCGTACTCGGCGCCCGTGACGTGTGCGCGTGGAATCTCGAGGCGGCCCTTCAGCGCCCACAGCTGATCGAGGCCCTCGACGTCGAAGACCACGCGATCGCCGAGCACGTCGACGCGCACCATGCGCCGGATTGTAGCAGGCGCTTGCCGCGCGTCAGCGCGAGCCGGCGGCGGAACGGCGAGGCGCGCCGTGACGCGCGGGCGCCCCGCGATGCGCCGGCGGCCGGTAGCCGGGGCGGCGGCCGGGCTGGCGCGACGGGACCGGGGCGAGCGACGCGCCGGTGGCTTCGAAGCCCGTCAGCGCGGCCTGCTCGAGCGGCGCCGGCAGCAGCTTCTGAATGCCGTGCAGGAGCGTCCGGTCCGCCGACGAGACGAGCGAGATCGCCTGCCCGGTGAGGCCGGCGCGCCCGGTGCGGCCGACGCGGTGGATGTAGTCCTCGGCGACGATCGGCAGGTCGAAGTTCACCACCAGCGGCAGCTGCACGATGTCGAGGCCGCGCGCCGCGATGTCAGTGGCCACGAGCACGGCCACGCGGCCGGCCTTGAAGTCGCCGAGCGCGCGGTTGCGCGCGCCCTGGCTCTTGTTGCCGTGGATGACGGCGGCCTTGATCCCGGCGCGCTCCAGGTACTCGCCCACCTTGTTGGACCCGCGCTTCGTCTTGCAGAACACGAGCGCCTGGCCGACCGGCGGCTGCGTCAGCACGTGCCGGAGGGCGTCGCCCTTGCGTCCGTCGGCGATGTGATGGACGAGGTGCGACACGGTGGGCGGCACGCCCTGTCCGGCCGACACGTCCACGCGCGCCGGCTCCTTCGTGAATCCCGCCGAGAGCTGCACGACCTCGGGCGAGAACGTGGCCGAGAAGAGCAGCGTCTGCCGGTCGCGCGGCAGCGCGGCCAGCACGCGCCGGAGCGACGGCAGGAAGCCCATGTCCAGCATGCGATCCGCTTCGTCGAGGACGAGCACCTCGACGCCCGACAGATCGATCGTCCGCTGCTGCATGTGGTCGATCAACCGGCCCGGCGTGGCGACGACGACTTCCAGGCCGCGCTGGAGCTCCTGCATCTGCGGGCGGATATTCACGCCGCCGAACACGGCGGCGGCGCGCAGCCGGGCGGGCGCGCCGTAGGTGACCAGGGCGCGGTGCACCTGGATGGCGAGCTCGCGCGTGGGCACGAGGACGAGGCCGCGCGGCGTGCGCGGCCGGGCCGGGCGCGGGCTGCGGAGCATCAGGCGGTCGATCATCGGCAGGCCGAAGGCGGCCGTTTTGCCGGTGCCGGTTTGCGCGCGCGCCAGCAGGTCGCGGCCGGTGAGGACGACGGGAATCGCTTCCATCTGGACGGGCGTGGGCTGGGTGTAGCCCAGGCCGGCGAGCGGTGTACACAACGAGGGCGAGAGACCGAGGGTCGAAAAAGACATGGCAAAGCTCCGGAAACTGGTGGACGAACAGGCCTCGGAGCTAAGCAGGACTTGAGGAGGACCGAGTCAGGGAAGGCTCGTTACGCCTACAGACAGCAGAGCGCGTGGCAAGAACCGAGGTCACATCATAACACAGGGCGACTGTGGTAGTATCGGCGGTGGATTTTGCCACTTGCTGTGAGCCGCCTCCTTGGGTGTCACGAGTTTCCGTCCTGACTCGCTTCTCCTTGAAGATCAGCCTAAGCAAAGAGACGATATCCCCTCGATCTGTTCGTGTGGGATCGAGCGTCGATCTCTATTTTTTTCAAGAGGAGTCAGCGTCATGGGCCGGAAGCTCTACGTCGGAAACATCCCCTATCAGACCGAGGAAGGCGAGCTCCAGGAGCTCTTTTCCAAGGCCGGCAACGTGGAAAGCGTCAAGGTGATGCGCGATATGGCCACGGGCCGCGCGCGTGGCTTTGCGTTCGTGGAAATGAGCACGGACGAGGAGGCCCAGAAGGCCATCGCGGACCTGAACGACTACCAGATGGGAGGCCGCGGCCTCACCGTGAACGAGGCGCGCCCGAAGCCGGCCTCGGCCGGTGGTGGGTTCGGCGGCGGCGGCGGCGGCGGACGCCGTCGCGAGCCGCGCTGGTAACCATGATCAGACGTCCCCTCTCCATCGGGGCGTTCGAATTTGCCGTGCTGGCTGGCCTCCGGGCCGGCCAGCTTTCGCGCGGCTGCGTGCCGCGCGTGCCGGCCTCCGACAAGATCGCGGTCACCGCCCAGACCGAAGTGGCGCAGTTCAGGGTCGTCCGCCTTGTGGTGGATGACCCGACGGCAGCCGCCTTGCCGGACTAGACTAGCCGGACCAAAAGACTTCATGCCGACATCCCCGCGCATTCATCTCGTCAACCCGAGCGCCCGAGCCTTCGGCGTGGCGGTCATTACGCCGCGCTGGTTATACGTCCTCGCGGCGGCGACCGGCACCCAGTGGGGCGATCCCCTCATCGTCGACGAGACGCTGGACTCGATGGACTTCGACACCATCGCGCCGGGCGACGTCGTCGGGATCGGGATCCACACCGGCAACGCGCTGCGCGGCTATGAAATCGGCCGCCAGGCGCGCGAGCGCGGGGCGTGGGTCGTGTTCGGCGGCATCCACGCGACGCTGTTTCCCGACGAGGTGCGCGAGCACGGCAATGCGCACGCCGTCGTCAAGGGCGACGGCGACATGATGTGGCAGCAGGTGGTGACGGATTGCCTGGCCGGACAGCCCAAGCCGCTGTACGACGGCGGGCAGATCGCGGGCAAGGAGTTTTCTCCCGCGCGCTGGGATCTTCTGCCGAAGGATCGCTACATGTGGGCGTCGGTGCAGACCGTGCGCGGCTGCCCGAAGCACTGCTCGTTCTGTTCGGTGTGGCGCACCGACGGTCAGGAGCCGCGCCAGCGCGGCGTGGATCCCGTGGTGCGCGAGGTCGTCGAACTGCGGCGCCTCGGCTTCAAGTTCATCGCGCTCGCCGACGACAACTTCTATCCCGTCACCTTCGACGACATCGCGCAGGCGAAGCGGCGGTCCGACCCGACGCGCCTCAACGAGCTTCAGGCGCTGCGCCAGGAGCGCTTCGACCTGATGGAGAAGCTCTCGAAGCTGCCGTCGGATCTCATCTTCTTCACGCAGATCACGATGGAAGCGGCGGAGGATCCCGAATTCCTCGACGCGATGCAGCGCGCGCGCATCCGCGGGGCGCTCGTGGGCGTCGAGTCGGTGAGCAAGGAAGGCCTGAAGGACGTCTACAAGGGCTTCAACCTGTACGGCGACGAGCTCGTCGCGCGCCTGAAGCAGTTCCGCAAGCACGGCGTCCACGTGCTCGGCTCGTTCATCTTCGGCCTGCCGAGCGATCGCGAGGACACGTTCGCGACGACGGTCGCGCTCGCCGAGAAGGCGGACCTGACGTTCGCGCAGTTCGTCCTGCTGACGCCCTTCCCCGGCACCGTGGACTTCGAGAAGTGGGCCGCCGATCCGAAGAACCGCGACAAGACGATCGACGGCGTGTCGGTGACGCAGCACTGGCTCATCCCCGAGGCGCGGCGCCCGAAGCTCTTCACGCCGCACCCGACGATGTCGCTCGAGCAGATTCGCGTGGGCGCGCAGGGCGCCTGGGATCGCTTCTACAACTGGACCAACATCTGGTCGCGGGCGCACGTGGTCAAGTCGCTGAAGTCGCGGCTCGCCTTCGTCCTGATCTCGAAGCTGTACCGCCAGATGTACGCGAACACCGGCATCGCGACCGACAGCGCGCGCGTCGCCCGCTCGACGCGCTCGGCTCGCTATCTCGGCATGGCCGTGCGCCGGTTCTTCGTCGCCCGCCCGATGCCCGACCTCGCGATGCCCGGCGAAGGCGCCTGACGCCCGCGGCCGCGCCGCGGCCGCCTCGATCCGTCACCGGCCCGTGAGAGGATCTCCGCGATGAGACTGGGCGGCACGAGGGAAAGCGACAAGGTCGAAGATCGGCGCGGCATGGCGGGAGGCGGTGCCGGCCTGCGGCCGGTCCACCTCGGCATCGGCGGGATCGTCCTGGTCCTCGCCGCCAGCTACTTCCTCGGGATCGATCCGATGCTGCTGCTATCCGATGCGGTGCCGTCGTCGGGCGGCGTGGCCAGCGGCCCGACGGGCGCGCCCCCGGCGTCCGATCCAGAGGCCGTCTTCGCCTCGAAGATCCTCGCCGACACCGAGGACGCGTGGACCGCGATCTTCGCGCGCTCGGGCGCGGCCTACGAGAAGCCGGTGCTGGTGCTGTTTTCCGGATCGGTCGACTCGGCGTGCGGCTTCACGTCGGCGGCCACCGGACCGTTCTATTGTCCCGGCGATCGGAAGGTCTATCTCGATTTGAGCTTCCTCCAGGAACTGCAGAGCCGCTTCGGCGCGCCAGGCGATTTCGCCCAGGCATACGTCATCGCGCACGAAGTCGGGCATCACGTGCAGAATCTGGCCGGAGCGCTGTCGGGCGGCGACGGCCTGCCCCGGCGCCAGGCCAACGCGCAATCGGTGCGGCAGGAGTTGCAGGCAGACTGCCTAGCCGGCGTGTGGGGCCACACGGCCGCCGCGCGGGGGCTGCTCGACCCGGGCGATGCGGAGGAAGGCCTCCAGGCGGCGGCAGCCATCGGCGACGACCGGCTCCAACGCGAGACCCAGGGGTCCGTCGTCCCCGATTCGTTCACCCACGGGTCGTCGGCGGATTGCGTGGCCGCGTTGAGGCGGGGTCTCGAGGGCGGCGATCCGTCGGCCTGCGGGTTGTGAGCGGCCGGACTCGAGCCGAGGTAACGGAGGCGTCGTGGTGCGCACGCGCGGGCGGATCAGTCACGCGGTCGAGTCGTTCTCGGGGGCCGTCACCCGGTGGACCGGCGGCACGAGCGCATTCGCGGCGGCCTGCCTCATCATCGCTGTCTGGGCTCTGACCGGCCCGCTGTTCGGCTATTCCGACACGTGGCAGCTCGTGATCAACACGGGCACGACGGTCGTCACGTTCCTCATGGTGTTCCTGATTCAGCGGTCCCAGAACAAGGACGCCATGGCGATCCAGCTCAAGCTGAACGAGCTGGTGGCGGCGATTGACGGCGCGAGCAACCGCCTGATCGACGTCGAGGATCTGAGCGAGGACGAGCTGAAGCTGCTGCACGAGTACCATGGGGCGCTGGTCGCCATGGCGCGGAAGGACCGGACCCTCACGCTGTCGCATTCGGTCGAGGAGGCGAGCGCCCGCCACGCGGTCAAGCGCCGCTCTGTGCGCCCTCCCAAGCCGTGACAGGATCTTCTCAGCCCGTCACCGGACCGTGAGGGGATCTCCGGTGGCGTGCTCCCGGATCTGATACCGCAGGAAATCGTACGTGTACGTGATCTTCGCCTTCAGACGCTGCATCGTCGCCACCCCGGGCGGCATCTCACCGTGCGTCATCAACGGCTTCTCGAAATCGCCCTCGGCGAACGATCGCGCGGCGGCGAGGGGCGCGAGGACGGTCGCGAGCGTGAAGACCGTGGAGAGCCGGGTCAGGATCTTCATGTCTTCATGAGACGGCCGCCGCGTCCTTGACGATCACCTGCGTTCCCGCTGGCGTCTCGTCCGTGCCGCGGACGGCGACCTGATCTCCGGCCTGGAGATCGCCGAATACTTCGACCGTGGCGCCTTGCGTCAGCCCGGTCCTGACGTCGATCCACTCCGTCTTCCCGTCGCGAATGCGCACGACGAACGTCCGCCCGGTCGTGCTCGTCACGCTGGCGCTCGGCACGAACAGCGACGGCTGCGGCCGGCGGACGGGCCACCGCACCTGGCAGAACGTGCCGGCGGCCAGTTGTCCGTCCGCGTTGTCGACGTCGAGCTCGACGGCCATCGTCCGCGTTTTCACATCGATGGCGTGCGCGAGTCGGGCGACCGTTGCCGAGAACGTCCGGCCGGGATAGGCCGGCACGGTGAACGGGATCGCGCCGCCTGGCGTGACGCCGGCGACATAGGCTTCCGGCACCGGCACCACGAGGCGCAGCCGGCGCGTGTTGACGATGCGCAGCATCGGCGCGCCGCCGGTGGATCCGCCGCCCGGCCCCACGAGGGCTCCCGGGTGCACGTTGCGTTCGGTGACCACGCCCGCGAAGGGCGCCGTCACTCTCAGGTAGTCCTCCATCTGCGTGACGGAGTTCAGCGCCTGGCGCGCGGCCTCCACACTCTGCTCGGCGGCCGCGATCCGGCTCTGGGCGGCGTCCGCCGTCTTCTGGGCCAGGGTGAGATCGTTCCCGGCGACCACGCCGGGCGTCGCGGAGGCGGCCTGCAGCTTCTCGTACGTGCCGCGATCGGCGTCCGCGTCCGCGCGCGCCGCAGCGAGATCGGCCTGGGCGCCTTGCAGCTTCGACTGCGCTTCGGCGCGCTGCGCGAGCATTTCCGGCGCGTCGAGTTCCGCCAGCAATTCGCCCGCTCGCACCTGCGACCCCCGATCGACGCGCATCGTCTTCACGAAGGCGGTCACCCTCGGAAAGATCGCGACGCTCTCGTACGGGTCCAGCTCTCCCGGCATGTCGAGCGTCACGTCGACCGGGTGTGCGACGACGCGGACGACATCGATCGTCGGCGTCTGCGGCGCGGCGGCTTCGCCGGACGGCGCGGGAGCGCCCGGGCCACCGCAGCCCGCGACGCCCACGGCGAGCCAGCAGCCCAGAGCGAGTGTCCGCCGGATGGTCCAGGAGGAGTGGCGTGTGCTCATGCGCTTTGCTGCGGTGCGCCGTACGCGCTCTCCGGATCGTCCGGATCGAGAGACGGCGATGCCGCGGATCGCCGAGTGTTGGACGAGTGAATAGACCGAGGGCAGCACGATCAGGGTCGCGAGGGTTGCCGCGGCGAGGCCGCCGATCACCGCGCGGCCCAGCGGCGCCGTGGCGTCGGCGCCTTCACCGAGCGCGAGCGCCATCGGGATCATCCCGGCGATCATCGCGGCGCTGGTCATCAGGACGGGGCGCATGCGGGCCCGCGCGGCATGGATGGCCGTGTGGAGCGGAGAGCCGCCCTGGTGCCGCGCGTGCTCGGCGAAGGTCACGAGCAGGATCGCGTTCGCGACGGCGACGCCGATGGCCATGATCGCGCCCATGAACGACTGCACGTTGAGCGTCGTGCCGGTGGCGAGGAGCATGACGACGACGCCGGCCAGCACCGCCGGCACGGTCGACACGACGACGAACGCGAGCCGCAGCGACTGGAAGTTGGCCGCCAGCAGCAGGAAGATCACGACACGGCCACCGCCAGTCCGGCGGCGATGTTCGCGAACGTCTCGCTCATCGTCGCGATCTGTCCCCGGACGGTCACGGTCGCGCCGCGCGGCGGCTCTCCGGCGCGCGGCAATCGCCGCGATCGATTTGCGCGCGCGAGCGCGTCCGAGGTCCTCGCCGGCCATGTTGGCCGACAGCGTGACCATGCGCTGGCCGTTGATGCGATCGTATTCGCCGACGATGGTGCGCGTTGTCGACGGTCGCGACGTCTCCGAGCAGCGGGCGCGGCGCGCCGCCGGCGGTGACGGGCACCGACGCGCAGATCGTCGAGGCTCGTCATGCGCGGCTGCGGCACCTCGACCTGCACCTGGAACGCGATGCCCGTCCGTGGATCCGCCCAGTAGTTCGGGGCGACGAAGCGGCTGGACGAGGTCGCCGCCGCGAACGAGCGGCCGACCTGGTCGACCGTGACGCCCAGCTGGCCGGCCAGTCTGCCGATCGATGTTCACCTGGATCGCGGGGTAGTCGAGGGCCTGCTCGATCTGCAGATCGCGCAACGACGGGAATCCCCGCGAGCTGGTCGCGAACCGTCGCGGCGAACGTCCGGCTGGCGGCGAAATCCGGGCCGGCGATCACCACTTCGACCGGCGTCGGCGCGCCGAAGTTCAGGATGCGGCTGACGATGTCGCCGGGCTCGAAGGAGAACGTGCACGCCGGGGAACTTCTGCCGCGAACCGGCCGCCGGAGGCGCTCCTCGAAGGCGTTCGAGCTCAATGGGCGCGTCGGGCTTGAGCGCGACCTGCAGCACGGCCTTCGTGCGACCCGCCCGTCCACAGGAAGATCGTGTTGACGGGATACGCCGACGGCTGCACGCCGACGTAGCCGAGCGTGATGTCCACGTTGCCCGGGTCCCGCCGTCCGCGTCGATTTCCTCCGAGCACGTCGCGGGTGATCTGCTCCGTCCGTCTCGAACTTCGTCCCCGCCGGGGCGCGAACCGCAGCTGGAACTGGTGCGCGCCGGCTGCGGGGAAGATCTCGCGCCCGAGCGCGAGGCCAACGACGACCGTCACGCCGATCGTCACCACGGCGTACGCGATCACGAGCGGGACGCGCCACGGCGCGAGGCCGTGCAGGAACGCCGCCAGGCGGGTGCGCAGGCGCTCGACCCAGTCGCCCGCGTGCCGTTCGTCCTCGCGCGGCGCCCGATGCGCGCCCAGCAGCCGCACCGACAGCACGGGCACGAGCGAGCTCGACAGCAGGAACGACGCGATCATCGCGAAGCCGACCGCCAGCGAGAGCGGCACGAAGAGCGACCGCGCGACGCCGGTCATGAAGAAGGACGGGACGAACACGGCGACGACCGCCAGCATCGCCAGGAATCGCGGCCCGACCACCTCACGCGCTCGCGTCGAGCGACGGCGCGGGCGATCGGCGCGCCGCGCGCGAGGTGCGTGTGGATGTTCTCGATCGCGACCGTCGCCTCGTCGACGAGAATGCCGACCGCCAGCGCCAGGCCGCCGAGCGTCATGATGTTGATGGTCTGGCCAGTTGCCCAGAGCGCGACGACCGCCGCGAGCAGCGCGAACGGGATCGTGAGGACCACGATCGCGGAGCTGCGCCAGTCGCGCAGGAACAGCAGCACCATCAGCCCCGTGAGGAGCGCGCCGAGCAGCGCCTCGCGAAGGACGGCATGCAAGCGCATTGGCGACACGTTGCTCGACTGATCGAGCTCGTACGACACCGTGATGTCGTCGGGCACGAGCGACTGGAACCGCGACGAGGTTGGCCTTCACCTCGCGGACGACGTCGAGCGTGGACGCGTCGGGGCGCTTGGTGACCGGAATGTAGACGGCGCGCCGGCCGTTGACGAGGGCGTAGGCGGACGGAATGTCCGTGCTGTCGCTGACCGAGGCGACATCGCGGACGAACACGGTGGGCCCGGCGCCCGTGCGAATCGGCAGCTCCAGCAGGTCGTTGATGTTCGAGACGACCGAGTTCATCGGCGTGATGCGCGTCTCGCCGTCCGATGTTGACGCTGCCCGATGGCATGATGACGTTGCCGGCGGTCACCGCGCGAATCGACCTCGTCCGGCGACATGCCGTACGCGCGCAGCCGGTCCGGATCGACGCGGATGACGATCGTGCGCTGGCTGCCGCCGAACGGCGGCGGCGAGGTCAGGCCCGGCAGCGTCGCGAACTGCGGGCGCACGCGGTTGAGCGCGAGGTCCTGGATCTCGCCGAGGCTCCGCGTCTCGCTCGAGAAGACGAGATACCCGACCGGCACCGTGCCCGCGTCGAAGCGCATGACGAACGCGACCGACCGTGCCGGGCGGCATGAACGCGCGTCGCGCGGTTCACGTAGCTGATCGTCTGCGCCATCGCCTCGGCCATGTCGGTGCCGGGATAGAAGCGTGAGCTTCAGCAGGCCGGTGTTCTGGATCGACTTCGACTCGACGCTCTCGATGCCGTTGATGTAGAGGAAGTGGTACTCGTAGTAGTACGTGATGTAGCCTTCCATCTGCGCCGGGCTCATGCCGCCGTACGGCTGCGCGACGTAGATGACCGGCAGGTTCAGATCCGGGAAGATGTCGATCCGCATCCGGCTGACGCGCGAATGCCGCGGTGAGCGCGACGGCGATCATCGCCACGAGCACGGTGATCGGCCGGCGGAGCGCCGCGCGGATCAGCCACATGGCTCGGGACCCTCTCACGGCTGGCGCACCAGGTTCAGGAACGGGCCGAGGTCGCCTTGCGCGACCGCCCCGGCGAGCAGCGCCCGCCACACGTCGACGCGCGCGAGCGCGTCCTGCATCTCGGCCCGCGCCAGCAGGCTCTGCGCGTCGGCCACCTCGCTCAGGCCCGCCAGGCCGGCGTCGTAGCGCGCCCGCGCCTGCGACTCGCTCTGCCGCGCCGCCGCGAGCTGCACGGGCGTGTTGGCGGCAATGGCCCGCGACGCCTCCAGGAGCGCCGCCGCGCGCTGCTGCTGGCTCGTGACGGTGAGCAGCGCTTCGTCGTACCGCGCGCCCTCGATCGCGCGCGGCCGCGGCCGCGGCGTCCTTTCGCGCGCGAAGACTCGACAAGTCGAAGATGTTCGGGAAGACGACCTGCACGCCGGCGGCCCAGTTCACCCGCTCGAGACCGAGGCCCCCCGCGCCGCCGTCGAACGGACCGGTCGGCATTCGCGCCGCTGCCCCGGGCCGACACGCTGGATTGCAGGAACACGCGCGGCAGGTCGGTGCGGGCCAGCGTCCGCTCGGCGGCCTGCGCCTGCTCGACCGCGGCCTGCTGGGCCTGCGCGAGCGGATGGACCGCGGGTTCCGCGGCCCCGCTCGACGGCGCGGCCGGCGCTTCGCGCTCGAGCAGCGCGCCGCCGACCGCCGTGATGCCGGGGCCGGCGCCGAGCCCGAGCAGGCGGGAGAGCGTCGATCCGCGCGAGCGTCGCGTCGCGCCGCGCCTCGAATCACGCGCGTTTCGGCATCCGCGCGCTCGGCGTCGGCCCGCGAGGCGTCCGCGCCGGGCCGAAGCTGGTTGTCCACGAGCGCCTGGATCGAGCGGCGCAGGACGTCGCGCCGATCGAGATCCGCCTGCGCGGCCGTGCTCGCCTGCTGGGCGGCCAGCACGTCGAGGAAGGCCTCGCCGACGGCGTTCTGGACGTCGAGGCGCGTGAGGGCCTCGTCGGCGCGCGCGCGGGTGAGGGCGGCTTCGGCGCCGGCCACCCCCGCTCCGCGGAGGCCGAAGTCGAACGGTTCCCACGACGCGAGCGCGCCGACGGCGCTGCTCCACGCGCTGTCGGCGGACGGCGACGCGAGTACCGGGCCGGAAATCGGCGAGATCACCGACTGCGGCAGGAGTTGTCCGAAGATGTTGTTGGCGGTCGCGCGATTCGTCTGCCACACCGAATCGAGCCTCGGCAGAGCGGCCGCGCGCGCGACGCGAACGCCGGCGTCGGACGCGGCGACCTGTTCGATCGCCGCCCGCACGGACGGATAGTGATCGGCGGCGTAGCGGATCGCCTCCTCGAGTGTGAACAACACGGGGGCGGCGGGGTCCCGAGGCGGCGGCGCCTGGGCGGCCGCGGCGAGCGGCGCCAGCACGATCGACGTCAGCAGGCACGCGACGGCAGGCGCGCGCGGTATCGTCGGATTCATTATCGTGAATCGTTTACGAAGACCGTAATATTAGGCGGGTGCGAGCGCGGATGTCAACGATGCTCGTCGACTTCGTGCGAGAGCTCATCCAGAGCGGCGAGCACCTGCTTGAGGACCTTGCGCCCCTTCGGCGTCAGCCGGTACACGCGCGCGGCCTTGGAGCGCTGGCGCTCCACCGGACGCAGCCAGCCGTGCCGCGCCATGCGCGCCAGGATCGGGTAGAGCGTGCCGGGGCTCAGCCGATAGCCGTGGCGGTGCAGTTCCTCGAGCATCCACTGCCCGTAGACGCCCTGCTCGCCGGCATGGTGCAGGATATGAATCTTCCAGAAGGCGAGCAGGAACTCGCGTTCGACGGGATCGCGCATCGGGCACGATAATAGCACCGCGCTCATCGGGGAAATCGAGGTGATGAATGGAGAAGCACACGCGCATCGCGCTCGCCGTGGCGGCGATGCTTTCGGCCTGCCTCGGCGCCGCATGCGGCGGCGCCGCCGGCGCGTACGTCCCGGGGCTGGGCGAGATCATGAGCCTGCAGCAGATGCGCCACGCGAAACTGTGGCTCGCCGGAGACGCCGGCAACTGGCAGCTCGCCGCGTACGAGCTCGACGAGTTGGGCGAGGGGTTCGACGACGTGGTGGCGTACCACCCGACCCACAAGGAATCGCCCGTCGACCCGAAAGACGCGATCCCGCGCATGGTGACGGAACCGCTCGCGGAGTTGAGATCGGCAGTGGAGCAGAAAGACCGTGCCGCGTTCGTTCAGGCCTTCGACGCGTTGACGACGGCGTGCAACAGCTGCCACGAGGCCACCGACTTCGGGTTCAATCGCGTGCAGCGCCCGGCCGCCAATCCGTATCCGAACCAGGTGTTCGCGCCGCCGCAGTCGGCCGACCTGCTGGCGGGCGCGGCGTTGGTGGCCGCGCTCCGGCAGGGCGGCTACGCCCTTGTCGTCAGGCACGCCAGCTCGCCGCGGGAACCGCCGGACCGGCAGTCGGCCGATCCGGACAACACCCGTCTCGAACGGCAGCTCGACCGGAACGGCCGTGACACCGCGACTGCGATGGGCCGCGCGATCCGCGATCTGAAGATTCCCGTGGGACTGGTGTTCGTCAGTCCAACCTATCGAGCCAGGGAAACCGCGAGGCTGGCCGGGCTTGCCGATCCCCGCGTTCAGCCCGAGCTCGGCGACGGCGGCCAGAGCATGAACGGCGTGTCGGACGCGCAGGCGGCGTGGCTCCGCCGCGCGGTCGCCGAATGGCCGGCGGGGACGGACACGATTTTCGTGACGCACCAGCCGAACATCGCCGGCGCGTTTCCGCAGTGGGCGGCGGACCTGCCGGACGGAGGAACACTCGTGCTCGGTCCGGACGGGAGCGGCGGCGTCCGGCTGGCGGGGAAGATCGCGATCGAAGAATGGCCGACGCTGCGGCCGTAGCGCGGCGATCGGTCCATTCGCCGTATCATTGCCAACATGGCCGATGCATTGCGGATCGGAGAGATTGCCGAGCGCGCGGGCGTCAGCGTCGATACGATCCGGCACTACGAGCGGCTCGGCTTGCTGCCCAAGGCGACGCGAACAGCCGCAGGCTACAGGCAGTTCCCGGCGTCCGCGGTCGATCGGGTCCGGCTCGTTCGGCACGCTCTGCGGTTTGGCTTCTCCTTGCGCGACGTGGCTGGGTTCCTGCGAGTGCGGGCTGCAGGCGGCACGCCATGTCGCGACGTTCGTGTCGCGGCCGATCGCATTCTTGCCGCAGTGGATCGGCGAATCGCGGAGCTGACGGCGGCCCGTAAGGACATCAACCGGACGATTCGGGACTGGGATCAGCGCCTGGCGCGTACGCCCCCGAACCAGTCGGCACGCCTGCTGGAGTCCCTGGGGGCCGACGATCGTCTTCCGGCTCGTGCTCCGCTGCCGAATCTCAAGACCCGATCCTGACCCCTGGGGCCATCGCGGACAGAGGGGACTTGACCCTTGAACCCGTTCGAGGGTCTATGATGATGCCATGAAACCCTTGGCTCGGCTCTCGGCGGTCTTCGTCTTCGTGAGCCTCCCATTCGTGTCCGTCGTGGCGGCCCAGCAACATCCGGACATGCCCGCGGGCATGACGCACGAACAGCACATGGCCCAGTTGAAGAAGGAGGCCGAGTTGAAGCAACACGGCCAGATGGCCATGGGCTTCGACCAGGACAAGGCCACGCATCACTTCACGCTGACCGCCGAGGGCGGCGCGATTGCCGTCGTCGCCAACGATCCGACCGACGAGACGACGCTCGGTGAAGTCCGGGCGCACCTCCAGGAGATTGCCCAGGCGTTCGCCCGGGGCGACTTCGAGAAGCCGCTCATGACGCACGGCGAAATGCCGCCCGGGGTCGCGACGATGCAGCGGCTCGAGACGGAGATCACGTACACGTACCAGGCCACCGAGCGCGGAGGCGTCGTCCGGATTGCCACGTCGAACGCCGACGCGCGGGACGCGATCCACGACTTCCTGCGGTATCAGATCAAGGAGCACGAGACCGGCGATCCGGTTATCGTGCAGAAGTAGTCACGCGATGCAACGGATGCGTCATCGCCTCACGCGGCTCGCGGGCAGTTGGCTGGTGCTCCAGCTCACATTCGTGAGCGCTGCCCCGGTTGCCCTGTGTGGCGCCGTGTCGAGCGACGCCACGTCCGTGCAGTGCACGTGCGCGCATGGCGATGGCGCCGAGTGCCCAATGCACCATGCGCCGTCGAGCGGCGACTCGAAGTCGTGCTCGTGCCGCGGCGCGGCTGACGACGGCATCGCCATCGTCGCAGCGCTGATTGGCGAAACCGGCGTCCTCACCACGCCGACCCGCGTAACCGGCCCGTCCGTCGGCGCACCGGCCCCCCAAGAGGCGCCGGCTCGTCCCCTCGACCTGTTCCTCGTTCCCGATCGCACCCCCTCCTCGCGCGTAGCTCCTCGTTCGGCGTCGTGTCGACGTCCGGCTCTCGCCGGAGCTGCGGAACGGGAGGTCCCTTCCGCGATCACGTCATCTCGAGGAGGGTGTGTGTATGCGATCACAAATGGATCGATCATCGATCGGGGCGCTGGCGATCGTGTGTCTTGTCTTGTCGTTTCCGGCACGGAGCGCGGCCCAGACAGCCGTGCGTCCTGAGGCGGCGCCCGAGCAAGCCGGCCCCGGCGCGGTCGTCGGCTTTGTCACGGACCCGGACGCCGCGCGTCTGCCTGGCGTCGTCGTGACCATTACCGACGTCACGGGCGGTTCGACCGTGACCGTCGTCACCGGCGATCACGGCGGCTACCGCGGAACAGGGCTCCGCCCAGGGCGCTACGAGGTGCGCGCGGATCTGGACGGCTTCCAGACGCAGATTCTTCGCGATCTGGTCGTGGCCGAGGGACAGACGCGCGAGGTGGACTTCACGATGGCGCCCGCGACCTACAGCGAGGTCGTGACGGTCGTCGCGGCGGCGACGCGGGACAGCATCCAGGCGTCCGAGATCCGGGAAAGCACGGCGCGGGACATCGGCGAAGCGCTGTCTCGCATGAACGGTGTGTCGAAGATCCGAAAGGGCGGCCTCGGCAACGACATCGTCCTGCACGGCTACCGGGGCAAGGATCTCACGATCCTCATCGACGGTCAGACGGTCTACGGGGCCTGTCCCAACGACATGGATCCCGCCGTGTTCCACGCTGACTTCGCCGAGGTGGATCACATCGACGTCGGCAAGGGGCCGTTCGATGTCCTGAACCCGGGAAGCCTGGGCGGCGTGGTCAACATCGTGACGAAGAAGCCAGCCGAGGGATTCCATTCGGAAACGAATGTCTCCGTCGGGTCGTTCCGCTATCTCAACCCGTCCGCCACGATGTCGTACGGGACACGCAAGTGGTCCCTCCTGGGCGGCTACTCGTATCGGGCGTCGGACGCGTATCGCGACGGCTCCGGCGCGAGATTCACCGACGAGGCGAACTATCGTCCCGAAAACGCCGGCTCGCCGGCGTTCGGCGCGAATACCGGCTGGCTGAACCTGTTTCTATCGCCGCGCGCCGGGCACACCGTCCAGGTCTCGTACACGGGCCAGCAGGCCGACAACGTGCTGTATCCGTATCTGCAGATGGACGCGACCTCGGACCACGCCGACCGCTACAGGGCCAGCTACGATGTGGCGAACCCGGACGGACGCATCAAGGCGTTCTCCACGGCGGCGTACTTCACGCGTGTCGGGCACTCGATGACCGATCAGTTTCGCACGTCATCGCTCGGCTCGCCGCGCCCCTACAGCATGATCACGGAGGCCGACTCGAGCGTCGCGGGCGGAAAGGTCCAGGCGGACCTCTCCGGTCTGAGCATGGGTCTCGAGGTGTCGCGCCGGCGATGGAACGCCACCACTGCGATGAGAGCCAGTCAGTTCCAGCTCCGATACGCGATTCCCGACGTCACCACGGACAGCATCGGCACTTATGCGGAGTACGGCCGGCCGTTGTCGAAGGCGACGCGCCTGGACTTGGGCGGCCGGCTGGATTGGGCGCGCAGCGTGGCCGACCCGGAGAAGGCGAACACGGATCTGTACTTCGCCTACCACGACACGCGATCGACGGCAGCGTCGGACGTGATGCCGTCGGGAAACGTCCGCGTGACCCATCACGCGTCCGCCAATCTGACGATCGGCGGCGGCATCGGCCATACCGAGCGCGTGCCCGACCCGCAGGAGCGCTACTACGCCCTCCAGCGCATGGGCTCGGATTGGGTGGGGAACCCGACGCTTGCGCCCACCGGGAATACCGGCGTCAACGCCGAGGTGACGTACCAGTACCAGCGCCTCGTCGCGTCCGTCAGCGTTTACCGCGATTGGCTGAGCCATTTCATCGCCCTCGAGCCGGGGGCGAAGATCAACGCGGTCGGCGGCGTGATGAATCAGACCGCACAGTCGTACCAGGGTGTGAGCGCCCGCATGACCAGCGGCGAAGCGAACGTCACGTACTCGTTGTCCGACCGGTGGTTCGCGACGGCAATGGCCGCGTACACGCGAGGCACCAAGCAGGCCGACCCCAGCCGCGGCATCACCAGTACGAACCTCGCGGAGATTCCGCCGTTCAACGGGTCGCTGGGGCTTCGGTACGACCGGCTGACGGTGTTCGGAGAGGCGGAGGTCCTGGTGGCGGCGTCGCAGCACCACGTCGACAGCGACCTGCTCGAGGAGCCCACGCCGGGCTCCGGCGTGCTGAACCTTCGCGCGGGACGGCAGTTCAAGTCGCTGCGCCTGACGGTCAACCTCGACAACGCCTTCGACAAGCTGTATCTCGACTACCTCTCGTACCAGCGGGATCCCTTCCGTTCGACGGTGCGGGTTCGCGAGCCAGGACGGAACTTGTACGTGAATGCGTTCTACCGCTTTTGATTGGCGACTGTCGTTGCCTCATGACAACTCTGGCAGGAGGAGCGAAGACAGGCGCGCCGTTTCCGCTGGATCGGGGTGCGGAGATTGCTACAATGCCCGAAGCGATTCGTCGATCGCGAGGGCAGAAGCCATGAGATCGCCACTCCGCTGTATACCGTTTGTCGCCCTGCTGGCAGGTGTGGGCCTGTCCGCGGGACCGGCGGCCCAGTCCCCGCCCGCGGCGCGGGCGAAGGTCGACGTATCGAAGCTCGGGCCTCAGGTCGGCGAGCGCGTGCCCGACTTCAGCCTGCCCGATCAGAACGGCCGGACCGAGACGCTGCAGTCGATCATGGGCCCGCGGGGCGCCATGCTCGTCTTCGTCCGGTCGGCCGATTGGTGACCGTACTGCAAGACGCAGCTCGTCGAGCTGCAAAGCCGCACGAAGGAGCTCGCTGACCGGGGCCTGGGTCTGGCCGTGATCAGCTACGACTCGCCGGAGATCATCCAGGCGTTCAGCCGCCAGCACGCGATCACGTTCCCGATGCTGGCCGACGTCGGGTCGGAGACGATCAAGCGCTACGGCATCCTCAACACCGTGGCGATGGAGCTGGCCGGGCCCAACGCCAAGGATCCCGCGCTGGCGGACGACATCAAGATGTACGTCTCGGTCGTGGGCGCGAGCCCGCGGATGGCCGGCATCGCGTTCCCCGGGACGTTCATGCTGGATCGCAGCGGCCGCGTGACGGCACGGTTCTTCGAGGATTTCTACATCGACCGCAGCACCGTGTCGAGCATCCTGATGCGCACCGACGCCGGCGCGAACGTCGCCGGCACGAAGCTGGCGACCGCGCACCTCGACGTGACGGCCTATCCCAGCGATTCGGCCCTCGCGCCGGGCAACCGCCTCACGCTCGCCTTCGACATCACGCCGCATCCCGGCGTGCACGTGTACGCGCCAGGCGCAGACGGCTACCGGCCGATCGCGGTGCGCATCGAGGACTCGCCGCTCATTCAGGTGCTGCCGCCGCGGTACCCGGCGTCGGAGGTCTATTTCTTCGAGCCCTTGAACGAGCGCGTGCCCGTGTACCAGAAGCCGTTCACGCTGCTGCAGGACATCGTCCTGCAGGGGACCCCGGACGCGCAGGCCGCGCTGCGAGGCCTCGACTCGCTGACCGTCCACGCGACGCTGGACTATCAGGCCTGCGACGACACGGTCTGCTTCAATCCGGAGTCCGTGCCGCTCTCGTGGACCTTCACGCTCCGGTCGCTCGTGCGCCAGCGCACCACGCCGTAGCCCATCGGTCTTACGCGCGCAGCCTCACGGCGAACGGTCCGGGCGCCGTCGCCCGCCCGACGACGGCCGCGGCGCCGACGCCGCGGGCGTGCAGCGCATTCACGAGGTCCCGCGCCCGGTCGGGCGCGACGGCCATCAGCAGCCCGCCCGATGTCTGCGGATCGAACGCGAGTTCGACGAGCGCCTGATCGATCGGCCCGTCGATCGCGCCGCGCTGCATCACGTGGTCACGATTCCGCCGGCATCCGCCCGTCAGAAAGCCCAGCCGGGCCAGGCGCCTGGCGCCCGGCAGGAGCGGCAGGCTGCCGGCGTCGAGGACGATCGTGACGCCGCTGGCGCTCGCCATCTCGAGGGCGTGTCCCATCAGGCCGAAACCGGTGACGTCGGAGCACGCGTGCACCTGGAACCGCCGCATCACGATCGACGCCGCACGGTTCAGCGCCACCATCGACCGAGTGGCCGCGCGGACGCTCTCCCTCGACGCCTTGCGCCGCTTCAACGCGGTCGCGATGATGCCAGTGCCCAGCGCCTTGGTCAGGACGAGCGCGTCGCCGGCGCGCACGCCGACGTTCCGGATCACACGGTCCGGGTGCACCACGCCTGTCACGGCCATGCCGTACTTGAGCTCGTCGTCGATGATCGTGTGCCCCCCGACGACCACGGCCCCGGCTTCCCGCGCCCGGTCCGACCCGCCGCGGATGATCTCGGTGAGCACGGCCAGATCCATCTTTCCCTTGGGGAACCCGACGATGTTGAGCGCGGTCTTCGGCTCGGCGCCCATCGCGTAGATGTCGCTCAAGGCGTTGGCGGCCGCCACCTGCCCGAACGTGAACGGGTCGTCCACGATCGGCGTGAAGAAATCCACCGTGTTCACGATCGCCAGATCGGGCCGCAGGCGGAACACTCCCGCATCGTCGGACGTTTCCGTGCCGACAATCAGATCGGGATCCGCGAACGTCGGGAGGCTGTGCAGTACCTGCAGCAGGTCGGCCGGGCCGAGCTTGGCCGCTCAACCGGCGGCGGCCACCCGCTGGGTCAGCCCGGTCAGCTTCAGCTTCTTGCGGCGGCTCAGTTTCGCCACTCTCGGACCTCCCTGGCGTCGGCCTTCAGGCGCCGCGCGTCGCCGACACGCTCCGTGACACCGTCGCGGTCGAGATGCTCCAGCAGCGGGATCGCATACTTCCGGCTGGTCCCGAATCGTTCGCGGAACGACGCCAGCGTGAGGAGCGCGCCGTCGGGCAGCTCCTCGCGAAGGGACCGCGTCACCGTGTCCAGCGCCTCCGTCAGGATATACAAGTCGCGCGCGAGTCGAACGATCGCGCCCTCGCGCTCGAGCGCGCGCAGGAGTTCGACGAGCCGGGCGCCGTCGATGCCGAGCGCGGCCGCCAGTTGCGGAGGATCGGGCGGCGTCAGCGGATGTTCGCCGAGCAGCGCCAGAATGCGGTCCGCGACGCGGCGCGCGTCGCCCCGCAGCGCGGTCGTGTGTTCCGGCGCGCGCACGACGCTGCCGTCGCGGGTGAGGACGCCCTCTCGCTCGAGCTGGTCCACCCAGGCGCGAAAGACGCCCGGGGGAGCCGCCCATGGCAGCGTGTCGCGCAGCGTCTCCATGTCCTGGCCCGGCGCGAGCGGATGGCCGGCGTGGAACGCGCGAAGCGAGGCGAGCAGCGCATCGGTCGAGGCGCGCCACTTTCTCGCCGTCGTATAGGCCGAGTCGCCCTCGAGGCGGATGGCCCGGACATCGGCCGCCGCCGCCAGCGCGCCGGCGACGTCGCCGGGCGTGGCGTTGAGCAGCTCGCACACGGGCGCGAGCGGCACCGCGAACGCCTCGTGCTCGTCGATGACCAGCGCCAGCACCTCCGACAGGCTCCCCGTCTGCAGGATCCTGAGGCGCGCTTCCAGGTCCGGCTCGCGCCGGCGATGGATCCGCGGCCGGGGATGGAGCACCACGCCGCCGCCGAGCGTCCGTCGAGCCGTCTCGTCGCGGATCACGAACCGGTCGCCGCGCGCCGCGAAGAGCGGCTGCGACAGCACGAGCTGGCCGAACGCCGTTTCCCTCGCGTCGAGGCGGTCGCGCGGGCCGAGCAGGATCAGCCGGGCCATCCGCTCCGCCGTGCCGAGGTGGACGCGCACGCGCTGACGGTCCTTCAGCACGGCCGACGTGCCCGCCGAGGCGCGCGCCTCGAGCGACGCATCGAAGCGATCGGAGCTGGAGGTGACGCGCTCGTCGCACAAGACGTCGCCGCGCTCGAGCGCGGGCCTGGCGTCTCCGCTGAGATTCAGGGCCACGCGCTGGCCCCACGCCCCCTGGTCGACCGGCTCGTTGTGCACCTGCACGGTGCGCACACGGAACGTCTGGCCATGTGGCAGGGCGCGCAGGCGATCGCCCGGCTTGACGACGCCGGCGACCGCCGTGCCGGTCGCCACCAGCCCGTGTCCCTGGAGGACGAACGCCCGATCGACGGGAAGGCGGAAGTAGCCGGGCGGCACGGGCCGATCGATCGCCGCCAGCACGCGCGCGATCTCGGCGCGCAGCTCGTCGAGGCCGCGGAGCGTCACGGACGAGAACGCGACGATCGGCGCTTGCGCCAGCGCGGTGCCGGACGCGAGGATCCGGATCTCGTCGGCGACCTCGGCCACCCGCGCCGCGGGCACCAGATCGACCTTCGTGACGACGAAGACCGCGTGATCGACGCCCAGCAGGTGGAGGATGTCGAAGTGTTCCTCGGTCTGCGGCATGACCCCGTCGTCAGCCGCGACGGTGAAGAGCACGAGGTCCATGCCGTGCGCGCCGGCGAGCATGGTGCGAATGAAGCGCTCGTGACCCGGCACATCGACGATTCCGGCTCGACCGCCGCCCGGGAGATCGAGATGCGCGAAGCCGAGCTCGATCGAAATCCCCCGCGCCTTTTCCTCCGCGAGCCGATCAGTGTCCTCGCCGGTGAGCGCCTTCACGAGGCTCGTCTTCCCGTGGTCGATATGTCCGGCCGTGCCGATGACGTGGGACATGCCGGGCCGTTCAATCCGGCTGGCCCGGCGCCAGCTCGGCCGGATCGAAGATCGTCCGCAGGTCGAGGAGAAAGCGATCGGCGACGACGCGCCCGACGACGGGCGGGCGCGCGCGCCGGAAGCGCTCGGCGATCCGGTGGGCGGGCAGGCGATCGTGCTCGACGACGATCGCCCTCGACGGGATCTCTTCGGTCGGAAGGGCGCCGCTGCCGATCTGGCAGGTCGATGGCCGCAGCGACAGCCGGAACTCCGGGCCCAGCGCCGCCGCGAGCAGGGGCAGGGCCCGCGCTCCGACGTCCTCGAGGTGCTCGATCGGCCGCGTCAGCATCACCAGCGTCGGCACGTCCACGGCCGGGTCGCCGGCCCCCGCGTAGAGCTTCAGCGTGGCCTCGAGGGCCGCGATCGTGAGCTTGCCGCACCGTACGGCGCGGTGCAGCGGGTTCCGCGAGATCTCGCCCACCCAGCGATGCGATCCGACGATCAGGCCTGCCTGCGGGCCGCCGAGCACCTTGTCGCCGCTGAAGGTCACCACGTCGGCGCCCATCCCGACGCGGTCGCGCACCACGGGTTCCGCGGGCAGGCCGTACCGGCCGAGATCGACCAGCGCCCCGCTCCCCAGATCCTCCATGACGGGCACGCCGTGCCGCCGGCCGATGGCGACCAGGTCCGGCAGGGGCACGTCCGCCACGAAGCCGACGACCTTGTAATTGCTCGTGTGGACCTTCAGCAGCAGGCCCGTCCGCTCGCCGATCGCGCGCTCGTAGTCGGCGGCGTGGGTGCGGTTGGTGGTGCCGACCTCCCGCAGCACGGCCCCGCTCTTCGCCATGATCTCGGGGATCCGGAACGCGCCGCCGATCTCGATGAGCTCGCCGCGCGACACCACCACGTCTTTGCCGTCGGCGAGGGTGTTCAGCGCCAGCAGCGTCGCGGCGGCGTTGTTGTTGACGACTGTCGCGGCCTCGGCGCCGGTGAGTTCGACGAGCAGCCGTTCCAACTGGGCCTCACGCCGCCCGCGCTCGCCGCGCTCCAGGTCGTACTCGAGCGTCACGGGATGGGCGGCCGCCAGACGGACGGCCTCGACGGCCGGCGCCGCGAGCGGCGCGCGCCCGAGGTTCGTGTGCAGGATCGTGCCGGTGGCGTTGACCACGCGCGTGAGGCCGCCGTCGGCCATCGTCGTGAGCCGCTCGCGGACCCGCTCGAGCACCGACGCCTCGGCGAGCGATCGTGAATCGGACGGCTCGCCGAGTTCGAGGGCGCGCCGCAACTCGCCCACGATCTCCCGGCAGGCGCGCGCGATGCTCTCGCGGGCGAACCGGGCCAGACGAGGCTCCTCAGCGGCGAGAACCAGGAGGCGGTCGATCGAGGGCAGGTCCCGAAGCCGCCCGCCGCTGTGTGCCATCCCGATGAGGCTCGCACAAATGCCGTCCCGTTTCAACGAAGGCCAAGCCGTCTAGTCCGCCCGGAGGGCCGTCACGGGATCGATCCGGCTGGCGCGGCGGGCCGGAAGGTACGCGGCGAGGCCGGCGGTTGCCCCGAGCACGAGGGGCACCACCGCGAAGGTGACGGGATCGAACGTCTCCACGCCGAACAGCAGGCTGCTCAACAGCCGCGTCACCACCAGCGCGCCGGCCAGGCCGATCCCCGTCCCGATCAGCACCAGTCGAAGGCCGCTCAAGGCGAGCAGCCTGACGACGGAGCCTGGATCGGCGCCGAGCGCCATCCGGATCCCGACCTCACGCGTGCGCTCGGACACGGCGTAGCTGACCACGCCGTACAGCCCAATCGCCGCCAGCGCGAGAGACAGAACGGCGAAGACCGCGAGCACGAAGGCCGACAGCTGCGCCGGCAGCCGCATCGTGGCCAGGTGCCGCTCCATCGTCTTCATTTCCCAGACCCACAAGTTCGGATCCACCTCGCGTCCCGCAGCCAGCAGTGCGAGCGCCGTCCGATCTGGATCGGCCGAGGTCCTGGCGACGACGGTCAGCGAGCGCGGGAAGAACTGTTCGTACGAGCGATAGATCATGTTCCGCGGGGCTTCGCTGAGCGTCCGCACCTTGGCGTCGCTGGCCACTCCGACGACGACCAGGTCCTGGTCGTCGTCGTCGACCGTCCGGATCAGGCGGCCGATGGCGTCGCCGCCCGGCCAGAAGCGCTGCGCCATGGCTTCGCTGACGATCGCCACCGCCTGGCTGCCGTGCCGATCGGCGTCGGTGAAGTTCCGGCCGCGCAGGATCCTGATCCCGACGGCGTCAAAGAACCCGGCATCGACCTCGGCGCGGTCGGCGATGAAGGCGCGCTGGTCGACCGGCGGCTCGTGTCCGTCCACGTTGAACGGCATGGAGGAGGTGCTGAGCGGGTTGAGCGGGAGGTTGCTGATGACCCCGAGGGCGGTCACTCCCGGAACGGCCCGAAACCGCTCGAGCAGCCGCTTCGCGTAGACGCGCCCCTCGTCGTCGGTGAATCGCGTCGCCGGCGTCATGAAGGTCAGGATGGCCGCCGGATCCCGTCCGAAGCCGGGATCCACCGCCAGCACCTTTTGGAAGCTGCGAAGGAACAGGCCGGCGCCCACCAGGAGGACGAGAGAAATCGTGAGTTGGGTGACGACCAGGGCGTTTCGCCACCGCCGGTGGGTGGGCTGCCCGCCGCCCGCGCTCTCGGTCTTGATGACGGCCACCAGATCCGGGCGCGTGCTTTGGAGCGCCGGGACGAGACCGAGCAGCGCGCCGGCGACGACCGACACGCCGAGCGTGAAGAGCAGCACCGTCCAGTCCAGGCCGAGATCGAGATTGATCGGCAGCGGCACGGGAAGATCGACGCGGACCAGCAGATGCAGCAGCGCGACGGCCAGGCCGACCCCGACCCCGCCCGCCAGCAGGCTCAGCAGCGTGCTCTCGGTGAGCAGGCGCCGCACGAGCGACCACCGCGATGCGCCCAATGCGAGCCGCACCGCGATGTCCTTGCGCCGATCGACCGCGCGGGCGAGGAGAAAGCTCGCCAGGTTCGTGCAGGCCAGCAGCAGCACGAGGGCGACCACCACCATGAGCAGCCACGCGCTTCCGCGGATGTACTGATCCAGCGGCGGGTAGAGGAGGACGTCGGTCGTCGGGACCGTGAGGAACGCGCTGGCCGGATCCCAACCCTGAATGCGGCTTTCGGTGAGGCGGGTGGCGACCGAGGTGACGGCGGCCTGGACCTGGGGAAGCGTGACGCCGTCGCGCCGGCGGGCCTTGACGAACAGCGAGTGGTTGCCCCGGTTGTCGAACATCGTGTCGCCGACGAGCTCCTCGACCATCGCGTACGGCGCGTAGAACGCGGGCCGGAGCCCCGTGATGCTGCCCAGGAAGTCCGGCGGTCCGACGCCGATCACGGTGTAGGCTCGGCCGCTGATTCGGAGCTCACGGCCGACGACCGCCGGATCGGCACCGAACGCCGCCTGCCAGTAGCCGTAGTCGAGCATGACGACCGCGTGGCCTCCCCGGCCGACGTCGTCGTCGGGCAGCAGCGTGCGGCCGATCACCGCGTGAATGCCGAGCATCGGGAAATAGGTGCCCGTCACGGCCTCGGCGAACTCGATGCCGATCCCGTCGGCGCCATCGACCTGCGCCGGCACGAGTTGCGTGGCGCCGAGCCCGCTGAACACGCCTGCGGTGGCGTCGCGAATGTCCCTGAACTCCGGGTACGACAGCGTGCTGTAGGAGGCGGAGGGTTGATTGAGGTAGATGTTGACGATCTGGTCAGGGCGATCGATCGGGGTGGGGCGGAGGATGATGGCGTTGACGAGGGTGAAGATGGCCGTGTTCGCGCCGATGCCGAGCGCCAGCGACAGGATGGCCACGGCGGTGAACCCCGGGCGGCGCAGAAGCGACCGCACGCCATCGCGAACGTCGCGGCTCGTATCGTCCAGCACACGGCCGATCGTCACGGTTCACCTCAGGGATGGACGCCCGGATCTGTGTGATCCTACGCGCGTCGCGGCCGACAAGTTCCCCGGGCCGCAGTCCCGGTAGACTGGCGACGTGAGGAGAAGGAAGGTGCCCGGTGGCGCCGCTGGTCTTCAAAACCAGTCTGGGGATCGACACGATCCCCGGAGGGTTCGACTCCCTCCCTTCTCCGCCAATGCGCGCCGATTCCACCGCCCGTTGCGCCGTCCGGCGCCTACGCCGGCGTGACCTTCGTGCTCTGGCTCGACACGCATTGCCAGCGGGTGTCGCGAAACACGAAGACGTCGGTGAAGCGGAGCGTGACCTCGGCGTGCTGGCCCTGGCGGACGCCGGTCAGGTGCAGCGTGAACCAGACGATCGCCGTGTCGCCGTAGACGCGGATCGTGAAGTCGTCCTGGATCGCGGACTCCACGTACTGATTGAAGGTGCGGACCAGCTCGAGCTCGCTGGCCTTGTCGCCGCGGCTGCCGTCCTCGTACGTGGCCACGAACTCGTCGGCGAGGACCGAGGCGACGAAATCGGCGTCCTGCCGGTACACCGCGTCGTTCCACTGGTGCTCCAGCTCGGTCAGCGCCTCCTGATCGGAGCGGACGCGGGTCGTCTGCGCGGCGGAGTACGCGGGGGCAAGGAGCGCTGCCGAGAGGGTCAGACAGCCGAGAAGCCGGCGCCGCATGCCGGTCATGGTATCCCACGAGCGGCGCGCCAGTCTGGCCCAGTTTACTCACCCTCCACCGGCGTGTACGCTCGGTCCCTCGATGGAGCTGCTGGCCGATCTCACGCTCGTCCTGGTCGCCGCCCTTGCCGGCGGATTCCTCGCGCGTCGGCTGGGGCAGCCGCTGATCGTCGGCTACATCCTGGCGGGCGTCGCCGTCGGCCCGTTCACGGGCGGGTTCACGGTGGCGTCGGTCCAGGGCATCGAGCAGCTGGCTGAGCTGGGGGTCGCGCTCCTGCTGTTTTCCCTCGGCCTCGAAGTCTCGTTCCGCTCGCTCGCGCCGGTGCGCGCCGTCGCGATTGGCGGCGGGGCGCTGCAGATCGTGCTCACGATCGCCCTGGGCATGGGCCTGGCCACCGCGCTTGGGTGGAGCTGGACGCCGGCGCTCTGGTTCGGCGCCCTGATCGCGCTGTCCAGCACCATGGTGGCGCTCAAGACACTGCAGGCGCAGGGACGGCTCGGCACACTGTCGAGCCGCGTCATGCTCGGCATGCTCGTCGTGCAGGACCTGGCCGTGGTGCCGCTGATGATCGTGCTGCCGGAGCTTGGGCAGCCGGGCGGACAGGTCTGGCGGATCGCGGCGGCGACCGCCCGGGCCTTCCTGTTGCTCGGCCTCATCGTGCTGGTGGCGACGCGCGCGATCCCGCGGCTCATGGCCACGGTCGCCCGGTGGAACTCGCGCGAGCTGTTCCTGCTCATGACGATCGCCGTGGCGCTCGGCGTGGGCTACGCCGCCTGGAGCCTGGGCCTGTCCGTGGCGCTCGGGGCGTTCATCGCGGGCCTCGTCATCAGTGAATCCGACTACGCCCACCAGGCGCTGAGCGATGTGGCGCCGCTCCGCGATCTGTTCGGCATGCTGTTCTTCGTGTCGGTGGGCATGCTGCTGGATCCTGCGCTGGTCTGGCGGCAACTGGGCACGCTGGCGATCGTGGTCGCGGCGGTCGTCGTCGGGAAAGGGGCCATCCTGGCCGGTGTCGTGCGCCTGTTCGGCTACCGGCGCATCGTGCCGCTCGCCGCCGCGCTGACCCTGTTCCAGGTCGGCGAGTTCACCTTCGTGCTCGCCACGGTCGGCCGCGCGGACGGGGCGATCAGCGCCGACCTCTACACGCTCGTCCTGAACACCGCGGTCGTGACGATGGCGCTGACGCCCATCGTCTCCAGCGCGACGCCGTGGATCGGCCGGCGCCTCCTGGCGCGCGCGCCGCGGGAGCCGCTCGAGCGCGCCAATCTTCCCTCGGGCGGCCTTGCCGATCATGTCGTCGTGGCGGGGGCCGGACGCGTCGGGCGAACGGTCGCCGAGGGACTCGCGCGTCTGTCGCTCCCGTTCGTGCTGGTGGAGATCGACGACCGGCGCGTTCAGCAGGCGAAGGCCCTCGGGCTGCCGGTGGTCTACGGCGACGCGAGCCACGCGGTGGTGCTGGAGGCGGCGGGCCTGCCCCGCGCGAAACTGCTGCTGGTGACGGTACCGGCGTTGCCCGACGTCCGCGCGATCGTCTCGTCCGCTTCCCGCCTTCGCACCGGCCTGCCGATCGGCGCGAGGGCCGACGGTCCCGAGGCTGTTCGGGCGTTGTACGCGCTCGGCGTCGACGAAGTGACCTCCCCGGAATTCGAGGCGGCGATCGAGATGACACGCCAGGCGCTCGGACGCCTCGGTGTGCCGGCGGAGACCATCCTGGCGCTGGCGAGCTCGATTCGGCACGATCGCTACGCGCGGTGAGCGTCCGAAATCGGGATCACGCCCGCTTGGGCATCTTCGCCTCGTGCCTGAGGCGTGACACCAGCTTCTTCATGTCGGGGGGCACGGGCGCCTCGAGCGACATCGCGCGATTGTCCGCGGGATGCCGGAACGCCAGGCGCCACGCGTGCAGCGCCTGACGCTTGAAGGGAATCGGCCGCAGCGTGTCGGGACCGAAGGTGTACCGGCGCTCGCCGACGAGCGTGTGCCCGCGCAACCGCGCCTGAATCCGGATCTGGTTCCGCTTCCCGGTCTGCAGCGTCACTTCGATCAGGCTCGTCGACTCGAAGGCCTCGACGACGCGGTAGCGGCAGATCGCCTCGACACCCTTGGGATCCTTCGGATCCGTTTCCTTCTGAATCAGCGCCTTCGTGTCCCAGACGAGGTGATCCCGCCAGACGCCCGCCGGCGGGCTCGGCCGGCCGTAGACGACGGCGAGGTACACGCGCTCGGGCGTGCGCTCCCGGAACTGCTGCTTCAACGCCGCCTGCGTGCGGCCGTCCTTGGCGAAGAGCACGACGCCTGAGGTGTCGCGGTCGATGCGATGGACGACGAGCGGCTTGAGCTTGCCGTGCGACCGCAGGTGCTGTTCGAGCTGGTCGAAGATCGAGACTTCCTCTTCGCGCCGTTCGAGCGGCACCGCGAGCAGGCCGGCCGGCTTGTTGAGCAGGACGAGCGCCGCGTCTTCGTAGAGGATGTCGAGATCGCCGGCCTTGAAGGGAAACGGCCGCCGCGTCGCGCTGCCGGGCCGGTCGTCCCAGACGCGGACGACATCGCCGCGCTTCAGGCGAAGCCCGGCCTCGGCGCGCCCGGCTTCGTGGTCGTTGACGAAGACCTTGCCCCGCCCGCGCGCGGCGGCGGCCTTCGAGCGCGACACCAGGCGGTCGGCGGCGGCGAGAAATTTGTCGAGGGTGAGGCCGGCTTCCGGCGCGGCCACAGTCCACACGCGTCCGGGCCGTTCAAGTCGACCAGCCAACGCGGCCAGTGTACCTCGGCCCGGGTTTTCGATCTATCGTGGGCGGAACCGCGACCACGTCGCGCACGGAGGATCGACCGTGAGCAGCTTCGTGTGGATGAAGGTGCTGGAATCGACGCCAGAACGCTACGACCGCGGGATCCGGCTGCTCTCGCGCGGCCGGATCGACGAGGTGTACGATCGAATCGCGGCGCGTGTCGCCGGGCCTCGCCGGCGCGTGCTCGACATCGGGTGCGGGACGGGCGGCGTCAGCCTGGCCTGCGCCGCGCGCGGCGCGGACGTCGTCGCTATCGACAGCAATGCCGAGATGCTCGAAGTCGCACGGCACAAACCCGTCCCGCCTGGCGGGGGCCGGATCGAGTGGCTGCAGCTCGATGCCGCCGAGGTCGAGGACCGCGTGCCGGCCGCGAGTCTGGACGCGGTGGTCTCGTGTCTCGTGTTCAGTGAGTTGTCGCCCGAGGCGCAGGCCTACGCGCTGCGCGCGGCCTTCTCGCGCCTCAAACCCGACGGTGCGATCGTGATCGCGGACGAGATCGCCGCCGGCGGTGCCCTTCGCCGCGCGTGGCGCCGGCTCCTGCGCCTGCCGCTCGTGTCTCTCACCTACCTGCTGACGCAGACGACGACGCGGCCGGTGGATGGCCTGGCCGCGCGCGTTCGCGCCGCGGGTTTCGTCAACGTCGAAGAGACGCGGCTCTGGTCGGGATCCTTCATGATCCTGTACGCGGCGCGCCAGGAAGGCCCGGCGTGAGGCTGCGGGACGTTCCGGCGTACGTCCGCGACACCGCGTTCCGCATGATTCCGCATCGGGCGCCGCCCGGGCTGGTGCGCATCGGCCGTCCCGGCCGCGACGCACCGGTGCTCCTCACCGGGAACTTCACCCTCACCGTGCGGCGGCTTCGCGATGTCCTTGCGGGACGAAGCGCCTGGCTGCTCTGCGCCGACAGCAAGGGGATCAACGTCTGGTGCGCCGCCGGCGGCGGGCACCTGACGCATCATGACGTGATCGCCGCCATTCGCGTGTCGGGCATCGACGGCCTCGTCGATCACCGCGAGATCGTCCTGCCGCAGCTCTCGGCCACCGGCGTCGAGCGCCGCAAGGTGACCGAGGCGACGGGCTGGGCCACGCGCTGGGGCCCCGCGCGGCTGGAGGATCTTCCGGAATTTCTCGATCGCGGCCGCCGCGTGTACCGGCGGGACCGGTTCATGCGCTTCCCGCTGTGGGAGCGCTTCGAGATGGCGCTCGTGTGGGCGCTCCCGACGATGGCTCTTGTCGCGCCGGTTGTCTGGTGGCTCGGCGGCGCACGCGTGATGGCGGCGTCGGTCGTGCTCGTCGCGGCGATCGTGTTCGGGTTGTTCGGCCTGCTGCCGTGGCTCAACGTGCGCGGCGGGGCCCGGTGGCTCACGTTTGCGGCCTGTGCCGCTCTTGGGTTTGCCCTCGGCGCCGGGTTCCTCCGGATCCTGGCGACCGCCTCGGCGAGCCATCTGGCGCTGGTCGGCGCCGTCGCGGCCGGCACGATGGCGATCGTGTCGGTCGATCTCGCGGGCACCACGCCCTGGTACAGCAGCTACATCAACGCCTATCAGAATCCCGTGCGGATCGAGCTCGTGGCGTCGCGGTGCACGGGCGCCGCCGAGTGCGTGCAGGTGTGCCCGCGCGACGTGCTCCAGATGAACGGCGGCCTCAGAAAGGTCGAGATCCGGCGGCCCGATCAGTGCATCACGTGCGGTGCCTGCATCGTGCAGTGCCCGCAGGACGCGCTGCGGTTCCGCTATGCCGACGGCGGCGTCGCCGAGGCCGCAACGATCCGGACGACGCGGATGAATATGCTGGGGCGGCGGACGGTGAGGCTGGGCGCCTGAGCACGCGGCCACAGTCCAGGTCTGGCCCCGTTTTTCGGGTCGATTGGGCAATACCGCGGGTGTACCCCCTCGATCAGGCCAAAAAGGGGTGCTGGACCCGGAAATGGGGTAGAGTGGAAGTGTTCTACCGCACTGAGCCCGCCAGCGTCCAAGCGGCACCCGCCGGGTGCGCCTCGACTAGGCCCAAGTCGGCCGACGATCGGAGCGCGCTATGGAGTCCATGATCACGCTCGAAGTGAATCTTCGTCTGCCCAGCATCACCGTGAGCAGTCCTGCTGACGACGGCCGGCGCATCACGAACAGCGAGTCGCGGTTCTGGAAAGTGATAGAGCTGCCGGCGCTGCCGAAGGTGGGCGACGATCTGGAGCTGTCGACGCGCGCGTACACCTTCCGGGCCGTCGTCAAGCGGCTGGACTGGCGCGACGACAAGGATCGGTTCGTGATGGCCTGTCACTATGCGAAGCGGTCGATGACCGAGGCCATGTATGAAGGCATCCTGGCCGATCCGGACTGGACGATGCGGTCGTTAATCCCCGAGTAAGCACTTTCACCCCCGTCGGAAATTTCACATCTCAAGGAGTTTTGCATGGCACCCATGAACGGCACGATCAAGCGTCTCGTCAGCGACAAGGGCTTCGGCTTCATTCTGGCTGGCGACGGGAACGAGTATTTCTTCCACAACTCGGCGTGCGAGCAGACCGCGTTCGACGATCTGCGTGAGGGTCAGGCCGTGACCTTCGAAAAGGGCCAGGGTCCGAAGGGTCCGCGCGGCGAGAACGTCAGACTCGCCTGAGGCGGCGATGCCTGAATTCAGACTCAGGCCAACGATGAAGCAGGGCACGGCCTCGGGCCTCGAGCAGACGTGGGTGCACTACCCGTCGCTCGAGGATGCGAGAGCCGGCGCCAAGCTGATGTATCACAACGACCGGGTCCTGCGGGTCATGATCGTGACCGACAGCGTCGGATCGTTCGTGGAGTGGGTCGAGCGCTAGGTCGTGTTGTCTCAAAGCCCGGCGGAGGGAGCGCTTTCAGTTGCCATTTGCGGCCGATTGAAGATAATCCCTCTCGTCGGTTCATTTCTGAGAGGAGACTTCACGCTATGAAGCGCATGCACGTCCTGCTGTCCGGCCTCGCGATCGGCGCGCTGCTGGTCGCGGGCATCCTCGTTCTCTCGCCGCGCCGGACCCAGGCGCAGGGTCTGGCCGGGTCTGCCGCGCAACAGGCCGCGCAAGCGACCCTCGAAGCGGGCTACCCCAAGCTGCAGGTCGTGGACCAGTACCTGCAGCTCAGCATTCCCGGCTACACCATGGGGCAGACGGTCGGCGTGGCCACCAATTCGCAGGGCCACCTGTTCGTGTACTCGCGCTCGATCAACCAGGGCGTCGCGCGCGGCGGGAAGGCCGCGGTGCTGTGGGAGTTCGACAACAACTACAAGTTCGTCAAGGAGTGGGGCCCCAACAACTACGGCGAGTCGTTCGCGCACGCGGTCCGCGTCGACAAGGGCGACAACGTGTGGCAGGTGGACGAAGGCTCCGGGATGATCGTCAAGTACAACCCCGCGGGTCAGCACGTCCTCTGGCTGGGCCGGACGCCCGAGGCGATCGACTACCTCCAGGCGAACCTCGAGATCCTGCACTTCACTGCTCCGAATCAGCCGACCAAGGATCCGCATCCGAAAGGCCGGGTCGGCCAGTTCGACCGCGAGACCGACATCGCGTTCGACTCGCAGGGCAATCTGTTCGTGCCCGACGGCTACGGCAACTCCCGCGTCGTGAAGATTTCACCGGACGGCCATTGGCTGAAGGAACTGGGCACCTGGGGCAACGGCCAGGATCAGTTCAGCACGCCGCACAGCATCGCGTCCGACGCTGAAGACAATATCTACGTCGCCGACCGCGGCAACAGGCGCATCCAGGTCTACGACAACAACCTGAACTTCAAGAGCACCATTACCGGCATCGGCGCGCCGTGGGCGCTCTGCGTTACCAAGAGCTCTCCGGAGTATCTGTTCAGCGGAGACGGTACGGGCAAGGTCTACAAGATGGACATGACCGGGAAAGTGCTGGGCATGTTCATCACCGGCCAGGACCACGGCGCTGAGGATACGGGGAATCTGGTGCACTCGCTCGACTGCCGGAGCCCCAACACCGTCTACGTCGGCTCCGCCAGCATGTGGGACGTCCAGAAGATCACCATCAAGTAGCCGCTCGCCCGCACGGAAGCTCAGGGGGCTCGAGCCGTCAGGCTCGGGCCCCGCACGTCCCGCCTTCAGATCGTCAGGCCAGTTCGTGAGCCGCCGCGCGCACGTCCTCGATGAACCGTTCGACCGCGAACTGAGGCGTCACGGACGCGAGGTGGGCCCGAAGGGCAGTCTGCTCGGCCGGATCGGCCATGGTCCGGAGGATCTTCGCGACCGCGTCGTCCACTGAACGAAAGATCAGTCTCGGATCGTGGCCCACGATCTCCATCTGCCCGCCGTCTGCTCGAACCCACACGATATTCCCGCCCGTCGCCATCTCGGCCGGCGCCATGCCGAAGTGCTCGCCCGGCATCGCGTGCAGGCCGTACCGGCTGGCTGTCACGAGATGGCGCACCTCGTCGTGCGCAACGTCGAGGTGCAGCGTGATCCACTCCCGGCGCCTGGCGATACGGCCGAGGACATGGCGTGTGTAGCGCCTGGGCCCGCGAGACCCGATGACGTGAAGGCGGACGTCCGGGTGCACGCGTCGTACGGCCTCGACGATGTCGATCACCGAGTCGAGGTCCTTCTCGGGAGACATCCTGCCGGCGCAGACGAAGTCGTTCTGGCGCCGGTCCCACGGGACCTCTGGAAACGGTCCGGTCACCGGCGGATAGAGGGTCCGGGGGGCGCCGCCGTGCCGCGCGCGAAAAATGGCGGCCGTCCAGTCGGAGTTGACCAGCGTGAGATTGGTGACGATGCGATCCATCGACCAGTTGGCGAGACGGTCGCACAGCCAGTAATAGGCGTCGAGCGCCAGGCCCAGGTGGTACCAGCGGATGTCCACCAGCGGCCGGGGACGCAGGTACGCCGGATAGTGCACGTACTGGATCCCGCGCCGGCCGAGATCCATTTCATTATTCGCCGAGACGAGCACGTCGTATCGCGACGCATGCCGGCGTGCCAGGCCCAGGAGGAGCGAGGTCTTCAACAGCGAAAGCGGCAGGGGCGCCGCATCGATGAGGATCCGCAGGGCCGCCGGCACGGCGCTCGCGTCGATCGCGTCGGCCGAGAGGGACGTGCCGTAGAAGTGATTGATCGCTTCGACGTTCAGCGGGTTCCAGGTATAGACGGCGAGCGTGTACTCGCCCCGGAGCGCCTCGAGCATCCACGCCGCCACACCGTTGCCACCCCCGGGCGGCTGCAGCGACGGTTGCACCATCAGGAGGCTTTTCAAGGATGCTCGTCGCGGGCGGACGCCGCGCGAGACCCGACCGACGCCAGCAGATAGCCGTGGCGGCGCAGTGCCGGCACGTGCCAGTCCAGCCAGGCGAAGATGCTCACCAGCGCGCCGGTCACGCGGGCGAGCGGCCGCGCGCGCGTGTGGCACCAGAGGTCCAGCATTCTGACCGAGCCCGGCATGAAGAGGATGCCCGTCTCCAGCCCGACCTCGAGGCCGGCGCCTTCGAGCATGCGGCGCAGCGCGCGCCGCGAGTAGCTCTTCTCGTATCCATACCCGTAGAGGCCCAGCCGCCACAGCACGGCCACGAGCAGGGGACGCAGGAAGGGGTGATGCCGGTTGGGCACGCCCAGAATGAGGCGGCCGCCCGGCTTGAGGACGCGCGCGAGTTCGACGACCGAGGCTTCGGTTTCCGTGAAGTGCTCGATCGTGCCCATCGAGTAGATCGCGTCGAACGAGCCGTCGCGGAATGGCAGGCGGCGCACGTCGCTGACGGCGGACCTGAGCCGGCGTGTGCCGAAGGCCTCGCGGGCTTCGCGGAGGATGGGTTCCGACAGGTCGATGCCGTACACGCGGGCGCCCTGGTCGGCCGC
The DNA here is from genome assembly GCA_963792785.1 of uncultured Acidobacteriota bacterium. GTDB lineage: Bacteria > Acidobacteriota > Vicinamibacteria > Vicinamibacterales > CAVVIG01 > CAWIMX01. Next base: position 284,058 of record CAWBXO010000002.1, on the reverse strand, counting down.
CCACTGCAGGATGCGGGTGTTCTTGGCCTCGTCCCACAGGTCCGTCTTGAGCAGCGCGCACCCGTCGAGCGAAGGCAGCGCCTGCGTGATCAGCCGTTTCTCGCTCTCGAAATAGTACGTCGTCGAGGCGGCGCCGGTCAGGCTGGGAAAGTCGCGGCCGACGGCTTGCCAGAAACGCCGGTAGGATGCGTCCCCGATCGCGGTGCCTTCAGCCGGCTTCATCGGCACCGGGGGATGGTATCACTGGCTGAGATCGCGTCTGAGCCGAGATGTTCGGCGACTTCGGGCACGGTCAGGCCTGAAAAGAACCGCACCGGTCTGTTGATGATCTTCTTCCTGCTGAGCGAGGTCGAGCGACGGGCGTCAGACGATCTGGTAGGGACGTCATGGCGACGGGCTTCGGCGGAACGTTTCGGCCGCGCCGCGGGCGGTGAAGTCGATCGCCCGGTCGCCCACCGTGCCGGCCACCTCGAACACGCCGCCCAACTGCAGGAAGATCGCGTTCTGGTCCCCGCGAGAGGCCACGGGTCCGCGGGCGGTCCGCACGGTGCGGTCGACCGACAGGTGGAGCTGGAGGTCGAGCCGCCGGCCGCGCGCGCGGACGGTCACCTCATGCGGATCGCCGTCGGCATCCTGCTCGTCGATCGTCACGTTCGTCGCGACGCCAAGCGCGCCTTCGCCGCCGAGCACACCGAGGAATCCCGGAACGCGGGAGGCATCCGCGACGCTCGCCGGAGGAAAGACGCGGCCATAGACAATCGACAGGCCATCGTGCGCCACCTGTCCCCATTGCCACCGCACGTCCCGCCAGAAACCCCAGTTGTGATCGTGATAGCCGGTCATCCCGTCCAGGACGACCGGGGCGCCGCCCACGTCGAGCGTGCCCCGGACGGTGCCCGACAAGGCCGGCACGACGTACCCCGATTCCCAGCCTCGCGCGCCGTGGAGCACCGCGGGCGGGAACGACGTGAGGACGCCGTCCGGGGCGGCGTCCAGGACGAGGGCGCCCGTCGCCCACACGTCGCGGTCATCCTCGGATTGCAGCCGCAGCGTGATGTGATACCGCGTCTCGTCGAGGCGCACGCGATTCTCGCCGATCTCCAGGTCGGGCGCCTCGTCCAGGATCTGCCGTTCGTCCACGTCCGCCGATGCCGAATAGCTTCGCGTGCGTCCGCCGCGCTCCAGCTGAAGCCGCACGCCCGCCGCGCGCGTCTCGTCCGCCGACTTCGGTCCGACGAGGAACGTCAGGTAGAACCGCGTCTCGCCGTCCGCGGTGCGGCCGTTGAAGTAGAGCCACTCGGCCCACGAGTCGGCAAACTCGGGCACGTCGGGTTCCGGATGGAACCGATCCATGGTCCGCAAGACGCTCGCCAGGTCCGGATGGGCCCATGCCCGATCCGCCGGCGTGTCGGTCCAGCCCGCCACCGCCGACGTCTCCGGATCGCCGACAGCGCGCTCGAGACTGGGCACGCCGCCGCGCGCGACGACGGGCCAGGTCCCCGCGTTCGCGATCAGGTACAGGGTGGTCCGCCTGGACGGGGCGGCCGCCGCGATGTTCGAGCGCAGCGCGCCGGCGCCGAGCACGCCGGACAGCACGAACCGCGCGTTCTCGACCTCGCCCGCGAGGCCGCCGATCACGACGTCGCCGCCACCCTGGAGCGCGGGGGATCGCGACTGCTCGAGAATCACTTCGCCGACGCCGAGCAGAATGGCCATGACGCCGATGCCGAGCCCGAAGCCGAGCGAGAGGACCAGCGTTCGCCACGGGCGCATCGCGAGCGATCGGACCGCCAGGCGGAGGATCATGCGGCCTCGATCCCACCGTTGCGCATCGCGAGGCGCACGCGGGCGCGCGCGGCCAGGCTGGCGTTGTGGGTCACGAGCACGATGGCGGTGCCGTCGGCGTTGACGCGGTCGAAGAGGTCGGCGACATGGTGGCCGGTGCGTTCGTCGAGCTCCCCGGTCGGCTCGTCCGCGAGCAGGAGCGCCGGCCGGTTGGCGAGCGCCCGCGCGATCGCGACGCGCTGCATCTCGCCGCCTGAGAGCTGCGACGGCAGGTGATCCGCGCGGCCGGCAAGCCCCACGTACTCCAGCAGCTCGCGCGTCCGGCCACGGCGGACGGCCGTCGGCGACCCGGCCTCGGCCTGCGGCAGCTCGATGTTCTCCCAGGCCGTCAGCATCGGCAGCAGGAAGAACCGCTGGAACACGAAGCCGAGACGGCGGAGGCGAAGGCGGCTTCGTTCGTCTTCACCGAGGCCTCCCACCTCGCGTCCCTCGAAGGAGAGGGAGCCGGAGGTCGGGACGTCCACGCATCCGAGCAACTGGAGCAGCGTGGACTTGCCGCATCCCGACGGCCCCGAGATCGCGACGTACTCTCCCGCCGCCACGCGGATCGTGACGTCCCGCACCGCTTCCACGGCGCCCGCCGCCATCGGAAAGACACGGCGCAGTCCACGCGCGTCGATGATCATCGTTACACCGTTTCGCGCCGAAGCGTCGGCGCGATGGGGAGCGTCATGGCCAGACGTACCGGATAGATGGCGGCAGCGACCGCCGTGGCGCCGAGCAGGACGGCCTGCAGGACGATGGCCCGCGGCTCGAACACGAAGAAGTGCAGCCGCTCGGGCAGCCCCGGCATGCCGCGCAGGATCTGGTCGAGCACGACCGCCAGCGCGCCCCCGAGGGGAAGCGCCAGGACACCTCCGGCGCCGACGAGCAGCGCGGATTCCCAGAGCAGCATGGCCGCGACGCGCCGCCGCGCGATGCCGATGGCCCGCAGCGCCGCGATTTCTCCCAGCCGCTGGTTCGCCGACACGATCAGCAGCACCGCCACCAGCAGGAACGTGAACAGCGCGGTCGTCACGGACAGCAGGATCGAGATCTGGCGAAAATACGCGAACCCGTTCTCGTTGAACTCCCGGACGAGATCGGCGTTCGAGTACACGCGAAGATCCGGCCGGAGTCGTGCGATCGCCGCCACGGCGGCGTCCGTGCCCGCCGTGGCTCGCGACGCCACCAGTACGACGTCCGCGCTGTCGGCCGACTGCCCGCCGTGAACGGTCCGGAATCCCTCGACCGTGGTCGCCACCGTCAGCTCACCGGCGGTCTCGAAGGTGAAGTCGGCGATGCCGACCACGCGCCCGGCGACGGCCGGGAGGACCGATCCGGCCGCCCGGCTTCCAACCCGCAGCCGAAGGGCCGCGCCCGGCCCGAGCTGCAACATCGACGCGAGCTGCCGGCTGACGATGAACGGCGGTGTCGCAGCCGACTCGGCGGCCGTGAAGTTCCGGCCGGCGGTCAACGTCCAGCCGGGCGGGATCGACGAGGGGCTGGCGCCCACGACCGTGACACCCAGATTGCGCTGGTCGGGCACGACGACCGCGCCCTCGTCGCTCTGCACCATCGCGGCGTCCGCGACCTCGGGGAGCTGGCGAATCTCGGCCACCAGGCGGGCGGCGTCGTCGATCGGCTGGCGGAGCGCGGCGAGGCCGCTTCCGGCGGCCACGCGCACGTCGAAACCGGTGCTGCCGATCATGTCCGCGAACGACAGCACCAGCCCGCGCGACAGCAGCAGCATGTCGAAGTTGAGCGCGCCGATCACCGCGACGCCGACAATCGCCAGCGCCGTGCGTGCCCGATGGCATGCGACGGTTCGGCGGGCCAGCCCGAAGCCGGTCATCGCCGCACCAGCCCGGCCGGGGGCTGCCGCACCAGCATCCACGCGGCGGCGGCGCCGGTCACGATGCCGATCGGCAGGGCGACCGCCAGGCAGCGCAGCGCGATCGCCGGCGTGACGCGGACGAACACGAGCGTGGTGTCGTAGCGGACCTGGAAGAACAGGTTGATGCCGTACTGCGCGAGGGCGGCGATCGCCACCCCGAGGATCGCGCCACCGACGGCGACGACCAGGCCCTCGAGCAGGACCTCGAGGACGATCGAGCGCCGCGAGACCCCGATGAGCCGCAGCATGCCGACGATCTCGCGTCGCTCCTCGGCGCGAATCACCATCAGGGCCAGGAGGAAGGCCGTGCTGCCGGCGACGGTGACCACGGCGATGGCGAGGTGGAACCGTTCGAGCACCGTGAACGGGTTGCCCGCGTTCGGGCTCACGGTCGCGCGCGCCACCAGGCCGGCGCCTCGCGCCGCCACGTCCGCGGCGAAGCCCGTCGCGGCGGACGCGTCGTTCAGTTTCACGTTGATCGTGGTGACCGACTCGGCGGCCTGCGGGTCGGCGGGATCGCCAGCCGTCAGGGCCATGAGATCCGGAAGATGGAACCGCGCCTCGTGCCGCGGGACGTTGAACTTCATCGGGTCCGGCGTCGGCTCGTACACGCCCGCGACGCGGAACCGCATCACGCGCGCGCCAGCCCGCTCGGTCGAGAACGCGACCGTGTCGCCGACCTGCAGCTGCGCCTGGGCCATGATCTGGCGGGAAAGCAGCACGGGAGGGAGCCGATCCGCGGCGGCCGCCGCCGCGGCGACAAGGACGCCCGTCAGCAGCCCGAGCGTGAGTCGACGACAGGCAGCCACCCGGTGATTGTACGAGCCGCCGATCAGTTTGAAAAACCCGGCGGCGGTTCGTGCATGCACAGCGGATCCTCGGCGAGCGGGTCCCCTGCCACCGAGTACGCCCGCGCCCGCGATCCGCCGCAGACCCAGCGATATTCGCAGCGGCCGCATCGTCCGCCGAACGCGCCGGGATCGCGCAGTTGCTGGAAGAGCGGCGAGGCCTGGTAGACCTCGACGAGGTCGTCGCGCCGCACGTTGCCGCTGGAAAGCTCCAGAAATCCCGACGGGCAGATCTCGCCCGTGTGCGAGATGAAGACGATGCCGTTGCCGTCGCGAATGCCGGCGGCGGAATGGACCGGTGCGCCGGCCGGCCGCTCGGGCCGTGACCCCGCGGGCACCGCCCGCCGCTGTTCGCTGACGACGCGCCGCAGATGGGGCGCCTCGGTGGTCGTCACGACCAGGCCGCCGCGTCCCGCCGATCGCGAGAGCCCGGCGATCCACTGAAGCAACCGCTCGGTGGCTTCAGCCGAGATCGGCTGCAGCACCTGTCCGCGGCCGACGGACACGAGAAAGAACAGGCTCCATCGTGCGGCCCCGCTCGCGATGACCCGCTCGTGGATGGCGGGCAGGTCGTCGAGCGTCTCCGCGCAGACGAGCGTGTTCACCTGGAACGGCAGGTCCACCTCGCGCGCCACGCGGGCGGCCTCGAGCGTCCGTTCGTAGGTGCCGGGAATCCCCCGAATCGCGTCGTGGGTGGCGGCCGTCGATCCGTCGAGACTGAGCGAGATGGCTTGGACGCCAGCCGTGTGAAGCGCCCGCAGCGCGCCGGCCGTGAGCAGCGGCGTGGCGCTCGGCGCCACCGAGACGTGGAGACCGAGGTCGCGCGCCTGGGCGATCAGGGTGAAGAGATCCGCTCGCTTCAACGGATCACCGCCCGTGAAGACGACGTGCGGAAGCGGCTCGCCGAACGCCGCCATGCGCTCGAGCAGGCGTCGCCCTTCCGCCGTCGTCAGCTCGTCCGGGTCGGGCTCGGGCGCCGCCTCGGCGCGGCAGTGCCGGCAGGCGAGGTCGCACGCGCGGGTGATTTCCCAGTACACGCGCTGGGGCCGCTCGGCGAACACGTACGCGCCGTCCATGGCTCCCATCATACGACCGGGTGGAAACCCGTGGCGAGCGCCCGCGGCCTCCCCGCCGCGCGAGGCGGCTACGCGGGGAGAATGTTGTGGTTCATCCGGAACAGGTTCTCCGGATCCCACGTTCTCTTCAGCGCGGCGAGTCGCTCGTAGTTCCCGCCATACGCGGCGCGGACTCGATCGCCCTCGTCGGCATCCAGCAGATTCACGTAGACGCTTCCCATGGCATAGGGCGCCAGCGCCTGCTGCAGCGCCCGAGCCCATCCCGTGATCTCGGCGTCCCGGCTCGCGTCCGTCCAGCCCGCGAGGATGTGGACGCTGAAGGGAGCCAGGCGAGGGAAGTACGCCGTCGCGTCCGGAGCCACCTGCGACATCGCCCCGCCGCCGCACGCCAGGTAGACGACCGTGAACTCTCCAGGCATCGAGCCGATTCCGCTCGCAAGAGCCTCGATGACGCCGTCGGAAAGATCCCCCAGGTCGTGGGACCTCGACGAGTAGCGCCGACCCGCGGGGAGGCCCGCGTCGAAGCTCTGCTGCACGTCTGTATAGCGCTGGGTCCCGACGGCGGCCAGGATGGGGGTGCCGAAGTCGAGGAACGGCTTCACGGCACGCTCTCCGTCTTCGCCGATGTGCATCACTACGAAGTCGACCGCCAGCTGGCCGTGAAACTCCTTCGGGAAGACGTCCACGGGCGGGATTCGAATGATGAACGGGTAGCACTGGAGTTCGTCGGGCGCCGTGGCCATGACGTCGCGATACAGACGAAGCGCGTCCCGCACGCGTTCGAAGGGGTAGACGATCTGTCCGGCGAAGACGTCCGGACCCGCGCGGTGCAGGCGGAACTCGAACGAGGTGGCCACGCCGAAATTACCCCCGCCGCCGCGAAGCGCCCAGAAGAGATCCGGGTGTTCCTTCTCGCTGGCGCGGAGGATTCGGCCGTCGGCGGTGACGACCTCGACCGAGGCGAGGTTGTCGAGCGCCAGGCCGAACTTCCGCGAGAGCCACCCGGACCCTCCGCCAAGGGTTGAACCCGCAACGCCGACGGTGGACACCGTCGGCCCGGGCGCCGCCAGGCCGGATTGCTGAGCGGTCTGGTCGAACCCGCCCCAGGTGGCGCCGGCTCCGACGTGCGCGGTCCGCGTGCCGGCATCGATGCGCACGCCGTGCATGAGCGACAGATCGATCAGGAGGCCGCCGTCACCCACGGTGTTGGCGGCGTACGCGTGGCCTCCGCCCTTGACGGACAGCAGAAGGCCGTTGCGGCGGGCGAAGTCGATCGAGGCCTTCACGTCCTCCGGCTTGGCGCACCGGGCAATGGCGTCGGGCTTTCGATTGAACCGGGTGTTCCAGATGGCTCGGGCTGTGTCGTATTCATCGTCCGCTGGCAGGCGCACTCCGCCGGTGACGGAAGTCGCGAGCTCCTCCAGGTCCAAGGGGTTCATGGGATTTTCCCGGGGATGGTAACACTGCCGAAGTCGCCGGCCGAACCGCCGGCACCGATTGCCTGAAAGCGGGAAAAGCCGAAGTCTCGTGTCCAATTGCCAGTGTTTGTGTTCCATAACGAGACGCATTGTCGGTTATGGACCTAAATATTAGCGATAACGGGACGTTTAATGGTCCATTAACGTCCATAATGTCGTATTACTGAACATCGCTAGACCTCATCAAGAGCCGGTAAGTACCATCAACTGACTGTCAGATAAGGGGTTATGTGATTTCGTCGAGCGGTCTGAAGTACGGCTCACCACTTGCGATGAGGCAGGCCGTGATTAAGCTCATCCACCCGACCACCTCGCCCCGGCGCAAGACTGTCTGGGGCTTCCGTCCAACGTCTCTGGCCCTTGCGGGCCTGCTCGCCGTGTTCGGCGCGGCGCCCCTCGCGGCCGCCGCCGGCGCGAAGCAGGCGCCCAAGACCGTTCGGTCCGGCGCGCCGAACTCGAACGTGCGCCAGTATCGGGTGGATCCCGAAGTTGCCAGGAAGGCGAAGCTGAAGCCGAACGGCACGACCCGCGTGATCGTCACGCTGCAGCCCGGCGCCAGTGTCCCGGCCGAATTCCGGAAGTACGCGCGCGGCGGCAAGCTGAAATTCTGAACGGTCAGGTCCTCGAGCTGCCCAACAAGCTCGTCGACAAACTGGCCGCGCTGCCCGACGTCTTCCGTATTCACGACGACCGTCCCATCGACGGCCTCCAACTACCGGACGGGGGTCACGATCGGCGCCGACGTCGTCCGGCAGCAGTACGGCTACACCGGCGCCGGCGTCGGCGTCGCGGTGATCGACTCGGGCGTCACCTGGCACGACGACCTGCGGCCCAACGGCGGCTCGACGTCCTATCCGTACGGCGACCAGCGCGTGTCGAAGTTCGTCGACTTCGTGAACGGACAGACGCTGCCCTACGACGACAACGGCCACGGCACGCACGTCGCCGGCATCATCCTCGGCAACGGCTACGACTCGGACGGCCTGAAGGCCGGCGTGGCGCCCGACGCCTCGCTCGTGTCGCTGAAGGTGCTGGACGCGAACGGCGCCGGCACGATCAGCAACATCATCGCGGCGATGGACTGGCTGCTCACGAACGGCGCCCAGTACAACGTGCGCGTCGTCAACATGTCGGTCGGCGCGCCGATTCTCGAGTCCTACTTCACCGACCCGCTCACGCTGGCCGCCAAGCGCCTCACCGACGCCGGCATCGTCGTCGTCGTGGCCGCGGGCAATCACGGCAAGAACAACGACGGCGTGCTGCAGTGGGGCGGGATCACGGCGCCCGGCAACGCGCCGTGGGTGCTGACCGTGGGCGCCTCGTCCACGATGGGCACGACGGACCGTGCCGACGATCAGATGGCGAGCTTCAGCTCGAGCGGCCCGACCTACATCGACTACGCGGCCAAGCCCGACCTGGTGGCGCCCGGCGCCGGCACGGTGTCGCTGGCGGCGCCCGGCAGCACGCTCGTCAACATCGGCGAACCCGGCCGTCGCTGCTGAGCGGGACGCTCATCGCTCGACTCGACGAAGCCGTACCTCACGCTGAGCGGCACGAGCATGGCGGCGCCGGTCGTGGCCGGCACGGTCGCGCTGATGATGCAGGCGAACCCCGCGCTCACGCCGAACATGGTGAAGGGGATTCTCCAGTACACGGCCGAGTCGCACAGCGAGTACTCGGCGCTGCGCGAAGGCGCCGGCTTCCTGAACACGCTCGGCGCGGTGCAGCTCGCCGCCTTCTACGCGAGACCCGGAGCCGGGCGCGACGCTGCCGCTCGATCCGAGCTGGAGCCGCCACCTGCTGTGGGGCAACCGGATGATCGCCGGCGGGACGCTCGACCCGAACGCCAATGCGTGGGATCTCTCGACCACGTGGGGCGTGGCGCAGGGCTTCGGCGGCGACAACATCGTCTGGGGCACGACCTGCGGCTTCGGGTGCGACAACATCGTGTGGGGCACCTGGGGCACGCGACAACATCGTGTGGGGCACCTGGGGCGACGACATCGTCTGGTACTGGGGCGAGACAACATCGTGTGGGGCACTTGGGGCAGCGACAACATCGTGTGGGGCACCTGGGGCGATGACAACATCGTCTGGGGCACCAGCTGCGGCGGCTTCAACTGCGACAACGTCGTGTGGGGCACCTGGGGCAGCGACAACATCGTCTGGGGCACCGCGTCGTTTGGCGACAACATCGTGTGGGGTACCTGGGGCACGGACAACATCGTGTGGGGCACCTGGGGCAGTGACAACATCGTCTGGGGCACGTCGACCGGAGACTTCGTCCTCTGGAGCGGCGAGACCCTGGTGCCGGCCAGGTAGCCTCTCATGGAGAGGATGCCGTATCAGCCGGCTCGTGACGCCGTGGCGGTGATGCCGCCGACGGTCGCGGCGGCCGCCTCCGACTGGCAGCGCGCGCTGCCCGCCCTCGGTGGGACGCCGGGTGACGCTGCGCCAGCTCCGGCCGTCGGACGCGCCATCGCTGCACGCGCTGCTGACGACCGAGGAAGTCTCGCGCTTCATCTCGCCGCCGCCGACCACGGTGGAGGGGTTCGAGCGCTTCATCGCCTGGACGCACCAGCAGGCGGCGGCCGGGACCTACATCTGCTTCGCCGTGACGGTGCCGGGGCTGGACGCCGCGATCGGGATCTTCCAGATCCGCGCCCTCGGGGCGACCTTCGAGACGGCGGAGTGGGGCTTCGCGATCGGATCGGCGTTCTGGGGCACGGGCGTGTTCGCCGACGGCGCCGCGCTCACGCTGGCGTTCGCGTTCGACACCCTCGGGGTGGAGCGCCTGGAGGCGCGCGCCTCGGTCCGCAACGGGCGCGGCAATGGCGCACTGGCCAAGGTCGGCGCCGTGCGGGAATGCGTCCTGCGGCGGTCGTTCCAGCGCCGCGGCGAGTACCACGATCAGGCGCTCTATTCGATTCTGGCCAGCGACTGGCGCGCGAGTCTCACGCCTTCGATCGTCCACTGAACCGGGGCGGAGCCGCCGGCTCCGCCTCCTCCCATCCAACCGACATCGCACCCGCCGACGCTATCATTGGCGAACGGCATGCTGGACGGCTTCCCCCAGGTGATCACCGATCTCGGCCACTGGGGATACCTGGCCGTCTTCGTCGCGGCGACGCTGGAGTCGGCCGCCTTCATCGGCCTCCTGGTACCCGGCGAGAGCATCGTGCTGCTCGCGGGGTTTCTCGCGTCGCGTGGCGTCTTCGAGCCGGTCGATCTGTTCATCATCGTCGCCGCCGGCGCGATTCTCGGTGACACACTCGGCTATGAGCTCGGCCGGCGTGCCGGGCGCGCCGCGCTCGTGAAACACGGGCGGTGGATCGGCGTCGATGGCGCGGCCCTGAAGCGGGTGGATCGCTTCTTCGCGCGATACGGGGGCAAGGCCGTCTTCGCCGGCCGGTTCGTCGGGTTCCTCCGGGCGCTGGCGCCGTTCGTGGCCGGTTCCTCTGGCATGCGCTATTCCGTGTTCCTCCCGTACAACGCCGCGGGCGGCGTGATGTGGGCCGCCACCTTCGTCTGGCTCGGGTTCGTCCTCGGAGAGAGCTGGCACCGGGCGGAAGTCTGGATGGGGCGCGCGAGCGTCGTCGTCGCCGCCGTGTTTGCTGGTTTCATCGGCCTGACGCTGCTCTGGCGATGGGCGGAGCGTCACGAAGCGGCGATCACCCGACGGTTTGCCGCCGTGCGGCGCCGTGCGACGACCGGGGCGATCGGCGTCCGCGTTGCGCGCGCGCGGAGTTTCCTCATCGCGCGGCTCTCCCCGGAAGGGGAGCTCGGCTTGTACCTGACCGTCGGCGTCCTCGTGCTGGTGACCTTCGCCTGGATCTTCGGCGGCATCGCCCAGGACGTTGTCGCGGGCGATCCGCTCACGCACGTCGATCGCCTCGTCTCGCACTGGTTCGAGGCGCACAACACGCCAGGCCTGACGCGAGTGGTGGAGCTGCTGACGCAACTGGGCGGCTGGCGCGTCGTCGCCGCGCTGAGCGTCGCGGCCGGCGCGTACTTCCTCTGGCGAGGGTTGCAATACTGGCTGACCGGGCTCGTGCTCGTCGTGCCCGGCGGAGAACTCCTGAACGTGCTGCTGAAGCACGCCTTTCACCGTGCGCGCCCGCAGTGGGCGCATCCCCTGGTGATGCTCACGAGCTTCAGCTTTCCGAGCGGGCACGCGATGAGCGCCACGACGCTCTACGGATTCCTGGCCGTCTGGCTGATGGTCACGCTCGACTCGTGGCGGCGACGCGTCGCGGTCGCGGTCTCGGCGGCGGCGCTGATTCTGCTCATCGCGACGAGCCGCGTCTACCTCGGTGCGCACTACCCGAGCGACGTGCTGGCGGGCATCGCGGCGGGCCTGGTGTGGCTGGCCGTGTGTCTGACGGCCGTCGAGGCTCACCGGCGCCGTTCGTAGTGTTCCGCGAGCTACACTTGAATTGACACGATGATCCTCACGCGCGACGTCATTCGGCGGGAGATCGAGGCAGGGCGAGTGGTGATCGATCCGTTCTTCCCGGACCAGGTGGGGGCGGCGTCGATCGACCTGCATCTTGGCGACGAGATCCGCGTCATGCACGGGCGCGAGCCGGTCTCGGTGACGGACGACGTCGATTACCGGACGATGACCGACGTGCGCTCGCTCCAGACGCCGTATCCGCTGGCCCCGGGCGAGACCATCCACGGCATCACTCGCGAGCGCATCACGCTGCCCGGAGACATCGGTGGATGGCTCGAAGGCCGCAGTCGGTTTGCGCGCCTCGGCCTCATGATCCACGTCACGTCGGGCTTCGTGCAGCCGGGCGTCGCGAACCGCCAGGTGCTCGAGATGTCGAACCTGTCGGGCCGGACGCTGCTAATCCACGCGGGTGTGCGGCTCCTTCAGATCGTGCTCCAGCGCTGCGAGGGCAGCGCCGTCTACGAGGGACGCTTCGCGCGCCAGGACACGCTGTAGCTCGGGCGGGAGCTATTGCACCACGATCGGCGCGACGCAGTCCTGGGTGGCGTCGCCCTGCAGCGGCAGCCAGCTGCGGAAGTCCCTGTCGGTGCCAGCGATGATGACGATGGGGCTGAGGCCGGCAGGGTCGAAGCCGGCGGCAGGGCCGAGGCGCGCGGCGATGGCGAGGCGCAACGCCGCAAGTGGGGGGAACTCGAATCGTAGAAAGAATAGATCGCGGGTCGAACCCGGCTGGCTGATGCGGCGGTGCGCCAGGCAGGTCGGCAGCGGCGGCGTCGATTGGAGACCGCTCGCGCGCGCCATGTCCTCGAGCGCGTCGAGGGGCAACGCGCCGGCCATTCCCGGACGATCGAACTCCGCGTTCAGCACGAGCGGCATCGCCAGCGGGTCCGGCTGGTTGAGCGTGAGTCCGACGCGCGAGAAAATCTGGTTGAAGAGCGGCGGGGCCAGGGTGCCCGGCGGGCGCAGACCCAGCACGACGCCGGACGCGTCGGGCGCGGGGTCGAGCGCGACCACCCACCCGTCGAGCTGCGCCCGCTCCATCGTGTACGGCTGCGCGGCTGTGTTCCTCGCCGAGCGAACGAAGAGGACGCCGAACAGCGCGAGGGCCGCCAGTCCAAGGACAATCTTGAGAAGCGTGGATCGACGCACGGTTCCCTGACTATAAGCCCGTCGCGTCCCAGGGCTGGATCGTGGGAATGTCACGGCCCCGTGACATGGACTGGCAGTATAGTTGGCGATCCAGTTGCGGCGAGAGATAGGTGAGATTCAAGCGTCGGTGGTAATGGCGAAAGCGATCGGGGCGAAACCCCATTGAGTATCGTTCGATGCGGAGACAAAGCAGTGCCAATCTCTCGATCAACATCTTCTATTGCGGGATAGGCGATGCGTTCACCGTTGGCGTGGTCGCGGGAGCCAACCCAACCGACTGTCTCCAGCACTAGCCGGTCGCGCGTCGAAGAGAACGCGCGCCGCTGCCGGTCCAGCCCTCAACACCCGCTATTGCATGGTGGGCCGTTCCTCGGACCCTTTCGCACCAGCAAAAGCGGGCGTTCGATCCGGAACGCCATGCCCTTCTGAATCACCTGCGAATTGGTATTCGAGCAGTTTGTTCATGTACCAATCGTCAAGGCAACCACTTTTGTCGCAGGGGACCGTGGTCATGGTGAGTGTGGTCTTGTGGGCGACTTCGCGCTCGCGAGGGATGCAATGAAACGACACGGCCTCCTCTAGAGCGGCCTCCCCGGATTCACCGAAGCGGTAAAAAGTCGTGCACGCCTCGCCGCGAGCCATTTTTCCGGCATCGTGGACGATCACGTACTGTCCTGCATTCAGCAGCACGCCAGCGACATCGGTCGCTTTGTCGAAGCTGACCACCGCCAACTGCCGCACCGGCGCCGCGCTGCTGCGTGGCACTGCAAACGTCGCTGGGGACAGAGTCCCGAGGGCGAGCAGCGTGGCAACGATGATTCGCGATGCCATCATCGGCCTCCCATTTCTGGCCTGGCCGGATCGCCGCTCGACGGGCTTCTCGCGCGCGCGGGCGGACCACGCCGAAATCCCGGCGATCCGGCCTAAACAAATCTGTGTGGAGCAATTGATGTTCCAGATGTTCCCGTTGGACGCCGTTGGGCACAGCTGCCACCTCGGGCGTGGTATGCCAGCTTCACGGCAGCCCGATCGTCCAGTTCAACCGATCACACCCACTCGGGCGGCGGCGTGATCGCCTCGTCCGGGGTGCGGCCCGGATCGGGCCGGCCGGACCCTTCGAGCCGGCTGATGGCGCGGACGGTCATGTCGTGGTCGCAGAGGATCTGGCACGACAGCCGGACGCCGGTGAGCCCCTTTGCCGCGAGGCGCTCCGTCTCGGCGGCCGTATGCCGTGCGGGTTCTCCGTCGATGAACTCCACGCGACACGTCGTGCAGCGCGCGTTGCCGCCGCAGGCGTGAAGAATGTCCACCTTTGCGTCCTGCTCGATGGCGAGCACGAGACGCTTGCCGTCCGAGACCTCGACCGTTCCGAATCCTTCCACCGTAAGTTTGGGCATACCGCATTGTAGGCTGCGGATCGGCCGTTGCATCTCCGCCCGGCATGCTGGCGGCCGCCGACGCGTTCCTGAAGAGCCTCATCGCCGCGCACGGCGGATGGATCGTCGCGGTCGTGGTCGGGCTCGAGAGCGTCGGCCTGCCCCTGCCGGGCGAGACGACGCTCCTGACCGCGGCGGTCTACGCAGGCTCAACAGGCCGCATCAGCATCTTCAGCGTCGTCATCGCCGCGGCCCTCGGGGCGATCGCCGGCGACAACATCGGTTTCTGGGTCGGGCGCGACCTCGGGTATCCGTGGATCCGGCGGCACGCGCCGGTGTTGCGCCTCACCCCTCGACGGCTCAAGCTCGGCCAGTACCTCTTCCATCGTCACGGCGGCAAGGTCGTCTTTTTCGGGCGCTTCATTGCCGTCCTTCGCACCTTCGCCGCCCTGCTCGCGGGCATCAACCGCATGGGGTGGAAGCGGTTTCTGTTCTTCAACGCCGCGGGCGGCGTCCTATGGGCGGCGGGATACGGGTTTCTCGCCTATAGCCTCGGCCAGACGCTTTCGCGATTCACCGGGCCGCTCAATCTCGTGCTGCTTGGCGGCACGGCGGCGGCGGCGGGCGGCGGCGTGCTCTTCGTCCGGCGGCACGAGCAACGGCTGGAAGATCGCGCCGAACGCGCGCTGTCCGGTGCTCCATCGAGCTGATGTGTGGCGTGGTCAGATTCTTGCTTGCGTAATGGCAAGCTCGCCCGTGGTCGCGAGCTCGTTCAGGGGGCGCACGTGACAATCGCCGACTTCATCATTCTTCTCATCGTCGCCGGCATTTGCGGCGGCATCGGCGAGACCCTCGGAGGCTTCTCTGGCATCGGCTGTCTCGCCTCGGTCGCGCTGGGGTTCATCGGCGCGCTCCTTGGTACGTGGCTCGCCTCGGCGCTCGGCCTGCCGGCGCTTTTCGTCCTGACGATCGGCGGGCAGGCGTTCCCGATCGTCTGGTCGATCATCGGCGCGGCGCTGTTCGTCGCAATCCTCGGCCTGTTCCGCCGGGCGGCCTTGTGACGGTGTACGCATGAAGCACATCCTCCAGTGGATCCCGGTCTGTGGCTGCCTCCTCCTCGCGCCGGCCGTGGCCCGCGCGCAGGCGCCCGAGCCGCCGCCCGAGGGCTGGTCGGGCCTGGCGCAGATCTCGATCGTGGCCGCGACCGGCAACAGCCGGACGCAGACGTACGGGGCCGGCGGTGAGCTCGACTATCATCGCCCGGGCGTGTGGGACGCGCTCGCGCGTGTCACCGGAGTCCGAAGCTCTTCGGAATCGATCGTCACGGCATCGTCGCTCGCGGCGGCGGCCCGGGCCTCGCGCCTGATTCGCGCGCGCCTCCACGGCTTCGGTGATTTCCTGTTCCTGCGCAACCGATTCGCCGGGATCGGCAGCCGCGAACAGGTGAACGGCGGTCTGGCGCTCGACGTCCTGCCTCCGGGCCCGCAGACGCTCCAGGTGTTCGGCAGCCTCGGCTACCTGCGTGAGGTGCACGTCAACGCGCCGCGGACGTCGGCCTCGACGGCGGGCGCCGGAGCGCGCTACGGTTGGAAGATCAGCGACCACAGCACCGTCGCCGAAGAGCTCAATGTCACGCAGAACCTGAGCGATTCCGGCGACGTCCGCGTGGCGAACGAGGCGAGCGTCGCGGCAGCGATCGCAACGGCGCTGTCGCTGAAGCTCTCGCAGCGGGTGGAATATCTGCACAAGCCGGCTCCCGGCTTCCGCACCACGGACACGCTGACGTCGGTCGCCCTTGTGGTCACCTTCTGAACCGGCTCAGTGATATCGGAGCTACACTTATCCACACAAGAGCTCCTCACAAGAGCTCCTCCATAAGATGTCTAGAATCCTGAACGCCTGCGCGCTGATCCTTGTCACCACGGCAGTTGGCTGCTCCCGTACGCCCGCACCGGCCGCCCCGGGCATGGCCGGACTGTGGGACGCGGTCGTCGTCGCCAACAACGTGGACGTCCCCTTCCGTTTCGAGATCGCGCAAGACGGACCTCTGGCCCAAGGCTTCTTCTTCGAGGGCGATCGGAAGGTGGGCTCGACGTCTGGCAGCCTCGACAACGGAACACTGACGCTCGAGTGGGACTTTCTCAACACGACGCTCGAAGCCACGCTCGAGGGCGACCAGCTCCGCGGCACCTATGGCAGTGCAGGCGCGACGGCGCGTCGGCGGGAATTTCACGCGCAGCGGTTTGTGCCCGTGGCGCAGGCGGTCGGCGAGGTTCCCGAGGTCGAGGGCAACTGGGCCATGTATCACACCGCCGACGACGGGTCGAAGCTCGACGTGTCGTGGCGGCTCTACCTCCGGCAATCCGGTCCCGAAGTCTCGGGCGCGATCCTGAAAACGTCGGGCGATACGGGAACGCTCGTCGGCCATTGGGAGGACGGCCGGCTGGTGATGAGCCACTTCGCCGGCGAGAGGCCGCTGCTCTTCGAGGCGCAGCCCAACGCGGACGGCACGCTCAGCGTGACGCTCGATCATCGGGCGACCTATCTCGCGGCGCGCACGAATGAGGCGCGGGCGAAGGGCATACCCGAGCCGCCCGACCTGTCGCGCTTCACCAGCGTGAAGGATCCGGCCGAGCGCTTTCACTTCTCCGGATCCGATCTCGACGGGAAGACGATCAGCGATGCCGACGCCATGTTTCAGGGCCGGGTGGTCCTGCTCACCATCGGCGGGACCTGGTGCCCGAACTGCCATGACGAAGCGCCGTTCATGACCGAGCTCTACCACGAGTTCCACGCGACAGGCCTGGAGGTCGTCGGCCTGTTCTTCGAAAACGACGCGACGCTGTCAGTGGCCCGCCCGCGCGTGCTCGCTTTCACCAAACGCTACGGCGTCGAGTTCCCGATCCTGGTGGCGGGAACCACCGACGAGGCCGCCGCGAAGCTGTCGCAGCTGGTCAACTTCGCCGTCTACCCCACGACCATCATCCTGGGACGCGACGGCCGGGTCAGGCGCGTGCACGCTGGTTTCGCGAGCGAAGCCACCGGCGACGAGCACCTGCAGTTGAAGCAGGAAGAACACGATCTGATCGCGCGGCTCATCGATGAGCCGGCGAAGCCATAAAAGAAGGAAGGAGCGCATATGGCCAAGCGTCGGAAACCAGGCGAGAGAATCATCAAGGCCGCCAAGATGACCGGCCGCGCGCTCGGCCGTGTCGCCGGACGCGTCAGCAAGTTGAAGCCTCGGCCGAAGAAATACACGAAGGCTCAAAAGAAGCTCATCGCGTTCGCCGAGAAGACCGGGGCGCGGTCGGGTGCCGTCGTCAACAGGGCGGCGAGCGTGGCCAGGAAGTCGCGAACGGCCGCGACGCGTGCCCGCAAGGCGCTGACCCCTCGCCGGAGAACGTGATAGGCTCGGAGCAAAGGAACACATGGCCAACACGACCACACCGCCGACCCGTGAGTCGCACAAGAAGCTGAAGCCGAAGCCGAAGACCGAAGGCAAGTCGTGGCAGACGCGAAACGCCGCGCGCAAGGACAAGCAGGACGCGCACGCGGCGAAGGTCTCGGCGGGCAGCTGAAGGTCTCCGGTCCCGGTCGGTTTCCGGTGACGCTCTATAAGGAACCGTGGCCGCGCACGGCCCAGCGCAACTTCGCGGACGAGGCTCGCCGGTTCGCGCGGGTCTCTTCCTTTGTCGCGCGAATGACCTCGTCTGCCACAGCGGAATACACCCCCGATCGAGAGCCCGCCTGAAACGCCTTCTTGACGCGCCGGTCTTCGCCGGAGTGGAAGGTCAGGATCACGACTCGACCGCCCGGCGCGAGGCACTGCGGCAGCGAACGCAGCAGCGCGTCGAGGGCGGACAACTCGTCATTCACCGCAATGCGCAGCGCCTGGAACGTCCGGCGAACCGACATCTTCACGTCGGTCTTCGCCAGCGTCGGCAGGGCGGAGGTGAGTCCGGTGCGCACCAGGCGCTCGACGGCGTGGGTCGTCTCGATCGGCTGCCGCTTGAGCACACTGGCGATGAGCGCGGCGTGCGGTTCGTCGGCGTTCGCCTGCAGCAGGCGCGCGAGCGTCTCTTCGCTGACGCGGGCGAGGAGCTGCGACGCGGGTTCGCCACGCGAGGGATTCATCCGCATGTCGAGGGGGCCGGCCCCCTTGTAGCTGAAGCCGCGCGCGGGGTTGTCCAGCTGCATCGAGGAGACGCCCAGGTCGGCGAGGATCAGATCGGCGGCCGAGAGTCCTTCGGCGGCGAGCACCTGCGGCAGGCCGGCGAAGTTCCCGTGGCGGGCGACGAAGGTGTCGGGGCCGAAGCCGGCCGTCCGGAGCAGGGCCTCGGTGCGGGGCAATTCGAACGGATCGACGTCGAGTCCGATCAGGCGTCCGCCGGGCTGCACGCGTTCGAGGATCGCCCGTGCGTGGCCGCCACCACCGAGCGTGCAGTCGACGGCCACGTCGCCGGGCGCCGGTCGAAAGCAGCGAAGGACTTCCTCCGCCATGATCGGGCGATGCGTGCCCGCCGGCGTCTTGCCGGACGCGAGGATCTTCTGCACCTCGGCGGCGTACTTCTCGGGGTTCAGTTCCTTGTACTTGTCCTCGAATCTCCGAGGGTTCCGGCCCGGGTATCGTGGGCGTCGCGTGCGCACGGCCCCGTATCATCCCACGCGCGCGGCGTCTGCGCGTTGGCGATCGCGCGCGTGATGGGACAATACGGGCTTCGAGCATGCTGGCGCTGCATGAACGCGTAGGCCTCTTCTGGGGTCGTCACCGGACCCTGATCTGGATGCTGCATTCAGCCTGGGCGCTGACCGCGGGCATCGTCATCGTGTGGCTCGCACGGGAGCGCTACTACCTGGTGGTGTGGGTGGTGGCCTTTCTGGCCCTGCTCTGGACGTCCACGCTGTTCTTCAGTCGGGCTGCCGCGGACGTGGCCGGGCCACCGAAGCTCGCGCACGAGGTCACGTCCTACGTCACACGCGTGTTGTACCAGGAGACGCTGTTCTTTCTGCTGCCGTTCTACGCGCACTCCACGGTCATCCAGTCACCGAACATCTTCTTTCTGGCGCTGCTGGGAGTGCTGGCCGTCCTCTCGTGCATCGACCTGCTCTTCGACCGTTGGGTGCGCACGCGGCCCGTGTTCGCGATGACGTTCTTCACCATCGTCGCGTTCGCCGCCGTCAACCTGCTGCTTCCCCTCCTCGTGGGACTCCCGACCCGACTCGCCACACCGGCCGCGATGCTGATCGCGGTCGGCGTCGCGGCGCCGCTGGCGTTCCGCACCGCACCACAGGGATCGAGGGGACGCCTCTGGCTCGTGGCGGCCGGCGTGGTCATGCTGGCGGTGCCGGTGAGTGTGCCGGGACTGATCCCGCCGGTTCCGCTCAGGCTGGCGCGGGCCACGTTCGGCTCGGGAATCGAGAGCGGCACCCTCGAATTGACCACGCCGTTCCCCGATCGCGTCACGGCGGCCGAAGCCGGCGGATCGGTCTACGTAGTGGTCCAGGTCTTCGCGCCGTCGGCTCTTCCGGCGACCATACAATTCGAGTGGTGGCGCGACCGCGAACTTCTCCGCGTGTCCCGCGAGGTCAGCATCACCGCGCATGCCGACGGCTTCCGCGTGTGGGACGCCTGGCACCCCGCGTCCGGGTCGGTCGCCCCCGGACGGTACCGCGTCGTGCTGAAGACCGCCGGGCGGCGTGTGTTCGGCGTGGCGAGGTTGATTGTCGACGAATAGGATTGCCGAGGGCACGGTCAACCGCCGAGCCGCAGCGCGAATTCGCTCGCCGCGCATTCGCGCTTGGTCTCTGCCCCATCATTCGCCAGCCCTGGAATCGCTAGCAGCAGGTGGTGTCCATAACCTTAGCTGCCTCAGCGCCGCCGCGATCTCGACCACGATCGGCCCATTGGCTGGGTCTTCCGACGCCGTGACCCGCAGTTGACGTCCGTTCGACGTGCACGCCTTGCCTAGGGAAGCGTTGGTGTGCACACCGTTGCTTGAAGAATGTCCGAACGTGTCCGCTTTTGAACACTGTGAGCCCGGCGAGGTCCCAATACTCAAACATATCGGCCTTGATTTGCACGGGAACAGGAGTACCGCGAGCCGCTCGCGGCCATCGACCACGACGCAAATATGAACAGATGGATCCTGCTGGTCACTCAAAATTCGACCGATGCCTCGCCGACATGACGCTCAACTCCATCGGCGATGCTATTCTCAGCACCGACCGTGCCGGACGCATTACACTTACGCTCCATTGATTTCCCGCACGTTTGTAATAAGTCTGCCTCCTACGTCGAAAGCGCAACAGAAATGTCTGGCGCGTACGCGACGGATCTTAGGTATAAAGTGGCAATCGATGAAATTGTCCCGCTTGAAACGTTCACCGCGAGAGCCACGGGCCGGGCGGGCCGTTCATGTCGCGCTGCTCGGACAGGCCCGCATCACGCGCGCCGGATTGCGCATGTTGATCGACGGTGAGCCGGACTTGGAGGTCGTTGGTGAAGGCGAGCTGCTCGAAGATCCCGGCACGTTGCTGGCGGTCCACGAGCCCGACGTCACGCTCGTCGATCTCGATCCCGCGCACCACGATCTCACGCCCAAGTTGATCGCCCGCCTTGCGAGGAAGACGCGCGTCATCGCACTGACCAATGCCTCAGACGCCGCGATCGTCTCGAGTGTGTTTCTGGCGGGCGCCAAAGGTCTCGTGCGGAAGGACGAGACCCCCACGGTGCTCCTGAAGGCGATTCGCAAGGTGAGCGCGGGCGAAGTATGGCTCGATCGTTCCATGACGGCGCGCCTGCTCGGCGATCTGTCGCATGGGATGGGATCGACCGCCTCGAGACCGCGAAGTTCGGGCAATTGACGCTGCGCGAACGCCAGCTCGTCACCGTCGTCGCGCAAGGCCTGGGGAACGAGGCGATCGCCGACCGCCTGCACATCAGCGAGGCCACGGTCCGCAATCACCTCACGTCGATCTTCCGCAAGCTCGAGCTGCACAGCCGGTTCGAGTTGGCGATGTGCGCGCTCCAGCACGGCCTGATCAAGGCGCCGCTCGCCCGTGCCGAGACCATCCGGTCGCCACGAGGAAATGGCCGCATCAAGAGCGCGTCGTGATCCGTGGGATCTCTGCCCTATAACATTCGTGGCGCGGGTTCAAAATGCCGCTGTAGATGAGTCTATCGGCTGTGATGCCTGACTCTCTCCCATAGGATCCCGTCTCCCCCTCATTTTTCGCGCCCGCCCTCATTGGCGGCGGCACGCCGCGAGCACACAATCACGATCTTCGAGACACCTCCGGTCGATCGGCACATCTGTTCGTGGCCGTCGCGGACGGTCGTCTTCCACTGTAAGTCACAGGGCGGAGCTCTACCGAGCGCCGGTCGCTGAGACTCGCGGCGGGCCGGGCGAGGTCCACGGGCACTGCGAGGCCGGGGACCGCCGACGGTTGGCTCGGAGGAGGACTGATGAAGTGGCGACTATGGATCGGGCTGATCGCGCTGGCCGTCGTGGCCACGGTGTGGTTCGCGGGCACCATGCTGGCCGAGAAGTCCGACGTGACGATTTGTCACCTCCCGCCGGGCAATCCAGCCAACGCGCAGACGATCACGGTAAGCCAAAACGCCGTGCCGGCGCACCTGGCGCACGGCGATCATCTGGGAGCGTGTCCGGCGAGTCCGGATCGATAGATGCGAGGGCGGCACGTCGCTGAGCGGGCGATCCTCGTCTCGGGTCTTCTCGCCGCGGCAGCGTCCGGCATGCTTGCCTACCGCATCAGCGGTCCGTATGGCGAGCGAACTCCTGACGACCCGCGTGTACGGCGCATCGTGAATCCCGACACTGGACGCCTTCGCTTGTTGATCTACGACGCCGACGGCAACGGCCGGTTCGACACCTGGAGCTACCTCGACGGCGAGCGAATTCTCCGAACAGAGGTCGATCGAGACGGCGACGGCGTCGTCGACCTCTGGGAGTACTACGACGCCAGCGGCACCGTGACCCGGGTGGGCACCTCCAGCACACACGACGGGCACGTCGATACGTGGGAAGACGTGACACCGACCGCCACCGCACTCCCCAGCGAGGCCACGCCATGACATCCAGATCCCTGTCCTTGTTCGCCGTCCTTCTGCTCCTCCCGTTCTGCGCCGTGGCCTCGGCGCAGCAGCCTGTCGCGTCGTACCTGGTCGGCCCGCAGGACGTGCTGGCCGTGACCGTGTTCGACCAGCCGAGCCTTTCAGGAAAATTCGCCGTCGAAGCAGACGGCACGTTCACGCTTCCGCTGATTGGACGTGTCACCGCCGGAGGCCTCAGCCTGCGTGAGGTCGAAGCGGCGATTCGGCAGCGGCTGAAACAGGGCTACCTGAAGGATCCACAGGTCATCGTGGCGGTGGACGAGTACCGCAGCCAGCGAGTGTTTGTCGTCGGCGAGGTCAGGTCGCCTGGCGCCTATTTCCTCACCGGCCAGATGACGCTCATCGAAGCCCTCGCGCGCGCCGGGTCGACGACGGAGCATGCCGGGAGGGAGGCCATCATCGTGCACGGTGGCGGTGACGCGCCCGGCGCACCGAGCCTGCCGACCGGCACCGAAACGGCCGGGGCCGATGTGGTCCGCGTCGAGCTCGCTGACCTGCAGGCCGGCGCGGCGCTGCAAAGCATTCTCCTGCACGACGGGGACACGATCTTCGTGCGCCGCGCGGGCACCGTCTACGTCTCCGGCCAGGTCAGAAATCCGGGCGCGTATCCGATTCAGGCCGACACGACGGTCCGGCAGGCGCTTTCCCTGGCCGGCGGCGTCACGGACCGCGGAGCCGCGAACCGGACCCGTGTCGTCCGCGTGAGCGATGGCAAGAAACTGGAACTCAAGGTGAATGAGGACGATCCCGTGACCGAAGGCGACACGATCATCGTTCCCGGGAGGTTCTTCTGATGCTGGGGCAGCGCGATTTCGACCAGCCTCTCGATCCGCCGGCAGGTGAAACGTCCCCGGATCCGGACCCGCGATACCACACGGCGAATGCGGCCGCGGGCGTGCCTCGCGGCGCGCGCAATCTGACCGACGACGCCGACCGGGAACTGGAAGTCGACCTGCGCCGGTACGTGCGGATGGTGTACAGGCGACGCTGGACGGCCGCCACTGTCTTCGTCCTCGTGATGACCAGCGTGGGTGTGTATGCGCTCACCGCCACGCGGATCTACGAGAGCCGCGCGAGGCTGTTGATCGAGGCCGAAAACCAGAACGTCGTCGCGTTCGAGCCGCTGGCCGGCCAGGACCAGGGGACGGATACGTACTATCAAACCCAGTACAAGTTGCTCGAGGGCCGCGCGCTGGCCGCGCGGACGCTCGAGGCGCTGAACCTCTGGGACAACCCGTTGTTCGCAACGCCGGGCGCCTCCGGCGGGTTCGGCGCGGTCGGGCAGGCGATTCGTTCGGTGATGGCCCGCGCGACGCCGGCGGCGCCGGCGGCGCCGGCGGACCAGCCCGATTCGCGTCGAGTCGGCGAGACGCTTCGGCAGTCGCAGGCCATCGACGCATTCCTGGCGCGCCTGGTCGTGTCGCCGGTCAAAGGCAGTCGTCTCGTCGATCTCCGCTTTCAACTGCCGGACCCCGTGCTCGCTGCCGACATCGCCAACAGCCACGCCCGCAACTACATCGAGCAGAGCCTCGAGTTCAAGCTCTCCGATTCGAAGGAGGCGTCCGGGCGGCTGCAGGAACAGCTCGCCGAGCAGCGCAAGAAGCTCGACGAGAGCGAGGCGGTGTTTCAGAAATGGCGCGAACAGAACGACGGCGTCTCGATGGAGGACCGCCAGAATATCGTGGTTCAGCGACTGACGGATCTCAGCGCGGCGGTGACCCGGGCCAAGACCGAACGGATTGAGAAGGAGGCCCGGTATCGCCAGGTGCAGGGCATCCAGGCCAACCCCTCCGCGCTCGACACGTTTCCGGCCATTCAGGAGAACGCCTTCATCCAGGGGCTCAAGACGCAGCTCGCCGACCTGCGCCGTCAGCGCGCGCAGCTCGCCGACCAGCTCGGCGATCTGCATCCCGACATGATCAAGGTGACGACGGCCATCCGGTCTGCGGAAGAGAAACTGCAGGTCGAGATCGAAAAGGTCGTCGGCGCGGTGCGAAACGACTACCTCGCCGCGCAGTCGCAGGAGCAGAGGCTCGGGGAGGCACTCGAGGCCCAGAAACGCGTGGCGCTCGACGTGAACGGCAGGGAAATCGACGGCAACGTGCTCAAGCGCGACGCCGAGAGCAACCGGCAGCTCTACGATGGGCTTCTCCAGCGTGCCAAGGAGACCGGTGTCTCGAGCGAGCTGAAGAGCAGCAATATCCGCCTGGTCGATCTCGCCGAGGTGCCTCGCGCACCCGTCAGGCCGAACAATCCGCTCCTCCTGTTGGTGGGCCTCCTGGGCGGCAGTCTCCTGGCCGTGGGCCTGGCGGTGGCGTTCGAGTCGCTCGACGACCGGATCAAGACGCCTGACGACATCAAGGTCCACCTCGGGCTGCCGATGCTTGGCCTGGTGCCGCGCATTGCGCCGAAGCTTCTGGGCGCGCGTCCGCTGATGAACAACGGCGTGCCCCCGGCGTTCTCCGAGGCATACCGGACCATTCGAACGAACGTCGTGTTCTCGTCGGCCCATGCGGGTCCCAATACGATCGTCGTCACGAGCACCGTCGCCGGAGAGGGCAAAACGGTTGCGGCGAGCAACCTGGCGGTGGGCATCGCCCAAACCGGGGAGGAGGTCCTGCTGATCGACACCGACCTCCGCAGGCCCCGGGTCCACAGCCTGTTCGGAGTCAGGCAGGAGCCGGGCCTGTCGAACCTGCTGATCGGCAACGCCAAGGCGAGGGCCGTGATCCACCAGACCGGCATCCCGGGATTGCTGGTGCTCCCGGCCGGGTACCTGCCTCCCAATCCGGCGGAATTGCTCGGCTCACCGAGGTTCCGCTACCTGCTGACGAACCTCGGCGAGCGGATCCGCTGGATCATTCTCGACTGTCCCCCCGTGCTCGCCGTGACTGACGCCACCGTGCTGGCGCAGTTCGCGCAAGGCGTCGTGCTGGTGGTCGGGGCCGAGATGGCGAGCCGACAGGCCGCCGCGCTCGCCGTGGAGCGCTTGCAAGCCGTCAACGGCCGGATTGTCGGCGCCGTCCTGAACAGGGTCGACGTCGACCGGCATCGCTACTACTACGCGCCGCACTATCGGAGCGACGGCTACTACCTTCGCACGAACGCGTCCTGAAATGAATTTGTCGCTCCTGTTGATCCCGGCCGCCCTGGCGGCTGGCGTCAGCTTCGCGCTGGCGCCGCTGGCAAGTCGCCTCGCGCGTCGAGTCGGGGCCATGGACCAGCCCGGGCCGCGCAAGCTCCACGGCCGTCCAGTTCCGCGGCTCGGAGGGCTGGCCGTGGTCGGCGCGATCGTCCTGGTGGGCGGGGCGAACTACTGGATCAGGTGGACGTCGGGATTGACGCTGCCGACGCGGTTCTCCCTGGGCATCGCCCTCGGACTCGTGCCGGTTCTCGGCGTGTCCATCTGGGACGACATCCGGCCCCTTCGCGCCCGGGAAAAATTCATCGCGCACCTCCTCGGCGCAGTGATCGCCGTCGGGTTCGGCATCTCGCTCGCGCGGGAGGTCCACCTCTTCGGGGCGACGATCCCACTCGGCCTGTTTGCCTTCCCGCTGTCGGTGGTGTGGATGGTCGGTCTGACCAACGCCTTCAACATCGTCGACGGGCTCGATGGCCTGTCGGCGGGCCTCGGGCTCATCTCGTCAATCAGCCTTGGCGGCGTGTTCCTGCTGGTCGGCCAGCCGAACATGGCGGCGGCGGTCCTGGTGGTGGCGGGCGCGCTCGCGGGCTTTTTGCCCTACAACCTCCACCCCGCCCGCATGTTCCTCGGCGACACGGGGGCCACGGCCGTCGGGTTCTGTCTCGCGGCGTTGGCGGTGAGCGGCGGCTCGACGCTGTCGGCCGGTTTCGCCGTCCTCCTGCCGGTGTTCGTGCTCGGCCTCCCGATCGCGGAGACGTTGATCTCGATGGCCCGCCGATTCCTCAAACGCCTGGATGAGAAGAGCGCCGGCGGCGTGTTCGAGGCCGACCGGAACCACCTCCACCACCGGTTGCTGGCGCTCGGGATCAACCATCAACGCGCCGTCTTCATTCTGTACGGCGTCGGCCTCCTGCTTGCCTGCGGCGCGTTCATTTCGATGTTCATGACCACCCTCGAAGCGGCGCTCTTCGCCCTGGCGCTGCTCATGGCCGGGTTCATCGGCGTCGCGAGGCTGGAGTACGAGGAATTTGCCGTCCTCCGCAACGGCGCGGCCCTGCACCTCTACGAGGCGCCGGTGGTCAAGCGGTCGATGTTCGTCGTGTTCGTGGATCTGCTGATCGTCGCCCTCGCCGTCTACGGCGCCGTGGCGCTCAAGACGGACGACTGGCGGCTCGCCACGTTCCGCACCACGGCATTTTCGATGGTGGCGGTCCTCGCGCCCATCACCGTCGTGGTGTTCTGGAGGCTGAACATCTATCGCGGGAGCTGGCGGCTCGCCGACGCGAAGGACTTCGTGCGCGCGTGCGGCGCGGTGGCGCTCGCCGCGCTGGCCGGGCTCGCCGTCCACCTCGTGATGGCGCCGGATGCGACGCCATCGCTTGTCTCCCTCTTCGGCATCTATGCCCTGGTCGCGCTCATGCTCGTGACGGGATCCCGGGCGTCCTACCAGGTCCTCATGGCCCTGCGGCGCACGAAACAGCCGGGCACTCGCGCCCTGATCTATGGCGCCGGGCGCAAGGGCGCCAGGGCGTTCAGGGAATTGACGTCCGACGTGAACGCCGCGCTGTACCCGGTCGCGTTCCTCGACGACGATCCGGCCCTCGCGGGGAAGCTGGTGAACGGCGCGCCGGTCGCCGGATCGGTTCGCGCGATAGAGACGGCGGTACGGCGTTTCGCCGCGCGGGCGGTGATCGTGTCGTCAGACAAGATTGCCGGGCCGCGGCTGGCCGACGTGCGTGCACGGTGCGAGCGACTCGGCGTCACGCTGCTGAGGATCCAGATCAACGTCGAGCAGTTCGCGGCGGATCTGGCCCGGCCGGCGGCTGCCGCCGAACTGGTCCCCGCGGCAGCCGGTCCCGCGGTCGCCGACACGTCCAGAGTTCCGGTTGCGCTCGCCGTGATCACCCAACTGGAGAAGGTGTTCGACAGCCTCCCGACGCGCTTCCAGACGGTCGCGACTCCCTTCGAGGTCGGGAGCCCTTTGAGAAGCGCGTGGCCCGAGGCCGCGAATCAGCCATGCCAGGCGTGCGGGGCCATGGCGCTCAATCGGTCTCACACGAGGACCGGGCCTGAGCGTCTGCGCAGGAAACTGACGCAGAAGCGGCCCTATCGCTGCCAGGAGTGCGGCTGGCGAGGCTGGCGCGACACGGCGACGATGCCCCTCGTTCAACGACCAATCGCACGTTCCCCGGCCCCGACGTGGGCATCCACCGACGTCATCCTCAAGGGAGCCATCCGGCCACTGCTTCGAAGTCGCTAAACACGTTCAAGCTGCGACACAGGGACAACATGACCTATGTAATGGAGGTAGAGCGCGGGTCGACTGAAGTCGAGGCTGTTCAGGTCCTCGGTTCACGTGTTCACCTCGTGGACGTGACGCAAGCGGTTGACCGCATGGAGCGATGGGTTGCAGACCCGGGTGGGCATTGCCGCAGAGTGGTCGTCACGGGCTTTCATGGCTTGTGGGAAGCCCACAAGGATCCCAACCACTGGGCCATCCTCAACAGTGCAGATCTCTGGGTTCCCGATGGCATTGCGCCGGTGTGGGTCGCCAGGTTTCGCGGACACCGCGGTGTCCACAGAGTGCCTGGCGCGGATCTGATGGCGGAGTTCTTTCGAAGAGCAAACGTCCGTGCTTACGGCAGTTATTTCTACGGCGATACCGAGGTCACATTGGCTCGGCTGTGCGGAACTCTGCGCAGTAGATTTCCAGGACACCGCATTGCGGGTTCATTCTCGCCGCCATTTCGTGCTCTGACGTTGCAGGAGGATCAAGATGCGATCGACCGCATCAACGCTTCACATCCTGATGTCTTGTGGGTCGGACTAGGCAGCCCGCGCCAAGACCGCTGGATTCATGAGCGACTGGATCGGTTGAACGTGCCAGTCGTGATTGGCGTCGGCGCCGCGTTCTCGTTCATTGCAGGAACGGTCAAACGGTGCCCTGAGTGGATTGGCTCGATGGGCTTCGAGTGGGCCTACAGGCTTGCACGAGAGCCGCGCAAGCTCTGGAGACGCGATATCGTAGATGGTCCACTGTTTCTCCTGAACCTCGGCATGGAACTCGTTGGCCTTCGCAGGTACCACGAGCACACTCCGCCATCAGGATCGTGAGCGATGTGGTCCCGATGCGATTCATTGGAAACAGATAGACCAATGAAGGTCTGCATTATTCATAACTACTACCGCACCACGGCACCGAGTGGTGAAAACCTCTCCGTCGACGCGGACATCACCTTGTTGCGGTCATGGGGACACGACGTGGTGACGCTTAGATGGGACAATGATGCGCTGACTGATTCGACCGTGTCCAGGATGGCGGCCGGCATGACCTGCGCGTGGAACCCTGCGGCTTATCGACGCGTGTTGCTCGAACTCCAGCGCGTACAGCCCGATGTAGTGCACTTTCATAACACTCTCCCGCAGGCATCTCTCGCAGTCCTCTATGCCGCCCGTTCGTACGGCCGGTCATCGATTGTAATGACGCTCCACAACTATCGGATGGTCTGCGCAAACGGATTGCTTTTCCGAAACGGGCAGCCGTGCGTCGAGTGTGTCGACGCGGGAACGTCCCTCCCGGCAGTCCGTCATGGCTGCTATCGCAGCAGTCGGCTTGCGACGCTGCCGATGGCCTTTTCAGTTGATCTCCATCGGCATCTGGGAACCTACAAAGTGGCTGACGCCATCATTGTATTCACAGCCTTCCAGCGGGATCTGCTCAGTTCGGCCGTCCACCCGGACAAAGTTCATGTCAAGCCGCCTCATTCGTCCGAGCCTCCCGATCGCATTCCGTGGTCCGACCGAACACGGCGGATCACGTACGTCGGACGTCTCAGCCCTGAAAAGGGTGTCGACGTGCTAATCGAGGCACTGCGCGAGGTTCCAGACGCGCCTCCATGCGACATTATCGGGGATGGTCAAGACCGGCCGGCGTTGGAGGCGAAGGTCGCAAGCCTGGGGATGGCCGACAGAGTTCGATTCCATGGGCTACTTGAACACGCCGCCGTACAACAGGAAATTAGACGAAGTCAGTTATTGGTGATTCCGTCAGTCTGCAATGAGGGATTCCCACTTGTCCTGCGTGAGGCCATGGCAATGGGCGTGCCCGTCGTGGCAAGCCGCATAGGCTCACTGAAGGACATCGTCAAGGACGAATGGAATGGAGTGCTGTTCGACACTGGAAAGCCGAGAGCCCTCGCGGCAACATTGAGGCGACTGCTCGAAGACAACGACCGACTACGGCGCATGAGTGACAATGCATCGATTGAATTCATTCGCAAGTACAGCGAGTTGTCTGTCTATAAGAGATTGCTCGATATTTATGCTCGCGCAGGTGCCGAGCGTATGTCGCGATCGGCATCGGCGAATCGCCCACGTGTCGTCGTCTCCAACTGAAGACGAAATATCCTGCATGGTCTCGGTGCGTGTCTTGGAGATGACGGCGTCGAGGTCAAGGTAGGGGAGAGGTAGTTCCACCAATGTCACGCGTTCTTGTAGCCGGAGCCGGAGGATTCATTGGCGGTCATTTGGTCAGAAGGCTGAAGCGGGAGGGGAAATGGGTCCGTGGCGTTGACCTGAAGCATCACGAATTTCGCCAGCTGCCGACCGACGAGTTCATCGTCGGAGACCTCCGGAGTCCCGATGTGGCTGAGCGCGCGGTGAAAGACGTCGACGAGGTGTACCAGTTGGCGGCAGACATGGGTGGCGCGGGCTACATTTTCACCGGCGCGCACGACGCCGCCGTGATGCACAACTCGGCAACCATCAACTTGAACATCCTCGAGTATGGACACCGCGCGGCCGTCCAGAAGTTCTTCTATTCCTCGTCAGCGTGCATTTACCCGGAGTACAACCAGCTCGACCCTGACAATCCGAAGTGTTCAGAGGAGTCTGCCTATCCCGCTGCGCCTGACAGCGAATATGGCTGGGAGAAGCTTTTCAGCGAACGTCTCTACCTGGCATACATGCGCAACTACGGAGTTCAGGTACGCGTGGCGCGCTTTCATAACGTCTTCGGTCCTGAGGGCACCTGGAACGGAGGGAAAGAGAAAGCGCCCGCGGCGATCTGTCGCAAAGTTGCCGAGGTCGAGGATGGCGGGGAACTCGAAATCTGGGGTGACGGTCTCCAGACTCGCTCGTTCCTTTACATTGACGAATGCATTGAGGGCGTTCGCCGCTTGATGGACTCCGAGTTCGCTGGTCCAGTCAACATCGGCTCTGACGAGATGGTCACGATCAACGAGTTGGCGCATCTGGCAATGGACATTGCAGGGAAACGCCTGACGCTCCGTCATATCGAAGGCCCGTTGGGTGTCCGCGGTCGAAACTCAGATAACCGCTTGATCCAGGAGAAGTTGGGCTGGCGGCCCACGCGACCCCTGCGCGAGGGACTCGCCCCCACTTATGCCTGGGTCGCGAACCTGGTCAATCGCGTCACCAGGGAACCGGATTTGGTGCCGGCCAGGTAGCTGCGTAACGTGCACCCCCCGGCTCAGCGCCTCTCGATAATCTCGAGCTCGGATGGCCGAGCTCGACGCCGATCCCATCGCAGTGTCACAGTCCTCTGTTGCCTCTGGTGGGGAGCCCTCGCGTTTGGTGCGGTGTATCCGTGGGCTTATTGGCCGCTAATCGTTGCGTGCACCACGTCTGGCGTGGCAGGACTCATTGGTGTCCAGGAGGGCACGCCTGTGAATCGGCGGCTCGCGCTTGGCTGCCTCTGGCTCTTGGTCGCGGTATCGGTTCAGCTCATTCCGTTGCCGCGGGCAACTGTCGGCGCGCTCAGCCCTGCGGCGTCTGAACTGATCGATGAGCGAGAAATCGTAGAGCCGAGGACCGCACCCGTTGCACAGGCCGGCGCTGTCAACTCACCTGGCGTCGCGCACGCCTTGTCCGTGAATCCCCACGCGACGCTGCGGGCGCTCGTATTTCTAACCGCGTTCGCGCTGTTCTTGCTGGGCACGTCACGTGAGATGGACCACCGCGGGACTCATCTGATTGCCTGCGGGATCCTCATGCTCAGCGTGACGCTCGCTTTGGCCGGCATCGCTCAAAATGCCTCGAGCAGTGGGAAGATCTACGGACTATGGTCACCCTACTACGATGCGCAACCCTTCGGGCCGTTCATCAACCGGAACCATTTTGCAGGCTGGATGCTCATGGCCATTCCCCTGTCTTTGGGGTATTTCTGTGCACGCATGCACCGCAGCTTCTCGGTGATCGGAACGAGCTGGAGGCAGCGAATCCTTTGGCTTTCGTCGGCAGAGGCGAACCAGCTCATCCTGATTGCGTTTGGCATTGTGTTAATGGCGCTGTCGCTATTCATGACGCTCTCCCGGTCGGGCGTGATCTGCTTCGCGTTCTCTCTGGTCGTGTTCGGGTCGGCTGTCGCGAGAGTTCAGACCAGACGCCTCCACCGATGGGGGCTCGTGCTGTTCCTGGCGTTTGTCAGCTCCGTGGGCGCCGGATGGGCTGGGACTGATGTGCTAGTACGTCGGTTTGCAGCGCCGAACACTTTAACGCTCAACGGCCGGCTAGACATCTGGCAAGATACCGTCGGCATCGTCAAAGCGTTCCCTCTCGTTGGGTCCGGCCTCAACACATACGCCACGGCTATGGCGTTCTACCAGACGCCGAATCCAGATTATACGGCCGCTGAGGCCCACAGCGACTACTTGCAGCTGGCGGCTGAAGGTGGACTGCTTGTGGCCGTGCCCGCCGCGATCTTCCTCGTGTTGTGCACGCGTGAGGCGACGCATCGGCTGCGTGAAGATCGTTCCAGTGCAACGGCCTACTGGATTCGCGTCGGTGCCATGACCGGACTACTGGCGATCGCCATGCAGGAACTAGTCGACTTCAGCCTGCAGATTCCAGCGAACTCGGCACTCTTTATCGTCCTGTTGGCGCTCGCTGTCGGCAGATCTCCCGGTGGAGACCGCACTGCCGTCGCGCGAGCTTCAGCCAGCGCGTGACCGACCTTGAATCGATGTTAACCTCGTCGTCGCTCGCGACGCTGGGCCCGGCCAGGTCCGCCAGCATCCCCCTCAGGGCAACACGAGCCATTCGCGTGAAGAAGAGGGCGCCAGCCCTGTTCACCCTGTGCTTTGCACTGCTCATTCTCACTGAATTCAGAGACTTCCAGTTTCTCGGGTTCCATCTTACAGGCTGGGCATGGGTGACCATTCTGATCTTCAGTGCAATGCGGGTGCTCTTGAATCCGCAAGCGGCGACATTTCCTTTGTGGATCTGGGCACCGTGGATCGGATATGTCGTCTTGAGCGCGCTGCACGGGTACGAGTTCGCGTTGCAGTCCACGGCGCAGATTGTGTGCCCAGTCGTTAGCGGTCTCGCGGCGTCAACGTATCGGTTTTCATCTGGAGACTTCGACCGACTCCACCGCCTGCTGCGCCGTACGTTCTGGGTGTACTGTGCCGGGATTCTCTTCTTCGTCGTCCCAGCTTCACTCAACGACATCGCCTTCTCCGGCTTCCCTGCAGCCGCCATCACCGCTCTCTTCTTTCAGAGCGCGTTCCTGGCATACTACGTCCTGGGTGGTGCGAGGGTTCAGGATCTCGTTTGCTATTTGCTGGCGCTCGGCGCGCCGCTCGTGTCCGGCAATCGCGGGCCACTCGCTGCAGGCTTGGGATTGCTGATCTTCGCCATTGTTCCCATCCCGCTGCGGCGCCGGGTGCTGTTTGTCGGACTGGCGGCACTGGTCGGGCTGTTCGCCTTTCAGAATCCGAAGGTGCAGCGAAAGATGTTTTTTAGCGGTCACGGGACACTGCACGATCTGCGGCTTGGCAATCCAAATTTGAACACGAACGGGCGAGGAGCTCTGTGGGTCTCTCTCATGAACGGCATGGACGAGTGGCCCTGGCTGGGCCATGGCGGAAATGCCGATAGGACGTGGCTGCTCGACAGTGGATTCGCGGCCTACCTTCCCCACAACGACTGGCTCAGGATCCGATTCAACTACGGACAGCTCGGCCTGTTGCTGTACATCCTGACGCTGACGACGCAGATCTATCACATGCGCCCGCTTCTGAGATCGCCAGATCGACGGCTGAGGGCGCTTGCCTCAGGGGCGGCGAGCTGCTTCGTGCCTTATGTACTTGTGATGTTCACCGACAACGTCCTCATCTACTGCGAGGCGTTCACGGTACCGATGATGATCCTCGTCGGATCCGCGTACGCCGCACAACGCGGCCTTCTCCAAAAGCGATAACCCGGCTCGCGCACAATCGCCATGTTCGCACCAGTCGCCGACACCTTCCGCAAGGCCATTGCGAAGGTCGGAATGGCCCTCCGGCCGCACGAGTGCGGCCAGGACCAAGCGATACTATTGGCGACGGCCGGGCGAACTCGACTGCGACAGGATCAGAGTTCCGGCGTCTCGACGCGGTTGGAAATTTCGAAGAACGGCAGTTCTCCCCAGACGCCGCCCACGGCGATTCGCGGTTGCGAGGGTCAGCCGCCACCTCGCGTTGCGCTCGTTACCAATATTCCCGCGCCGTACCGGGTGCCTATGTACAACGAGGTTGTGCGCGACGGCCGCATCAACCTGACCGTGCTCTTTTGCGCCACACGTGAACCCGACCGGCACTGGGACGTTCCGCCGTTTGAGTTCGACGCCATCTTTCTGGATGAGTCGTACGCGACGAGTCGTGGGCGTTACATACACAACAATCTCGATGTGGTGGCTCGGCTCAGAGCGATTCGGCCTCAGGTGGTTATTGGCACCAGCTTTAATCCGACATGCCTGTACGCATTCGTGTTCGCATGCTGTTATCGGTGCAAGTACATAGCGATGACAGATGGCACGAGAGAGTCGGAGCGCTCTTTGTCAGTGTGGCACAGACGACTCCGTCGTGTCGTATACAGGTTCAGCGCCGCGTTTATCGGTGCGAGTGATGGATCGTTGGAACTGTATCGGTCGTATCACCTTCCGTTGCGCAAAATGTTCAAGTCGCACTTATGTGTCGACAATGCCAGGTTCAACGCCGACGGGAGACGTAGCGCATCATGCGACCTCCTGTTCTGCGGCCAACTGATTGATGGTAAATCGCCGCTGTTCGCTTTTGACGTCGCCGAGCGCGTGGCGGCGTCGCTTGGCCGTCCCGTGTCCATGCTGATCGCTGGTTCAGGTCCACTCGAGGCCGAACTCCGCACGCGCGCGAGTCGCTCCACGAACGTCATCGCGACCTTTGCCGGATTCGTGTCGCAGAGCGATTTGCCTGGTGTGTATGCGTCGGCGCGCGTGTTCCTGTTTCCCACGAAGCAAGACGCGTGGGGCGTCGTTGCAAACGAAGCGTGCGCTGCGGGTCTGCCCATTGTTGCGACACCGTTCGCTGGCGCGGTTGGTGAGCTCATCGTGGATGGAGTAAACGGATTTGTTCGGTCGCTCGACATCGCCGCCTGGGCGGCGGCGGTGGAGCGCCTCCTGACAGACGAGAGCTTATACCGCGAGTTCTCCGACAACTCGCGTCGGCTGGTTGCCGACTACGGCTACGCCGGTTGCGCGTCGGGTGTCATCGATGCTGTCTTGGCGGCCATGGAGGAGTGACGGCTGCCGCCTGAACTTGAATAGCATGAGCATTCAGCGCGCGTCGATATTCGCGGGCTCCTGTGATGAGGGTGATGCCACCGGCTCTGGACGGTGGCCGGGGTGAGAGTGTGGGC
This sequence comes from uncultured Acidobacteriota bacterium, assembly GCA_963792785.1. Taxonomy (GTDB): domain Bacteria; phylum Acidobacteriota; class Vicinamibacteria; order Vicinamibacterales; family CAVVIG01; genus CAWIMX01. Next base: position 249,003 of record CAWBXO010000002.1, on the reverse strand, counting down.
GTTGCGCGAGACGGCAGCGTGGGCCCTGGGCGACCAGATGCTGTCTTCGGGAACCAACTTTGTAACGGGGCTCATCGTCGCACGGACTATTGGTCCAGTTGGTTACGGAGCGTTCACGCTTGCGTTCGCGTCATGGGTAGTGCTCCTTGGTGTCACGCGGGCCATGCTCGTTCAGCCCTATATCGTCACTGCCTCCGGCGCGTCGCGGAATGCGTGGAGCGCCGCGACCAGGGGGTCGGCCGCCGGCGTTGTCGTGTTTGGCGCCGTGTTTGGGCTGGTGTCAATAGCCGCTGGTCTCGCGCTTGGCGTGGGGACGCCCGCAGGGGGTGCCTTCGTCGCGCTGGGGATCTTTGCGGCACCGCTCGCACTGCAGGATTTTTGGCGATTTGCGGCTTTTGCGCTGGGCTTGCCTCGATCCGCCGCCTACAACGATGGCGTGTGGGCGATTGTGCAGACGCTCTGTCTCTCGGCGGCGGTGATGACCGGCACCCTGACGCCCGCGACGGCAATCGGAAGTTGGGGACTCGGTGCCCTTGCTGGGGCGCTGTTCGGTCTCGTGCAATTTCGGATGTGGCCGTCGCTGGGATCAAGTGAGCGGAAGGTCTTACGGGGTAGCGCCACGTTGTCAGGTTGGTTTGGAATGACAAACGCCCTGTTTGAGGCGGGATCCTACGGCACGCTTTTGTTGATTGCAGCAGGGGCCGGGCAGGCGGCACTGGGTGGGCTGGGGGCCGTCCGCAACAGTCTCGCACCGGCGCGACTGGCGGCCTCGTCCCTGGAGGCAGTTACGCTGCCGCTCCTGGCCCGTCTAGCCAGGCAGAACAATCAAGGTGCCGTCGGGAGGCTGTGCCGATCGTACGGCTTTGGCGCGGGGAGTCTTTTCGCGTTGATCGGGTGCGGACTGATTCTGGCTGGGCCGGCGTCTCTTCGCCTGCTCTTCGGAGCTCGCTTCGTGCAATTCTCATCGCTTCTTCTGCCGGTTGTCGTGGCGGCCGTGGCAAGCGGCCTTGGGTCAGGTGTGCGTCTCGGATTTCGAGCCCTCAGCCAAGGGCGAACGCTCGCGACGATTCAGCTACTATCTTCAGCCGGCAAACTCGGCATCGTTGCAGTGATGCTTCCATTTGGCCTCGTCGTCGCCGTGTGGGGCTTGGCTGCCGCCGAACTGCTTTGCACGATCTTCAGCGTCGTCATATTTCAGAGCGTGACCCTGCGTGCGGCGGCCGAAAGGGGTGGCAGCGCCGGAGCTGCCCACGTCCTTTTGACACCCACCGAGCGTGAGTTGTCGCTCTCTTCATGATGGCGGCGTTGCCCCGAGCTGCTAGATGGCGCGTATCTGGATTCACTCCTGGCTGTACGGTCCGATCGGGATCAATCCAGAGTGCCTCGCAATCAACCGTTTGTGAGCGGATGCCCCCAGGAATACGATTAGCGAGTCGAGCTATAGAGTTGCGATGCCGGCGCTGAGAAGGTGGCTGAAACCCTTCGTGCAGGGCCTTCATCGAGGGGCCGAGCGCTTCGGCCTGCACGTTCTTCCCGTTCACTACTACAGTGCGCTCCCCGATCGCCGTGCACTGGCGCATGGGCGGCCTGTCTGGGCTCGTGCATCCGAGCTGCCGGCCCTCGCCTGGGACATCGAGCGCCAGCTCACAACCTTGCGCACAGTCGTATCCCAATCAGCTGGCGAGTCGGATGGCTTCGATGCTTACGATCGCGCGGTGCGCGAGGAGTTCGGGCCGGGGTTCGGGCCTATCGAGGCCCGTGTTCTCTACGCGGTGCTTCGTGCACTCAAGCCGGCCAGGGTTCTTGAAGTGGGAGCAGGCGTTTCAACGGCGGTGACGCTCGCAGCGCTCGAACGCAACGGTACCGGTCTCGTAACGTGCATCGAACCGTATCCGCGGGCGGCGCTTCGCCGGCTCCATGTGACGCTCATCGAATCGCCAGTCCAGACAGTTCCCCTGGAGGTGTTCGCTGCGCTTCGGGCGGGTGACGTGTTGTTCATAGACTCGACTCACGCGGTGCGTGTTGGCGGAGATGTGAATTACCTAGTCCTGGAGATCTTGCCTCGGCTTTCACCGGGGGTCTTTGTTCACTTTCATGACATCTTCTTGCCGTACGATTACCCGCCTGATTTCTTCGAGTCACTTTGGTCATGGACGGAAACGTCCCTCGTGCGGGCCTACCTCGCGGGAAACCGATCTGTAGAAGTTCTCTTCTGTCTCTCGGCTCTCCACCACGCCCACCCGGCGGCCCTGGTGGAAATCTTCCCCGACTACCGTCCCCGAATCATGGTCGACGGCCTCTATTCCGACTCCGAGGAGCGCGGTACGCATTTTCCAGCTTCGCTGTGGTTGCGGATTAGCGAGCCTCGGGAATGAGCGGCTTCGCCGATCACCGATGTGTCGAGGCCGCCTTCGCTACCTGCTCTCAACGGTGTTATCGCACCACGGATCAGCCTTCAAGTGTGTCGTCCGAAGTTGAAGGCGAGTTCTTTCTTCTGTGGTAGCCATAAGCGATAAAGAGTGGCGCGGTTATCGCAATGGACACTGCGCGCGCTGTCTTGGACATATCCTTCGACCACTGGTCGTCCGCTCTGATGTGCCGGGGGCCCGTCCTGAAGCGGCTTGGGTTGCCCTCAACTGTGTGGTGGGTTCCCAACTGCAGCACGCGGCCCTGAAGAGGCCAGCCGGTCGTCGGCAACCTGAATTTCTCGAGAAGCCGCCCAAGCACCAGTTCTGGCGCCGCGACGAAGTCCTCGTACCGTATGCGCAACCAGTCGCCGGAGTCTACGCGTCGACGGATCAACTCGGCGGTGGCATTCCACCAAAGCCAGGAGGCGGCGTTGTGGGAATAGCCCAGCCGTGCCATCTGCCGAGTGCCCTCTAGGTCAGAGACCTGTCGCCGCTGCCACGAGAACCCCGTCGCCCGCGGGTCTCGGACGAGGTGGATGAACGAGACGTCTAACGGCATTCGAAGGAGCAGCGCAGCGGCAGCGGGAGTCTTTGTCGAGTCAATGACGACGTCGGCGTTCGCCACTGTCGCTATTGAACGCAGGAGGGAGTCGGTCAGTTCGGAGTAGGCTTTGACTTTGGATCGAAAGCCTTGGCCTCGCGGCGCCCCGACCAGCAGACGCGGGACGTACCTGACTCGAAGAGTCCCTCGTTTGATGCGGTTGACCTCGGAAGCCGAGCGCAGGGCGTTCCCAACGGCTGGATCAGTAGACGCTACCTGCTTCCAGAACGGACAGTCGGGTAGGCGTGACCCGCAGCCACACTCGAATCGTTCGGCGTACGCGGACCACAGATCATGAAGTTCGCCGACATGTACACAGCCCCTGAGTTCACCGAGAGCGTTACCGAGAAGAGTGCTGCCGCTTCGCCCCCATCCTACGATGTAGATGATTCGCGGTCTCCGTGGAGCCGTGACTTCAAGTAGGGGAGGGCGTTCGGAGCTCAGACGTGCCGCCTGACCGTGCACATTCGTGCTCTCGCTCTTCATGAAATTCAATTCTTTGCCAGACGTCTTGCACAACGAGAAGTGGCTCCTTGCGTTCCTCCCTTGCTATCGTGGCGGCGATAGGAAGGATGATCGGTGCGCCGGCGAAGGCTACCGACCGGAGCCGTCAGACTGACCACACTGGATAGTCTACCAAGTACTGCCCGCCCGGCGCGTCCCCCGATGAGCGACATGACCATGCCCACAAGAGATCAATCGTCTGTCGGCCGAGCGGATCCTCGTGGTCCTGATGAGCAACGGAGCGGGCGAGCCGGCGATGATAGCCGGCTTCCCGCGTAGAGTGTCTTCCGAAGTGGAGTGTGCACCGTGAACAAGTTGAGAATCGTGCTCGTCGGACTGGTGCTGCTCGGAACGGTCGCCGCGGGGACAGCGGTCGCGGCAGACCGAGGAAGCGACAAGGACCGAAACCGAGACGACCGAGACCACGTGGAACACCAGGACCGGAACGACCGGGACCGACACGATGAAGACCGAGACCACCACGACCGGGACGACAGGGACCGGGACGTGGAGGTCTGTCATCATGAGGGCACCAAGACTTCCACACAGACAGCCCACCACAGCGGGCTGTGGGAACACATCCTTGCCGGCGACACGTTGGGCGCTTGTGAAGTGAGCCCGCACAAGTAGGACGCGCCCGACCCACCTCTTTCATCACCTTCGGTTCCAGTCGTTTCTCGCCCTGACGACCGGCGTGGTCCGGACCGGCCGGAGGTGCGCGAGCTGCCGGGCCGTAGGGTCTCGCCCGTGTTCGAGCCGCGCCTGGTTCCGGAGGTGAATCCCTTGACCGAGACGACCCCAGCCCTGGTGATCGGTGCCGGCTCGGCCGGTCTGGCCAGCGCGGCGTGCCTTCGGAGGCGCGGCGTCGACGCCGTGGTCCTGGAACAGAGCGACGCTGTCGGCCCGGCGTGGCGGCGGCACTACGACCGACTGCACCTGCACACCGCCAAGGGGAGCTCGGGCCTGCCCGGCTTCCCGATGCCGGCCGACTATCCGCGCTATGCGTCGCGCGACCAGGTGGTCGCCTACCTCGAGGCCTACGCGGCGCACCACGGCATCGAGCCGCGCTTCGGTGCGCGCGTCGTGCGCGCGGCCCGAGACGGAACACAGTGGTTGGTCGAGACGGCCGACGGCGAGGCCTGGCGCACGCCACACCTGGTCGTCGCGAGCGGGTACACGCGCGTGCCACAGGTGCCGTCTCTGCCGGGGCGCGAGTTGTTCGAGGGCCAGACGCTGCACTCCAGCGAGTACCACAACGGCAAACCATGGCGCGGAAAGCACGTGCTCGTGGTGGGATTCGGCAACTCCGGCGGCGAGATCGCCATCGACCTGACCGAGTGCGGGGCGACGGCGGCCCTGTCGGTGCGAAGTGCCGTGAACGTGCTTCCCAAGGAGATCCTCGGCATTCCCATCCTCAGCTGGGGCATCGCCATGTCGGCCCTGCCATCGCGGATGGCCGACGCCCTGGCCGCGCCCCTGCAGCGCATCTTCGCCGGCGATATCACCAAGGTCGGTCTGCGCAAGCTGTCCTACGGTCCCCAGGTGCAGATCGCCGAACACGGCCGCATCCCGCTCATCGACATCGGCACCATGGCGCTCTTGAAGAGCGGTGCCGTCGAGGTGCACCCCGGCCTCGACCGCTTCGACGAGCGCGGCATGGTCTTCGACGACGGCACCCGCGCCGACTTCGACGCAGTGGTCTTCGCGACGGGCTACCGACCGAAGCTGGCCGACTTCCTCGACGCACCCGACGGCGTGCTGGACGAGGGCGGGACACCCCACCGGAGCGGCCCGAACGCGGCGCCCGGGCTGCACTTCTGCGGGATGCGGGTGTCGCCCACCGGCATGCTGCGCGAGGCGGGGATCGAGGCGAGGGCCATCGCGGAGGCGGTGGAGGACGACGACGCCGCACCGGCCTCTATTCGGCCGCCGTTCTGCTGCCGAAAGTGACACTGGGAGGCGAAGCTCATGCCTGCAGGGAACGTGGCTCACGGTTCGACCGAGGGTGCCGCCAGTCTTGAGAGGGCCCTTACTGACGCGGTGGACCGCGCCACGCCGACTTCGATCGCCGCGGCACGCGCCGCCCAACAACGAGAACGGGCGGCGTTTTCGAAGGTGACCGGGGTACAACTCGATCGAGACGGTCGGCCGATTCTCTCGCCTCGTCTCGTTCGTCCCAATGAGCGAGGCGGCTGACTGTAGACATTACGGACCTTGCGGGCCACTCCGAGCATACCCCGCCTAATCCGCGCTCGCCGCGGCGCGGATATTTCGCACTTGGAGCCGTGGTGAATGACAAAACTCTCCTTCGAAGATGACTCTCTGGCCATGCCAGTGGCTCACCTGCCCGAGATTGCCGGCATGGCTCTTGCGGCGCAGCACAGGCGGTGTTGCGTTCTAGCCGTCCTCGTATTCGCTGGGCCTGGATCGTCGCCGTGTCACTCGGATGGCTGATGGGTCTGACCGTGGCCGCACGCCTCGGGGTGACGGGTGCCAGGCTCGGCCCCCCGGACGCGTTCGACCGAGGCGACGTCGAGTCGCCGCGGCTCGTCCGGCCCGCGGCACCGGGCGCGGCTGCGCCGCTGACGCGAACGGTACGCTCCCGTCGATGATGCGGAGCCCCCGCGTGTGTCTCAATCGGGACTCCCTAGTGCGCCACAACTGAATCCGCCACAACTGAATCTTGGTGTACTAGAGCGACAGGCGCACACCTTGCTTCTGTCAGCATCTGGTGGTGTGTATGTTCGAACTCACACTCGTCGAGCATCTCCGTATTACGTTCACCCACATCGTCGCCTCCCATCGCGCGCATGTGGAAGCCGCGCGCGTTCACGCGCGCCGCAGACGGCTCATGATGGGCGGCGAGGCGCTGCTCGTGGCGGCGACGGCGGTCACCGCGACCGGCGCTGCATCGGGATGGGGACAGGGCGGCGTCATCGCAGCCGCGGTCTGCGCCGTTCTCGCGCTCGCGGTGCTCGTCGCGGATCTGATCCTCAACCTGGATCGATCCGCACAGACCCACTTCCAGAGCGCCGTGCAGTACCTGGGGCATGCGGGAACGGCATCGCTCTCTCCTCGCGGACTTGAACGAAGGAGTCGTGCGCCCGGAGGAGGCACGCGCCCGGCGCAACGCCCTGCTTGAGGAGCTGCGCCGGATCCGCGAGAGCGCGCCTCCCGGCAGTGTGCGAGGCATCGACGATGTGGCCGGCACCGCCCGGGGGGCGATCCGGCCGGTCCTCGTCCCGTCAGCGGAACATTGATGGCCGGCATCTCTCGACCGCTCAGACCGGCGTAAGAAGTCAGCCGCTGGTTGTTTGCCGTCCCGGTTCGCGCCTGGAATCAGCTTGAAGCCGCGTCGCCGCTCCGGGTATCTTTCCGTCACATCACACCGTGGCGATTGAACGGACGGGACGGACTTCGATGATCATGGACAAAGGGTCCTTCGGCCGCTGGCTCAAGAACGAGCGCGAATGTCGTGGCGTCGCGCTGGCAGCGATCGCCAAGTCGACGAAGATCAGGCTGCCCCTGCTCGCGGGACTCGAGCGTGGGGATCTTACGGACTGGCCCCTCGGGGTCTACCGGCGGGACTTCTTTCGCCAGTACGTGACGGCGATCGGCCTGCCCGCCGAACCGCTCGTCGCGCAGTTCACGCACCTCTATGCCGAAGGGGTGGGCCCGGCACCCAGCACCGCGATGGTCGAGGCGTCGGACGACGGCGGAACACCACGGCTTCGGTTGGCAGGCGAACGCGAGTGGTGGCGCGTCGGCTCGTCCACGACAGGCATGCTGGCTGGAATCGTCGAATGGTGCGCTGCGCTGGGACTCGTCGCCGTGGTGATCCGGTTTCTGGACGCGAACCTCTGGGTGGCCGCGGCTCTTCTCGCCTCGGTGCATTGCCTCGTGGTGATCGGCCTGGGACACAGGCTGTGGCTCTCATGGCGCGACGTGCAGATTCGCCAGAAGCCCGGCACGCCGGTGCTCGGAGTAGTCAGGTTCGGGAGCGCTTCGCCTGACCGCGCCGCGCCGATCCCCGCCGCCACTCGATAGTCGGCGTCGATCGCCTCGCTGGTCCGCCGCCGGCCGACTCGTGGCCCGTGTGGGGCACGACGCCGCGCTCGTGCTCGACGTGAGTTACGACGGCCTGCGGTTCGAGATCCCGCCCGAGGCATCCCAGGACCTGACGTCGCCGATCGCCGTGCACCTCACCGACCGGCAGGTGACGCTGGCCGCGCAGCCGGTATGGACCGATCGCACGCTCGGCGACGTGGTCCGGTGCGGAGCGAGGCTCGTCGCCGCTGAATCCGGCCAACTGGACGCCTGGCGGAGTGCCGTCGACGCGATCGCGTACGTCGCGTAGCGCGGTTTGTGTCAACGATCGTCGGAACCAGGCATTGCGCGGCGCCACCGGTGCTGGTACTCTCGGGCCTTGAAGGATGATGCGCCCGTGACTGATGAGTTCGGGGCTCGGCTGCGTCAGCAACGGGAGCGTCTGCACATCACGCTCGAGGCGGTCTCGGCTCGAACCAAGATCAAGGTTTCACATCTGGAGGGGCTGGAACGCGGAGACCTCTCCGACTGGCCGGGCGGCATCTTCCGCCGCGGTTTCATCCGGGCCTATGCCACCGCCATCGGTCTCGATCCCGACGCCGTCGTCCGCGAATGGCAGGAGCGTCATCCTGAACCCGACCCGGTGGTGCCGGACGAGGGCGACGACGCGCCGTCGACGCGGTTGGGCTTTCTCCTCCGGGCCGGCCGTGAATCGATCGAGCGGCTGCGTCCGCCGGCCGGCGAAATTGCGCCAGCCGCCCCGGCGGCTGCCCAGCGGACGCCGGATCTGGCCGCGGCGGCGCAGCTGTGCACCGACCTGGCTCGACTCGATGCGGACCAACCCGGCCGGGTGGAGCCCCTGCTTCGCGAGACGGCGCGACTTCTCAACGCGGCGGGCGTGGTCGTGTGGGTCTGGCAGCCGAAAGCCGCGACGCTGAAGGCCGCATGGGCGCATGGCTATCCCGAGGCGCTCGTCGCCCGGCTGCCAACCGTTCGACCCGATGCTGAAAACGTGACGGCGGCGGCGTTTCGCTCCAGCCAGATGTGTGTCGTGAACAGCGGCGACGGCGCGACGGGCGCGGTGACGGCGCCGCTGCCAGCGCCTGATGGATGCGTGGGTGTCCTGGCGATGGAGTTCCGGAACGGCGACGAACGGAGGGACTCGACTCGGGCGCTGGCCGCCATGTTCGCGGCGCTCCTGGCACGCGCCGTTCTGGCCACGCAGCCCGTTGCGACGGCCGATCGACGGCTCGCCTGAAATCGGCATGCACCGCTTCTCGCCCGTGATCGGGCCGCTCGCCATTCGAACGGCGACGGCGGCAGCCCTCCTGTCGGCGGCGGCAATCGCCAGCGCCCAGATGTTCGTGGCAACCGGGCGCGACACGCTTCGCGGGCTGCCCGGGCTCGAGGTCCTGGTGGAGCCCATTCAGCCCGAGCTGGCGGGCCGCGGTCTCTCCGCCACGGCGATTCAGGCGGAAGTGACGCGCCGTCTCGACCGTGGCGGGATTACCGTTTACGCGTCACAACGCGACAATCCGAGCCCGGCGAAGGCGTACCTCTACCTGCACCTCAACGCGCTCTTCATTCCTGGCGGGGACGTCGCCGCCGTGGCCATTCAGCTGCAGGTGCGCCAGACCGTACGCTCCCTGGTCAGCGAGTCGAACATCGTCGATGCGATGACGTGGGATGCGCACGACGTCGTGGGCGTGCCGGCGGGCGACCTCAGCGATCTGGATGCCGAGATCCAGGCGTTCGTGGACCTGTTGATCAAAGACTGGACGGCCGTTCACTGACCTGTGCCGGGTGGCGCTCGGCCCGGATCGGCTGTTGCAGCATCCACAGCCGTGCTATCCCATTGCACGCTTGTGGGCGCGGCCTCCGCGTCTACGTCCAGGGCGGCGGGTGCTCGGGCTTTCAGTACGGCATGATGATCGAAGAGAACGGTCAGGGCGCCGGCGATCAGGTGTTCGAGTCGCACGGCATCAAGTTGTTCGTCGACCCGATCAGCATCCAATACTTGAAGAACGCCGAGGTCGATTTCGTCGACACCGTCACCGGCGGTGGTTTCACCATCAAGAATCCGAACGCGAAATCCACGTGCGGCTGCGGGTCGTCCTTCTCGACCGAGTAGACACGGATGACCGGCAGCGTCCTCTCGCTCCGTCAGTTCTCTCCTCTGTCGTCGCGAGAATCTGACACCGGCCTTCCGGGCCAGTGGTACCTCGGCTACGAGTGCCATACGTGCCGGGAGGCGATTCCCGTCTTGGCGGGCGACGAGAAGACATCGATTTCGTTCGGCGGGAGCGGGACGATGATCGTGCCGTGTCCGCATTGCGCGGCGAAGCACCCGTACCGCGTGCAGGAACTGCGGAAGATCCAGAGACCGAACACGCATTGACGGTCGCTCAGAGTTTCTTGATGGCGACGAGGCTCACGTCGTCGACCGGCTTGGCAAACTGCTGGAGGTCCTCAAGGACGGCGTGGACGATGTCGGTCGCGGAGAGATGTTTCACGCCGCGAATGGTCTGCTCCAGGCGATCGGGGACATAGGGTTCGCCGTGACGCTCGTGTTCCCCGAGGCCGTCGGTGTACAGCAACAAGATGTCGCCGCTGCCCATCAGCGTCCACTTGTTCGTTTCGTATCGTTTCTTGAAGCCCATCGTGCCCTTGCTCCGGTGCCGATCGACGACGGTCTGTGACGGTAACGTGCCCAGGGGAGGAAACGAGATGCACTTCTCGGGATCCACTTCCATGAAGCGGTCGTTCGCCGCCGAGAAGACGATGGGTGGCGGGTGCGCCGCCAGGAGAAAGCGAAACGTGGCATCCTCGGATATCTCACCGTAGACGGCGGTGATGTACTTGCTCCTGTTCGACGTGCGGTAGAAGCGCTGGTTGAGGTTCTCAAACAGGCGCTTGGTGACATGACCCGACATGTCCAGCTCGTACAGGACGCCGAGCAGAAACGCCTGGTGAAACATCGCGGCGAGCATCGCGTCGGTACCCCGATGGCCGGACACGTCGATGAGCGCGACTCCGGCCATCCTGCGGCAGCGGTCCAGGCAGGCCGCAATGTCCGGTCGCCCCGCCTCCTCGGCCACCTTGATGCGGGCATCGAGATCGTGGCGCTTTTTGAAATCCACGTAGATGAGATGGTCGCCGCCCACGATACCGTTCAAGGGCAGGGTCTCACCGTACACCTGTATGCCCATGAGAGATGGGATGCTTCCGGGCCGAGGGACGATGCCCTTGGCGATTTCTTCGAAATTGCGAAACTCACTCGCGAGCTCTTCAATCGAGCTTCGGGCGACCGCGTCCTCATCATTCATACCGACCTGCATTCTGGAAGATTCCGCTTCACAATCTTAACAGGCCAGGCTCGGCGTCAAGTGGCTGCTGCGCTACGGGGCACGTCAGTTCCATGCGCATCGCCCGACACTGCGTGGTCTTTCGTTACCGACACGACACCTACGAGGCTCTGCGCGACTACGATCCTTGGCGCGTGAAGAACGAGACAAAGAGCTGCGTCTCGGCGAGCCCTACAGGCACCAGCAGGGAGACCAGAAGGAGCACTTCGCGCGGCTCACCATGCCGGACCGTCTCAGCGATGAGAATGAGCGTGGCCAGCACCAGCAAGACAAGAGAGATTCCGCGATGAAATCGGCGGAGTTCCGATTCGACCCACGAATCCAGATGCCTCTCGAGCAGGCGTCCGTCGTCCGAATCGGTGCAGTCACTCTTGAGAGCGCAGGCGTTGCATGCGTCGGCAGGCGCGCGATAGTGCACAACACGGCGCTGATGATCTGTCGCGGTGCGCCGCAGTGGCCGGTTCGCCGGACATTCCCATTCATCCCTGTCGTGTAGGTACACAAACCCGGAGTTTCGGTAGCGCTCCGAGCGCTGATGAGAACCGCGCGCCAGGCACTCCAGGATGTACGCGACCCCGACCAGGAAGATCGCATAGCTGGCCGCCAGCACAACTTCGACGTGGACGCCGGCCATCATGCGTGGGCGCTCTTCGACTCCACAATCTCGGTGAACAACACGTCAGTGGGTTCTTCAAGCGTGCTTCGAGGTGTCATGCGACGCACGCCGAGCCACGCCAGATACACGATGGGCAGAGTCCCCCCGAGGATGAACAACGTGTCCCCCGGGAGGCGCAGCCATTCCAGGAATGCGTTGGTGCGATTCGACAGGAACTCCAACGATCGCGCGTCGAAATATCCGGCGCTGACCGAGTGATAGAGCTGCAGGATGCCCACAGGAAAGAGCGTCGCAAAGACCATCCAGGCGAGCCCGATGTTCAGCGACCAGAAGCTGATCTTGGCCGCACGGTCACTCCAGCGAGCTTCGGGAATCATGTATCGCAAACAAAACAACGCCAACGCGACCGCGAGCATCCCGTAGACTCCCATCATGGCCGCGTGCGCGTGGTTGGCCGTCAGCGCCGTTCCGATTTCGTAATAGGACACAATCGGAAGGTTCACCAAGAAGCCGAAAATCCCTGCACCCAGAAAGTTCCAGAAGCCCACGGCCGCGAGAAACATCACCGCCCAGAAATGCGGAAATGGCGTGCGCGAGTCTGAACTTTGCTGCGCGCCCAGCTGGAGAAAACTCCACGCTTCGAGCGTGAGGAAGGTCAGCGGAATCACCTCCGCCGCTGAAAAGAACGCCCCCAGCGCCATATGAATCGACGGCTCACCTGAGAAATACACGTGGTGCATCGTGCCGACGACGCCACCGGCGGAATACAGCAGGATGTCCAGGTAAATCACCTTCAGGGCGACTCGTTCATAGACCACGCCGAGCAGGACAAAGATGTAGGCGACCAGGATGGTCGTGAACAGTTCGAGGAAGTCTTCCACCCACAAGTGGACGACCCAGAAGCGCCAGAAATCCGTCGTGGTGAAGTGTGAGTCGGTCTGGGCCAGCAAGCCGACGGCATAGAACGCCGGAATGGAAAGCGCCGAGAACAGAAACAGCCAGGGCATGTTACCCAGGTGTTCCGAGCGCAGCCGGCCACGCAGGCCGCGGAACAGGATGATCACCCAGAACGCCAGGCCCACCGTCAGAAGAATCTGCCAGAAGCGTCCCAGATCGAGGTACTCGAAACCCTGTGCCCCGAACCAGGACCAGCCGCGCTGAATCCATCCGTTGATCCCCGCGTACTCACCAGCCACACTGCCGACAACGACGACGACCAATGCGGCCAGCAGTCCGTAGGACAACCAGTTCTGGCCGCGCGGCTCTCGCCCCGTAATCATGGGCGCGAGGAAGATGCCGGCCGCGAGAAACGAGGTGGATACCCAGAAAATCGCCAGCTGAAGATGCCACGTGCGCGCGATGTTGAACGGCAGAATGCGCGCGAGGTCAAAACCGAAAAAGTCGCCGATCTCCGCGCGATAGTGTTGTGTGGCGCCTCCCAAGAGCGCTTGCAGGCAAAACAAGACGGCCATCACCAGAAAAAACCACGCGCACGACCGCTGCGCGGGCGTCAAGACGACCTCGTCTGGAGGGCGGAAGGAGACGCGCTGGTCCTCCCGGCCGTGCCAGCCCAGAAAATTCCACCGGCCAAACGCCGCGAGCAACAACCCGATGCCGCCCAGCAGGGCGACCAGCGAGAGGACGCTCCAGACAATGGCATCGGCAGTGGCGTGATTGTCGACCAGCGGCTCAGGAGGCCAATTGTTCGTATACGAGTACGCGAGATTGGGACGCAACGTGGACGCCGCCCATGCGGACCAACTGAAGAATGCCGTCAACTGTGCGATGTGGTGGGGATCGGTGATGGCGGATGGCCGCAATCCAGACTGGCTCGTGGGGGCTCCCAGGAAATCAGCGTAGTAAACCTCGAGCTTCCGAAACGCCTCGGCCTGCGCCTCTGTATACGTGAGCGCGCCCGTGACGCTGTCGTAGCGATTCGCTTTGAAGTCGGTGATGGTTCGCTGCCTGGCGGCTTCCGATGACGAGCCTCCATAGTGGTCGATGACCATCGAGGCGGCGCGATGGAGATAATCGGCGGTGAAGTCGGGGCCAAGATACGCGCCATGACCGAAAATCGAGCCATATTCCATCAGCCCGTTCCGAAGAAAGACTTCCTGGCCGGCGATGACATCCGCTCCCGTGAAGAGGACATGTCCGGCCGGATCCACCACCTGCGCCGCGATGGGCGGCTCGTCGGTGTAGGTGAGATAGGCGAGTATGCCCAGAATGAGAAACCCGCATAAGACCACGATGACAACCGCTTGAATCCAGCCGGTGGCGACAAGCAAGCCGCGTCGTGCGGGCTGATCGGGGAGCGTCAAGGTAGACATTGTCCGCATATCCTCCCGTTTTGGCGTGCGTCGGCGCTACCCGGCCACTACCGGGCGACAAAGACGACCGCGTAGCTCATCGCGTGGTCTTCAGAGCCGAGCCGAAGACGGTGTCACGAACGCGTAGCGCACGATCCGGATCACATTCACCGTGTCGACGAGGGACGCGGCCAATAGGCACCAGGCGGCGGCGCTGACGAACGGAATGGCATCGAAGGCCAGGCCGCCTGCCAGCGCCGGCACGCCGAACAGCCACAGCACGAACGCGAGCTCCTGGCCGTTGCGCCAAGGCATCTCGTGCTGCGACGGGACGGGGCCCTGGTATCCGGTGTTGGCGTATGCCCAGTACCACGCAAAGATCGGCAGCAATCGCCCTTCCATGCCGACGACCATCTGCGCCAGGAATCCGACGAGGCCGAAGACACCGTACGCCATTGCGATGCGCAGCATGTTTGGCGACGGTTCGGCGACGGTGAGCCAGACGCCAAGCGCGGCAGCGACGGCGAGCCAGGCGAACGATGCGCCCGCGTGCAGGACTGCGGGGTCCGGCGTGCGCACCTTGGGCGGACGCGGACGCGGACGGCGCAGCATCCACACGACCTGCGAGAGGAAGGCTGCCAGCCCGCCCACGATGGTCAGCGCAAAGATCCACGCGAACGGACCGCGCCACAACAGTGTGATGACCAGGCCGGTCACGCCCGTTTGAAGCAGAACCGCGCTGAGCCACAGACGCGGTCCGTGCGGCATGGCTGCGGGCAGAATCATCGGCAGCAGTCGATACGCCACGCCGATCACCATCATCGTGGCCCAGCCGAGTGCGGCGAGGTGGGCGTGCGCGAAGACGTTGGCGAGCACGAATCCCGGCAGAAAGTGATAGACCTTGTCGAATCCGATGAGCACGCCGAGTGTGGCGGCGGCGAGGATGTTGAGAAACGCGAGCATGATGTGCGCGCTGATGGCACGCGGCAGCGACGTCTGACGCAGGCGCCTGGCGACGTGAACGCCGACCAGGAGAATGCCCGTGCCGACCGTGATAGCCGACCACGCCATGCCGCCGTACTCCTGGAGCCAGAAGTGCGCCACCATGCCGACGACGCCGATGAGGACGAGGGCAAACGCGGTGTAGTCGAGCCACGTCGCCGGGATCCACACGCGCAGGGCGACCGGTCCGACGATGTAGAGCGACCCGAGGATGGAGGCGGTGATCCAGCCGAGCGTCACCAGGTGCACAATCGCCAGCATCCGCGAGTGGTAGAAGAAGCCGGCCACGCCGCGCGGATCGAGCGCCACCGCCAGACACGCCAGCGCAAACGCGACATGTGCGACCCCAAAGTAGAGCACCGGCAGCAGGCGGGGCGGCAGTTGCGTGCGCGGCGTCGCGGGCATGTGAGCCTAAGTCAGCGAAGCATCCTTACAGGGTCGCGTGCACGCGTTCAGAGGACTAGTGGCGCAGACCCTCGTGGCGAGGGGATTAAACATGTATCCAGAATATATGTTTAGCGCTATGATTACCAGCCGATGAAGAATCTCCATGAACCTGACCAAGTTTTCTGACTATTCGCTGCGGTTGCTGCTGTATCTCGCGCTGCACGAGGGTCGCACCGTGTCGGTCGCCGAAGTCAGCCGCGCCTATAAGGTGTCGCCGCACATCATGATCAAGGTCGTGCAACGGCTGGTGGGCCAGGGTCTCGTGGTGAGCGTGCGCGGTCGCCGCGGCGGGCTCCGTCTCAACAAGGCACCCAGCGAGATCAACGTCGGCCGGCTGATCCGAATGACGGAGCCCCACTGGGATCTTGTCGAGTGCTTCGATCTCGAGCGCAATACGTGCCCGATTGAATCCGCGTGCGGGCTCAAGGGTGCGCTGAAACGTGCGAAGCGCGCCTTTCTCGGCGCGCTCGACGCCCACACGCTGGCCGATTTCCTGCCGCGCGCACCGTCCCTCATCCGCCTGTTGAATCAATCGCTCGAAGCGACGCCGTAAGCATTCTCTATGAGCATTCATCTCATCAATCCGAGTCATGTGTCCTTCGGGATCGGTGTCATCACGCCGCGCTGGCTGTACGTGCTGGCCCAGGCGACCCCCGGTCGCTTCGGGGATCCGGTCATTACCGACGAAACCCTCGAGCCACTGGATCCGGCGATCATCGCGCGAGGCGATATAGTCGGCATTGGGATTCATACCGGCAATGCCCTGCGTGGGTATGAGATCGGCACCGCGGCGCGAGCGGCCGGCGCCATCGTGGTCTTCGGCGGCATTCACGCGACGCTGTTTCCCGATGAAGCCCGCGATCTCGGCGGCGCGCACGCGGTCGTGAAGGGCGACGGCGACCGCGTCTGGACGCGGGTCCTCGACGACTGCGCGGCGGGCCGCTGCGCGCCTCTCTACGATGGTGGTCAAGTCGAACCGGATCAGCTGCTGCCGGCGCGATGGGATCTGATGCCGCCAGACCGATACATGTGGGCGTCGGTGCAGACGGTCCGCGGTTGCCCGAAGCACTGTTCGTTCTGTTCCGTCTGGAAGACCGATGGCCAGCGCCCGCGTCAGCGGACGAGCGACATCGTTGTCGAAGAGATCGTCGAGTTGAGGCGTCGCGGCTTTCGCTTCATTGCGCTGGCCGACGACAATTTCTATCCGGTGACGCTCACGGACCTGCAGATGGCGTCGCGCCGGGCCGATCAGGCGCAATTCCTCACGTTGAGCGCGCTCCGGACCGAGCGCTTCGAGCTCATGCGCCGCCTGGCCGCGTTGCCGGACGATATGGTGTTCTTCACGCAGATCACGATGGAGGCGGCTGAGGATCCCGAGTTTCTGGATGCCATGCGCAACGCGCGCATCAAAGGCGCGCTCGTCGGCGTCGAGTCGGTGACGCCCGAGGGGCTGAAAGACGTCCACAAGGGCTTCAACGCCGCCGGCGATCAGTTGGTCGATCGGTTACGGGCCTTCAAGCATCACGGGGTCCACGTGCTCGGGTCGTTCATCTTCGGGCTGCCGAGCGATCGCCAGAGCACGTTCGAAGCGACCGTCGCGGTGGCGCGTCAGTCGGGCGTCACCTTCGCGCAGTTCGTCATGCTCACGCCGTTCCCCGGCACGACCGATTTCGCCGCCTGGGAGAAAACCATGGAGAGCGATACGACGCGGATCGCGGGGAACCCGCTCACGCGCCACTGGCTCATTCCGCAGGCACTCCGGCCGAAGGTGTACACGCCGCATCCGGCGATGTCGCCCGACGACATCCGGCGCGGGACGCAGCGGGCGTGGGACTCCTTCTACAGCCTGCCGAACGTCTGGGAACGCGCGCACTGCGTCGAATCGCTGAAGTCGCGGCTGGCGTTCGTGCTGATCTCCAAGTTATACCGGCAGATGTACGCCAACACGGGCATCGCGACCGATAGCGCGCGGGTGGGTCGCTCCGCGCACTGGGCGCGCTGGATCGCGAAGCCATGCCGGCGGCTCTTCACGGCGCGTCCGATGCCCGAGCTCGCGGTTCCGGTCTAGCCTGGGGGAACGTGTCACGCCTCACGGCGGAAGGCCGCCTCGTAGATCACGGGCGCCTTGCCGGTCGACAGCGTCCCCGGCTTCGGCGCGTTGTACTCGTGGAAGGGCACGCCGGGATCCCGCACGAAGCCGACGCGACGCAACTCGGCGTCGAGTTGGGCCTCGGTGAGGAAGCATTGCGGTTCGCCGGAGAACTGGGTGAACACGAACGGCTCGCCGGCCACGGGCGCGATCTGTGCTGGAAGGGTGTTTCGCGAAAACGTGAACACAAACAGTCCCGCGCCCGGCCTGGCCACCCGAGCCGCCTCATCGAGCGCCCGTCGGAATTGCACGGCGGAACGCGCGAGGTTCCAGATGCCGTGCGCAATGACCAGGTCGAAGCTGCGGTCTCTCGCCGGGATGCGCTCCATCGGCGCAAGGACCAGATGAAGTCGGTCGTCGAGCCCATCCTCATGCGTGCGACTCGCGGCAGCGCAAAGCATGGGCCACGACAGGTCAGTGCCCAGCACGTTCCATCCGAGACGGGCGAGTGGGACTGCGTTGCGCCCGGCACCGCAGCCGATGTCGAGCACGCGCCCGCTCCCGGAGCGCTTCAGCTCCTCCTCGGCGAACCGCATGAGCACGGCATTTGGCGCCGACCGTGCGAATCCCGCCACCGTGCCGGGGTCACTCCATGGCGAGCCTGCGAGCGGGTCCACACTCGAAACATAGCACGCGCGGAGATGCCGTCAGGCGTGAGGGATGATGGCCTTGAGAGGACTGCATGGCAACTCTATCTGAAATGCCTGGCGCGGCTCCGGTCGCACCGGCGACCCTGGCTGCGTACCAGGACGGGGCGGTGGTCAGTCGCATCCTGCTCAAGCGCGGCGGTGGCACCGTGACGCTGTTCGCGTTCGACGAAGGTCAATCGCTCAGTGAGCACACCGCGCCGTTCGACGCCGTCGCGCACGTGCTGGAGGGGGAAGCCCTCATCACGATCGCGGGCGTGCGAATGACAGTGCCCGCGGGCGACATCGTGCTGATGCCGGCGAATCAGCCACATGCCGTCGCGGCGCGCACGCGGTTCAAGATGTTGTTGACGATGATCCGCCCGATCTGACGTCAGCGCCCCGGTGGCAGGGCGCAGCCGCTACGGCGCCAGCCGGTACGTGCGCGCGAGCTCGACCAGTCGGGGCACCAGCTCCGAGTGCGCATGGACGTGGAAGATGTAGCGCGGGACGTCGCGTCCCGTGGTGCGAGCCATGAACGGTTCGCCCCAGAAGCTGAGCTGCGCTTCGGCCTGGCCGTCGCTGCTCCGGTCGGCGAGGATGAACGACACGCTCTCATGCAGCGCGCACCACCGTGGTTCGAGCACCTTCTCCCTCCCGTGGCACTCTGCCAGTTTTGGCACCACGTGATCGCGCCAGTTCGTCCGTTCACCCTCGTCGAGCACGAACTCGATCCGAGTGACCTGAGGATTTTCGACGGCCGGCCGGAGCAGGCAGTCGAAGAGCTCCTGTGGGCGAAACATCAGCAGACAGACGTTGAACCAGGTCATCTCTCCACGGGCCTGGCGGGCGAACGCTTCGCTCGCGGCCCGGAGGCGGCGCGGACCGACCAGCACGACGTCGGGAGGCGTGAGCGTGTCCTGCAAGGTCACCAGCAACTGCTCGGTTCGGCCGGTCGTCTCTTCGACCCGTTCTTCGCGCGCTTCGTGCCGCAGCTGTCTGAGTAGCAGGAGCGCGAGCAGCACGAGCGTGATCGTGAGCAGGACGTCCGGCTCGACGATGTGCAGGAGATGAAGGATGAGGGCGATCCCGGCCGCCACGATGCCGGCGATGGCATCCCAGTCATATCGGCGCAGCCAGTGTTGCTTGCCCAGGTGAGGCATGTCTGAGTGTGTGTCACGCGCGGCCCCGGTGTCGAGCCTCCTCACCCCTTCGCGCTGACGAGTGTCCGCTGGACGAACACCCAGAGTGGGGACGTGCCGAGGCAAATCTCAGTCTCTGCGCCCTTCGTGCAGCTGCTGATCGCCGGAGACGGAGACGTCGCCAGACACGGCGTAGGCGACGGCCGCGCCGATCAACGCCGGGATCAGGAATGCATGACCACCCGTCGCTTCGGCGACGAAGACGACAGCCGCCAGGGGCGTCTTGTAGCCAGCCGCGATGAACGACGCCATGCCGACTGCCGCATAGAGCTCGATCGAGCCCCCGTGAATCACCTGACCGAATGCCGCGCCAAGGGCTTCGCCCGCCAGGAACAGGGGCACAAACATCGCGCTCACCCCACCCGCGGCGAGGGAACAGATCGTGGCGGTCAGCTTAACGGCAGCGAACGCCACCAGCTCCGCCGGCGTATGGGCCGCCTGGAGGATGGTCCCGACGGCCTCATAGTTGGGGCCCAGCGGCACGAGCGAGTTGCCGAAGATGAAGATGAAGGCGAGACCGCACAGCCCCGTGAGCAGGCCGCCCGCGGCCAGCTTCAGCCAGTGGGGTGCGCGGTAGCTGACGACGAACGATCGTGCCCGGCGGAACGCCAGCGTGAAGATCATGGCGATGAGGCCGACCACCATGCCGAGCACCGCGGACCACAGCAGGTCGCGGCCGGTGAACGCCGCCGCCGCCGGGAAGTCGAACAGCGGCGCGGCGCCCAGGAACGAGGCGAGCGTGACGTAGGCGACCACCGCCGCAATGAGGGACGGCAGCAGCGCTTCGTGCGCGAGATCATCCTTGTAGGGCATCTCGAGCGCGAACACGAGGCCGGTCAGCGGCGCGCGGAAGACGGCGGCCATGCCCGCCGCGGCGCCACTGATGAGCATGATCCGGCGGTCACGTGGCCCGGGCGCCAAACGCCTCAGGTGGGTCCACAGCCACGATCCGATGGCCCCGCCGCCGTAGATGCTCGGGCCCTCGAGGGCGGCGCTGCCGCCGCTGCCGACGGTCGCCACGGCCGCGAGCAGCTTGGGCAGAAACGGCCGCATCTCAATGGCGCCGTGATGGTGATGATAGGCGCGGATGATCTCCTCGGTGGAGTGCTCGTTGGGATCAGGCGTCAGCGCCTGCATGATGAGCCCGGTCACCGTGAAGCCCAGGACGAGGCCTGGCACGATGGCCCAGTAATGGCGCAGGTAATAGCCGAAGACGGCCGGCCACACGTCCTGCAGGATGACGACCGCGACCACGGTGATGGTCAGGCCGGTCGTCAACCCAATGACCGGCGCGATCACCAGCCATCTGTGCAGGTTGCGCGAGTACGCCGCATCCAGCTTCTCGTGCAGGCGCGGGAAGTGCTGGCGCCATCGCCTCCGTTCGGCCGACTCACGCCTCATCGTCAGACGCGGGTCTCGAAGAACATGAGCGGATGACGTTGCCGGCCGACGGCGCCGGACACACGCCGCAGGGTCACGGCGAGTTGGTGCCTGGCGGCTTCGGGTAGCTGGCGCACGGCCTCGATAATCTCGGTCTGCGCGGCGACCGGTGCGATGGCGAGGGCGTGCCGCCCCTTGTCACTGAGTGACAACGAGCGGCGCCGGGCATCGGAGCCGGCGCGGCGAGAACGCACGAGGCCGCGGCGAACGAGTCGAGAGACCACGGCGGACACCGAGCTCTGGTGGGTGTAGGTGCGGGCCGCCAGATCATTGACCGAGAGACCATCACTGTCGCGAAGGTGCTCGAGGACGAAGATCTGGGCCGCGGTCAGCCCGTGCCGTTGCTCAGTGTCCCGCGACGATTCGCGCAGGCGCTGGACGATGTGTCGGACGGCGTCGAGAATGGCCTGGATGTCGCGGCTGGTCTGCCGCGATCGGCTACTTACATGGGAACCCATATATTTCCGCCACAACGCTACCACGACCAGGCACGCGCTTCAATCGCCGGGCGGTCCACGAGGACAAACCCGTCCTTTTCCGTGCGGACGAGGTCTTCCTTTCCCCAGCGGCTCATGATCCGGATCGCCGTCTCGATCGTGGTGCCGATCATGTCGGCGAGTTCCTGCCGCGAGAGGACGAGGGGAATGAACGTGCCGTCGGGATGATGCTGCCCGAGATCAGTGGCGAGCTTCAGGAAGAACCGCGCGAGCCGGGTCTCGATGCGGCCGCCGGAGAGCTCGGCCAGGCGGTTCGTCAGCTCGACGAGCCGATGCGTGAGTCCACCGAGCAGGCCGCGCACGATCGTCGGATGGGCCTCGAGCAATGCAAAGAAGGCGTTCCGCGGAATCAGCACGCACGTCGTCGGCTCGAGCGCGACGGCGCCGGCGGGATAGGCGCGGGACTCGTAGACCGCCACGGCGCCCACCGGATCGCCCGGACCGAACAGCTCGAGAATGACGTCTGTCCCCCGTGCCGTCGTCTTGAACACCTTTACGCGACCGTCGATGACGGTGTAGAGCTGATCCGAGGGCTCCCCTTCGTCAAAAAGCCGCTCGCCTTTGTCGTAGGCGCGCACCGACGCCACCGAGGCGACACGTTGCCGATCGTCGGCCGACAACCGCCGAAAGATCGTCGTTCGCCTGAGGGCTTCATCCAGGCTGGCCGTCATATTGCCCTATTCTCGCCGATATGACGGCCGTCATAGCGGCGCCCAACGCCCGTCGATACGCTCGGTGCATGCAGGAGGGTGCGCCATGAACGAGTCATTCGAGACAGCCACGGTTGGTGAGATTGTCGCCATCGACTTCGACGATGACGACGTGACGCGCTGGCCGGCGGATCGGCTGATCGACCACATCCTCGTGGTGCACCATGCGTACATTCGCTCGGCGCTGCCGGCCATCGCGCGTCATCTGGCGAAGCTGGTGGACGTGCACGGCGCCCGGCATCCAGAGCTCGCTCGGGTGGCCGCCGCGTTCGACGAGATAGACCGAGACTTGCTGCAGCACATGATGAAGGAAGAGCGGGTGCTCTTTCCGTACATCCGCGAGCTCGCGGCGGAACCAGATCTTTCGCGAGTGAGTCCGTTCGGTACGGTCGAGAATCCGATCCGCATGATGGAACGCGAGCATCGCGAAGCGGGTGACGAGATGCGCCTCATTCGCGAGCTCACCGGCGGCTTCACCGTGCCGGCCGACGGCTGCGCCACGTACCGAATCTGCTTCGAGGAGCTCGCGGCGTTCGAGCGGGACCTTCATCGTCACGTGCACCTGGAGAACAACGTGCTGTTTCCGAAAGCTGTCGCGCTCGAGGCGCACGCGGATCGGCAAAACGCATAGGCCGCACCCATCGCCTGCGGGTGGTATCGGCTAGGGCGGGAGGATCGCCATGAGGATCGCACGACGTCTTTTGATCGCCGGGTTGGCCATCGTCATTACGTCCGTTTCAATCGCATGCGGCGGACGAGGGCCAGTCGCACAGCAGAACGCCGCCACGGCCGGCCCGCCGCTGGCGACGAGAAACATGCCGCCCCTCGTCGGTCGGGAGAAGACATGCGCGGCGTCACGTGAGAAGACCGTCGACGTGGACGTGGTCGAGACCGCCGGTGTCGATCTCGGCATGGGAATCACGTTTGCGGCGTGGACCTACAACGGCCGGATTCCCGGGCCGACGATTGAGGCGTGCGAAGGGGATACCGTCACCATTCATGTCCACAACACGGGCACCACGTCCCACGGCCTGGACACCCACGCGTTCACGATCGACGCGCGCAAGTATGGACCGACGCCCCCGGGGACGACGCTGACGATCTCGAAGACGGTGGAGACGCCCGGCGTCTATATGTATCACTGCTCGGCAGGGCCGGTCACCGATCTCCACATCAAGAGCGGGATCCATGGCGCGATGATCGTGTATCCCCGCAATGAGCCGCTCCGACCGGCGCGTGAGATCGTCGTCGTCGAGGATGCGGTCTACGGCACGCCCGATGCGCACGGATTCATCCCGGGCACCGATCCGGCGCGGACGGCCAAGAATGACGAGCAGTTCTCGATGTTCAACGGACGGCTGGACAACGAGCCCGTCGATGTCAACGTCGGCGACCTGGTGCGCATGTATTTCGTGAACGTCGGCCCGGGCGTGTCATCCGCCCATGTGATCGGCAGCATCTTCGATCGCGTCTATGCAGGCGCGGCGCCCGTGCAGAGCGTACAAACGTTCGCAGTTCCCGCGGGGTCTGGAGCCATTCTCGAGTTCTATGTCCCCGAAGCCGGCGTGTTTCCGTTCGTTGACCACGACAAGCTGGCGTTCCTCCCGTACGGATTCGCGTTGGCGTTCGCGGGTCAACCGCCACAGGCCGCGCCCTAATCCGGGGGCACGGTTTCCCCAGAATGCCGCTGGTACGCGAAGAGACGCCGATGACGAGTGCCGCGTAGAATAGTGAGCGGACGACGCCGTTGACACCGCGAGTGACACTCGCCGGAACATTGGCCAGGCGCGTTCTGGGACGGCGCGAATTCCGGCCTTTTAGACTCGACGCGGAGGGATGGCCGAGTGGTCGATGGCGGTGGTCTTGAAAACCACTGAACCGGAAACGGTTCCGGGGGTTCGAATCCCTCTCCCTCCGCCAACCTCAACCTACCAGACCTGCACGCGTTCGTCCGGAGGCAGGTACAAGCGCTGGCCGGACGTCACCGCGAACGCGCCGTACCAGCCGTCGAGATTCCGCACCGTGTCGGCACGGTACTCGTCGAGCGCGTGGCCGTCGGTCAGCACCTGCTGACGCGCGGCGGCCTCGCGATCCTTCGAGCGCCAGCTCTGCCCGTAGCTGATGAAGAACGTCCGGTCGTCGTCGCCGCCGCTTGCGTGATAGGCGTCGTAGGCGGCCGCGAGGCCGGCCACGTCGGCGATGTCCTCGCTCAACGTGAGCTGGCCGTTCTCGTGCAGGTCGGGAAACGGCATGTACGCGTTGTACTGGGCGACGAGCGTCGCCGACGCCGCCTGGAAGTGCGCGAGATCCTCGGGCGTCCACCAGTTCTCCAGCTTGCCACTCGCGTCGAACTGGCTCCCCTGGTCGTCGAAGCTGTGGCTGATCTCGTGCCCGATGGTGGCGCCGATCGCCCCGTACTGCGCGGCCGGACTCGCGTCGGGATCGTAGAACGGCGGCTCGAGAATCGCGGCGGGAAAGTTGAGCGCGTTCTGGACCGGCAGGTTGAGCGCGTTGACGGTTTGCGGGCTGATCCACCACTCCGAGTGATCGGGCGGCGCCGCCAGCTTCGCCAGGTTGTACGCGTAGTCGAACGCCTCGGCGCGCTCGGCGTTGCCGACGGCGTCGCCGCGCACGATGCGCAGCGTCGAATAGTCGCGCCACGTGTCGGGATAGCCGATGCCGACCTTCAGGGCGGCGAGCTTGGCGCGCGCGTTCGCCTTGGTCGTGGGCGACATCCACGTGAGCGCCGCGAGCCGCCGATCGAACGCCGAGACGATCGTCTGCACCAGCGCCGAGAGCTTTGCTTTGTTCTCCGGCGGAAAGTAGCGCTGCACGTACACGCGTCCCACGGCATAGGGCAGCGCGTTGTTCGTGGCATCGACGGCGCGCTTCCACCGATCGCGCTGCTGCGGCGTGCCGGACAGCACCTTGCCGTAGAAGTTGAACGCCTCGTCGGCGAACGCCTTCGGCAGGACGCCGGCGTATCGATCGAGCAGGTGGAACGTGAACGCGTCGCGCCAGACGCCGATCGGCACGGACCGGACGAGCGCCGCAATGCCGGTGACCGCCTTTGGATGCCAGACGATGACGGCCGGTGCGCGATCGAGGTGGGCGCCGGCAAAGAGCACGCGCCAGTCGAGGCCCGGCGCTCGCCGATCGAAATCGTCGAGCCTCCACGAATTGTCTGACACCTTCACGTCCGCGGACTCGGTACGCGTCGCGTGCACGCCCGCGATGCGGCGCTCGAGATCGAAGATGGCCGCGGCCTTCGCGCCGGCATCGTCGATGCCGGCCAGCTTGAGCACGGCGGCGATGTGCGTCCGGTACGCATCCCGCACCTGCTCCATGCGAGCGCCGGGCTCGAGGTAGTAGTCGCGGTCGGGCATGCCGAGGCCGCCCTGCAGCAGGTACGGCACGTTGCGCGACGGGTCGTTCAGATCCTGCGAGATCCAGACGCCGAAGAGGCGGCTGGTGGAGAAGTTCGTCATGTTCAGCGGATCGACGTCGGTGCGCAGATCCTGCCCGATCCACGCCGCGAGATCGTGAGGGTTCCTGAGGCCGGCGATCGCGTCGAGCTGATCGCGCAGAGGCGACAGACCCTTCTGTTCCAGGCCGGCTTCGTCCAGGTAGGTGGCGTAGTAGTCGCCGATGCGCTGCTCGTCGGATCCGGCGGCGGCGCCGGCGGACGCCATCTGCTCGATCAGCTCGCGCGTGCGCGTCTGCGAGCGGTCGAACAGGATCGACCAGACGCCGACCGAGGACCGATCGGGCGGAATCTCGGTGGCCTGCAGCCAGCCGCCGTTGGTGTAGCGGAAGAAGTCGTCGCCGGGCGCGACGCTCGTGTCGATGCCGGCGCGGTCGATGCCGTGCGATTCGGTGGCTGGCGTCGCTGCCGCGGCGGGCGGGGCGGGACGGCCGCCGCAGGCCTGCACGAGCAGTGCCGCGGCGAGCAGGGCATTGAAGCGAATGAAGCGGTTCATGATGGAGTTGTCCTCGGCGCTACTTCAGCGGCAGCTTCCCGTCGGGATCCGGCCTGAAGACCAGGTACCGCATGTCGCTCTCGATGTCACCCCACAAGTGCGGCGTCCGTCCCGGCGTGATGATCACGTCACCCGGCACGACGTGGCGGCTCGTGCCGCCCTCGATGCGCGTGCCGGTGTAGTTGCCGCCGGGCCGCGCCGGCGGGCGCGCGTCCGGAATCGTCCCGCCGGTGGTGAGCGTCGCCGATCCTTCGAGGATGTACAGGATCTCGGTCATGTTCGTGTCGTGGTAGATCGCCGACTGCGGCGAGTCCTTCGGCCGGACGACGGCGAACACGCCGACGCGGTAGCCGCCCACGTCGACGGCGCGGATGACGCTGTCGGCGATCCGGTCGGGCGCCATGTGCGCGATGAAGTCCTGGATCTCGGCCTGCGTGACGTGCGTCGCGGGTGCCGTCTTCGGGGGGATCGGCGCCTGCGGCGCGGATTGTGGCGCGGCCTGGGGCGCGCCGGCGGCGCACAGCCAGAGCCCCGCGATCGCGACGGTTACCGTCGGGTTGAAGGTCTTCATGGCGCGGAGTATACCGCCGCCTCCTCCTCACGCGCCGGACCACGGCGGTAGAATACGCAGCGTCGTGACCGAATCGCCCAGGCCGCCCCGGCTGCGAGAAGACCTCGGTCTCGGCGGCAAGTTCGCCGAGCGCAGCCGCGCGCGGCTCCTGAATCGCGACGGCACGTTCAACGTCCGCCGCAACACGCTCAGCCCGCTCCATCCGTACAACGCGTACCACACGCTGCTGTCCCTGCCCGTGCCGCGCCTGCTCGCGCTCGTGGCGCTCTGCTACGTCGGCACGAACCTCTTCTTCGCCAGCGCCTACTGGCTGACGGGTGCGCGGGCGTTGGCCGGCTCCGCCACGTCGCCGCTCGGACGGTTTCGAGACGACATCTTCTTCAGTGTGCAGACGCTGGCCACGATCGGCTACGGCAAGCTCGTGCCGAATACGACCCTCGCCAATGCGCTGGTCGCGTTCGAGGCGCTGGTGGGCCTCCTGGGCTTCGCGATCCTGAGCGGATTTCTGTTCGCGCGGTTCACGCGGCCGACCGCGAAGATTCGCTTCAGCCAAAACGCCCTGATCGCGCCCTATCAGAACGGCTGGGGCCTGATGTTCCGGCTCGCGAACCTGCGCAACCACGACCTGACGGAGGTGCATGCGGTCGTCTCGTTCGCGCGCTGGGTCGAGGAGGGCGGCCGGCGCCGGCGCCGCTTCGATCAGCTCACCCTCGAGCGCGAGGCGATCATGTTCATGCCGCTGCACTGGGTCGTCGTGCATCCGATCGGCGAGGCGAGCCCGTTTCGCGGCTACACGCCCGAGTCGCTCGCAGCGGCCGATCCGGAGATCATCTGCCTCATCACCGCCGCCGACGAGACGTTCGCGCAGACCGTGCACGCCAAGACCAGCTACGACAAGTCCGACCTGATCTGGGGCGCCCGGTTCCGCGACATGTACGTCCCCGACGCCGATCGCGTGGCGATCGATCTCACGCGGCTCCACGACTTCGAGGCCATCGCGGAGGGCGAGCAGGGCCCGGCGCTGTAAAGGGCTCAGGCCGGGAGCGTCACCTGCCGGCGACCGCCACGGTGGCCGTGTCTCCTGCGATCGTCATCCTCGTGCCGAAGGGCTTCGACGCGTCGGCCAGGCGCTCGAGAATATAGCCGGCGCGGGCTCCGGTCGCCGGGGCCGGCAAGCCGCGCGTGTGCAGGAACTCGTTGCTGGCGCGCGGGTCCTGCACGTCCGGCTGGCCGTCACCGAGGGTGTTCATGATGACGGGCCGCAGCGAAATCGATTTGAGTCCTGCGTCGAACTCGACCGTCGCCACGACGCTCTCCCACGACATCGGTTCGTCGATGTAGGTCAGCGTCGGCGGCACGTTGTAAATGAAGTTGCCGAGGTCGAAGAAGATCGGGCGTCCGCGATAGATCTCGACGCCGTGCAGCAGCGGCGCGCCATGCATCACGACGATGTCGGCGCCCGCGTCGATCTCGTCGTGCGTCCACTTGATCAACCAGGCGTTCGGGGCGAGCCGCTCGGGCAGGCCCTCGGTAAAGATCGTCGAGAACGATCGGTTCGCGAACACGTGATTGTGCTGGTAGACGATCACCAGATCGGCGTGCTGGCGCGCCTCGCGAATGCTCTGCAGAATGCGGCGCGCATCCTCAGGATTCGGCGTGTTGTCCGCCGCGCCGGGCAGATCCTCGGTCGCCTCGTTCTCGCGATCGCCCGCTTCCACACGAAGCTCGTTGACGCCGGGACGATCGCCCGTGGCGCGCGCGCCGGGTCCGATCAGTCCTGACGCGCTCGCGACGAGCGCAATCGTTCCTTTTGGCGTGTGAAAGTACGCGGGGGCTGCCGCCTCGTCGGCCGTCTGGCCGATGCCCGCATGCGGGATCTTCCGGCGATCGACTTCGCGGAGCGTATTCCGGATGCCGTTCTCCTTCAGATCGAAGGCGTGGTTGCCGGACAGCGCCAGCAGGTTGAAGCCCATGGCGGTCAGCGCGTCGAGGGCTTCGGGCGGCGCGAGAAAGCCGCGGCCCTCCTGGGTCGTCTCGCCGGGCTCGGCGACGGCGCCTTCGAGGTTCGTGAAGATCACGTCGCCTCGCAGAAGTCCCTGGATGATCGGCACGGCCGGCGGTTTCGTGGCCCGGAGATCCGAGCGGATCATCGACTGGCCGGTCAGCACGATCGTGATGGCCGTCGACTGCGCTGAGAGTCCGGCCGCAATCGCGCCAGCGGCGGCGATCGCAACTACGAGTCTCACGTGCTTCATGCGTACCCTTCGCCTCCCTCGTGGCGGCCCAACGATACTGCACATCGCCTAGACTGGGCCCATGATCGTCAGGGCGCCCTGCGATGAAGCCGCCATCCGCGGCCGCCTGGCTGCCACGCCGTGCGCGCCGGGCACGGGCGGCTGGGTGCTGGCCGCCACCGTCCTCGGCAGCGGCATGGTGTTCATCGACAGTTCCGCCGTGAACGTCGCGCTGCCGCTGATGCAGCGCGATCTCGGCGCCTCGGTCACCGCGATGCAATGGGTGATCGAGATCTACATGCTGTTCCTCGGCGCGCTCATCCTCGCGGGCGGCGCGCTGGGCGATCGCCTGGGGCGGCGCCGCGTGTTCATCTGGGGCGTCGCGATCTTCGCGCTGGCGTCGGTGTGGTGCGGCCTCGCGCCACGCGTGTCGCCCCTCATCGTCGCGCGAGCCGTTCAAGGCGTGGGCGGCGCCTTGCTGGTGCCGGGAAGCCTCGCCATCATCAGCGCGTCGTTCGACGATGCGTCCAGGGGCCGGGCCATCGGCACATGGTCCGGCATGACGGCGATCACGATGGCGGCCGGCCCGGTTGCCGGCGGCTGGCTGGCGGAGACGTTCTCCTGGCGATGGGTGTTCTTTCTCAACATTCCCTTCGCCGTCGTGGTGCTCGCCATTGCCGCGACGCGCGTGCCCGAGTCGCGCGACGAATCAAGGCCCGCGGGCATGGACTGGCTCGGCGCGGGATTGAGCGTGAGCGGCCTCGGCGCGCTCGTCTACGGCCTCGTCGAGTCGTCGAGCCTCGGCTGGCGGCATCCGCTCGTGGCCGGCTCGATCGCGGCGGGCTTCGTCCTGCTCGCGATCTTCGCGCGTGTCGAGCAGCGGTCCCCCTCGCCGATGATGCCCTTGGACCTGTTCGGCTCGCGCAGTTTTACCGGCGCGAACGTGCTCACGTTCCTGCTCTACGGCGCCCTCGGCGGTGTGCTGTTCTACCTGCCGTTCAACCTGATCCAGCTTCAGGGCTTCAGCGCGACCGAGGCCGGCGCCGCCCTGCTGCCGTTCATTCTCACCGTGGCGATCCTCTCGCGCGCCGCCGGTGCGCTCGTGCCGGTCGTCGGCGCCAGGCGGCTGCTCGTTGCCGGTCCTCTCGTCACCGCGGCCGGCTTTGCGCTCGCCGCGCGGCCCGGCGCCGGCGCGGGCTACTGGACGACGTTCTTTCCAGCGTTCCTGGCGATGGGCCTCGGGATGGCGACGACCGTGGCGCCTCTCGTGACGGTGGTGATGGATGCGGCAGGCCCGGATCGGGTGGGCGCGGCGTCGGGGATCAACAACGCCGTGTCGCGCGTCGCCGGGCTGATCGTGCTCGCGGCGCTGGGGATGGTCGTGGTGGCGACCTTCAACAGCCGCCTGGACGCGCGCCTTGCCGAGCTGGAGATCCGCCCGGTTGTGCTCGAGCGGTTCGCGCCCTCGCGCGCCGACCTGGCCGCGGCCGTGCCGCCGCCGGACGCCACGGCCCGCGAGGCCCGCGATCTCGAAGCGGCCGTCCAGGATGCGTTCATCGCGGCGTTCAGGCTGGCGATGCTGAGCGCGGCCGGCCTCGCGGCGACCGGCGCGGCCGTCGCCTGGTTCACCATCGACCGGCGCTTCAGGCCATGAATCTCGGATCCCGGCCGGAGCGATCGATCTGGTCGGCCATCGCCGGGTTCACCCACTCGATGACGGCGGCGTGGCCCAGGCTCTCCGGATCGTGCAGCAGGTAGCCGGCGACCACGGCGATCACCTCGAAGCCCTGCCGGAGCTGGAACGTCAGCGTGCGATCGACGATCCGCCCGTGGATCACCTCGATCGCGTACTGCTCGGCCGACATCTGCGCCGCGACGCGGTGGTAGCCGCGCAGCCGCGCGCCGGCGCGAATCCGCAGCAGCCCGAGCCGTTCCACCAGCGCGCGCCGCGCGGCGTACAGCTGCTTGCCGATGCCGCGCCCCTGGAGGGACGGGTGCACCATCACCTCGGCGCCGTAGAGCGTCCGTCCGTGCTCGGCGTCGTGGTTCGTGAACATGCCCTTGTCGGTGAACCGCAGCCAATCGAGGTTCATCGAGTAGTCGTCCCAGAGCACGATGAGCGACGCGGCCATTCCCACGACGCGCTCCTCGGGACCCATCACCGCGACGAGCTGGCCTTCGGGAAACATCAGGCGGTGGGACGCGAGATGCTCCGCGGCCCAGGGCTTCGTCTCCGGATACACCGCGAGCGACAGGCTCGTGATGCCCTCATCGTCGCGCGGCTCCGTGGGACGCACGGTGACCGCGTCGGGCGTGATCACAGCGAGACCGCTTCGATGGAGGCGACCAGCTCGGCGGAGCGGCGGCTGTCGTCGAGCGGCAGCACGGTGCCCTGCGTGTGGGACTCGCGGATGGTGTCCATGTTGAGCTCGCCGACGACCATCATCTCCTGATTGATCGAGCCTTCGGCCAGCACGCCGTCCCTCGCGAACGGAAAATCAGACGGCGTGAGGATCGAGGCCTGTCCGTAGTTCAGCGAGACCGCGGGCACCATCGGCAGGGATCCCACGGTATGGGAGACGATGACGTAGACCTGGTTCTCGATCGCGCGGGCGTGGGCGCAGTAGCGCACGCGCAGGAAACCCTGGCGATCGTCGGTGCAGCTGGGCACGAGCAGGAGCTGCGCGCCGGCCCGGGCGGCGGCGCGCGCGATTTCCGGGAACTCGATGTCGTAGCAGACCGTGATCGCCAGGCGGCCGAGCTCGGTGTCGAACACGCGGAACTTCGAGCCCGCCGACATTCTCCAGTCTTCCGCCTCGAAGCGCGTCATGTGCAGCTTCGACTGCACGACGTGCTCGCCCGACGGGTTGAAGAAGAAGGAGTGGTTCTGGATGCCCGTCTCGGTCTCGACGGGAATCGATCCGGCGAGGATGTACATGCCGCTCCCGCGCGCGAGCGCGCTCATGGCCTCGACGTACTGGGGCGCCTGGCGGGCGAGGTCGAGGATCTGCTCGGTGATGGGACGCTTCAAATTGCCGAGCGTGAGGAGCTGCAGCGTGCAGTACTCCGGGAACACGACCAGCCGGCAATCGTAATCATGCGCCGTGTCCACGAGCGATTCCATCTGCGAGCGGAAGGTCTCGAATCGATCGACGGGGCGGATGTAATACTGCACGGCCGCCACACGGACACGTCCCACTGGCATCGCGCTCCTTTCGATGCCGGTCGCGCACCGCTGGCATCAGGCCTTCATTCTACCGCCGCCTG
Source organism: uncultured Acidobacteriota bacterium (assembly GCA_963792785.1). Taxonomy (GTDB): domain Bacteria; phylum Acidobacteriota; class Vicinamibacteria; order Vicinamibacterales; family CAVVIG01; genus CAWIMX01. Next base: position 217,028 of record CAWBXO010000002.1, on the reverse strand, counting down.
AGCGGCGGCGCGGAGGCGCTGGCGTCCGGGCAGCAGGAAGATCAGCGGGAGCGCGACGATGAACAGCAGCCCCAGCAGCCACGACGCATCGTTGTACGCCATCATCGTGGCCTGCTGGGTCACCAGCCGGTTCGTGATCGCGGCGGCCGCCGCCGCCGGCGCCGCGACGCCGGCTTGTCCCAGGCGCGCCGTGATCCCGGCCTCGTATGTCGCGTATCGGCCGCTGTATTCGGTCAACGCGCTGACCAGGCGCACGTGATGAAACTGCTGGCGGTTGGCGACGACGGTGGCCAGGAACGCGTAGCCGACGTTGCCGCCGATGCGCCGCGTCAGCGTGTACAGCCCCGACGCCGACGTCATGTCGCGCTTCTCCACGGTGCTGAGCGCCACGGTCGAGAGCGTGACGAACATGAAGGGCATGCCCATCCCCATCAGCAGCATCGCCGGCATCAGGTTCATGGTGCCGATGGCGGTGGAGAGGTGCGAGAGCTGCTGATACGAGAGATAGATCAGCACGCTGCCTCCGGCGATGAGCACGCGCGGATCGACCTTGTTGTACAGCCAGCCGGCCAGGGGCATCATCAGCAGCAGCGCGGTGGCCCGCGGGAGCATCACGATCCCGGTCTGCATCGCCGGATAACCGAGGAGGTTCTGCAGCAGCGCTGGCAGCAGGAACGTCGTCCCGAACAGCGTGATCCCGAACATCAGGCCCATGCCCGAGCCGACGCTGAGCGGGACGTTGCGCAGGAGGCGCAGGTTCATCACCGGCTCGCGCACGCGGAGCTCCCAGGCAATCAGCGCCAGCAGGGCCGCCACGGTCACCACGGTTCCCGCCACGATCCAGGGCGAGTCGAACCAGTTCGCTTCCTGGCCCCGCTCGAGCACGATCTGCATGCCGGTGATCGTGATGCCGAGAAACAGGATCCCGAACCAGTCGACGCGCTTCACCCCGCGGCGCAGGTAGCCCGGGTCCTGGAGGAAGGTGCTCACCATCCCGATGCCGATGATCGCCACCGGCACGTTGATGAAGAAGATCCACGGCCAGCCGTAGTGGTCGGTGAGCCAGCCACCGAGGATGACCCCGGCGCCCGGCGCGATCACCACGCCCATGCCGTAGATGGCCATGGCGAGCCCCTGCTCTTCCGGCGGAAAGGTTTCGCGCAGGATGGCCTGCGAAATGGGAATCAGGCTGCCGCCGCCGATGCCCTGAATGGTGCGGAAGAGCAGCATCGCCGAGAACGTCCGCGCCGTGCCGGCCAGCATCGACCCCACGGTGAACAGGGCGAATGACGCGATGTAGAGGCGCTTGCGCCCCATCAGCGTCACCAGCCATCCGGACATGGTGGCGAGAATGATCTCGGCGATGCTGTAGCTGGTCGCGACCCACGTGATCGCCGACAGCGTCACGCCGAAGGTGCCCATCATGTGCGGCATCGCCACGTTGACGACGCTGACGTCCATGACGGCCAGGAACGTGCCGAACATGACGACGACCGCGATCAGCCACTTGCCCGCACCGGCCCTGCCGGTGTCACTCACGGTGCGCTAGTCCTTCTTTCGCTGCATGTCGAGGAACGCGAACACCTTGTCGATGTTCAGCCGGCCGGCCGTGCCGTGCGTGCCGCCGGGCACCTCGATGTACTGATATGTCATCCCGAGCGATTTCATTTTCGCGACCCACTGGCGCGTGACCTTCGGATCGACGAGCGTGTCGGCGTCGCCCTGCACGACCATCACCGGCAGGTGCGTGGCCTTTTCGAGCACGTCGGGGCTGATATAGATCGCCGGCGCCATCGGCGCGAGCGCCGCCCAGATGTCGGAATACTTCGTGCCGAGATACCACGTGCCGCCGCCGCCCATCGACTGGCCGATGAGATAGATGCGATGGCTGTCGACGTTGTACGCGCCGCGGACCTCTTTCAGCACGTTGAGCACGTCCTGCTCGCTCAGGCGGCCGAGGTTGGCCGGGCCGGGGTCGTCACTGCCGCGGCGGTTGAACTCGTTGCCCTGCCCGCGCGCGCCGTACCACCCGCGCTCGTTGAACCCCATCGGCGTCGCGACGATATAGCCGTACCGCTCGGCCAGCTCGACGAGGTTGTTGTATTCCATCATGTAATGGATCCCGCTGCCGAGGCCGTGCAGCGCGATGACGAGCGGCGTCGCGCGGCTCGCGTCGTAGCGCGTCGGCACGTACAGCTCGTAGTCCATCTTGATATTGCCCGCCTCGGCGAACGTGTAGCTCTTCACCTGCACGCGGGCGAGGGCGTCGATATTGGCCTGGGAACGCGGCGGCTGGGTCCAGCCCTGGTCCTGCGCGGCGGCCGGAAGGGCGGCCAGCGACGCGGCGGCCACGAGCGCGGAGAAGACAAAGCGTTTCACCATCATGCCGGCACTCTAGCGTAAGATCCGACGCATGCCAACGGCCGATCTGGCACTGGTGTCAGGCGTCGACGTACGGTCGGGCTCGCCCGCGATGGCGCCCGGCCGGTGGCCGTCCGCACTGGCGATTGCGGCGCTCCTGCTCGGGGCCACCTATCTGGCGGCGGCCATCACCTGGCAGCAGGCGGCGCTGTACCTCGTGGGCGGCGCGGCGGGCGTGGTGCTCTATCACGCCGCCTTCGGCTTCACGTCGGCGTGGCGCGTGTTCATCTCGGATCGGCGCGGCGCCGGCCTGCGCGCGCAGATGCTGATGCTCGCGCTGACGTGCGCCGTCTTCTTCCCGGTGATCGCCTCGGGCGGCATCTTCGGCCACGCGGCGCGCGGCTCGGTGGCGCCGCTGAGCGTGGGCCTGCTGGTGGGCGCGTTCATGTTCGGTCTCGGCATGCAGCTCGGCGGCGGCTGCGCGTCGGGCACGCTCTACACCGCCGGCGGCGGCAACACGCGCATGCTCGTCACGCTCTTCTTCTTCATCGTGGGCTCGGTGGCCGGCGCGGTGCAGCAGCCGATGTGGCAGCGGTCGCCCGCGCTGGCGTCGGTGTCGCTCGTCGAGCACTTCGGCGCCCTGGGCGCTCTCGGGATCAGCCTGGCCCTGTTCGCCGCGATCGCGGCGGCCACGGTGGTGGTGGAGCGGCGGCGCCACGGGCGCCTGGTGCCGCTGTCCGCCGACGCGGACCAGCGCTCGCGATGGCTGCGCGGCCCGTGGCCGCTCGTGGCGGGCGCGGTCGGCCTGGCGTTCGTCAACATCGCGACGCTCGCGATCGCCGGGCGGCCGTGGGGCGTGACGTCGGCCTTCGCGTTGTGGGGATCGAAGGCGCTCGGCGCGGCCGGCGTGCCGGTCGACTCGTGGGCCTACTGGTCGTCGCGCACGGCCGAGCTGCACGCGAGCGTCGCGACGGACGCGACGTCGGTGATGGACATCGGGATCATGATCGGCGCGCTGGCCGCGGCCGGTCTGGCGGGGAAGTTCGCGCCCGTCTGGCGCGTGCCGCGGCGGTCGCTGGTCGCGGCGGCGATCGGCGGCGTGCTGCTCGGCTACGGCGCGCGCATCGCTTACGGCTGCAACATCGGCGCGTACTTCGGCGGCATCGCCTCGTCGAGCCTGCACGGGTGGGTCTGGGGGGTGTGCGCGTTTGCCGGCAGCATGTTGGGCACCCAGCTTCGTCCGCGCTTCGGCCTGCGCGTCGAGTGCACGACCGCCGATCGCGGCTGCTGACGCCCGTCAGCGCGCGGCGGGGTGATACCGTCCGGCGAGCGCCTTCGACATCTCCATTCCCACGCGGCCGTCCGCCTTCCGGAAGACGACGAGTGCGGCCATGTTCGGGAAGCTCTCCACCAGCTTCAGGCCGTCGCGCGGCCCGAGCACGAACACCGCCTTCGTCAACGCGTCCGCCAGCGTGCCGTCCTGGCCGACGATGGTCACGCTCAGCGACGAGTCCGAGGGCTCGAGCCGGCGCGGATCGAGGATGTGCCCGTACCGTCGTCCGCCGGCGACGAGAAAGTTCGAGTCGTCCGACGATGTCGCGACGGTTCCCTCGCCCGAGTCGATCACGCCGAGGATGCGGTCGTCGGCATCGGGATCCTTGATGCCGACCGTCCACTGCGTCTTGCCCGCCGGCAGGCCGAGCAGGTACTGATTCCCGCCGGCGTCGATGAAGCCGTTCAACCCGTGACGCCGCAGCACGCCCGCGGCCAGCTCCACGGCGAAGCCCTTCGCGATGCCGCCGAGGTCGAGCTCGACGCCTGGCTGCGCGAAGCGGACGGTGTGGGCCTGTTCGTCGAGCACCAGGTTGCGATAGCCGACGAGCGGCGCCACGCGCGCGCGCTCGGCCGGCGTCGGCAGGTGCGGCTGTTTGTCGTAGAAGCCCCAGAGGCGGACCAGCGGCCCCACCGTGATGTCGAACGCGCCGCCGCTCGCGCGGCTCACGCGCTGGGCGGCGGCCAGCACCGCGAAGAGCGGGGCGCTCACCGGCACCGCGCGCGCGGCGGCGTCGCGATTCACCTCGGCGAGCTCGCTATCGTCGCGGTAGTTGCTCATCACGCGGTCGACTTCCTGGAACGCGCCGAAGGCCTCATCCACCGCGGCGCGCCGGACGGCCTCGGTGCCGCCGGAGGCCTCGACCTCGATCGACGTGCCCATCAGGTAGCGGTACTCGCGCGTGGTCTGGGCCGGCTGCGCCAGGGCGACGCCGGCCGGAACTCAGGAGGAGGCACGCGGCGCCCGCCGCGATCGCGATCGGCGATCGGCGCAGGCGCGGCACCACGGTCAGAACGGGATGTGAATGCCGCCGGTGAAGATCGCCGACTGGAAGTCGGTCGTGGCGATGTACCGCTCGTACTCCACGCTGAACGCGCTGCCCTCCGGCAGCCCCCAGGGGCGGCCTTTCGGCGTAAACACGGCCCGGCCGGAATACAGGCCGGAGTCGAACGGCACGAGCCGGAAGTCCGACGTGTAGAAGAGCGGCGAGCCGGTGTACGACGGCTGATAGAAGTAGGCGCCGGTCTGGTTGTACCAGCGGTAGGTGCCGCCGAGGAGGAAGCGCGGCGAGAAGTTGTGGGTCAGGCCCACACTGAGCGCGTTCGAGTCGATCTGCCACGAGTCCACGTAGCGCCGGTAGTCGAGCTGCAGGTACGTGTCGGCCGGGAGCGCCTGCCGCAGCCGCGCCGTCAGCGTCTGGCGCGTGCGGGTGTCGGGCACGTTGCCGAGGGTGAGCGCGCCGTTGACGGGCACGCGGAGGAACGGGCTGGTCTGGAAGCCGTTGATCTGGTTCAGCTCGTACCCGACCTGCGCGATGGTCGTCTTCGTGAGCGTCTGCGTGATTGATCCGTAGCCGTCGGTCGAGAACTGCCGCTCGGTCTGCTCGCTCGGATGGAGCTGCGGCTGATTCAGGGCGAACGAGAACCCGCCGGCCACGGTGGTGTTCGCGCTGTTGAAGTCGCGCGAGAGCGACGTGAAGCCGGTGGTCGACGCGTAGAACTTCTCGCGGCCGAACTCGCCGCCGATCGACCACGTGAGGTCGCCGTACTTGCGCGCCACGCTCGCGTTCAGCACCGTACGGCCGTTGTTTGCGCCGCCCGGATGGCATCGCGCGCAGGAGTCCGACGCCGCCGTGATGGCGTCCACGCCGAACCGCACCCGCAGCGCCGTGCGATCGGTGAAGTCCTTGTTGACGGCGAGCGCGGGGCTGAGGACGGTGACGCCGCGCGTGTCCTGGAACCCGTGGAACTCCACGTCGGCGGTGTTCTGCGCCCAGTCGAGCCCGGCGAGCGCCGCGAAGATCACCGCGGCGGCCACGACGACCAGCGACGCGCGCCTACTTACACCCACAGCCGCCGCCCTGCACGCCGAAGCCGCCGGAGGCGCCCTCGCGGGCCTCCTGCCAGTGTGTCGTGTAGGCGACCTGCGCCGCGTCGGCGTCGAAGACCATGCTGGGGTCCGCCAGGCGTCCGCGCTGCCACGGCTGCACGGTGGCGCACCCGCCGGCCGCGATGGCCGCGGTGACGACGCCGACGATCAGGATGATGGTTCTCATCGTTCTCATTGTCGTCCCCTGTTGGGAGTCTCCTCGAGAAGCGCGGCGATCTCGCGCCGATAGGCGTCGGCGACCGCCGCGGTGTAGCCGGTGTGGGTGTAACGGATGCGGCCGGTCCGATCGATGACGAACGAGGTCGGCATCGCCTCGAGGTGGAAGGCGGCGGCCGCGTGGCCTTTGGGATCGAGGAACACCGGCATCTCGCGCGGATGATCGGCCAGGAACGCGTCGGCGTCGCGCGCGCGCTCGTCGACGTTCACCGCGAGCACGTCGAGCCCGCGCCCGTGCAGGTCGCGGTACAGCTCGTCGAGCGCCGGGAACGACGTGCGGCACGGCGGGCACCAGCTCGCCCAGAAGTCCACCAGCACCACGTGGCCGGCGAGATCCGCCAGCCGCAGGTGGCTGCCGTCGATCGCCGTCAGCGCGATGTCCGGCACGTGCGTCGGCGGCGGCTCGGCGGCCCGCGCGGGCACGAGCGCCGCCACGGCCAGGACCATCAGGATGGCAGTCTTCGATTTCATCACAGCCGTTTCACCGTGTCTGCGCCGCGCCATCGGCCACGACCCAGTCTCGCACCATCTGCGCCCGGGTCGTCCGGTTTCCGGTGAAGTACCGGTACATGCTGCCGTTCTTCTGGGTGACCACGACGAGCGCGCTCGCGGCATTGCCGGCGCGTACTGCCTGCATCACCTGCGCGTAGGTCGTCATGCGGTAGCCGGCGTCGGCGCGGCTGTTGCCGTGGCACATCACGCAGTCCGACGCGAAGATGGGCTGCAGGTCCGGGATGTACGCGAGGGTCTGGGACGTACCTCCGCCGCTCGTCGGTGAGTCGGGCGCCGTCGGGAGCAGGGGATCACCGGTGTCGGTGGGCGGCTGGACCTTCACGCACCCCGTGGCGATCAGGGCGAGCGCGGCGAACGCGAGGGCGAAGACAGTTCGTGGCATGAGGGTTTCGGCGTGCGCCCGATCGTCAGCAAAGGATGTGCCCGGCGCGATCGACGACAGGCGGCCTGGCGCGCACCGGGCGTGTCCAGTATCAAGGTCAACAGTGTCCTCATGCTGCATCGTCCGCCCTGCCGGCCGCCGCGCCTGCCGACATTTCGGCAGCCCGTTGAGACGGAGTGCGGGTAGACTGGCCCGACGTTACCTTCATCCAGGAGCCGCCGATGCCCCAACTGAAGCCATCCCGCCGCGTCGCCGTTCTCGTGCTGGCCGCGCTCGCGTTCGCCGCGCTGGCCCGTCCCGCCCGCGCGCAAGACGTGATGACCAAGGAAGCCGCCGCCGCGCTCAAGACGTCGTTCCTTGCGGACCTCGACGTGATGCGCGGCAAGTTCCTCGGGCTCGCCGACGCGTTTCCGCAGGACAAGTACACCTGGCGCCCGATGGAAGGCGTCCGGTCGGTGTCGGAAGTCCTGATGCTCGCCGCGACGGAAGGGTACTCGTTCATCCCGTCGGCGTTCGGCGGACAGGCCGCCAACCTCGGCTCCCGCGAGGAAGCCGCCGCGCTGCGCACGCTCACCGACAAGGCGCAGATCATCGCCCACCTCAACAAGGGCTTCGATCACGCGAAGGCGGCGATCCAGGCGATCGATCCTGCCACGCTCACCGGCGTGCGCCCGGTCATGGGCCGCGACCGCTCGGCCTTCGACGTCGCGATGTTCGTCGGCGGCGACCTGCACGAGCACCTCGGGCAGCTGATCGCCTACGCCCGCACGAATCGCATCGTGCCGCCCTGGAGCAAGTAGGCAGAGGCTGACGGCTACGCGCGCGCCGCCCGCAGGTGCGCGCGCAGCATGTCCAGCGTCGCGGGCCGCACCGCGGAGACGCGCGTCATCAGACGCGCGTGCCAGACGAGCAGCACGCAGTTCACGGCAGCCAGGATGAGCGTCGCGTCGATGCCCGTCGCCATGCGCGGCAGGGCATGGGCGCCGCCGCGCCCGAGGCCGTAGAAGAAGTTCAGGTTGAGGAAGGCGACAGCGCTGACCGCCACGAGCAGCGGCCGGTAGCGCCGCTCGCGCGCCGCGATCATCGTCAGCAGCGGAAGCGCGAGGAACAGATGGTTCTCGTGCACCTGCGTCGCGAGCACGAAGTACGCGTGCACGGTGAAGGCCGCCAGCGCGGCGAAGTCGGTCAGGCGCTCGGCGCCCCGCATGCGCGTCATCGCCCACGCGACGACGACGCCGACGGCGGCCCAGGAGGCGAACCCCAGCAGCAGCGCCAGGCCGAGCGCGTCGGGCCGGCCGAGGCGTGAGAGAAAGTCCGGGATGCTCATGAACCGGACCGGCTCCGTGATCGCCGCCGCTCCCCGGGCGTGGATGTCCGCCGCCCACCCGCCGATCCACCACATGTTCGCGGCGTTACCCGACAGCAGCCCCTCGGTGAAGAGGTCCGCGACGCCCAGCAGCATGTTCGTGAACGTGCCGGCGATCACGAAGGGCGCGATCGAGATCGCGGTGAGCAGGCCGCCTCCGGCGATCGCGCGCCGGATTTCCCGCGGCCGCCGCCGCCGCGCCGGCGCCAGAGCGCGAGGGCGATGGCCGGCGCCACGAGCACGGCCTGCGGCTTCGTGAGGCACGCGAGCGCCAGGAGCGCGCCCGCGACCCAGCCCAGCCCCTCGGAGGCCGCCACCAGCGCGGCGATCGCCGGCACCGCGAACAGCGGATCGACGTAGCCGAGCACGGCGCCGTGCAGGATCACCGCGGGGTTGAGCCAGAGGGCGAGCGCAGCGGCGACGCCCATCATGGGACCGAGCCGGCGGCCGACGGCGTAGAGGATGAGCGCGGAGAGCGCGATCATCGCGAACAGAATCAGCACCTTGATCGTGACGTTCAGCGTGGTCGGCGAGGGATAGCCGCCGGACCAGAGCCGCGACACGAGACCGCTCACGGCCAGTTCGTAGATCGCGACCGGGGGATAGTCCACCGCCGCCGACGTGCCCTCGTAGCGCAGCGTGTGTTCGGTGGCGAGCGCGCCCGGCTCGCCGTAGACCGTGGTCGGCCCCGAGGTCGCGGCGTGGTACGCCCAGGTGCGGAAGATCGGGACGTCGGGCGAGCCCGGAAACTTCAGCACTGCGACGCGCACGGCGAGGCCGACGAGCAGGCAGACGAAGACAATGCGAAGTCGCGCACTTCACTTCAGATCTTATCGTTCGGTCAGGGCGCCCGCTTGAATGTGACCACGAGCACGTCGCGGTAGGCGGGCAGCGACGGATTCGAGCGGCTCCACGGGCGTCACGCCGTGGCACACGCGCGCATCGTCGACGAGCGCGGCGTCGAAGGGGCGCGTCAGCGTGAACTCGCCGAGCGCCCGGCCGTCGAGGGCGTGGATCGACGTCGTGCCGCTCGCGATGTTGCGCCGATCGACGAGCAGGACGAGCACGTAGTCGACGCCGTCGCGGTGGCGCCCCTCGGGCGTCGGCCGGCCGGACTCGCCGGTCCGCGCCTCGATGCGGAACTGGTGCACCTCGACGCGCCAGGACGGCACCGACGGCGCGAGCGAACCGAACAGCGATCGGCAGAACGCGAGGATTGTCGTGAGGCTCGCGCCCTGCGCGGCCTCGACCGTGAGCGGCGCGAACCATCGCTCGACGCCGCCGTGCAGCGGGTTGTAGTCGAGCGTCTGATAGTGCGGCTGGTCGCGCTCGCGGACGATTGCGCCCTGGGCCGGCGCGGTGAACACGGCGTGCCGGCGCCGGCGGTAGCGTCCGCCGTCGGCCATGTAGGTGTCGAGCTCGAGATCGTTCCAGCTCGAGGTGAAGGCGTCCCAGTCGTCGAGCGGGCCGGCTTCGGCGAGCGCCGCCCGCATGTCCCCGCCGTGGACGAACGCGTAGCCGTCGCGCGCGAGCGCCTCGTCGACGGGCGGCATCGAGCGCGCCGTGGCGTCCACCATCTCGCGATCTTAGTATGATCGGGGCGCGATGGCGCGCGACGTGAACTCCCTGTCTGGCCTGCCGGCCGGCGACGCCGAGCGGCTGTGGCGGGTGCGCAAGCAGCACCGCCACATCGACGCCATCCTGTTGACGCTTGACGAGGTTCCCGCCGTCGAGCTGCGCTACTTCCGGGACGACCGGCTGCTGTTCGCGCGCCGATGGCCGGACCGCGAGCCGGCGGTCGCGGAGGCCGCGACGAAGCTCAAAGACCTGCAGCGCGCGGGCTGGACGAACCATTGGTAGTCGCAAGGCGCAAGGCGCAAGGCGCCAGTCGCGAGTCGCAGGTCGCCAGTCGCGAGTCGCAGGGCGCCAGTCGCGAGTCCCAGGTCGTCAGTCGCGATCCCTCCGCCTGGATCGCAGATCTTGAAACGAGGCATCTGGCCGATCTCACATTCCCCGAGGTGTCGCGCGCGCTGCGGGCGCTGTCGTCCGCGTACGTGGAGCGGCGGAGCACGATCGCGCGCGGGGCGGCGCTCGCCGGCGCGGGCAAGCGCGCGGCGTTCGCGCTGTTCTACGGTCCGCTGCATTTCCTGCTCGTCCGCGAGATCGCGTCGCAGCTGCCCCACGCGCTCGAGGGGCAGCGGACGATCGTGGATCTCGGCTGCGGCACCGGCGCCGCCGGCGCGGCGTGGGCGTCCGCCTGCCGCCGGTCCCCGCAGGTCGTCGGCATCGACTTGCATCCCTGGGCCCTCGAGGAAGCCGCGCGGACCTATCGCGCGTTCGGCCTGCGCGCGCGCACGGAGCGCGCGAAGGTCGGCGAGCGGAAGCTGCCGCGGGAGCCGGCGTCGTTCGTCGCGGCGTTCGCCGTGAACGAGCTGGAGGAGGCGGCGCGATCGGCGCTGCTGCCGCAGCTCCTCGAGCGCGCCAGTCGCGGCGATCGGGTGCTCGTGGTCGAGCCGATCGCGCGGTCGGCCGCGCCGTGGTGGAATGCGTGGCGCCGCGCGTTCGAGGCGGCGGGCGGGCGCGCCGACGAATGGCGGTTTGCCGCGGCGCTTCCGCCGATCGTCGCGAAGCTGGATCGCGCGGCGGGCCTCGACCATCGCGAGTTGACGGGCCGGTCGCTCTTTGCGGGGTGATATTCTTCGATCGTGCCCGACACGGCGCTCCGTCCCGCGTCCACGGTGCTCGTGCTGCGCGACGCGCCGGGCGGCCCCGAAGTGTTCATGGTGCGCCGCCACCAGGGCAACGAGTTCATGGCGGGCGCGTACGTCTTTCCCGGCGGCCGCGTCGACGCGGGCGACCGGGACGTGGCGGGGGATGACTGGTGCGACGGGGCGGGCACGACGGCCGCGCGGCTGCCCGGCGTGCCCGAGCCCGACGCCGCGGCATTCTTCGTGGCGGCGGCGCGCGAGCTCTTCGAGGAGGCCGGCGTGCTCGTCGCCCGCGATCCGGACGGCGCGTTCGCGCGGCTCGGCGATCCCGCCGCGCACGCGCGCTACACGGCCTTTCGCACCGACGTGCACAAGGGCACGCGGCGGTTCCCCGATCTGATCCGCGGCGAGCGGCTTCGCCTCGCGCTCGACGCCTTCGTGCCGTTCGCGCACTGGGTCACGCCGCCGCTCGACATCCGCCGCTTCGACACGCGGTTCTTCCTGGCGCCCATGCCGCCCGATCAGCGTCCCGTGCACGACGACACCGAGACGACCGAGAGCATGTGGATCCGGCCCGCCGACGCGATCGCCCGCTCCGAGCGCGGCGAGATCGTGCTGCCGCCGCCGACGTGGACGTCGCTGCGTGAGCTGGAGCCGTTCGACTCGGCCGGCGCGGCGCTCGACTGGGCCGCGGGCCGGCCGGTCCATCGCCGCGAGCCGCACGTGACGGACGTCGACGGCGAGCGCGTGGTGCTGCTGCCCGGCGATCCGGCGTTCCCGGGCGAGTGGCCGGACGCGCCGCCGAAGGAAACCCGGTTTCTGAAGAAGGAGGGGACATGGCGCGCCGCGCGGCCGTCCTGACGATCCTGCTGCTGGCCGCACCGCTCGCGGCATCCGCCGCGCCGCGAACGATGCGCGTGGACTACTACCACACCGGCAACGCCACGGACGAGCGCTTCAGCCTCGACCGCGTCGTCGTCGAGCCGCTGGAGTGGCCCGGCAACCCGGCGCAGCCCGTCGATCGCACCGACCTGGGCAAGTACCTCTTCGAGGTGGTCGATCCGGCGAGCGCGCGGATCCTCTACTCGCGCGGCTTCGCGTCGATCTACGGCGAATGGGAAACGACCGCCGAGGCGCAGTCGATGAACCGCACGTTCTCCGAGTCGCTCCGCTTCCCGGAGCCCGAGGGCCCGGTGGCGATCGTCCTGATGAAGCGCGACGCGCACAACGCCTTCCAGGAGATCTGGCGGTTCACGCTCGACCCGTCGGACATGTTCGTCGATCGCGGCGCGTCCGACGACGGCGCCGGCCCCCTGATCGCGTTGCAGGACAGCGGCGATCCGGGCTCGAAGCTGGACCTGCTGATCCTCGGCGACGGCTACACGGCGGCCGAGCGCGGCAAGTTCGAGCGCGACGCGCGGCGGCTGCTGGACACGTTCTTCTCGACGTCACCGTTCAAGGAGCGCCGCGGGGACATCAACGTGTGGGGCCTCGTGCCGGCGGCGGCGGAGTCCGGCATTTCGCGACCGTCGCAGCACATCTACCGGCGGTCGCCGATCGGCGCCACGTACGACGCCTTCGGCACCGAGCGCTACGTGCTGACGTTCGAGAACCGCCGGTTCCGCGAGATCGCCGCGCACGCGCCGTACGACGTCGTCGAGATCCTGACAAACAGCTCGACGTACGGCGGCGGCGGGATCTTCAATCTCTACAGCACGGTCGCGGCCGACAGCGTCTGGGCGCCGTACATCTTCATCCACGAGTTCGGCCACCACCTCGCGGGACTCGCCGACGAGTACTACACATCGCAGGTGGCGTACCTGCCGCCCGAGCACCTCGAGGAGCCGTGGGAGCCGAACGTCACGGCCCTGCTCGATCCCGCCAACCTGAAATGGAAGGACCTCGTGGGCGCGGACGTGCCGCTGCCGACGCCCTGGCCCAAGGACGAGTTCGACCGGAACACGGAAGCGGCGCAGGCCGAGCGGGAGGGGCTCCGGAAGGCGGACCGGCCGGAGTCCGAGATCGACGTCCTGTTCCGGCAGCAGCAGGCGCGCGACACGGCGCTCCTGGCGACCGGCCCGTACGCCGGCCGCGTGGGGGCCTTCGAGGGCGCCAACTACCTGGAACGCGGCTACTACCGGCCGTCGGAAGACTGCATCATGTTCACCCGCGACCTGGTGCCGTTCTGCCCGGTCTGCCGGCGTGCCATCAACCGGGTGCTGGACCTCTACACGGCCGGGTGACGCCCGCCGGAGTCTCTTGACGCCCGCCCCGAGGTTGGACAGACTTGCCCGGAGAGGTGGCCATGCAAGACGACTTTGACGACGGGATGGACCTGCCGGAAGACGCCGTGATCGAGGAAGAAGTGACGATCACGGACGTGGAATACACGGTGCCGGACGAAATCGATCTCGAGCCCGAGATCGCCGAGCCCGCCAGCCGCATGAGCGGCGGCGCGCGCGTACGCCCGTCGGCGCCCCCGAGGCAGCCCGCCGCGCCGAAGCCCGTCGCGGCGAAGGCCGCGCCGAAGGCGGCGGCGAGGAAGAAGCCCGCCAAGAAGAAGCCGGCGAAGAAGACGAAGCCGGCGAAGAAGGCCGTGAAGCGCAAGGTGAAGAAGGCGGCCGCGAAGAAGAAGGCCGCGCCGAAGCGCAAGGCGGCCGCGAAGAAGAAGAAGAAAGCCGGAAAGAAGAAGTAGGTCGGGCGCCGCGGCGCCCCGGCATCACTGCCGGAGCGTCGCGGCCCACGCCTGGAGCGAGGTCGGCGCAATGCCGGACTCGCGCGCCAGCGCCGGGATGTCCACGTCGTACCCCACGCGATCGAACCACTCCAGCATCAGCGCGAAGTCCTCGCTGTTCTTCCGCACCTCCGCGATCGGAATCTGCACGAACGTGATCGTCCGGCCCAGCGCGGCGCCGAGGACGCGCGCGGCCTCCGGCATCGTCATCTGATCGCCCGCGAGATTAATCGCCTGTCCGTTGAGCTTCTCGGCCTCGATGAACGCCCGGGCCGCGTGCTTCCCGATGTCGGCGACCGCGATCATCTGCAGCACCGTCGTCGGCTTCATGGCCGTCGCGAGGTTGTCGCCGTTCAGGAACCAGGGCGACGGCAGGTTCTCCATGAAGAACACCGGGCGCACGATCACGTACGACGGGAACGCGAGGCCGCGCACCGTCTCCTCGACGCGGAACTTGTTGTCGAAGTGCGGGATGCCGGTCTGACGATTGGCCGACTCCACCGACGAGTACACGTAGTGCTGGATGCCGGCCTCGCGCGCGGCCTTGGCGATGCGCTTGCCCTGCGCTTCCTCGCCCTCGACGCCGGCCGTCCACGTGTTCTGCACGGCGAACACGCCCCACGCGCCGGCCAGCGCCTTCTTCAGCGACTCCGCGTCGTCCAGTTCGCCCTGCACGATCTCGACGCCGCGGGCGGCCAGCGCACGCGCGGCGTCGCTGCCCGGCGTGCGCGTCATCGCGCGCAGGCCGAAGCCCTTGCCTTCGAGCGCGCGGAGCGTGGCGCCGCCCTGCTGCCCGGTGGCGCCGGTGATCAGAATCGTGCGTGAGTTCGCCATGGGCGCCTACTTCGCCGGCGCGTCGGTTGCCGGCGCGACCTGCACGTCGTACAGCGTCTTGAAGTCGCCGTCGTAGACCTTCGCGGTGATCTGATCGCCCGGCTTCACGGTCGTGTACACGTCGTCCTTGTCGGCCGAGTACGACATGGTCATCCCCATCATCCAGCCTTGTACGTCCTCGCTGTCGACCGTGAGGCTCTTCGCGGACGCATCGACCGCCGTGACGCGGCCCTTGAAGACATGTTCGCCCTCGCGGGCGGGCGCGGCGGCGGCGGCCGGCGCGGCGGTTTCCGGCGCGGGTGCGGCCGATTCCGGCTGGGCGGCGGGGCCGCAGGCGATCGACAGGCCGGCGACCAGCGTGGCGCCGAGGAAGAGACGAGCGCGTGGGTGGATCGTGATCATGGGTCCTCCTTGTGTAAGCGTCCTTGTTATATCAGGCCGGGCGCCGGCGGGTCAGCCCGCCGGGTGAATCGCGGCCTGGGTGGCGGCGTCCCACTGGCGCCGCCGCGGGCTGATCCGCGACACGATCAGGGTCGTCGCGAAGTTCGCGGTCATGCTCGGGATCGCCACGTGGATGCCGAGCGGCGTGCCCGCGAGCGTCCATACGACGAACATCAACGCCCCGACGAGCAGGCCGTAGAACGCGCCGGTCTCCGACACGCGGCTCGTGCCGAGGTAGACGACGCTCAGCATGAGCACGGCGATGCCCGCGCGGAACGCGTAGGCCCAGATCGTGACGTTGAGGATCTCGACGAAGGTCGTGGCCGCGGCGAGGCCGATGAGCAGGACGATGCCGCCGAGCACGCGCGAGAGGACGAGCCGCTGGCGATCCGTCAGCTCGCGATGGCCGATGACGTCGCGCAGGAAGATCTGGACCGGCGCGAGGAAGCAGAGCGGTCCGGTCGACACGATCGCCGCGAAGAGGCCGCAGAGGCCGATGCTCGCGACCACCGGATTGAGCGCGAGGATCATGGCCGGCGCCGCCTGCAGGCCGCCCGGCAGGTCCGCGCCGAAATGCAGGCGCGCGGCCATGCCGATGATCGCGAACGGCACGCCGACGAACACGAACATCACGCCGGTGAGCCACGCGCCTTTCACGGCCGTGTCGGCGTCCTTCGCCGCGAAGATGCCGGTGATCGCGGCCTGCGCGGCGAAGAGGTTGAAGATCGTGCCCAGCATCTCGCCCGCCTGCGTCAGCGGGTTCCCCGGGTTGAGGCTCCAGTACCGACGGTGGCAGCTCGGTCCAGAGGCGGTGGAAGCCGGCCGACACGCTGCCGCCGATGAACTGCGCCGCGAAGAGCATGCTGACGAGCGCGCCGCCGAGCATCACCACGAGCTGGACGACGTTCACGAGGGCGATCGAGTGCAGGCCGCCGGCGACGACGATGGCGAAGAACACCGCGGTGGCGATGAGGTCGCCCGTGAAGACGCTGATGCCGACCAGCGGCGAGAGCAGCGCGCCGGCCGCGATGATCTGGCTGACGCCGATCACGAAGTAGGCGATCGCGATCACGACGGCCGCGAGCGTCCGCGTGCGCCGATCGAACAGCCGGCCGACGATCTCGGGCACCGTGATCGCGTGCATCCGCCGGTAGCGCGCGGCCATCGTCGCCGCGAAGACGAAGAAGGCGATACCGACGGAGAAGTTGAAGACCGCGGCCGACAGCCCGTCGGTGTACCCGCGCTGGCTGACGCCGACCGTCGAGGCCCCGCCCAGCATGTCGCCGCCCACCACGGCGACGACGAGCGTGAGGGGCAGGGCGCGCGCGGCGACGAGAAAGTGATCGGAGCCGAGGCGTTTCCGCAGCACCAGGTTGCCGATGCCGAGGGTGAGGATGATGTAGGCCGCAAGGATCGCCAGCGGGATCGGGTGCGCGAGATCCATGGGGCCAAAGTATGGTCCAGGCCGGCTCGAAACGTCGAATGGAATCCCTACTGCTTGACCAGTTCCACGCGCCGGTTCTTCGCGCGGCCGGCCTCCTCCTCGTTGCCGGCGACCGGCGCGAGAGGTCCGACGCCGTCGGCTTGAAGCCGCGCCGCGGCCACCTTGTGCGTTGTCGTGAGCGCCAGCACGACCGCCTGGGCGCGCCGCTTCGAGAGGTCCACGTTCTGCGCGAGCCCGCCCACGTTGTCGGTGTGGCCGACCACGTACAGCTTCAGGGCGGGACTCCGCGCGAGCAGCGAAGCGATTTCGGTCAGGGCCGCGTCGGACGCGGGCTTGAGAATCCGCCTTGCCCGTGTCGAACAGGATTTCGTACACCGCGACGTGTCCGACGCGCGTGAAATCCTTGTCGAGTGAGTCCGCCGAGACCGTCACGAGTCCCGCCTCCATCCGCTTCAACTCGACGACGACGACCCGGGTGGTGAGGGACTGCACGTGCATCCCGACGTAGATGTCGCCCTCCGGGCGCGCGAGCTTGACGGCCAGGTATCGGGCGTCGTCGCTCTCGGGCAGGTATCCGAGGCCCTTGAGGCCGATTTGCCCGCCGCACTGGTCGCCCCGGCACGTGAAGAGCGTCGCAAAGCCCGCGTCTTTCAACCCCGCCTCGTAGTTCCTGAAGATCTCGAGTGTCGAACGGCCGTCGGGATTACGGTAGGCGAAGATCGTCACCTTCCCCTCGAGGTGCTGCGACGCCGACATCTGGCCGTCCTTGCTCGGCCCGGTTGGCAGATCGAATTCGTCGAACGCCGACACCTCCGGGGCCTGGTCCACGTCCGAGCCGGGATATGCGGGGATGAGCGGATGCCCGGGCGGCGTCTGGGCCGTGGCTGACGCGGCGAGACACGCCGCGGTCAAGAATACTCCGGCGATGAGAGGTCGCGTCATGGCTGTTTCCTTCAAGTCGTTACGGTTGCGTGCCGGAGGCGGCTCCGAGCATCGATTCGATGGTCCGCGTGGCGCGCGCCCAATCGTCCTTCCCGGTGAGCGTCACAAGCACCGTGCTGTCATTCGGATACCCGATCGCCACGGTGCAGCCCTCGCCCGGCAAGTGGCCGACATACAGCTCGAGCCCCGGGACGTCGGCCTTGCGGAGAGGTGAAGACTCAGCGCGGGTCACCGCCGCCAGCTCTTCCCGGACGCCCTGGGAGACGCCTGGCTGCGTGCGCATGGCGCCGATGCTCGCGCCTTCATCGAGGCACGAAGTGCCCGTCGCGCCGTACACGACGTACTCCCATCGCGTGTCGTTGGACCCGGTGAGGCCGGCGGCGGTCATCATCGCCAGGCCGAGGCGGACGGAGTCAGACGGCCCCGGTCCCGTCGTCCCGGGGCCGCATGTGCTCGCGCCGCCGACGTCGACGCGGCAGGTGTGGACCGCAAGGCCGTCCAGGCTGACGGGAATGTAGGACTCTGGACTGTCGCGCTGGGCGCCCCAGCCGATCCGCTGCGCCGTGAACAGTCCTGCCGCAATCGCCAGCGAGACGACGAGCGTTCGGCGCATGGGCCCCATTGGCGAGTGTACTCTGCCGCTCTGGGGAGCAGGGGCTTCTTTACGAGACTCGCCGCGTGTCGGAATCGATCGGGCATGGTTCAAGCCCGAGGCTGTGACAGAATGCCGGGCCATGAAGACATCCATGGCGCTCGCGGCACTGGCGATCTTCGCGGCGGCGGTGACGGCTTCGGCCCAACCGGCGGCGGGCGCGGTCTGCGCCCCGCTGACTGTGGAGCACGCTGACGCGAGCGCCGGCCCGCCGAACATCGGCCACGACGGCACGCCGCTGCCGGGCATCCCGGCGCCTGACATCTCGCGCGGCTTTCAGGGCATTCCGCGATCCGCGCAGCCGCCGCTCACCGCGACGCAGCGGCGCATTCAGGAATGCACGTATCACTTTGCGGACGCGGACGCGGACATGCCGTACACGCTGTTCGTGCCGACGACCTACGATCGCGCGCGTCCGTCGCCGCTCATCGTCGATCTGCACGGCCTGAACATCACGCCGCTGCAGCAGATCCTGTTCGACGGAACCACCGATCTCGCCGAGCGGTTCGGGTTCATCGTGGTCGCACCGATGGGGTACAGCGTGACGGCCGGCTGGGGCGGCCGCGGCAGCGCGGCCAGCGACCTCTCAGAGCGGGACGCGATGACCCTGCTGACGCGCATTCGCGGCGAGTACAACATCGATGCCGATCGCATCTTCCTGATGGGGCATTCGCTCGGCGGGTACGGCACGTACTATCTCGGCGGCAAGTACAACGACATCTGGGCCGGGCTGGCGCCGATCTCGGGCGCCGGCGGCATCGCGGACGCGGCGGCCGCGGAGAAGTACAAGTCGATCCCGATGCTCGTGATGCACGGCGACAAGGACTCCATCGTGCCGGTGGCGACGTCACGGCGCGCGGTGCTCGCGCTCGAGGCCGTGGGCGCGCCGCACGTCTACCTGGAGTTCCCCGGCATGGATCACGAGTTCTGGATCCGCCGCGGCGCCGGGCACATGGAGAAGGTGTTTCTCTTCTTCAGCATGTTGTCCAAGGGGACAAACGTCGGGTTCGTGACGCCGGAGATGGCGCCGCCGCCCGCGCCGCGGGGGCGCTAGCGCTTCAGGTGCGCGTCGAAGAACGCGACGATGCGCTGCCGCGCGTCCGCCGAGGCCTCCGCCCTGTATCCGCCGTGCGAGAGCCGCTGCATGACCTTGAAGATCCACGGCGCATCGCGCGCGTCGTGATCGTTCATGAAGCTGTGGCCGGCGCCGGGATACTCCTTCACGTCGTGCGGGATGCCGTGCATCGTGAGCGTGTGTTCGAGGCGCGCGGCGGCGCCCTTGAGCGACGGATCCTCGGCCCCGTAGCTGGCGACGATCGGACAGGCGTCCGCCAGGCGATCCCAGCCGGCGTCCCTGAGCGCTCCGTAGTTGGGCGCCGCCGCCGCGTACTGCTTTCCGGGCGCGAGCATCAGCGCGAATCCGCCGCCCATGCAGAAGCCGACGATGCCGACGCGGCCGGTGCTTCGTGGATGCGCGACCAACCACGACCGCACCGCCTCGAGGTCGTCGAACGTCCGGCCGGTGCCGCGTCCGAGATCCTTGAAGATGCGGAAGAGGCAGCGCATCGTGCCGCCCCAGTGGAAGAGATCCGGGGCCGCGGCGAGGTACCCCTCGGACGCCAGCCACCGCGCCTGGCGCCGCAGGTCCTGGGTCATGCCGAGCACGTCGTGCACGACCACGACGCCCGGGCACGGGCCGTCCCCAGGCGGCTCGGCGACGAACGTCGGGATCGGCCCGAGCGGCGCGTCGATTCCGGTGAGGGCGTCGTGGCCCGGCGTCGCGTCCCGCGTCGGGTCGGTCGGCATGGATAGATCGTATACTGGGCTTTTCCCCGCGCGGCCTGCCCTGAGCGAGGGCGCAGCGCGGGCCGGCGAGTCGAAGGGTGAGGTGGCCGAGAGGCTGAAGGCGGCGGTTTGCTAAACCGTTATACGGCCCAAAAGCTGTATCCAGGGTTCGAATCCCTGCCTCACCGCCAATCACGTTGCTCGAGCCGTTGATCCTTCCTTCGGAGACTCCCCGTCTCCAAAATGTCTCCCCGACCGCTATACTCGCCTCGCTCGACGGGCGTATCTACGGACCCGGTCGGAGGGAAGCGCGATGACGTGCAGGCAGGCAGCCGCCCTGATGTTGATCGCGGGAACGATGGCCACCGGCGGGGCGCTTGCGGCACAGAGCACACTCGAGCCACTGGGCCTCACGGAGACCGCGGCGCGAAACTTCGTGATCGGCGAGATCCAGACCCCGACCACGGGACGGCGCAGCGCCATCGTGCTCGCCGGCACGCGAGGGTTTCTCAAGCTCCCCCAGGCGGCCCGTGGTCCGGCCGCCACCGCTCTCTTCGCCTGGGCCAAGGCCTACGTCAACTCGGCGACGTTCAAGACCGCCTACGCGAACCTCCGGCGGGACGCCCTTCCGCAGCGGCGAGATGAACCGGCGGTCGATGAAGAGGTCCAGAAGGCCGTCGATCAGGCCCTGGCGCAGATGGCGGCCATGCGTCAGGCCGCGGCCTCACTGCCCCCGGCCGACGCCGCGAACTTCCTCAAATCGGTCGAAGAGCAGGAGGCGAAGATCCGGAGCGGGGAGTACGCGAACATGTTGCGGACCGAGCTGGAAGCGCAACGGGCTGGTCAGAATGCGACCGGAGACGCCCGCACGAAAGCGGCCAATGAGCGCTATCCGGCCGATCCGCACGAGCTCTTCGCACGTCGGCTGCGAGAATTCCTCTCCGAAACGGCCGACGCGGACTTCTCGGCCAGGACGATCAGTCTCACGGGCGGTCCCGATGGCGTCGAGTTCGTTGAGCGGGCGAACCAGAAGCGGTCGTGGATGTGGCAGGAAGCTGTCATCGTCGGACGGGAGGCCACGATCGCCGCGCGGGCGGCCGCGGAGGCCTGGTTGAAGGAGATCGAGCCATGAATCGGCGACAGGCGCTCTCGCTGCTGGCGGCCTCGCCGTTGGCGATCTCGCGCGCGTGGGCGCAAACGAGCCCAACGGCGCAACGCCGCGTCGTCCTCGGATTGAGCCATGGCCTGCTCCTCGAGCCGGGTGGAACGGTCAAGACCTGGCTGACACAGGAACCGCGCGACGGTCTGGCCCCGGATTGGCTCGGCCTCGGCCACAATAGGCCCTTCACCGCCTTTACGCTGGCGGCGATCCCGGGCCTCACGAACGTCGTCAAGGCCGCCGTGGGAACGGGATGCGCGTTCGCGGTGCTGGCCGACGGCCGGCTCCTGTCCTGGGGCTCGAACGCCGGCTTCGGACTGCTCGGCACGACGCCGCTCTCGGCCTTGGAGGTGTCGGCGTCGTGGGGACCGAACTCGAACGTGCCGGTGGCGCCGGTGACCAGGTTCGACGCCATCGATGTCTCCGCGCAGCGGGAACACGTCCTCGCGCTGGCGCGGGACGGCAGCGTTTACGCGTGGGGCGATGGCCGGCGAGGTGAGCTCGGCATCGGGCCACTGCCCGTGATCAACTTCAGGACACATACACCGGACCGGATGACCTACGTGCCGTTCCCCGTGCGCGTGCCCGACCTGGCAGACGTCGCCGCCATCAGCGCTGGAGAGATGTACTCACTGGCGCTGCTCAAGGACGGTACGGTCCGCGGGTGGGGTATCAACAATGTGGGACAGGTCGGCGATGGCACGACCACCGATCGCGACAGGCCCGTGCCCGTTCAGGGCGTTCGCAACGCCGTGGCCATTGCCGCAGGCGCGGTGGTTGGGGTTGCGCTGCTCGCGGATGGCACCGTGATGACGTGGGGCGCGGAAGACGGCGGCGACAGGCCGTCACCGGTACCGGCGCTCGTGCCAGGCGCGCGCGGCATCAAGGCGATCGCGGCGGGCGGACGGCACGCGGCGGGCCTGACCGACCAGGGCACGGTCACCACGTGGGGCGACGACACGTTCCATCAACTTGGCCGTGGCTGGCCGGCAAAACCGGCCGCCCCCGGCGCCGCGGTGCTCCCCGGGCTGACGGGCGTGCAGTCGATTGCGGCGGCGGAGGCGACGACCACGGCGGTGCTCGCGTCCGGCCGCATCATGACCTGGGGCGGTGTGCGCGAATGGACGCGCCCCGACGGCGGGGGGCAGCCCTCAGCCCCCGTCCGATCCTGTTGTGGCTGGACGGACTGGATCAGTCATAGCGGCCCGTTCGATCACGCGCGCAGCGCCTCGACCGGGTCGTTCGACGCCGCCAGATACGCCGGATAGATCCCGAACGCCAGCCCGACCGACGCGGCGAGCACGAGGGCGAGCGCGACTCCCGAAACCGAGATGGCCACCGGCCAGCCGGCGAAGAGCGACACGGCCCACGACAGCGCCGCGCCGAGCGGCACGCCACACGCGCCCCCGCCGAGGCACAGCATGCCGGCCTCGACGGTGAACTGGGCCACGACGTCCCGCTGTCTCGCGCCAACGGCGAGGCGGACGCCGATCTCCTGCCGGCGCTCGGTCACCGACGCCAGCATGACGTTCATGATGCCGACGCCGGCGATGAGCAACGCGATGACGCCCGTGGCCAGGAGCACCGCGTCGAAAGTCCGCTGTGCGCGCAGCCGCGCCCGCAGCAGCTCGCGCGGGACGACGAGCTCGTACCGATCGCTGGCGTCCGGATGGCGGCGCGCGAGCACGCGCGCGACCGATGCGCCGACCACGGCGACGTCCGTTCCACCGGCGGCGCGAATCGCGATCTCGCTCACCCGATCGGCGCGGTCGCCCTCGCCGAGCGTCGTGTCCATGACGGCGACCGGCACCATCACCGCCTCGTCGGGATTGAACGCCTGGAGCGCCGCGGCGCCCGGACGGCGATCCGAAGCCTGGAGCACGCCCACCACTTCGTAGAACTGGCCGCCGGTCGCGATCGACAGGCCAACCGGATCGCCACGAGGGGCGAGCGCTGCCGCCAGGGAGGCTCCCAGCACGGCGACGCGCCGCGATCGGCGCGCATCCTCGTCGGCCAGACACCGTCCGCGTGCGCACTCGACGTTCGCGAGCCGGAACCAGGCCGGGCCGACGCCGGCGACGCTTGCCGTCGCATGGCGGTCGCCCACCGACACCTCGGCGCGGGTGAAGCGGCCGGTGGCCACCATCTCCACGCCGCCGATGCCCGCGTCGATGGCCGTGGCATCGGCCATCGTCAGCTCCGGCGCCGCGGCAGCCTCGTCGGATGCGCCGCGATCCGCCACCGCTCGAACGAAGACGTTGTCGATGCCGAGGGCGCCGATGTCGGCGAGCGCCGCACGGCGCGCGCCCTCACCGATGGCGAGCGAGGCGACCACGGTGCCGATGCCGACGATGATGCCCAGCAGGGACAGCGTCGCCCGCAACCGATGGGTCTCGAGGCCCATCCGCGCCTGATTGAACAATTCCGCGGCAGTCATCGTTCGTTCTCCGACGTCGATCCTCCGGGGCGCGGGGATCGGCGAGCAACACGACATCCCCAGGCGCCACGCCGTCGGCGATCGCCGCCTCGTGATTGTTCTCGGCGACGATCGCGATCTCGCGGGCCTCGGGCCGCCCCCCGGCAAGGACGAACACGGACGGGTGGCCGTCGACGTCGAAGATCGCCTGTACTGGCGCCAGCGTCGCGCGCGGCAGGCTTGCCACTTCAATCGACACACGCGCCGTCATTCCCGTCCGGAGGCGCGGATCCTCGCTGTGCAGGGCCACGGTCAGCGGAAAGAACTTCGACTCGGCGCGAGTCGAATCAGACTCGGCCAGCGCGCCGACGAGCGAAATGGATCCCTCGAGCTCGAGGTCCGGATACGCGGGCAGCGTGACGGTCACGGGGCCGCCCACACGGACGTGGTGCAGGTCCACCTCGCGGATGCGCGTCTCGACGGTGAGCTGCGCCGTGTCGGGCAGCGCAATCAGCGGCTGGTTCGACCACACTTCGTCGCCCACCTGCGGCTTCCGCCGGTCGTTGCCGAAGTACAGCTCCCGGTACACCACCATGCCGGCGGCCTCCGAGCGGACGACGCAGCGGGCGATCTGGTCGCGAAGCAGCGTGGCGCGCGCCGCGATCTCATCGATCCGGCTCTGAGCGATTCGGACCGCGGCCTCGTGTTCGGACATGCGGGCCTGGGCACTTTCCTGCTGGCGCACGAGGTCCTGCTGGGCGGCATCCAGCTCGGCCTTCGATCGCGCGGTGGCGGCCGGGCGCTCGAACCCCGCCATGGCCTCGCGCCGCAGGCCTGCCAGCCGCAGCTGTTCCTCGGCCCGCTTCCACGCCTGTTCGGCGCGATCGAGCTCGAGGCGCGTGATGAACCCGCGGGCGAGCAGCGGTTGCATGTCCTCGGTACTGCGCCTTCGCCGTCTGCAGCTCGCGCGCCGCGTCGGCCTCGGCGGCTTCGAGCTCGGCCTGTTGCACGCGGCCCTTGCCGTCGGTCTGGTTGGCCACTTCAGCTTCTGCGTACTGCACCTGCTGATGCGCCTGCGCCGTTTCGCCCTGCAACCGCAGCCGCTCGATTCGAAGCTCTTCGCGCGCGCGGAGCAGCTCGGCCTCGGCCTGGCGCTGCGAGGCGTCTTCGCGCGCCAGGTTCTGTTCGAAGGTCGTGCTGTCGAAGCGAACCAGCACGTCGCCGGGCTGGACCACCTGGCTCTCGGGCGTGATCTCCGCGATCTTGACCTGCACGCCCGCGATCGACGAGCCGTAGAGCAGCAGCCGCGACGAGCTGAGCGTGCCCGGCTCGGTCAGTGCGTCACGGAACGCGCCCTCCCGGACGATCGCCGTCTGGTCGGGCGGCACGGCCGGGCGGGGCGTGACGAGCAGCGCCGCGCTGGCGAGAAAGACCATCGCGAGAGAGGCGGCACCGGCCTTTCGCGGATGCCGCCGGGCGAGCGTGTGCAGGCGTTTCATTGGAGGAACCTGTCTGGATTGAGCGTGCCGGCGGCACGCTCGAGTGACACGAAGGCCAGAATGCGATCGACCTCGGCGCCCAGGAGCGCCGTCTCGGCCTGAAAGACGGTCGTCTCGGCGTCGATCACCTCGAGGTTGTCGGCCAGGCCGCGCTCGTAGCGGAGCGTGGCCAGCTCGCGCTGCTCGGTCGCCAGCTGGAGCGCCGACTGCTGCAATTCCACGGCTCCGGCCGCGCGCGAAATCGATCGGGCCGCGGCGCGAACGTCGGCGACCGCGCGTTCTTCCGTGTCGGTCACCTCCCGCTCGGCCTGGCGGATCCCGATGTCGGCGAGCGCGGCCGCAGCCGCCGCCTGGCCGCGGTCGAGCGAATACGTCGTGCTGACGCCCACGCGCCAGCCGTTCGGGAACCCCGCGAACGCGCCGGCCGACGAGCCAATCCCGTGGCCGGTGTAGCTGACGTCCAGGTTCATCTGTGGCAGCAGGTTCCAGTTCGCCACCGACACGTTCCATCGCGCGTCGGCCAGCTGGGCGCGCGCATTCCGGACGTCGAGCCGATCGCGCAGCGCATCGTCCGCCAGCGTCCCGGTGGCTGCCACGGGCGCGTCGGCCGATCGGCCCGTCGCCTGCTCGAGCGTCCGGAGATCGGCGGCCAGATCGCCGACGACCGCGATCGGCGAATCCGGGCGGCGGCCGAGCAGGACGTTGAGGTCCTCCGAGGCGCCCTCGAGGCCATCGCGATCCCGCAGCAGCCCGGCCCGCGCCTGCGACTCCAGCAGCTTGGCCCGCAGGACGTCGAGCTGTGTGGAGAGGCCAACGCGCGCTCGTGCCTCGGACATCTCGACGAGCGTGACCGCCCGCTCCAGCGCCCGGTCTCCAAGCTCGACGCCCCGGCGCTGGCGCACGACCGCGTAGTAGGCCTGCGCCGCCGACACGACCAGGCGCTGGCGCGCATCGGCAAGGCGTCTCGTCGCGCTGTCAACCGCCCGCTCGGCCGTCTTCACCTCGGCACGCGCACCGGGACCGAAGGCGGCGAGGATCGGTTGCGAAATCCCGAATGTGTAGCTCGCATCGTGCAACGCGGTCTCGCCCGATCCGTACCGCATCGAGCTCACCGACGCCTGCACTCGTCCCCCCGTCGGCAGTTGCTGGGAGACCGCAAGTCCGAGCCCCTGCTGCGAGAGGCCCGATGGCGCGCTGGCCGTGTTCAGCGACGGCGTCACCGTCGGGCGGTACTGCGACCGCGCGAGTTCCCGCTGGATGGCCGCGGCCTCCGCCGCATCGTCGGACGGCGAGAGTTGCGGACTGTGCTGGAGGGCTTCGGCGATGGCGTCGCGCAGGTCGAGCGCGTCCGCGTCCCCTGCCTGCGCGCGAGCTGGCATCGGCAGGACCAGGAGCGCCACGACGGTCGCCAGGCTGATGCGGGCAAGAAAGTCCATGGTCGGCACCTTGAAACTGAATCGGCGCGGGCCGGCGGCCCATCGGCCGCCAGGCCCGCGTCTCGGTCCTCGCGTCAGTTCTTGGAGAGCTGACCGGTGTAGCGCACCGTGCAGGGGTTGGTCGTCGCCTCGAACGTCTGGGTGATCGTGATGGTGTTGCCCGAGATCGTCACCGAGTCGGTCACCGAGTACACCCGCGACCCGACCTGCTGGGTCGTCGACGCCGTGAACGACGCGCTCGTCGGCCCGGTCACGTTCAGGACGATGTTGAAGTTGAACGTCACGCCGGCGTTGAGATGCGTCTTCTGCCACGTGCCGCGGCCGTTGCTGTCGACCGAAAGGAAGCCCCGGATGGGCGTCGTCGGCGCGAAGCTGCACGTGTTGGTCGAGGCGGTCATGCTCCCCGTGTAGGTGCCGTTGAACACCTTGGGGTCGTTGCTCGTGACCGGGTCCGTCGGGATCACCGGGGGATGCACGATGTCCGGCCCCTGGATCTGGGGTACGACATCGCGCGGCTGTGCCTCGCGGTTCCTGAGCGCGAGAAATGCGGCGCCGCCGGCCGCGCCGGCGATGGCCGCCTTCGTCGCGGCACTGATGCCGCCGCCAAGCTTGATCTGGAGGACCCGGTCGCGGCCCGGCCAGAAGGCGCCGATCCGGCGGTGGCGGCAGCCGTCTTCCACCGGCACCTGCGTGCCCTCGGAGACCAGCAGGATGCGCGTGCCGTCGGCGCACGTTTCGTCGACGACGTCCAGCTTGCCGAAGTTGAGCAGATCGGTCACCTGGATGTTGCCCTTGCCGTTGTCGTCGGTCCTCGCCACCACCTTGCCCGCGTTCGCGGCGGCGAAGAGCACCACGTCGAGCGACGCGGCGGGCTGGATGTTGACGAGCGCCGACTCGGCGCCTTGTGCGGCGACGATGCCCCCGAGCAGGAAGGCGGCGGCGGCGGCCACGAACGTTGACGTGAGAACTCTTCGCATGACAGTCACTCCTTTAATGAGCTGAACCTGTCGTCAACGAACGGACACGGGCGCGTCGGCGGAAGCGGCCACGCGGTCGGCTTCCGCCCAGACGGCGTTGATGTCCTGCCAGCGGTTCGCGACGGCGCCGCGCACGATCCGCTCGAGGTCGCCCGACCAGGGCTGTTTGACGTTTTCGGCGTTCTTGCGCGTGCGCTCGACGAAGTGCTTCTCGAAGTCGGCCCGGTCCCAGTGCTCGACCTTCGACCACACGGCCCACTGTTTAATGGATGACGCGTAGGCGGCCGCGTCGCTGTCGGGATGCAGCATGCCGGCGTCCGCCAGCTGGCGGCCGGCCTTCAGCACGCGCGCGAGCGGCGCGAACTGCTCCTGCATGGCCTGGTCGGCGAGGCGATACATGGTGCCGGCCGCGGGCACGACCTTCGCGAAGTCGAGGCAATAGCCGGTCACGGCCTGGCCTCCCAGCTCCTCTTCAACCTTGCCGGCGCCGACTTTGACCGCCTGCTTGAGCGGCTGCAGCACGAGGCCATCCGGCGCGCCGATCGGCACGGGCAGGCCGTTGGCGTCGAGGGCCTGCAGGCGGAACACCTCGCCCGTCGACCGGCCGGTGGCGATCACCCGCACCGTGGCGGCCGCACCGCCAACCGCGCCTCCCGGATTGGCGTGGGGCCGCGCCTCGTTCCCGAATCGAGCGCGCGCGGGTTGCAGCGAGTAGGGCGTCGATCCCGTCGAGGCGAGCGCCGATCGACGGGACAGGCCGGGAACCAGCGAGCGGAGTCCGTCGACGATCGACCGCATCGCCAACCCTCGCGGCGGCGCGCCCTTGAGCTCGAGCGGAACCAGCTCGGTGGGGACTCGGGCTCGACGGTCTCGATGATGATCTTCTGAAACAGCGGGTTCGTGCTGCCGCCGACCAGGTTGTGGACGTCGTTGAGCATCAGCGCGGCGGTCTTCCGGCACCGCTCCTTGGTGCAGCGATCCAGAGCGGCTTCGGCCTTCGCGAGCCGGTCCTGTGCTTCGTGCAGGCGGTTCTGGAGGCGCTGACGCTCCTTCTCGAGGTCCAGGGCTTCCGTCTTCAGTTTGGCGAGCTGCGCGCGTGCGGCGTCGAGATCCTCGTTCACCTTCTTGAGATCGCGGCGATCCCGCGTGTAGTGTTCGAGCACGGTGCCGTTGGCGTCGGTCACCGTGACCTCGACCTGCCCATTGGGGAGCGTCCAGGCTGACCGCGTGATGCCGGTGTCTGGGTCGTACCCCTGACCACCAGTGCCGACCTGGACCTTCAGGGCGGCTTCGAGGCCTTTGATCTTCTTCTCGAGATTCTTCTGCGCCTGGCGATTGGCGGCCGCGTTCTGCGCGTTCGTCGCGATGTCGGCCTGAATCTGCGCGACCTCGGCCTTCGCCGCTTCGACGGCCTTCTTCTCCGGCACGCACTCAGGGCACGCAGGCGGCGCCGGTGGCGGCGGCGGTGGCGGCGGCGGCGGCGGCGGCGGTGGCGGCGGCGGCGGCGGCGGTGGCGGCGGTGGCGGCGGAGGAGGCGGAGGGTTGTCGCTGGGCTGCGCGCAGTTGCAGTTGGCGCTGATCGTCTTTCGCCCCGCACGGACGCTGATGCTCGGCACGAGGCTCGTGCTGTCGAGGTTGACGACGGCCCGTCCGGTCACGTGGATGGTGAACGTGCTCAGGGGAAAGGTTGCCCCCGGCCTGAACGGGAGCGGCTGCCGCGTGCAGTGGCAGTCGCCAGTAACGTAGACGTCCCAGGTCTGTTGCGCGACGTCCCAGATCACGACCAGGCGCATGGTGACGTCGCCCTTCGTGATCGTTTCCTCGTAGACGACGGGGCGCTGGCCGGCCAGCTTCTGCTTGATGTAGTCCTGGACGGCGTTCTGGGCGCCCTGCCGGATCTTCTTCTGCAGGAAGTCCGCGACGCCGGATTCACCGAGACTGAGGATGTTCGTGATCGAGCTGCCGAGCGCCGACAACAGCGCGGCAACGGGGGCGCCGTCGGCCCGCTCGAGTACGAGGTCGCCAGCCAGGCCCCTTGCGGCCAGGTTGCAGGGGATGTCCCGGTCGGTGAAGCCCACGTTGATCAGAGGGTGGGCCTTCAAGAGCATCTCCCTCATCTCCGGGGTGATCCCGCTGACCCGGCGGGCGTTCGAGGGCACGGGCACGGGGGGCTGCGCCCAGGCCCGAGCCGAGCCGAAGCCGAAGCCGACGGCGATGACGATGGCGAGACCACGGGCCAGCAGGCCCTGAAGTCTCGACGGTGAACGGCGGCTCTTCATGACGGTTCCTCCCGCAAAGCCGGCGCGATCGCGCCGCGTGATAAGGAAGGGAACGGACACGGTGTCGGCTGACACCCGGGGCGTTCTGGGATAACCTGCGGGCCGTGTCCGTTCTTCTAGAACGGGCCGAATTTCAGGGATCAGGACGCATGGACCAGGCACGCGCCAGATGGATCGGGTTCGCCGTGGCGGTCTGGCTGGTCCTGTGCGGCACGACGGTGCACCCCCAGGACGGCGGCCAGCCCGGGACGCTCGACTTCGGGCAGACGTCGCAGTGGGCGCCCGAGGCCAGGCCGTTGCCGCGGGAAAACGGCACCCAGCTCATGATCATCGACGTGCTGGACATCCAGGTGCCCAACACGCAGGTGGCTCGCGTGGACCCGGTCCCGGGCGCCCCCGGGTTCTTCGCCCGCGTCTGGCGGACGCTGGCCGGAGGTGCGCCGCTGGCGTTCGCCACCCGCGCGTTCTCGCCCCGGACGCTCTGGCTCGATCCGTTTGGCGGCGGGGGCGGCGGCGGTCAGGGCGTGACGCGCGCCACGCGCGTGCACGCGTACCTCATCAGCCTCGGCACCTCCACGGGCGAGGCGTTCGACATTCAGATCGTCAACAACGGCACCGAACCCGTCCGCCTGACCGGCGACGGGGTCGTGGTCCGCCCGATCAAGTCTGGCGCCGACAAAGGACTGCAATCCGAGATCCTGCAGGCGGCCAAACGGACGCAGGGCCCGACGAAGGTGCGGGCCAACGCGTACTGTCTCGAGTTCAAGCTCGATCCGCCGGAGCGCGGCAAGCTCTTCGAAGTGGCCGACGCGTCCACGCAGGACGCGTACGGTCCCGCGCGCGAGATTCTTCACGCGAGCCGCCGGCTGGAAGAGGCCGGCCAGCTCGAACCCGACAGCGATCCGACGGACTACTTTCACGCCATCCGGCAGTGGACGATCTGGGTCCGTGAGGAGAACTTCGATTTGCCCGGGTATCGGGACGCCTTTATCGCGCGGGCCAGGAAGAACCTCGCTAACATGAAGGGCAAGTGGACCAAGGAGCTCGAGGGTGCGCTGACCTCGCTGGTTCCGCACCGATGGGATGAGATCACGAAGATTCTGCGCGAGGCCGATCAGCCGGTCCCGGGCCCGTAGCGCCCGGCCCGCTCTGAGGGCCGCCCTCGTCGGTCTCCTCGCAGCCTGGCTGTCCCTGGCCGCCCCGCTGGCCGCACAATCGCCGCCTCCCTCGCTCGACGAGGTGAACACGCTTCTGGCGGATGGACGATTCGCCGAGGCGCTGGCGCGGGCCGACGCGGTCGAACGCGCGGTTGCCGGCGCCGGCGAGCCGGCGCTGCTCGCGCGCGTCGAGCTGGCGCGCGGCGCCGTGTGGCAGGCGCGCGGCTTTCCCCGCACGGCCATCACGCATTTCGAGCGGGCGCTGGATCGAGCGACCGCGACCGACAGCCGGACGCTCGTGGCCGACACCTACGGCGCGCTGTCGTCGGCGTCAGGCGATCTCGGCCAATGGGATCGCGCGCTCGACTTCGCCGAGCGGCAACACGAAGCCGATCCACGGCCCACGGCGGCGGCCGAGTTCCGCTACAACTTCCAGCGCGGCGTCGCGTTTTCGGAGTTCCAGAACGCGGCCGAGGCCGAGTCGAGTCTCGCCCAGGCGCTCGCGGCGGCGAAGGCGATGGGCGACGATCGCAGCATCAGCATGGCGCTCGGCGAAACGGCCGGCGTGGTGCTCGACTTCGAGCACGACACCAGGCGGTCGCTGGCGCTCTACGACGAGGCGCTCGACACCGCGCGCCGCTCGGGTCTTCACGATCTGGAGGCCACCTGGCTCCTCGACTCGGGCACCGCATTCCGCGAAGACGGCGACTGGAGCGAGGCGCGCCGGCGGTTCGAGGGTGCGATGGCCGCGGAGCGGCCGACCGGCGCGCGCCGCATCACGCCGGCGGCGCTCAAGAACCTCGCGCAGGTGCTGCTGCACGACGGCGATCGCGAGCGGGCGGAAGCCGCGCTGAGCACGGCCGAGCAGGACGCCGACGAACAGAACCTGCAGGAGCTCCAGTGGGAAGTGCGCGTCGAGCGCGCCGTCCTGCGCGAAGAGGACGATCCGGCAGAAGCCGAGCGGCTCTTCGACGAGGCGCTCGACATTCTCGAGGAGGCGCAAGGCGGCGTGCTTGTCGAACAGCTCCGCACCGGCCGGCTGCGCCG
The DNA here is from genome assembly GCA_963792785.1 of uncultured Acidobacteriota bacterium. GTDB lineage: Bacteria > Acidobacteriota > Vicinamibacteria > Vicinamibacterales > CAVVIG01 > CAWIMX01. The sequence goes on along the minus strand of CAWBXO010000002.1, from coordinate 185,238 downwards.
CGAACTGGCCTCGGCCGATCCGTACGCGCTCACGATTGAATTCCTCCTCGAACGTGGGAAGGTGGCCGAGGCATTCTTCGTCGCTGAGCGCGGCCGCGCGCGGGCGTTCCTCGAGACGCTGCGCTCCGCCGGCGACGAGATCGCACGGGCCCTGCCGCCCGAGTATGTCGAGCTGGAAGCCTCCGTCCTCGCCGACATCTCCGAAGGGCAGGCGGCCCTGCGTGCCGGGCGGCCGGCCAATGAGCGTCGCGCGCTGGAGGCCGCGATTCGAGCCGACGAAGAGCGCCTGACTCAGCTGCGGTTGCGGCTCGCCACCGACCGCCCCGAGATCTTCGCCACGCGGTACCCTCGCATCTGGCAGGCCGAAGAACTGCGCGCCGACGTGCTCCGGCCCAACCAGGCGCTGGCCATGTTCTTTCTGGGCCCGACGCGTTCGGCCTGCTGGCTGCTCGACGCGAACGGTCTGCGCGTCGTCCGCCTTCCTCCGCAGGCCGAAATCGAGCAGGCGACACGGCGCTACCTGCAGAGCGTCAGCCGGCCCGGCGTGCCCGAGATAAATGACGAGCCCGGCCGCGCGGCGACGTTGTTCGGTCTGCTGCTGCCGGACCTGTCCCTGCCCCCTGAGGTCGAGACGCTCGTGATCGTCCCCGACGGGATTCTCCACGACCTGCCGTTCGAGAGCCTCCGCGACTCGTCAGGCCGCCGTCTCGTCGAGCGGTTCGCCGTCCAGTACGCGCCGTCGGCGTCGAGCTTCGCCGTCCTCGCGGGACGCAACGCCACCGAGCGGCCGGCGTCGAGCGTGCTCGCGATTGGCAATCCCCAGGTCGGCGCGCGGGCCCCGGCGCCGACAACGACGCGCGACGTGAGCGTGGAGTCGATCTCGATGTTGAAGGCGCTGCCCTTCGCGGGGGTCGAGCTGCGCGACATCGCCCGCCTCTACGGCCGGTCGGCGCGCGTGCTCGAGGGCCGGAACGCCACGGAGGCCGCGCTCAACGAAACGGACCTGTCGTCGGTCTCGATCCTCCACGTCGCCACGCACGGTCTCATCGACGAGCGCCAGCCGGAACAATCGGGGCTGGTGCTCACCGCGAATCCCCCGCTCGACGACGGCATCCTGCAGATGCGGGAGATCTACGATCTGCGGCTGCGCGGCGCGCTGGTCACGCTCTCGGCGTGCGACACCGCGCTCGGCGACAACGTCCGCGGCGAAGGGGTCGTCGGCTTGTCGCGCGCGTTCTTCTATGCGGGCGCCGACGCCGTGGTCGCGAGCCTGTGGAGCGTGGACGATCGAATCCACGAGCGAGTTCATGGTCGAGTTCTATCGGGCGCTCGGCTCGGGCCTGCCGGTGGCCGCGGCGCTGCGCCAGACCAAACGGCACTTCCTCGAAAGCGGCGGTCCGTTCGACGCGCCGTATTACTGGGCGGCCTTCATCGTGGCCGGCGACGGCGCCTGGCAGGGTGCGCCGCCGCTCGATCCGGGACGAAACTGGACCGCCTACGCGCTGGTCGGCGGCATGCTCGTGCTCCTCGCGCTCATCGTTCGGCGCCGGGCACGATCGTCGCCGACGCGCTCGTGACGACGTCGCCGTCGACGTTGAGCGCCGCGACCGTGTACCGATAGGAGCCGCCCGGCGCGAGCCGCAGCCGGACCTCGTCGGGAAGGGTCACGCGCGTGTCCCGGGTCTCCACGCGATACAGCACCGCGCCGCTCGCGTCGGTGATCTCGACGCGGAACCGGTCGGGCGCGAGTCCGCTCGTCCACTCGAGCACCGTGGGCGCGGCCGCCGACGGCCCTTGGGTCACCAGCTCGATGCCCGCGCCGCGCGACGTGCCGCCGTCGGAGCCCGGCGTCGGGCCGAGGCCGATGCTGACGACCAGCGTGACGGCCGCGGCAGCGCTCAGCACACCCGCCCACATCTTCCACGACATGAGCCACCCGGCGCGGGCCGGGCTCGCGACCTTCTCGCGAACGGCATAGCCTCGCTTTACGAAATCGGCAGGGTCGAAGTGCTGGGGCACGGGAGCGACGGGAGCCGTGCGAATGATCTCGGCGTACTGTTGCGCGCAGGACTGGCAGCTCGCCAGGTGCGACAGCACCCGCTCGCGGTCCTCCGGCAGTCCCTGGTCGCGCCACCGGAGCATCTCTTCACGCATGACATGAGCCATGGCTAGCTCCCTTCCGGGACCAACCCGGGCGACATCGACTGTTGTATCGACGGCGAGAACTGGTCGGAGAAGCGCGACTTGAGCGTCGCGAGGATGCCCTCGATGCGGTCGGCCGTCAGCGCGTCCAGATGCAGGGCCTGACGGATTTGTTTGAGCGACAGGCCCTCGCCGTACTTCAGGCGTGCGATGGCGGCGTCCTCGGCGGGAAGCGCCGCCAGGGCGCGTTCCAGCAGGGCTTCGGCCTCGCGCGTCTGGGCGTTGCCCTCGATGTCGGCCGTCGGGTCCTCGACGTCGAGCGGCCGATCCCCCGCGTCGGGCGTCGCGTCCAGGCTGACGGCGCTCGCCGACCGGGCCGCCATGGCCACCAACTCGACGCGCTGCCGCTCGGTCAGTGCCGATTGGACGCGCTCGAGCGCGTCGAACACGTCGGCCAGCGCCAGCGACTCGAACTCGGCCTGCAGCAGCCCGGCAATCTCGGCGACCGTCCGGTTGTCCCAGAAGAACAGCTCGAAGACGCGCTGATCGAGGCGCCCGAGATTCTTGATCGAGCCGAACAGCCGGCGGCGTCCCGCGCGCGACCGCACCCAGTCGATCACGACGTTCCGCACCAGCACGGCCAGCCAGGCGCCGAGGGCGCCCTTGGCCGGATCGTGCCGGCGGAGCCGTGCGCAATCGTCGGCCGTCAGGCGTTCACATACCAGGACATACAGCTCCATGGCCTCGTCACGATCGCGGATTCCGGCGCGCTCGATGTAGGCGAGCAGCGCCGGGGTGTACTGGTCGACGAAGGCGCGCCATCCGCGTTCCGCGTCCTCGGCGAGCAGGCGTCTGAGCTCGCCGTCCGACAGCGCGCCCGCGACCGCCGCGGGTCTGCGGGAAGGGCTCACGGCCAGGAGCCTAGCACAGGAGTCACAAACCAATAATTGCCTGCCAGGTGCAAGAACGGACACGGGTCGTTTCATCGATAAACCGCGCTTCGTCAACGGCTTATGGAATCAAACTCCCAGGCTTCGAATTCCTGCCTCACCGCCATCCTTTACTCTTTCCACGAACCACCTTCATCAAAACGGCGTCTAAGGCCTCAGCCATGCGCGTTAGCCAATCGATCGATATCCAGGCCCCGCCCGCGCGTGTGTGGGCCGTGATGAGCGGCGTCACGGGCTGGCACGAGTGGACGGCCAGCATCACGAGCGTCACCCGGAAGGACGATGGTCCGTTCCGTGTCGGCAGCTCGGCGCTCGTCCGCCAGCCGAAACTTCCGCCGGCGGTGTGGACCGTGAGTTCGCTGGATGAGGGACGCCAGTTCACGTGGGAGAGCCGTTCGCCCGGCGTCCGCTCGATCGGCCGGCACAGCGTCGAACCGATCGCGAGCGGTACCCGCGCCACGCTTTCCGTCGAGTTTCACGGCCTGCTGGCGCCGATCTTCGGCCGGATGTTCCGGCGCCTCACCGAGCAGTACATCGGGCTGGAGGCCGCGGGCCTCAAAAAGCGCAGCGAAGAGGGGGACGCGTGGAGACACTCCTGAACGACGTCAGGCATTCGCTTCGCGTCCTGCGCCGCAGCCCCGCGTTCACCTTCGCCGCGGTGGCCGCGCTCGCACTGGGCATCGGCGCCAACACCGCGATCTTCTCCGTGGTGAACGCCGTCCTTCTCCGGCCCGTTCCGTTCCCCGATCCCGATCGCATCGTCTTCTTCATGACCACCGCGCCGCAGGGATCGAACCCTGCGGCGTCGCCCGCGAAGTTCGCGAAGTTCCGGCAGGAGACGTCCGTCATCCAGGACGCGTCGGCGTTCCGCACCGGTGTGCTGAACCTGACCGACGGCGACGTGCCCGAGCAGCTTCGCTCGGGCCAGGTGAGCGCGGATTATTTCAAGCTCACCGGGGCGCCGATTGTCCGCGGGCGCACGTTCAGCGTGGACGAGGACCTGCCCGGCGGCGCGCAGGTCGCGCTGATCAGCGAGGGCTTGTGGACCCGCCGCTTCGGACACGACGCCGACATCGTCGGCAAGCCGATCTCGCTCGGCGGCGCGCCGTACACGATCATCGGGATCGTCGGCGACGACTACCATCCCGAAGACCTCGGCCCCGTGCCGGAGGTCTACACGCCGTTCCAGCTCGATCCCGACAGCACGGATCAGGGGCACTACTTCCGATCGGCGGGGCGGCTGTTGCCCGGCGTCACGCTGGAGCAGGCGCAGGCGCGGTTCGCGATCGCGGCGAAGGAATTCGGCGAGCGGTTCCCCGGCGGCGTGCTCGGGCCGGGCCAGAGTTTCACGGTGACGCCGATGCGCGACGCGTTCGTGCAGAATGTGCGGACGACGCTGCTGGTGCTGCTCGGCGCGGTCGCCTTCGTGCTGCTCATCGCGTGCGCGAACGTCGCCAACCTCCTGCTCGTGCGGGCCACGGCGCGCCGGCGCGAGATCGCGATCCGGTCGGCCATCGGCGCGGGGCGCGGGCAGATCATCCGGCAGCTCCTGACCGAGAGCGTCGTGCTCGCGATCGCGGGCGGCGCCCTCGGGCTGCTGCTCGGTTCGGTCGCCATCAAAGCGCTCATGTCGGTGAACACGGCCGGGCTGCCGCGCGTGGGCCTGAACGGCGCGCAGGTGGGCCTCGACTGGCGCGTGCTGACGTTCACGATGGCCGCCGCGCTGGGCACCGGGATCCTGGTCGGCCTGATCCCCGCGTTCCAGGGCTCGCGCGCCGATCTCAGCGCGACGATCAAGGAGAGCGGCGGCCGCTCGGGCACGGGCTTCAAGCAGAACAAGGCGCGCTCGCTCCTCGTGACGATCGAGGTGGCGCTCGCGCTCATTCTGCTCGTGGGGTCGGCCCTCCTCATCCGCACGTCCGCGGCGCTCGGCGCCGTCGAGCCGGGCTTCAACCCGCACAACGTGCTGACGATGCGGATGTCGCTGGCGGGGCCGAGGTTCGCGACGGCGACCGGCGTCGAGCAGACCGTGCGGCTCGGCACCGAGCGGCTGCGCGCGATCCCGGGCGTGCAGTTCGCCAGCGCCACGTGCTGCGTCCCGCTCGAGGGCGGCTACGGCCTGCCGTTCGTGATCGTCGGCCGCCCGCTGCCGCCGCAGGGGCCGTTCCACGGCGGTGGCTCGTGGGTGACCGCGTCGCCGCAGTACTTCGACGTCTTCGGCATCCCGGTGAAAAAGGGCCGCGCGTTCGACGAGCGCGACGACAAGGTCGCGCCGCCGGTGGTCGTGATCAGCGAGGCGATGGCCAAGCAGTTCTGGCCCGACAGCGACCCGCTGAACGACCGCCTGGTGATCGGCCGCGGCGTGATGCGCGAGTTCGCCGACGAACCCGAGCGGCAGATCATCGGCGTCGTGGGCGACGTGCGCAACGCCGGCCTCGATCGCGACCCGCAGCCCATCATGTACGTGCCGCAGGCGCAGATGACCGACGCCGCCAACGCGCTGAACGTCGGGATCACGCCGCTCGCGTGGGTGATGCGCACGACGGTGCCCCCGACGACGGTGAGCGCCGCGGCGCAGGAACAGCTCCGCCAGGCGGCCGGGCTTCCGGTGTCGCAGATCCGGACCCTCGAGGAAACCGTGTCGCGCTCGACGTCGCGGCAGCGGTTCAACATGCTGCTGATGAGCGTGTTCGGCGGAGCGGCGCTGCTGCTCGCGGCGATCGGGATCTACGGCCTGATGGCGTACTCGGTGGAGCAGCGGACGCAGGAGATCGGGATCCGCCTGGCGCTCGGCGCGGAGAAGGGCGCGGTGCAGCGGATGATCATCCGCCAGGGCATGCTGCTCGTGATCGTCGGCGTGATCGTCGGCCTCGCGGGCGCATACGGCCTCTCGCGGTTCATCGAGAGCTTTCTGTTCGGCGTCCAGGCGCGGGACCTGATGACGTTCGTCGGCATCCCGGTGCTGCTGACGCTCGTGGCGCTGGCCGCCGTGTGGCTCCCGGCCGTTCGCGCGAGTCGCGTCGATCCGCTCACGGCGCTTCGGTACGAATAGGCCGAATCGAACCACCGGTTCAAAGGGTTCCAGGAGTTCTGGAGGTTCTGAAGGAACGTTCTAAGGTTCGATGGTGCAAAGGTTCTGATCCAGCCGCCCAGGTTCCGCTCGCCGCCAGAACCGTCCGGAACCTCCAGAACCCTCGAACCGGTGGGCTTGTTACAATCTCTTGGTGTCCGTCCGGGTCCGCTTCGCCCCTTCCCCTACCGGCTATCTTCACGTCGGCGGCGCCCGCACCGCGCTCTTCAACTGGCTCTTCGCGCGCCGCCACGGCGGCGTGTTCGTCCTCCGCATCGAAGACACCGACGCCGAACGGTCCTCGGACGCGATGGTCGAGGGCATCCTGGACGGCCTGCGCTGGCTCGGCCTCGAGTGGGACGAAGGCCCGCTCATCGGCGGGCCGCGCGGGCCGTACTTCCAGTCGCAGCGCTTCGATCGGCATCGCGCGGCCGCGGCGAGGCTCGTCGCGACCGGTCGGGCGTATTACTGCTACTGCACGCCCGAGGAGCTGAAGGCGCGGCGCGAGGCCGCGGAGCAGGCCGGCGGCGGGTGGGTGTACGACCGCCGCTGCGCCAATCTGACGCCCGATGACATTGCGGCCCGTGAGCGCGAAGGCCGGCCGCGCGCGATCCGGTTCCGCGTTCCCGGGAGCGAGTCGGCCGGCTTCGACGATCTCGTCCACGGGCCGATCGCGTTCGACGCCGCGCACATCGAGGACTTCGTGATCGTGCGGTCGGACGGCCTGCCGACGTACCACCTGTCGGTCGTCTGCGACGACATCGACATGGAGATCACGCACGTCGTTCGCGGCGACGATCACGTGTCGAACACGCCCAAGCACATTCTTCTATACCGGGCGTTCGGCGAGGCCGTGCCGGCGTTCGCCCACGTGCCGCTGATCCTCGGGCCTGACAAGAAGCGGCTCAGCAAGCGGCACGGCGCGACGGCGGTAGGGGAGTATGCCGCGCAGGGCTACCTGCCGGAGGCGATGGTGAACTTCCTGGCGCTGCTCGGCTGGTCGCCCGGGAGCGGCGATCGCGAGATCTTCACGCGCGACGAGCTCGTCGCGGCGTTCTCGCTCGAGGGCATCAGCGGCGGCAACGCCGTGTTCAATCAGGAGAAGCTCGACTGGTTCAACCAGCAGCACATCCTGCGCCTCGCGCCGAGCGACCTGGCCGCGCGCGTGAAGCCGTTCTTCGAGGCCGCGGGCCTCTGGCGCGACGAGTACGTGACGACGAAGCACGCCTGGTTCTACGACGTGCTCGAACTGCTGAAACCGCGCGTGAAGCGGCTCGGCGACTTCGTCGATCAGGGCCGGTTCTTCTTCCTGCCGCCGGGCGCCTCGCTCGACTACGACGCGGCCGCCGTCGCGAAGCACCTGGCGCCGGGGATGCCGGGAATGGACGACCATCTGCGCGCGCTCGACGCCGCGCTCGCGTCGCTGCCCGAATTCGGCGTGGCGTCGACCGAGGCCGCGTTGCGATCGGTGGCGGACGCGCGCGGGATCAAGGCCGGTGCGCTGATTCACGCCGTGCGCGTCGCGGTGACGGGCCGGGCGGCGAGCCCTGGGCTGTTCGAGGTTCTGGCCCTCGTCGGGCGAGAGACCGTGCAACGGCGTGTCGGCGCGGCGATCGAGCTCATCAGTTTGAACCGAAGCTGACTAAGCCACTTAGCGGCCAGCGCTGGCAATTCTGTTTCGGCCGCGAGAAGTTTGTTCACGGGAATGTCTTGTCCGGTCTGTTGATCTTTCCGTAAGTTCCTGTACACATGGGACCTGTACCTCGTAACGGCCGGCACGGCCGTTGCAGCGTCTCAACACTTATCGGAGGAACGCGACACACGTACTTCGGAGGAGGAGGCATCACGTGTCCACACACGATCGCGGCTTCGCATCAATGAACCGGGATAAGCAGCGCGAAATTGCGAGCAAGGGCGGTAAGGCCGCGCACGCGAAGGGCCGCGCCCACGAATGGACGAAGGACGAAGCGCGCGAAGCTGGCCGCAAGGGCGGCGTGGCGAGCCAGCGCGCGAAGCACGACGAGACGCAGGAGCCGTCCTGGCCGCAGCCGATCGTGCCGGGCGACCCGGCGCCGGCCATCCCCCACGGGACGCACACGATCTAGCCGGCCGGACGCGCGTCGGCTGCCACTCACCAGAGGCCCGGGCCGCCACCTTGCCCGGGCCTTCCGACCCCGACTATAATCGTGGTTTCCCGTCCCAGCGTTTCACGCGCCCGGGTACTGGGAGGTCGTCCAACGGTAGGACACGTGCCTCTGGAGCATGTTATCGGGGTTCGAATCCCTGCCTCCCAGCCAGACTTCGCTCGCGCCTTCGCGCGAGCTTCGTCCAGGCAGGCGCTTCTCCGGACACGCGCTCCTCACAGGCAGGCGCTTCTTCGCATGAGGATTTCCATCCGACGTTAGTCGGGATTGCTTTCGCGCGAGTCGTTTGGCGCGGGATGTGCGGGCGCTTGCGGCATGCGCGGCATTGGGCAACGGTTCGTCTACATTCTCCGCAGCGACTCGAACCCCGATCGGCACTATGTCGGCATCACCAGCGACGTCGAGCGGCGCCTCGAATGGCACAACTTCGGGCCCTCGGGAGTGACCCGGCACCATCGGCCGTGGTCGTTGCTCGTCGTCGTGGAGTTCGCGACAGAACGCGCAGCCGTGCGCTTCGAGAAGTATCTCAAGTCGGGATCCGGCCGCGCCTTCGCGAAACGCCACTTCGATCCCGCGCCCCCGCTCATTTAAGCTTCTGGAGCAGGCGCTGAAATCGTGGGTCCCCGCGCAGCGCGTCGTAGTCGGGATCGTGCTCGACCCAGTCCCGCTTGCCCCAGCCTCGTCCGAACACGCGTTCGAGCAGATCCAGCGCCCGTTCGTGCTCGTGGCTCCTCATCCGCACGCACGCGGCGTTGATCAGCGAGCCCGGATCCTCGGGATATAACTCGACCGAGCGTTCCGACCACTCGAGCGCGCGCGCGACCTGCCCGTCCTCGTAGAGCGCGACCGACCCGATCGACAGCGCCCGCCCGTCTCGCGGGTTCAGCGTCAGCACACGCTCCGCCCGTCGAATGCCTTCGCGGTTGGCGAGTTCCGCCTCCGCGGCCCGTCCGAGCATCCGAAGCGCCTGCCCCAGCAGGATGGGGCTCTGGAAATCTTCGTGTTGGACGCCGCCGGCGTTCCGGAACAGTTCGGCCGCGCGCTCGATCTCACCGGCGGCGAACATCGTGCGCGCGAAGTAGTAGTACGCGTCGAACAGATTCGGATTGAGCCAGATCGCGGCCTCGAAGGCGCTGGCGGCTTCGTCGTAGCGGCGCGACAGCGCGAGGGCGCAGCCCCTGGCGACGTGCGCCTCGGCGAGAGACGGCGCGAGCGCCAATGCGCGGTCACTGGCCTGCGCGGCCGCCGCTTCGTCCTGCTCCTGTGCGCCGAACCACTCGTACAGCGTCGCGTGGACCATGGCGAGTCCGGCGAACGCCGGGCCATAGGTCGCGTCCAGATCGATCGCGCGCTGGAAGTTCTGCCCGCTGTTCTCGAGATCGGGCCGTGTCATGCGCGGCAGGTGCTGCCGCGCGCGCAGATAATATTCGTACGCGTCGACGCCGGTGTGCGGCCGCAACAACCCGCGCCTCTCCCGGCCGGTCAGAACGCCGCCGCGCAGCAGCGTCGCGACACGTTCGGCGATCTGATCCTGTATCTCGAACACATCGTTCAGCGTGCGATCGAAGCGCTCGGACCAGAGGTTATAGCCGGTGCGCGCGTCCACGAGCTGGACCGTCACGCGCAGGCGCGCGGCGGCCTTCCGCACGCTGCCGCCCAGCAACGCGCCGACGTCCAACTGCCGGCCGATGTCGCCAGGGTCCGCGCCCGAGCCGCGAAATTGAAATGACGCGGTCCGCGCCGCGACCCGCAATCCGTCGATGTGGGTCAGCGCGTTGATGAGCTCCTCCGCCAGGCCGTCGCAGAGATAGTCGTGGTCGTGTTCCGGACTCAAATCCGCAAACGGGAGCACGGCAATGGTGGACACACCATTCGGATCGGGCGAGTGGTCCGCGGCCTCTGTCGCCGCACCGGTGACGGGCGCAATGAATTGATACCCGCGCCGATGGCGCGTCTCGATGAACTGCGGCTGCCGGGGGTCGTCCGCCAGCGCCTTTCGCAATTCCTGAACGCACGACGTCAGCGCATCGTCACTGACGCTGGTTCCGCTCCAGACTGACGCGAAGAGCTCCTCTTTCGACACCGGAGTGCCCGCGCGCGTCACGAGCTCTTTGAGCACGGCGGCGGCCTTTGGCGTGAGCCGGACTTCACGCTCTCCAGCCGACAACCGCCCGCTCCGTAGCTCGAACAGATAGGAGCCGAATCTGACGGCCTGCGTCATCCCACCTCATGGCCGGCGCCCGGCAACAATCCCGGAGAATTCCCGGTTTCCCGCCGGGACTTCCCGCCGCCGTGGAGGGTACCTTTTTCACACAACGACGGGGCGGAGGCAATAGATTGCGCGTCCCGTATTCGAGCGCGTCCGGAGCAGACGCGCGGAAGGAAGGTTCCATGTCTGCAAGCGTCCAGGATCTGTTGGCAGCCGCACACGCGACCGTCCCCAAACTTCGACCCAACCAGCTGCGCGAGATGATCGGCCGTCCCGACGTGGTGCTCGTGGACGTGCGGGACGAACCTGAGGTGCGGCAGACCGGAAAGATCCGCACCGCGCTTCACATTCAGCGTGGGATGATCGAATTCAGGGCCGACGCGGCGACGCCGTATCACAACCCGGCGCTACAGAAAGACCGCACGATCGTTCTCTACTGTGCATCAGGCGGACGGTCGGCGCTCGCCGGCAAGACGTTGCAGGACATGGGCTACGCGGCCGTCTACAACGCGGGTGGCATGAAAGAGCTGGCCGAGGCGGGACTGGAGACCGAGCCCGCATGAGTCACGCGTCGCGGACATGACCCGCGACCGCGACCAGCGGGAGGCACACCCGGGCCCACTCCTGATCCCATGTGACCGCGGGCTGTGGCGGCTCCCGCCGATCGGCCTCCACGCCCGCGAGCGCCCGCGCCAGGCCGGATGCCGACGTGAAGAGGCGAATCGCGCCGTCGCCGGCGAGTTCCTCCCGCAGGCACGGATAGTCGAGCGCGAGAACGGGAAGGCCGGCGCCGATCATGTCGGCGATCTTCATCGGCAGATCGACGCCCGACGCCGATCGATGAATCGAGATGCCGACGTCGGCGTGGGCCAGCAGCGCCGGGTAGTCCTCGTACGGTACCCAGATCGTCCCCACGCGCGAGCGGCGAAGCGTCAGCCCTCGAATACGCTCGGCATACGCGGGCTTGCGCGGCCCGTCGCCGGACAACAGCACGAGCAGCGGCCGCGCGGTCTCGTCCGCGTCATAGGTCGCGACCGCGTCCAGGAGCAGATCGACGTCCTCGTCGAGCGTCCAGCTGCCTGGCGCGATGGCAATCGCCGGGCGTGTGCCGGGGAAGTCGTCGATCAGCCGCTGCAGCGCCGGTGGCGGGGGCTCGCGGCGGAGCGCCGGTGAGAACCGCGCGGCCGGACGATCGCGGAAGACCGTGATGCGCGTGAGGCCGGCGTCGCGGCTGAGGCGATCGGCCAGCGCGGTCGATACCGCGAGGTGCACATCGCCCCTGTGAGCCAGCCGCAGCTCGGCGCGCCGGACCCACCGCACGCCGCGGCTGCCGGCGCCGGCCTTCAGCGCGAGCACGTCCGATCCGAAGTTGTGCCAGTCGACAATGAGCCGCGCGCCGCGCAGCCGGGCGGCGGCGGCGGCCACCGCGAGCGTCGGGATCGGCGGCGGCGTCTGGGCGAGGATGACGTGCGGAGACCGGACACGCGCGAGGAGGGTCCAGAAGAGTCCGGCGGCCTGTGCGAGCGCACGCGCAAGTGCCGCCGGAAGGCTGAAGGACGACGAACGGCTGCTTCCGGATCCCGGGAGCGTGTGGACCGCGACGCGGCCGTTCCCCATGAGCTCACGCGGCAGCGCCGTGTCCGCGAAGGCGACGATGTCCACCTCGGCGCCGCGGTCGGCGAGCGCCAGCGCGTGGTACAGCGTGCGCGGGCTCCGTCCGAGGTCCCCGAGCACGACGACCGTGGCTCGGAGACCTTCGAGAGACTCGCTCGGATCTACTTCGGCGCGACGCACGAGAAGTTCGCGGCGTCGTTCATGTCTCCGGAACCCTTGTACATCGCCACCGCCGGGTAGGCGCAGAGCGGCCGCTGGAGCGCGACGCCCTTCGACGCGTCGCCATCCACGTACTTCGTGCCGATCACCTGCGAGGGAGCGGCGCCGCCTTCGACCCAGCGCTGCAGCGCCATCAGAATGTCGTGATCCGCATCGTCCTGGCCGGCCGGCGGCTGGCCCGCCGTGCCGAAGGCGGTCGGCCCGGGGCCGCCCGCGCAGTGATAGAGGCCGGGCACGAGGAACGCGCGGTAGAAGCGCTCGGTCGCGTCGAGGCTGCCCTGCGCCTTCACGACCGACTCGTAGTAGTCGATGCCGTTCTGCGCGGGGATCAGCGGGTCGGCGGCGCCGTGGTAGTAGATGAGTTTGTGTCCGAGGCGGTTGAATTCCGAGAGATCCGGGTTGGTCGCGTTCGTGATCGGCGCGAGCTCACGGTCCGCGCGCGCGAGGTCGGCGTCGAAGTCGAACGTCCGGAAGGGCCAGTCAGGATTGTCGAACAGCGTGAAGCTCCAGAACGGCTGCGAGCTCACGCCCGACGTCTTGTCGCGGTTGATGACCGGACCGGGCATCCAGCCCAGCTCGCCGCCGGGATACAGGCCGGGATAGACCGATTCGCCCGTCCGCGGGTTCACCGGTCCGCGGTAAATCTCGCGCACGGCCTTGACCTGCGAGGCTGTGAGACAGCTCGACGAGTCCTGCCCGCGGCACTCGAGCACGCCGGGATCGAACTTGCAGCGCATCGGATCGCTGACGAGGCCGTCCTTCGCGCCGTCGAGCGCGTCGCACGCATTGAGTGCGGCGTCCTGCACGATCTGCAGCGTTTCACGCGGCAGGTTCGTGTCGCTTTCGCTCGTCGCCACGCCGTTCCACACTTCGCTCGCCATCTGGTGCGTCCAGAAGTTCGCCGCGTCGCCCGCGAGGATGCCGTCGAAGTCCGCCGGGTAACGCTGCGCTTCCATCAGCCCCTGCTTGCCGCCGGTGGAGCAGCCGCTGTAGTACGCGTACTTCGGCATCTCGGTGTAGAACGTCTCGACGAGCGATTTCGCGTTGGTTGTCGTGAGATGCAGGCCGCGCGAGCTGTAGTCGATGAGGCGCTCGCGATCCTCGAGCCACGTCGGCGGCTCCGACGAGGTATGGCCCGTGTCGGTGCTCGCGGTGGCGAAGCCCGCGCGCAGCGCGGTCGCCATCGCCGGATAGCTGATCGTGCCGGCGAGGCCGCCGTTGCCGACGACCTGGAGGCGGCCGTTCCAGTTGTCGGCCGGCAGCCAGACCTCGAAGTGGATCATCGACGTGCGCGTCGGTTTGATCACGCCGTGCACCTGGCAGAAGGCCGGCAGGCCGTCGAGGCCGCGGCCGCCCCGGGCGCCCGGCACCGCGAACGAGCCGGACGACACGAGGGTGGCGGTCGTAATGGTCGTGTCGGGCAGCGCGACGCGGGCCAGCGCCTCACAATTCGGCGCGGCAAAAGCGGGGGCCGCGAGCGCCGCGATGGCGAAGGTCGCGAGGAACGGCGTGGCGAGACGCTTCATCGGAGGCTCCTCTCGGTTGAAACCGGAGCGGGTATTGTAGCCCGGCGTCCCCGCTAGCGGGATCCGTACCCGAAGGAGCTGAGGAGCCGGGCGCCGGCCGGCGACGAGCGGAGGCGCCGAAGCAGTGACGGGGCCGGCCCGGGTGGGGACGGGTCGGACACCCGGCCTGGCGCGCAGAGGCAGACCCCCGGCGTGTTCCCCAGCAGAAGAACGCTACCTGCGTAATAGCCCACAAGGACCATGCAGAGCGGCATCCACCACACACCGACGGCCGCGTACACCACCAGGCCGAGCACCGTGACGAACAGGGCATCGCATGCCGCTGCTGCCAGCCGCACGTGCAGCGTCCGCACGAGGCGGCCGCGCACGAAGAACCGTCCCGTGTTCGCCAGCGTCAGCCGCAGCGGCGACGAGGCTGCCGCGGCGGCGGCCCCCGCCGCGGGATCGGGATCGCCCGGATCGGGATAGAGCTCGAGAAATTCCTTCGCGGTCGCGTCGGCGTCCAGACCGACGGCCTGCGCGTACGCCCGAATGAACGCGCGGCGAAAGATCCCCGACGGCCACCGCGACGCGTCGTCGCGCTCCAGATCCTGGAAGAGCGACATACTGATCTTGCTGGTCTCGGCGATCATCGAGAGGTCGATTCGGCGGCGTTCGCGCTCGTGGCGGAGACGCCTGCCGAAGCTCTCGTCGGGCACACACCTGGCATTGCAAGAGCGATACCCTCAGCCGATCGAGGTTTCACGGCCTCCGAATGCTTCGCGCGCGTCGGCGACCGGGCAAGTGTTTCCCGGTGTGAAGAAAGTTCGGGAAGGAACGACACTCGGGTGCTGGTCTAGCCCCCCGACAGCGACCCGATCACGAGAAACGGCTCCGCCCCCGACACGACGGCGTCGGGGAGCGGCGTGTCGGGTGGCTCGTGCGACAGATCTTCCTGGCAGGCGAAGTACCGCAGGAAGGCGCGGCGCTGGTGCGTGCCGTGATCCCGGATCGTCCCGCGCAGCACGGGATACGTCGCCTCGAGCGCGTCGAGGACCGAGCCCAGCGTGACCGGGCCCGCCACCTCGATCGTGACCTCGCGATCCACGCGCGCGAGGTTGCGAAGGTGATACGGCAGCTCGATGCGAATCATGCCAGCGTTTGCGCCTCCACCGACAGAACGGGCGGCAGGTCGTGGACGATCGCGGTCCAGCTGTCGCCGCCGTCGGCCGATCCGTAGACCTGCCCGCCGGTCGTGCCGAAGTAGATCCCGCCCGGGTCGAGGCGATCCACCGACATCGCGTCGCGCAGGACGTTCACGAAGCAGTTCTCCTGCGGCAGCCCCTTCGTGAGCGGCTCCCACTCGTTGCCGCCGGTCCGGCTGCGGTAGACGCGCAGCTTGCCCTCGGGCGGGTAGTGCTCCGAGTCGCTCTTGATCGGCACCACGTAGATCGTCTCCGGCTCGTGCGCGTGCACGTCGATGACGAACCCGAAGTCGGTCGGCAGGTTGCCGCTCACCTCGGTCCACAGATCGCCGGCATTGTCGGAGCGCATCACGTCCCAGTGCTTCTGCATGAAGAGCGTGTCCGGTTTCGACGGATGCATCGCGACGTGGTGCACGCAGTGCCCGATTTCGGCCTTGGGATCGGGAATGTGGTTCGACACCAGCCCCTGGTTGATCGCCTTCCACGACGTCGCGCCATCGTCGCTCCTGAAGGCGCCCGCGGCTGAGATGGCGATGTAGATCCGCTTCGGGTTCGCCGGGTCGATGATGATCGTGTGGAGGCAGAGGCCGCCGGCCCCCGGCGTCCACTGCGACCCGGTGCCGTGCTGGCGCAGGCCCGGCAGCTCCTGCCAGCTCTTGCCCCCGTCCTTCGTCTGGAACATCGCGGCGTCTTCGACGCCGGCGTAGACCATGTCGGGATCCGTCGCCGACGGCTCGAGGTGCCACACGCGCTTGAATTCCCACGGGTGCGGCGTGCCGTCGTACCACTGGTGCGGGCCGGGCGTGCCCTCGTAGGTGAACTTGTTGTCGATCGCCTCCCACGTCTTGCCGCCGTCGTCCGATCGCTGCATGGTCTGGCCGAACCAGCCGCTCGACTGCGAGGCGTAGAGCCGATTGGGATTCGCGGGGGAGCCCTTCAGGTGATACATCTCCCAGCCGCCGAAATGCGGTCCGCTCACGTCCCAGGTCTTGCGCTTGCCATCAGACGTCAGGATGAACGCGCCTTTGCGCGTGCCGACCAGTAACCGTACGCCGCTCATGTCCGTCCTCCAGGTGAACGATTATCCGTCAAGGCTGCAATTCGCGAACCGGCCGAACCTCCACACTGCCCTCACGCGCCGGGGGAATTTTCGCCGCGACCTGGATGGCGTCGTTCAGGTCGCGCGCGTCGATCAGATAGAACCCCGCGAGCTGCTCCTTGGTTTCGGCGAACGGGCCGTCGGTGAGGACCGTGCGGCCGTTGCGGACGCGCACGGTCGTCGCCGTCTCCACCGGATGCAGCGGCTCGGCGGCGAGCAGTTTCCCGCTCGCACGGAGATCCTCGCCGCAGGCGACACACTCGCCGTCGGGCACGGCCTGCATCTTGTCGGCTTCCAGATAGACGAGACAGAGATATTTCATGGTGCGTTCAACTCCGACAGGCGCCGTTCGATCAACCGGCGCTCCGGTTCCTGTTTCGTGAGCTCGAGCGCGCGTTTGTACGACGCGCGCGCGTCGTTCGTTCGTCCCAGGCGCCGGCACAATTCGCCGCGCGCCGCGTGCGCCAGGCGGTATTCCTTCAACTCCCCGCGCGCGAGCAGCGCGTCCACCAGCGCCAGCCCGCTCTCGAGGCCGTCGCGCATCGCCACGGCGACGGCGCGGTTCAGCTCGACGACCGGCGACGGCTCCAGCCGCAGCAGCACGTCGTAGAGCCCGACGATCTCCGCCCAGTCGGTCGCGTCGGCCGCGGCCGCGTCGGCGTGCACCGCCGAGATCGCCGCCTGGACCGCATACGGCCCGATGCGCCGCGTCGCGAGGGCCTGCTCCACCAGCCGCGTGCCCTCGGCGATCAGCGCGCGATCCCAGCGCGATCGATCCTGGTCCTCCAGCACCACGACGTCTCCCGTGTCCGTCGTGCGCGACTCGCGCCGCGACTCGTGCAGGAGCATGAGCGCCAGCAGCCCCATTGCTTCCGGCTCGGGCAGCAGCTCCACGAGCAGCCGGCCCAGCCGGATCGCCTCATCCGACACATCGCGCCGCGTCGCCTCTGCCCCGGACGAGGCGGCGTAGCCTTCGTTGAAGACGAGGTAGATCACGCGGAGCACCGCGTCGAGCCGGACGGGCAGGTCGGCCGCGTCCGGCACCTGATACGGGATCCGCGCGTCGCGGATCTTGCCCTTCGCCCGCACGATCCGCTGCGCCATCGCCGCCGGGCGCGCGAGGAACGCCTGGGCGATTTCCTCGGTCGTGAGCCCGCAGACCTCGCGCAGCGTGAGCGCCACCTGCGCGTCGGGCGCGAGCGACGGATGGCAGCAGGTGAAGATCAGCCGCAGCCGATCGTCCTCGACCGCCTCGGGATCCGTCCACGCCTCGGGCTCGACCGCGCCCGCCGCTTCGGGCCCCTCGTCGTCAAACGCCTGGAACCGCGCCGCCCGCCGCTTCGCGTCGATGGCCTTGAACCGCCCGGTCGAGACCAGCCACGCCCGCGGGTTCGCCGGGATCCCCTCGCGGGGCCACTGCTCGAGGGCCGCCTTGAACGCGTCGTGCAGCGCTTCCTCCGCCGCGTCGAAATCGCCGAGCAGGCGAATCAGCGTCGCGAGCACCCGGCGGGACTCGGAGAGGTAGACGGCGTTCACCGTCTCGGGGATGGAGGGGCCGGCCACGCCGACCCATCACACCACCTCTCGCGCGCCCGGCGCAAGAGGCTCACGCCGTGGCCTCCCTTTACTTCACGTCCGCGAAGTCTTCCTCGGCGAACACCTGACGGATCTCGAGCTCCGGCGTGCGCCCGGTGTGCGGCAGGTGATCGAACGGCACCTTCTTCGCCCACTCGATCGCTTCGGCCTTCGACTTGACCTCGAGCATCCAGAAGCCGGCGATGAGTTCCTTGGTTTCGGGGAACGGGCCATCGGTCACCTGCGGTTTGCCGTCGACGAACGCCACGCGGGCGCCCTTCGAGCTCGCCTGCAGGCCGACGCCGTCCACCATCACGCCGGCCTTCGTCATCTCGTCGTTGAACTTACCCATCGTCTCGAGATCACGCGCGGTCGGGAGCGTGCCCGCCTCGGTGACCTTGTCCGCTTTCACGATCATCATGAATCGCATGGCGTCTCCATTTATCACTGGCGGCGGGGCCCCACCCCCGCCGCGCCTTCACACCATAGTCGAACGGGATGACGCCGGATCGACAGAGTCCCCAACTCCCTGCGGCGTCAGGCTTTAGCCGGACCGGCCCCCCCTCAACCGTTGTGCGCCTCCCTGTCGATTCCCGCTCCAGCCGTTCGACCAATCTTTAGAAGACGCCAGCGCCTGCGGCCATGCGAGCCCGAGGACATGGAGATCCGAGGGCGAGCATCGGCGTCAGTTCGCGGCGGGGGTGGGGCCCCGCCGTCCGTAGAAGAGGTCCGCGCCTGCGGCCATGCGAGGCCGAGGACATGGAAATCCGAGGGCGAGCGTCGGCGTCAGTTCGCGGCGGGGGTGGGGCCCCGCCGTCCGTAGAAGAGGTCCGCGCCTGCGGCCATGCGAGGCCGAGGACGTGGAGATCCGAGGGCGAGCATCGGCGTCAGTTCGCGGCGGGGGTGGGGCCCCGCCGCCACTCATAAAAGGAGACACGAACATGCGATTCAACAAGACGCTCTGGGCGGTGCAGGGGCTGCTGGCTGCGGTCTTTCTCTTCTCGGGGATTTTCAAACTGGTGATGCCGATCGAGGCGATGGCGGGACCCATTGCCCTGCCGGGCGCTTTTCTCCGGTTCATCGCCGTCGCCGAGACGCTGGGCGCGCTCGGGCTGATCCTGCCGATGGCGCTCCGGATCCGCCCGCTGCTGACGCCGGTCGCGGCTGCGTGCCTCACGATCATCATGATCGGCGCGACGGCCGTGACCGCGGCGACGATGGGCGCGGCGTCGGCGGTGTTCCCCGGCGTGGTGGGCGTGCTGACGGCGCTCGTCTTCCAGGGCCGGCGATCGCTCCTGAAGGCGGACCGGCGGCCGTACTTGCACACTGAGATTGGAAATGTGTAAATTCTCACTGTGGCCCGAACGTCGCGTGCGGCGCTGGCGGCGATCGAGAACCCGCTCGCGGCGATCCACACCGTGATGAAGCGCCTCGTACGACAGCAGGAGGCCGAAGCGTTCGCCGGGCCGGACGGCCGGACGTCCTACCGCCTGCCGCGGCGCGCCTCGATCGCCATCGCAAAGGACGACCTGCGCGATCAGGCCTTCCTGCGGCAGATGCTCGAGGCGCCAACCCCTGCGGCGCTCGCCGAGCTCGTGGCCGCGCGGCGCGCCACGAAGCCCCGTTCCTGATTCCGGGCGCGGCGAGCCCCCCGCGGGAGTAGCATGCACCCGAGGAGAACGCTCATGATCGCTATCCGGATCGCCGCCGCCTCGGCGCTCGTCGCGCTCACGACCCTGACGCCCGCGTCCGCCGCCGCCCAGGAGCCGTTCCGGTTCGACGGCGTCGCCTGCGCGACGCCCCCCGTGGCGCACTGCCCGGACGCGAACTGCAACGGCGACCGGATCGCGAACCCCGGCAACGCCGTCGAGATGAAGACGCGCCGGCAGTACTTCCTCGACTACCCGTGCGACCTGAAGCCGGGCGAGAAGATCACCTTCGTGCTCAGCCTGCACGGCGCGGGCGCGCCCAACAACTGGCACCGCAACTACTTCCCGATCATGGACTACAAGGACCAGTACCGGCTCGTGATCGCGACGCCGTACTCGCCCACGCGCGTCTGGTCCGATGTGGACGATCAGTACCTGCAGAACATCGTGGAGTTCGTCGTCGATCAGATCGGCAAGGAGAACATCAAGGCGTTCTGGCTGGCCGGGCATTCCCAGGGCGGCATCACGTCGAACCGTCTGCTGCACACCGCCTTCTTCAGCACGCGCGTCGATGGCTGGCTGAGCCTGTCGGGCGGGCGACTCGGCGGGAATCCGGGCCGCGGTAACTTCTCGGGCATGGCTCGCGGACCGGCGCCTGCCGGCGGCCGCGCCAGCGGCGGGCGGGCGAGCGGTGCCGGCGCGGGCGCGTTGGCCACGCCGAGCGGGCTGCCCGACGGCGACTTCTCCTTTATCTATGAAACCGGCGAGCGGGAGATGGACGAGAAGGGCCTGCCCACGGCGTCGGCCTGGGCGGCGAAGTACAGCTGCGGCACGCGCCGCATGACCGAAACGGTCGTCGACGCCAAGGCCGGATACATCTACGACACGTCGCGCCAGAATCCGCCGGTGCCCGCGTGGGGGCTCGTCGCGCGGCCGGGCACGGCGCGCGTGTACGAGTATCCCGGCTGCAAGGACGGCCGCGTCGTGGCCGACATCGTGCGGCTGGAGAAGGGCCATACCGAAGGGCTCGAGCCGCACATCACGGAGAAGCTCGTGCAGCTGATGCTCTCGGCGCCCGGGGGCAAGCTCCAGCGCTGACGCGTTATACTCCGGCCGATGCCCAGATCGGCCGGAGCTCTCGCCCGTCTCGTGCGCGGCGCCGCCCCTGTGGCCCCTGTGGCCCCTGTGGCCCTCGTGGCGCTCGTGGCGCTCGCGTCCGCGGCGCAGGCGCAGGCGCAGGTCACGGTGAAGGCCGTCGTGCCGCCGTCCGAGCCCGCCTGGGACAAGGGCATCCTTCCGATTGATCCCGCGAGCTACTACCATGCGATCGAATGCGGGAAGCAGGAGGGCCGCGCGCCCGCCTGCGTGTTCTGGGACACAGGGCTCTGCCAGAACGACGACTACACGCTCGCCGTGTACACGCCGTACAAAGCGGTGGCGTACGAGGTGTGGCGCGTGATCCAGAACGGCCAGCCCGCGCCGCAGCCGAACTATCAGCAGGCGCAGCAGACGCGCGTGACGATCGGCGTCACGCCCGCGCGCGGCGCCGACAACCCGATCACGGCCGTGGTGGTGAAGCGCGGCGGCCGCGCGATCGAGGCCTCGTCGCGATCGATGGAGGGCGCGGGCGGGCGCTTCACGTTCGACACGGCGGCCTTCGCCGCCACTGGAAGTCTCACGATCGATCTCGTCGGCAAGTCGCGCACGATCTCCTGCCAGGTGTCGTCCGACGTCCTCGCCCGTTTCCGCTGACCGTCCGCAGTTTTTCTTTTTCCAGGGAGAGCCATGAAGACAACAAACGCACTTCGCACGTTGACCGCGGTGGCCGCGACCGCCGCGCTCGCCGGATCGGCCATCGCGCCGGTCGTTGCCCAGGGGGCCCGGGGGGCCCAGGCGCGCGGCGGCGCACGCGTGCCGCCGCTCCTCATGACGACCACCGCGTTCGAGGACGGCGGCGTCATCCCGAACAAGTTCACGCAGGCGAGCGACGCGCCCGTGTCGCCCGCGCTCGCGTGGTCGCAGGTGCCCCCCGGCACGGAGAGCTTCGTGCTGCTGCTCCACGATCCCGAACCGGTGATGAACAAGGGCGCGAGGATGGACGTCACGCACTGGCTCGTGTGGAACATTCCGGGCACGTCGACCGGACTGGCGGAAGGCTTCCCGCAGGGCGAGCAGAGCGACGGCACGCGGCAGGTCAGCCTGCGCGGCAACGCTTTCATGGGCCCGGGCGCCGGTCCCGGTCCGTACCACCACTACACGTTCGAGCTCTACGCGCTCGACACCAAGCTCGACGTCCCGCAGGGCACGCCGCAGCAGGCCGCCCAGACGCGCACGGCCGTTTTCGACGCCATGGAAGGCCACGTGCTGGGCAAGGCCGTGCTGGTCGGCCGCTTCCATCGGTAGGGAGAAGGAAGAATGTGGTGACGTGGTGATGGGGTGATGTAGTGATGGGGCAATCACCGCATCACCCCATCACCAAATCACCCCATCACCAAATCACCAAATCACCAGATCCCCCCATCCCCCCATTCCCCCATGTCCCCCCCGGTCGTCTCCTTCCGTGACACCCGCTTCGGCTATCCCCGCCAAGCTGCCGTCATCGATGGCCTGACGCTCGACGTCGCGCCGGGCGAGATCGTCGTGCTCGTCGGCCGGAGCGGCGCCGGCAAGAGCACGGTGCTCAAGCTCGTCAACGGCCTCGCGCTGCCGATCGCGGGTTCGGTGACGGTCGAGGGCCGCGAGACGCGCGCGTGGGACGGCATCCGCCTGCGCCGGCGCACGGGCTACGTGCTGCAGGACGTCGGCCTCTTCCCGCACATGACCATCGAGGAGAACGTGGCGATCGTGCCGCGCCTCGAGGGCTGGCCCGCCGATCGCATGCGGGCGCGCGCCCATGAGCTGCTCGAACTGGTCGGCCTGCCGCCCGATCGCTACGCGGCGCGCCGGCCGTCGGAACTCTCGGGCGGGCAGCGCCAGCGCGTCGGAGTCGCGCGCGCGCTGGCCGTCGATCCGCCGATGCTCCTCATGGACGAGCCGTTCGGCGCGCTCGATCCGGTCACGCGCGTCGAGCTGCATCGGGAGTTCGCGCGCATCCATCACCAGCTCGGCACCACGGTGATCCTCGTGACGCACGACATGGCCGAGGCGTTCGCGCTCGCCACCCGCATCGGCGTGCTCGAGGGTGGCCGGCTCGTGGCATGTGAGACGCCGGATCGCATCGCGCAATCCGAGGCGCCGGACGTCCGCCTGCTGCTCGACACCTTGAGCCGCCGGCCCGCGCTCGAGGGCGCGCCGTGACGGACCTGCTCCGGTTCTGGTCGGCGCATCGTCTCGAGACGCTGCGGCTCGTCGAGCAGCACATGGTGCTCGTGCTCGTCTCGACCGCCGTCGCCGCGGCGATCGGGATCCCGGCCGGAATTCTGGCCTTCCGCCGCCCGCGCGTCGGGCGTCCGCTGCTGTTCCTCGCGAGCGTCGCGCAGACGATCCCCAGCCTCGCGCTGTTCGGCTTCCTGCTGCCGCTGCCGTTCATCGGCGGCGTCGGCCCGCGCACGGCGCTGGTCGCGCTGACGCTCTACGCGCTGCTGCCGATCGTCAGAACGACCGTCGGCGGCCTGCAGGGCGTCGATCGCGCGGTGGTCGACGCGGGCGTCGCGATGGGCATGACCGAGCGCCAGCTCCTCACGATGGTGGAGCTGCCGCTCGCCGTTCCCTCGATCGTCGCCGGCCTGCGCGTCGCGGCCGTGATCGGCGTCGGCACCGCCACGATCGCCGCGGCGATCGGCGCGGGCGGCCTCGGCGAGTACATCTTCCGCGGCCTCTCGATGGTCGACACGACGACGATCCTGGCCGGCGCCGTGCCGGCGGCGGCGCTCGCCCTGGCCGTCGATGGAGGCCTGGCGTGGATCGAGCGGCGGCTGAAGCAGGGGCACGGCTGGTCGCGGCGATCGCTGTCCGTCACGGCCGCGATCGCGGCCATCGCGATCGTCGCCGCCGTCTGGCCTGGCGCGGGCGCCGAGGGGCGCATCGTCGTCGGATCGAAGAACTTCACCGAGCAGATCGTGCTCGGCGAGATCCTGGCGCAGGCAATCGAGGCCGAGGGCCTGCCGGTCGGGCGCACGCTGAACCTGGGCGGCACGTTCATCTGCGATCGCGCGGTCCGGTCCGGCGACATCGATCTGTACGTCGAGTACACCGGAACGGCCGTCACGGCCGTCTTCCACGAGGACGTGCCGCACGATCCCCAGGTCGCGTTCGCGCGGGCGCGCGAGTTGTACGCGGGCGCGGGGCTGACGGCGGCGGCGCCGCTCGGCTTCAACAACACCTTCGCGGTGCTCGTGCGGGCGGCGGACGCCGACCGCCTCGGCCTCGCGTCGATCGACGACCTCAAGGCCGTCGCGCCGCGCTGGACGCCGGGCTTCGGCTACGAGTTCCTGCAGCGGGCCGACGGGTATCCCGGCATGGTCGAAACCTACGGCCTGCGTTTCGGCGGGGCGCCGCGGGGGATGGATCTCTCGCTGATTTACAAGGCGCTCGCCGACGGTCAGGTGGACGTGACCGCCGGCGACGCCACGAGCGCGATGATCGACGCGCTCGATCTGCGGATGCTCGACGACACGCGCCGCTACTTTCCGCCCTACGACGCGGTGCCGGTGGTGCGCACGTCGACGCTGCTCGCGGAGCCCGGCGTCGGCCGCGCGCTCGAGCGTCTCGCCGGCCGCATCAGCGCCCGCGACATGCGCGCGATGAATCGGGCCGTCGACGTCGACGGCCGCGATCCCCGCATCGTCGCCGGCGAGTTCCTCGCCGGTTTGTAGCGTCCGCCGTCAGGCGGGCTTACTGTTTGTTGTAGGCGATCCGGGCGCCCTGCGCCTGCTCGATCGCGATCACCATCGCCGGCACGCGGATGACGCCCGGCAGGATGTTGCCGGCCAGGTCCGCCTGGATCGCCTCCGGTGTGCCCTTGCCGCGCGCCGCCAGGTCGCCCGAGAACGCCCCGAGGGCGTTGTCGCACAGCAGGAACGTCGCGCCCATCTTCTGCAGGTTCTCGAGGCCGCAGGCGACGAACATGTCGCCCAGCGGCGGCATGTCGGGCGAGCCGATCACGTTGACGAGGAGATGCCGATCGTTGGTCGTCGGGCTGCGGAACACGTTGCGCGTGTACGAACGGCCGTTCGCGTCCTTCAGCCCGGTGTACTCGCCGAGCTGGTACTTCGCCCACATCGCGTCGTTGAACGCGAGCGGGATGCTCGACGCGCCGCCGACGGCGTAGAACGTGCCGATCGCGGCCACGTCACCCGGCCGCGTGTTGAACGCCGCGCTGTACGTGTTCAGGTAATTGAGGATGTGGACGAGCGGAAAGCCCGACTTGTGCTGCGGGAAATCGAACAGGCAGCGATGGGTTCCCTTCAGCTGGCCGATCCAGTTGGCGGGCGCGCCGGCGGCCTGCGGTGCAGGCGCGGGCGCGGCGCGCAGTTCCGTCCAGGGCAGGCTCACCGCGGTGGCGGCCATCGCCAGGCGTCCCAGGAATCCACGACGAGGGGTGGTCTCGGACATAGCACGCTCCTTTCAAAGGGGAAGGCGGGATTATAGGGCAGGTGGGGGCGGGTGTGGCGGGCGGGTCTGGTGGGGCGGGGTGGGTCTGGTGGGGCGGTGGGTCAGGTGGGTCGTAGGCCGGGGTTCGGCGCGCGGGGTTCTGGGTTCGCGCACCCAGCACCCAGCACCCAGCACCTCAGAATGTCTTCCTCGCGACCCATTCTCGATAGAGCGAGTCGGTGACGTGATACCGGGCGCCGTCCTTCATGATCAGATCCTGGCGCACCAGCGCCGCCAGCGCCGACTGCACCGTGGATGCGGACGCCAGGCGGTGGCGCGCGCGCACGTCGGCCGAGAGCAGCTCGCGTCCCTGCTCGACGACGGCCGCGCGCAGCACGGCGCGCTGGCCGAGCGTCAGCCGCTGCCACGACTCCTCGAACACCGTGCCCTGCTCGCGCAGCAGGCGCGTCAGGGTGGCGTGGAGATCGTCGACGCCGGCCTCCTTGCGGCCGGCCGCCCGCACGTCGTCCCAGGTTTCGTGCGCGAGGCGTTGCACGTCGTACGGCACGTTCCCGGCCAGGTCGACGATGGCGGCGCCGAGGCCGGCTTCGGCGCGCACGGCGCCGGCCTTGAAGCGCGCCTCGAGGAACGCCGCGAATTCTCCTTCGGGAATCTTCTCGAGGCGCATCACCGGGCCGGCCTTGTAGAAGGGCTGCCGCCGCCCGAGCATCCGCTCCATCAAGGACGGCTCGGAGCCGGCAAAGACGTAGCCCACGTCGCGCTGCGTCTGCACGGCGGCGCGCAGCGCCTGCTCGACGCTGCCGCCGTCGAACGACGCGATGGCCTGGAACTCGTCGAGCGCGATCGCCAGGCGGCGCTTGCGCTCCGCCGCGATCCGGGCGGGGAGCGCGAACACCTCGGCGGCGAGCCGCGCCGTCTCGCGCGGCGTCCGCACGGAGGGAAACGACAGCGTGAACCCCGCGTGGCCGGATTGTTCGGCGTCGAACCGGACCTCCGGCCGCACGGCCGTCAGCAACTCGGCGGCCCACGTGCGCAGGCGGGCGGCGGGCGTATCGGCGGCGACGAGCGCGCGCGCGTAGGATTCGAGGAACCCGACGTACGAGCTCGAGGCCGCGACGGTCACCGACACGGTCACGATCCGCTCGCGCGCCAGGCCGTCGAGCACGCGCCGGATGAGCGACGACTTGCCGTAGCGACGCGGGGAGATCAGGAACACCTTCTGCCCGTCGCGCAGGTCGTCGCCCAGGCGCAGCGACTCCTCGTCGCGGTCGGCGAACGCGCCGGGGCCGACGATCTCGCCGTAGACGAACGGGTTGGTGGCGTGCATTACCTTGAACGGCATGATGGTTACCTAATTTAACGTAATTCGCCAGATTGCGCCAGCCCCCGGGGTGTCGGATGACAAAAGTGGCATCGCGGGCACGGATTTGTGATCTGCTCGGGCCAGTCCAGATTCGTAAGTGGTTTGCTGACAATAGTTACGATATGTCTCAGAACGGCCGAGCCAGGTATTGCGTTTGCAGCCCCATGAACTGCCCATGCGCCGGATTGAGGGATTCACGCTCATCGAGCTGCTGATCGTCGTGGCGATCATCGGCATTCTCGCGTCCGTCGCCGTTCCGGGGATCCTGCGCGCCCGGATGGCGGCCAACGAGTCGTCGGCGATCGGATCGCTGCGGGCCATCAACAGCGGTGAAGCGGCGTTCTCGTCGAGCTGTGGCGGCGGCGGCTACGCCACCGCCCTGGAAGACCTCGTCCTCGTGCCGACGGGCAGCCTGCAGGGATTCATCTCTCCGGATATGAGCAGCAACGGGATCCTCAAGTCCGGCTACTACGTCACGCTCGAAGCCGACGGCGCCGCGGGCGTGCTCGACATGGGCACCGGCGGGGCGTGCGTCTCGGTGGCCAGCAACATGGCGAGCTCGTACTTTGCGCGGGCCGACCCGGCGACACCGGGTTCCTCGGGCACGCTCTACTTCGGCAGCGACACGCGCGGCACGCTCTGGCGCGACTCGAGCGCCGAGGTGCCGAATCCGATCGCCGCGTCCGCGACGACCCTTCCGGTCCAGTAGCGTCCCCGCGCGAACGGCGCCTCAGCGCTGGCCCGCCCGCTCCAGTCCTTCCCGCGCCGTCTTCGATTCCGGCGTGAGCCACAGCGCCTCGGCGAAATAGCCGGCGGCCGCGGCGCGGTCGTTCGCCGCCAGCGCCGCCAGGCCGAGGTTCGTGTACGCCGTGCTGTCGTGCGCGTCGAAGGTGAGGGACGCTTCGAACGCGCGCCGCGCATCCTGCAGCCGCCCGAGCTTCAAGTAGGCCGCCCCCGCCAGGTCGTGCACGGGCGCGAACGCCGGGTCGAGCGCCGTCGCGCGATCCGCGAGTCGCACGGCGCCTTCCGCGTCGCCGCGCAGAAAGGCCGCGACCGCGGCGTAGTACGACGTCGCCGCCCGATCCGGCGCGACCGTTCGCAGTCGCTCGACCGCCGCGTCGAGCGCCGCCGCGTCGTTCGCGTCCGCCCGGAGCGACGCCAGTTGCTCGAGCGGCTCGGGGCGCGTCGGCTCGAGCGCCGCCGCCTGCCCGGCCGCCGCAACCGCCGCGTCGCCCGATCCGCTGGCGGCCAGCAGTTTCGACGAGGCGATCAGGACGCCCATCGCAGGCGGGCGGTCCATCGTGACGCCCTTGATCCAGCCGAGCGCGTCGACCGCGCGGCCCGTGCGCAGCGCGGTCCGCACCAGCCCGTCGAGGGCAGCGCCGTCCGAGGGATCGAGCTGCAGCGCCTGCGTGTAGTCGTCGTACGCCAGCGCATATACGTCGGCGCCGAACAGCATGTCGGCCCGGTGGCGCCATGCCGGCGCGCCGGCGGCGGCGCGCGCGGCCCGAACGGCCGGCGGCGCGTCGCCGGAGGCGCCGAGCGCGCCGAGCGCCGCGCTGTTCCCGGCGGCGCTGCGGCTGTGGAGCTCGCGCGGCCCCGAGAACTCGAGCGCCATGCGGTCGTCGTCCAGCAGGGTGGCGCCTTTGCCGTACTGCGCCAGCTCGGCCGGCCCGCCGGCATAGAGCGAGAGGATCGAGAACGGCTCCACGACGTGCACCGTCGCGAGATCCGCGGCGACGCCGGGCCGGCTCCAGTTCGCGGCGATCCGATCGAGGCGATCGCCGATGGGCGCGTCCCCCGCCACGAGGAGCACGTCGTCCTCGCCGACGAGCCAGATCGTTCCCTGCGGAAACACGGACGTGAACGTGGCCGCGATCGATCGCAGGTCGCGGTCGCTGATGTTGTAGGTGTGGGCCCACTGGCAGATGAGGCCGCCGGGCGCCAGCCGGGCCTTCGCCGCCTCGAAGAACTCGCGCGTGAAGAGCGACGCGACGCCGGCGATCCACGGGTTCGACGGCTCCGAGATGATCACGTCGTACTGGCGATCCGACAGCAGCAGGTGCGAGCGGCCGTCGCCGACGATCAGGCGCACGCGCGGATCGTCGAGCGCGTGGCCGTTCTCCTCGTCGAAATAGTGCGACGCCTCGACGACCTCCGGCGAGATCTCGACGACGTCGACCTCGTCGACCGGATGCCGGAGCGCGGCGCCCACCGTGACGCCGCTGCCGAGGCCGATGATGCCGACCGTGCGCGGCCGATCGTGGAGGAGCAGCGGCAGGTGCGCGAGCAGCTTCTGCGTGAGCATGTCGCTCCGGTTCGACGCGTCCACCTTCCCGTCGACCGCGAGCGTGGTCGTGCCCGTGAGCCGCTTCACCGACACCGTCGCCGACGCGCCGTCGCGGTCGTACAGCAGCGTGCCGGCCTCGAGGAGCGCGGGCAGATCGAGATCCTTTGGGACGTACGGCGCGTAGAGGTACGGGCCGCTCGACAGGAGCGCGCGGTTCCACGGCGGGCTGATCGCCGCCAGGGAGGCGGCGCCGATCGCCGCCGCCATTGCGATCGCCTGGGCCGCCGTCGTGAGGTCGCCCCACACGATCACCATGAGCGCGGCCGCGATCGTGCAACCGCTCACCACGGTCAGCGTCGGCTGCAGGCCGAGGACCGGGATGAAGAAGAAGCCCGCCGCGAGCGACCCGGCGACGGCGCCGACCGTGTTCACGGCGTAGACCAGCCCGAACGGGCGGGCCGCCTCGGCCCCGGGGGCGCCGACCAGCGAGAGCGCGAGCGGAAACGCCGCGCCGAAACAGATCGAGGTGGGGAGGATCAGCGTCGCGGTGAGCAGCATCCCCTGCCGCAGCATCGCCTCGAACGCGCCCCCGCCTGTGCCGACGGACGCCATCTGCCGGGCCACGAGCACCGGGACCGACGTGCCGGCGATCGTGCTCGTCCAGCTGACCGACACGGCCGCGGCGGCCAGGGCGAACGCGAGCCAGGCGGCGGGCCGGCGCACGCGGCCGACCAGCCACGAGCCGATGCCCGACCCGATGGCGACGCCGGCGACGACAGCCGCCACCGTCGCCGCGAACGCGTACGTCGTCGGGCCGAGGAGCAGCGCGAGCACGCGCGTCCAGGCGATCTCGTGCGTGAGCGCGGCGAAGCCGGAGACGCCGAGGACGGCCGCGGCGAGGTATTGATGACGGCTCGCGGGCGGCGGTTCGCTGTTCGCGGCCTTGCGTCCTTTGCGGCGCGGCGTCGCGCCCGTGGTGTTCGGCGCGGCCGCGTTCGCGTCTGCGCCGGCCGTCCGCGCGAGGAGCAGGACGCCGGCCGCGGCGCAGGCGGACACGGCCATGCCGATGCGCGTCGTGTTCGCGAGGCCGAGGCGCGGGATCAGGACGAAGCCGGCGAGGAGCGCGCCGATCGCCGCGCCGGTCGTGTTCGACGCGTACAGCGCGCCGCTGGCACGCGCGGCGTTCGTCGACGCGTTCGCGAACCAGCGGATCGCCACCGGATAGGTCGCGCCGAGCGCGGCCGCCGGCACGAACACCATGGCGAAGACCGACGCGAGCCGGACGAGCGGAAAGATCCCCCCGGCCGCGCCGTCCGCATAGGCCCATCGCAGCAGCGGCGTGAAGGCGCGCGACTCGATCGGCAGGAGCAGCGCCGCCACGATGACGATCGCCTCGAGCGCGGCGTAGGCGTAGAGGCTCGCCCTGCGGGGCAGCCGCGGCGCGGCGAGGCCGCCGGCGGCCGCCCCTGCCGCCAGGCCTCCGAGAAACGTGGCGACGACGGCGCTCGCGGCGGCCGTGGAGTGGCCGATGTACAGCGTGAGCAGGCGCGTCCAGGCGACCTCGTAGACGAGGCCCGCCAGGCCA
Organism: uncultured Acidobacteriota bacterium; assembly: GCA_963792785.1. GTDB lineage: Bacteria > Acidobacteriota > Vicinamibacteria > Vicinamibacterales > CAVVIG01 > CAWIMX01. The sequence continues at coordinate 155,066 of CAWBXO010000002.1, read as the reverse complement.
GACGCCGCATAGATGAGGAGGAAAATCAACGCGCGCAGTCTACCAGCTTCGACATGGAGGGCCGGGGACAGTATGATCTCCTGCCATGGCCGCAATGCTGGAAGCGATCGAGATCAAGCGGAAGATGTTCTTCGAGTTCGAGGACGCGCCGTACCACTGCCTCGACGTCGAGGTGTCGAAGCCGACGGCCCGAGGCGGCCAGACGCTCGTGCGCCTGAAGATGCGGAACCTGCTGACGCGCGCGGTGTTCGACAAGACCTTCAAGGCGGGCGAGAAGTTCCGCGAGCCCGATCTCGACACGGTGGAGGCGTCGTACCTCTACTCCGACGGCGAGCTCTATCACTTCATGGATCAGCACACGTTCGAGACGCTGATGCTCTCGGGCGACACGCTCGGCGACGACCGGCAGCTGCTCGTCGACAACCTGCTCGTCCAGATCCAGCGCTACAACGGGAACCCGATCGGTGTGGTGTTTCCGCCGCACGTGGAGCTCACCGTGGCGTCGTGCGAGCCGGGCGTGCGCGGCGACACGGCGAGCGGCGGCGTCACCAAGGCCGCGACGCTCGAGACCGGCCTCGAGATCCGCGTGCCGCTCTTCATCAAGGAAGGCGAGAAGGTGAAGGTGCACACCGAGACGCGGGAGTTCGCTGGGAGAGCCTAGTCCCGCGTCCCGGTGTGGCTCCGGCGCCGCGTCCCTGGCGTCAGAGCCCGGGGTTCGCCAGATCCGAGCGGGCCTCCGCGACCGCACGATCGGCCTCGACCGCGGCGTTCACGTCGGGCCGCAGCTCGCGGATCGCGGCCGTGAGCGACCTGCCATCGGTGACCACGCGGTCCTTCATCAACATGAACGGCACGCCCGTGTTGCGCGCGGCGTGGGCGACCGCCGCGAACTGTTCGGCGTCGGCGAAGCCGTCAGCCGCCACGTTGAGATTCGCGCCCTCGCTGAGGAGCGACGTCAGGCGAGTGGATACCTCGGGATCCGTCACCTCGACCGAGATCCTCCGGATCGCCGGCCGCTTCGTCGTGAGCGTGGCGCGCGTGCCCGGCACCCGGTGCGCCCGGGTCGCCGTCACCGCCGCCGCCGGAACTGCGTCCACCGCGGGGGCGATCGTGGCGTCCGTTGCGCCGCGCGCCCCATCGGTGATCCGCTGGCCGGCCCAGACGCCCACGGCCATGGCGATCATCAGTCCACCCGCAACGGCCGAAGCCTTGGCGATTGTCATCATCACACCTCCTGGTGCATGCACTGCCGGAGGTGAGGGCAAGAACCGGGCCACGCGCGCGGGAATGAAAACGGGCGTGCGCTGAATCGGTCGAGCGTCGCGCATGAGGTTGTTCTACCGCGCGGTGTGAAAGATGTTCACGCCGCGAGCTTGAACGGACGCGCCAGGCGCGGATGCAGCGTCCCGAAGAGCGCCGCGCCCGTCAACGCGCCGGCGAGCGCCGCGAACGCGTAGAGCTTGCCCTCGCCGATGTTCACGAGGATCGGTCCCGGACACATGCCGGTGATCGACCAGCCGATCCCGAACAGGACACCGCCGACGAGGGTGCCGCGGTGCAGCGTCTTGCGTTCAATCCGGATCGGCTGCCCGGCCGCGGTCCGGCCGTAGCGCTTGATCAGCCACAGGCCAGGCGCCGTCAACACCACCGCCGTGCCGATGATCCCGTAGAGCTGGAAGTTCTGAAACAGGAACATCCCCTGGATGTAGTTGTAGTCGGTCGCGCCCGATCGGCTGAGGATGAAGCCGAAGATCGTGCCGAAGGCCAGATACACGAGCGTCATCATCGCGCGCTCCAGTGAAAGATCAGGCGGTAGACGACCTGCGTCGTCACGAGGCCGCTCGCCATGAACGCGAGCGTCGCGATGAGGCTGGGCAGCTCGAAGTTCGACAGGCCGAAGATGCCGTGGCCGCTGGTGCACCCGTTGGCCAGGCGCGTGCCGAAGCCGATGAAGAGGCCGCCCGCGAACATCCACGCCAGCTTCGCCGTGGGCGAGAGCGACGCCGCCTGATCGAGCATGCCGAGCGCCCACGTGGGGTGCCAGCCGCCGCCCAGCACGGCCGAGAGAAAACCGCCCACGACGAGGCCGGCGACGAGGGGCAGGCGCCACTCACGCGCGGCCAGCAGGCTCGATCGCCGGAAGTACGGCTGATCGACGATGAAGCTGCAGAGGTCCTCGAAGCCGCTCGAGAGGCCGAGCCGCCGGTTGGTGAGGAACAGCAGGGCGAGCGTGACGGCCGAGACGCCCGCTCCCGCCAGCGCCCAGTGAATGGGCATCAGGCCGTTGAGGATCAGAGGCATGGGCGGATTATCGCATCTGGTGATTGGGGGATCTGGTAATTTGGTGATTGGAGGGTTTCATGAAGCTTCAGTCCACGACCATCGCCGCCTGTGCTGCGGTCCTCACGCTCGCCGCGCCGGCGTGGGCGGCCGACGGGCTGCTCATTACCGGGAAGACGACCGCCAACGGATCCACGACCGAGAGCCAGATCCAGTTGACCAAGGACCACCTGCGCATGCAGACGACCGGCGGCAACGGGCCGCAGGTGGTCACGTTCGACGGCACGGCCCAGGTCGTTCGCATGATCAACGATGCCGACAAGACCTATACCGAGCTGACCAAGGCCGACGTGGATCGGCTGAGCGCACAGATGAGCCAGATGATGGCGCAGATGCAGGAGCAGATGAAGAACATGCCGCCCGAGCAGCGCGCGCAGATCGAGGCGATGATGCGCGGCCGCGGCGCGGCCATGTCGCCGCCGCCGAAGACCGAGTACCGCAAAACCGGCACGGCGAAGGTGGGCGCTTGGACCTGCACGCAGTACGAGGGCTACCAGGCCGACAAGAAGGTGTCGGAGCTGTGCACCGTGAGCCCGAGCGCGCTGGGCTTCACCGCGGCCGATTTCGAGGTGACACGCCAGATGGCCGACTTCTTCAAGAGCCTCGTGCCGCCCGGGATGAGCAACCAGGAGATGTTCGCGATCGGCGATGACGCCACGGCCGGGTTCAGCGGTGTGCCCGTTCGCATGAGCACCGCCGGCGCGTCGCCGGTCGTCAACGAGATCCAGGCCGTGACCCGGCAGAACGTTCCCGACTCTGCGTTCGCGGTGCCCGCCGGTTACAAAAAGCAAGCCCTACCCATGGGGGGCGGACGGTAGGTTGATCGGTACGGTTCTCGGGGTTCCAGGGGTTCTGGGGGTTCTGGAGGAAGGTTCTTAGGTTCGGACGTTCGAGGGTTCGACGGGTTCCGTGTGGAACCTCTAGAACCGTCGAACCCCCGAACCCAGAACCCGACCCCCAGAACCTCCAGAACCCTCGGAACCCCCAGGACCGCTGCTCACTCCCGTAGCCCAAACGTAACGAGCGTGTGCCCCGAGATCACGGATACGTATTGCTTGCCGTCGATCTCGAAGGTGATCGGCGCCATGACGATCTGGCCGCCGAGGCTGGCCTTCCAGACTTCGCGGCCGGTGCGCGCGTCGAGGGCGTGGAAGTAGCCCTCGCGCCCGCCGGTGAACAGCAGGTCTGACGCCGTCGTCAGCATCCCGCCGTCGCTCACGTCGAACTGATCGAACATCCACTTCGCGTCGCCGGTTTCCGGATCGAGGGCCATGACGGCGCCGTGGCCGACGGCGTCGGTCCAGGTGTTGATCGGCCCGCGCCGGCCGATGCCGACCGTCGGCGCGCCGGGCACCGGCGTCAGCACGGTGAAGCCGCCGCCCGGGAAGTTGCGCCCGGGCTGGTACACCGACGTCTCGGGGTGGTAGATCGTCGCGTAGTCCTGCCACGCGGAGAAGTAGAAGAGGCCCGTGCGCGGGCTGTAGGCCGGCGGATACCAGTTGGTGCCGCCCTGGTTCCCCGGCCACGTCGCCTGGCCTTCGGGCTGCCGCGTCTGGATCGGGCGCCCGTTCTCGTCGAGGCCGCTCGACCAGTTCACCTTCACGAACGGCTTGCCGAGCAGGAACTGTCCGGTCACGCGATCGAGCACGTAGAAGTAGCCGTTCCGGTTCGCCCACAGCATCAGCTTGCGCGGCTGGCCGTGCCACACGCGATCCACGAGCACCGGCACCTGCACGGAGTCGTAGTCGTACCCGTCGTTGGGCGTGAACTGGAAATGCCACTTGAGCTGGCCGGTGTCGGCGTCGAGCGCGACGACCGAGTCCGTATAGAGGTTGTCGCCGGGCCGCTGCGCCGGATTCCAGTCGGGCGCGGGATTCCCGACGCCCCAGTAGGTCAGGTTGAGATCGGGATCGTACGCGCCCGTCACCCACACCGAGCCGCCGCCCGTCTTCCAGTTGTCGCCGGTCCAGGTATCGCTGCCGGGCTGCCCGGGCTCGGGCACGGTGTAGAAGCGCCAGATCTCGTGGCCGTCTTCGGGTCGTACGCGGCGATGAACCCGCGGATCCCGAACTCGCCGCCGCCGACGCCGACGATCACCTTGTCCTTCACCACGAGGGGCGCGAGCGTGATCGAGTAGGCGAGATCGACGGGCGCGACCTCCTTGTCCCACAGCGGCTTCCCCGAGCGCGCGTCGATGGCGACCAGGTGCGCGTCGAGCGTGCCCATGAAGAGCGTGTCGCCCAGGACGGCGACGCCGCGGTTGTTCGCGCCGCAGCACACGCGCGCGTCGGGCGACGGCGTGTAGCGGTACAGCCAGAACACGCGGCCGGTCTTCGCGTCCACGGCCATGACGTCGTTCGGCCGCTCCGTCAGGTACATGATGCCGTCGACGACGAGCGGGTTGCTCTGCCAGGCGCCGAAGACCTGGTCCTGCAGCACCCACTTCGACTCGAGGTTCGCGACGTTGGCCGGGGTGATCCGGGCGAGCGGGCTGTAGCGCTGGCTGTTGTAGTTGCCGTTGTACGTGAGCCAGTTCGCCGGCTCGGCCGCGCGCCTTGACGATCCGTTCCGTCACCACCTGCGCGCGCACGCCCGTCGCCAGCGTGAGGATCGCACCAAGCACCAGGCACCAGGCACCGAGCACCGCACCTCGCACCGAGCACCTCGCACCAAGCACATTCTTCATTGCAGCCCCTTCAGCGTGAGCAGGTAGGCAATCATGTCGGCCACCTCGTCGCCCTTGAGGACGCCGCCCCCTGGCGGCATGGGCGAGGCCGTGCCGATCTCGTACTCGCGGAGGTCGGCCTTCTCGAGCGAGACCAGCCGCTCTTCCTCGTCCATGATCTGCACGGTGTAGGTGTCTTCGTTCAGCCGGCGGCCGCGGAAGATGCGGCCGTCGCGCGTCACGGCCCGGACCGGCCGGTTGATCGGGAACATCGAGCCCGTGGGATCGAGGATCGAGCGCTGGAGCGCCGCGGGGGAGCGGATGATCCCGATGTCGCTCAGGTCCGGCGCGGTGCGCGAGCCCACGCCGTTCACCCGGTGGCACGTGGCGCACTGGCCCTTGCCGTCGTAGAGGGCGCGGCCGCGCTGCGGGTTGCCCACCTTCACCGCCACGCCGCTCGTGTCGAAGCCGGCGCGGATGAAGGCGATGACCGCCGTCAGCTCCGAGGGCTGGAAGCGGAAGCCGGGCATGCCCGCGGTGGCGACGCCGGTGGTGATCACGTTGCCGAGGTCCTCGTCCGACACCGCCGTGCGGAACCGCCCGCGCCGGAGGTCCACGCCGTCGACCCCGTCGCCGTTCGCCGCATGGCAAAGGGCGCACTGGCCGGAGTAGAGCCGCGCGCCGGCCTCGATGTCGGCGGTCGAGTATTGATGATCGGCCGTCTGAGCACGTGCCAGGACCGGCAGCGCCAGCACCGCGGTCGTCAGGAATCCAGCCGCCAGCACGAGGCGGAAGCATCGTCGCATGGCAACTTTCTACCTCAATTCATGCTTCGATCCCCAACAAAATCGAACGTCAGGGGCCGAACGAGTTGTCGCGTACCGTCGCAGCCGACAGCCGCCACGATCGATCACCGGTTGATCTTCGGATACCAGTGCGCCTGATGGACCGTCGGATCGGCCGGTGGCGGCGGGTCGCCCATGAGGACAGTCGGGAACAGCTTCGTCCTGAATCCCTCGAAATCCCGCGCCCATTCCCGATGGTTGTAGGCGCAGACCGGAAGGCAGATCGAGCAGTAGTTATGCGCGGCAAAGTACGGGAAGCATCGTCCGGTGTCGACGATGTAGCGGTCGTGGCCAAGGTGATCGCGCCCCGCGCCGGGACTGCGCTGATCCGGAATCGCGTCGGCGGGACAGAACTTTCGGCAGGCGCGGCAGTGGTCGCAGAAGCGGGCGATGCCGGCGTCGATCGGCCGATCCGTCGCCATGGGCAGCGACGTGGCCACGCTTCCCATTCGGAACAAAGGGCCGAGTTCCGGGTGGATGATGGACCCGTGACGGCCGAGCTCCCCGAATCCCGCTTTCAAGCCGATCGGAATATGCAGCAGATCGCTGTCGCCGATGGGGTGCTCGATCTGGCAGCGATACCCAAGTGAGCGGACGTAATCGGCGAGGCGAATGACGGTTTCCCCGAGCGTAAAGTACACGCGCAGGCACTCGACGGCCGACTCACGCGACGGCACGACCTCGAACTCGCGCCACCGCATTCGCTGCCCGACCGCAATCGCGTGGGTCTCGGTGATCGCGCGGCCCTCGTAGACATCGCTCGGCTCGATCCGGCAAATGCCCACGATGTCCGCGCCGAAGGCCGTCGCCTGCTCCTTGACGTGCCGGGCGGCGTCCGCCGTCGATTCAAACCGGCGCTGGATCGGCGCGACCGGTCCGTCGAATCTCCGATACTGATCGTCGTAAATCTTCCGCAGAATCTGATCGACTTCGTCGATGGCGATCGTGCGTCCGCCCACGGCGGCATACCAGTCCTCCCACTGGAAGGGCGGCGCAGGCGTCGCGCCGGTCATGCCGCGTCTGGACCCGCGCTTATCGCGCTGAGAGCCGCGCGATAGCCGTGAGCCGCGACGGCCCCGGCCCGTGCCCGGTAGCTCGCCGGATCCGTGGGCGTCCACGTGGCGAGGCCGTCGACGTACCGATTGAACATGCAGAAGGCCGCGGCAATGAGCACGGTATCGTGGATCTCCAGGTCCGTGGCGCCTTCACGCCTGGCGCGCTCCACGTCCTCCGCACGAACGAACCTGCCGCCCATCTGCACGCGTCCGGCCAAGGCGAGGAGCGCACTGAGCTTCGGCGGAATGGCGGCAGCTTCCGGGTCAGCGACCGCGGCCGAGACGAGTTCCTCGTCCCGCATGTGGCACGCCGCGATGGCGGCATGGCTCGACTCACAGTATGGACACCCGTTCAGGTGGGACACGTGGGCGGCGATCACCTCTCGCTCGCCAGGCGACAGGCTTGCCGGGGCGTGCAGCAGCACGTCGGCCAGATCGCTCAGCGGCTTCGCCGTCTCGGGACGGAACGCCAGCAGCCCGCGGATACCCGGCAGGTCGTTCGGAACGTCGATGTGCGCCATGACTGCCTCCACTCGAATGGTGAACGCCGACCGACAGCCTACAGGGGCAGCCACCCGTTTGCACTAGTGGCTTCGTGTTATTGCCGTCGGAGGAGCGCGTCGTACATCATCCGCCGCGGAAATAGCGCCGAGCTCGCGCTGGAGGTTCGATGATGGCGAGATGTCGCGTGTACTGGGTGGCGGTCTGCATCGCGCTGGTTCTCGAGTGCATCGGAGGGGCGGCTGCGGCGCAACAGGCCGGCGCGTCCGCGTCATTGAGCGGGCGCGTGCGCGATCCCCAGGGCGGTGGCGTCGAGGCGCGCGTGGTGATCGTTCAGGCCGCCACCGGCACGTCGCGCGAGACACGATCCGACCGGTCCGGCTATTTTTCCATCGACGGCATCGCACCTGGAGATGTCAGCATCGTCGTGTCGGCCGGGGGATTCGCCGAATGGCGCGTCGCGGATATTCGACTCGAGGTGGGGCAGGCCGCGGAGGTGGACGTGCGGCTGCGTCTGACGGCGCTGCGGGAGGCGGTCACGGTCTCGGGCGCCGCTTCGACGGTCGACGTGATCGACTCGGTGGTCGACTCCGTGATATCGGCTCCCGAGATCGAATCCCTGCCGCTCAACGGCCGCAATTTCCTCGAGCTGGCGTTCCTGACGCCAGGCAGCTCGCCGGCGCCGAATTTCGATCCGACAAAGGCACAGTCCGTGCTCGTGTCCTCGGCCGGGCAGGCGGGCCGCGGCGGGAATATCACCATCGACGGCGTGGACAACAACGACGACGTCGTCGGCGGCCCGCTCGAGAACCTTCCCGAGGATGCGGTCCAGGAGTTTCAGGTGGCGACGAATCGCTACGGCGCGGAGTTCGGGCGATCCGCCGGCTCGGTGATCAACGTCGTCACGCGATCGGGCGGCGCGACGCCCGGCGGGTCGGCCGCGCTGTACCTTCGCGACCGGCGCTGGCAGGCCGGTTCGCCTTTGATCGATACCGGAACGCTGGGGGAACCGCCGTTCGACCGGGAGCAGGTGTCGATGACCCTGGGCGGCCCGCTCGCCGGCAGGCGTCTCTTCGGCTTCGGCGCCGTCGAGCTGCGCAATCAGGACGGTGGCGTGCTCGTCGGCGCCCGCGATCCCGCCACGCGGTCGATCGTGCACGAGTTCGCCACGGCGCCGCTGGACGATCTGTTGGGGACGTTCCGGATGGACTGGACGGCGCCCGGCGGCGACGGCCTGCAGGTCCGCTACACGGGCCAGCGCGAAGACGATGTCGCGGCCAGCACGATCGAGCGCGCGATCGGCTCCGCCTCGCAGCGCCAGCGGTCGCGCAACCGGATCCATACGGCCGCGGCGTCGTGGACGCGGGTCCTGTCGCCGCGGGCGCTGAATGCCCTGAGCGTCAGCTTCTCCAGTTTCGACAACCACATTGCGCCCGTCGAACCCGGGGTCCAGCTGACGTTTCCCAGTCTTCAAGCGGGCGCGTCGTTCCGGGTGCCGCAGGCCACGACGCAGAAACGGCTGCAGGTGTCGGAAGCTCTGTCGCTGGCGCGCGGCGCGCATCAGTGGAAGTTCGGCGGTCAACTCCAGCGAGTCGATGCGGCGTTCGACCTGGGGGTGTTTCGCGACGGCCGCATCGAGCTCGTCGAGGACTTTCCGGCCTTCGATCGCAACGGCGACGGACGCGTCGACGACGACGATCTCCTGTTCTCCGTGACCCTGCGCAGCGGCCATCCCGGACAGGACGTCGCCATTCCCAACGCCGACAACGTCCACGTGGCCGGATACGCGCAGGACGACTGGCGCGTGCACCCGCGCCTGTCCGTGAACCTCGGCGTGCGATACGAGATCGACACCGACGTCAACAACATGAGCCGGGTCGACCAGCTGAACCCGATCGTGCTCCCGTTCGTGACGCTGCCGAGGCACCGCGACACCAACAACTGGGCGCCGCGCGTGGGATTCAACTGGTCCACCGCGGACGCGCGCACGAGCGTGCGCGGCGGCTACGGGATCTACTACGACCGCGTGACGCTCGAGGTGCAGTCGCTCGAGCGCGGGCTCGACGGTCGGGCGCTGCCGATCGAGGTGCGGGCCGGCAACGCGTTCTTTGTCGATCCGGAAACGGGGCAAGTGCCCCCGTTCGCCCCATCCCTGTCGAATCCGTTCACCGGATTCATCCTTCCAGGCGCCGGCGCGTCCGGCATCAACGTCATCGACTCGCGGCTCCAGAACCCGAAGGTTCAGCAGGCGTCTCTGGGCGTCGAACGCCAGATCGGGCCCGGAAGCGTGCTGCGCGTCGACGCCGTTCACAATCACGGCTCGGACTTTCTCATTGGGCGCACGATTGGCACGGTGTTCAACCCCGTCGTCGGCGGTCCGGATCGGGTGGTCAGCCTCGAATCCAGCGCCCAGACGGACTACGACGCCTTGCTCATGGAGTTCGAGCGCCGTTTCCAGGGGCGCTTCGGATTTCGGCTGTCGTACACGCTGTCCAAGGCGTACAACTACGCCAACGACGATCAGATTCCCTTCGGCAGCGGCCCGATCGACTCGAACGACCTGCGGCGCGAGTACGGCCCGGCGCCCAACGACCAGCGGCACCGCCTGGTGATTTCCGGCGCCGCCGATCTCGGCGCGGGGTTCCAGCTCTCGGGCATCTGGACGCTGGCGTCCGGTGTTCCCATGGACATTCTGATGCCGGACGGGCAGTCGCGCGTGCCGATCCTCCAGCGGAACGCCGGCGGGCGGCTGTTCCACTCGGCCGCGGATCTGAACGCCTTCATCCACGACGTCAACGCAGGCGGGGGCATCGACGGCGAACTGCTGCCCCTCGTCTCCGGCGATGCGAGATTCAACGACACCTTCAATGCGTTGGACCTGCATCTGTCGCGCGCGTTTCTGGCCGGTCCACTCCGCATCGACGTGATCGCGGAGGTGTTCAACGCGTTCAACGTGACGAACGTGCTGGGCACGTCCACGCTCAACTATTCCGGGTTCTCGAACGTTCTTGCGCGCGACAGCGGCGACCCGTCCGACCCCGGGTACCTCCGGTCCTCCACCTTCGGGAAACCCGTGAACACCGCGGGAGGCGTGTTCGGGTCCGGCGGCCCTGCGGCGCTGCAGGTCGGTGCCCGCATCCGCTTCTAGCGCCGCGGCGCCGCGGGAGCTCGGGCCCGTGGCAGCCGTCGCGCTCGTCGTGGGCCATACGGTCGCCGTCGGAATCTTTCTGACGCCAGCGGCCGTGATCGGAGCCCTGGGATCGCCCTGGCTGACGCTCGGTCTGTGGACCGCGTCGGGCGGACTCGTCCTGGCCGGTGCGTTCACGTTCGGCGAGCTGGCCTCGCGCTATCCGCGATCCGGCGGCCTCTACATCCATCTCCGGGAGGCCTGGGGCGAAGACATCGCGGCGCTCTACGGCTGGCAGTGCCTGCTGGTCATGGACCCGGGGGTGACGGCCGCTCTCGCAGCCGGCGTCTCCGCGTACGTTGCGCTGCTGTGGCCGGCGGCCGCCGGCGGCGAGCGATGGGTCGCCGCCGCCTGTATCTGGCTTCCGGCTCTCGTCAGCGTCACGGGGCTGACGCTGAGCGGCCGCGTCGTCACGGTGCTGACCGCGTTCAAGCTGCTGGCGCTGTTGGCGGTCGTCGCCGCGGTGTTCATCTCGGGTGCGGGCAGCTGGACACATTTTGCCTGGTCCGCCGCCGGTGCGCCCGTCGCGCGGCCGCTCGGCCAGACGCTGCCGCTCGCGATTGTCAGCGTGTTCTTCTCGTTCGGCGGATTCTGGGAAGCGAGCCGCATCGCCGGTGAGGTTCGACGGGCCGGACGCACCGTGCCCGCCGCACTCGTCGTCGGCATCGGCTGCGTCACGATGGTGTACCTGGCGGTGACCGCGGCCTTCATCTACGCCGTCCCGGTCGCGCAGGCGACCAGCGGACCCGAGCTCGCGCGTCGCGTTGGCGTGCAAACGATTGGCGCGGCCGGGCCGTCAGCCTTCGCGTCGGTTGTCGTCCTCTCGGCCCTCGGCAGCCTCCTGGCGCTGCTCATCATGGCGCCCCGTCTTTATGTGGCGATGAACGAGGATGGCGTGTTTCCATCTGCGCTGGCGGCCGTGAACCGCGTGACCGGGGCGCCCGCGCGGGCCACGCTTCTGCTCGCCCTGCTCGCGACGGTCTTCGTGTTCCTCGGGACCTTTGAACAGATTGTCGCCTTCTTCATGTGCACGACCCTGGCGTTCGTGGCGCTGGCCGCCGCGGGACTCCTCGTCGTCAGGCGACGGTCGCCCCGGAGGCCCGCCTATTCCGCCCCAGGGTATCCGTTCACGCCCATGGTCTTCATCGCGTTCGTCGCCGCCGTCGTCGTGCTGGTCGCGCTGGATCAGCCGCTGCAGGCCATGGCGGGATTCGTCCTGGTCCTGATCGGGGTTCCGGTCAGACGGCTCACTCGAACACCTCGAAGGGCCCTGTCGTGAGCCGCTTTTCTGCTACGCTCGATGAATGCCCAAGCTCCCTTCTCATCTCGTGGACCTGGCCAGGCGTGGCGCCAAGGTCAGGCTTCGTGAATTGGCGCAGGAAGCCAAGAACCTTCTCGACCTGTTCCCGGATATCCGTGACTCGTTCGACGAGGACGACCTGCCCCTGCCGTTCATCATCGCCAGGGACTCCGGATTGAGGATGAAGGCGACCGCCCGGCGGAAGCCCATGTCCGCCGCAGCGAAGAAGGCTGCCAGCAGGCGGATGAAGAAGTACTGGGCGGAGAAGCGCAAGGCGCCGAAGGCGTAGCCATGCGTCGCCTTCGATTCCTTCTGGTTCTCCCGCTCGCCGGCCTTGCCGTCAGCGGGACGCTCACCGCGCAGCAGGAGCCCGTCGATCGCGCGATGGTCGCGCGCATCCGGGCCGAGGCCACCGACCGGTCGAAGGTGCTCGAGACCTTCAACTACATCACCAACGTTACAGGCGGGCGCCTGACGGGCAGCCGCGCGCACAAACAGGCGGCCGACTATCTGCGCGACCGGCTGGCCGAGTGGGGCCTGGCGAATCCACATCTCGAGCCGTTCCCCTTCGATCGCGGCGCCTGGGAGCTGCAGAAGTTCACGCTCGAGCTGACCGGGCCCCGCTACTTCCCGATGTACGGCTTTCCCGCCGCGTGGAGCACGTCCACCGACGGTGTGCTCGAGGGCACGCCGGTCTACATCGGCGACAAGACCGCCGCGGACATCGAAGCCCTCGGCGAGCGGCTGCGCGGCGCGATCGTCCTGATGTCGCCGGCACAGACCACCTTCAACACCGTCGATTGGCTGGACCCGACCGTGTCCGGCCAGCCGGCCGGCACGCTGCCGCCGTCGCCCTGGCCGCCGGCGGCGCGGCCGCCCGCGCGGGCCAACGAGGTGCTGGCGCTGCTGCACCGCTTCGGCGCCGGCGCCGTGCTGCGTCCGAGCGCCGGCAAGGACGACACGATCTTCGTCACCGCGGCGAGCGGCGGCCGCGACGCGGTGCCGCAGGTGATTGTCGTGAGCGAGCACTACAACATGATCGTCAGGATGATGCAGACCGGCGTCACGCCCCGGCTGCGCCTCGAGGTCCGCGCGGCGTTCGACCCCGCCGACCAGACGAGCTACAACGTGATCGCCGAGATTCCCGGCGAGGATCCGGTGTTGAAGAACGAAGTCGTCCTGCTCGGCGCGCACCTCGATTCGTGGCACGCGGCGAACGGCGCGACCGATAACGCCGACGGCGCGGCCGCCGCCAGCGAAGCGATGCGCATCCTCGAGGCCATCGGCGCGCACCCGCGCCGCACGATCCGCCTGGCCCTGTGGAGCGGCGAGGAAGTCGGCTTCCTTGGCGGGAAGGCCTACGTCGAGCAGCACCTGACGGACCAGGCGTCCCGCGACGCGATCGCCGTCTATCTGAACGACGATCCCGGCACGGGCGCGACGCTCGGCTGGTTCATGGCGAATAACGACGCGGCGAAGCAGATCTTCGACTCATGGATCGATCAACTGCCGGAGCTCGGGCTGCGGCGGAACACCATGGACGCGTATTTCTCGTCCGAGGACGGCGTCTTCGACGACGCGGGCATTCCGGCGTTCACGACGATCCAGGACTACACGACCTACGATGTGCGCCTGCATCACACGAACACGGACTTCTACGAGGCCATCAGCGAGCGCGATCTCGAGCAGTCGGCGACGGTGCTCGCGGTGTTCGCGTATCAGGCGTCGATGCGGGACGAAAAATTTCCGCGGCGCCCGGCGGACGTGCCCGCCAACCCCAATCAGGGCCGGGGGCGAGGACGCGGCGCCCGGTAAGCCGAGCGCCTCATGGCGCCATGGCTGCTACTGCCGAGTGGCCGTCCAGGTGCCCGCGCCCAGCCAGGCGAGATTGACGTCGCCGGCCATGGCCTGGTCGTTCTCGATCGTGCCCGTGTAGGCGATCGCAATCGCGACGCCCTCCACATAGGTGTTGATCACCATCTCGACGCGCCCGCCGTCGACCGAGCCGGTGAAATCCGCTTCCCCGAACGTCTCCGACGATTGGCGCCCGGTCAGCTTGCCGCCCTTCTGCGTGAGCGTGACAATCGGCGCAAACCGACCCGCCCGAGTCTGCAAGTCGAAAATCCAGGTGCCGGTCACGTCGTCTGCGGCGTGGGCCACGCCGACCATCGCCGAGATCACCACGGCGGCAACGAACGCCGCCGCTGCCCGAAACGCCGTGCTCCTCGCGAGCCGCGCCATTCCTCGCATCTTACAGCAGCGTTCGCGCTTTCCGGGAGCTGCTACGATTGACGACGCATGAAGAGCGCCCCGACACACCATGCCCGTCGGGCGTGCCTCGGTCTGTCGGCACTCGCCGCAGGATGGGCGGCCATCATCGCGGCGACCGGCGGGTTCTCCATTCAACTGGCATTCGGTCGCCTGTCGTCGCACTCGGTCTGGAATCCTCTGTGGCTTGCGATCGCTGCCGGGGCTGGGGCTGTCTGGCTGGCGCGGCCGACGTACGGCGCAACACTCTGGGGCGACGCCCGTGCCGGTGCACGAAGTGCCCTTCGTGCGTTGCCCATGTGGCTCCTCATCGGCGGGATTGGCCTGCGGCTTTGGTATTGGCTCATCGGCCCTCCGTTGTGGCTCGACGAGGAAATGATCGCGCTCAACGTCCGTGGACGTTCGTTGGTCGAACTGGCTGGTCCGTTGTGGCTCGGGCAGGCCGCGCCCCTTGGGTGGCTCGCGACCGAGCGCCTCGCCGCGCTGCTGTTCGGGTTCGGCGAACGAGCGTTGCGCGCGATTCCGGTCGCGTTCGGCATGGCCACGTTGGTCGCGGCCTGGTGGGCCGGACGCCGGTGGATGTCGACCGCCGGTGCCGCGGCCTTGATGCTCCTCTTGTCGGTTGGTCTGTGGGTGTTCCACTACTCCCTCGAGCTCAAGCACTATTCGGCGGATCTGTGCTTCGGATTGCTCTTGCCTGCGCTCGTCGTGTGGGCCGCGGAGGGACGCGACGACCGTGCACGGCTGCGACGCAGCGCCGCCTGGTGGATGGTGGCGATCGTTGGTCAGTGGTGGTCCATGGGGGGCCTGCTCGTCGCGCCAGCGTGCGCGGTCGCGTTGCTGGTCGTGCTCTGGCGCCGCGACGGCTGGCGCAGCGCCGCGAGGGTGACCGCGTTTGGCTGCGTCTGGCTGATCTTGTTCGGCCTGCACTACGCCGCGGCGCTCCGCTTCGCGGTCGGCAACCGGTTTCTGCAAACGACGTGGGCGGGACAGATGGCCCCGGCGTCGGCCGCACTCTTCGGCCGGGTGAGCTGGCTGGTTCGCCAAGCCGGGCCGCTCGCGGAAAAACCGGGCGGCACCGAACTGGCCGTCTTGTTCTGGGCGACCGCCCTCTACGGCTTTGCCGTCGCTCGGCCGCGCCTGCTCGGGGCGGTCTTGGCGGCGATTCCGCTTTCGGCCGGTCTGCTGGCGGTGGCCCGCATGGTGCCGCTCTACGAGCGCTTCGCGCTGTGGGCGATGCCGTCCGTCTATCTGGGGATCGCGCTGGCGATTGACGGCGGTCTCCGGTTGGCGCGTGCGCGTTCGACGCGGCCGCCCATCGCGCGCGCGGCCGGCGTCATCGTCGCAGCTGCGGCCCTCGTCGTCTGTGCAGACGTCGGCCGCCGGGCGTATCTCGAGATTCCGATCGCGCACCACGCCGACAGCAACCACATGCTCAACGATCGCTCGGCGGTCGAATGGCTGATCGGCGAGCGGCGCCCAGGCGACGCGCTGGTCACGACCCACCTCGCGACACCGGCCGTCTGGTGGTACGGCGACGTGCCGATGTCAGCGCCGACGCTCGGACGTTCACCGGGCGTCATGCCCATCTTCGAGGTCGGGTACCACCCGCCGAATCCTGAATGCGATGCCGGCGCGTTGGCGCGCTCGCTCGCGCCGTACACCCGCGCGCTGGTCTATTTCGGTTTCCGTTTCGACGACGTGCCGGCGGGGTTTGATGGACTGCTGCTCGACCAGTTTGAACAATTCGGCTTCGTTACCGATTTTCGAAGCTTCGGCGGATCGTCAGCCGCCGCGATCGTGGAGTCGGCGCCGCCGGCACGCCGCCGCCCTGGCGGCACGGCGCCGGTGGCGACGCCGGGATCGCCCTTGGGTGTTTGAGCGTCGAGCCAGCGACGCGGTGGTAAGCGAGTGAGCGAGGAGGGGCCAATGAATTGGCCCCAGTGGTCAATAGACTGCCGTTCGCGGCGCGACTGATAGCCGAGGATACAATGGCGCACGATGGAGGCTCTGGCGCGGGTTCTCATCGTTGACGACGAGAAAGCCGTTCGCACGTTCGCCGAGCGTGTGCTCCACCTCGCTGGATATGAGACCGTGGTGGCGGCCGATGGTCCCGAAGCGCTCCGAGCCGCGGAAGCCCACCCGCCCTTTGACCTGTTGCTGGCCGACGTCGTGATGCCAGAGATGCACGGGGACGAACTGGCC
This sequence comes from uncultured Acidobacteriota bacterium, assembly GCA_963792785.1. GTDB lineage: Bacteria > Acidobacteriota > Vicinamibacteria > Vicinamibacterales > CAVVIG01 > CAWIMX01. The sequence continues at coordinate 138,700 of CAWBXO010000002.1, read as the reverse complement.
CGCCGGCTCCTGCGCCTCAAGCCGGACCTGAAGGTCCTTTATTTCACCGGGTACAGCGATCGGCTCTTCGCGGAGAAGACAACCCTGTGGGAGAACGAGGCGTTCATCGAAAAGCCGATCACGATGAAGGGACTCCTTGAAGCCGTCTCCTTGATCCTCTCCGGAGATACACACCATTTGGGTCGTGAAATCCTGTCGGAACCGGCGCGGCCGCGAAAGGTCCGCGTGGGGGCGGGCTCGCTTCCCGTCCGTATCGGGCAAAGCGTCGGTCGGCTTGTGAACATCAGCGCGACCGGTGCGCTCGTCCAGTTGCCTCACTCCCTGGCCTCCGAGCGTGAGTGGCCGATGCGCATCGAAGTGGAGTCGACCTTGGAATTCCGGGTGCGCGTGGTTCGCTCACAGGCGGTATCGGAGTCCTTGCCTGGAGCCACGTGGCAACCGCAGAAATATGAGGTCGCGCTGGCGTTCGTCAACATCGAACCTGGGACCGAAGCAGGTCTCCAGAAACTGTGTTCCGACGCGTTCAACAAGCACGAGTAGCACTCGCAGAGGCTGTTGACGATCACGCCGCCAGGGGACATCCCGGCGAGCGTTATGCCTCGGTCAGCAGTCCGAGCGCTGATCGAGAGCCGCACTGAAACAGCACCGGCGCCGCCGCTTTGGTCCACTCGCGGGTGTTCTTCCAGACCTGCGTTCCGCCGTCCACGTCCCCGGTCCAGCCCAGTCGCCCTTTCGCCAGCCAGACCGCGGTCAGCGCGGTCTCTTCGTCGGCTCCCGCGAGATGCTGCAGTTCATGGAAGAGGATGACCGCACGTTCGGTGTCGTCCACCGGCACGCTGAAGAACTCCGGGTAGAGCGTCACGACCTCGAAGGGAAAGTTCGTGGCGGCGTAGGCCTCCGGGTGGCCGGCGTGCAGATTCCACCAGTTGTCCGTCTCGCGATAAGCGACGACGTGGTTCAGGATCAGCCTTCGCGCGTGTACCGGCCTCGGCGACAATCACGGTCGCCCGCCGGACCATCGCCCGCTCGTTCGCACTGAGCCCGTCCGACGTGGACAGCAGCGAGATGTACCCGGCCGCGACGATGGCCGCCGTGGCGCCTCCGATCCACAGCGCCCTCCGCCCCAGACCGCGCTCCGGCGCCGGCTCCCTGGCCGGAGGGTCATCGAGCAGGCGCGCCTGCAACTCGCCGCCGCATCGCCGGCACGAGGGAGCGGTCGCGAAGTTGACGAGGCCGCACGCCAGGCACCTCGGGTTATCCATCGATTCGTCTGACAGAGTATCGGCCGCATTCCGGCCTCAATGCAGACGCGGAGTCGTCAGGCTGGATATAGGCCTGACGTCCAGACCGTGCCTCAGCCCATTTCCGCCAAACCGTACACGATGACGATGCGCAGCTTGACCTTCTCGGGCTGGCCGAATCCGGTGAAGTGCCGGAAGATCAGCGGGAAGACGTCGAAGTAGTTGGTGCGAAACGTTTCGTTGCCCGAGGCATCTTCGTGGATGATCGACATCGCTCGCGGGTTTCCGTTCCCGAGCGCAGTGTCGCGGATCCACGTGAAGATGTCGCCCGCCTCGACGTAGTCGAAGGTCAGCGTCGGCGTCCGGTTCACGGTGTCGACCTCGACCACGGGATACGCGCCGACCGCGATCCCTTCGATCTCCACCCGCGTGTCGGTCGCGAGGTTGTTCGAGCTCTCGTACAGGAAACCGCCGTCGAGCGCGATGTTCACTTGGTTGTCCGGCGGATCCTGGCTGACGAACGTGTAGCGGTTGCGCCCGTCCTCGCCTGGGCCGATCTCGGTCAACCCGAAGTCGAACAGATTCCACCGGAAGATCTCCGAGCCGGCCAGGTTTCTGACGATCACGCTCATCGCGCGAGTGTCGCCCGTCGCGGCGAAGCTGTTGTGCAGAGCCTGGAGGCTCGCGGCCTGCAATCCGGCGTATTCGAAGACGAACGGGAACTCCACGTTCAGGCCCGGCGAATCGCTGGGCGTGCCGTCCACGAGGAACCCGGGAATGCGCTGGATCTGGAGTCCCGGTCCGCCGGTGACCACGACGTCGCCGATGAACGCGCCTTCAATCTCGATCGAGACCGTGTTGTCGACCGAGTCGGGGAACACCGCGGAGAAGTTGGTCCCGAGCGTGCCGCCGCAGACCCAGGCCGTACCGTCCCACTTCGGCACCTGGTTGACCTGACAGGTCAGCCCGCTCAGCGGGCCGGCGTTACCGGGCGTTCCCGGCTGACCAGGGGCACCTGGCGCTCCCGGCGGACCCGGCGCACCTGGTTCACCCTGCGGTCCCGGTTCGCCTGCCACGCCCCGGTCGCCCCGTGGCCCGGCCGGGCCCTCGGCCCCAGCCGCGCCGAGCGTCACGTCGTATGTGGCGTTGTCGGGCACGCCGTTCCCCTTCGAGACATGCAGCAGATACGTGCCGGGCGGCAACGCCGGCTTGAGCGCGATGAGTTGCGTGCCCGCCGTATTGCCTGCCACGCCTCCCAGGGGCAGCCCACCCAGGAACACCAGAGGGCCGGATCCCAGATTCACGCCGTCGACATAGATATAGATCGCGTCGGTCGCGACCGCGCGAATCACCATCTGATTCGCCGGCACTTTGCCCAGTTGGGCCTGGGCCTGCGCGGCGGAAAGCACGAGTGTCACGGCGAGAGTGCGGGACAGAACCTGTCTGAGCATGGAGCCTCCGGAGGCGTCGACACGGTGAAGGGACACGAGCGATCGTTCCGAAGGGAACGATAGGGAGAGGCGTCACTGTAGTCCAGAAAGGCGACGTTCGACGGGGAATGCGGCGGCCAGGCGTCCGCCTTATGTAAATACAACAGCGCGCAGATTTCGCGCGACGAGAGGCGCCGCGGACCCTGGCCGGATCCCGCGACCCCGCCAATACTCCCTCTCGTCCAGCACGGGCGGTATGATGTGTCCGATCACGCATGCCTTACGATCGCTCGGGTCAGACCGGGGACGAAGCCACGCAGCCGATGGTCGGACCGGGGTCCCGGCTGGGACCGTACCGAATCGACGCACTGCTCGGCCAGGGCGGCATGGGCCAGGTCTTCAGCGCGAGCGATTCCCGCCTGCACCGTCAGGTCGCTGTCAAGATCTCGCAACAGACGTTCACCGACCGCTTCGAACGCGAAGCCCGAGCGGTGGCTGCGCTCAACCATCCCCACGTCTGCACGCTGTACGATGTCGGCCCCAACTACCTCGTGATGGAACTCGTCGAGGGCGAGTCGCTTGAAGCGCGCCTGAGGCGCGGCCGACTCTCCGTCGAGCAGACGCTGGTATACGGCGCGCAGATCGCGGGCGCGCTGGCGGCGGCCCACGACAAGGGGATCGTGCACCGCGACCTGAAGCCGGGCAACGTCATGCTCGCGAAAACGGGCGTGAAGGTCCTGGATTTCGGATTGGCGAAGTCGGTCCAGGATGAAACGCTCACAGCCGAGGACGTGGTCATGGGGACGCCCGCCTACATGGCGCCGGAGCAGCGGGCGGGCAAACCCTGCGACGCGCGGACCGACATTTACGCCCTCGGCCTCGTGATCTACGAGATGGCGACCGGCGTCCGCGCTGTCCGCCGGCGGGCCTCCGCCGCTCGAGGCTCTTCCCGAGAAGCTGGGTCATGCGGTCGCGCGGTGCATGGCTCAGGATCCGGAAGACCGCTGGCAATCGGCTCGGGATCTGAAAGCCGAGCTCGAGTGGGCGGCGACGGACGTGAGGAATCAGACGTCCACCGCGACGTCCGGCTCGTCGCGCCGCAACTGGATGATCCCGGCCGCGGTCCTCGGCGCGGTGGCAATCGCCGCGCTGGGCGCGCTGGCGGGGACGTATTTCCGGCAACCGGTGGCCGAACGGCGCGTGGTGGTCTCCAGCATTCTCCCGCCGGAGAAGACGTCATTCGATTTCGCGGCGAACCGTGGCCCCGTGGCTCTGTCTCCGGATGGGACCCGAGTGGTGTTCGCGGCGACCGGCGCGGACGGCGAGAGCCGTCTGTGGCTTCGCGCCCTGGATGCCGCCGAGGCGCAGGCCGTGCCCGGAACCGACCACGGCGCCTTTCCGTTCTGGTCGCCCGACAACCGCTGGGTGGCCTTCTTCGCCGACGGCTTCCTCAAGAAAGTCGATACGCGCGGCGGAGCGCCGGTGCCGTTGGCGGTGGTGGCCGGCAACGGCATCGGCGGGTCGTGGAGCGCGAAGGGGCAAATCGTGTTCGCGTCGAACGCCTTCTCCCCGATGCTGAAAGTGTCTCAAGACGGCGGCGACGCGAACATCGCCGTGGAGACCGATGTGTCCGGCCACGGCTTTCCCTGGTTCCTCCCCGACGGAGAGCATTTCCTGTTCGCCTCCTGGACCGGCGCTGGCCGGATGACAATCCGCGTGGGCTCTCTCGGATCGGCCGCGAGCACAGCGGTGACAGACGCCGACTCCAACGCGATCTACTCCGAGGGCCACCTGCTCTATCTGCGCGGCGACTCCCTCGTGGCGCAGGCCTTCGATCTGCAGTCCCTGCGCGCGACGGGAGACACCGTGCCGCTGACCGAACACGTCGGGCGCTTCTTGAGCCTGGTGGGCGCCGGCGTGTTCTCGGCATCGCAAACCGGGCTGCTGGCGTATCAGACGGGAGGCAACGCCGCGGAGTGGCAGCTCACCTGGTTCGACCGGGCGGGCCGGCCCGCGGGCACGGTGGGGGACCTGCGCGCGTACCTCGACGTGGAGTTCTCACCGGACGGCCGGACGATGATCGCGTCGGCGCCCGATGCCGTGGGGAACTTCGACCTGTGGACGTACGATCTCGCCCGCGGCGTGCCGCTGCGCTTCACCACCGATCCGGCGGGCGAGTATTTCGGCGTCTGGTCCGCCGACGGCCGGACGGTCATCTTCAACTCGACCCGCAAGGGTCACTACGATCTCTACCGCAAGTCCGCCAACGGCGCGGGCTCCGACGAGCTCGTGTACGCCGACGGCACGGACAAGGTGCCCGTCAGCTGGTCCCGCGACGGCCGGTCTCTCCTGTATTACACGGGCGGCGGCATGCAGTATCGGCTGTGGGTGCTCCGCCTGACGCCGGACCAGCCCGGCGGCCCACTCACGCCGGCGCCGTTGCTCGGCACCTCCTTCAACGAAACCAACGCCAGGTTTTCCCCGGACGATCGCTGGGTCGCCTATACGACAGACGAGTCGGGACGAACCGAGGCGTACGTGGCACCGTTTGCGCAGCCGACCCAAAAGGTTCAGATCTCGACGGACGGAGGCCAGTATCCGCGCTGGCGCCGAGACGGGCGAGGCCTCTTCTTCCGTGGGGGCCGGCGGCCAGCTGCGAGAAGCCGAGCTTCGCATCGCCGGTGACACGGTGGACGTGACGTCCGTGACCCCCGTCTTCGGTCGGGCCGGCATCCTCGGCGGCTATGGCTACGACGTCTCGGCGGACGGGCAGCGCGCGGTGGCCGCGAGCCCGGTCATGCGGCCGATTGAGCCGATCACGCTGGTGGAGAACTGGCCGGCGGCGCTGGGGCACTGACGCACTGACGCACGCGCATCGCGACACCGAACACCATGCGGCCGGTGCCGCGCCATTCAACGCCGCCTCCGCCCTTATGGGCTGTCGGCCGCGCCTCAGGAAGCTGGCGTGGCTGCGGCGCCGCGATCCTGGCCGCCCGCGTCCCGAACCGCCACGCGCGGAGGCCCTGCATGCCGCCGGCCGCGGGCCTCGCTGAACTTCTCGCCGATCTCTCCGCCAGCCTCACGGCTCTTCGCGTCTCGTGGTACGTCTTTGGCGCCCAGGCCGCGCTCATCTGGGGGCGGCCCCGCCTCACGACCGACGTCGATGCGGGGCTCGAAGACGCGTTTCTGGAGCGCGCGATCCACGTCGACGTCTCGGGCGTGGCGATGCCCTTCATCAGCCCCGAGGATCTCATCGTCACCAAGATCCTGGCCGGCCGCGCGAAAGATAGACATCGTCGTCCTGTCTCACCTTGTCGCTGGGGAGCGCGGATTCGAGGGAGCGAGCAAAGACCCCGACGATGACAAGTGCATGGCGGCAGCGATTGAAGGCCGAGCAGGGTTCGTGGTTGCTGGAGATCTTCTCGTTTCCTGATGTCCGATTTGGCCATTGAGGACGTGATGGCACCGTCGACGGTCGGACACACGTCCGTCCCTCCGCGTGGAGAAGCCTGCTAAGATTGGAACCGTGCAGAAAACGGTTGGCCGCCGGCGGACCGACGCGACCGACCCAGCAGGCCTGCAGCGCATGCTGGCCGGCGTGCGCGGGACTGGCGCGCTCGTCCCTCGCGGCGTGTATCGGTTCCGCAGCTTTGATGAGGCCGACGCGTGGATGACACGCATGATGGCTCGTACGCACGCGAGCCACAGCTCGACGACCTCGTCCGCCTCGCCCGCGCGCTGAACGCCCACCAGGTCCGATACGTGCTGATTGGTGGCTTTGCCGTCATCGCCCACGGCGGGGCGCGCACGACCAAGGACATCGACCTGCTCATCGACGCGGATCCGGCAAACGTGGCGCGGGTGCGAGCGGCTCTCCAGATCCTCGAAGACAAGGCCGTCGACGACGTCGCCGACGAGGATGTCGCGCGATATTCGGTTGTGCGAGTGGCCGATGAAATCGTGGTGGACTTGATGGCGACGGCGTGCGGCGTGGACTACCTCGCTGCCAGCCGCGACGCTGCTCTTCCCCGCCATCAACGTGGACGACGCGGTCACCACGAGCAAGTTCGACAGCGTCTGCGCCACGGTCGCGGTCGTGCGGCGTCGGCGAGGTCGGCAAGGGCTGCACGCAGGCGCTGCGCGGCCAGGGCTGCCGCGTCGTCATCACCGAGATCGACCCGATCTGCGCCCTGCAGGCCGCGATGGAAGGCTCAGATGAGACCGGCAACTACAACATCATCACGGCCGCGCAGATGGCCCGCATGAAGGACGAGGCCATCGTCGGCAACATCGGCCACTTCGACAACGAGATCGACATGGCTGTCGAGATGGCGATGCGTCCGAGAACCAACGTTATGTCGCCCCCCGACCCCCGCTAATACTGCCTATCGTCTGTTGACCGCGCCATTCATGAAGCCGGCGTGACTTCGGCGCGGCGGACCCTGGCCGCCCGCGTCCCGAAGCGCCACGCCTGCAGATCGTCGAACAGCGAGTAGAGCACCGGGCACGGCCAGCAGGGTGAGCAGCAAGCACAGCGTCTGGCCCGCCGACCACCAGGATGCCGATCGAGCGGTTGGTGGCGGCGCCGGCGTCGCTCGAGAACACCAGCGGGATCATGCCCGCGACCAGCGCGATCGTCGTCATCAGGATCGGCCTTAGCCGGTCGCGGTTGGCCTGCAGGATTGCGTCGTGACGCTGCATGCCGCCGGCGCGCAGGCCGTTGGTGTGGTCGATCTGCAGGATTGCGTTCTTCTTCACGATGCCGAAGAGCAGCAGCAGGCCGAGCCCCGAGAAGATGTTGACGGTCTGGCCGCCGACGAGCAGCGAGAGCAGGCCGAAGGGCACCGCCAGCGGCAGCGTCAGCAGGATCGTGATCGGGTGCAGGAACGACTCGAACTGCGCCGCCAGCACGATGTACATGAAGACGAAGGACAGCGAGATTGCGATGATGAAGTAGGTGGCCGTCCGCGCCAGCTCGGCGGACTGGCCCGCCGGCGCCGCCTGATAGTCCGCCGGCAGGTGCTGCGCGTCCACGAGCTGCTGGATGCGGGCGATGAGCGCCTGCTGCGGTGGGCTGGTAGACCGCGCGATGCGCGCGGGTGGTATGATCGCGACGTGGATCGCAAGGCCATCCTCGCATTCGCTCGCCGCGACTGGGCGCGGGTCGCCGACGCGAAGACCGCGTTCTGGAAGCGCCGCAAACGCGGGCGCGAGGCGGCGGAGATCCTGGCGATGGGCGACCAGCTACGCCGCCATGCGCAGGCCGTGAGACCCGAGTGGCCGACGGCGGCTGAGCGCGCGGCCGATTCCGCGGTCCACCAGCGTATCGCGGAGGCCCTGCATGCCGCCGGCCGCGGGCCTCGCTGAACTTCTCGCCGATCTCTCCGCCAGCCTCACGGATCTTCGCGTCTCGTGGTACGTCTTCGGCGCCCAGGCCGCGCTCATCTGGGGGCGGCCCCGCCTCACGACCGACGTCGATGCGACGGTGCGGCTCGACGGCGGCGACACCGAGGCCCTCGTCCGGGCGCTCGGCTCGCACGGTTTCGTCCTGCGTCTCGAGGCCACCCCGGAGTTCGTCCGCCAGACGCGCGTGCTTCCCCTGCAGCACGACCGGTCCGGCCTCGCTGTCGATCTCGTGCTGGCCGGACCAGGGCTCGAAGACGCGTTTCTGGAGAGAGCGATTCCCGTCGACGTCTCGGGCGTGGCAATCCCCTTCATCAGCCCCGAGGATCTCATCGTCACCAAGATCCTGGCCGGTCGCGCGAAAATCTCGAGGACATTCGCGGTGTGCTCGCAGAACGCGGCGAGCGGCTCCACGTCGATCAGATCCGCGACACGCTGACGATCGTGGAGGAGGCGCTCGGACAGAGCGACCTGCGACGCGCGTTCGACGCGGAGTTCACCCGCTGGCAGTCGAGGCCCTGAAGCCGCAGGGCGAATATCGGTGAGCCATGGCTACTGCCGACCGGCCGTCCAGGTGCCCGCGCCCAGCCAGGCGAGATCGACATCGCTGTTGAGATGGGGCGTCTGTCGAGATGGGGGGCGGGATGGCGATGCGTCCGAGAACGAGCGTTGCGTTACCCGCGCGGCCGGCCTAATGCGGCCTATCGGCGCGCAGCTCGACCTGCACGCGAATGCCGAGCAGTACGGCAAGACGGTGAAGATGCTGTCGAAGCAGCTCGACGAGGAAGTCGCGCGGCTGCACCTCGCCAAGCTCGGCGTGAAGCTGACGGAGCTGACCAAGGAGCAGGCGGATTACATCGGCGTCCCGAAGGACGGCCCGTACAAGCCGGAACACTATCGGTACTGACGATCGGCAATGCAAGGCGACCACACCGTCGTTCGCAAATAGGGGGTTCACCGTGGCGTCGGCGCGATGCGACGCAGCTCGTCGAAGAAGTTGAAGAACAGGATGATTGTGTTCGGCCGCGCGCCGCCCGGCGTCGGAACGGCGGGCGAGAGCACGAGCCGTTCGCCGTCGGCATGGAGGTCGAACATGCGGTTCTGGCCCCGCGTCTGAAATCCCCCCCCTGGCCAGGGCACGGGCCGGCCGGGGCGAAACGAGACGCCGTCGGCCGTGAAACTCGCGGCCATGATCCGTCCTTGGACGCCGTAGACAATCTCCGGGCGGGTCCGCGACCAGGTCGGCAAGTTTCCGCCGCCGCTCGAGATCTGCGTCTTGCCGCCCGGGCCGGGGAACGGCCGCACGTACACCTCGAACGTTCCGGACTCGTCAGACGCGTACGCGAGCCAGTGGCCGTCGGGCGAGAATGCGGGCTGCGAGTCGTGGGCGGGCCCGTCCAGGAACACGGTCGGCTTTCCGGGTGTCCAGCCTGATGCCTCGCTGCCCTCGAGGGGCAGCATCATGACGTCGGTATTGGACGGTCCGATCGTCTCGTCGAACGCGAGAAACCTCCCGCTCGGATGCCAGGAAAACGGTCGTTGCGCGTTGGTGCTCTCGGTGAGGCGTTGTGCGTCGCCCGCGGCATCGACTGCGAGCCAGTACAGGTTCGGCGACGCCTGTTCCTCGCGTCCCGAGGCGAACACGATGCGGCGGCCGTCGGGCGTCCACACGGGGTTCGTGGCATTGCCCGGGTCGGTTGTCAGCCGCGTGAGGGTATCCCGCGGGATGTCGTCGATCCAGACGTCGGATGTGCCGTTGCGAATCTCGACGGCGAGGCGGGCGCCGTCCGGCGAGAGCAGCAGGTTCATCCAATTCGCCGGCGTATTGCGCAACGCCGTCGTCCTGCCGTCGCGATCCATCCAGTCCAGCGGCGTGCCCGCGCCGGTCATCGATCCGGACAGGTAGGCGAGGTGGCCCCTGGCCGAGACGGCGAATTGCGCGCCTCCGGTGATCGAATTCGACCGGAGTCCCTCGATCGCGGGCACCGGCGGCCCCGTCATTTCCAGCCGGCCGAGATCGAACGGCGCGGCGAACAGCGTGCCGTCGTGGACGTACACCAGATGGCCGCTCGAGAGATAGCGGCCGTGGTAGCCGCCCCGCTGCACGACGGTCCGCGCGCCATCGGACAGTCGCTGCACCACCAGGTTCGCGTCGTTGTAGGCGCCGGCGACCGTGCTGCCGCTGTACAGCACCGCCGTTCCGCCGGGAAGGACCTGGGGCCACCCCTCGACCGCCTCGCCGTCGGCGAGCGCGGCAAAGGGTTCGGCGGCGCCTCCGGCCGACGGCACCCGCAGCAGGCGCGTGCCCTTGATCTGAGAGGGCGCGAAGACGATCGTGTCGTCCTCGCTCCACGCGCCGCCGCGCGGGGACGGCGCATCGGCCAGCGTGACCGCCGCGCCGCCGGTCACGGCGATCTTCTTCAGGGCGCCGGACGCGAAGAAACCGATCCACTGCCCATCGGGCGAAAAGAACAGCGCGGTGGCGTCGTCGGTGCCCGACACCGGCACGGCCTGCAGCTGATTGAGGCGCCGCACGTAGATCTGCGGACGCCCTTCATCCGACTTCTGTCCGACGAACGCCAGGACCGACCCGTCCGGCGAAATGGCCGCGGCGTCCCCGAACTGCGCGTTCAACGCGGCGAGTGAGACGTCCGGGCCCAGCTCCGTGCTCAGGCGCAGCGGCGATGACGCCGGTGTGCGTCGCCACGACGCCCACATCACGAGGGTCAGGACGAGGCCCGCGGCAAGCGCTCCGGCGGCGAGCCACGGAAGGACACGCCCGCGAGTCCCGCCGCGGCCGTCGTCGGCCAGCGCGCGGTCCGCTGCGGTTCCCGACAGGATCTCGAGGGCGAACGCCAGATCGCGCGCGGATTGAAAGCGCGCCTCGCGCGTTTTCTCCAGACACCGCGAGACGATTCGCGCGATCGCGACGGGGACGTCCGGGGCGATCGGTTCGATCGGCTCCTCTTTCAGAATGGCCGCCATCGTGTCCGCGCCCGTGGCCCGCGTGAACGCCGGCCGGCCCGTGAGCAGTTCGTGCAGGACGGCCCCGACGCTGAAGAGATCGGACCGGTGATCGACGGCCTCCCCACGCACCTGTTCGGGCGACATGTAGCTCGCCGTGCCCATGACCATCCCGGGCGCCGTTTCCGTCTGCACGGCCGCCGGCCCTGTTTCGTCTTCGCCCGGCGCCGTCAGTTTGGCGATCCCGAAGTCGAGGATCTTGAGCCGGCCGTCGCTCGTGACGAAGAGATTGTCCGGCTTTACGTCGCGGTGGACGATCTTCCGGTCGTGCGCGGCCGAGAGTCCGTCCACGGTCTGGCGCGCGTAGTCGATGGCTTTGCGCGGAGGCAGCGCGCCGCCGGCCAGGCGGCTGCGCAGCGATTCGCCCTCGAGCACTTCCGAGACGATGTAGGGCGCGCCTTCGTGTACGCCGACGTCGAAGACGACCAGGATGTTCGGGTGATTCAGCTGGCCGGCCGCGCGCGCTTCCTGCTCGAAGCGTTGGAGCCGGCGCGGATCGGTCGCGAACGCCTCGGGGATCACCTTGATCGCGACCTCGCGCTCGAGGCGCAAATCCCGCGCGCGATAGACGTCGCCCATGCCTCCGGCGCCCAGCCAGCCGGTGATCTGTACCGGCCGATTCTCGCGCCGACGGCGATCGACGCGCGTGTCGTGGGACTCACTAGGTGAACAGACTCTTCGTGTCGGTGGGCATCAGGCCCGTGCGCACGTGGAACGTTACGAGCACCGATCCGATGCGGAGCGCGTCGCCATCAGCGAGCGCGACCGGTCCGGTCACGCGCTCGTCGCCGCGGAACGTCCCGTTCTTGCTGCCGGAGTCCTCGAGCATCGTCTCGCCGGCCGTCACCACGATGCGCGCGTGACGGCGGGATACCGTGGTTGCGTCGAGCCTGACTTCGGCCTCTGGATCGCGTCCGATGACGTGCGCACCGACCGACAGCGGAACGCGCCGGCGTCCGTACTCGAGCCAGCACGACGGCGGTCGCGATTTCGAGGCGCGCGGGCCGGCCGTCGTCGTCGCGTCACCGCAGAACGCGTAGCCGAAGCCGTGCGCCGTGCGGATGAACGTCGGTGCGCGCGCTCGGTCGCCGAGCGCCTCGCGGACGTCGGCGACCAGGTTCGAGAGGTTGGCCTCCTCGACGAACGTGCGCGGCCAGAGTCGGCGCTGCAGCACGGCCTTGGAGAGGACCTTCGGACGCTCGGAGACGAGCATCGCGAGCAGCTCGAACGCCTTGGGCTCGAGGTGAATCTCGCGGCCTCGACGCGTGAGCTGCCGCGCGTCGAGGTCGAGCGTGAACGGGTCGAAACGAACTCTCACGACGACCCCCTGGAGGAAGCCTGAGAAATCTCTGGAAGTCCCCTGAGACTCGCGGCTGGCGTGCCCGCTATGTTATCCCACGCGCGACGACGAGACCGCCGCCGATTCACGTCAGGGAGTGATCATGAAAATGCAGCGAATGCCAATCGCGGTCGTCATTCTGGGACTGGTTGGGGGCTTGGGTGGCTGCAGTTCGCCGCCGCGGTCGCCCGTGGCCCCGACGACGCCCGCAGCAACGGTTCTGCCGGCGCCGTCGGTGACGTCTCTTTCCGGGGCGATCGGATCGACCGGCGGCGCGACCGCGGTGACCATTGTCGGCTCCGCCCTCGCGACGTCGGTGGCCTTCGGCGGCGTCACGGTGGAGGGCACGTTCGACGGCCGCTATCCCGGCGCCCAGTTGTATGTCTATACGCCCGCGCATGCCGCCGGGATCGTGGACGTCGTCGTGCGCGGTCAGAACGGAGAATCCGTCACGCTGCCCGACGCCTTCACGTATGCGCCCCCGGAGACGTTCGACTTCAATGGCGCCTGGTTTGGTATGGGCAACAACGGCCAGGACACTCCCATCCGCTTCACGATCCGGGACGACCTGATCCTCGGCGCGACGTGCGAGACCTATGACGACGCGTATCCTGAGTACACCACGACCGTGACGTTCTCGCCGCCGCGTCCGGTGACGGGCGGCGAGTTTTCATTTGCCGACGGCGACGGCGTCGTCCTCTCCGGCCGGATCGTCTCGCCCTCGACCGCCACAGGGATCATTCGACTGGGACTCTGCAAGTCCGACGGATGGTACGCGGCAAAAACATCCTTGGAGTGACTGACATGACGCAGCTGTCCGGAGGGGGGCTGGGTCTGAGAATGGGCCTTATGTCGCCCGCAGACCCGCTAATACTGCCTATTGTCCCGCGCCGTTCATGAAGCCGGCGTGACTTCGGCGCCGCGGACCTTGGCCGCGCGCGTCCCGAAGCGCCACGCCTGCAGGTCGTCGAACAGGGAGTAGAGCACGGGCACGGCCAGCAGCGTCAGCAGCAGGCACAGCGTCTGGCCGCCGACGACCAGGATGCCGATCGTTCGATTGGTCGCCGCGCCAGCATCGCTCGAAAACACCAGCGGCAACATCCCCGCCACCAGCGCCATCGTCGTCATCAGGATCGGCCGGAGCCGGTCGCGGTTCGCCTGCAGGATCGCCTCGAGGCGCGGCAGGCCGCCGGCGCGCAGGCCGATGGTGTGGTCGATCTGGAGGATCGCGTTCTTCTTCACGATGCCGAAGAGCAGCAGCAGGCCGAGCCCCGAGAAGATGTTCACCGTCTGGCCGCCGACGAGCAGCGAGAGCAGGCCGAAGGGCACCGCCATCGGCAGCGTCAGCAGGATCGTGACCGGGTGCAGGAACGACTCGAACTGCGCCGCCAGCACGATGTACATGAAGACGAACGACAGCGAGATGGCGATGATGAAGTACGTCGCCGTCCGGGCGAGCTCGGCCGACTGGCCCGCGGGCGCCGCCTGATAGTCCGCCGGCAGGTGCTGCGCGTCGACCAGTTCCTGGATATGGGCGATGAGCGCCTGCTGCGAACTGCCCTCCGCCACGTTCGCCGACAGCGTGACCTGGCGCTCGCGGTTCAGACGATTGATGCTCGACGGCCCCGTGGACGGCGTGATGTGCACGACTTCGCCCAGCGTGACGACGCCCTTCCGGCTCGACGCCACCGTCATCCGCTGCAATCCGTCGATGCTGTTGCGGAAGCGCTCGTCGGCGCGGAGCCTGACGTTGTACTGATCTTCGCCGACGTCGAACAGGCGTCACCACGCTGCCGCCGACCAGCATGTTGAGCGCCTGGGCGATGTCCTGGACGCGCACGCCGAGGTCGGCCGCGCGCTGGCGGTCGATGTCGACGCGCAGCTCGGGCCGGCCGACGACCAGCGACGTGTCCGCGTCGACGGCTTCCGGCAGCTTCTGGACGCCGGCGAGCAGCGTCTCGGAGATCGATCCGAGCCGCTCGAGATCAGGTCCCGAGATGGAGTACTGCACCCCGGAGCCGCCGCCCGGACCACCCACCGCCTGGACGCTCGTGCGCAGCCCGCCCGCATACTGCGCCACGAGCTGCCGCGTGCGGGCGATGATGTCCGCCAGCGACGCCTTCCGCTCGGTTGCGGGGACGAGCTGGACGTTGATGGTGCCGGAGTTGACGCTGCCGGGCGTGGACGGCCCGAACGACTGGCTGCTGCCGCCGCCCACGGTCGTCAGCGTGTCGACGACCTCGGGGAACGCCCGCACGTCCTGGGAGATCCGCGTGAGCAGCGTCGTCGCCGACGCGAGGCCCGTGCCTTCGGGCGCGCGCACCCTGATCTGAAGCTCGCCCTGGTCTTCCTCGGGCGTGAAGTTCTTCCCGATCACCTGGAAGAGCGGCACGGTGCTGCCGATGACGAGCGCGCACACGACGACGACGACCGCGCGGTGCGCCATCGACCATCGCAGCATGGCCATGTAGGCGGACTCGATCGGCTTGAAGAACACCGAGTCTTTCGACTTGTGGCCGGAGCCGCCCGGCTTCAGCTTGATGAAGCGCGAGCTGAGCATCGGCACCAGCGTGAACGACACGAGGAGCGAGATGCCGATGGCGAACGCCGCCGTGAGGCCGAACGACGACATGAAGCGCCCGACGATTCCGCCCATGAAGCCGACCGGCACGAACACCGCCATCAGCGAGAGCGTCGTCGCCATGACGGCGAGGCCGATTTCGCGCGTGCCCTCGATGGCCGCCTCGAAGGGCGGCAGGCCCTTCTCCTCCATGAACCGGTAGATGTTCTCGAGCACGATGATCGCGTCGTCGATCACGACGCCGACCATCAGCGTGAGCCCGAGCATCGTCAACTGGTTCAGCGTGTAGCCCATCGCGCGAATGAGCGCGAACGTGGAGATGATCGAGATCGGGATCGACACCGCCGAGATCAGCGTCGTCCGCCAGTTGGCGAGGAAGAAGAAGATCACGAGGCTGGCCAGCAGGCTGCCGAGCACGAGATGGTGCTCGAGCGACGAGATCGCGGCCTGGATGAAGACCGACTGGTCGCTGCTGATCCGCACGCGGATGTCCGACGGCAGCGCCGCCTGCAGCGCGGCGAGGCGCGCCTTGACCTCGTCGGCCGTGGCCACCGTGTTCTGCCCCGACTGTTTCTGGACGACCAGCGTGACCGACGGCCGGCCGTTCAGGAACGAGGCGCTGCGCAGCTCTTCCTGCGCGTCGACGGCCTCGCCGATGTCGCTGAGCCGGACCACGTAGCCGCCGCGGCTGGCGATGGCGATGGCGTTGAAGTCGCGCGGATCGGTGATCTTGCCCATCGTCCGCAGCGTGAGCTCGCGCGCGCCTTCCGACACGCGCCCGGCGGGCATCTCGAGGTTCTGCTGGCGCAGCGCCGTCGCCACGTCGTTGACGCCGATGTCGTACGCGCGCATGCGATCGGGATCGAGGCGGAGCTGAATCTCCCGCTCGGCGCCGCCGAGAATCCGGATCTGGCCGACGCCGTTCACGCTCTCCAGCCGCTGCTTGATCTGCTTGTCCGCGATCTGGGTGACCTCGCGCAGCGGCCGGTTGCCGCTGACCGCGATCTGCATGATGGGTCCGGCGCCCGGGTCCATCTTCTGCACGACCGGCACCTCCGCGGTGTCGGGCAGCTGCGGCGCGATCAGGCCGACACGGTCGCGCACTTCCTGGGCGGCCACGTCGCCGCTCTTCTCGAGCAGGAACGTGATGACCACGACCGACTGGCCCTCGACCGACGTCGAGCTCAGCTGGTCGATGCCGCTGATCGTGTTCACCGCGCCCTCGATCGGCTTGGTGATTTCGGTTTCGATCTGTTCGGGGGACGCGCCGGGGTTGGAGACGGTTACCGTCACCGTCGGCAGGTCGACGTTCGGGAACTGATCGACGCCGAGGCCGATGAACGAGTAGGCGCCGACCACCGTCAGCGACAGGACGAGCATCGTCGCGAAGACGGGCCGGCGGACGCAGAGTTCAGCGAGTGCGCGCATGGGTTACTCGGGATCCCTCGACGAGCCGGTCGACGTTGGTCGCGGCGACGACGTCGCCCGCCTGCACGCCGGACAGGATGCGCACGAGATCGCCGTCGTGTTCGCCCGTCTGCACCACGCGCACGCGAACCGTGTCGCCGTCGACCACGTACACGCCGAACGCCTGGCCGTCGGCCACGGGCACCACCGAGGCGGCGGGGACGAACACGGCCGACTCGGTGGCCGGCAGCTGGACTTCCGCGGTGGCGAACATCCCCGGCGTCAGGCTGGAATCCTGGTTGGGAAACCGCGCTTCGATGGCCATCGCGCGCGAGGCGGGATCGATGGCGACGTTCAGGGCCGACAGCGTGCCGGCGAACGCGCGGCCGGGATAGGCGGGCACCGACGCCGACACCGTCATGCCGGGCTGGAGCGCGGTGGCCGCCGACTCGGGAACCTGCAGCTGCAGCTTGATGGGCCGGATCCGGACGAGCGTGACCACGGTCGCGCCGACGTTCACGTACTCGCCGCGGGCCACGGGGCGCTTGGTGATGTGGCCCGGGAACGGCGCGCGAATCGTCGTGTCGTCGAGCGCTTTGCGGGCGATGTTCAGCTGCGCCGTGGCCTGCGAGACACCGGCTGTCGCCACCGACAGCGTGGTCGTCAGCTGCTCGTAGGCGCTCCGGGACAGGTAGCCGCTCTGCACGAGCTCGTCGTTGCGCGCCACCTCGGCGCGGGCGCGCTCGCGCTGCGCATTCGCCTGTTCCAGCCCGGCTTCCGCCTGCTGCAGCTTGAGCCGCGCGTCGCGATCGTCCAGGCGCACGAGCACCTGCTTGTCGTTCACGGTGTCGCCGATGTTGACCGGCGTGTCGAGCACCTGACCGGCGGCCTGCGACGTCACGTCCGACGACTCGTCGGCGATGAACGTGCCGGTGGCCCGCACGATGGTCGGCACATCGCGTGCGACCGCCACGCTCGTTTCGATCGGGACGATGGAGGTGTCCCCCGCCGCCGGCGAGTCCGGCGTCGTCGCTTCCACGGTCCCGTTGGCCGCGCCGCATCCCACCAGGAGCAGCCCGCCAACCAGGCCGCATCCCGCCAATACCGCCGTACGCATCCGCTTCCGCATTACCGTTTTCCTTCGCGAGCCCGAGAGCCGCAGGGGTCGCATCCGCCGAGGGGAGCCAAACAACTATCGTACGTCAGGCGTTGCGGATGGCGTCGAGGAACTGTTCGCCCAGGTCGTCGGCCTTTCTCGCGCCCACCCCTTTGACTTGAAGCAGCGCGGGGATCGAGGCCGGCCGCTGCCGCGCCATTTCGCGCAGGGTGGCGTCGTGGAAGATCACGTACGGCGGCACGCCGCGCTCGCGCGCGATCCCGAGCCGCACCGCTCGCAGCCGCTCGAACAGATCGCGGTCCACGCCTTCCCAGGCCTCGGCTTCCACACCCGCCGCCGCTCGCGGCGCCTTCTTCGAGCCCTTCGGCGGGCGCTTCTCCCGGGCCAGCGACAACCCGGGCGCGCTGTCGGGATCCTTGAGGAGGGCCACGCCGGTCTGGGTCAGCACCAGCACCGGGTACTGATCGCCGGCCGTTTCGAGCAGTCCGAGGCCGAGGAGCTGCTCGATGTACCCGCGCACTTCGGCCGTCGAGGCCTCCGCCAGCAGGCCGAACGTGCTCAGATCCTGGTGCCCCCGCGCGAGCACGCCGTCGGTGGTCTGGCCGCGAAGCACCGCCGAGACGTGGCCGGCGCCGAAGCGCTGGCCGACCCGGGCCACCGACGAGAGGATCTTGCGGGCGACCACGACCGGCTCGGCGACCGACTCCAGCTCGCCGAGGCAGACGTCGCACGCGCCGCACGGTCCGTGGTCGTACCGGTCGCCGAAGTATTCGGACAGGTGCCGGTGCCGGCAGCCGACGCTCGACGCGTACCGCTCCATCTGGCGCAGCAGCGTCCGCGAGCCGTCGTTCCACTCGCCGTTCTCCGTCAGCATCGATCGCCAGCGCATGAAATCGGCGCCCGAGTAGAGCAGCAGGCACTCGGCCTCGAGGCCGTCGCGGCCCGCGCGGCCCGATTCCTGCTGGTAGTGCTCGAGCGATCGCGGCGCGCCCGCGTGCAGCACGAACCGCACGTTCGACCGATCGATCCCCATCCCGAACGCCACGGTGGCAACGATGACGTCGGCGCGCTCGCTGAGGAACGCGTCCTGGTTCCGCTTCCGCTCATCGTCACCCAGCCCCGCGTGGTAGGGCAGGGCCGACACGCCGGTCTCGCGCAGCCATTCAGCGAGCGCGTCCACCTCGCGGCGTGACGTGCAGTAGACGATTCCCGCCTCGCCGCGATGACGCGCGAGCACGTCGAGGATCAGCTTCTTCAGGCCGGCGCGCGGCAGCACGCGGTAGACCAGGTTGGGCCGGTCGAAGCCGCCGACGAACTGCAGCGGGTTCTGGAGACCGAGCTCGGTCTCGATATCACGCCGGACGCGCGAGGTGGCCGTGGCCGTGAAGGCGTGGATGCTGACGCCCGGCAGCTCGGCGCGCAGCTGGCCGAGCCTCCGGTACTCCGGGCGGAAGTCATGCCCCCACTGGCTGATGCAGTGCGCCTCGTCCACGGCGACGAAGCTCACGCCCGCCTGCCGCAGCAGATTGAGGAACCCGCCGCCGCCCTCGCCGACCAGCCGCTCGGGCGACACGTAGAGCAGCCGGTATGCGCCCGCGCGCAGGCCCGCGGCCACGCGCGACTTCTCCGACGCGTCGAGCGAGCTGTTGTAGAGCGCGGCGGCCACGCCGTTGCCGACGAGCGTGTCCACCTGATCCTTCATCAGGGAGATGAGCGGCGAGACGACGACGGCGAGGCCGGGGCGGACGAGCGCCGGCGCCTGGAAGCAGAGCGATTTGCCGCCGCCGGTCGGCAGGACGACGACCGAGTCGCGTCCGGCCAGAACGGCGTCCATGGCCTCGCGCTGGAGCGGACGGAACGAGGTGTAGCCCCAGTAGCGGGCGACGACGTCTTCGAGAGGGGAAACCGCGGGCACGTCCGTTGATTATCGCAGAGGCGACGGCCGCTTCGGCCCCATCGCCCTCGAGAATCCCTTCGTCGCCACCAGGGGAGTACGAGATGATGTGCCGTCATTTCCAGGAGGAATCCCGCATGGCGGCAAGGCATGTCTCCCTGATGGTGGCGGCGGCGGCCGCGGTGTCCCTCGTCGCCACCCCCATCGCGCAATCGCCCAACGCGTTCGGCGCGCCGACGGCGGAGGCGCCGCAACCCGGGACGCTCATTCCCGCGGTTCCTGGCTCGCGTGCGCAGGGCTGGCTGGCGCAAGGGCGCTCCGAAGTGCTCGCCCGCCACGGCATCGTCGCGACGAGCGATCCCCTGGCGGCGGAGGCCGGGCTCGAGATTCTGCGGCGGGGCGGCAACGCGATCGACGCCGCCGTGGCGACCGGCGCCGTGCTCGACGTGACGTCGCAGAACGACACGGGCATCGGCGGCGACCTGTTCGCGCTGGTCTATGTGGCCCGGGAGAAGAAGCTGTACGCGCTGAACTCCGCGGGCTGGGCGCCGGCGGGCTGGACGCCGGAGTTCTTCAGGGAGAAGCTCGGCGTCGAGCGGGTTCCGACGAGCGGCGTGAACTCCGCCAGCGTGCCGGGCGCCGTGTCGGGCTACGCCGCGCTCCTCGAACGCTTCGGCACGATGACGTTCAAGGACACGCTCGAGCGCGCCGCGCGCATCGCGGACGAGGGCTGGGGCCAGGCCGAGCGCCGCCACGCCGACCTGCAGGAGCGTCGTGAACGGCCTGCGCGCCGATCCGGACTCGCGGGCGGCGTTCCTCGTCGGCGATCAGGCGCCGGCGTTGTATCAGATCATCCGCAATCCCGGGCTGGCGGCCGCGCTTCGCCTGATTCAGCAGCAGGGGCGCGACGCGTTCTACAAAGGCGACATCGCGCAGGCCATCGTCCGCGAAGGTACAGGCGAACGGCGGCGTCATGACCGCCGACGATCTCGTCGGGCTTCCAGTCGGAATGGGTGGAGCCGATCTCCACGAACTATCACGGCTACGACGTCTTCGAGCTGCCGCCGCCGGGCCAGGGCTTCGCCGCGCTCGAGATGCTCAACATCCTCGAGGTGTGCGTGCCGAAGCTCGGCACGAGCCTGGCCGCGCTCGGGCCGTCCGATCCGATGTACTGGCACCTGATGGTCGAGGCGAAGAAGCTGGCGTACGCGGATCTCCTCGCGAAGAACGCCGATCCGAAGTTCGCGAACGTGCCGGTCGCGGACCTGCTGTCGAAATCACACGCCGCGAGCCTCTGCGGCCGGATCGATCCGAACACCGCGTCGAAGACGTCAGCGCAGGCCGGGCCCGACGGCGGGACGATCTATCTGACGACGGCGGATCGGTGGGGCAACATGGTCTCGCTGATCCACAGCGTGTTCAGCATGTACGGCAGCCGCGCCACCGTGCCGCCGTACGGGTTCGTCCTGCAGAACCGCGGGTCGGCGTTCTCGCTCGACCCGCGGAGCCCGAACGTGGTGGCGCCGCACAAGCGGCCGTTCCACACGATCATCGCCGGGTTCGTGATGAAGAACGGCGAGCCCCTGATGACGTTCGGCAACATGGGGGGCAGCGTGCAGCCCGAGACGCACGCGCAGCACATGGTGAACCTGATCGATCTCGGGATGAACGTGCAGATGACGACCGACGCCGCGCGGTTCACGCACAACCAGAGCAACAACGTGCTGTCGCTCGAGGAGAATCTCTACAACCTGGTCGGCGCGGCGCTCAAGGCCAAAGGCCACACCGTGCGGGCCGTCAACGGCGGGGCGGTGGGCGGGTATCAGGGCATCCTGTTCACCCGCGACCCCTCGCTCCCGGCGCCCGCGTTCGACGCCCGCGCCGCGGCCGAGGATCTGCCGGTCAACGGCGTCTACCGCGCCGGTTCCGATCACCGCAAGGACGGCCAGGCGGCCGGCTGGTAGAGAATAGCGCCATGAGTCTGAGGATTCGATCGACGATGGCGGCCGGCGCGCTCGCGCTCGCCGCCGCGCTGTGCGCCGCCGGCGGCGCACAGCTCCGCGCGCAGGATCAGGCGGCCGAGCCCAGCCCCAACGACATCGCGGCGGGCATGCGCATCTACCGGCAGAAAGCCGACTGCCAGGCGTGCCACGGCTGGGCGGGCGACGGGCGCAACATGGACACGCAGATGCCGTCGGGCGCGAACCTGCGCACGACGCGCCTGGGCCGGGCCGCCATCATCTATGCGATCAAGTGCGGCCGGCCGGGCCGGGAGATGCCCGCGTTCGATCGCCTGTCGTACACCGACGATCGCTGCAACGGCACGACGAAGGCCGATCTGGACCAGCGGAACCTGGCGCTGCCCGATCCCGCGGCGACGTTGCAGCCGCGCGAGATCGAGCAGCTCGCGGATTTTCTCTTCGCGAAGGTCGTCGGCAAGGGCCCGATGAACCACGCGGCGTGCGTCGAGTTCTGGGGCTCCGAGGTCGACGTCTGCCGCGACGAGTTCCCCGAATAGCGCCTTAATTCAACGCGAAGACGAACAGGTAGCTCGAGTTCTCCAGGTTGTCGAACTTCACCGGGTGCAGGTGCCGGCCGCTCGTCTGCACGGCGAGGTACTGCTTCGGCCCGATCGCGTAGGTCACCGGCGACCCCTTGAGCGGCGTGCCGAGGTTGAAGCGCCACAGCTCCTCGAGCGTCTCGTCGTTGTAGGCCACCACCCAGCCGTCCTGCAGCGCCGTGAACACCAGGCCGCCCGCCGTGGCCGTCGCCCCCGACCGGATCTCGATGTCCGTGATCGCCTTCGCCAGCACCTTGTGGTTGCCGGGCGTCGAACGCCGTCACGGCCCCGTAGTACAGGTCGCTCGCTGTACTGCCGCCGCTCGCTCTTGCGCGCGTCGACGCCGCCGTCCGGGCCGCGTGACGCGACCTCCGCGCCGTTCTGCGTGAAGCACCCTTCCGTGCCGACGCCGTACGCGATGCCCTTGACCGGGTTGAACGCCAGCGGCTGGTGCGCGATCGCCGCCGTGCCACGTCGGGCACGTGCGCTTCATCCCGTCGCCGCGCAGCGCCCGCGCCTCGGGGTTGTACAGCTGCACGTCGAGCTTCGGGTCGTACTCGAACGGCTTGCCCGTCTCCTGGTTGATGCCCCTGCGTCCAGTTCAGGTCGTTGACGTACTTCTCCGAGCTGGATGAAGTGGCCGTTCGTCCGGTCGAGCGTGTAGTAGAAGCCGTTGCGCCCGAAGTGGCCGACGACCTTCCGCATCACGCCGTCGATCTCGGTGTCGTAGAGCATGTGCACGCCGACCTCGTCGAAGTCCCACGAGTCGTTCGGCGTGTACTGGAAGTACCAGGCCAGCTTGCCGGTGTCGACGTTCAGCGCGATGACCGAGTTGGTGTAGAGGTTGTCGCCCGGGCGGAACTGCGGGTCGTAGATGGGATACGGGTTGCCGGTGCCGACGATGTAGAGGTGCTGCTCGGGGTCGTAGGACCCGGTCTGCCAGATGCCGCCGCCCCCGGTCTTCCACGCGCTGTGGTCGTCCTTCCAGGTCTCGCTGCCCGGCTCGCCCGGCTCGGGCACCGTGTAGAAGCGCCACAGCTCCTCGCCGGTCTTCACGTCGAGCGCCGCCAGCCAGCCGCGCGTGCCGGCGTCGCCGGCGCCGTTCTGGATGATCACCTTGCCGTCGGCGACCATCGGCGCGGTGTAGAACCGCTCCATGCCCGCCGAACTCGCTGCGCTTGGCGATCTGCTTGTCCCAGACGATCTCGCCGGTGTCGCGGTTGAGGGCGACGACGCGGCCGTCGGGCAGGTTGGCGACGACCCGGTCCTCCCAGAGCGCGATGCCGCGGGTGCGCGACGCGTTGCCCTCGTGCTGGACGCCGAGGTCGGCCTCCCACACGAACTTGCCCTGGTCGCCCGCCGCGCGCGTCGATCTTGTAGATCGTGCCCCAGCCGTCGGTCGTGTACATGAAGCCGTTGTCGATGAGGGGGTTGACCTCGTTCTCGGGCCCGTTCTGCCCCGACGTCCTGCATGCCGCCGAGGGCCATGGCCCAGACCATCCGGAGGTTCTGCACGTTGTCGCGGTTGATCTGGGTCAGCTTCGAGAAGCGCGTGGAGCCGTAGTTGCCGTTCATCAGCAGCCAGTTCTGCGGCTCGTTGATCGCGTTGTTGAGGCGGTCCTGGCTGACGGTGAGCGTGTAGTCGGCCGCGCTCAGGATGACGGTCGCGGCCAGGGCGGCGGCGACGGTGAGGGCGAGGCGCGTGCGGCGCAGCATAGCGGGTGTCTCCTCTTCCGGGTTGGGGCCAAACGGCCGAGGCAGCGTAGCCCGGCGCTCCCGCGATGGCAAGCGCTTGTCCGAGGCCGGCCCGATGTACAGTTGGCCCTCATCGATGCTCGGGGGCTGACGTGAAAATGCACGGCGCACTCCGCTCGCTCACGCTGGCCGGCTTGCTGGCGCTCGCCGCGATGCCGGCCGCCTGCACGTCGCCTGCGCCGCCCCCTCCACCGGCCGACCCCGCCCTGTGGGGCGATTTCACTCCGGTCGTCTCCGTGAAAGAGCTGATGCGGGACCTCCTCGATCCCTTGGCCGACAACATCTTCAATGCGGTCGGCACGACGATCACGAAGGACGGGACCGTCGACGTCGCGCCGAGGACCGACGAGGACTGGGATCGCGTCCGGATCGGCGCCGTCGCCCTCGCCGAGGGCTCCTACCTGCTCAAGATCCGGCGCCCGTTCGCGCCGCCCGGCGACGAGAACAACAGCCAGGGCCCCGAGGCGGTCGAGTTGTCGCCGGCCGCCATCAGCGCGAAGGTCGATCGCGACCCCGTCGAGTGGAACGCGCGCATCGAGGCGCTGCGCAACGTCGGGCTGGAAGTGCTCGACATCGTGAAGCGCCGGGACGCCGACGCGCTGTGGGGCGCCGGCGAGGATCTCGACACGGCGTGCGAGGCGTGCCATCGGAGCTACTGGTATCCGGGCGAAACGCCGGAGTTCTACCAGCGGCTCCGCCACCGCCTGGACGACGTCCGCGTGCAGGCGCCGGACGCCGGCGCGGCGTTCCGGGCCTTCTTCGCCGCGCGCACGCCGGCGGAAGCCGCGTCCGCCGCGGACGCGGTCGTGGCGGCGGGCATCGGCTTCGACGAGGCGCTCGCGCGACTGAAACGGGGCCGCGCGTACGCGGCCGACGTGCCGACAGGGGTCGTGCAGGCCAGCTATCGGGGCGCGGACGGCGCCGAGTACTTCTACACGCTCGACGTGCCGGAGACCTACGACCCGGCGCGCCCGTACCGCGTCCGCGTGCAGTTGCACGGCGGCGTCGGCCGCATCGAGACCAACGCGCCGCCGCGCCCGTCGTCGAACCCGCGGCTCGCCGTCGCCGGCGACGAGATTGGCGTGCGGCCGTACGCGTGGCGGGACGCGCCGTGGTGGACGGCCCGCCAGGTCGGGAATCTGCGCGCGATCCTCGATCGCGTCAAGCGCGCCTACAACGTCGACGAGAACGCCGTCGTCCTGTCCGGCGTGTCCGACGGAGGCACGGGCGCCTACTACGTGGCGATGCGCGACACGACGCCGTTCGCGAGCTTCCTGCCCCTGAACGGGTTCGTGATGGTCCTGAAGAACGAGACGACGGACGCCGACGGCGATCTGTTTCCGAACAACCTCACGAACAAGCCGCTGTTCGTCGTCAACGGCGGCCGCGATCCGCTGTATCCGACGAGCGCCGTCGAGCCGTACGTCAACCACCTGAAGAGCGGCGGCGTCGCGATCGACTACCACCCGCAGCCGAACGCCGGGCACGACACGTCGTGGTGGCCCGAGGTCAGGGACACGTTCGAGCAGTTCGTCGTGGAGCACCCGCGTCGGCCGTACCCGGACGCGTTGAGCTGGGAGAGCGGGCCGCCGAACCTCCCGAGCCGGGCGCATTGGCTGGTGATCGACCGGCTGGCCGATCCACCCGTGGCGGGCGCCGCGGGCGGCCCTGGGAGCGACGCTCCGCCGCTGCCCGACGTGAACCGGATGGCGTCGTCTCCCGCGATGGACTTCGGGATCCGGGGGAGCGGCGTGCTCGTGAATCGCGTGGTGAAGGGATCGAATGCCGAGGCGTTCGGGCTGCGCACCGGCGACCGCGTGCGCGCGATCAACAGCCAGCCGACGTCGGACGGCACCGATCTGGCCGGCGTGCTGCACGACTATCCGGCAGGGCGGCCGCTGCTGCTGACGGTCGAGCGCGGGGGCGCGTCGATCCGGCTGACCGGACGGTACGCGCCGACGGTCCTGGCGGGGGAGGCTGACGCGATGTTCCCGCCGCAGCGCGCATCGGGCCGCGTCGACGTCGCGCGAACGGGGAACCGCGTGGACGCCTCGACGAGAGGCGTGGCCGCCTTCACGCTGCTGCTGTCGCCCGATCAGTTCGATCTCGATCGCGCGGTGACGGTGGTGGTGAACGGGCAGACCGTCTTCGACGCGGTCGTGCGGAGGGACGTCCGGACGCTGCTCGCGTGGGCCGCTCGCGACAACGACCGGACGATGCTCTTCGGCGCCGAGCTGCGCGTCGAGGTGCCGCGCTAGCTACTGCGCGGCTTCGTCGGTGCCGGCGAAGACTTTCCGGCCGTCGGGCAGCGTGATGTTCGTGGCGTTGGCGAATTCCTTGTTGTTCTTCGCCGCGAACCCCTCGACCTTGATCATCTGGCCGACTTCGATCGAACTCTTCTTCCAGCCGCGGCGCAGCAGCGCGTTGGGCGGGCCGAGCTCGATCGCCCAGTTCTTCACGGTCCCGTCGGGGCCCTTCACGTCGATGTAGATCCACGCGTGCGGGTTGGTCCACTCGGTCTTCGTCAGGGCGCCTTCGAGCACCACCGGCTTGTCCTGATCGAACTCCGCCGAGAAGGCGTGGTGCGCGCGCGCCGGCGCCGCCGCGAACAGCATTCCGACAACGGCGATCGCCATCATGGCCTTCATCTTCATGACCTGCTCCTGAATGGTTTACGGCACGTCGACGCGAATGCCGCTGATGTCGACGCCCATCATCAGCTGCACGTTCTTGGTGTTGCCCTCGAAGCACGCGTATTCCACCGGCACGTAGTCCGCGGGCGCCCGCGTGAACGCGTACCAGGCGACCGTCCACGGCTGCGTGAACACGTTCGGATCCTCGAGCTTCGCCTCGTAGTGGATGGTGTCCTTGTCGATCGGCGTGTAGCGCTCCGTCACCTTGTAGAGCTCGCTGTGTGGAATGCCGTGGCCGGTCGTGAGCGACTCGGCGGGCACGCCGTCGGCCACCGCGATCGCGCCGATCACCCAGTTGTTGTCCAGGTTCGTCGTGAAGTTCGTCACCTCGACGACGAGCGTGTTGCCCTCCCAGTGGCCGCGCGACACGCCCATGGCCTTCGTGATCCTCGGATCGGGCGCGGGACGCCCGTCGAGCGGGATCGTCCGGTACATGTGGTTCTGCTCGTAGAAGATCACGACCTCGCCGGGCTTCTGGAAGATCTGGTAGCCGACGACCGGCGCGGGCACGGTCGAGCGCGGCACGCCGTTGGCGAGGCAGAGCACGCGTCCGTCGAGGTACTCGATCTTGTCCTGGTTGGCGATGATCTCCTTGCGGCGCGCGAGCGCCTCGGGCGTGAGCGGGATCGTGCCGTCGGCGGGATCGACGCCCGCCGGCCGGGCGATCGCGCCCTCGGGCAGCTTCGGCCGCTCGTTGAGACTGTAGGAGAACTCGCTGTTGGCGCGGTTGCGCGTGCGCGCCATCGGCACCAGCGGCGTCTCGATGCTGCGCGGGAGCGGGATGGGGATGTACAGGCCCGAGATGTCGGGCTGGCCGTCGGGCGTCCGCGGCGGCACGTACGTGCTCACGGGCCGCTGGTAGGGCGGATAGGCCGGTTCGGCCTGCGCGCCGCCGCGGCCCTGCGCAGCCGCCGGCGCCGGCAGGAGCAGCGCGGCGACGACCGGGCTCACGAGGCTGGCGGCGAAGAGTCGGTGTCTCACGGGAGCATCCCCTTTCAGCGCGCGCGTTCCCTGAACAGCTTCTGGTACACGTGCTCCGCGCATTCGTAGTCGAGCAGCTCGAGGTTCTTCTCCAGGCGGCGGTAGAGGATCATGTGCATCTTCCACGGCCGCGTGAAGACCTTGCTGTCGTCGATCGTGGCTTCGTAGTCGATGTGGCTTGCGTCGATCGGCGTGTAGCGCTCGGTCACCTTCAGCGCGTCGCTGTGGAAATTGCCGGCCTCGTCGAACCACGTCTGATCGCCCAGGCTCACGGTGTCGACCACGAGCGTGTCGCCGTCCCACGCGCCGCGCGCGTCGCCCATCCAGAAGTCGAGGTCCTCGAGGTGCGGGGGGCCGTCGATGAAGACGGTGCGCGTGGCGTGCGTGAACTCGTACGCGAGGCCGATGTACTTCGGCGTCTGCGTGATCTCGAACGGGAACGGCAGGTACGTGACGCGCGGCACGCCAGGGAGGTGGCACTGCCGCAGCGGATCGTCCTGCATCCGGTTCTTGAAGTTCTCGTTGCGCTGCGCCAAGGCCTCCGGCTTGTAGGGGAGCGGCCCCCCTTCGACGATACCGAGGCCGGCTGGAATGCCTTCGCTGGCGGAGTGCGCCTCGATGTTCCAGTGCGCGGTGTTGATCGCCTGCCAGATGCCGTTGAAGTCGGGTTTACCGTCGGGCGTGCGCGGTCCCGTGTAGGCGGATGCCGCCTGGGCGGCGGGCCGCGCCTGGGCGAGGCCGACAGCCACGGCGGCCGCGAGCAGGGCGAGGGCCGACGCGCGGGCGAGGGTCGTGACTGGTCGCCTCATTAACGGCGAAGTCTACTCCACGGCAGCCGCCCTGAGACACACTTTGATCACCCCCGCGCGGCCCCCGGCTGCAGTAGGATGGCCGGCGAGTGACGGGCCTGAACTGGCAGTGGATCGCGGTGATGGTGGTCGTGCCGCCGTTCGTCGGGCCGCCGGTCGCGTGGCTCATCTGGCGCCAGGGCGAGATGATTCTCGGCAACCTGGCCGGGTCGGCCGTGATCCTCGCGACCGCGCTCGCGCTCATCCTGCGGGAGTCGGCGCAGATCGATCGGGTCATGCTGGCCTGCATCGACGCCGGCATCAGCTGCCCGCCCGAGCCGAGCGCCATCGTCCGGCACGCGATCTACGCCGGCCTGGGGTTTCTCGAGGTCGCGGGGCTCTTCCTGGCGAGCCTGCGGTTCGAGCGCCGTCAGCGCGATCAGCGCTACGCGCCCGAGTGGCGCTAGCGCGCGCGCGTCACTTCGCGAGGCGCCGGCGGACGGCTTTGAGTTCTTTCCGCTTGAGCCGATCCTGCCTGGGATAGCGCAGGTTCAGCCCCTTGATCGCCTCCACCACCGCCTGCGCCACGACGAGGCGCGCGTTCTCCTTGTCGTCGGCGGGCACGATGTACCAGGGTGCGTCGCGCGTGCTCGTGGCCGCGAGGCAGTCCTCGTACGCGTGCCGGTAGTCCTTCCAGCGGTCGCGCTCCGTCAGATCGGCGGCGCTGAACTTCCAGTTCTTCTCGCGGTCGTCGAGGCGCGCCAGGAAGCGCCGGCGCTGCTCGTCCTTCGACAGGTGCAGGAAGAATTTCACGATGCGCGTGCCGTTCGCGTGGAGGTGGCGCTCGAAGTCGACGATCGATCGGTAGCGGCTTTTCCAGATCCCGCCGTGTTTGGAGGCGTCCTTCGGCAGCCGCTCGGCGCGCAGTATCTCCGGGTGGACGCGGACGATCAGGACCTCCTCGTAGTAGGACCGGTTGAAGATCCCGATCCGCCCGCGCTCGGGCAGCCGCCGCGCCGCCCGCCAGAGGAAATCGTGGTCGAGCTCCTCGGCGCTCGGGTGCTTGAAGCTGAACACCTGGCAGCCCTGCGGGTTCACGCCCGACATGACGTGCTTGATCGCGCCGTCCTTGCCCGCCGCGTCCATCGCCTGGAAGATGAGCAGCAGCGCGTAGCGGTTGTCCGCGTAGAGGAGGTTCTGGCGCTCGCTCAGCGTCTCGATCTGGGCGGCGAGCAGCGACGCGTAGTCCGATTTCGACCGGTAGAAGGGGTCGACGCACGTCGGGCGCTTTTTCAGATCCACCTTATGGGACGGCCGGAGGCGGAAGGGCGAGATATCGATGGACATGGAAATTGAACGGTTCCCCATTCTAGCGAATGCGCGGTAGAGTGGCGGCCATGAGCATGAATCGTCGTGAGCTTCTGCAGCGGGCGGCGGCCGTCGCGGCCGGCGCGGCGGCCGCGTCGGCGCGCGCCGCGGGGGCGGCGCCGCAGGCGCCCGACCCGCTCCGGTTCTTTCCAGGATTCAAGGCGGACATGGTGCGCACCTCCGGCGCCACGATCAACGTGGTCTCGGCCGGCAGCGGCCCGCCCGTTCTCCTGATGCACGGCGCGCCGGAGACCCACATCTCGTGGCGGAAGGTGGCCCCGGCGCTCGCGAAGGACTACACCGTGATCGCCACCGACCTGCGAGGCTACGGCGACAGCAGCACGCCGCCCGATGCCGCCGATCCGAACGATCACTCGACCTACTCGAAGCGCCCGATGGCCCTCGACCAGGTCGAAGTCATGAAGCACTTCGGCTTCGACCGCTTCGCCGTCGTCGGCCACGATCGCGGCGGCCGCGTCGGGCGCCGGCTCACGCTCGACCATCCCGACGCCGTCACGCGGCTGGCGGTGCTCGACATCGTGCCCGCGCACTACCTGTATTCGCACGTGACGATCGACTTCGTCCGCGCCTACTTCCACTGGTTCAATTACCTGCGCGCCGCGCCCGGCCCCGAGCAGGAGCTCGAGGCAGCCGATGCCGCGCGCAAGGCCCGAACGACCGACGAGGTCCAACTCGAATACCTGCGCACGTCGGCGATGCCCGCGCACATCCACGCGATGTGCGAGGACTACCGCGCGAGCGCGTCCATCGACCTCAAGAACGACGCGGCGGATCAGGCGGCCGGGAAGAAGATCACCTGCCCGCTGCTCGTGCTGTGGGGCGAGCGCGGCCCGATGGGGCGGATCTACGACGTCCTCGGCATCTGGAAGGAGTTCGAGGGCACGAACGTCAGCGGCCGCGCGATGCCGTCGGGCCACAACGTGCAGGAAGACGCGCCGGAGGAGACGCTCGAGGAGCTGAGAGGGTTTCTCAGAAGCTGAGGAACTGGGGAACTGGGGAACTGAGGAAGTTCCTCAGTCCCGGGGGCCCCAGTGCGGCACGGGGGCGCCGGCTTCGAGGGCGCCGAGGTCGGGCGCCGCGCCCGTGAATCCGTCGTTCACGTTCGGCAGCACGACGCCCTTGTCGATCGGCGCCGATCCGGGCTTCAACCGGAAGTCGAGATCCTCCGCCTGGTACACCCGCTGCACCGTCGCATCGTCCTGCGCGTCGAGCATCGGCACGTGCATGAAGACGTCGTAGTCCACCAGCACGCTGTGCTGGTCCTGTCCCGTCGCGCGGCGGTACTCGTCGAGCGTCCGGAACTGCCGCGTCTCGAGCGCGGCCCGATGCCCGTCGACCGTGTAGTCGGCGCGCGCGCCTGCGGCGGGCGTGTCCCACTGGAACGAGTACTCGGCGCCCGCGTTCGGGCGGAAGCCGTTGTAGTCCGACGAGCTGTACCGCGTGTAGGTGTTCACGCTGAAGATCGCGGGCGCAGAGTTCTCGCCGAGGAACAGGTTGTTACGCCAGTGGGTGTTCGCCGTCGCAGACGCGGCAGTCTCCGACAGGATCGTGTTGTGGTAGAAGATGACCCCCGCCGATCCGCTCGTCAGACGCGTCGAACCGCCGGGCAGGTGGTAGGCGATGTTGCCGATCCAGTAGGTCGGCCCGCCGTTCGAGGGCTGATTGCAGAACGCGTGCGACGCGGAGTTCAGCATCAGGTTCCGCAGGATGCGCACGTTGTGCATGCCGCCGTCGGCCTCGAACGGGTTGTCGTGAAAGTTGACCATCAGGTTGTTGTAGAAGTCGATCGACACCGGGCGGCGATCCCAGTACTCTTCCGGCGGATAGAACGGGCCGCCTTCGGCCGACGATCCGTCCGGATTGCCGTAGGTTTCGATATCGATGCCGTCGTGGAAGTTCGCCACGTAGTTGTAGGCGATCACGTGGCCGGGTCCGTACACCTTCACGGCCACGTATGACGCCATGACGGGCGGGAACGTCTGGCCCTCGACGCCGTCGAAGCGCGCCCAGCGCTGCGGGCCGGACCAGCCGATGACGTGATTGGGATCGTCCCGGCCGATGAACCGGTTGTCGGCGATGTAGAAGTTGCTCGAGCCCGAGTAGTTCGTGAACACGCCTTCCGCGATGTCCTCGAACCGGCAGTGCTTCACCGTGAGGCCTTTCGATCCCACGATGAACTGCGTGCCCGCCCAGATCGCGATGTCCGTGTTCCTGAACGTGAGGCCCTCGAAGTACGTGTAGTCGGCCGCCTTGACGTCGAACAGGTTGAAGTTGCCCGCGCCGTCGAAGATCGCCTCGCCGTCGCCCGCGCCCTTGATCACGATCGGCCGGTCGGCGGTCCCGTCGGCGGTGAGATAGTACGTGCCGTCGAGCGGCACCGTACGATTCACCGCGGGATCGTTCGTGTACTCGAGCCGGTTGTACTTGTAGAGGCCCGCGTGCACGAGGATGGTGTCGCCCGCCCGGACGCGCGGCCGGCCGGCCGTCGCCCAGTCGGTGCCGGAGCACGTGAGGTTGTACGCGCACATCAGGCCCTCGAACGCCGGCTCCTCTTTCGTCCCCTGGAACCCCGGCGGGTACACGTGAAACACGCGGCCGCCGGCGGCCGGCATCGGTTCGGGGCGCGTGCGCACGGTCACGGTCTGCCGCGCCTGCCCTTGGACGCCGTCCGGGTCGCTGATCACGAACCGCGCCTCGTACGCCGTGTCGGGTTCGAGATCGAGGATGCTGCCCGCGAACATGTTCGGCGACACCACGTGGAGCTGCGCGCCGTTGTAGATCTGCTCACCCTGGAGCCGCAGCAGCGGCAGCGCGGGCTTCCAGTCGCGTTCGCCCACGCGACGGTAGGTGACGTCGACCTCGGCGTTGCGGTTGTCGTCGCCGTCGATGATCCATTCGAACCCGAGATTGATGAGCGTGGGCGGATCGACGACGAGCCGGCCGGCGGTGACCCCGTCGGCGGCGCGCGCCGGGCCCGCCAGCGCGAGGAGCTGGACGGCGATCAGGCTGGAGAGAAGGGCAGGCTTCATGGCGTCATTTTCTGCATTTGGCGGCCCCCGGGTCCAGCGCTATCATCTCGCCACCATGGCGAAACGTCTATTGACCGTCGCACTCCTGCTTTCGGGCGCCGTCTTCGTGTCCGCGCAGCGCGGTGCGCCGCCGCAGGCGCCGATGCCCGACATCCTGCAGCGGTACCAGGCGGTCACCGCGGATCGGCTGCTGCATCCGGCCGACGCCGACTGGCTGATGGTTCGCCGCACCTACGACGGCTGGGGCTACAGCCCGCTGGATCAGATCACACCCGCCAACGCTGCGCGCCTCGCGCCGGCGTGGGTCGTCTCGACCGGCGTGACGAGCGGCCACGAGGCGCCGCCGATCGTGAACAACGGCGTGATGTTCGTCTCCACGCCGGGCAACCAGGTGATCGCGCTCGACGCGAAGACGGGCGCCGCGCTGTGGCGGTTCCGCTCGCCCCTGCCCGCGGCGACGATCATGCTGCACAACACCAACCGCGGCGTCGCGGTGTACGGCGACAAAGTGTTCCTCGCGGGCGGCAACGCCGTGCTCTTCGCGATCGACGCGAAGACGGGCCAGGAAGTCTGGGAGACGACGGTCGCCGACAACCGTCAGGGCTACTACATGTCGCTCGCGCCGCTCATCGCCGACGGCAAGGTGATGGTCGGCGCGTCGGGCGGCGAACTCGGCGTGCGCGGTTTCGTCGCCGCGTTCGATCCCGACACGGGCCTGGAGCTCTGGCGCACGTACACGATTCCCGCGCCGGGCGAGCCGGGCAGCGAAACGTGGCCCGCGGGCGGCGACCAGTGGAAGACGGGCGGCGGCCCGGTGTGGGTGACCGGCAACTACGATCCCGAGACCAACATCGCCTACTGGGGCGTCGGCAACGGCGGCCCGTGGATGGCCGACCGGCGCCCGGGCGACGATCTCTACACCTCGTCGACCCTCGCGCTCGACGCCGCGACGGGGAAGATCGTCGGCCACTTCCAGTACACGCCGAACGAGTCGTGGGACTGGGACGAGGTCTCGCCGCCGCTGCTGATCGACTACCAGCGCAACGGGCGCACGGTGAAGGGCCTGGTCGACGTCGCGCGGAACGGCTACCTCTGGTTCCTCGAGCGCGGCCGCGGGCCGATCACGTTCGTCGAAGGCAAGCCGTACGTCCACCAGAACGTGTTTACCAGCCTCGATCCGAAGACCGGCCGGCCGACGATCGATCCCGATCGCAAGCCGGGCACGGGCAAGCTCGCCGACTTCTGTCCCTCCCTCTGGGGCGGCAAGAACTGGCCGCCGGCGGCGTTCAGCCCGAAGACGCGGCTGCTCTACATTCCCGCGAACGACAACCTCTGCATGACCTCGATCGGCCGCGACATCGACTACGTCGCCGGCCGCGGCTACACGGGAACGACGACGACGTTCACGATCGCGGAGGGCGCGGATCACATCGGTGAGGTGCAGGCCTGGAACGTGGACACCGGCGAGCGGGTCTGGACGCACGAGTACGCGACGTCGCACAACTGGGGCCCGCTGCTCGCGACGGGCGGCGGCCTCGTGTTCGGCGGCGGCACCAACGATCGCCAGTTCCACGCGTTCGACGCGGCGACGGGGAAGCTGGTGTGGGAGTTCCCGACCAACTCCGGGATCGTGGCGCCCGCGTCGACCTACCGGGTCGATGGCGTGCAGTACGTTGCGGTGGCGAGCGGCTGGGGTGTGGACTCCGCGAGCATTCAGAGCCGGCTGAACACCGTGCGGCCGGGCGACTTTCCGCCGGTGCCCGAGGGCGGCGCGATCTGGGTGTTCGCGATCCGGTGATCCGCTGTCACGCGGCGATCAGGATGTTGGCCACAGAGACACAGAGGACACAGAGAACGGATCGCGTCTATCTACTTAAGTCGGTTGAGCTGCTGACCTGAAACCGGCGGAAGCGGCTGGAGGTCGCCCAACCGTCCACGCGCTCGTCGGGCAGAGGACGGTCAATTGGTCACAGACACACGGAGATCACCGAGAGACGTCGGGTCTTGTCTCTGTGGTCTCTGTGTCTCTGTGGCTTACGTGTGATTGCAGCGAGACGACGTGATCGTTCGGCGCCTGGCGGCCGCGATCCTCGGTTACGTCCCGTCCGTATAGCGCGCCATGAACGCCTCGATTGCCGCTTCCTTGACCTCGGTGAAGAGCACGCCGGCCCGGTAGCGCAGCGTCCCGCGCGCGTGGGTCTCGAGGCGCGCCCACACGACCTTGCCGCGGCACACGAGGGGTTTGTCGCCGGGCAGGACGATCTTCACGCCGCGGTTCGGCTTGAGCGCCACGTCAGCGATGACCTGCGCCCCGGTGATGGACAGGTCGATGAGCGCCGCGGCGGAGCCGTCGATCTGAATCTCGAGGTTCGTCGCGAAGGCGAGGCGGCTCGCGCGGCGCGGGGCCCCGTACTCGGGCGCCGCCGCGGGCGCGGGCGCGTCGTCCCGGGCCTCGGACTCGGCCGGCAGGTCGGCCGGCACGTTCACCACGGCGATCACGTCGTCTTCGTCCGGCGTCAGCGAGGCGGTGAGCTCGACATCGCGGGTGGACTCGCTGGGTTTCTGGAGCAGCTCGAGCTCGAGAGCGCGGATGCGCTGCTCGGCGGACGCCTGGAGCTGCTGGTAGCGCGCGATGGCGTCCTTCTCGGCGATCTCGGCCGCTTCGCTGGCCGAGTCGAGCTTGGCCACCGCCACGTCCCGCTCCCGCAACACGTGATCGAGCTCGGTCTCGGCCTCGCGCAGCGCCGTCGCGAGCTTCGTGCGCTCGGCCTCGACGGCCAGAAAGCGCTCGCTCGACTCGGTGCTCGCGTCGGTCGAGCCGGTGCGCGCGAGGTCGAGGTCGCGCGACATCCGCTCGAGATCGCGCGCGGCGGCGTCGCGATCCGCTTTCAGGCCATCGCGCTCGCGCGCGAGGCTGTCGCGCTCCCGGGACAGGCTGTCGCGGTCGCGGGCGGCGGCGTCGCGGTCGCGCTCGGCCGCCTCGGCGCGGGCCTCGACGTCGTTGAGCGCCTGCACGAGCTCGGCCTGCCGCGCCGCCAGCGTCTGGCTGTCGGTGCGGGCCGAGTCGGCGGCCGTGCCCCGCGCGTCCAGCTCGCGGCGCGCCTCGTCCAGCTCCTGCTGCAGCTTCGCCAGCGACTCGGCGAGCCGCGTGGCCGCGGTTTCGTACGTGGCGCGCTCCTGCTCGCGCGCGGAGCGCTCCTCGGCGAGCGCGGCGCGGTCGCCCACGCGGGCCTCGCGCTCGGCCTCGAGCGCGGCGCCGATCTGCCCGCCCGTGCTCCGCTCGGCCTCGACGGCGGCCTCGAGGCGCGCGAGATCCTGCCCCGCGGCGGCCAGGGCGGCCGCGTCGGCCGCGCGCGCCTGCCGTTCCTGGTCGAGCGTGTTCTCGATCTGGGCGCGGGCTTTTCGCTCCGCCTCGAACTGCTCCTGCAGGCGCGCGCGCTCGCCGCGCTCCTTGTCGACGGCCGACGCCTGATCGCGCCGCGCCTGCGCGATCGCCTTCTCCATCTCGTCGCGCAGGTCGTGCAGCGCCGCGTCCGTCGCCGCGTCGCCCGCGGCGATCGTCTTCCGCGCCTCGTCGAGCGCCTGCTGCAGTCCCGCGGCCGTCTGCCGCTCGGCGGCGATCCGCGCCTCGAGGCCCGCGCGCTCCTCGTCGAAGGCCGTCCGCGCCGCGGTCTCGGCCTGGTCGCGCGCGGCGATCTGACGCCGGGCCTGCGTCTCGGCGTGCAGCGCCGCCTGCCGAGAGGCCGCCGCGGCCTCCTCGGTCGCGACGCGCGCGAGATCGAGCACGAGCCGCTCGAGCGAGTCGCCGTGGCCGGGGGTCTCGAGCGCGGTCTCGAGCGCCGTGAGGCGCAGATCGAGCGTCTGCCGGAGCGCGTCGAGCTCCTGCTGGGCCAGATCCGTCAGAGGCTGGCCGATCTCCTGGGGCGAGGTCTTCGATCCGGACTTTGCAGCGCGCACTGGTATTTTCGTCGGGCAGCCGACGTATAGTTTTGGTGTGTCGGCACGGGCTTTGTCAATGCGAAAAGGTGCGGCAGCAT
Source organism: uncultured Acidobacteriota bacterium (assembly GCA_963792785.1). Lineage (GTDB taxonomy): Bacteria > Acidobacteriota > Vicinamibacteria > Vicinamibacterales > CAVVIG01 > CAWIMX01. The sequence goes on along the minus strand of CAWBXO010000002.1, from coordinate 102,032 downwards.
GGCGCTGATTCTGGCGGTCGATCCAGACGGCGCCCGCCGAGCGGCGCTCGACGAGGTGCGCCTCGCCCTCGCCGGGCACGAACTGACCGTCGTGGACGCGCCCCAGACGGCGATCGCGGCCATCGACCGCCGGCTGCCAGACGCCGTGCTCCTGCCCGCCGAACTCGATCCCGACGCCGCCGGCGCGATCTGCACACATCTGCGCGACCGCGCCGGCCATGACGTGCCGACGCTGCTCATCCCGGCCCTCGACGAAGTCGGCGAGGCGTCGGATCCCCGCGCCATCGCGGCCGAGGTCGAGGCCGCGCTTCGCGAGCCCCTCGTCGCCGCAGCCCGCGCCCTCGTCGCGTGGATCCGTGGCCGGCGCAGGGGGCTGGCGGACGTGCCGCTCGCCGCGCCGGCTGCGGCGAGCGCCGTGGCGGCCGCAGCGCCCCCGACCGTCAGACCGGCTCTCGACGACGAGCCCGAACCCGAGCCCGAGGTCGAGCGCGAGCCGTGGCTCGGGCCGGCGATTGCGGCGATCGGCCGCGGCGCGGGATCCGCGATCGGCGCGGCCGCGAGCGGGGCCGGGACGGCACTGCGCGCCGTTGGATCGCCGCTCCTGCGCTGGGCGCCGAGGCTGGCCGTGGCCGCCGCCGCCATCGGCCTCGTCTCCTATGCGGGCCTGAAGGGCCGCCCGTACGTGATGCAGTGGATCGAGGACTTCCGCAACCGGCCGGTCGCGACCGCGCCGGCCGACGCCGCGCCGGCGCCCGAATCCGCGGAGCCGGCCGCGCCCGCCGCGGCGAACGCCATGGCCGGCAGCAGCATTCCCGGCTGGGTGGCGGTGTTCGCACCCTTCGAGGTCTCGGCGAGCGAGCGCGGCCGGGCCGTGCGGATCGACGAGCACAACCTGATCATGCTGTCGCCCGGCGCGCACGACATCACCTTCCGCAACCAGCGCTTCGGCTTCGAGGACACGCGCCGGATCGATATCGAGCCGGCCAAGACCACGCGCGTGTCGATCCTGCCCCCACGGTCGTCCATTACCATCTCGGCGAACGAGCCCGCAGAGGTGTGGCTCGACGGCGAGCCCGTCGGCCAGACGCCGCTGCTCGACCTGCCGGCCGACGTCGGCACGCGCGAGGTCCGGCTGCGCAACGCCGCCGGCGTCGAGCGCAGCCGCATGATCATCGTCACGGTGGCGCCCGTGACGGTGGATGTGGATTTCAGCGCGCCGTAGCTCTTTTGGGGCAGGTAGGTCAGGTAGGTCGGGTGGGTTCTTGTCGCGCTTCGGCGCGAATCAACCCGACGAGCGGGGCTGCCACGCCGCGGACCCTCCGATCGAGTTCGGCGTACCGGCTGTCGCTGATGTATTCGAGTCGCCGTGCGACGTGCAGACAATAGCCAACTTCAGCCAGCGACGACTCGGAGATATTGAGAAAATTGGCTCGTGCCCTGGGATAGCGGCGGGCAAATCCTTCCACGATGTTGGCGGCGACCGAGTAGGCCGCTCGCCGCAGCTGCCCACCAAGTTCGAGAACCGCTCATGAGCCGGAAACTCCGTCAGCGCAAGACGATGCAGCTCGATGAATAGATCGTCGGCCCGCTGCCAGGCCACGAGTGAGTGGTGGTCGCCCTAGTCCGAACTGACGAGCGGCCGCGCGCTGACCTCGGGTGGGATGCCGGCGAAGCGCTCGACGATCGTCGTCGTCACCAGATCGCCGGTGACGTTGACCGTGGTGCGGCACATGTCGAGGATGCGATCGACGCCGAGCACGATCGCGATGCCCTGCATCGGCGCGCCCACCATGCCGAGCACGATCATCAGCAGCGGGATCGAGCCGCCGGGCACGCCGGCCGTGCCGATGGCCACCACCACCGACATCAGCACCACGAGCAGCTGCTGGCCGAGCGACAAGGTGATCCCGAACACCTGCGCCACGAACAGCACGGTGACGCCCTCGAAGAGCGCCGTGCCGTTCATGTTCATCGTGGCCCCGAGCGGCACCACGAAGCCCGCCACCTCGTTGGGCACGCCCAGCCGCTCCTCGGCCACGCGCAGCGTCGTGGGCAGCGTGGCGTTGCTCGAGGAGGTCGAGAACGCCGTCATCATCACGATCCACGCTTCGCGGAAGAACGCGGCCGGGCTGCGCCGCGCGATGAACTTGAGGAAGAGCGGGTAGACCACCGCCATGAACAGCGCGAGGCCCGAGACGACCGTCAGCACGTAGCGGGCGAGGCTGGCGAGGAGATCCAGCCCGAAGCGCGCCGTGACGCTGAAGATCAGGCACGCGACGGCGAGCGGCGCGACGGCCATCACGAGATCGATGACGGCCACGCTGACGTGGGCGATGCTCTCGAGCACGTCGAGCAGGGGCCGCGCCCGCTCGGCCGGGATGCGCGTGAGCGCGACGCCGACCATCAGGGAAAAGAAGATCACGCCGAGCATGTTGAAGTCGGCCATCGCGCGCACGGGGTTGCGCGGCACGATGTTCACGAGCAGGTCCATGCTGAGCCCGCCCTCGGCGAGGCCCATCGCCTGGTCCGACTGGCTCTGGTACGTCTCCATCAGGCCCGCGCGGATCCCGGGATCGAGGCGCGAGCCCGGCCGCACGACGTTCACCAGCACCAGGCCGATGGTCGCGGCGATCGCGGTCAGCGAGAGGAACGTCAGGAGTGTGAGCGCGCCGATGCGGCCGACGCGCGCGATCGAGCCGAGGCCCGCGACGCCGAGTGCGAGGGTCGAGATCACGAGGGGAATCACGATCATGATCAGCCCGTTCAGCCACAGCCGCCCCACCGGATCGGTGACGTAGACGATCAGCCGCTCGAGGCCCGCCGATCCGCCGACCGCCAGGTTCGCGCCGACGCCGAGGACGAGGCCGGCGACCAGACCGAGGAGGATACGGTTGTGCTGCGCCATGACGCTCGACGCTACCGGGCCGGTCCGGCGGTGTCAACCGCGCGAATCCTGTGGGCGCGATGCCGATTCTGTCGGCGGCGCCGGCGCCGATCCCCGCGTTTGCGGGCCATTGCGGGCGGCATGCCCCATGCTGTGCCTCCGGCTGACCAATGTCCGTCCGGCCCCGCGTGATCGTCGCCTCCCGTGCCGCCGACGAACGGCAGGCAGTCGCCGAATGGCTCATCAGCGAAGGGTACGAGCCGGCGCTCGCGGGCGACGCGCTCGCTGCGACGGCGGAAATCAACGGCCGGCTGAGCCTCGCATTCATCGTGGACTACGGGCTCACCGAGCGCGCCGATCTGCACGGATCGTGGCGGGCCCGCCGGCCGCAGACCCCGCCCGTGGTCGTCGGCGGGGTGGATCTCGCCGCCCGGGCGCGCACCGAAGGGCTGAACGCCATCTACGTCGAGCGTCCGCTCGACCGCGTCACGCTGCTGTGCATGCTGCTGATGGCGATTCTCGAGGGCCGGCCCGAGCGCCGCTCGCCGCGACGGCTGTCGAGCGTCCGGGCGAAGGCGAACGGCGTGCCCTCGCGCATCGTGGACTTGAGCGTCGAAGGCGTCCGCCTCGAGCTGCCGCGCGACGAGCGTCTGCCGCCGCCCGTCTTCCGGCTGTCCGTGCCGATCGCCGGCGTCGCGCTGAGCGTCCGCCGCATGTGGACCGCGACGCCCGACGCCGCCGACGCCGCGCCCGACGTTCTCTGGTGCGGCGCCGCGCTCATCGAGACCACGGTGCGCGCGGCCCAGGCGTGGCGCGGCCTGGTCGAGACCGCGCCGCGCCGGTGATCGCGGCGATAGTGGTAGAGTGGCGCCGGAGGAAACCGGCATGGCACGCGCTCGTGCTCTCACCACACTGGCCGCGGCGCTGATCGTGCTCGCGGCGCTCGGCGCCGTCGAACGCGTCCTCGAACGGCGCGCGGCCGCCCAGCCGGCCGTGCCGGCCTTCCAGGTCGATCCCTTCTGGCCGACGCTGCCGCCCCAGTGGACGCTCGGCCAGGTGTCCGGCATCGCCGTGGACGCGCGCGATCACATCTGGCTCATCCAGCGACCGTGGTCGCTCGAATCCGACGAGAAGGCGGGCAACCCCGAGGCGGAGTGCTGCACCGAAGCGCCGCCGGTGATGGAGTTCGACGCCGACGGCCACTACATCCAGGGCTGGGGCGGCGCCGGCGAGGGCTACGAGTGGCCCGCCGATGAGCACACCATCTTCGTGGACTACAAGGACAACGTCTGGATCTCCTCGGCCGGCGGCCCGCGCCTGCGGGAGCGCACCGAGAACATGATCCTCAAGTTCACGCGCGCGGGAAAGTTCCTGATGCAGATCGGCCGCCGCGGGCAGAGCCAGGGCAGCCTCGACACGAAAAACTTCAACAACGCCGCCGACATCTACGTGTACCCGAAGACCAACGAGGTCTTCGTCGCCGACGGCTACGTGAACCGGCGCGTGATCGTGCTCGACGCCGACACCGGCGCGTTCAAGCGCCTGTGGGGCGCCTACGGCAAGCCCCCCGACGATCAGGCGTCCAACCGCCCGACGTACGAGGGCACGCCGTCGCAGCAGTTCAACACGGTCCACGGCATCCGCGTGTCCGACGATGGCCTGGTGTATGTGGCGGACCGGCTGAACAACCGGATGCAGGTCTTCACGATCGACGGCACGTTCCAGCGCGAGATCTTTGTGGAGCGGAAGACGCGCCTGCTCGGCACGGCCTTCTCGGTGGCGTTCTCGCCGGATCCGGCGCAGCAGTTCCTCTACCTGGCCGACGCCGGCAACGGCCGCGTCCACATCTACGATCGGAAGACGCTGACCGAGGTCGGGCACTTCGGGCGGATCGGCCGGTACGCCGGGCAGTTCATCTTCCTCCACAATCTGGCGACCGACTCGCACGGCAATCTGTACACGGCCGAAGTCGGGACCGGCCGCCGCGCGCAGAAGTTCGTGCGCGTGGATCGCTGAGCGCCGAGTCGCGCGCCCGCGTCGCCTGGCGAGCCGTCGGCCGCGGCTGCCGGAACCGCTGCCCGCATTGCGGCCGGGGCCCGATCTACCGCGGCTGGGCCGATCAACTGCCGGCCTGCCCCGTGTGCGGGCTGGTGTACGAGCGCCGTCCCGGCGACACCTGGCTCTATGTCGTCGCGGGCGACCGCGTGCCGATCGCCATCCTCGTCGTCCTGGTCTACTTCGACCTGTTCCGCCGGTATTCCGCGTTCCGTCTGGGGCTCTTCGCCGCGATCGGCGTGCTGCTCGTCGCCACGGCGCGCGCGCGCTGGGGCGTGGGCATCGCGCTGCACTATCTGACGCGGCGCTTCTGGCCCGACCCGGACGATCCCATTCCTCCGCCCGTCGACTCCGGCGCGTAAGGCCCTGCCGACAGGAATGTCCGCGCCAGAACACTGATCCGACAGGTTTGTCGCTGGCAGCCGTGACGTCCGCCACGGGCGCGCGTTCGGCGCGGCGATCGCGCGGCGCGGAGGAGGCTCCCGCCGCAGCAGGCCGTTTCTAATGCCTACCAAGATGTCAGGCCTTAGAGGCAATCACGACATAGTTGTCTGCTACAGGTCGTTTCCGTCACGACCAGGAATCGCGGCGAATGTCTGCCGTAACACGCGTTCTCACAATCACTTGCAGGAAGATACCGCCGGCTCAGCCGTATGGTCCGCCATTTGCAAAAAAGCGGGGCCATGACCAGATCGAGAGTGCTTCGTCGGTTCTTCCTCGCCGCGATCGTCCTGTTGGCGCTCGCGCCCGTGGCCCTGCACGCCCAGGAAGCGGCGCCCACGATGGAGGAGATGGCCGCGTCGCTCGCCGCCGTTCAGAAGAACGCCGACATGGTGTGGACCGTGCTGTGTGCCGCGCTCGTGTTCTTCATGCAGGCGGGCTTCGCGATGGTGGAGACGGGCTTCACGCGCGCGAAGAACGCCGGCAACATCATGATGAAGAACCTCATGGACTTCTGCATCGGGGCGCTCGCCTACTGGGCGGTCGGCTTCGGGCTGATGTTCGGCCTCAGCAACGGCTTCACCGGGGGCTCGCTCTTCTTCTTCACGCCGGACAACGCCCTCGTCGACGGCCAGTGGGGCTACACGTTCTGGATCTTCCAGGTGGTGTTCGCGGCCACTGCCGCGACGATCGTGTCGGGCGCGATGGCCGAGCGGACGAAATTCGTCGCCTACTGCGTCTACAGCTTCTTCATCAGCCTGGTGATTTACCCGGTCTTCGGGCACTGGGCGTGGGGCAACCTCTTCATCGGCGACAACGCGAGCTCGGGCGCCTGGCTCGCGAACCGCGGCTTCATCGACTTCGCCGGCTCGACCGTCGTGCACTCGGTGGGCGGCTGGGCGGCCCTCGCGGGCGCGATCGTCATCGGTCCGCGCATCGGGAAGTTCAACAAAGACGGCTCCGCCAACGCCATTCCGGGCCACAGCCTGACGCTCGCCGCACTCGGCGTCTTCATCCTGTTCCTCGGCTGGTTCGGGTTCAACCCGGGCTCGACGACGGCCGCCAACGGCACGATCGCGCGCATCGCGGTGAACACGACGCTCGCCGGCGCGGCCGGCGCGTGCGCCACGATGATCGTGGCGTGGGTGAAATTCGGCAAGCCGGATCTCGGCATGACGCTGAACGGCGTGCTGGCCGGCCTGGTGGCCATCACCTCGCCCTGCGCGACGACGACGCCTCTCGGCGGCATCCTCATCGGCCTGTGCGCGGGCGTCGCGGTGTTCTTCTCGGTGCTGTTCTTCGACAAGATTCACATCGACGACCCGGTCGGCGCCATCTCCGTGCACGGCGTCTGCGGCGCGCTCGGCACGATCCTCGCCGCGGTGTTCCACGAGAACGTGTTCACCGGCGTCGAGTACGACATGATCGGTCAGCTGACCACGCAGGTCATCGGCGTGGCGACGGCCTTCGCGTGGACGTTCACGACGGCGTTCATCCTGTTCACGGCGCTGAAGATGACGATCGGTCTTCGGGTCAGCGCGCAGGAAGAACTCGAAGGCCTCGACATTGTCGAGCACGGGGCGTATGCCTACCCCGACTTCGTGCTGACGCCGGATCGGGAAGTGATGACCGCGTAAGCTCCAATTCCTCCAAGCTCCGGGCGAGCGGCCGGGTGGTCCTCCTCCCAGCCGGTCGTTCCCCGGAGCGCTCCAGTTCGACACTCCTGGGTTCCAGGTTCAAAAGGCAACACGAAGGCCCGAAGGCCCGAAGAAACGCTTCTCGAAGATTCAGTTCCTGGAGAGAGGGTTTTCTTCGGGCCTTCGGGTCTTCGTGGTTGCATTCTCGTCGGATGGAGATCGATCCAGGGCGAGTTGGCGGACGGCGCGGAGGTCGACCTTGCCCGAGCCGAGCGTGGGCAGACCTTCGACCTGGTGCAGGTCTTCGCGCTTGGGGATCCAGAGCTTCGGGAGGCTGGAGCGGGTGAGGCGGTCCCAGAGGTCGGCCGGCATGGTCGTGGCGTCGGTGTAGAACGCCACCAGGCGTTCGCCGCGCGAGGCGTCGGGGACCGAGGTCACGACCGAGGCGTGGTGCTCGGAGAGCAGCGCCGCGATCGAGTCCTCGATCTTGATGTGCGGCACCATCTCGCCGCCGATCTTGCTGAACCGCGAGAGGCGATCGGTGATGTGGAGGAAGCCGTCGTGATCGATCCGGGCGATGTCGCCGGTGACGTACCAGCCGTCGCGCATCGCGCGCGCGGTGCGCTCGGGGTCATCCAGATACCCGAGCATGAGGTTCGGCCCGCGGACGAGCAGCACGCCTTCGCGATCGAGGAGCGGGCCCTGGCCCGTCTCGAGGTCGACGACCTTCGCCTCGACGCCGGGCAGCGGCCGGCCCACTGAGTTGGCGCGGATGCCGGACTGCTGCGTCCGGCCCTCGATCTCCGGCACGTTCGCCGACACGACCGGCGACATTTCCGTGCAGCCGTACCCTTCCAGCAGATCCGTTCCGAACTTCGCCCTGAACGCGTTCGCCACGTTCTCGCGCAGCTTCTCCGCGCCGACGAGCGCGTACTTCAGGTGCGCGAACTGCTCGGGGCGGCACTTCCGGATGTAGCCGCCCGCGAAGGTGGGCGTGCTGATGAGGAACGTCACGCGGTAGGTCTCGCAGAGCTCGCCGATGGTCTTCGCGTCGGTCGGGTTCGGGTGGTAGACCACGCCGAAGCCGTGCGTGAGCGGATACCAGATCGTCCCCATGAACCCGAGCGCGTGGAAGTACGGCAGCACGCCGATCAGCGTGTCGTCCGGGTTCATCACGAAGGCGCGCGTCACCGACGCGATGTTCCCGAGGATGTTGCGGTGGGCGAGCATCACGCCCTTCGGCACGCCGGTGCTGCCGCTCGAGAAAATGATCGTGGCGACCGAATCCTCCGTCGCCTCGAGGGCCGCCGGTCCGCCGTACTGGCGGATCAGCGTGTCGGCCGGCAGCAGCCGCGCCTTGACGAGCGTCGTGAGCTGCTCGATCTTGCCGGTCTGCTTCAGGACGTCTTCCAGGTAGACGAGGCGCTCGACGGGGGGCGGTGTGAGGGCGGCCTTCTGCAGGAACGCGCGCGAGGTGAGGATCGTGCGGATGCCGCAGCGGTCCACCGCGTACGCCATGCCGTCGGCGCCGGCCGTGAAGTTCAGGTTCACCGGCACCTTGCCGGCCAGGCTCGTCGCGACGTTGGCGAGCGCGCCGCCGACCGAGGCCGGCAGCAGGAGGCCGATGTTGGTCTCGCCCTCGGTGTGGCGCCGGACCCAGCGCGCCAGGATCAGGCCGCCGACGAGCGTCCGCCCGAAGGTGAGGCGGCGGCCGGTCGAGTCCGCCATGCAGAACTGGCCCCACATCCGCTTGGCCGTGGCGACGAAGGCGCGTGGGAGGGTATCGGGCATTTTCGCCAGGGGAATTGTAGCGGAGACCCGGGGCTGCCCCGAATGAGCCTCGGGAGCCGTGGGAAGATGAACGGGATGGCGAACGATCCGCAGGCGGCCATCGCGTTTCTCTCGACGGCGGCGGCCTATCCCGGCGCGACCGAGGCGCCCAGGCGCGTCGACACGCATATCAGCGTCGTCTGGCTCATCGGGGATCGGGCCTACAAATTGAAACGCGCGGTGACGTTTCCCTACGTGGACTTCTCCACCGTCGAGCGCCGGCGGGCGGCGTGCGAGGCGGAAGTGCGCCTGAACCGGCGGACCGCGCCGTCGCTGTACCTCGGTGTCCGGCCGGTCACCCAGGCGGCCGACGGATTGCTCGCGCTCGGCGGCGCGGGGAAGCCGGTGGACTGGGTCGTGGAGATGCGGCGCTTCGACGAGGACACGCTCTTCGATCGCCTGGCGGCGCGCGGCGGCCTCGACGTCGCGATGATGGAAGGCCTGGCCGACGCGATTGTCCGGCTGCACGCGTCGGCCGAGCGCCGGCCCGACCGCGGCGGCCGCGCGAACATGGCCTGGGTGGTCGACGGCAACGAACAGGACTTCGAGGGAGCGGCCTCTCGCGTGCTCGACGGGGATCGGCGGCGGCGCCTCATCGCCGACAGCCGGGCCGCCGTCGCACGCCACGCGGCGCGCCTCGACGCGCGCCGCCGCGACGGCTTCGTGCGCGTGTGCCACGGCGACCTCCATCTGCGGAACGTCTGCCTGGTCGACGGCGCGCCGACGCTGTTCGACGCGGTCGAGTTCAACGAGGACATCTCCTGCGTCGACGTGTTCTACGATCTGGCGTTCCTGCTGATGGACCTGTGGCGCCGCGATCTGAAGGCGCACGCCAACGCCGTGCTCAACGAGTACCTGGCGCGCCAGGAGGAGACTCCGGATCTGGACGGCCTGCCGCTGCTCCCGCTGTTCCTGTCGTGCCGCGCGGCGGTGCGCGCCAAGACGAGCGTCAGCGCCGCGGCGGTACAGGCCGACGCGGCGGCCGTCCGCGTCCTCGAGGCGGCGGCGCGCGAGTACCTCGCGCTGGCGGCGGCGCTCATCGATCCGCCGGGCCCGAGGATGGTGGCCGTCGGCGGCTTCTCCGGATCGGGCAAGTCGACGCTCGCGCGCGCGATCGCGCCGTGCCTCGGCGCCGCGCCCGGCGCGCTCGTCCTGCGGAGCGACGCGATCCGCAAGGCGCTGTTCCACGCGGCGCCCGCGGCTCGTCTTCCGCCTGAGGCGTACGCGGACGACGTGAACCGGCGAGTGTACGGCGTGATGCTCGACCGCGCCCGCACGGCGCTTCGCGCGGGCCACGCCGTGGTGGCCGACGCCGTGCACGCGCGCGCCGCCGATCGCCGGGCGATGGCCGCGGTCGCTCGGGAGGCGGGCGTGCCGTTCGCCGGCCTGTGGATCGACGCGCCTCGGGACTGGCTCGCCGCCCGGCTGCGCGCGCGCCGCCGTGACGTGTCGGACGCCACGATCGACGTCCTTGATCGGCAGATCGCGGCGGGCGCGGGCCACCTGGACTGGCGGCGCCTCGACGGCACGCTCGACGCTGACGGCTTGCGCCGACAGGCGGAGGAGACCTTGTGAAGATTCTCGTGATCGACGTCGGCGGACACCACGTGAAGGTGCTCGCGACGGGCCGCCGCGCGCCCGTCAAGATCGACTCGGGACCGTCGATGACGCCGCGCGAGATGGTGCGGCAGGTCCTCGCCGCCACGGTGGACTGGGAGTACGACGTTGTCTCGATCGGGTACCCCGGCCCCGTGAAACGTGGGCGGCCGTGGCGCGAGCCGCGCAACCTGGGGAAGGGCTGGGTCGGCTTCGACTTCGCGAAGGCCTTCGGCCGGCGCGTGCGGATCGTGAACGACGCCGCGATGCAGGCGCTCGGCTGCTATCGCGGCGGGCGCATGCTCTTCCTCGGCCTCGGCACCGGGCTCGGCACGGCTCTCATCGCCGACGGCACGCTCGTCCCAATGGAGATCGCGCACCTGCCGTACAGGAAAGGGCGCACGTACGAGGACGACCTGGGCGTTGCCGGCCTGAAAAAACACGGGAAGAAGCGTTGGCGCAAGGACGTCCTCGACGTCGTCGCGCGCTTCTGGGCCGCGCTCGAGGCCGACGAGGTCGTCCTCGGCGGCGGGAACGTCAAGCACCTGAAGAAGCTGCCCAGTGGCGTGCGCCCCGGGAGCAACGCGCACGCGTTCGCCGGGGGCTACCGCCTCTGGGCGTGACGGCGGCGTCCCGCTTATCATGAAGCCGCCCATGGATGCCCTCATCGACCGTCTTGCGCGTCACCGTGCCCTTCAGGGCCTTCCGCGCCCGCAGCTCGAGTGGATCGCGGCGCATGGCGTCATCGAGCGTTTCGACGTCGGCACGATCGCGGTCAGCCAGGACGTCGTGCCCGACCGGATGATCATCCTGCTCAAGGGGAAACTCGCGGTCTACGTGGATCGTGACGGTGCCCGCCGGAAAGTGATGGAGTGGAACGAGGGCGACATCAGCGGCATGCTGCCGTATTCACGGATGGGCAAGTCGCCCGGGGACACGTACGCGGAAGAGCCGGTCGAGGGCGTGACGGTCCAGCGATCGGACTTTCCCGAGATGCTCCGCGTGTGCCCGGAGCTCACCGAGCGGCTCGTGCACCTCATGCTCGATCGCGCGCGCCACTTCAAGGAGTACGACCTGCGGGACGAGAAGATGAAATCCGTCGGGCGCCTGTCCGCCGGGCTCGCCCACGAGCTCAACAACCCCGCCTCCGCCGCGGAGCGCAGCGCCGGCAGCCTGATCGGCCAGCTCGTGGAGCTCGAGGCGTCGGCGCGCGCGCTGGGCGCGATGAATCTGCCGCCCGAACAGCTCGCGATCGTCGACGCCGTGCGCACCGAGTGCCAGGCCGCCGTGCGCACCGAATTGCGGTCGCCGATCGACCAGGCCGATCGCGAGGACGCCATCGAGACGTGGCTGGACGCGCACCGCGCGGACGCCACCGCCGCGCACGAGCTGGCCGAGTCGAACGTGTCGATCGCGCTGCTCGACCGGCTGGCGGCGGCGGTCCAGGGCCCTCCGCTCGACGCCGCGCTGCGGTCGATCTCCGCGGGCTGCGCCACGCGCGCGCTCGCCGTCGAGATCGAGTCCGCCGTGTCGCGCATGCACCACCTGGTGGCGGCCATGAAGGGCTACAGCTACATGGACCAGGTGGCGACCCGGATGCCGGTCGATCTCTCGAAGAACCTCGCCGACACCCTCACCGTGCACCAGTGGAAGGCGAAGCACAAGTCGATCGCCGTCACCATCTCGGTGCCGCCCGATCTGCCGCCGGTGATGGGCGTGGGCGGCGAGTTGAATCAGGTCTGGTCGAACCTGCTGGACAACGCCCTCGACGCCGCTCCCGAGGACGGGCACGTCCGCGTCGTCGCCGCGCGGCGCGGCACGAACATCGCCGTGTCGGTGGAGAACGACGGCCCCGGCATCTCCGAGGCGACGCGGGAGCATCTCTTCGAGCCGTTCTTCACCACCAAGCCCGTCGGATCCGGCACGGGCCTCGGCCTCGACATCGTGCGCAAGATCGTCGACTCGCACGGCGGCGACATCGCCGTCGAATCCCGCCCCGGCCGCACCGTCTTCACCGTGACGCTGCCCATCACGGGGCCCGCCTGACGCGATGGCCAAGCCCGTCATCCTCGCCGTCGACGACGACAAGGACGTTCTGAGCGCGGTTGAACGCGATCTGCGCCAGCGCTACCGGCAGGACTATCGCATCATGCGCGCCTCGTCCGGCGGCGAGGCGCTCGACGCCGTGCGTGAGCTTCAGCGCCGCGGCGGCGCCGTGGCGCTTTTCCTCGTCGACCAGCGCATGCCCCACATGACGGGCACGGAGTTCCTCGCCGAGGCGCGCGCGATCTTCCCCGACGCGAAGAAAGTGCTGCTCACCGCGTACGCGGACACGCAGACGGCCATCGACAGCATCAACACCATCGGCCTCGACCACTACCTGATGAAGCCCTGGGATCCCCCGGCCGAGCGGCTCTATCCCGTGCTCGACGACCTGCTGTCGGACTGGACCGCGCACGTGCGACTGCCGTTCGACGGGATCCGCGTGGCGGGCGCGCGCTGGTCGCAGGCGTGCTTCGACACCAAGGATTTTCTGTCCCGCAACAACGTGCCGTACCAATGGCTGGATATCGACCAGCATCCGCCGACCCGGGAACTGGTTCAGCGGCTCACCGGCGATCTCACGAAGCTGCCGGTCGTGCTCTTCCCCGACGGCTCGCACCTCGTGGCGCCGACGCACACCGAGCTCGCCGCGAAAATCGGCCTCGGCACGCGGGCGACGCAGCGGTACTACGACCTCGTCATCATCGGCGGCGGACCGGCAGGACTCGCCAGCGCGGTGTACGCCTCGTCGGAGGGGCTGCGCACGCTGCTCGTCGAGCAGCGCGCGCCAGGGGGACAGGCCGGCACCAGTTCGCGCATCGAGAACTATCTCGGGTTCCCGTCGGGGATCAGCGGCGCCGACCTGGCCAACCGGGCCGTCGCGCAGGCGAGGCGGTTCGGCACCGAGATGCTGACGGCGCAGGAAGTCGTGGCCATCCGCCGCGAGGACCCGTACCGGATCGTCACGCTTGGCGACCGGAGCGAGATCTCGGCCAAGGCGATCGTGCTGGCCACGGGTATGGCGGTCCATCAGCTCGACGTCCCCGGCCTGACGCCGCTCATCGGCGCGGGCGTGTACTACGGCGCCGCGCTCACCGAGGCGGCGGCCTATCGCGGCCAGGACGTGTGCATCGTCGGCGGCGCGAACTCGGCCGGGCAGGGCGCGATGTTCTTCTCGCGCTACGCCCGGATGGTCACGATCCTGATCCGCGCGGCGTCGCTCGCCGTCGGCATGTCGGACTACCTCGTGAAGCAGATCGAGGCGACGCCGAACATCCAGGTGCGCACGCGCGTTCAGGTGACGGCGGTCCGCGGCGAGACCCACCTGGAGGCGGTCGCCGTGCGGCACGCCGACTCGGGTGAGACCGCCGAGCTGCCGCAGGCCGGGATGTTCATTTTCATCGGGTCGGCGCCCCGCTCGGAGATGGTCGCCGGGCTGGTGGCGCGCGACGAGAAGCACTTCATCCTCGCCGGCCCCGACCTGCCGCGCGAGCACGGGCGCGTCGCGGGCTGGGCGCTGGATCGCGATCCGTTCCTCTTCGAGACGAACGTGCCCGGCATCTTCGCGGTCGGCGACGTGCGGTCGGGCGCCAACCGCCGCGTGGCCGCGGCCGTCGGCGAAGGTTCAGCGGCGGTCCTGGCCGTTCACCGGTACCTGGAAACCGTTTAGCGATCGTTGTAAGTTAGGAAGTCAGGAAGTGAGGAAGTCAGGAAGTAGGTTCTCGCTTCCGAGCTTCCAAGCTTCGTCACTTCCAAACTTCCTAACTTCCTAACTTCCTAACTTACAGCGATCAGTACCACTGCCTCAGCCTGACCTCCACGCCCGAGTCCTCGAGCGGCTTCTCGAACGCCGCCAGATCCGATCCGCGGTAGTGGTACGGGTACACCACCCTCGGCTTGAAGGCGGCGACGCAGGCCGCGGCTTCCTCGGGCGGCATCGTGTAGGGCAGGTTCATCGGCACGAACGCGACGTCGATATTCTCAAGGGCCTTCATCTCCGGCGTGCACTCCGTGTCGCCGGCGATGTAGAAGCGGCGGCCGCCGATCGTCACGATGTAGCCGTTGCCGCGGCCCTTGGGGTGGAAGAGCTGCCCGGCCGCCGGGCCGCGCTCGATGTTGTACATCGGCACCGCCTCGACCCGCATGCCGTCGATCATCTGAATGTCGCCGTTGCCCATCGTGATCGAGCCGGGCACCTGCGCGGCGGCGGCCGCGGGGACGATGATCGTCGTCGAGGCCGACTTCACCGCGTCGATCGCCTTCGGATCGAGATGATCGCCGTGGATGTCCGTGAGCAGGATCAGCGTCGGCGCCGGCAGCCCGGTGTAGTCGGCCGCGCTCGTCGGATCGACGGTCACGACCTGCGTGCCGTGCACGAGCTGCAGCGTGGCGTGGTTCAGCGGCGCAATCGTGACGTCCCCGCCGGTCGCGGGCAGCCGGTCGGGCGTCGGCCGCTGCGCCAACAGAGGCGCGCCGGCGATGAGGACGGCGGCGCCGAACGAAGCGAGCAGTCGTGTGCGCATCAGGATCCCCACTTCCTCAGCTCCTCAGCTCCTCAGTCAGTCCTCAGTTTCTTGTCGTGTCAACAATGAGGTTTGCCGGCGACGGCCCGAACGAGGCCCACGGCACCACCGGCGTCTGCTCGACGCCCGGCTTCGTCCAGTCGCAGACGCCGCCTGGGAAAATCTGACGCAGCCGCGCCACGTCGTCGGCCGGGACGCTGACCGTGTAGTCCGTGAAGTCGATCGGTTTCAACTGGCACTTGAGGACGTTGGCCGCGAGCGGCCCGCCGGCCTCCTTGCGGGTGTTCGAGTAGACGGGGTACTGCGTGCTGCACGGCGAGGCAGGCCCGCTCGTGAAGGGCAGGGCGTCGGCGATGAACGTCGTCTTGTCCTGGCTGTCGTAGCAGCCGTCCACGCCGTTGGCCGGCTTGTGGCGGATCACCTTCTCGCGCTGCGGCAGATCCGAGGTGTCGGCCTTGTACGCCGCCATCCAGTCGTCGAAGAGCTTTGTCGCGGCGTCCTGGTCGACGCTGCGCCACATCACCATGTTGTCGGAGTTGCCGCCGTTGGCCTGCCGCACGCGCTCGCGCAGGGCGAAGTGGAACCAGCCGTAATGGTAGCCCCCGGTCTCGCGCGACGTGGCGTTGTCGAAGATCGGGATGTCCTTCAGTCCGCCGTTGGCGCCGAGCATCAGGCCGGCCTGGTACGTGCGCCGGAGCGTCCCCGCGTCGGCGGATGAGCGCGCCGCGATGTAGTTGGCGTCGCCGTCGAGGCCGCCGATGCCGGCGTTCAGGTCGAGGAACTGCTTCAGCGTGATCGCGCCGCCGTTGAGCGCGTCGAGGCCGTACTGCACGCCGACGTTGTCGAAGGTGCGCCGCGCCGCCCCGGTCCCGGGGTCGACGCCGTAGACGTTGCGGGCCGCGTCGAAGATCGTCGGCCGCGCGCCCGACGGGTTCGCCTTCGGGTCGTAGCGCAGGCCGGCGGGCACGGCGTCGTTCCACCGCGCGCTCGCGTAGCCCTTGATGTCCTTGCGGTCCGGCACCGGGTCCGTGCGCTGCGCCTGGTTGGCCGCGTCGATCATCGCCGGCACGCCCTGGTAGCCCGTGACCGCGATCTGCTGCGCGTCGGTGAACGCGCCCGGATGCGTCGCCACGTAGTGCGTGAAGAGGTGCGCGTCGGTGCCGGCCATCGCGATGTCCAGCGCGTCGGGAAACGTCGCGCGGATGCTGACGCCGTCGAAGAGGCCCGGGTACGCGTCGGCGAGCTGCAGGCTCGTGTAGGCGCCCCCCGAGCCGCCCGTGCTGAACGTGTAGAACGGCACGCCGAACTCCTCGATGAAGTGCTCCTTGCCCATCATCGCGGCCTCGCCGGCCACCACCGCGTTGCAGCTGTTGGTCGGGTGGTTCAGCGTGTTCACGAAGACGGCGTAGCCCTCGCCGAGGCGATCGGCGTCGAGCGGGCTCACGCCCATGCGCCCCCCCTGGATGTACCAGCCGCCGGGGCAGCCCGACCCGTGCACGCCCATCAGGCGGTGGTTCCAGCCGCGCGGCGCCGCGATCGGCGTCGGCTCGGGCTCGCGCGTCGGGTCGTGCAGGATGGTGTTCTGGTAGATGCCGCGATCCATCGACCCGGTTTCGACGCGAACCACGAACGGCACCGTGATCCCGTCCGTCGTCGTGGTCTCCGCCACGTCGTCGGGCAGCGCGGTGCGGCTCGCGAGCGGCTTCCACTCGGGCTTATCGCCCTTCGTGCGGTAGACGTACTGCACGACGGTCTTCACCGAGCAGTTCCCGTCGAGCGCCGGGCCGAGCGTCGAGCCGTCGGGGAGCGAGAAGTCCTGGGTCTGGCAGATGAACGGCGTCTGCCGCGCGCCGGAGAACACCGGGCCCTCGATGGGATAGTTGGTGAGATCGAGCGTCGACTCCACGCCGCCCGCGCGCGCCGTGAGCGTGTTGGCGCCGTCGGCGAGGCCGGTGACGAGGCCCACGAGCGGGCCGTCTTCGCCGTCCTCCTGAAAGGCCGCGGTGACGTCGCGCCCGCCGACCGAGACGGCCAGGCTGCCGCGCGACGCGTCGGGCGCGGTGATCGACACGAGGACGTCGCCGCCGGTCACGTGCGCCGCGTCGGCCGACAGCGGCGTGATCGTGATCGTGCCGGCCGCATCCGCGCCGCCGCCGCAGCCCGCCGCCGCGAGAGCGGCCGCCGCCAGCACCGTTGGTAGCAGGAGACCGCTCGAGCCGGGCCGAACGTGAAGCCGCATACCCCCTCCTTCGATTACATCCGGAAGAGCCGCGTGAACTTGATCACGAAGCTCCGGTTCCGCACGGCCGGCACGCCCGTGCCGGTGGTGTCGCGGTTGTCCGTGTAGACGACGAACAGGTCGCTGCCCGGCTGGTATTCCCAGTGGTAACGGGCGCTGCTGTTGAGCGTCCGATCGTCGGAATTGTATTGAACCAGCCCGCTGAGGGCCATCCTCGGCGTGAGCGTATACGACACGCGGGTCGTGAGCAACGCCGACGTGAACGCGCCCTCCGGGAGGTCGATCCAGTTCACTGTGAGGCTCGGCTCGATCGAGATCTGCGGGGTGATTTCCACGCGGCCTCGGCTGATGCCGATCGACCGGCGCGTGCCGTCGTAGAACTGGCCCTCCTCGACCGTGATGCCCCCGGAGACGCGCCGCTGCGGGCCGAACTGATAGCTCAGCCGGATGTTGTCGAACCCGTAGCCGCCGACCGGGATCGACACCTCGTTCGCCAGGTCGAACGGCGCGTCGAGGAACTCGTAGTCGGACGAGACCTCGGCGCCGAGGTTGTCGCCGTTCTCGAACTCGGTGCGGAACCCGGCCGTCGCCAGGCGAGACTCGAGGTGGCCGTCCGGGTCGGTGATGTACTGATAGTCCAGATCGTAGGTGAACTTGCGAACCGCCGCCATGGCCGCCGGGCGCGGGCTGAAGCGCGCGTAGGCGGAGCGGCGATGGAACGCCTTGCGCTGCAGGAAACCGACGTCGGGGTTGAAGTGGTCGTCGACGAAGAGATCCTCGACCTGGAGGCCGTAGCGGTCCGCGTTGTAGTCGAGCTGCGCGCGAGAGCTCCAGTCGCGGCCCTCCAGCCCCGGCGTCGTCGTCTTCGCGAGATAGGTGTTGAGGTTGAGGTTCTGAAAGAACGAGAACGCGCCGTCCACGCCGTACGCCTGGTTGCCGCCCGATCCGGACTCGCCGATCGAGCGGCCGGTGAACAGCGCGCCGATCGCGCTGCGTCGCAGGATGTCGCGCTTCACGCGCACCACGGAGAAATTCGTCGGCTCCACGCCGATGGCGTCCTCGCGGCCCGTGCGGATGTCGAGCAGCCCGATGCTGTAAGGGCCTTCCTTGCCGGTCACGCGCCCGCCCACATCGATCGGCACGGTGGCGCCGTTCGACAGGCCGATGCGACGGCTGAAGAACAACACCGGGACGTCCGCGCGGTTCGGCGTGCCGCCGCCGCCTCCGCCGCCCCCGCCGCCGCTTCGCGGCTGGCCCTGCAGCCCGCCGAACGAAAAGATGCCCTGGCCTTCGAGAAAGAAGTCGCGCTTCTCGGGAAACAGCACGCTGAACCGCGTGAGGTTGACCTGCTGTTCGTCTTCCTCCACCTGCGCGAAGTCGGTGTTGTACGTGAGGTCGGCGGTCAGGCCGTCGGTGACGCCGAGCTTCGCGTCGGCGCCGAAGTTCTTGTCGAACGAGGTCATCGGCGCCGCGCCGGTGTGGTCGTCGGTCACGCCGCCGATCAGGTACGGCTTGAGCTCGACCGTGCGGCCCGTCGACGGCGTCTCCAGGCCCTCGAGCGTCGCCGAGGCCGACACCTGATTCATCGCGCGTCGGCCCTGCGCCCGCGGCAGCGCGGCGATCGACGTCATCTCGTTCTTCCACTTCACGATCCGCCGCGCGTTCACGCCCCAGACCGGGTGCGCGTCGTTCGGGAAGCGGAGCGATTTGAACGGGATCGCAAATTCGAAGGTCCAGCCCTGCGGGATGCGCGAGACCCGCGCGTCCCACACGGTGTTCCAGTCGCGGTTCATGTCGCGCTCGTCTGTAATGTAGCCGTCGAACAGCCCGCCGGCGAGCGTGACCTCGAAGAGATACGCGTTGCGGCCGTCGTGGAACGTGTCGAGCGACAGCGAGATGCTTTCGTTGTCCAGCGTCCCCTGGCCGTCGCGGCGCATCTCGTTGGCCACGTCGCGCTCGGGATGCGAGTCCCAGCAGCGGCCCGCGAAATAGATGTTGTCGGCGTCGTAGAAGATCCAGACCTCGGTGCGCTCGGTGGCTGCGGCGCCCTCGTCGGGCTCCTGCTGGACGAACGCGTCGAACGGCGGCGTGCCGGCGTAGATCGGCTCATCGAGCCGCCCGTCGAGGTGCAGCGGCCCGGTCAGGCGCGTGGCCTGAACCGCCGGGCGGCCCGCGGCCGCGGGCTGGACATCCTGCGCGCGCACACCCGCCGCCGCCACGAAGACGAACGCGAGCGCGGTGAGCGCCCGCGGAGGGAAAGAGGAGAACATCAGGCCGACGGGAAACTATACCCGACCCGCCCCACCTGCCGCCCCGTCCCTACCGGCCCGACGCGGCAGCGGCGGCCCGGATGCGATCGAGCGGCTGCAGCGACAGCGTCCAGGCTCAGCGGCATCGACTGCGGGTTGAAGCACACCTTGTCGTCGCACGCCTGGTACTCGAACGTGCCGTGCACCGTGAGCGTGGTCTGGTCCTTCAGCGCCTCGAGCGCCTCCGGCGTGCGATCGATGTTCAGGTCCTGCACGATCCGGAATGCCTGCTGGTACACGGGCACGTGCTCGTCGAGGGGCGCGAAGAAGAAGTCCTCGGACGCGGGGAACGACGCGCGGCCGATCGCCAGCCACGGCTCCGGGTCGATCGTCAGCTTGACGGGCCGGTACTCCGTCACGGTCGGCGCGTACACGTGGACGCCCGGTGCGGGCCTCACGTCGACGACGATCGCGAAGTGCGTGCCGACCGACACGTTGGCGTTCGTGGCATACGCCGTCAGGCTCACCTGCGGGCCGCCGACGACCGTCGCCGGCACGGACAGGTTGTTGCCGAGCTTCACCATGATGCTCGCGAGCGAGTCGCGCTCCTGGTACGCGTCCTCGAAGTACCGCGACGTGACGATGCCCTGCGGATTCACGATGAAGGTGCCGGGAAACGGGATCCCGAACGTCGCGTTCGACTCGGCCACCGTGGTGTTGAGGATGCCGTACGTGCGGATCGTCTTCGAGCCGGGATCGGAGAGCAGGGGATAGGTGATGCCCCGGCGCGCGGAGAACTCGGCCAGCGTGGCCACCGAGTCGTAGCTGACGCCGGCCAGGCCGTACCCGCTCGCCTTCACGTCGGCGTACGCCGACTGCTGCTCGACGAGCTGGGCCTTGCAGTACGGGCACCAGTCGGCCGAGCGATAGAAGAGAAGGACCAGGCCTTTCGGCCCCATCAGCGAGGCCAGCGTGCGCGTGTTGCCGTGCTGATCCTGCAGCGTGAACGCCGGGATGCGATCGCCGACCTGCGGGCCGAGCGAGCGGACATCGACGGCCGTCGCGGCCTGCTGGCCGGCGGCGCCGATGGTGAGCGCGGCGACGAGGGATCCGGCGGCGGCGGCGCGAAGGGCGAAGCGTCGGGCGGGCATGACGAACCTCCAGGAAGAGCGGAACCCCTGAGCGCGCGCGGAAATTCCCGGCGTCACGGCTCGGGCATCGGCGGAATCGCGACCGGCGGCAGGCCCCCGAGTTCGGGCAGCTCGGGTTGATCGTAGAGCGGCGGCGGCACGCGCAGGAGCAGCGTCGGCAGCACCGTGTTGGCGATCGCGTACATCACGAGGCCGCCGTACAGCGCCGGCCCCACGGTGTAGCGCTCGCGCAGCAGCTCGGCGATCACGAGCGTGAACACGAGCGTCGGGACGACCGACACGCCGACCTTGGCGCCGTCGCGGAACGCCTCGCCGAGGGCCAGGTGCCGGTGCAGCGCGATCACGCCGACGCGCAGCGGCACGATGAGCGCCAGGCACGCGAGCGCGATCCCGAACGCGCCGAGGTTGAGGTGCTCGGCGCCGAGGTGCAGGCCCGCGCTGAAGAAGTAGAACGGGATGAAGAACGACGCGAACACCTCGACCGCGTGCAGCGTGTGCTCCGAGGCCATCGACGGCAGCCGCGCGCGGAAGCGCTGCGCCACCATGCCCACGACGAACGCGCCGACGAGGTAGTACGCGCCGAGCTTGCGCGTCACGAACGCCGACAGCAGCGTCAGCATCAGCAGGAACGCGAAGTCGGACTTCGGCGCGAACGGCTCGATCCAGAACGCGAACGCCCGGAACATGAGCGGCAGGCCGAAGATGAGCGCCAGCAGCGCCGCCGTGCCGAGCAGGAGCTGTGTGTAGGTGACCGACTGCAGCACCACGAACAACACGATCAGCGAGACGAGCTCCGACGCGATCGTGAGCGAGCGCGCCCACTCGCGCTGGTCGGCGCTCACCGGCAGCATGACGAGCGAATCGAGGATGAAGCCGGCCGACGGCGTGATGAGCGCGAGGACGACGAGCAGCGACACGCGCCACTCGAGGTGGCCGATGCCGTGCAGCGCGAACGCGAGGCCGGTGATCAGGATCCCGATGAGGAGCAGGTGCTGCGTGAGCACGCGGCGCCGGTACACGAGCGCCTTGAAGTCGACCTCGAGGCCCGCGAAGAGGAACAGCGCCGAGATGCCGAGCGTCGCGAGCAGCTGCACCGTGGCGTCGGTGCGGAACCAGCCGACCGAGAGGCTCACCGCCGTGCCGAGCGCCAGGCTCGTGATCGCCGTCGGCACCTGCCAGCGCGCGAGGACGCGCGGCACGACGATCAGCGCGAACAGCAGCGTCATGTAGACGACTTCCGGGCTCACGAAGTCCGGGAAATTGCCGAATGGCTGCGCGAGTGCGGGTGCGGTCTCCATCGCTTCGGGCACCTACAATAACAGTAGGGACGAGGAGTTGAGCGACTGTCTTCTTATCGCGCGCGCATAGCCATCGGCGCCGGCGTTGTCGCGGCCCTGGCCGCCATCGCGGTGACCGTGGTGCACCTGCCGCCCGTCCAGCGACGCCTGGTGGCCTGGGCGGTGGCGCGCGTCGAGGTGTCCGCCGGCCTGGTCGTCACGATGGATGGCGTGTCGTTCAACCTCTTCACGCTGGAGGCTGACGCCCGCGGCGTGACGGCGGCCGCGTCCGTCTCGCCCGGCGAGCCTTTCCTGCGCGCCGAGCGCGTCGGCATCCGGGTGCCGCTCGCCATCCTCGCCGGACCCCTGCGCATCGATCGCGTCGACGCGTCCGGCGTGTCGATGACGATCGTCCGCCGCGCGGATGGGTCGATGAATCTGCCGGAGGGCGGGGAAGCAGGGGGAGACACCGGCGGCGGCGCCGCCCCCGACATCGGGACGATCGACATCGCCGACGCGTCCGTGTCGTATCGCGACGAGGCGGCCGGTGTCGACGTGGACGCCTCGGGCGTCCGGCTCTCGCTCGCGGCCGCGAACGGATCGCTGACGGGCCGCGTGGAGGCGGACCGCCTGACGGTATCGGGCGCCGGCGAGACGATTCGCGATGCGACCGCGTCCGCCGACGTGCGCTACGACGGCGGTTCCACCGTGACCCTCGACCGCCTCGCGTACGCCGCGGCGTTCGAAGGCGGCGAGCTCACCGCCAGCGGCCGGTTCACGACGGTCCCGCTGCAGCTCGACGGCCGCGCGGCCTGGAGCGGCGTCCAAACGGCGCGCCTCACCGGTTCCTACGCGCCGCTCACCGTCGCGGCCCGTGTCACCGGCACCGCCGACATCAGCTGGCCGATCGATCAAGGCCTCGCCGGCCTCGACCTCTCGATCGACAACCGCGCCGAGGCCGATCAGCGCGGCGGCGCCCTCGCCGTCACCGGCACCGCCACGTTGTCGCTGGCCGGCGCCGCCTGGACACTGCGCCAGGCGCACGAGGTGGCGGGCGCGATCGCCGAGTCGGGCGACCTGCGCGGCCGGCTGGACGCCGGCGATCTCTCCGGCTCGACGATCGACGGCGCGCTCGATCTCCGGTCCGACAACATCGCGCGCGCCCTCGACGCGCTCGGCCGCGCCGGTCTCGATCTGCCGGAGGCCGCGCGGCCCGACGCCGGCCGGCTCCGCGCGCGCGTCACGCTCGGCGGCACACTGGCGGATCCCTCGCTCGCCGGCAACGCCACGCTGACCGATGCACGACTGCTCGACCTCGCGCCGCTGTCTGCCTCGTCGTCCTTCACGGTGACCGGCGCCGGCGTCGGGAATCCGGCGGTGGCCGGATCGCTCGATCTGGACGTGCCGCCGCTGGCCGGAGAGCCCATCGGCCGGGTCACGGCGCGCGTCACGTACGCCGACGGTCGGCTGCGGGCGTCGGACATCGGCCTCCAGCAGGCCGACGGCGGGCGTCTCAGCGGAGACGTCGCGTTCACGCCCGCGTCCGGCGCGTATGCCGTGACGGCCCGCGTCGAGGGCGTGTCGATCGCGTCTCCGGAGATCGGCGGCGACGTGTATCCGCTCACCGCGAGGCTCGACGGCGAGTTCTCGGGCCGCGGCACGATCGACCGCCCGGGCGGATCCGGCGCGCTGAGGTTTTCGACGCTGACGTGGGACGGCACGGCGCTCGCGCCCGCGACGCTCGATCTGGATCTGGGTCCGTCCGGCGTGGCCTTCCACGCGCGGTTACCCGACATCCAGACGGCCGTCGACGGCACGGCGTCGCTCGACGCCCCGCACGCGTTCGAGGCGACCGCCACGGCGGAGGCTGCGGACATCCGGCGCCTGCTGGCCCTCGTGCCGCGTGAGTGGCCGGCGATCGTCGACGAGCTGAGCGGGTCGGTGTCCGCGTCGGCCACCGCGAAGGGGCGCCTCGACGCGCTCGACGAGTCGGCCTACTCGGCTGAGCTGCGGGACGCCGACCTCGCGCTGGGCGACGCGCGGCTCTCGCTCGATCGTCCGGCGGCCGTGCGGTTCGACGGCGGCCGCGTGGAGGTGGACGGCCTCGCGTTCCGCACCGGCACGACGACGGTGGTCGTCGACGGCGCGCTCGGGCCCGGCGCCGCGTCCGGCACGATCACCCTCGGTGTCGACGGCCGCCTCGAGGACGCGCGGCCGTGGCTGGCGCTGGCCGGCGTGCCCGACGATCTCGTGCTGACGGGCGGCGTGGCGGGCACGCTGTCGGCCTCGGGCACGGTCGAGCGGCCCGACGTGTCCGGCCGCGTCACCATCCGCGACGGCCGCGCGGGCTGGGCGGCGTATCCGGCGGCGAGCGGCATCGAGATCGACGCCACGATCGCCGACGGCGTGATCGACGCCGGCTCCATCACCGCGCGATGGGAAGGCGCGGAGGCGAGCGGGCAGATGCGCCTCCCGCTCGCGCTCGTGAGCGAACGGCTCGCGCCAGAGGCGACGCCCGGCTCGTCGCCTTCGCCGCCGATGGCGACGCTGAGCGCGCGTGTCGACGGCCTCACCGAGCGCGCGCTCGATTACTTCGTGGAGCCGGATCCGGATCGCACGCTGACGGGCCGCGCCACCGCCCGCATCGATCTCCAGGCCGATGCGCTCGATCTCGATCGGCTGCGCGGCACGGTGATCCTCGATGACTTCTCGCTCGACGCCGACGGCGTGGCGGTGACACAGGCGCGGCCAACGCGCTTCGAGATCGCGGGCGGGTCGATCGGCGTCACCGATCTCGACTGGCAGGCCGAGGGCAACCAGTTCACCGTGACCGGGTCGGCGACGCTCGGCGATTCGGGCGCGCTCGATCTGCGCGCCAACGGCCGCCTCGATCTGCGGGTCCTCGGCGCCGCCCTGCCCGGCGTGACGACGGCGGGCGTGGCCGACATCGCGATTCGCGTCAGTGGGACGTCCGCGTCACCGCTGGCCGACGGCACCGCCGACATCAGCGGCGCCCAGATCCGGGTCGCGGACCCGCAGATCGCCGCGACCGGCGTCGAGGGCCGCCTCGTGCTGTCGGGCCAGCGCGTCACGATCGACCGCGTGCGGGGCAGCCTGAACGGCGGCGCGTTCACGGCGACGGGCGCGCTCGATCGCGGCCCGGCCGGGTCGTTCACCGGCGCGATCAACCTCACGGCCACCGACGTCGCCCTCAACGTGCCCGAGGGCCTTCGCACGCAGGTCGCGCCCGACGTGACGCTCACGCTCGCCGGCGATCGGGCCCGCCTCTCCGGGACCGTCGTGATCGAGCGCGGCGCGTATCGCGAGCCGCTCAGCCTCGCCATGGGGTTCGTCGCCGCGGCGCGCGAGCGCGCGTCGGAGATCGTTCCCGCCGGCCCCACGCCGTTCGCCGAGCGGCTCGACCTCGACGTGGCCCTCGAGAGCCACGAGGATCTCATCGTCGACAACAACTACGGACGCATGCGGATCAGCGTCGATGTGCGCCTCGTCGGCACGGCGGCGCGGCCGGCCGCCGTCGGCCGGGCGACGATCCGCGAAGGCGGCGTGCTGTACCTCGGGGGCCGCGTGTACCAGATCGAGCGCGGCTCGATCGACTTCTCGAATCCGCGCGCGATCGTGCCCGACCTCGACCTGCTCGCGCGGACGCGCATCTCGGGCGTCGACGTCTCGCTGGCGATCGCCGGCACGGCGGACACGGTGAAGGGCACGCTGTCCTCCGATCCGCCCCACAGCCAGACCGACATCGTGTCGCTGCTCGTCACCGGGCGGCTGGCCGACGAGGCCGGGGGCGCGGTCACCTCCGTCGCGAGCAGCCAGGTGCTGGCGTACCTCTCGGGCGAGGCCCTCGGCTTCGCCGCGGAGGCGATCGGACTCGACACGCTCAGAATCGAGCGCGGCACGGGCGTGGACGCGCTGCGATCGGACCCGGCGCTGATCGCCGGCGACACCAATCCGTCGACGCGTCTCACGGTCTCGAAGCGCTTCTCGACGTACGCCGAGGTGATTCTCTCGCGTAATCTCAGCGACGGCCGGTTCGCCTGGGTCGCCGCCATCACGCCGGGACATAACGTCGAGCTCCGCGCCCTGTCGCTCGACGACGCCACCCGGCTGTACGAAATCCGCCACGACCTGTCGTTCGGCGGGCCCGCACGGGCGCCGGCATCGGAGGCCTCCCGGAACGAGCGCGTGTCCGCCGTGACCTTCACCGGCGACACCGGCGTGCCCGAACGCGATCTGCGCGGCCTGCTGTCGCTCGATGCCGGCGACCGGTACGATTTCTACCGCTGGCAGGACGACCGCGACCGGCTGCGGCGGTTCTACCTCGATCGCGGACGTTTTCAGGCGCAGGTCGACGCGCACCGCACCGAGCCGGGCGACGGCACGGTCGCGCTCGAGTACGACGTCCAGCCCGGGCCGCTCACCGTGATCGACATCGACGGCTACGACCTGTCGCGCGGCGCGCGTGATCGGCTGGACGAGATCTGGAGCGACGCGATCTTCGACGAGGCCCTGATCGCCGATCTGCGCGACGCCGTCCTCGTGGATCTCGCCGACGCGGGCTACCTCCGCGCGCAGGTGGACGTCTCGCGGCCGTCCGATCCGACCGCCTCGGGCGACACGCACGTGCGGATCACGATCGACCCGGGCCCCCGCTCGACGTCTCGACACGTCGAGATCTCCGGCGCGTCACGGATCTCCGAGGGGCGGATCGAGGCGCTCGTGTCGCCCGACGACTGGCGGCTGCCGGCCCAGCTCGCGTCTGATGCCGAGGCGCTCTATCGGAGCGAGGGGATGCTCGCCGCGTCGGTGGCCGCCGGCCCCGTGGAGTTCGATGAGGGGCGGGCCGTGCTGCCCGTGCGGGTGACGGAAGGGCCGGTCTTCACCGTGTCGGCGGTGTCGTTCTCCGGCCTCGCGGCCCGTTCGGAAGATGAGGTGCGCGCGGCGTTCCCGCTGGCGCCCGCCGCCACGTATTCGTCAGCGGCCCTGGACGGCGCGCGGCGCGCCCTCGAGGTGGACTACGCCTCACACGGCTTCAATACCGCGGCCGTCTTCACGGAAGCGGCGATCGATCGCGACGCCGGCACCGTGGCCGTGGCCGTGCGGATCGAGGAGGGACCGCAGCAGGTGCTCGAGCGCGTCACCGTCGCCGGCGCGGGCGGGATCGAGCCGGGCGTCGTCACCGGCGCCCTGCACCTCGAGGCGGGCACGCCGGTGAACCTGGAGCAGTGGTACGGCGCGCGCCGCCGCGTCTTTGACCTCGGCCTCTTTCGCAGCGTCGACGTGGAACCGAAGCCGATCGAGGGCGGCGCCGCCGAGCCGGGCGTCGAGCACGTCGAGGCGCTCGTGACCCTGGTGCGCCAGCCGCCGTGGCGCCTCCGCTATGGCTTCGACATCAGCGACGAGCCGGCGCCGGCGGCCGACGCGCGCGCGTTCGGCGCGGGCGCGAGCGTCGACCTGCAGCGGCGCGGCCTCTTCGGCCACGCCGCCACGCTCGGCGCCGCGGCGCGCGTGGACAACAACGACCGCGTCGGCCGCGGCTACCTCACGTTCCCGACGCTCTACGGCCGGGCGGTGAAATCGAGTGTGTTCCTCGAGCGGTCACGGCAGCTCATCGGCCAGGCCGGCTTCCTCTCCATCGTGGCCGACAAGACCACGCTGACCGCGGAGCAGCGGCTGCCGGCGTGGCGGAAGATCCAACTGGCGTACGGCTACCAGTTCGAGTGGAACCACACGCGGTTCGACGCCGATCCCAACGATCCGTTCGGCATCCTGTTCGACGAGACCTCGAAGGAGGCCCGCCTCACGACGACCGCGCTGGTGGACACGCGCCGCGACCCGTTCGACGCGCGCCGCGGGATCTTCCATTCCTCGAACATCGAGTACGGTGCCTCGGCGCTCGGGTCGGACGTCCGCTTCCTGAAGTACGTGCTGCAGCAGTTCGCGTACGTGCCGATCGGGCCGGTGGTGGCCGCCTCGGGCGTGCGGCTCGGCGTGGGCGTCGGGTTCGGGCAGCAACTGCTGGCGAGCGAGCGGTTCTTCGCCGGCGGCGTGAACACGGTGCGCGGCTATCCCGAGGACTCCCTCGGCGGCGTGGACTTCCTTGGCGATCCCGCCGGCGGTCAGTCGATGGTGGTGCTGAACCAGGAGCTGCGGTTCCCGATCTTCCGGTGGGTGCACGCCGCGGGCTTCATCGACGCGGGGAACGTGTTCGAGCGCGCGCGCGACCTGTCGTTCACCGACCTGGCCGTCGGCGCCGGCGGAGGCCTGCGCCTGCAGACGCCCGTCGGCCTCGTGCGGGTCGACTTCGGCGTCCCCGTGCCGCGGAAGGCGCGCGGGGTCAGAGTCTACTTCTCGTTCGGACAGTTGTTCTGACGATAGAAGTTAGGAAGTCAGGAAGTGAGGAAGTCAGGAAGTGAAACTCACTTCCTAACTTCCTCACTTCCTGACTTCCACACTTCAAGTAACTCATCGTCCCCTGAGGGTCCGCAGGATCGATTCCACCGCGAGGCGCTCGGGCGCGTTCGGCGCGAGCTTCACGAACATCTGGAAGTGCTCCGACTCGCGGTCGGGACGGCGCAGCCGCGAATACGCGATGCCGGCGTAGTAGTGCGCGTAGGCAAAATCCGGATCGAGCGCGGCGGCGCGATCGAGCGCCTCGGCGGCGCCCGTCCAGTTCTCGGTCCGCGCGCGGGCGAGGCCGAGCTGGTACTGCGCGGCGAAGAGATCCGGATCGGCCGCGACGGCCGCCGTGGCGGAGTCGAGCGCGGCCGCCGTGTCGTCGTTCACCAGCGCACCCGCCGACGCGGCCGTCAGCTGCCAGGCTTCGCGGCCGTCGGCGTGCACCGCGTTCAGCTCCTCGCGCACGCGGTCGAGATCGGGCGGGGACTTGCGCAAGAGGACCATCGACGCCAGGTAGTGCTCGTCGGTCGTCATCGACGCGTCCCCGCTGTCCGGCTTGAGCGCCTCGAGCGCGCGGTCGTAGTCGCCGGCCTCGAACAACTTCTGGGCCGACGGAGCGGGCGGCTGCTGTGCTGTCCGGGCGACAGCGTGTGTCCCGGCGAGGGCGGCGAACGCGGCGATGGCGGCGATCGACCAAGTTTTCACGGGTTCCTCCCTGCTGAAGACAATCATTGCACGAGCCGTGCCGTGCGGCGTCAGCGCTTCAGGGCCTGCTTCACGCGCTGCCTGAGGTCCCGCGGCGTGAAGGGTTTCTGGCACACCGACACGTTGCCGCGCAGATCGGTCAGCGCGAGCTGATCCTCCGTGAAGCCGGACATGACGATGACCGGCAGCGCCGGCTGGCGTTCGAGCAGTTCGCGCGCCAGCTGCAGGCCGCTCTTGCCCGGCATCGTCGCGTCGGTCAGGAGCAGATCGATCTGGCCGTCGACTCCGTTCGCGGTCTGGAGCGCCTCGTCGCCCGACGCGGCCTGCAGGAGCCGGTAGCCCTCGTTCCGGAGCGAGGCGTAGACGATGGCCCGTACCGACGGCTCGTCGTCGACGATGAGCACCGTGGACGGAGTGGCCAGAGCCTCGCCGGTGGAGGTCGATGGCGCTGGCGACGGATCGGGCGGTGGGGGCGGCGGCGCCGCCTGCGGAAAATACAGACGGAACGTGGAACCGACGCCGACCTCGCTGTCCACGAAGATGTGCCCGCCGCACTGCTTGAGCGTGCCCCACACCATCGACAGGCCGAGCCCGGTGCCCTTGCCGATCGGCTTGGTGGTGAAGAACGGCTCGAAGATGCGCGCGCGCGTGTCCAGCGTCATCCCCTGTCCGGTGTCGGTCACGGCGAGGCGCACGTAGGGCCCCGGCGTCATCGGGGCGTGCGCGCTCGCGAAGGCCTCGTCCACGTCCTGGACCGTCACCGCCATCGTCAGCCGGCCGCCCTGGGGCATCGCGTCGCGCGCGTTCACGGCGAGGTTCACGAGCGCCTGCTCGACCTGGCCGGGATCGCCGAGGAGGAAGGGCTCGTCCGCGGGCAGCTGCGCCACGAGCCGCACGTCCTCGCCGAGCAGGGGGCCCAGGAAGCGGCCGATCGTGCCCACGGTCTCGCCGAGCTTGAAGTGGCGCGGTTCGAGCATGCTGCGTCGGCTGAAGGCGAGCAGCTGGCGCGTCACCGCGCCGGCGCGCTCGGTCGCCTTGCGGACTTCGTTCACGTCGGGCCGGGCCACATGCCCGGGCGGCAGTTCGCCGAGCGCGAGCTCGGCGAAGCCGGCGATGGCCGTGAGCGCGTTGTTCAGGTCGTGGGCGATCCCTCCGGCGAGGCGGCCGATGGCTTCCATCTTCTGGGACTGGCGGAGCTGCTCCTCGAGGTCGCGCCGCTCGGTGATGTCCTGGAGCGTGCCAATGAGCCGATCCGGCCGGCCGTTCTCGCCCGGAACCGAGATCCCCGTTCGAACGCACCCAGCGGATCGCGCCGTCAGCGCGGACGATCCGGTGCTCGTGCTCGTAGGGATGGCGCAGCCGCACCGCTTCGGCGGCCGTCGCGCGGGCGGCCTCGCGGTCGGCTTCGTGCACGAAGTCCGCGGCGGCCTGGCCGGTGCCGCCGAATGCCTCGAGCTCGATGCCGTGGATCCGGCACGTCTCGCGCGACCACCGCATGCGGTGCGTGCCGTCGAGGACGGCGACCCAGCTCCCGACGTGCACGAGCTCCTGGGCCTTTTCGAACATCTGGCGCTGTTCGCGGAGCGCGACCGTGTTCCGTGCGATCTCGGTGATGTCCCGGTACGTCGCGACGAGACCGCCGGCCGCGCTCGCCACGACGCGGCGCTCCAGCACGCGGCCGTCTTTCATCCGCAGGACGGTCACGGCCTCGCCGCCCGGGGCGGGCCGCTCGTGCGCGAGCGCGAGCTCGGGCCGTTCGAGGTGCTCGGTCTTGGCCGCGACGATCGCGTCGTAGGTGACCGGCACGCCGGCGGGGAGCCCGAACATCTCCGCGAAGCGCTGGTTGTGGAGGAGGAGGCCGTCCCCGGCATCGACCACGAGCACGCCGTCGGGCAGGGTGTCGATCGCGGCCTGGAGCAGTGCGGCGTCGGCGGGCATCGCGCTACGGCGCGCCGTCAGGCGCTGACTCCGGTTGGTAGGCGCGCCCGCGCGCGTAGTGCTCGAACCACTCCAGCTCGAGGTTGCCCTTGGCGAGCTGGTGGCGGAGTTCGGTCCACTGGTGGAAGTCGCGCGGCGCGATGTAGAGGTGCGTGGGGACGCCGTTCGCGCGGAGCGCGCGGAACATCTCGAGGCCCTGTTGCATCGGGACGCGCGTATCGTTCTCGCCGAAAAGGAAGAGCGTGGGCGTGGTGACCTTCGCCGCGTCCTTGAGCGGCGACTGGTCCCAGTACTTCTGGATGGGCGCGTCCGGCTGCCACGGCGTGCCGCCGAACCACAGATCGCGATCCACGCGCGTGTCGGTCTGCGCGAAGAGCGAGATCCAGTTCGCGACGCCGGCCGCGGAGGACGCGGCCTTGAAGCGGCCGGTCACCGTGATCAGCTTGTTCACCAGGTGGCCGCCGGCGCTGTGGCCCATCACCGCGAGCCGATCGGGATCGGCCAGCCCGCGCGCGACGAGCGCGTCCACGCCGGCGAGCACGTCCAGGTGCGCGTTGGTGAAGTAGCCGCCGATCATGTCGCGCAGGAACGCGTCGCCGTAGCCGGTGCTGCCGCGATAGTTCGGCCGGAAGACCATCCACCCGCGCGCGGCGAGCACCTGCGGGTAGTCCATCCAGCCCCAGAAGCCGAAGCCGTCGGACTGCGTCGGCCCGCCGTGCAGCTGCACGACGAGGGGAAAGCGGCGGCCCTCGACGTAGTCGAGCGGGTAGAAGAGCAGGCCCTCGACCGCGGTGCCGTCCGCGCCCGTCCACGCCACGCGCTCCTGGCGCGGCAGGCGGAACTCGCCCGCGACACCGTCGTACTCGTGCGTCGCCAGCTCCGGCTGCGCGCCGGGCGTGAGCGCCAGGGTGTACGCGTCGCCGTAGCGGGTCGGCTCGTCGAACTGGATCACCAGCCGTCCGGCCGACGGCACCAGCGACCACACATCGGGCGCCGGCTGCGCGGGGATCGTGTGGCGGCCGTCGGTGAGCTGCACCGGCGCGGAGGCGCCCTCGTCCAGCCGGAAGACCTCGGTGTGCACGCCCATGTTGGCGGCGAAGAAGATCGCGCGGCCGTCGGGCGCCCACGCGGCGCGCTGGACGTCGTAGGGGAAGCCCGGCATGAGGCGGCGCGGCGTGCCGCCGGAGGCCGGCACGACGAAGAGGCCGCCGTTGTAGTACGGCTCGAAGGCCGCGTTGGCGTTGGCGAGGAAGAGCACTTCGCGGCCGTCGGCCGAGAGATCCGGATCGATCTCCTCGAGGCGGTTCCGCGTGAGCTGCGTCGCGTGGGTGCCGTCGGCGTCCGTCATCCACAGCTCGAGGCGATTCGAGTCGTCGAGGAGCGGCGTCGGGCTGCGGCCCATCACGACGCGCGCGCCGTCGCGCGACAGTTTGTACGGGCCGACGGAGAAATCACCCTCGGTGAGGCGCGTCTCGGCGCCGTCGGCGATCGCCACGCGCCAGAGGTGGCGCTGGCGGTAGTCCTCGTCGAGCGCGAACACGTCGTCTCGCTGTGCCTCGCGGCGCGCCTGATCGGCGGATCGCGGATCGGTCGAGAGGAAGTACGCGTAGCGGCCGTCGGGCGACCACGCCGGCGACGAGACGCTCGCCGCGTGCTTGGTGATCACGGTGGGATCGCCGCCGGTCGCGGGGATCGTGGCGAGCTGCCCGGCGCGGACGAAGAGAATCGTGCGGCTGTCGGGCGACCAGCGCGGCGTGACGTCCGGCGCGTCGCCCGAGGTGAGCGCCACCGCGGGCCCGCCGCCGAGGCGCTGGATCCAGATGTGCGGCACGCGGCGGTTCGCCGTCCAGTTCGTCACGTTGAGCTGGTAGGCCATCGTCGTGCCGTCGGGCGAGAGCTGCGGCACGACCAGGCGATCGAGGCCGACCAGATCGACGAGCGTCATCGCGCGCGGGGCCTGTGCGGACGCGCCGGAGCCCGGTGCCGCGAGGACGAGCGCGAGCGGTACGGCGAGAGCGGCCAAGCGCCTGGAAATCACAGCTTTCCTTGCATTTGACGAAAAACCCACAGATATTATCCTTCAGGAACCAAGGTCAGGTAAGGCGGGTCGGTCAGGTCGGGCGGGCGGGTCCCGCGCCGGCTGTCACGCTGCACGCAATGTCAGATCGCAAATACCGGCAACGGGGCTACCAGGACGAACCGCGCGAGCGTGGGCCGAAACGTGAAGAGGGCCGCCCGCGCGAGATCGCGCCGCGCGCGCCCGGGCGCTCGCTGCAGGATGCGCGCGGGCCGAAGACGCCGAACCTCATGGCCTCGCACGAAGTGTTCCGGTGCGCGCGCTGCGGCCACATGCTCGCGCTGTCGGTGGACGCGGGCGGCCGCTGCTCGAAGTGCGGCGTGGAGCTGCACAGCTGCGTGCAGTGCGCGTCGTTCGACACGAGCGCCCGGTTCGAGTGCACCCAGCCAATCCCCGCGCGCGTGTCACCGAAGGACGAGCGGAACACCTGCACGTTCTTCACCGCGCGCACCACAATCGAACGGCAGACCGGAACGCAAGCCAGCGCGCCCTCCGGCGACGGGCCGAGCGCGCGCCAGGCGTTCGATGATCTCTTCAAGTAGTGCGGACCTTGAGGTCCGCCTGAACATATGCCCATGCTCTCGCCCGACGATCAGGCCGCCGTTCGCGGCACCCTCTCGGAAATGACGCGGCCGGTCCGCCTGCTGTTCTTTACGCAGAGCATCGGCTGCGAGACGTGCCTGCCGACGCGGCAGATCCTCGACGAGCTGCCGGCGCTCTCCGACAGGATCGCGGTCGAGGAAGCCAACTTCGTCCTGGAAGGCGAGCGGGCCGCGCAGTACGGCATCGATCGCGCGCCGGCCGTGGCCGTGCTCTATCTGGAGAACGGCGAGAACGGCGCGATGGTCGATTCGCGCATCCGGTTCCTCGGCGCGCCGTCGGGCTACGAGTTCGCGTCGCTCGTCGAAGCCTGCCGGCTCGCCGGTGGCGGCGCCCCGCGCCTCTCCGAGGCCAACCGCGCGCGCCTGGCCGCCGTCGCCGCACCGACGACGATCCGCGTCTTCACGACGCCGACCTGCCCGCATTGCCCGCGCGCCGTGACGCTCGCCAACGAGATGGCGTTCACGAGTCCGCAGGTCACGGCCTTCGCGGTGGAGGCCACGGAGTTCCCGGACCTGGCGCGGCGGTACCAGGTGACCGGCGTGCCCAAGACGGTCGTCAACGACACGACCGAGATCCTGGGCGCGCTGCCGGAAGACGCGTTCATCGAGCAGGCCCTTGCGCCGGCCTGACCGGCGCCGCGGGCGTCTCGGGGCGGCGGCGGCGATCGCCGTCCTGCTGCTGGTGTGGCCGGCCCGCGCGGCCGAGCCGGTGCACTACTGGATCACGATCCCCGAGCCCGAGCACCACTGGATTCAGGTCGAGGCGACCTTTCCCGATCTCGGCGCCGCGCCCCTCGATCTGCGGATGAGCGACGCCTCGCCGGGTCGCTACGCGCTGCACGAGTTCGCGAAGAACGTGTACGACGTCCACGTGTTCGGCCGCGACGGCGCCGAGCTGGAGTTCAGCCGCTCCGATCCGTCCGGCTGGCTCGTCGCCCGCCACGGCGGATCCGCCATGGTGCGCTACAAGGTGTTCGGCGACCGCGTCGATGGCACCTACCTCGGCGTCGATCGGACCCATCTGCACATGAACATGCCCGCCGCGCTGATGTGGGGGCGCGGCCTCGAGGATCGCCCCGCGATCCTTTCGCTCGCGCCGCCGACCGGCGCGCGCTGGCAGGCCGCGACGCAGCTCCATCCCGGCGGCAGCGCGCTGGAATACACGGCGCCGAATCTCGAGTACCTCATGGACAGCCCCGTCGAGTTCGGGGCGATCGCGCTGCGACAGTTCGTCGTCTCGGGCCACACCTTCCGGTTCGTGCTCCACCACCTGGGCACCGACGCCCAACTCGACTCGTTCGCCAAGGACGTCGAGCGCGTCGTGCGGCAGGAGGGCGAGGTCTTCGGCGAATACCCGGACTACGAGCCCGGCCGGTACACGTTCATCGTGGATTACCTGCCGTGGGCGAACGGCGACGGCATGGAGCACCGCAACAGCACCGTGATCACCTCGCCGGCGTCGATCGCCGACGCGGGGCGCCAGCTGCTCGACACGGTCGCGCACGAGTTCTTCCACAACTGGAACATCGAGCGGATCCGGCCGGCGTCGCTCGAGCCGTTCGATTTCGCGCGCGCGAACATGTCGGGTGAGCTGTGGCTCGGCGAGGGCTTCACGCAGTACTACGCGCCGCTCACGCTGCAGCGCGCCGGCCTCGCCAGCCTGTCCGACGGCCTCCAGGCGTTCGGCGTGTTCGTCAACCTCATCGACTTCGCGCCCGGGCGGCAGGTGCGATCGGCCGAGGACATGAGCCGGATGGCGCCCTTCACAGACGGCGGCCGCCCGATCGACCCGACGAACTGGTCCAACACCTACATTTCCTACTACCCCTACGGCGGGGGCATCGCGCTGGCGCTCGACCTCACGCTGCGCGAGCGATCCGGCGGGCGCGTCACGCTGGACGACTTCATGCGCGCGATGTGGATCGCGTACGGCAAGCCCGGCGGCAGCCGGGAGGGCTACGTCGATCATCCCTACACCCTCGCCGACGTCGAGGCGCGGCTCGCCGACGTCGCCGGCGACCCGGCGTTCGCCCACGACTTCGTCGCCCGCTACGTGAACGGCCGCGAGGCGCCGGACTTCGCCGCGCTGCTCGCGCCGGCCGGGTTCGCGCTGCAGCCCATCGCCGCGGGCCGCGCCTGGCTGGGCGACGTGCGCTTCGAGATGCGCGACGGCCTCCGCGTGGCTGCGCTGGTCCCGCCCGGCGCGCCGGTCTATCGCTCGGGCCTCGACCAGGGCGACCGCGTGAACGCGCTCGATGGGCACGACGTGCGGTCGCCGGGAGATGTCTCCGCCATCCTCGATCGCCTCAAACCCGGCGATCGGATCGACATGACCTACACCGACCGCCGCGGCGAGCCGATAACGACAAATGTGGTGCTCGGCGAGGATCCGCGCGTGGCGATCGTGCCGGTGGAGACGGCGGGCGGCACGTTGACGCCCGAGCAGGCCGC
Organism: uncultured Acidobacteriota bacterium; assembly: GCA_963792785.1. Classification (GTDB taxonomy): domain Bacteria; phylum Acidobacteriota; class Vicinamibacteria; order Vicinamibacterales; family CAVVIG01; genus CAWIMX01. Next base: position 65,915 of record CAWBXO010000002.1, on the reverse strand, counting down.
GTTCCGCGCGGCGTGGCTCGGGGGCGGGCGCTGACGCCGATGCCCTGGTTCCGGCTCCTCGACCTGCTGCTCAGCCTGATCGACCTGCGCCGCGCGCGGTTGTCGAAGGGAAGCGCCCTCGTGCGCAAGGGCCGCCGCCGGACGTTCCAGCACATCGAGGCGCGGGTGGCCGGCGCGATGGCCGCGGCGCTCGACGATGTGTCGGAGCGCGACCGCCGGCGTGAAGCGCTGGAGCGCGAGCGCCGGGAAGAAGAGCGGCGGGAAGCGGAGCGCGTCGCCAGGCTCGCCGGGATCCGCCAGGCCGGCGATCGCGAAATCGGCCGGCTCCGGCTCGTGGCTGGACTGGCGCTCGCCGGCTGGCTCGGGTCGCTGTTCGTCGTCGCCATGCTGGCCGGCGCCGGCGCCGGCCCCCGCGTGCTCGTCGCGACCGGCTGGGTGCTGCTGTTCGCCGCCATCACATCGGCGCTCTACGCGCAGTCGGGCCTCGCCGCCGCGCTCGCACAGGTCACCGATCCCGACCGCCGCCCGCCCGACTCCGGCATCGCCGGCATCGCCGCCGCGTGGCTCCTTGTTTTCGGGCTCGCGCTTGTTGCGATCGCCGCGCTCACCCTCTAAGAAGCTGAGGAGCTGGGGAGCTGGGGAACTGAGGAAGTGTGTGACCGGAGAACCTGAACCTTCAGAACCCCCAGAACCGAACCTCCAGAACCTCCAGAACCCCTAGAACCCCCGAACCTCTATTTCATATTGAACATCCTCCCCATCCGCCCTTCCGGCGTGCGCACGCGCAGGAAGACGTGGACCGAGACCGGATGATCGCCGTATGACGCGCGCAGGCCGTCGGGCACGCGATAGACGGTGACGTCCGCGCCGATCCCCGGCTCCCATCGGCCCCAGCGCGGCAGTTCGCGCACGGCGCCGAGCGTCGCTGCCGAAAGCCAGGCGCGGTCGGTCAGCTCCGTCTGCAACACCTCGACGCGCGTGTAGTACGAGCGCGCGCCGCGCTCTTCCGTCGCCTCGCCCAGCACGGCCTCGTAGCCGCCGTGGATCGTGTCGTTGCGGCCGAACGCCGCCGTGACGGCGGAGAAGCCGTCCGGCCGCCGGTGAAACCAGGTGCCCGACACGGTCGTGCGATCGATGTTGCCCGGCTCGAGCGCCTCGGGATCGGTGAGGTGCCCGCGCGAGATCTGGAACTGCCACGCCGCCGACGGCTTGAACCACGCGCGCCCCGACCACGAGTCGAGCGCGCCGGGATCCATGAGGTCCCAGCGGTTGTCGTCCGGCTCGCGGCCGTTGAACACCGAGCCCTCGACCTCCCACCGGCCGGCGTCGAACCCCGCCGTCACCACGCCCATGGAGATGTGCGTCGAGTCGAGCGTGTGGTGCGACAGCGGGGCGGCGGGATTCTCCGCCGCCGCCGGCCGGTGCATGAACGCGACCGGCCCGAGCGCGGGCTCGCCGACCGGACCGCCCGAGATCGTGAAGCTCGAACGCGGGCCGATCGGCCGCTGGTATTCGAGCGTTGCGCCCATCAAGAGGTCGTGCGGATGCTGCCGGTCGACGATCGGCTCGCCGTGATACGCCTCGCCCGACTGGAAGAGCTCCGCGTACCCGCGCGGCGTCGCCGTGGCCGGCTCGAGGCTGAACATGCCGGTCGCGGTGAAGAAGCCCCGGCCGAGCGGGCGGTGCGCCATCACCATGAACCAGTTGGTGGACCGGAACTCGTCGGCGCCCCGCGGGCCGCCCTGATGATTCACGGTGCCCAGGATCGCGCCGTCCGTCATGACCATCCACGGGCTCGCCATCGGCATCGCCATCGTCATCGCCCGGCCCTGAGGCGGATCGTTCTGCGCCCGCGCCGTCGAGGCGAAGGAAGCGAGGCAGACGACGCCGAGGGCCAATACACACACACGCATCACAGCCTCCAGGAAGCTGAGGAGCTGGGGAGCTGGGGAACTGAGGAACTGGAACTTATGCGTCCGCCGGATCAGATCCGGAGAACGAGCGGTGCGTGGCTGCGGAGGTCGGGCGGGCGGTGCAGGTGGAGTACCGGCGTGGCGTGAGTCGGCGCGAATGTGGGCAGCACGACCAGCAGGGCGGTGACGGCCGGCGCCGCGGGCGCGGCGTTCGCCGCCGCCAGCGCAATGCGGCTCGACACATGATCGTGACCGCACCGATCGGGCGCCTGCGGAGCGTGATGCGCGGCCGCCCCGTCTGGCATCGCCATGCCGTGATGATGATGGTGCGTCGCCACGGCCGCGTCGCAGCTCGCGTCGCACAACTGGCCCGCGATCGGCATGGCCGCGAGCAGGACGACGAGGAGCGAAGCCGTGAAGCGCATCCAGAACTGTTATAGCAGAAGCTGAGAAGCTGAGGAGCTGGGGAACTGAGGAACTAACGCCGAACCGTCCCGAACAGTAAGCCAGGCGCCAGCTTTCCTTCCGGATCGAGCGCGCTCTTCACGGCGCGCATTTCGGCCATGCCTTTCGTCCCGTAGAGCTCGCCGAGCAGGAGTTGCTTGATCGGGTTGCGTCCGACGCCGTGCTCGGCCAGGGGCGAGCCGCCCATCGCGATCACCGCGCGCCCGATCGCGAGGATCGCGGACTTGCCCGACTCGACGTCGGCGTACGACCGCGGGATCACGTTGGGGTGCACGTTGCCGTCCGAGATGTGTCCCCACACGGCGACGTCGAGGCCGCGCGCGCTGAACTCGCGTTCGTAGAGCCGCAGCAGATCGTCGAGCCGATCGAACGGCACGATCATGTCGGCCGCCGTCTTCTCGATCCGCGCGTCCACGTCTCGCTGCGCGAGGCCGACGCGGCGGTTCACGCCGGCCGGCACCGCCTCGCGGACGGCGAGCAGCTGGTCGGCGCGGGCGCGATCGCCGGGCACGGCGATCTCCACGCGATCGAGCACGCCGAATTCATCGAGGAGCCGGCAGAAGCGCACCAGCGCGCCGTCGGCGGCGCCGGCCTCGCGCGCGCGGCCGATCTGGTCGTAGGCCGTGGCGGCGTCCATGCCGCGCAGCTCGATCGTCACGAGCAGCGCCACCTCGTCGTCGCCGGTCAGGGGCACGCCCTGCTCGCGATCGACGCCGTCTTCGCGCAGCAGCGCCAGCGATCGCCGATCCAGGTGCTCGATCGCCGCCACGTCGACGCCGTCGGGATCGCGCGTGTGCCAGGTCTCCTTCGCGGCGTCGCGAAGGCGCCGCACGCAGGCGAGCGCCGCCGCCGCCGAACCGAACGGCACCCACGCGAGCGCGATCGCCGGCCGATCGGGGAGCACCCGCAGCTCGATCTCGGTGACGATCCCAAGCGTGCCTTCCGAGCCGATGAAGAGATCGATCGGATCCATGTCGGGCGCGGCGAAATAGCCCGCCGAGACCTTCGGCACGTCCGGCAGCCGGTACGTCGGGACCGGCACGCGGATCGTGCCGCCCGGGCCGGCGATCTCGAACGCGCCGTTCGACGCGCGCGCCCGGCCGCGAACGAGGTCGACGGCCGAGCCGTCGGCGAGCACCACGGTCAGCGCGCGCACCCAGTGGCGCGTGCTGCCGTACTTGAAGGTCGCCGCGCCGGCGGCGTTCGTGGCCACCGTGCCGCCGACGAACGCGCCCGTGAACGTCGGGGCCGGCGGATAGAAGCGCCCGGCGCGCGCGAGCGCGCGATCGAGCTCGACCAGCGGCACACCCGGCTGCACGCGGACGAAATCGCCGCCGATCTCGAGAATGCGGTTGAGCTTCGCCGTCGAGAGGACGACGTCGCCCATGGGCGTCGCGCCGCCGGTCAACGACGACTGCGCGCCGATCGCCAGGACGGCCGGCGCGGACCGCACGAGCGCGGCCACCTCCGCTTCCGTGGCCGGCGAGGCGACGCCCGCCGCGTGCCCGCCCGGGACGTGCGCGGCGTCCTCGAGCACGGCCTCGACCACGTCGGGATCGCGGGCGACGGGAAGATGGCGATTTTCTCCCCGCGCTTCACGCGCCTCGATGCGCCAGGCCGGCATTGCCCGGTATTATGTGGCGTTCCATGAAATCCACCTACGTCCGCGTCCTCCTGTTCGAGGCGGCGATCATCGCCGGCCTCCTGATCCTCGGGCGGCTCTTCGCGTGACCGCGCTCGACTGGGCCATCGTGGTCGGCTACATCGCGTGGATGGTGTACGACGGCGTGCGCCGGTCGAAGAACACCGACAAGGTCGAGGGCTACTTCCTCGCGAACCGGTCGCTGCCGTGGTGGGCCGTCGGGTTGTCGGTGATGGCCACGCAGATGAGCGCGGTCACGCTCATCGGCACCACGGGGCAGGCGTATTCGTCGGGGCTGAACTTCATCCAGTTCTACTTCGGCCTGCCGCTCGCGATGATCCTGCTCTCGGTGACGGTGGTGCCGTTCTTCTACCGGGCGAAGGTCTACACCGCGTACGAATATCTCGAGCGGCGGTTCGACGCGCGGACGCGCTCCCTCGCGAGCTTCCTCTTCATGATGGGGCGGGCGTTCTCGCTCGGCGTCACGCTCGTGGCGCCGGCGGTCGTGATGTCGGCGATCCTCCACTGGTCGATGCCGTTCACCGTGCTCGTGATCTGCGTGCCCATGATCATTTACACGACGATGGGCGGCGTGCAGGCGGTGGCGTGGACCGACGTCAAGCAGATGTTCATCATCGTCGGCGGGATGCTCGCGGCGGTCGTCGTCCTGCTGGCCGGCATTCCGCACGACGTGGGGATCGTGCAGGCGCTGCACATGGCCGGCGCGACCGGCCGCATGGACGCGGTGAGTTTCCGCCTGAACCTGAACGATCAGTACACCTTCTGGACCGGCATGACCGGCGGCCTGTTCCTGATGCTCGCGTATTTCGGCTGCGACCAGAGCCAGGTGCAGCGGTACCTCACGGCGAAGTCCGAGGACGAGGCGCGCGGCTCGCTGCTCATGACCGCGTGGGCGAAGATTCCGCTCCAGCTGCTCGTGCTGACGATCGGCGTCCTCGTGTTCGTCTTCTACATCTTCCAGACGCCGCCGATGCTGTTCAACGGCGTGCACGACGCCGACGTCGCGGCCAGCCCGCGCGCGGCGGAGTATGCGGCGCTCGAGGGCCGGTTCGATCAGGCCATCGACGCAAGGAAAGCGGCCGCGACGGCCGACGATCGCGCGGCCTTTCTCGCGGCCGACGCCGACGTCTCCGAGATCCGTGGCGAGGCCGTCCAAATCGTGAAGGACGTGACGGGCGACGAGGTGTATGCCGACGTGAACTACGTGTTCCCGACGTTCATCACCACGCGGATGCCGATCGGCCTGGTCGGCCTGATGATCGCCGCGATCTTCGCGGCCGCCATGTCGACGAGCGCCGGCGAGCTGAACTCGCTCACCACGGCGACGATCATCGACTTCTACCAACGCCATTTCGTGAAGGACGCGTCCGAGTCGCACTACCTCTTCGTGTCGAAGATTGCGACGCTCCTCTGGGGCGCCTTCGCGTGCGTCGTCGCGATCTACTCGGTGAACGCCGGATCGCTCATCGAGGTCGTGAACCGCTACGGATCGTTCTTCTACGGATCGCTGCTCGGCGTCTTCATGCTCGCCATCCTCACGAAGAAAGCGAACGGCACCGGCGCGTTCTACGGCCTCATCGCCGGCATGGCCGCCGTCCTCGCCGTCGCCTTTGGCCTGCCGTGGGTCGCCTTCCTCTGGCACAACCTCATTGGGGCAGTGGTGGTGTTCGTGGTCGGACTCGTGGTGAGTTCGGCAACTTCCATATAATCACCTGATGTCCCTGCAGTCCGGCGCCCGCCTTGGGCCGTATCAAATCGTCGGCCCCCTCGGCGCGGGCGGCATGGGTGAGGTCTATCGCGCGCGCGACACGAAGCTCGATCGCGACGTCGCCGTCAAGGTCCTGCCGGGACACCTGGCCGCCGATCCCACGGCGCTCGCGCGCTTCGAGCGCGAGGCCAAGGCGGTCGCTGCGCTCTCGCACCCCAACATCCTCTCGATCTTCGACTTCGGCACCGAGGGCGGCGTCTCCTTCATCGTCACCGAGCTGCTCGACGGCCGGACGCTGCGCGAGGTGCTGGGCAGCGAACCGGCCGCGGGCTCCGGCGGCTCCGGCCGCGACGATGCCGGCGCCGGCAGCGCGTCCTCGCGCATGCCGACCCGCAAAGCCCTGGCGTATGCGGTGCAGATCGCGCGCGGGCTGGCCGCCGCTCACGAGAAGGGCATCGTCCATCGCGATCTCAAGCCGGAGAACGTCTTCGTCACGGCCGACGGCCGGGTGAAGATCCTCGACTTCGGCCTGGCGCGCCGCGCGGACGCGCGCCCGGCGAGCCACACGACCGCGCCGACGATGGATCGCCACACAGATCCGGGCACCGTGCTCGGCACGGTCGGGTACATGTCGCCCGAGCAGGTCCGCGGAGAAGCCGGCGATCACCGGTCGGACATCTTCTCGTTCGGCGCCGTGCTCTACGAGTTGATCTCCGGCCAGCGGGCGTTCCAGCGCGAGACGACCGCCGAGACCATGACGGCGATTCTCAAGGAGGATCCGCCGGAGATTCCAGAGGCCGCCTCGAGCGGCCTGCCACCGGCCATCGGGCCAATCGTGTCGCATTGCCTGGAGAAGTCACCGGCCGAGCGCTTCCAGAGCGCCAGCGACATCGCCTTCGCGCTGCAGGCGCTGTCGGGCTCGTCGATCTCGGCCGCGCGCGCCGTCGCCACCGCCGGGCGGGCTCGATCGCGGTGGTTGAAGCCGGTCGCCGCGGCGGCTGCTGCCGCCATCCTCGCGGCCGCCGCGTTCGCGGCGGGCCGCGGCGCCGCACCCTCGACGGTGCCCGTGTCGTTCAAGGTGCTGACGTACCAGGAGCAGACGATCTTCCGCGGCCTGTTCGCGCCCGATGGCAAGACCATCGTGTACAGCACGGCGCTCGACGGCAAACCGGACGATGTCCAGTTGTTCACCGTGAGCGAGGACTACCCGGAGCCCCGCAGCCTCAACCTGGCGCACACGCAGCTGCTGTCGGTGTCGAAGAACGGCGAGCTCGCCGTGCTCACCAACGCCGAGTTCATCGGGCACCGGCTGTTCGGAGGCACGCTGGCGCGCGTGCAGCTCGGCGGCGGGGCGCCGCGGCAGCTGCTCGACCACGTGCGCGAGGCCGACTGGGCGCCTGACGGCGAGAACCTCGCCGTGATTCGGCAGTCGGACGGGCTGGACCGGCTCGAGTTTCCGATCGGGACGGTCCTGGCGGAGTCATCCGGATACCTGAGCGATCTCCGGGTCTCACCCGACGGCCTTCACGTCGCGTTCATGGAGCATCCGGGCAAGTTCGACGACCGCGGCGGCGTTGCCGTCGTCGATCTCCGCGGGACACAAGACCGCGCTCGCCGACGGGTTCTGGGGGCTCGAGGGACTGGCGTGGGCGCCCGACGGGCACGAGGTGCTGTTCGCGGCCGGCCTCAGCTACACGCAGTTCATGGTGTTCGGGGTGACGCTGGACGGCCAGCGGCGGCAGGCGCTCGAGAGCGCCGGCGGCATCACGCTGTACGACATCGCGCCGGACGGCCGGTGGCTCGCCGCGCGCGACGACATCAGCCGGTTGATGATGGTCCGGCCGCCCGGTGCGACCGCCGAGGTGAGCCTGTCGTGGCTGGATTTCTCGTATCCCGTCCGGCTCACCGCCGACGGCCGCACGCTGCTCTTCACCGAGGAGAGCGGCGCGCTCGGCACCAACTACGGCGTGTGCCTGCGCGGCACCGACGGCTCGCCCGTGGTGCGCCTGGGCGAGGGGGAAGGCTACGACCTGTCGCCGGATGGGCGGTGGGCGCTGGCGAACATTCCGCGCGCCGATCGGGACGAGTTCGTGCTGTACCCGACGGGCCCCGGCGAGGCGCGCCACCTGGATCCGGGTCCCATCCAGCGCTACTCGGACGGCCGCTTCTTCGCCGACGGCACGCGGATCGTCGCGTGCGGCAGCGCGCCCGGCGTGCCGGTCCGATGCTACGAGCAGGCGATCGACGGCGGGCCGCCGACGCCGATCACGCCCGAGCAGACCGACTCGGCCTGGCCGTCTGGAGATGGCGCGAACCTTCTCGTGCACCGCATTCGCAGCGGAGGGGAAGTCGAAACGACCCCGCCGTGGGCGATCTATCCGGCCGACGGCGGCGCACCGCGTCCCGTGGCCGGGCTGACGGACGACGACGAGATCGCGCGCTGGACGATCGACGGCGGCTTCGCGCTGGTCGGGGTCAGCGCCGGGACGGGGCTGACGCTCGTGCGCGTGGATCTCGTGAACGGCCGGCGCGAGCTCCTGAGGGAAATCCATCCCTCGGACACTGCAGGCATGGTGGCGATGCACCAGCTCACGCTGGGCGGCGATCCGACGGTCTATGCCTACGCGATCAACCGCCAGCTGTCGCGGATGTTCCTCATCCGCGGCGCGCGGTAACTATTCGAAGATCTGATCCGGCGTGAGCACCTGGATCGGCCCCAGATTCAGCGCGCGGATCCCGGCCTCGATCTGCGACCGATCGCCCACCACCACCACCGCGAACTTGCCGGGCTGGATGTACTTCTGCGCCATGCGCTGAACGTCGGCGGCGGTCACCGCCTGGATGTTGTCCACGTAGTTCGAGAAGTAGGTCGGCGGCAGGTTGTAGACGAGCATCGTCTCGAGCTGCTGCGAGATCTGGCGCGTGGACTCGAAGGCGCCGGGATAGCGGAGCGCCACGTAGTTCTTCGCCTGCGTGATGTCGTCGGCGGGCGCGGGCTGCAGGATCCCGTTCAGCTCGTTGAAGAACTCCTTCAGCGACTCGACGGTCTTGTCGGTCTGGACGCCGGCCTGCGCGGTGAACGGCCCGGCGACCGAGCGCATGTCGAAGCTGGAGAACGCGCCGTAGGTGTAGCCGTGCTCCTCGCGCAGGTTCATGTTCAGCCGCGACTGGTACGAGCCGCCGAGCAGCGTGTTCATGACGGTGAGCGGGAAGTAGTCCGGCGTCGAGCGCGGGACGCCGATCCAGCCGATCCGGATCTCGGACTGCGCCGCGCCCGGCTTGTCGACGAGGTAGATGCCCCGTGCCTTCGGCTCGGCCGCGTCCGGCAGCTTCGCGATCGGCGCCGCCGCGCCCTGCGCGCGCCAGCCGCCGAAGCTCTTCTCGAGGAGCGGCGTGACCTCGGCCGGCGTGATGTCGCCGACCACGATGAGCGTGGCGTTCTGCGGCACGAACGTGGCGGCGTGGAACGTCTGTAGATCGGCCACCGTCAGCGCCTGGATGCTCGACGAGGTGCCCATCTGCAGCGTGCCCATGCGGTGATCCGCGCCGTAGAGCACGCGCGCGAACGCCAGCGACGCAATCGTGCCGGGATCGTCGCGCGCCTGGAGCAGCGAGGTCAGGCGCTGCTGGCGGAGGCGGTTCACCTCGTCGGCGGGAAAGTCCGGCTTGAGCGAGACGTCCGCCATGATCGGCAGCGCCTCGGCGAGGCGGGCCACCGGCACGTGCAGCCGCACGGCCATCGTGTCCGTGTTGCTCGACGTGTTCAGCTCGGCGCCGAGGAAGTCCACCTGATCGGCGATGTCGAGCGCCGAGTGTCCGGCGGCGCCGTTCTCCAGCATGCTCGCCATGAAGTTCGACACACCGAATTTGCCGACCGGGTCGTTCGCGCTCCCGCGCAGGACGACGAGGTTCACCTGGACGACCGGGACCTCGTGCATCTCGACGATCCAGACCGGCAGGCCGTTCGAGAGCTGGCGCTTCTCGATCGTCGGCAGGTGCAGCGCCGGCGCCGGGCCGATGGCCGGCGGGTGCGAGCGATCGGGCGCCTGCTGGGCCAGAGCAATCCGGCTGAAGCCGGATGCCACGAGTGTGACGGCGGCACACGCCGTGATCACGAGAAGAAGAATGCTCTTCTTCGTGCCTTCGCGCCTTCGTGGTTGCATTTCGTGATCCTGCGAGCGCATCTACTTGCCCTCCGGCACGACGGTCAGCTCGATGCGCCGATCGAGCGGCAGCCACTGGATCGCGGCGGCGCGCAGGTCCGACGGCGAGATCGACGTGTATCGCGCGAGGTCCTCGTTGAACCAGTCGGGATCGCCCGTGCGCGTGTAGTAGCCGTTCATCTGGTCGGCCACGCCGCCGAAGCCGCCGATGTTCTCCATGCGGTCGTAGAAGGACGCTTCCCACTGGTTGATCGCGCGCTGCACTTCGTGATCGGTTGGTGCCTCCTGCTGCAGCTTCACGATCTCTTCGTCGATGACCTTCTTCAGCTCGTCGGCCGTGTGGCCGGGCCGCGGCGTGGCGACGATCATGAACTGCGACGACAGCTGGTTCGACGCCTGGAACGCCTGCACGCTTTGCGCGATCTGCAGGTCGTAGACGAGCCGTTTGTAGAGGCGCGAGTTCTTGCCGTCGGCCATCACGCTCGCGAGCACGTCCATCGTCGAATCGCCCGGCGTGAGGAACGCGGGCGAGAGCCACGCGAGGTAGAGGCGCGGCAGCTGCACGTGGTCGGTCAGCGTGCGCGTCTGCACGCCGTCGAGCGCGACGCCGGGAATCGTCATCGGCGGGGGCGCCGGCCCGCCCGTGATGTCGCTGAACCATTTCTCGACGAGGCGCTTCGCGTCGGCCGTGTTCACGTCCCCGGCGACCACGAGGCTGGTGTTCGCCGGCGTGTAGTACTGCTTGAAGAAGTTGATCACGTCCTCGTGGCTGGCGGCGGTGAGATCGTCCATGTAGCCGATGACGGGCCAGTGATACGGGTGGTTGTCGGGGTACATCATCTCGCCGAGCGCGATGCTCGCCATGCCGTACGGCTGGTTCTCGATGCGCTGGCGCCGCTCGTTCTTCACGACGTCGCGCTGGGCGTCCACCGTCTCCGGCGTCATCGCGTCGAGCAGATAGCCCATGCGGTCGGACTCGAGGTAGAGCGCGAGCTCGAGCGCGTTCGACGGAACGTCGATGTAGTAGTTGGTCGAGTCGTTGCCGGTCGACGCGTTGTTGCCGCCGCCGACGTTCTCGAGCAGGCTGTCGAACTGGCCGTACGGCACGTGGCCCGAGCCCATGAACATCAGGTGCTCGAACAGGTGCGCGAAGCCCGTCCGTCCCGGCTTCTCGCGCGCCGAGCCCACGTGACGCCACGTGTTCACCGTGACGATCGGCACGCTGTGATCCTCGTGGATGATCACGCGCAGACCGTTCGGCAGCGTGAACTCCGTGTAGGGCATCGTGAGCGGGGCCGCCGCGGCCGTTGCCGCGGGGGCCGCCGACTGGGCCGCGGCCGGCGACGCGAGCGCCAGCAGGGTGAGCAATACCGCAGTTCTCATAGCGCCGATTCTACCTCGCAGGCCGGAAGAGCCCGGCACATGGGTTATCCTATTTCTTCCAATGAACCCTCTTGTAAACATCATCATGGGCAGCTCCTCCGACTGGGACGCGATGCGCCAGGCGGCCGAGATGCTGAAGAAGTTTGACGTCCCGCACGAGTGCAAAGTTTTGTCCGCCCACCGCACCCCCGCCGCCACGGCCGACTACGTGTCCGGGGCCATCGATCGCGGCGTCCAGGTGATCATCGCCGGCGCCGGCGGCGCGGCCCACCTGGCCGGCGTGGCCGCCGCCCACACGGTGCTCCCGGTGATCGGCGTGCCGATGCAGACCTCGGCGCTGAACGGCCTCGACTCGCTGCTCTCGACCGTCCAGATGCCGAAGGGCATCCCGGTCGCGACGGTCGCGATCGGGCCATCGGGCGCCGCCAACGCCGGCCTGCTTGCCGTCCACATCCTCGCGACCTCGCGCCCCGATCTGCGCGCGAAGCTCGTGGCCTACCGCAAGGAGATGGCCGAGGCCGTCAAGAAAGCCACGCTGGCGTGATATGAAGACGCGCCTCGTGCTGGGAACCTTTGCGTTGCTCCTCGCCCTCGCGGCGGCGGGCGTCTGGCCGGTCACGGCGGGCCAGGCCGTGCCCGCGCAAGCGCCGGCCGCGGCCGCCGAGGAAGTCGTCGAGACCCTTCCGGCGCCCGCGCACCCGCTCCCGCCCGAGGCCGCCTCGGCCGGCGAGACGAAGTTCTCGTTCATCGCGTACGGCGACACCCGCGGCAACGGCGAGATTGACGGCCGCGAGCTCCATCCCGATCACAACAGCCTCGTCGACGGCATGCTCCAGGAAATGAAGACGGAGGCGGCGCGCGGCTTTCCGGTCCGCTTCATCGTCCAGTCGGGCGACGCCGTCTATCAGGGCCGCCAGCCCCGCATGTGGAACGTCACGTTCATTCCGATCATCAAACGCCTCATCGAAGAGAGCGGCGTGCCGTACTTCTTCGCGGTCGGCAACCACGACATGGGGACCTCGACGGTCGATCGGGAACTCGGCCTGCGCAACACCGTGAACGCGATGCGCAACCTCTGGCCGCCGGAAGGATCGATGCGGCGGCTCGACGGCTACCCGACGTTCGCGTTCGGCTACGGCAACGTGTTCGTGATCGCGTTCGACTCGAACATCCCGGAGGACGGCACGCAGTACGCGTGGGTGCAGGCGCAGCTCGACGGGCTCGACCGGACGCGGTACACGGAAGTGTTCGCGATGTTCCACCACGCGCCGATCTCCTCGGGCCCGCACGGCGGCGCGAACCTCGAGCGCCAGGCCGCGGGCATCCGGCGGATGTACCTCCCGCTCTTCCGCAAGCACCACGTGCGCATGACCATCGCGGGCCACGAGCACTTTCTCGAGCACTGGATCGAGCACTATCAGGACGGCGGCGCGACCTGGCGGATGGATCACCTCGTGACCGGCGGCGGCGGCGCGCCGACCTACGTCTTCAACGCGCTGCCCGACACGACGCTCTTCGACGCGATGGCCGCGCCGCAGCACGTCGAGGTGGAGCCCGTCGTCCTGCCGGGCGGATCGCAGGCCGACAATCCCCATCACTTCGTGATCGTGGAAGTGGACCGCGATCGCGTCTGGCTGCGCGTGGTCGCCGAGGGCGGCGTCCCCTACGAGCCCTACGGCGTGCCGCGCTACGAACTGTCAGACTCCGCGAGGTGACCGCCACGCGATTCGCGGCGGCCGCGCTGTCTGTCGCCGTCGCCGCGGGCGGCTGCTCGCGCGCGCCACAAGGCCCCGCGTTCCAGCCGACGGCGACCGTCAAGGACATCATGGACTCGATCGTCGACCCCAACGCCGACGGCGTCTGGGACTCGGTCGAGATCGTCGCGACGCTCGACGGCATCGAAAAGAAGGAACCCAAAACAGACGACGACTGGAAGGCGCTGCGGCGGCAGGCGATCGCGCTCGTCGAGGTCGGGAACCTGCTCATGATCCCGGGCCGGCGGATCGCGCAGGCGGGCGAGCGGGCCGACGACCCGCGCGTGGATCTGCATCCGGAAGAGATCGAGGCGCGCGTCGCCGACGACCCCGCCACGTGGGCGCGCCACGCGCAGGGCCTGCACAACGCCGCGATGCTGTCGCTCGACGCCATCGACAAGCGCGACGTCGCCGCGCTGCTCGACGCCGGCGACGATCTGGATACGGCGTGCGAGAACTGCCACCGCGAATACTGGTACCGCGACGCGCCCAACGGCGCCGTGCCGCTGGCCGCCGAGGCGCCCGCGGCTGTTGCGCCGCCGCCGGCATCGGTCCCGGCCGTGGCGCCCGCCGCGCCCGCCGCCGCGCGTCCCCTGCCAGCATCGACCGGCGCCCTCGGCACGATCCGCGGCCACGTGGCGTTCTCCGGCACGCCGCCGGGCAATCCGGTAATCCGCATGGGCATGGATCCAACGTGCGCCGAACTGACGGCCGGCCGCCAGATGCTGCAGGAAGCGGTGCTGGTCGCCGCCGACGGCAGCGTCGCGAACGCGTTCGTGCGGCTCGAGGGCACGTTCGCACCCACGCCGGCGCCGGCCGACCCGGTGGTCATCGATCAACACGACTGCGTCTACGAACCGCGCGTCGTCGGCGTACGGGTCGGGCAGCCGCTCCGGATCCTGAACAGCGACGACGTGCTGCACAACGTGCACAGCTCGTCGGCGGCGGGGAACAGCTTCAACGTGGCCCAGCCCGGCGCCGGCGCGAGCTACGACTTCACGCCGAAGGGCGAGGAGACAATGGTGAAGATCGGGTGCGACATCCACCGCTGGATGACGGCGTGGGTCGGCGTCGTCTCGCACCCGTATTTCGCCGTGAGCGAGCGCGACGGCTCGTTCGAGATCGACAACGTCCCGCCAGGGACGTACACGATCACCGGCTGGCACGAGACGTTCGGCCTGCTGCGGCAGACCGTCACCGTGCCGCCAGGCGGCACGTCAACGGTCGAGTTCGGCTTCGTTCCCAGATCGTAGCAGCGCCGTCCGGTCTACTCGGCCAGCAGGCTCTCGAACGACGCGTGGAAATCCGGCAGCACGGCTGACGCGATGGGATCGTCGGCCTGGAAGACGCGTCGCTCCGCGATGTGCTTCCCGGCGTACGCGATCACCGTGAGCGTCCGCCGGTCGAGGTGCATCAGCCAGCACTCGCGCACGCCGTACTCGGCAAACCAGCCGATCCGCTCGTCGATGCTGCCCACGCGGGCATTCGGCGAGAGCACCTCGACGACCAGGTCGGGCGGGCCGACGACGCGGTCGCGGACAATCCACTCGCGCGCGTTCGTGATGACCATCAGGTCGGGCTGCACGACGAGCGCCTGGCGCGCGTCCAGCACCACGTCGAGCGGCGCCAGCCACACGCGGCCGAGCCGATGCTCCCGCACGTGTCCATCCAGCGCCCGAAACAGGCCGGCGACCGCGGACTGATGCCGGGCGGTCGGCGCCTCCGCCACGCGCAGCGCCCCGTAGGCCAGTTCGGCCGGCGCCAGGGTCTCCGGCGTGGCCAGGTACTCGTCGAGCGTCATCAGTTTGGGCGCGGCGGACACGTCCATGCTCTCGACGACGACGATGCCATCGTCGTCATCGGAATGCAAGGGCGCAGACGGTCATCGCCGCGATCGGCCGTCTTCGCCGCTCCCCCGGCCTTCCAGGAACCGGATGTCCTCCGCGTCTCCCGGCGCGGAGCGGGCCGCGGCCGCAATCTTCTTCAGCTCCAGCAGGTCCTCGTCGGAGGCCATGTCGAACGCCTGCCGCTGAATGGTCAGGCGGCGGGAACGCTCCGCCAGCCGCCTCGCAGGAATGGGAAAGTCGAAGAGGAGATCGACGCGCAGGCCGGTCTTCGGATTGTAGAAATATGCGCTGGTTGGCTTGTCGATGCGGATGCGCGCGGCGGCCACGCGCCGGTTGGCGATGGTCGCCGCCGGGTCGCCTGTGCTGCTGAGACGCGACACCAGCTCGAGCCCGCGATCGTAGAACGGATCGAGCGTCCGCTCCATCTGGTCGCCCGGATTTGCCACGACGAAATCGAAGTCCCTGGTGACGCGGCGCGATCCGAGCACGACGAGCGCCATGCCGCCGACCAGCACGGGCGCGAGGCCGAGGCCGCGCAGATCCCGTGTCAGTTCGCCCACCACCTGAACGTAGTCGGTCGTGTCGGTCACCGCCGCCGCCCGGTGCGCGACACATCGGGGAGCCGCCCGGCGACCGCCGCGAGCTGCTTGGCCCGTGGACGGCCGCCGCGAAGCGCGTCCATGGCGGCCACGTAGCGGAAGTTCTCCGAGATCCGGCGGGCCGCCTGGAGGGAATCGCGCCGGGCCCGGCCCCCGAGGGCGGCGATATGTCGTTTCCGGGCGTCGGTCAGCCGCGCGGCGCGCGCCCGCCCGCCACGCTGCCCGAGCATTCTGGCCAGATCCGAGGGGCCCATGCCTCATTTTTGCTTAGCGCTAAGCATAAAGCAAGGCCCCCAGGCGAGGTGACGTGCGGGAACCGTTCTCCGTATTTGACCGTCCAATGGAAACACGCTAGGCTCCATTGGCATGGCCAATAAGGAACCGGCCAAGACCGACATCCTCCAGGGCACGCTCGACCTGATGGTCCTGCAGACCCTCGCCAGCCTGGGGCCGTCCCACGGCTACGCGATCGCGGCGCGGCTCGAGCAGGTGTCGTCCGGATCGATCCAGTTGAACATGGGCACGCTCTATCCCGGCCTGATGCGGCTGGAGCAGCGCGGCCTCGTGAAGGGCGCGTGGGGCCTGACCGACACGAACCGCCGCGCGCGCTTCTACAACATCACGGCCGCCGGCCGGAAGCAGCTCGCGGCCGAGAAGACCGAGTGGGGCCGCATGGTCTCGATCATCGGCGCGCTGATCGACGAGAAAGGCTGAGCGTCATGACGCCGATGCGCGAGTGGATGCGGCGGCTGCTGGGTGCGTTCGGGCGCGGACGGGCCGACGCGGACATGCAGGAGGAGCTGCGCCTGCATGCGGATCTCGCGCGCGAACAGGGACGATCCGCCCCAGGCACCGCGCACGCGATGGACGCGCTCCGTGATCAACGCAGCCTCCCGTGGCTGGACGAGGCCGGCCGCGACATCCGATACGCGATGCGCGTCTTCAGGCGGAGTCCGGGCTTCGCGGCCACCATCGTCGTCACCCTGGCGCTGGGCATCGGCGCCAACACGGCGATCTTCACGGTGATCGATGCGCTGCTGCTGAGATGGCTCCCAGTCCGCAATCCCCAGGAACTGCGGCTCCTCCAGATGCGGACGGCGGACGCGGAGCCGTCGAGCCCGGCCGGCGAGAGCTTCTCCTATCCGATCGTGCGCGCGCTGGCGGCCGAGCGCGACATCTTCGACGGGGTCGCGGGCTTCAGTGGTTTCGCGTTCAATTTCAATGTCGGCGACGCCGTCTCCAGCCACGTGGTTCCCGGCGCCGTGGTTACCGGCGGCTACTACCAGACGCTCGGGCTCACGCCGCAGACGGGCCGATTGCTCGACGCGTCGGACGATGAGCCGGGTGCGGCGCCGGTGGTGGTGATCGGCGACGGCTATTGGGAGCGTCAGTATCACCGTGAATCCGCCGCGGTCGGCCAGACGCTCCGCCTCAACGGCGTCCCGGTGACGATTGTCGGCGTCAGCCCGCGTGGGTTCACGGGTGCGACCGTCGGATCCATCGCGGATGTCACCGTACCGGCGGCAGCCATTCCCCTGCTCAGTCCGGAGACGGCGACGCTCGTCAATCCGGGAAATTTCTGGATGCGCGTGCTAGTGCGTCCGGCGCAAGGCGCGCCGGCGTCGACGATGCTCCCGCGGCTCGGAGTGGCATGGCCGCGAATCTGGCAGTCGGTCAGTCCCTCGGGGTGGCCCGAGTCGCAGCGCCGGGCGTTTGCCGAGGCGACATTCGAGGCCGCGCCGGGAGGAACCGGGTGGACCGAGCTGCGCGCGATGTTTCGACGGCCGCTCCTCGTCCTGATGGGAATCGTCGGCGCAGTGTTGCTGATTGCGTGCGCCAATGTCGCCAGCCTCATGCTGGGCCGGGCCGCGGCCGGAAGCCGCGAATTCGCCATCAGGCTGGCGATCGGCGCCAGCCGGGGCCGCGTCGCGCGCCAGCTCTTGATCGAGAGCGCGCTCCTGGCGTTCGCGGGCGCGTGCGCGGGCACGGCGCTCGCGTGGGCCTCGGGGCGTGTCCTTGTGGCCAGCGTCTCGACCACGCGGTTTCCCGTCACGGTGGATCTCGCTCCGAACTGGCGGGTTCTGGCGTTCACGGGCGTCGTCGCCATGGCGACGATCCTGCTGTGTGGACTGGCGCCCGCGCTCCGCGCGTCCGGGGTCGGCCCGGCCGCGGCGCTCAAGGATGGTGGCCGCGCGATGGGAGGACGATCGCGTCTGCTGGCGTCGCTCGTCGGCGCGCAGGTCGCGTTGTCGGTCGTGCTGCTGATCGGCGCCGGGCTCTTCGTGCGCACGCTCGTCAACCTCGAGACGCTCGATCCAGGCTTCGATCGCCGCGGCGTGCTGCTCGTCGACCTGCAGGTGCGCCGCCCCGCCGTGCCGCGCGAGCTGGTCGAGAGCGTCCGGAGTCTTCCAGGCGTCACGTCGGTGAGTCTGTCGACGCACACGCCGCTCAGCGGCTCGATCTGGAGCGACGTCGCCGTGCCGCGCGGCCAGCCGCTGCCGGATCGCGATACCGCGTTCTTCGTCGGCGCCGATGCCGGGTTCTTCGAGACGATGGGCATCGACATTCTCGCGGGACGACCGTTTGCCGAAACCGACGCCGCCGGCGCGGCGCCAGTGGCCCTCGTCAACGAAGCGTTCGCCCGGCGCTACTTTCCGGGAGAGCCGCCGGTGGGCCGCTATCTGTCGGCGCGCGTTCGCGGTGAGCCGCGCGAGCTGGAGATTGTCGGGCTCGCGCGCGACACGCTCGCGCGGGATCTTCGGCGCGCGGCGCCGGCGACGGTCTACGTGTCCTACCGCCAACTCACCGGGAACGTTCCGACGACGATTGAGGTCCGCGCCGCCGGTGCGCTTGCGCCGCTCGCGACCCGCTTGCGGGAGGTCGTCCAGCCGCAAGTCCCGGATACTCGGGTCGACGTGCGGCTGCTCGCCGACCAGGTGGACGACGTGATGGTGCAGGAGCGGCTGCTGGCGAGGCTCGCCGGCGCGTTCGGCGCGCTGGCGCTCATCCTGGTGTGCGTCGGCATCTACGGGCTCCTGGCCTACGTCGTCGCAAGGCGGACGCGAGAGTTCGGCCTGCGCATGGCCCTGGGCGCGCGCCCCGCGCGGATCGTCGCCGGTGTTCTCGGCGGCGCCGCGCGGCTCGTGTCGATCGGCCTGCTCGTCGGGCTTCCGGCCGCGTGGGCGGGATCCCGGTGGGTGCAGTCGATGCTCTTCGGCCTCGAGCCGACCGACGTGCCGACGATTGCGGGCGCCGTGTCCGTCCTGTGCCTCGCGGCCGTCGCCGCCGCCTTCGTGCCCGCCGCGCGGGCCGCGCGCGTGGATCCGATGGTGGCGCTGCGCCACGAATAGAGGTGATGGCGATGCGTGCGCTGGTCGAATGGATCCATCGCGCGCTCGGCGCGTTCGGCCGCCGACGCGCGGATGCGGACGTGCGGGGCGGGCTGCACGCCGAGTTCGCACCGCAGGCCGCCCGACGATCGGCGAAGCGCACGCAATGGACGCGCTCCGCGATCAGCGCGGGCTGCCACGCCTCGAGGATCTGGCGCGGGACCTGCGCCACGGGTTTCGCGCGCTGAGGCGCGCGCCCGCCTTCACCGCGGCGGCCGTCCCCACGCTGGCCCTCGCCATCGGCGCGAGCACGGCGATGTTCGCCGTCCTGAACGCCGTCCTCCTTCGGCCGCTGCCGTACCCATCCGCCGATCGGCTCGTGATGATCTGGACCGATGGGCCGGCCGAAGGGGTGACGCAGGGCCGCACGGCCTTCGGCGATCTCGACGACTGGCGCCGCGGCAGCCGGGCGCTCGACGCGATCGCGTTCTTCGATCCGGCCTCGGCCACGCTGACGCTCGACGGCACGGCCGAACACGTCCGCGTCGGCTACGTCTCGCCGAATCTCTTCACGTTCATGGGCGCGCCGGTGATCCGCGGCCGCGGGTTCACCGAAGCCGAGGCGGCCGCGCGGCGGACGGTCGTGATGGTGAGCGACCGGTTCTGGCGCGACCGCCTGGCGGCCGCGCCTGACGTGGTCGGCGCCGCCATCGATATCGACGGCCGCCAGGTGACGATCACCGGCGTCCTGGCACCGGAGGTCGGCCTGTGGAGCCTCGATGAGGACGCGGATTCCTGGCTGCCGTACACCGCGGCCTCGGAGTGGGACGCGCAGCGCGAGGCCCGAGGACCAGGATCCTGGTTCGTCGTCGCAAGGCTCGCCCCCGGCGCGACCGTCGAAACGGCCCGGGCCGACCTCGCCGCGACGGGTTCGATTGGAGAACCCGCGGGCGCCTCGCCCTCGACGCGAGTCGTGCGCGTGCAGCCGCTCTATCAATATGTGACCGGATCGCGATCGAGGCTCACGCTGTGGCTGCTGGCCGGCGCCGTGCTCGTTGTGTTGCTGCTCGCGGCGGCGAACGTGGCGGGCCTGACGCTGGCCCGCAATGCTGGACGCGCGCGCGAGTTCGGCGTTCGCGTGGCGCTGGGCGCCAGCCGGCTGGAATTGCCAGCGCGCTGCTCGCCGAGAGCCTGTGCCTCGCGGCCGTGTCGGGCGTGCTCGCCGTGGGGATCGCCGCGGCGGCTCTGCGCTTCGTGCGCGCATTCGCGACGGATCGCCTGCCGGCGCTGCGCGACCTCAGCCTCGAGCCGCGCGTCTTCGGCGCCGCGGCCGCGATCGGCCTCGGCACTGCACTGCTCGCCGGTCTCGCGCCGGCGTCTGCGGCCATTCGCGGGAATGGACGGCCGATGGCGTCGACGGCGGCCGGAGCGTGGCCGGCGGACGATCGGCGCGGCGTCTGCGCGCGGCGCTCGTCCGCGGCGAGTTCGCGCTCGCCATCGTGCTGCTCGCGGCCGCCGGGCTGTTTGTGCGCAGCTGTGGGCGGCCGAGCACGTGTCGCTCGGCGTCGACGCCGACCGCGTCCTCACCGTGCAGTTGTCACGCCCGGACGCCCCGGACGAGGCCGCGCGCGCGTCCCCCGAACCGCGGCGCGTGCTGCTCCGTCGCGTGGTTCGCCGCCCTTCGCCAGGACTGACGCGCGTCACATCACGCGGGCGACGTCCGTCCGCGTGAAATCGTCGCCCTTGAAGAGGAGCGGCTCGCCGGACGTCCGCGCGAGCGCATAGGCGAAGACGTCCCCGAAGTTCAGGCCCGCCGCGTGGCGTCCCTTGCCGAATCGCCGGTACGCCCGCCGCGCCTCGGCGACCTGCTCCGCGTCGACCGGCACCACGTCGACGTCCGCCTTGTGAATCAACAGGTCGAGCTCGCGTCCCCCCGGCTCGCCTTTGCGCGCTTCGATCACCAGCGCCGTCTCGAGCAGCGTCGCCGCCGAGACCAGACGCGTCGTGTCGTCCTCCACCGCCGTCCGGAACGACTCGGCCTCCGGTTCGTCGAGGAGGAGCGCCAGCAGGGCGGACGTGTCGAGCACCATCAGCGGGGCAACCCGCGCTCGTCGTACCCGAGGATCGCCTCGTCGGAGCGGTCGTCGAGCGTCGGAAGCCCTGCGCAACGCTCGGCGATGTCGCGGAGATCGTCGCGCAGCCGCCGCCGCTTGCGCCCCCCCCGCAGCCGCGCGAGCCGCTCCCGCAGCGCCACCACGATCGCCTCGGTGAGCGTCTCCCCCGTGCGGGCGGCCACTTCCCGGGCCAGCCGATCGGCTTCCGGATCCTTCACGCTCAATGCCATGCGGTCACCTGATGTATATAAATATACCACATGTATATAACATCCGGATCGGGATCGCGCGTGGGACCTCTCGTGCCGCAATGATCAGTGATCGGCGGCGATGTGCTCGCGCAGCAGATCCCGCCCGAAGTCGCCGTTGAAATCCCGCCACACCGAGTGAATGTGGTTCCCGTCGTCCTGGGTGTTGTCGAACTCGACGAGGAACGTCGGACCCTGCAGCCGGTAGTAGTGCTTCTCGCCGCGCGCCGCGCCGCCGGCCCACGCGAACGCGATCTGGCCGACGCCGGCCTTCTCGATCGCGGCCAGGCGATCCGCCTCGATGTCCGGGGCCATCGCGTCCGCGTACGCGTGGACGATCTTCATCAGCAGATCGCGTTGGGCGGGCCGAAGCCCTGATCCGCGGATTCCCGCGGGCGCCAGCGGATCGATCTTCATCGCGTTGCCGGTGACGATGTCGCCGGGCGCCGTGACGTCCATGATCGCCTGCGCCCGCTGTGCGGCATCGAGCGACTGGAGCAGGGCCCGGCCGGTGTCCTCCTCGACGCCGAGGATGCGCAGCCCGGCCTTCGGTCCCTGCCGCACCTCGGCCGGATTCGAGCCGAAGAACTGCGGCGTCGACGACACCATCGTGCCGTTCACGATCGTGAAGTTCAGCGACACGTGATGCCCTTCCACCCGCCAGCTCCACGCGCCCCGGTCGCCAGGCGTCCCGAACACCCACACGAAGTACTTCTGGGGATTGCGCTCCATGCGGCGCCCGCGGCCCGCGTCGCCGCCGCCGGCGTTCTCGATGTCGCGCAGCACGTCCTCGAGCTGCATGATGCCCGTCGCCGTCATGTAGCCCTGCTGGCTGAGGCCGGCCTTGATCAGGTTGCGCGCCGCCTCGCGCTGCGGTTCGCTCATCGCGCCGATCGTCAGTCCCTCGCGCGCGAAAATCTCGGTGGGCACGAAGCCCCAATGTTCGCGCCCGCTGGACTCGAACGGCATGGCGACCTGCGCGCGCTGGACGGCCGACAGCGTCGCGAGGAACGTATTCGCGGCGGTCGCCATCGTCGCCGGCGACTGGCTCGCGGCGTGAAGGGAGGCGGCGAGCCCGGCCAGGGCCAGGCACGAGAAAGCAATCAAGCGCCGCATTATCGGCCGCCGCGGCCGGCGGGCGCGATCCCGCCTTTCAGGAAGACGCCACCCTTGATCGTCGCCACGGCGTTGAAGCGCTGCTTCAGCGTCCGCATCTGGCGCGCGCCGTCGTTGTACTCGAAGTTGCCCTGCTCGAGCTCGAGGACGGCGACGTCGGCCGTCACGCCAGGCTCCAACGTGCCGACCTTCTCGGGCGGATTCAGAATGTGCGCCGGCGTGGACGTGGCGCCGGCGATCACCTGCTCGAGCGGCATGCCGAGGTGCAGGAACTCCGACATCGGCACGAGCACGCTGGCCGGCTGGCCGTCGGGCGTGCGGCTGATGTCGGTCGAAATGGAATCGGGCCACCAGCCCAGCTCCGCCGCCTTCTCCGACACCGTCCACGCGTGATGCGTCGTCGCGAGCTGACCGTCCGTGAAGATGCCGCGATCCTTGAGCGCCGTGATCTGCGGGAGCACCAGGTCGGCCTGCGTGCCGTCGCCGCCGAAGAGGTTGGACTGGTTCTCGTTCGGCGGGTTGTACGGATGCGTGAGGATGTCGCCGGCCTTCAGCATGTTCAGGAGGTCCGGCTCGGTCGTCCAGTGCATCATCACGCGCAGGCCCGTCGCGTCGGCCACCTCGCGTGCCGCCTTGAGCACCTCGATGTCGTGCGCCAGATCGCTGTGCTTGCCGTTGATCCGGATCTTCACGCCGAGCAGCCGATCGCGATTGGCCTCGATGGTCTGAATCGTCGTCCGCGCGTTGATCATCGCGGGATCGAGATAGATCTCGTTCGTCACGATGAGGCCGATCGACGAGATGTTCAGGAGCGCGTAGATACGCGTCTTCGCGCTCTCCATCACGTAGTTGCGGAGGCCGAGGAACGACCCGGATCCCGTCGACCCGCAGTCGAGGACGGTCGTGACGCCGTTCTGGAAGCCGACGATGTCGGAGTCGACGCTGAGGCGGATGGCGTACTGATAGACGTGCGTGTGCATGTCGATCAGGCCTGGCGTGACGATTTTGCCGCGTGCGTCGTAGACCTGTCGGGCCTGCGCGGGCGGGATGTTCTGGTCGACGCGGGCGATCCGTCCGCCCGCGATCGCGACGTCACGCACGGCCGACAGCCGCTGGGCCTGGTCGATCACCCGGCCGCCCTGGATCAGGAGGTCGTACTGCGGCTGGGCCGCCGCCCCTCCGCGCTGCGGCATGGCCGAGGCGGCCTGCCCGAGCGCCGGCACGATCGCGGCCGAGCCGAGCTGACCGAGGAACGTCCGTCTGGTGGTTCCTGACATGGTGATCCTCCGTTGGCGAGATTCTCGGGCGATCTAGGTTGCGAGCGCCGTCACGAGTTCGGTGACGTCGGCGACCGTCTCGAGCGTCCGGATCCGCTCGACGAGCCGCCGCGCCGCCGCCTGGCCCAGCCGGGGGCTGAGCAGCTCCAGCGCCTTCTCTTCGACGTCCTCCCGGCTCATCGGATCGCTCGGAAAGCCGCGGACCTCCTCCACGAACACCTCGTCATGGCTGCCGTCCCGCATGGTCACGGTGACGCGGGCCGATTCGACGCGCGGCTCGCGCTCCTGCGACGGATCGTGCACGACCTCGGTGCGCGCCATGAGCGCGCGCACGGCAGGGTCGCCCTCCATCCTCGCCTGGTTGTGCGCCGCGTCGAAATCGAGGCGGCCGTCGAGGATGATGATCGCGCTGAGGTACGGCAGGTTCAGCGCCGGCATGGTCGCGTTGGCGAACGCGTCGGCGCGCTCAGGCATCGCGATGCGCACGCGATCGATCTGCCCGCGATCGATCCGCCCCGCGAGCCGCAGCATCCCGTCCACGCCCGCCTGCGCCGGCCCGCCGGTCGGATAGCGCTTGTAGCCGACGAGCGGCAGCTCGAACCGGCGGCCGAGATCCTCGACGAGGTACGCCCGGTTGATGTCGGATCCCGGATGCGTGAACATGCCGGACATCATCCACCCGCCCGGAACGTCCAGGCAGTCCGGCACGCCGGTGAAGCCGGCCTCCACGAGCAGCGCCGCCTGCAGGCCGTTGCGGGCGGGCATGCCGGCGAACACGAACGCCTTCTCGATGTGATCGACGTCGAGGAGCCATTGCCACGATCCGGACGCCTGCTGCGCGCAATAGCTGAGCAAGTGCGGCACGCGCGCCTCCGGCATCCGCAGAATCGATGCCGCGGCTGCCGCCGCGCCGAACGTTGGTCCGACGCTGTGCGTCGCGAGGCCGATATCGTCTCGTAGATTGCTGATGCCGAGCGCTTTCGGCACGCGGCACGACAACTCGTAGCCGGTGACCACCGCGTTGAGAAGGGAGGCGCCGGTGGCCCGCCGCGACGCGCCGAGGAGCAACGCCGTGCTGAGCACCGGCGGCCCAGGCTGCGTATAGGCCGAAGGGCAGAAGTCGTTGATCTCCGCCGCATGCCCGGTCACGGCGCTCGCGAACACCGCGTCGACAAGCGAGGCCGTCTCTCGCGTCGCCAGGATGGGCGTCGAGCCCCCGCCGCTCATGGTCGCGGCGTACCGCCGCGCGACGACCGCGGGCTGGAGATTTCGGCACGCGACGATCGACGCCATCGTGTCCAGGATGTGCCGCTTTCCGAGCTCCCGGATTTCGTCGGGAAGCGAGGCGGACGCGCTTTCCGCGATGTAGCGGCTGAGCGGTGCGGTCAAGGGCGGCTCGCCGCGTTGAGCGGCCGGGGGCCGGGGCCCTGTCGCGGGCGCGGACGATGGCGACTGTGCCGCCACCCCGCCGGGAAAGGCGGCGACGAGGGCGGCCACCGCGCCCTCCTTCAGCAGCGAACGCCTATCGATCGCGCGACGGTCGTGCTCGCCGCTCTTCATGACGCCAGCCCCATGGCCTGCTGCATGGCGCGGCGCGGCGGCCCGATCGGGTCGCGCTCGACGCGGCTGGCGTTGTCGAACACCATCGTCAGGCGCTCCGAGGCGTCGAAGGTGGGCCAGGGCGGAAGCTTGGCGACGCTCGGATTCCCGGTGCGCGCGAACTGGATCCAGGCGTCGCTCATCCTGTCGGCGAGCGCGATCGCCTCGGCGCCGCCGCCGGTGCTGGCCGGGGCGACCGTGATGTTGTCGAAGACGAACGGGATCTCCAGCGCGTGCGGCGTGCGCATCCGGCCGCCGTCCACCGGTGTCACCCAGCGGAAGTAAT
Source organism: uncultured Acidobacteriota bacterium (assembly GCA_963792785.1). Taxonomy (GTDB): domain Bacteria; phylum Acidobacteriota; class Vicinamibacteria; order Vicinamibacterales; family CAVVIG01; genus CAWIMX01. Next base: position 40,451 of record CAWBXO010000002.1, on the reverse strand, counting down.
ACGCGAACACGGGTCCGCGCCCGAGCGCCGCGCGCCGTTCGGCGATCGTCATGATCGGCGCGCCGTAGTTGAAGTCGCTGATCATCAGGAAGAAGATGTCGGACGGCGACGCGCCGGGCGTGGCCTGGCGATACACGTCGATCAGGCCCTGCGATCGCTCGCCGAGAAACTCCCGCACGCGCGCCCGCATGCCCGCATCGTCCAGCGCGAACGCGGCCGCATCGTCGCGCAATTGGAAGGTCATCTCCGTGCGATTGGCGCCGACGATGAGCGGGACGTCCGCGGAGATGGCGGACGCGGCGGGATGAAACGGGTGCTGGGGGATCACACGGCCGTCGACCACCGGCGCGAATCCGCTGGTGAGCTGCTCGCGATCCATCCCCTGGCTGACGGTGAAGTACGCGGCCATCAGCCGGTCGATCGGCACATCCTGCAGCGTGCGCGCACGCGCCTTGTCGATCCCGAGCTCGGCGAGCAGCCGGGCCGTCATGCGGTTCGCCTGCTCCCGTTCCACCAGTGTGATCGTCGGCCCGCTCTCGTCGATGGCGCGATGGAACAGCCCCTTGGCCGCCGGCATCGCCAGCAGCGTGCCGACCTTACGCCCGCCGCCCGACTGGCCGAACACCGTCACGTTGCCCGGGTCGCCGCCAAAGCGCTCGATGTTGACGCGCACCCACTCGAGCGCGTGCACGATGTCGGTCATGCCCGCGGTGCCGGACCCGGCGAATGAGGGACCGGCCACGTCGTCGAGGTGCGCGAACCCGAGCACGTTCAGCCGATGGTTGATACTGACGACGACGATGTCGCCGCGCCGGGCGAGGTGCTCGCCGTCGTACAGCCGCGAAGACGCCGAGCCGCTGCGGAATCCGCCGCCGTGGCACCAGAACATCACGGGACGCCGGCGGCCGTCAGCGAGGCCGGGCGTCCAGATGTTGAGCACCAGGCAGTCTTCCGACTCTCCGGGCCCACCGGTTGCGGCGCGGGCGGCCGGATCGGTCTGGGGCGTGCTCGGTCCGTACTGGAGGGCGTCTCGGATGCCGGTCCAGGCTGGCGGGTCGACCGCGGGTCGAAAGCGGTGGGCGCCCGCCGTCGATGCGCCGTAGGGCACGCCCTTGAACACCTTGATGCCGCGGATGTCGACGCCGCGGATGCGCCCGAACGCCGTGTCCCCCGTCACAAACGCGCGAGTGTCGACGGTGTCCTGCGCGGCGTGGAGCATCCCGGCCCCGCCTCCGTGGAGCAGCGAGTACGACCGAGCGGCCGCCGCGATCCATGCCGCCTGCCTCAGGAATTCGCGACGATTCGGCTTCAACTCGTCCTCCCCTGTGATGCCGTCCGGGCCACGTGCGGGCGCTCGCCGGCGGCTATCGTAACGCCAAGGAGGCTGGCCGTGGCCCTGGGTCGGTGCGGTAAACTGCACCCCCATGGAAAAGGTGACCAGGACCGCCGCTCTGTTTTGCACACTATTTTGGGCCGCCCTCGTGCCGGCCCTCGCCTCGGCCCAGGGCCGCGGCGGCGCGGCCGCCGTGCCGACCCCGGCCGGCGTAAAGCCGATCAGCATCACCTGCGAGGAGTGCCCCTATCCGTATCCGAGTTCGTATTTCGACCTGACGACGTACGGCCAGGACGTGCGGATGGCGTATATGGACGTCGCGCCGCAGGGCACGCCGAACGGCCACGTGGTGATGTTGCTGCACGGCAACAACTTCGCCGGCTTCTACTTCGGGAGCATCGCCGACGCGCTCAGCAAGAAAGGCTTCCGCGTGATCGTCCCGGATCAGATGGGCTACGGCCGCTCATCGAAGCCGATCATTCCGTACAGCTTCAACGACTTCGCGCGCTACACCCACGACATGCTCGAGAGCCTGCACATCGAGAAGATCATGGTCGTCGGCCACTCGATGGGCGGCATGCTCGCCGCGCGCTTCGCCACGCAGTACCCGGACATGACCGAGCGCCTCGTGCTCTACAACCCGATCGGCCTGACCGACGGCCGGTTCAACGGCCGGCCCGCGGGCAGCATCGACGAGGCGTACAAGCGGAACCTCGACTCGACGTATCAGTCGATCCGCGCGAGCCTCATGCGCTACGTCGCGCACGACCCGAACGAGTGGAACGACACCTTCGAGAGCTACGCGCGCATCCGCTACGGCTGGACGCTCGGCGCCGACTGGCCCCGCCTCGCCATGGTCCAGGCGCTCATCGGCAACGTCAACTACGCCGACCCGGTCGTCTACGACTGGGCGCACATCACGGCGCCGACGATGGTGTTCGGCGGCGCCGAGGATCGGCTCGCCGGTCCCTCGTCGGTCTTCCAGGAGCGGATGAAGTACATCTCGGAGACGATTCCCGGCGGCGCGAAGCTGCTGCTCCTGCCCGGCCTCGGCCACGTCGCGCACATCGAGTCGCCCGAGCGGACGATTCCGCCGCTGGTGGCGTTCCTGGAGGAAGGCGTCTGATCCGAGAGGCTTCGACGGTGCGGGTAGTCGACCAGGCCGGACAGGCGGATCCGTCAGGGCGTCGTCGCGCGGCGTTCATCTGCGCGGTGCTGACGGTCGTCCTGTGCCTCGGCGGCCTGAAGCTCGACTTCGCCCAGATTTCCAGCACACTGCCGTATCCGAGGCAGGTGGACGAGCCGACCATCGCGGACGCCGCGCACCACATGCTGACGACCGGGTCGCTGCATCCGGTGACGTTCGGCTACCCGGCGCTGCCGAAGTATCTGGCCGCCGCCGGCATGGCGTTCGGGTTCCTGAGGGGATCCACGCACTTCAACGTCACGAGCGTCGACCGGATCGGCAACGTCGGCTATCCGTACTACAACTGGCCCGCGCCGATGGAGGGCGCGCGCCAGGCCTTCGCGCTCACCGCGGCGGCGGCGCTGCTGATCACGGCCTGGTGTGCCTGGCTCGCCTGGGGCGAGCCGCTCGTGATTCTGCTGGCGCCGGCGCTGGTGCTGGTGTCGCCGCTCTTCTTCTATCACTCCTGGAACTATCTCAACGTCGACATTGTGGACACGATGTTCGTCATCGCGACCGTGGCGGCCGTGTTGGACGGCGGCCGCCGTCCGTCGCTATGGCGCTGCGCGATTCTGCCGGGCGCGCTGGCGGGGCTGGCCGTCGCCAGCAAGTACACGATGGCGATCGCCATCGTGCCGGTCCTGCTGGGCGTCTGGTTGTACGTCGCTCACGGACGCCGGGTGAGCGCCGCTGTCCTGGCTTGCGTCTCGATGGTCGCGGCGTTTCTGATGGGTGCCCCGTATTCGCTGATCGATCTGCCGCACTTCCTGAACGGCGTCGCGTACGAGGGCCATTGGTACGCCAGCGGCCAGGCCGGCTACACGAGCCCGGCGGGCTGGTCCCAGCTCACGTTCCACCTGGGGCACCTCGTCTCCGACTTCGGCGTGGCGGGCGTGTCGCTGGCCGTGCTGGGCGTCGCTGTCTCGGCGCGGGCTGACTGGCGCCGGACAGCGGTCCTCCTGTCGGTGCCGGTGGGCCTGCTGTTGCTGCTCATGCCGCAGCAAACGCATTACACCCGCAACGTGCTCGCGCTTCATCCGATCGTCGGCCTGTTCGCGGCGCTCGGCCTCGTCGCCGCATGCCGGTGGGTCCTCCGCCGGCGGGCGCCGGACGTCCGCTGGCGTGCCGCGGCGGTCCTGGCGGCGGCGGTGCTGGTGGCGCTGGCCTTTCCCTGGCCGCACGTCGTGGACATGTTCCGGCTTCGGACCGACTCACGCAACATCGCGACCGCCTGGCTCGACGCGGAGGTCCCGAACCAGTGGACGATCGTGGTCACCAAGCAGCTGGACTTCGACACAAGACCCCTTGAGGCCAACGGGCATCGCGTCATGCAAGTGGATTTGCTGGGCGCCACCACCGAAGAGGCGGTCGATCGGCTGATGGCGCCGGTGCCGATGCCGGCGGTCATCCTGTACCCGCACTGGGGCGCCGATCCGCATGTCTTCGGCGGCGTACACGTCCCCATGCTGAACGCGCTCACGGCCCGTTGGTCGCCGATCCGGACCTTCGGCAGCGAGCCCATCATCTTCAACCACCCGAATCACGCGCCGACCGGCAATCCCGAGTTCTCGGTGGGGCCACTCGGCGTGCCGATGGCGTGGCTGCAGTGGCAGAAGCTCGCCGATCGCCCTGAGGTTGCACGCTAGCGCGCGCGAACGATCCGCCGCTCATAGCGTTCGTCACCGAAGGCGTCTAAGCTGGTAGGCGCCCAGCGCGGCATTCAATGGCGACCGGCCCATTCCAGCCCATCGGGATCGTCACGCCAGCCCGGCGGCGCTGGGCGATTGTGTGCGCGGCCGTGCTCGTGGTGCTGTGCCTGGCGGGACTGAAGCTCGAGTTCACGCCCATCGCGAGCACGCTGCCGTACCCGCAGCACGTCGATGAGCCGGCGATTGCCGAAGCCGCACGCCAGATCCTGACGACCGGCTCCCTGCACCCGGCGACCTTCAACTACCCGGCGCTGCCCAAGGAGCTCGCGGCGGCCGGCATGGCCGTCGGTTTCGTCGAAGGCGCGACGCACCTGGACGCCACGGGCATCGAGGACATCGGCAGCGTCGGCTATCCGTACTACAACGCCCGCTTGCCGATCCAGACGGCGCGCGAGCTGTTCGCCGTGATTTCGGCGATCGCCCTCTTGATGACGGGGCTGTGCGCCTGGCTCGCGTGGCGCGAGCCCGCGGCGATCCTCCTGGCGCCGGCGATGGTGTTCTTCTCGCCGCTGTTCTTCTATCACGCCTGGGCGTACCTCAACGTCGACATCGTCGGCACGTGCCTCGTGGCCGCGACCTTGGCGGCCGCGCTCGCCGGCACGCGACGTCCATCGATGATGAGCTCCGCGATCCTGCCGGGCGCGCTCGCGGGATTGGCGATCGCCAGCAAGTACACGCTCGCGGTGGCCATCGTGCCCGTGCTGATCGCGGCATGGTGCTACGTCGCGCCCGGCGGCCGCCTTCGCGTCGGCATCGCCGCCGTGCTGTCGATCGTGGCCGCGTTCCTGATCGCCGCGCCGTTCACGGTGCTCGACATCCCTCACTTCCTGGACGGCATCGCCTCGGAGGGGTATCACTACGCGAACGGGCACGCCGGATTCGATGGCCGGCCGGGCTGGCCACAGCTCGCGTTCCACCTGCGCCACTTCGTCTCCGACTTCGGCTGGCCGGCCGCCGCGTTCGCCGTTGTCGGCATCGGGGTCTCCGCCCGCGCGGATCTGCGGCGGACGGCGATCGTCGTGTCGGCTCCGGTGGTCCTGTTGTTGCTCCTCGCGCAGGCACGGACGCACTTCACGCGAAACGTCCTTCCGGTGCACCCCATGCTGGGTCTGTTCGCGGCGCTCGGCGTGATCAGCATGTGCCGGTGGGTCCTGGCCTGGAGCCGGACGTCGAATCCCTGGACGCGCGTCGCCGGCGTCGCCGGCGCCCTGGCGCTGGTCGCGATCGCGATCCCGTGGCCCCACGTCGCCGACGTGTTCCAGGACCGCACGGATTCACGAAACGTCGCCGTGCCGTGGCTCGATGAGGAAGTCCCGCGGGACTGGACGATTGTCGTCCCGGAGCAGCTGGATTTCGATGCCCGGCCCCTGGAAGCGCACGGGCACCACATTATGACCGTCGATCTGCAGGGAGCGACCGACGCGGAGGCCGTGGACGAGCTGGTGGCCAGCGTGCCGAAGCCCGCGGTGATCCTGGTGCCTCACTGGGGCGCCGACCCGTACGTCCGCGGACAGTTTCGTGCCGACGCGCTCAACGAGCTGGCCAGCGCGTGGACGCCGATCAAGACGTTCGGCCGGGAAGTCGTGGAGGTGAATCACCCGAATCACGCGCCGTTCGGCAATCCCCAGTTCGGAATCGTCGCTCTCGACCCGCCGCCCTCCTGGCTGCACTGGATCGATCTGGTCGAGCAGAACGGTCTCGAACCGGGAACGGACCGCGATCGGTAGCGCTACGCGCGGGTCCGTGAAGGCCCGGCGTGATCCGTCATCGCGCCGGCCGCGCCCTCCTCGAGGGCCTTCCGCAGGGCGGCGTCGATGGCGACCTTGTCGAGCGTCCGCGCGTCCATCAACACGTAGATCGTCTCGGCGGTCGCGACGAGCGCCTCGTCGCCGGCGATGCGGAACTCGGTCGCCAGCGTGAACGACGTGTTGCCGAGCCGTGTCGCGCGGACCGAGGCCTCGAGCACCTGGTCGAACCGCGCTGACGCCTTCCACTCGAACGTCTGCTTCACGAGCTGGTAGTCGAGCGTGCCCGTGATCATCAGATCCTGCAGGCCGCACGCCCGCAGAAACTCCACGGCCGAGATGTCCACGTAGTCCCCGTACCGCGCGTTGAACACGACCTTCTGCGCGTCGCACTCGCCGTAGCGGACCCGGAACCGGTAGCGGAACGGCTCAGTAGGCATTGCCGAGGAAGGGCAGCATCCGGCCGAAGAAAAGTACGGCGAACCACGCGACGAGCGACACGGCGCCGGCCATCTTCGCGCCGAGCGGCGTCGGGGCATCGTCGCCGAGGCCGGCGAGGCGCGGCGAGACGAGCTTCTCGAACGCCAGCGCGTTCAGGCCGGCCACGCACAGGAACGTCACCTTCCACCACCACGACGGGTTGTGCGCGTACTGCTCGGGGTGGCCGGTCAGGAACACGAGCCCGGTCGTGAGGTTCAGCAGGAAGCCGCCGATCGCGAACGGCATCAGCGCGTGCGCGGCGTCGATCGACACGCGGCGGAAGAAGCCCATCAGCCGCAGGTCGAAGAACCCGGCGATCCCGATCACGAGCGCCAGGCCGATGAAGTGAATGATCTCGCAGACGGGCCAGATCCAGATGCTGAAGACGATCGCCTGCGAGAGCGGCGTGGCCTGAACCCACGCGACAAAGGAATCCATCACCAAATCACCAGATCACCAAATCACCAGATCCGCTCAGAACACATACGCCATGAGCCGGCCCGAGACGATGGCGCCGGTCCAGAGGAGCAGCGACACGACGGCGAGCGCCTTGGCGCTGCCCGCGATCGTCGCGTCGGGCGCCCCGGGTTCACCCGGCCGGGCCACGATGCGGCGGATGCGCAGGGTTGCGACGATCGCCAGCGCGATGCACGCCAGTTTGACGCCGAAGATCCACTGGCCCGATTTGGTCGTGGCGTCGGCGATGAACAGCACGAACCCGGTGATCGCGTTCACCGCGAACGCCCACCAGACGATCGGGAAGAGCGGCGCCAGCGCGGACAGGCGCATGCGCGGCGCGAAGCCGAGCATCCGCAGGTCCACGACCGCGCACGCCCCGACGACGATGCCGAGACCCACCGTGTGGAGCGTGAGAAGTGTGGGGTACGCCCAGAGCGACGGCGACGTCCGCGCCCAGGTGGCGAGCGCGGACGCCTCGAGCCAGGAGATCATGCGGCGGGTCGCCTACTTCGGCGGCTGCTGTTCCTCGGTCGTGCGGCCGCCCGGGCGGATCGCCGAACCGTCGGGCCGCGTGATCTTGGCGCAGCACATGCCGTGCGAGCCCTCGGCGCGCGACGGCTGTCCCGACGCGACGATCTCGGTGCCGGGTGCGAGCGTCTCGGGCGTCCAGCCCGTGCGCGTCAGCGACGCCGCCGGGCCGAGTTCGATCTGCCACTGCACTTTCTCGCCGGACGCCGTCGTCTCGTCGAAGTACAGGAACGAGTGCGGGTTCTTGAAGAGGAACCGCGTGACGACGCCCTTCGCCTCGACGTGCTTGGTGGCGTCGTAGAACGGCGCGCTCGAGTGATGCGCCTTCGCCGGAACCGGGGTCAACACCGCGGCGGTGGCCAGGGCCAGCGCCGCCGACATCAGCCAACGTTGAGCAGTCATCGTCTCCGTCCTTCTACTTGTATTTCGGCGGCATCATTTTCACGGCCGCCCGCGCCGCTTCCGGATCGCAATCCCAGGCCGACAGCTTGTATCCCTGACGCTGCGGCAGCCAGCGCGTGGAGTACGAGGTCGGCTTCTTGAGGAACATCTCGTCGGCGACGGTCACCGTGACGTGCAGCTCCGCGCCCTCGCGCCAGTACTTCTCGTGCACCTTCTTCAGCGTGGACGAGGGGATGCCGTTGTAGTCGTCGAACCCGGTGATGTCGAACACGAAGTGGTCGGTGTCCACCTCGAGCGCGCCGTTCTCGTAGTGGCCGACCGAGAAGCCCTGGATGCCGTAGTCGAGCGAGGTCGGCTGCCGGTTGTCGAGCCAGATGGTCCGCGTCTGGTCGTCCTTCTCATAGCGGAACACGACGCGGTCGGGCCACTGGACCACTTCCATCGAGTACGGGTCGTACTGGATGGCGGGCGAGCTGGCCGGCTGGCAGTCGTACTTCGGCGACAGCGCCTCGTCGAAGACTTTCTGATACGCGAGCGCGCGCTCGTTCAGCTCGGGGTAGTTGGCGCCGCCCCAGGGGATCTTCTCGCTGTTGACCGGGCGCGCTCGGCCGCCGCCGTCCCAGGTGCCTTCGAGGTTAGGGATGCCGTCGCTGTCGACCGCCGGGATCGGCGCGCCTTGCGGCATCTGCGCCCCGCGCCCCTGTGGCCCGCGCTGCGCGTGAAGGGCCGGCGTCAGCGCGAGGGCCGAGGCGACCAGCGCCGCGGACAAGGTTCTCCTCATAGGCCACTCCTCCCCGAGTGGTGGTGGGGGATTTTACATCAGTAGCCGTTAGCCGGAAGCCGTTAGCCATTAGCCATTAGCCGTAAGCCGTTAAGCCGTTAGGTGCCTGATGGCCAACGGCTAACCGCTAACGGCTAACCGCTAACAGCTAACGGCTAACGGCTAACGGCTAACGGCTAACAGCTAACCGCTAACGGCTACGTCCGGCTCGATGAACAGCCACGCCACGGCGCCCACCGCATAGACAACGGCCGTGATGTGGAAGGGGAGGATCCATGAGCCGAGGCGCTCCACGGCGTAGCCGAAGACGAGCGGGGTGACCAGGCCGCCCAGGTTGCCGATGGTGTTCATGTAGCCGGTGATGACGCCGGCGTGGTCGCGCCCGATGTCGAGGCACACGGCCCAGCACGCGCCGAGCGCGAGGTCGACCGACGCGAGCGCGCAGGCGAGCAGCACCGCCTTCGCCACCGGCTGCGGCACGACCGTCGAGAGGAACACGAGCGCGCTGCACGTGAGGAACGACGCGAAGCCCAGGCCCGAGCGCGCCGCGCGCAGGCCGCGCGTCCGCGCGAGGCGATCGGTCAGCCAGCCGCCGCCGATGTTCGCCAGGCCCGCGAGCAGGAACGGCAGCGACGCGAGCAGTCCGCCGGCCATGACCGAGAAGCCGAGGACATTAATAAGGTAGGTCGGCAGCCACGTGAAGTAGAAGTACAGCCCGTAGCCGTACGTGAAGTACATCGCGCCGATCGCATAGATGTTGCGGCTGCGCGCCATCGCGCGCCACGGCACGGCGTGGCCGCCCGCGCCAGGCGCCGCGCCGTCCTGCTCGATCCACGCGAGCTCCTCGGCGTTCACGGCCGGGTGATCGGCGGGGCGGTCGCGAAACCAGACGTGCCACCACACGGCCCACACGAGGCCGAGCGTGCCGATCGCGCCGAAGGTCACGCGCCAGCCCCAGCCGCGGATGAGCAGGAGCGCGATCGGGGCGGAGAGCATCCCGCCGACGCGCGTGCCGAGAAACAGCACGCCGTTGGCGCGCCCGCGCTCGCGCGCGGGAAACCACCGGGAGAACGCGCGCTGCATGTTCGGGAACGCGCCGGCCTCGCCCGCGCCGAACAGAAACCGGATCGTGACGAGCGACCGCATGCCCTGCGCGAGCCCGGTCAGCATCGTGAACCCCGACCACCACACGACGATCCGCGTGAGCACGCCGCGCGCGCCGCGCACGTCGCCGAGCCAGCCCGACGGGATCTCGAACAGGGAATAGGCCAGGGTGAACGCGCTGAACACCACGCTCATCTGGAGGACGCTCAGGTGCAGGTCCTCCATGATGAACGGCGCTGCCGCCGAGATCGACACGCGGTCCAGGTAGGTGACGACGGAGATGAGGAACGCGAAGACGAGCAGCCGCCCCCGCGCCCGCGACCGTGGCATGCGTGCGTAATGTACCTCAGGGTGGAACCACAGAGACTCAGAGGCACAGAGGGGCCCGACGCGGGCCGCCGAAGGCGGCTGCGGGAACGAGGACGCGGCGCGCACAAGACCGTCGAATTCACGTGTGGGTCTTGTGCACGCCGCGTCCTCGTTCCCGCGACGGCCTGCTTCGCAGGCCGACCGCGTCGGGGCGCTCACAGACCTCCGTGTCTCTGTGCCTCTGTGGTTTCTCTTAGAATGGAGGGATGCTCAACCTCACAATTAGCGGCCTCCGCCGCTCGTCACGCCGTTCGTCCCAGCTGCTCATCGGGACCCTGGTGGCCGTCGCCATCGCGGCGGCCGTGGTTCCCGGCGCCGCGCAGGAGCGCGATCGCGCCCGGATCGCCGATCAGTACAAGTGGAAGCTCGCCGACATCTATCCCTCGGACGCGGCCTGGCGCCAGGCGAAGGACGCGCTCGTCGCGCGGATCCCGTCGCTCGCGCAGTACCGCGGCAAGCTGGGCTCGTCGGCGTCCACGCTCGCCGACGCGCTCGTGCTGCAGTCGGATCTCGCCAAGGAGCTCTCGCGCGAATACACCTACGCGAGCCTGCTCGCCGACCAGGACACGCGCGACGCCACGCACCAGGGCATGACGCAGGAGATGGTCCAGGTGCTCTCCACCTTCAACGCCCAGGCCTCGTACGTCGAGCCGGAGATCCTCAAGATCGACCGCGCGACCATCGAGAAGGACCTCGCCGCCGAGCCGCGGCTCGGCGTGTATCGCTTCTACCTCGAGGACGTCGTGCGCCGCGCCGCGCACACGCTCAGCGACGGGGAGGAGAAGCTGATGGCCGACGCGGTGCCCGTCGGCAACACGCCGTCCGACACCTACACGATCTTCACCAACGCCGACTTCCCGTACCCGGACGTGACGCTGAGCAACGGCCGCAAGCTCCACGTCGACCAGGCGGCGTTCACCACCGAGCGCGGGCTGCCCAACCGCGCCGACCGCCAGCTCGTCATGTCGTCGTTCTTCGAGACCCTCGGGAAGTACCGCAACACCCTGGGCACGATGATGAACGGCGAGGTGCAGAAGGTACGCTTCATCGCGAAGGCGCGGCACTACGACTCGGATCTCGAGGCCGAGCTCGACGGCCCGAACATTCCCGTCTCGGTCTACACGCGGCTTATCGACGGCATCAACAAGAACCTCCCGACTTTCCACCGCTACCTGAAGCTCCGCAAGCGGATGATGAAGCTCGACGAGCTCCACTACTACGACCTCTACGCGCCGCTCGTCGGCTCCGTGCGCCTTGAGTACTCACCGGAGGAGGCGCAGAAGAACATCATCCAGGCGCTGTCGCCGCTCGGCCCCGACTACACGGCCGTGCTCGACAAGGCGTTCAACGGGAACTGGATCGATCTGTATCCGACGGCCGGCAAGCGATCGGGCGCCTACTCGGACGGCGGCGCGTACGACGCGCACCCGTACATGCTCATTAACTACAACGGCAAGTACGACGACATGGACACGCTCGCCCACGAGCTCGGCCACACGCTCCAGAGCTACCTGTCGAACAAGACGCAGCCGTATCCGCTCGCCAACTACCCGATCTTCGTCGCCGAGGTCGCGTCCACGTTCAACGAGCAGCTGCTGGTCCGCCACATGCTCGAGACGATTAAAGACGAGGACACGCGGCTGTCGCTGCTGGGCAACTACCTCGAGAACGCGAAGGGCACGCTGTTCCGCCAGGCGCAGTTCGCCGAGTTCGAGCTCGGCATGCACCAGATGGCCGAGAAGGGCCAGCCGATCACCGGCGAATCGCTCTCGAAGCTGTACTACGACATCACGAAGAAGTACTACGGCAGCGACGAGGGCATCTGCATCGTCGATCCGTATATCGCGAACGAGTGGAGCTACATCCCGCACTTCTATCGCGACTTCTACGTGTTCCAGTACGCGACCTCCTACACCGCGTCGGCGGCGCTCTCCGAGAAGGTGCTGCAGGGCGGGGAAGCGGGCCGCCAGGCGCGCGACCGCTACCTGAAGTTCCTGTCGGCCGGCGGGTCGAAGTATCCGATCGATCTGCTCAAGGACGCCGGCGTCGACATGACGACCGACGAGCCCCTCGACCTCGCCATCCGCCAGATGAACCGGACGATGGACGAGATCGAGCAGATCCTGGGTCGCAAGGGGCTCTAGGCGACTGAGAGGTTCTGGGGGTTCCAAGGGTTCTGGGAGTTCTGGAGGTCGGGTTCGACAGGTGCCAAGGTTCGACGGTTCCACGTTCGAACGCTCGAACGCTTGAATGTTTGCACCTGCGGAACCCGACCTCCAGAACTCCCAGAACCTCCAGAACCTTGAGAACCGCTAGTCCGTATTTCTACCTATGAACGATCTCCGCGTCGGCCTCCGCCTCCTCCTGAAGGACAAGGCCTATACGCTGACGGCCGGCCTGACGCTGGCCATCTGCATCGGCGCCAACGCCGCCGTGTTCTCGGTCGTTGAAAATGTCCTGCTGAAGCCCCTGCCCGTCCCCGAGTCGGATTGGGTGCTCATCATGAGCAACTCGTATCCGGGCGCCGGGGCGCCGGATACCGGCGGCGCGGCGGCGCCGGACTACGTCGATCGTCTGGCCGGCGTCCCGGCCCTCGCGGAGCAGGCGCTCGTCAACCTGAGAAACCAGAGCATCGACCAGGGCGGCGTGCCGACCCGCGTGCGCGTGATGAACGTCACGCCGTCGTTCTTCAGGGTCGCGCGCGTCCAGCCGGTGGCCGGCCGCACGTTCACCGAGGAGGAGGGCGCCGTCGGCAACGACCACGAGGTCGTGCTCGGCTACGGGCTCTGGCAGGCGCAGTTCGGCGGCGATCCCCAGGCCGTCGGCCGCGACCTCCGGATCGACGGCCAGCCCTACACGGTCGTCGGCGTCATGCCGCCGACCTTCGAGCTCGTCAACGACGACATCGCGCTCTGGAAGCCGCTGGCGCTGACCGATCAGGAAAAGTCCGACGACACCCGCCACAGCAACAACTTCGTGAACATCGGCCGCCTGGCGCCCGGCGCGACGATCGAACAGGCGCAGGCCCAGGTGAACGCCGTCAACGCGCACAACCTCGCGCGCTTTCCGCAGTTCAAGACGATCCTCGAGAACGCCGGTTTCGAGACGATCGCGCACGGCCTCCAGGACTACGAGGTCCGCGACGTGAAGCCGACGCTGTACCTGATGTGGGGCGGCGCGCTCTTCGTGCTGCTCATCGGCCTCGTCAACATCGCCAACCTCGTGCTCGTGCGATCGCGGTCGCGCCTGAAGGAGCTCGCCACGCGTATCGCGCTCGGCGCAGGCCGCGCCCGCATCGCGCGGCAGCTCATCGTCGAGAGCGTGCTGCTGACGGCGATCGCGGCCGCGGTGGGCCTGGCGATCGGATACGCCGTGCTGCAGGGCCTGGGCGCGCTCAGCATCGACGCGCTGCCGCGGGGCTCGCAGATCGCGTTCGATGTCGCGACGGTCGCCTACAGCCTCGGCGTCGCGGGCGTTCTGGGTGTCGTGCTCGGCCTCGTGCCCGTGGCCGCCGTGCTGCCGGCCAACCTGAACGTGCTGCTGCGCGAGGAGGGCCGCGGGAGCAGCGGCGGACGCGGCGCGCGCACGCTGCGGCGCGGTCTCGTGGTGGCGCAGGTCGCGATCGCGTTCGTGCTGCTCATCGGCGCCGGGCTGTTGTTCGCCAGCTTCCAGCGTGTCCTCAAGGTCGACCCCGGGTTCGATGCCCACGGCGTGCTCACGGCCGCCGTCGTGCCGCCGGCGTCGCGCTACGCCGACGACGCGTCGCTCCAGTCGTTCGACGATGCCGCGATCGCGCGAATTCGGGCGCTGCCTGGCGTCCAGACGGCGGGCTTCACCACGACGATCCCGTTCGGCGACAACAGGAGCGCGAGCGCGATCGTTCCCGAAGGCTACAAGATGCAGCCCGGCGAGTCGCTGATCGCGCCGGATTCCGTCGTCGTGTCGCCCGGCTACTTCGAAACCATGCGCGTGCAGCTCGTGAGCGGCCGGTTCTTCGACGACCACGACATCGACGGCGGCCAGCGCGTGATCATGGTGGACGACCGGCTCGCGCGCAAGTTCTGGCCGAACGAGAATCCCCTCGGCAAGCGCCTGTACCAGCCCGACAACATCAAGGACTTCCTCGCCATCACCGACAAAACGCCGTTCTATCTCGTGGTCGGCGTGGTGAAGGAGATGAAGCTCTCGAGTCTGACGCTCGGCGACAAGGCCGTGGGCGCCTACTTCTGGCCCGCGGCGCAAGTCCATCCTCGGGGGATCACCTTCGCGATCCGCGCCGCCGGCGATCCCGGATCGCTCGCGGCGTCCGTGCGGTCGACGATCCAGGGCGTGGATCCCGATCTGCCGGTGTTCGCCGTGCAGACCATGGCGGCGCTCACGAACAAGTCGCTGGTGAGCCGGCGGTCGCCGATGCTGCTGGCCGTCGCGTTCGGCGCGGTGGCGCTGTTCCTGTCGGCGATCGGGATCTACGGCGTGCTCGCGTATCTCGTGACCGAGCGAAGGAAGGAGATCGGGATCCGCCTCGCGCTCGGCAGCACCACGCGGGCGATCTTCGAGCTCGTGCTGCGCGAGGGGCTGGCGCTCATCGGCATCGGCCTGCTCATCGGCGCCGCCGGCGTCGTCGCCATTCGGCGAAGTCTCGAGAGCCAGTTATTCGGCGTAACCGCCGCAGACCCGACGGTGATCGTCCTGGTCGCCGTGGTGCTCGCGCTCGTCGCCGTCGCCGCCTGCGCGATTCCCGCCAGCCGCGCCACGCGCATCGATCCGGTTATAGCGCTCGCGGAGTAGGAAACTCGGCGGTTCGGGGCGCGGGGTTCTTGGTCCTGGGTTCCGCACCCTGAACCCTGAACCCCGCGCCCCGAACCGAGCTATTCAACTACGTAGGCATACTGGAACTGATCGGTCATCTTCCCGTCTTTGATCGCGCTGTTGCGCAGCCGGGCCTCGAGCCGGTAGCCGGCCTTTTCCAGCACGCGGCAGGACGCGGTGTTCCACGCGAAGGGCAGCGCGAAGATCCGCGTCAGGCCGTGCGTGTCGATGGCGTATCGCGTCACGGCGGTCAGCGCCTCGGTCACGATCCCGCGTCCCCAGTACGCCTCGCCCAGCCAGTAGCCGATCTCCGCCGACACCCGCTCGACGTCGAGCTGCGGCACGAAGCCGACGCCGCCCACGGCCTGCCCGTCCACCTCGATCGCAAACGCCGTCTCGGGCTGGCGGCTCGTCATGTCGCGCAGAAACGACCGCGCGTCGGCGGCGGTGTAGGGATGCGGAAAACGATCGCGCAGGTTGATCCAGACCTTGCGGTTGTTGGCGTGCTCGACGATCGACGCGGCGTCGGATCGCTGCCAGGACCGGACGGTGCAGCGGGAAAGGGGGAGAAGCACGGTTCGGGTTCTGGGTTCGGGGTTCTTGGTTCGGGGTTCAGGTACGGATTATGCCAGCGGTTTGTGCATGGGCGTGCGTCGATATCAGGATCTCGATTGTTGGCGGCTTTCGAACGAGTTGAAGCTGCTGGTGTATGAAGTTACTGCTACACATGTGCCCGCGAGAGACTTCAGATTCTGCGATCAGGTCCGCGGGTCGGCCCGCTCTGCGCCCGCCAACATCGCGGAAGGATTTGGCCGTTTCGGCCCCAAGGAGTTTGCCCGATTCTTGGACATCGCGCGCGGGTCGCTGACGGAAACGATCAACCACCTCGAGGACGGCCGCGATCTGGGATATGTGGATCCTCAACGGACCGCCGAACTCGTCGCCCTAGCTAACCGCGCGATCGGCGCCACCACACGTCTGCTGCAGTACCTCCGCCGCGTGAAACCCCGCACCTAGAACCCCGCACCAAGAACCCCGCACCCCGCACCTAGAACCCCTCTATAAGCGCGCCGAGGTCGAGCGGATCGGCCATCGCCATGTGAATCGTCCCGTCCGGCCGGCGCGGCCATTCCTCGGGCGGGCGATCGCGCGTGAGCTCCACGCCGTTGCCGTCGGGGTCCGCGAGGTAGATCGACTCGCTCACGCCGTGGTCCGCCACGCCGTGGAGCTGGATGCCGGCATCGATCACCCGCTTCACGGCCGCGCCGAGATCGCGCCGCGTGGGGTAGCGGATCGCCAGGTGATACAGCCCGGTGTGTCGCGCCGGCGGCGGCGTGCCACCGAGGCTCTGCCACGTGTTGAGCGCGATGTGGTGGTGGTAGCCGCCCGCCGACACGAACGCGGCGCTGTTGTCGGGCAGGCGCTGGACGAGCTCGAAGCCCAGCACGCCGTGGTAGAACGCGAGCGCGCGGTCCAGATCTGCCACCTTCAGGTGCACGTGGCCGATCGCCGTCTGGTCCGGAACGCGATACGTGTCGCTCATGGTGCAATTCTACCAACCGTCTTCGCGCCTTCGGGCCTTCGTGGTTGCATTTCGATCAGCGGGCCCGCACCGTCAGCACGAGCAGCCCGCCGGCCGCCATCACCGCGCCGACGAAGATCAGCCCGCCGGCGAAACTCGATGTCAGATCCCGCAGGTAGCCCACCACCGACGGCCCGACGAAGCCCCCGATGTTGCCGACCGAGTTGATCAGGGCAATGCCGGCAGCCGCGCCAAGGCCGGTCGTGAACGACGTCGCGAGCGACCAGAACGGCCCGAACATCGACGCCAGGCCGAGCGTCGCGAGCGACAGCAGCACGATCGAGATCGCGAGGCCGTGCGCGAACCCGGCCGCGGCGAACGCCGCGCCGCCCCCGATGGCCGCGATCGCCACGTGCCAGCGGCGCTCGCCGGTCTGGTCGGAATGCCGCCCGGCCACAACCATGCCCATCGCGCCCACGAGATAGGGGATCGCGCTCACGACGCCGATCCCGAACGTCCCGAGCGGCGCCGGGGCGTCCGCCTGCGCGCTCGCGATGATCTGCGGCAGGAAGAACCCGATCGCGTAGAGCGCCACCGGAATCGTGAAATACACCGCGGCCAGCAGCCACAGCTTCGGATCCTTCAGCGCCGCGCCCGTCGTCGACGCGTGCGACGCGCCGGCGGCGTCTTCCTCGCGCAGGCGAGACAGGATCGCGCCGCGCTCGTCCTCGGACAGCCAGCGGGCGTCCTGCGGGCCGTCTTCCAGGAAGAAGAAGACGACGATCCCGAGCACGACCGACGGCACGCCCTCGAGCAGGAAGAGCCACTGCCACCCGGCGAGGCCGCCGGCGCCGTCGAAGGACATGATGGCGCCCGAGACCGGGCCGCCCACGATGCCCGCCGCCAGCACGGCCGTCATGAACGCCGCGATCGTGCGCGCGCGATCGTGCGCCGGGATCCACCGCGTCAGGTAGTAAATGATGCCGGGGAAGAAGCCGGCTTCCGCCGCGCCCAGCAGGAACCGCACCGCATAGAATCCCGTCGCGCTCCGAACGATCATTGTCAGCGACGAGACGATGCCCCACGTGATCATGATCCGCGCGATCCAGATCCGCGCGCCGACTCGCGCGAGGATCACGTTGCTCGGAATTTCGAACAGCGTGTAGCTCAGGAAGAACACGCCCGCGCCCATCGCGTACACGGTGTCGGAGAGGCCGAGCGCGGCATTCATCTGGAGCGATGCGAACCCCACGTTGATCCGATCCAGGTAGGCGACGATGTAGAGGAGAAAGAGAAACGGGACGAGGCGCCGCCGGACTTTCGAGAGGCCGGTGTCGAGGGGTGAGGGCAACTACCTGGCGTCGGCGGCGACGCGGAAGCCGGTCTGGAAGTTGGCCTCGCCGGGCGCCTGACGGCGGCGCGTGGCGCAGCGCGCGTCGCCCACGTCGAGGAACCAGCTGCCACCGCGGACGACGCGCGCCGGTCCCTTCGCGGGCCCCGACGGGTCCGCCACGTCGTCCGAGGGGTACTTGCCGTACCAGTCCGCCGTCCATTCGAGCACGTTGCCGTGCATGTCGGAGAGGCCCCACGCGTTGTCCGGGAACGTGCCGGCTGGCGTCGGCTTCTTGCGGAAGAGGCCGAGGCCGGTCGGCGTGAACGCCATCGTCCCGTTGTAGTTGGCCTGGGTCGTCTTGAGCGACGTGCCGGTCGAGTAGGGCGCCGCGCCGCCGGCGCGGCACGCGTATTCCCACTCGGCCTCGGTCGGCAGCCGGTACGTGAAGTGCGCGTCGGGCCGGGCGTTGATCGCCGCGAGGAAGGCCTGGACGTCGGCGAACGAGACGTTCTCGACGGGACAATCCGGCCCGCAGTCCGGGAATCGGCTCGGGTTCCCGCCCATCACGTCGGACCACTGCTTCTGCGTGACCTCGAAGCGGCCGAGGTAGAACGGCGCCTTCAGCGTCACCTGGTGCGGCACCTCGTCGTCGTGCCGGCCCGGATCGGCGAAGACGCTGCCCATCGTGAAACGGCCCGGGCGGATCGGGACGAGCGCGATCCCGGCGGCGTCCGTCACGACGGGTGCATCCGAGATCGAGTCGGCCCCCGTTTCCACGGTGAACGTGCGGAACCCGGAGTAGGACGCGCGGCCCGTGATCTGCCCGGCGCGCAGCGTGTAACGCTCGCGCATTTCCTGCGGGACATTCACTTGCAGGCGCGCGTCCGGCGTGAACGTGGTCACGATCGTGGCGCGCACGTCGACGTCCTCGAGCGACATCTCGGTCTCCACCACGCGGCCGGTCGCCGTCTCGATCCAGAAGCGCCCGTGCACGGGCATGTCCGAGTCGTGCTGGCCCGTGACGAGCGTGGGCCGCCCGGTTTCCTTGTAGCGGACCAGCCAGACCTCCGGGCCGCGATCGGGATCGGGGCCGCCGAGCTCGAAGGTGAATCGGTCGCGGTACTCACGCTGGAGGAACACGAGCGCCATCATCGGGTTGTTGATCGTGCGGCGCATCGCGCCGATGTTGTAGCGCGCGCTCTCCTCGGAGATCCGCGTGGCGTGCTGGACGGCCGACTCGGTCGGCTTCAACAGCAGCTGCTCGAGGCGCTCGTCGCGATCGCGCACGGGCTTGCCGTCCACTTCGTACACGTCCCGGAACGGCAGCCAGTTCATCGAGCGCGGCAGCTTCACCAGCAGCAGGTCGGCCTTGAGCTCGCGGTGGGGCACGTTGCCGAGCGACGGCCCGCTGCCCTGCCGGTGCAGGTCCTGCACGTAGTCCTCTTCGGCCACGACCGTCGAGAGCTGTCGGATGAGCGTCGTGACGTACGCGGAGGAGCGGTCGAGCAGGGACTCGAGCGAGATCGGCTGCGCGGCGGCGGAGGATGCGATAAGGAGAGCGGCCGCCCACGCGCCGACGATGGGCCTGACGCGCATGGGGCCCATCCTTTCTCCGGGCGGGGTCTCATGTCAAATCCATTATCCGGACCGCCGCCCGTTCACGTGCGGCGTGAGGATCGTCACGAGGAACCGGTGGATCGGCGTGTCGACGCCGACCTCGCGCCCGAGCCTGACGATCGCGCCGCTCAGCCACGGCAGCTCGAGCCGCCGTCCGCGTTCGAGATCCTCGAACATCGACGCCTTCATCTGCGGCGGCCATCCCGAGACGAGCTTCATCGTTGTGTCGATGAAGCCCGGCGCGAGGGCGATGCCGCGCGCGCGCGCCACGGCCATCGACTCGAGAAGCGCGGCCTGCCACATCGCGAGCAGGTCGGGATCCTCGCGAATCGGCCCGATCGGCAGCCGCACGGCGGACGTCATCGCGCTGAACACGGTGAGGTGGGCGAACTTCGCCCAGATCTCGACGTTGATCTGATCGGTGAAGAGCGGATGGATACCGGCGGCCAGGCACGCCTCGTGAAAGCGCTCGAGGCGGGCGGACTTCGTGCCGTCGAGCTCGCCGAAGATCAGCCGGTCCGATGTCGTGTGGCGGATCACGCCCGGCTCGTCGATCACGGCGCTGATGTACGACGTGCCGCCGGCCACGTGCGCGTCGCCGACCGTCGCCTTGAGCTTGTCGACGCTCTCGACGCCGTTCTGGAAGGCGATCGCGACCGTGTCCGGCCCGACGAGCGGCGGCACGAGCGCGAGCGCGGTGTCGGTGTCGTACTGCTTCACCGAGAAGAACACGAGATCGACGGGTCCGACGACCGTCGTGTCGCTGGTGGCCGCGACCTTTGGCAGGTGCAGGTTGCCGAGCGGGCTGTTGATCCGGAGCCCGTTCGTGCGCAGCGCCTCGAGATGGGCGCCGCGCGCGATGAACGTGACCTCGGCGCCGCCCTCGGCCAGCCGCCCGCCGAAGTACCCGCCGACGCCGCCGCTGCCTACAATCGCGATGCGCATGCCAGCCTTCCGATCCCGCCCACACGCAGATCGTCGGTCCGGCCGGCGAAATAGCGGGCGTTGATCTCGTCGGGTCCCAGATCGTCGATCGCCTGGAATCCGAGCCGTTTGAGGTGGGCGGCGAGCGCCGCCGGTTCGAAGAACGTGCGAAACGGCTCGCCGGCCTGTTCGACGCGAGCCGCGAGCATCTTGAACGCCACCCGCGCGCGCAGGCCGAACGTGCCGGGCGGCACGCCGTAGTCGAACACGACGGCCGTGCCCCCGGGCAGGCCGCCCAGGAAGCCGAGCGTGCCCATCACGGTGTCCTCCGTCAGGTACGGCACGACGCCGAGCCACGCGACGACCGCCGGGCGATCGGCGGCGAAGCCGGCGGCGGCGAGGCCGTCGGCGAGCGTGCCGGTCTCGAAGTCGACCGGCGCGAAGGTGAGGCTGGCGGGAATCGCGATGCCGGCTTCGTCGAGCCGCGCGCGCTTCCACGCCTGCGTGCTGGGGAAGTCCACCTCGAACACGCGCAGGCGATCCGCGGGGTACGGGTTGCGGTACGCGAAGGTGTCGAGCCCGGCGCCGAGCACCACGTACTGATCGATGCCGCGGCTGACGCCCGCGGCCAGTTGCTCCTCGGCGTAGCGGCTGCGCGCCGCCACGAACGCCCGCAGGAGGCGGCCCGGCGAGTTCGCGCCGGCCTCGATGGCCCCCTGCAGCCGATGCCGATCCTCCTCGTCCAACACGCGGGCGGCGAGCGGATCCTCGAGGACGCGCGGGTCATCGAGCGTCTGATGCGCGGCGCGGCGGATGGCCACGCCGCGGGCGGTGCGGCTGGGACGGCCTTCAATCATCGCGGTGCTCCCGCCGGCGCCATCGCGTCGAAGCGTGTCCGGTTCTCCGACACGGCGATCAGCCGGTCGAGGCGGCGGAGGCGTGTCGCGTCCTGCTTCGCGCTCTGCACGAAGTGGATCGCGAGCCGCTGGTAGCCTGGCGGCTGGGCCGTGAAGAAGGCCCACGCGGTCGCGCGGGCTCGGAACCGCCGCAGCAGGGCGGCGTCGAACTGCTGCGGGCGCGTCTCGTACGAATAGCCCGACGCCGCCCGGTCGCGATCGTCGAACACGCGCCGGCCGGCGGTGGTCACACGCCCGGCCTTCTGCAGCGCGCGCATCCGGCGCAGGTTCACCTCGCTCCACGTGCTCTTCGGCTTGCGCGGCGTGAACCGGTGCACGTAGCTCACCTCGTCCAGCCGCTTCTTGAGGCCGTCGATCCAGCCGGCGCACAGCGCTTCGTCCAGGGCCTCCTGATACGACAGACCGGTCCTGCCGGACGCTTTCTTGTAGAAGCCGACCCACAACTCCGTCTCGGCCGAGCCGTGCGCCGCCAGCCACGCGCGAAAGGCGCCGGCGTCCTTGAAGAACTTAACCTTCATCCCACTCGATGCCGGGGATCTGCCGCAGGTGGTGCTCCAGGTGCTCCACGTAGTCGTCGATGAAGTACTGGAGTGTGGCCGGCCGATCCGCGGGAATCGGCCGGAACGCGATCTGGTCGAGGTTGTGCCGCGCGTGGGGCCGGCGCCGCGCGGCTTCGGGAATCGCCGCCATCACGTGCGCGAGGTGGACGTTGATCGCCCGCCACACCTCCACCAGATCGCGCCAGCTCGCCTCGTTGTAGCGCTGCGCCTCGACCCAGGCGTCCTGGTCGTAGCCGTCGAAGACGAGATCGTCCTGAAACTGCGCGAGGACGAAACGCCGGTGGTTGTTCGTCGCCGAGTCGATCAGGTGGCCGAGGATCTCGCGCGGCGACCACTTGCCCGGCGCCGGGTGCCGCGTCGTGACGGCCTCGGGCAAAGCGACGAGCGCGTCGGCGGCGTGCTCGACCGTCGCGCGCAGCCGGTCGTCGGTCGCCATCACCGGAAGCGGGCGAGGCTGGCGATCGCGCCGAGCATGCCGAACGAGACGACGATCATGCCGAAGGCGATGCCGACGATCATCATGACGCCCGTGATCACGAAATACAGCCTGATCTTCGAGAGGGCGGCCACGAGCGAGGTTTCGTCGCCGCTCGTGTACGCGCGGTCGGCCAGTTCCGCCGACTGATAGAGCAGCACGCCCATCCACACGGGCAGCCACGCGATCACGATGCCGAGGCCGAGCGTGAACAGCACCGTGCACACGCCGGAGATGATCGACATGATGCCCAGGAACTTGAGCCACCCCTTGCTCTGCTGCATCGGGAGGCCGATTCGCTGGACGAGCTCCGTGTGACTGACCGCGACTGGCTCCATGCACACCTCCTGGCGCGAGATGATACCCCGTCAGGGCGCGATCAGGCCGGCCTCGTGACGCGCACCGCGTCGCCGGCGTGGATGCGTCCCGCCTGCACGACCCGCGCGTTGATGCCGCGGAGGTTCAGTTCGCGCCCGACCGTCGAGTTGACGAACTTCATCGCGTCAAGGCCGAAGCGCGCCACGAACTTCGCGCAGCCGGTGTGCGGCTGATCGGTGACCTGCAGCACGGCCGAGCCGATCGCGAGCCGCGTGCCCGGCGGCAGATTCGCGCCGCTCAGGTCGAGGTCCACGAAGAGCTGGTCGCCGGCGAGCGGCCAGCGATCCTTCGTCCGCGCGATCAGCGCGGCCGACCGGGCGTTCATGATGTTGATCTGCATGTCCGGATGCGGCGACCCATCGTCCGTCCGCCCGCTCGACCGCTGGTTCCACGTGTCGCCGACGACGCCGACGTGCAGATCCAGTTCCGCCTCGTCCAGGATCTCGCGCGCTTCGATCTGCGGCCGGCGGACGATCAACTCCAGCCGCCCGACATCCCTGGGGGCCAGACGGATCGCGTCGAGCCCCGCCGTCAGCGCGTCGGCGGACAAATGATGATCACTTCCTGACTTCCTCACTTCCATACTTCCTGACTTCCTCCAACTCTCCTCCGGTTTGCCATCGACGATCGCGTAGAACTCCAGGCCGGCCCCCAGGCCCTTCGCAATGGAGATGATCTGTCCGGCGTGCATCGAGCAGTGTTCGACGACATGATAGATGGCCTCGAGCGTGGTGACGTCGAGTTGCTGGATCGTGCGACGCTCCGTGAGGCGGGCCGGCGGGAGTGCGGCGAGCACCGCGTCGGCATCCGCGATGGACCGGCGCAGCCGGCCGAGCGCTTCCTCGCGCGGCAGCGGGCCGCGCTCGTCGAATTCCTCCTGACGCGCCCGCGCGTCCGGCGCGCCGCCGATACCAGTGACGATCCACTGCCGGATGTTGCCCGCGAGGTGGAGCAGCAGGTTGCCGACGCTGTTCGAAGCGTCGTTCGGCCGCCACCAGATCTGCGCGTCGGTGAGCGCCGCCACCGAACGCTCGATCTTCGGCAGGTAGTGCCCCGTGAGATAGTCGCGCGACTGATCGATGAATGCCTGTCCGAGATCCATGGGCGTGATCCTATATCCAGCGCCGGACGCTCCGGCAGTAGTCCTCGTACTCCGCGCCGAAGGTGCGCCGCAGGGTGGGCTCCTCGTAGAACATCACAAACAGGTTGACCATCAGGAACCAGAACGCGATGTACACGAGAAGCGCGCTCGAGAGAACCAGCAGGTACTCGCCGACGAGCACCAGGAGCGCGCCGACGTACATCGGGTTGCGCGAGTAGCGATACAGGCCGCCCCCGACCAGCCGCGTCGGCGGGTCGATCGGCGCGAGCGTACCCTGGCCCTCGACGGCGAAGCGCGTGACGCACCAGAGTAAGACGCCGGCGCCGGCCGCGGCGATCCCGGTCCCCACCAGAGTGGACGCGCCGCCGTGGATCTCCACGGGACCGCCGGCGAACACGATGACGTAGGGGACGAGCCCGACGACCGTGCCTGGGATCAGGATGGTGGCGACGAGGTTTCGCAGAAGAAGCATGGGTGGCATGAAACGCAAGTCTCGCGTCCGGCTTTAGCCGGACGTGCCCACGCCCTCATGAACGTACGCATCGAGCGCATCCTGGCTGAAGCAGGCGAACACGACGAGCGCGAGGCCTCGCGGCGCCTCGGAAACCCACGCGCGCACCGCACCGACCGCAACGTGCGAGGCATCGTCGAGAGGATAGCCGTAGATGCCCGTGCTGATCGAGGGGAACGCGATGCTCGCCAGCCCCTCGCGCTCGGCGAGATCCAGCGACGCGCGATACGCCGAGGCGAGGAGCGCCGCCTCGCCGGACCCGCCGCCGTGCCACACCGGGCCGACGGCGTGGATCACGAATCGCGCCGGCAGGTCGAAGCCGGGCGTGAGGCGGGCGTCGCCCGTCGGGCACGGCGCGACCTTCGCGCACGCGTCGGCGAGCTTCGGGCCGGCCGCGTCGTGAATCGCGCCGCACACGCCGCCGCCGGGCCGCAGGCCCGTGTTGGCGGCGTTCACGATCGCGTCCACGTGGAGCGTCGTGATGTCGGCGATCCGCGCCTCGAGCGTCGTCATGCGCGTCAGGACGCGGTGGGCGGGAACCGCTGCAGCGATCGCTCGCGGGCCTTGCGCGCTTCCTCCTCGCGGTTGCGGGGCGGGGCGTGCGTCTCGAGCGAGCGGATCAGCCGCTCGGCCGCGGCGGTCACCTCGTCCACCGCGCGGTTGAACGCCGCCTCGTTCGCGCGCGACGGCTTGTTCGCGCCGCTCAGCTTCCGGACGAACTGGAGCGCCGACGCGCGGATTTCGCCAGGCGTGGCCGGCGGCTCAAAGTTGGCGAGCGTCTTGATGTTGCGACACATCGATCAGTCTCCGAAACAGGATCACGCCGGCGACGAGGACGAGCGGCGACGTCACGAGCCCGGGGAAATACCCGCCGCCGGCGACGGCGAGCAGCGGGTGCACGATGCCGTTGGCGACGCTGGCGATGGCCAGGAACCAGAGCGGGAACATCGTGATCCGGAGCCGGGCCTTCAACCCGACGATAGCAAACACCCACACCGCGAGCCACAGGAGGTTGAAGTCCACGAAGAACGCCTGCGGCCACGCGGCGAGCCCGAGGCGGACCGGGAAGCGCGTGCCGAAATCCGTCAGGTACTCCTCGCCGAAGTGCGCGGCCTGTGCCAGGAGCGCCAGCGTGGCGACCGCGATCGTGCGCCGGATCTGTTGGCCGGTGCCCCTGGCCGGCCCGCGCGAGACGGTGAGCCACAGCGCCGCCGCCGCGGCCAGGTCGAGGCCGAGCGTGCCGACGAGGACGCTGCGGAGCCCGGCGCCGGGCATCAGGTCTTCTTGTACAGGCCCGGGCGCGCGATTTCCATGTGGCGGTCCGGGAACGCGAGCGGCGTGAAGCCGAACTTCGCATACAGCCCGTGCGCATCGCGCGTGGCGAGCATGAACCGCCGCAGCCCCTGCAGGTCCGGATGCGCGCACACCGCTTCGATGAGCCGCGTCCCCAGCCCGCGGCCCTGGTACGCCTCGAGCACATACACGTCGCACAGGTACGCGTACGTCGTGCGATCCGTGACGATCCGCGCGAACCCGATCTGCGCGTCGCCGTCGAACAGCCCGAAGTTGAGCGAGTGCGCGACCGCCCGCGCCACCACCGCGCGAGGAACGCCCTCGGCCCAATACGACCGCCGCAGGTACGCATGAATCGCATCGATATCCATGCGCGCCGCATCGGTGGTAATCGTGATCCGTTCCGCGTGATCCATGACTTGTCGCACTCGGACTTGTGACTAGCGACTCGGACTGGCGACCTGAGACTTGCGACTTGCGACTTGCGACTAGCGACTTGCGACTAGCGACTACAAGTTCTCCTGTATCGCCTTCTTCGTCCGTTCCATCAAGGCGTTCAGATCCTTCTCGCCATACGCCTTCGTCTCGATCGGCTCGCCGATGATCACATCCACCCGCCCCGGCCTCGGCGCCAGCGTCGTCTTCGGCAGCAGCCTGAACGTGCCGCGGATCGTCACCGGCACGATCGGCACTCCCGCGCGCAGCGCGATCTTGAACGCGCCGGCCTTGAAATCCTGCAGTCTGCCGTCGGGCGTGCGCGTGCCCTCCGGGAACACCGCGATCGACGTGCCGCTTCGCACGCCGTCGACGACCTTCTTCACGCTGCGGGCCGTCTTGCGGGCGTCGCCGCGGTCGATGGGGAAGTGGCCCGCCGTGGCGAGGTGCCAGCCCATGAACGGCACGAAGAAGAGCCCGCGCTTCGCCATGATGCGGAACGGGTAGGGCAGGTACGCGAAGAGCGCCGGCGTGTCGATCAGGCTCGAGTGATTCGCCATGTAGACGTACGCGCGATCGGGCCGCACGTGCTCCGCGCCCTGCACGTGGATGTTCGCGAAGATCGACCACGCCACCAGCCGGCACCACCAGCGCGCGCACCAGTGCTGCATCGCGCCCGTCCGGTCGAACGGCCAGAGCAGGAGCGAGAGCGTCGCCATCACGACCGTCCAGAAATACCAGAGGAGGTTGGCGAACGGCGCCCAGAGATAGACGAGAAGTGTGTTCACCAGTCCTTCTTCAGGAGCAGCTCCTCGATCCGGTACGCGTGCAGGAAATCGTGGAGCGCCAGCGTGGCGGAACATGATGAACACCGAGTAGTGGCTGTACTCGTCGTGCCGCGCGCGCCGCGCCCAGATCTCCTCGGGCAGCTCGCGCAGCCGCGCGACGAGCTTGTAGCGATCCTCGGCGTATCGCTCGAGCGACGCGGCGAGGTCCATCCGCAGCAGCAGGTCGTCCGGATCCTGCCCGCCGGGGTCGTACGGCGTGATCACCGGCTCGGGCGACGCCAGCATCGTGTCGAGGCGATCGAAGAACAGCCCGTGCACGTGCGCCAGGTGGCACGCGTGCTCGTGCGCCGACCACGTTCCCGGCGCCGGCCGCCGCTTCAGGAGCTCCGGCGGCACCTCCCGAACCAGCGGCACGACGACGAGCGGCGCCCGCTCGAGCGCGTCGACCACCGCATCAGCACTGTTCATGAGCGCGATCGTAGCACCCAGCACCCCAGCACCCACGCACCCAGCACCCCAGCACCCCGCACCCAGCACCCTTTTACGCTATCCTCCCCTCTCCCCCCAGGAGATCCCGACGTGACCGTTTGGCATCGCCGGCTCGCGCTGGCCCTCTCCGTCGGCGTCCTGAGCCTGGTCGCCGGGGACCGGCTGCTCGCCCAGCGGTCGGACCGAGGCGCCGATAACGCGGATCATCGCTTCTCGGGCATGGGCCGCGCCGCCCACATGGCCGCCAGCGGCCACCTGGCCGAACTGCTCGCGGAGTTCCGCGCGGAGCGCGCCGGCTCGTCGCCGGGCGACGAAGACGGCGGCGACCAGTTCGGCCCGACCGGCGGCCAGGCCGAAACCGTCCATCGCCGTCGACGCCACCGGCCAGCACATCGTCGTCGGCGTGAACGACACGCGGGGGTTCGGCAGCAACCCGATCTCGGTGTCGGGCTTCCTCTATTCCGACGACGGCGGCCAGACGTTCGTCGATGGCGGGCAGCTGCCGGTCACCACGGGCACGTCGACCATCGGGACCACGATCTACCCGCAGGTGTTCGGCGACCCCGAGGTGAAGTACCTCGGCGGCTCGACGTTCGTGTACTTCTCGATCCTCGTGAAGAAGCTCGGCTCGAGCACGGCGCAGACGATGGGCGTGCACCGCTCCACCGACTACGGCCACACCTGGCAGGGGCCGTACGAGATCGGCCCCGCCACCAATCCGCACGGCACAGGCGACGCGGCGGACAAGGAATTCGCCGACGTCGATCCCGACACGGGCCGCGTGATGATGACCTGGAGCAACTTCACGTCAACGCTCTTCGCAGCCGGCGGCGTGGAGATCTCGTCGACGTATTCCACCAACCTCGCCACGGCAACACCGCCCACCTGGTCCACGCGCTATGTCGTCGCCAACTCCGGGGCGGACGGCCAGGCCTCGATCCCGCGCTTCGCCGGCCGCGGCTCGCCGAACGCGTACGTCGCGTGGCGGCGCTTCCCGAGCAACTCCACGCAGAACGTCGGCTTCGCGCGCTCGACGAACAACGCCCTCTCGTTCACCGCGCCGATCAACCTGGCCTCCGATTTCTTCACGATGGACCAGGTGCTCGGCAACGACCGGAACAGCACGTCGCCGTCGCTCGCGGTGGACACGTCGCCCGGTCCGTACAGCGGCTCGATCTATGTCGTGTACTCGAACAACGACTACGACGACGGCGCCGACGTCGTGTTCCAGCGCAGCACGGATCAGGGCCTCACGTTCAGCTCGCCGATGCGGCTCGACAGCCGGCCCGCCAACGATCGCGCGCAGTGGTTCCCCTGGGTCACGGTCGATTCGTCCAGCGGCCGGGTGTACGTCTTCTACTACGACCAGGGCATTGCCGCCGACGGCGATCTCACCGAGGCGACGTATCAGTTTTCAGACGACGGGGGCGCGACCTGGAGCCGGCCGGCGCCGTTGAGCGATCGCCCGTTCCATGCGGCGTACGGCAACGACACGGGCGAGCCGAACCTGGGCGACTACATCCAGGCGGTCGCGCAGAACAGCGAGCTCTTCGCGGTGTGGGCCGGCAATCCGCCGCTCGTCGGCTTCGCCGACGGCGAGCCCGGCTCCGCGAGCATGACGGTGCCCGACGCCGTCTTCGCGCGCGTGCCCACGTCGTCCGCGCGCGTCGCGCTCAGCCTCGGCGTCGTGACGTTCACGGACGGCGGATCGGGCGCGCTGGCCGGCAACGGATTCGATCGATCCCGGCGAGACGATCAACCTGACGATCCCGCTCACCAACTATGTGACCAACCTCGGAGCCGGGACGATCGCCGGCGTCAGCGGGGCGCTGGTGTCGTCGACGCCCGGTGTCTCGGTGGTCCAGGGGGCGTCCGCGTACCCGAACATCACCGCCGGCGGAACGGCGTTGAACACCACGGCGTTCGTCGTGTCGGTGGATCCGTCGTTCACGCCCGGCACCCACATCGACCTCACGCTGAACGTGACGAGCGCGTCGGGCTCGACGTCGCTGCCGTTCACCGAGGCGTCGGGCTCGCCGTTCACGACGCTGCTGCTTTCCGAGAACTTCAACGGCGTGGCCGCGGGGTCGCTGCCGGCCGGCTGGTCGTCGGTGCACGGCGGCGGCAACAACACGGTCAACTGGACCACGCGGAGCCTGTCGCTGGGCGCGTCGCCGACGGCGATCAGCAACGCCGCCTATCACGCGAACGCAACGACGGACGGCGAGCAACCCCACGCGGTGGGAGCGCCTGTTCAGTCCGCTGTTCGTCGTGCCGGCAAGCTCGGAGTACGTGACGGTCGACTTCGACATCGCCTACGACACCGAGGACGAGCCGGTGTTCCACGTGCAGGCCTACGACGGCGCGCTGCTGCGCATCCGGGACCAGACGGCGGGCCGCGTCTCGCGCGACGTCGCCGTCGAGGCGTTCGCCGAGGAGTTCACCACGGGCGCGGCGCACTTCTATCCGAAGCACCTGCCGCGCAGCAATGCCGCCGGCTACCTGCCCGATCTGTCGGCCTGGGCCGGCGACTCGAACGGCTACCGTCACGTGCACCTCAAGCTGCCCGGCATGGCCGGCAGCACGGCGCAGCTCCGCTTCGAATTCACGCAGGATTCGGTGTTCAACTGCGCGTCGATTCGTCCGGGCCACGCCTGCGGCGTCCTCATCGACAACGTCGTCGTCTCGAGCGCGCGGTCGATCGCGCCGACGACGGTCGCGCTCGACGCGGCGCCGAACCCGGCGACCGTGGGGCAGTCGGTCACGTTCACGGCGACCGTGACGACGGGCGCGGGCGCGTCGCCGTCCGACGGATCGGTGACCTTCAAGGAAGGCGCGACCGTGCTCGCCGGGCCCGTGGCCCTCGTGGCAGGGCAGGCGGCGTTCGCGACCGCGGGCCTCGGCGCCGGCGCGCACGCGATCACTGCCTATTACACCAGCACGAGCGGATTGTTCGCCGCGTCGAGCGGCGGCGTGGTGGAGCAGGTCGGCGCCACGACGACGGTGGTGGTATCGCCGGGCAGTCTGGCGTTCTCGAAGACACGCGTGGGGAACACGAGCGCGGCGCAGATGGTTCACGTGACGAACACCGGCGCGCTGCCGCTCGTGTTCGCCACCTTCGACGGCGCCCCGCCGGCGGCGACGTTCGCCGCTGGCCCCGACTTCCAGGGCCAGACCGATTGCCCGCTCGGCGCGCCGGGCCTGGCGCCGGGGCTGGGCTGCGACGTCTCGTTCGTGTTCGCGCCATCGGCCGCGGGCGCGCGCGCGCACGACTTCACGATTGTCGACAACGCCGTGCCGAGCTCGCAGGTCGTGTCGCTCGCCGGCACCGGGTTCATCGTGGACGAGCCGACCGTGCTGCAGTCGCTCCTCGACGCGGGCAATCGGCTGCGCACGCTGCAGAACCCCGACGGCGGCTGGTTCTTCAACGCCGGGTCGTCGGACTGCTTCGTCGGCGCGGGCGTGTCGTGCCCGAACACGCTCGGCGTGACGGGCCTCGGCCTGCCGTTCGCCTATTCGCGCACGGGCGATTCGGCGCTGCTCGCGGTGATGACGGCGGCCGGCGACGCGCTGGCCGCGCGGTTCACCGGCGGCGCGACCGATCCGGTCTACAACCAGGACATCGAGTTCCTCGTGGCGCTGAGCGACATCACGCTCGATCCCTCGTATGCGGCCATCGCGCAGTCGTGGTTCGCGCTCGAGATGAACCAGTACCCGACGGGCGCCGGCCGCGTCGACGCGGCGCTCGCGCGCCGCGAGACGCAGCACTACCGCTCGCTTGCGGCGTGGGACACCGCGTCGGTCATTCGAGCGGCGATCGCGGTGGGCCAGGCCTCGTACGCCCTCGATGCCGCGAACCGGATCGTCGCGCTCGAGCCGCAGTGGAAGGACACCGATCCCGGCAGCCCCGATCCCGGCAATCCCGAGTCGTACGAGCTGACCGTGCTCGGCGAGGGATCGCTGCTCTGGGCGTTCCACGATCTGTCCGGGTTCGACACACAGATCGACGAATACCGCGCGTTCCTCGTCGGCGCGCAGGGCGCGGACGGATCGTGGAACGGTGGATCGCCGCAGGACTCCGCATACGTGCTCGTGGGCCTCGCGGCGGTGGGGGGCGCCGACAACGCGATGCTCTCGGCGGGCGCGTTCTTCATCGCCAACCAGTTGCCGGAAGGCGGATGGCCGGACTCGCCGACGACCGAGAACGTCGAGGTGGACGGCGAGGTCGCGAGGGCGATGGCGACGCTCTTCAACACGCCCAGCGGCGCGAGCGTGCAGGTGATCCCGGCGCAGCTCGCCAGGGTGACCTACAGCACCGTCGTCGCGCCCGGCCGCACGTCCGTCATCGGCACGAGCCTGACGCCGGGCGTCTCGATCCCGGCCGGCTACACGATTCTGAACGACCTGTCGTACGGGGTGAGCACCACGGCGGTCGTGAGCGGATCGGCGGACGTGTGCTTCGGCGTGCCGTGGGTCAGACGACGCGGACGTGTTCGCGCAGCGTGCGCGTGCTGCACCAGGAGGGCAGCGCGCTTCGTCGATCGCACGATCCTGTCTGGACCTGGTGCGCCGTCGTTCGCGATCCCGTCGGGTGTGCGCGCGGGTGCCGGCGGCGGCGGCGACCGAGCGCTTCGCGCTCGCGCTGCTGAGCCCGGACGCGACGCCGCCCACGATCTCGGTCGTGCTGTCGCCGGACGTCCTCTGGCCGCCCGACAACAAGATGGTGACGATCGCGGCGATCGATCGACGTGCACGACAACATCGACGCGAATCCCAGCCGTGACGCTCCTCTCGATCACCGCAGACGACTCAGGGCCGGGCCAGGGGCACTTCACGCGCCGACATCGAGGGCGCCGCGCTCGGCACCGACGATCGCGAGTTCCAGGTGCGCGCCGTGAAGGGCGTCACCTACACGATCGTCTATCGCGCCACGGATCGGGCGGGGAACGCCGCCACTACGGTCGTGTTCCTCCGGAGTCGATAGCCGGCACGGTGATGATCCCGCGCGCCTCGTAGATCGGGCGCACCAGCGCGCGCAGCGCCGGCAGCTTCGTCCAGAACCATACGCCAGCGGCTACGCACACCACGCCGCCCATCAGGATCGTGTACGGCGCGCCGATCCGATCCGCCACCATGCCGCCCGCGAGGCTGCCGATCGGCCCGGCGCCGAAGAACGCCATCGTGTAGTACGCCATCACGCGCCCGCGGTACGCATCGTCCACGATCGTCTGGACGATCGTGTTCGTGCCTGCGAGTTGCACCATGAAGCCGCCGCCGACGAAGGGCAGCACGACGAGCGAGAGCCAGATCCAGTGCGACATCGAGAACGCCGCGAGGCCCCCGCCGAACACCAGCGTCGAGATGGCGATGACGCGGCCGAGGCCGAGCACCGACGGCCGCGAGGCGAGGTAGAGTGCGCCTGCCAGCGCGCCGACCCCGGCGGATGTCATCAGCAGGCCGTACAGATTCGGCCCGCCGTGCAGGACCACCGTGGCCATCGCCGGCATCAGCACCGAGTACGGGATCCCGAAGCCGCTGACGAGGGCCATCAGGATGAGCGGCGTGCGCAGCCCCGGCGATCCGGCGACGTAGCGGAAGCCGCTGCCGAGCTCCGCCAGCATGCGGGTCGTGCGCAGCGGCCTGGGTGCGCGGACGAGCCGCATCGCGATGAGCGAGACGATCACCGCCAGGTACGAGCCCGCGTCGATCGCGAAGCACCAGCCTTCGCCGACGACGGCGATGAGCACGCCGGCGATCGACGGCCCGATGATGCGGCTCGTGTTCACCATCGACGAGTTGAGGGCGATGGCGTTCGGCAGGTCGCGCTGATCCTCGACCATCTGCACGACGAACGCCTGCCGCGCGGGCGTGTCGAACGCGTTGATCAGGCCCTGGAAGATCTGCAGCAGGATCACCTGCGGCACCGTGATGACGCCCGCGAGCGTCAGCACGGCCAGGCCGCCCGACTGCAGCATCGAGAGCACTTGGGTGACGACGAGGATGCGGTGGCGGTCCCAGCGATCGACGAGCACGCCGGCGAACGGCGTGAGCAGCAGCGTGGGAATCTGCCCGGCGAAGTTCACGACCCCGAGCAGCAGCGCGGATCCCGTGAGCCGGTACACGAGCCAGCTCGTCGCGATCCGCGTCATCCAGGTGCCGACGAGCGACAGGCTCTGGCCGGCGAAAAAAAGCCGATAGTTGCGGCTCTTGAGCGCTCGGGCGATTCCGCGGAAGCGGGACAATTCGTTCAGTATCGCAGTTTCGGGGGGGCCAGCCCCAGCCCCCTACACCGAAGCCCCGAGCCCCCTAGAGCGAAGCCCCGAGCCCCCTACTGAATTCTCCGAGCACCCTATTGAGATTGCATCTTTGTAAATGTGAGCGGCGCCTTGGCGCCCGCTTGAGCGTAAGTGCCGTCAATGGCCGTGCCGTCGGCGCTCAGATCGCCCTCGTAGGATCCCGACAGCGCCTTCAGTTCGAGCGTGACGTGCGCGCCGTTCGCCGTGATCGTCCGCACCGGCACGCGAAGCCCGCCTTCGGCCTCGTTGATCAGCACGGCCGTCGCGCTTCCATCGTCGTGATTGGCGATGTCGAGGGTCAGCGTCCCCAGGCGCCCGCTGGACGTCCAGCGGCCGGTGAAGCGCGCGTCGACGGCCGCGCTGCGAACCGGCGGATCGATCTTCGCCTCGCCCATGCGCTCGAACGAGATCGGGATGTCGTTGCCCTGCGCGCTCAACACACCGTCGATCACCTTCCCATCGTCGGTCATCGTGCCCGAGAACGGCTGATCGTCGCGGGCGATCACCGTGAGCGTGCGGCCCTCGAGCAGCACCTCCTGAAGCAGCAGGCCGTAGACGCCTTCCGACGGCTGGCTGAGCGTGCCCATGAGCGCACCGTTCGCGTCGCGCGTGATGTCGAAGATCACTTCGACCGGATGATCGGGGACGGGAATCTGGCCCTCCCAGTGTCCGGTCGGATCCGGCGCCGTCTGCGCGTGCAGCTCCAGCCCGCCGAACCCCATCGCCGCCAGTAGCAATAACCAGATGCGTACCAGAACCATAACCCTCTCCTTGAAACTTCAACTTCCTAAGTTCCCCAGTTCCTCAGCTCCTCAGTTTCAGAGATCGCGTCGCTTCAGATTCACTGCGGCCGCATAGAGCAGCCCAGCGGCCGCGGCCGCGCTGATCAAGAGCCCCACCCAGGGCAGCCCGCCGCCGTCGATGAGCGACTCGGCGCTCATCGTATGGAACAACCCGTACGGCGCCAGCCCCGGCGCCAGCTCGATGAGGCCGAGCACGGTGATCACGACGCCGCTCAGGATCGCGGGTGTCCACGCGTCGCTGAACTGGGTGGAGAAGAGCACCGTGAGGCTGAAGATCGCGCTGCCGCCCACGAATACGCACAGCGCGTGCACGATCGCGTCGCTCATCGGGTAGCGCTGGCCGACGACGACGGCGACGAGCGGCAGGAGCATCGACGGCACGAGCGCGAGCGTGAACAGCTCCGCCAGGCCGGTGCCGGCGCGGACGCCGACCAGGCGCGCCCGCGACACCGGCATCGACAGCGCGTAGAGCGCGCCGCGCTGCGGCGCGAGGCCGCCGGTGCCGATGATGAGCGCGAAGAGCATCCACGTCTGCGACAGGTTCTGCCGGAAC
The DNA here is from genome assembly GCA_963792785.1 of uncultured Acidobacteriota bacterium. Taxonomy (GTDB): domain Bacteria; phylum Acidobacteriota; class Vicinamibacteria; order Vicinamibacterales; family CAVVIG01; genus CAWIMX01. The sequence goes on along the minus strand of CAWBXO010000002.1, from coordinate 5,550 downwards.
CACTGGTACCAGACGAAGCCGTCGAAGGTGCGCTCGACCTCTAGCGCGCGCTGGATGACGGAGCCGAGGACGCCGTCGGCCGGCATCGACTCGGCGATGGGCATGAGCTGTTGCACGGCGTTGTATTCGAACGCGACGCCGCACGCCATGAAGAGCAGGAGGCCGAGGCCGATGAAGAACCGCAGCCGCGTTTCGAGCCAGGCTTTGTACCAGAGCATCTCAGTTCTCCACCGATTCCAGGAACAGCTCCTTCAACGTGACCGGTCCCTCGTCCGACGCCGTCGCGCCGAGCGTCTTGGCTTCGTCGACGAGCGCGCTGATCCCGGCGCTCGACAGCACCGACAGCACGCGCCCGTCGCGCCGCGCGCGCACGACGCCCGGCGAGCGCAGTGTGACGGGCGGCGCGTCGCCCTCGAACACGAGGTTCACCCGGCGGTAGTGCTCGCGCAGATCGTCGAGCGGGCCGGCGACCACCGCGCGGCCTCGATCGATCACGATCACGCGATCGGCGATCTGCTCGATCTCGGAAATCTGGTGCGACGAGAAGAAGATCGTCGCGTTCTCGCCGGCGGTGAACGCGACGAGCGCCTTGAGCACGTCCTCGCTCACGGCCGGGTCGAGTCCGGACGTCGGCTCGTCGAGCACGAGCAGCTCGGCGCCGCGGCAGAGCGCGAGGAGCAGCGCGACCTTCGTGCGCGTGCCCTTCGAGAGCGTCTTGATCTTCTGATCGGACGGCAGCTCGAAACGTAGCCGGAACTTCGCCTCGAGATCCTTCCGCCAGCGCGGGTAGAAGGACGCCGTGAAGCGCGTGAGCTCGGCGACCGTCATGTAGTCCGGCAGATCCTTCTCCTCGCCGACGAACGCCGTCCGGCGCCGGATCTCCACGCTCGACGCCTCGTCCGACGCGTTCAGGCCGAACACGCGCGCCTCGCCCGCCGATGCGTGCGCCATCCCCAGCAGGATCTTGATCGTCGTCGTCTTGCCGGCGCCGTTCTTCCCGAGGAACCCGCAAATCGACCCGGGCGGCACCTGCAGCGAGAGGCCGCGCAGCGCCTCGAAGCCGTCGTACCGCTTCCGCAGGTCGTGTGTCTCGATCGTCATCGCGTCAGCCACGTCGGCCTCCTGCTTTCCTCAACTCCGCCAGTTCCGCCTCGAACATGCGCCGGATTTCCTCGTCGCCCACGCCCTTCGCGCGCAGCTCCTTCACCACGTCGGCCACCACCCCCTGGCCGGCGCGCAGCGTGTCGGCCACTTTCTTGGGCGCCGCCGCCGCCGTCACGAACGCGCCCGCGCCGTGGCGCAGCTCGACGAGCCCCTCGTGCTCGAGCTCGCGATACGCCTTGGCGACCGTGTTGGGGTTGATGACGAGCTGCTCGGCGAGCGGCCGGATGCCCGGGAGCTGGTCCCCGGCCCGCAGCGCGCCCGTCTCGACCGCATGCCGGATCTGCTCCATGAGCTGGAGGTAGATGGGCACGCCGAGCGCCGGGTTGGTTCTGAACATCATGTCGTCACTGTGTTACTGAACTAACACAGTGAGACTGTCTACCACAACGCCCGGCCTTGTCAAGCGGAAGTTTTCAAGCCCCGATACAATGGCGCCCGCATGCCGGTGCGCAGATGCGTGAAGCCCTGATTGCCTCGGCATTTCTTGGATTTGCGGCGGTGATGGGCGGGAGTCTGGATGTGGCAGGAAAGAACAAACGCAGCCGGCCGCGAAGTGCGCTGGACTTCTGCTACTACCTGGTTCCCGCCAACATTGCTCACGTGCTCGTGGCGGTGGTGTGGTGCGTTCTCGGCTGGATGTCTCTGACGAACCAGTCCAGCGTCACGGCCAAGTGGGTGGCACTTGGCGTGGCAATCCACCTGGGCGTCCTGGTTGGGCTGGCGGCCTTTCGCAGTGACAAGTTCATGTGGCCCTACCAGGCTCTGCCACACCGCCTGCCTGCACTGGTGATCCTGGTGCTCTTTCTCGGGGCCATTGTGCCGACGTACGCGGCGCGATATCGGGTTGCTGGATATGTCTGCCCGCCAGGACAGGTGGCCTGCGATCCACCGGACAATCACACGCTCGTCTACTTCAGCTTCGTGACCCTATCGACGGTGGGATACGGTGACTACGTGCCGGTGGACCAGACGACAAAGACCATCGTGATGCAACAGATCGCGACCGGCTGGCTCCTCCTGATCGCGGCTGTGCCGCTGTTGATTTCACGGATGGCGATCTTCGAGGAGCCGCTGCAGACAAGGAACGAGCGGATTCGAGTCGCTCAGGAACTCTTTGCGGCCGACGAACTCAAGGACATACGCGATGCCCTTGAAGACCTTCGGCAGAAGTAGCGCGGTTGCGCGGAACCAACTTCCTGACTTCCTAACTTCCTGACTTCTTAACTTCCCCTTTCACCTCCCCAGTTCCTCAGTTCCCCTGAGTGTATCGAAATCTCATCCCGCTCCTGAGGGTGCGCGCGCCGGGGCGGTGCCCGTCGACGACGACGACCGTGCCGCGGCCCAGCACTTCGAACTCACCCTCGGACACGATCAGGCCGGTGCCTTCGTCGATGCCGATGCCGAGCAGCGCTCGGATGATCCCGGACGATCGCGATGAGCGCGTTGAGCCGGTGACGCTCGGTGAAGTGGGGCGACACGATCGCTTCGGGCCAGAGGCCGAGTCCCTCATCGGTGGCCGGACCGCCGGTGGGGAAGCCAGCGGGCGTCGTCTCGTCGGCGACCATCGTGCGCGACATGGCCGCCGCGCCGGCGCTCGCGCCGCCGATGGTCGCGCCCGCGGCAAACCGCGCGCGGATGATGCCCGGAATCGGCGTGCCCTCGATGGCCTGCATGAAACGGCCCTGGAATCCGCCGGGGATCCAGATGAGGCTCGCCCGTTCGAGCGCGGCACGCGCCGCGTCCTGATCCGTCCGGCTCACTTTCATCACCTCGCGCGGCCCGAACGTCTTCCACATCGTCACCGCGTCGTCGGCCATGCTGTCGGTGGGGAAGGTTTGCGGGAGGACGGCGACCACCGCGGCCCGCCCGCCCGATAGCGCGAGCGCGCGGGTGAAGATCCCCGCCGGCGTCGGTCCGCCGCCGACGAGCACGAGATGCCCTTCCGGCGCCGCGATGCCCACGTGCGGCGTCAGGACGAGCAGGGCGAGCAGGGCGGCGACCACGCCGATCGTCAGCGCGTCGCGTCGCGTGAGCACCCGCCGATTGTAGTTCGTGATCCGATCGCTGTCGTGATCCCAAGAGAAGAGGCTCTTCCTTCGTGTCGTCTTCGGGCCTTCGTGCCTTCGTGGTTGCCTTTTCGTAGATCCGATCGCAGCGTGATCCGAAGTCAGCGCCCCGTCTCGATCTCCGCCAGCGGAACATGCCGCGCCTCGCGGCCCTGCGCGTCGTAGCAGGTGCACGTGCGGTCGCCCGAGTCGCGAGGGGGCGTGCCGCTGCTGGCGAACCCCTCGGCCCGGCAGTAGTCCGAGCACATCAGGCTGTCGCTTTTCGGCCCGGCGCCGATGCCCGTCACGCGCACGACGATGAGCCCCGCGAGCAGCAGCGTGACGCCGGCCGCCAGCGCGACGTGCAGCCGGTTCAGCGACGGCCGCGATTCCTCGTGTGTGCCGATCCGGTAGGCGAGCGTGAGAAGCGCGATCCACATCGCCGCGCCCGCCACGACGAACGCGGCGCCGAGCGCCGTGCCCACGCTGTCCGGCCACGGGTTGTCGCCCAGGACGAAGAGCCACAGCGAGCCCGCCGCCGCCGCCGTCAGCAGGGCGGCAGCGACGGCCGACGCCAGCAGCGCCGGGATCGCGAACAGGAGGACGTAGAGATGGCGCCGCGCCACGTCGACGATTGTAGAGCGGCGCCTCTCCTCGGGCCGGTCGATTCGGCCCTGCGATCTACGGGCCGGTAATCCAGGTGAAGTTGTCGAGCAGCACGGTCGAGTCGCCGCTGCTGTCGCCCACGTCCATCACCGTGAACCGCAGCGTGAACTCCTCGCCCGCGGTGACCGGCGCCGTCACCGTCTGCCAGCTCAGGGCCGCGCCATTCGTGACGCTGTTCCACACGTCGAAGCCCGTTCCGGAGAGCAGCGTTCGTCCGAGCGGGCACGCATAACCCGTACTCGCGGTGCAGGAATCGAATGGGGCCGAGGACAGCGTGATGGGGTCGCCGTTGGTCAAGAGCGCGATGTCACCGTTCAGCGCGCCCGCCGGGGGCGGGTTCATCAGGATCAGGACGTGATCGTTGTACGAAGTGCAGAGGAAGGTGGGGTAGTCCATCGCGAAGTACATGTAGTCCACGGTGAACCCGACGGCGCCAGCCGGCGCCCGCAGCGTGACCTGCAGGCCCACGTCGTCGACCACAGTGGACGCGGTCGGGCATGAACCGGCGGCGATTGGGTTAGGCACGGGGGCCGGAAAGCCGGGCGGCGGCGTGCCCGCGCCCAGGCCGGCGCAGTTCGGGTTGCCGCACGCGCCCGGATCGGCGCTATCACGCGCGTGTCCAGACGACAGGCCCAGCATGCGGGCGCCCGCCTGTGGCGTGTTGACCCCGAAGTGCGACATGTTGCCCACCTGGGGCTCGAAGGCCGGCGCGGCTGCCGCATCCCCGTTCGCGCGAACGAACTGCGCCGCGATCAGGCCGAACCCGGTGCCCGACGTCGTCGTGGTGCAGAGGCCGAGCGCGTTCGCGGCGTGAACCGCCGACGTGTCGGCGAGGGCGAAGCCGTCATCGCACACCTCGGTGATCGTGCCGGTGCCGCCGCCACCCCCACCGCCGCCCGAGCCGCCGCCGTCGGCCACGCACGTGAGGAGGATGGTGCCGTCCGATGCGACCGACACGGCCGTGTGACCCGAGCCGCTCGGCAGGGAGCACACCGCTCCCGCGAGGCTGTCGAGCGAGGCGACGGCGCCGGCGGGGCCCTGCGGTCCCTGCGGGCCGATGTCACCCTGCGGTCCCTGCGGACCAACGTCGCCCTGCGGTCCCTGCGGACCGATGTCACCCTGCGGTCCCTGCCCGGACCGATGTCACCCTGCGGTCCCTGACTGCCCGGCAACCCTGGCGTTCCTGGCTCGCCCTGTGGACCCTGCGCGCCGGTCGAGCCGATCGTGAGCGTCAGCTCGTCGAATTGCGGCGTGCCCGTGCCGGTCGAGACGACGAGGCGGTAGGAGCCCGGATCGAGACTCGGCAGGACGGCCACGATCGTGGTGTTGCTCGCGCTCGTCACCACGAGGGGCGAGCCGTTGAGCGTCACGGCGGGCGGTCGCGGCCCGCGATCGAGATCGGAACCGTTGATGGTCAGCGTGTGGGCCGACGAATCGGCCGACGCAGCCGTGATGGTCAGTGCCTGCGATCGTGAGCTCTGCGCCAGCGTGCTCGCCGTCGCGGCGGCGACGAGGGCGAGCGCCAGTGTTCCCGCAAGGTGGACGCGTGACATAGCGAATCCTTTGCTGAGCGGCATGTTGATCTGCAAACTGATGAAACCGGCGAATTATAGACGCGATTCGCCTTTCGCGATTCGCCTTTGTCGAGGAGATGATCTTCCTGGCCGCCGATTAC